>NZ_QYRP01000002.1:0-2400000 GCF_003600895.1 Nocardioides cavernaquae
GCTCCCCCGCGACCCGGTCCCCGCGGGCCCTGGGACGGGCCATCGGCGGAGGCTCTGCCCGGAGACCGGGCGGGGCGGCGCGGTGCGGGTCGACACGTGAGTCCTTCGGAAGGGTCGATGGGCCCAACAGGTCAGTTGCCGGAACTCCATTAGACCGGGCGCCACGGGTCGTTGCGGTCTGCCCGGAGGGCGTGTCGCCGGTGTTCTGGGTGGTGTTCGTCGCGGTCTGCTTCGCCGCGGCATCGACCGGCTTGAGCTTCACGACCGTGCGCTCGGGAACGAGCGAGTCCGGGCGACGCGGCGCCGGCGGGCGTACGTCGAGGGCCTGGGACGGCTCGCCACAGCTCGGGGTCAGCTTGTTGGTGCCGAGGTAGAGGAAGCGGGGGCAGGCCGGCACCACCATGCCGAGCTTCATCGCCCGCTCGCCGATGCGCTGCGGGTCGCGGAGCTCGTCGAGGTCCGCCTGGAGCGACTGCTCCTGCGAGCGGAGGTCCGCGGCCTGCAGCTCGAGGTCCTCGGCGGTGAACGAGTTCTGCTGCATGGTCGTGTTGAACATCAGCAGACCGACGACGCCGGCCAGCAGGATCATGCTGACCAGCATCACGAAGGGCACCTTCGGTGCCCGCACCCGACTGCGCGGCACCACCCGCAGGCGGGCACGCTCGACGGCCTCCTCCGCAATCCTCTGGACGCGGATGCGGGACTGCTGCGGGGTGCTCACGAGAGGGCTCCTTCACGGACGCGCTCGACGGCGCGGAGGCGAACGCTGGCGGCTCGGGGGTTTTCGGTCAGCTCGGGCTCGACGGCCTTCTCGGCACCGCGCGTGCGGTTGACGAAGACCGGCTGACGGTCGGCGGGGACCACCGGCATGTCGTGGGGTACGTCGAGGCGGGTCACGGCGGTGAAGGCCTGCTTCACCAGCCGGTCCTCGAGCGAGTGGTAGGACTCGACGACGACGCGGCCACCGACCGCCACCGCCTTGAGAGAGGCCGGGATGGCGCGACGCAGGACGTCGATCTCGTCGTTGACCTCGATGCGGAGCGCCTGGAAGGTGCGCTTGGCGGGGTGCCCGCCGGTGCGCCGCGCGGGCGCCGGGATCTCGGCGTACAGGAGCTCGACGAGGCGACCCGAGCGGGTCCACGGCTCCTTCTCGCGCTCGGCGACGATCGCGCGGGCGATCTTGCGCGCGAACTTCTCCTCGCCGTACCACTGCAGGATCCGGGCGATCTCCTCCACGGGGTACGTGTTCAGGATGTCCGCTGCGGTCATGCCCGTGCCGTCGTTCATACGCATGTCGAGCGGAGCGTCCTCGGCGTAGGCGAAGCCCCGCTCGCGGACGTCGAGCTGCATGGAGGAGACACCGAGGTCGAACAGGACGCCCTGCACGGACGGCAGTCCGAGGTCCGCGATCACGTCGAGGATCTCGTCGTACACCGCGTGGACGCCGGTGAACCGGTCACCGAAGGGAGCCAGGCGCTCCCCCGCCATCCGCAGCGCGTTGGGGTCGCGGTCGATGCCGATGACACGGGCGTTCGGGCACGCGCTCAGCACAGCCTCGCTGTGGCCGCCGAGGCCGAGCGTGCAGTCGACGAGCACGGAGCCGGGCTGCTCGAGGGAAGGCGCCAGCAGCGCGACGACCCGGTCGAGGAGGACGGGGACGTGGCGGGGAGAGGTCATGGTGCGGACTACCCCTGCCCGCCGCTGGCGATGATCAGGAGCAACGCGAGGCTGCAGACGACTGACAAACCTGCCGAGAGCGCCATCACGGCCAGGACCTCGCGGGCCTGCTCGCGTACCCGCGGTGCGGGTGCGTCCGTGACGTTGGTGCTCATCTCGACCCTTCAGGTGCGGGGCGACGAGTCGCCCCATGACGTGATGCCGATTCGCCGGACCAGGTCCCTGCCCACTCCCGTGGTGGGGGAAGTCGTCGCCTGGAACCGGGGAAGGTGCCCCAGGGGACGGACAGGAGTGGGCACGAGACCTCGTCCTGCGAATCAGCTTTGGTGTTGTTGGTGGATCAGATCCCCGGGAAGACCTCATCCGAGAGCTCGGAGAACTTCTGCTCCTGCTCCTCGGAGTAGGTCGCCCAGGACGTCGGGTCCCAGATCTCGATCCGGTTCATCGCGCCGATCACCATGACGTCCTTCTCGAGGGACGCGTAGTCCCTCAGGACGGACGGGATGGAGATCCGGCCCTGCTTGTCGGGGATCTCCTGCGACGCGGCCGCGAACAGCATGCGGACGTAGTCACGAGCTCCCTTGTTGGTGACTGGCGCCTCGCGGAGCCGGTCGGTCATGCCTGCGAAGTCCGACATCGACCAGACGGTGAGGCAGCGCTCCTGACCACGAGTCACCACGAGCCCCTCCGCCAGCTGATCCCGGAACTTGGCCGGAAGGAAGAGACGCCCCTTGTCATCGAGCTTGGGGGTGTAGGTGCCGAAGAACATCTCGCCGCACCCCTTTCCCCCACTCTTCCTCCACTGCGCTCCACTTTACTCCACTACCCACCACCGTCAACCATCTGAGGCGCAATTTGCTCCCTTTTTCAGGGAGTAGCCGTTGCCGATGGAGCCGCACGGCGGGAGGTGTCGATTCGGACGCACTTTTCGAAGCGCTCTCCGGCTCCCTTCGGCGCGGCGCTACGGTGGCCTCGTGGCAGTGGAGACAGGCGACCTCGAGACGCTCACGCGTGTCACGGGACGGGTTCGCCAGAACATCGAGCGCGTGATCGAAGGCAAGCCCGACGTGGTCGGGACGGCACTCGTCGTGCTGCTCGCCGAGGGGCACTTGCTGATCGAGGACGTGCCCGGCGTCGGCAAGACGATGCTCGCCAAGGCGCTGGCCCGTTCGATCGAGGGCAGCGTCAAGCGCATCCAGTTCACGCCCGACCTGCTCCCCTCCGACGTCACAGGGGTCAGCGTCTTCAACCCCGACACCCGGACCTTCGAGTTCCATCCGGGCGTTGTCTTCGCCAATGTCGTGGTGGGCGACGAGATCAACCGCGCCTCACCGAAGACGCAGTCCGCGCTGCTCGAGTGCATGGAGGAGCGCCAGGTCACCGTCGACGGCAACACCGTCGAGCTCGAGTCTCCGTTCCTCGTCATCGCCACCCAGAACCCGATCGAGATGGAGGGCACCTACGCCCTCCCCGAGGCGCAGCGCGACCGCTTCATGTGCCGGGTCTCGATGGGCTATCCCCCACTCGCCGCCGAGCTCGCGATGCTCGACAGCCACACACGCCGCAACCCGCTCGACGACCTCGAGCCGGTCACCGACGCCGCCGAGCTCCGGAAGCTCGTGCACATCGTCGGCTCGGTCCACGTCTCTGACGCCGTTGCCCGCTACGCCGTGGCCCTGACCACTGCCACACGCACCAGCCCCGACCTCGTGCTCGGCGCATCACCCCGCGCGACACTCCACCTGGTCCGCGCGGCGAAGGCCCACGCCGCGCTGCAGGGGCGCTCCTTCGTCCTGCCCGACGACGTGCTCGACCTCGCACCCCTGGTGCTGACCCACCGCCTCATCCCCAACGTCGAGGCGTCGCTGTCCGGGCGCACTCCGGCGTCGATCCTGAGCGGCATCGTGTCCCGGGTTCCCGTCCCGGCCAGCAGCACCTCCCACGGCTGAGGGCAGCACCATGCGCAGCGGGCTCGGCGCCCTCACGACTCGGGGTCGCACGCTCCTGGCCGGCGGGATCACCGCCCTGTTCTGTGGCATCGCCCTGGGCCAGGTCGCACTGAGCCGGGTGGGGCTGCTCCTCGTCGTACTTCCCGTGGCGAGCGCTGCGCTGATCGGCCTCAGTCGCTACCGGCTCTCGCTGGCCCGCGCCGTGGAGCCCCGACAGGTTGCCGCAGGCCAGTCGTCCCTCGTCACCCTCGAGATCAGCAATGCAGGGCGCGCCCTGCTCGGCACGGTGCGGCTGGAGGACCAGGTGCCGTGGGCGCTCGGCTCGCGCCCCCGCTTCGTGCTCGGCGGACTGACTCGCGCCTGGGAGCGCCGGGTGGACTACACGGTGCGGTCCGACGTGCGTGGGCGCTTCGTCCTCGGGCCGATGACCGCCCGCGTCACCGATCCGTTCGGGCTGGTGGAGCTCTCCCGGTCCTTCCAGACCCAGGCGGAGCTGATCGTGACGCCGACGGTCGTCCGCCTGCCGATGACGGGCCTGAGCGGAGCGTGGACCGGCGCCGGCGACAACCGGCCCCGCGCCTTCGCGAGCGGCAGCGCTGAGGACGTCACCGTTCGGGAGTACCGCCACGGCGATGCGCTCCGCCGCGTCCACTGGCGCAGCAGTGCCCGCACCGGCGAGCTGATGGTGCGCCGCGAGGAGCAGCCCTGGCAGTCGCGGGCCACGGTCTTGCTGGACAACCGGGTCTCCGCACACCGGGGCCACGGCGCCGCGTCGTCACTCGAGACGGCCGTCTCGATGGCAGCCTCGATCGTCACGCACCTGGCCGAGCGCGGCTTCACCGTCCGCCTGGTCACGGCCGACGGGGCGAACGCAGCCCGCAGCGATGCGTGGCACGAGCGGAGCTCCGGCCCGGACACGCGCCGGCTCCTCGAGGAGCTGGCCGTCGTGGACGGCGTACGCCGCGGGGTGCTGGAGACCAGCTGGGTCGCTGACACCGCGCGCACGGGGATGCTCATCGCCGTGCTCGGCGAGGTGACCGAGCACGACCGTGCAGCCCTGCACCGGATGGTCCACCACTCCGAGTCTCCCCTCGCGATCGCGCTCGACGTCGACGGGTGGCTCGGCCGGCCGGCCGCCGACCCGGCACTGTCGCTACGCACCCTGGGCTGGCGGGCCGTTGCCGCAGGCCCCGGGGTCTCACTCCCGCAGCTCTGGCAGGACCTTGCCTCCGCACCCACCCGGCGCAGCTCATGAGGCGTGCCGGAGCACAGCCGCTCCTGACCGCTCTCACCGCGCTCACCTCGTGGGTCATCCTCGTTGCGTGGGAACGGCTCAGCGAGCTGCCGGGCGACCTGCTCGGACAGGTCTTCATCGGCATCGCCCTCATCGCCGCCACCGGCGCCCTGCTCCGCCTCGCCTCCCTGTCCTGGCTCGTGGTGCTCAGCGGCCAGCTGCTGGTTGCGCTGCTCGTGGTCCATGGCTTCTGGGGCTCCGGCGGGTTGCCGACGCCGACCTCGGTCCGGGCTGCCGTCGAGGCGGTCGCAAGCGCCGTCGACTCCGCGGGCACCTACCGAGCGCCGGTCGGCGACGACGTTCCGACGATCCTCCCGCTGCTGCTGGGCGGTGCCCTGGCCGTCCACCTGGTCGTCGACCTGGTGGCCGTCACCCTCGGCCGCGTGGCGGTGGCCGGGCTGCCGTTGCTGATGGCCTACACGGTGCCGGTGAGCATCCTCGGGACCCCGACCGCCTGGCCCGCCTTCGTGATCGGCGGTGCGTGCTTCCTGGGAATGCTCTTCGCTGACGAGCGCGGCCGGCTCGAGCGGTGGGGCCGCCGGATCGAGACCGGCGACCGACCACGCGGCGGAGCGCTGATCGGCGCCGCGGCGCTGACGGCGGCAGTCCTCGTCTCCGCAGTCCTTCCCAGCCAGCCCACGCTGACCCTTCCCGGGTTCGGCACCGGCAACTCCGGCCCGGTCCGGATCACCGACCCGATCGCCGACCTCAAGCGCGACCTCGTGCTCGGGGCGGACATCCCACTGCTCCGGGTGAAGGTGACCTCAGGGCCCAGCACCCCCGCCCCGTCCTACGTCCGGCTCACCGTGCTCGACGAGTTCGACGGGAAGTCATGGCGACCCGGCGACCACCCGCGGCCACAGAGCCAGTCGGCGACGGGCGAGATCCCGCTGCTCGGCCTTGACCCGAGCCAGCCCGGTGAGACCATCGGGTGGCAGGTGAGCGTCACCGAACGCCTCGCGTCCTCGTGGCTCCCGACCCCGCGCTACCTCCGCTCGATCGAAGCCGGCTCCGACTGGCGCTACGGCGCGGACACCCTCGACTTCCGCGCCGTCGACGACGTGACCACGGCTGGACTCTCCTATCCCCTGACCGAGTTCCGTCCCACCCTGACCGCCGACCAGCTCGCGGCGGCGGGTCCGGCGCCCGACCAGATCCAGGACGACTACACCCGGCTCCCGCGCGCCGCCGACAGCCTTCGCACCGTGGCGGAGCGGGAGACCCGGGGAGCGTCGACGGACTACGACCGCGGGGTGGCGTTGCAGCGGTTCTTCCAGTCGGAGTTCACCTACTCGACCCGGATCGCGCCCGGCAACGGGCTCGCCGCCCTGGAGCACTTCCTCAGCCCGGACGGCCGCGAGGGCTACTGCGAGCAGTTCGCTGCGGCAATGGCGGTGCTCGCCCGAGAGCTGGACATCCCTGCCCGCGTCTCCGTGGGGTTCCTGTCCGGCGACCGCACGACCACCGACACCTATGAGTTCAGCAGCCACGACCTGCACGCGTGGCCGGAGCTCTACATCGCAGGTGCCGGGTGGGTGATGTTCGAGCCGACGCCCACCTCGCACACCGTCGCCGTTCCCGGCTACACCCGCCCCACCGCGCAGCCGTCGAGCGGGCCCTCTGCGACTGCCACCCCGTCGACCGTTCGGCCGTCCATCTCGGCCGGCACGAAGCCACGCCCCGAGACCGGGTCGTCCGGGCAGGACACCTCCAGCGAGCTCCTCACGACCTGGCTTCCGGCAGTCGGCGTCGGCGCGTTCGCCCTGCTCCTGCTCGGAGCGCTGCCACGGGCACTGCGTCGCCGCCGCCGGGCCCGTCGGATGGCAGCAGCGACCCCCGAGGAGATGTGGGCCGAGCTCCGCGACACCGCTATCGACCTCGGCGTGCCGTGGCCCGAGGAACGGTCACCCCGCGCCACTGGTCTCGCGCTCGCCGGCACCGTCAACTCGGTGCCCGAAGCCCCGGCCGCGCTGCGACGACTGGTGACCACGCTCGAGACCGCGCGCTACGCGCCGGCCGGGGAGCAGCCACCGCTCGACGACCAGCTCGCCGTGGACACCGAAACCTGCCTCGAGGCGTTGCGCGACGGCGCATCGCCGGCAGCACAACGCCGGGCTCGCTGGTGGCCACGCTCACTGCACCGGCGTACGACGCGCAGCGGCGCACGCGTCAGGCAGGAACATGCTTCGGGCGTGGTCGATCAACTCGACCCGCCGGCAGACGCCTGAGGAGACGGCGCCTGAGGAGACTCAGTCCTCGTGGCGGTGGCGCCAGCGGTCCATGCGGTCGTGGAGCGAACCCTGGTCATGCGCCGACGGGGTCGGGCGGGCGCGCAGCGCAGAGAGCGCATAGGTCGCGCTGAGCAGCATGACCACAAAGCCCAGGACAGCAACCGGGATGAGCTCGGTCACCGCCCCCGTCATCAGCAGGGCGACTCCACCGAGGAACGCGACCCCGGCCAGCAGTGCACGCTGACGAGCGGCCCGACGAAACGAGCTGCCACGCAAGGTGGACGCAAACTTCGGGTCCTCTTCGGTGAGTGCGCGCTCCATCTGCTCGAGCAGGCGAAGCTCCTCCTCCGACAGTGGCATGGCTCCTCCTCACCTGGGCCGCACGGATGATCTGCCATCAGTCTAGGCAGCCGTTCTCGCCGGTGGTAGCCGCCGGTCCGGAAATTTCGTGAATGTCTCGCGAATCAGTGCGTTGCGAGCACGTGGATCTGTGTTGCCAGAGGCAGGTACTCCGGTCTTTCGGCGACCGCTTGCTCGAGCTCGAGGAGCGCGTCAGCTGCCCCGACCTCGGCGTCGAGGACGGCGCCAGGAACCAGATCGGTGAAGACCCGCACCGCATGCTGAGCGGTCACCGCGAACCCAGCCGCGTCGAGCAGCGCGACGATCTCGGCAGCCGTCCAGCGGCGCCCGGTGCCACGCCCTCGCGCCGGCACCTCACCCGGACCACCGTCGAGGAGGGTCAGCGCCTGGCCGAAGTGGCCGGCCATCGCGCGGGCCAGGACGGCCGCATGGCGCTGCGCGACGAGCAGGCTGAGCGTGCCGCCCGGTCGCAGGACGGTGGCGATGGTCGCCAACGCGGCAGCCGGGTCATCGCTGACCTCCAGCACCCCGTGGCACAGCACGACATCGACACTGGCGCCCGGCACGAGCTCCAGCAACGTGGAGAGGTCGCCCTGCTGGGCAGTCACCCGCTCCGCAACGCCTTGCTCCTGCGCGCGTCGGCCAAGTGCGGCCAAGGCGTCCGGGCTCGGGTCGACCACGCGAACGTGATGCCCCAGCTCGGCGACCCGGACAGCGAAGCCACCCGTGCCACCGCCGATGTCGAGCACCGTTGCTCCGGGCTGGCCTGCCAGAACGGCGTCGAGAGCGTTCCACACCACTGTCGTGCGTGCGGCCGCACGGCGTTCGCCGGGTCGCTCGCGCTCGCTGCCTGCCACTCCACCGGTGCCTGCCATGGATCCCACCCTAGTAGGACAGAGATCAGGCGCCCGCGCGAAGCGCGGGCCGGAACACGATCTCCTCCTCGACCGGCAGGTGCGGCGCCAGGCCCAGCGCCTGCTCGATCACGGAGAGGAAGCGGTCTGCGTCACGCACGAGGTCGTCCGCATCCCGCTCGGACACCGCACGACGCGAACCCGCCTCGGCTGCCGCGCGCTTGGACGCACCCGCGGCGAAGAACGCGGACCACTCCGTCAGCTCGGGCGCCACCTCCGCGAGCAGGACCCAGGCGTTCTTCTGGCGCCGGCGCTTGGGGTCCGGGTGGGCCCGGGCGGCGAGCAGTGCCGCCGCGGCGCGCAACGCAGCGACATGGGCGTGGGCGTAGCGGGTCGGGACGTCACTCGTCGTGATCGCTTCACGCAGCGACTCGGCAGCGCGCTCGAGGTAGGCGTGCGTCGTCGCGGGCAACAGCATCATCGGGAATCTCCTTCGGTCGTCGACCCGCCTGATCGAACAGTTGTTCGAACAAGAGGAACGCTACACCTGCCCTCCGACAACAGGACAACCTCGACCGCGTGCCCTGGGGAAAACTGGTCCGACTAGGGTCGAGGGCATGGACGAGCACCCCTCGATCACGAGTTTTCGCGCTGAACTGGAGCGTCTCGGCGGCACCGGCGAGGTGATCGTCCTCCCCGAATCCGCGCACACGGCAGCCCTGGCCGCCGCCGCGCTCGGCTGCGAGGTCGGTGCCATCGCGAACAGCCTGCTGTTCTCCAGCGACAACGAGCCCGTCCTGGTCCTCACCAGTGGCGCACACCGGGTGGACACGACCGCGACGGCCGCGCGCATCGCCGTACCGAAGCTGAAGCGGGCTGACGCCGACTTCGTCCGCAACCACACCGGGCAGGTGATCGGCGGCGTGTCCCCCATCGCGCACCCCAGCCCGATCCCGACCTGGGTCGACATCTGGCTGCAGAAGCATCCCGTCCTGTGGGCAGCGGCCGGACACCCGTCGGCGGTCTTCTCCACGACCTACGACGAGCTCCTCCGCCTGACCGGCGGCACCGCGATCGAGGTGGACTGAATGATCGAGATCTGGCTCAACCCTGCCTGCTCCAAGTGCCGCACGGCCGTCAGCGAGCTCGACGCCACCGGCGCGGACTACACCGTCCGGCGCTATCTCGACGAGCCGCCGACCGCCGCCGAGCTCGAGGATGTCCTTGCCCGCCTGGGCGTGGACCCGTGGCACATCGCGAGGACGGGCGACGCGAAGGGGCTCGGCGTGACGCTCCCACCCAGGGACGAGGCGCACCGCGGCGACTGGCTGGCGCTGATGGTGCACAACCCGCGCCTGATCCAGCGCCCGATCATCACCGCAGGCGACGGCACGACCGTGGTCGGGCGCGACGCCGAAAGCCTGGCAAAGGTCATCGCCGCAGGCTGAGCCGCCCGTTAGATTCAGCGCGTGGAAAGTCTTGCGCTCGTCTTCTCCAGCGGCTGGGCCAGCGGCGTCAACAGCTACCTCGTTCTCCTCGTGCTGGGGCTCGCGGAGCGATTCGGGACGTTCGGCCAGCTCCCCGACGTCCTGGGACGCTGGGAGGTGCTCGCCGCGGCCGGGTTCATGTTCGCCATGGAGTTCGTCGCGGACAAGATCCCCTACGTCGACTCGACCTGGGACGCGATCTCCACAGCGATCCGCCCCACCGTCGGCGCAGTGGTCGGTGTCCTGCTCGCCGGCGACGCCGACAGCCTGAACCAGGCCGTCGCGGGTGTCGTCGGAGGCAGCTCCGCGCTCGCCGCCCACAGCGTGAAGGCCGGCACCCGGCTGGCGATCAACGCCTCCCCGGAGCCGGCCACCAACATCCTGGCCAGCCTCGCCGAGGACTCGGCGGTCTTCGTCGTGATGCTCTTCGCCCTGCACCACCCCTACATCGCCGCGTCGATCGCCGCGACGCTGCTGGTGATCGGACTGGTCGTCCTCTACTACGCGATCAAGCTGATCCGGCGTGGCTGGCGGAGGTGGAAGCGGACGGACCGCCGTCCATCCGCCTACGCCTGACCCCTAGGGTGCGCTCATGGCACGTATTGCAGTGATCGGCGGCGGGTTCGGCGGACTCGCCTCCGCAGCCCGGCTGGCCAAGCTCGGCCACGACATCACCCTCCTCGAACGCGGCAAGCACCTCGGCGGTGCCGTCAGCACGATCGAGTCCGAGGGCTTCACGTGGGATGCCGGCCCGACCTCGACGCTCCTGCCTGCCGTGATCCGGGACCTGTTCCGCAAGTCGGGCCGACCCCTCGAGAAGGAGCTCGACCTCGTCCCCCAGGACGTCGTGCGCGAGCACTGGTTCGAGGACGGCACCACCGTCGCGCTGCGCGGCGGCTCACGCGGAGTGCAGTACGACGCGTTCGAGGAGCTCGCCCCCGGCCTCGGCGACGCCTGGTGCGAGCACGTGTCGTCGTACGCCGATGACTGGGAGCTGCTGCGCCGGGAGTACCTCGAGCGACCCTGGCGTCCCGAGTTGGCCGACAAGGCGACCGCCGCCCGGATCTTCACCCGCGAGACCCTGGCCAGGCGCCTGCGCCGCACCCTCCGCGAGGAGCGGTTGAGGCTGGTCGCGGCCCACCCCTTCGTGGCCGACGGGCATGACATCCGCAACGTGCCGGCGTGGATGGGCATGCAGGCCTACGTCGAGCAGAACTTCGGCGCCTGGACCGTGCCCGGCGGCATGGCGGGGCTCTCGACTGCACTCGCCGATCGCCTGGAGACGCGCAAGGTCGACGTCCAGCTCGACACCGGGGTCCGCGACATCGTGGTCCGCGACGGGCGCGCAGTCGCTGTCGCGACCGATGCCGGAGAGGTGGACGCCGACTTCGTGGTCTGCGCGATCGACCCGCGCACACTGCCCGTCCTCAAGCAGCACGTCATGCGCACGATGCCCGCGATGCCCCCAGTGGTGGTCCACCTCGGGCTCACCGGCGACGACATCCCGGAGCTCGGCCCCGAGACCGTCTTCCACGGCGACCCGACCCTGGTGGTCCGCACCGGCGGCACCGCTCCCGAGGGCGGTCAGGCGTGGACGATCCAGGGTCGCGGCAAGCTCGCCGAGGACGTCGTCCTCGCCCTGTCCCGCAAGGGCGTCAACGTCCGCCCCCACGTCGAGGTGCGCATCGACCGCTCACCCCTCGTGCAGGTCGAGCAGAACGGCAGCTCACCGTTCGGCGTGCTCTGGCAGGGCCGTGACACGCTCCGTCACCGCCTCGGCCCGACCACCCCGATCCCGGGCGTGTACGCCGCCGGCGCACACGCCACCCCGGGTTCGGGACTCCCCTATGTCGGGTTGTCCGCGAGCCTGGTCGCCCAGGAGATCGGCCCCGCCTGACCCGGAAGGGTCAGGACAGACCGAGCGCCTCGAAGATCTCGCGCGTCGCCTTGGAGCGGTTCAGCGTGTAGAAGTGCAGGCCGGGCGCACCACCGTCGAGCAGGTCGCGGCACAGCTGGATGGCGAGCTCGATGCCCTTGGCGCGGATGTCGGCAGGCTCCTGCAGGCCGGCGAAGGCGTCGACCACGTGTGCGGGCACCGAGGTGCCGATCAGCTCGCCCTGCTTGGCGATCGCGTTGAGGTTCAGGATCGGCATGATGCCGGGCAGGATCGGCATGTCGACGCCGTGCTCGCGGACCCGCTCCACCAGCGCGAAGTAGTCGCTGGCGTCGAAGAACATCTGCGTGACGGCGAACTCGGCACCGGCACGGGCCTTGTCGACCAGCACCTCTGCGTCGTGCTCGAGCGACTCGGCGGACGGGTGGCCCTCCGGGAACGCCGCGACGCCGACGCTGAAGCCGCCTCGCGAGGCGGCGAGCTGGACCAGCTCGACGGCATGCTGGAAACCGCCCTCGGTCGGCGTCCACTCGGCGCGGGGACCCTCCTTGGGGTCGCCGCGCAGGGCCAGCACGTTGGTCACGCCGGCAGAGGCGTAGGCGCCGAGGATCTCGTCGAGGTCGTCCTTCGTGTGTCCCACGCAGGTCAGGTGCGCCATCGGGAGCAGCGAGGTCTCCCGGACGATGCGACCGGTGATGTCGACGGTGCGGTCACGAGTCGAGCCGCCGGCGCCGTATGTCACCGAGACGAAGGTCGGCGCGTAGGCCTCGAGGTCGCGGATGGCCTGCCACAACTGGACCTCGCCCGCCTCGTCCTTCGGCGGGAAGAATTCAAATGAGAACGAACGCTCCCCCGAGCGAATGCGCGCCCCGATGCTGTTGCTGCCCTGGGTCATGACTCCATCGTAAGGAGTCCGGTCGGTGCTTCCGGGCCGATGTCCAGCAATCCGCGTCGATCGTTAGGCTCGGTGCGTGACCTCCGCCCTGCCAGCTGACCGGACCCCGTTCGACGCGGCCCTCTTCCGGGATTCCGTGCAGACGGTCCTCGATGCCTTCCTCGAGGAGCAGTCCGAGCGCCTCGCCGAGCTCGGCGCCGACGCAACCGCCCTGATCGCCGAAGCGCGGGTCGCGGTGAGCGGGGGCAAGCGCCTTCGCGCCGCGTTCTGCCACGCCGGCTACCGGGCCATCCAGCCTGCCAATGCAGGCACCGCGGAGGAGCTCGCGCTGCTGCGCGCCTGCGCCGCCCTCGAGCTGCTCCACGCGAGTGCCCTGGTGCACGACGACTTCATGGATGCCTCCGACACGCGCCGCGGCCGGCCCGCGACCCACCGCGTCTTCGAGGCGTCACACCGCGAGGCCGGCTGGGCCGGCGACCCGGTGCAGTACGGCGCGGCCGCAGCGATCCTGCTCGGCGACCTCCTGCTGACCTGGGCCGACGAGATGCTCCGCCGCTGCGGCCTCCCCCTCGAGCGCGTGTCCGCTGCCCTCGACGTCTTCGACCTGTGCCGTTCCGAAGTGGTGGCCGGCCAGTTCCTCGACGTGTCCGTCCAGGCGCGTGGTCGGGCCGACGTGGCCACCGCGATGACCGTGCTGCGCTACAAGTCCGCGAAGTACTCCGTCGAGCGACCGCTGCACATCGGGGCCGCGCTCGCCGGCGCCACCCCGGAGCAGCTCACCGCCCTCACCGACTTCGGGCTGCCGCTGGGCGAGGCGTTCCAGCTGCGCGACGACCAGCTCGGTGTCTTCGGCGACCCGGCGCTCACGGGCAAGCCCGCGGGCGACGACCTCGTCGAGGGCAAGCGCACCGTGCTCGTGGCACTCGCGCTCGATGCCGCTCCCGCGGCCGAGGCCGAGCTGCTGGACGGCGCCCTGGGCAGCGAGCTCTCCCCCGAGCAGGTCGACGAGCTGCGTCGCATCATCAGCTCCTCGGGAGCCGACCAGCAGGTCGAGGAGATGATCGAGGCGCTCGCCGCCCAGTCACTCGAGGCGCTCGACCGGTCGCCGGTCGACGAGTCCGCGAAGGGCACGCTGCGCGACCTCGCGGCCGCGGCCACGCGGCGTACGACCTGACCTGACTCCGCCGCAACTGGTCTCACGTGGCAGGTTCGCAGCGCGAAGAGCTGCCGATTCAGACCAGTTGCGGTCGCGTTGCTCGGTCGAGTTGCTCAGTCGAGCGAGGAGACGGACTGGAGGTCCGGGCCGTCGCCCCGCAGCAGCACGACGAACGGCGCCTCGTCGGGTGCTTCCGCCCGCTCGCGCAGGACCTGGAGCGCGAGGTTGAAACCGCGCTCGTCGGCGTGGGCGAAGGGGCCCCACCCTTCCCAGAGCACGACCGTGCCTTCCACGCGCTCGGAGGGCAGGTCGGCCAGGCAGTCGGCGAGGGCGTCGAGGTTGTGGCCGTAGTAGGCAGGGAGGGCCAGGGCTTCCCCGATGCGCTGGAGGAAGTCCGCCTTGGAGTCGGTCGGCCAGGCGTCGAGCAGCGCGAACCGCCAGCCGGCGTGCTCGACCGTGTGACCGACATCGGAGGCATCGAACGCAGCGTGCCACCGGAAGACGCCGGGCTGTTGGCGCCGGGCCAGGAGAGCAGCGAGTCCGCTCATCGGGCGATCCTCTCGAAGGAGGCGTAGTGGTCTCCGGTCCAGTAGTACTCCCCCGGGCCGCCGGTCACAATGCGTCGCGCTCCGCGGTCGTCCTCGCCCGGGGTCGGCACGGTGTACTCGTGGTAGTAGCCGCGGTCGTGGTCCGGCAGGATCCCCTCGCGGTTCTGGAACACCACGCCGTCCCGCTCCTCCGGGAACGGGCCGTCGGAGTCGATCAGCTCGAGCGTCTCGCCTGCCTCGTCGGGCAGCTCCGCGACCGACACCCAGGGCAGCCCCGACTCCCGGTCCGTGCCGGACGACCCGCGGTCGGTGGTGGTCGACGCGCTCTCCGGCCGATCCGGCACCGGCGCGGCCGAGTCGCGGTTCTGGAACCACCAGAAGGCGAGAGCGACGACGGCCACGAGGATCGCAGCGATCCACTGCGACCGCGTGCGCGGGAGACGCGTCGGGAAGCCGGCGGGGAGTCCGTTGCGCGATGGACGGGCCATGTCAGATCGGCACGCCTCAGTGGGCCAGGACCTGGGCCCGGCGCTTGACCTCGGAGCCGCGGTTCTCGCGGAGCGCGTCGATCGGGCGCCCGGGCAGGTCGAGATCGGTGAAGATCCACTCGATGGCCTCGCGGTCGTCCCAGCCACCGTCGTGGAAGATCGTCAGGAGACCCGGGAGGCCCTTGACGACCAGGCCGTCCTGGATGAACTCCGCAGGCACGCGCTGGCCGGCACCCTCACTCGGGACCGCCGCGGCGAGCTCGTGCTCGCGGATCATCGTGCGCACCTTGTTCACGCTCACACCGAGGGCCTTGGCGGCCTCGGACCAGTCGAACCAGTCGGTCACAAGGGTGGCGAGATCGGGCGCGGGGGTGGGGGAAACGTCGTTCACACCCCTACTCTCCCACTCCCACTGCTTTTCGCGAGAACCCGTGGACGCGGCGCCGAATGGAAAGGCGGTCTCCCCGAAAGTTCACCTGCGCCCCTTGAGTCACATCAGCACCACGGGTTACGGTCGACAGGTTGCGTGGCCGCCTTCCCCAGGGGATCTACTCGGAGATTCCCGGCTCCGCGCGGCATGACGGAGGGAAAGGTCCGATGACCTCCACCCGAGTTCGAAGCCTGACAGCCACCCTGACAACCACCCTGGCCACCGGACTGATCGCCACCGGACTGACCCTCGCCACCTCCCCCGCAGGGGCCGCGCCGGCATTAGCGGCGGCGCCCACCACGGACACCGGCTTCCCCGGCCCACGCAACCTCGTGGGCCACGTCGTACGCCCTGGTGAGACCGCCAGCGGGCTCGCGGTGAGGTACCACGCGTGGACCGCGGAGCTGATCCGCTACAACCACCTCGGCTCGACCGGGACGCTGTATGCCGGCCAGCGGATCACCATCCCGGTCGTCCCGGAGTCGCTCCGCGACAGCGCAACGACCAAGCCGGCGAGCAAGCCGAAGAGCAAGCCGGACAAGGCTCCCCAGGCGACGAAGCGGACCTGGCGGCACGCCGATCCTTCCCGTGCGGCGGTGCGCAGAGAGATCATCCGGACCGCGCGGGCGCACGGGGTCGACCCGCGGCTCGCCCTGGCGGTCTCGTGGCAGGAGTCCGGCTGGCAGATGCACCACGTCAGCCACGCCGACGCCATCGGCGCGATGCAGGTGCTGCCCGGCACCGGCACCTGGATGAGCCTGTACGCCGACCGGCCGCTGGAGCTGACCCGCCTCGAGGACAACGTGCTCGCCGGGATCCTGCTCCTGGACTTCCTCGACGACAACACCAGCAGCACCCGGAACCAGGTCGCGGCGTACTACCAGGGGCTCCGGGCGGTGCGTGAGCGCGGTCTCTACGACGAAACCCAGGCGTACGTCGCGAACGTGTTCGCGATCCGTGACCAGATCGCACGCGGGTGGAACCCCGCCTGAGGAATTGGGCGGCGCGCCGGACACCGCCAGGGGCCAGTGGCCCGCGGATCCGTACCATGGCCCCCGTGGACTCACGAGACGAACGGGACTCCAGCGACCCGTTGATCGGGCGTCTGCTGGACGGCCGATACCGCGTCGGCGCGCGCATTGCGCGCGGCGGGATGGCATCGGTCTACGAGGCGATGGACGTCCGTCTCGATCGGGTCGTGGCGGTCAAGGTGATGCATCCCGGGATGGGAGACGACGGCGACTTCGCCGCGCGCTTCGTCCGCGAAGCCCGCGCCGCCGCCCGCCTCTCGCACCCCCACGTCGTCGCGGTCCACGACCAGGGCGACGACCACGGCACGGTCTTCCTGGTCATGGAGTACATCCCCGGCCACACCCTCCGTGACGTGATCCGCAGCGAGTCGCCGATGGCGCCGGGCAAGGCGCTCGCGCTGCTCGAGCCGGTCCTCTCGGCGCTCGCCGCGGCGCACCGCGCGGGCCTGATCCACCGCGACATCAAGCCCGAGAACGTGCTGATCGCCGACGATGGCCGCGTGAAGGTCGCTGACTTCGGCCTCGCCAAGGCGGTCAGCGCCGACACGCAGCACACCGCGACCGGCGGCGTGCTGATCGGCACCGTCTCCTACCTCGCTCCCGAGCTGGTCGTCGACGGCCGCGCGGACGCACGTGCCGACGTCTATGCCGCCGGCGTGGTGCTCTACGAGCTGCTCACCGGTCGCAAGCCGCACGAGGGCGAGTCCCCGATCCAGGTGGCCTACAAGCACGTCCACGAGGACATCCCGGCGCCTTCCGCGCTGGTCCGCGGCGGGCTCCCGGCGTACGTCGATGCGCTGGTCGCCCGGGCGACCGCCCGTGATCGCTCGCTGCGTCCGGCCGATGCGCAGGTCCTGCTCCACCAGCTGCACCGGGTCAAGCACGCGGTCGACGCGGGCATCACGGACGACCCCGACCTCCTCGACGACCTCGCCCTGCCCGTCGCATCCGTCTACGAGGAGGAGCAGTTCGGCTCCACCTCGGAGATCCCGGTGCCGGCCGCGCCCGCTGCGGCGTACGACGACTACGAGTCCACCGGTGAGTACGACGAGCCGGCGACTGCGCTCGTGGCGACCCACCAGCCGAACTCGTGGGAGCGCGACCGCCCCCGGCGCAGTGCGGTCTTCCTGATCGGCGGGCTCGTGCTCGCCCTGGCGATCGCGCTCGGTGCCTGGTGGTTCGGGTTCGCCCGCTACACGAGCACCCCGGGGGTCATCGAGCTCCAGGTTGCGCAGGCCCAGGCGAAGATCGAGGACGCCGGTCTCGAGTTCGACGTGGCCCGCGAGGCCTACGACGAGAACGTCCCGGCCGGCAGCGTCATCTCGACCGACCCCGGAGCCGGTGAGCGGATCCTGCCCGGCGACACGGTCGAGGCCGTCGTCTCCAAGGGCAAGGAGCGCTACCAGGTGCCCGACCTCAAGGAGATGACGGAGGACGCGGCCCAGGCCGCGCTCATCGAGGCCAGGCTCACCTTCGGTCGATCCGTCCCGAAGTACCACGCGAAGGTCCCCGAGGGCCAGGTCATCACGACCACACCGGCCGCGGGTGAGTGGCTCAAGCGCAGCACTGCCGTCGACCTGGTGATCAGCCGTGGCCCGCGCCCGATCAAGATCACCGACTTCACGGGCAAGGACGCCAAGACCGCGGTGAAGTGGTTCAAGGACCGCCACCTCAAGACCGCGGTCACCGAGGAGTTCTCCGACGAGGTCGAGAAGGGCAAGGTCATCTCGCAGGACCCCAAGGACGGCGAGCTGTTCCGTGACGACACGGTCAACCTGGTCGTCTCCAAGGGGCCGGAGCTGGTCGAGATCCCCCGCCTCCGCGCGATGGGCGTCGAGGCGGCCCGCGACCGGCTCGAGGCGCTCGGGCTGAAGGTCAGCGAGAAGCACGCCGACATGTACCTCGGCCTCGGCTACGTCTCCTCCGTCTCCCCCGGCGAGGGCGAGTCCGTGCCCAAGGGCAGCACCGTCACGCTCTACCTCGTCTGATCGGACCCACCCACATGACTTCTCCCGAGATCTCGCGACCCATCGGGTCGCACGTCCCCGTCGGCAAGGGGCTCGTCGCCGGCGCCCTCACCACCGCGCGCGAGCTCGGCTACGAGACGCTCCAGGTCTTCGTCGGCAACCCGCGCGGCTGGGCGCTCTCGGCCGGCAAGCCCGCCGAGGACAAGGAGTTCCGGCGCCAGCTCGAGGCTGGTCCTCATGGCGGCACGCGGGCGTTCATCCACGCGCCGTACCTCGTGAACCTCGGCTCCCCCACCCCCGCGACGTACGAGAACTCGATCGCGGTCGTCGCCCACAACCTCAAGCGGGCCGCCGAGATCGGCGCCGAAGGCGTCGTCGTGCACACCGGGTCGTTCGTCGACCCGTCCGACTCCTCCGAGAAGTACGACGCGGCGATGCGCCAGGTCCGCGAGGGACTGCTGCCGCTCCTCGACGCTCTGGGCGACTCCGACGACGCGCCCTGGCTGCTGCTCGAGCCGACCGCCGGCCAGGGCCGCTCGCTCTGTGCGGGGGTCGAGGACCTGATCCCCTACCTCGGCGCGCTCGACCTCCACCCGAAGGCCGGCGTCTGCCTCGACACCTGCCACGTGTTCGCGGCCGGAGCTCCGCTCGACGAGGTCGGCGGGGCGACCGCAACCCTCGACCGCATCGTCGAGATCGGTGGGCCCGACCGGCTCCGGCTGATCCACGCCAACGACTCGATGGATGTCCGCGGCGCGTTCAAGGACCGTCACCAGCGGATCGGCGAGGGGCACATCGGCGCGGGCGCGTTCCGCGAGCTGTTCGCCCACCCGGCCACCGAAGGTGTGCCGTTCATCCTCGAGACGCCGGGCTCGCGCGAGGACCCGGCCGACCTGCACCTGCTCCAGCAGCTCCGCGCCGAGGCGCTCTCCCGATAGTCCTCACCACCTGGACCCTTTCGCGGCGAGATAGGGGTCCTCCTGTTGTGGACTGTCGGAGGGCGGAGCACGATGGAGGGCGCGGGGGTTCCGCACCCAAGGGAGGCCTGTCGTGACAGGTCATGTCATCCATCTCAACACCACCATCGACGCCAGCCCGGAGACCATCTGGGGAGTCCTCACCGATCTCCCCCACACGGCCGAGATCCTGAGCAGCGTGAAGTCGGCAGAGCTCATCACCGACGGCGAGTACGACGTCGGGACCACGTGGCGCGAGGAACGCAACTTCTTCGGCCACCACGGTGAGGAGGAGCTGCACGTCATCGAGTCCGAGCCGCCGAGTCGCACGCTCCACGAGACCCGGCTGCGCCACGACCGGATCCGCACGGCGTACCTGATCGAGCGCACCGCTGACGGCACCGCGAGCAGGTTGCTGATCACGGCCACGATGGACGTCTCCGGACGGACCAAGAGCGAGCTGATGCGCTGGAACGTGCTCGGCCGTCACAGCTTCGAGTCGACGCGCCGGATGCTGATCCGCGACCTCGAGGACATCCGGATCGAGGCCGAAAAGCGCGAGGGGCGGCCGCAGGAAGCCGACAAGGGCAAGCACCGGGCAAGCTGAGTCCGCCTGACGACAAGGCCCGCGGCGGCGAGAAAGCTGCGGGCTAGGATCCGTGCATGGTTGTGGTGATGGCCCCCGGGGCGACGGATGCGGAGATCGCTCACGTCGTTGCCCGCGTGGCGAGCGTGGGCGGCAACGCCAGCGTCTCCAAGGGCATCGAGCGCACCATCATCGGCCTGGTCGGTGACATCGACTCGTTCCACGGCCTGAACCTCCGCGCCCTGGCTGGAGTCGCGGACGTCCACCGGATCTCCGACCCCTACAAGCTGGTCAGCCGGCAGCACCACGCCGAGCGTTCGACCGTGTGGGTCGGCCCGGCCAGCCACCAGGTCCCGATCGGGCCGGAGACGTTCACCTTCATCGCCGGCCCGTGCGCTGTGGAGACCGCCGAGCAGACCATCGAGGCCGCTCGCATGGCGCAGGGTGCCGGCGCCACGATCCTGCGCGGCGGTGCCTTCAAGCCCCGCACCTCGCCGTACGCCTTCCAGGGACTCGGGGTGAAGGGCCTCGAGATCCTGGCCGACGTCCGCGAGGCGACCGGCATGCCGATCGTCACCGAGGTCGTCGACGCGCGTGACGTCGCCGTGGTCGCGGAGTTCGCGGACATGCTGCAGATCGGCACACGCAACGCCGCCAACTTCGGGCTGCTGCAGAAGGTCGGCGAGGCCGGCAAGCCGGTGCTCCTCAAGCGCGGCATGACCGCGACGATCGAGGAGTGGCTCATGGCTGCGGAGTACATCGCCCAGAGCGGCAACCTCGACATCGTGCTCTGCGAGCGCGGCATCCGGACCTTCGAGCCGTCGACCCGCAACACCCTCGACATCTCGGCGATCCCGGTCGTGCAGGCCACCAGCCACCTGCCGATCATCGTGGACCCGTCGCACGCCGGCGGCCGCAAGGACCTCGTGGTGCCGCTGTCGAAGGCCGCCATCGGCGTCGGTGCCGATGGTGTCATCGTCGACGTGCACCCCAACCCGGAAGAGGCGCTGTGCGACGGCCCGCAGGCGCTGCTCGGCAACGACCTGCGTGAGCTGGCCCAGGCCGTACGCCGCCTCCCGGCCGCGGTTGGCCGTGTCGATGCCCGTGAGCGGGAGCGCCGCGCCTGACCGCGTGGATGTGACGACGATGAAGTACTGCCAGCGCTGCGGGGCCGAGCTCGACCTCGGTCGGTTCTGCATCAACTGCGGTGCACCCGTCGACCCATCGACACCCGCACCTGCTCCGGTCGAGGCCCCGCCGGTCTACGGACCGGCGACGACGTACGTCCTGCCCGACCGGACGGTGCCGCCTGCCGCGACCCCCCGGGTCGGTTCGGCCGGTCGCCGCCGGAGCCCGGGACGGGCCAGCGGTCCCGGTGCCGCGGTGTGGATCTTCCTGCTGGTTGGACTGCTCCTCGCCATCCTGCTCGGCAGCTGCCTCGCTCTGCGGACCAGCGGATCCGATGGTTCCGCAGCACCCACCGCGGAGCCCAGCAAGACTCCGGAGCCGAGTGACCCGACGTCCGCCACGCCGACGGGCGTCGAGACCGGCCGTGCCGGCACCGATCTGGCTGTGGTCGCGAAGGCCTCCGCGCCCCGTCCGATGAGCGCCAGCCGGGACCTCGCCGGCAACCGGGTCTCCTACCCGGCCAGCAACATGCTCGACAACGACCGCGCCACGGCATACCGGCTCACCGGCGACGGGAGCGGCACCGTGATCCGGTTCGACCTCGGCAAGGACCGGGTGGTGACCGCGGTCGGGCTGATCAACGGCTACGCCAAGGTCGACGGTGCCACCGACTGGTACCCCCGCAACCGGCGCATCCTCAGCGTCGAGTGGCGCTTCGACGACGGCACCGTCGTCACGCAACGGCTCGTGGACACGCCTGACCTGCAGACGATCCAGGTGGACCCGGAGACGACCGGCTCGGTGCAGCTGCGGATCGTCGACGTGTCGAGGCCGGGGCGCCGGGGCGGCAAGAACACGACCGCCATCAGCGACGTGCTCCTGCTCGGCTCCTGATCCCGGTTTCGGTCAGTCCGTCTTCGGGCAGCGCGCCGCGGAGAGCATCTCCGCGACGAGGAACGCCATCTCGAGGCTCTGCACGCGGTTGAGGCGCGGGTCGCAGACCGACTCGTAGCGGTTGGAGAGGTCGTCGGCCGACAGCTCCTCGCCGCCACCGACGCACTCGGTCACGTCGTCACCCGTGAGCTCGACGTGCAGGCCACCGGGCCAGGTGCCGAGAGCCGCGTGGACGTCGAAGAAGCCCTGGACCTCGTCGATCACGTCGTCGAAGCTGCGGGTCTTGTAACCCGAGGAGGCCTCGAAAGTGTTGCCGTGCATCGGGTCGCAGATCCACGCGACCTGGAGCCCCTCGGCCTGCACCTTCTCGATCAGCGGCGGCAGGCCCTCACGGATCTTGCTCGCGCCGAAGCGGGTGATGAAGGTCAGGCGGCCCGGCTCGTTCTCCGGGTTGAGCTTGCGTGCCAGGGCGATCGCGTCGTCGGGCGTGGTGCTCGGGCCGAGCTTCACGCCGATCGGGTTCTTGATCTTGCTCAGCAGCTCGACGTGGGCACCGTCGATCTGACGGGTGCGCTCACCGATCCACACCATGTGCGCGGAGACGTCGTAGGGCTCCTGGGTGCGGCTGTCGATGCGGGTCAGGGCGTGTTCGTACTCAAGGACGAGCGCCTCGTGGCTCGAGTGCACGTCGGCCCGGTGGAACTCGTCCGGGTCGGCGCCGATCGCCTGCATGAAGGTCAGCGCGCGCTCGATCTCGCTGGCCAGCTTCTCGTAGCGGCGACCCACCGGCGAAGAGCGGACGAAGTCGGTGTTCCAGGTGTGCACCTGGCGCAGGTCGGCGTAGCCACCCGTGGTGAACGCACGCACGAGGTTCAGCGTGGCGGCGGAGTTGTTGTAGACGTCGACCAGGCGCTGCGGGTCCGGGATCCGCGACTCCTCGGTGAAGTCGTAGCCGTTGACGGCGTCGCCGCGGTAGGCCGGAAGCGTCACGCCATTGCGGGTCTCGAAGTCGGAGCTGCGCGGCTTGGCGTACTGACCGGCGATGCGGCCGACCTTCACGACCGGCACGGACGCGGCGTACGTCAGGACGACCGCCATCTGCAGCAGCACGCGGAGCTTGTTGCGGACGTTGTCGGCGGTGACGCCGGCGAACGTCTCGGCGCAGTCGCCACCCTGGAGGATGAAGGCCTCGCCGCGGACGACGGCCGCGATCTTCTCCTTGAGCTCGTCGCACTCGCCGGCAAAGACGAGCGGCGGCGCGGTGCGCAGGCGCTCGACCGCGGCGTCGACGGCGGCACGGTCGGGGTACGTCGGCTGCTGGGCCGCGCCCATCGAGTGCAGGGAAGCAAGATCAGGGATCGAGGGTGTCACCTGCCTAGGGTACGCGGGTCGCGTTGTTACTCGCGATTCGGTAACAGGAGGGCGCTGTCCCCGAACTCGTGCCATGCGTACCCGCCACCCACCGCCGCGTCGTACGCCGCCTGGGCGATGTCGACGCCGGCCACTGCCTCGACCAGCAGGAGGTGGGAGGCGCCCGGGTCGTGCCAGCCGGTGACGAGTCCCGTGACCACGCGCGGCGGGTCGGCGGGAGTGACGACGCGGTCGGTCCAGCCGCTGCGCTCGACCACGCGTACGCCGTCGCCCGAGCGCAGCACGGCGGACTCCAACGCGCGGGTGACCGTGGTGCCCACCGCGACGATGCGGCCGCCGCCCGCGCGCACCGCGTTGACCAGGCTCGCAGTCGGTGCCGGCACCGAGAACCACTCGGACTGCGGCGCCTCCCCCGCCTCCTGGGAGCTCAGTCCCGCGTGGAGCGTGACCGGTGCGACGGAGACGCCGCGTGCGACGAGCGCGGTGACGATCTCAGGAGTGAACGGTCGTCCCGCTGACGGCATCTCCGCGCTGCCCGGCCGCACCCCGAAGACGGTCTGGTAGGCGCTCAGCGGGTAGCGGCGGTCGAGGTAGCCGTAGGCGATCGGCCGGCCTCGTCGCGCGAGAACCCGGTCGAGCGATCCGGTGAGCCGCGCACGCCAGAGCCGGTTGCCCTCCCCCGTCGGTGACGATTCTTCCGGATAGGGCGCGAGGAGCTCGAGGCTTGCCGGGCCGGTGCGCACGATGTCTCCCGGCGCCGCGTCGAGGACCGAGCGGGCGGCGTCGGGTGCGGTGCGGAGCTCGACGACGCGGGTGCCGTCATCGAGTCGATGGGCCGCGTGGAGAACCACTGTGCGCCTGCGGAGGCCGGTGCCGATCAGCTCGGCGTCGATCTGGCCGTTGACGGTCGCGGAGTCGTTCACGACGAGCAGGTCACCCGCGCGGAGGTGGTCGGTGATCGCCGTGAAGCGGCCATGGGTGACCGCACCTGGCGTTGCGACGAGCAGTCGTACGTCGTCGCGCGCCAGCCCGCGGGACTCGGGTGGCGAGGGTGCTGTGTTCGCTGCCGGTGCCGGGAACGAGGTGCTGGGTCGTTCGACGAGGTGGGTCATGCGAACACTCCAGCGGCCCGGTAGCGCCCGCTTTCCGGCTTCGCGTCGAGCAGTGCCAGCAGCTGCGGCACGACGCTCTCCGGAAGCGGCCGGTCGGAGATGTCCTCGCCGGGGAAGGCGTCCTGGTGCATCCGGGTCCGCATGTCACCCGGGTCGACGGCGTACGCGGTGAGCGCCGGGTTCTCTGCGGCGTACTGCAGGACGAGGTGCTCGAGCGCGGCCTTCGACGCGCCGTACAGGCCCCAGCCCGGGTAGTGCTCGACGGCCGCGTCGGAGGTGATGCCGACGAGCGTTCCGTGCGAGGAGACAAGCAGCGGGAGCACGAGCGAGGTCAGCACCAGTGGCGCCCCGATGTTGGGCCGCCAGACCGACGTGAGGTCCTCGATCGTCAGCTGGTCGAGGCGCGGCAGCGGTGTCGGGCCGAGGGAGCTGGCGTTGTGGACCAGCAGGTCGAGTCCGCCGAGCCCCTCGAGCGCGCTCAGCAGATCGGCGCGGTGGTCGGCGTCAGTGATGTCGCCGGCGATCCTGACGATGCCGGGTCCGTCCACCTCCTCGAGGGTCTCCGCGTCGCGGCCGTCGATGACGACGCTCCATCCGCGATCGGCGAGAGCCAGGGCGAGGGCCCGGCCGAGCCCGCGGGATCCTCCGGTGACGAGTGCGACAGACATGTGCGGTTCTCCCTTGATCAGTTGGCGTTGTAGTGCCACTGTTCAAGTTGAAGTTAACTTGAAGTCAAGGGGTGATCCGGAAATGGCCGGGATCGACGTGAAGGCACCACTGACGGTGACCCAGGTCGCCGAGCGCAGCGGGTTTGCGGCGTCAGCCCTGCGCTACTACGAGGCACAGGGCCTGATCAACGCATCGCGTACGCCGGGTGGCCGACGCGTCTACGACCGCGAGGTCCTGCGACGGCTGGCCTTCATCCGTGCAGCGAGCAACGTCGGCCTCACCCTCGACGAGATCCGCAGCGAGCTCGACACGCTCCCCTCGGGCCGCACGCCCAACAAGGCCGACTGGCACCGGATCTCGAAGCACTGGCGCACGCGACTCGACGAGCAGCTGCGAGCCCTGGAGCGCCTGCGCGACGGTCTCGACTCCTGCATCGGCTGCGGTTGCCTGTCGCTGAAGCACTGCGGCATCGCCAACCCGGCCGACGTCGCGGCGACCTACGGCGAGCCGGGCGCGGCGTACCTGCCCGAGGTGCTGCGTCGCACCCCGGGCAGGTGACGCGTCAGCGCGGGTCGTCGGTCGGGTCGACGTCCATGTGGTCGATGTCGACGAAGTGCGGCGGCTCGTCGTCCTTGTTGACGACGCGGTTGATCAGCCACGTCACCAGCCACAGCCCCACCCCGATGAGCATCAGGCCACCAGCGATCTTGTAGACCACGCCGTCCCGATCGACCCATGGACCGACCAGGTAGAGGCACAGGAGCGCCGCGACGTAGGGCATCCACCGCGGCGTCGTGAAGAACGACTCGTCGTGGTCCGCGCGGCGGGTGCGCAGGACGACACAGGCCACGTTGACCACCGTGAAGACGCACAGGAGGAGCAGCGCGGTGGTGGACGACAGGTTCGCGACGACGTTGCTGTCCGGGTCGCTGGTGACGTACCAGATCAGCAGGAGCGCGAGGACGGTGCTGAAGAGGATCGCCGCCCAGGGACTACGGCGACCCGCGAGAACAGCACCGAGCTGCTTGGGGAGCACCCGCTGGTTCGCCATGCCGTAGACGAGGCGCGAGGCCATGAGCATGTTGATCAGGGCCGTGTTGGCCACCGCGAAGACCGCGAGGAACGGGAAGATCTTGTCGATCGGGAAGTCAGGCGAACCCTTGTGCACGACCTCCAGGAGAGCGCGTCCCTCCGACTCACGGATGCTCGCCAGCTCAGCCGGGCTGAGCACGCTGACCACGGAGACGGCGACCAGCATGTAGAGGATGACCGCGATCCCCAGGCCCATGAGCATGGTGCGCGGGAAGATCTTCTGCGGCTCCTTGGTCTCCTCGACCATGTTGACCGAGTCCTCGAAGCCGACCATGGCGAAGAAGGCGATCGAGGTGGCCGCGGTGACCGCAAAGACGAAGCCCATGCCCTCGTAGTCGTTGAAGTTCACCAGCTCACCCATGTCGGCCTTGCCCTGGGCGATCACCCAGAACCCGACACCGATCACGATGGTGAGGGCGGTCATCTCGACGATCGTGAGGATCACGTTGAACTTCACGCTCTCGCCGACGCCGCGGAGGTTGATCAGGGCGAGCAGCACCATAAAGGCCATCGCGGTGATCGTGATCGTTCCACTGCTGACCGTGCCGTCGATCCAGCCGTTGATCTCCATGCCGCCGTAGAGGTTCTGGGCGAGGGTGTTGGCCGAGGTCGAGGCGCTGGTGATGCCCGAACAGATGACGGCGAACGTGACCAGGAAGGTCACGAAGTGGATGCCGAAGGCCTTGTGCGTGTAGAGCGCCGCGCCTGCAGCCTGGGGGTACTTGGTGACGAGCTCCAGGTAGGAGAACGCGGTCAGCGTTGCCACGACGAAGGCCAGGAGGAAGGGCAGCCAGAGCAGGCCACCGACGTACCCGGCCATGGTGCCGGTCACGGCGTAGACGCCGGCACCGAGGATGTCGCCGACGATGAAGAGAAGCAGGAGCCCTGGTCCAAGGACCCGCTTCAGTTCCGGTTTTTCTGCGGTCTGGGTCATCAGACGTCCTTCCGGAGGGGTGAGGTGGCACCACTCTGGCCTCACGCGCACCGTCGCGCAACGCCCCGCGCCCTAGGATGGAGCGCGTGACCGACCTGCACGCTGACCTGCTCGGGGCCGACCCGCGCACGCTCACCTTCCACATCGACGAGCCGCAGATCAGCGAGGACGGCCAGAAGGTCGAGCTTCCCTTCCGGGTCACGGGTCCGTCCGATGAGGTGTCGTTCGTCGAAACGGTGACGCTGCCTTCCATCGATGACCCTCGGCCGGTCGATGACGCCTTCCGCGCTCTCACCCGGCTCCTCGCGCTTGCCGCAGGCACGTCGTACTACAAGGCCTTCGTGCCGTCGGTGATCTCGGTGGCCAGTGGTCTCAACCCTGCCGAGCGGGTCTTCCTGGCCGAGGTGGTCACGGGCGGGTTGGCCGAGTTCGCCTACCGCAACGACCTGCCCGACGCGCTCTTCCCTACGATCGAGGCGCCCGAGCTGGCTGCTCCCCCGTCGGCACCCGCCGTCGCACCGACGCACGACCGGGCACTCGTCGCGGTCGGCGGCGGCAAGGACTCGATCGTCACCCTCGAGGCCGTACGCCGCGTGGCCGACGTACGCCTCTTCTCCGTCAACTCCTACGAGCCGATCACCCGCACGGCCGAGGCGTCGGGCCTGCCGATCGACACCGCACGACGCTCCATCGATCCGCTGCTGTTCGCGCTCAACGACGCCGGCGCCCACAACGGGCACGTGCCGGTGACCGCGATCAACTCGATCATCGCCTGCCTCACCGCCCTCCGGGGCGGCCAGGACACGGTGGTCTTCGCCAACGAGGCCTCGTCGTCCTACGGCAACCTGCAGTGGCACGGCGTCGAGGTCAATCACCAGTGGAGCAAGGGCATTGGCTACGAGGAGCTGCTGCGGTCGCAGGTCTCGCCCTACGGCGTCGACTACGTCTCGTTCCTCCGGCCGCTGACGGAGCTGGCGATCATCCGCCGCTTCGCCTCCTTGGGCTACCTGGACGTGTTCACGTCCTGCAACCGCGCCTTCCACCTCGAGGAGTCGCGTCGCCGCAACTGGTGTGGCGAGTGCCCGAAGTGCGCGTTCGTCTTCCTGATGCTGTCGCCCTTCGTGCCGCAGACGCAGATGGACTCGATCTTCGGCAAGGACCTCTTCGCCGACGAGCTGCTGCGGCCTCTGTTCCTGGACCTGCTCGCGATCGGTGACGGGCACAAGCCCTTCGAGTGCGTGGGCGAACCGAGCGAGTGCCGCGCGGCGTACACACTGCTGCAGGACCACCCCGACTGGTCCGCGCATCCCTTCGTGGTCGACCCGGAGCTGAAGGTGGCCGTGGTGTCACCTGCCGAGGTGGAGGCGCTGTTCAGCTTCTCAGACGAGCACTTCCTCACCGGCGAGCTCGAGAAGGCCGCGCGTGCGGTTCTCTGACCTGGCCGGGCGCCGCGTCGCGGTGTGGGGGCTCGGGCTCGAGGGATCGGCGGTCGTCCGCCACCTGCGTGCGCTCGGGGTCTCGCCCGTCATCGCCCTGCCTGAGGCGGTCGAGGCACCGGAGGCCGAGCCGTCCGCCGTGGTCGGCGCTGCTGCGATCGCCGCCCTCGAGGCCGCCGAAGTCGTCGTCAAGTCACCGGGCATCCCGGTCGCGGCCGACCTCTACCGGCACCTTGCCCTGATCGGTGTCGAGTTCACCAGCGCGACGGATCTGTGGCTCTCCTCCAATGCGGGCCGCGCAATCGGCGTGACCGGCACCAAGGGCAAGTCCACGACGGCGTCAGCCATCGCCCACGTGCTCGCCGTCGCAGGGGCCCCCGCGGTGGTGGCTGGCAACATCGGCGTGAGCCTCCTCGACTCCCCCGACTCCGGGACAGTCGTGGCGGAGGTGTCGAGCTACCAGGCTCAGTCGATCACGGTGTCTCCGCGCGTCGCGGTCGTGACCTCGCTCTTCCCCGAGCACCTGCCCTGGCACGGCTCCGAGGCGGCGTACTTCTCGGACAAGCTCCGGCTCGTCTCGCAGGGCGCACAGCACGTCATCGCCCCGGGAGCGGACGAGCGCCTCGTCGCCCGGATCCGCGCGGTGCTGCCGGCCGGCGCGACCCTGCACCTCACTGGCCCCTCGACCGTGTACGCCGACGCGGCAGGCCTGCACTGGCCGGGCGTCGGCTCGCTCCCTTCGTCGGAGCTGCCACTGCTCGGTGTGCACAACGCGGGCAACCTCGCCCTTGCTGTTCTGGCATCGTCCGTCGCCGACGCGTCCCTCGCACCTGAGGCGTTGCTGGCTGCGATCCCGACGTTTGCCGCGCTCGACCACCGCATGACGACCGTCCCCTCGCGCGACGGCCGCCGGTGGATCGACGACTCCCTCGCCACCGCACCCGAGGCCGTCGTCGCCGCGCTCTCCGTCTTCCCGGACCAGCCGGTTGCGTTGATCCTGGGCGGCTCGGACCGCGGACTCGACATGACCTCGCTGGCGTCGTACCTCCAGAGTCGGTCCGCGCCCGTCCACCTGTTGCTGATCGGCGCCGCCGGCGCCCGGTTCGGCGACGAGCACGCCGACGGGCTGGGGCATCCCGCCACCCTCTTCGGCTCCATGGCCGCCGCGGTCGCGTGGGGGCTGTCCCCCGGCAACCCGGCTTCGGTCGTCCTGCTCTCCCCCGGCGCCCCGAGCTTCGACGAGTACGCCAACTACGCCGACCGTGCGCGCCATCTGCGGGAACTGGTCGCCCCGATCAGCTGAGGCGCCGCCTGCCCTGGACGTCGGGTTGGTCTCACCTGTCCGGAATCTGTAGTGGGCAACCGTTTGTCCACGTACGCTCCGAGGCGCCCACCCCCTCACGACTTCGGGAGTTCCTTCATGCGCTTTTCCAAGGCCAGCTTCGTCGCTGGCGCGGCCGCCGCTCTGGTGCTCGGCTCCGGCACGGCTTTCGCCGCGACCGGTGGCAAGTTCATCCTCGGCAAGGCGAACACCGCCACCACGGTCACCACGTTGACGAACAACTACGGCACCGCACTGACGCTGAACTCGAAGGCCGGCCAGCCGTCGCTCCGCGTCAACCGCAACGTCAAGGTTCCGAACCTGAACTCCGACCTGCTCGATGGCAAGGACTCGACCGCCTTCGCGCTCAAGTCTGGCCAAGTGGGCACCATCGTGGGCTGGGGCTACTACATCAACTACAACGACAGCAACGTCCCGGCCTTCGTTGCTGCTGACGCAACCTGCCCTGCAGGAACCAAGCTGGTGGGCGGTGGCGGCGAGGACTACACCGACGGCGGCAGCCTCTGGGTCACGGCGCCCTTCGGCAATGCCTGGAGCGTCGCGTCGAGCTGGTCTCCGGCTCCCGAGACCGAGGGTGGCAGCGACTACCCCGACCCGTCCGAGCTCCTCATCGCCACCGCTCAGTGCTGGAACCCGACCGGAGCCGTGCCCGGGGCCCAGCCGATGCCTCGCAAGGCGATGCAGGAGCGCGTCGCGGCGCGGATGGCCGCACGCTGACCGCTCGTTCCGTTTGCGCCACCGATCATGCCCGCGACTCATCAAGTCGCGGGCATGAGGCATTGGCGACCACTCCGTGGAGCGTCGGGTCAAGTGATTGCCAGCGCCAGACGGGGCGCGCGAGGTCGACGGGCGGACGTTTCAATGCCTGCGCCGCGCTGTCGAATGTGTCTTTGAAACCGTTACCTTTTCGTGATTCACAGGGTCTCTGATCAGGGCTGATCCGGGCCGGATGTTGTCGGTGGGTGGTGCTTGAGTGGGTGCATGGCCAACTCGGGCACGCGGTTCTCGGAGCTGTCGCGGAGGGATCTCCTCGACAGTGCTTCTGCGCGTGAGCAGGCCCGTCGCCGGGCCGACATCGACTTGTTGTTGATCGCGCGGGAGTGGGCCATCGCCAACGGCCCCGATGTTGTGCATCTGACGAGGGCGGGCAAGCCGGGTCGTGTCCGGCTGCGGGAGTACGGCGCGACCGGCACGCCGCTGGTGGCGTCCACCGCGGGTGCTCAGCTCGCCGCGAGGATGGGCCGGTCCACCGGCACCGGGGATCGGTGGATCGCGGACGTGGTCGACATCGAGCACCGCCTCCCGAGCATCTGGACCCGCACCCTGGCCGGTGCCGTGATGCCCTCCTATGCCCGCCACGTCGCCACCCAGACCCGGGCCCTGTCGGTCGAGGCCGCGGCGTACGTCGATGCCCGCGTCGCCGAGTCGGTCGATGGGCGGATCCCGTGGGGACGGTTCGAGGCCCTGGTGGCGGCCGCGGTCACCGCTGCTGACCCCGCGGCCGCGTCGGCGCGTGAGGAAGCGAACCGCAAGGCGCGGTATGCCCACAAGCACCTGTCGAATGAGGCTGGGATGGGCATCTTCACCATCCGCACAGACGCGTTCGGGATCGCGAAGATCGACGCCACCGTCGACTACCTCGCCCGGATCCTCAAGGACTTGGGCTCCACCGAGTGTGAAGACGACCGCCGTGCCACCGCCGCCGAGCTGCTCGCCGATCCCGCGGCCGTGGTGAAGCTTCTGGCGGCGTACGCCGGGTGGTGCGACCGTCCCGCTGACACCGATGACGACGCGCTTGCGCTGGCGTCCGATCGTGGTGGACGCGACCAGGACGACCGCATCGTCCTCGGTGACGCCGACGCCGACCCTGCCGGTGAGTCCCGTGGCATCGTCGACGCCGCCATCAAGCTGTGGGACCAGACCCACAACAGGCCCGACGACGGGCCCACTGACAACCCCAGCGACGGGTCCGGCGACGGGCCCACCGGCGGCGCCTGCGACGGCTCGTCTGGCGGCGGCAAGCCGGTCATCGACTGGTCGCGGTTGCTGCCGACGCTGACGATCTTTGTGCACCTCTACGGCGGCCGGATCACCCAGACCCCCGACAGGACCGGCAGCGGCCGCGCCGACGGGAGCACCGGAGGACGCACGGTGGTCGGTGCCGACCGCGACGGCTCACCGGACCTGGTGCGTATCGAGGGCATCGGGGTCGTGACGGAGGCGTGGTTGCGGGGGCACTTCAGCCTGCACCCGCATCAGAAGGTGCGGTTGACTCCGGTGCTCGACATCGAAGGCCAGGCTCCGGTCGACGCCTGGGAGATCCCTGATCGACATCGTCAGGCCGTGCGCCTGATGACGCCGGCCGACAGCTTCCCGTGGGGATCCAGCAGCACCAACCGGTCTGATGGATGGCGAAGCATGCAGATCGACCACAACAAACCCTGGACCCCCGATATCCCCGGGTTGTCCACGATCGGCAACTACGGCCCCCTGACGCAGTTTCACCACAACCTGAAAACCCACTGCGGGTGGGAAGTCCAGCAACCCTTCCCCGGCATCTACCTGTGGCGCGACCCCCACGGCGCCTACTACCTGGTGGACCACACCGGCACCCGCGCACTCGGCAACACCGGCTGAAACGGACGCGCGAACATGCCGACGATCGTGCGACGAGTCTCGACGCGATCGGGGCATGGAAGTCACATGACGCTGCGGCCGACTGCAAGAATCTGCTGCGCCGAGAGGCCACTTAGCCCATCCGACGTCTTGAGCCGATCAACCATCACTGTGCGGTAGTTCCCAGCCACATCGACCCAGTCGAGGCGAATCACTCCGAGGCCGTTCTTCATGGTCGTCAACTGACCCATGACGCCGTGGACATCGACAGTCTCGATGTTGCTGAACGCGGGGTCCGCGGGAACCTCGAACTTGCCGACCCCTGGATTGAAGTCGACGGTCAGGTACGTCGCCGGGTGCACCGCCAGCGACCGAGGGTTGGCCGCGAGAGCTTCCGGGGTTGCAGTGTCGGCATTCGCAGGTCCGGCCAGGCGGTATTCGTGGTGCACAACGCCGTTGTCGTACATCCAGCTGTCCTTGAGGGACGCGATTGCGGGAAGCTCCGTCGGCGCACCCAGTGTTGTAGTTGTCCGGACGGGGGGCGCGTAGACGGAGGAGTCATCAGCACCCGGGCAACTGAACGTTTCGGGATCGAAGGCTTCCGGATCCGCGACGCGAAATGTTGCGGTCCCGCCGTCTGGGGCGGTGTAGGTCGCCCGGTCGCGGCTGGCGAGCGCGAATGTGGATCCCGGAATGGGCACCTTCACGTCACCTCCATCGAGCTTCCAGAGCCGTCCGTCGAACCGCGTGTAGTCGAGGCAGCCGTAGGTCGGGACGTACACATACGTCTCGCCGATCTGAGCGGCGACCACGTGCACCGGGTGATCGAACCGCAGCCGCTGCGTGCCCTTCACGCCGAACACAAGCCGGTACTCGCCAGGCGCCACCTGAGTCTCGTGGCCGAGCGAGTTGGGCACCGTGATCGTGGTCGACAGGCGGCCGCCGTCATCGATCTGGATTCGGTCGGATCCGACGCCTTGCTCACTCGAAGCGTCGACAGTCGCAACGGTGAGATCGACCTCTGCACCAGAGAAGTCGTCCAGGCCCACGACCGTTACCTCAACCTGGGCCCCGCGCACGGCTTCCGGCGGGCTGAGGGTCACGACAGGATTCGCGGAGCCAACTGGATCCTGCGAGGATTGCCGAGCCGCGGAAACGGCGAAGACGATCGCTGCGATCACCATGGCCGCGACAGCGAGTGCAGCGGCCGGGGCGAAGCGGCGCGACCAGGGGCGCGCTTCCAGCATTGCCTCGATGGGTGCTGGTCCGACCGGCGCACGGTCTACCAAGTCGTGAAGATGCTGCCTGATGTCAGTCATCAGATGCCTCCAGGGCAATTGTTGCCAGCCTGGGGTCGGCGCTGAGTGCCTCCAGGGCGCGCGCGAGCCGGCTCTTGACGGTGCCAGTTGGTACGCCAAGGACCTCGGCTGTTTCTCGTTCGGAGAGGTCGAGGAAGTAGCGCAGGACAACCACGAGGCGCTGCTGCTGGGTGAGTTGGCCCAGCGAGCGCTCGATGTCGAGTCGGATCTCCTGCATGGGATCGCTGATGCTTCCTTCGACGGGTTGCGCGACCAGCAGTTCGGAGTTCCGTCGTCGCCGCTTGGTGTCGATGAAGGCATTCACCAGCATTCGGTGCGCGTATGCCGATGGATTGTCAGCACGCGCGACTCGCGACCACTGTTGATAGCAACGGGTCAACGTCGTCTGTGCCAGGTCCTCAGCATCGGACAACGAGCAGCCCATCAAGATCCCAGCGCGAACCAGAGAGGGCCAACGACCGCCAGCAAAGTCACTGAACTCGTCGCGGTCGGATCTCTGTTCCACGTCGCCCTCCTAGGCAAGCTCGTCACCACACTGACGCATCGACAACGCGAATTGGTTCCATCCGAGCTCTCCCGACGTGAGCTGATCCGCTCGGTCATGCCGCATTGAGTTCGGATCGCCGTTTCTGCAACTGCGTTCCGCCAGCTCCAGAGATCAGATGTCAACTGACTGTGCAGCAGACCCTTCCGCGTAAAACTCGTGGCTATGGAACCGAGCGCCGAACACGAGTACATCAAGGCGACTTACTCACCGTTCGGAGTTCGCGATGGCGTCTTCTGGATTGCCCTTTTCGCGCTTCTCGGCGTTGTCAGCCAGTTCCGAGACGTCGACTGGTGGCTCATGGTCGCGGTCGTGGGCAGCGCGATCGGTTGGGAGTTCACGAAGGCGCGACTGAGGCGCAACGCGCGCGAACTTGCTGAGGCCTCCCGGCGAGCAGCCTGAGCCAGACGCGCGGTCTGACCGTTCGTCTACCGGCCTACCGCTACTCGTTCGATCCCAGCGATCCGGCCGCCATCCGCGCGCTCGCTGACGCAACGGCCGCGACTCGCTAGGGTCGCTCGCATGAGCGTTCTGGCCATCGATGCCGGCACCACGGGCGTCACGGCGGTCGTGGTCACACCCGACGGTTCCATAGCGGCGAAGGGCTACCAGGAGTTCGCCCAGCACTTCCCGCAGCCAGGTTGGGTGGAGCACTCCGCCGAGGAGATCTGGCAGGCCACCATCGAGGCCACGCGCCAGGTCCTCAAGCTGCACGACCCCAAGGACCTCAAGGCCATCGGCATCACCAACCAGCGCGAGACCATTGTGCTGTGGGACCGCGAGACCCTGGGCTCCCCCCGGCGCGCGATCGTGTGGCAGGACCGCCGCACAGCCGACATCTGCGAGCGACTCCGCACCGCGGGCCACGAGGAGCGCGTCAGCCAGCTCACCGGCCTGCGGCTCGACCCGTACTTCTCCGGCACCAAGCTGACCTGGCTTCGGGAGAACGAGCCGCACACCTGGGCGCTGGTCGAACAGGGCCGGTACGCCGTGGGCACGGTCGACTCGTATCTCATCGCCCGGATGACACGCGGCACCTGGCACGTCACCGACGTCTCCAACGCCTCCCGCACCCTGCTCTTCGACCTGGAGAAGGGTGACTGGTCCGACGAGCTGTGCGGCCTCTTCGGCGTACCCCGCGACGCGCTGCCGGACCTCGTGCCCAACTGGGGCGAGATCGGCACGACGGACCCGAAGACGTTCTGCGGCCTGGAGCTCCCGATCGCAGGAATCGCCGGCGACCAGCAGTCGGCGCTCTTCGGGCAGACCTGCTTCGAGCCGGGCGACTCCAAGTGCACCTACGGCACTGGCTCGTTCCTGCTCACCAACACCGGCTCAACCGTCGAACGATCACAAGCCGGTCTCCTCAGCACGGCGGCCTGGCGCTCCCCCAGCGGCGAGACCACCTACGCCCTCGAGGGCGCGATCTTCGTGACCGGCGCGGCCGTCCAGTGGCTGCGCGACGGACTGCAGATCGTCGGCACCGCCTCCGAGACGGCTGCGATCGCCGGCGCCGTTCCGAGCTCCGAAGGCGTCGTGTTCGTTCCCGCGCTCACTGGGCTCGGGGCTCCTCACTGGGACCCGCACGCGCGCGGCTCGATCTTCGGCATCACCCGCGGTACGACGCGTGGCCACCTCGTGCGCGCCACCCTCGAGGCCATCGCCTTCGAGGTGAGGGACGTGCTCGAGACCATGCCCCAGCTGGCCAGCCTGCGCGTCGACGGCGGAGCAGCGGCCAACGACCTGCTGTGCCAGGTGCAGGCCGACCAGGTCGGCGTACCCGTCGAGCGCCCGAAGATCGTGGAGACCACCGCCCTCGGTGCTGCGTTCCTGGCGGGACTCGGCACGGGAGTCTGGGACTCGACCGACGCGCTGCGCGAGACCTGGCAGCTGGAGCACCGCTTCGAGCCGGGCGAGCGCGACGAGAAGGCCTACGCCCGCTGGCGTGAAGCGGTCGAGCGCTCCAAGGGCTGGGCGCTGCTCTAGGCCGGGTCAGTCGGCGCCGAGCGCCGCGGCAGCGGCGTCCCGCGCCTTCTCGGCGGCGTCTGCCTCCTCGGTCGCGCTGGCCACGGCGTCGGCCGCCTTGTCGACGGCCGACGCTGCGTCGTCCTCGCGCTCCTCCAGCTCGGCCAGCCGGCGCCGCACCTCGTCGATCTCCGATTCGAGCTGGAGCGCCTGGGCCTGGGCACCCTGGTGCCGCGTCTTCGCGCGGGCCAGGGAATCGCGCGCGATGCGCAGCTCCTTCTCGGCGCGCGCAACGGCCTGCTTCTTCTCGCGCCGCAGCGCCGCAGCCGACGGATCCGGCACTGCGTGGAGCTTCATCGGCGCTGCCGACACCTCGTGACCGATCGCCTCCTCCACCGCCACGTACGACGCGGCGTCGAGGTCGCCGAGCCCCGTCGTCGCGAACGCCCGAACCAGCAGCCCGGAGCGCACCGCAGCAGCAGCCCCCGTGTCGAGCATGGCCGCGGTCAGCGTCGACTCGACCTCGTCGGCGACCGGCTCGGTGACCTTGTGCCCCTCAGCGAGCGCGTGCCGACGGGCAACGGTCGTGACTGCCGCGGTGAGCTGACGCCGCTGCTTGGTGAGCTCGCGCAGCTGGGCGCCGTCGAGCGACTCCGCCGCATCCCGCAAGGAGGCGCCGAGCGAGATCAGCTGCGCGACCTGGTCAGGCTCGCGGCGGACGAGCAGGTTGAGGACCCACGCCGCCAGCGACGGCTTCTTCAACGCCTTCACGGCGTCGGACAGCTCCCGATCCTCAGCGCGGAGCGCCTTCACCCGCGCGTCACGCGCAGGCGTGAACTCGGCCAACGGCAGCCCGTAGAGCGCCTCGGCCTCCTCGAGCAGCGACATCAGTCCAGGCCCTGCTCGATCGCGTAGCGGGTCAGCTCGACCCGGTTGTGCAGCTGCAGCTTGCGCAGGGTGTTCTGCACGTGGTTCTGGACGGTGCGGTGCGAGATCACCAGGCGCTCGGCGATCTGGGTCGAGGTGAGCCCCTTGGCCACCATCTTGAGCACCTCGGTCTCGCGCTCGGTCAGGTGCGGCGTGTTCGGGTCGGGCGCGTCGTCGATGCGGCGGTACTCGCCGAGGACCAGACCGGCCAGCCCGGGGGTGAAGACAGCTTCACCGGCTGCGACCTGGCCCACTGCGGAGATCAGGTCAGCGCTCGAGGCGGACTTCACCAGGTAGCCGGTGGCTCCGGCCTTCACCGCCTCCAGCACGTCGGCCTGCTCGCCGGACGCGGAGAGGATCAAGACCCGGGCGTCAGCGGAGACGGATCGGGTCACCTCGACACCATTGGGTGGCGGGATCTGGAGGTCCAGGACGACCACGTCGGGCCGCGTCGCCCGGCACCGGTTGATCGCCTCGGTGCCCGTGCTCGCCACCGCCACGACGTCGAATCCAGCACCTGCGAGATCGCGTTCCACCGCGTCGCGCCACATCGGGTGGTCGTCGACGATCATCACGCGGATCGCGGGCTGCTCCGGTTCCTGCTGCATGAGAAGGACCGTAGCCCGCTCAGCTCGGCGAGAGGTAGCGACCCCGCCGATGGACGAGCGGATCCGGCTCGTCGCCCAGGTGGATCTCGTCGAGCCGCATCACGACCTGCGCCGACCAGCCGAGCTCGGTGATCGACTCGAGGGACGCACCCGCCCACGACGTGGCGTCGGAGAGCCGCGGGCCCCAGGCGGTGTCCACGAACTCCGCCTGCTTGAACGCGCCGCCCGGGGCCGGAGTCAGACCGGCGAACATGTCGGCGAGCTGGCGGTGCTCCCAGCGCAGCAGCTGGACAACGGCCGCACCTGACTCCTCGACGGTGTCGCGCAGGTCCGAGTCCGGATCGACCAGCCCGACGACGTACGCCGGCTCCCCGGCCGCCACCATCAGGCTGGACACCGTGAGCCCAGCCCGATCGGCCCCCGAACCCGAGGTCCACAGGCTCACCGTGCCGCCCAGCCGGCCACGGAGCCGCCGCGCCGCGTCGCGCGACGAGTGCGGCTCGAGGAACGGGTGCTCGCTGTGGATGGTCACGCCTGCAGCCTAGGGCGAGCCCGGGGCGGGGACGCTGAGCTCCCACTCGGTCCCGTGCGCGCCGGTGCTCAGCTCAGCCGTGCCACCGATGTCGGTCAGCCGGCCGCAGATCGACTGGGAGACCCCGAGACGACCGTCCACCTCTGCCGCGGCAAGGCGGCCGGAAGGGATGCCCGGGCCCTCGTCGCGGACGCTGACGACCACGCGGTCGCCGAGGTCCTCGAGAAGCACCCAGGCGTGCGCGGACTCACCCACGTGGACAGCGACGTTGTCGAGACAGGCCGCGGCTGCAGCGACAAGCTCGACGGCCACCGCCCCCGGGAGGAAGACCGGGTGACCGGGTGCGGCGAGACTGACCTGGGGCGAGCCGCGGTGGGCGACCTGCGAGAGCAGCGCGGAGACGTCGAGCGTGCCCACGTCGCGCGCAATCCCTGCGGTCTCGGTGACGTGGACCAGAGCCCGCAGAGCCTGCTCCTGCTCCCCCGCGAGGCGACCGAGGTCCGCCCCCTCAGGGCCGAGCTCGGGCCCGCGGCGCTGCACCATCGCCAGCACCTGGAGTACGCCGTCGTGGACCGCCCGGCCCAGCCGGGCACGCTCATGTGCCAGCGCAGCAAGGCGTTGCGCCTCGTCACGCTCGGCCGCCACGCGCTGGAGCGACCCGCACAGGTAGCCGAAGAGCGGGCCGCCGATCATCAGCAGGAAGACGTTGCCGTAGTGGGCCTGGGTGATGTCAGGAAGGCGCGTCGAGATGTCGGCGGCCGAGACCACTGCCGCCGCCACGAGGCCACCGGTCCAGCGCCAGTGGACGCCCCAGGCGAGCACGACGACCATCACCCAGAAGCCGGGGACGGTGGCGTGCGGTCCCGACTCCTTCAGCCAGGGCGACACCAGGATTGCGCCGGCGGAGATGGCGAGGTCGACGCTCAGCAGCAGCCGCGTGCGGCGGTGCGCCGCGGCGTACGCCCAGACGGCGAAGAGCGTCCAGGCCACCAGCCCGGCGACCAGCACCAGCGCCGCGACCGGATGGGCGAAGTCCGCCCGGACCGCAAGGTTGAAGAAGATCAGGTTGAGCGTGACGACCAGGCGCAGCCACCGCAGCGCCCGGAACATGCCGTCCTCGACGGCATCAGCTGGCCTTACGGTCGCCACCCTTGCCGTGACCTTCGCCGCGGGCCTGCTTCTTGGCCTCGGCGGCGTAGATGTCGACGTACTCCTGGCCGGAGAGCTTCTGGATCTCGACCATGATCTCGTCGGTGATCTTGCGGAGCACGGCCTTGTCGCCCTGCTGCCCGGCGTACTGCGAGAAGTCCAGGGGCGTGCCGTACTTGATGATCGGGCGGGTCCACTTGCCGAAGACCTTGCCCGACGGCGCGAGGACGTCGGTGCCGATGACCGCGACGGGGACGACCGGGCAGCCGGTCTCGATCGCCATGACGGCGACACCGACCTTGCCCTTGTGCAGGCGCCCGTCGTGCGAACGCGTGCCCTCGGGGTAGATGCCGAAGATGTGACCCTCGTTGAGGATCCGCTTGGCGGTGATCATCGCGCCCTCGGCGGCTGTGGCGCCCGAGCGGTCGATCGGCACGTTGCCGGTGCCGGTGAAGAACTGCTTCTGCAGCCAGCCCTTGATGCCGGGGCCCTCGAAGTACTCCGCCTTGGCGACGTAGCGGACCATGCGCGGGAGCGACAGCGGCACGAAGAGCCAGTCGAAGTAGGACAGGTGGTTGCCGGCGAGGATGACGCCGCCCTCGGTGGGCACGTTGTCCTTGCCGGAGACCTTCGGCCAGAAGCCGAAGCGCAGGATCGGACCAATCGCCACGTACTTGAGGAAGTGGTAGAACACGCGTGCCTCCTGCGCCAACCGATCGCTTGAACGACCCTCAGCCTAGTGGCACCGGGGACCGGATCGCGCGGTCGGTCGTCGCCGTAGACAGGGTTGCGGCAGTATTCGTCTCGTGGACACTCTCGACCCCGCCCGTCCCTGGTCTGCCATCGCCCGCCCGGAGCTCACCGGCGGCCGCACGATCGGCGTACTGCTCAGTCACGGATTCACCGGTTCTCCGTTCTCGATGCGGCCCTGGGCCGAGTTCCTGAACGAGCACGGGTACGCCGTCGAAATGCCTCGCCTGCCCGGCCACGGCACGACCTGGCAGGACCTGAACTCGACCGGCTGGGACGACTGGTACGCCGAGCTGACGGCCGCTTTCGTCCGCCTCCAGCAGTCCTGCGAGCAGGTGTTCGTCTGCGGCCTCTCGATGGGCGGCGGGCTCGCGCTGCGTCTCGCCGCCGACCGCCCGGGCGACATTGCCGGGCTGGTGCTGGTGAATCCCGCAGTGAACTCCACCAACAAGCAGCTGCTCGCCCTGCCCGTGCTGAAGCACGTCGTCAAGGGACTCCCCGGCATCGGCAACGACATCAAGAAGAAGGGCGTCGACGAGTACGGCTACCCCAAGGTGGGGCTCCGGGCCCTGTCCTCGCTGCTGGCCGGCTGGAAGGCGCTGCGCGCCGACCTCGGCAAGGTGAAGGCACCGCTGCTGCTCTTCCGCTCGACGGTCGACCACGTCGTGGACCCGAGCTCGGCCCGGATCATCCTGGGATCCGTCGCTTCTGCGGACGCTCGTGAGGTCCCCCTCACGGACAGCTTCCACGTCGCCACTCTGGACAACGACGCTCCGGCGATCTTCGAGGGTTCACTCGCGTTCCTCCGGGAGCATGCGGCCGTCTGATGACCCCCCGTGACGAGCACCGTGACGAGGACGAGGTCTGGAAGGACATCGTCGACAGGTACGCCGAGGACCCGGCGTCCGAGGACGTGCCGGCTGCTGAGACGGCTCCCTCAGCGGACGCCCCGAGCCCCGACGTCTGGAACCCCGAGCCCTGGAATCCCGTGCCCTGGGAGGACGAGGGAAGCTTCGTGCCTCCCGTTCCGCCGCGGGTGGCGATGCCCGAGCCGCCGCGGCTGATCGCCCTGCTGGGCGTCTTCGGGGCGCCTGCGCTGCTCCTGGTCTTCCTGATCTTCGGCTGGCGCATGCCGGACTGGGCCAGCACGCTGCTGATCGTGTGGTTCGTCGGCGGGTTCGCGTTCCTGATCGCGACGATGAAGTCGGGGCCGCGCGACCCCGGCGACGACGGCGCGGTCGTCTAGCGCGGCGTGCGCCGCGGGCGACGCGTGCGGATCGGCAGCCAGCGCGGGCGCACGACCGGTGCGCCTGCCTGCATGCCGGCGCCTCGTGCCACGCGGCGCCTGCGGCGGCGCTCGTCCGTCCGGACCAGGGCGGCAGCCCCGATCAGCCCGGCCTCGGGGCCGAGCGCGGCGGCCAGCACCGGCGGGACCGTCCGATGGCCTGCGCCGACGAGCGCGCGATCGAGCACGCGCCGAGCCGGTTCGAGGAGTCGGTCGCCTGCAGCAGAGACCCCGCCACCGACGACCACGCAGCCCGGATCGAAGGCCGCGACCAGATCGGCGAGGCCGTGCCCGAGCCAGGTGCCGACCTCGATGAACGCCTCGCGCGCGACCAGGTCGCCGCTCTCCGCCGCGTCGGTCACCATCGGGCCGGTCAGCAGCGACGCGTTGCCGCCACAGATCTCCTCGAGGACGGTCGGCCGCACCCCGATCGCTGCCCGCGCGTAGCGCACGAGGGCGGATCCGGAGCAGTACTGCTCCCAGCACCCGCGGTTGCCGCACTGGCACTCGAGACCGTCGGGCACCACGCGCATGTGGCCGAACTCGCCGGCCATGCCACCCGCTCCGCGATGCAGTCGGCCACCCAGGACGATGCCGCCACCGATGCCGGTGCCGAGGGTGACCATCAGCAGGTCATCGCTTCCTCGCCCGGCGCCATAGGTGGCCTCTGCGTAGGCAGCAGCGGTCGCATCGTTCTCGAGGAGGACCGGCGCTCGCCAGCGAGCCGCCAGCCGGGCACGGACGGGCTCGTCACGCCAGGGCAGGTGAGGCGCGAACCGCACCCGCTCCCCTGCCGCGTCGACGAAGCCGGCTGCTGCGACACCGACGCCGGCGATCGGGTGGCCGTCGGCGGCTTCGAGGACCGCCTCGGTCAACGCGTCCTCGACCATGCGGGCATCGACCCGCCGTCCAGGCGTCGTACGCCGTGCGGTGCGGGTGACCCGACCGCGGTCGTCCACCACACCCGCGAGCACCTTGGTGCCCCCGACATCGACCCCGACCCAGACCGCTTCCTCAGCCACGGGCCCCAGTGTGGCAAACACTGGGGCAACCCCGGGATCGGATGGCCCAAGTGGTCCACTCCCCCAGTGCGCGCGGGTGGTGTGACCTCACCCGACCTCCCGATGGTCGTTTGACCTCATAGCGTCGAAGTTCAGTTGCTGGGGAAGTGGGGCACGGGGACATGCGAGTACGAGACAGGAATCAACGCGGCGCAGCGGCCGTCGAGTTCGCCCTGATCGCACCGCTCTTCTTCGTCCTGGTCTTCGGAACGATCCAGTTCGGCTGGTACATGTGGACCGCCGAGTACACCAACAGCGCCGCGCGTGAGACCGCACGGCGTGTGGTCGTGGGCGACTGCTGGGCGGACTACGCAGCCTTCTCCTCAAAGCAGGGCAGCCGGGTCACCGCCACGACCGTCAGCCCGAACCCCGCCACGCTCAAGGTGGGCGACCCGATCGTGGTGACGGTGACGGCCGACGCCGACCTCAACATCGACTTCTTCGGGTTCGGCCTGCCGACAACCGTCACCCGCACGTACGACGCTCGCATGGAGGTCGACGCCCAGGCGCTCGCTGTGGACGACTCATGCAAGGCCTGAGGCGGGCCTGCTCAGCGCGGGACGAGCGCGGCGCCTACTCGGTCCTGTTCGCGCTGCTCACCGTCGTGATGTTCGGTATCTCAGCTCTGGCGGTCGACCTGGGCAACGCCTTCTCCCGGAAGTCAGACGTGCAAGGCCAAGCCGACTTCGCGGCTCTCGCCGGCGGCCACGAGCTCAAGTCGTCGAATCCGTCCGCGATCTCGCCCGACGTGCTGGCGGCGGTCGCCAAGTCGTTGAACTTCAACCAGCCCGTCAACGGGACCTGCACCAGCTGTGTCACGACCAGCCAGCTCGTGAACGGCGACCTGGCTGACGGCGAGGTGCAGATCATCACGGGCAAGGGTCTGAGGGTCACCGCGCCCGCGTCCACCGTGGACTATGGCTTCGCCGGTGCCATCGGACAGGCAGAGGAGAAGGACGTCCAGGCAAGCGCGACCGTGCAGATCTTCTCCCCAGGAAACGGCTCGATGCCGATGTACGCCGCTGCTGGTTGCGACTACGGCCAGCAGATCCTCACCGATCCGTCGACCGGACACGTCAGCTCGACCCACGACAATCTCGCCTTCGGTGCCGACGACAGCGCCGCGGAGCTCTGGTCGATCACCAGCCCGTCACCGGCCGCGATCCCGCTCTCGACCGGCCCCGGGCCAATGCTCCGGGTCACGGGTGAGAAGTTCGCGATCGACGCACAGGGCCAGCGGCCCGCGTATCACGTGAGCAAGATCGGCTTCTTCCTCAACGACGGGACGACTCACCACGTCGTCAACGTGACTGCGCCGACCCCGCCTGCGGTGTGGGACCCCTACTTCGCCGAGATCCCGGCCATCCCCGCTGCGGTCGCGAGTGTCGAGGACGTGTGGTGGGTGCGGGTCTACCTGGTCGAGGACGGCGCAGCACCACCGCCGGGCGAGTGGTCTTCCGAGGGGGATGCCAGGCCGCTCCGGGTCGGCGCCGCCCAGCTCGAGTGCGACGCGGGTTCGAGCGACGGCAACTTCGGCACCCTCCGGCTGCCCCGTGCAGACGTCCCGTCCGGGTCGAACCTCTCGATGAACATTGCAGACGGCTTCGACGACCCGCTCTCCCTCGTCGTGCACGAGGGAGCGGACTCGACCGGACACTGCACCCCTGGTCTCCCCGCCCCGCCGCTTGACCCTGCGGTCGAGTCCGAGGAGCCAGACCGACTGCGCGCCGGGACGAACTGCGTGGGCACCGACCCGGGCCTCTCCGCCAACGACGCCGCGTCCGGCCTGATCGAGGGAGTGGGCAGCACGCCTGGACGCCTCGACGCACCCGCGGTCTGTGGCCCGAAGATCGCGAACCCGCTTCACCGCGGGCCGAGCACGATCAACGGCGACACACTCGAGTGCTTCCTCACCTCAGGCACCGTCACCGCGATCACCTCGCCGACCTACAACGGCGGTGCTGTCCTCACGCAGGAGATCTTCGACTCGCCCCGGTTCTTCTGGGTGCCGGTGCTGACCGCCGACGCCACCCGCGGCGCGAGCGAGCGTTACTCGATCATCGACTTCAGGCCGGCGTTCCTCAGCGATCTCCACGTGCAGGGCAACGACATCGACCAGGTCAAGGTCATCTTCTTCAACTGGCACGCTCTGCCGGGCAGCACCGACGGCGATGTGTCGCCGTACCTCGGTGTCGGCAAGCCGATCCTTCGACTGATCGACTGAGACAGTCCGATCAGCGCCGGGCGAGGTCGGCGGCGCCGATCATGCCGGCCTTGTTGCCCAGCCGGGCCAGGCGGAAGTCGGCCTCGGGGCGGTGCCCACGGCCGGTCAGGTTGGCCAGGAACGACGCTCGGGTCGGCACGAGCAGGAGGTCACCGGCCGCGGAGACGCCGCCGCCGAGGGTGACGACGCCCGGGTCGAGGACCGAGGCGAGGCTTGCGATGCCCTCCCCCAGCCAGGTCCCGAGCTCCACGAGGCGCGCAACGGCGAACGGGTCGCCCGCCTGCGCCGCCTCGGTGACCATCGGACCGGTGATCGCCTCGACATCACCACCGGCGCCCTCCAGCAGCGCGGCCGCGGCAGACGGGTCGGCAGCGGCTGCCTCCTGCGTCTGGCGCACGAGGGCAGTGCCGCTGCCATAGGACTCGAGACAGCCGAGCAGGCCGCACCCGCACTCGATGCCACCCCGAACCAGGCGGATGTGACCGATCTCGGCGGCGACGCCGAAGCCGCCCCGCACCAGCTCGCCGTCCATCACGATGCCGCCGCCGACTCCCGTGCCGACCGTGACCAGCAGCAGGTCCTCGGCATCGGCGCCCGCTCCGAAGGTGAACTCGCCCCACGCCGCAGCATTGGCGTCGTTCTCGACCACGACGGGGAGCCCGGTCAGTCGCTCGAGGTCCGAGCGGAGGTCGAGGTCCTTCCAGGCCAGGTTGGGCGAGAAGAGCACGCGTGAGCGGCTGTTGTCGATGAAGCCGGCGGCTCCCACTCCGATTGCAGTGACCTCGTGAGCGAGGCGCAGCTCAGCAACGAGCGATGCGATGGTGGCCTCGATCTCGATGACGCTGTCCGCCGGTGACTCCGTGCGCAGCTCGGCGAGGATCTCGCCCGAGTCGCTCACGACTCCAGCGGCGATCTTCGTGCCACCGACGTCGACGCCGATGGTCAGGCTCATCCGAAGGGACCCTCGAACGGGCCGAAGTCGTCCTCGGCCGCACCGTCGAGGTCGGGACCGCCGTCAAGGTCGATTTTCTCGACCGGCTCCTTGCGAGCGGCGCGCTGCTCGTCGGGCGCAGCGGTGGCCAGGACCGCAGCGGCTGCCTGCGCGATGTTGGCGGCGGCGAGTGCCAGGTGGGTGCGCACCTCGGGGCTGGTGTTCCGCACGACGTTGACGACGCGACAGAGCGGGCAGTAGCGGCAGTCGTCACCGTTGCCGATGTGGCTGCTGGCGTCGTGGAACGCGGAGGCTGCGCCTGCGGCGAGGTCGTTGACGCCGGCACCGAGGTCGCCGCCGTGCTCCTTCGCCCAGCCCGACAGCGCACCGAGGAGCTTCGCGGTCTCCTCCGCGACGGAGCCGACCTCGGGGTCGCCTGCAGCACCCGCTGCGGCACCCGCGTCGGGACGCTCCTGATCCGTCATGACTTCTTCTCCTCGAACCGCACCTGGAGCGCCCCGTCATCGACGCGGGCCCCGGTCACCTGGTGCCGCGCCAGCCCTGCGGGCAGCGACAACAGCCGGCGATAGGACCCGACGGTCACAACGAGTTCGTCTCCGTGTCGGGCCAAGTCAACCTCACCCCGGCCCACGAAGGGGAGAGCAAGTCTCAGCAGCGCCCCAGAGGTGGTGCGCGTCACGCTCAGGGGCCCCGGCCCGACGGGGGCAGCCAGCGGCTCGGTCCCGGCGTACACGTCGTCAGCAAACTTCTGCAGTGCAGCGACACCCACCGGTTCGCCGGTGCGGTACTCCGAGCGCCAGAGCTGGAGGCCAGCGAACGACTGCTCGACCTCGGCAAGCACCTTCGCCTGCGCCTCGACCCAGCCCGCACGCCAGCTGTCAGCGGGTTCGTCATCGGTCGGTGCCGGGAAGATCCGGTTGGCGACCACACCGTCGACCCGGTAGCCGTAGAGGGAGAGCGTGGTGAAGGAGCGTCGCGCCTCCGCGAGGACGACGTTCTCGGGCGTGAGCACCAGTCGCACGCTCGCGTCCGGGCCGGACAGGATCTGGCGGCACTCCTCGAGCTCGGCGTGCAACCGCTCGATCGCGTCGAAGGTCGTGTCCTCCGGCATGGGTACACCGACCGCGCGGGTCAGCACCGGCCGGAACGCCTTCACGGCCCGGCGGCCGAACGGGAATACCCGGTCCATGTACCACCCGAGAGCTTCGGGCAGCGCCAGCAGACGCAGGGTCTCCGCGGTCGGCGCACAGTCGACGACGATCGTCTCCCAGTCCCCCGACAGCACGTGCTTGCGCAGCTGCAGGAGCGCGAGCACCTCCTCGGCGCCCGGGATCACGGTCAGCTCCTCGGCCGCCACCGGATCGACTCCGGCAGCGTCGAGAACGCTCAGCAGGTACTTCTGGATGTCGGCCCAGGAGTCCTCGAAGAGGCGCTGGGCGTCGACCTGCTCGACGTACAGGTTGTCGGCGACGAGCGTCGGCGTGGATCCGATGGGCGTGCCGAAGGCATCGGCCAGGGAGTGCGCCGCGTCGGTGGAGAGGACCAGCGTGCGCTGGCCGCGCGACGCCGCGAGCACGGCCGTCGCAGAGGCAGTAGTGGACTTGCCCACCCCACCCTTGCCGGTGAACAGCAGGATCCGCACGTCAGTCAGGCGCTCAGAGCGACTCGACGCGCTTCTTGAGCCCCTTCAGCGCGGTGTCGATGAGGATCTTCTCGCCCTTGCGCTTGAGCATGCCGATGAGCGGGATCGCCAGCTCGGCAGAGAGCCGGTAGACGACCTCGGTGCCACCGTCGACGGCCCGCAGCTCGTAGGCGCCATCGAGGGCCTTCAGCATCTTGCCCTCGGCAAGCGTCCAGGTCACCGCGGTGTCGTCGACCCACGTATAGGCCAGCGTGTACTCGTCGCGGATCGGCGGGACGTCGACCTCGAAGTGCACCCTGTCGGCCCGCTGGCCGGGCTGGCTGGCGAGCACGTCGGCCCGGACGATGCCCTTGGCCCACGACGGGTACGCGGGGAAGTCTGCGATCACTGCCATGACCGCGGCAGGCGGCGCCTCGACAAGAATCGTCGAGGTGGTCTGGTCGGCCATGCGGTGTTCCCCTCACAAGCGGGCTGCTGCTGGGCTGAGGACGCGAGCGTACCGGATACCGGTGCGCGCCCGACGGCCGGTAACGTGCCCCGACAGCACAAGTGCGCCGCTCAACTGGAGGTTCCCCGTGCGCGAGTTCTCGACGCCACAGACCGTCGACATCCCCCGGGTCGGCAACCTCACCGACGCCGTGGTCGCCAACGCCCGCGACCACGCCTCCGCGCCCGTGCTGTCGCGCCGCGGTGGGGACGGCTGGATCGATGTCACCGCCGCCGACTTCCTCGCAGAGATCAGCGCCGTCGCAAAGGGCCTGATCGCCGTCGGCATCGAGCCCGGGGACCGCGTCGCGCTGCTCTCCAAGACCCGCTGGGAGTGGACCGTCCTCGACTACGCGATCTGGTTCGCGGGCGCGGTGACGGTCCCGATCTACGAGACCTCGTCGGTCGAGCAGGTCGGCTGGATCCTGGCTGACTCGGGCGCGCGCGCTGTCGTCGTCGAGGGTGCCGCGCTGCAGGCCAAGGTGGCCGAGGTCCGCGGCGACACACCTGACCTGGAGCACGTGTGGAGCATCGAGAACGGCGCCCTCGCCGAGCTGAGCATGCTGGGCACCGGGGTCGGTGACACCGAGCTCGAGCGGCGGCGTACGACGGCGACGCCGCTCGATCTGGCCACCTTGATCTACACCTCCGGCACGACCGGCCGACCCAAGGGCTGCATGCTCACGCACGGCAACTTCCAGACCGAGCTCGGCGTCGCCGTGAGCGAGCTCGACCGGCTCTTCCAGGCCGACGGAGCGTCCACGCTGCTGTTCCTTCCGCTTGCGCACGTCTTCGCGCGGATCATCCAGGTCGGCTGTGTCCAGGCCCGCGTGCGTCTGGGCCACTCCGCAGACGTGAAGAACCTGGTCGCCGACCTGGGCGATTTCCAGCCGACCTTCGTCCTGGCGGTCCCCCGCGTCTTCGAGAAGCTCTTCAACACCGCGTCGCAGCGCGCAGCCGCCGACGGCAAGGGCAAGATCTTCGAACGCGCTGCCGAGACCGCGATCGCGTGGTCGCAGGCGAAGGATCGCTCTCAGGGTGGTCGCGTCCCTGCCCGGATCGCTGCCAGGCACGCACTCTTCTCCCGTCTCGTCTACGGCAAGGTCCGCGAGGCTCTCGGGGGGCAGTGTGCCTACGCGATCTCGGGTGGTGCACCACTCGGCGACCGACTCGGACACTTCTACCGCGGCATCGGGGTGAGCGTGCTCGAGGGCTACGGCCTCACCGAGACGACCGCAGCGCTGACCGTGAACCTGCCCGACGCGCAGAAGATCGGCACAGTCGGACGCCCCCTGCCCGGCACGGCCGTCCGGGTCTCCGACGACGGTGAGCTCCTCTTCCGCGGTGGCACGATCTTCGCGGGCTACTGGGGCAACGAGGACGCCACCCGTGAGGCACTCGAGGCAGACGGCTGGTTGCACACCGGTGATGTCGGCGAGGTCGACGACGAGGGATTCGTGCGGATCACCGGCCGCAAGAAGGAGATCCTGGTGACGGCCGGCGGTAAGAACGTCGCGCCAGCCGTCCTCGAGGACCGGCTCCGGGCCCACCACCTGATCAGCCAGTGCATGGTCGTCGGAGACGGCCAGCCGTTCATCGCCGCGCTGGTGACGATCGACACGGACTCGTTCCCGACCTGGGCCGAGGCGCACGGCAAGAGCGCGGACATCGCGGACCTGGTCGACGACCCCGATCTCCGTGCCGAGGTGCAGAAGGCGGTCGACGACGCCAACAAGGCGGTCTCCCAGGCCGAGTCGATCCGGAAGTTCGTGATCCTTCCCGAGGACTGGACCGAGGAGGGCGGTCAGCTGACCCCCTCGCTCAAGCTGAAGCGCAACGTGGTGATGCGCGAGTTCCGGCACGAGGTCACCGCGCTCTACGCGCGCTGACGCCCGTGAGGGCGTGTCACCCGACCGGCCTGGCCCCAGCCGCTGGAGGACTAGCCGACTGGGGTTCGGCCTAGTCCGAAATGACCATATGTAGGGGGTCCGCACTCCCGACCCCGCCGGATGGTGCATTGTGATGCACGCAACTCGGGAGGGAGTTGCAGGCGGACGGGTCTGGGAGGGAACTCGGGGCGTCCGTTCATTTCACCAATGAAGAAGGTGTCATGGACCGTAGGAAGATTCTGCTCATTTTGGCGGCGGTCGTCGCTGCGCTGGGAACCATGTTGGTGTGGCTCTACGTGCGCGGTGCCGAAGGACGAGCCCAGGAGCAGTTCGACACAGTCAAGGTCATTGTCGCAACGCAGGACATCGCCGCAGGCGAGTCCTTCACCGCGGCGTCACAGGCCGGAAAGTTCGAGAAGCGCGACGTCCCGCAGAACGTGCGGTTGACCGGTGCGCAGACCGACCTCAACGGGCTCGACGGCAAGGTCGCGCTCACGCCGATCTACGTCGGCGAGCAGGTCATCAGCGCGAAGTGGGGCGGCACCGGAGATGTCGATGTCACCGCCAAGGTGCTCGCCATTCCGAAGGGCAAGGTCGCGGTCTCGGTCAACCTAACCGACGCGGCCCGGGTCTCGGGCTTCGTCACTCCGGGCTCCGAGGTGGCCGTCCTGGTCGCCATCGGCGACGACGGCGCCGGCTACACCCACACACTGATCAGCCCGATCACCGTGCTCGGTGTCGGCGGAACGTCCACCATCACCTCGACGACCACGTCGAAGGACGGCGAGTCGACCACGGCGCCGATCCCCCAGACGCTGGTCACGCTCGCGGTGACGCAGCGCCAGGCCGAACAGCTGCTCTGGGCCTCGTCGTACGGCCAGATCTCGTTCGCCCTGGTGAACAAGGACTCGGATCTCGGAAACACCCCCCGGGTGGCCGAACAGAATCTCTTCCAGTGAGGTCCTGATGCCCGTCATCGTCGAATCCGACCCGGGCACCGTCGAGGCGCTGTCCCGGGCCCTGCCCCCGGGATCCCACGCCGTCGACGGCGCCGAGCGGCTCACCGCCTGGCTCGCGCACCGCCCCGATGAGTACGCCGTGGTCATCGGCCCCGGCATGGAGCTGAGCGAGGCGATCGCGACCTGCGAGAGCCTGCGCCTGACCCGACCCATGACCAGCGTCGTGCTGGTCCGCAAGGACATCGACACCGAGGTCCTCTACCGCGCCATGCAGTCCGGCTGCCGCGACGTCGTCCTCACCGACGACGCGAACGGCATCCGGGCCGCCGTGAGCCGGGCCCACCAGCTGCACCAGGCGTTCAGCGGCCAGGGCTCCTCGGGGCCGCATGGTCAGCTGATCACCGTCTTCGCGCCCAAGGGAGGTGTCGGCAAGACCACCACCTCGGTGAACCTTGCCCTCGCCCTCGCGGAGGGTGGCTCGCGCAAGGTCTGCCTCGTCGACCTTGACCTCGCCTTCGGCGATGTCGCGATCACGATGCAGCTCTTCCCGAGCCACACGATCGAGGAGGCCGTGGGCGGCGAGGAGAGCATGGACGCGGCTCTCGTCGAGTCCCTGCTCACCCGCCACGAGGACTCCCTCATGGTGCTCGCCGCGCCCAACCTGCCGGATGCCCGTGACCGGGTGACCGCCCGGCTGGTCTCGCGCATGTTGCGCACGCTGCGCCAGCAGTTCGACTACGTCGTCGTGGACACCGCGCCGAGCTTCGACGAGCAGACCCTCCAGGCGCTCGACGAGACCGACGAGTGCGTCATCATCGCGACCCTCGACGTGCCGACGTTGAAGAACGTCAAGGTGGCGCTGGAGACCCTCGACCTGCTCAACATCGCGCAGGGCCACCGGCACCTGGTGCTCAACCGGGCCGACGAGGCAGTGGGGCTCGACCACGAGAAGGTCGAGCAGATCCTCGGGATGCCGATCGCCGTTCCGATCCCCTCGTCCACCGACATCGCGGCAGCCACCAACTCAGGCAAGCCGATCGTCCTGGCGAACCCTGACCACCCGGCCAGCAAGGCCTTCCGGCAACTGGCAGTCCAGCTCGCCGAGGCCACTGGCGACGAGCACCATCCCGCGCTCCACGAAGCCGCCGAAGGCGCGGCCCGTGGACGCCGCATGCGGATTCGGAGGCATGGCGCATGAGCAGTCTCGGAGACCGCCTGAAGGCGGCAAACGCAGTGGCGAAGGACCCGGCCCCGGAGCCTTCGCTGGCACAGCAGGTTGTGGCTGACAGCCCGGCCGCGCAGGTCGAGTCTGCATCCGTCGTACCTGCCGCCGCGCCGCCGGCGCCTGCGGGCAAGCGGATCGCGGAGCCCGCACAGACCAGCCTCACCGAGCGACGGGCAGCCGTCAGCGCCACCGGAAACCGGTTCGGCGAGCTCAAGACTGCTGTGCACACCGAGCTCCTCAAGCAGCTCGGACCGCAGCTCTACGACGCCGACGTCCCCGCCGAGGAGCTCGCCACGAAGGTGCGCGCCACGCTGAAGGACGCGCTGGCCGGCCAGGACCGTCCACTCTCCGCGGCTGACCGCAACCAGATCACCAAGGAGATCACAGACGACATCCTGGGCTACGGTCCGATCGAGCCGTACCTCTCGGACCCCGAGGTCACCGAGGTCATGGTCAACGGGCCGGACAAGGTCTTCGTCGAGCGCAAGGGCCGGCTGACCCAGGTCGACGCCCACTTCGACGACGACAACCACCTGCGCCGGATCATCGACAAGATCGTGTCGCGCATCGGTCGCCGGGTGGACGAGTCGTCCCCCATGGTCGACGCCCGTCTCCCCGACGGCTCACGTGTCAATGCGGTGGTGCCGCCGCTCGCCATCGACGGCTCGGCGCTCACGATCCGCAAGTTCTCGGCAGATCCGTTCACGGTCGATGACCTGATCACCTTCGGCTCGCTCTCGCGGCGTACGGCCGACTTCCTGGACGCCTGCGTGCGGGGCAAGCTGAACATCGTGGTCTCCGGATCCACCGGCGCCGGCAAGACCACGACCCTCAACGTGCTCAGCTCCTTCATCCCGATGGACGAGCGCATCGTCACGATCGAGGATGCAGCCGAGCTCCAGCTGCACCAGGACCACGTGGTCCGGCTGGAGTCGCGCCCACCCAACATCGAGGGCAAGGGCGAGATCTCGATCCGCGACCTGGTCAAGAACAGCCTGCGCATGCGCCCGGACCGGATCATCGTCGGCGAGGTCCGCGACGCCTCCGCGCTCGACATGCTCCAGGCGATGAACACGGGCCACGACGGCTCGATCTGCACGGTGCACTCCAACGGTCCGCGCGACACCCTGGCCCGTATCGAGACGATGGTGCTCATGGCCGGCATGGACCTGCCGGTCCGCGCCATCCGCGAGCAGGTCGCTTCGGCGATCGACCTGATCGTGCACCAGACGCGCCTCCGTGACGGCTCGCGCAAGATCACACACGTCACCGAGGTCGAGCGCATGGAAGGCGATCTGGTCACGCTCCAGGACATCTTCGTCTACGACCACTCGCTGGGCTTCGACGAGGACGGGGTCAGCCTCGGACGACTTCGGTCGACCGGTCTGCGTCCGAAGTTCCTCGAGAAGATGCTGCACGCCAATGTCCGCGTCGACCCGATCGTCTTTGCTCGGGACGGTGTGTGATGCGGCGCCTCCTCTGGGGGGCGGCCAGCACCGTGCTGGCGCTCTCCCCTGCCCTGTTCACGGCGGAAGCCCTCGCGGCTCCTGACGACAAGGCCACGATCAGTCACGTCGAGCCCGGTGCAGATGACGCGCTGAGCGTTCTCGTCTCCGTGCCCGAAGGCGCCCAGGTGGACCTCGACAAGGTCACCCTGACCGTCGACGGCACGGAAGTGGACACGACCGCCTCCGTCGCCGGCACCGCCGCCGAGAACCAGGTGCGCCGGACCACGATCCTCGCGATGGACACCAGTGACTCGATGAAGGGTGCCCGGTTCACGGCCGCCCGCACAGCCGCCGACACCTTCCTGGACAGCGTCCCTGACGACGTCAACGTCGGCATCGTGACCTTCGACGCCTCGGTCCGCACGGCACTCGCGCCGACGACCGATCGCGACGCGGCACGCGCCGTCATCAGCAAGCTCGCGCTCGCGCACGGCACCCGCCTGTACGACGGCGTGCTGACGGCGATCAAGGAGTCCGGCGACGAGGGTCAGCGCAGTGTCCTGGTCCTGTCCGACGGAGCCAACACCAACAAGACCCCCCTGAGCGCCGTCACCACGGCCCTCAGCGACAACGAGGTGCGCCTCGATGCGGTGGCGCTCGACCAGCAGGGCGCCGACCTCGGTCCCCTCGAGTCGATGGCCACCGCTGGCAAGGGCACCGTGATTCCGGCAGACGCAACGGCGCTGGCGGAGGCATTCGACGCCGAAGCTGCATCGCTGGCCCGGCAGATCCTGGTGACGGGCACGGTCCCGTCTTCCGTTGAGGGAACCGAGGCCCAGGTCGCGGTGGCTCTTCCGACCGCGAGCGGCTCACTGGTTGCCTCGACGTATGCCGAGATCCGGGTTGCAGCGGCTCCCAGCAACGAACCGACGGTCGCCGAGGCCAAGGAGGCGTTGCAACTCCCCCGGCCGGTGCTGTTCGGCGGGCTGGCCGCCATCGGTCTCGGTCTCCTGGTCCTGCTGATGGCCGTCTTCTCTGCGGCCGGCGCAGACCGGACGCAGCGCACCGTCGAGCAGCGGATCGCTGCCTTCGGCTCGGGCGCGACGGCGGTGCGCGGCAAGGTCGAGTCCTCTTCCTTCAACTTCGCCGAGGTGAAGGATGCGACGGCCACGATGCTGCACCGCAGCAAGGGCCTCGAGGCACGGATCGAGCAGCGGCTGGCTGCCGCGGGCAACGCCCTGAAGCCGGCCGAGTGGGTCCTGCTGCATTCCCTGATCGCGATCATGGCGGGCCTCACCGGCCTGCTGCTCGGCAACGGCAGCGTCTTGCTGATGCTGCTGGGCGTCCTGCTCGGACTGGCGATTCCATGGATGTGGCTCGGGCACAAGCGAAAGAAGCGGATCGCTGCCTTCAACTCGGGGCTGGCCGACACTCTCCAGCTGATCTCCGGCAGCCTCACGGCAGGCATGTCACTCGCTCAGGCGCTCGATGCCGTCGTCAACGAAGGAAACGAGCCGATTTCGGGCGAGTTCCGGCGGGTTCTCATCGAGAGCCGTCTCGGTGTCCCGCTCGAGACGGCCCTCGAGGGCATCGGGCAACGCATCGAGAGCGTCGACTTCGACTGGGTGGTCATGGCGATCCGGATCCAGCGTGAGGTCGGCGGCAACCTGGCCGAGCTGCTGACAACAGTGGCGGCGACGCTGCGGGAGCGCGATTACCTCCGCCGTCAGGTGAAGACGTTGTCGGCTGAAGGCCGCCTCTCGGCATACATCCTGATCGGTTTGCCGATCGGCATGGCCGCGTATCTGCTCGTAGCACGGCGGGAGTACATCGCGCCGCTGTACACGACCGGCCTCGGCTTCGTCATGCTCGCCGCCGCTGTCCTGTTGCTCGGACTGGGCTGGCTGATGATGAGTCGCATCGTGAAGGTGGAGGTCTGACATGGCACTGGCACTCGGCGCCCTGCTCATCTTCGGAGCACTCTTCCTGGCGTTCGCCGCGGTCGGCGGAATGACTCAGGAGCGGTCCGGAGTCTCGCGTTCCCTTGCTGTCCTCCAGGCCATGACCGATGCACCGGACGAGCTCAAGAGCGAGCTCGACCGCCCGTTCGGCGAGCGCGTGCTGGAGCCGCTCTACCAGCGCCTCCAGCGAATCGGTCGCCGGATCACCGGAGCCGACCAGGTCGAACGGATCCGGCAGCGCCTGGACAAGGCCGGCAACCCTGACGGCTGGACCGTGGACCGCGTGGCCACGGGGAAGGTCCTCGGCTTCATCTGCGGATTCGTCTTCGCGGGCCTCCTGGCCCTCATGCTCCACAAGGGCTGGGGGGTCACGGCTGTCCTTGTTGCCGGAGGGGCCCTGTTCGGTTTCAACGCTCCGTCGATCTTCCTGTACAACGTCGCGCTCAAGCGTGATCAGACGATGCAGAAGGAAATCGCCGACGCGATCGACCTGCTCACCATCTCGGTGGAGGCCGGGCTCGGGTTCGACGCAGCACTTCAGCAGGTTGCCCGCAACACACAGGGGCCCGTCGCTCTCGAGTTCTCTCGGGTTCTCCAGGAGATGCAGATCGGACGGGGGCGCACAGATGCACTGCGCGCGCTCGGAGACCGCACCAGCATCCCGGAGATCCGAGGATTCATCAGTGCGATGGTGCAAGCGGACGCATTCGGCATCCCGATCGCGCAGGTGCTCCGGGTCCAGTCCAGGGAGATGCGGACCAAGCGGCGGCAGCGAGCCGAGGAGAAGGCCGCGCAGGTGCCCGTCAAGATCATGGTGCCCGTCGTGCTCTTCATTCTGCCGTGCCTCTTCATCGTGGTCATCGGCCCAGCCGCGATCAGCATCGCCCGTTCGTTCGGCTGAGGGAACAGAAATGAGCTCCGCAGACCGCCGAGCGCGGTATGCCTCAGTCACGGCCGCGGCCCGCGTCTTCACACTCGTGGTCCTTGCCCCGTCGGTGGCGATCACTCAGGACTACGGCGCGATCATCAGCGTGATCCTGCTGGCCGCGGTCTGGATGGCCGCCGTCTTCGCGGACGGCCTACCTCGCGTTGCCGCCATGCCCGCGCTGGTCGTGGAGTCCAGCATGGTCGCCTTCGTCGTGATGCTGTCCGCAGGAACCTCCCCGGTGTTGCTACCCGCCCTGGCCATTCCCCCCTTCATCGGCGGACTGGTCCGGGGCACGCGCGGCGGCCTCGAGGTTCTCGGAGCCGAGCTGGCCATCGCAATTGCGGTCGTGATCGCGAGCGGCGATCTCGTGCTGACCGACAAGCTCGGGGTGCAGTTGTTCAGCGCGATGACGGCCGGAGTCGGTCTGAGCGCGATCGCCGCGATCATCCACGACTCGCGTGAGTCCAAGCCCGACACGTCGTCCTCATATCGGGACGCCCGTGCGCTTCTCACCCAGCTCCGCGACCTCTCGGGGAGCCTTGTCGGAGGACTCGACTCGGTCCGGATCAGCCACGGCATTCTCGACCTGGCGCGTGAGGAACTGCCTTTCACTGGCGCCGTGGTCTATGTCGAGACGCCACACGGCTTCGCCCCGTTGATCGAAGGAGACGTCACGGACGAGGGGGCGGACAACACTCATGTCCTCGAGGAGGTCTTCCGCACCGGACGACCTGTCGTGTCGGGCCCGTGGGTCGGCGTTCCTCTGGTGACGGACGCGGGCGTCGTTGCCGCCCTGACCGGCGGTCTGATTCCCGGCAAGCGTCCGGCCCCTGGAGCACTCCTCCACACGCTCGACCATCTCGTGAAGGTGCTGCGACCGGAGGCGCTCCAGTTGGACACCGCCCTGCTCTTCACCGCTCTGCGCGACGAGGCAACTGCCGAGGAACGCCGCAGACTGGCCCGCGACCTCCACGACGGCGTTGCCCAGGACCTGGCATCACTCGGCTACCTGATCGACGAGATCTCTGAGACTTCCAGCGAAGAAGCGGTGGTCGAGCAGTGTCGTGACCTGCGGAGCGAGCTCTCCCGCGTCGTCGCCGAGCTCAGGCGATCGGTCTTCCTGCTGCGCAACGAGGCATCGACCCAGACGCTGGGCGAAACCGTCCAGGCACTCGGCGCCCACATCAAGTCACGCTCCGGGATCGATGTCGTCGTGTCGGTCGCCGAGGGCTCCAAGCGGCTACGCCCCGACGTCGAGGCCGAGCTGCTGCGCATCGCCCAGGAAGGCATGAACAATGCGGCTCGCCACGCAGCCGCGAGCCGGATCGAGGTGTCCATTGCCGTGCAGGCACCGGACGCGATGGTCCGGGTCGCCGACAACGGGCGCGGTCTTCAGCCGGGACGCGACGACTCACACGGCGTACGCATCATGCGAGAGCGAGCACGGCGCATCGGCGCCACGCTCGTGCTGCACAGCCCCGAGGACGGCGGCACCGAACTCCGCGTCGTCCTCGGGTCCACGACCTGGCTGGAGGGGCCAGTCGACAGAGAGGGAATTGCGTCATGAATGACACTCCGAAGACCCGGGTCGTCCTGGTCGACGACCACGAGCTGATCCGCCAGGGGCTGGCCCGCGCCTTCGAGCGCGACCCGAACATGGCGATCGTCGGTCAGGCTGGCAGCGTCGTTCGTGCCATGGCTGAGTACGACGAACACAAGCCGGACGTGATCGTCACCGACCTTCAGCTTCCTGATGGCACGGGACTGGACGTGATCCGCGCGATCCGGCAGCAGGACGACAAGATCGGCCTGGTCGTCCTGACCATGCACGCCGGGGACGACCAGATCTTCGCGGCTCTCGAGGCCGGCGCCTCCGCCTTCGTCGGCAAGGACGCACCTGCCAGTGAGGTGGTCGGTGCCGCCAAGCACGCGGCCATGTCGCCGCGCACCTTCATGTCCTCTGGCCTCGCTGGCGCCATGATGCGTCGGGCTGGTGGAGCCAGCCAGAAGCCGCGCCTCTCCGAGCGCGAGAACGAGGTGCTGAAGCTCCTGGCCGATGGCCTGGGCACCGCTGCCATCGCGGCACAGCTCTATGTCTCGGAGTCAACCGCCAAGACCCACATCGCGCGGATCTACCAGAAGCTGGGGGCCACGAACCGCGCCCAGGCCCTGGTCACGGCGATGCGATTGGGGTTGCTCTCCACCATGCAGGGAAGTTGAGAAAAGACTGGGGTTGTCCCCAGTGCGCGGCCCCAGCGCCAGATTGATCATCGCCGAAGCCCTTCGTCCGATACCGGACGGAGGGCTTCGGCGATTGACTCGGAACGTTCCGAACCTCCCTGGGTCCGGCACATGGGGGCCCGTAGATCGCGGGCACAACTACCAGGAGGACATTCCATGCTTGAGTTCTACGTACGCACCCTGCAGCTGCTGACCATCCCGCCGCGCAAGGATGAGAAGGGTGCCACCGCCGTCGAGTACGGCCTGCTCGTCGCCCTCATCGCGGCCATCATCATCATCGCCGTTGCGACCCTCGGCACCAAGATCAACGAGGCGTTCGGGTCGATCAACGCCAAGCTCTGAGAGGACAAACGGAGGGGCCGCAGGTTCGCCTGCGGCCCCTCCGTCGTCTGGACAACTGGTCAGACGCGCCAACCAGATCGACGCGAAGGAGTAGTCCAAAGGGACTACGGGGCTCTGGCTTCTCTCCCGATAGTGCCGCTCGCTAAACCGGGACATGATTCTTCTTGTCCGGCCCGCAAGGGAGTGTGAGCCGGTAAACCAAAATTCCTGGGAGGGAAAAATCATGACCGAGTTCTTCGTGAAGCTCATGCTGGCCGTCACCACCCCGCGCGACGAGGAAGAGGGCGCAACCGCAGTTGAGTACGGCCTGCTCGTGGCCCTGATTGCCGCCGTCATCATCGTCACCGTGGTCGCCCTCGGCACCAAGATCGACGAGGCCTTCGGCTCGATCAACTCGAAGCTCTGATCTGAGCTGACAGACACTGGTGACGGCTGCGAGGTGGAAACCTCGCAGCCGTCACTGCATTTTCCGGACTCGGGAGGTCATGGGATGAAGGATTTGGAACACGGCGAGTCCGGTGCCACTGCGGTGGAGTACGGCTTGCTTGTTGCGCTCATCGCCGCGGTCATCATCGCCACAGTCATCGTCTTCGGTGGCAAGGTGACCGGCCTTTTCGAGTCCGTCTGCAACGCAAGCGGAGCCTTTTCCTGCTAGTTCGATGACCCGTTCTGGATGGCACGAGCGACGGCAATCCGCTGCAACACCGTGGGATGACTTCCGAACCACCACTGTGACCACGCGGGCGGTTCAGGGTCCGAGACAGCGCCGAGCGCCAACTTCCGCTGCATCGCCTCAAAGGCCACCGGGTCCCCGGTGGCCTTCAGTGCGTCCACGTCCGCGCGCGTCTCCAGCTGCCGGCTGACCGCGTTCTCGACCGGCGCCGCCGCCAGTGATCCGATGGCCATCAAGGCGAGGACCAGCGCGACGACTTGCGGATCGCCTGCGCCGCTGACCCCTGCTCGCTCCCGGAGGCGGCCGCTTCCGAGCAACGACGCCAGGAGCCCGACGCCCATGACCGTGCCAGCGGCTCCTAGCAGGGCTCCGGTCATCACGTCGTCGTGCCGAGCATGGGCCAGCTCGTGAGCGACAACGGAGAGCACCTCGGGCTCCGACATCTCTGCGAGCAGGGTGTCGTAGACGACGATGCGGCGGCTGTCTCCGACGCCCGACACGTAGGCATTGGCCGCAGTCGTGCGCCGTGACGCATCGGCCACCAGCACCTCGTCGAGCGGGACGCCTTCCTTCTGTGCAAGTGCACCGATCCGGTCATGCAACGAGCCGTCCGGCAACGGAGTGAAATGGTTGAAGGCCGGCTCCACGATCCGTGGGTACATGTACGTCGCGGCCACGACCAAGCCGCACCCGAGTACCGCGGCGGCGATCGGCCACGCGCGCGGCAACCGGCGGGCCAGCCCAATGAGGACCACCACGGCGACGGCTGTGAAGACCACCGCAAGGCCGAGTCCCACTGCCTGGTCGCGCAGCAGCCCGCCCACTGGCTGGTCGGTGAGCCCGACGCTCCCTCTGTGCCGCCAGGCAAGCAGCACGAACGGGAGCCCGACGAGCCGCCCGATCGCGAGCACAGCCAGCACCAGCGCGATCACCCGCAACAGCCACGGCAGCGGGAGCCTGCCGAGCAGTCGGGCGCCCCGTGGCGTGAAGCCCAGCCAGCAGGCCACGAGCAGCGAGACTCCGAGCGAGGTCCAGCCGATCAGGCGAGCCCCATCGGCGTACGCCGAGGCACGGCGTACCTCCGCGGCAGTGAAGACGCTGTCGACGGCGACAGGTCCAGGCGTGCCGCCCGCGACGGGGTGCCACGGGACCCGGAGGGCCACGAGCACCGCAAACCCCACCAGGCCGAGCAGCGCCAGCACGACGCCGAGCACCTGACTGCTGACCGTCCTCTCACGCATCCAGGGCTCCCCTCTTCTCGGCCGTTCGGCCTAGTCAGGTCAGACCAGCGCCCTCCGACCGGACAATCCTCACCGACGTTGAGTGTTCCACCGGCGCACAACACAGTGGGGCCCGAGAATGGCGGGGTGCAGCATGCCATCGCCCTCACCCGTCCCGGACACTCCTGGCGGGTCCCCGCGCTGCTCTTCCTCGGCTTCGTGGTCGTGTACGCCGCGACGATCGGCACGGATGTCAGCCTCGATGTCTGGACTGCCGACTATGCCGCGTGGAGCATCATCAACACGGGCCACGGCTGGGTGGACATCTCGACGTTTCCCGCCATCGACGACCATCCGTTCCGCTCCGTGTGGGTCGTGCAGGCTGCGCACGGGCACGAAGCGATTGGGCGCGCACCGGGCGTGATCGCTCCCTCGCTGCCGGCGTACTGGATCGCGGGACTCACCACGATGTCGGTCGTTCCGGGGGCCCTGACTGCCGCAGTCCTGACCGCCTTGACCGATCTGCTCCTGTTCCTCACCCTGCGCGACCGCCTGGGCCAGCGCGGCGCCCTGCTTGCCACCCTCATCGTCGGGTTCGCCACCCCCGTGTGGACCATCGCCGCCAATGGCATGTGGCCGCACACGCTGACCATTCTCGGTATCGCCGGCATGGCCTGGGCCGCTGACCGCGAACGCTGGTGGCTGGTCGGGCTGTTTGGCGGTGTAGCGCTCTGGGGACGTCTCCACGCCGCGTTGATCTGCGCGGTCCTCACCCTCGGCCTGGCAGCGTGGCGGCGCGACCCACGCATCGCCGTCTGGGCCGGCCTGGCAGGCACCGCCACACTTGGGGGGCTGAGCGCTTGGAACCAGTGGATGTACGGGACCTGGGACCCGACCGCGGGCTACCGCACCGGCGACTTCACCGCGTACGCCGGAACCCACCTTGTCGACATCAGCAATCACCTCGGCTTCTGGATCTCACCTGATCGTGGCCTGCTGGTCTGGACTCCAATGCTGCTCGTCCTTGCTCCGGCACTGGCCCGGGGCTGGCGCGACCTGCCCGACTGGTCGCGCTGGTTGTTCGTCGGTGGCGTCGCGTATCAACTTCTGCAAGGTGCCCTGAACAGGTTCAGCGGCGGTGACGCCTTCTACGGTTACCGCCTTGGGCTCGAGCTCCTCGTCTGCGCGACGCCTGCACTTGCGTTGTCCGCAACGCGGCTGAGCCCACTCGGTCGCAGGCTCGCGGTGCCAGTTGGGGCATTCCAGTTCGCGATGATCGCTGCAGGAGCGTCTGGCAACTCCTACTTCGTTCCGGCCGAGGAGGTGTGGACCAGCAACAGCTTCATCGATGGGATCAGGCAGAACCCGGCAGGGTTCGGCAGCATCGCTGCACTCAGCTTCTTCGCTGCGCTCCTGTTCGTCAGGATCTGGAGTGAGCCCACGCTGAGTTCCTCACCGAAGGACGATCATGAATGAGTTTCGAAGGGACCCGGTCAGCTGGATCGTGCGGCGCGGAGCACCGGCAGCTGCGCTGATCGCGCTGATCGCGCTGGCCATCCGGATTGCCATCCATGGCCTGACCAACGACGACACGTTCTTCCACCTGCGCATCGGAGACGAGTTCCTGCGTGGTCGCTGGGATCTCGACGAACCAGGCTCGCTCACCAGCTACGGGACCCGGGATTGGGTCCCCACCCAGTGGCTCTCCGAGGTAGTCATGGCCGGAGCGGAGGACCTCGCGGGCACCGGCGGCATCGTCTGGCTGTTCGGCACGATCTTCGTTGCCTACGCGCTCACCCTGTACGCCGTAGCCCGCATCAGCGCACCACCGATCGTGGCGATCCTTGTGGCGGGCGCCGCGTTCGTGGGGTCCGGCGGAGGGCTGAGCGCGCGCCCCCAGGTGATGAGCTATCTGTTCGCCGCACTTGTGACGGCCGCCTGGCTCGGCACGATGCGCGATGGTCGCGTCCGGTGGTGGATCATCCCGCTCACCTGGCTCTGGGCGATGCTCCACGGGATGTGGCCCGTCGCCATCGTCATTTCCGCGGTCGGCGCTGTCGGTGTGGTCGCCGACCGCCGCCCGGAGCGAGGCCAAGCGCTTCGGATTCTTTCCTTGCCGCTGCTCGCCCTCGTTGCGGCGTTCCTGACTCCGCTGGGGCCGCGGCTGGTCGTCGAGATCCTGACAGTGACGTCCCGGGGAAAGTACTTCTTCGAGTGGGGGCCCACCGACTTCCATGCCTTCCAGCCAGCAGTGCTGGTGCTCCTGCTGGCCATCTCGCTGATCGCCATGCTTCGCGCCGGCCCTGCACGCTGGACGCACTTGCTCCTGCTCCTGCTGGCCGGGGCGTGGGCGCTCTACGCGTTGCGGACCATCCCCCTCGCTGCCGCGATCGCAGCTCCCTGTGCAGCGCTGGCCCTCGGTGAGTTGGCGCCGAAGGGTCCACGCATCGATCGGAGAGGAGCGCTGACACTTGTAGCCCTCGGCGCCGCGGCGAGTGCCGTCCTGGCCTTCCTCTCAAGCGGTGCTCACACGGTCGGACCGGACCGTCCAGACTGGGCCGACGCCGAACTCGACAAGCTCCCGGCCGCGACGGGTGTTCTGAATGCCTGGGACTGGGGCGGGTACCTCGCGTGGCGCCATCCCGACCTGGACTTCGTGGTTTCTGGTTATGGCGACGTGTTCACCACTGGCGAGCTCGACCGCAACGTTGCACTGACCGAGGCACACCACGGGTGGCTCGATGACCTCGAGGGCCTGCACGTCGAGGTCGCGCTGCTCGCTCCCGACTCGGACCTTGCCTATGGCCTCGAGCACACGGCTGGGTGGACCGTGGTCAGGTCATCCGACGAGATGGTCCTGCTGCACGCACCCGAGTGAGGCCGCTCAGCGCGCGATCTGCTCGAGGTCCTGCTGCCAGCGCCTGATGAGCTCGGTCTCGTCGAAGCCGTAGAGCTCGCGGAGGGTGGCATCGACCGGCTCACCGCCAGAGGCCCGACGGTAGAACGTCAGCAGCTGCTCCTCCGTGCCTGCGCGCGCGAGCACCTCTGCCGCACGCCAGGCCGCTTCGTACCACGCACCGAGGTGGGTGGCGCGGGTGTCGAACTCGTCCGCCCCGGGTAGGGCCTTCGGGACCCCATCACGACGCACGCGACGGATGATCTGCCCAGCAGTCATGGACACGGGCAGATCCGTGCCGTGCAGCGCGACGTGGTCGGCGTACCCCTCGAGGAGCCACTGGGGTGCCTTCGAGTGCACTGCGTCGGTGGCGACGTGGGTGAGCTCATGCGTCATCACGAGCTGGGCCCCCGCCGACTTCAGCGCGCCGAAGACCTCCGGATTCACGAAGACGTGCACCGGTGCGAGATCTGCCCGGTCCGATCCGACGAAGGTGGTGACGGCCGCGATCGCGGCATAGTCCCCCGTCCGTGCTCCCAGGGTGCGGTCGAGGTCGGCCGGCCCGGCCGGGACCTCGACGACGACGCGCGGGTGCCCGCCGACGACGGCTTCGACCGCAGGCACGGCGCGCCTCGCGAGCTGGGCGTAACGGTCCGCGTTCGCCGCAGGACCGGCCACCAGGACAAGCGTGTCTGCCGTGCGCCGCACCTCGAGAGGTCCGGCCAGCCAGAGCGGCACGGGCCGCGCTCCCCCGCCGATCGCATGGAGACGGATCCGTTCGCCCTCCTGCGCCAGGATCATGGTGACCTCCGCGCGGGCGGGCGCGCGATCGAATCCGTCGAACCGCCAGGTGGCCTCCACCGCGGCGGCCCACTGGCCTCGCGGCAGGGTCGCGGTGAGCACCGGGTCCTCGTCGATCATCCGGAAGGAGACATCGCGTACGTCGAGTGCCTCGGCGTTGGCAGCGACATCGCCGAGCAGCGGACTGCCCCTGTCGTCGCCCAGCGCGGCAGCGGCCTTCGCGTCACGATCGGCCAGGGCATCCTGCAGCCGGGCGAACACATCCGCCGCGAGGTCGCGGCGTACGGGCTGCGACTGCGGCGCCGGGACCTGCTCCGGTCCCCCGCATCCAGCCAGCAGGAACGGGCTGACCAGCAGGGTCGCGAGGAGAGCAGCGAGGCCGGCCGGCCACGTGTGTGGACGGCCGGCCTCGGCAGTGAGCTGGTCGGGCAGCTGGATCAACCCGGTCGGACGGCCGTGGTGATCGGCATCCGGTTGAGCTCGGCGATCGAGACGACAGCGCCCGAGTGCGGGGCGTGCACGATCTTGCCGCCGCCGATGTACATCGCGACGTGGCTGATCGGGCTGTAGTAGAAGACGAGGTCGCCCGGCTGGAGCTGGCTGATGCTGATCCGCGTGCCCGTGCCGGACTGTGCGGCCGAGGAGTGCGGCAGGCCGACGCCCGCGGCGCCCCAGGCGGCCATCGTCAGGCCGGAGCAGTCCCACGAGCCGGGGCCAGCGGCGCCCCACACGTAGGGGTCACCGATCTGGGCGAGAGCGAACTGCACGGCGGCAGCGGCACGACCCGAGGCGCTGACCTCGGGGATGCGGGTCACGTTGCCACGGCTCACCTCGGCGAGGTAACGCTCCATCTCGGCCTGCTCGAGACCGTCGAGGATCTTCTTCGCGGCTGCGGTCTTGGCCTCGACCTCGGCCTTCTCCTTGGCCAGGCGCTTGGCCACGGACTTGAGCTCGGCGGCACGCTCGGCAACGGCGTCGTGGCGGATGTCGAGGGCCTGGCGCGCCTTGTCGTAGGACGCGAGGGTCTCGGACTGCACGTCGTTGTAGGCGTGCAGGGTGGTGAGCTGGGTGAGGAACTGGCCCGGGTCCTCGCTGGCGACCATCTCGCCGGTCGCCGAGAGCGCGTGGCCTTCGTACTGGGCGGTGATCGCCTCGTCGACAGCGGACTCGATCTCAGCAACGACGGCCTGCTGGGCCTTCTCGTCGGCCTTGACGTCGGCCAGGTCCTGCTCGAGCTTGTCGCGGAGAATCCGGGCGTCGTTGTAACGCTCAGAAGCCTGCTCGGCCTGCGTGTGAAGGCGCTCGACGCGAGCCTTGACGTCGTCGATGTCGGGCTCGGCGGACGAGGGCGACATCGGGACGAGCGCGATGGTGAACATCGCACAGGTGCCGGTCAGGGCCGTGATGATTCGCTTCTGGCCGTGGCGCATCAAGCGGGGGTACTCCCTCTTTGTCAACGCTTGCCGGGTGAGCTGTCGGGTTCAGGCACAAAGAAGCCCTACGCACGCTCCCCGGATCCCGAGTCCGACTCACGTGCGATGCACCCCAGGAAAACGTGGTTCCCCGGCTCCGGCTCCGCGACTTCCCCGTCACGGCGCCGAATTCAGCGTGGCGCCCGAGCCGGTCCGTGTGACCGCCTGTGACGGGCGCCTGAGTTCCCCTCAGGGTACGCGGAGGGGTCAGAGGGCGGCAAACCCGACACTAGGCCGAGGCCACATCCGGTCCTGTGAGAGGCGTCACCAGACGCAGGGGTGGGACCAGCCCTGAGCCAGCCAGGACGTCGAGCGCACGGCGCTCGTCGTCGTCGAAGGAGAGCTCGGGCGGCGGACCGAGGAGCACCGTCACCACGCAGTCGTGGCAGGCCAGTCCGCGCACCACGCAGGTGTCGCAATCGATGAGTGTCGTCATGCAGCGCAGGCTGACAGGCACCACCGACAAGACCGTACGTCGCAGCGCGGCGCCCGCGTGTCGTCGTACTCCGCGGGGCGAGTGGGTAAGGCGTGAATCAGCCCTGGACGGAGTTGCGGTCGACCAGCTCGATCGCGTCGTCGCGACCGCACCAGCGACAGCTCACGGCCTCGACGACCTCGGAGCGCAGCTCGGTCTCCTCGATGGTGTGGTCACCGGCGAGGTCGAAGTGCCAGTACTCGCTCGTCTTGCGCGTGCGCGTCACGTCGAAGCGGGTGAGGTTGCCGCAGCCACCGCAGCGCCAGCGGTGCGCTGCGTCGGGGATCGGTGCGCTCACTGAGTCGCTCCTTGTGTCGTCGGTGCGCTCGCCGGTCGAGCCACTCGTCGGGGAACAGCCTAGGGCCGGCGAGAGGAGCGCGTCGCCCTGGCCCGGTCCGTCCCATCCAGCTGACGGAGGCGCCATACGAGGACAGCCATCGGCAGAGCAGCGAGGGGCAGGTCGGCCCAGCCCAGAAGAGGCACAGCCTCGGCAAGGGCGTGCCTCATCGAGGTGGAGAAGAGGAGCACCCAGATGACCAGCAGCAACCAGCGCGCCCTCACCAGGAGTCCCGCCGAGAGCAGCCAGATGGCGATGGGCAGGAGGAGCACGCCGTCGTAGAGCATCGCGTGCGGGGAAAACACCACCGTCAACAGGCTGAGGACGGCAAGGTCCCGAAGGGGATCCGGGAGCGACGTGCGGGCCGCCATGAAGACCGCAATGGCACCGACTCCCAGCGACAGGATGCCCAAACCGCGTGTCGCGGGCAGGGACTCTCCCCATGCGGCCAGGGAGATCGTCTTCCACGCCTGCCCCGACCCAACGAGCTCGCGGTAGGCGGCGCTGCCGAGAGCGTCGACCCAGTTCCGCATCCCACGCTGACCGACCGCGGCAAACGAGACCAGCAACAGTCCGCTGCCAACGACGACATACCCGGCAAGGGCCCGCCAGTCGCGGCGGGCAATGAGGGCACATGGCACGAGCAGCACCAGATGCGGTTTGAAGGCTGCCAGCGCAAGGAGCATGCCCGCCCAGACCGGCCTGCCATCGGCCGCGCACCGCATCGCCGTCACCCACAGGGCCAGAAAGATCAGGCTCATCTGTCCGGCTGCGAACGCTTCGAACACCGGCGGGAACGCAACGCATCCCAGAACGACCAAGCGGCGGTCCTCACGACGAATGCCCGGCGCCAGGTGCAGCAGGCCACGGATGATGACCGCCAGGGCCAACCCGTTGATCACTGCGAAGCAGAACGCCGCCACGAGGTAGGCAAGCGCCCCGAGTGGCGCGAGCAGCACGGCGACGAACGGGGGCGCGACGAACCAGGAGAAGCCCGTCATGCCTGGAACTTCCTCCTGCTGGAGGGGTCCTTGTCGGGCAGGGTCGTAGAGGTCTGCGCCGAAACCCTCGACGAGACCGCGCCCCCCGGTCCAGTAGGCAAGGAAGTCTGGAAGGACTACCTGTCCGCCAAGGACGAGAGGAAGATCCCCCGCGGCGATGGTGCCGAGCCAGACCGTCGCGGAGAGGACGACAACGATCACGGGGTAGTTGCGCATTCGCTCGCGCGTGAACCACCTGTCTGCCACGGACCTTCCCTCGCCCATCAGCCGAGGGTAGAGCCCGGGTCGCCCGCGTGGGTCAACAATGCCGAATGCGCGGGCGAGGTCGGGCAGGGCGCGTCGTCCCGGCTCTGTCGGTGGTCCGGCCTAGCGTCAGCGTCATGAGCACCGCCGCCACACCCGTCCGGTCCCGCTGGGAGTCCCAGCGGAGCTTCGACGAGCTCGGGCGGCCGTTGCGTGACCTCACCTTCTGCGTCGTCGACCTGGAGACCACCGGCGGGTCCGCGGCCGGCGGGTCGATGATCACCGAGATCGGTGCGGTGAAGGTCTGCGGCGGCGAGGTGCTCGGCGAGTTCCAGACGCTGGTCAATCCGCACACCGCGATCCCGCCGTTCATCGCGGTCCTGACCGGCATCTCCAACTCGATGGTGGCCACCGCTCCCCCGATCGAGTCGGCATTGCCGGCCTTTCTCGAGTTCGCCGCGGGATCTGTGCTGGTTGCCCACAACGCGCCGTTCGACATCGGCTTCCTGCAGCACTTCAACGAGCAGCAGGGCCGGGTCTGGCCACGGTTCGAGGTGCTCGACACCGCCAAGCTGGCTCGCCGGGTGATCACCCGCGACGACGCCCCCAACTGCAAGCTCTCCTCGCTCGCGCAGCTCTTCGGGGCCACGACGACGCCCAACCACCGCGCGCTCGCCGATGCCCGCGCCACGGTCGACGTCCTCCACGGGCTGATGGAGCGGCTCGGCGGTCTCGGTGTGCACACCCTCGAGGAGCTGCAGACCTTCTCCTCGCGCGTCACCACTGCCCAGCGCAAGAAGCGCCACCTGGCCGAGGGGCTCCCCCACGCCCCCGGGGTCTACCTGTTCCGCGACGACCGCGCGCGGGTGCTCTACGTCGGCACCTCCAAGGACCTGCGCACGCGCGTCCGGTCCTACTTCACGGCCTCCGAGACCCGGTCCCGCATGGGCGAGATGGTCGGCCTGGCCACCGAGGTCACGGGCATTGAGTGCGCCACTCCGCTCGAGGCCTCCGTCCGTGAGCTCCGGCTGATCGCCGAGCACAAGCCGCGCTACAACCGACGTTCACGCAACCCGGAGAAGGCCCACTTCCTCAAGCTGACGCGAGAGCCCTGGCCGCGGCTCTCGCTGGTCAAGCGCGTGCTCGACGACGACGCCGACTACCTGGGCCCGTTCTCCTCGAAGAAGACAGCAGAGCGCTGCCTGAGCGCCCTCCACGACGCGTTCCCGATCCGGCAGTGCAACGACCGGCTCCCGATCGAGCCATCGCGCTCGGCGTGCGTTCTTGCCGAGATGGACCGGTGCGTGGCTCCGTGTGACGGCAGCACCGACGCCTCGGCGTACTCCGAGCTGGTGGCGCAGCTGCGTGAGTCACTGCTGCGCAATCCCGACGACGTCGTCGCGACGATCAACGAGCGCATGGACCGGCTGGCCGCCGACGAGCGTTTCGAGGAGGCGGCGGTCCACCGAGACCGGCTGTCCGGATTCCTTCGCGCCGCCGCGCACACCCAGCGGCTCTCCGCTCTGACCCGCTGTCCGGAGGTGGTGGCCGCCCTGCGCGAGGACGCCGGCCAGTGGGAGGTTCACGTGGTCCGTTTCGGGCGCCTCGCTGCTGCCGGCGTGATTCCTTCCGGCGCCGATGCGTCGATCTGGGTCGAGCAGCTGCGCAGCTCTGCGGAGACCGTTCGGCCCGCACCCGGCCCGACGCCTGCCGCGACGGCCGAGGAGTCCGAGCAGGTGCTGCGCTGGCTGGAGCGGGACGGAGTGCGGCTGGTCGATGTCGACGGCGAGTGGACCTGCCCGGTCGGCGGCGCGGGGCGCCACCTCGCGCTTCACGATGCGGTCAACCGGTCCCGCGACTCGCTGGTGCCGTTCGACGAGCGCCGCGCGCTGACTCTGCTGCATCGACCGGTCCGCTGATTCAGCGCAGGACGTCCAGTAGCGACGCGTGGTCGTCGGTCCAGGCATCACGCGGCGCTCCATCAAGCGGCGCCCAGCCGGATTCGTCGGTGAGGACATCCGCCAGACCGCCGTCGGGGCTGAGCGTCACCCACACCGACAGCCTCCCTAGAGGCTTCTCACCGCCCTGTCCGATCGCTGAATCCCAGCCAAGACCGGCGGCTGCCCCGGCGACAACCCCGCGGAGGTCGAAGTAGTTGTTGCTGATGTGGACGACGATCGCGCCGCCGGGACGGACCCGGGAGGCATACTCCGCAAACGCCTCGGCGGTCAGCAGGTGGACCGGCACCGCATCGGAGCTGAACGCGTCGAGGACCAGAAGGTCAGTCGACGCCGGCGGAAGCTCAGCCACCTTGAGCCGACCATCGCCGGCGATCATCTCGACATCTGCCGCGGAGGCGGACAAGAAGGTGAAGTTGCGGGTGTCGCTCGCCAGGCGAATGACCTCGGGGTCGATCTCGATGAACCGCATCTTCTGGCCTCTCGAGCCGTACGCCGCCATGGTGCCTGCGCCCAGCCCGACGGCGGTGATGTCTCTCGCCAGCGAGCCGAAGTGCTCGAAGACGTCTGCCAGCGGGCCGCTGCGCGCGTAGTAGGCCGTCGGTTCGTTGCGCTTCCCCGGCTGTGTCGACTGGAATCCATGGACCGTCGTGCCGTGCCCGAAATCGACCCGGTCTGATTGCTCGATCACTACATACGAGCCATAGAAGGTCCGGGAACGCGCGAGCACCTCGCCACGCTGGAGCGTCGTGAACGATCCGACCACCAGCAGCGCGGCCATCGACAGCGCGATCCAGCGGGTTGCTCCCACGGCGAGCCACAACAGTGGAACACCGGCAAGGACCAGCGAGTACTCGATCACCCGGTCGAAGACCAAGGGCGCTACTAGCCCGTTGAGGAGTCCACCCAGAGCGCCACCGATGGAGATCACCACGAAGAACAAGGTGAGGTGATCGGCGGGTGGACGATCCGCAGCCAGGATGGCGTGAGCCACGTAGGCAACGACCGCGAGCATCGCCAGGTGTGCCCCCACCGTCAACGGAAGCGGAAGTGACTGCTCCGCAAACGTCATCGCGCGGGTCCCGATCACGAGCACCAGCGCGATCGTGGCCATGCGGGCCGGACGGCGACGCCCCCGACCCCCGAAGGCGACCACGAAGGTTGCCAGGTAGATGGCCAGCGGCATGACCCACAGGAGCGGGATCGGCGCGACGTCGGTGGTGATGTGTGCAGTCACGCCGAGCATCAGCGACGACGGCAGAAACGCGAGCGCCAGCCAGATCAGCATCGTGCGGGTGGAGGGACGTGCTGTGCGCGGCGCTGCCTCAGCAGTGCGTCGACCGCGGAAGGCGGTCAGCCCGCACGTGGTCACCAGCCCCAGAAAGACGACGAAGGCAGCCGACCACCACATCCGCTGCTCGTGGAGGGCCAGGTGCGGCTCGACAGCGAAGGGATAGGCGAGCAGGCCGACGAAACTCCCGACGTTGCTGGCCGCATAGAGGAAGTACGGGTCGTGAGCGCGAGGGACGTCGAGCCACGAGTACCAACGCTGGAGCACGGGTCCGGTCGTCGTCAGCACCGCGAATGGCAGTCCGACCATGATCACGAGGGTCCGCAGCAGCCACCACACAGGTGACGACTCGGGAGCGGCGTCGGCTGGCAGGGCGAGCGGGAGCACCAGCAGCGGCAACACCAGCAGCGGCACCATGATCAACGGTTGCCGGCGTGGTCCGAATCGTGAGGTGACGTGGACGAAGACGTAGCCGAGAAGCAGCACCACCTGGAAGAACAGAGTGCATGTCGCCCACACGCTTGCCGCGCCGCCGTACGACGGAAGGAGCAGGCGCGCCGCCATCGGCTCGACCAGGAACAGCAGCGCCGCGCCGGTGAACGCGGTTGCCGTATAGAGCACGGCCACCGGATGAACGCGTGCCACCGGAATCGTCCTGAGCGCGTTGTCGGTGGTCACCCAGCCACGCTAGTGGGGCTACTGGCCCTGAATCCGCCGAACGGTCGCACTCTGGCCGATCGCCCGACAAGACGGCCCGCTCGCTGACCACGCGCCCGACTGCCCTACTCTCGATCCATGATCACCGCCATCGTGCTCATCAAGGCCGACGTCTCCCGCATTCCTCAGGTCGCTGAGGCAGTCGCTGACATCGAGGGTGTCTCGGAGGTCTACTCCGTCACCGGACGCACCGACCTCATCGCGATGGTGCGGGTGAAGGAGCACGAGCAGCTCTCCAACGTCGTCGCCGAGAAGCTGCGTTCAGTCGACGGCATCACGGACACCGAGACGCACATCGCCTACCGGGCCTACTCCAAGGTCGACCTCGAAGCCACCTTCGACCTCGGCCTGGACTGACACCCCGGACTGACACCTCAAGATTGGCAAGCGGGACTTTTGTCCCCCGATCGGCCATTTCTTGTCGCCCCTCCGGACGTTTGCCCTCGGTTGTCCGAGACCACGCCCGGCGGCGCCTCTACGGTGAAACGACTGTTCCTGGGAGGGAGCAGTCAGCACCGCTGCGCCGCTCGGGCCTCCCCCAATGAGTGGCGCAGCGGTGTCCTGACTCACGATCGCAACGTGTGGAGCACACAAAGCGACTAGCCTGCGGCCGTGGACATGTGGGATGTGGTCGGCTGGGGCGGTTCCGCCCTCGTCGTGCTGTCCCTTCTCCAGGCACGGGTGCTGCGCTTCCGGGTGCTCAACCTGATCGCCTGTGGACTCCTCGTCGCCTTCAACTCTGCGCTCGAGGTCTGGCCGATGGTCGCGCTCAACGTGGTGCTCTGCTCGGTGAACGCCTGGTTCGTCACCCGGCTCCTGCGCGAGCGCCACGACTCGACCGCGTTCGAGGTGCTGCAGGTCAAGCCCGACGACACCTACCTGCTCCACGTCCTCGAGGTGCACGCCGCTGACATCGCGCGGTTCCAGCCGGACTTCGACGCTGCCGGCCTGGGCAGCACCTCGGGGTGCACGGTCTACCTGGTGCAGAAGGGCGACGAGACGCTCGGCGTCGTCGTACTCGAGATCCAGGGCGACACCGCCGAGGTCCGCCTGGACTACGTCACCCGCAAGTACCGCGACTTCTCCCCTGGCGAGTTCGTCTGGCGCCGCAGCGGCATGCTCGCGACCCGCGGCGTGCGCCACGTGCTGACGTCGCCGCGCATGGTCAACGCCTACTACGGCAACGTCGGCTTCCGCCGCGAGGGCGACAGCTGGGTGCTCGACACCTGATCTGTGCTCAGACCGAGGCGCAGGCAGCGACCCACTTCTCGAGGGAGCCGGCGGCCGCGCCCGAGTCGATCGCTGCCGAAGCACGCTCCATGCCCGCCGCGATCTTCTCGAGTACGTCGCCACCGACGGTGTCGTAGATCGCCAGCGCCGCCCCGGCGTTGAGGACCACCGCGTCGCGGACCGGTCCCGTCTCGCCATCGAGCAGGCGGCGCACGACATCGGCGTTGTGGGCGGTGTCGCCACCGCGCAGGTCCTCGACGGTCGCCAGCGGCAGACCCAGCGCGGTCGGGTCGAGGGCGATCTTCTCGACGACGCCCTCGTGCACACGCCAGATCGTGGAGGTGGTGGTCGTGGTCAGCTCGTCGAGGCCGTCGTCACCGCGGAAGACCCAGGCGTCCACGCCGCGGTCGGCGAAGACACCGGCCATGACGGGAGCCATCCCCAGGTCGGCGCAGCCGATCGCCTGGGCAGCAGGACGGGCCGGGTTGGCGAGCGGACCGAGGAAGTTGAAGATCGTGCCGATGCCGAGCTCGCGGCGCGGGACGGCCGTGTGGCGCATCGCGGAGTGGAAGGTCGGCGCGAACGCGAAGGTGATCCCGGCCTTGTCGAGCACCGAGACCACCTGGTCGGGCGTGAGGTCGAGCCGGACGCCGAGGGCTTCCAGCACGTCGGCGGAGCCGGACTTGGAGGATGCCGAACGGTTGCCGTGCTTGACGATCCGGGCACCGGCACCCGCGGCGACGATGGCCGCCATCGAGGAGATGTTCACGGAGAAGGTGCGGTCACCGCCAGTGCCGACGATGTCGAGCGCTCGGCCGTCGATCTCCAGGGGCGTGGCGTGGGAGTACATCGCGTCGAGCAGGCCGGAGACCTCCTCGACAGTCTCGCCCTTGGTGCGCAGCGCGATCACGAACCCCGCGATCTGTGCCGGAGTGGCCTCACCGGAGAGGACCTCGCCCATGGCCCAGGCCGACTGCTCGGCAGACAGGTCCGTGCGGGTGACCAGGGTGGCGAGGACGTCGGGCCAGCTGTGCGTCATGCGCCTGAGGTTAGTGGACCGCCCGCACGGCGTACGACGATGGTCGGCGGCGTCGCCAGCGACTGCCCCACCACGCAGTAGCGCTCGGCCAGCGACCCGAGGCGATCGAGGGTGGCCTGGTCCGCGTCGGTGTCGAACGTCGCCGTGACCGTGATCGGCCCGACTCCCACCGGCACGGACCGGTCGACACCGAGCGTGCCGCGCGCATCGAACGCGCTCTCGGCCACCAGGGAAGCGGACCGGATCGAGATGCCCATGGCGGTCGCGACGCTGCGGAGCGTGACGCCGGCGCAGCCGAGGACGGCCTCCATCAGCATGTCGCCGCTGCAGGCATCCGAGCCGTCGCCCCCGGTGGCGCGGTGCAGACCAGCGCGCACGGGACCGGCGAAACCGTCGATCGTGGCGGTGATGCCCTCGTCGCCGAAGTCGCCCGTGGCGTGCACCGGCGTCACCGCCGAGGCCGGATCCTCGCGATAGCGCTCCTTGAGCGGCGCCTGCGCCGCGCGCAGCTCACCGGCATCCACGGGAACGTCAGCCGGCCGCGGGGACGCGAGCGCGGAGCAGCCGGACCACGACCTCGGCCAGCTGGATCGGGTCGAGCGGCTGGGGCACTGCCGCATCGGCACGCGACCAGGTGGCCAGCCACGCGTCCTGCGGCCGGCCGGTCAGCACCAGCAGCGGCGGACAGTTGTGGATCTCGTCCTTGAGCTGGCGGGCGATGCCGAGCCCACCGGCCGGCACGGCCTCACCGTCGAGGATGGCCAGGTCGATCCGGCCCGAGTCGAGCTGCTGGATCACCACCGGCTCGGTCGCGACCTCGACGTACTCGAGCTCGGGCAGGTCAGGGTGCGGCCGCGATCCGAGCGCGAGGAGCACCTGGCGGCGGGTCGTGGAGTCGTCGCTGTAGACGAGGACCTTCAAAGTCGTGATCTGGCTCACTCGCGCATCGTATCCCTGCGCTCCAGCAGGTCGAGGCGCCGATCCTCGCGCGCCGCCTCCTTCATCGAGTCGCGCACCCACTGCGTGAAGAGGACCGCGAAGAAGATCAGGCCCACCACATCGCCCGCAGCCCACAGGATGCCGCCCGCGAGCTGCTGGTCATCGGCCACCGAGGGAAGCCAGGCGCCCATCGGCCCCTCGCGCAGCGCCTCGTAGTGCGCGCCGCCGATCAGCTCCTTCTGGGCCATGATCGTGACGCCCAGGAAGGCATGGAACGGCAGTGTGAGAAAGACCATCAACAGGCGGAACGGCCACGCCACACGCCCGGGCACCGGGTCGATGCCGAGCAGGGGCCAGAAGAAGAGCGATCCGACCAGCACCAGGTGGACGTGCATCATCTCGTGGACGTACGCCGAGCTCAGCGCCGCGTCGTACCAGCCGGAGAAGTAGAGGGCCCACGGCGAGACGATGTAGAGGCCGAGGGTGACCGGCGGGAACGACAGCACCGCGACCACCTTCGAGTGGAGCACCGCAAGCAGCCAGTGCCGCGGTCCCCGGGTCGAGGTCCCGGGCAGCGTGCGCAGGGCCAGTGTCACGGGGGCACCGAGCGCGAGCGCGAGCGGGACGACCATCGCCAGGATCATGTGCTGGACCATGTGGACGCTCAGCAGCGTCGTGTCGTACGCCGAGATCCCCGACGAGGTCGCGAAGAAGAACGCACCCATGCCGACGACCACGAACGAGAGGGTCCGGCCGATCGGCCAGTGGTCTCCACGGCGGCGCAGGACGGCGACACCCCAGAGATAGAGGCCGGCAGCCCACACGGTCGCGACGAAGAGGAATGGGTCGAGTGACCACTCCGTGAACACCCGCTCCAGCGTGAATCTGGGGAGGTCGGGAGCGCTGGCGACGAGGGGAAGGAGCACGGTGTGAACTTTAGAACGACCAACATGCGGGGGTCGGGGTGCCCTCAGGCCCGAGTATCGACATAATGGCGCCCGTGGCGACAGCAACTGCGATTCCGGCATCCCGTCTGCACGGGCATCACGACCGTCCGAGCATGGTCTCGGTGGGCACGATCATCTGGCTCTCCTCCGAGCTGATGTTCTTCGCTGCCCTCTTCGCGTCGTACTTCACGATCAGGGCACAGCTCCCGGGTCTGTGGGCGGACAAGACGGAGCTCCTCAACGTCCCGTTCTCCACGACGAACACCATCATCCTGGTGCTCTCCTCGGTCACCTGCCAGTGGGGCGTCTTCGCCGCTGAGCGTGGTCAGGTGGGCCGTGGTGGCGCAATCTGGCACTTCTGGGGCAAGACCCAGGGCTGGGGCCTGCGCGAGTGGTTCATCCTCACGTACCTCATGGGCGCCGTCTTCATCGGTGGCCAGGCGCTCGAGTACGCCGAGCTCATCCACGAGGGCCTGACCATCCCCTCTGACGCCTACGGCACGGTCTTCTACCTCACCACCGGTTTCCACGGTCTGCACGTCACCGGTGGTCTCATCGCTTTCCTGTTCGTCCTCGGACGGACCTACCTGGCGCGCCGCTTCACTCACGAGCAGGCAGTCACCGCGATCGTCGTGTCCTACTACTGGCACTTCGTCGATGTGGTGTGGATCGGTCTCTTCCTGACCATCTACGTCATCAAGTAACCCAGCAGTTTCCTGACAGATCGAGGACTGAATCACGTGCGACTCCTGAATCGCTCCGCTGGACGAATCTCGCGGCACCGCCGCGGGCCGTTCGCGGGCCTGCTCGTCATCGCGCTCGGGCTGCTGGTCATGGGCGGCTTCTTCGCCGCCTTCGCTCCTGCGAACGCGGAAGAGGGCTCCGACGGCCTCTCCCAGCAGGAGAAGATCGACGCCGGCCGCAAGCTCTTCCTGCTCTCCTGCGCCACCTGCCACGGGCAGAACGGCGAAGGCGTCCTGACCCAGGACGGCAAGGGCAACCTCGGCCCGTCCCTCGCTGGTGTCGGTGCCGCTGCAGTCCACTTCCAGGTGGAGACCGGCCGCATGCCGATGGTCCAGCCGGGCAAGCAGGCGCTGCGCAAGCCCGACGTCTTCTCCGCCGAGGAAGTCGAGTACCTCGCGGCGTACGTCGCCTCGATGGGCCCCGGCCCGGCCGAGCCCGCGCAGGAGGAGTACGACCTCGACGCTGTCGCGGGTCTCTCCGACGACGACCGGCGCGCTGCGATCGTCCGCGGCGGCCAGCTGTTCCTCACGAACTGCACCGCCTGCCACAACTTCGACGGCTCCGGCGGCGCCATGCCGTGGGGCAAGTTCGCCCCGAAGCTCAAGGGCGTCGATGAGAAGCACATCTACGAGGCCATGCTGACCGGCCCGCAGCAGATGCCGGTGTTCCCCAACGCCGCACTCACCCCCGAGGACAAGCGGGACATCATCGCCTACCTCGAGTCGATCGAGGACCGGGAGCAGACCCCGTCCTACGGCGGCTTCGGCATGGGTGGCCTCGGCCCCGTGTCCGAGGGTCTGTTCGCCTGGCTGGTGGGCATCGGTGGACTGGTGGGCTTCGCCTACTGGATCGCTGCCCACACCGCGCGCTCTGAGAAGAAGGAAGAAGCGTGACCGACCACAACGACACCCACCTCCCGGCCACCGTTCAGGGGGCTGAGGAGCCGATCGCGAACCCGGGTCTCCCGGCGCACCTTCCGCGACCGACCGATGTCGACCCCGGCGCCGAGCGACGCGCTGAGCGCCAGGTCGCCGCGATGTTCCTGCTCTCGATGCTGTCCGCCGTCCTGTTCGTCGTGTCGTACTACACGTTCGACATCAAGGACGAGCACGACACCTTCATGGGTCTGGGGTCCTCGACGCTCTTCCTCGGCCTGACGCTCGGCTTCGCGCTGTTGCTGATCGGCGTCGGCGTCATCCACTGGGCCCGCAAGCTCATGGGTGACCACGAGATCTCCGAGCTCCGCCACCCGGCCGCCTCCTCCGAGGAGGACCGCGCCCAGGTCCTCGCCGACCTGGCGCAGGGCATCGAGGAGTCGGGCATCGCCCGCCGTCCCCTGGTCCGCAACACGCTGCTCGGTGCACTCGGCTTCGTCGGCCTGCCCGCCGTCGTCGCGCTGACCGACCTCGGTCCTGTCGCCACCCCGTCACTGCGCCGCAAGACGCTGGAGACGACCTTCTGGAAGGCTGACACCCGCATCGTCGTCGACGTGAGCGGCCGTTGGCTCAAGCCGTCGGACCTGGAGGTCGGCACGCTCCTGAACGCCGAGCCCCAGGGCCTCGTGCACGCGTTCGACCCCCGCGCCACCGCTGAGGAGCGCGAGGAGATCGAGCAGACCTTCGTCCACGGCGCTGCGCTGCAGGCCGCCAAGACCAAGGCCGCCGTCGTCGTGGCACGCATGGAGACGAAGGACCTCTCCGACGCGACCGCCGAGTGGGGCCACGAAGGCATCGTCGTCTACTCGAAGATCTGCACCCACGTGGGTTGCCCGATCTCCCTGTGGGAGCAGCAGACGCACCACCTGCTCTGCCCCTGCCACCAGTCCACGTTCGACCTGGCCGACAAGGGCCGCGTCGTCTTCGGCCCGGCCGCGCGTGCGCTGCCGCAGCTGCCGATCTCGGTCGACGACGAGGGCTACCTCGTCGCGACCAGCGACTTCAAGGAACCCGTGGGCCCGAGCTACTGGGAGCGTGACTCCAAATGACCGATGACGTCGCCAAGACCAACGGCACGAACCCCGCGCAGTCCAAGGCAGCCGCCAAGGGTGCCGCGGCTGTGAAGTGGGCCGACGACCGGCTCGGTCTCGCCTCCTCGAACAAGAAGATGATCCGCAAGGTCTTCCCGGACCACTGGAGCTTCATGCTCGGCGAGATCGCCCTGTGGAGCTTCGTCGTACTTCTCGTCACCGGTGTCTTCCTGACCTTCTGGTTCGTCCCCTCGATGGCGGAGATCCAGTACCAGGGCTCCTACGACCAGCTCCGCGGCGTCGAGATGTCGCAGGCCTACGCGACCTCGCTGGACATCTCCTTCGACGTCCGTGGCGGTCTCCTGCTCCGCCAGATGCACCACTGGGCCGCGATGCTGTTCATCGCCGCGATGCTCATCCACATGATGCGTGTCTTCGTCACCGGCGCGTTCCGCAAGCCGCGTGAGGTCAACTGGCTCATCGGTGGCGTGCTGATCCTGCTCGGTGTGGTCGAGGGCTTCGCGGGCTACTCGCTCCCCGACGACCTGCTGTCCGGCACGGGTCTCCGCATCGCAGACGGCTTGATCAAGGCCACTCCGCTCGTGGGCACCTACATGTCGTTCTTCATGTTCGACGGCGAGTTCCCCGGCGAGGCGATCATCCCCCGCCTGTACACCGTCCACGTGCTGCTGATCCCCGGTCTGCTGCTCGCGCTCATCGCGGCGCACATGCTGCTGATCGTCTACCACAAGCACACCCAGTGGGCGGGCCCCGGCAAGACCGAGGAGAACGTCGTCGGCTACCCGATGATGCCCGTGTACGCCGCCAAGGCCGGTGGCTTCTTCTTCATCGTCTTCGGCGTCACCGCGCTCATGGGTGGCCTGCTGTCGATCAACCCGATCTGGAAGTACGGCCCCTACGACCCGTCCAAGGTCACCGCAGGCTCGCAGCCTGACTGGTACATGGGCATCGCCGAGGGACTCCTCCGGATCATGCCGGGCTGGGAGACGCACCTGTTCGGCACCACCCTGTCGTGGAACATCTTCCTTCCCGGCCAGGTCGCTCCGATGGCACTGCTCGCGCTGATCCTGGCGTGGCCGTTCCTCGAGGCCTGGGTCACCGGCGACAAGCGCGAGCACCACCTGCTCGACCGCCCGCGCAACGCCCCGACCCGCACGGCGTTCCTCGCCGCGATGGTGACCGTCTACGGCCTGCTCTGGGCCGCGGGCGGCAACGACATCATCGCCACGCAGTTCCACATGAACATGGAGCACATCACGTGGTTCATGCGTGCGGCTGTCTTCGTGGTCCCGGTGATCGTCTTCATGATCGCCAAGCGTTGGTGCATCGCGCTGCAGCGTCACGACAACGAGACCCTGCTGCACGGCTACGAGACCGGCATCATCATGCGCTCCGCCGAGGGTGGCTACTCCGAGCGGCACCTGCCGATCAGCGAGGAGAAGGCCTTCGCTCTCACCGCCCGTGAGCGCGACGAGGTCCTGCCCCCCGCCAGCAAGACCGACGCTGACGGTGTTGCCGACAAGGGCTATCGGGTCCAGGAGCTGCGCTCCAAGCTGTCGTCGTTCATGTACGCCGACAACGTGCAGAAGCCGACCGCGGCGGAGCTCGAAGAGGGCCACCACCACGCCGAGCACGAGCACGAGCTCGAGGCGGGTCTCGACCACGCGGCCGATGGCCACCAGTTCGACGGCCACCACTCGGTGTCCGACGAGACCCTGCGCCACTGATCGCTGAGAAGGGCCCGGGCACCCCGAAGGGGGTCGCTCGGGCCCTTCCTCCATTTCCGCCGACACGTCCCTACTTCGAGGTCGACACGGCGCAACTTCCCCGTCGACACGGCGCGACTTCGGCGTTTCACTACGCACGCCGACGCGTCAGAGCCTCGGCCACTCCCCCGCGCAACCGCACCTCGGCGTCCTGCTGCGGGCCGTACACGTGCTCCTTGCGGAAGACATCGATGATCCAGCCGCCTTCCCGTAGCCACCCTCGCCGTTCCTCGTCGTGCTCCTCCTGATCCGGACCATGGAACTCCTCGCCGTCGTACTCCCCGGCGTACTTCAGCTCCGGCAGGGCCAGATCCAGGAAGCGCGAGCCCCACGGCGTGACGACCTCCCACTGCGGCACGGGGCGCGGCAGATCACCACAGTCGATCCATCGCAGCCTGAGGACGCTCTCCCCCGGCGACTGGGATCGGCCGTCCGCGAGCGGCACCAGCTCCCGAAGCTGGACCACACCCCGATAGCGCGGGAACCTCCGCGGCGCGCGGAGGAGGTCCTCCCGGCTGAACTCCTCGATCCGAAGCATGCTGTCGAGCGCAGCGATCGCTTGATCACGATGAAGGAGTCGGCCAAGGTCACATGCCGTCCGCAACGGCGTAGTGACCGTCAGCCCACCGATCGTCACCACGTCCTCGGCACGCAGTCCCCGCGAGCCGCTCTCGGCAAGACCGTTGCGGAGCCGACGCCCCAGTGGCAGATAGGCGTCAACCGCCGGCACGACGAGGTGGCTTCCGGGTGCGAGAATCCGCGGCGCACCATGAAGCCAGCCAGCCGTGCGATCGCAGATGACCGCATCGCGCGGCACCACCAGACGCAGGCAGTCGAGTCGGAGCGACAGATCGTCGTCGAGGGTAGCGACGTGATACACGCCGCGCACAGGCGAGACCAGGAGTCCGCCGCGCACAGCCGCGCGGACCGCGTCGGGATTTCGAAGTAGGCGAACGGCCTCGGCCGTCGTGAAGGGTCGGTCCTGCGGCACGGGAAGATCGAGTGGCGTGAGCCAGTCAAGGTAGGTAAGGGTCATGGGCCTGTTCTGCCCCGGACCAAGGCGCCCGCGCCACCGACGTACGGCCCTCCTGTGGACAGCACCGCACACAAGCGCCGTGTCGACGCCGAAGTCGCGCCGTGTCGACGCCGAAGTCGCGCCGTGTCGACGTTAGAGGGCGGAGCCGGCCTGGTAGTCGGCGAAGGAGAGGTTCCAGTCGCCCCAGCCGTTGGAGAAGGTCATCGGCCGGTCGGTGCCGACGTACTCGACGACGTCACCACGGATCGACATGTCGTAGAGCCAGCCGGCGTTCGCGGGAGACATGCCGGTGCAGCCGTGCGAGACGTTGGCGTGGCCCTGGGAGCCCACCGACCACGGGGCGGCGTGGATGAACTCGCCCGAGTAGGTGAGCCGCATCGCGTATTCGACGCCCTCGACGCGGTAGTAGTTCGGGTCGTCCTTGCTGATGCCGGTGGTCTCGGCGTCCATCGTGCGCTCACGGAACTTCTCCATGATCACCTTGGTGCCATAACGGGTCACGAAGCCCGCCTGGCCCGTGGTGATCGGGATGGTCCGGAGCAGCGAGCCGTTGGAGTAGACCTGCATCTGGTGGGTTTGCGCGTTGACCTTGTAGACGTGGGCGTCGCCGACGTTGAAGTCGATCACCCGGGATGCCTGGCCGTAGATGCCCTCGCCGGCGGGCACGCTGTTGATGTCCAGGTCGACCTTCACGTCCGTGCCGGGCTGCCAGTACGTCGCGGGGCGCCAGTGGACCTCGCGGTCGTTCACCCAGTACCAGGAACCAGCCTGGGCAGGGGTGCTGGTGACCTTCATGTGGCGCTCGAGCGCAGCGTGGTCGGTCACGGTGGCGTCGAAGGTGACGATGACCGGCATGCCGACGCCGACGGTCTCGCCGTTGAGCGGAGCGACCGACGCGAACGCCTGCTGGGCGTCCGAGAGGACCTCGGTCGTGAACGCCGTCCGCACCGGGACCGTCGCGCCCGACGAGTCGACTGCGGTGCCGGCGGCGACGTAGCGCGTGCCGGGCTCGAGACGACCGCGCGCCTTCCAGGTGACGCCGTCCTCGAGGACAGTGCCCGGCACGGTAGTGCCGGCGGTCTCGCCGTTCCTCGCCGTGAGCGTGAGCTCGGTCAACTTGCCCTCGGCCGCGGTCACGGTCACACGGGTGCTGATCGGCACCGTGCGTCCCTGCGCGTTGGACGTGAGCACGACAGCAGGGGGCGCCACCGAGGGCTCCGCCGCAGCAGCAGTCTTCTCTCCGCCGAGCGCCGGGGGAAGCTCGCTGCAACCCGTCAGCAGCGCGAGGACGGCAAGCGCCGACGCAGTGCGCGCAGGAACGGTCAGGCGATGAGACATCGGGTCTCCCCCAGTGACGAAAAGTTTTCTGCTACAGGTTACCGGTCCCCGGACGACAAGAGCCCCGTCCGTGGTGATGCTCACGGACGGGGCTCTTGTTGCGTCAGGCACTCAGTGCGCGTGCTCTCCGCGGTAGTACTCGAAGATCCAGCCCTGCAGCGCCAGCAGGCCGAGCACGGCGCCGATGACGAAGAGCCACCACGCCATGACGACGCCGAGCACGATGACCGTGAGGGCCAGCGAGCACCAGAGCGGCCACCAGGAGTAGGGCGGGAAGAATCCCAGCTCGCCCGCACCGTCGGCGATCTCGCCGTCCTTGCGGTCCTCGGGACGCGGGTCCATGCGGGTCGCGTGGAAGCCGAGGTAGAGCGTGACCATGCCGAACAGCAGGGTGGTCATGACCAGGGCCGACGTGCCGGTCCAGTCACCGCCCTTCTCGGAGGCGTCCGTGACGATCCAGTACGCCGGGGTCACGAGCACGCAGAACGCGGTGCAGATCCCGAAGATCCATGCCTCTGCCTTCACTTGTCGTCCTCCTCGCGCTCAGGCTCGACCTCGAGGGCCGCGATCTCCGGGTGGTGCAGGTCGAACGCCGGGGACTCCGAACGGATCCGCGGCAGGGTGTGGAAGTTGTGCCGCGGCGGCGGGCAGCTGGTGGCCCACTCGAGCGAGCGGCCCCAGCCCCACGGGTCATCGACACCGACGAGCGGCGCCTTGCGGGTGATCCAGACGTTCAGGATGAACGGCAGCGTCGAGGAGGCCAGCAGGAACGCGCCGACCGTCGAGATCTGGTTCAGGACCGTGAAGCCGTCGTCAGGCAGGTAGTCCGCGTAGCGGCGCGGCATGCCTTCGACACCCAGCCAGTGCTGGATGAGGAAGGTCAGGTGGAAGCCGATGAACAGCAGCCAGAAGTGGATCTTGCCCAACGTCTCGTTGAGCATCCGGCCGGTCATCTTCGGCCACCAGAAGTAGAAGCCGGCGAACATCGCAAACACCACCGTGCCGAACACCACGTAGTGGAAGTGCGCCACCACGAAGTAGGAGTCGGAGAGGTGGAAGTCGAGCGGCGGGCTGGCCAGGATGATGCCCGTGAGACCACCGAAGAGGAAGGTCGTCAGGAAGCCGACCGACCAGAGCATCGGGGTGTCGAAGGACAGCGAGCCGCCCCACATCGTGCCGATCCAGTTGAAGAACTTCACACCGGTTGGCACGGCGATGAGGAAGGTCATGCCGGAGAAGAACGCCAGGTTGACCGCACCGGTGACGAACATGTGGTGGGCCCACACCGCGACCGAGAGGATTGCGATGCCGAGCGTGGCGCCGACGAGGCCGACGTAACCGAAGATCGGCTTGCGGCTGAAGACCGGGAGGATCTCGGTCACGATGCCGAAGAACGGCAGCGCGATGATGTAGACCTCGGGGTGTCCGAAGAACCAGAACAGGTGCTGCCACAGGATGGCGCCACCGTGCTCGGTGTCGAAGACGTGGGCACCCAGCAGTCGGTCAGCCTCCAGCGAGAGCAGCGCGCCCGCCAGGATCGGGAAGACCAGCAGCGCGAGCAGGGCCGTGATCAGCGTGTTCCACACGAAGATCGGCATGCGGAACATGGTCATGCCCGGTGCACGCATGCAGATGATCGTGGTGATGAAGTTGACCGCGCCGAGGATGGTGCCGAGACCGGCCATCCACAGGCCCATGATCCACAGGTCACCACCGATGCCCGGCGAGCGGACCTCGTTGGACAGCGGCGTGTAGGCGAACCAGCCGAAGTCCGCAGCGCCCTCGGGCGTCAGGAAGCCGGAGCCAGCGATCAGGCCACCGAAGAGGTAGAGCCAGTAGCTGAACATGTTCAGCCGCGGGAACGCGACGTCCGGAGCACCGATCTGCAGCGGCATGATCACGTTGCCGAAGCCGAAGAAGAGCGGCGTCGCGAAGAGCAGCAGCATGATCGTGCCGTGCATGGTGAAGAGCTGGTTGAACGTCTCGTCGCTGACGACCTGGCTGCCCGGGAAGGCCAGCTCGGAACGCATCAGCAGGGCGAGGAGGCCACCGAAGATGAACCAGGCGAACGACGTCGCGAGGTACATCTTGCCGATCAGCTTGTGGTCGGTCGTGGTGAGCAGCCGGAAGATGTTGGTGCCCAGCGGCTTGCGGCCCGTGTCGCTCAGAGGGGCGGCGGTGGCGGTCACTCGTGGCCTCCGGTCTCGTGTTCGTCACCGTCGTAGCCGGCGGTGGTGGTGGCGTACTTGCCGCCGAGGAGCGGCGCGTCGGACGTGGAGTTCGGGTCCTTGCGCAGGCCGTCCATGTACGCCGCGTAGTCCGCGCTGTCCATGACCTTCACGTTGAAGAGCATCCGCGAGTGGTAGACACCGCAGAGCTCGGTGCACTTGCCGCGGTAGTCGCCCACCTTGTTCGGCGTGACCGAGAAGTGGTTGCGCTCATCGCCGGTCTGACCGGGGATGACGTCCATCTTCATCAGGAAGCCGGTGATCCAGAACGAGTGCAGGACGTCCGGCGAGGACAGCTTGAACTCCGTGGTCTTGCCCTCTTCGAGGACCAGCGTCGGGATGTTCGACCCCGTGCCGGAGGTGTAGACGACGGGCCCGTTGTCGTTGTCGCAGGACTCGTTGTAGTTGAACGTCCACTGCCACTGCTGGCCGACCACCTGGACACAGTTGTCCGGCGGAGGCGTCTCGTTGAGGACGGCCTCCTGCACGCGCACGGTGTGCGCGAAGAAGACGATCACCATCATGATCGGGGCGATCGTGTAGAAGATCTCGAGCGGCAGGTTGTAGCGCGTCTGCACGGGGATCTCATCCTCGCTACGACGGCGGTAGCGCCAGCACGCGTAGAAGATCAGGGCCCAGGTGATCGCGCCCGTGACGAGGGCAGCGATCCACGCGCCCTTCCACAGCTCGAAGATCAGCTGCCCCTGCTCGGTGCCCGGGGAGTTCCCCGGCATCGCCCAGCGGTCGATCTGCTTCTCGGTTTCGGCGTCACAAGCGCCCAAAAGCAAGAAGCTGGAGCCCAGCAGGGCCCCGTACGCCGTACGGCGGGCGCGCCTGGTCAAATTCAGACCCACGAACGAGCCTTCCTCTAAGACTTCACGAATACGCGGACTCTATCGGAACACCGGGACCAAATGTCCCGCAGGTCGCCCGGTAGGTTCGTGGTGTGAGACTGCCCGACGACGGACCCGCTGGCTACCTCGACTCGGCGTCGTCCGAGCCGCTGCATCCGGCCGCTCGCGAGACGCTGCTCGCCGCGCTCGACCGCGGCTGGGCCGACCCTCGTCGGCTGCATCGCGAGGCCCGCAACGCGCGCCTCCTCCTCGACAACGCGCGCGAGGTCGTCGCCGCCGCCCTGGACGTACGGCGCGACGAGGTGACGTTCACCGGGTCTGGCACCGAAGCCGTCCACCGTGGGCTGCTCGGACTGGTCCAGGGTCGCCGCCGCCAGGCCAACGCGATCCTCCACTCCGCCGTCGAGCACTCCTCGGTCATCCACGCCGCCGACTGGGCGGTGGCCAACGGCGCCTCCCGCACGTCTCTCCCGGTCGACCGGCTGGGGCGCCTCTCGGCCGACACTGTGCGCGCCGCGCTCGCGGCAGATCCCGCGGTGGCGGCACTCGCCGTCCAGTCCGCCAACCACGAGGTCGGCACGGTCCAGCCGGTCGCCCAGATCCGGGAAGCCGCCGCGGACGTCCCCCTGTTCGTGGATGCCTGTGCCTCGATGGGCCGGCTCCCGCTCCCGACCGGATGGGCGGCAGCGGCGGGTTCCTCGCACAAGTGGGGCGGTCCGGCGGGAGTCGGCGTCCTGCTGGTGCGCAAGGGCGCGCCGTGGCGCAACCCGTTCCCGGTCGACGATCGCGCCGACGAGCGAACGGCAGGGTTCGAGAACGTCCCCGGTGTCCTCGCCGCCGCAGCGGCGCTGCAGGCGATCGTGGGCGAGCGCGATGAGCTCGAGTCCCGCCAGCGTCCCGTCATCGACCGCGTCCGCGCCGCGGTCGCGGCCATCCCCGATGTCGAGGTCGTCGGAGATCCTGACGACCGACTCCCCCACCTTGTGACGTTCTCCTGCCTGTACGTCGACGGCGAGGCGCTGGTGACCGAGCTCGACCGGCGCGGCTTCGGTGTCGCCTCCGGGTCCGCGTGCACGGCCTCCACCCTCACCCCGAGCCACGTGCTCGAGGCCATGGGCGTGCTGACCCACGGCAACGTCCGGCTCTCCCTCACCCGCACGACCTCCGCTGACGAGGTGGAGCGCTTCCTCACCGAGCTGCCGGAGGTCGTGAAGGCGCTCCGCGCGGAGGTCGGGCTGTGAGGGGGACGACGCTGTGAGGATCGAGCTCGACTGCCGCGGGCTGCGCTGCCCCGCACCGGTCATCGCGCTGGCGAAGGCGCTGTCGACTGTCGAACCCGGTGACGAGATCGCGGTTGTGGCCACCGACGTGGCCGCGCGCGTCGACGTACAGGCCTGGTGCCGGATGCGCGGCCAGGAGTATCTCGGTGAGGAGAAGGCAGAAGACGGCACACCCACCTATGTGGTGCGCCGCCTTCTCGAGGACGTATAGATCAGGCCCCGAGGGCTGCCCGGATCTCCTTCTCGGCATCTGCCCCGTAGGTGCCGCCGAGGCGGGTCAGGATCTCGTCGCGGGTCGCGTCGTACTCCTGGGTGCCGACGGTCTCCACGACGTACGCCGCGACCGTGCAACCGAGCTGCGCCGCACGCTCCCAGCCGAGGCCGCGCGAGAGGGCCGCGAGCAGTCCGCCCCGGAAAGCGTCGCCGACACCCGTCGGCTCGACCGGCGTGACGCCGTCGACGACGCCCACCTCGAGCAGGTCGCCGTCCCTGGTTTGCACCCGGACGCCGTCCTTGCCGAGCGTGGTCACCCAGGTGCCGACCTTCGCCAGCACCTCGTCGGCGGACCAGCCGGTCTTGGAGGTGATCAGCTCGGCCTCGTACTCGTTGGAGATCAGGATGTCCGCCCCCTCGATGAGGGGGCGGATCAGGTCGCCGCCGGCGAAGGCGAGCTGCTGCGAGGGGTCCGCGACGAAGCGGTAGCCCCGCTGACGGCACTCGTCGGTGTGGCGCAGCATCGCGTCGGGGTCGTTGGCGCCGATGAGGACGAAGGCCGGCTCGCCGACGCGGTCGACGATCGGCTTCAGCTCGATCTCGCGGGCCTCACCCATCGCACCGGGGTAGAACGAGGCGATCTGGTTCATCTCGGTGTCGGTCGTGCAGGTGAAGCGCGCCGTGTGCTGCGTCTCGGAGTAGTGCACCGACGAGCAGTCGACCCCGTGGCGGTCGAGCCAGGAGTGGTACTCGGCGAAGTCCTCGCCGACGGCGCCGACCAGGATCGGGCGCTCCCCGAGCTTGGCCAGCGAGAAGGCGATGTTGGCGGCCACGCCGCCACGACGGACCTCGAGGTCGGAGGCAAGGAACGAGACCGAGATCTTGTCCAGCTTCTCCGCGACGAGGGAGTCCGCGAACTTGCCGGGGAAGGTCATCAGGTGGTCGGTCGCGATCGACCCGGTGATCAGCAGAGACATGGCGCGAACACTACAGATGCCGAAACGTTACCGATGGGTAGGGCTAGGGCTACTCGTCGGTAGTGCCTAGCGTCGGAGTCATGACCTCAACTCCTGCGCACCTTGCCTACGACGAAGCCAGCACGCCGGACGAGATGCACGCGGACTGCGAGGCAGCGACCAGCAACATCCACGTGCCGGCGCCCCGACTCGCAAAGACGGTGACCACCACCTTGATGGGCGCCCCGAAGCGGGCCGCTGCGCCGGTCATCGCGGTGACCGACCGGCTGGCCAGGCTCGCCGGTTCGATCCTCGACTGACGCCGCACAAGCATCGGCCCAGACACGTCGGGCCAGACGAGAAAAGGCCCCCACCGATTCGGTGAGGGCCTTTCCTTGTGCGTCTGACTGTCCGGCCTGGGCCGGGTGCGTCAGATCAGTGGAACGAGTCGCCGCAGGCGCAGGAGCCGGAAGCGTTGGGGTTGTCGATCGTGAAGCCCTGCTTCTCGATGGTGTCGACGAAGTCGATCGTCGCGCCGTTGAGGTAGGGAACCGACATGCGGTCGACGACAACGGCAACGCCGTCGAAGTCGGTCACGACGTCGCCGTCGAGGGTCCGCTCGTCGAAGAAGAGCTGGTAGCGCAGGCCCGAGCAGCCACCAGGCTGGACCGAGATGCGCAGCGCGAGGTCTTCACGACCCTCCTGCTCGAGGAGGCTCTTCACCTTGCTCGCAGCAAGGGGGCTCAGGTTGACCTGGTCAAGGCGGGTCTCGATGTCCACCGCAACCGATCCACCAACAGAAGCGTTGGTCGTGGTCGTCGGTGCATCGTGGCTGTGTCCGCCGCCGCAGCATGCGTCGCCCATGGGAACTCCTCAGTCAGTCGTTGATGTACAACGTCTCCAATGGTCGCACACGCGTGGTTATTCCCCACATGTTCACCGTGACCAGGTGCGGGCGGTCCGCGCGGCGAGCTCGGCCAGGGCACCGGCAGGATCGGCGAGCGCCCGCTCCTCCCCCACCAGCTCCACCAGCGAGTACGCCGACTCGACGCCGAGTGCGCGCATCTCGCGGGAACCGACATCGACGCGACCCGCCAGCACGATGCACGGGCGGGCAGCGGAACCCGCCACCAGCGCGACCCCGTACGGGACCTTGCCGGCGCGGGAGGAGAAGTCGAAGGAGCCTTCGCCGGTGATCACCAGGTCCGCCGCAGCTGCCCGGGCAGGCAGGCCGACCGCATCGGAGACAAGGTCGATGCCGCTCACGCGCGTCGCGCCGAGCAGCAGGAGCGCGTAGCCGAGTCCGCCGGCGGCACCCGCTCCCTTCTCCAGGGCGAGCCTCCGGTCGGCGATGGCGGCGAAGTCCTGCAGCCACCCGTCGACCACGGGCATCCGGTCCTCGACCAGGCCCTTCTGCGGTCCGAACGTCTTCACCGCACCGAAGAGACCGGTCAGCGGGTTGTCGACGTCACTCGCCGCGATCACCCGCACCCCGTCCAGACGCGCGCGGGCCGGCCCCAGGTCGACCACCGTCAGGCCGGCCAGCCCGGCCGGACCGCGATCGAGGGGGCAATCAGCCGTGGCACCGAGGGCGGCCAACAGCCCGGCGCCGCCATCCGTCGTACCCGAGCCACCGAGGCCGACCACGACGGTGGTCGCGCCCGCATCGGTCGCAGCGAGCAGCAGCTCCCCCACGCCACGGGTGGTCGCTCGCTCCGGATCGGTGCGCCCCGTCAGGTGCAGTCCACAGGACTGCCCGCTCTCGACGTACGCCGTGTCCCCGACGAGCAGGATCGCCGCGGGCGTCGGCTCACCGAACGGCCCGCTGACCGTGACCGCGTGCAGCGCGCCGCCGAGCGAGGCCTGGAGGACGTCGAGGAATCCCGGGCCGCCGTCGGCCATCGGCGCCTGCTCGATGATGTCGCCGGGTGCCGTGCGCGACCATCCCTCGGCGATCGCCGCGGCTGCCTGCACCGCGGTCAGGGTGCCGGCGAACTTGTCGGGAGCCACGAGGACACGCATGGCGACCATCCTGCCCGGGCCTCCGCCTCGTCGGTGCTGCGGGACCTCTCCGGCCGTCGTTCGTTGACTGGTACATGTTGTCCATGTCACACCTCTCGGGCCGTCGGATCGCGGCAGCAGTCGCAGCCCTCGTCACGCTTGCCGGACCCCTCGCTCTGACCGGAGGTGCCGACGCAGCACCGATGCCGGCGCAGGCAGCCGCAGCGCTGCCCTCCGGCTGGACGCCCCGACCGGCGACGTACCCGGGCACCGTGGTGAAGGCCAATGTCGCCATCCCGATGTCCGACGGACTCTCGCTGCAGGGCGACCTCGTGCTCCCGGCCAAGGCCGACGGCACTGCTGCCTCGGGCAAGTTCCCGGTGGTCGTCGAGATCACGGCCTACAACAAGACGGTGATCGCGGGCGGAGGCGGCGGTCTCGGCGGCGCGGACCTGTCCTACCTGGTCAAGCGGGGCTACGCGTTCCTCATCGTCGACGCACGCGGCACGGGCACCTCGCCGGGCACCTGGCAGGTCTTCGGCGAGCGCGAGCAGAAGGACGCCGGCGAGGCAGTGACCTGGGCTGCGAAGCAGTCGTGGAGCGACGGCACCGTCGGCATGGTCGGCCCGTCCTACATGGGCATCAGCCAGCTCTTCGCCGCGGGCAACCAGCCGCAAGGGCTCAAGGCGATCTTCCCGCAGGTCCCCGGCGCGGACGTCTACCGCGACATCGTCGCCTCCGGTGGCCAGCTCGACGTCGGCTTCATGCCGCTCTGGCTCGGCCTGGTCAACCTGACCGGCCTCATGCCCACCGGCACACCCGACCTCACCGCACTGAGCACCATCCTCGAGCACCTCGCGGGCAGCGGTTCGACCAGCCTCCAGCTCGCTCTCGACGGCGTCCTCGGCGGCGAGAAGGCGTACGACGGTCCCTGGTACCGCGAACGCTCCACGCTGCTGCAGTCGGTCCCGAAGATCCAGGTGCCGACCTTCCTGATCGGTGGCGAGTACGACCTCTTCCAGCGCGGGACGCCGATGATCTTCCAGGCGCTGCAGGAGCGCGGCGTGCCGGTCAAGATGATCCTCGGACCGTGGAACCACCTGCAGGGCAGCTCGGGAGCCGACGTCGTCAAGGCCGGCTACGGCACGATCGCCGAGCTCCAGCTGCGCTGGTTCGACCACTACGTGCGCGGTGTTGCCGACCCGGCCCTCGACAGCGACATCCCCGACTTCACCTACTACGAGCTCGGCTCGGGCAGCTGGGTGAAGCGCAACGGCTACCTGGACGGACAGTCCGCAACGTCGTACCAGCTCTCCGGCAGCGCGCTGCCGACCCTGCAGAAGGGTTCGCTGACCACCGGGCCCGCTCAGGCCGGAACCGCCGTGGTGCCCCCGCTCCCCGTGTCGGGGCTCTGCACGCGTTCGTCGTCGCAGTGGACGGCGGGTGTGAGCAGCGTGCTGCTCGGCGAGACCCCCTGCGACACCGACAACCGGCTCAACGACCTCGCCGGCGCTGTCTACGAGACGGCTCCGCTGAGCGACGACCTGCGCATGCTCGGACCGATCAACGTGCACCTCAACGCCTCGAGTGCCACCGGCGACGGCATGCTCTCGGTCCACGTGTCACGAGTTGCGCCCGACGGCAGGGTCGACCGCCTCACCGGCGGCTGGCAGGTCATCTCGCTCGCGGAGCTCGACGAGGCCCGGTCGACGAAGATCGACGGCCAGATCGTCCAGCCGTGGCACCCCTTCACCAAGGCGTCGCAGCGGACGCTGCAGCCCGGCGAGATCGCCCCCGTCGACGTCGAGGTCTTCCCGACCGGCGCCGTGATCCGCAAGGGAGATCGCCTGCGGATCTCGGTGGGCGCGTTCGACGTCCCGCACCTGGCGCCGCACCTTGGCGTGCTCACCAGCGCGGCAAGCGTGATCACGCTGCACACCTCGCCCTCGAACCCGTCCCGCATCGTGCTGCCGACCGTCAGCGGCACCGGCGCGACAGCCGGTGGTGGCACGACGGCCGCGGGCATCGGCGGCGCCGTCACCGACATCACCGGACAGCTTGCCGGCGGCGCCGGCCTCTCGCTCCCGGGACTCGGCGGACTGCTGCCGGCCGGCACCGACCCGACGTACGACGCGACAACGGCGGCTGCCGACGCACTGGCCCGCACCGAGTCGGCCGACACCACGGCGGCGCCGGCCACCCAGCCCGTGTCGGCAACCCGGGCGGTCGCGACGCAGCCGTGGTTGCTCGGCGGGATCGGACTGTTCGTGCTGCTGCTCACCACGACCTGGGTGCGCGCCCGCAAGGTGACCTGACCCGCCACTAAGATGTAGCCATGACGACTGTCGACCTCCCCCTGCTCCCGCTCGGGCGCGGCAAGGACCTGGATGCCGAGCGCGGCGTCGAGTGCCCCGGCGACCTCCCGCCGGCCTCCGACCCGGACCTGGTGGCGCGTGCGCGTGCCGCGAAGGAAGCCCTCGGAGCGAAGGTGTTCATCCTCGGACACCACTACCAGCGCGACGAGGTCATCCAGTTCGCCGACGTCAGCGGTGACTCGTTCAAGCTGGCGCGCGACGCCGCTGCGCGTCCGGAGGCGGAGTTCATCGTCTTCTGCGGCGTGCACTTCATGGCCGAGTCCGCCGACATCCTGACGTCGCCCTCGCAGAAGGTGATCCTGCCTGACCTGGCCGCCGGTTGCTCGATGGCCGACATGGCCCGCCTGGCGCAGGTCGAGGACGCGTGGGCCGGGCTCGAGGATGCTGGCGTCGCGGACTCCGTCGTCCCCGTCACCTACATGAACTCCTCGGCCGACATCAAGGCGTTCACCGGGCTGCACGGCGGTGCCGTGTGCACCTCGTCCAACGCCGAGGTCGCACTTGAGTGGGCCTTCTCGCAGAAGCCTGACGCGAAGATCCTCTTCCTGCCCGACGAGCACCTCGGCCGCAACACTGCCGTGCTGAAGATGGGCTTCACCCTCGACGACTGCATCGTGTGGAACCCGCGCCTGCCTCTCGGCGGCAACACGATCGAGGCGATCCAGGCCGCGCGCATGATCCTGTGGAAGGGCCACTGCTCCGTGCACGGCCGCTTCTCCCCCGACGTGATCGACGAGCTCCGCTCGAAGCACGCCGACCTCCAGGTCATCGTGCACCCGGAGTGCCAGCACGAGGTCGTGCTCAAGGCCGACCTGGTCGGCTCGACCGAGTTCATCATCCAGACCATCGAGGCGGCCCCGCCCGGCTCCACCTGGGCCATCGGCACCGAGCTCAACCTGGTCAAGCGCCTCGCGACCAACCACCCGGACAAGAACATCGTCTTCCTCGACCGCAACGTCTGCTACTGCTCGACGATGAACCGCATCGACCTCCCGCACCTGGTGTGGGCGCTCGAGTCGCTCGCCGCGGGCAACGTCGTCAACGTGATCGAGGTCGACCCCGACACCGAGCACTGGGCCAAGATCGCGCTCGACCGCATGCTGGCGCTGCCCGGCAAATCACACAAGGACTGAGCTTGAGCGACACCCTTCCTCCGTGCCCGAAGTGTGCCTCCGAGTACACCTACGAGCTCGGTGACCTGATCGTCTGCCCCGAGTGCGCCCACGAGTGGTCGCCCTCCGAGGCTGCCGAGGCCGCTGAGGCCGCCCAGATCCGCGACGTCAACGGCAACGTGCTGGTCGACGGTGACGACGTCGTGATCGCCAAGGACCTCAAGGTCAAGGGCGCCGGTGGCGGCACCATCAAGGTCGGCACCAAGGTCCGCAGCATCCGCCTGATCCAAGGCGTCGGCGACCACGACATCGATGCGAAGGTCGACGGGTTCGGCCAGATGCAGCTCAAGTCGAGCGTGGTGAAGAAGGCCTGATCGGGGTACTCCAGGGATTCGCCACGCTCGCCGCCGTCATCGGCGTCGGCTTCTTCCTGGCACACCGGCGCATCGTCGACGCCGACGCGTCGAAGGTGCTCTCCACGATCGCCTTCAACGTCGCCAGCCCGGCGCTGGCCCTCACGCTGATCGCCCGCACGGACGTCACCCAGGTCCTCTCGCGCCAGCTGCTCGCCATCGTCGTCGGCGTCCTCGTCCCGGTGGCGGTGTATGTCGCGGTCGCGCGGCTGGTCTGGCAGCGCGGGCTCGGCGACACGGTCATCGGCGCCTTCGCCGCGGCGTACGTGAACGGCGGGAACCTCGGCATCCCGGTGGCGGCGTACGTGCTCGGCAACGCGACGTACGTCGTGCCGACGCTGCTGCTGCAGCTGGTCGTGCTGACCCCGTTCGGGCTCATGCTGCTGGACCACGACGCCGCACGCCGGCGCGGCACGGGCGGGATCGGCTGGCGACGCGCGCTGGTGCGGCCACTGACCAACCCGTTGACCGTCGCCATGATCATCGGCGTCGTGCTGTCACTGACCGGCACGCCGGTGCCGGCGGTGGTCGGGGCACCGCTCGAGGTGCTGGCCGCGATGGCGGTGCCGTCGATGCTGCTCTCGTACGGCGTTGCGCTGCGGCTCGGCGGCGGGTTCGGGTCCGGTGGATCGCGTGCCGAGATCGCACTCTGCTCGGCGCTCCAGCTGGTGGTGCAGCCGCTCGTGGCGACCCTCACCGCGGCGTACCTGCTCGGGCTGGAGGGCCACGCGCTGTTCGCCGTGGCGATCGTCAGCGCGCTGCCCACTGCGCAGAACGTCTTCACGCACGCGACCCGCTACGGGCGCGGCCAGCTCCTCGCGCGGGACACGATCCTGGTCACCACCGCGCTGTGCCTGCCGGTGATGCTGGTGATCGCCGCGGTGCTGGGCTAGCGGCTACTGCTTCGGCGGCTTCGGGGACATCAGCGCGGTCGAGACCGAGATGCCGAGGTCGCGGTGGCGGAGCGTGGTGATTCGGCGGCCGCGCTGGACGGCGTCCTTCACCCGGCCCGTCTGCTCGCCGAGCAGGGCAGCTGCAGCGTCGATGTCGGCCACCGTGAACGTGATCCCCCAGAAGGTCGCTGGCCCCTCGCCGGCGGAGGCCGGATCGCCGACCAGCTCGACGATCACCTCGCCGAGCCGGAAGAAGACCTGCCGCATCGGCGTACCAGCGATCTCGAAGTCGCGCACCCGGCGGGCCTCCGCGCCGAGCGCCTCGATGGCAGCGGTCGTGCGCGCGAGGTCCGGAGACATCAGGACGACGTGGTCCACCTGGGTGGCTCCCAAGGGGTGCTCTCCCGGCTCGGCGGGCGCATCCACAGAGGCGGACGTCGCGAGGCCGTCGACCTCGGTGACGTCGTCGCGTACGCCGCGCAGCGACCAGGCGACGATCCCGGTCCCGCCATCGGGACCCACGAGCCGGATCCGCACCGTGCCGACCTGGATCGTGTGGTCGATGACCGTGAAGCCCGCGGCCTCCCACGCCTGAGGGGTGTCCGCGACCTGCAGCTCGTCGATGGTGATCACGGCCGCGAGGCTACTGGCCTCCGGTCGCCAAGACGAGCGCGGCCGGCGATCGACGCGCCGGTAGGCTGGAGGAGTCCGATCCACTCCGGCCAAAGGTCATCAGTTGTCCTCTCACCCCGCCGACGAAGGCTCCACTCCCCACGCGAAGCAGGGCAAGGGGCGTCCGACCCCTACGCGCAAGGAAGCCGAAGCCGCCGCCCGGGAGCGGGCAAAGCTGGGCACCGACCGCAAGGCCCTCGCCAAGAAGCAGCGCGCGGCGCGCTCCTCCCAGACCCGCCAGCTGCGCGAGGCCTACAAGACCGGCGACGAGGCGCACCTGCCCGCGCGAGACAAGGGCCCGCTCAAGCGCTACCTGCGTGACTTCGTGGACTCGCGGATCGGCTTCGCCGAGCTCTTCGCACCGATGCTCGTGCTGATCCTGATCCTCAGCGCCGTCAACCCGGTCATGGGCCAGGGCATGTGGATCATGTCGGTCATCCTGGTGCTCATCGACATCTTCTGGATCCGCTTCCGCGCGCGCCGCGGCGTACGCCAGCGGTTCCCCGGTGAGTCGCTCAAGGGCGTCACCTATTACGCCGTCGTGCGTTCGCTGAACCTCCGGATCCTCCGCCTGCCCAAGCCGCAGGTGAAGATCGGCACCCAGCTCCCCGACACCTACCGCTGATCTCCGTGCCCGCCGAGAGGTCACGTCTGGCCCGCCGAGAGGTCACCTCTGGCGTGCCGAGAGGTCGGTTCTTGCGGGCCCAGACGTCGACTTTGGTCTGGAGATGCTGTGAGTGACGTATCGGCGAGAGTCGCCTGGGCAAGTGACGCCGATGCGATCGCGCGCGTCCAGATCGCTGCATGGCGATCGTCGTACGCCGACGTGGTGGCGCCGTCCGTCCTCAACGCCCTCGACCCCACCGCGTTCGCGCGAAGCTGGAGCGACGCGCTGGCCAAGCCCGCCGATGCACGCAGCCGGGTCCTCGTCGCGCTGGAGCGCAATCGCGTGAAGGGCTTTGCGATCACCGGGCCGGCGCCCGACCCGGATGCGGATCCCGTTGCCGACGGCATGGTTGACGAGTTCACGATCGACCCGGAGTCCGTGCGGGCGGGGCATGGTTCGCGCCTGATCCAGGCCTGCATCGACACGTTGCGGGCAGACCGTTTCACCCGCGCGACGTGCTGGATCCGCACGACAGATGATGCGTTCCGCGCCTTCCTCGAGTCAGCCGGCTGGGCGCCGGACGGCGCCACCCGCGAACTCGAGGCAGAGACCGGCGAGCGAGTCCGTCAGGTGCGTCTGCACACGAGCCTGTCGACCGACCAGGACTGACACCTCGTCAGGCCACGGCCGGCATCTCGTCAGGCCACGGCCGGCATCTCGTCAGGCCAGAGCCGACATCTCGGAGGATCAGTCGAGGTCGAGGAACTGCTCGAGGCCGACGGTCAGGCCGGGGTTGGCTCCGACGGCACGGACACCGGTGAGCACACCCGGACCGAAGGACGCGCGGTCCATCGAGTCGTGACGGATGGTGAGGGTCTCACCCGGCCCACCCATGACGACCTCCTGGTGCGCGATCATGCCGCGGATGCGCAGGGCGTGGACCCGGACGCCGTCGACATCGGCACCGCGGGCACCCTCGATCTCCTGCGACGTGGCATCGGGGAACGGCGGCGAGCCGGCCTTCTTCCGGGCATCGGCAATCAGTGACGCCGTGCGCGCCGCCGTGCCGGACGGGGCGTCCGCCTTCGTCGGGTGGTGCAGCTCGATGATCTCGACCGAGTCGTAGAACGGCGCCGCGATCGCGGAGAAGCGCATCATCAGGATGGCGCCGATGGAGAAGTTGGGGGCGATCAGCACGCCGGTCTTCGGGGAGCTGGCCAGCCAGGTCTCCAGCTGCGCCAGACGGGCGTCATCGAACCCGGTGGTGCCGACGACGGCGTGGATGCCGTGGTCGATGCAGAACTCGAGGTTGTCCATCACCACGTCGGGGTGGGTGAAGTCGACGATGACCTGTGCGCCGGAGGTCACCAGCGCATCGATCTCGTCGCCTGCGTCGATCTGCGCGACCAGCTCCAGGTCGTCCGCGGCGTCGACCGCCTTGCAGATCTCGGCGCCGACCTTGCCGCGCGCACCCAGGACACCGACCTTCAATTTCGTCTCAGCCACGGTCACAACCTACCGTTGACGACACGGACCCGGGTGTCTCCGATGCTCTCGCGGACCACTACTGGCAGGCTGTACCCATGGCCACCCAGACCATCCCCGCGCGCCTTCGTTGGGCCGTCGACGTTCTCGACGTCCGACCCGACGACCAGGTGCTCGAAATCGGCTGCGGCGCTGGCCAGGCCGCAGGACTCGTTGCCAGCCGCCTGACCAGCGGAAAGATCATGGCGATCGACCGGTCCGAGGCGTCGGTCGACGCCACCAAGCGCCGCAATCGTGAGTACGTCGAGTCCGGCCGCCTCACCGTCCGCCATATCGACCTCGCGACGCTGCGCGTGCCCGTGAAGCGCCTGGACAAGGCCTTCGCGGTCAACGTGAACCTCTTCTGGGTCCGCGACTGCCAGGACGAGGTCGCGCTGCTCCACGAGAAGCTCTCCCCCGGCGGCACGCTGCACCTGTTCTTCGAGTCCACGCGACGCGAAGAGGTCCCGACCATCGTCGAGAAGTCGTCGCACTCGCTCGCCCAGGCCGGCTTCCGAGTCACGGCCCTGCAGAGTCAGCGGCCGGCCATGGTCGCGATCATCGGTCACCGCTGACCGCTCACCGTTGACAGGGCGCAACCTTGGAGCCGAGACGGCGCTAGTTCGACGTCGACACTCCAAAGTCGCGCCGCGTCGACGTCCAAGTCGCGCCGTGTCGACGTCAGGGGCCGACGACGGCGAGGATCTCGGGGCGGGTGAAGAGCTCGGCTCCGAGCGCGTTGACGTCGTCGACGGTCACGCCGTCGATGCGGGCCAGCACCTCGTCGAGCCCGAGCAGCTCGTCGTAGACCAGCTCGGCCTTGCCGTTGCGTGACATGCGGGCACCAGAGTCCTCCAGGCCGAGGATCATGCTGCCGGCGAGCTGGCGCTTGCCGCGGACGATCTCCTCCTCGGTGAACCCCTCGGTCGCCACCTTCCGCAGCTCGGCACGGACGACAGCCAGCACTTCGTCGTACTTCGCGGGGAGGCAGCCGACGGACACGCCGATCAGGCCGGCGTCGGCGTGGTGGCTGCCGAACGAGTAGACCGCGTAGGCCAGGCCACGCAGCTCCCGGACCTCCTGGAACAGGCGCGAGGACGAGCCGCCGCCGAGCACGGTGTTGAGTACGCCGAGGGCGAAGCGCCGCGGATCGCTGCGCGTCACGCCCTGCATGCCGAGCACGAGGTTGATCTGTTCGAGCGGACGCTTCGCGTGCGCGACACCGGGATGCACCTTGCGCGGCGTCTCGGTGAGCGTCGCGTGGACGGGCGACTCCTCACCCGTCAGGAAGGTGCCACGCCCGAAGGCCGCCCGCACCTGCGCGACGACGTCCGCATGGGAGACCGCCCCGGCCGCCGAGACGACCATGTTGGCCGGGCGGTAGTGGCGGCGGTAGAAGCGCGTGATCTGGGTGCGCGTCAGCGCGTTGATCGAGTCCTCGGTGCCTGCGATCGGTCGGCCGATCGGGCTGTCGCCCCAGGCCTGCGCCGCGAAGAGGTTGTGGACGACGTCCTCGGGATCGTCGTCGTGCATCGCGATCTCGTCGAGGATCACCTCGCGCTCGGCCTCGACGTCGGCGTCGGTGATGACCGAGTCGGTCAGCATGTCGCCGAGTACGTCGATCGCGGCCGGCAGGTCGGTGGCGAGAACGCGCGCGTGGAAGCAGGTGTACTCCTTCGCGGTGAACGCGTTGAAGTCACCTCCGATCTCGTCGAGCAGGATCGAGATGTCGAGCGCGGAACGCTCGTGGGTGCCCTTGAACAGCAGGTGCTCGAGGAAGTGCGAGGCACCGTGCAGCGAGGGGGTCTCGTCGCGCGAGCCCACCCCCACCCAGACGCCGATGCTGGCGGAGCGGACGCCCGCCATCTCCTCGGTGATGACGCGCAGGCCGCCGGGCAGCACCGTGCGGCGTACGCGGGAGAGGACGCGACCGGCCTCGTCCTTCTCCACCAGCAACGTGCGGGTGGAACCGATCTTCTGGGGAACGGACAACCGCCCGGCAGTTTCCTGCCGGGCGGTTGCCTTCTTGCGACGTGGGATCACGCTCAGGCGTCCGACTCCGGGGCCTCGACGGTCTCGGCGGCAGCCTCGGCCGCCTCCTCGCCCTCGATGAACGGGATCAGCGACAGCTTGCCGCGGTCGTCGATCTCGGCGATCTGGACCTGGATCTTCTGGCCCACCGAGACGACATCCTCGACGGCCTCAACGCGCTTGCCGTCGTTGAGGGCACGCAGCTTCGTGATGTGGAGCAGGCCGTCCTTGCCCGGGAGCAGGGACACGAAGGCACCGAAGTTGGTGGTCTTCACGACCGTGCCGAGGTAACGCTCGCCGATCTCGGGCATCGTCGGGTTGGCGATGGCGTTGATGGCCTGACGGGCGGCCTCAGCCGACTCGCCGTTGGTGGCACCGATGTAGATCGTGCCGTCGTCCTCGATGGAGATCGAGGCGCCCGTGTCGTCCTGGATCTGGTTGATCATCTTGCCCTTCGGGCCGATGACCTCGCCGATCTTGTCGACAGGGATCTTCACCGTGATGATGCGCGGCGCGTGGACCGACATCTCCTCGGGCTCGTCGATGGCCTCGGCCATGACGTCGAGGATGGCCAGGCGGGCCTCGCGGGCCTGGGTCAGCGCACCAGCGAGGACCTCGGCCGGGATGCCGTCGAGCTTGGTGTCGAGCTGCAGCGCGGTGACGAACTCACGCGTGCCGGCGACCTTGAAGTCCATGTCGCCGAACGCGTCCTCGGCGCCGAGGATGTCGGTCAGCGCGACGTACTCGGTCTTGCCGTCGACCTCGTCGGAGATGAGACCCATGGCGATGCCGGCAACCGAAGCGCGCAGCGGAACGCCGGCCTGCAGCAGCGACAGCGTCGAGGCGCAGACGGAGCCCATCGAGGTGGAGCCGTTGGAGCCCATGGCCTCGGAGAGCTGGCGGATCGCGTAGGGGAACTCCTCGCGGGTCGGCAGCACGGGCAGGAGGGCGCGGCGCGCGAGCGCACCGTGACCGACCTCGCGACGCTTGGGCGAGCCCACGCGGCCCGTCTCACCGGTGGAGAACGGCGGGAAGATGTACTTGTGCATGTAGCGGCGGTGCTTCTCCGGCGACAGCGTGTCGAGCTGCTGCTCGAGCTTCAGCATGTCCAGCGTGGTGACACCCAGGATCTGGGTCTCGCCACGCTCGAACAGCGCCGAACCGTGGACGCGCGGGACAACGGCGACCTCGGCGGAGAGGGGACGAATGTCCGCCAGGCCGCGGCCGTCGATGCGGATCTTGTCGCGCAGGACCCGCTGGCGGACCAGCGACTTGTTCAGCGAGCGGAACGCAGCGCCGATCTCCTTCTCGCGGCCCTCGAACTGCGGGGCGACCTGCTCGAGGACGGAAGCCTTGATGTCGTCGAGCTTCTCCTCGCGCTCCTGCTTGCCGGCGATGGTCAGCGCGGCGGCAGTCTCGTCGGACGCGGCAGCGGCGACAGCGGCGTACACGTCGTCCTCGTAGTCGAGGAAGATCGGGAACTCCTGGACCGGCTTCGCGGCGATCTTGGCCAGCTCGGACTGCGCGTCGCAGAGCTGCTTGATGAACGGCTTCGCGGCGTCGAGACCGGAGGCGACAACGGCCTCGCTCGGCGCCTGGGTGCCGGTCTGGATGAGGTCCCAGGCAGCTTCGGTGGCCTCAGCCTCGACCATCATGATCGCGACATCGCCGGTCTCGGTGACGCGGCCGGCGACGACCATGTCGAACACGGCCTTCTCCAGCTGCGAGTGCGACGGGAAGGCAACCCACTGGCCCTCGATGAGGGCGACGCGGACGCCACCGACCGGGCCGGAGAACGGCAGGCCGGAGAGCTGGGTCGACATCGACGCGGCGTTGATCGCCAGCACGTCGTAGGGGTTGTCGGGGTTCAGCGCCATGACCGTGATGACGACCTGGACCTCGTTGCGCAGACCCTTCTTGAAGGTCGGGCGCAGCGGGCGGTCGATCAGGCGGCAGGTGAGGATCGCGTCCTCGCCCGGACGCCCCTCGGAGCGGAAGAAGGAGCCGGGGATCTTGCCGGCGGCGTACATCCGCTCCTCGACGTCGATCGTGAGGGGGAAGAAGTCGAAGTGGTCCTTCGGCTGCTTGCCGGCCGTGGTGGCCGAGAGCAGCATGGTGTCCTCATCGAGGTACGCCGTGACGGAGCCGGCGGCCTGGCGGGCCAGGAAGCCGGTCTCGAACTTGATGGTGCGGGTGCCGAACTTGCCGTTGTCGAGAACGGTTTCTACGGCGGAGATGACGGGGCCCTCGTTCAAGGGGATCCCTTTCTGTTCGCGGAGCGAGCCGCGCTTCCGCCTCAATGGCGGGCGATCGTTGGGAACCCGCCGCTCCCTCATGTGAGGGGGCCGGTCTTCGATCGAGGCCCGCAGATCCCAGTGATCTGAAGGCCACTACCGAGGACCGAGCCGACGTGTGCGCGGGACGCTCCTGGTGATGGGGTTTTCAGTTGTTCGTGTAACCGGACCCAAGCCTAGCGACCGGGTCCGCCCTCCGGAAAGACGACCGGCCACCCGCGTGGCGGGTGGCCGGTCGTTCAATCAGCGGCGGAGGCCGAGGCGCTCGATGATCGAGCGGTAACGCTCGATCTCGGTCTTCTGCAGGTAGTTCAGCAGGCGACGGCGCTGGCCGACGAGCAGGAGCAGACCACGACGGCTGTGGTGGTCGTGCTTGTGCTGCTTGAGGTGATCCGTGAGGTGGCTGATGCGGTGCGAGAGCAGCGCGATCTGGACCTCGGGCGAACCGGTGTCGCCCTCGGACTTGCCGTACTCAGCGATGATCTTCTTCTTGGTCTCCGCGTCGGTACCGATCGACATGCGGTTCTCCCTTCGTCTCGTTGCGCGGCGCGCCCGGGCCTGTTCACCGGGGCACTATGGATCCGCGGCCGTCATGACGGCGTGTCGCCCATGCGGGCAACCGGGAAAGACTATCGCCTCTCCGCTCCCCCGCCCAATTCGCCAGCGCGGGGTTTCACCGGCCGGCCGGTGAAACGGGCACCTGTTGTGGCGTGCACCGCACAACAACTGCCCGAATCGCGCGCAAAGTCCTCAGTCGCCAGCCCGCACCCCAGCCAACTCCCAGCGGGAGCTGGTTGCGGACGTGCCAGCCAGGCAGGGGTACGCCGCGGTCAGCGGCCCGCCTTCTGCTTCGGGGCGGTCGCCGGCTCGGGCGCAGCAGCTGGCTCGGGGTCCGTCGGGAGACCGACCTCGGGCGCGCTCTCCAGCGGGTACGCCGGGATAGCCGGCGGGTTGTCGCTGGTCCAGGCGCTGGCGTCACGCTCCTCCATCGCCCCGACGTGCCCTTCGGGCACCGGGAACACGTTGAAGCGGGCCTCACCATTCGAGAGCCAGGGGTAGCCGATGAACAACTCCTCGCCCTCGTCCCACATCCTGCTCTCGTCGATCGACACAGGCTGGCCGTCCTGGTCGAAGAGCTGGACCCCCTTCAACGGCTTGCCGCTCGCGTCGTACGGGAAGAGGTTGGTGACGTTCCGACCGTCGACCTGGATGCCTCCCTCCAGGTGGGCACTTCCGCCATCCGTCAGCTCGGGGTACCAGATGGAGGCCTTCGCTGGCGTGAACACCGAGGTGAAGGTCACCGGGATGACCGCGATCGCCACGGCATTCAGGGCGAGCAGCAGCAAGCGCACGGCGGCGTTACCTCGTGCCTTGCCGGGCCACAGCTTGCCGCGCCCGATCTGCACACTCACGATCGACGCGACGGCCAGCAGCGGGGCGCCCCAGCCGAGCAGCGACGGCACGACCGACAAGCCGAGGTTGAGACCTCCGTTGCCCCACACCAGGTCAACCAGCTGCAGCGCCAGCCAGGCGCGAAGGATCCACCAGGCAGGTCGCACGGCCTGGATGAGACCCCACGGGTCTCCGGGAAGGCCTTCAACAAGCGCGTCCCACTTCCCGCGCGCGGAGTCCAGCGCGGCATGGATGGCAGCGGACAGCTCGCGCTTATCGCGCACCTTGCCCATCGTCGGGCTGAAGCCGGCGGCGGCGCGCAGCTCGGCGGCGTACGCCGTGGGGTCGCCGAGGGCCTCGGGCCCGCGTTCGGCGACCAGCTCGTGGAGGTCGGCTCCGAGGCCGTCGGTCAGCTCGGTGCGTTCTTCAGCGGTCAGGTCGGCCAACCGGGCGCGGACCTGCTCGACGAACTCCGCGACGCCGGGCCGGACCTCGAGCTTGGCGGTGTCGTTCATGAGCGTGCCCCCTGGCTGGTCAGCAGTGTGGTGACGGTGGTGGAGAAATGCGTCCAGTCGTCCGACTGGCGCTTGAGCTGGTCACGCCCGGTCGGCGTGATGCCGTAGTACTTCCGGTGCGGGCCCTCGTCCGACGGCACGACGTACGACGTGAGGGCGCCGTTGCTGTAGAGGCGGCGGAGGGTGCCGTAGACGGAGGCGTCGCCGACGTCGGCGAGTCCGCCCGAGCGCAGCCGACGGAGGACGTCGTAGCCGTAGCCGTCCTCGTCGGCGACCACGGCAAGGACCGCGAGGTCGAGCACTCCCTTGAGGAGCTGGGTGGTGTCCATGCACGGCACACTACTGCGCGATGCGAAGTACCGCCGACAGCGACACACCGGTTTCCGCCCCTGGTCGGTATCGCTCCCCCGACTTGCCTGCGACGATGCAGAAATGGAGAAACAGCTGGGCGTGTGCAACCTGTGCGAGGCGATCTGCGGCCTCGAGCTGACCATCGACGAGGGCCGCGTGACCGGCGTGCGCGGCAACCCGGACGATCCGCTCTCGCGCGGGCACATCTGCCCCAAGGGAGTCGCGATCGCCGACATCTACGAGGACCCCGACCGCCTCCGTCACCCCGTACGACGCGTCGGCGCCGGTGTGGACGCACGGTGGGAGGAGATCTCCTGGGACGAGGCGTTCGACCTGGTCGCCTCTGGGCTGTCGAAGGCCATGAACAAGGATCCGGACTCACTCGCGATCTACCTCGGCAACCCGAACGTGCACAGCCTCGGCGCGATGACCCACGGCGTGACGCTGGCCGGGTCGTTCCGCACGAAGAACAAGTACAGCGCCACCTCGGTGGACCAGCTCCCCCACCAGCTGATGTCCTACCTGCTCTATGGGCACCAGCTGCTGATCCCGATCCCGGACATCGACCGCACGGACTACTTCCTGGTGTTCGGCGCCAACCCGATGGCCTCCAACGGTTCGCTCATGACCGTGCCCGATTTCCCGGGGAGGCGGCGCGAGCTGCGTGACCGCGGCGGGCGCATGGTCGTCCTCGACCCGCGGCGCACCGAGACCGCGAAGGTCGCCGACGAGCACGTCTTCGTGCGCCCGGGCACCGACGCGTGGGTCTTGCTCGCTCTCCTCCACACCCTGATCGACAGCGGCTTGACCAACCCGCCGGAGTGGGTCGACGGGCTCGACACTGTCGCCGAAGCAGTCAAGGAGTTCACCCCCGAGCACGCGGAGGCGATGAGCGGTGTCCCGGCGGCGACGATCCGCCGGATCGCGACCGAGTTCGCCACGGCGCCGCGCGCCGCGGCGTACGGGCGCATGGGGGTGTCGGTCAACGAGTTCGGCACTGTCTGCCAGTGGGCGCTGCAGCTGATCAACCTGCTGACCGGAAACCTCGACCGCGAGGGCGGCGTGATGCTGCCGAGTCCGGCGATCGATGTCGTGAAGCTCGGGCTGCTGGGCCGTGGCCACATCGCGCGCTACACCTCACGCGTGCGCGGCTTGGCGGAGTTCGGCGGCGAGCTGCCGGTGTCGGTCCTTCGAGAGGAGATCGAGACGCCGGGCATGGGCCAGGTTCGCGCGCTGTTCACCATCGCCGGCAACCCGGTGCTCTCCACTCCCGACGGTGGCGCCCTGGAGCGCGCGCTGACGGATCTCGACTTCTACGCGGCCGTTGACATCTACGTGAACGAGACCACCCGGCATGCCGACGTGATCCTCCCGCCGACCAGTGCTCTCGAGCGTGACCACTACGACCTCGTCTTCCACCACTTCGCGGTCCGCAACACGGCCCGGTTCACGCCGGCCGTCTTCGCCAAGGGCAGGGACCAGCGCCACGACTGGCAGATCTTCAAGGCCATCGGGCTGCGCACGATCCGTCGCCTCGACCACAAGCCGTCGCTGAAGCGGCGGATCATGCTCGAGGCGCGGCTGCGGCCGAGCCCGACCTTCCTGATCGCCAACCTGCTGAGGTTCGGCCGGTCGAGGGCGCTGATGAGCGACCTCAGGAAGTCGCCCGCGGGCGTCGACCTCGGACCTCTCCAGAGTGGCCAGCTGCCGGGCCGGCTCCTCACCAGGAACAAGCGCGTCGACGCCGCGCCGTCCTTCGTCCTCGACGACCTGGCGCGTCTCCGTGACCAGCCCGCGCCGACCGAGGGCGAGCTCCTGCTGATCGGTCGCCGCCACCAGAAGGACTGCAACTCCTGGATGCACAACAGCGAGCGACTCACCAAGGGCCGCGACCGTCACCAGCTGCTGGTCAACCCGGCCGACCTCGCAGCACGCGGGCTGGTCTCCGGCGACACGGTCACCGTCACCTCCCGAGTCGGCGAGGTCAAGGTCGAGGCCCTCGCGACCGACGACATGATGCCGGGCGTCGTGTCCCTTCCCCATGGCTACGGGCACCAGCGCGACGGCGTGCTCCTCGGGCGGGCAACCCAGGTCGCCGGCGTCTCGATCAACGACCTGACTGACTCCGTGCGCGTCGACATCAGCGGCAACGCGGCCTTCTCCGGCCTGCCGGTCACCATCGCCTGAGTACGCCGACCGCAACGAACTCGCCCGGGTGAGTTCGTTGCTGTGGACTGGCCGAAATGACAGCAACCAACTGCCCTGAGGCAGTTGGTTGCTGTCGTTCGATCGGGCAGAACGGCGAAGGTCAGGCGTTGACCAGCTCGCGCTCGTCCTGCGGGTCAGGCTTGCCCTGACCCAGCTTGCTCGGCCACCAGATCTTGTCGCCCAGGTCCAGGTTGATCGCAGTGACGAGGATCGAGCGGACGATCATCGTGTCGAGCATGACGCCGAGCGCCACCGCCACACCCATCTCCGCAAGGAAGACCAGCGGAAGCGAGCCGAGCACGAGGAAGGTCGCCGCGAGGACGACACCGGCCGACGTGATCACGCCACCGGTCGAGGTGAGGCCGACCAGCGCGCCGGCGCGGGTGCCCCGCGCAGCCGACTCTTCGCGGACCCTCGTCATCAAGAAGATGTTGTAGTCGATGCCGAGTGCCACGAGGAATACGAACGCGAACAGCGGGAACCCCGGATCCGCCCCGGCAAAGCCGAAGACGAACTCGAACAGCAGCACCGAGATGCCCATGGCCGCTCCGAACGACAGGATCACGGTGCCGAGCAGGATCACGGGCGCCGCGATCGATCGGAGCAGCATGATCAGCACCAGCAGGACCACGACAAGGACAATCGGGATGATCACCTTGTTGTCGCGCTGGGATGCGATCTTCGTGTCGAGATAGATCGCGGATCCGCCGGTGACCAACGCGTCCGCATCGGGGACCGCGTGCACGGCATCGCGCGCGGCCTCGACCGCGTCGAACGCGGCCTGCGACGAGACGTCGGCTCCGATCACGGCCTGCATGAACGCGATGCCGTCCTTCGCGATTGGCTCGGAGGCCTCCTCGACCCCATCGACCCCGCCGAGCGCAGCCCTGACCTCAGCGGCCTTGTCCGCCTTCGTCACGACCATCAAGGTGTTGGACTGGTCGACCATCCCGTGCTTCGCGAGCACCTTCTGGCCCACGATCGAGTCGAACTCCTTGGTGTAGGTGTCCTCAGTCGAGAGTCCGTTGGCGTCGAGCCGGAACAGACCGAGACAGGCGATGCCCAGCAGGACCGTGGTGACCACCCAGACCGAGCGCGGACGCACGGCGATGCGGCGACCGATGTGCGACCAGAAGCCAGACTGGGTGGGCTCGCGCGATCCCAGGTCGGGGCGCATGTGCCAACCGAATCCGGACTCGATGGCAACCTGCAGCAGGGCGAGGGGGCCGGTGATGACCGCGAGGACGCCAGCAAAAGCCACCAGGCCGAACGGAACGGAGAGGATGCCGCCTGCGATGCCACCCAGCTGCTCGGTCATCAGCCAGACGCCGCCGCTACCGAGCGCCGCGAGTGCGAGACCGGCCGGGATGCCGATCGCAGTGGTGAGCGCCCACCGCCCGTGCTTCTCCTTGCGCGGCCCGAAGACCCATCGACCGAAGATGACCAGCAGCGCCGGCAGCAGCGTCACCATCACCAGGAAGGTGACCGCCACACCGACCGCAACGACCGGGCCCATTCCCTTCGTCGAGTTCATCTCGGCGAATGTCAGGCAGAGCATGCCGAGGACGACGGTGGCGGCACTGGCCAGGATCGCGGGGGCCGCGCGGTGGAGCGCGTGCGCCATGGCCTCGTGGCGATCCTCGTAGTTGCGCAGCTCCTCGCGATAGCGGGCGACGAGAAGGAGCGCGTAGTCGGTGCCCGCACCGATGACCAGGATGCTCAGGATTGCCTGGCTCTGGCCGTTGACGGTGAGCCCGAAGTTCTTCGCAAGGATGTAGACGAAGCCCATCGACGAGCCGAGCGCGACGATCACCGAGAAGATCGGCAACAACCACAGGTAGGCGCTGCGGTAGACCACCAGCAGGATCAGGATGACCACGAGGAGAGCCGCGAACAGCAGGGTGGTGTCCAGCCCCCCGAACGCCTCGACAGCGTCAGCCGCCTGGCCGCCGGCACCGGCGACGTGGACGTTGAGACCGTCAGAGCTGGCGATCTTGCGGAGGTCCTTGACGGTGTCCGGCATCTTGTTCCAGCCGTCAGAGCCGAGGTTGAAGTTGATCAGCGTCTGCAGCGCCTCGCCGTCCTTCGACGGGAGCGGGCCGACGACCTTGCCCTCGACGCCGTTGAGGTCCTGGAACTTTGCGACATCAGCCTGAGCCGCGCCGAGGTCGGCTGGCGTCAGGCCGCCTTCTCGCTCATAGACAACGACCGTGGGCACGGTGTTGGGGTCCTGGAACGGCTCCATCTCCTCGAAGCCACGGGTGGACTCCGCGGAAGCGGGGAGCCATGAAGACGCCTCGTTGTTCTGGACTTCGGTCAGCTTGCCGGCGAGCTGACCGAGCCCAGCCACGGCGATGATCCAGAAGACAAGGACGAACCATTTCGTCACGGGCCCCGTCAGGGCGCCGGCAATTTGTCGATGCATAGTGCACAGACTGCCGCGAACCACCGACAGCCGCATCCGGAATTCCCCCTAGGACACCCCGAGGTTGCCGGATCGCCGCAGGAACATCATCGCCGGAACATCGCCTCCGGAGTTCAGCCGAGCGCCTCCCGCACGGCGGCGCGGGCGGCCTCCGGATCAACGGCCGCCAGCGCGGCCTCAGCAGCGCGCCGGCAGTCCGCCATCGTCACGCGGCCCAGCTGAGCACCGACCGGACGCACCGCGGCGGGCGCCATCGACAGCGAGGTGATCCCGAGCCCGACCAGCACACAGGCCAGCAACGGGTCTGCGGCGGCCTCGCCGCAGACCCCGACCGGCTTCCGGGCCGTCACACCAGCCGCCGCGGTCATCGCCACGAGCTGCAGGACGGCCGGCTGCCAGGCATCGGTGAGGTGCGCGAGGTCGGTCGCCATGCGGTCGGCAGCCATCGTGTACTGCGTCAGGTCGTTGGTGCCGATCGACAGGAAGTCGACCACCTCCAGCATCCGCGAGGCCTGCAGCGCAGCACTCGGGACCTCGATCATCACGCCGGGACGCAGACCGCGGGAACGCACCTTCTCGGCGAACGACGAGGCCTCGGCAACGGTCGCCACCATCGGCGCCATGACCCAGGTCTCGACCCCGGACGACGCGGCCGCAGCCGCGAGCGCGTCGAGCTGGCGGTCGAGCAGGCCCGGGTTGTCGAAGGAGAGCCGGAGCCCCCGGACACCCAGGGCGGGGTTCTCCTCGCCCTGGTGGGTCGCGAACGCGATGGGCTTGTCCGATCCCGCGTCGAGGGTGCGCGCAACGACGTGGCGGCCCTCGCCGAAGGCGGCCAGGACATCTGCGTAGATCGCCGCCTGTTCCTCGATCGACGGCTCGTCGGCGCGGTTCAGGAACGAGAGCTCCGTGCGGAACAGGCCCACGCCCTCGACAGGGGCCGTTGCGGCGCTCTGAGCAGTCGGTACGTCGGCGACGTTGGCCAGCAGCTTCACACTCACTCCGTCGGCCGTGACCGCGGGGCCGGACCAGGTGGCGAGAGTGGCACGCTCGACAGCATCCGCCTCCGCGGCCGCCGCAGCCTTCTCAGGATCGGGCGCGATCTGGATCGTGCCGGTCGTGCCGTCCACCAGGACGAGTGCGCCCTCGGTGACGTCAGCCAGCCCGACCGTGCCGACGACGCACGGGATGCCGAGCTGGCGGGCGATGATCGCGGTGTGGCTGGTGGGGCCGCCGAGCTCGGTGACCAGAGCGAGGACCAGGGCCGGGTCGAGCAGGGCGGTGTCCGAGGGAGCCAGATCGCGCGCCAGCAGGACCGACGGGACGGCCGGCACCGGTACGCCGGGCTCGGCGACACCGATCAAGTGAGCGGTGATCCGCCGCTCGATGTCGTGCAGGTCGGTCACCCGCTCGGCCATCAGGCCGCCCATCTGCGTGAACAGACCGGCGAAGTGCTCGACCGCCGTGTGCAGCGACGACAGGATCGATGACCCCGACGCGAGCTGCTTGCGCACGATGGAGCGCAGGCCCTTGTCACGGGCGAGGCCGGCGCTCGCGGCGAGCACCTCGGCGGCGGCACCCGAGACCGAGGACGCCTTCGCGGCGAACCCGTCCGCAACCGCTGCCGCGGCCCTCTCGTACGCCGACAGCGCAGCGTCGGCGTCGGCGTACGAGCCACGGCCGAAGGCCTCGATGGCCTCCGTCGGGACATCGCCGCGCGCGAGCAGGGCGGGGCCGTAGGCGACGCCGGAGACGACCGGAGTGCCCTGGAGGACCTGGACTGTGTGAGCTGTTTCGGTGACCACGATCACAAATTAACCCCTCTACCCCCTAGACAGTCAACAGGTTCGGGAGTAAAACAACATAAACACAGATTCACGTTTCTCTTCCTGGAGGTCCCCCGGTGTATGCCGAAGAGCGTCAGCAGGCCATCGCCCGCCTCGTGTCCGAGCGCGGACGCGTGTCGGTCGCCGACCTCGCGACCGAGTTCGTCGTCACGACCGAGACCGTCCGCCGCGACCTTTCCCTGCTGGAGCGGGCTGGAGTCGTCCACCGCGTCCACGGCGGCGCAGTCCCCTCCGGGACGCTGGCCGGCATCGAGGCGATGCTCAGCGAGCGCGACACGGCCAACACGACCGAGAAGGACCGCATCGCCCGCGCAGCGCTCGAGCAGCTCCCCGCGGGCGAGGTGACGATCCTGATCGACGCGGGCACCACGACGGCACGACTCGCCTCGATGCTCCCCACCGACCGCCGGCTGATCGTCGTGACCCATGCCGTGCCGATCGCCGCGCGCCTCGCCGGCCTCCCCAACGTCGACCTGCACCTGCTCCCCGGCCGCGTCCGCCCCATGACCCACGCAGCAGTCGGCGCCGACACCGTCGCCGCACTCGGCCGGATCCGGGCCGACATCGCCTTCATCGGCACCAACGCGGTCTCGGTCGAGCACGGCTTCTCGACCCCCGACCTCGAGGAGGCCGCCGCCAAGCGGGCGCTCGTCCACGCGGCACGGCGCAGCGTCGTACTCGCCGATGCCTCGAAGATCGGCCAGGAGGCCTCGCAGCGCTTCGCCGAGCTCGCCGAGGTCGACGTCCTGATCACGGACGGATCCGCTGACCGGGGTGACTGCGCCGAGCTGACCGCCCACGGCCTGGAAGTCGTGATCGCGTGATCGTCACCCTGACCGCCCACCCGAGCATCGACCGCACGGTCTCGCTCAGCGGCCTACTGGAGCGCGGTGCGGTGCTGCGCGTCGCCAGCACGACGACGCAGGCCGCCGGCAAGGGCGTCAACATCTCGCGTGCAGCCGTCACCGCAGGCGTCGAGACGCTGGCCGTGCTGCCGTCCGCCGAGCACGACCCGTTCCTCACCGACCTGGCCTCTGCCGGCGTCCCGTGCCGTCCGGTGGGCCCCGCCGGTCCGATCCGCATGAACCTCACGATCACCGAGCCCGACGGCACCACCACCAAGCTCAACGCCTCCGCCGATCCCGCTTCTCCTGCACTCCTGGCCGACCTCGCCTCCGCCCTGCTGACCGCGGCAGCGAAGGCCGACTGGGTCGTGCTGGCCGGTTCGCTCCCGCCCGGCGCCCCGGTCGAGTGGTACGCCGGGCTGGTCGCCGCCCTGCGTCGCACGCCGGCACGCATCGCGGTCGACACCAGCGACGAGCCGCTGACCGCGCTGGTGGCCCGCCTCGCCGGTGCCGCACCCCACCTGATGAAGCCCAACGCGGAGGAGCTTGCCTCCTTCACCGGCACCGATGCCGCCGCGCTCGAGGCCTCTCCGATCCTCACCGCCGAGGCGGCCCGCACCCTGGTCGACGCAGGCGTCGAGGCCGTGCTCGCCACGCTCGGCGGCGCCGGTGCCGTCCTCGTCACCGCCGAGGGCGCCTGGCACGCCACTCCCCCTCCGACCACCGTCGTCAGCACCGTCGGCGCCGGTGACTCCAGCCTCTTCGGCTACCTCCTGGGTGACGAGCGACAGCTCCCGCCCGCCGAACGACTTGCCCTCGCCGTCGCGTACGGCAGTGCAGCGGCCGCGCTTCCCGGCACGACCATCCCCACCCCGTCGCAGGTCCGACCGCAGCTCGTCTCCGTCAGGACCCTCGACCTCACCGAAGGAACAGCCCGATGACCCAGCTCATCACCGCCGACCTGGTCCGGCTGGACGCCGACCTCGGGTCCGACAAGGAGAGCGTGATCCGCTCTCTCGCAGCCCTGGTCTCCGGCGCCGGCCGCACCGCCGACGTCGACGGCCTGGTGCGCGACGCACTCGCCCGGGAGGCGACCTCGCCGACCGGCCTGAAGGGTGGCATCGCGATCCCGCACTGCCGCACGGCCGCCGTTTCCGAGCCAACGCTCGCGTTCGCGCGGCTGTCCCCTCCGGTCGACTTCGGCGCCAAGGACGGCCCGGCCGACATCGCGTTCCTGATCGCAGCACCCGAAGGTGGTGACGCGACGCACCTGACGATCCTCACCAAGCTGGCCCGCGCGCTCGTGAAGCCGGCGTTCACTGACGGTCTGCGGTCCGCCAGCTCTGCCGAGGAGGTCGTCGCGCTCGTCGACGGCGTACTCAACCCGGAGCCGGCCGCAGCCCCCGCGCCCGCAAACGCCGCTCCCGAAGCCGCCGCTGCCCCGCGTCGCTCCCTCGTCGCGGTGACCGCCTGCCCGACCGGCATCGCCCACACCTACATGGCAGCCGAGGCCCTCCAGGCCGCCGCCGAGCTCGCCGGCGTGGACATCCACGTCGAGACCCAGGGGTCGGCGGGCTCGACGCCGCTGGCCGCCTCCACCATCGCCGCGGCGTCGGCGGTCATCCTGGCCGCCGACGTCGGGGTCAGGGACAAGGGCCGCTTCGCCGGCCTCCCGGTTGTTGCCACGGGGGTGAAGCGCGCGGTCGACGCGGCCGACGCGCTGATCGCCGAGGCACTGCGGTACGCCGATGACCCGGCCGCTCCGCGTGTTGCCGGCGGCTCTGCCACATCAGACGGAGCCGCCGGCAACCAATCCGGGGAAGCCACCGAGTCGTGGGGTGGGCGGATCCGCCGCGTCCTGATGACCGGTGTCTCCTACATGATCCCGTTCGTCGCCGCGGGTGGTCTGCTGATCGCGCTGTCGTTCCTGCTCGGTGGCTACGACATCACCAACGTCTTCGCCGACGTCGTCGCCAAGAACTCCCTCACGAATCTGCCTGACGTGAACGAGCTGGGCCTGGAGCACGTCCCGTTCGACTCGGGGCTGCTCGCCTATGTCGCCGCGATCCTGTTCATCGTCGGCAAGACCGCGTTCGCCTTCTTCGTGCCCGCGCTGTCCGGCTACATCGCCTACGCGATCGCGGACCGCCCCGGCCTCGCTCCGGGCTTCATCGTCGGCGGTCTGGCCACCGACATCATGCAGTTCGGCACGCCGCAGACCGGGTTCATCGGCGCCATCGTCGGCGGCGTACTCGCTGGTCTCGTTGCCCACTGGATCGCTGGGCGGAAGGTGCCCACGTGGGCGCGCGGCCTGATGCCGGTCCTGGTCATCCCACTGTTCACCACGCTCGTGGTCGGCACCCTGATGCTGACCGTCCTCGGCACCCCCATCAGCGAGCTCATGACCTCGCTGCAGGACGGCCTCAAGGACATGAGCGGCTCGAACGCCATCGTGCTCGGCATCATCCTCGGTCTGATGATGGCCTTCGACATGGGCGGGCCGCTCAACAAGGTTGCCTACTCCTTCGCCGCAGCCGGCATCGGCGGCGCCTCCCTCGCCAGCGATGCACCCGAGCTGAAGATCATGGCTGCCGTGATGCTCGCCGGCATGGTTCCCCCGATCGCGCTGGCTCTCGCCACCGTGGTCCGTCCGGGCCTCTTCAGTCCCGCCGAGCGCGAGAACGGCAAGGCTGCCTGGCTGCTCGGTGCGTCGTTCATCACCGAGGGTGCGATCCCGTTCGCCGCAGCAGACCCGCTGCGCGTCATCCCCTCGATCATGCTCGGCAGTGCGGTCACGGGAGGCCTGGCCCAGGCGTTCGACGTCGCTCTCCGCGCCCCGCACGGCGGCATCTTCGTGCTCTTCGCCGTCGACGGGATCCCCGGGTTCGCGATCGCCCTGGTCGCCGGTGTCCTGGTCGCCGCCACCTCGGTGGTCCTGCTCAAGTCGTTCACCCGCGGCAGCGACGCAGAGGTCCTGGAGACCGTCCCCGCCTGACCTGGCTGACCTGGCTGACCTGCCCGGTCCTGTCTCACCCCCTGTCGTTCCACCGGTCGCCCGCCCTACGGTGGGCGGGCGACCGCTCCCCCAGCACTCGAGGAGTCCTCATGCCCGTTCTCACCGTTGTCGTCGGTTCCGCCGTCGGGCTGCACGCCCGCCCGGCCGGGATCATCGCGGACAAGGCCGACGACCTCGGCGTCGACGTCTTCATCGGCATCCCCGGTGACGAGCCCGTCGACGCCAGCTCCGCGCTGATGATCATGACCCTGGGAGCCGGCAACGGCGACACCGTCGAGGTGTCCGGCGATGACGAGGCCGCGGTCTCCGCGATCGCGTCGCTGGTCGCCCAGGATCTCGACGCCTGAGCTCACCCGCGGCATGTAACACGCTGTTACGAGCACTGACCGCACACAAATATCAGTGCTTCCAGTGCACCTAACAGCGTGTTACTCGAGTGGCGCGGCGGCCGGTCAGTCGGCGAGGAGCTCGCGGGTGCGGCGTACGTCGTCGTGCATGGTCTCGACGAGCTTGTCGATGCCCTCGAACTTCACCATGCCGCGCAGGTGCTCGATGAAGGAGACCTCGACCTCGACCCCGTAGAGATCAAGGTCGGTGCGGTCGAGCACGTAGGACTCGACGCGGCGCTCGCGCTCTCCGTCGAAGGTCGGGTTGGTGCCGACGCTGATCGCCGCCGGGAATGACTCGCCGGTGTCCAAGCGGGTCAGCCGGCCCGCGTAGACGCCGTCGGCGGGTGCTGCAGCGAGACCGGTCGTCGGCACGTTGGCAGTCGGGAAGCCGAGCTCACGTCCACGCTGGTCGCCCTTGACGACGACGCCACGGACGACGAACGGCCGGCCCAGCGCCTCGGCGGCGCCGGCGACATCACCGGCGGCGAGGCAGTTGCGGACGTACGTCGAGGACCAGACCTGCGGTCCACCGTCGAGCTGCACGGCATCGACGATGAAGTCGCGCTGCTCCCCCAGCTCGCGGAGGGTCTGGCAGTCACCGGCGGCCCGGTTGCCGAAGCGGAAGTTGGCACCCACCACGACACCGGCCGCATGCAGCGCATCGACGATGATCCGCTGCACGAACTCCTCGGGAGTCCACGCGGCGATCTCGCGCGAGAACGGGATCACCAGGACGTCCTGCACACCGGCAGCATCGAGCAGCGCGATGCGGTCCTCGATGGAGGTCAGCGTCGGGGGCGCGTGCTCGGGCCGGAGCACCGCGATCGGGTGCGGGTCGAAGGTCACCGCCACCACATCGGAGACACCGAGCTCGGCCGCGACCTCGGCAGCACGTCGCACCACGTGCTGGTGCCCGAGGTGGACCCCGTCGAAGTTGCCGATGGTCACGACCGTGCGGGCCAGATCGGCCGGCACCTCAGTCACATCACGCCACACTCGCACGCCGCAAAGCCTCCCACAGAAGATCGAACTCAGGAGCAGCTGGTCAGCCGGTGAAAACGGCCAGCGGGCGGGCCATCTCACCGGCCGGCTCGTAGAGCGCGAGGAATTCACCGTCGGGAGCGAACACCGCGGTCAGGGCATCCAGGGAAAGCGCAAGCTTGCGGCCGTAGCGGACCTCCTGCGCCTGCTCCGCGTCGAGCTCGTACGCCGGGAAGGCAGCGCGGGCTGCGTCCGCGATCGGCAACAGCTCGTAGTGCTCGTTGAGCTGGTCGATCGTGCGGGCGTGCTCGAGCGTGTAGGGACCGACCGCAGTGCGGCGGAGCGCCGTCAGGTGCCCGCCCACGCCGAGCGCAGCACCGAGGTCGCGAGCGATCGCCCGGATGTAGGTGCCGCTGGAGCAGCGCACCGAGACATCGACGTCGATCAGGTCTGTTGTGTGAGTGCCTTCGAGCGTGGCGTTGTCTCCACTGGCGCTCACACGCGCCACGTCGTGCACGGTCAGCTCGTGGATCGTGACCGGGCGCGCCTTGAGCTGGACGTCCTCGCCGTCACGGACACGGGCGTAGGCGCGCTTGCCGTCGACCTTGATCGCGGAGACCGCGGTCGGCACCTGCTCGATGTCGCCCACGAAAGCTGCCAGTGCTTCGCGGATGGCTTCCTCGGAGAGGTGACCCGCGGGGACAGTCGCCGTGACCTCACCCTCAGCGTCGTCGGTGTTCGTCGCGACGCCGAGCCGGATCGTCGCGTCGTACCCCTTCTCGGTGAGCATGAGGTGGCCGAGCAGCCGGGTGGCGCGGTCGACGCCCAGCACCAGCACACCGGTCGCCATCGGGTCGAGCGTGCCGGCGTGGCCGACCTTGCGCGTGCCGGCCAGGCGGCGGACACGGGAGACCACGCCGTGCGAGGTGATGCCACCGGGCTTGTCGACGATGACCAGCCCGGGAGTGACAGGACCGCTCACGCGTCCTCGTCGTCCTCGGTGGCCAGCTCGTCCTCGTCAGCCGCCTCGCGCGGCTTCTTGTAGGGGTCCGCGTCCGCGGCGTACGACGCGGCGGCACGCGCAGCGGCGACCTCCTCGTCGAGCGCCTTGGCCTTGGCCAGGACGTCCTCCAGCGCGCGGGCCGTCTCCGGCAGCGCGTCGTGGTGGAAGGTCAGCGTCGGGACGATGCGCATGCCGAGCTGCTTGGCGCACTCGGAGCGCAGCACGCCCTTGGCGGACTCGAGCGCCGCAGCGGTGGAGGCGAGGTCACCGTCGAGGACGGTGTAGAAGATCGTGGCCTGCTGGCCGTCGCCGGTGAGGCGGACGTCGGTGATCGTCACGAAGCCGAGACGCGGATCCTTGATCCGGCGCTCGAGCATCTCGGCGACGATGACCTTGATCCGGTCGGCGATCTTGCGGACGCGGGGGCTGGCCATGTGAGCTCCTGTAGGTCGAACGTGCGGGAGCGCTTCGCGCCTCGCGGGATTGAGTCTAGATGCGCCACGGGCGAGACCGGCCGGAGCCGGTCCCGCCCGTAGCGGTGAAGCAACTGCTTGTGTCAGCCGCGCGGGATCTCGCGCAGCTCGAAGGCCTCGACGATGTCGCCTTCCTTGATGTCCTGGAAGTTCTTGAGCACGAGACCGCACTCGAAACCTTCCCGGACCTCCGACGCGTCGTCCTTCTCCCGCTTGAGCGAGGCGAGGTCGAGGTTGTCGGCGATGATCTTGCTGTCGCGGAGGATGCGCACCTTGGCGTTGCGGCGGATGAGGCCGTTGGTGACCATGCAGCCTGCGATGTTGCCGATCTTGGACGAGCGGAAGATCGCACGGATCTCCGCCTGACCAAGGGTGGCCTCTTCGTAGACCGGCTTGAGCATGCCCTTGAGGGCCGCCTCGATCTCCTCGATGGCCTGGTAGATGACGCTGTAGTAGCGGATCTCCACGCCTTCCTTGTCGGCCATCTGGCCCGCCTTGCCCTGGGGCCGGACGTTGAAGCCGATGATGATCGCGTCGGAGGCAGCAGCCAGGTCGACGTTGGTCTCGGTGATCGCACCGACACCGCGGTCGATGACCCGCAGGCTGACCTCGTCGCCGACGTCGATCTGCGCGAGGGCGTCCTCGAGAGCCTCGACGGAACCGGACACATCGCCCTTGAGGATGAGGTTGAGCTCCTGGCTCTCGCCCTTCTCCATGGAGGCCATGAAGTCCTCGAGGGTGCGACGGACGCGACGCTTGGCCTGCATGGCCGCACGCTCACGCGCTTCGCGCTTCTCGGCGATCTGACGAGCCATGCGGTCGTCGTCGACCACGATGAAGCTCGAGCCGGCGCCCGGGACTGCGGTGAGACCGAGGACCATGGCGGGGCGCGACGGGTCAGCGACCTCGATCGTGTCGCCGTGCTCGTCGAGCATCGCGCGGACACGGCCGTAGGCCGGGCCGGCGACGATCGAGTCGCCCACGCGCAGCGTGCCGCGCTGGACCAGCACCGTGGCAACCGGACCGCGACCGCGGTCGAGGTGGCCTTCGATGACCAGGCCCTGGGCGTCCTGCGACGGGTTGGCGCGCAGGTCGAGCGACGCGTCGGCGGTGAGCACGACGGCCTCGAGCAGCTTGTCCAGGTTGAGGCCGGACTTCGCGGAGACGTCGACGAACATCGCGTCGCCGCCGTACTCCTCGGGGACCAGGCCGTACTCGGTCAGCTGACCGCGGACCTTGACCGTGTCGGCCTCGGGCTTGTCGATCTTGTTGACCGCGACGACGATCGGGACGCCGGCGGCCTTGGCGTGGTTGAGCGCCTCGACCGTCTGCGGCATGACGCCGTCGTCCGCCGCGACCACGAGGATCGCGATGTCGGTCGCCTGGGCACCACGGGCACGCATCGAGGTGAAGGCCTCGTGACCCGGGGTGTCGATGAAGGTGATGCGACGCTCGTTGCCGTCGACCTCGGTCGTGACCTGGTAGGCACCGATGTGCTGCGTGATGCCGCCAGCCTCGCCAGCGACGACGTTGGCGTTGCGGAGCGCGTCGAGGAGCTTCGTCTTACCGTGGTCGACGTGACCCATGACAGTCACGACCGGCGGACGCACGACGAGATCGCTCTCGTCGCCCTCGTCCTCACCGAACTCGATGTCGAAGGACTCGAGCAGCTCGCGGTCCTCGTCCTCCGGGGACACGACCTGGACGATGTAGTTGAGCTCCTCGCCGAGCAGCTCCAGCGTCTCGTCGTTGACCGACTCGGTCGCCGTGACCATCTCGCCCAGGCCGAAGAGCATCTGCACCAGCGAAGCGGCGTCGACGTTGATCTTCTCGGCGAAGTCGGTCAGCGACGCGCCGCGGGCCAGGCGCACGGTCTCGCCGTCACCCTTGCGGACGCGCATGCCACCGATCGTCGGGGCCTGCATGTTGTCGAATTCCTGGCGCTTCGCCCGCTTGGACTTGCGACCACGACGCGACGGACCGCCTGCGCGGCCGAAGGCACCCTGGGTCTGGCCACGGCCACCCGGACCACCCGGACGGCCACCGGGGCCACCCGAACGCGGCGGGCCACTGGCGAAGCCGCCGGGAGCGCCACCGGGACGACCCGGAGCACCGGCACCTGCGCCACCCGGGCCACCACGGCCCGGAGCACCGCCGGGGCCACCGCGACCGGGAGCACCGCCCGGGCCACCACGGCCCGGAGCGCCGCCGGGGCCACCGCGACCGGGGCCGCCGGGACCGGCGGGACGGTTGTTGCCGAACGCCGAGGGGGACTTGGGCATCATCGCCGGGTTGGGGCGCGGCATGCCGGGACGCGGAGCGCCACCAGCAGCCGGCGGACGCGGCGGACGCTGGTCGCCACCGGCGGTCTGCGAAGGACCACGGTCGGCGGGACGCTCAGTGTCGGCACGCGGGGCCGGGGCGGGGCGACGGCCCATGCCCTGGCTCGGAGCGAAGGGGTTGTTGCCGGGACGCGGAGCACCGGGACGGGCACCCGGGCGTGCACCCGGGGTGGCCGACGGCGCGGACGCGGCAGGCTTCGGCGCAGCGGGACCCGGACGGGGACCCGAGGAAGCAGCCGGGGCCTCAGCGGCGGCGGGCGCCTCCGGAGCAGCCGGCGCAGCCGGGGCTGCCGGAGCGGCGGGCGCCTCGACAACGGGTGCGGCCGGGGCCTCGACCGGAGCGGCGGGGGCCTCGGGTGCCGGAGCGGCCTTCGGGCCGGGACGCGGACCCGGACGGTTGCCGCCCGGTGCCTTGGGCGCCGACGGAGCGGCCGCGGGGGCAGCGCTGTCGGAGGAAGGGGAAGCGGCGCCGGCGGCCTTGAGCTCATCGCCGAACTGCTTCTTGAAACGCATCGCGACGGGGGGTTCCACCGTCGAGGACGCAGACTTGACGAACTCGCCCATCTCCTTCAGCTTCTCGAGAACGAACTTGCTCTCGACGCCGAATTCCTTGGCGAGTTCATGGACGCGGGGCTTGGCCACGGGGTTGTTGACTCCTTCTGGCCCGGCCCCAGGTCAGGGGTGATCGGACCGTTAGCGGTTGTGCATGCTCATCGGAAAGAACTCATCGAGGGCTCATGAGCTGCTGCTCCAGTTCCAGTCGATTGATCACGGTCAGTTACTTCATTGCTGCTGTGCGAGCCAGTCCCCCACCGGCGCACTGTCCAGCCCCTGCCCGAGCTTGAGTGCTCGTGCGAAGGCTCGGCGGCGCACCGCGAGTTCGTAACAGGCGAGCGTGGGGTGCAGATGCGCTCCCCTGCCCGCTGCGGTCCGCGCGAGATCCGGGACGACGGCCGGTCGGCCTTCGCTGTCGGTGCCCGCGACGATCCTCATCAGCTCGCTGCGAGCGGCCCGCTCCTTGCATCCGATGCACGTCCGGACAGGCTGAACCGCCGTCTGTGCAGGGGAATTGAGTTTGCGAACCACCAAGGGATGACTCTACCCCCACGGCGCACACAGGGACGAACCGACGTACGCCGCAGCGCCCGCCCGGCGAGACCCGCTGATGTTGTGTGACTGACGTGCATCCATTGCACGCCAGTCACACCAGATCCACCCAGAACGACAGAAGGGCCCTGCCCGCAGTGGACAGGACCCTTCGGAAGCTCTGACTCAGGCCTCGACCGGGGCCTCGTCGGAGCGGATGTCGATGCGCCAGCCGGTCAGGCGCGCGGCGAGGCGGGCGTTCTGGCCCTCCTTGCCGATCGCCAGCGACAGCTGGAAGTCGGGGACGATCACGCGGGCCGAGCGGGCGGCCAGGTCGATGATCTCGACCGAGGAGACGCGCGCCGGCGACAGTGCGTGGGCGACCATCTCGGCCGGGTCCTCCGACCAGTCGACGATGTCGATCTTCTCGCCGTGCAGCTCGGACATGATGTTGCGGACGCGGCTGCCCATGGGGCCGATGCAGGCACCCTTGGCGTTGACGCCGGGGATCGTCGAGTGGACGGCGATCTTGGTGCGGTGGCCGGCCTCGCGGGCGATCGCCGCGATCTCGACGGTGCCGTCGGCGATCTCGGGGACCTCGAGCGCGAAGAGCTTCTTGACCAGGCTCGGGTGGGTGCGGGACAGGGTGATCTGCGGACCGCGCATGCCCTTGCGGACCGAGACGACGAGCGCCTTGATCCGGCTGCCGTGCTCGTACTTCTCGCCCGGGACGCGCTCGCCGAGCGGGATGATCGCCTCGAGCTTGCCGATGTCGACCATCACGTCGTCAGGGTTGCGGCCCTGCTGGATGACACCGGAGATGATGTCGCCCTCACGGCCGGCGAACTCACCGAAGGTGATGTCGTCCTGCGCGTCACGCAGGCGCTGCAGCATGATCTGCTTCGCGGTCGTCGCGGCGATGCGTCCGAAGTCGGCGGGAGTGTCGTCGAACTCCTCCGACGCGACGCCGTCCTCGTCGACCTCACGAACCAGGACGCTCACGTGCCCGCTCTTGCGGTCGAGAACGACGCGCGCGCGGGACTGGGCGCCCGGGGTCTTGTGGTACGCCGTGAGCAGGGCCTGCTCAATGGCGTCCGCGAGCACGTCGAAGGAGATTTCCTTCTCGCGCTCCAGCATCCTCAGGATGCTCAGGTCGATGTCCATCAGTCGTCATCCTCAGAAGCTCGGTTGAATTCGATCTGGACCTTGGCCTTGGCGATGTCGGCGTACGGAACCCGCTGCGCGACGATCTTCGGCTTCATGCCCTTCTTGGCTGCGTGGTTGACCAGCAGGTCCACGCCGTCCTCGTCCGAGTCGCCGATGCGGGCCGTGACGTCGTCGTCACCCTCGATGAGGGACACGACGACCAGCCGGCCGGCGTTGCGACGCCAGTGGCGCGGGAGGGTCAGCGGGCGGTCCACCCCGCGCGACGTGACCTCGAGCAGGTAGGGCTCGGCGCCCATGACGTTGGAGGACTCGAGGAACGAGTCGATCTCCGTCGTGGCGGCCGAGATCTCGTCCATGGTCACTCCGGTCTCGGAGTCCAGGGCGATGCGCAGCACGCGGCGCTTGCCGGCTGCAGAGAGCTCGACGGCCTCAAGATCGAGGCCGAGCGTGGCAAGGGGGTCGACGAGTCCCGCTTCGATCCGGGCCCGAGTTGCGTCATGTTTGGCGCTAGTCACGGTGCGACCTCCTTGTGCTGTTGTCGGTGCAACCTTAGCGGGTGCGGCGGCGGCTAATGTTCACGCCGTGCCCCAGAGCGACCCACATCACCCCACCCGACTGACCCGTCGCGCGACACTCGGCTCGGCCGCCGCCCTCACCGGCGTCCTCTCGGCCTCCCTGGCCGGCTGCGAGTGGGGTCCTCCGGACCAGGTCGACGCACCCGAGGCCAAGAAGGATGCCGACGACAAGCTGGCGCAGGCCGCTGCCGAGCGCATCGGGGCGATGGTCCGCCTGATCGAGGCCGTGCCGCCATCCTTCACCCAGCTCGCGCAGCCACTGGTGCCGCTGCTCGCACTCCACCAGGCACACCTCGCCGCCGTGGACCCGACGGACGTCGCCGGATCGATGCCGATCGCGACGGTGGCTCCTGCATCGCCGGCCGACGCGCTGGCACAGGTCCGCGAGCACGAGCTCGCGCTCCAGCGGGCACTGACGGCTGACGCCAGCGCAGCCACGAGCGGCCAGCTCGCACGCACCCTCGCATCGATGGCGGCCGCCGTCGCGCAGCAGCTGGCTGTGCTCCCCACCTCGATCGCCTCGCCCAAGGGAGCACAGCGATGACGACGACACCCGTCGCGACCAGCGATCTCGAGGCGCTGCAGGAGGTGCTCGCCGGAGAGCACGGCGCCATCTGGGTCCTCGGCGTGATCGGCGGGCAGGTCGCCCCGAAGACCCCGGACGCACCGAAGACCCAGGCGGCGCTCCACGACGAGGTCGTGACCGCTTACCGGACGCACCGCAGCCGTCGCGACCAGCTGGTCGCCCGGATCACCACACTCGGTGCAGCGCCGGTCGCCGCGGACGCGTCGTACTCGCTCGGCGCGGTGGACACCCCGCCGCTGGCGATGGCGGCAGCGCTCAAGGTCGAGCAGCGGGCCTGCGCGGTGTACGCCGACGCGGTCTCCCGCACGAGCGGAACGGATCGCGGCTGGGCGGTGAATGCCCTCATCGACGCCGCCGTCCGTCAGCTGCGGTTCCGGGGGAGCCCCGAGACCTTCCCCGGAACCGACCAGCTGACGGACCTCTGACATCCCGCCGTCGCGGGTGCCTGAGAAGAATCCTGCAACATCCGGAAGGGTTTCCGGGCACGTTCAGAGTTGCAGAAACCTGCAATGCAGAAACCTGCAGTTTCTGGCCGGGCTCAGGCGCGGACGATCTCCGCAATCCGGACAGCGGCGTCAGCGACCGCTACGTCCTGCCGCTCCCCCGTGCGCCGGTCCTTCACCTCGACGACGCCGTCAGCAAGACCACGGCCGACGGTGACGATCGTGGGTACGCCGATCAGCTCGGCGTCCTTGAACTTCACACCGGGGCTGATCTTGCCGGCGCGGTCGTCGTAGATCACGGTGACGCCGGCGGCCGCCAGATCGGCGGAGAGCTTCTCGGCGGCCTCGAAGAGCGCGGCGTCCTTGCCGGCCGCGACGACGTGCACGTCCGCCGGTGCGATCTCACGCGGCCAGCACAGGCCGAGCTCGTCATGGTTGCCCTCGGCGATGACCGGGACAGCACGCGAGACCCCGATGCCGTAGGAGCCCATCGTGACGGTCACGAGCTTGCCGTTCTCGTCGAGCACCTTGAGGTCCAGCGCCTCGGCGTACTTGCGGCCGAGCTGGAAGATGTGTCCCATCTCGATGCCCCGCGCAGCGGAGACGAACCCTTCCTGGCACTGCGGGCAGGTGTCGCCGTCGCGGACCTCGGCGGCCTCGATGGTGCCGTCGGGCGTGAAGTCGCGGCCGGCGACCATGTCGATGACGTGCTGGCCGTCGACGTTCGCGCCGGTGACCCAGCGGGTGCCCTCGACCACGCGCGGGTCGACGAGGAAGCGGATGCCGGTGGCGGCCTGCTCGCCGAGCACCGCGGGGCCGATGTAGCCCTTGACCAGGTCGGGAAAGCTCTTCAGCTCGGCCTCGTTCATCGGCTCGACCTCGATCGGCTCGAGCTGACCCTCGAGGCGCTTCTGGTCGACCTCGCGGTCGCCGGGCAGGCCGATGGCCAGCGGCTCGCGGGTGCCGTCGGGGTGCTTGAGCATGACGAGCACGTTCTTGAGGGTGTCGCCCGCGGTCCAGGCCCGGTCCTCGCGCGGGAATGCCTTGTTGAGATGCGCGACCAGGGAGTCGATCGTGGGCGTGTTGGGCGTCTCCTCCGCGTGGGCGGCCGGCGCGTCGTCGTACGGCTGCGAAGCGGGGGCGGGCACCGTGACGGCCTCGACGTTGGCCGCGTAGTCGCAGTTCGTGCACTGCACGAACGTGTCCTCGCCGACGTCGAGCTTCGCGAGGAACTCCTCTGACTTCGAGCCGCCCATCGCGCCGGCGGTCGCCTTGACGATGACGTAGTCGAAGCCGAGGCGGTCGAACGTCTTGATGTACGCCGCGCGGTGCGCCTGGTAGGACGCCTCGAGGCCGGCGTCGGTCGTGTCGAACGAGTAGCTGTCCTTCATCACGAACTCGCGACCGCGCATGAGCCCGGCGCGCGGACGCGCCTCGTCGCGGTACTTCGTCTGGATCTGGTAGAGCCAGACCGGCAGGTCCTTGTAGGACGAGTAGAGGTCCTTCACCGTGAGGGTGAACATCTCCTCGTGCGTGGGACCGAGCAGGTAGTCGGCACCCTTGCGGTCCTTCACCCGGAAGATGCCGTCGCCGTACTCCTCCCAGCGGTTGGTCGCCTCGTAGGGCTCCTTGGGCAGCAGCGCCGGGAACTGCAGCTCCTGCGCGCCCATCGCGTCCATCTCCTCGCGGACGATGCGCTCCACGTTGCGGTAGACCCGCAGGCCCAACGGCAGCCAGGTGTAGATGCCCGGAGCGGCGCGGCGGATGTAACCGGCGCGGACCAGCAGGCGGTGGCTCGGGACCTCTGCGTCGTTCGGGTCGTCGCGGAGCGTACGGACGAAGAGCTGGGACATGCGCATCACGCGAGCAGACATGCGCGCAAGGCTACTTGTGACGGCGGGTCCCCAGCCAAGTGCATGGTCAAGTGGCTGTCGGCGCCGGACCCGTGGCCCTAGTCTCCGGATCATGCGCATCCCAGTACGCCGCCGCGAGGCGTTCCTTCCACCCGAGCCGGCCGACCTCCCTGCCGAGGACGCGAGGGCCCGTGCCGAGCGGGACCACGACCCGGTCTATCGGCTGCAGCGGATGGAACGCCGGCTGGTGCGGAGCGCACTGGCCAATCCGAACGTGCTCGCGACCGACGACCTGCGGCGGCTGCGCTACCTGATCAGCTTCGCGCGACTGACCGTCTTCGAGCCCGGTGCTGCCGGCGGCGGACAGCGCGGCCGGGGTGACGTCGATGTCACCGACGAGCTGGCTCCGTGGCGCCTGAAGGTCATCGACGCCTTCGGCCGGTCACTTCGCGACGAGGCCGATCCCGTTGCCCGCCTGCGTCTGGCACGCGGCGTACTCCGGGGACTGGAGGCCGAGCAGACCGAGCAGCGCCTGGCCCTGATCGACCGGCACCGCAACGACTTCTCCCCCGCCGAGCTGGATGCAGAGGTCGGCCTGCGCAGCCTCGTGCTGGTCCTCGGTGGCGGCGGCGGAGCGGGGTTCGTCTACGTCGGAGCGCTCAAGCAGCTCGTGGAGACCGGCCGGATCCCGGACTACATGATGGGTGGCTCGATGGGCGCCATCCTCGGCGGCATCTTCGCGCGCGAGCTGCCGGTCCCGATCGAGCAGTACATCGAGTTCGCCCACAGCCTGTCCTACCGGGGAATCCTCGGGCCCGAGCCACGGACTCGGCGTCACGGGCTGACCAGCCTCTTCGCGCTCCGGTACGACGCGTTCGCGGCCGACCTGTTCCGGCGTCCCGACGGTGAGCAGATGCGGATGGAGGACCTTGCGATCCCGTTCGACTGCGTCGTTTCGGGCGTGCACCAGGACCTGTTCTCCCGACTGCCCGCACGCTTCCGCCGGCAGGAGCTGGCCAACGTGCAAGGTCGCGCACTCCCCCTGCGTCCGATCAGCATCGGTCCCGTCACCAGCAGCCGGCTGTGGCAGATCGCCTCGTTCATCGACTCGCGGGTCGTGAAGCCGCTCGTGATCGGGGCCGACGAGCTGACCCGGCAGTTCGACGTGGTCGACGCCCAGTCGTTCTCGGCGGCGATCCCGGGGATCCTCCACCACGAGGTGAAGAGCGAACGCATGACCGGGCTCGTGGACCAGTGGATGGAGCAGAAGAAGGTCGCTGCCCTCATCGACGGTGTCGCCGCCGCCAACGTGCCGGTCGAGCTGGCCTGGCGCCGTCTGCGCGAGGGACGCATCGGCACCCGCAACGGCGTGGTCATCGCCCTCGACTCGATGCACCCGCGGTGGGACCCGAAGCATCTGTGGATGACCCCCGTCACCCAGGCCGTCGCCGTCCAGATGATCGGCAACGCGCCGTACGCCGACCACCTCGAGCGCATGGACCCGACCCTGAGCCCCGTGACGCTGGCTCCGAACCGGGCCGGCATGGACCGTGCGATCGGCTGGGGCGAGGACTCGATGCGAGCGCTCCAGCCACTGCTCGACGCGTTCACCCAGCCCGTGTGGTGGGACGGCGACCGGCCGTCGTACGACGAGCACCCGGAGAAGCCGCGGCGTACGTCGCTCGCGCCGTCGATGTCCTCGGTGCTCGAGGCCTACGGGAGGCAGCGCGAGTGGTGGCAGCGGACCCGGGGCCGCTACTTCACCTGAGTCAGGAGCGGGCGGCCTTGAGGGCTGCCTGGATCATCGGGATCTGCAGCGGCAGCCGGCTGTAGGCGATCGCCTGGAAGGTCGGGCTGCCCATGCGGCGGGCGTCGTCGGCCATCTTCAGGTTGCCCGGGAACACACCGACCAGGAGCGCGGCACTGGCGAGTCCTGCGATGCGACGGGTGGGCGGCAGAAGCATCCCGAGCGCGCACACGATCTCGGCCACGCCGGAGGCGACGATCACGTCATGGTGACGGGGGACGAAGTCCGGCATCAGCGGCTCGTAGATGTTGGGCTTGACGAGGTGAAGCGTGCCGGAGGCGACGAACGCGCCGGCGAGGAGCTTGCTGCTCAGGGGAAGCGGGGCCATGTCAGCAGGCTAGGACATCGCCGATCAAAACATAATGGTGGAGAACCGCGCGGTCTCGCGGAATCCGACCTTGGCGTATGCCGCTCGAGCGGGTTGGTTCCACTCGTTGACGTAGAGCGACACGGTGGGAGCGATGCTCGCCTGCACCAGGTTGACGACCGCCGCCATGCCGGCCGCCCCGATGCCCCGGCCCCTGGCATGAGGTGCCACGTAGACGCCTTGAACCTGGGCGGCGGTCGGCGTCACGCTCGCAACCTCGGCCTTGAAGAGCAGGTGACCGTCATCGTCGAACCGCGCGAAGGACCAGCCTCGGCTGACCAGCTGGTTGACGCGCGCACGGTAGAGCGGCCCGGCTCCCCCGGTCTCGGGCGAGACGCCGACCTCCTCGGTGTACATCGCCACACAGGCCGGGTAGAGCGCGTCCATGTCGAAGACCTGCGTCGGACGCACGTGAGGATCGGCTGCGATCAGGGGTGGACCGCTGATCTCGAGGTGCGGCTGGCGCCACCGCTCCTCGCGTGGTGGCTCGAAGTCGTCCTGCAACAGCGCCCAGAGCCCGTCGACGGCCTCGTGGGGACCGACCAGCGTCGCCCAGGCAGGCGACCGGCCTCGCAGGGCAGCCGCGAACTCGGCGAGGTCCACCGGGCCGGCCTGGACGGGCACCAGGTTGGCTCCGACGTGCAGGGCAGCGACCAGCTCGCCGTCGACGAAACGGCCGAGCACCTCACCGCCGAGCCAGCGCCGGTCGAGCTGCGTCGAACGGGCGCGGTACTCGACGAAGACGTTGACCACCGGATCCTTGGCGGTGAGCGCGACAAAGGACGGCACGTCGGCCGGCCCGAGGACGCGCACGCCACTGGAGGTCAAGAGCACACCCCGACTCTAACCGCAGCGCCCGACAAAGCGTCAGAGCGACTTGACGATGACTTCCCGCCGCTCGGCGTACTCCGAGGCGGTGATCAGGCCCTGCTTGCGGAGCTCTTCGAGATCGCGGAGCCGGTCAGCGGCCGAGGGGCCCGCGGACCTGTCTGATCCCTGGCGCACCTGCGAGGCGACGTACGTCGCCTCGAGGCCGTTGTCGGTGAGGAGGCTCATCGCGGTGGCGTCGCCCGGGTCCATGCCGGACTGCTCGGCCAGGCGTCGGGCCGTCGAGACCTTCCAGATGGTGCCGGCGATCGCTGCCAGGATCGCGAGGACGAAGAAGACGCCGAAGAATGCCGGGATGCCTTCACCGGGGCCACCCACCATCGGGTCACCGGCGAGCAGGTCTGCATGCTCAGTGCACGTGAAGGCGCCCTCGGAGCTCTCCATCCACTCGATGCAGCCATCGGGGATGCCCGGCAAGGTGTCGTCCGCACCGGGAGACGGCTCCTCGGCGAGGGCAACACCCTCGCCAGCGAGGGTCACGAGACCGAGACCTCAGCGGAAGCGCCTTCGACAGGCTCCATGCTCTCCGCAAGCTTCATGGCCTCCTCGATCAGCGTCTCGACGATCATCGACTCGGGCACGGTCTTGATGACCTCGCCCTTCACGAAGATCTGGCCCTTGCCGTTGCCGGAAGCAACGCCGATGTCGGCCTCGCGGGCCTCACCCGGACCGTTGACGACGCAGCCCATGACGGCGACGCGCAGCGGGACCTCCATGCCCTCGAGCCCGGCGGTCACCTGCTCGGCGAGCTTGTAGACGTCGACCTGCGCACGGCCACAGCTCGGGCAGGAGACGATCTCGAGCTTGCGCGGGCGGAGGTTCAGCGACTGCAGGATCTGGATGCCCACCTTGACCTCTTCGACCGGCGGGGCCGAGAGGGAGACGCGGATGGTGTCGCCGATGCCCTTGCTCAGCAGTGCACCGAACGCAGTGGCCGACTTGATCGTGCCCTGGAACGCGGGGCCGGCCTCGGTCACACCGAGGTGCAACGGCCAGTCGCCGGCCTCGGCCAGCAGCTCGTAGGCACGCACCATGACGACCGGGTCGTTGTGCTTGACGGAGATCTTGAAGTCGCGGAAGCCGTGCTCCTCGAAGAGGCCCGCCTCCCACACAGCGGACTCGACGAGCGCCTCGGGGGTCGCCTTGCCGTACTTCTCGAGAAGGCGCTTGTCGAGCGATCCGGCGTTGACGCCGATGCGGATGCTCGTGCCCCGGTCCTGGGCCGCGCGCGCGATCTCCTTGACCTGGTCGTCGAAGGCCCGGATGTTGCCGGGGTTCACGCGAACGGCGGCACAACCGGCGTCGATCGCGGCGAAGACGTACTTCGGCTGGAAGTGGATGTCCGCGATCACCGGGATCTGGGAGTGCTGCGCGATCTGGGCCAGCGCCTCCGCGTCGTCCTGGCTCGGGCACGCCACACGCACGATGTCGCAGCCGGCGGCCGTCAGCTCGGCGATCTGCTGCAACGTCGCGTTGACGTCAGAGGTGAGCGTGGTCGTCATCGACTGCACCGAGACCGGCGAGTCACTGCCCACGCCGACCTTGCCGACCTGGATCTGGCGGGTCGTGCGGCGCGGTGCGAGCACCGGCGGTGGAGCAGCAGGCATGCCCAGGCTGATCGACGTCATGCAAAACAGTCTAGGAGGCCGGGACCCAGCCGGCTCACCCACTGCTCAACGGTCTCGGCAGCGAGCGGCGAGCCCGACTGGATCAGTAGTCGGGTGAGTCCGTCGACCAGGGCAATCAGAGCGATCGTCGGCGGCGTGAATTGTCCGGATCCCAGTCGGCGAAATCCCAGTCGGTGAACTGGCTCATCGACCACGAGAATGCGCTGGCGCGACCGGGATCGTTGAGCCACTGAGCCTGCAGCGCGATGCGTTCGATCACGGCCGTCCGGCCGCGCTCAGCCGTAGAGACGGACCGGGATCACGATGTCCGCCACGATCAGCACCACACCCATCACCAGGAAGGCCCCAGCCATCACGTAGGCGACGGGCAGCAGCCGGGCCACGTCGACGTGGCCGGGGTCGGGCAGCCGACGCACGCGCGCCCAGCCGCGGCGTACGCCTTCCCACAGGGCACCCGCGATGTGGCCACCGTCGAGCGGCAGCAGCGGGACGAAGTTGAACATGCCTATGAAGAAGTTGAAGCCAGCGATCAGCATCAGCAGCGAGACCAGCTTGTCCTGCAGCGGGTCCGGCTGGGAGGCCACTTCACCGGCGATCCGGCCGCCGCCCACGATGCTGACCGGGCCGTTGGGGTCGCGCTCCTCGAGCCCGACAACGGCCAGCCCGACGTGCCACACCTTGACCGGCAGCGTTGCGATCGCCTGGGCGGTCTCGCCGACCATGCCACCCATCTGGCCGAGGGTGTAGAGCGGGCCGCCCTCCCGGGCGTGGATCTCCGGCACGACGCCGAGGAAGCCGACCGGCTCGAGCGTGCCGGGGTGCTCGGGGTCGAGCGGGCGAGGAGTGACCTGGGTGGTCACGGCGAGGTCGAGCAGCTTGCCGTCACGGAGCACGCCGAGTTGTGCCGTGCGAGCACCGTTGTCACGGATGAAGGACTGGACCTGCTCCCACGAGGTGATCTCTTCTCCGTTGAAGCTGACGAAGCGGTCGCCCGGCTTGATGCCGGCCGCGTGCGCGGGGCTCGGGTTCTCGAGAACCTCCTCGTCGGTGCAGGCGCGGCTGTCCTCCGAAGCGGGCACGATGCAGCCCGAAACCACGTGCACGACCGGCTCGGAGACACCGTCGCGCGCGTTGCCCACGGTCGCGAAGACACCCCAGAAGAGCAGGAAGGCGATGACGAGGTTCACCGTCGGGCCGCCGGCCATGACGATGGCCTTCTTCCACCACGGCAGCTTGTAGAAGAGCCGGTCCGCATCCTCGGGGCCCACGAGCTCCCACTCGGCCGCGCGGGCGTCGGAGATGAGCTGGGTGAACATGCCGGTGTTGGACTTCCGCACACGGAAGACCTGGTTGCCCTCGGCGTCGACCTCGACGTCCTCGACGAGCTGCTCCGCGCCCGGGGGAAGCATGCCGATGATCTTGACGTAGCCACCGAGCGGGAACGCCTTCAGGCCGTACTCGGTCTCGCCGACCTGCTTGCTCCACACGGTCGGCCCGAAGCCGATGAAGTACTGGGTGACCTTCCCGCCGAACTTCTTCGCGGGAATCATGTGGCCCAGCTCGTGCAGCGCAATCGACGCCAGGATGGCGATCGCGAAGATCGCGACGCCGAGTGCGTAGTAGAGCGAGGCCATCACGAACCTTCGATCAGTGTGCGGGCAGCGGAGCGCGCCCAAGCGTCGGCGGCGAGCACGTCGTCGAGTTCAAGCGTCTGCTTCGAGGGTACGTCGTGTTGCGCGAGCGCGCTGGCGACGGTCGGCACGATGTCCACGAACGGCAGCCGTCCGGAGAGAAAGGCGTCCACGCAGACCTCGTTCGCGGCGTTGTAGACCGCGGGCGCCGTGCTCCCGCGCAACCCCGCCTCGCGGGCCAGCGCGACCGCCGGGAAGGCCTCGTCATCGAGCGGGAAGAACTGCCACGTCTCGGGCCTCGTCCAGTCCACGCCAGGCGCGGCCTCGGGGACCCGGTCGGGCCAGTCGAGACCGAGCGCGATCGGGATCATCATGGTCGGCGGGCTGGCCTGGAGGATCGTGGAGCCGTCGATGAACTCCACCATGGAGTGCACGACGCTCGTGGGGTGGACGACCACGTCGATCCGCTCGAAGGGCAGGCCGAAGAGCAGGTGCGCCTCGATCACCTCGAGGCCCTTGTTGACCAGGGTGGCCGAGTTGACGGTGATCACCGGGCCCATGGCCCAGGTCGGGTGGTTGAGCGCCTGCTCCCGGGTCACGCCGGCGAGTTGCTCGCGGGTCCAGCCACGGAACGGTCCGCCGGACGCAGTGAGCACGAGGCGGCGTACCTCATCGGGGCTGCCGCCCCGCAGGCACTGGGCGACCGCGGAGTGCTCGGAGTCGACGGGGACGATCTGGCCGGGCCGCGCGCGCTCGAGCACGAGCGGGCCGCCGATGATCAGCGACTCCTTGTTGGCCAGCGCGAGGGTGTTGCCCGCGTCCAGCGCAGCGAGAGTGGGGCGGAGGCCGACCGCGCCGGTGATGCCATTGAGCACCACGTCGCACTCGAGCCCTGCTGCGGTGACCGAGGCGTCCTCCCCCAGCCCGGCATAGCGCGGTGCGAACTCCTCCACCTGCTCCCGGAAGAGCTCAGCGTTGGAGCCGCCCGCGGTCAGTCCGACGACCCGGAACCGCTCGGGGTTCGCCCGGACCAGGTCGAGGGCCTGCGTGCCGATGGAACCGGTCGAGCCCAGGATGACGACGTCGCGCACGTCCGCGGTGCCCATCAGAAACCGTTCTCCTCGGTGTGCGCCGGCCGCTGCGTGTCGTAGAGCCAGTGCTGGAAGAAGCCGTCGAGGTCCTCGCCGCTGATCTCCTCGGCGAGTGCGGTGAAGTCCGCGATCGCGGCGTTGCCGTTGCGGTGGCGGGTGACCCAGGTGCGGAGCACCGCGTTGAAGTCCGTCTCGCCGATGCGGTGGCGGAGCGCCTGAACGGCCATCGCGCCGCGCTGGTAGACCTCGTCGCCGAACAGGCTCTTCGTGCCCGGGTCGCCGATCTTGACCTGCCAGAAGTCACTGCCGTTGGCGTAGGTCTCCCACTGGAACTCGAGCCAGTCCTGCAGGGCCGCCGGCTGGTCCGCCTCGCGGCGGTTGTCCCACCACGTCTCCATGTAGGTCGCGAGCCCCTCGTTGAGCCAGATGTCCTTCCAGCTCTCGAGAGTGACGGAGTTGCCGAACCACTGGTGCGCCAGCTCATGCGCGACGAGCCAGTCGGCGTCGCTTCCGAGGTAGGGATAGACCGGCCGGGTCTGGTTCTCCAGAGCGAAGCCGGTGCGGTGCGACGTGACGACGCCCCCGGTGACGGGGAACGGGTAGGTGCCGAGTCGGTCCTCCAGCCAGCCCTGGACGACCGACGTGCGTCGCATCAGGGCGAGGGCACTGCGCTGCTGGGCATCACCGAGCTGCTGCGAGACCGCGATCAGGTACGGCGTGCCGTGAGCGGTCCTGCCTCGCTCGACGATGAACCGGCCGGCCGCGAAGAAGGCCAGGTAGGTGGTCATGGGCTGTGCCATGCGCCAGCGGTACGTCGTCCAGTTCGGCGTGCGCGTCGTCGAGACCAGCGAGCCGTTGGAGATCGCCTGGTTGCCGCGGCGTACGCGGACGGCGATGTCGAAGGTCGCCTTGTCGCGCGGGTGGTCGTTGGCGGCGAACCACCACGGGGCGATGTGTGGCTCGTTGATCGCGACGACCTCGCGCTCGTTGCCGAACCAGCTGCGCTCCCCCTCCCAGCTGATCGAGCCCGGCGTGCCCTGGTGGCCGACGACGACGGTGAAGGTCTTGCCCGCAGGGATCGGGCTCTTCGGCCGGATCCGGACCTCGTGCCGGTTGGGCCGGGAGTACGACGCAGCGGCGCCGTTGACGGTGACGCCCGTGACCGTGAGCAGCAGGTCGACGGAGAAGCTGGCGAGGTCCTGGGTGGCGCGCGCGGTGATCTTCGTGGTGCCGGACAGCGTCCCGGCACGCAGGCGCATCGTGTCGTTGATCGCGTAGTGGGTGACGTCGTAGCCGCCGTTGCCGTCGGCCGGGAAGTACCTGTCGCCGATGCCGGCCGCGCCGTTGACCGGGGAGGGGGTCTCCTGCGCCGAGGCGTCCTCGCCGGCGGTGGTGCACGCTGCGAGCAGGGTCACGAAGGCTGCCGCTGCTGCGGTTGCGACGCGGCTCCTCATGCGCGGCCGATCGTGATGGGTCCGACTGTGGTGGAGCCACCCGCACAGAGCCCGGCGATGAGCCGCCCGGCCCAGTCGGTGCGATCGAGGACCTCGAGCTGGCTGACGGATGCGCCGTCGACCAGGAGTGCTGCCGTGCCAGGGGCGAGGTCGACGCAGCCTGCGGGGTCCTGACGGCCGACCTTGACCGCAGGCTCGATCTGCCCCGGCTCGATGGTCAGCTTCGGCTCGATGCCGCCTGCAGGACCCTCCGCCTCGCCGATGATCAGGACAGCGCCGATCCGGAGGAGGGCCAGCAGGAGCAGCACCCGCTCGGGCTCCTCGTCGAGCGACTCCGCGACGTACGTGCCCTCGGCGACGCCGAGTCCCTGCAGCACTCCCGCGAGCGCCGCGACCTGCTCGAGCAGGGTGACCCGCTCGAGGTCGCCGCGCACGACGTGAACGTCGAGGGCGTTGTAGCAGAGGTTGAGCGTGCCGGGCGTCTCCGGACCGGGACGACGGAACCAGGTCAGCTCCACGAATCTCCTTGCAGGAAGCACGATGCATATCTCGGGGTCGATCACGGGCAGCGTAGTGGGTCCACGCACAGCGGCCCGTGGGGATCATCGGACTTCGGGCGCTTAGTGTTGCCGCCCGTGGAGCTGTATGACGCGATCAATCGCCGCCGGGACACCCGGGCCGAGTTCACCGGGGCACCGATCCCGGACGATGTCCTGACCCGGGTGCTGTCCGCAGCTCACGCGGCCCCGAGCGTGGGGATGTCCCAGCCCTGGGACTTCGTGCTCGTGCGGTCCCGCTCGACGCGCGAGGCCTTTCACTCGCACGTGGCGTCGGAGCGCGACGTGTTCGCCGCATCGCTCTCGGGCGAGCGTGCCGAGACGTTCAACCGGATCAAGATCGAGGGGATCCTCGAGTCCACGCTCGGCATCGTCGTCGGCTACGACCCGACCCGCGGCGGGCCGGCCGTGCTGGGACGGCACGCGATCGCGGACGCGGGCCTCTACTCCGCGGTCCTCGCGATCCAGAACCTGTGGCTCGCGGCCACCGCCGAAGGCCTCGGCGTCGGATGGGTGAGCTTCTACCGCGAGGAGTTCCTGTCCTCGTTGGTCGGCCTTCCGGAGCAGGTCCGCCCGATCGCCTGGCTCTGCGTCGGCCCGGTGGCCGACCTGCCGGATGTCCCTGACCTCGAGCGGTTCGGCTGGCGCCACCGCTCTCCGCTGGAGACCGTCGTCCACGAGGAGCGCTACTCCCCGCGCTGACCCCCGCGCTGACCCCCGCGCTGACCCCCGCGCTGACCCCCGCGCTGACCCCCGCCGAGAGGTCAAACTTGGCCTGGCGAACGGCCACGTCTGGCGCGCCGAGAGGTCAGATCTGGTCAGCGGGATAGAACCGCCGTCCACAACTCCGCGCTAGGTTCGGGGCCGTGAAGAAGACCCGCGGCGGTGTCGTCGAAGTGCGAGACCTGGCCGACTTCGACCGTCGCACGGCGATGGGCGTCAGCTCGCTGACCGGCTGGGTGCTGACCGGTGTGGATCTTTGCGACCGCACCGAAACCCTGGCCGGGTGCCGGGTCGCCGGAGCGCTCTTCCTCGGCTGCACCTTCGCGCCGGGTGTCGAGGACACCCTCGAGGCCCGCGGGGCGCTCGCCTTCCCGACCGTCCCCGGAGCCCCGGTCGACACGTGGCGGACCACGCTCTACTCCCCCGACGAGCTCTACGGCACCGCGGCCTATCCGACCTCGCTCGATGCCCGGGCTTACGCCTGGTCCCGCGAACGCGGACGGGAGGCGACGCTGGCCCGCGCGCTCCACGACCACGCGATCGACACCGCGTTGGCAACGTGGACGAGCGGCCGATCGCTCGTCGGCGTCATGGGCGGCCACGCGGCAGAACGCGGCTCGAACGAGTACACCGCGGCAGCGCGGCTCGGCCGTGCCATCTCGCGGACGCACACCGTCGCGACGGGCGGCGGACCGGGCGCGATGGAGGCGGCCAACCTCGGCGGATGGCTCGCAGGCCAGCCCGACGAGGCGCTCGACGAGGCGCTGGCCGTGCTGGGCGGCGTACCTTCCTTCCGGCCCGACATCGGCGCGTGGGCCGCAGCGGCCTTCGATGTCCGGAAACGCTGGCCCGAGGGGGCTGCGTCCCTCGGCATCCCGACTTGGCACTACGGCCACGAGCCGCCGAACGCGTTCGCGACGGCCATCGCCAAGTACTTCGGCAACCCTGTCCGCGAGGCGATCCTGCTGCAGGTCTGCGACGCCGGCATCGTCTTCCTGCCGGGCGCCGGAGGTACCGTGCAGGAGATCTTCCAGGACGCCTGCGAGAACTACTACGCCGACGAGTCGTCCGTCGCGCCGATGGTGCTGGTCGGGGTCGACTACTGGACGCGGGTCTTCCCGGCCTGGCCTCTGCTCCACTCACTCGCGAAGGGTCGACCGATGGAGCCGCACGTGCACCTGGTCGAGACTGTCGACGAAGCTACTGGCCTGCTCAGCCAAAGTTGACCTCTCACCGCACCAGACCTGACCTCTCGGCACACCAAGAGTGACCTTTCGGCGGTCACCACTGGATCTGGGCCGAGGGCTCGTTCTGGGGGTCCACCTTCGGGTCCTTGGTGCGCTGCGCCTCGTCGTTGCGCTTCCTCAGCTCCTCGAGCTTCTGCTCCTCGGTGAGGTCCTGGTCCGGCCGGGACGCCGGGTCCTCGGCATCGAGGTCGTGGATCTTCTTCTCGATCCGCTCCTCGATCTCGGTGCTGCAGCCTCCACCTCCGAGGGCGGTGCGGGCATCGCGCAGCGCGATCTGGGCAGCCGCCCGGGACTCCTCCTCGGCGGCCTTGGCAGCCGTCGCCTCGTGCGACAGCGCGAGGTCGATCCGGACGTCGCACTCGTGCTCGTCCGGTGCGTCGGGCAGGGCCGCCTGGAAGAGCCTGGCGGCGCCGCGGAAGTCCCCTTCCCGGTACGCCGCGGTGCCGGCGTCGAAGCGCGCCACCCACGGCTGGAGCACCCCGAGGTCCCTGGCCTCCTCGAAGCCGCCGCGCGCGTCGGCGTACTGCTTGTCGTCGTACGCCGAGCGGGCGGAGTTGTTGCCCTGCACGAGCAGCCACAGGTGGCCCGCGACCAGCAGGGCAACGATGGAGGGGAGGATGCCGCGGAGCAGCAGCTGACGGCGTGCCGCATCCATCTGGCCGGTGACCTGGCCGATCATCCCGCCACCTCCTTCGCCGCACGCCACGCGAGCACGTCGAGCCTCAGCTCGACGATCGCCAGCGCGGCAAGGATGAGGGCGAGGATCCAGTAGACCTCGCGCTTGTCGTCCTGCGGAGCCGGCTCCGTGTCGCCGCCACGCGCGAGTCCCTGGGCCCACTCGGTGAGGTCACCGGATCCGCCGCGATAGGCGTACTCGACACCGAGCTCCTTCGCGATCGTGCGGAGGTTCTGCTCGTCGGCACGACTGACGGCGTCCTCGCCGGTCTTGTGATCGCGCACGAAGGTCCACGGCGGCTCGCCACCGGTGGGCATGCGGCCACCGCCGAGCGTGCCGTAGCCGAGCACCGCACCCTGGTCGATGTACTTCGCCAGCCCTGCGTAGGAGGCCTGCTTCGCGCCCGCCAGCGTGTTCTCACCGTCGCTGATGAAGATCACGACCCGGCGGCGGTCGGGGTGCTGCTTCGCGACACCGGCGAGAACCGTCTGCATGAGGGGCAGCGGCCGGTCGAGCACGGTGCCGGTGCCGGCGAGCATCGGCTCGCGGGCGATCCCGGCCACAGCGCGGGAGACTGCGCCGGGGTCGGAGGTGAAGGGCAGGTCCACGCGGGCGTCATGGCCGAAGCCGATCAGCGCGAACTGGGAGTCGGGCAGCGCCTTGGTGACCTGGACGAGGTCCTCGCGCACTCCCTCGAGGCGGGAGCGCACACCGGCGTGGTCCAGGGCGGACATGCTGAGCGTCTGGTCGACCACGAGCAGCACCTCGAGGTCTGATCCCAACGGGACCTTCGCGGCCTCACCCGACGGCAGGCCGGGGCGCACGGCGATCAGGACGGCAAGCACGGCCATCGCGATGCGGATGTTCCAGTTGGGCTTCATCGGAACAGCCCCCGCAGTCCGGCCACCAGCAGCCCGGCGACACCGAAGAGGGTGAGCAGGGTCGGCACCAGCGGCCCGTCCCGGCGGGTCGGGGTCGGCGGCGGATCGAGGCGGGACTGCTCGAGATCCCAGGCCTGCGCGAGCGCGTCACGACCGGTCACGAGCCGGCCGCCGGTCAGCTCGGCCGCGGTCTGCAGGTCAGCGCGGGCCGCGGCGGTCGCGCCCGCGGGGATCGAGTAGACGGTGACGTCGTGCTCCTCGGCGTACTCCGCGGCTTCGACGAGCGTGTGCAGCGAGCCGTTGCCCGTGCCGTCGGCACTCAGGAGTACGACGGCACGGCCGCGCTCGCGGGCCGGCTTGTCGAATCCCTGGGAACACGAGATCAGGCCGTCACCGGTCGCGCCGCTGGTCGCACCGCCGGCAGGAAGGTTGCCCAGGGCGGTCTGGGTGTCGTGCAGGACGCTCACCGCCCCCGTGTGGTCGTCGGTCAGGGGTAGGAGATCGGCCGCCGTCGCCTGGAAGCCCTGCAACCCGATCCGTGCGTCTCCCAGGTGCGGCACCAGCGCGCGAGCCTGGGCGAGCAGGTCGATGTCCGCAGCGCGCTGGGGCGCGGTCAGGTCGAGGCAGAGCACGAGGTCACCGGGCCGGGCGACCTTGTCGACGATCTCGGTGGTCTGAGGACGCGCGGCGAGCCAGACCGTGCCGAGCAGCACGAGCCCGACGGCGCCGATCTGGAAGGTCGCCCAGGCCAGCTGCTGGCGAGCCAGCTCGCGGAAGCGCGGCAGCGTCCGGAGCCGCTCGGCGTAGGCGACCGGGAGCCCGGTCGGCGGCGGCTCGGTGGGACGGACCCGCCCCAGCAACCAGTACGCCGCGGGGAGCAGCGCGATCAGCAGCAGGGCGAGCAGGGGCCATCTCAGGTCCATGTGCGCACCAGCTCCCGGGCACCCCGCACGCTGCGCTCGAAGTCCTCGGCGAGCGCGTCGTCAGGCGCGAACTCGGGGGTGTACATCGCCTCGATCGCGTCTGCGACGCGCGAGTCTGTCGCCTCGCGCAGCTCGCCCGCCGTCATCGAGCGGGCCGGCAGGCCGGTCACGTCGCCGACGAAGCCGCGCAGGGCGACGCTGAGCTGCTGGAAGGCGATGCGGACCGGCATCCGTCCGAGGCGGACCGCGTTGTCGATGCGGTCGATGTCCGCCAGCCGCTTGGCCTTCGCGGTGTCCACGGGATTCTTGAACGGGCGGTGGTCGGAGTCCTCCTCGACCGGCTCCCGATGGGTGAGGGCCCAGACGTAGTACGCGATCACGCACGCGACCAGCGCGATCGGCAGCCAGGTCAGGGGTCCGGAGTAGCCGACCGGACCCACGAACTCATCGGCGGCGCGCATGGCGGTGGTGCTCCAGGAGATCGAAGACGCCCTTGATCGCGGCGGCGTGGTCGGACACGTGGGTGTGGACGATGCCGAGCTGCTCGAGGCGTCGCTTGAGCGTGGTGGCATCAGCGACCAGCAGGTCGGCGTACTGCTGGCGGAGCTCGTCGTCGTCGGCCACCCACTCGGGCAGCAGCTGGCCGGAGTCGACGTCGCGCAGGTCGTCGAGCGCGAACTCCTCCGATGTGGGGTCGACACCACCCACGGTCACGAAGAGCACCTCGTGCTGCACCGCGAGGCGGCGGAGGCTCGATGCGGTCACGTCGTCGATCGCGAAGTCGTCGCAGATGATCACCAGCACGGTCCGTCGACGGATCGTGCGCACCACGTAGTCGATGAGCTCGCGCACGTCCGAGGCGCCCGCGTCGACCGACGTGGCGTCGTGGATCGCCTCCAGGTTGCGCTCGAGCGGGAGCTCCCCACGCTTCGGCGGGTTCTGGTGCTGCTCGTCGGCGTCGCCCCATGCGACAGCGACCAGGTCGCCGTGGCGCACCGCGAGCCAGCCGATGACACCAGCCACGGTGATCGCGAGGTCGCGCTTGGGCACGTCGCGCTCGTGCATCGCCGCCATGCTCCGGCCGGTCGAGACGACGAGCTGGATCGTGTGCTGCCGCAGCGCCGCGTAGCGCTTGACCAGCAGGGTGCGCGAGCGCGCCGACGCCTTCCAGTCGATGTCCTTCACGTCGTCGCCGCGCACGTATTCACGGAGGTCGTTGAAGTCCATCGAGCGCCCCGCGTGCAGCGCGGCGTACTCCCCCTCGAGGAGGCCACGCACCTTGCGGTGCGCGTGGATGGTGAGGCGGGCCTTGACCCGGGTCAGGTGGACGGTCATCGCGCGTCAGAGGGCGATCAAGGGGACGGGACGGTCTTGACCACGGAGTCGATGACGTCCTCGACGCGCACCCGCTCGGCGAGCGCCTCGAAGGAGAGGTGCACGCGGTGACGGAGTACGCCGTGGCGCAGGGCACGCACGTCCTCGGGGATCACGTGGTTGCGGCCGTTGAGCAGGGCGAGGGCCCGGGCAGCCTGGAAGAACGCGACCGTTGCTCGCGGGCTGGCGCCCATGTCGACGTACGCGCGAAGCTCCTGCGGGAGTGCGTTGTCGCGGGTCGCCGCGACCAGCGAGGCGACGTAGCGCTTCACCGCCGGGTCGACGTAGACGCGGTGCGTCAGCGAGTGGAGGTAGCTCACGTGGTCGTGGCCGACGACGGCCTTCGCGTGCGTGTCGCGGCCGAGGGTGCCGTTCTCGATGCGGTCGAGGACCAGCACCTCCTGGTCGATCGACGGGTAGTCGATGACCTCCTTCAGCAGGAACCGGTCCATCTGCGCGCGCGGGAGGACGTAGGTGCCCTCCTCCTCGATCGGGTTCTGCGTGGCCAGCACCATGAACGGCACCGGCAGGCGGTGGACGACGCCGGCGATCGAGGTCTGCGACTCCTGCATCGCCTCGAGCATCGCGGACTGGGTCTTCGCGCTGGCACGGTTGATCTCGTCGAGGAGCACGAAGTTGGCGTGCACCGGACCGAGCTGGGTCTCGAAGGTGTGGTTGCGCGGGTCGTAGACCTGGGTGCCGATGATGTCGCTGGGCAGCAGGTCGGGCGTGCACTGGATCCGCGAGAACTCCGCGTTGACGCTGGTCGCGAGCGTGCTCGCCGCGAGCGTCTTGGCCAGGCCGGGCACGCTCTCGAGCAGGATGTGGCCCTCTGCGAGAAGCGCCACGAGCAGCGCCGTGCGGAGCCGCTCCTGGCCGACCACCCGGGCGGAGAAGGATGCCTCGATCGCGGCGAGGATCTCCCCTGCCTGCGTCAGCTCGTCGGGCGTGATGGCAGGTGCAGCAGTGGAGTGGGCACCGACTTCAGCGGACACGGCGTGCGGGTTTCCTTCCGGCGCGGCTCGGCTGGTCCGCTGACCCCTGTGGATCTGGTCGGACGGACGAGCTGTGATCGCGCTCACCCTAGCCGCGATCCGTCCCCCCATGTCCGCCGAAACGTCAGGTTTGGTCCGCCGAAACGTCACGTCTGGCGGGCCGAGAGGTCAACCCTGGCGATGCTTCCGCTCAGGAGGCGCGGCGCAGCGACATGCCGCGACGCTCGGCGATGACCGCGCGGTAGTGGCCCACGAGGATCTCGTTGACGGCGTACCAGGAGCGGTTCTCGACGCTGCGGCGTGCGGTGGCCGCCATCTGCGCGCGGAGCGGCTCGTTGCGCACCAGCATCTCGACGTAGGACTTCAGGTCCTCGCCGTCGCCGGGCGCGTAGAGGAAGCCGGCGCCGCGGTCGATCACGTCGACCGGGCCGCCCTGGTTGGGCGCGACTGCAGGCACACCGGCAGCGAGCGCCTCCTGGACGGCCTGACCGAAGGTCTCGTGGCGGCCGGTGTGGACGAAGACGTCGAGGCTCGCGTAGGCCTCCCCCAGCTCCTCGGCGTGCAGCACACCGAGGAAGGCGGCGTCCGGGAGGAGGCGGCGCAGCTCGGGCTCCGAGGGACCGCCGCCGACCAGGACCAGCTTCACGCCGTCCATGCCGTGGAGGTGCGTGAGGAGCTCGAGCTCCTTCTCGGGAGCGAGCCGGCCGATGTAGCCGACCAGCTTCTCGCCGTGGGGAGCAAGACGCGCCCGCAACGACTCGGAGCGGCGCGAGGGGTGGAACGTGACCGTGTCGACACCACGCCCCCAGCGACCCAGGCCGGGGATGCCCAGGTCCTCGAGCTGACGGAGGCTGGCCGTCGAGGGCGCAAGGGTGCGGTCGACCGAGGTGTGGATCCGACGGGTCAGCGCAGCCATGGCCTTGGCGCCACCCGGGATGTCATAGCGCTCCGCGAAACCGACCATGTCGGTCTGGTAGATCGCCACGGTCGGGATGTCGAGCTCCTCGGCGGCACGCGCCGCCTGGTAGCCGAGCGTGGCCGGAGAGGCGATGTGGACGACGTCGGGCTGGAAGGCGATCATCACGCGGCGCAGGCGGCGGCGGGTCTCGAGACCGATGCGGAAGTCCTTGTAGAACGGCAGGCGGGCACCGCGGGCGATGTTCACGCGGAAGCCTGCGTAGAAGTCAGGTCCGGTCGGAGCGACCAGCTCGGCGTGGTGACCTTCGGCGGAGAGGTGCTCGAGCACGCGGCGTACGGAATTGGTGACGCCGTTGATCTGGGGCAGGAACGACTCGGCGACGACCAGGACCCGGAGGCCGTCGATACGGGTGGTGCTGAACTCGAGGACCTCTGCACTGGTGCGGGGCATCTCGGGTGCTCCTTCGCGGAGTGTCGGCGCCCGCTTGTTCGAGCACCTCGTACACCGCTGACGCTAGAAACCCGGTCTGGACGCAAGTGAAGCCCTGCGTGGACGTCGCGTGAACCGCATCTGACGGTTCCCGCGAGTCGCGCGTGAGCCAGCCCACGCTCAGGCGCGCTCGAGCTCCCGCTTCAGGTTCTTCAGGGTCCGTGCGATGTTGCCCCGCTGGAACTCCGCGAAGCTCGCGCGACGGGTGGCGAGCGGGTCGAAGAGCCGGACGCTGAGGTCGGGCCAGCGGGTGCGACCGTCGCGCCAGGTCTCCGTCACCAGCGTCCCGCCGTCCTGCGGCGCGAAGTCATACGCCCAGGAGGCGACGGAGACCGGCAGCAGCAACGGCGCCAGCCCGTAGCGGTCCACGTCGAAGGCGAAGCGGCGCCCACGCTCGGCCGCGGTCACCGTGCAACGGGTCTGCCACCGCGCCGGGCCGCGCTTGTTGCTGCCCACGAAGTGCATCCCGACGTACGCCGGGTCGGCAGCCCCGGCTGCACCAGGCGCCCGCACGATCCGGGCACCGGTGTTCTCCGGGCTCCAGCGACCCATCTGGGTGACGTCGCCGACGGCGTCGTAGGCCGCCTCGGGGGTCACGTCGATCCAGATCGAGCCAGCGACCGTCATCTCACGCGTCATGCGCGCACGCTAGCGGCCGGTCCGCTCACAGCTCGAAGCTGGTCGCCTCGCCGGGGTCGAGCCACGTGATCCTGTCGGCGTACGCCGAGCCGGCCAGGACCGGCTCGGCGGGGCCGCGACCTTGCTGGAAGTGTGACCAGCCCTCGTAGTGCACCGGGACGACATGGGCCGGCTTCACCAGGTCGATCAGCTCCACCCCTTCGCGGGCGTCCATCGTGTAGCGGAGCCACCCGGACAAGTACCTGAACCGGACCGACCCGAGGTGGATGAGCATCGTGCCGATGGTCAACCGGGCCGGGACCTCCTTCAGGGCGGGATACAGCACCGTGTCGCCGGTGATCCAGAGCGCTCCGTGCTGCTGCCCCTCCCAGGCCAGCGAGAAGCCGATGACCGGGCCCGTGATCGGCTCACTGCCCACCGGCCCGTGCCGGCACGGGGTGGCGGTGATGGTGATCGCCGGCTTTCCCGGAGCCTCGAGCGTCGCGGTGTCCCACGCAGCGAGCCCGACCGCGCCGTTCCCCAACGTCGCAGCGGCCTTCCGGGTGGTGAAGGTCGTCCCCCAGGTGGGCAACAGCGCCCGGGCCGACGGGTCCAGGTTGTCGCCGTGGTGATGGTGGCTGACCAGGACGGCGTCGATCGGGCCGAGGTCGGCAGCTGCGACAGACGGCCCAGCGAGCTTGCGCGACGTCGTACCCCAACCGAAGAAGTAGCGCTTGCCCGGCGCGTCGAACGTCGGGTCGGTCAGGATGCGCCACCCGCCGACCTCGATGAGGGCTGTCGGCCCGCCGATGTGAGTGATCCGGGCAGCAGTCATGGGCTCATCAGAGCGGATCGGTCGGCATCCGACAAGTGGTGTGCGCGGTCATCCCCGCGCGGGGTCACTCGGAGGCGGCGAGCTGACCGCAGGCAGCGTCGATGTCGCTGCCGCGGGTGTCACGCATCGTCGTCGCGATGCCGGCGGCGTTGAGGCGACGGACGAACTCGTCCATGTCCTCCTCGCGCGACCGGGTGAACTGCGATCCGGGGATGTCGTTGAGCGGGATCGGGTTGATGTGCACCCAGCTGGTGCCGCGACCGTTGTCCGAGAGCACCTCTGCCAGCAGGTCCGCACGCCACGCCTGGTCGTTGATGTCGCGCATCATGGCGTACTCGATGGAGACCCGGCGGCCGGTCTTCTCGAAGTACTCGTACGCCGCAGCGACCGTCTCCTCGACGGAGAACTTCGTGTTGATCGGGACCAGCTCGTTGCGCAGCTCGTCGTCCGGAGCGTGGAGGCTGAGCGCGAGGGTGACCGGGATGCCCTCGTCGGCGAGCTGCTTGATGCGCGGCACCAGGCCGACGGTGGACACCGTCACGTGGCGGGCGCTCAGGCCGAGGCCCGCGGGCGCCGGGTCGGTCAGGCGACGCACGGCGCCGACAGTGGCCTTGTAGTTGGCCAGCGGCTCACCCATGCCCATGAAGACCACGTTGGACAGGCGCCCCGGTCCCCCGGCGATGTCGCCGTTGGCCATCGCGCGGGCACCGACGACGACCTGGTGGACGATCTCGGCGGTCGACATGTTGCGCTGCAGGCCACCCTGGCCGGTGGCGCAGAAGGGGCACGCCATGCCACACCCCGCCTGCGAAGAGATGCAGATCGTGGCACGGTCCTTGTAGCGCATCAGGACCGACTCGACGAGGGATCCGTCGAAGAGCTTCCAGAGCGTCTTCACGGTCTTGCCGCGGTCGGCCTCCTGCTGACGGATCGGGTCCATCAGGTCCGGGAAGAGCGCAGCGACCAGCTCCGCCCGCTGTGCCGCCGGGAGGTCGGTCATCTCGGCGGGGTCGTGGACAAGCCGGCCGAAGTAGTGCGTCGAGAGCTGCTTGGCCCGGAACCCGGGCAGGCCCATCTCGGTCAGGAGCTCCTTGCGGCCCGCCTCGTCGAAGTCTGCGAGGTGGCGCGGCGGCTTGGCGCGGCCGCGCGGCGCCTCGAAGACGAGGGGCAGGGTCTTGATGGTTTCGCTCATGACGGCCCGATTCTCCCACCTCGCGCGGCCGTACGCCGAAACGTCGCCTCAGCTGGCCCGGAAGGTCAGGCCCTGCTTCCCGTTGGTCAGCGTCAAGGTCGCCTCCTCGATCGTGTACGACGTCGCGCCGGCCAGGATCCCGGACACCGTGGTGTCGAGCTGCTGTCGCGCCGGATCGGCGCAGGCGATCAGCGTGCGCATGCCCGGCGTCCAGGTGATCTCGTCGCCGGTGAGGGTCACGTCGGCGCCGAAGCCGTTGCACAGGCCGGTGACCGATGCTGAGCGCTTTGACAGCGTCAGCACCACCGGCGGGCCGGCCGGGATCGAGCTGACGGAGTCACCCTCAATGAGCCCGTCGAGGGCCCATGCCGTGCCGAGCAGCGTCGTGTCCGGGTGAACGTCGGCGCGGGGCGTCAGGGTGAGCACCGTGTCGCCCGCGGTCAGTGTCAGCGGATCGCGGCCGATGGTGACGTCGCCGGAGAAGAGCTTGGCGAGCCAGGTGTCCTGCGCCATGAGTGGCTCCGGGCAACCCATCTCGGTGCCCCCGATCGCGCCGGCCGTCAACCGGTCCCCAGCGAGCGAGTAGTCGCCGAAGAGGTGGTTGCAGCCAGCCGTGATCCCGAGCTTGCCGTCGTCGAAGCTCAGGCGGGCTTCGGAGCCCTCGACCAGCGCATGGTCGGCGCCGTCCACCGTGACCGCCGTGACGACGTACTCCCCCGACGGGGCGAACGCGAGCATGCCGGAATCCGTGGGTCCAGCCTCGCGTCCGCACGCGGGCAGGACAAGCAACAGCACGGCGGCGAAGGCGATCCTCATGCCCGTCTGACGCCCCGCACCGGACAACGGTTCCCTCAGCGGGTGAAGACCAGGTAGTGGAGCAGCAGCCACACCGGAGCGACCGTTGCGAGCAGCGAGTCCAGGCGGTCAAGCAGGCCACCGTGGCCCGGGATGATCTGGCTCATGTCCTTGATGCCGAGGTCACGCTTGATCACCGACTCGCACAGGTCGCCGAGCGTGGCCATGACGACGGCGATCAGGCCGAGAAGGATGCCCACCCACCACTCACCCTCGAGCAGGTAGACGACGATGGCGGTGCCGGCAGCAACGCACGAGACCAGTGAGCCGGCGAAGCCCTCCCACGACTTCTTCGGGGAGATGACCGGTGCCATCGGGTGCTTGCCGAAGAGCACGCCGGCGATGTAGCCGCCGATGTCGGAGGCGATCGTCACGAGGATGAACGCGGCGATGCCGAGGACACCGAAGTCGACCGCGTCGGTCCAGTCGGGGTGGCCCTTCTCGGAGAGCATCAGCGCGACGAACGAGCCGAGGAACGGCAGGTAGATGAGCGTGAAGACCGCTGCCGTCGCGTTCATGACGTAGCCGTCGACGCCACGACGCAGGAGGTGCAGCATGATCGCCAGGGCGGTGACCGCCGTGGCCGTCACCAGCGCAGCAGGCCCCCAGAAGTAGGCGACCATCACCATCACGACGCCGCCGATCATCAGCGGCTGCTCGGGCAGGTCGATGCCCTTGGCGAGGAAGCCCTTGCGGATCTCCCAGATCGCGACGACGACAGCCGCCGCGACGACGAACATGAAGGCCGTCTTCCAGAACGCCAGCGAGGCGAAGATGACAGCGAGCAGGACGACCGCGGACGTGATCGCGGCCTTCAGGTCTCGCCCGGCGCGCCCATGGTCCTTGGCAGGACCGTTCTGCGGCGCGGGAGACGGGCTGGAAGTGGTCATCAGTGGCCCTCAGACTTCGAGGAGCTCGGCTTCCTTGGACTTCAACAGTTCGTCGATCGCATCGGAGTGCTTCTTGGTGAGCGCGTCGAGCTTCTTCTCGGCACCGGCGACGTCGTCCTTGCCGACCTCGCCGTCCTTCTCCAGCTTCTCCAGGCCCTGCTTCGCCTTCTGGCGCACCATGCGGACCGACACGCGACCCTGCTCGGCCTTCTCCTTGGCGAGCTTGACGTACTCCTTGCGGCGGTCCTCGGTCAGCTCGGGGATCACGATGCGCAGGACCTTGCCGTCGCTCGACGGGTTCACACCCAGGTCGGAGTCACGGATCGCACGCTCGATGCTGCCGATCGAGCTCTCGTCGAACGGAGCGATCAGGATCGTGCGCGCGTCCTGGGCGGTGAACGTCGCCAGCGACTGGATCGGCGTCTGGGTGCCGTAGTACTCCGCGGTGAGCTTGCTGAACATCTGCGGGTTGGCGCGACCGGCACGGATCGCCGCGAACTCCTCACGCGTGGCCTCGACCGACTTGGCCATCTTCTGGTCGGCTTCGTTGAGGGTCTGGTTGATCACGGTGTCTCCTGGTGTCCGGTTGGCGCTGCGCGTCGTACGACGTGTGGTGCTGTTGTCTGTGGGTCGCCGGTTCTGTTGACTCAGCGTCAGGCGCTGACCAGCGTGCCGATCTTCTCACCCTGGACCACTCGCAGGATGTTGCCCTGCGGCTCCATCCCGAAGACGACCATGGGGAGCTTGTTCTCGCCACAGAGGGCGAATGCGGTCTGGTCCATGATCCGAAGACCCTGCGCGATCGCGTCCGTGTAGGTGACGTGGTCGAGCTTGACCGCGCTGCTGTCGGTGCGAGGGTCGGCGGTGTAGACGCCGTCGACGCCGTTCTTGGCGACCAGGACGACGTCGCACTTGCTCTCCAGCGCACGCTGGACGGCAACGGTGTCGGTGGAGAAGAAGGGCATGCCCATGCCGGCGCCGAAGATCACGACGCGGCCCTTCTCCATGTGCCGGATGGCGCGGCGCGGGATGTAGGGCTCGGCGACCTGGCCCATCGTGATGGCGGTCTGCACACGGACCTCGACGCCGAGCTTCTCGAGGAAGTCCTGCAGCGCCAGGCAGTTCATGACGATGCCGAGCATGCCCATGTAGTCGGCCCGGACGCGGTCCATGCCCTTTTCCTGCAGCTCGGCGCCGCGGAAGAAGTTGCCGCCGCCGGTGACGATGGCGACCTGCACGCCGGCCTCGACGACGGAGGCGATCTCCTCGGCGATCTCAGCGACCACATTGGGGTCGACGCCGACGTTGCCGCCGCCGAACACCTCACCTGAGAGCTTGAGCAGAACGCGCTTGTACGCGGGCATGCGGTTCCCTTCACGAGACTGGATTCGGTACGCGAAACCTATCGCACCGACTTGCCGGACACCTGCTCCACCAGCATGCGGTAGTGCGCGAGGTAGGCGGGCCAGGCGTCACCGTCGCCCGCGGCGCCCCCGTCGATCGCCACCACGACCTCGTCACGGTCCAGGGCAGCGGTGCCGAAGTTGTCGCTCCCGGTGACGATGCGTCGCTGGCGGTCGCCGTCGCGGTCGCGCCACTGCAGCAGCATCAGCTTGTGGTGCACCTCGCGGCCCTTCCTCAGGCCGGCGATCACCTCGACGCCGGCGTCCTGGAGGATCCGTCGCGAGTCGGAACCCATCGTGGTCGCGATCACCCGGATGCGGGCACCCTGCCGCGCCTTTGCCGCGAGCACCCGGGCGATCCGGGCGCCACGTACGCCGTGCCACGCGAGCATGGCGACCTTGACGCGGAGCCGGGAGGCAGGCAGCCGGGCGAGGTAGTGGCGCATCGGGTCGCTGGCCAGCGAGTACCCCGGGTAGAACCAGGCGTGGTCGGTGCCGAGGTCGACACTCACCGCCGGGCTGGCCAGCGGCCGGTCACGCAGCTGGTCACGGAAGACCCGCCGGAACTGCGTCCACACGTCCGCCCGCCCCACGAACGTGTACATGTTGTTGAACTGGCCCATCGACCGGTAGGAGAGGTTCGTCGAACCCACCATCAGCACCTGCCGCGACTGCCCGGTCCTGCTGAACGACCAGGTCTTCTGGTGCTGCTCGGTGTCACCGCCTCGCGCTGACCCCTTCACCCGGTGGACGAACGACGCCGCGCGACGGTTGGCGCCCAGCTCGCGGCGCAGGATGGCCACCGCCGCCGACCCACGCGACGCGTCCGCATCGACGAGGACCTTGACGGCGACGCCACGCCGATGCGCAGCGAGGAGAGCGTCCGCGGCCGGTCGGACCGCGAACGAACGGGCCACGATGCGGATCGTGGCTCCGGGCGGGGTGTGCCGGATGTTGGCGAGCAGCACCCGCAGGATCGCGTTGTCCCCGACGTCTCGCCGCGCGACCGGCGAGGCGAAGACCGGCCCCGCGGGCGCGGCGTACGGACGCTTCCAGGCCGGACCAGCAGCCACCGATCCCGCAGCCACCGATCCGGCAGGGCCGACGGCACCGGTGACCACCAAGGTCATCCCGATGAGGCCGATCAACCTGCGAGCGGCGGAGAAATGCATGAAGCCCCTGCCAGTCCGACGACTTTCTCGGACTGTAACAGGGGCCTCAGCCGTAACAGGGGCCTCAGGCGCGGATCAGGCGCCGACCTCGAAGCGCGCGAAGCGCGTCACGGTCGTGCCGGCAGCGTCGAGAACCTGCTTGACCGACTTCTTCGCCTCGAAGACCGACTCCTGGTCGAGCAGGACGATCTCCTTGAAGAACGCACCGATGCGACCCTCGACGATCTTGGCGACGGCAGCCTCGGGCTTGCCCTCCTCGAGCGTCTTCTTGGTCAGGACGTCCTTCTCGGCGGCAACGACCTCGGCCGGGACCTGGTCGCTCGTGAGGAACTGGGCCTTCAGGGCGGCAGCCTGCTGAGCGGCCTGACGGGCGGCAGCCTCGTCACCGGTGTACTCGACGAGAACGCCGAGGGCCGGGGGCAGGTCAGCGGCCTTCTTGTGCAGGTAGACCGTGGTGTTGCCCTCGAAGTAGGCGACCTCGCCGAGCTCGATCTTCTCGCCGATGGTGCGGGCGAGCTCGTCAACGGTCTCGCCGACGGTCTTGTCACCGAGCGACACGGCGCGGAGCGACTCGATGTCGCCGGCCTTGCTGGTGTTGGCGGCCTCCGCGATCGCCTGCGCGGCGTTCATGAACGCCTCGTTCTTGGCGACGAAGTCCGTCTCGGCCTTGAGGCTGATCAGGGCGTTGCCGGCGGAGGCGACGAGGCCAGCGGAGGCCTCGCGCTCGGCGGCGCGGGCAGCAGCCTTGGCGGCACCCTTGACGCGGAGCAGCTCGACGGCCTTGTCGAGGTCACCCTCGGTCTCGTCGAGCGCCTTCTTGCACTCCATCATTCCGGCCTGGGTGATCTCGCGAAGCTTCTTCACGTCAGCAGCGGTGAAAGCCATGGTTCTACTTCCTCGAAAGTTCGTGTGGGGTACGACGGGTGGAACGGCGGACGCGGGCTGCCGTCGTGAGACGACAGCCCGCGATCCAGAGTCGATCAGGCCTCGGCCGGAGCCTCGGTGTCAGCAGCGGGGGCCTCGACGACCTCAGCCTCAGCGGCAGGCGCCTCGACGGCCGCGGTCTCGACGACCTCAGCCTCAGCAGCTGCCTCGACAGCGTCAGCAGAGACGGCGGCGTCAGCAGCAACGGCCTCGGCGGGCTTGAGAAGCTCCTGCTCCCACTCAGCCAGCGGCTCCTCGGCGCCAACAGCCTCGGCACCCTCGGCAGCCTTGACGCCGGAACGGGCGATGAGGCCCTCGGCGACGGCGTCCGCGATGACGCGGGTCAGCAGGCCAACGGCGCGGATCGCGTCGTCGTTGCCGGGGATCGGGAAGTCGACCAGGTCGGGGTCGCAGTTGGAGTCCAGGATGCCGATGATCGGGATGCGCAGCTTGCGCGCCTCCTCGACAGCGAGGTGCTCCTTGTTCGTGTCGACGATCCAGACGGCCGAAGGCGTGCGGGTCATGTCGCGGATGCCACCGAGCGTCTTGTCGAGCTTGACGTGCTCGCGACGCATCTGGAGCAGTTCCTTCTTGGTGCGGCCCGAGCCGGCCACCTGGTCGAAGTCGACGCCGTCGAGCTCCTTGAGGCGGTTGATCCGCTGGTGCATCGTCTGGAAGTTGGTGAGCATGCCACCGAGCCAGCGCTGGTTCACGTAGGGCATGCCGACGCGGGTCGCCTGCTCGGCGATCGCTTCCTGGGCCTGCTTCTTCGTGCCGACGAACATCACGGTGCCGCCCTTGGCGACCGTCTCCTTGACGAAGGCGAACGAGCGGTCGATGTAGGCCAGCGACTGCTGCAGGTCGATGATGTAGATGCCGTTGCGCTCGGTCATGATGAAGCGCTTCATCTTCGGGTTCCAGCGACGCGTCTGGTGACCGAAGTGGACGCCGCTCTCGAGGAGCTGGCGCATGGTGACGACTGCCATGGTTCTTCTTTCCTGTTGTTCGACCCTGGGCTCCGTTTGGTGACCGCCTTGGCCCGCAGGGGGAGGCAGCCGGAGTGATCCGGATCGGTGCTTTCAGTTCCTGCCGCCGACGGGTGCCGGTGGCCCTGGCGTCCGCACGCGGTCCGACCTGACCGCTCTCACGGACTGGACTGAGGACCGCGCCCACGGGTGCCGACCCCCAGGAGGATCGTCGTGGTCTGCAGGCGCGCGAAGTCAACCCACGGATGGGTTGCGGTGACCAGCGTAGTCGACGTACGCCGCAGGGGCGAATCCGCCGAGACCCCTTTCCGGGCCGTCCGCCGGGGGCTGTCGCGACCGCGGGGCGCGGTCCGGTTTCTGCGCACAACTCGGTGGCGCCGGCCCTCGTTCCCCATGGCGGCGGGAACTCGCCCCACGCTGCCGGTCCAGCCACGATCGTCGAGGGATGAACCCGTTGATTCCGGCCCTGCTGACCACTCTCACCGCACTGCCCCCGGGCACGCCCGACGGGTTTCAGGACCCGCGTGGGACGGGTGTCTGGCCGGTCGGGCCGCCGGTGTCCGTCGTGCACGGCTTCGACCCACCCGAGTCTGCCTTCGGGGCGGGTCATCGCGGCGTCGACCTGGCGGGCGCCCCGGGTGCCGTCGTCCGCGCGGCTCTCGGCGGCCAGGTGGTCTTCGCGGGCACGCTCGCGGGACGAGGAGTGATCACCGTGCGCCACGGCGACACCCGCACCACCTATGAACCGGTGACCGCCACTGCCCGCGTCGGCGACGTCGTCCGGACAGGCGCGCCCATCGGCGTCATGCAGTCCGTTCCCGGGCACTGCGCGCCGGCATCCTGCCTCCACTGGGGCTGGCTGCGCGACAGGACCTACCTCGATCCGCTCGAGCTGATCGGGGCCCGGCCGGTGCGACTGCTCCCCTGGGAAGGCTTGCCGGTGACGCCGGTCCACGGTGCTCCGGGGCCTGGCGTTGCCAGCGCGGTCCAGATCGAGCCGGCCCGTGTCGCGGCCGCACTCCTCGCGGTCGGGCTGGGCCGCACTCCCCTGCCTGCGCTCGACATCGCGAGCCACGGGCTTGCTGGCTGAGACACGCGATCAGGCGCGCGGATGCGCCTGCTGGTACGCCGAGCGGAGCCGCTCGTTGCTGATGTGGGTGTAGACCTGCGTGGTCGCCATCGACGCATGCCCGAGAAGCTCCTGGACCGTGCGGAGGTCCGCTCCCCCTTCGAGGAGATGGGTCGCCGCGGTGTGCCGGAGCCCGTGCGGCGCGATGTCGGGTGCACCCGGGACTGCGCTCACTCGAGCGTGCACCACCTGGCGCACCACCCGTTGATCGATGCGGCCACCGCGCGCTCCGACGAAGAGCGCAGCGCCCACTCCCTCGCGCCGCAGGTCGGCACGGCCGTGGTCGAGCCAGCGGCGGAGTGCCGCGGCAGCAGGCAGCCCGAACGGGACGGTCCGCTCCTTGCGGCCCTTGCCGAGGACCCGCACGACATTCCGCTCGAAGTCGACGTCGTCGATGTCGAGCCCACAGAGCTCTCCGACGCGGATGCCCGTGGCATACATCAGCTCCAGGATCGCGGCGTCGCGGACTCCGATCGGCCCGTCCTCCGCAGCGGCGGCGCTGGCCGACTCGACCAGTGCGAGCGCCTCGTCCTGGCGGAGCACGGACGGAAGGGTGCGGTGGCTCTTCGGCGACGCCAGGCGGGCTCCGACGTCGACGGGCAGGCGACCCGTGCGGTGCAGCCACGCGGTGAAGACGCGGGCCGCCGTGGCGCGGCGTGCGATGGTCGTGCGCGCGCGGCCGGTGGTCTGCTGCTTGGCGAGCCAGCTGCGCAGGGCACGGAGGTCGAGGTCGGTGACGTCCTGCCCGCCCAGTCGGGTGAGGTGCTCGAGCAGGGAGCTCAGGTCGCCCAGGTAGGCGCGCACGGTGTGCACGGTCAGGTCGCGCTCGACGGCGATGTGGCGCTCGAACTCGCCGAGCGCACGGGCCATCGGCTCAGGCAGCTCGTCCCGCTCGGTGTCCACCCGATCGAGCGTAGGGCGGTGGCGGCCTAGACGCGGGCTGCCTCGCCGAGCTGCCAGCCGCTCGGCACCCTGACCACGAACTCCTCCCGAGCAAGTCGAACCAGTGCCGACTGGACCTCGATCAGTCCCAGACCCGCGGTGCGCGCGATGGACTCGACCTCGGCAGGCCGAGAGACCGGGACCGCTTCGAGCACCCGGGCATCACGCGGCCGGAGCTTGTCGCGCGGGCGCTGCACCGCGCGTGGCTCCACGAGCAGGTGGGTGCCCGCCACACCGAGGATCTCCCGGGCGTCAGCGCCGGACGTCACCAGCTGGGCGGAGCCGGCGCGCACCAGCTGGTGCACCCCCGCGGACTGCGCACTGGTCACGGGACCTGGCACGGCCATCAGCGGACGACTGAGGCGGTCCGCCCAGTTGGCGGTGTTCAGTGCGCCGCTGCGGACAGCCGCCTCCACCACGATCGTGCCACGGGTCAGCGCAGCGATCAGCCGGTTGCGAGCGAGGAAGCGGGCCCTGGTCGGGGCACTGCCGGGCGGCAGCTCGGAGACGACAGCGCCGTGGTCCGCCAGGTGGTCGAGCAGCGCCTTGTGCGCGAGCGGGTAGACCCGGTCAACTCCGCAGGCAAGGACCGCGACCGTCGCTCCCCCGCCGCCGAGTGCTCCTCGGTGGGCGGCCTTGTCGATGCCGAACGCGGCCCCCGACACGATCGTGACGCCGTGCTGGGCAAGGTCTGCGGCGAGACGGGACGCGACGCCCTCGCCGTACGTCGTGGCCGAGCGCGATCCGACGATGGCCACCGCGTCGCGGTGCTGGTCGATCCGCAGCGGCCCGCGGACCCAGAGGCCCAGCGGCATGCCACCGCGCTCCTGGACGGGCAGGGCATGGGTCAGGTCGTCGACCTGCGCCGGCCACTCCGGATCGCCCGGGATCACGAAGCGGATGCCGAGTCGGTCCGCGGACTCCAGGTCCCGCACCGGATCGAGGGAGGCCAGCCGCGCCGCGATGTCGGTGAGCACACCCCTCAAGTCGCGCTCACCGGAGAGGTGCTCGTGCACGCGCATGGCTCCGAGGTCGTGGACGAGGCCGGTCATCCGCAGGTCGCCCGGCTCCCCCAGCCGGGACAGCGCTGCGCGGGCCAGCCGCTCGGGCTGGAGTGCGTCGGTCATCCGGCCCTCCGCGTCATCCAGGTGTCCAGCGGGAGGCCGGTCCGCAGCCGGATCGCAGTCAGCACGTCCCGCTCCACAGGGGACGGACGCTCGCCGAGATCGGCAAGCGTCCACGCCAGTCGGTGGGCCCGGATCGCGCCACGTCGCGTGAGCTCACCCGCCTGGACCGCACCCTCGATCATGGCGACGCCATCGGGAGGTAGCGGCCACCGCGCACGGAGCGCGGCACCAGGAACGTGGGCGTTGAGCCGCCAGGGAGTGCCCGCGTAGCGCGCCGCCTGCCGCTCCCTTGCCTGGGCCACGCGGGCCCGGACGGCGGCGGACGACTCCGGCACGTCGAAGGGTGCGCGGGTGAGCGTGGCCTCCGGCAGCACGTGCCGGGTGATGTCGATGCGATCGATCACCGGGCCCTCGAGACGGCGTCGGTACTCCCGCCGGACGGCCTCGGAGCAGTGACAGTCATCGCTGTCGACCACGGTGCTGTAGTCACCGCACGCGCACGGATTGCAGGCCAGCACGAAGAGGGCACGCGCAGGGTACGTCGCCACCTCCTCGCCCCGCGCAAGTGTCACCTCACCGGACTCGAGCGGCTGGCGCATCGCCTCGAGGATGTCGCGAGCGAAGAGCGGGAACTCGTCCAGGAGGACGACCCCGCAGTGGGCACGGCTGACCTCCCCGGGCCGGACGCGACCGCTGCCTCCGCCGAGCACGCTGGTCCGGCTGGAGCTGTGGTGCGGAGCCGAGAACGGGGGCCGGCTGACCAGCCCGGCGGACGGAGCCAGCGTGCCCGCGAGCGACTGCACCGCGGTCACCTCCAGCGACTCGGCCACGGTCAGATCCGGCAAGATGCCAACGAGCCGCTCGGCGAGCGAGGTCTTGCCCGCTCCCTTGGGTCCGGTCAGCAGCAGATGGTGCCCACCCGCAGCCGCAACCTCGAGCGCGACCCGTGCGTCATCCATGCCGACCAGGTCGGCGAGGTCGAGGTCGGCCAGGCGGTCCTCGCCTCGCCAGGTCAGCACCCTGGTGCCGCTCTCTGCGGCGACGGGCAATGCGTCCGGCACCTCGTCGCCGCGAAGGATCGCGACCACCTGCGGGAGCGAACGGACCCCGATCACCTCCACGCCCGGCACCATCGCGGCCTCGGCCAGCTGAGGCTCGGGCACCATCACCCGGCCCACTCCGGAGCGCGCCGCCGCGAGCACCATCGGAAGCACCCCGCTCATCGGACGCAGTCGTCCACCAAGCGTGAGCTCACCCAGCAGGACGGTCTCCTCGAGGCCGGCCGGCGGCACCTGGCCGGACGCCGCCAGGACTCCCACGGCGATCGCCAGGTCGAACTGGGTGCCTCGCTTGGGCAGGTCAGCCGGCGAGAGCAGGATCGTGACGCGCCGAGTGCTCGGCCAGCGGAACCCCGAGTTGACGACCGCGGTCCGGCACCGGTCGCGTGACTCGGTGATCGCGGCGTCAGGGCGCCCCACAAGGCTGGTGCTCACGACGCCCTGGGACACATCGACCTCGACGTCGACCAGGTGGCCGAAGGCCCCCGACAAGGTGATCGTGCGAGCGGCAGCGCAGGGCATCAGCACACCCCCACAACATGCTCGATCTCGGGACCGGCTGCCGTCCGCAGGACCCCTACAAGGTCGATGCGCACGTCCGGGACCCGTAGGTCGTGCGCCGCCATCCACTGCCCTGCGAGCCGGCGAAGGCGCGCGGCCTTGGTCGCGGTGACGCCCTCCAGCGGAGATCCGAAGGCTGTCGAGCTCCGCGTCTTGACCTCGCAGATCACGAGCGTGCGCCCGTCGCGGAGCACCAGGTCCAGCTCTCCCCCGGCACCACGCCAGTTGCGGTCCAGCACCACCATCCCCGCGCGCACCAGGTGCTGCGCGGCCAGGTGCTCGCCATACGTCCCGAGTCTCTGTCGATCCGTTGTCATGTCCGACCTCCTGCGCCCAGCGTCCGGGAAGGAGGACGGCGACGAAGGTCGGTCAGCGCGGTCAGGGGATGACGACGTCAGGCTCGACGCATGTGGGAGAAAAGCGGGCCGACAACCGGGGGATGAAAGTCGGCCCGCTCTCCCGCCCTTCCGGACGAAAGGGGGTCTGGTGGGTCAGCCGCGCAGGGCTGGCGTCGAGCAGTTCGGTCGCGGCAACAGGTACAGGTCGGCGCCGCCCAGCTTGAGACCCAGCATCGGCGCCAGCTGGTTGAGCAGCAGCGAGTTCACGCTGTTCACGATCGGCGTCACGATGGGCGTCACGATCGAGCTGGTCACCGCGCTCAGAACCGGGTTCAGGACCGTCGCGATCGGCCCGAGCTCGATGCCGGGCAGGCCGAGGAGTCCACCCAGCAATCGCACACTCTGCGTCTTGGACGGATCCAGGGCCACGGTGGCCGTGGGCATCGGCAGCGCATTGTTGACCGTCGACTTCGGCTGCCCGTAGGTCTGCGGAGGCACCTTGTACTCGATGCTCTGCGAGTTGTCGTACGGCGTGAGCTTGGTGGAGATCAGCAGGTTGAGATCGATCCGGTACACGCTCAGCAGGCCGATGCTCACATCACCAGCGATGCGGATCGGAACGCCTACGCTCGCAGTGGCCAGACCCGTCTGCACGTCGACCGTGATGCCTTCGGGGTCGGCAGTCGTCGCGGGACCGCAGCGCACGTCCCGCAGCCACCCGGATGCCGACGCCGCGCTCAGCTGCACGTCGAGCCCGGTGGTCGTGGTGGCCGCACCGAGGATCGGCGGCAGCGAGATGAGCGTGCCGCCCAGGTTGAGATCGAACTGCGTGCTGTGCGCCGCATCGGCGGCTGCAGTACCGGTGACCGAGTCGCCGCACTTCCACTTCGGCTGCTCGGTGATGTGCAGGTTGCCGGCGAGGTTGCTGACGCTGGGGATGTTGATCCCGAGCTGCGACACCGAGACCCCGTAGTCACCGTTGGCGACCTGCGCGGCTCCGGTCAGCAGGTCGAGCGCGTTGAACGACGCGTCGAGGGCGGACGAGCCGGCCGTGGTGAGGTCGATCAGGTCCCCGACCTTGAGGGCAAGGGTTCCGACCTTGGCCGAGATGCTCTCGAGCAGGTCGGCCTGAACCGCGTTGCCACCGTTGCGGAGCACGTGTGCCATCGCGAGGTAGAAGTTGCCGAGGGTGACACTCGTGGTCGCCAGCTCGTCGACAGTGCCCAGGCCGAGGTCGGCGGCGATGGCGCCGAGCTCGACGTTTGCACCCGCCAGACCCTGGTAGGACAGCAGGCTGAGGTTGAGATCGCTGTCGATCGCACCGAGCAGCGGACCGAGCAGGGCGGAGTCGCCGGCGTTGACGCGCGCGGCGTACGAACCGAGCATGAAGCAGGCCATCGTCTCGGCGCTGGCCACGGCGGAGCGGGCGGTCGAACCGCTCTCCGAGAAGACCGGCAGCAGGTAGTCGACGCTGGTCCGGGTCAGCACCTTCACGTGTGTCGCCGGTGCGGCGCCGCTGGCGGAGAACGTGCCGTCTGCGTTGAGGATGCCCGGGAAGGCGCAGATGCCTGTGGTCGCCAGCACGGCCTTCTTTGCCGCGACCTGGCTTGCGGTGCAGGTCTTCACGGTCAGCGCATCGCCGAGTGCGCCCCCCTGGTGCGAGAGCGACGTGCCGACCTTGGCGTCCCAGCTCGAGCCGACGAGGGTGGCTGTTGCGCTGCCGTTGAGCTCGCGCGCCATGTCCATCGCGACGATGTCGGCGACCGCCTGCATGTCGCGCGAGGCCATCCGCTTGTAGCCGATGTCGAGCGCGAACGATGCGAAGCCGGTCAGCACCGTGACCATGACGAGGGCCACCATGATGGCCACGACTCCCTGCTCGTCCCGGGACCGCCGCCGCCCACGGAGGGCCGCCAGACGCTCGCGCATCAGTTGATCCGCGCCTGCGAGGTGAACTTGAGCGAGGACGGCATCGGGATCAGCGGGAGCTGGAGCTTGGAGTTCGCCTTGTAGGCATAGTCCACGCTCACGGTGATCGAACCGCCCGACACCGAGGTGACACAGTTGACGCCCGTGGTCGTGCAGCTCAGGTCGTAGCCGGACAGCGCGTCGTCGATGGCCGACCGCGCCTCGGTTGCGGCGTTGCCCGGGGTCGCCACTGCGCCGGCGCGGGCTCCCTCGGCAGTCGCCTGGGTGATCGCCTGACGCACGCTGAACATGTACGAGTAGGCGATGATGCCGAAGATGAACAGCGCCAGGAACGGCAGCAGCATGGCGAACTCGACCGCCGACGCTCCCCGTTCGTCACGGTCCTTCGACCGATCGGTCCTGCCGGCACGCGCGCGCAAAGCTGCACAACGAGACATGGCCCCTCCCAAGGCATATCAAGCGGCGCAAGTTCCCTCCCGCACCCTCAGAGCAGGATAGTGGCACTCGCCACAATCTGTCACCCGAACCGGGCAATCCGGACTAGTCCTCGGGGCAGGTCTGGGGTCAGACCTTGTCCGGGTCGATGTCCCGGTTTCGCGAGCTCCTCGACGTTGACGTCCTTGAAGGTGGGCACCGTGACGTTCTTCGCGAACCGCGCGGGGCGGTACATGTCCCACACCCAGGCATCGCTCATGGACACCTCGAAGAAGACATCGCCCTGCTCTGTCCGGGTCTTCACGTCCACCTGGTTGCACAGGTAGAAGCGACGGTCGGTCTCCACGACGTACTTGATGATGGCGACCACGTCGCGGGCGCGCCACCAGGGTGCGATCGTCACGAAGGATCAGGTCGAGCTCTCCCCCGTCGCCGCGCCAGTTGTGGTCGAGCAGTGTCATCCCGGCACTGACGAGGTGTCGAGCGGCCAGGGCCTCGCCGTACGCCCCGAGGCGTTGCTTGTCGGTCGTCGTCATTCCCCCACCCTCGACGGCGTCGCTCACATCGGACGAGGCCTCGGGCCCAGGGTGAGGAGAACGACGCCACTCGCGCTCCTGTGAACTGAGAGCGGGCTGGCTCCCCGGACCTACCCCCGCAGCGCGGGGTTGTTGCAGACCGGTCGTGCCAGCGGATAGAAGTCGGCTCCGGCCACGTTGATGCCCAATGCCGTCGTCAAGGCGCTCAGGTTGGTGTTCACGACGCCGATGAGCGGATTCACGGTCGCCCCGACGAAGGTGCCGATAGCGGGGACTGCCAAATCGAGGATGGGGTTCACGATGGCGTCAAGGGTGGATGTCGGGACAGGAAGTCCCAGAACAGTCAGTGGCCCGGTCGCCAACGTGCCCGACACCATGCTGGCGGTCAGGTTGGGAAGGATCGTCGTACCACTACCAACCTCCACGTGATCCCCGTAGACGTTGGGCGGGAGATCCATCGAAGCGGGTGCTGACGAGACCGACGCCGGCTTGGACGCGTCCGCGGACAACGCGACCTTGAACTGAACCGGCACGTTGACTCCAGCGATGCCCAGAACAGTCGCTTTGACGGTCCCCTTCACCGTGATCGTCGCGCTCACGCGCGCTTGGACCAGGTCCGTCCAGATGTCAGCTCGGAACTTCTCCACAGGCGAGCAGTCGACGTCGGTCAGATGCCCGTGAGCTCCGGCGACGTCGATATCGATGTCGACCGCAATGTCGTTGTTGGGGTTCCCCGTGGCCGGGTCGATCAATTTCAGATTCAGCAGAGGTCCCAGGGGCAGGGGTGAGGCATTGAGGTTTGCCTTGGCGGTAGCCGCCAACTTGATCTGCGCTGTCTTGGCTTCATCGTCGTTACAGGCTCGTTGCGGACGCTCGATGATCTGAAGCTGGGCAGTCGTCACACCGACCGACGGCACCCCGGCCTGGAGGTTGGGTATCGCCAGGAAATTGGTCCCGTTCGCGAGGAAGACACTTCCGAGAAACAGGTCCATCGCGTTGAACTGAGTACTCAGTGCCGCATTGTCGGACGTGCTCAGGCCGATCAACTCTCCGATCTCGATCTCGACGCCGGCGACCGCCTGGACCGCTGCCGTCTCCAGCACCTGAGCCTCGGCACCCTTGCCGTTGGCCCGGAGGACGTGCGCTTCCGCGAGCAGCACGTCACTGACGGTGACGTTCTCCAGGGCCAACAGTTCGTTGACGGTGCCGACGTTGAGGGTCGGTGCCTTGATCAGGTCGATCAACGCGATAGTGGCCGCGGCCAGGCCGTCGTAGCCCAACAGACCGATGGTGCTCGCCCCGACCAAGGGCTTGAGGATGTCCTCGAGAACGGGCGATGCGGAGGGATTCACGCTCGCTGCGAAGGAGCCCAGCTGGAAGCAGGCCGAGGACTGCGTCTTCGCGACCGCCGAGCGGGCGGCAGAGCCGCTCTCCGCGAAGATCGGGAGGAAGTAGTCGACGTCCGTGCGAGTCAGCACCTTGACATGCGTGGCCGCGGCGCCGCCGGCGAATCCACCGTCATCCTCGAGGATTCCGGGATATGCGCAGATGCCCGTGCCGTCGAGGGTCGGCTCACCAGAGGCGGCAACACCGCACGACTTGAGGTTCAACGCATCACCCAGCGTCTCGCCTTGGCGATCGCGCGAGGCAGTCACCGCGGCCGCCCAGGCAGGGTCAGCGAGCAGGGTCGCCGTCGAACTCCCGTCGAGGTGGCGGGCCATATCCATGGCTACGAGGTCGGCGACCGCCTGCATGTCGCGGGCGGCCATCCGCTGGTAGCCGATGTCGATGGAAAAGGACGCAAAACCGGTCAGGACAGTCGTGGTCAGCAGTGCGGTGAAGACCGCGACAGCGCCGCGCTCGTCGCGAGCGCGCCCCATCAGTTGACCTCGGCGCTGGAGGTGAAGCTGAGCGTTGCGGGGATGGCCGAGTCCGGCAGGAGGTTGGGTATCGGGGTGTGGTCGCGGTAGGCGTAGCTGACCGTCACCTGCATGCAGGACTCGCCGCCGCACGAGGACGTGACGGGGGTGCAGGTGAGGCCCTCTGCCCCGCACGTCAGGTCGTACCCGGCGAGCGCCGAGTTGACCGCCTCGACTGCTTCGGTGGCGGACTGGCCGGTCGCGGCGACGGCGGCAGCACGTGCCCCCTCAGCGGCAGCCTGGGTGATCGCCTGGCGGACGCTGAACATGTACGAGTACGAGATGATCCCGAAGACGAAAGCCAGCAGGATCGGCACGACCAGCGCGAACTCGAGCACGGCTGCGCCGCCCTCATTCTTCTGCCGCTTCCACGCTTCCACGCGCGCACCACTGCAACCAGACATACGGCCCCTCCCAAGGCACCTTCACATCGGCAGTGGATTTCCCTCCCACGCCACTGATCAGGTTAGTGGCGCTCGTCACACCTGTCGGGCGAACGGCCGAACTGGCTAGACCTTGTCCGGGTCGATGTCCGCTTTCGCGAGCTCTTCGACGTTGACGTCCTTGAAGGTGAGCACCTTGACGTTCTTCGCGAAGCGCGCGGGGCGGTACATGTCCCACACCCAGGCATCGCTCATGGACACCTCGAAGAAGACATCGCCCTGCTCCGTGCGGGCCTTCACATCCACCTGGTTGCACAGGTAGAAGCGGCGGTCGGTCTCCACGACGTACTTGAAGATGGAGACCACGTCGCGGTACTCGCGATAGAGGTTGAGCTCCATCTCGGTCTCGTACTTCTCGAGATCCTCGGCACTCATCGCGTCTCCTCGGGCTGGGCTTCGCGGACATTCTGCACCGAGGCGTGTACGCCCCACCCCGCGGCCCGCCGGAACGCAGCAGGGTCGACGTCGGCACACCCGGGCAGCCGCCAGCTGAGGCGGTGGTGCCGGGTAGGGCCATGGGTGGCGAGCGCAGCCAGGTGCTCCGGCGCGCTGTAGCCCTTGTTCTCGGCCCAGCCATAGTGCGGGAACTCCTCGGCGAGCTCGATCAGGAGCGCATCACGGGCAGTCTTCGCGAGGACACTCGCTGCGGCAACCGCCGAACACTTCAGGTCCGCCTTGATCATGGTGACGACGCGCGGCACCTCGGCAACGACAGGTGCCGGTGACCCGAAGAGCGCATCCTGCTCCGGGGTGCTGAGGTAATCATGGTTGCCGTCGAGCAGGACGACGCCCGCTGACGGAGCGAGCTGTGCCAGCGCACGCTGACCGGCCAGCCGCAGGGCGGCGGTGAGCCCGAACTCGTCGATCTCGACCGGGCTCGCATGGCCCACGCCGTAGGACATGGCCCAGCGCTGGATGCGCGGCACGAGCTGCTGGCGCGCCGACGCCGTCAGCAGCTTGCTGTCACGGACGCCGGACGGTGCCGAGCGGGTCGACTCGTCGATCAACACCATCCCGACGGTGACCGGACCGCAAAGAGCGCCCCGCCCGACCTCGTCCGCCGCAGCGAGCAGGGCGACGCCCTCACGCAGGAGGCGCCGCTCGAAGCGAAGCGAAGGGGCGATGGTCGGGCTCACTTCGCGTCCGGGACGTCCTTGAACGCGTCGGGACGGGTGATGTGGTCGAAGCGCTTGATGGGCCAGACGAGGGCGAAGACCTTGCCCACGACGTTGTCGACCGGGACCAGGCCACGGGTCGGCGGGCACTCGGTCTCCTTGGTGGTGCACAAGCGCGCCGTGGAGTCCTCGGAGTTGCTGCGGTTGTCGCCCATGACCAGGAGATACCCCTCAGGGATCGTCACCTTGAGCGCCTTGGCCGTGCAGGGCTGGTCCTCGGACTGGATGCTCAGCGGTGCCGCGCACGTCGCGTTGGGCATGACGTACTGGCTCTCGTTGACGGGTTTGCCGTTGACGCTGAGGCGGCCCTCGTCGTCGCAGCAGGTGACCGTGTCACCGCCGACTCCGATGACCCGCTTCACCAGGTGACCGCCGGTCGGGTAGAGGCCGACCTTCGCGAGCACGCGGGCGGCGGGGTTGTTGGGACCGGTGCTGTCAGCCGCCAGCCAGTTGCCCGGGTCCTCGAAGACGATGACGTCGCCGCGCTCCGGAGTGCCACCGCCCCAGTAGGAAACCTTCTGGACCAGGATCCGGTCGTCCTGGACGAGGCCGGGCTCCATCGAGGGCGACGGGATGTAGAACGCCTGGATGAAGAGCGCCTTCAGCACGATCGCCAGGCCGAGGGCGACCGCGAGGAGCAGGATCGACTCCTGCCAGACCGGCAGGTGCTTCTTCGCGGGCTTGCCGGACGAAATGGACGAGGACCGCGACTCCGTGCCCTTCACGCCGTCATTGTCGGCGGGCACAGTGTCGCGGTCCTCGGAAGTCACGCGGCAGAGCCTAACTGGCCCTGCGCAGATCAGAACTCGCGGCGCTCCTTGATCTTCGCTGCCTTGCCGCGCAGGTTGCGCAGGTAGTACAGCTTCGCGCGACGGACGTCACCGCGGGTGACGATCTCGATCGACTCGAAGATCGGGGAGTTCAGCGGGAAGGTGCGCTCGACACCGACGCCGAAGGAGACCTTGCGGACGGTGAAGGTGCGGCCGATGCCGGCGCCGTGGATGCGGATGACGACACCCTGGAAGACCTGGATACGCGAGCGCGTGCCCTCGATGACCTTCACGTGGACCTTGATGGTGTCTCCGGCGCGGAAGGCCGGGACGTCGTCGCGCTTCTGCGCGTTGCCGAGCTCGGTGATGACGTTGGTCATGATGCTCCTCGCGAACGCCACAGGTCAGCCGCGGTAGATGCTTGAGTTGATCGGTGCGGCCCGCACTCCGGCCGGCGGCACCCGGCGCCCCCTGTGGCAGGAGCTGGATGCAGGACCCCCGTGTGTTCCTCGGAGCGCCCCTTCGGCCGACGGGCCAAGGAAGAAGTCTGCCACAGCGGGTGCCACGCCGGAAAATCCTGAGGTTGCCCTGCAAGGATGGCGCGCGTGACGACTTCCGCCGCCGACTGGCCACCGCACGGCGCCGTGACCAGGCCCTGGCGGCAGACAGTACGCCGCGGCCCCCGCGCCGATCGTCAGCTCGGCGAGGTCATCGTCTCGCTTCCTCCCCTGATCGCCGGGCTGACCTACTCGCCCGAGCCCGCACTGCTGCGCATGCTCGAGGCGGTTGCCGGCGGGCTGACCCACCTCGACATGGTGCATGGACGCACGCTGGCGGCGCTCAACGGACTGCTGCTGCGCACCGAGTCGGTCGACTCCTCCAAGATCGAGAACGTCGACGCCTCGCTCTCCGACTACGGTCGGGCGCTGCTGGGCGAGGGCGCCAATGCCTCCGCCGTCTCGATGGCATCTGCCACCTCCGCTCTCGACCGGATGATCCGCGACGCCGGCATGCTCCCCCGCACGCTGCGCAAGGAGGCGATGCTGCGCGCCCACCACGACCTGTTCTCCCGTGTGCCCTCGGAGAGCGTGCGCGCTGGCCACGTCCGACACCGCCAGAACTGGGTCGGCGGCAGCGACTGGTCACCCCGTGGAGCGCTGCACGTCCCTCCCCCGCCGGAGACCGTCGACGCCTACCTCGACGACCTGTTCGCGTTCGCCAACCGCGACGACATGCCGGCACTCGCCCAGGCCGCGATCGTGCACGCGCAGTTCGAGTCGATCCACCCGTTCACCGACGGCAACGGCCGGATCGGGCGGGCTCTCATCCACGCCGTGCTGCGCAAGCGGCGGGTGACGCGTCACCTCACCGTGCCGATCGCCTCCGGCCTCGTGTCCCACCGGGATCAGTACTTCGGAGCACTCAACGACTACCGGGCCGGCAACGCGTCGACCATCGTCACGATGCTGGCGAGTGCGGCGAGCATCGCGACGCGTGAATCGCGCCGCACCGCCGCGGAGGTGACCGAGACCCGCGAGCGCTGGAGCTCGGCTGCGGGACATCCTGCGCCGGGGACCCCGGCGTACCGGTTGCTGGACCTGCTCGTCGAGGAGCCGATCATCAACATCCCGCTCGTCATGGAACGGGGCGACGTGAAGGATTCCACCGCCCTCGATGCGATCGGCGAGCTCCAGAAGGCGGGAGTGCTCCAGCGGGCGCCGCGCTCGCGGCGTACTCCGGTCTGGTTGGCACCCGACGTGCTGCGCGAGGTCCACGACCTCAGCATCCGGATCAGCTCCGCCTCCCTGAACCTCCACGCGACCGACCGCTGACCGACTGATCCACGGGACGCGAAATGGCCACAGGCCCGCCCCGGCGAACCGGGACGGGCCTGCGAAGAGTGCGAGGCACTCAGTCCATTGCGTAGCCCCCGCCGTGCAGCGCGAGGTCGATGCCGGCGATCTCGTCCTCTTCCTTGGCGCGGAAGCCGACCGTGAGGTCGATGACCTTGCCCAGGACGAACGCGACGACGAACGAGTAGGCCAGGATCGTGAAGGCCGGGATGGCCTGGACGACCAGCTGCTCGTAGTTGCCGCCGACGAAGAGGCCGGTGTCGATGGCGAAGAAGCCGAGGTACAGCGTGCCGATGAGACCAGCGACGAGGTGGATGCCCACCACGTCGAGGGTGTCGTCGACGCCGATCTTGTACTTGAGCTCGATGGCGACGGCGCAGACAGCACCGGCCACCAGGCCAAGGACGATCGCCCAGATCGGCGTCAGGTTGGCGCAAGCCGGGGTGATCGCGACCAGACCGGCAACGATGCCGGAGGCGGCGCCCACCGCAGTGGCCTTGCCCTCCTTGAAGTGCTCGACGACGATCCAGCCGATGAGCGCAGCGGCCGGAGCCACGAGCGTGTTGACGAAGATCAGACCGACCTGGCCGTCAGCGATGGCCGCGCCACCGTTGAAGCCGAACCAGCCGAACCACAGGATCGCGGCGCCGATGAGGACGAGCGGCACGTTGTGCGGCTGAGCCTCTTCCTTGGAGAAGCCGACCTTGCGCTTGCCCAGGACGATGGCAAGAGCGAGGGCAGCAGCACCCGCGTTGATGTGAACAGCCGTACCACCGGCGAAGTCGATCGTGCCGGCCGCGTAGCCGAACTTCTCGTCGAGCTTGTTGACCCAGCCGGTGAAGTCGCCGGAAGCGTCGAACGCGAAGACCCAGGAAGCAACCGGGAAGTACACGAGCGTCGAGAAGAGTGCCGTGAACAGCATCCAGGGCCAGAAGCGCGCACGGTCGGCGATCGCACCCGAGATCAGCGCGACCGTGATGATCGCGAAGGTCGCACCGAAGATGGCGCTCGCCATGACGACGCCCGAGCCGTCCTCACCAGCGAATGCGGCCTTGGCAGCGTCCTGCAGACCGAAGTCGGAGAACGGGTTGCCCAGGACGCGCGGGATCCAGTCAGCGTCGGAACCGTCGACGTAGGCCTGGTTGAAGCCGTACAGGATCCACAGGACCGCAACGACACCGATGCTGCCGAAGCTGAGCATCATCATCGAGATGACGCTCTTCGACTTGACCAGGCCTCCGTAGAAGAACGCCAGGCCGGGCGTCATGAAGAGGACGAGGGCCGCTGTGATCAGCAGCCAGATAACACCAAGATCCATGAAACAACTCCTCGAGGGGTTCGGGCCCGGACTGCAGACCCACGGCGGCCAACCTCATTGGTGACCATGCGTGGGCGCGATCCTGCCTGCGCCGCATTTCGGGCAACGGTGGGTCTTGTTTCGTGCATGTAACAGATCTCACGGCTTTCCAGCGTTGAGCGTGAGAACCCGGATACGGGAGAGGCGAAGACCTCACAGTCTCTCCGACTGGACCGGTCTACTCGCCGAGCAGATCCGGGCGCCGCTCGCGGGTGCGCTCCTCGGACTGCGCGAGCCGCCACCTGGCGATCTCGCCGTGGTGACCGCTCAGGAGTACGTCGGGGACGTCGAGGCCGCGCCAGCTCGCCGGCTTCGTGTACGACGGGTACTCGAGCAGCCCGTCCTCGTGCGACTCCTCGACCAGCGAGTCAGGATTGCCCATGAAACCGGGGATCAGGCGGACGACTGCCTCGGTGATCGCGAGCGCAGCGACCTCTCCCCCGTTGAGCACGTAGTCACCGAGCGAGATCTCGCGGACCTCGGCACGGGTGCGGGCGTGGTCGATGACGCGCTGGTCAATGCCCTCGTAGCGCCCGCAGGCGAAGACGATCCGCTCGCGGGTGCTCAGCTCACGGGCCAGCTCCTGGTTGAAGACCTCGCCGCTGGGCGTCGTGAAGATGACGGTCGCGCCGTCGATCTCCAGCTCGTCGAACGCCTCACCGAACGGCTCGGGCTTCATCACCATGCCCGCGCCGCCGCCGTACGGGGTGTCGTCGGCGGTGTTGTGCCGGTCGTGCGTCCACTGGCGCAAGTCGTGCACGTGGATCTCGAGCAGGCCCTTGGCGCGCGCCTTGCCCGGCAGGCTCAGCTCGAGGGGCGCCAGGTAGTCCGGGAAGATCGAGAGGATGTCGATCCTCATGGCCGCCGACTGTCCTGTCCGGCGTCCTCGTCGTCGTCGTCCTCGAACGGCGTCACGAGGCCAGGGCGGTCGGCGATGACGACCCGCCCACCGGCCACGTCGACCTCAGGCACGAGCGCGCTCACGAACGGGACCAGCGCATCACGCCGGTCCTCCGTGCGGATGGTCAGCAGGTCCTGTGCGCCGTGGACCAGCTTCGTCACGGTGCCGAGGAGCTTGCCCTCCAGGTCGTACGCCGCGAGGCCGATCAGCTGGTGGTCGTAGAACTCGTCCGGGTCGTCCGGCGTCTCGTCGGCGTCGACGGTCGCGTGCAGCAGCGTGCCCCGAACGGCCTCGGCCTGGTCCCGGTCGGTCATCTCGTCGAAGGTCGCCAGCAGGACGCCCTGGTGCCACCGGATCCGGTTGACGGTCAGCGCCCGCAGCCTGCTCGCGCTGTCCTTCGGCGGCGTCGCGGCCAGCTTGTTGCCGACCGCGAACCGGCGCTCCGGCTCGTCGGTCTTGACGTCGATGGTCACCTCGCCGCGAACGCCGTGGGGCTTGCCGATACGGCCGATGAGGACCTCGATCTGGTTCACGGGCTCAAGGGTAGTGGCTGGCAGATTCACCGGCCGACCGGTGAATCGGGCACATGTTGTGGCGTGCACCGCACAACCAGTGCCCGAATCGCGCACGAAGTCACGAAGTGCGGCGTCAGGCGGCCTGCGCGAGAACCCGCCGGATCATCGCGGCCGTGCGGGCGGGGTGCTCGAGGTCCGCCCAGGTGATGCGGATGCAGCGCCAGCCTGTGGCCCGCCGCAGTCGGTCCTCACGCTTCTTCTCACGGAAGACGGCATCACCAGGCTCCTCACCTTCACGCAGAAACCGCTGGTACTTCGCCTTGCCGTCGAACTCCAGGAAGACGCCGAGCTCGGGCCAGGCAAAGTCGACCACTCCGACCAGGTCGCCGGTGGCGTCATACACCTCGTGCTGCGGGACCGGCATCGGCAGCCCCTGGCTCCACAGCAAGTACGACGTGCGGCTCTCCCCAGCAGACTCCATCCGACGGTCCATCAGATGCAGGACAGCGTTGGTGCTGAGCGTGTGCGGCCAGTGGTCGATCGCCTGCGCATATCTCTCCCGAATGGCGGCGTCCGTGACCAGCCCCGAGTGGAGCAGATCGTTGATCGTCACGAGAGCCGCCTCCACACCGACCACAGTCGTGAGCTCAAGCGCCGCACGAACGGGTGCCATGACCTGGAAGTCGCCAACCGTCACGACATCACCGTCGATGATCCGGCCGCGATGCTGGCGAACGCCCGCTGCACGCCCGACACTCCGGCCATCCAGGCGGGTCAGGTGGGGAATCTCCAGCGGGAGAGACCAGTGCGTCGCGGTGTGCTCCAGCACCGCGGACACATGCGAGAGCGCGACCGGGCGGTCGCAGCACCGGTACGCAGCGCGGGCCCGCACCCCATGACGCTCCCGTGGGCTCATTGCCTCCCAAACGTCCGCGAACACGTACGCACCGTGACGCAGTCGCAGGATCACCCCAGCCCGCCGAAGCCTTCCGAGGGCATGGTCGTCGTACCCGGCCGCGAGCGCCTCCCGTCGGAGAAATGCACCCTTGGCCGCGCAGATGGCTCGCAGTTTGTCCATGCCGGGAGACTTCCCCGGTTCGCCGCCTGCCGGATCGGCGTGCGCGCGATCAGTGGAGGACAACTCGATTCACTCGACTGTGGATGAAGAGTGGCTCACTCCGCGCGCGAGTCGGGCACCTGGAGTGCGGTGCACGGCACAACATGTGCCCGAATCACCGGCCGGCCGGTGAAACTGCAGGAGCAGAAATGCGCAACGGGCGCCGCTCCGTGAAGGAGCGACGCCCGTTGCGTCGTACGTGCTTGTCAGCTGCGGCGGTCGACGTCCACGAAGTCGACCCGCGCGCCACCCTTGCCCGCGAGGGCAGAGACGACCGTGCGGAACGCGGACGCGGTGCGACCGCTGCGACCGATCACCTTGCCGAGGTCCTCGGGATTGACCCGGACCTCGAGCACGGAGCCGCGCCGGAGCTGCTTGTCCCGGACGACAACGTCGTCAGGGTGATCCACGATGCCGCGGACCAGGTGCTCGAGCGCGTCGGCCAGCATGCTCACGCCTCGGTGACCTCGGCGGCGGGCGCCTCGACGACCTCGGCCGGAGCCTCAGCGGCCGGAGCCTCAGCAGCGGGAGCCTCAGCCTCGACGGCCGGCTCCTCAGCCTTGGCGGCCTTCTTCTTGGAGGTCACGGCCGCGCCCTTGGGCTCGTCGTTCGCCTCCTTGAGGGCAGCGTTGAAGATCTCCAGCTTGTCGGCCTTCGGAGCGGCGACCTTGAGGGTGCCCTCCGTGCCCGGCAGGCCCTTGAACGTCTGCCAGTCACCGGTGATCTTGAGGATGGCAGCGACGGCCTCGGTCGGCTGCGCGCCGACACCGAGCCAGTACTGAGCCCGGTCGGAGGTCACCTCGATGAACGAGGGCTCCTCCTTGGGGTGGTACTTGCCGATCTCCTCGATGACGCGCCCATCGCGCTTCTTCTTGGCGTCGACAACGACGATGCGGTACTGCGGGACCCGGATCTTGCCCAGGCGCTTCAGGCGAATCTTGACGGCCACGTTTGTGGTGTCTCCTCGAAAAGTTGTTGTGAGTGAGCGTTGGCTCCCTGGTGGGGACCGGGGCCAAGAAACTCGAAGGGCCTGCCAGTGCCGGGATAGAGGGTCGCGACTCAGGCAGGACTCAGCGGGACATTCTGCCAGACGGTTGCCCAGCCGCGAAAATCAGGCCACGACGACGCCGCGGAGTACGACGACCGCGGGGCTGTGGAGCACCGTCAGGTCCTCCCGCGGATCGCGGTCATAGACGACGAAGTCTGCCTCCGCGCCCTCCTCGAGGGCCCCGTAGCCGAGCCAGTGGCGGCCCTTCCAGGATGCCGCCGCGAGCGCGTCAACGGCCGGGATGCCCATCGCGTGCATCGCCAGGACCTCGTTTGCCAGGTTGCCGTGGCGCTTGTCGCCGCCGCCGTCGGTGCCGGCGTACAGGGCAACGCCGGCGTCGAACGCGTTCATCAGTACGTCGCGGCGGTGCGCGTAGAGGTCGGTCATGTGCGCCGCGTAGACCGGGAAGCGGGCCGCGCCGCCCGCTGCATGGTCGGTGAACTTCTCCGTCTGCATGACCGTGGGCACCAGCGCGGTGCCCTGCGCGACCATCGCCTCGATCAGGTCGGTGGTCAGCCCGGTGCCGTGCTCGATGCAGTCGATGCCTGCGCCGATCAGCGCAGGCAGCACCTCGGCGCCGAAGCAGTGGGCGGTCACCTTGGCCCCGTGGGCATGTGCCGCCGCGACTGCCGCCGCGAGCACCTCGTCGGGAAAGGTCGGAAGCAGGTCGCCCTCCTCACGGGAGATCCAGTCACCCACGAGCTTCACCCAGCCGTCACCGCGGCCGGCCTGGTTGACCACCTCGGCGACCAGGTCCGCAGGCTCGACCTCGACGCCGTAGTTCCTGATGTAACGACGCGTGCGCGCGACGTGTCGGCCCGCCCGCACCAGCCGGGGCAGGTCGTCGCGCTCCTGCACGAAGCGCGTGTCGATCGGCGAACCGCAGTCCCGGATCAGCAGCGCGCCCGCGTCACGGTCCTCGATCGCGGTCGCCACGGTCTCGGACTCGGAGATCGCGCCCTCCTCCCCCAGGCCGAGGTGGCAGTGGGCGTCGACCAGGCCGGGCACGATCCAGCCGCGCGCAGCCGTCTCCGCTCCCGGTTGCGCGTGGAAGGTCACGTGACCATCGACGACGTACAGGTCCTGGGGCTCGCCCGACGGAAGAATCGGGCCGTGGAACCGGAGCGCGCTCATGGACGCGACGCTATCGCCCCCTCCACCCCGACACGGCGCAACCTCGATGCCGACACGGGTCGCGCCGTGTCGACGGAGGAGAGCGGATCAGCCGAGGAGGTCGAGCAGCCAGGACGGGCTCATCGAGCGTGCGCCCAGGCCCTCGAGGCGCGCAGCCAGGACCCGGTCGGCAGTGATGGCGGTGACGTGGTCACCGGCGTCGACCGCGCGGCGTACCTGCTCGATGATCGCGGTGTCGCCGTCCTTGGGTGCGTGGACGGTGAGTACGTCGCCGTCGCGGCCCGCACGAACTCCGCCCTTGGCCTGGCCCTCGAGCACCATCACGACACGGTCGTAGGCAACATCAGCGGTCAACAGGGTCTCGTGCAGGCGACGCGCGGCAGACGCGCGGTCCTTCCACCAGCCGTCGGGGCGCGAGCCCACGACGTTGGCGGCGTCGACAACCAGGACCCTCACCGACGGAGCCTCACTTCAGGAACTTCGAGAAGTCCTTCGGCAGGTCAAGGTTGGCGGCAGCCGTCTCGTAGTCGATGACCGGAGCTGCGGGAGCCTTGGCAGCCAGCTCGGCCTTCTGCTGCGCAGCCTTGGCCGGGTTGCCGGAGACGCGCTTCGACTTGCCCTTCTGCGGAGCCTGGCGCGCATTGCCGCGCTTGCCGGGCCCGGGACCGCCCATGCCGGGGACTCCGGGCATGCCCGGCATGCCACCGCCCCGGGCCATCTGCAGCATCATCTTCTTCGCTTCGTGGAAGCGGTCGACGAGGGTGTTGACGTCGGAGACCTGGGTGCCGGAACCCTTCGAGATGCGCAGGCGGCGCGAGCCGTCGATCATCTTCGGGTTGTCGCGCTCGGCCGGCGTCATCGACTGGATGATCGCCTGGATCCGGTCGATCTCGCGCTCGTCGAAGTTGGCCAGGGCGTCCTTGAACTGACCCATGCCCGGGAGCATGCCCATGATCTTCGACATCGAGCCCAGCTTGCGGATCTGCTGCATCTGGACGAGGAAGTCCTCGAGGGTGAAGTCGCCGCCCTGGCCCGACAGCTTCTCGGCGGCCTTGAGCGCCTGCTCCTGGTCGAAGACCTTCTCGGCCTGCTCGATCAGGGTGAGCATGTCGCCCATGTCGAGGATCCGGCCCGCCATGCGGTCGGGGTGGAAGACGTCGAAGTCGGTCATCTTCTCGCCCGCCGAGGCGAACATGACCGGCTTGCCGGTGACCGAGCGGACGGAGAGCGCCGCGCCACCGCGGGCGTCGCCGTCGAGCTTGGTGAGGACGACGCCGTCGAAGCCGACGCCTTCCTGGAAGGCGAGCGCGGTGGTGACCGCGTCCTGGCCGATCATGGCGTCGACGACGAAGAGCACCTCGTCGGGGTTGACCGCAGCGCGGATGTCCGCCGCCTGCTGCATCATCTCCGCGTCGATGCCGAGGCGGCCGGCGGTGTCGACGATCACGACGTCGTAGAGCTTGCGAGTGGCTTCCTCGATGGAGGCCTTGGCGACGGCGACCGGGTCGCCGCTGCCGTTGCCGGCTTCCGGAGCGAAGACGGGTACGCCGACGCGCTCACCGTTGACCTGGAGCTGGTTGACCGCGTTGGGGCGCTGGAGGTCGCAGGCCACGAGGAGCGGGGACTTGCCCTGCTCCTTGAGCCAGAGCGCGAGCTTCGCTGCGAGCGTCGTCTTGCCGGCACCCTGGAGGCCCGCGAGCATGATGACCGTCGGGCCGGTCTTGGCGTAGCGCAGGCGGCGGGTCTCGCCACCGAGGATCTCGACGAGCTCCTCGTTGACGATCTTGACGATCTGCTGCGCAGGGTTCAGCGCTCCGCTGACCTCTTCGCCGCGCGCACGTTCCTTGATCGCGGCCGTGAACTCCTTGACCACGGGCAGGGCGACATCGGCCTCAAGCAGCGCGATGCGGATCTCGCGCGCGGTGGCGTCGATGTCGGCCTCGGAGAGCCGTCCCTTGCCGCGAAGGTTCTTGAACGTATCGGCGAGCCGGTCGGAGAGCGTGGCGAACAAGGTGTCGGGTCCTCGGTGATCTGGCTGGATGGACAAACGTCCACCAGCGTGAGACGGCTGAGTCAGGCCTCAAGAGTAACCGTGCGGACGAGGGCCTCCCGCACAGCGTGGGCAGCCTGGTCGGCGCGGTCCGGGGTGAGCACTCCCCCATCGACCTCCTGCACGTAGAAGACGTCGACTGCCTGGGGGCCCAGCGTCGACACGTGGGCCGACCGGACCGAGAGTCCCAGGAAGGCCAGCGCGGCGCAGACGAGGTAGACGACGCCCGGCCTGTCGTCCATGCGGATCTCCAGCACCGTGGCCGTCGAGGAGGCCTCGGGACGGATCTTCACGCGGGGCTCGAGGCGACCGGGGCGCGGCCGCGACAGCCGCTCGCGTGCGTCGAGCCGGCCCTCGACGATGGAGGCAAGCCGGGTGCGGAGAACGGCGGCATCGAGGTGCTGCTCGTCGGTGTCCCACACGGAGACGCCGTAGAGGTCCTGGGTCCAGACCTTCGCCGCACGCACCGAGGTGCGCTGCACGGCGAACATCGCCGCAGCATCGGCGAGCAGGCCCACCCGGTCACCGGAGATCACCGTGACCCGCGAGCCGTCAGCGGTGCGGTCGACGCCGACGTGCACCTTGGACGGGTTGTCGCCGATCTCGCGCGGGATCTGCACCCACTGCTCGGGAACCTTCGGTGCCGACGAGTGGGTGGCCTGGGCTACCAGAGCGGCAAGCGTGCGGTTGGCGAGGTGCCGCACCAGCCGCGCCCGCCAGGTCGACCAGGCCTTGGGCGAAGCGGCCTTGGCATCCGCCTCGGTGAGCGCCGTCAGCAAGGAGAGCATCTCCTGCGTCTTCACCCGGTCGACGATCAGCTGCACGGTGGCGGGGTCGTCGGGGTCGCGTGTGGTCGCGGTCTCGGCGAGCAGCAGGTGCCAGCGGACCAGGTTGCCGACCAGATCGACCTCGTCGCCGTCGAAGCCCCAGCGAGCTGCCACCTCGCGCGCGATCGGCTCGCCGGCGACGGAGTGCTCCATCGTGTCGCACTTGCCGATGTCGTGGAGCAGGGCCGCAACCATGAGTACGTCGGGGCGCGCGACCTTGCGGATCAGCTCCGAGGCCTCGATGCAGGTCTCGACCACGTGCCGGTCGACGGTGAAGCGGTGGATGATCGAGGCGTGCGGGAGCGACCGGATCAGCTCCCACTCGGGGAGGATCCGGTCGAGCGCACGGGTCTCCTCCAGGGTCTCCCAGACCGGCAGCAGCCCGCGGCCGGCGGCGAGCAGCCGCACGAGCTGGTGCCGGGCCTCCTCGGGCCACGGCACCGGCATCTCGGGGCAGAGCCTCGCCAGACGGGCCGCGGTGGTTGGCGCGAGCGGCACTCCCCGCTCCGCGGCCTCGGCGGCGGCGCGCAGCAGCATGATCGGGTCGTTGGCCGGTTTGGCGGTTGCATCCAGCACGATCTCGCCGGACGAGAGGGCGATGCCCGGTGCCACCGTGCGCAGGTCTGGCCTGCGCGCACCACGCAGCGACGTCGGACGGGCAACGACCTGGTCGACGCGGTGCCAGGTGAGCCGGGCGATGTGGGTCATGCGACGCCCGAGCTCGCGCACGTGGGACTGGACGGCACCGGCGTCCGCGAGGCCGAGGGGTTCGGCAAGCTGCGCCCACATCTCGGGGTTGATGCGGTCGGTGGCGCGGCCGGCGACCGCGTGCAGGACGTCGCGGGTGTCGAGCAGCGCCTGACGGCACCGCTCGACCTCGACGTGCGGGACGTCGACCAACCAGCTCGCGACCAGTGCCTTCAGCGCCGTCGCGTCACGCAGGCCGCCCTCGGCCTCCTTGAGGTCCGGGATGGAGACGTGCGCCAGCTCGCCCATGATGTCGTGGCGTGCCTTGACCAGCTCGTGCATCTCGGGCAGTCGCCGGCGTGCCTCGCGGCGCCAGCCGCCGAGCATGTTGGTGCGCAGCCGGAGCGTGAGATTGGGGTCGCCGGCAAGGTGTCGTGCGTCGAGCATGCCGAGCGCGACGCGCAGGTCGGCCTCCGCGGCTGCGATGGTCTCGGGCAGGGACCGGACCGAGTGGTCGATGTTGTTGCCCGAGTCCCAGAGCGGATACCAGAGCTTCTCGGCCAGCTCCCCGAGGTCGACGCCCTCGTCATGGACCAGCACGACATCGAGGTCGGAGTACGGCGCCAGCTCGGCGCGGCCGTAGCCGCCAACGGCGACCAGGGCGACCCCGACATCGGGGCCGCCCAGGTCGGCGTACGCCTTGGCACACAGCTCATCGGCGGCGGCCGTGCGTCGCTGGCGATCGTGCGCGTTCACTCCGGGATGACTGTCAGATCGCGGCCTGGTCGCGGTCGCCGGTGCGCACGCGCACGACGGACTCGACGGGGCTGACCCAGACCTTGCCGTCACCGATCTTGCCGGTCTGCGCAGCGTTGACGATGGTCTCGATCACGCTCTCGGCATCGCCCTCGTCGAGCAGCACCTCGACGCGGATCTTCGGGACGAGCGTGATGTCGTACTCCGCACCGCGGTAGACCTCGGTGTGACCCTTCTGGCGGCCGTAGCCGCTGACCTCGCTCACCGTCATGCCGGTGATGCCGATGGTCTCCAGGGCGGCACGAACGTCCTCCCACTTGTGCGGCTTGATGACCGCGGTGACGAGCTTCATTCCGTTCCTTCTCTCGTTGCCTGTGCCGACCGTATCGCCCTCAAGGGAGCAATGTGCCACTCCCGTGGCCAACGTGGGGACGCGCGCCGCCGGTGGACGCGTGCAGGTCGTACGCCGTCTCTGCGTGGAGCACCAGGTCGACGCCCGACGCCTCGTCGTCCTCGTGCACCCGGAACCCGATCGTCTTCTCCAGTGCGATCGCCAGGAGCGCCGTCGCGATGAACGAGAAGGCGAAGGTCGCACCGGCCGCGACGAGCTGGCGGCCGAGCTGGTCGACACCTCCGCCGTAGAAGAGACCATCGACGTCAGTGACCGCCTTCGAGGCGAGCAGGCCGATGATGATCGTGCCGACGAGGCCACCGACCAGGTGGACGCCGACGACGTCGAGCGAGTCGTCGTAGCCGAGCTTGTACTTCAGGCCGATGGCCAGCGAGCAGATCGCGCCGGCGGTGATGCCGACGAGCATCGCGCCGATCGGCGTCACGAAGCCGCAGGCCGGGGTGATCGCGACGAGACCAGCCACGACCCCCGATGCCGCACCGAACGACGTGGCGTGGCCGTCACGCAGCTTCTCGACCAGGAGCCAGGCCAGCAGGCCGGTGCAGCCGGCGAGCAGCGTGTTGACGAAGACGATCGCGGCCAGGTTGTTGGCGGCGAGGGCCGAGCCGGCGTTGAAGCCGAACCAGCCGAACCACAGCAGCCCGGCGCCGATCATCGTCAGGGTCAGGTTGTGCGGACGCATCGGGTCGCGACCGAAGCCGATCCGCTTGCCGAGGACCAGCGCCACGGCGAGGCCGGCCGCACCGGAGTTGATCTCGACGGCGGTGCCGCCGGCGAAGTCCTTGGCCATCAGGGAGTTGGCCATCCAGCCACCGACGTGGTCACCGGCGCTGAAGTCGAAGATCCAGTGCGCGACCGGCGCGTAGACCAGCACGGTCCACAGCCCGGCGAAGAGCAGCCAGGTGCCGAACTTCGTCCGGTCCGCGATGGCACCGGCGATGAGCGCCACGGTGATCACCGCGAAGAGGCCCTGGAAGATCGCGAAGATCGTCACCGGGTACGCCGCCGCCGGGTCGTCGGCGAGCATCCCGGCAAAGCCGAGGTACTGCGTCGGGTCCCCCACCAGACCGAGGCCGAGGTCGTCGCCGAAGGCGATCGAGTAGCCCACCAGCACCCACACGACGGTGACCACGGCCAGCGCGCCGAAGACCATCATCATCATGTTCAGGACGCTGGTGGAGCGGACCATGCCGCCATAGAAGAAGGCCAGGCCCGGCGCCATGAGCAGCACCAGGGCGGCCGAGATGAGCAGCCAGGCGGTGGTGCCGGTGTCGAGCTGGGGAGTCACGGCCAGCGCCGCGAACGAGTGGAGCATCGTGCGTCCTCACGGTCGGTGTGCGGGTGCTCCTGGTCGACGGAGCGGCCCACACTGTCGCCGCCTTGTGTTTCGGGGACGTTACAGATCTCACGGACTCACCCGACCTCACTCAACGACGAAGGCTCCCCGCGCGTGCGGGGAGCCTTCGTCGTTGAGTGGAGCCGGGATCAGATCGCGGCCTCGTCGCGGTCGCCCGTGCGGACCCGGACCACGGTCTCGATCGGGCTGACCCAGACCTTGCCGTCGCCGATGCGACCGGTCTGGGCGGTCTTGACGACCAGGCCGACGATGTCGTCGGCGTCGTCGTCATCGACCACGATCTCGATGCGGATCTTGGGAACCAGCGCGATGTCGTACTCCGCGCCCCGGTAGACCTCGGTGTGGCCCTTCTGGCGGCCGTAGCCGCTGACCTCGCTGACGGTCATGCCCGTCACGCCGAAGGTCTCGAGGGCCTCACGGACGTCCTCCCACTTGTGCGGCTTGATGACCGCGGTCACGAGCTTCATGTGGTGCTCCTGTCTGTTCGTGAAGAGGTCAGTTGAGGGCGGACGACGTGGAGGTGGCCAGGTCGTACGCCGACTCGCCGTGCTCGGCGAAGTCGATGCCGTCGACCTCTTCCTCCGCCGAGACGCGCCAGCCAATCGTGTACTTGATCGCCAGGCCGATGACCGTGGTCAGCACACCACACCACACGACCGTGAAGAGCACCGCGAGCGCCTGGTCGCCGAGCAGCGTGAAGCCGCCGCCGTAGAAGAGGCCATCGATGCCCTGCGGGGCCTCGTCGGTGCCGAGCAGGCCGATCAGCAGCGCGCCGACGAGTCCGCCGACGAGGTGGACGCCGACCACGTCGAGCGAGTCGTCAAAGCCGAACTTGTACTTCAGCCCGACCGCCACGGCGCAGAAGGCACCGGCGACCACGCCGATGGCCAGGGCGCCGAAGATGTCGACGGCACCACAGGCCGGGGTGATCGCGACCAGGCCGGACACGATGCCCGAGGCCGCGCCCAGGGCAGAGGCCTTGCCGTGCAGCACACGCTCGACGAGGAGCCAGGCAAGCATGGCGGCCATCGTGGCGAGCGTCGTGTTGAGGAAGGTCGCGCCGGTCTCGCCGAGGAACGCGAGCTGGGCGTCGCTGGTCGCCTCGGCGGTGTCGAAGCCGCCGTAGAAGACGATCGAGCCGACGTTGAAGCCGTACCAGCCGAACCAGAGCAGGCCCGCTCCGATCATGGTCAGCGGCAGGCTGTGCGGCTTCATCGGCTCCTTGCCGAACCCGACTCGCTTGCCGATGATGATCGCGAGGACGAGGCCCGCGACACCGGCGTTGATGTGGACGACCGTGCCGCCGGCGTAGTCGAGCGCCGTCACGTGCTGCGTCAGCCAACCCATGCCCCACACGTTGTGGGCGACCGGGAAGTAGACCGCGGTGACCCAGATCGCGATGAAGACGACCCAGGCGCGCAGGCGCACCCGGTCCGCGATGGCGCCGGAGATCAGGGCAGCGGTGATGACCGCGAAGGTGAGCTGGAAGGCGACCCACAGGTAGGTCGACCCGGTGCCGTCAACGGTGTCGACCGACCAGGTCTCGTTGTTGAGCGCGAAGCCCTCGAAGACCTTGCCGATCAGCTTGCCGTTGGCGAAGCCGTTCGCGTCGTCCAGGCCGGACATCGACCAGCCCCAGAGCACGTAGACGATGCCGACGACGCCCATCGAGACGAACGACATCATCATCATGTTGAGCACGGACTTCGACCGGGACATGCCGCCGTAGAAGAGCGCGAGAGCTGGCGTCGTCATCATCAGCACCAGGGCCGTCGCGACGATGAAGAAGGCGTAGTAGCCGTCCATCAAACCTCCAGGAGAGTTCTACGTGGCGGGCCCTCCGCATCGCGACCGCCGTAGCGGCAGCGGGGGTCCACCGATTGGAAGCACTCTGGTGGTTGAGGGTTTCGTCGCGCAATCCCCAATGTTTCGCGCAGGTTAAGTCGTTGGGCGGGTCGCCCTCAGCCCAGCAACGCGTCGACGAACGCCTCGGGCTCGAACGGCGCGAGGTCGTCGGGGCCTTCGCCCAGGCCGACCAGCTTGACCGGCACGCCCAGCTCCCGCTGGACCGCGACGACGATGCCGCCCTTCGCCGAGCCGTCGAGCTTGGTCAGCACGATGCCGGTCACGTTGACGACCTCGGAGAAGACCCGGGCCTGGATCATGCCGTTCTGGCCGGTGGTGGCGTCGAGGACGAGCAGCACCTCGGTGACGGGTGCCTGCTTCTCGATGACGCGCTTGACCTTGCCGAGCTCGTCCATGAGGCCGGCCTTGTTCTGCAGGCGACCCGCGGTGTCGACCAGCACGACGTCGTACCCACCGTCGACGGCTGCCTTGGCGGCCTCGAAGGCCACCGATGCCGGGTCACCGTTCTCGGCGCCGCGGATGACGGGTACGCCGACCCGCTCGCCCCAGGTGGCGAGCTGGTCGACGGCGGCTGCGCGGAACGTGTCCGCTGCGCCGAGGACGACGGTCTTGTCCTGGGCGACGAGGATGCGCGAGATCTTGCCGACCGTGGTCGTCTTGCCGGCTCCGTTGACACCGACGACGAGGACCACACCGGGCTTGCCGTCGGATCCGCTGATCTGGAGACGGCGGTCCATCGTCGGGTCGACGAGGTTGATCAGCTCCTCGCGGAGCACGTCGCGGGGAGACGCGGCGTCCGCGCCCTCGACGCGCATGCGGGTGCGCAGTCGCTCGACGAGCTGCTGCGTGGGCGCGACGCCGATGTCCGCCGACAGCAGGGTGTCCTCGATGTCCTCCCACGTGTCCTCGTCGAGACGGTCGCGCGAGAGCAGTGCGAGCAGGCCACGACCGAGGCCGGACTGCGAACCGGAGAGGCGCTGCCGCAGGCGGACCAGGCGACTCGCGGTGCCTTCAGGCTTCTCGAGAGTCGGCTCGAGCGTGGGCGCCTCGGCTGTTGCGGTCGCGGCGCCGCCACCGGCGTCCGCAACCTGGGGCTCGTCGGTGTCGGGACGCGCGAGGACGTCGGCGCCACTGCCGCGCGGGCGCCGGCGCACGGCCGTGCCGACCAGTCCGACGATGAGCAGCAGTCCGAGGACGCCGATGCCGATGAGGAGGTAGAGCTGGTCAGCGAGAGCACCCATGCCGCCAATCCAATCACGCGGCACGCGCGAGCCGGCAAACCACCGTGTCCGTCCACCGCGGGCTGCACGGATAGTCTCCCGGCATGACTGGAACGCCCGACGCCCGCCTCCGCATCATCGCGACGATGATGGTCCGCGACGAGGTCGACATCGTCGCCGCCATGATCGAGCACACCCTCGACCAGGGCGCTGACCTGATCATCGTCACCGACAACGCGTCGGTCGACGGCACCACCGAGGTCCTCGAGGCGTACGCCGCGACCGAACGTGTCGAGCTGCACCACGATCCACTGCACAAGAAGCAGCAGAGCAAGGTGGTCACGGGCATGGCCCGACGCGCGCGCACCGAGCACCGGGCAGACTGGGTCCTCAACCTCGACGCCGACGAGTTCCTCGTCCCCGTTGACAAGCAGCTGACCGTGCGCGAGGCGTTGTCGCGCACCAGCCTGCACCTGAACGCGTTCACCACCGAGGTCGTCAACCTCGTCGGCCCCCCGGCCTGGAGCGGCGGCGGCATCGGCAGGCTCGACTGGCGCGACCACCGCCCGGTCGAGCAGCTCCACGAGATCGGCATCCACGCCCACCCGACGCCGAACTGCGTGCACCGTGGCGAGTCCGACATCGTCGTCGCCCAGGGCAACCACTTCGTCTCGCTGCTCTCCAACGGCCAGCCGCCGGCCGAGGTCGCCATGGAGGTCTACCACCTGCCCTGGCGCTCGTGGGCGCAGCTCGAGCGCAAGGTGGTCAACGCCGGCAAGGCCTACGAGGGCAACCCCGAGCTCAAGCCGAGCAAGAACCACCACGGCATGGCTGACTACCGCCGTTACAAGGCGGGGCGCCTCCAGGAGGCCTACCTCGCCCGCACGCCCACTCGCGGCGAGATCGAGCGCGGTGTCCCAGAAGGTCACTACGAGCACGACGGCTGGCTCTCGCAGCACCTGATCGGTCTGGCCGGGCGGGCGGTCCTCCCCCAGCAGCTGGAGGCCGTCGTGGGCCCGGACCGCGACCACCCGGTCCCGGACGCAGAGCACGAGGCCGGCGCTGCGGCAGGTCGGCGCTGGCTGGCCGAGGACCGGCTCGCCACTGCTCCCGCGTGATCAGAGGCTGAAGCCGCGCCGCTTCCGCTCCTCGATCGCGACCTCGACCAGCCGCTCCGCACGAGCGTGGAACGAGTGCTCGCGCGCGATCCGTGCGGCCACCTCGCGCCGGTAGGCGTCGTCTCCGAACACTTCGTCGGGGTTGACCATCGAGGACAGGCGCACGAGATCCTCGGGCGTCCGGTAGACCTGCACGAGGTTGCCGAAGGTGTCACCGAGTCCTGCGACGTCATCGGTGATGACCCGGGCACCGCTCGCGGCCGCATCGAAGAGGCGGTTGGACACGAAGCCCTCGACCCGCATGTCCTCCCAGTGGTCGTTGAGCACCACTCCTGCGCTCCGGTACGCCGCCCCGAGATCCGCGTTGGGGAGGTACTCGCCCTTGATGTAGCGCTTGTGGACGAACTCCTTCCACTGCCCTCCGTAGATCGACAGGGGAAGGCCCTGCTCGACGGCATCCGCCACGATCGGCCGACTCACGTTGCGCGAGCTGCCCACGAACAGGACCGGGTGCCCGGTGTCGGGCACCGCGCGGTCCGGGTGGAAGGACTCCGGATCGGTCGCCTGGAGCAGCGGCTCCACCCTGCGTCCCCATTCGCGCGAGGTCTGCTCGGCCCACGAGACGCTGGCGGCGAGAACGCGGTCGAAGTAGTGCGCCTGCGCTGCGTGGAAGCGTTCGGGGTGGGAGATCACCCAGACCAGGTTCACGCTCTCGGCGAACGGCTGATAGGGCGCGAGTCCCTGCAGCACCAGGTTCACGTCATCGTGGCGCCCCGACGAACGGTAGAACTCCGGGCGGGCATCGATGACGACCTGCTGCCCGAGCTCGCGAAGCGCTCCTGCGACGGCACGGGCGAAGTGGGTGTCGCCCCAGTGCTCGCCGGCCTTGCCCGCGGGGGCCGGGTTCTTGATGGACCAGCGCAGTCGCGGCGGCGCCTCCGAGACCTGGGCCCGGCCCGGCAACCGGTCCGTGCGCACGAGCACAGGCGACGGCGCCCCGACCGATCCGATCTCGTCGCGGTGGTGAACCACCTCGTGATCGACGACGGTGAACCCGCGCGTGCCCCACAGCTTCACGTCATCCGCCGGCAGGCGGTCGCGCCACTGCTCGAGCAGGACGGCGCGGTTCTGGCGGGACTTCTTGAAGCGGCCCTCGCTACGCGACTCGTGGTGGATGACCACTGAGTCGGGCCGGACGACGAAGTGGCCCTCGCGGACGTCGGCGAGGCGCAGGCACAGGTCGATGTCCTCCATGCCGTTGCGATAGATCGGGTCCAGGCCACGCACTGCCGTCAGGTCGGCGTGCCGGACGGCAAGGGCGGCACCGGTGAGTGCGTGGAACCGCAGCTGCTCGATGCCCTCGGCGTCCTCGCGAGGGAAGCCACCGAGGAACTCGTGCGGAATCCCGACACACGACGGGAACGCGACGCCGGCCGACTGGATCGTGCCGGTCGGGAAGAGCAACAGCGACTGGACACCGAGGACCTGAGGGTCCTCCAGAGCGCTGACCAGCGGCGTGAGCCAGCCCGGCTCGACCTCGGTGTCGTTGTTGAGGAGCACGACCACAGCTCCGCGGGCATGCGCGAAGGCCAGGTTGTTGGCCATGGCGAAGCCGCGGTTGATGTTGTCGTGCATGACCCGGACACCCGGGAAGCGGAGCGGCAGGCTGTCGAGGATGACCGCGCTCATGGCGTCGCCGCCGTCGTCGTGCACGATGCAGTCGATCTCGAGATCGGTCTCGGTCTGGGCAAGTGCGGCGACCGCGTCGGTCGTCATCCGCCAGTCACGGTAGGTGGGGATCAGGACCGACACCACGTCGGCTTCCGGCGTGCGCTCCTCGATCTCCGACCAGTCGATGAGCCGGTCACGCAGCGCCCGGTCGGGCGCGGTGTCCAGCGGCGCGTAACGCAGCCGCTGCCACCGGCGGAGCGGGCGCAGCGCCCGCATCCGGACAGACTGGTCGCGGGTGGTGCCAACCACCGGGAGGTACTCCACCCGGGAGTGGTCGGTCAGGGCAGTGACGAGAAGCCATGCCCAGATGTCCTGGGACCAGTCGATCGCCGCGGACGCAACCAGGTCGCGCCGTGCGACGACCCGGGAGATGTCGATGGTCTGGCGGCTCACCACGCGACCGCCTGCCAGGCGAGCCGCACCGTAGCGAATCGAGTCGCCGCGCTCCACCTTGAGCACGTCGGCGACAAGGTCAGCGCCGCCGGAACGGGCGGCAGCAACTGCCAACCGGAGACGATCGGCCGACCAGGTCTCGCCGGCGGTGATCACCGCGGCGTACTCACCCGTGGCACGCTCGACGGCCTCGCGCACGCCGAGGCCCACGTTCTGCCCGACCTCGAGCACCGTGACGCGTTGTCCCGGCACCTCCTCGAGGGCAAGGGCCGCCAGCGACGCGTCCTCGACGAGGACGAAGGCCTCCCACGAGACCTCGGTCTGCGCGGCCACGGACCGGAGGGTGTCCGCGAGCCGCTCGGGCACATAGCCACCGATGATCGCGACGCTGACGAGCGGACCGGACGTGGAGGGCGCGGGCCGGACACCGGCGAGTCGGGCGCGCGCGGCGTCGGCCTCCGGGCCAGGCGCCTGACGGACCAGGTCCGGGGCCATGGGCGACTCACGTTCACGCCACTCGACCAGACGCTCGCGGAGCCAGGCGCAGAGGTCCGGCTGGCGTCCGTCGTCATCGACCGGGAGCCATTCGTTGGCGTGGGCGCCGGCAGGCGCACCGACCTCGACGTAGTGGCCGATCGGTCCGTCACGGTGGTCACGCGCTGCGGGGAACTTCGCCACGTAGGGGCCGACCCGGAAGAGCGGATGCGTGCGGTACCTCCAGCGCCGACGCTGGAGGTAGACCGTGAGGGGGTCGCGGTCGTCCTCGAGCGAGAGCTGCTCGGCAAGGAAGGTGGGGTCGACCAGCGGGTGCGGGGTCAGACCGCCGCTCCGGCCGGTGGAGAGATAGTGGCGAATCGCCTGGCGCCGATCGAGGGGGCTCGCGCCACGCTCGAGCTGCAGGTTGTACCAGTCCAGATCGAACAGGGTCGAGGACGCAAGCACCTTCAGCGATGCGTGGACCGGGTCCTGGCCCGACTGCACCCGATTGATTGCCCGCCTGGCAACCCGTCGTGCGCGTCGCGTCAGTTCGTTCGCCATCGATTCCCCTTTTGCCGAGACAGGTCGACGGTCATCCTGCCACGGCGTCAACGCGGTAGCCGTCGTCCGTTGCCATTCGTCGGACGCTCTACGATCTGCGGACAGGCACATTCGAAGGAGTCATCAGTGGGTTCGAAACAAGCGCTTCATGTGCTCCGCCAGCTGGCCTACGTCGGCATGGCAGCAGCCGGCGTCGCGGCAGCGGTGCTGGCAGCCGCCGGATCCGTTCGGTGGGCGGTTGCGGCGCTGAGCCTTGTCCCCGTTGCCCTCGCCTATCTCCTGTGGGGTTTCAGCCGGACGCTCCAGGAAACGGCCCACGGACAGCGTGAGCGCCACCAGCAGCTCGGGCGCCAGGTCCGACGGACGAACGCCGGGCTTTCCGAGGTCGCCAAGATCGTGGCCACGCTGGAGAAGCGTCAGGACCCCACGCCGGAGCTCTCCCGAGCAGCGGGCCGGTACGACGAGCTGCGCCGTCGCATTCTCGCCCTCACCCACTCCGTGGACGCGACCGCGAGCGAGACCGTGAACCTGGCTCGCCTCCAGGACGAGCTGCTGCCCGGGACCGCCACGATGCCGACCCTCGGCGGTTGGGCGGCAACCAACCGCACCATCGCGGAACTGGTCTCGATCGTCCTGACCCGCGCCGAGCACCCGACTGTTGTCGAGTGCGGCTCAGGCTCCTCGACCGTCTGGACCGCGGCCGCCCTGCGCAAGCGCGGCGGCGGCAAGGTCATCTCCCTCGACCACGACGCGTCGTACGCGGAGCGCACCCGGGAGGAGCTGCGCCGCCACGGCTTGTCCGACTACGCCACGGTGATCCACGCACCGCTGACCGACCTTCCGGGACAGGTGGGACGGCAGTGGTACTCCACCGCCGGGCTCCCCGAGCTCGACGGAGTGGACGTCCTGTTCGTGGACGGCCCGCCCGGAGCCTCGGCCCGTCTCGCGCGCCAGCCGGCATGGGACACGTTCGCGCCCAGCCTCAACAACGGCGCGCTGGTGATCCTCGACGACACCGACCGCGAGGCCGAGCAGGAGATCGTCGAGGACTGGACCTCGCGTCCGGTCGCCGGTCGCGACCTGGCCTTCGTGGGCTACCTGGGCCGGGCCACCCTCATGGACGTCACGACCGGCTGAGAGCCAGCGATCAACGACGCGACGTCAGCGGGCGGTGGGCGTCGTCCTCGGTGAGCACCGGCAGCGCGGAGCGACCTCGCGCGAGCGCATCGCCCAGCCACGCGGCGCGCGGGATCTCTTCGCCGCGGTGTGGGTAGGCGACGTACAGGACGACGAGAGCTGCCACGGCAACGGCAGCCAGAAGCACCAGCAGGATAAGGAACATCAGTGATTCACCCCGAGTGAGTCGATTTTTCCTGGGTCGGCGACATCGTGCCATGGCAAAGGAAACTGGAGGTTGCCAGCAGGAGCCGGGGACGCCCGATCGTGGCGCGCATCACGCCATGCCTGTCGGATCAGGCGTTGGCAGCCTCACGCAGACGCTGGCTGATGACGGCCGAGACACCGTCGCCACGCATCGTCACGCCGTAGAGCGCGTCACCCACCTCCATCGTGCGCTTCTGGTGGGTGATCACCAGCAGCTGGGAGTTCTCGCGCAGCTCTTCGTAGATCTCGAGCAGCCGACCGAGGTTGGTGTCGTCGAGCGCCGCCTCGACCTCGTCGAGGATGTAGAACGGCGACGGGCGGGCCTTGAAGAGCGCGACCAGGAAGGCGACCGCGACCAGCGAGCGCTCGCCACCGGAGAGCAGCGAGAGCCGCTTGACCTTCTTGCCGGGCGGGCGAGCCTCGACCTCGATGCCGGTGGTCAGCATGTTGTCGGGGTCGGTGAGGATCAGCCGACCCTCGCCACCGGGGAACAGCCGGGAGAAGACGTGGTCGAACGCGACGCGGACGTCCTCCCACGCCTCGACGAAGACCTGCTCGACGCGGGCGTCGACCTCCTTGACGATGTCCAGGAGGTCCTTGCGGGTCTTCTTCAGGTCCTCGAGCTGCTCGGTGAGGAACTTGTGGCGCTCCTCCATGGCCGTGAACTCCTCGAGGGCGAGCGGGTTGACCCGGCCCAGCATCGCCAGCGCCCGCTCGGCCGTCTTGAGCCGCTTGGCCTGCTCCTCGCGCACGAACGAAGCGGGCTCGGGGGCCTCCTGCCCGTCTTCCAGCTCGCCCACGAACGGGATCAGGTTCGCCGGTCCGTAGTCGTTGATCAGGCCCTCGGCGTCGAGCCCGAGCTCCTCGAGCGCGCGCTCCTCGAGCTGCTCGATGCGCATGCGCTGCTGGGCGCGGGCCATCTCGTCGCGGTGCACCGAGTTGACCAGCTCGTCGTGCTCGCGACCGAGGTCGCGAAGCGTGGTGCGGATGGCGAGCAGCTCGTGCTCGCGTCCGGAACGGGCCTGCTCGACGGCGGTCCGCGCGTGGGCGGCCAGGTCGATGGAGCGCTCGAGCGCTGCAAGGGCAGCACGCACTCCGACCTGGACGGCCTCTGCGGCCCGACCTTCGCGGAGCAGCCGCTCGCGCCGCTCGGCGGCACGCTGGCGGGTCTCCCGCTCCTGACGGGCCTGGCGGAGCAGCGCGTCGGCGCGGCCGTGCAGTGCACGCGCCCGCTCCTCGGAGGTGCGCAGGGCGAGGCGTGCATCCATCTCGCCCTGACGGGCGGCACGGGCCGCCTCGATCAGCTGCTCGCGGACGCTGGTGTCGGGCTCCTCGTCGGGAGCATCCACCGCGGTCGCGAGCCGGGCCTCGAGCTCGGCCAGGCCCGCGGCGTCGCGGTCGCGCGCCTCCTCGGCCTTGGCGATGGCCTCCGCGATGCGCTCGGCCTCGGCACGTGCCGAACGGGACTGGGAACCGTACTGGCCCAGCTCCTCCGCGACGGCTGCCAGCGTGGCATCGGACTCGTGCAGCTTGGCGAGGGCGACATCCGCGCGCTTCTGCGCGTCGAGGCGCTCCGCCTCGAGCCGCGAGGTCTCGAAGACCAGGCGCTCGGACGCTGCGGTGGCCTCGGCGAGCTGGGCACTGGTGTCGTCGACGGCGGCCTGGATCTCGATCAGGCTGGGCTGCGCGGACGAGCCTCCGGCCGCGAAGTGCGCACCGAGCAGGTCCCCGTCGCGGGTGACCGCGGTGACGTCGGGCAGGCCCTCGACCAGTGCCTTCGCCGCAGCGAGGTCCTGCACGACGGCGATCTTGAAAAGGAGGCGTGCGAGCGCAGGGGTGAGACCGTCGGGGCACTCGACCACGTCGACGGCGTACGCCGCGCCGGACGGCAGGCTCGGCCAGTCGCCACGCGAGACGGCCGGGCCACCGCCGAGCACGATGCCGGCACGGCCCAGGTCGTCGGTCTTGAGGCGGCCGATGGCGCCGATCGCGGCATCGGCGTCAGCAACGGCGATCGCGTCAGCAGCGGATCCGAGGGCGGCAGCCACCGCGGCCTCGTGGCCGGGGCTGACCGTCAGGAGCGCGGCGACGGAGCCGAGCAGCCCGGAGACCGAGTCGGAGGCGGCGAGCAGCGCACCGACGCCGTCCTTGCGGTTGAGACCGATCTCCAGGGCCTCGCGACGGGCAGCCAGCGCGGAGCGCTCGCGCTCCAGCTCGGCTGCCTCGGACTGCATCTTGGCGAGTCGTTCCTCGAGGTCGTCGAGCACGCCCATGGCTGCCTCGTGCTCGGCGTCGAGGCCCTCCTCGCCGGCGTCGAGGCCGGCGACCTTGGTCTCCAGCGCGGTGAAGTCACGCTGGGCGCGCTCGGCCCGGGCGTTGGCGTCCTCACGGGCGAGGGTGAGGCGGCCGACCTCGTCGGCAGCGGCGGCGGCACGCGACTTGAGGGCGTTGACCTGACCGGTGAGCCGGGCCAGGCCCTCACGGCGGTCGGCAGCGGCCCGCTGGAGGCCGGCAATGCGGCGCTCCTCCTCGGCTGCTGCGTCCTCGGCACTCTTGCGCCAGGCGATCGCGTCATCCATGGCCACGCGGTGGCCGTCGACCTCGAGGGAGATGGCCTGCTCCTGGCCACGCGCACGCTCGGCGTCGGCCTCGAGCTGCTCGGGGTCGCGTCCGTTGTGGGTCGTCACCTCGGCCTGGCCAGCAGCGTTGCGCACCCGCTCGGACGCCAGTGACTGCGTGCCACGCAGCCGCTCGCGCAGCCCCGAGAGCGCGAACCAGGTCTCCTGGGCGCGCGACAGTGCGGGCAGGTCCTCACGCAGAGCGGCCTCGAGCGAGGCCTCGACCTCGCGAGCCTGCGCGATCGACGCCTCGACCTCGGCGCGACGCTGCACGAGCACGGTCTCGTCGGCCATCTCCTGCTCGAGCGAGGTGCGAGCGGTCACTAGGTCATCTGCGAGGAGGCGGGCGCGCGCGTCGCGGACGTCGGCCTGGACGGTGGCGGCCCGGCGGGCCACCTCGGCCTGGCGGCCCAGCGGCTTGAGCTGGCGGCGGATCTCGACCAGCAGGTCGTTGAGCCGGTGCAGGTTGGCCTCGGTGGAGTCGAGCTTGCGGAGCGCCTTCTCCTTGCGCTTGCGGTGCTTGAGGACGCCAGCAGCCTCCTCGATGAAGCCGCGCCGCTCCTCCGGAGTGGCCCTCAGGATCTGGTCGAGCTGGCCCTGGCCGACGATGACGTGCATCTCCCGACCGATGCCAGAGTCGCTGAGCAGCTCCTGCACGTCGAGCAGACGACAGGTCTGGCCGTTGATGGCGTACTCCGAGCCACCGTTGCGGAACATCGTCCGCGCGATCGTGACCTCGGCGTACTCGATCGGGAGGGCGCCGTCGGAATTGTCGATGGTCAGCTGGACCTCGGCGCGGCCGAGCGGCGGGCGCCCGGCGGTGCCGGCGAAGATGACGTCCTCCATCTTGCCGCCGCGCAGCGACTTCGCGCCCTGCTCACCCATCACCCACGCCAGCGCGTCGACGACATTGGACTTGCCCGAACCGTTGGGTCCGACGATGCAGGTGATGCCGGGCTCGAGCTGCAGGGTCGTGGAGGACGCGAAGGACTTGAAGCCCTTGAGGGTCAGGCTCTTCAGGTACACGAATCGCAGACTACAACGCAGCGAGCCTGCGCCAGAGCAACCCGAGCGCGGCGAGCGACACGGCCGCCGCGCCCCAGTACGCCGCGGCGACGCCGCCGACGGTCGCCAGCAGGCCACCGGCCACGCATCCGGCGACGATCGAGCTCAGTGCGAGGGCCACCACGGCCGCCGAGACGGCCTCGGAAGCGACCGGCGCGACCCTGGCTCGACGCTCGGCCCGGAGCTGTCCGCTCCACACGACAGCGACGACCCCGAGCAGGGCAACGGCCACGTAGGCCAGCCAGGCGACGGTCGTGAGCGCCAGCGCCGAGTAGCCCACGGCCTCCGCCAGCAGGCCAGCCCTCAGCAGCCGACCCGGAGCGGTCAGACGGGCGATCCTGTCCTCAAGCAGCACACCTGCGAGCCCACCCGCAGCACCGGCGCTGATCAACAGTCCGAAGCCGACCGGCCCCACGCCGAGCTGGTCGGCGGCGTAGAGCACGAGCAGGGACCACCCCGCCGCCCAGGCCGCCTGCGACGCCATCGCGGCCAGCGCAAGCGCGCTCAGCGCAGGGTCGACGGCGATCCGGCGCAGCCCGGTGCGGATCGGGCGACGCGTGCGGGCGCTCCGCCGGCGCCGCCCGGCCGCGCGAGCCGGGCCGGCAAGCACCAGGCCGGACAGCACCCAAGCAGCCAGGACCAGCAGGGAGGCCTGCGCTGCAAACGGAACACCACCGCCGACGGTGAAGAGCAACGCACCGAGCGCGGGACCGAGCAGCTGGGTGCCGAGCATGAAGCCGGCGTCGACCCGGTCGGTGAGGGTGGCCAGGTCGTCCGGCTCGGTGACCAGCATCGCGCCGATCGGCCCTGTGGCGGCATCGACGACAGTCTCGAGCACACCGAGCACGAGCAGCGCGGACAGCAGTCCCCCGACCGAGGCGTGCCCGGTCCCGATCGCGAGCGCCAGCAAGAGCAGCACGCACGCGCGCAGTCCGTTGCCGACGACGACGAGGGTCCGGCGGTGGGCGAGGTCGGCCAGCGCCGCGGCGTACGGTCCGAGGAGGAGGAACGGGACCCGTTGGAGCGCCACGGCCAGCGCGATCGGCAGCGGGGCGTGCGTCACCGACGCGACCGCGAGCGGGCCCGCGGCGAGGGCGACACCGTCGACCACGTGGGTCAGCCAGACCGCCGGCAGCAGCCGGCGCACGCCGTCACCCAGACGCGCGGGGACGACGCGGTCGGCAAGGGCACTCACAAGGAGAGCAGGTTACGCGGGACGAGACGTCCCGGTTGAATCAGCCCCGCCCGTGACGCGGGCGCAGGGAAGGGACGCGAGCACCCGGAGGTGCGCACTGTCAGCGAACCGGCCTCAGGCCGGCTGCATCTCCTCGAGGTCGGCCCAGGAGTTCTCCTGAGCCGCGGCAAGCCGGTCGTTCTCGTCCTGCAAGCGGACGATGAGAGCCTCGAGGTCAAGGACGCGCTCGCGGAGCTGGCGGTTCTCGGCGGCAAGCCGGTTCGCCAGGGGTCGCGAGGGGTCACGCAGGTCGCTGCTCATGTAACCGAGGAGCGCCTTGGCCATGAAAATCCTCCGAACGTGGGAGTGAAATCGCTGGTCCCGACCGTTCGCGGGGCCGTCTTCAAGGGTCGCACTGCGCTGCGCGCGAGTCAATCTGACGTGATCGACACCCCAGCGGCCCCAGAACGCGCCCCGCCCAGCGCCGCGCCCAGCGGCGGGTCAGCGGCGGCGGAGACGATCGCGGAGCGCGAGGAGCTCGGCCTTCTCGTCCTCGCTGAGCGAGTCCTGGCCGTTGGCGTGGATCTTCTCCAGCAGGGCGTTCATCCGCGCCTCGTCGTGCGACTCCCTGGGGCCGGCCGGGAGGCTCGACCCCTCCCACGGCCCGGCGACGACTCGGGGCCCGCGGCTCGACGGGTGCCGGGGCGAGCGCGACGACCGCGGCGGCTTCGGAGCGCGCTTCGGGCGGGAGAGGTGCGGGATGATGTGGTGCTCGGAGAGCATCCCGAGCGAGCGGGCGATGATCGCGCAGATCGCGATGCCGATCAGCAGGTAGAGCGGGTATGCCCAGGAGCGGTACTGCAGCTCGCCGAGGACCGTGACCGCCACCAGCACCAGGCCGAAGACCCAGGCCGGGATGTTGAACATGAACCTGCGGTGTGGCCACTCAGCGATCCAGGCGAGCAGGACCATCATCTCGACCGTGCTCAGCCCGCTGTCCGTAACGACCTGGCCGGTCGACACGTAGAGCAGCACCGAGATGGCCGCGAACACCAGCGTCGCGCCGATGAAGAACTCGAGCAGCCGCTTGCGGCCCAGGAGGTTGTCCTCGAGGTCCTTGCCGAAGTACCAGAAGAAGGCGATGGTCAGGACCGGCCAGAAGCCGATGCCGCCGGGGTAGGCGAACGGCCACGTCACGATGCGCCAGAGCTCGCCATGGGCGATCGCGACCGGGTCCAGGATCAGCTTGCCCGGGATCGGAGTCATCAGCGTCAGCGCGCCGAACAACATGGCGATCGCACTCAGCAGGGCGACACCAACAGCGGTTCCCACCTCGAGCGTGCCGATGTGGAACCAGGGGTCGTGGGGTGCCCCACCCGAGGGGCTGAGCCGGAAGCGTCGTCGCACGCTGGCATCGTACGGGGTCCGTGGACGGCTCCGGCCCGAACTTCACCGGCTCGTGCGGGGCGGCTTCTGACAGACCGGGCAGAAGTACGACGAACGGTTCATGAAGGACGTACGCCGCATGGAGGTGCCGCACCGGCGGCACGGCTCATCCTCGCGGCCGTAGGCGTTGAGCGACCGCTCGAAGTAGCCGGACTGCCCGTTGACGTTGACGTACAGCGCATCGAACGAGGTGCCGCCCTGAGCGAGGGCCTCCGTCATCACGTCGTGGGCGTGCGCCGCGAGCTCCCGCACCTGGGTGGCGGCCAGCCGCTCCCCCGGCCGCTCGCCGTGCAGACCCGCTCGCCACAGCGCCTCGTCGGCATAGATGTTGCCGACGCCGCTGACGAGGTTCTGGTCCAGCAGGAGCCGCTTGATCGCCGAGGTGCGCTTGCGGACGCGCCGCACGAACTCGTCGCGGTCGAACTCCGGGTCGAGCAGGTCACGTGCGATGTGCGCGATCTCGTCGGGCAGCTCGGCTCCGCCGGGCGAGAAGGAGAGCCCGCCGAACATCCGCTGGTCGACGAACCGGAGCTCGCTGCCGTCCTCGAGGACGAAGCGCACCCGCAGGTGCTTCTCGTCAGGCGCACCGACGGGCTGCACCAGCATCTGCCCGGACATCCCCAGGTGGCCGAGCAGCGCGTCAGCATCGACTCTGTCGGCACCAGTTTCGGGAACTTCCTCAGCCGCCCCGGCACTCACGGACGCGGCGGACGCCGGGGACAGGGGGAGCCAGAGGTACTTGCCGCGGCGACGTGCCGCGGTGAACGTGCGGCCGATCAGCGAGGCAGCAAACCCGGAAGCCCCGGCCGGGTCGCGGCGTACCGGGCGCTCGTGGAGCACGTCGACGCGCGTGATCAGACGGTCGAGCGCGTGCGACTCCAGTCCGCGGCGTACGACTTCAACCTCGGGCAGTTCGGGCACGTGCAGATCCTAGGTGCAGGACTTCGCGCGCGATTCGGTCGGTTGTCGTGTCGTGCACCGCACAACAAGTGCCCGATTCACCGGCTGGCCGGTGAAACTGCCACAGCGCAGGCCGTCAGTTGTTGATGGACTCGGTGGTGGCGGCGAGCTCGGCATCGCCGTCGCCGTCAACCGGCGTCGCGGCGATCTCGCGGTACGCCGTCTCGGCAGCCTGCTGCTCGGCTTCCTTCTTGGAGCGGCCCTCGCCGTGGCCGTAGAGCTGGTTGCCGACGCGGACCTGCGCGGTGAAGGTGCGCATGTGGTCGGGCCCCGCGCCCTGGATGACGTACTCGGGGACACCGAGGGAGCGCTCTGCGGAGAGCTCCTGGAGCGAGGTCTTCCAGTCCAGACCGGCACCGAGGCCGGCAGCGGCCTCCATGAGCGGGTCGAACAGAAGGTGGATCAGGGTGCCGGCAACCTCGAAGCCGCCGGAGAGGTAAACCGCTCCGATGACAGCCTCGACGGTGTCGGAGAGGATCGACGCCTTGTCGCGGCCGCCGGTGCTCTCCTCGCCCTTGCCGAGCTTGATGTGCTCGCCGAGACCGATGGTGCGGGCGACCTCGGCCAGCGCTCGCGCGTTGACGACGGCCGCCCGCAGCTTGGCCAGCCGGCCCTCGGAGAGGTCCGGGTGGGTGCGGTACAGCGATTCGGTGACCACGATGCCGAGCACCGAGTCGCCCAGGAACTCCAGGCGCTCGTTGGTCGGCAGACCGCCGTTCTCGTAGGCGAACGATCGGTGCGTCATGGCGCGCTCGAGCAGCTCAGGATCCAGGATCGGATCGCCGAGAGCTTCCCGCAGCTCGCCGTAGGTGGTCAGGGGTGAACCTTGTGGTTCAGAGGACCTGGCGGCGGTCGGCCTTGGCGCCGTACTGGCCGCACTCGCCGCACGCACGGTGCGGGAGGTGCTTGGCACCGCAGGCGGGGTTGGCGCAGGTCGTCAGGGTCGGCACAACGGCCTTCCACGCCGAACGGCGGTGACGGGTGTTGCTCCGCGACATCTTCCGCTTCGGGACAGCCACTGTTTTCTCCTCAAGCTCATGATCCAGGCCGCTCGGCCCGGGTCATTCATTGGTCATTCAGTCGGTGGTGGTGCTGGTGTCCTGCTGGTCCTGCAAGTTTGCGAGACCGGCCCAGCGCGGGTCGATCGGCGCCTCGTGCGTGTGGTCCGGATCATCCGCGAGCCGCACACCACACTCGATGCACAGACCGGGACAGTCGTCCTGGCACAGGGGCTGGAACGGCAGTGCGAGCACCACCGCATCACGCAAACTCGGCTCGAGGTCGAGCAGGTCCCCCGCCATGCGGTGGACATCCTCTTCCTCGTCAACGGGCTCGTGTCCCTCGTCGCTGTAGACGAAGAGCTCCTGGAACGTCGCCTCGACCTCGTCGTGGATCGGCTCCAGGCAACGACCGCACTCGCCCTCCAGGTCGGCAAACGCAGACCCGGTGACCAGCACGCCCTCCATGACCGCTTCCAGCCGGAGATCGAGTTCGATCTCCGAGCCTTCCGGGACACCGAGGAGCTCGATGCCAAGATCTGCCGGCGCCGGAACGATCCGCGTGATTTCCCGCTGGGACCCCGGGCGGCGGCCGAGCTCGTAAGTGTCGAGCACGAGCGGCGCCCTCGGGTCCAGGTGGTCAGTCATCGTCTTCTCATCCGGGGCAGAACAGAACGAACGGAGTTTACCTGTCCGCGGGGCTCGTCAGCAAAACGGGTGCTCCGCCCTCCCGCTCGATCGTCAGGCATTGAGCACGGTGTACGCCGAAACTGCGAAGGCGATGGCGGAGAAGACCGTGAAGCTGCGGACCAGACGCTTGCCGTCGACCGCGAGCACCACGGTGAGCAGGAATAGCGGGGTGAGGGCGAGCGCATAGCGAGGCGTCGGGGCCGGGAAGTACCACCCGGACATCGCCGCCTGCACCTCGACGACCCACGGCCAGGCGATGCCACCCACCGCCGCCAACGCAGCGACGACGAACGCCGGCGACCACCGACTACGGAGCGCGAGGACCGCACCGATCGCGGCCAGGACGATCAGGCCCCAGACCCGCACCATCAACGTGCTGCCGAGGTTGTCGAGGGCCGGAGGCATCAGACGGACATCGGACCCGAACGGGACCGGGAAGCGGAACGACGGCCCGAACACCTCGTCAATCGGGAGGCCCGAGACGGCGACGGTGTTGGCGCCAGCCACCGGGTTGGTCCACGCAGAGTCGCCGCGCCCCGACTGGAACACCTCCCAGCCGAGGTGCACGACCGCGAAGCTCACGAGGATGACCACGGCGACGCCACCGAGGCGTACGGCGTCGCGGCGGTCCGTGCGCACCGCACGGAGGGCCAGGACCAGACAGGCGAAGGCGACCAGCAGGAACGGAAGGCCCGACATGACCTTGGTGGCCGTCGCGGCGGTCGCCAGGACGGCCGGAAGCACGAGACCGCGCCGGCCGTCGACCAGGACCCGGGCCAGGAGGAACATGGCCAGCGCCCCACAGAGGACGGCGGGAGCGTCATTGGTGACCGTGGCGTCGGCGTAGAAGACCATCGGCAACGAGATCATGAGCAGCGCACCGAGCAGGGAGGTCCACCAGCCCACGCCGAAACGCCGCATCGCGAGGTAGAGCACGACCACTGCTGCCGCCAGCCAGAGGACGCCTGTGAGGCGCGCAAACGTCATGAACCGGTAGTCGGCCGTCACCGTGTCGCCGATCCGCGCGACGACGCCGGTCACCGCGTAGTACACCGGCGGGTGCGCGAAGTTGAAGTTCTCACCGCGCGCGACCGTGAAGGGCGGCGAGGGGTCTCCGCAGCGGCCGATCTTGGGGAAGTGCTGGTCCGGCATCATCGCGAAACCGCGGCACGCGGCCTCGGCGCGGACCTGCGGAGCGAGCTTGCTTCCGGCGCTCGGGACCTCGCCGTGCGCTACACGGAAGGCATAGTCGGAGTGGGTCAGCTCGTCGTAGAGGGAGAAGCCCTTCACCTGGAGTGCGGTGAAACCGGCAAAGAATGCCGAGAAGAGCGTCGCCAGCAGGACCACGGCAACGAGGCGGCCGAGAGGCTCTTTCCTGGCGGTGGGCGTCGCGGAGGAGTCAGCCATGGCGCGTAGCCTAGGCGACAGCCCAGGAAGGACGGTCCTGTGCCGCACCGTGACGCGCTCCCGGTTTCTGCTCCGTTAGTGTGACGCCGAATTGCTAGCGATCGAGGAGCTCATGCCCAGCGCACTTGTCACCGGTATCACCGGCCAGGACGGTCCCTACCTCGCCGAACTCCTGCTCTCCAAGGGATACGACGTCTACGGCCTCATGCGCGGGCAGAACAACCCCAAGCGCGCCATGGTCGAACGCGAACTCCCCGACGTCAAGATCCTCACCGGCGACCTCACCGACCAGTCCAGCCTCATGCGCGCACTCAACGACAGCAACCCCACCGAGGTCTACAACCTCGGCGCCATCTCCTTCGTGGCCTACTCCTGGGAAAACGCCAAAGTCACCTCCGACGTCACCGGACTCGGCGTCCTCAACCTCCTCGAAGCCGTCCGCCTCCACGCCGGCAACGACCCCGCCTCCGTCAAGTTCTACCAAGCCTCCAGCTCCGAGATGTTCGGCAAGGTCCAGCAGGTCCCCCAGTCCGAGGAAACCCTCCTGTGGCCCCGCTCCCCCTACGGCGTCGCCAAGGTCTACGGCCACTACATGACCATCAACTACCGCGAGTCCTACGGCATGCACGCCTCCTCCGGCATCCTGTTCAACCACGAATCCCCCCGCCGCGGCCCCGAATTCGTCACCCGCAAAGTCACCCAGGCCGTCGCCCGCATCAAACTCGGCCTCCAACACGAAATCGTCATGGGCAACCTCGACGCCCAACGCGACTGGGGCTACGCCGGCGACTACGTCGAAGCCATGTGGCTCATGCTCCAACAACCCCACGGCGACGACTACGTCGTATCCACCGACGAAACCCACACCATCCGCGAACTCCTCGACCTCGCCTTCAACCAGGTCGGCATCAACGACTGGGAACGCTACGTCCGCCAAGACCCCCGCTTCATGCGCCCCGCCGAAGTCGACCTCCTCATCGGCGACTCCACCAAAGCCCGCACCACCCTCGGCTGGACACCCAAGGTCAACTTCCCCGAACTCGTCGCCATGATGGTCGACTCCGACCTGGCCGAGCAGAAGAAGCTCGCCGGCCTCTGAGATGCCTCTACAGCTGTCGGGCGCAACCTCAGGAAGGAACGGTCTCCGTGCGCGGACGTGAGCCCTCGGCTTCGGCGGAAGCCGGCTCGCCGAGCCGGGTCCGCGCGGTCCTCGGAGCGGTGATCATGGCCGCCGTGGTGGCAGGAGCCGTCCTGGCACTCGTGCGCCAGCGCGACGAGTTGAGCGCGTCCATCGCGGAGATCGGTCTCGTGCCCGTCGCCGCGAGCCTCGCCCTCGGCGTACTCGGCATCGCTTTCACCTTCTTCGAGTGGCGCGCGACGCTTGCCGGACTCGGGGTCCGGATTCCGTTGCGCACCGGCGCTCGCGTGTACTTCCTGAGCCAGCTGGGCAAGTACCTTCCCGGGTCCGTCTGGCCGATCGTCCTCCAGATGGAGGCCGGGCGGCGTTTCGGCGCCACGCGGCGCACGATGCTGGCCGCCAACCTCCTCGCACTGCTGATCGGGGTGACCGTCGGGCTCCTGCTGGCGTGTGCCCTCCTGCCCTTCGCTGCTCCCGGCACCCTCGGACAGCTCTGGTGGACGGCCCTTGCGGTGCCATTCCTCCTCCTGCTGATCGCCCCGCCCGTGATCCCGTTCCTGCTGCGCCTGCTCCCGGGGCAGCTCGGTTCAGGCACCCTCGACCAGCCTCTCCCGCTCGGCAGCACCGTTCGCGCTGCCCTCTGGGGAGCCGGCTCCTTCGTCTGTCTGGGAGCACACGTCGCTGTCCTCGTCGGCGCGCTCACCGGATGGGACAGCCACACGCTGCCGCTGTCGGTCGGCGCCATCTCCCTCGCGATTTGCGTAGGAGTCCTGGCCATCCCCGTCCCCGCGGGAGTCGGCGTCCGCGACGGCGTACTCGTGCTCGTGCTGGCCAGCGTCCTGGACGGCACCGATCTGCTCCTCGTCGCGGTCGCCTCGCGAGTGGTGCTCCTCGTCGTGGATCTGCTGCTCGCGGGATTCGGATCGTTCCTGCCGAGAAACCCGCCGGCGCCGCGCCACCCCGCGTGACTGCACGCTAACGTTGCCGGGCGACGTCCGCCTTCGCCCGTCGTCAACGCAGACCCACATCCTTCCGGAAGGGACTCGGCAGCCTTGGAACCGAGCGAGAAAATGCCACGTGACCGCGAGCCACAGCTGGCCTACTCCGAACTCCAGTACAAGACCCATGACGAGGAGAAGCGCCGGCAGAAGGCTGCCAAGATCGTGGCGGTTCTGCAGCACTTCCTCGGGCGCGATGATCTGACTGGCCTCTCGGCGCTCGACATCGGCGCATCCACGGGCTACACCGTCGACGCCCTGGCCACGGCGGGCGCGACCACGACCGGCATCGACATCGACGAGCCCGGCATTTCCTTCGCTCGCAGCCGCTTCGGCGACAAGGCCACGTTCACCGTTGCTGACGGTTCTGCGATTCCGGCCGCGGACCAGTCCTTCGACATCGTGGTCTTCAACCACATCTACGAGCACGTGGTCGACGCCGACGCCGTCATGGCCGAGATCGTTCGCACGCTACGTCCCGACGGAGTCGCCTACCTTGGCTTCGGCAACAAGTGGGCGGTCGTCGAACCGCACTACCGGCTCCCGTTCCTCTCCTGGCTGCCCGAGAAGCCGGCGGACCGCTACGTGGCCGCATTCAAGCGGGCGGATTCGTACTACGAACGCTTCCGCAGCCGGCGCAAGCTCATCACGATGTGCCGCGGCCTCCGTGTCTGGGACTACACCTACACACTGATCGGTGACGCAGAGCAGTTCCATGCCACCGACGTCGTCCCGCGCCGTCTGGCCGGCATGCCGATCGGCTTCTTCCGCGCGCTGCGTCCGGTGATTCCCACCTTCATCTGGATCGGCACCCCTGGCACCACACAGCCGCAAGGCCCTGCGGTGAAGTGTCCGCCGTCGGCCATCACCGAGTGACCGCGGACCCCATGCGCAAGCAGCCCGTCTTCATCACTCGCAAGTTCCCACCCTCCATCGGCGGCATGGAAACTCTCGCTGCAAGTGTGTGGCGATCCATGCTGACCAGCTACCCCCAAGCTCACAAGATCTCCTACGGCGGAGCCAACATCGGCCTGCTGTGGTGGCTGCCGCTCTGCCTGCTCCGGGTGACCTGGCTCTGCGCCACCCGGAGGGTCGAGTACGCACTGTGCGGAGACGCGCTGATGAACGCCGCATGCGCACCAGTGCTGCGCCTGTTCGGCGTTCCTCGCTCCACCATGGTGATGGGGCTCGACATCACGTTCGACAACGCCCTCTATCGAGCGCTCGCGCATCCTCCACTTCGATCGGCGCGCTGCGTGATCGCCATCAGTGCAGCGACGCGCGACGCCGCGATCGCTGACGCGGCCGTTGACCCCGCGCGCATCGAGGTCGTCCGCCTCGGTGTGCCGGATCCCGGCATCGACGGACACGCACTGGCGGCAGCGCGGGAACTCCTGCGCCAGGATCTCGGCCTGGGCACGCAGGACGTCATGGTCGTTGCCCTGGGACGCCTCGTTCGACGCAAGGGCGTCCGCTGGTTCGTCGAGAACGTCCTTCCGAAGCTTCCCGAGACCGTGCACTTCGTCGTCGGAGGATCAGGACCGGAGTCGGAGGCGATCGCAACCGCGGCAGACTCCGCCGGCGTCCGGACTCGCGTGCACCTCCTGGGCGGCGTGAGCGACGAGGTCCGGGACCGGCTCATGGCCGGCGCAGACGTCTTCGTCCAGCCGAACATCGCGGTCCCGGGTGACATGGAGGGCTTCGGCCTCGTCGCCGTCGAGGCCGCGCTGCGCGACACGACTGTTCTCGCAGCCGATCTCGAAGGGCTCAGGGACGCGGTCCAGGACGGCGAGACCGGCATCCTTCTTCCCTCGGGCGACGCGGATGCATGGGCCCGGACGCTGACCGACCTGATCGCGCGACCAGCCGATCTCGAGCTCCAGGGCCGGCGCCTCGGCGCATGTGCTCGGGAGACCTACAGCGAGCGCGCCATGGGCGCCGCACTCGTCCAGATCCTCACCGCCTAGTCACGAAATCGTGGCGTCGCTGGCCGGGGCCCAGCGCAAACTAGACTCTTGCTGCACCGCAACCGACCGATGTGAGGACTCACGTGAGACTTGTCGTCCAGATCCCGTGCCTGAACGAGGAGGACACGCTTCCGCTGGTGCTCGAGTCGATCCCGAAGGAAATCCCCGGGATCGACGACATCATCGTGCTGATCGTGGACGACGGGTGCTCGGACCGGACGGTCGAGGTGGCACGCAGCTACGGCGTCACCGAGTTCGTGCACCACGCCCGCAACCAGGGCCTGGGCCGCTCGTTCCGCGACGGCGTCGTGCGGGCACTCGAGCTCGGTGCTGACATCGTGGTCAACACCGACGGCGACAACCAGTACCCGCAAGACCGGATCACCGACCTGGTGCAGCCGATCGTGCGTGGCGAGGCCGACATCGTGATCGCCGACCGCCAGGTGCACAAGGTCGACCACTTCTCCCCGCTGAAGAAGCAGCTGCAGAAGGTCGGCAGCGGCGTGGTCAACCGCGCCGCCGGCACCAAGCTGCCCGACGCCGCGAGCGGCTTCCGCGCCTACTCGCGCGAGAGCCTGATGGTCCTCAACACCATCACGCGGTTCAGCTACTGCATGGAAACGATCATCCAGGCCGGCAACAAGAACATGAAGATCGCCAGCATCCCGGTCGAGACCAACGCGAAGACCCGGGAGTCACGACTTTTCAAGTCGATGCCCGAGCACATCGCGAAGTCGGCTGCGGCGATCATTCGCTCCTTCATGATGTACCGGCCCTACGTCATCTTCGCCTGGCTGACGATGTTCTTCGGCGTGCTCGGCATGATCCCGTTCGTCCGGTACGCCGTGCTGATGGTCACCGACTCGGCATCCGGACACATCCAGTCGCTGCTGCTCGGGTCGCTGCTGATGATCCTGGCCTTCATGAGCCTGATGCTCGGCATCATCGCCGACCTGATCCGCACCAACCGGATCCTGATCGAGGACAACCTCGAGCACACCAAGAAGGCCCGCTTCGGGAAGTCCGGGACCGAGCTGCTCCGTGACCAGACGTCGCAGCCTCACTTCGACTGGCCTCGGGAGCACCCCGGCCTGCCGACGCGCCCCGTCAGCTGACTTCCTAGTTCGAGACCTCGGCCTCGCGGCTGCTCAGGTTCGTGATGCCGCGGCGTACCTCGCCGAGGGTCTTCTCGAGCGAGGCCTGCAGCGATGCCAGACGGGTCCCGACGTAGGCGTCGGTGTCGCGCCGCAGCACGTCGGCCTCCTCGCGCGCCGCAGCGACGAGATCCTCCCCCTCACGGACGGCGACCCGGAAGACCTCGGTGTCGGAGACCAGCCGGTCCTGCTCGAGGCGAGCAGCGCGCAGGATCTCGGATGCCTCGTCCTCGGACGACCTCATCAAGTCCTCCCGCTGGGCGACGAGCTCGCGTGAGGCAAGCGTTGCTCCGGCGTGCGCGGACTCGATGCGCTGCAGTGCGGCGAGCACCTCGTCGCGCTCGAGGACGACGGAGCTGCGGCCCTTGGTGCGGGCACGGTCGACGAGCTGGTGGAGGGCAGCGAGCTCGTCGCCGACGCTGCGGGTGCCGACGTCCCGGGTGACCGTCACTGGCCCTCCCCCCGACGCCGCTCCTCGAGACGGGCCATCAGCCGCTCGCGGACGAAGTCAGGGATGAGGCCGGACACGTCGCCGCCGAACATGGCGACCTCCTTGACGAGGCTCGATGCCAGGAATGAGTACTCCGGGCTGGTCGGGATGAAGACGGTCTCGATCTCGGCGAGCGAGGAGTTCATCTGCGCCATCTGCAGCTCGTACTCGTAGTCGCTGACGGCACGCAGGCCCTTGACGATGGCCACGGCGCCCTCTTCCTCGCAGAAGCCGGTCAGCAGGCCGGTGAAGCCCGCGACGCGCACGTTGGGGAACTGGCGGCAGGCCTCGCTGAGCATCTCGAGGCGCTCCTCCGGCGTGAACAGACGCGTCTTGGACGGGTTCAGGCCGGTCGCCACGATCACCTCGTCGAAGAGGCCCGCAGCGCGCGCAAAGATGTCGATGTGACCGTTGGTCACCGGGTCGAACGAGCCCGGACACACGGCAATGCGCACGGTTACTCCTCTCGGTCCGAAGCTGCCGGATCAGACTCTGCCGAATCAGCATCAGACCGGGTCGGCACCTGGGTGGATTCGGCGTGACCATACCTCAGCAGCGTCTCCCCGTATCTCCTGTCACGCGAGGGCTGGATGCCGTCGGGCCACTCCGGCGCCGGGCCACGGGCGGAACGCTCGACGACGACCAGGGCGTCCGGAGTGAGCCACCCGTGCGCCACCAGGGCAGCGAGATCGGCCTCGACATCGGCGTTGGGCAGCGGGTACGGCGGGTCGGCGAACACGACGTCGTACGGCGCGACGGGGTGCCGCGCCAGCGTCGCCGTGACGCTTGCCGAGTGGACCTCGACCCGGTCGAGCCCGAGCGTCCTGGCGTTCTGCGCGATGAGGGCTGCGGTGCGCTTGTCGTGCTCGACCAGGGTGACCACACCGGCACCCCGGGACCTGGCCTCGAGACCGACGGCACCGCTGCCGGCGTACAGGTCGAGGAAGCGCAGACCGGCGAGCGATCCGCACCATGCCTCGATCGCGGAGAAGAGTGCTTCGCGCACGCGGTCACTGGTCGGGCGGGTCGCCTGACCCTTCGGCGTGGCCAGCCTGCGACCGCCCACGCTGCCCCCGATGATGCGCGTCATGAGCGGTCCACGAACTCGGAGTGGTCGGTGCGCTCGATCTCCTCGACGGCCTGCCGGAGCAGGGGCGCCTGACCGAGCGAGAAGTCGGCGTCGAGCAGCGCACCTGCGGCCTCACGGGCCTGGAGGATCGTCGTCTCGTCGCGCAGCACCCTCAGATTCTGCAGGGAGGAGCGACCGCCCGACTGACGGGCCCCCAGCACGTCGCCCTCGCGGCGCTGCTCCAGGTCCACCTGGCTGAGCACGAAACCGTCGGTCGTGGACGCCACGGCGGCAAGCCGATCGCGCGCCGGAGTGCCGAGCTCGGCCCGCGTCACGAGCAGGCAGAGACCGGGCAGGCCACCGCGACCGACGCGACCGCGGAGCTGGTGCAGCTGCGAGACACCGAACCGGTCGGCGTCCAGCAGCACCATCGCCGTGGCGTTGGCAACGTCGACACCGACCTCGATGACGGTCGTCGCGACCAGCACGTCGATCTCCCCGGCCGCGAAGGCCCGCATCGTGCGGTCCTTCTCCTCGGGCGCCAGCTTGCCGTGGAGTACGCCGAGGCGAAGGCCCTGCAGGGCGCCCTCGGCAAGCTCGACGATCACGTCCTCGACCGCGCTTGGTCGTGGTGGCACCGGGACCACATTGCCGTCCTCGTCGACCTCGACGACGTCCTGCTCTCCCTGCTCGGCGACGTCGCCGGAGATGCGCGGGCAGACGACGTAGACCTGATGGCCCTTCTCGACCTCCTCGCGGACCCGCTGCCACGCGCGGGCCATCCACTGGGGCTGCTCGGTGAGCGGGACGACGCTGGTCTGGATCGGCGCGCGACCGGCCGGCAGCTCGGTGAGCGTCGAGACCTCGAGGTCGCCGAAGACGGTCATGGCCACCGTGCGCGGGATCGGGGTCGCGGTCATGACCAGGACGTGGGGCGGCGTCCCGGCCTTGTCGGTCAGCGCGGCACGCTGCTCGACACCGAAGCGGTGCTGCTCGTCGACGACGACCAGGCCGAGGTCGTAGAAGCTGACGTTGTCCTCGAGCAGGGCGTGGGTGCCGATGACGATGCCGGCCTCGCCGGTGGCCATGCGCAGCATCGGCTCCGTGCGCTGCGCCTTCGTCATCGATCCGGTCAGCAGGTCGACGCGGGTCGCCTCGGCGGCGCCGCCGAACTGTCCTGCCATCGCGAGATCGCCGAGCATGGTCGTGATCGAGCGGTAGTGCTGCTGCGCGAGCACCTCGGTCGGCGCGAGCAGCACGGCCTGCCCGCCGGAGTCGACGGTGCGCAGCATCGCCCGCAGGGCGACGAGGGTCTTGCCGGAGCCGACCTCACCCTGGAGCAGCCGGTGCATCGGATGGGGCTGGGCGATCTCGTGCTCGATCTCGGCTCCGACCGCCCGCTGGCCGGCGGTCAGCTCGAACGGCAGCCGCGCATCGAAGGCACCGAGGATGTCGGTCACTCCCCCGGTGCGCTCCTGGGCGCCGAGCGCCTGCAGCTCACGCCGGCGTCGGCCGAGCACGAGCTGCAGGACGAGTGCCTCCTCGAAGCGGAACCTCCGCTTCGCCGCAGCCACCTGGCTGAAGTCATCGGGTGCGTGGATCCACTCGAGCGCCTGGCGACGGCTCACGACGTCGTACTCAGCGCGGAGCGTGGCGTCGAGCACCTCGGGGATCTCGTCCAGCACGCTCAGTGCGAAGGTCGCCGCACGCTGGAGGTCCCAGGTGTCGACGCCCTTGGTGAGCGGGTAGATCGGGAAGAGGTTGGGCATGGTCTCGAGGGAGAGGAGCGCGTGGTCCTCGCCCTTGCTGCCGAAGAGCACCATCTGAGGGTTGGTCAGCTGCCACTGGTTGAAGAACGACGCCTTGCCCTGGAAGATCCCGCGGCGGCCCGCGGGAAGGCGGTTGCCGAAGCTGTTGGCCATCCCGAAGTTCTTGGCGAAGAAGGTCATCTTCAGCCGGTTGCCGTCGGCGTGGAGCTGCACCTCGACCCGGTACGCCGTCTTGCCGGTGCGGCGGTCGGTATAGGTCTTGACCTCGGACTTCCCGACCTCGCCGACGATGGTCAGCAGCTGGCCCTCCTGGAGCCCACCCAGGTCGCTGAGCTTGCCGGTCTCGAGGTAACGCCTCGGGAAGTGGTGGAGGAGGTCGCCGACGGTCTCCAGGTGGAGGCCTTCGACGATGGCCTTCCGCTTCTTCGGGTGGTCGCCGAGAACCGCCGCGATCGGTGCCTCGAGGGTGATCACCGGCGGCTACTCCACCGAGAGCAGGAGCGGGTAGCGGGACTGGCCGCCGTCGTAGATCACGACGTCGATGATCGGGTAGTTGCGCGAGATGTAGTCCTCGCAGTGGTCGGCGAGACCCTCCCCGCCCTCACCGGTGACGAGGGTGACCAGCTCGGCGCCACCGCCGGAGATCAGGCGGTCCAGGAGGCGGATCGCAACCTCTGCCAGGTGGTGCCCGACGATCGCGAAGTCGCCCTCGATGGCGCCAAGCACGTCACCGGGCTCGCACGGGCCGGCGGACGTGATCGCCTTGCGGGCGGCCACGGTCACAGCCCCGTGGCGGGCGTGACGCGCAGCGGCCGCCATCTGCACCACGTCCTGGTCGAACGAACGCCCCGGCTCGTGGACGGCGACCGCGGCCAGACCCTGCACCTGCGCGTAGCTCGGGATCACCGCGACCTTGACCTTGCCGGACTCCTCCGCAGTGCGCGCGGCGATCTCGGCAGTCTTGAGCGAGTCGGGGTCGTTGGGCAGGACCACGACCTCGGCCGCGCCGCTGCTCTCGATCGCCTCGAGGATCATGCCGGCGCTCGGTCGCTGTCCCGTCCCACCCGGCACGACGATCGCACCCGCCTCGGCGAAGAGCCGCTCCAGTCCCGGACCTGCGGTGAGCGCCACGATCTTGCGACCCTCACGCGACTTCCGCTTCTCCCGGGCCTCTGCCACCTGCTCGGCGAAGTGAGTCACCTGCACGCGGTGCGGACGTCCGGCCTCGAGGCCGGCCTCGATCGCGCCTCCGACGTCGTCGGTGTGGATGTGGACGTTCCACAGGCCATGGCCACCGACGACCACGAGCGAGTCACCGAGGTTGGCCAGCGCCTGCTTGAGGTCGGCGACGGCCGCGTCGTCGGCATCGAGGAGGTACATCACCTCGTAGGCCGGGCCGTCCTCGGTCAGGTCGTTGGTGGGCAGCGGCACCGGCACCGTGCGTACGCCGCGGGCCACGCTCGGCGCCACGCGACGCCGGCCGGTGAGGATCGTCTCGGCGGCCTCGAAGATCACCACGAGCCCGCGGCCGCCGGCGTCCACCACACCGGAGTCGGCAAGGAGCTGGAGCTGCTGGGGGGTGCGGGCCAGAGCAACCCGGGCGGCCTCGGCAGCAGCGGTGAGCGTCGCACCGGAGCGCTCGTCGGGCGCGACCTCCATCGCCGCGTCGGCGGCCGCGCGCATGACGCTGAGGATGGTGCCCTCGACCGGGGTGCCCACCGCGGCGTAGCTGGCGTCGGCGCCGTCGCGGAACGACTCGGCCAGCACGACCGACTTGCGCTCCTCCGGGTCGGCCGCACGGATGCGCTCGGCCAGCGCGTCGATCATCTGGGAGAGGATCACGCCGGAGTTGCCGCGCGCGCCGAGCAGCGTGCCGCGAGCAAACGCGGCGAGCACGACGTCAGGCGTCTGACCGGACTCGATCGCGACCTGCAGCGCATCCCGCCCGGCCTGCATCGTCAGGAACATGTTGGTGCCCGTGTCGCCGTCGGGGACCGGGTAGACGTTGAGCGCGTCGATCTCCTCGCGCGCATCCGCAAGGGCGTCCGTGGCCAGGTCGACGAACCGCAGGATGGCCGCCAGGTCGAACATCAGCCACCATCCTTTCCCGTGATCCGCGCCACTGACTGGCCCCGTGACGACCCCATGTCGCCCCGATGTCACCGCTGAGGGGCAAGATTAGTGGTTGGCGCCGTCAGCCCGCTCCACTGGCCGATTCGCGTGTGCGGCGCGCCATCGCTTATCCTTGTGCGGTTGTCCCGTGACCGACGCCATCCGGCTGTCCGCGGGCCTCGCCCCCAGACCTAGAAACATCGACTTCAGGAGTTACCCGTGGCTGCCGTCTGCGACATCTGCGCCAAGAAGCCCGGCTTCGGCAACAACCGTCCGTGGTCGCGCAAGATCACGAAGCGTCGCTTCAACCCGAACATCCAGCGCGTTCGCGCCACCGTCAACGGTGCCCCGAAGCGCCTCAACGTGTGCACCGGCTGCCTCAAGGCTGGCAAGGTCACTCGCTGACACAACGCAAAGGGCCCCGCTGAGCGCGCAAGCGCTCGGCGGGGCCCTTTGCGTTGTGTCAGAACGTGGTCAGGATGCGTTCCGGCATGAGCCGAGACGTCGGTTCGTGTGCGAGGGAGCGCAGCGACTGAGGGCGCACGAAGCGACATCTCGGCGAGGTGCCCACGGCCTGCGAGCTCCGCGCGAGCCTGCCCCCTCCAACCAGGCGCCGTGTCGACGCCAGGGTTGCGCCGTGTCAACAGGGTCAGAAGTGGGTCCAGCCCACCGGACCCTCATACGCCGCACCGTCGACCGTCACACGCGGGCCATCATCACCGGCCGCAAGAACAGAGCCGACGACGGTCCACCCCGCCGGCACGTCCTTGGCACGGGTGAAGGTGGCGAGCAGCGGGTGGTCGTCTCCCCCACCCAGCACGAACTGCAGCGGGTCGGCACCGAGCGCGGAGCCCACTGCCTGCAGGGGCTCGGGGATCTCGAAGGCCCCCGTGCGCAGGTCGATGACCACACCGGAGTCCTCGGCCACGTGTCCCGCGTCGGCGACCAGACCGTCGGAGACGTCGATCATCGAGGTGGCGCCCGCCTTGGCGGCGACCGGCCCGGCGTCGTACGGCGGGTCCGCGCGACGGTAGGCCTCCACCAGGACGCGGGGCGAGCGGAAGCCACGGCCCAGGACGGCCAGCCCGCCGGCAGCCCAGCCCTGACGTCCGCAGAGGGCGACGACGTCGCCGGCGGTGGCCCCCGAGCGCAGCACCGGAGAGACCGTGCAGCCACCGAGGACGGTGACCGCGATGACCAGCGTCTCGGATCGGGTGACGTCGCCGCCGACGACCGAGGCGCCGACCTTGGCGCACTCGGCGGCGAAGCCGCGGGCGAAGTCGAGCGCCCACTTCACCGGCAGGTCTGCGGGCAGGGCGAGACCAACCGTCACCGACGACGCGGTGCCACCCATGGCGTTGATGTCGGAGAGGTTCTGTGCGGCGGCCCGGGCGCCGACGTCCTCCGCGGGCACCCAGTCGCGGCGGAAGTGGCGTCCCTCGACCATCAGGTCGGTCGAGACCACCACGTGCCCGTTGCGGATCCGCAGGACTGCGGCATCGTCACCGGGACCGACCAGGACATGCTCCCCCTGCTCGAAGAGCGCGGTCAGGGCGCTGATCAGCGGGAACTCGCCGACATCGGCGAGCGTGGCATCAGAGGGGAAGGACGAAACTGGCATACGCCCATCCCATCAGCAGCCACCTGCCCCCGGGCCTGTCGACACGCTCCGTCGACGCTGTACGTTGAAGCGAGACCCTGAAAAGGGGCCACACCGACGCCAACCAGAGGAGCCCCACGATGACCGTGCAGGCATACATCCTGATCCAGACGGACGTCGGCAAGGCTGCCGACGTCGCGAAGGCCATCGCGGCACTGAAGGGCGTCACGCAGTCGGAGGACGTCACTGGCCCGTACGACGTGATCGTGCGGGCCGAGGCCCGCAGCGTTGACGAGCTCGGCCGCCTCGTGATCGCCGAGGTCCAGGCTCTCGAGGGCATCTCGCGCACCCTGACCTGCCCGGTCGTCCACATCTGACGTGCGACCGATCCTCACCGCTGCCCTTGGCATGACGGTGCCGCTGCTCGCTGCCTGCGGCCCGGTCGACCTGGCCGCTCCTCCCGCCACCGCCGCGAAGGCGTGCGCTGCCCTCGCCGACGGCGTACCGACGAAGCTGATGACCGAGACGGCGCGCGAGGTCTCACCGGCCGACGCAGGCGCGGCGTGGGGCGATCCGGAGATCGTGCTGAGCTGCGGCGTGGACATGCCGGAGGACTTCACACCCGGCGCCTCGTGCGAGGAGATCAGCGGCGTCGGGTGGTACGTCCCGACGGACCAGTTCGCGGACAGCCGTCTGGACCTGGCGATCTACACGATCGGTCGCTCGCCGGTGGTGCGCCTGGAGATCCCGTCCGACTACCGCGCGGACGCGGCGTTCGTCGCGGACTCGCTGACGACGCTCGCACCGGTGATCAAGGAGCACACGAAGCTCGAGAAGCCCTGTATCTGAAGCCCTGTATCTGAAGGCCTTCCGGGCTCGCGGGCGAGCTCAGCGCAGGCCGGTGCTGCGCGAGAGCGCCTGCTCCAGGAGCAGGTCGACCAGCTCGGAGTACTCGACCCCGCTCGCCGCCCACATCTGCGGGTACATCGAGGTCGGAGTGAAGCCAGGCATCGTGTTCAGCTCGTTGACGACCAGGGACCCGTCCGGGAAGACGAAGAAGTCGACCCGGGCCAGGCCCTCACAGCCGACCGCCTCGAACGTGGTGACGGCCAGTTCCTGCATGCGCGCGAGGAGGGCGTCATCGACCTTGGCGGGGCAGTCGATCTCCGTGTGCTCGCCGGGAAGGTACTTAGCCTCGAAGTCGTAGAACTCGTGGTCGCCACCGATCCGGATCTCGGCCGGGAGCGACGTGCGCACGGAGCCGTCGGCGGTCTGGAGCACGCCGCACTCGATCTCGCGGACGCCGCCCGCGAAGCCCTCCACGAGGACCCGCGGGTCGTGGACGATCGCGGTTTCGATCGCCGCGTCGAGCTCGGAGGCGTCGTGCACCTTGGAGATGCCGATGCTCGAGCCGCCACGGGCGGGCTTCACGAAGAGCGGGTACCCGAGCTCCGCGGAGCGCTTGCGGCAGCCTTCGGTGTCGCGGGCCCACTCGCGCGCCGTGACGACGATCGAAGGCATGACGGGTACGCCGGCCGCAGCCAGCGCCACCTTCATGAATCCCTTGTCCATGCTGACCGCAGAAGCCAGGACACCGGCGCCGACGTAACGGACACCAGCCATCTCGAGCAGGCCCTGGAGCGTGCCGTCCTCGCCCCACGGACCGTGCAGCAGCGGGAAGACCACATCGATCTCGCCGAGTACGCCGGCAGCGTCGGCCGCGTCGCTGACGACCAGGTCCGTGCCAGTGGCGGTCTGCGCGAGCGCCACACCGGGACGGGTCCCGTCGACGGCGGGCAGGACCCGGTCCTTGATCTTCAGCCGGTCCAGGTCGCCGGACTCGAGCACCCATCGTCCGTCGGCCGCGATGCCGATCGGGACGACGTCGTACTTCTCGCTGTTGATGGCGGCAAGGACGCTGCCGCCGGTGACGCAGGAGATCGCGTGCTCGGTCGAGCGACCACCGAAGATGACCGCGACGCGCGGCTTGCCGGCACTCACGCGGTGCCCGCCTCCGCGGCAGCGCGTGCCGCGTCGAGGTCGGCGCGCGTCAGCACCGGACGGATCTCGAGGCCGACATCGGCCAGCGGGTTCTCGCCGACCGGTGACCGGTCGATCGCGCAGACGACGGTGTCGACGATGGCGCCCAGCGGGCGGAGCGCGTTGACGGCATCGCGCACGGCGCCGCCTGAGGTGATGACGTCCTCGATCAGGGTGATCCGCTTGCCGGCGACGTCGGGGCCCTCGGCCAGCTTGGCAGTGCCGTACTTCTTCGCTTCCTTGCGGACGAAGAGCGCCGGGATGCCGGTCTTGGCCGAGACCATCGTGGCGATCGGCACGCCGCCGAGCTCGAGCCCGCCGAGCAGCTCCGTGGCCTCGGGGAGCAGGTCGACCATCTGGGCGGCCACGCGGTCGAGGAGGGCGGGCTGAGCCTCAAAGAGGTACTTGTCGAAGTATGTGTCCGACACCTGGCCCGAGCGCAGGGTGAATTCACCGTGCAGGCGGCAGGTGGCGTCGATGTCAGCGGCCAAGAGCTGGGTGGTCTCGTCAGTCACGGCGCCCATCATTCCCTAAACCAGGAGCCGCCTACGCTGGGGCCCATGGCCGACCTGGTGACGACCCCCTCCCCCGACGACCTCCCCTCGGGTGAGCCCGAGCGCGTATTGAGCCCTGCCACGGTTGCCGTGACCGCTGGCCGGCCCGAGCGTGTGCCCGATGCACCGCTGAACGCGCCGATCACGATGGCCTCGGTCTATGTGGGAGGCGGCGACCTCGAGTACGGCCGCTACACGAACCCGACCTGGACCGCTTTCGAGGACGCGCTGGGCGCCCTCGAGGGCGGGCGCTGCCTCTCCTTCGCCAGCGGCCTCGCTGCGGAGGCAACGATCTTCGACCTGGTCGGCCAGGGCCAGAAGGTCGTCATCCCCCAGCACGCCTATCACGGCAGCATCATGCAGCTCGCCGACCTCGAGTCCCGGGGCCGGATCCGGGTCCAGCTCGTCGACATCACCGATACGGCGTCGGTGGTCGCCGCGTGCGAGGACGCCTCGCTGGTCTGGCTCGAGTCGCCGACCAACCCCGCCCTCGAGCTGGCCGACATCCCCGCCATCACCGCAGCGGCCCACGAGGCCGGTGCCTACGTCGTCGTGGACAACACCTTCGCCACTCCCCTGCTCCAGCAGCCGCTCTCGCTCGGGGTGGACATCGTGGTGCACTCAGCCACCAAGTACATCTCCGGCCACAGCGACGTCGTCATGGGCGCGATCATCACCAAGGACGACGAGCTGTACGCCGTGCTGAAGGGCCGCCGCGACCTGATCGGCGCGATCCCCGGACCGTTCGAGGCCTGGCTGGCGCTGCGCGGGCTGCGCACCCTGCATGTCCGCGTCGAGCGGGCGCAGGCCAATGCCAAGGCGCTCGTCGAGCGGCTGCGCGAACACCCGGCCGTCGGCGACGTCCGCTACCCCGGCTTCGGCGCGATCATCGGGCTCGAGCTCGCGGCCGGGGCACTGGCAGCGGACCTGCTGACCCACAAGACCAGGCTGTGGGTGCACGCCACCTCACTCGGCGGCGTGGAGTCGACCTTCGAGCGCCGTCGCCGGTGGAAGACCGAGTCGCAGACCATCCCCGAGGGCTTCGTCCGGATGAGTGTCGGCATCGAGGACGTCGAGGACCTCTGGGCCGACCTGCTGCAGGCCCTCGACACCCTCACCTGAGCGGCACCCGTCCTGCCGTCGACACGGCCCAACTTGCAGGTCGACGCGGCGCAACTTCGAGGTCGGGACGTGTCGGCGTCGACGTTGCGCCGTGTCGTCGGGTGGTCAGTCGGTCTCGGCCTTGGTGTCTCGGGCGACGAACGACTGCATCATGTCGGTGGCGGTGATCTTGCCGGCGACGACCGCGTCGACGTGCTCGGCGATCGGCGCGTCGATGCCGGTCTGCTGCGCCAGCGCGAGCAGCGAGGAGCAGGACTTGGCTCCCTCGGCGACCTGACGGGTTGACGCGTAGATCTCGTCGGTCGTCATGCCCTGACCGAGCTTCTCGCCGAAGGTGCGGTTGCGCGAGAGCGGCGAGGAGCAGGTGGCGACGAGGTCGCCCAGGCCGGCGAGCCCCATGAGGGTCAGCGGGTTGGCGCCGAGCGCCATGGCGAGACGTGCGGTCTCCGCGAGCCCTCGGGTGATCACCGAGGCGGTGGTGTTGTCGCCGAAACCGAGGCCGACGGCCATGCCGACGCTGAGGGCGACGACGTTCTTGTAGGCGCCACCGAGCTCGCAGCCGAGGACGTCGACCGACGTGTAGGGGCGGAACGACGGCGAGTGGCAGAGTGCCTGGAGCCGCTTGGCGACCTCTTCGTCAGCACAGGCCACGACCGAGGCAGCGGGCTCGCGGCGGGCGATCTCCTTGGCCAGGTTGGGGCCGCTGACAACGGCGATCCGGTCCGGACCTGCACCGGTCACGTCCGCCATGACCTCGCTCATGCGACTCAGGGTGCCGAGCTCGACACCCTTCATCAGCGAGATCATCACGATGTCGTCGGAGAGGAACGCCTTCCACTCACCGAGGTTCTGCCGGAAGGTCTGGCTCGGCGTCGCGAAGACGACAGCCTCCGCACCTGCGAGCGCCTGCTCGGGATCGTGGGTTGCGGTCACGGTCGGCGGCAGTGCGATGCCAGGGAGGTAGTCGGAGTTCTCGCGACGCTCGTTGATCGTGGCGCAGACCTCCTCACGTCGACCCCAGATGGTCACGTCGTTGCCGGCATCAGCCAGCACCATCGAGAACGCGGTGCCCCACGAACCTGCACCGAAGACGGCGATCTTGCTCACGCCTTGCCCTTCTTGTCGTTCTTCTTGGTCTTCTTGGGATTGCCGATCTCGGCAACGCCAGCGGCCTTGGGGTCGAATCGCTCGACCGGAGCCTGCTCGCCGCGGATGTCGACGACGACCTGCGTAAGGGCTGCCATGATCCGGGCGGTCGCCTCGGCAACCTTCTCCGGGGTGATCTCACCCTCGAGCAGGTCAGCGAGATCGATCGGATCGCCGACCTTCAGGGTCACCGTCTTGCGCGGGAACGGCCGTAGGCGCGAGGAGTACGGCGCGAGGACCTCCTGGTCGCCCCAGTGGCCCACGGGAATCACGGGAGCGCCGCTCTCGAGGGCAAGGCGGGCCGCGCCACTCTTGCCGCGCATGGGCCAGAGGTTTGGGTCGCGGGTGATGCTCCCCTCGGGGTAGAACACCAGAAGCTCACCTGCGTGCAGCGCGCGCACCGCAGCGTCGTACGCACCGCGGGCGTGGTCGGTCAGTCGCGGGACCGGGATCTGGCCCGCGCCGCGCACGATGCGTCCGAGGACCGGCAGCTCGAAGAGGGCCTCCTTGGCGAGGAAGCGCGGGATCCGGCCGTGGTCATAGATCATGTGCGCGACGATCAGCGGATCGATCTTGGTGACGTGGTTGGCCACGATGATGCAGCCGCCGATCGCGGGAATCTTCTCACCGTCGATGTCGACTCGCCGTGCCAGCGCGCGGTTCGTCGGCTTGACGAGCACCTCGGCCACCCGGACGGCGGTGCCCTTTCGTCCCACAACCTTGCGCACCGTCACCTGCTCACCTCACATCCCGGCGAATCAGCACTCAGGATCCGCACAACGGAAGCAGGTTACCGGCACCCCGCGTCACAGTCCCCCTCCCACGCGGATGCGTGGATCGATCTCCGACCTCTGAACTCCGGACTCGAAATGCCGACGGCGGCGCCACCCTCAGGATGGCGCCGCCGCGTGCCCGTGCTGAGGATCAGGCCTTCTTGGCCGGGGCCTTCTTGGCCGGCGCGGCCTTCTTTGCCGTGGCCGCGGCCTTCTTCGCCGGAGCAGCAGCCTTCGTGGCCGCCTTCTTCGCGGGCGCAGCAGCCTTCGTGGCCGCCTTCTTCGCCGGTGCGGCGGCCTTCGTCGCCGCAGCCTTCGCCGGAGCGGCCTTCTTCGCGGCAGCCGTCTTCGCCGTCGACGCAGCCTTCTTGGCCGGAGCAGCAGCCTTCGTCGCAGCAGCCTTCGCCGGAGCCACCTTCTTCACGGCAGCCGTCTTCGCCGTCGACGCAGCCTTCTTCGCCGGAGCAGCAGCCTTCGTCGCAGCAGCCTTCGCCGGAGCCACCTTCTTCACGGCAGCCGTCTTCGCCGTCGACGCAGCCTTCTTCGCCGGAGCAGCAGCCTTCGTCGCAGCAGCCTTCGCCGGAGCGGCCTTCTTCGGGAGCTCGAGCTTGGGCAGCTTCTTGGCGCCGGAGATGACGTTCTTGAGGTCAGCGCCCGCGGTGAACTTCGGGATCGCCGTCTTCTTGGCCTTGATCCGCTCGCCGGTGCGCGGGTTGCGCACCCAGCGCGACGGACGGATCCGCTTCTCGAACGAGCCGAAGCCCGTGATGGCGACCTTCTCGCCACGAGCGACCTCGCGGGTGATGGTGTCGAGCACCGCGTCGAGCGCCGCAGCGGCTGCCTTGCGATTGCCCTCGTAACGCGCGGCCAACGCGTCGATCAGCTGAGTCTTGTTCACGAGCTTCCCTTCCGATGGTGCACGGGCCGACCCCGACATCTCCTTCGCAAACTAGGGATTCCCGGTCGATGCCACAACGACCAGAGGCGATTTCGTCGTGCCTTTTTCTGATCCGGTTCGCAGCCCCGCCAGAAATGACCGAGGGCCCGACCGGAGTTCCGGTCGGGCCCACGCCGCGTTTCCCCTTACAGGTAAGGGGAAACGCCAAGAATCACTGCGTGACAGGCTTGAACGAAGGACGCGTTGCCTCGTACGCCGAGATGTCGGCCTCGTTGGACAGCGTGATGCCCACGTCGTCCAGACCGTTGAGCAGCCGGTAACGGGTGTAGTCGTCGATCTGGAAGGGAGCAACCAGGTCGCCGGCGCGCACCTCGCGGGCCTCCAGGTCGACGGTGATCTGCGTGGTCGGGTCGGCCTCGACCAGCGCCCAGAGCTGCTCGATGACGTCCTGCTCGACCGGCACGGAGAGCAGGCCCGCCTTGCCGGAGTTGCCGCGGAAGATGTCGGCGAAGCGGCTCGAGAGCACGACCTTGAAGCCGTAGTCCATGAGTGCCCAGACAGCGTGCTCACGCGACGAGCCGGTGCCGAAGTCGGGACCCGCGAGCAGGATCGAGACACCGTCGTACTTCGGCTGGTTCAGGACGAACTCGGGGTCGTTGCGCCAGGCGCCGAACAGGCCGTCCTCGAAGCCGGTGCGGGTGACCCGCTTGAGGTAGACCGCCGGGATGATCTGGTCGGTGTCGACGTTGCTGCGACGCAGCGGCAGCGCCGTGCCGGTGTGGCTGGTGAACTTCTCCATGATGCTGTTCTCCTCTTCCGGATCAGTTCAGACCAGGTCGGCGGGCGACGCGAGCGTGCCCTTGACGGCGGTGGCGGCGGCGACGGGGATCGAGACCAGGTGGGTGCGACCACCCTTGCCCTGGCGGCCCTCGAAGTTGCGGTTGGACGTCGACGCGCTGCGCTCCTGCGGGGCGAGCGTGTCCGGGTTCATGCCGAGGCACATGGAGCAACCCGCGCCACGCCACTCGGCTCCGGCCTCGATGAAGACCTTGTCCAGGCCCTCCTCCATCGCCTGCAGGCGAACGCGGACCGAGCCCGGGACGACGAGCAGGCGCGTGCCCTCGGCAACCGTGTGGCCCTTGATGATGTCGGCGGCGAGGCGCAGGTCCTCGATGCGGCCGTTGGTGCAGGAGCCGACGAAGACGGTGTCGACCTTGACCTCGCGCATCGGCTGGCCGGCCTCGAGGCCCATGTACTCCAGCGCCTTCTCGGCGGCGACGCGGTCCTGCTCGTCGGCGAAGTCGGACGGGGTCGGCACGACGCCACCCAGCGGGACGCCCTGGCCCGGGTTGGTGCCCCAGGTGACGAACGGGGTCATCACCGAGGCGTCGAGGACGATCTCCTTGTCGAAGGTGGCGTCCGCGTCGGTGACGAGCGTCTTCCAGTGCGCGACGGCGGCATCCCAGTCGGCGCCCTGGGGGGCCTCCGGCTTGCCCTCGATGTAGTCGAAGGTGGTCTGGTCGGGGGCGATCATGCCCGCCTTCGCGCCCCACTCGATCGACATGTTGCAGACCGTCATGCGGCCTTCCATCGAGAGCTCCTCGATGGCCTGGCCGCGGTACTCGACGATGTAGCCCTGGCCGCCACCGGTGCCGGTCTCGGTGATCAGGGTCAGGATCAGGTCCTTGGCGGTGACGCCGGCCGGCAGGGAGCCGTTGACCGTGACAGCCATCGTCTTCGGCTTGGCCTGCATCAGCGTCTGGGTGGCGAGCACGTGCTCGACCTCCGACGTGCCGATGCCGAAGGCGATCGCGCCGAACGCGCCGTGCGTCGAGGTGTGCGAGTCACCGCAGACGATCGTCATGCCGGGCTGGGTCAGGCCCAGCTGCGGACCGACGACGTGGACGATGCCCTGCTCGATGTCGCCGAGCGGGTGCAGTCGCACACCGAACTCGGCGCAGTTCTTGCGCAGCGTGTCGACCTGGGTCTTGGAGACCGGGTCGGCGATCGGCTTGTCCCAGTCGAGGGTCGGGACGTTGTGGTCCTCGGTGGCCAGCGTCAGGTCCGGGCGGCGGACCTGGCGACCAGCGAGGCGGAGGCCGTCGAAGGCCTGCGGGGAGGTGACCTCGTGGAGCAGGTGGAGGTCGATGTAGAGGAGGTCGGGCTCGCCTTCGGCACTGCGGACGACGTGCTCGTCCCACACCTTCTCGGACAGGGTCTTGGCCATCGGGGCCTCCTCGATTTCGTTCGTGCTGCACCCCGGGTTCAGGGGGCGGTTCAGACATTACGCTTGCATCCCAAGTTCTGAGATGGCAATATCGCCATATGGACAACTCTAGCGGTGTGGGCGTTCTCGACAAGGCAGCACTCGTGCTTGCCGCCCTCGAGGCCGGACCCGCGACCCTTGCCGGGCTGGTCGCCGGCACCGGACTGGCCCGCCCCACGGCCCACCGTCTTGCGGTTGCACTGGAACATCATCGCCTCGTTGCGCGGGATCTGCAGGGGCGTTTCGTGCTGGGTCCGCGCCTGGCCGAGCTCTCCGCCGCCGCCGGCGAGGACCGCCTCCTGGCTGCTGCCGGTCCGGTCCTGGCCCGTCTGCGCGACATCACCGGCGAGTCCGCCCAGCTCTGGCGCCGCCAGGGCGAGCACCGCGTGTGCGTCGCCGCCGCCGAGCGCCCCTCGGGCCTGCGCGACACCATCCCGGTCGGCTCGCAGCTGACCATGCGCGCCGGTTCGGCCGCGCAGGTGCTGCTCGCCTGGGAGGACCCGGAGCGCATGCACCGCGGCCTGCAGAACGCGGCGTACTCCGCGACGGCGCTGTCCGGCATCCGTCGCCGCGGCTGGGCCCAGTCGGTCGGCGAGCGCGAGCAGGGCGTCGCGTCCGTCTCCGCCCCGGTCCGCTCCCCCAGCGGCAAGATCATCGCCGCGGTCTCGGTCTCCGGCCCGCTCGAGCGCCTCTCCCGCCAGCCGGGCCGCATGCACGCACCCGCTGTGCTCGCCGCCGCCGAGCGGCTCTCCGAGTCGCTGCGCCGCGCCGCCGCGGAGTAACACCCCGGTAGTCCCTAACGAAAAGCGCCTCAGATCTTCGGATCGAGGCGCTTTTCGTTAGGGACTACCGCGAGATGAGGGCGAGGGCGGCTTCGGCAAGGTGCGCGTGCACGACGGCCGACGGGTGGAAGCCGTCACGGGCGAACAGCGCCGGGTCGGTGGGCAGCTCCAGCTCGATGCGGCGTACGCCGGGGCGCGCGGCGACCACGTCGCGGGCGATCGAGTCGACCCGCCGCGACCGGGCGCCCAGGATCGCCGACAGCGGCCACGGCAGCGAAGGGAACACCTCCATCGGAGGCAGCCCGAGCACGATCAGCTGCGCGCGCGGGGCAGTCCGGTGCAGCCCGTCGAGCAGGTCACCCAGCTCGCCCCGCCAGCGGCGGTCACCGTGCAGGTTCTTGGTGTCGTTGACGCCGACCGAGAGCAGCAGCACGTCGGCAGCGGCGACCTCGGGCCGGTCATGCACCAGCGCCGCGACCTCGCCCGCAGTCGCGCCGGTCTTCGCGATGACTTCCCAGGCGACAGCCCGTCCACCGGTGACGGCGAGCAACCGCGCCAGCTCTCCGGTCAGCGTCTCCCGGTGGTGATCCACCCCGACTCCGGCGGCCACGCTGTCGCCCACGACCACCAGCCGCATCGGCTCCCCCGGTCCGGGGACCTCGCCCGTGAGGCCGTCGGCATCCGGCAGCCGCAGCACGGTGCGCCGCACGCGCAGACCCTGGGTCAACAGGACCGGAAACGCAGCCCAGACGGCAGCGACCGGGATGCCGGGACGGACAAGACGGCGCATCAGAAGAGCGCATCCGTGCGCTCGATGTCGAGCAGCGTCTGCTTGCGGTCGACTCCTCCGGCATAGCCGGTCAGCGAGCCGTCGGCGCCGATCACCCGGTGGCACGGGATCACGATCGGGATCGGGTTGCGCCCGTTGGCGACCCCGACGGCGCGCGAGGCGGCGTTGGTGTGGCCGAGGCGCGCCGCGATCTCGCCGTAGGACCGGGTTTCGCCGTAGCCGATCCGCTGCAGCTCGCGCCACACCTTCTGCTGGAACTCGGTGCCCTGCGGATCGAGCGGCAGGTCGAACTCGGTCAGGTCGCCAGCGAAGTACGCCGCGAGCTGGCGCGTCGCCTCGGCGAGGACCGGGTGCGCGTCGTCGCGTGCTCCGAGCGGACGGCCGTCGCTGGGTTGCCGGAACGGGGTGAACTCGATCGCGGAGACGGCGCCGCCGCGCTCCACGATGCGCAGGTCGCCGATCGGCGACTCCAGGACGGTCCACATGCTCAGATCATCTCCTTCTTCTCGGCCGGGCCCGTGGCGGGGCCGAGGGCCGGGCCGCCGAGCGACCCCCACAGGTGCATCAGTGCGTAGGAGCGCCAGGGGCTCCATGAGTCCGGGTCTGTCGGCCGCTCGGGTGATCGGCTCATGGAAGTGAGCGCTGCCTTCACGCCCGCGTCGGTCGGCAGGAACACGTCCGGGTCGGCCAACGCCCGCATCGCGATGTAGCCGGCCGTCCACGGGCCGATGCCGGGCAGGGCCAGCAGGGCACGGCGTACGCCGTCGCGGTCGGCGCTGCGGTCCAGCGCGACCTCGCCGTTGCCGATGGCGGCGGCGAGTCCGGTGATCGTGCGGGCCCGCGAGGCAGGCATGCCGGTCATCGGGGTCTCCGCGATCGCCTCAGCGGCCGGGAAGAGGTGGGTGAGCCCGTCCTGCGCGAGGGCAGGCGGGAGCAGTGCACCCCGATCGGCGACGAGCCGGCTGGCGAGCGCCCGGGCGGCACCAACGGTGACCTGCTGGCCGAGCACCGCGCGCACCGCGAGCTCGAGTCCGTCGACGTGACCCGGAACCCGCAGGCCCGGCACCGACCGGACGAGCGGGGCGAGTGCCGGGTCTGCGGACAGGGCGTCGTCGACAGCAACCGGGTCGCAGTCGGCATCGAGCAGTCGCCGCACGCGCTCGACCGCGGCCGACACGTCGCGCACGTCGGTGAGGTGGAACGTCGCCGGCACCTGCACGACCTGACCGGGCTCAGGCGCATCGGCAAGCACGAGGTGCACGGTGCCCGGGCCGTGCGGCAGGGAGAGTGTGCGGGCATACCAGTCCGGGCCGGCGGTCTCGATGCCCGCCACCGCCCGCGTCGCCAGGAACGCGAGCAGCGCCCTGCCGGCAAACGGCGTCCGGACCGCCAGCCGGAGCCGGATCTCCCCCGCAGCACCCACCCCGTGGCGCCGGCGACCACGCAGCTCGGACGGGGACGCGGCGTACACCTCGCGGACGGTGTCGTTGAACTGCCGCACGCTGGCGAAGCCTGCGGCGAAGGCGACGTCGGCCAGGCCGAGGTCCGTCGTCTCGATGAGCACGCGGGCGATCTGGGCGCGGCGGGCTCTGGCCAGGGCGAGTGGGCCAGCGCCGAGCTCGGCGGTCAGGATCCGGCCGAGCTGGCGCGGGCTGTAGCCGAGCCGCGCGGCCAGTCCGGGCACACCCTCGCGGTCCACGACACCGTCGGCGGTCAGCCGCATCGCACGTCCGGCCACGTCAGCGCGCAGGTCCCATTCGGGACTGCCCGGGGTCGCGTCGGGCAGGCACCGCTTGCAGGCCCGGAAGCCGGCCGCCTGTGCTGCGGCGCTGGTCGGGAAGAACGACACGTTGGCGAAGCCGGGTGTGCGCGCCGGGCAGGAAGGGCGGCAGTAGATCCCGGTCGTGTGCACGGCCGTCACGAAGACGCCGTCGAAGCGGCGATCCCGTGACTTCACGGCCCGGTAGCAGGCCTCCGTGTCGGTGTGCATGGGTCCATCATGGCGCGCACCACCTTCCGGATCTCGCGGAAATCGGACACGACGGCTAGGGCTGCGCGGTCCGGAATGCCCGCCAGCCTCCGTAGGCCGAGACATCGGTCGCGCCCGCGAATCCGATCGGTTCACACACGAAGCCGTGGACCCACCGGCCATCGCCCAGCTCCAGCTGTCCGATCCCCAACGGCGCCGGGACACCGGCAAGGAATCTTCCGGCTTCGGCGAGCGGCAGCCGATAGACCTCCACCTCGATCGGCACTCCCCCGGAGGCGACCCGGCGGAGGCCGGGCTTCCCCAGGCCCGGTCCGGCCAGGGCGTGCAGCTCGTACGCCGCCGCGGTCGTCGTGCGCTCCAGGAAGACGGCCTCACATGCCTCGAGCTCGTGGTGCAAGGGCATGCCTCGCAGGTGTGCGCCGACGACAGCCAGCTCGAGCCCCCCGTCGACAGGCGCCGCTCCGGACGGAGAGACCCCGGCCATGCCCTCGATGGCCGCCGCGATCCGCAGTGCCACCTCGTCCCGGCCCGCGGCAGCCTGGACGCTCACCCCGAACGGGGCGACCGACCACGGCCGAACCGGCACTGCCACCGCGCACAGGTCGAGGAGGTTGGTGAACGTGGTGAACCGGCCCAGACGTGTGTTCAGCGAGATCGGGTCGGCCAGCATCTCCTCGACGGTGAACGTCTCCACGACGGTCGGTGTCAGCAGCGCGTCGACGTCGGCCAGCAGCGCCCGTGCCCGGGCCCGGCGGCCGTGCATGCCGGAGAGCGCGCGGAAGACCTCGGCCCCGGTGACCTCGGCCCCGTCGGCCAGGATCGTCCGGATCACCGGGAGGACGGCAGCCGGCTCGCGCTCGAGGAACTCCTCGAGCCCCGACAGGCGCTCTGCCACCCACGCTCCCTGATAGAGCTCGCGCCCCGCCTCCAGCAGCTCGTCGAGGTCGAGGGGCACGAGCTCGACCCCGGCATCGACCAGTCGGGCGCAACAGGTCAGCCAGGCCTCCTGCTCACCGCGCGTCCCCCAACCGGAGATCGCGGACGGTACGCCGAGGCGCAGGCCCGCCAGTGCGAGCGGCGGGAGATCGCCGGCCGGGACCGGCAACCGCCGCGACCACGGATCGGCGACATCGGGACCACCCAGCACGGCCAGCACGGCGGCGCCGTCAGCGACCGACGAAGCGAAGACGCTGGAGCAGTCCAGTGACCGGCAGGCCGGGACGATTCCCGTCGCGCTCACCAGACCGATCGAGGGCTTCACCCCGACGATGTCCGTCAGGGCGGCAGGGACCCGGCCGGAGCCCGCCGTGTCGGTCCCGATGGAGAACGAGACCAGGCCTGCAGCCACCGCGACGGCCGAGCCGGAGCTCGAGCCGCCCGGAATCAGCCCGGGCACCTGCGGATTGACCGGGACCCCATAGGGGCTTCGCGTGCCGTTCAGTCCCGTGGCGAACTGGTCGAGGTTGTTCTTGCCGACGAGGATGGCGCCGGCGGCGACCAGCCGGTCGACCAGCGGGGCCGACTCCCGGGGAAGGTAGCCGAACTCCGGACAGGCAGCCGTCGTCGGCAGCCCGGCCACATCGATGTTGTCCTTGACCGCGAACGGCAACCCGAAGAGTGGGAGCCGGTCGATCTGACCGAGGTCGAGCGCCGCCGCAGCAGCGAGCGCCTCCGCTCGCGGCACCCGGGCGGTCCACACGGCATCCTCACCGCGGGCCTCGATCCGGTCGAGGACCGCAGCCACGACGTCGACCGGTGTCATCTCGCCGCCCCGGTACGCCGCGCGCAGACGCTCCCGTCCGAGCCCACCGGCAAGGATCCCGGTGGGCGAGGAACGAGTGGGGCTCATGCTGCGCCGGCCGCCAGACTCGCGAGCAACGCCGAGGACGGAGCGATCGCCCCGAACACGCCGCCCTGCATCGTCACCATCTTCAGCGCCGCCTCGTAGTTGCCGACGTCCGTGGCTCCGGTGCAGTCGGTCAGCAGCAGGCATTCGTAGCCGCGGTCGTTGGCATCCCGCATCGTCGTGTGGACGCAGACATCGGTGGTGATGCCCGTGAAGATCAGATGGGTGATGCCGTGCGTCCGCAGCAGCAGGTCCAGGTCGGTGGCGTAGAAGGAGCCCTTGCCGGGCTTGTCGATGATGATCTCGCCCTCGATCGGCGCCACCTCGGGCACGATCTCCCAGCCGGGCTCGCCGCGGGTGAGGATCCGGCCGGCCGGTCCCGCCGAACCGATGGCGGCCCCGATCTGCGCCGAGCGCCAGAGCTTGTTCGGCGGACAGTCCGACAGGTCGGGACGGTGCCCCTCGCGCGTGTGGATGACCAGCAGTCCGGCCTCGCGGGCGGCGGCCAGGACGACCTGGGTCGGGGCCAGTCCTGCGCGGGTGAGGTTGAGGTCGTAGCCCATGCGCTCGACGTACCCGCCGTAGCCGCAGAAGTCGACCTGCCAGTCGATGTTGATCAGCGCCGTGCGGCCGGCAGCGAAGGTGCCGTCGTAGGGCCAGGTGTAGGGCTCGGCCGCGACCGGGCCGAAGGTGAGCGAGCTCATCGGTGATCTCCTGAGGTAGGGAGCGGGGCCGCGGCACAGGCCGCGAGGACGTTGTCTGTGGTGCCGACGGCGCCGAAGATCCCGCCCGACATCTCGACCTGGGATCGGGATGCGGCGAGGAGGTCCGGACTCCCCGCAAGGCAGGCGTCGATCACGAGGAGGCACTCGTAGCCGCGGTCGTTGGCCGACCGCATCGTCGAGTGGACGCAGGTCTCCAGGCCCACGCCGCCGAGGAGCAGGTCAGTGACACCGAGTCGGCGGAGGTCGGCGTCGAGGCTGCTTCCGTAGAAGCCGTCGACGCCGGCCGCCGCGATCGTGAGGTCGGCCTCCAGCGGGAGTTGACCGACCGGTGCCGACTGCCGGTCCGCCGGGGGCGGCAGGGTCGTCACGTGGACGACCCTGCCGCCTGCCGAACGGAGCGTCCGGGCGATCTCCGAGAGCGCATCACCGGCCCCGGTCCCGCTCAGCGACGGCCCGTGCGTGGGTGTCACCACGACGAGGACGGTCCTTCGCGGGTCCAGCCGGCCGTGCCAGGGCCAGGCGTACGGCGTACTGCCGGGGACGGTGTGCGCAGTCATGTCGATCCGCCTCTGTCTATCTCTGTGGGCCGACTGCTACTGGGCGAGCTTGCCGATGACGCCCTTGACGAAGAAGCCCATGCCGTCGTTCTCGGCGTACGTCGGGATGGCGCCGTCCTTGATCACGACCTTGCCGGACTGGTCCTCGACCGGGCCCGCGAACGGGGAGCCCTCGTCGGTCGCGAGCCACGCCTGTGCCTCGGTGATCGCCTTCTGGGTGGCCTCCGAGATCTGGTCCCCGTAGCCGGCCAGCACGAAGGGGTTGGTGCCGGTCTTGTAGCCGACCCGGAAGTTGGCGTTGTACTCGCTGCCGACGAAGTCGCCATCGACAACGGTCTTCACGATGTCCGTGTAGAGCGGACCCCAGTTCCAGACCGCACCGGTGAGCCAGCCCTCGGGGGCGATCGACGAGGCGTCAGCGTGGTAGCCGACGGTCATCGCGCCGGCCTTCTCGGCGGCCTGGATGACGGTGGCCGTGCAGTCCTGGTGCTGCGTCAGGACATCGACGTCCTGCGAGAGCAGGCTCTCGGCCGCTGCCTGCTGCTTGCCCGGGTTGCACCAGTCGGACGTGCTGACGGTGATCGTCTCGGCATCCGGGTTGACGCTCAGCGCGCCCTGCTCGAACGCGTTGATGTTGGCGATCGTCTGCGGGATCGGGAACGCATAGACGTAGCCGAGCTTGTCGGTCTTCGTGGCTGATCCCGCGGCGATGCCGGCGAGGTACATCGGCTCGTAGACCGTGCCGAAGTAGGTGCCACTGTTCTTCGGGACGTCGGTGGTGATCGTGTTGCCCTGCTGGACGACGACGACGTCCGGGTGGGCCTCGGCGACCTTCAGCGCGGCATCCAGGTGGCCGTAGCTGGTCGCGAAGATCAGCTTGGCGCCCTTGTCGATCATCTTCTCCATGGTGGTCGCCGCGGTGTCGTCCTCGGGGACGTTCTCCGCGGTGAGGATCTCCATGTCGGGATAGGCCTTCTTGACGGCCTCGCTGCCCTCGAAGACAGCCTGGTTGTAGCCGAAGTCGTCCTTCGGGCCGACGGTGATGAAGCCGATGGCCGTGGTCCCCTCTCCCGGAGCACCATCGGTGACGTCGCTCTGGGGATCGGTGGCCGAGGCGCAGGAGGTCAGCACGAGCGTCACAGCGACGCCCGCGATCGCACCAGCGGTAGATTTGCGCATGGACATGAGGGGATTCCCTTTCGTGTTCGCGCGCCGCGCCGGTCTCGAGTGGTCCAATACTCAGAAGAGTCCGGCGCGGCGTTCTTTGGTGGGTCGATCTCGTGGTGCGGGTGGTGCGGTCTGGCGTCAGGTGCTGTTCTCGAAGACCCGCTTGAGTTCGGCGGGTGCTGCCGAGAGAGTGCGGCGGCCGAGGACCGCGAGCACGATCAGGGTGAGCAGGAACGGGATCACGTCGAGGGCGAACTGGTTCAGCTCCGAGCCCCTGGCCTGCAGGGCGGGGCCGAGGGCGATCGCCATGCCGAAGAGGTAGGCGCCACCCATCACGCGCAGCGGGCTCCAGACCGCGAAGATCACCAGCGCGACGGCGATGAACCCACGGCCGGAGACCATGTTCTCGAACCAGGCGTTCGCATAGGCGATGGAGAGATGCGCCCCGCCGAGGCCGGCGAACATGCCGCCGACCACCACTGCGCCTGCGCGGATCCGCGCCGCGCTGTAGCCGTTGACCTCGAGCGAGTCGGAGCGTTCTCCCGCCGTGCGCACGAGCAGACCGATCCGGGTCCGGAACAGCACCCACCAGGTCAGCGGCACGAGCGCGTAGCTGAGGTAGATCAGCGGGTCGTGGCGGAACAGGATCGGCCCGAGCACGGGCAGGTCGCTGAGCACGGGGACGTCCCAGCGCCCGAGCGCGACGACCGGCTGCCCGACGTACGCCGCGCCGAAGAGCGAGGTGAGGCCGAGCGCGAGGAAGAGCAGGCTGAGGCCCGAGGCGAACTGGCTGGCGCCGCGCCGGACGACGAGGTAGGCGTGCAGCCCGGAGAGCATTCCGCCGGCGACGGCTCCCGCCACCACTCCCCACCACGGGTCGCCGGTCTCGACCGCGATCGCATAGGCGCCCAGGGCACCGACGAGCATCGACCCTTCGGTGCCGAGGTTGATGACACCGGCTCGTTCGCCGATGGTCTCGCCGAGCGCGGCGTACATGATCGAGGTGCCGCCTCGGACACCTCCGCCCATCACGTCTTCGAGCAGACTCATGCGCTGGCCTTCTTCCGTGAGGCCGTGAACCCGAGGACGGCGAGGAGGATCAGGGCGGTCAGGACGTTGATCGAGGCCGCAGGGACGCCGGAGTCCAGCTGCAGGCTGTCGCTGCCGACCGAGAGAGCCGCGAAGGTGAACGCAGCGAGCAGGATCGGGAAGGGTCGGTGCCGGGCCAGCCAGCAGGCCAGGAACGAGGTGTAGCCCAGCTGGCTGCCGAAGCCCGGGCGGAGCTTGTACTCGACGCCCGCGAAGTGGATCATGCCCGCGAGCCCGGCCAGCGCTCCGCCGATGAGGAGGGCCGAGCAGAGCAGGATCGGCACCTTCATCCCGCTGCGTCGCGCTGCCTCCGAGTTGCCTCCCGCCACCGACACACGGAAGCCCCAGCGGGTGTGGTTGAGCACGAGGTGGACGACGACGACCAGCACCACGGCCAGGACGATCCCGACATGGACGCTGGTCCCCGCGAGCACGGGCAGCTTGGCACTGTCGGCGAGCTCGAGGGTGGTGGGCTGGCCGGTCGGGCTCTCGCGCCAGGGCTGGTAGATCAGGAACAGGAGCACGTCGAGCGCCACGAAGTTGAGCAGCAGCGTGCTGATCGCCTCGTTGACGCCGGCGAGGAGGCGGAGACCTGCCGCGAGTCCTGCCCAGGCAGCGCCGGCGAGCGCGCTGGCAACCAGCATCAGAAGCACCAGCACCGGGCCACCGATGGACTCCCCGAGCAACAGGAAGGTGCCACACGCGGCGACGGCGCCGATGATGATCTGGCCCTCTCCACCCACGTTCGTGAGCCCGGCACGTGCCGGCACGGCGACCGCCAGGGCGCCCAGGACCAGCGGCGACATCTGGATGAAGATCTGCTCCACCGAGCGCTGCTGGGTGAAGGTGGACGAGACCATCGCGAGCATCGCGTCGACCGGGTTCGCGCCCTTGGCGAGCAGCAGCGCGCTGAAGATCACCAGCGCGCCCGCTAGCGCCAGCACCCAACGGGACACGACCAGGAGCGGGCCCCTCCATCGAGGGGGCGCGGTCGCCAGGTCCGACTCCGGAGCAGCCATCGTGGCGGTCATGCCACGCCACCGATCATCAGCTCGCCGATGCGCTGGCGATCGAACTCGTGACTCTCCAGGCAGCCCGAGATGCGGCCCTGGTGCATCACGACGATCCGGTCGGCGAGGCTCATCAGCTCGTCCACGTCCTCCGAGACCACGAGCACCCCCGCGCCCGCCTCCCGTCGTTCGAGGAGCAGCTCCTGGGTCCGGCGTACGTTGGCGATGTCGAGCCCCCGGCTCGGGTACGCCGCGACGAGCAGCGATGCGTCGAGCGCCAGCTCACGGGTGAGCACGACGCGCTGGATGTTGCCGCCCGAGAGCTCCTCGAGGCGCCGCGTCGAGGCCGCGATCCGGAGCCCGAGCCGTGCGTTGTCGTCGTTGGTCCGGCGCAGGATCGAACGCCAGTCCACGCCGAAACGTCGCGCGGGCAGCGGCCGGCCGCTGAGGGCCATGTGCTCCAGGACCGTGAGCCGCCCGACGACCGAGTCGGCCACTGGATCCTCCGGGACACTCGCGGCCCCCGCTGCAAGCGCACCGCCCGGCGTACGGATCGTGGCGCCGCGCAGCCGGACGCTCCCCTTGTGTGGCCGGCGCAGACCCAGCACGACCTCACACAGCTCGCGCTGGCCACTGCCCGCGACTCCTGCGACGCCGACCAGCTCTCCGGCGGTGACCGTCAGGTTGACCCCGGAAACAGCGAGGTGGCCCTTGTCCCCGTGGCAGTCGACATCGACGAGCTCCAGCGTGACCTCAGCCTCGACCAGGCCGCTCGCCGGGCGCCGGACCAGGTCCGCGACGCTGCGGCCCACCATCGCCTCGACCATCTCGGCGTTGGTGTAGTCGGAGGGAACCACGTTCTGGAGGACGGTCATGCCCCCGCGGAGCACGGTCGCACGATCGGCGATGGCTCGGACCTCATCGAGCTTGTGGGTGACGATCATGACCCCGAAGCCCTGCGACCGCAGATGATCGACCACCCGGAAGAGGGCCTCGACCTCCTGCGGTGCGAGGACGCTGGTCGGCTCGTCGAGGATCACGAGGCGAGCGCCGGTCATCAGCACCTTGAGGATCTCGACCCGCTGCCGCTCACCGATGGACAGGTGGGCCACCTTGGCGTGTGGGTTGACCGCCAGCCCGAACGTCTCGCTCGCGGCCGTGATCCGCCGTGCCAGCGGCCCGGGCCGGAGCAGTGGCCCCTCGGGCAGCGCCAGCGCGATGTTCTCCACCACCGTGAGCGCGGGCACCAGGCGCAGGTCCTGGAAGACCATGCCGATGCCGAGCTTTCGAGCATCCGAGGGGCTGTGGATGATCGCTTCCCTGCCATCCACGACGAACTGGCCGTGGTCGGGGCGGTAGACGCCGTAGATCATCTTCAGCAGCGTGCTCTTGCCGGCGCCGTTCTCGCCGACCAGCGCGTGCACCTCGCCGGGCCAGACCTCGAGGCTCACGTCGGTGTTGGCCCTGACCTCCCCGAAGTGCTTCGTGAGGCCCAGCACCTCGAGCAGCGGGTGACGGCGGATCGGCTCCATAGGCTCATGCCCCTCTGAGTTGCCGGCTGCGCAGGGCGCGCTGCCGAATGGCTTCCGAAGCGCGCTGCTCGACGATCTCGAGGCTCGCGCCGATGTGTTCCCGCAGGCGATCCGCGGCCAGGTCGATGTCGCCGTCGAGGAGCGCCTGGACGATGGCGATGTGCTCCTGGGTGCTCTGCACGACGCGGTCCTCGGTGAGGAAGTCGAAGGTCCGCACCGGACGGATCCGGACGTTCACCGACTCCAGCGTCTCGATCAGGGCGATGTTGCCCGACGCGCGCAACAGCGCCAGGTGGAAGCTCTCGTCGAGCTCGATGAAGGACCCGTCGGCTGGCGGTGGCGCGCTCGCGATCTGCTCCCACACCCGCCGCAGCTCGACCAGCGCATCGCGGTCGTGAGAGATCCCGGGCTCCCGCGCACGGACGATGCCCTGGACCTCCAGCGTCAGCCGGAGCTCGTACAGGTCGCGAAGATCGAAGAGATCGATCTCCGCGACGTAGTAGCCACCGTCGTCGAAACGCTTGAGCAGCCGGTCGGCGTGCAGACGGACGAATGCCTCCCGGACCGGGGTGCGCGACACCTTCAGCTGGTCGGCGATCTGCTCCTCGGCGAGGCGCACTCCTGTGGGGAACTCACCCACCATGACCAACCTCCGGATCTCCGAGTAAGCGCGCTCGCGGAGGGTCCGAGCCCCCGCCGATCTCCCGCGTCCCTGTGCCACGTCCACCGTCTCCGTCCCGAGTCCCGGCCCTGTATTCCGGCCTGTATCCAACGCTGTATGCAGGATGTTTCGGACATATCCCCTGTTCTGTTACGAATGCGGGAACGAGCACCTCGTCCGGGAGCACTGACCTAGGGTTCGGGCATGGCGCACATCGTGCTGGTCCCCGGAGCCGCGGTCGGCCCACAGGTCTGGGCGCGGTGCGCGGGCGTCCTGACCGATCTCGGGCACGTTGTGGCGACGCCGGATCGGCCACGGAGCGGCGACCTGGCGACAGAGCTCGCCGCACTGGCCCCCCTGGTCGACGGTGCCTGGGTGGTCGGCATGAGCGGCGGCGCGACCCTCGGACTGGCGCTCGCAGCGCAGGGCATTCCGCTGGCCGGTGCAGTCCTGCACGAGCCCGCGGTCGGGTCGCTTCTTCCGGGTCTGCTCGGTCCCATCGCGGCAGCGTTCGCGTCCGGAGGCACCCACGGCTTCGCCCGCGCACTCTACGGACCGGCGTGGAGTCCGTCCCTGCTCGGTGATCTCGACGAGGTGAGCGGGATCGACGACACCGTCACTGCCCGTGAGCTGGCGATGTTCCGGGCGTTCGAGCCGGCGCGCGCACACCCCGATGCCGGCCAGGTCCTGGTCACCTGGGGCAGCGCGTCCGGACCTCAGCGGGCCGCTGCGGCCGCAGCGCTGAGCCAGGCCTGCGGCCATCGGATCGCCGAGATCCCCGGCGCCGCCCACTTCGTCGGCCACGACCTGCCGGAGCTCTTCGCCACGGTCATCGACCGCGAGGTTCGGGCGTCCCCAGAAATTCGTTTCGGGCCGAGCGGTCAGCGGGCGAGGTAGATCCGTTCGGGACGCCCACCGCCGTAGCGCAGGCGCACTCCCGCCTGATCGGTCGTCACGAAGTGCTCGAGGTAGCGGCGTGCAGTCACCCGCGAGAGGCCGAGCCCGGCTGCGCACTCGGCAGCCGAAAGCTCCCCTGCCTCGGTGAGCGCGGCGAGCACCAGTGCCGCGGTCGGCTCGCTGAGGCCCTTGGGGGGATCGGCCCGGCGGGCCAGGCCGGCAGGCACGAACAGCGCGTCGATGGCCCCCTGCTCGGCGAAGCCCGAGTCCCCCAGGGCGAGGTACGCCGAGCGGAACGCCTCCAGCCGCACGCGCAGGTCGTCGTACTCGAACGGCTTCACGAGGTAGTGCGCGGCACCGTTGGCCGCAGCACTGCGCACGGTGTCTGCCTCGCGCGCAGCGGTCACCATGATCACGCCGACGTCGTCCCCACCGGCACGCAGCCGTCGCAGCACGTCGAGTCCGCTGAGGTCCGGCAGGTGGACGTCGAGGAGCACGAGGTCGGGGCGCAGCCGGGCCACCTCGGCCAGTGCCGCCGTGCCGGTCGCAGCGTTGCCGACCACCCGGAAGCCGGCGGTCCGGTCGACGAACCGGGTGTGGATCGAGGCCACCATGAAGTCGTCGTCGACGACCAGGACCGCGATCTCATCCGGCTGCCCGGACTGCTCGGGACTGGTCATCCGTCTCTCCTCGACCGCGGGAGCCGTGCCGTGAAGACCGCTCCCGTCTCGTTGTGCACCGACACCGAACCTCCGCGACGTTCGCAGACCACCTGGACCAGCGCAAGGCCGACCCCGCGGCCGCTCGCGTCGCCGGGCTTCGTCGTCCAGCCCCTCCGGAAGACCTCGCTCACCGCGTCGGGAGCCACTCCGGCTCCGGTGTCGGCGACCTGGACCACGACGATGCCGTCGTCGTCACGCAGGTGTACGTCGACGGTCGGGCCGCCCGACGCCACCGTGGCGTCGACCGCGTTGTCGACGAGGTTGCCGAGCACGGTGCCGACGTCCGCCGACAGGTCCGGGTCGAGCCGCGGGAGGGCGGTCTGCTCCGCGAGGCGCAGCTCGACGCCGCGCTCGGCGGCGAGGCTCACCTTGGCCACCAGCAGGGCCGCGACAGCCGGGTCGTCGACGAGCCGGGTCACCGTGTCACTGATCGCCGCGCGGCGCCGGGCGAGCGTGCCGACGAAGGCCTGGACCTCGTCGTACTCGCCGAGCTGGACGAGGCCGGAGATCGTGTGCAGCTGGTTCTGGAACTCGTGGGTCTGCGCGCGCAGCGTGTCCGTCACGCTGCGCCGCGCGCTCAGCTCGCTCTGCATCGCCATCAGCTCCGTGCGGTCGCGCAGCGTGGTCACGGTGCCGACGCGGCGCCCACCGTGGTGCACGGGGCTGCGGTTGAGGACGACCACGCGGCCATCGACCACCACGACCTGATCGCGCGCACTCGAGCCTCCGGCCAGTGCCGCGCGGACAGCTGGCTCGATCTCGAGCTGGTCGAGCGTGCGGCCCTCGCTGCCATCGGGCAACCCGAGCAGCTCGCGTGCACTGTCGCTCAGGACCGTCACCGTGCCATCGGGAGACACGGCCACGACACCCTCACGGATCGAGTGGAGCAGCGCCTCCCGCTGGTCAGCGAGCGCGGCGATCTCGGCGGGCTCCAGTCCCCGGGTACGGCGCCGGATCAGCCGGGAGAGCAGCCAGGACCCGGCCACACCCAGCGCGAGCCCCAGTCCGAGGAAGGTGCCCAGGTCGGGAAGCACCGCCCGGGCTCGCTGCATGAGGGAGGGGTACTTCTCCGCGATCACCACGATGGCCAGCAGGTCACCGTCGTTGCTCACCACCGGCACGTGGGCGACCACCGAGCGCTCGCCCTCCACCGTGAGGTCGCCGGTCCACGCGCGCAGGTCTCGGGCCGTGCTCGGGCCGAGGTCGACCTCGCCTCGCGCGGCACCGGCGCCGGAGCCCGCGAGCACCGCCCCGCCTGGCGAGGTGAACAGCACTGCGGTCGCGCCGAGGTTGCGACGCTCCGCCTCGGCGTACGCCGTGAGGGTCTCGGGTTCGATCGGGCGCTCGCCGAGGCCCACGCGGACCGGCTCGGTGCCGGCCAGTCGCTCGGCACCCCGCAGCAGCAGGACTCCCCTCGTGTCGCGGAAGTCGGCTGCGCTCTGCCGCACCGACACGGCGCTGGCGACCGTCAGGACGAGCAGGAGCACCACCAGCTGGAGGGCGAGGAACTGCCCGGCCAGCGTCTGGACGGCCAGGACACGTCGGCTGCCCGACGGTCCTCGCTCACCGCTGCGCAGCGACCACAAGTTTCACAACCTCCATTGGTTTCCCAAGAGTGACGACCGCCACACCTTCGCACCATGATCGGAATGTTGCATCCCCGACCCTCAGGAGAGCCATGACTCCCGGCAGCACACCGCGCACACGACGGCTGGTTTCCGCCGTCGCGCTGGCGCTTGCCGCCACCCTTGCCACCGGCTGCGGAGTGACCCGCGGCGACCAGGGCGACGACATGACCATGTGGATCCCGAACAGCCCCGGCGGCGGCTACGACCAGACCGGCCGCGAGGCGATCCGGGTCATGGAGCAGAACGACGTCATCAAGGGCAGCTTCGAGGTCACCAACATCGTCGGCGGCGGCGGCTCGGTCGCCATGTCGCGCCTGATGAACGCCGAGGGCGACGACCACCTGATGATGACGGTGGGGCTCGGCGTCGTCGGCGCCACCTACTCCCTCGGACTGGAGCAGCGGCCGCAGGACGCGACCCCGCTGGCCCAGCTGATCGAGGACCAGGAGGGCGTCCTCGTGCCGGCGGACTCGCCGTACAAGACGATCGATGACTTCCTCGAGGCCTGGCGCAAGGACCCCGACAGCATCGTCGTCGGCGGCGGCTCCTCCCCCGGCGGTCCCGACCACCTCTTCCCGATGCAGCTGGCGAGCGCGGCCGACGTCGACCCGCGCGAGGTCCGCTACGTGACGTACGACGGCGGCGGCCCGCTGACCAGTGCCCTGCTCGGCCACAAGATCCAGGTCGGCTTCTCCGGCGTCGGCGAGTTCGAGAGCCAGATCGCGGCCGGCGACCTCCGGGTCCTGGCCGTCTCGGGCGAGGAGCGACTCACCGGCAAGTCCGTCAAGGACGTGCCGACCCTGACCGAGTCCGGGGTGGACCTGGTCTTCACCAACTGGCGCGGCGTCCTCGCACCGCCAGGCATCTCCGAGGAGCGCCGCGACGAGCTGATCGCGCTGCTCGAGGAGATGCACGACAGCCCCGAGTGGCAGGCCGCGCTCAAGGAGAAGGGCTGGATCGACGCCTTCCGCACCGGAGACGACTTCACCGCGTTCCTGGAGGACCAGGACGAGCGGGTCTCGACAACGCTTGAGGAGCTGGGACTGCTGTGAGCACGACACTCGAACCGGACGCCCCCACGCGGGCCGTCGACCGCGGGCAGTACCTCCTGGCCACGCTGCTGGTGGCCCTCGGCGGCTACACCGTCTACGACGCGACCACCCTGAACGTCGGCTTCGGCGACCCGGTCGGCCCCCGCGCCTTCCCGTACGTCGTCGGCTCCGTCCTCCTCGTCCTCGGAATCCTGCTCGCGGTGGCAACCGCCCGCGGCGACCGCCCGCAGGCAGAAGAGGGCGAGGACGTCGACCTGACCCACCCCGCCGACTGGGCCACCTTGGCCAAGCTGGTCGTGGTGCTGGTCTTCACCGCCGCCACCCTCGGCGTGCTCGGCTGGGCGATCAACGGAGCGATCCTCTTCGCCGGAAGCGCCTGGGCGCTCGGCAGCCGGACCCTGGTCCGCGACATCCTGATCGGGATCGTGCTGTCGGTCGGCAGCTGGTACGCCTTCTACGTCGGCCTCGGCATCCCGCTCTCGCCGGGCATCCTCGACGGGATCCTGTGATGGAGAGCCTCGACCTGCTGTGGGGCGGCCTCTCCGCCGCCGCCACCCCCGAGAACCTCATGTGGGCTGCCCTCGGCGTGCTGCTCGGCACGTTCGTCGGCGTCCTCCCCGGCATCGGCCCGGCCATGGCCGTGGCCCTGCTGCTCCCTGTCACCTACGGCCTCGAGCCGGCGCAGGCGTTCATCATGTTCGCCGGCATCTACTACGGCGGCATGTACGGCGGCTCCACGACCTCGATCCTGCTCAACACACCCGGTGAGTCCGCCTCGGTGATGACGGCGATCGAGGGCAACCGGATGGCCAAGCGCGGACGGGCCGCGCAGGCCCTGGCCACCGCCGCGATCGGCTCGTTCATCGCCGGCACGATCGGCACGATGCTCGTGGTCTTCCTGGCCCCGACCATGGCCGACCTCGCTGTCGAGATCGGCGCCCCGTCGTTCCTCGCGGTGATCCTGCTGGCCATGGTCCTGGTGACCGGCGTGCTCGGCTCCTCGCGACTGCGTGGGTTCATCGCACTCTTCGTCGGCCTCACCATCGGTCTGGTCGGCCTCGACCTCAACACGGCACAGTCCCGCGTCGACTTCGGCAGCACCCTGCTCGCGGACCGCATCGACATCGTCGTCGTCGCGGTCGGCGTCTTCGCCCTCGGCGAGGCACTCTGGGTCGCGGCGCACCTGCGTCGCAAGCCGCTGGAGATCATCCCGGTCGGCGGCACCCCGTGGCTGAGCCGTGAGGACTTCGGTCGCTCCTGGAAGCCGTGGCTGCGCGGCACCGCGATCGGGTTCCCCTTCGGAGCAGTCCCGGCCGGTGGCGCCGAGACGCCGACGTTCCTGTCGTACCTGCTCGAGCGTCGCCTCGCCGGCAAGAAGAGCGAGTTCGGCCAGGGCGCCATCGAGGGCGTGGCCGGACCCGAGGCCGCCAACAACGCCTCCGCAGCGGGCACCTTCGTCCCGCTGCTGGCGCTGGGTCTCCCGGTGACGGCGACCGCCTCGATCATGCTGGCGGCGTTCCAGAACTACGGCATCGAACCCGGTCCCCAGCTGATGACCGAGCACTCCGACCTGGTGTGGACCCTGCTCGCGAGCCTGCTGATCGGCAACACCCTGCTGCTGGTGCTCAACCTGCCGCTGGCGCCGTTGTGGGCCAAGCTGCTCCGCACCCCGCGTCCGTACCTCTACGCAGGCATCCTGTTCTTCGCCTCGCTCGGGGCGTACGCCGCGCGGCAGCGGGCGTTCGACCTGGTGTTGCTGCTGGTCTTCGGTGCCCTCGGGTTCGCGATGCGGCGCTTCGCGATCCCGGTCCTTCCGCTGATCCTGGGCCTGATCCTCGGCCCGACGATGGAGCTGAAGTTCCGCGAGGCGCTGGCGCTCTCCGGCGGCGACGCTTCCGGTCTCGTCAACGAGCCGCTCGCGGTCATCGTCTACGTGATCATCGCGCTCGCCGTCGCCGTACCCCTCGTCCTGGGCGCGGTGCTCCGCGGCCGGAACAACACACCGTCCGGGCCGACTGACCCGTCCGGACCCGCGGACCAGAAGGAGATGGTGAGCTGATGAGCGCCAAGATCGTGGTGTCCTGGAGTCCCGACGACTTCGGTCGCACTGCCATCGAGCACGCCGTGTCCGAGGCCCGGCTGCGCAGTGCGTCACTCGTGGTGGTCAACGCCACCCGCGGCGACTCGCTGGTGGACGACCACTACGCCCGCGGTTCGCAGGTCGAGGACCTCCGGAGGGTGCTGACCGAGACCGCGGTGCCGTTCGAGATCCGGCAGAGCATGGGCAGCGACATCGCCGACCAGGTGCTCGACGTGGCCGAGGAGGTGGCGGCGACCCTGATCGTGGTCGCGGTCCACCGCCGGTCCCCGGTCGGCAAGCTGATCATGGGCAGCGTCGCGCAGCGTGTGATCCTCGGCGCCGACTGCCCCGTGATCGCGGTCAAGCCCTGAGCCCGAGCGGGGTCAGGCGCGAAGACTGCGGCGCACCGCACGGAGCGTGAGCAGCAGCAGGACAGTGGCGATCGCGACCAGCACCATCAGGTCGCGGTCCCACTGTCCTGTCGTGTATGCCGCGAGGGGGTCGGGCACTGCACCCGGCACGCCGTTCTTCGCGCGCTCGAGGTGCACGCTGACCGCGTTGGCGGCGTGTGCCCAGCGTGCCGGAGCCAGCCACGCGATCTGCTCCAGGACCGGCCGACCGGCCACCTGGACGAGGGCACTGGAGAGCACGAGCTGGCCCATCACCAGGGCGACCAGGGCGGGCATCGCCTGCTCGACCGACTGAACCAGCGCTGAGGCGAGCAGGCCCAGGAACGCTGATGCCACGGTCAGCAGCCCCGTCACCAACGCGATCTCCCACAGCCCGTGCCCGCGAACGCCATCGGCGTCCAGTCCCGGAAGCCCGGCCAGCGCCAGCCAGGTGACCAGCAGTCCCTGGCCGAAGCAGAGCGCACCCAGCACCAGTGCCTTCGCCAGCACGTAGGCGCCCGGAGAGAGTCCGACGGCGTACTCCCGACGGACGACGGCCCGCTCCTTCACCAGCTCCCGGATCGCCATCGCCGCGCCCATCAGGGTCGCTGCGACGAGCAACAGGGTGAGCCGTTGGCCGGCTTCCTGGCCGAGATTCATCCGCGTGGCCCCGGCGGCGCGCGCCGCGACCAGCGACAGCCCGCCCTCCCCCGGAACGACCCGGCTGAGGGCAGCCAGGAGCAGTGGCATGAGGACGAGCATGGCGAGCGTGAGCCGGTCGGCCAGGGTGACCGCCAGGCAGCGTCGTACCAGCGTGGCGAGCTGCATCGGCGGGCTCTGCCGGGGCGGCACCGACAGCGTGCCGGGTGGGCGCAGGGAGGGGCGCGGAACGCTCGCCGTCGAGGGGCGCGGCGGCACCGTGCCCGACTCGAGGAGATCGAAGAGCTCCGGGTACGCCGCGCAGCCGAAGTGGTCGAGCACGCCCTCGGGCGGACCGACGTAGCAAACGGAACCGCCACGGGCGAGGACGACGACGTTGTCGCACGCCTCGAGGCCGAGGACGGAGTGGGTGACCACGACGACGATCCGCTCCTCGCGGGAGAGCCCGCGCAGCTGCTCCATCACGCTGCGGTCGAAGCCGGGGTCGAGCCCGGAGGTGGGCTCGTCGAGGAAGAGCAGCGACGGCGCGGTGATCAGTTCGGTGGCGATCGAGACCCGCTTGCGCTGTCCGCCGGAGAGCTGGCTGCCGATGCGCTGGCGGCGCTGCGAGGTGAGGCCGAGCTGGTCGAGGACCTCGTCGACGCGCGCCTCGCGCTCGGAGTGCGTGGTGTCGGGCGGCAGGCGCAGGGCTGCGGCGTACCTGAGGCCTTGCTCGACGGTCAGCTGTCGGTGCAGCAGGTCGTCCTGCGGGACCACGCCGATGCGGAACCGGACCCGGTCGCGCTCACTGTCGAGGTCGTGGCCGTCCCAGACGACGCGGCCGGTGGTGGCCGGGGCCTCACCGGTGAGTGCGCGAAGCAGGGTCGACTTGCCGGAACCGGACGGGCCGATCACGGCGGTGAGGCTGCCCGGGGCGAGGGCGAAGCTGATGTTGTCGAGCAGGCGGTGGCCGTTGCCGGTGGTGACCGAGACGCGGTCGACGATCAGCGCGCCGGGCTCGGGCGTGACGACGGCGGGAACCGACGTACGCCGCACGGCCGGGACGGCGGTCGGTCCTGGCGTCCGCGCCGGGGTCGGTGGCCGTGTCGGTGCCGGCGCAGGGGTATCCGCTGCCGACTCCGTGTTGTTGCCCTTTTCGCCGACGGAGGGGGCGTCCCTCCCCGCCTGGGTGTTGGTACAGATTTCGGGGGCAGCGGGGGCGGAAATCTGTACCAGCACGGAGTCGGAGGCAGACATCTCCTGAGCCGGCTCGAGGTGGGCGAGCGGCTCCGGTTCAAGCTCAAGCTCAAGCTCAAGCTCCGCGACAGCCTCGGGCTGCGGCGGGACGTAGGTCTCGAAAACCCGCGCCGGCGCTACATAGGCGGCGGGTGGCACGTAGGCACTGGCCCGCTCGGGCTCCGGCTCGATCCACTCGTCGACGAAGTCCTCGGACCGGAAGACCGTCTCGGTCACGGAAGCCATCGGCTCGAGCACCTCGAGCTCGACGAGCTGGCCATCGGGCGCGCCGACATGGACGGCGATCGGGCGTCCGCGGAAGAGCGGCAGCTGCACGACCCGGCAACCGTCGAGGTAGAGCATCGGCGTCTCGCCGACGTCGCGCACGGACCAGCCGCTCGCCGTGCGCTGGAGCGCGAGGGGGCCCAGGCGCACCTCGTGCTCGTCGAACTCCCGAGACTGACCGTCCGTCGAGACGCGCAGGCGCTCCCTGGTGGCGGCGTACTGGAGCAGTGTCATCTCCGTCCGAACGCTAGGTCCGGAATGTCCGACGACGATGGAGGCACGCCGAGGGCAGGGGCGCATCAGGGCGGGGCACGGAATGCACTGGCGCGCCCGACCGGGCGGGGCCTACGGTGACGCAAACGTTTACGCACGTCCGCCGAGGCGGTCTCCAACGCCCGAAAGTGCTCCCATGGCCCCCGTTCTCCGCTCCCGCAACGCGGTGATGCTCTCCTTCTTCCTCAACGGTTTCTGCTTCGCCTCGTGGGTGTCGCGCATACCGGAGGTGCGCGGAGGCCTCGGGCTCACCAACGGCCAGCTCGGCCTGCTGCTCCTGGCGATGGCGATCGGTTCGGTCCTGACACTGCCCACGACCGGCGCCCTGATCAACCGGTGGGGCGCCGCAGCGGTGGTCCGTTGCGGAGTGACCGCCGGTCTCGCGGGCCTGGTCGTCGCCACCTTCGGCATCAGCGCTCTCGCGAACGTGCCACTGGCCGCCGCCGGGCTCTTCGCCTACGGGCTCGGGATCGGCAGCTGGGACGTGGCGATGAACGTCGAGGGCGCAGCCGTGGAGCACGGGCTGGGCCGCACGATCATGCCGCGCTTCCACGCAGGCTTCAGCCTCGGAACGGTGGTCGGCGCAGGCGTGGGCGCGCTGGTCACCTGGGCTGGACTGCAGATGGAGTGGCACCTGGCCGGCGTCGCCCTGCTGACCTTCGCGGTCATCCAGGCGACGACGGCGGGCTTCCTCCCCCACACGGCAGAGGCTTCCGCGACCGGATCGACGCAGAGCGCACTGGCCGCCTGGCGCGAGCCGCGGACCCTGCTGATCGGACTGATGGTCTTCGCACTCGCAGTCACCGAGGGAACCGCGAACGACTGGCTGGCCATCGCCCTGATCGACGGGTACGACGTGCCGCACTGGGTCGGCGTGGCCGGATTCGGCCTCTTCGTGACGGCCATGACGACCGGCCGCGTCGTCGGCCCGACACTCCTCGACCGCCACGGCCGCACACCGGTCCTGCTGGCGACGATGGCCGCAGCAGGGGTCGGCGTACTCCTCATCGGGTTCGGTGGCCACCCGGTTGTCGTCGCCCTCGGCATCGTGCTCTGGGGCGTCGGAGCGTCCCTCGGCTTCCCCGTCGGCATGAGCGCAGCGGCCGACGACCCGGCGCACGCCGCCGCACGCGTCAGCGTCGTGTCGACGATTGCGTACGTCGCGTTCCTGGCCGGCCCTCCCCTGCTCGGCTTCCTCGCCGACGAGGTCGGCACCCTGCACGCGCTGCTCGCGGTCGCCGTCCTGCTGATCCCCAGCGCACTGCTGGCGCCTGCCGCACGCCAGACCGACAAGCGCACCGCAGCCCTGTGACCTCAAGCAGTCGACGGAAATGCACGAAGGCCCGGTCCTGGTGGACCGGGCCTTCGTCGTTCTGTACCCCCGACCGGATTCGAACCGGCGCTACCGCCTTGAGAGGGCGACGTGCTAGGCCACTACACAACGGGGGCGTTGTTGCCTTACGGCAACGCTGCGAAACTCTAGCGTTCACTGTTGTTTCGCAACAAATCCGGGCGGTGTGACCATCGTCGCGAAACGATGGATCCGGACTTGGCTGGGATACTAGGACTCGAACCTAGAACGACTGAACCAGAATCAGCTGTGTTGCCAATTACACCATATCCCAAGGTGTTCGACCCCTGCTGAACACTCCAACCGGGCCGAGGGAAAACCTTACACGGCGGCCTCTCCGGACTCCAAAACGCCCGCTCCCGGCAGTACTCCGCGGTCGGCCCGAGTCGGAATTGTCAGTGCCGGCTGGGATGATGACGTCGTGCCCTCCTCCTACGCGATCAGTGATATCCACGGGCACCTCGACGACCTTCGGACCGCTCTTCAGCGTGCGGGCCTGATCGATGCCGACGGCACCTGGAGCGGCGGCACGAGCCGCCTCCTCGTCCTCGGCGACCTGCTCGACCGCGGCCCCGACGGCGTCGGAGTGGTGCACTTCGTCCGCATGCTCCAGGAGCAGGCGCCCGACCAGGTCCAGGTCCTGCTCGGCAACCACGAGATCCTCACCCTCGCGGTCTGGCTGTTCGGCGAGGACGACTTCACGATGGCGTGGCGACGCAACGGTGGCGTCGCCACCGACCAGAGCGGTCTGACCGCCGAGGACATCGCCTGGATGCGCTCACTCCCGGCGATGACCCGCGTCGGCGACGACCTGCTCATGCACAGCGACTCCACGGCGTACGTCGAGTGGGGACGCACGGTCGACGAGGTCAACCAGACCGTTCACCGGCTCCTGCACAGCGAGGACTCCGACACCTTCCGCGAGGCCTGGCGCGCGCTGACCCAGCGGCGCCGCTTCGTCGGGCCGGGTGGCGCGGAGCGTGCGCAGGCGATGCTGGCGCGTTTCGGCGGATCCCGCCTCGTGCACGGACACAGCATCGTCGCGACCCTGCGCGGGCCGACGCCCGGACACGGTGCGCTCTCCTACGCCGGCGGGCTGGCGCTCGCGATCGACGGCGGCCGCTACGACGGCGGTCCGCTGCTGCTGGTGGAGCTCAGTCAGACCGACTGACCGGGCAGTGCGGTGCGTGTGGCGAGACCCTGCTTGCGCGCCAGCCAGACAGCGAGGGCGAAGTAGGTCAGCGACTGCACGACCGTGCCCGGCAGCGACCACCAGGTGCCGCCGGACGGGTGAAGCGAGTCTCCGAGGTTGCCGAGCACGACTGCCAGCCCGAACGCGACCCAGTTGTTGACGATGTGCATCGCCAACCCTGCCTCGAGTCCGCCGGTCAGAAGCACAAGGACTCCCGCGACGAGTCCGAACGCGAGGCGGTCGATGAAGACCGGAAGGCTCTGGGCGCCGTGCGCGACCGCGAAGAGAATCGCCGGGACGAGCACGGCCAGTGCGGTTGGGAGGAAACCGCCGAACACCTGCATCAGGTACCCACGGAAGACGTACTCCTCACCCGCCGCCTGCAGCGGGGTGAGCAGGAGGGCCAGCAGAAGCAGGTAAGCCAGTCGAGCATCGAAAGGATGCGGTTGCGCAGTGATCTCCTCACGGGTCCCGGTCGGCAGAACGGCACTGACCGCGATCATCGCTATCAGTGCGACCACGGCAAGACCCAGGCAGTCGAAAAGGTAGCGCCACCGCACACGTCCTGCGACGGAGGTGAGCCAGCCCGGCGTGATCCCGTGCAGGCTCCAGGAGACGACGAAGGCGACCGGCACCAGGAGTCCGAGCGAGAGCAGCAGTGCGGCGAACATGACCGGTCCCGGGTCACTCAGCGTCGCAAGGTCTGTCAGTTCGTCAGCAGAGGCACCGGTGAAGGCGCCCTGGAGCAGCGCGGCAACCAGGAGAACGAGCCCGCCGCCGACCATGGTCGCCACCAGGGCCAGGGTGCCCAGCAGCGGGCGCCACCAGCCGCGCGGACCGCTCCGCTGCAGCTGGTGGTAGGCCAGATCGCCTTGCATCACAGGGCCCCGCTCACTCCCGCTCAGCCGAGCGCGGACTGCAGACGGGCCAGGGTCCGTTCGCGGCCCAGGATCTCGAGGCTCTCGAACAGCGGCGGCGAGATCTGGGCACCCGAGGTGGCCACCCGGACCGGGCCGAACGCGACGCGCGGCTTCAGGCCGAGCTCTTCGACCAGCTTGCCGTTGAGCGCGGCCTCGATGTCGGCGGTCACCCAGGTCGAGACGCCGGCGAGCGCGTCGTACGCCGCCTTGACGACGTCGAGCCCGCCCTCGGTCAGCACCTTCGCGCGTGCGGCCTCGTCGATCGCGAACTCCTCGTCGGAGACGAAGAACGACGCCACCAGGCCGGATGCCTCGGTGAGCTTGCGCAGGCGCGGCGCGATCAGGGGCAGCAGCTCGGTGAGCAACGCCTCCTGCGCGGGCGTCGCGGGGTCGGAGACGATGCCGTCGCGCACCAGGAAGGGCCGGATACGACGACCGACCTCGTCCTCGGCGAGGAGCTTCATGTGGTCGGTGTTGATCGCGTCGCACTTCTTGATGTCGAAGCGAGCCGGGTTGGCGTTGACGTCCTTGATGTCGAACGCGGCGACCATCTCCTCGAGCGAGAAGACGTCGCGGTCGGCAGCGATCGCCCAGCCGAGCAGCGCGAGGTAGTTGAGCAGGCCCTCCGGGATGTAGCCGTTGTCGCGGTAGGCCAGCGCGTGCGCCTCGGGGTCGCGCTTGGAGAGCTTCTTGTTGCCTTCGCCCATCACATAGGGCAGGTGCCCGAACTCAGGGACCTGCTTCGCGATGCCGAGCTCGATCAGCGCCTCGTGCAGCGCGATCTGGCGGGGGGTGCTCGAGAGGAGGTCCTCGCCGCGCAGTACGTGCGTGATGTCCATCAGCGCGTCGTCGACCGGGTTGACCAGCGTGTAGAGCGGGTCGCCGTTGGTGCGGCAGAGCGCGTAGTCGGGGACGAACTGCGTCTCGAAGGTGACGTCGCCGCGCACCAGGTCGTGCCACGTGATCGACCCGTCGGGCATCCGGAACCGCACGACCGGCAGCCGGCCATCAGCCACGAACGCCGCGGTCTGGTCGTCGGTGAGCTCGCGGCAGAATCCGTCGTAGCCCAGCACCTTGGAGCCGGAGACCTTGCGGCGCGCGTCGACCTCGTCGTTCGTGCAGAAGCAGTCGTACGCGAAGCGGGACGCACGCAGCTTCGCCAGCGCGTCGGCGTACAGGTCGCTGCGCTCGCTCTGCTTGTACGGCGCGTGGGGACCGCCCACTCCGGGGCCCTCGTCCCAGTCCAGACCGAGCCACTGGAAGAGGTCGATGATCGAGTCGAGCGACTCGTCGGTGCTGCGCTCCTTGTCGGTGTCCTCGATGCGGAACACGAAGGTGCCGCCGTGGTGGCGCGCGAACGCCCAGTTGAAGAGGGCGGTGCGGACCAGGCCGACGTGCGGGGAGCCGGTCGGGGAGGGCGCCATGCGCACACGGACGTTGCTCAACGGACTGGTCATGAGTTCTTGGCTACCTTGTTCGTGAGGGATCCGATGCCGGCAACGACGATCTCGATCTCGTCTCCGGCTTGCATGGGACCGACACCCTCGGGGGTGCCGGTGAGGATGACGTCGCCGGGCAGGAGCGTCATGACGCTGCTGACGTGGGCGATCAGGGCCGGGATGTCGAAGACCATGTCGGAGGTGTTGCCGTCCTGCACGAGGTCCCCGTTGCGGTAGGTCTGCACGCTGATCGACGACGGGTCGAGCTCGGTCTCGATCCACGGGCCGAGCGGGCAGAACGTGTCGAAGCCCTTGGCCCGGGTGAACTGGCCGTCCTTGCGCTGCAGGTCGCGGGCGGTCACGTCGTTGGCGACGGTGTAGCCGTGGATCACCTCAGAGGCGCGCTCGACCGGCACGTCGCGGCAGATCCGCCCGATCACGACGGCGAGCTCGCCCTCGTAGTCGACCTCGGCGCTCTGCGACGGGAGCTGGATGGTGTCGCCGGGGCCGATCACGGAGGTGTTGGGCTTGAGGAACATCAGCGGCTCGCTCGGCACGCCACCGCCCATCTCCTTGGCATGCGCGGCGTAGTTCTTGCCGATGCCGATCACCTTGCTGCGCGGCAGCACGGGCGCCAGCAGCTTCACGTCGGCGAGGCGGTGCTCCTGCTCCAGCAGCTTGATGCCGACGTAGAGCGGGTCGCCGGCCAGCGCCACGATCACGCTGTCCTCGGCCGGCTGGCCGAACTGGTCGACCTCGCCGGTCAGGACTCCGTACTGGATTTCTTCGCCACGGCTTGCCAGGGGGGTGAATCTGCAGATGCGCACGGTCTTGAGCCTATCCGGCCGCCAAGCCCTCCCGGACCGAGGTCCCGGCGCGGTCGGGATCGTCGCCGAGGCCGACGAAGAGCGCCGTCAGCAGCCGTTCGAGGACGCGCACCCGGCCGGGCTCCGCGTGGATGTGCCCGGAGGACTCCAGCAGGGCGTAGCCGTGGATCGCGCTCCACCAGGTGAACGCGAGGTCGGACTCGCGGGCCTCGTCGATCCGCCCGCTCGCGACAGCGCGGACCCAGTTGTGGCCGATCCGGTCGAGGGTCTCCCGCCGACCCGCCCTGAGCTCGGCAGGATCGCTCGCGCGGTAGGGCCCGAGCGGGAGCGTGCCGAACATGACGGCGTACAGGTGCGGGTGGGTGGTCGCATGGCGGAGGTACGCCGCGGTCTGCGCGCCGACGTCCCGGACCGGGTCGTCACTCGGTTCGACGGCGACGAGGACTTCCTCGAGGGTGCGGAAGCCCTCCTCCACGACGGCGCGGACCAGCAGCTCCATCGACCCGACGTGGGAGTAGACGGACATCGTCGACGTGCCTGCCGCGGCGGCGACCTTGCGCGCGGTGAGCGCCGACGGGCCACTCTCTGCGAGGAGTGCGGCTGCTGCGTCCACCAGCCTGCGACGCATGTCACCCGCGGTCTGGCTTCCCCTCGAGCGGTCAGATGCGGGAGACTCGTTCATAACGCTTGTTATACAGGATGGGACTCCACCATGCAGAAACGACTCGCCACCATCGGCTGGTTCGCGGTTGCCGCGACCGTGCTGCTCTATGCGCCGATGGCCGCAGAGTTCATGGCCCGCTTCTTCGGCGGCGGCCCGCAGCTTTGGGACCACGCCTTCACGGCCGTCGTCGGCAGCGACCGCGCCACGGGGCCGGGGTCGATCCACTTCGAGCAGCACGACGTCTACGAGCGCTATCGCTGGGTCCTGCTCACCCACACCGCACTCGCCGCGATCGCCATCAGCCTCGCGGTCTTCCAGTTCACCGCGCGGAGCCGCGTGCGACTCGGGGTGCACCGCTGGATCGGTCGCGCGCAGGTCACCCTCACGCTGGTCGCGATGGGTGGCGCCATGACCTACCTCGTGGTCGTGGGCCCGCACCGGACCTACGACGGTCCGGCGTTCTACCTGCAGCTCTGGGCGCTGGCCATCGCCACCGCACTGGCCACGGCACTCGGCTGGCTGGCGATCCGCCGAGGACATCAGGCGAGCCACAGGATCCTGATGGCGTTCGCCTTCGCGCTGCTCTGCACCGCCCCGTTCCTCCGGGTCCTCTACATGCTGTTCGGCCTGGCCTGGCCGGACGCGAGCCAGGAGGTCACGAACCTCGCAGGCGGCGCCGTCGAGGCGGTCTGGGCACCCATGGCCGCCGTCCTCGCGTCACGGATGGTCCCCGCCGCCCGCAAGCGTGAGCACCTCGCACCACTCCCCGGCAGGTGGCTCGATCGCGTCGCTCTCGGCCTCGGTGCCGTCGGGCTGACGGCCCTTGTCGCGGCGTACGTCGACGTGTTCGACGGCGTGGACCGCGTAACCATCACCGCCGCCGTTGCCATCGGCCTGGGCATCCTGCTGACGCAGCTCAACCTGCGCGCGGCGAGCGATCCCGTCGCCCACGAGGAGTGGCGCATCCACGCCGTCGGGATGCTGGCCGGCATCCCGACGACCCTTGCCCTGTGGGGCAGCTACACGCTGGTGTTCACGACGGAGGAGAGCTTCTACGGTGCGCTGCTCACGGGCCCGGCCGTGCCGCTGTCGCTCGGCCTGCTGCTGATCGCGTGGCGCCGTCGTCGCCCGGCGCGGATCGCGACACCAGTCACCGTCACTGCCTGACCCGGTCGGGCCTGACCTGGTCGGGCCCGACCCGGTCGACTGCGGTTGGCCCGGCCGGCCGAGGCCACCTACTCTCACCGGGTGCAGGAGTACGAGGAGCAGGCAGCGGCGCACCGCGCCCGACTCGCGCCGTACGTCGGGCCGCACCTGGCCCGACGCGACGCGGGGATCAAGCACCCGGTGCACGACTTCCTGTTCACCTACTACGCCCAGCGTCCCACCCAGCTGCTGCGCTGGCACCCCGGCCTCGACGCCTCCGACCCGTACGTCGCGGAGCGGCGACCCGTGATCACCCAGCTGCACGAGCTGCTCACGGCAACGGCGTCCCGTCCGGGCAACTTCGGGTGCTTCGGCCTGCACGAGTGGGCGATGGTCCATCGAGCCGATGCGACCCGGCATCCGGTCCCCCTGCGACTCGGCGCCGCCGCGACCGACGCCGTCACCGAGTCGCACCGGATCACCTGCTCGCACTTCGATGCGTTCCGCTTCTTCACCCCCACCGCGCTCGGCATGAACACCCTCTCCCCCGGCAGCCGCGACCGCGCGGCGTACGAGCAGCCGGGGTGCCTGCACGGGGGCATGGACCTCTACAAGCACGCTTTCCGGCTCTCGCCGATGATCTGCTCGGACCTGGTGGCCGACGCCTTCGAGCTCGCGTGGGACATCCGGATCCTCGACATGCGCGCCGCGCCGTACGACATGACCGGGGCGGTCCTCGACCCCTCCGGCGAGCCGTGGAGCCCGGTGAGGATCGAGACCCCCGACGGCAAGCGCGAGTACGCCGAGGCGCAGCGTGGCTTCGCCGAGCGAGGTGCTCCGATCCGCGCGGCGCTGATCGCCGAGTGCGAGCGCCTGCTGGCAACGGCGGACGGGATCGCCTGACACCCGCGGCGTGGGCCGTCAGGCGGAGAGGATCGAGCGCGGGTCCTCGCGACTGAGCCGCACGCCCGCAGCAAACAGGACCACCGAAGGCGCGCACCGACACCGCGCGACGGCCATCCTGAGGTCCTCGCGCACCAGACCCAGTCCGGCGCTGCCGAGGAGGGCGAGCAGCTCGACATCGAGCAGGAGCACGGCAGCGGCTGGATCAACCATGACCAGGGGCATCACCGCGACGAAACCGAGAACCACCACGCCACGGCGTCGAATGAATCTGAGGAGCTTGTCGGGCATGCCGTCACCGTAGCTCCGGCTTCCCTATGCTGCCCGCATGCCCCGCGCCCCTCGCCGCCGCGCGATCCGTCTCGTGATCGCGGTGCTGCTGACCATCACCAACCTCGGTGGCGCAGCGGTGGTCTTCGCGCTGGCTGCGTTCGTCGTTCCGCTGCCGGGCGGTGACGAGAACCGTGTGCGCCTGCTCAACCTCGCCGTCCTGGCCGCCTACGTGCCCAGCGCCGTCGTGGTCGGCACCGTGTGGGGCGTGCGCCGACAGGGGCGGATCGACAGCTGGCTCACGGAGAACCGACCGGCGACCGACCAGGAGAAGACCGCGCTCCTGAAGACGCCGGATTTCTACGCGTGGATGCACATCGCCCTGTGGGGCGCGGCGTCGTTGCTCTTCGGCGCGATCAACGCACCGTCACACGTCGGCCGGGCCGCGCTGGTCGTGGTGATCGTCGCCATCACGGGCGTCACGGTCGCGGCCCTGTCCTTCCTCATCGTCGAGCGCCGGATTCGTCCGATCACCCGCGCAGCCCTCGCCAGCGGACTCCCCGCCCGACGCAAGGCCGGCCACGTGTCCGTGCGGGTGACGATGGCATGGCTGCTCGGCACGGGCGCGGCGGCCAGTGGCCTGATGCTGTCCGGGCTGATGGCCATCGTGCTCGGCGACGACGCAACGACGTTCGACCAGCTCGGCGCGACCATGATCTCCCTCGGCGCGGTGATCATCCTGGTGGGCGGGCTGGTGACCTTCCTCGCCGCTCGGGCAACGGCCGATCCGATCCGTGCCCTCCGCAAGGGATTCGACCGCGTGGGCCGCGGCAAGCTGAAGACCTGGGTGGACATCGACGACGGCACCGAGATCGGTGAGCTCCAGGCCGGTTTCAACGACATGGTCGCGGGCCTGCGCGAGCGCGAGCAGCTGCGCGACCTCTTCGGTCGCCACGTCGGTGTCGACGTCGCGCGCGCGGCCGTCGCGGGCGGCGTACAGCTTGGTGGCGAGGTGCGCGAGGTGACCGTTCTCTTCGTCGACGTCATGGGCTCCACGACGATGGCGACCGAGCTCGACCCAACCGAGGTCGTCACCCTGCTCAACCGGTTCTTCGACGTCGTGATCGACGTGGTCCACACGCACGGCGGCTGGATCAACAAGTTCGAGGGCGACGCGGCACTGGCCATCTGGGGCGCACCTGTCGAGGTGGCGGACCGCAACGCCCGCGCCCTTGCTGCTGCCCGGGTGCTCAGCGAGCGGCTCCGGGCCGAGGTGCCGGAGATCGCCGCGGGTGTCGGCATCTCGGGTGGCCCGGTCGTGTCGGGAAACGTGGGCTCGGCCGACCGCTACGAGTACACCGTCATCGGCGATCCGGTGAACGAGGCTGCGCGACTCACGTCCGTCGCGAAGGAGCACCCCGAGCGCTGTGTCGCCAACGCGGCGCTGCTCTCCGAGGCCGACAGCGAAGCCGGCAACTGGATCGAACGCGAGCCGCTGACCGTCCGCGGCCGCACCACCGAGACCCGGATCGCGGTCCCCCGAGCCTGAGCCGCTCGGCAGGCGAGCGATCAGGACACGAGCCGCGCGCCCAGCCCATCGAGGATCAGCCCGAGGCCGACTGCAAAGTCGGTGCCCGCCGGGGCCACGCCGCCGCTCGCCACGGCAGCCGCCCGGTGGGCCTGCTCGTCAGCCACGTGACCGAAGACGAAGTGGAACAACGTGTGCGCTCCGACCCGCGCGAGCTCGGCGTCGGCTCCCGCAAACGCCAGGGCACCGGCCATCCGCCGGATCGGCTCCTCTGCCCCGGCCCCGAGCGCCCGCACCATCGACACCAGGGCAGCGCCATCGCGGTGCTCGAGCATGATGTCGCGCAGCTCGACACAGACCAGACCGAGCTCGGCCTGCCAGGAAACGAGCTCGTTCGGCCGCCGACCACGGGCGAGGATCTCGTCAGCCACCGCCCCCAGCAGCTCCTGCTTGCCGGCGAAGTGGTGGTAGAGCGCACTCGGCTGGACGCCCAGGTCGGAAGCGAGGCGCCGCATCGACAATCCGTCGAGGCCGACTGCACCGAGAAGCACGATCGCGCGGTCGACGACGTCCGTACGCCGGTAGCGAGTTGCCGTGGTCACGAACACACCTTAACCTGAACACTGTTCAGGTAGCGGCCCACCAAGGGAGACCCAGTGACCACGCAGTTCGACCAGATCGCCGACAAGGTCCTCGCGGGCACCCCTGCGACCGAAGCGGACGCCCTCGCCGTCCTGCAGGCACCCGACTTCGAGCTGATGTCGATCGTCGCCGCGGCCGGCAAGCTGCGCCGCGCGCACTTCGCCAACACGGTGAAGGTCAACTACCTGGTGAACCTGAAGTCCGGCCTCTGCCCGGAGAACTGCAACTACTGCAGCCAGGCGCGTGGCTCCGAGGCCGACATCCTCAAGTACTCCTACCTGTCGACCGACACCGTGATGGCCCAGGCCGGCGCCGGCCTCAAGGGCGGCGCCTCGCGCGTCTGCATGGTCTCGTCGGGCCGCGGTCCGTCCAACAAGGACATCGACAAGGTCGTCGAGATGACCGAGGCCCTCAAGGACGAGTACGAGGGCGTCGAGGTCTGTGCCTGCCTCGGCCTGCTCAAGGACGGCCAGGCCGAGCGCCTCAAGGCTGCCGGTGTCGACGCCTACAACCACAACATCAACACCGCTGAGTCAAACCACGACAACATCGTCCAGACGCACACCTACGAGGACCGCGTCGACACCATCGGCAAGGCCAAGTCGGCCGGCCTCTCCCCCTGCTCCGGCCTGATCGCAGGTCTCGGCGAGACCGACGAGCAGCTCGTCGAGGCACTCTTCGCACTCAAGGCGCTCGAGTCCGACTCGATCCCGGTCAACTTCCTGATGCCGTTCGACGGCACTCCGTACGAGAACACCTGGGAGCTCTCCCCCCAGCGCTGCCTGAAGATCCTCGCGATGGCGCGCTTCGTGTGCCCGGACAAGGAGATCCGCATCGCGGGCGGCCGCGAGATGCACCTGCGCTCGCTCCAGGGCCAGGCGCTCCACGTCGCCAACTCGATCTTCCTCGGCGACTACCTGACCTCCGAGGGCCAGGACGCGCGCTCCGACCTCGAGATGATCCGCGACAACGGCTTCGTGATCCTCGGCCAGGAGAACGCCTTCAACGACGGCACCTTCGACGAGGTCTTCAACGCGCCGCGCGGTGGTCACGCGCACGCTGCCACGACGACCCCCTGCGGCTCGTCCGCCGGGTCCGCGTGCGGCGACGGCTGTGGCGGTTGCACGGCGCTGTCCCCCGCCGCGAAGGCTGCCGAGTCGGCTCCGTCGGTGCCGAATTCCTTGGCCAAGCCGGTGATCCGTCGCCGCGGTGCGGGCACCGAGGTCCCCGCAAACGCGTGAGCACCGCAGTCGGGCGCGCCGAGGCGCTCGCACCCCTCGAGTGGGATCGCGAGCACCTCTGGCACCCCTACACGTCGATGACCGACCCGACTCCGGTCCGGATGGTCGTCGGCGCCTCGGGCGCACGGCTGCGGCTCTCCTCCACCGGTTCGGCCGCTGACACAGTTCAGGTTGTCGACGGCATGTCGTCGTGGTGGTCCGCGATCCACGGCTACCGCCACCCGAGGCTGGACCAGGCGATCCGTGACCAGGCCGAGAAGTTCAGCCACGTCATGTTCGGCGGGCTGACCCACCAACCCGCGATCTCGCTCGGGCGCGCCCTCGTCGAGCTCACCCCCGCGGGGCTCGACAAGGTCTTCCTCGCCGACTCGGGATCGGTCGCGGTCGAGGTCGCCATGAAGATGGTCCTGCAGTACCAGCGCGGCCTCGGACGACCCGAGCGCACCCGGTTCCTCACCGTCCTCGGCGGCTACCACGGCGACACGTTCGACTGCATGTCCGTCACCGACCCCGACGGCGGCATGCACTCGATGTGGAGCAATCTCCTGCCCACACAGGTCTTCGGCCCCCAGCCCCCGGCGTTGGCGAAGCCGGCGGCAAGCGGAGCGACCGACGCCACCGACGCGCCCCTGGCCGAGGTGGACGCCTGGGCCGCCGCATTCCGGGACGTCGCGGCCGCGCACGCACACGAGCTCGCCGGCATCATCGTCGAGCCGTTGCTCCAGGGTGCGGGCGGCATGCACCCCTACCCCGAGCGCTGCCTCCAGGTGTTCCGCGAGGTCGCCGACGAGCACGGCATGCTGCTGGTCTTCGACGAGATCGCGACGGGCTTCGGACGCACCGGTCACCTCTTCGTCTCCGAGCTGGTCACGCCCGACGTGCTCTGCCTCGGCAAGGCACTCACCGGCGGCTACATGACGCTGGCCGCCGTCCTCACCACCGAAGAAGTGGGCCGCGGGATCTCGGCGAGCGAGTCCGGAGTCCTCATGCACGGCCCCACGTTCATGGGCAATCCGCTGGCCTGCGCTGTTGCCCTGGAGTCGCTGCGCCTGCTGACCCGCGCCGACTGGAAGAGCAACATCTCGCGCATCGGCGGACGCCTGCGAGACGGCCTCGAGCCGCTGCGCGACCTCCCGGGCGTCAAGGACGTCCGCACCATCGGCGCCGTCGGCATCGTCCAGCTCGAGCGACCGGTCGACGTACCCTCCGCGACCGATGCCGCCATCGCCGCTGGTGCCTGGCTGCGACCCTTCCGCGACCTCGTCTACACGATGCCGCCCTACGTCTGCACCGACCATGAGGTCGACACGATCGTCGCGGCCATCCACGCAGCCGTCCGCGCATCCCTGAAGGCGACCGCATGAACTGGGACCAGTGGTTCACCGACCGCGTCCACGAGCGCGAGGACGCCGGCCTGCGCCGGATCCTCAAGCCCCGCGGGGCTCACGACGAGGTCATCGACCTCGCCGGCAACGACTACCTCGGCCTGTCAGTCCACCCCGACGTACGCCGCGCGGCCGCTGACGCCGCCCTCACCTGGGGCGCTGGATCGGGCGCTTCGCGCCTGGTCACCGGCACGCTGGAGCTGCACCGCGAGCTCGAGCAGGAGCTCGCCGACTTCACCGGATGGCCGGCCGCGCTCGCGATGTCGACCGGCTACCACGCCAACCTCTCCGTGGTCGCAGCCCTGGTGGGCAAGGGAGACCTCGTCGTCTCCGACGGCCACATCCACGCCTCGCTGATCGACGCCGCCCGCCTCGCACGCGCCGAGATCGTGGTGGTGCCCCACAACGACGCCGCCGCGGTGGATGCCGCCCTCGCCGCGGGCATGGCCGGTCGTCCCGACAGACGCGCACTCGTCCTCGCCGAGTCGATCTACTCCGTCCTCGGCGACGCCGCTCCCCTCTCCGCCCTGGCGGAGATCGCCGAGCGTCACGGTGCCCTGCTCGTGGTCGACGAGGCACACGGGCTCGGTGTGGTCGGCGACGGCGGACGCGGACTCACCCACCTCTCAGACCTGGCCGGGCACCCCCACGTCGTCCTGACTGTGACCCTGTCCAAGGCGATGGGCGCCCAGGGCGGCGTACTCCTCGGGCCCGCGAGCTTCCGCGAGCACTTGGTCAACACCGCTCGCCCCTTCATCTTCGACACCGCCCTCGCCCCCGCTTCGACCGCCGGCGCGCTCGCGGCGCTGCGCCACCTCCGGGCCAACCCCGCGCTTCCCCTCACGATCAGGACGCGCGTGGACGCGCTGGCCGACCAGCTCGACGTCGAGGCCCCGGCCGGGGCTGTCCTCTCCGTGCCGATGCCGTCGCCCCAGGTCGCCGTCGCCGCCCAGGCTGCCTGCCTCGACGAGGGCATCCGTGTCGGCTGCTTCCGCCCGCCGTCCGTCCCCGACGGCATCAGCCGACTCCGGATCACCACCAACGCCGGCGTCCCCGAGACGGCGTGGGCCCGCGCTGCCGACGTGCTCGCCAAGGTCGTCGAGGACCACCGATGACCCGGATCGTGATCGTCACCGGCACCGACACCGGCGTGGGCAAGACCATCGCCACCGCAGCACTCGCGGTCACCCTCGGCCGGCCGCTCGTGATCAAGCCCGCGCAGACCGGCATCTCTCCCGACGGCACTGGGGACGAGCGCGACATCGACGTCGTCTCACGACTCTCGGGCTCCGCCACGCTCGAGTTCACAACACTCGAGGACCCGCTCGCCCCCGACACCGCGGCCCGGCTACGCGGCGTCGCGATCCCGCCCGTGCGCGAGTACGCCGAGCGCATCCGGCACCTCGCCACCGATCACGACACGATCGTGGTCGAGGGCGCCGGCGGACTGCTGGTGCGCCTCGACACCGACGGCGGCACGCTGCTCGACCTCGCGGTCGACCTTTCAAAGCGCCACACCGTCGAGGTGTACGTCGTGACGCGCGCCGGCCTCGGCACGCTCAACCACACCGAGCTGACCATCCGCACGCTGCACGAGGCCGGGATGATCGCAGCAGGACTGATCATCGGCAGCTGGCCTGCCGAACCCGGCCAGGCCGACCAGCTCAACCGGACCGAGCTCGCCCGGGTCACCGGCGTACCTGTCGTGGCCGTGATCCCCGAGGGCGCAGGCACCTGGGAGCCGGAGGCCTTCCGGGCAACCGCCCCCACCTGGTTCACCCCGTAGAACGCAGATAGTCCCCACCACCGAGCAGGTTTCCGCGCCGGGAAAGATGCAGGGTGTTGGGGACTATCGGGTGGAGCAGACAGATCAGGCGGGGACGACGACCTCGTCGGCCGCGACCAGCTTGGCAACCGCGTCGCTGAACTTCGCGACGGTCTCGGCGTCCTGCGACGGGTCCGAGCCCCAGGCGTAAGCGTGGGAGAGCTCGATGTCCTCGACGACCTTGCCACCGGCGACGCCGGCCGACTTGCGGGTGTCGTTGTGCGCCCACTGGCCGCCGTACTGACCGACAGCGGTGCCGACGACAGCGACCGGCTTGTCCTTGATGGCGCCAGCACCGAACGGACGGGAGATCCAGTCGATCGCGTTGGCGAGGACGGCCGGGGTGGAGCCGTTGTACTCGGGGGTGACGAAGAGGACGCGGTCGGCGTTGGCGACCTGCTCACGCAGCGCGGCGACCGCGGCCGGAGCGGCGTCGCCGTCGATGTCCTCGTTGTAGAACGGGACGTTGCCGAGGCCTTCAGCGATCTCGACCGTGACACCCTCGGGGGCCTGGGCCTGGACGGCCTCGATCAGCTTGCGGTTGATGGAGTCGGCGCGCAGCGAGCCGACGAGGGCGAGGACCTTGGTCTCAGACATCTGTATTCACTCCTGGGTGATGAAGATGGGGTAGTGGACATGTCAACGATGCCTCGGTGGAATGCATTCCCGGATCGGTGACGTGACACCGAACACTTTAGTGCACTAATTTAGTCCACTTTGACGGAAGCGAGCGGACCCGAGCGACGACCCAGTCGGGTCTCAGTCCTGGTGGTGCTTGCGCAGGCCGTAGGTCAGGCCATCCACCAGCGCCTGCCAGGACGCCTCGATCACGTTGTGACCGACGCCCACGGTGATCCACGACGAGGCTCCGTCGCTGGTCTCGATCAGCACGCGAGTGATGGCGTCGGTGCCGTGACCCTGGTCGAGGATGCGGACCTTGAAGTCGATGAGGTCGAACTTCGCGACCTCGGGATAGGCCTGCCCGATCGCGGTGCGCAGAGCGGAGTCGAGCGCGTTGACCGGACCGTTGCCCTCCCCCGTCACGACGAACCGGACCCCACCTGCGGTGAGCTTGACGGTCGCCTCGGAGACCGCCTCCTCGCCCTCGGCGCGGTGACTGAGCGTCTCGGTGATGACCCGCCAGGTCTCGACGTCGAAGTACGACGGGCGGCGCCCCTCGACCATCTCGACGAGCAACAGCTCGAACGACGCGTCCGCGGCCTCGAACGTGAAGCCCCTGGACTCCAGCTCCTTGACCCGGTTGGTGATCGCAGTCAGCAGCTCCTTGTCGCCGGAGAGGTCGAAGCCGAGCTGCTTGCCCTTGAGCTCGATCGACGCACGACCGGCCATGTCGGAGACCAGCAGACGCATGTCGTTGCCGACGCCGATCGGGTCCATGTGCTGGTAGAGCATCGGGTCGACCTTGATGGCACTCGCGTGCAGACCTGCCTTGTGCGCGAACGCCGACGTGCCGACGTAGGGTTGGCGGGACGCAGGCGGAACGTTGGTGACCTCCGCGATGCCGTGGGCAATGCGGGTGGCCTCGGTGAGCAGCCCGTGCGGGAGCACACGGCGGTCGAGCTTGAGCTCGAGGTTGGCGACGACGGAGATCAGGTCCGCGTTGCCGGTGCGCTCGCCGTAGCCGTTGATGGTGCCCTGGACGTGGGTCGCGCCGGCGTCGACGGCCGCGAGGGTGTTGGCCACCGCGCAGCCGGTGTCGTTGTGGCAGTGGATGCCCACCCGCACGCCCGTGGTCTCGCGGACGTCGTTGACGACGTCTGCGACCCAGGCCGGGAGCATGCCGCCGTTGGTGTCACAGAGCGCCGCGACCTGGGCGCCCGCATCGAACGCCGTGCGGAGCACCTCCAGCGCGTAGGAGCGGTTGGCGCGGTAGCCGTCGAAGAAGTGCTCGGCGTCGAGGAAGACGGTCTGGCCCTCGGCCGTCAGGTGGGCGACCGTGTCGCGCACCATCGCCAGGTTCTCCTCGAGCGTGGTGCGCAGGGCCAGCTCCACGTGCCGGTCGTGCGACTTCGCGACCAGCGTGACCACCGGGGCACCGCTGTCGCGCAGCGCGGCGATCATCGGGTCGTCGGCGGCCTTGAGACCTGCGCGGCGGGTGGAGCCGAACGCCGCGAGCTTCGCGTGCTTGAGGTCGAGCTCGAGCGCGGCACGGCGGAAGAACTCGGTGTCCTTGGGGTTCGCTCCCGGCCAGCCACCCTCGATGTAGCCCACGCCCAGGTCGTCCAGCTGACGCGCAATGGTCAGCTTGTCGGCGACGGAGAGGTTGAGACCCTCCTGCTGTGCGCCGTCGCGCAGCGTGGTGTCGTAGACGTGGAACGAACCCTGCAGGTCCATGGGTGGAACTCTCCCGCTGTCGTGAAATCAGTGTCGTGCAACAAAAAAACCCCTCGTTGGACGAGAGGTTGCGCGCCGGCTGTGGAGCCGCCGCGCTAGGCGATGATGATCTCCTTCTGCCGCATGGGGCCCAGTCTGCCACAGTGGATGCGGCGTAGACCACGTCTCGGGACGGGCCAACGGGCTGACCAGAGAGGGGTCCTCGCCGTAAGATGCTTGCGGGGGAAGATTTCGGGAGGAAGTCACACCATGAGGATCAGCCAACTGAGCGAGCAGGCCGGCCTGCCGGTCGGCACCGTCAAGTTCTACCTGCGCACAGGACTGCTGCACGCGGGTCGGGCCACGAGTGCCACCCAGGCGGTCTACGACCAGAGTCACGTCGAGCGCCTGCGCCTGGTGCGGGCGCTGCTCGAGGTCGGCAAGTTGAGCCATGCCGAGATCCAGCGGATCCTTGCGGCCCTCTCGGCTCCGCCGACCGAGCCGCTGCAGACCATGGAGGTGCTCGGGCTCGCTGCGGCCGACGGCAACCTCGAGGAGCTGCCCGACCTCACCGAGGCTCGCGGCGTCGTCGAGGAGCTCGGCTGGAACATCAGCGAGGACTCGCCGCACCTTCCGGCACTCGCCCGCGCACTCGGTGCCCTCGGTGGCCTCGGCGTCCTGCCGAGCCGTGACCGCATCCGGGTCTACGCCGAAGCCGCGTCCCACGTCGCGCGCAACGACGTGACCGTCGTGACCGAGGCGGACGCAGAGATCCGTGCGCTGGTCGCGGCCGCCGGCACCGCGCTGTACGACGCGTTCCTCACCGCCCTGCGTCGCCTCGCGACCGAGAACCAGCTGGCCCGCCAGCGTGGCCGCGTGCCCGGCCAGCGCGCCACGACGATCCCCACCGCCTGACACACCGATAGTCCCCAACACCAGGACTCCTATTCCTTCGGGAAAGGGTCCTCCTGTTGGGGACTATCTGCATTTCAGAGGCGGAAGAGGTCAAGCCAGTCCGCGTCCCACGGGGCGCCGGAGAGCGGCATCCAGTCGGTGCCACGCTGCATCACGGCGTACGCCGCGGCGCCGGCGAGGCCGAGCAGGACCAGCATGGTCAGCACCCAGCCACCCGCAGTCCTGGCGAGCGGGCGGGTCAGCCCGCCCACGGGACGACGGACGCGCCTCGACCCCGGGCCTAGCCACACCCCCATCCCGAAAGCTGCGCCGGCCCACCCAAGCCACTGGCCGGTCGGTGCTCCGGCGATCACGCAGGCGAGCACTGCCAGGCCGCCCAGCAGCACAGCGGTGACCCAGAGCAGCAGCGTTGCCGGCACCGAGACCATCAGGTCGATCGGGCTCAGGACCACGGCATGCGGGAAGTCGTACCACTTGCGGCCGCGGGCATCGCGGCGCGAGCGATGGCCGTCCGCGGTCACCGCGCCCCAGCGCAGCAGGGCGACGCCGACGGCGACCCCGGCCAGCGCGATGAACGGTGCCGCCACGACGGCGGCGACGACCAGGGCCAGCAGGGCGAGGCCGACCGACCAGCGTCGGATCAGCTCGCCGACCGAGGCACGCACCTTCGGAGGCGCAGGTGACCAGAGCGGCGGCTCGTCGCCGTCGTCGGACGGGGGCTCGTCACGCAGGACGCGCGTGGGTTCGGCGACCGGACCACGCGAGCGGGCCGGCACGGTCACACCGGCGCGTGGCGGAGCAGCCAGAACCTTCACCAGCGCGGGCAGCGTCGGGCGGCGCAGCGGGTCCGGGTCGAGTGCCGCTTCGACCATCACCCGCACGGACGGCTCCAGGCCGGCGAGGTCGTGCTCGCCGCGGCGTACGCGGTCCATGACGGCCATCGGCGGACCCGAGCCGAACGGAGCACGGCCGGTGCCGGCGAAGGCAACCGTCGCCGCCCACGAGTGCACGTCAGCGGCCGGGCCCGGCTCGTGGCCGTGGAGGATCTCGGGTGCGAGATAGCCCGGCGTGCCGAGCAGGAAACCGGTGCGGGTCAGCCGGATGTCGTCGCCGAGGCGGGCCAGGCCGAAGTCGATCAGGATCGGCGTCTCGCCGTCGAGGACCACGTTGGAGGGCTTCACGTCGCGGTGGAGCACCCCCGCCTGGTGCACGGCGACGAGCGCCTGGGCGAGGCAGGTGGCAAAGTGGCGGAGCGTGCGGCCACCGAGCGGCCCCAGGGCGTTGACCTGGTCGTGCAGCGACGGACCGTCGATGTAGCGGGTCGCCACGAACGGCACGGGGCCCCACGGATCGGCGTCGACGATCTCCGCGACCCACGGGCTGCGCACCCGCTCCAGGGTCGACACCTCGCGCTCGAGTCGAGCGCGGGCCTCCTCGTCACCCACGACGTGCGGACGCAGCACCTTGAGCGCGGCGAAGCGCCCCTGGTCGTCCTCGGCGAGATGGACGACGCCCATGCCGCCCTCTCCGAGACGGCGCAGGAGGGTCCAGTCCCCGACCTGGACGGTCTCCACGCTCAGACGACCCTGTGCATCCACCCGAAGGTGTCATCCGCACGGCCGAACTGGACGTCGACGAGAGCTGCGCGGATCTTCGACGTCAGCGGTCCAGCCTCGACCGTGGGCGCCGGGGTCTCCCCGCCGTCCCACTTGAGGCTGCCGACCGGCGTCACGACGGCGGCGGTGCCGCACGCGAAGATCTCGACGATGTCGCCGCTGGCCACACCGTCGCGCCACTCGTCGATCGAGATGCGGCGCTCCTCGACCGGGTGGCCGAGCTTGCCGGCCAGCTCGATGATCGAGGCGCGGGTGATGCCCTCGAGGATGGTGCCGGTCTCGGGGGTGACGACGCGGCCGTCGGCGTAGACGAAGTACATGTTCATGCCACCGAGCTCCTCGACGTACCTGCCCTCCTGGGCATCGAGGAAGACGACCTGGTCGCACCCGTTGGCGTAGGCCTCCTGCTGCGCGACCAGCGAGGACGCGTAGTTGCCCCCGGTCTTGGCCGCACCCATGCCACCCCGGCCGGCTCGGGTGTACTCCGTGGTGAGCCAGAGGCTGACCGGCTTCAGGCCGCCCTTGAAGTAGGCACCGGCCGGGCTCGCGATGACCATGAACGTGACGTGCTGCGACGGGCGCACCCCGAGGAACTTCTCGGAGGCGAACATGAACGGCCGGAGGTAGAGGCTCTTCTCCCCCGCCGCGTCGGGCACCCAGCGCTCGTCGACCTTCACGAGCGCGTCGACGGCCGCGACGAAGTCCTCGATCGGCAGCACCGGCAGCGCGAGGCGGTCGCTCGAGCGCGCCATGCGCGCGGCGTTGGCCTCGGGACGGAACGTCCAGACCGACCCGTCCTCACGGCGGTAGGCCTTCATGCCCTCGAAGGTCTCCTGCGCGTAGTGCAGCACAGCGGTGGCGGGATCGAGCGTGATCGGACCGTAGGGCGTGATCCGGGCGTCGTGCCACCCCTTCTCCGGCGTCCACTCGACGGTGAACATGTGGTCGGTGAAGTGCGTGCCGAAGCCCGGCTCGGCCAGGATCTCGGCCAGGCGGGCGTCGTCGACAGCGGTGGTCGAGAGGGTCGTGCTGATCTGCATGCTGCTCACGGTAATCCAACCTCGGTCAGGGAATGGCCACAAAATGACGGCGGCGCCGGGCAACTGATGAGAGACAGTGCCCGGCGCCGGAAAAGAAGGTGTGCGTCGGGTCAGCCGGCTACTCGCGCAGCGATCGCGTCGCCGACCTCGGAGGTACGACGCGGCGCGCCGTCGCGCTCGTTGAGGTCCGCGATGATGGCCGCGTCGACAGCAGCTGCCGCCTCGGCGTAGCCCAGGTGGTCGAGCATGAGCGCGACCGAGCCGATGGCGGCGGTGGGGTCGGCCTTCTGCTGGCCGGCGATGTCCGGAGCCGAGCCGTGGACGGGCTCGAACATGGACGGCGTGGTGCGGTCGGGGTTCACGTTGCCCGACGCGGCCAGGCCGATGCCACCGGTGACGGCGGCGGCGAGGTCGGTGATGATGTCGCCGAAGAGGTTGTCGGTGACGATCACGTCGAACTGCGACGGGTTCGCGACGAGGTGGATCATCATGGCGTCGACGTGCTGGTAGTCGACGGCGACGTCGGGGAACTCGGCGCCGACCTCGGCCACGAGGCGGGTCCAGATCTTGCCCGCGTTGACGATGACGTTGGTCTTGTGGACCAGCGTGAGCTTCTTGCGGCGCTTCTGCGCGCGGGCGAAGGCGTCGCGGACGACGCGCTCGACACCGAACGCGGTGTTGAGGCTGACCTCGGTGGCGACCTCGGCCGGGGTGCCGACGCGGATCGAGCCACCGTTGCCGGTGTAGGGGCCCTCGGTGCCCTCGCGGACGACGACGAAGTCGATGTCGCCCGCCCCTTCACCCTGATACCGGGCCAGCGGCGAGGCAGCACCGGGGAAGAGCTTCGACGGACGCAGGTTCACGTAGTGGTCGAGCTCGAAGCGGAGCTTGAGCAGCAGGCCGCGCTCGAGGATGCCCGGGGGCAGGTTCGGGTCGCCCGGCTTGCCGCCGACCGCGCCGAGCAGGATGGCGTCCTGGGCACGGATCTCGGCCAGCACGGAGTCCGGAAGGACCTCACCGGTCGCCAGGTAGCGCTCGGCGCCCAGGTCGTACTGGGTCTGCTCGAACTTCACGTCGGCACCGATCGCGGGCCCGGCGGCAGCCAGGACCTTGAGGGCTTCGGGGACGACTTCCTGGCCGATACCGTCTCCGGGGATCACGGCGAGCTTGATGCTGGTCATGACAGGGAAATCTAGTTGTCCTCGGGCAGTTGGCCTGCCGTGTCTCGCAGGTCAAGCGCCTGCGCGACGGCCTCGAAGGAGGCGGGGTTCTCCGGGTTGTGGTTGGCCGGGCCCCAGAAGGTGATGTTGTTCATGGCGGATGCTCTTTCGGATGCGAAGGTCTGCTTGATGAGAGAAGGAAGACCGCGCAACGCCGAACACCGCGACGAGGTGGCCTTCCTGGATCAGGCCCCGCCGCGGCAATCGATGAGTACGAACACCATCCGCATAGTGTGAAGAATCCTACGGTTTGTTACGGCCGTGTGTCCTCACTTTCACGAAGACGGCTCAGGATCTGAGATCGCTCCCCCGCTGGCGAGCCCGGCCGAGAGACTCGAGCACATGAGCGCTCCGCCGGATCTGCCCGAGATCGTCGCCCGGGCGTTCGACGTGTCACGCCGCGCTGGATACGTCTCCTTCTGCCGCAACGAGACCGGTCGTCTGCTCGCAGCCCTCGCCGCCACCCGTGGCGGCGTACTCGCCGAGTTCGGCACCGGATGCGGCGTCGGCACCGCCTGGCTGCGCAGCGGGGTCCGCAACGGCGCAATGATCCTGACCGCCGAGCTCGACCCCCGGCTTGCCGAGGCGGCCCAGGAGATCTTCGTCGACGACCCGCAGGTCGAGGTGCTCGCCGCCGACTGGTCCACCCTGCGCGACAAGGGTCCGTTCTCGCTGCTCTTCCTCGACTCGGGCACGCCCGCCGAGGTCGGCGCGGACTCGATCGCAGACCTGGTCGAGCCGGGTGGCATCGTCGTCCTCGATGACTTCGTGCCCTGCGCCGGCTGGCCGCCGGTGACCGACGGCCGCGTGGACATCCTGCGCGAGGACTGGCTCACGGACGAGCGGTTCACCACCGTCGAGGTGATGGTCGCGCCCGACGCGTCCGCCCTCATCGCCACCCGGCGCTAGACCCACCCCGCCGCACCCCGCCGCGGGCTCAGCGACTGCGGTCGTACGCCGACTCGGCGTGGCTGCGCGGCAGCAGGTGGTCCGGGCGAGATCCGTAGCCATCGGAGCGGACCAGCCGGAACAGGTCCCGGACGAGCAGGCACAGGGCGACGGCTCCGACGAGCACGACCAGCGCGCCCGCGAAGGTCATGACGACTCCCCCGGCTCCGGGAGCGTGTCCAGCCGGACCACGCAGAGAGGCAGGAAGAGCTGCACCAGGGGGCCGATCGCCACGGCGTAGAGCAGCGTGCCGAGGCCGACCTGGCCACCGAGGGCGAAACCGACCGCGAGCACGGTGAGCTCGAGCGTCGTGCGGACCAGCCGGATCGAGAGGCCGGTCCGTCGCACGAGGCCGGTCATCAGGCCGTCGCGCGGTCCGGGGCCGAGCTGCGCGCCGATGTAGAGAGCACCGGCCAGGCCGTTGACCACGATCCCACCGACCAGGAGTGCGAGCCGCGCCTCCATGCCGTCCGGGGCGGCGAGCAGCGCCAGCGTGGCATCCGTGGCGAGCCCGATCAGGACCACGTTGGCGACCGTCCCCAGACCGGGCATCTGAGCCAGCGGCACCCAGAGCAGCAGCACCAGAGCACCCACCACGATCACCACCGTGCCGAAGCTCAGGTCGGCGTGTGCGACCACCCCGGCGTGGAAGACGTCCCACGGGTCGAGCCCGAGCGTGCTCCGGATGACCATGCCCATCGCCGTGCCGTACAGCCAGAGGCCGACGACCAGCTGGACCAGGCGTCGCGGCATCCGGCCCGCGCGGAGCTGCTCGAGCGGCGTGAGGTCGGCAAGGAGCGGCGCAGCAACGACCGGGCCGAGGGTGGGCCTGGTCGGCGACGCGTCCAGCGGAGTCGTGGTCATGTCCTCAAGTTTCGGCGGGATTGGCATTGTTTGAAAGGGCCAATCATGGAACAGTGGACTGCATGACCTCCATCGTGACCGCGTCGCGCATAGCCACTCTGGTGGATGATTTCGATCGCGCCCCCGCATACGCGGGACTCTCCGACGCGCTGCGACTCCTGATCGGCGACGGGCGGATCCCCCTCGGCGCCCGACTCCCGAGCGAGCGTGACCTGACCACGGTGCTCGAGGTCAGCCGGACCACGGTCACCCGTGCCTACGCCGATCTCCGCGACCGCGGTTTCGCCGAGGCCCGCCAGGGTGCCGGCACGTTCACCCGGCTACCCGGCGGGCGGCGCGCGACCATGGACCGCGCGCTCTCGCCACTGCCCGGCACCACTGACCTGATCGACCTGAACTGCGCCGCCTCCAGCGCGCCGCCCGGGATCGCTGCGCTCTACGAGCGAGCGGTGGCCGAGCTCCCGGCGTACCTCTCCGGGCACGGCTACTTCCCCGCAGGCCTGCCCGAGCTGCAGGAGCGCATCGCCGCGACGTACGCCGCCCGCGGACTGCCGACAGACCCGGAGCAGATCCTGGTGACGCCGGGCGCCCTCTCCGCGACCGCCGTCGTCGCCCAGGCCCTGACCACCCCCGGGGACCGCGTGCTCGTCGACAGCCCCGTCTACCCCAACGCGACCAACGCCCTCGCCAGCCGCGGAGCCCGGCTGGTCACCTCGCCCGTCGACCCGGACGGCTTCGACCTGCCGGGGATGGTCGCGACGGTGCGTCAGGGCTCACCGAAGGTGGCCTACCTGCTGCCCGACTTCCAGAACCCGACCGGCCACGTCATGACCGCCGCCCAGCGAGAGGAGTACGCCGCTGCGCTGCAGCGCAGCCGGGTGGTTGCCGTCGTCGACGAAGCACACCAGGGCCTCGCTCTCGACGAGGTGACGATGCCCCCGCCGTTCGCGACCTACCTGCCGGACGTCATCACGGTGGGCAGCGCGAGCAAGCAGTTCTGGGGAGGCCTCCGCCTCGGCTGGATCCGCGCGCCGCGTGAGCGCATCGACGCAATTACCAGCTCCCGGCTCGGGCTCGACCTCGGCGCACCGATCCTCGAGCAGCTGGTGCTCGCGCGCATCCTGGAGGACCCGGACCCCATCGTCACCCCACACAAGGACCGGCTGCGTGCCCAGCGCGACGTGCTCGTCAACGCCCTGCACAAGCACCTGCCCGAGTGGCGGTTCCGGGTCCCGGCGGGCGGGCTCTGCCTCTGGGTCGAGCTCCCTCTACCGCTCTCCTCCGCCCTGGCTGCCGCCGCCGAGCAGCGAGGCGTGGGGCTGGCACCAGGGCCCGTCTTCGCGGTCCACGGCGGACTGGAGCGCTTCATCCGGATCCCCTGGACGCGGCCCGCCGACGAGCTCGAGGCAGCAGTGCGCATCCTTGCCGCGACCTGGGACGAGACGCAGAACGCCGCCCGCGCCAGTGGCGGCGGGCGGCGTCCGGAACGCGTGCGGGTCGTCTGACGGACCCTCGCCGTGGGTCAGTACCAGGTCTTCACGTAGTCGACCGACAGAGTCGCGGGGTACACCGTCGTGTCGGCCAGGGGGTCAACTCCACCCGACTGACCCCAGACGAGCGCGTGGTAGAACGCCTTGTCGAAAGGCTGCGGAGCAACCTGGACGAGCGGCGCCCACGACCGACTGAAGCAGAGCCGGCCGTCGTAGATGAAGTCCATCTTCGTGGCCGACCACTCGACTGCGTACCGATGGAAGGCCCCTGCCAGTCCGGCCGGACAGTCGAACTTCGTGTCGGCCAGGAGCGTGCTTCCCGTGTAGTGCAGCGACGGGTACATCTTGTCGGCGAATGCAGAGAACCATTCGGCGACATCGATCTCACCCGACGCCGGCCAGGCACCGTAGGCATTCTGCTGCGGGTTGAGCCAGTAGCCACCGTGCAGATTGATGCCGGTGTAGATCGGGAGCTTCATCCGTGCCTCGAACCGGCCATAGGTCTGCGAGAACTTGCCCGCAGACGCGACGGCGCCGCCGATGTTCTGGGTCGTGAATCCACCCCACGGGGTCTTGCAGAGGAACGGGTCCTGCCGATTTGCGATCAGGTCAAGCTGTCCATTGCGGACCCGGTAGCCCTTGTCCTTGACGAAACACGTGTCACCCAGGGAAAACCCGATCAGCGAGGTGTCCATCGCCGTCCACTTGGTCGTGTCGAGTGCAGAGCCACTGAAGTTGTCCACGAACGAGCAGGACCAGGTGCCCCCCGATGCCTTGGCCAGCTTCACGCCACAGGCGTCAGTGCTGGCGGCACCGGCGGTGCCGGCCGAGACGACCGGCGTGAAACCCGCGGCGGCGGCGAGAGCAAGGGCGGCGACCCAACGGAGTGGACGACGGGGTGCAGGAGTAGGCAAGGTGTTTTATCCCCCCTCGAAGGCCCTTCGGGCCCGAATGGCATGCGCTGGAAACTATGACTGGCCAGCGAGGCCGCCGTCTACGATTCCGCCCACATCGAAATCACAGGTTTCCAAGAATTCAGCTTTGATCGGGCGGTCCGATCCCGAGAGACGCAGAACGCCGCCCCCGCCAGAGGCAGGAGCGGCGTTCTGAAGGCGTGCGTCAGTCGATCGTTCAGTACCAGCTCTTCACGTAGTCAACGGTCAGGGTCGCCGGGAAGTCCGTCGTATCCGTCGCCGGGTCGACCCCGCCTGCCGCACCCCACGTAAGCGTGTTGTAGAACGCCTTGTCGAACGGCTGAGGAGCGATCTGGACGGTCGGCTCCCACGTGCGGCTGAAGCAGAGTTTGCCGTCGTAGATGAAGTCCATCTTCGTCGACACCCACTCGACCGAATAGGTGTGGAAGGCGCCCACCCGGCCCGCGGCGCAGTTGAACGCAGTGTCCTTCTGGAGGCTGCTGCCGCTGTAGTGCAGCGAGGGGTACATGTTGTCGGCCCAAGCGGAGAACCACTCGGCGACATCGATCTCACCCGACGCCGGCCAAGCGCCGTACGCCATTTCCTGGGGGTTCAGCCAGTAGCCGCCGTGGAGGCCGGGGCCCGTGTACGCGGGCAGCTTCATGCGCGCCTCGAAACGACCGTAGGCCTGCGAGAACTTGCCAGCAGTCGCAAGGCCGGCGCCGAGGTTCTGCGTCTGGAACGATCCCCCCGGCGTCTTGCACGTGAAGGGCGCCTTCCGGACCGTCGTCATCTTGAGTTGACCCTGGCTGAGCTTCAGGCCCTGACCCTTGATGAAGCAGGTGTCACCCAGGTAGAAGCCGTAGGTGGCCGTGTCCATCACGGTCCACTTCTTCGTGTCGAGGGCGGTGCCACTGAAGTTGTCGACGAAGGAACAGGTCCACGTGCCACCCGAGGCCTTGGCCAGCTTCACGCCACAGGCGTCAGTGCTGGCAGCATCGGCGGTGGTGACAGAGAGCACCGGGGTGAAGCCCGCGGTGGCCGTAAGTGCAAGTGCAGCGATCCAACGAACCGGGCGACGGCGCGCAGAAGCAAGCATGATGAATCTCCCTCTCGGGGGCTCGCATGAGCCCCTCTCCCAATCTGGGAGTCTACGAAGCATTGGATAGGACTTGTATCGGCCAGGCCCCGTGATTTCTCTGGCCAATTCGGACAAGCCTGTAGTCACCATTGACTACCCTCGGTGCCCACCCGAATGACACGCGGAATGACTATTGCGGCTCACTGAACCCCGTGTCAGTGAGACCAGTCACATTCAGAACCACTACTTTCCAGAGATGTGTGTCACCTTTTCCGGAATGTCGGTTTGAGTTACGCACTAGTAACGACTCCACCCCGCTCGCATGACGCGAACGGGGTGGAAATGTCGGTGTTGCCTGGGTCACATGGACCCAGCTCTCACTCGGTCAGGTCGACGGCGCGCACGCTCTCAGCCTTGATCTGGCTCTCGATCTCGGCGAGGGTCTCGGCCGGGATGGCCGAGTCGACGGAGATCGCGACCAGGGCCTGGCCGCCCTGCGCGTCGCGGGCCACCTGCATGCCCGCAATGTTCACGCCGGCCTCGCCCAGGATGCTGCCGAGGGTGCCGACCATGCCGGGACGGTCCTCGTAGCGGAAGAACGCAAGGTGCTCCGTCGGCTCGACGTCGATGTCGAAGCCGTTGACCTCGACGAGGCGCTCGCGCTGGTTGATGCCGACCAGCGTGCCGGAGACCGACACCTGCGAACCGTCGGCGAGCGTGCCGCGGATCGTGATCAGGTTGCGGTGGTCGGGGCTCTCGGAATCCGCGACCAGGCGGACCGCGGTGCCGCGCTCGGCGGCGAGCAGCGGGGCGTTCACGTAGGAGACCTGGTCCTCGACGACGTCCGCGAAGACGCCCTTGAGAGCAGCGAGCTCGAGCACCTTGACGTCGAACTCGGTGATCTCACCACGGACCTCGACATCGATCTGCTGGGCAACCTCACCGGCCAGCGCGGTGAACACACGGCCGAGCTTCTCGGTGAGCGGGATGCCCGGACGGACTTCCTCCGCGATCACGCCACCCTGGACGTTGACCGCGTCGGGAACCAGCTCGCCGGCGAGGGCCAGTCGGACCGACTTCGCCACGGCGATGCCGGCCTTCTCCTGGGCCTCGTCCGTCGACGCACCGAGGTGCGGCGTCGCGACGACGTTGTCCAGCGTGAAGAGCGGGCTGTCGGTGCAGGGCTCCTTGGCGAAGACGTCGAGACCGGCGGCCGCGATGCGGCCCTCCTTGAGCGCGTCGAACAGCGCGGCCTCATCGACGATGCCACCACGAGCGGCGTTGACCAGCACGAGGGACGGCTTGGCCTTGGACAGCGCGTCGACACCGATCAGGCCGACCGTCTCAGGCGTCTTGGGCAGGTGGACCGAGATGAAGTCGGCCTCGGCCATGAGGGTGTCGAGGTCGACCAGGCGGACGCCCATCTGCGCGGCGCGACCGGCCTGCACGTAGGGGTCGTAGGCGATGACCTTCATGCCGAACGCGGAGAGGCGCTGCGCGACGAGGACGCCGATGCGGCCGAGGCCGACGATCGCGGCGGTCTTCTCGTAGAGCTCGATGCCGGAGTACTGCGAACGGGCCCACTTGCCGTCCTTGAGCGCGGCGTGGGCGGGGCTCACGTTGCGGGCCGCGGCGAGCATCAGCGCAACGGCGAGCTCGGCGGCGGAGACGATGTTGGACGTCGGGGCGTTGACGACCATGACACCACGCTCGGTGGCGGCCTTCACGTCGACGTTGTCGAGGCCGACGCCGGCACGGGCGACGACCTTCAGCTTCGACGCGGCGGCCAGGGCCTCGGCGTCGACCTTGGTCGCGGAACGGACCAGGATGGCGTCGACGTCGGCGATGGCCGGCAGCAGCTCGGCGCGGTCGGCGCCGTTGCAGTGGCGGATCTCGAAGTCAGGACCAAGCGCCTCGACAGTGGCGGGGCTCAGCTCTTCGGCGATGAGGACAACGGGCTTGCTCACAGCGATTCCCTCGTTGGTTGCGAGTGTGTTCAGGACCCTGCGCGCGAACGGCGCGGAGGAAGTCGTGCACGACGCTGTGCCCTGCGTGAACTGTACCGGACCTGTGCCAATGCACTCGGGCCGTCCCGCGGGGACGACCCACCCGGTTCACCCGCGATTTCACCCGGGCGTGGGGTACCAGTACGGCAAGTCAGCCGGGACCTCCGGGAACAGCTCCGCGTAGTGCTCGGGATCCTTGCGGACCAGGCTGGAGCGGTGCGGCAGGTGGAAGGCCTCGTCGCCCAACCACGACGGCAACAGCCCGAGCTCACGCAGCTCGTCCTGGGTCCGCACGTGCCGGACCCCCGCGGTCGCGAGATCTGCCGCAATCGTGTCGCGACAGGTGTCCTTGCGGCCCGCCTCCGTCCAGACGTCGCACACCGTGAACGAGTAGCAGCCCAACGCCTCCAGGTGGCCCTGCCACATCTTCACCGCGGGGTGGTGCCGCCATGCGTAGTCCGGAACCGTCAGGCCACGCACGATCTGGATGCACTCGACCCGCTGCTTCCCCAGACGCCGTTGGTCCAGGGCACGCGCGCTCGCCTCAAAGTCGGCGTACGGAAGGAAGGTCTGCATGACCCAAGGTTCGCAGCCAACGCCTGAACGGATGGCCCCGGATCGTGCTGCCGTCAGCTCCGGGTCAGATCGCGCAGCCGTCGGGACCGCAGGCGTCACCGTCGCCCAGGATCTCGAGCCTCGGGTGTGCGTCAGCCCAGGCCCGGTCGAGCACCTGACGCAGCACGCCGGCAGGCTGCGCGCCGGAGACGCCGTACTTCCCGTCGATGACGGCGAAGGGGACACCGGTCGCTCCATAGGCGCCAGCGCGCTGCTGGTCGGCGTACACCTCGTCGAGGTACGTCGATGAGCCGAGCACGTCGTCGACGCGACCCGCGTCGAGCCCGACCGTCGCGGCGAGCTTGCGCAGCACGCCGTGGTCGGCGACGTTCTCCGCGCGCTCGAAGTACGACGCGAAGAGCTCCTCCTTGAGCGCACCCTGGAGGCGCGTGCCGCCCTCCTCCAGCGCCAGGTGCAGCAGGCGGTGGGCGTCGACGGTGCCGACCCGCAGCGACGCGTGGTGGCGCCAGATCATGCCCTCCTCAGCCGCGACGGCCTCGACGCGGTCGATCATCTGGCGACCCGCGGCCTCTCCCCCGCCGTACTTGCGGCCGAGGGCCTGCGCGACGGTCTCGACGGGGACACTCGGCGCACCCGGGTCGAGCTGGAACGAGTGCCACTCGACCTCGACGTCGTGCGGGAAGTCGGCCAGTGCCTTCTCGACACGGCGCTTGCCGATGTAGCACCAGGGGCAGACGACGTCGGACCAGATCTCGATCTTCATGGTCACCCGAACAAGGTGACGCGTCCTCTTGTTCCCGGCACAGGAAAGCGGCCTGGTCAGGCGCCGGCGCGGTAGAGCACCCACTGGTTCTGCATGCGGGTGCGCTGGCCGTTGGTGAACTCGAACATGCAGGCGTCGTCGGAGTAGTCCATGAAGTTGTGGACCGGGTCCAGGCCGGCATCGCGCCGACAGGTGTCGCGGTTGGCAGGGCACCCGTAGGCCGGGGACTTCTCGGCTGCCGTGTCGGCAACCTGGTCGCCCGAGCCACCGCAGCCGCCCTGGAACGTGTGGTAAAGCCCAGTCCAGTGGCCCACCTCGTGGGTTGCGGTGTCACCCAGGTTGTAGGGCGCCGCGGTGCCACCGGGAAGGCTCGCGTTGAGGACGACCACGCCGTCCATCGCGAGGTCGTTGCCGCTGGGGAACGTCGCCCAGCCGAGCAGGCCACCGCCGATGTTGGCGATGTAGATGTTCAGGTCGTCCTTGGTGCCGCGGTGGAGCGCGGTCTTCATCTGCCGCTCCGCCGTGGTGCCGTAGCCGACGGTGTACCAGGAGGCGTTGTTCGTGTAGTCCGTCGCGACGAGGTTGAAGCTCAGGCCGCTGCCGGCGTAGGCGTTGTTGAGGACCGTCATCTGCTGCGCGATCCGGGTGCTCGACACGTTGCCCGCGGTGCCGTTGGTGATGACGTGCACGTAGGTCGGCACGACCGTCGAGGTGAACGCGGCCGCCGAGGACCCGGTCACCAGTGCGCCACCGGAGCCCTTGGTCAGGCCCTTCGCCGCCGCGCGGGCGCTCGACGACTTCTCGTACGCCGCGACCTGGGCCTCGGTGAGCTCGTGGATGTCCTTGGCGTGACCGTGTGCCGAGCGGCCGGAAACGGCCGAGTGGTCCACACACTCTGCCGGCGACGCCATCGGCGCATTGGCAGCCGAAACGGTGGCTCCGAGGTTGAGCGCGGTCACGACGAGGACCGCGGGCAGGGCAAGGACACGGTGACGCAGACGCATGGAAGCCTCCGGTGACAGCCCCGGCCGAGCGTCGGAGCGCAGAAGACCACGCTAGCCCGGGCCAGACCCCAGTGACCACCCCAGACAGCGGACTATCGCGGCCGCATGATCCCCTTCCCCTGACCCATCCCTGAGCCGGCTGAGGGTCGGGTCAGGGTCAGGTGCGGGGATCTGCCCGACGCGATCGCCCCGCAGCCGGCGGCAGAGTCAGCGACATGATCTCTGTTGACTCGCTCACCAAGAAGTACGGCTCCATGACCGCCGTACACGACGTGTCGTTCACCGCCGCTCCCGGGCGCGTGACCGGCTTCCTGGGCCCGAACGGCGCCGGGAAGTCCACGACCATGCGCATGATGGTCGGCCTGACCGATCCCACCTCGGGCACCACCCACATCCTCGGCCGGCGGTTCGCCGAGCTGCCCAACCCTGGCCGCGAGGTCGGCGTACTGCTGGACGCGTCTGCCCAGCACGCGGGCCGCAGCGGTCGGGAGATCCTTGCCATCGCGGCCCACAGCATGGGGCTCCCGCGAGGCCGGGTCGAGGCCATGCTCGACCGGGTCAGCCTGACCGAGGACGAGGCCGGGCGGCGGGTACGGAACTACTCACTCGGCATGCGGCAGCGGCTCGGGATCGCGGCGGCACTGCTCGGCGACCCCGAGGTGCTGGTCCTCGACGAGCCGGCCAATGGTCTCGACCCGGCCGGCATCCGCTGGATGCGCGACCTGCTGCGCGACTTCGCCGACCAGGGCGGCACCGTCCTGCTCAGCTCGCACCTCCTGCACGAGATCGAGGTCATCGCCGACGACATCGTCGTGATCGGCAACGGCCGCATCGTCGCGCAGGGCACGAAGGACGACCTGCTCGCTGCGGGCGGCTCGCTGGTGCGCGCCGAAGACGTCCCCGCGTTGTCGCGTGCCCTCACCGCTGCTGGCCTGACCGTCCACCCGGACCACGAGGGGGCACTCCGGGTCGAAGCCGACCTCGCGACGATCGGTCGCGCTGCCCTCGACGCCCGCATCGCCCTCACCGAGCTCCGCGCCGCGGACGGTGCCCGCCTCGAGGAGATGTTCCTCGAGCTCACCGCCGCAACGCAGCGTGACCAGCTGGGCGACCAGCTGGGCGACCAGCTCGGCGACTCCCTGGAAGGAACCGCAGCATGAGCACCACGTCCGTCGCCCTCGACCAGGTCGAGGCCGCACCCGCACGCCCCGCCCGCACGACGCCTGCGCCGATCCCGTTCACCCGCGTGCTCTCGGTCGAGCTGCGCAAGATGTTCGACACGCGCTCCGGCTTCTGGCTGATGGCAAGCATCGTGATCGCCTCGGTGATCGCCACCGCGCTCACGTTGATCCTGGGCAACCGGGACGACCTGACCTTCGACTCGTTCGCCGCAGCTGTCGGCAGTCCCATGTCGATCGTGCTGCCGATCATCGGCGTACTCGCGGTCACCAGCGAGTGGAGCCAGCGCACGGCCCTCACCACGTTCACCCTCATGCCGAGCCGGCGCCGGGTGATCGCCGGCAAGGCGGTCAACGTGCTCGCGATCGGCGCCGTGTCGATGCTTCTCGCGCTGGCGATCGGCGCGCTCGGCAACCTGGTCACCTCCCTGATCACCGGCAACGAGGCGGTGTGGGACATCACCGCGGGCACCTTCGCGCAGATCGTCCTCGCCAACGAGATGGGCATGATGCTCGGCTTCGCGCTCGGGTTGCTCTTCCGCAACTCCCCCGCTGCCGTGGTCGGCTACTTCGTCGTGAACCTGGTCCTGCCCGGGCTGTCCCAGGCGCTCGCCTCGTCGCAGCAGTGGTGGGCCGACAACGCCGGCTGGTTCGACCTGAACCAGACCCGTTTCCTGCTCTTCGACGACACCCTCACCGCCCATGAGTGGACCCAGCTCGGCGTGACCAGCCTGATCTGGATCGCGCTCCCCCTGCTGGTCGGCCTCCGCCTCGTCCTGAAATCCGAGGTCAAGTAGGTCCGATAGTCCCTAACGAAAAGCGCCTCACTTCTGCCGGATGAGGCGCTTTTCGTTAGGGACTACCCCGAAATGGGCGACGCCCCCGAAACCCTTGCGGGTCTCGGGGGCGTCGTACGTCGTGCGTCAGATCAGCGAGCGGCCTGACCCTCGGTGTAGTCCGCGTCCTGCTGCTTCCACGAGAAGAGGCCACGGAGCTTGCGGCCGGTCTCCTCGATCGGGTGCGCGGCACCCTTGGCGCGGAGCTCGAGGAACTCCGGAGCGCCGGCGTCCTGGTCGTCGATGAAGCGCTTCGCGAAGGCACCCGACTGGATGTCCGCGAGGACGGCCTTCATGTTGTCCTTGACGCGCGGGTCGATGACACGCGGGCCGGAGACGTAGTCGCCGTACTCGGCAGTGTCGGAGACCGACCAGCGCTGCTTGGCGATGCCGCCCTCCCACATGAGGTCCACGATGAGCTTGAGCTCGTGCAGGCACTCGAAGTAGGCGACCTCCGGCTGGTAGCCGGCCTCGGTCAGGGTCTCGAAGCCGTACTGGACGAGCTGCGAGACGCCACCGCACAGGACCGCCTGCTCACCGAACAGGTCGGTCTCGGTCTCCTCGGTGAAGGTGGTCATGATGACGCCCGCGCGGGTGCCACCGATCGCCTTGGCGTAGGACTTCGCGAGGTCGAGCGCGGTGCCGGAGGCGTCCTGCTCGACGGCGATGATGTCCGGGATGCCGCGGCCGTCGACGTACTCACGACGGACGGTGTGACCCGGAGCCTTGGGGGCAACCATGATCACGTCGACGCCCTCGGGCGCCTGGATGTAGCCGAAGCGGATGTTGAAGCCGTGGCCGAAGACCAGGGTGTCGCCCTCGGTCAGGTGCGGGGCGATGTCCTCGGCGTAGATCTTCCGCTGGTGCTGGTCGGGAGCGAGGATGACGATGACGTCGGCCTCCTCCACGGCCTCGGCGACCGTCAGGACCTTGAGGCCCTCGGCCTCGGCCTTGGCGATGGACTTGGAGTCCGCCTTCAGGCCGACACGGACGTCGACACCGGAGTCGCGCAGGTTCAGCGCGTGGGCGTGGCCCTGGCTGCCGTAACCGATCACGGCGACGTTCTTGCCCTGGATCAGGGTCAGGTCAGCGTCGTCGTCGTAGAACATCTCAGCCACGATGGGCTCTCCTTCTGGTGGGGTTTCTTCGCAAGAGTTGGTCAGTGGCCGTCAGGCAGTGCCAGCCGGGGTCAGCCGGCCGCGGGCGGCGGGGTGGGTACGGCGACCGGGCGCAGGGTCCGCTCGCTGATGGAACGAGGACCGCGGCCGATGGCCACCATCCCGGACTGCACGAGCTCCCGGACCCCGAAGGGCTCGATCACGCGCAGGAAGTCGGAGAGCTTGTCGGTGTTGCCGGTGATCTCGATGGTCACCGCGTCGGGCGCGATGTCGACGACCTTGGCGTTGAAGAGCTGGACCACGTCGAGGACCTGGCCACGGCTGTCGGCGTCGGCGCGGACCTTGACCAGCAGCAGCTCACGGTTGACCGACGAGGTGCCGTCGAGCTCGACGATCTTGATCACCTCGACCAGCTTGTTGAGCTGCTTGGTGACCTGCTCGAGGGGGCTCTGGTCGACGTTGACCACGATGGTCATGCGGGAGACCTCGGGGTGCTCGGTCGGGCCCACGGCCAGGCTGTCGATGTTGAAGCCGCGACGGCTGAACAGGCCGGCGATGCGCGCGAGCACGCCGGGCTTGTTCTCGACGAGGACGCTCAGGGTGTGACGGCTCACAGGTCGTTCTCCTCGAACTGGGGCGCCAGGTCCCGGGCGTACTTGATGTCGTCGTTGCTCGTGCCCGAGGCGACCATCGGCCACACCATCGCGTCGCGATGCACGCGGAAGTCGACGACGACCGGCTGGTCGTTGATCGACATCGCCTTCTCGATGGTGGCGTCCACGTCGGCCGGGTTGTCGCACGACAGGCCCGCGCAGCCGTAGGCATCAGCCAGCTTCACGAAGTCGGGGATCCGCTTGGAGTGCAGGTCAGTGTTGGAGTAGCGCTCGTTGTAGAAGAGCGTCTGCCACTGGCGCACCATGCCGAGCGACTCGTTGTTGATGATCGCGACCTTGATCGGGATGTCGTTGATCGCGCAGGTGGCCAACTCCTGGTTGGTCATCTGGAAGCAGCCGTCGCCGTCGATCGCCCAGACCACGCGGTCGGGAGCGCCCACCTTGGCGCCCATCGCGGCAGGGACCGCATAGCCCATGGTGCCGAGGCCGCCGGAGTTGAGCCAGGAGTTGGGGCGCTCGAAGCCGAGGTAGTGCGTGGCCCACATCTGGTGCTGGCCGACGCCGGCCGCAAAGATCGACTCCGGTCCGGAGATCTGGCCGATGCGCTCGATGACGTACTGCGGCGAGAGCGAGCCGTCGTTGGGCAGGTCGTAGGAGAGCGGGTACTTGGCCTTGATGCCGGCGACGAACGCGACCCAGGCTTCGTACTCCCCGACCTTGCCCTGGGCGAACTCCGCCTCGAGGGCCACGATCAGGTCGGCGATCACCTCGCGGCAGTCACCCACGATCGGGACGTCCGCGTGGCGGTTCTTGCCGATCTCAGCCGGGTCGATGTCGGCGTGGATGACCTTGGCATGGGGGGCGAAGGAGCTGAGCACGCCGGTGACGCGGTCGTCGAAACGGGCGCCGAGGCTGATGATCAGGTCGGACTTCTGCAGGCCGGCGACGGCAGCGACGGTGCCGTGCATGCCGGGCATGCCGAGGTGCTGGGGGTGACTGTCCGGGAACGCGCCACGCGCCATCAGCGTCGTGACGACCGGGATGCCGGACAGCTCCGCGAGGACGCGCAGCTCACGGGCCGCACGGGAGCGGATGACGCCGCCACCCACGTAGAGGACCGGCCGCTTGGCCTCGAGGATGAGCTTGGTCGCCTCGCGGATCTGCTTGCTGTGCGGGCGGGTCACCGGGCGGTAGCCGGGCAGGTTGAGCTCGGTCGGCCAGTCGAAGGTGGTCATCGCCTGCAGCGCCGACTTGGCGATGTCGACGAGGACCGGGCCGGGGCGACCGGTGGACGCGATGTAGAAGGCCTCTGCGACGCGCTTGGGGATGTCAGCGGGGTCGGTGACCAGGAAGTTGTGCTTGGTGATCGGCATCGTGATGCCGCGGATGTCCGCCTCCTGGAAGGCGTCGGTGCCGATCATGTCGGCGCCGACCTGTCCAGTGATGGCCACCATCGGGACGGAGTCCATGTGGGCGTCGGCGATCGGCGTGACCAGGTTGGTCGCGCCGGGGCCGGAGGTGGCCATGCAGACGCCGACCTTGCCAGTCGCCGCGGCGTACCCCTGGGCAGCGTGGCCCGCACCCTGCTCGTGGCGAACGAGGATGTGGCGGATCTTGCTGTCGAAGAGCGGGTCGTACGCCGGGAGGATGGCACCGCCGGGAATGCCGAAGATGTTCTCGACGCCGGCGTGCTCGAGGGACTTGATCAGGCTCTGTGCACCGGTCACCTGGGCGTGGGACCCAGTTCCAGTACTGCCCTGCTCGCTCATCGGTATGTCCCGTCCATTCAAATGCGGCTGTTCATCGTGTGCCTCACCAACAAAAAACCCCTCGGCCTTGGCGGCTACGAGGGGATGACGCGTGCGCTGTCGGACCGGGGTCCTCAGCTCACGCGTCGCGTGCGTACAAGAGTGCGCATGCGCCTACGTTCGCCGTCAGGGTGACGATGCGTCAAGTCAGTCTCCCAGCGGTCCCAAATCGCGGGACGGCGATCCCACATGCTGGCGTCGGGGACCGCCCTATTCGCTGCGTCCCTCACTGGTGCAGACGCAGACCTTGTTGCCGTCCGCGTCGGCGAGCACCGTGAAGCTCGGGGCGTGCTCGGCCGACACCAGTGTGCCGCCTGCGTCGAGCGCTGCCGCAATCCGCGCCTCGGCGACATCGGCAGGCACGTGGATGTCGGGATGCCAGCGCTGCCGCGGAGCGTCGTGCTCCTCGGCCTCCTGGAACCACAGCGTCGGCAGCGAGCCGCCGAGGTCGCGCACCTCATCTGGCAGGCGCGCGTTGTCCGCACCACCGAGGACCGCCTTCCAGAACGGCCGGATTCGCGCCCAGTCCGCAGTGTCGAGTCCCAGCTCGAGGGTCTGGGTGAGCTCAGGGCGAGGAGTGGCCCCCGCCTCGCGCGCCAGCTCGGAGATGCGCCGCGCGAGCCGCAGGTCACGGTCGGTCACTCCCCCGACGTCGTGGCTGGACAGCTTCACGTTGAGATGGCCGTAGCGCAGGTCGAGGTCGGGATGGTGGTCGAGCTCGTCGGCCACGACACCGATCGCGGCGAGGAGCGTCAACCCCTCGGCGTACGACGGGGTGTCGAAGCGGGCGTGGAGCGCCTGGACAAGAAGGCGCCAGTCGGGAAGTTCGGCCTCGCGTAGCGCGCGGGCGTCGATGTGATCCGCCATGTCTCCACCTTGCACCCGAGGGCAAGTTCCCCGACACCGAATTGTGGCCTGTCGTTTCTTGAATGAATCCAGAAAAGCCGTTACGTTGGATCCCATGACGCCACGACAGCAGGAAGCGCGCGAGCGGCTTGCCGCCGCCGGGCTCCGGGTCACCGCGCCCCGCCTCGTCGTGCTCGACACCCTGGCTGCCAAGCCACGCCACCTGACTGTCGACGAGGTGCGGAGTGCCGCCCTCGGGCAGCTCGAGTCGGTCTCCGTCCAGGCGGTGTACGACGTGCTCGGCGCGCTGACCGACGCCGGGCTCGCCCGTCGCATCGAGACACCGGGCCACCCGGCCCGTTTCGAGGCGCGCGTCGGCGACAACCACCACCACCTGGTGTGCCGTGGCTGTGGCCTCACCGTCGACATCGACTGTGCGACCGGGGCCGCGCCTTGCCTGACCCCCTCCGATCTCCCGACGGGCTTCGTCGTCGACGAGGCCGAGGTCACCTACTGGGGCATGTGCCCCGACTGCACTTCCGCACGCTCCTGAGCCAATCCCCGCCTGACACCACCAACTGAGAGGTCTCCATGTCCCAGTCGACCGAACCGCACACCGACCCGCTCGTCGCCGAAGGTCCCCAGGGATCAGCACAGGGCGACACCCCGTCTGGCTGCCCGGTTGCTCACGGTGGCCGCACGCACCCGACGCAGGGCAGCGCCAACAGCGAGTGGTGGCCCAACAAGCTCAACCTGAAGATCCTGGCGAAGAACCCCGCCGTGGCGAACCCGCTCGGGGAGGACTTCGACTACAAGACCGCGTTCGAGTCGCTCGACCTCGACGCCGTGAAGGCGGACATCGCCGCCGTCCTGACCGACTCCAAGGACTGGTGGCCCGCCGACTTCGGCCACTACGGCCCGTTCATGATCCGCCTGGCCTGGCACGCGGCGGGCACCTACCGCTCGCACGACGGTCGCGGTGGCGCCGGCGCCGGCCAGCAGCGCTTCGCCCCGCTCAACTCCTGGCCTGACAACGGCAATCTCGACAAGGGCCGCCGCCTGCTGTGGCCGGTCAAGAAGAAGTACGGCCAGGCGCTGTCCTGGGCCGACCTCTTCGTCCTCGTCGGCAACGTTGCCCTGGAGTCGATGGGCTTCGAGACCTTCGGCTTCGCCGGCGGCCGCCCCGACGTGTGGGAGTCCGATGAGGACGTCTACTGGGGTCCGGAGAAGGTGTGGCTCGACGACGAGCGCTACACCGGCGACCGTGAGCTCGAGGCACCCCTCGCCGCGGTCCAGATGGGTCTGATCTACGTCAACCCGCAGGGCCCCAACGGCAACCCTGACCCGATCGCCGCTGCGGTTGACATCCGCGAGACGTTCCGCCGCATGGGCATGGACGACGAGGAGACCGTCGCCCTCATCGCCGGTGGCCACACCTTCGGCAAGACCCACGGCGCCGGTCCGGAGTCCTCCGTGGGCCCGGACCCGGAGGCCGCTCCCCTCGAGGACCAGGGCTTCGGCTGGAAGAACTCTTACCGCTCCGGCAAGGGCGCGGACGCGATCACGTCCGGCCTCGAGGTCACCTGGACCCAGACCCCCGCGCAGTGGAGCAACTTCTTCTTCGAGAACCTCTTCGGCTTCGAGTACGAGCTCTCCGAGTCGCCCGCGGGCGCGAAGCAGTGGGTGGCGGTTGGCGCTGACGCGGTCATCCCGGCGCCCGACGCCGGTGGTGCTCCGCGGGTTCCCACCATGCTCACGACCGACCTCTCGCTGCGCTTCGACCCGGCCTACGAGGCGATCTCCCGGCGCTTCCTCGAGGACAACGCCGCTTTCGCGGCCGCGTTCGCCCGCGCCTGGTTCAAGCTGACCCACCGCGACATGGGCCCGAAGGCGCGCTACCTCGGCCCCGAGGTCCCGGCCGAGGACCTGGACTGGCAGGACCCGCTGCCGGCTCCGTCCGCCGCGACCGATGACGCCGCGATCGCGACGGCGCGCGAGCTGATCGCCACGGCCGACCTGAGTGTCGCCGAGCTGGTCTCGACCGCGTGGAAGGCCGCTGCGACGTTCCGCAGCTCCGACAAGCGTGGTGGCGCCAACGGTGGCCGTATCCGCCTCGAGCCGCAGCGCAGCTGGAAGGTCAACCAGCCTGCCGAGCTCGCCTCGGTCATCGAGAAGCTCGAGAAGGTCGCCGACGGCTCGGGTCTCTCGTTCGCCGATGTCGTCGTCCTGGCCGGTGGCGTGGGTGTCGAGCAGGCCGCTGCAGCGGCCGGCGTGCAGGTCACGGTGCCGTTCACGCCGGGCCGTGTCGACGCGACGCAGGAGCAGACCTCCGAGGAGCAGTTCGCCTGGCTCGAGCCGGTGGCCGACGGCTTCCGCAACTACGACAGCGGATTCCTCAAGCTGCCCTCCGAGTACCTCCTGATCGACCGCGCCAACCTGCTCGGCGTCTCCGCGCCGGAGCTGACCGTGCTGGTCGGCGGCCTCCGGGTGCTGGGCAACAACTGGGACCACTCGGCGTACGGCGTCTTCACCGACCGCCCGGGCCAACTGACGAACGACTTCTTCGTCAACCTGACCGAGCTCGGGACCACGTGGACCCCGCTGGACTCCGGTGCACACGCGTTCCGCGGTGACACCGAGTCGGGCAAGACCTGGACCGGCACCCGCGCCGACCTGGTCTTCGGCTCCAACTCCGAGCTGCGTGCGCTGGCCGAGGTCTACGCCTCGGACGACGCCGGCGAGAAGTTCGTGACGGACTTCGTCGCAGCCTGGGTGAAGGTCATGGAGAACGACCGCTTCGACCTGAAGTGAGCTGACTCCCGCTCGTGTAACGCGCAGTTCAGCGCACTTCTGCCCCTCCTGCGGGGGCAGAAGTCGCGCGAACTGCGCGTTACTTGTTTCCGGGGAGCGTGGGCGGGGGCTACTGGAAGCTGACGAAGTCGACGCGGGGGCGGATCCGCAGCACCTGCGCGGCCGACATGCGCCGGACGTCCTCGTCGTAGAAGAGCTTGAAGCCCATGTGGAAGAGGTCGGGGCGAGCCACGGCGCGGTACGTCGCGAGCTTCTGGCCCGGCGTACCGAAGCCGTCGATGTGCTGGACCGAGGCCAGGTGCGGCCGAGCGCGGACCGCGCCGATGTTGCGGATCATCGAGCTCCGGAACTGGTGCACCATGAAGATCTTCTCCGGCAGACCGCGACGGGCGGTGAGCTCCTCAAGCCAGCGCGAGGTGAGGTTGACCTCCCAGGCGGAGACCGAGCCGATCACGCGGCCCGGGACCTGCCCGGGGCCCATGCGCCACTCGGGGTCGATCGCCAGCCCGACGTGGGGTTCGCGCAACGCCCACTCCCACCGCTTCGCCACGGACGGGAAGTCGGCGCGGCCGGTCTGGATGTCGAGGACGAGCAGCGCGCCTGCCTCGCGTGCGGCGTCGACCCACGGACGCACCGCGGCCGGGCGGATGTCGTGGTTGTAGTCGCCGTCCTTGCCGGGGTGTGCGTCAGCGACGGTGACGATGAGCTCGAAGACAGGCTGGGCCGGGAGACCGTTGCGCGCGAAGGGTGCCGCAGCGCGCTTGACCCGTGCGATCGCCTTCGCGGGTGAGGTCTCCCCCAGGACGCCGAGCGCGCCGGTGCCCGCGGTGCCGTAGTAGGCGACGAGCACGCGGCCATCGAAGATGTGCGGTCGAGGGAGCACGCCGTCAGCAGTTCGCTCCCCTGCGGCAACCGTGCGCGCGGCGTCCTGGGCCGGCGCGACACGATCGCCGTCGGCACGCTGGGTGACGGCAAGCGTGAGGACCAGTCCGAGAGCGAGCAGCGCGAGCGCGGGGCGCTTCACGCGGGATCCCCGGGCATGGTGGTCCCGGCCCCGGGCACAGCGAGCCCGGTTGCCGCCCGGAGCGCCGCGTCGAGGTCGGACGTGACCGGGTCAGCGGCGTCTGCGACGAAGACGGCGCTCAGCGGTGCCCGGGCTGCCAGGGCGCTCCGCCAGACGACGAGGTTGGGGTGCTCGACACTCGTGCACGCCTCGGCCGGCGCGAGCAGCTCGATCGCAGCGGCCAGCTGCTCGGGAGTCACCTCGCGGGTTGCGGTGCTGCCGTCGTGCCCGATGCCGAGGACCAGGGCGACCGACGCGAGCCCGTGCATCCCGCCCGGCAGGTTGACGTGCGGGAACGAGCCACCGACTGCGACACCCCAGGCCAGCGGGGCGACCCAGCCGTCGATGCGTGCGGAGTACTCACTGCGGAGCGCGGCGAGCCCTTCAAGGGTGGAGAGGGGCGCGTCGGACATGCCTCGATTGTCCCGCCTCCCCAACGATCGATTGACCACGACACGGCTGAAGTAGTGAGCGTCACGGGGCCCTCTGCCCCCAGGCACGCACACCAGCCCGGCGGGGCGACCTGGGCGGGTGTGGCCGACGGGATCTAGGAGCGGGCGAGCGCCGTCCGCTGCTGACCGTCCGTGGCGAAGTTGGACGGCTCGAGCCACGCCTCGTGGCGCTCGCGCACGGCAGGCCACTCCACGTCGGTGACGGAGAACCAGTCGGTGTCGCGGTTGCGACCCTTCACCACCATGTGGTTGCGGAAGCGGCCTTCGTGGCGGAACCCCAGTCGCTCGGCGGCCCGCCGCGAGGGCTCGTTGAGGCTGTCGCACTTCCACTCGAAGCGCCGGTAGCCGAGGTCGTCGAACGCATGCCCCATCAGCAGGTGGAGCGCCTCGGTCGCAGCGCGGCTGCGCTGCAGCGCTCGACCGAGCAGGATGCCGCCGACCTCGACCTGTCCGTGCGCCGGCTCGATGCGGAGGTACGACGCGACGCCGGCGGCCGCGCCAGCCGACGGGCCCTCCCTGGGCACCAGGGCGAACGCGAGGTCGACCGGCGAGTCGACCGCGGCGGCCAGATGCATCCAGAGCGTGGGCAGGGTCGAGGGCCTGTCGATCGGCCGATAGGTCCACAGGCTGTCGTCGTCCGGCCCACAGGTGGCCGCGAACAGGTCCGCGTAATGGGCCGAGCTCAACGGCTCGACGTCGACGTACCGTCCCTGGAGCCGGAGCGGCTCTGGCCGGGGACGCGGCACCCAACCGGGCACCGCGTCACCCACAGCCATCTGGCGCAGATCCGTCAGTTCGTGATCGCGCCGTGCGCGGCGGACTGGACGACCTTGGCGTACTTGCCGAGGACACCGCGGGTGTACTTCGGCGGACGCGGGGCCCAGCCCTCCTTGCGCTTCTCGAGCTCGTCGGCATCGACGTGCAGCTCGAGGGTGCGGTTGGCGACATCGAGGACGATCGGGTCGCCGTCGCGCACGAAGGCGATCGGGCCGGCGTCGACAGCCTCGGGGGCGATGTGCCCGACGCAGAGGCCAGTCGTGCCGCCGGAGAAACGACCGTCGGTGACGAGCAGGACGTCCTTGCCGAGCCCGGCACCCTTGATCGCTCCGGTGATGGCCAGCATCTCGCGCATGCCCGGGCCGCCCTTGGGGCCTTCGTAGCGGATCACGACGACGTCGTTGGCCACGATCTTGCCCTCGGCGAGCGCGTCGAGCGCGGCACGCTCACCGTCGAAGACGCGCGCGGTGCCCGCGAAGACATCGGCGTCGAAGCCGGCGGACTTCACGACCGCGCCCTCGGGAGCCAGGGTGCCCTTGAGGATGGTCAGGCCGCCGGACTTGTGGATCGGGCGGTCCATGGCACGGATGACATCGTCGTCGACGTTCGGCGGGGCGATGTCGGCGAGGTTCTCGGCCATGGTCTTGCCGGTCACCGTGAGGCAGTCGCCGTGCAGGAGGCCGGCCTCGAGCAGCGCCTTCATCACCATCGGGATGCCGCCGACCCGGTCGACATCGTTCATGACGTACTTGCCGAACGGCTTGAGGTCGCCCAGGTGCGGGACCTTGTCGCCGATGCGGTTGAAGTCGTCGAGCTGCAGGTCGACCTCGGCCTCGCGGGCGATCGCGAGCAGGTGGAGCACGGCGTTGGTGGAGCCGCCGAGCGCCATGGTGACGGCGATGGCGTTCTCGAACGCCTCCTTGGTCATGATCTGGCGGGCCGTGATGCCGCGACGGATCAGCTCGACGACCGCCTCACCCGACTTGTGCGCGTAGCCGTCACGACGGCGGTCAACGGCGGGCGGGGCGGCGGAGCCGGGGAGGGACATGCCGAGCGCTTCGCCGATGGAGGCCATCGTGTTGGCGGTGTACATGCCACCGCAGGCGCCCTCGCCGGGGCAGATCGCCCGCTCGATGCGGTCGACCTCCTCGCGGGTGATCTTGCCGGCCAGACAGGCACCGACAGCCTCGAAGGCGTCGATGATCGTGACGTCCTTGCCGTCCACGTTGCCCGGCATGATCGAGCCTGCGTAGAGGAAGACCGAGGCGAGGTCGAGGCGGGCGGCAGCCATCAGCATGCCCGGGAGCGACTTGTCGCAGCCGGCGAGCAGCACGGAGCCGTCGAGGCGCTCGGCCATCATCACGACCTCGACCGAGTCGGCGATGACCTCGCGGGAGACCAGCGAGAAGTGCATGCCCTCGTGGCCCATCGAGATGCCGTCGGAGACCGAGATGGTGCCGAACTCGAGCGGGTAGCCGCCGGCGGCGTGGACGCCGTTCTTGACGGCCTTCGCGAGGCGGTCCAGCGACAGGTTGCAGGGGGTGATCTCGTTCCAGCTCGACGCAACGCCGATCTGGGACTTCTGGAAGTCGTCGTCCCCCATGCCCACCGCGCGGAGCATGCCGCGAGCGGCAGCGCGCTCGAGGCCGTCCGTGACGTCGCGGGAACGGGGCTTCATGTCGTGCTCGGTCATGCGCCGAGCCTAGGTCACCGACGGGTGAGCCGACCGTGCCATCTCAACCCGGCCACTTCGGCTGGACACCCGATCAGACATCGGGCCCGGGGCAGCGCTGGAGCGGAAACAGCGGATACCTTCTCCTCTGTGAGCATCAGCGGACGGGCACTGGAGGCCTTCCAGCGACTCTCCGTGATCTGGCGGCTCAGGCTGGCGCTGAGCATCGGCATGGGCCTGATCAACTTCATCGGTGCCGGAGTCGTCTTCCTGCTCGGCATCCTCGTGGTCCCGCTGCCGGTGGTCTACACGGACGAGCAGGCGCTGGAGAACCTGGTCCTGCTGCTCCTGCTGATGCCGGGGTTCAGCTTCTTCGGTCTGCTCCGGGGCTACGTGATCCTCCAGCCCACCGCCGCCTGGGTGGGGGCCGGACGCCGGCCCTACCCCGACGAGCAGCGGCTGCTGCTGGCCACGCCTCGCGCGTTCTTCGTCCTCCACGCGCTGTTCTGGGGCTTCGGCACCGTCGTCTTCGGCATCTTCAACGGCCTCTACGACCAGCAGCTCGGCTGGACGGTCGCACTCCTCGTCTTCATCTCGGGCCTGACCGCCTGCGCGGTCTCGTACCTGCTGACCGAGCGCCTGCTCAGGCCCCTCGCACGCCAGGCCCTGCGTCGCGGCGTACCTGACCGGCTCCGGGTGCGCAGCGTCACGACGCGCTCCATGTTCGCGTGGGTGCTCGGCACCGGCGCTCCGGTGCTCGGCATCGCGATCGTCGGATTCACCTCGCTCACCAACAGCGAGGTCGTCTCCGTGCGGCAACTGGCGATCACCATGCTGGTGCTCGGCACGATGGCGTTCGGAGTGGGCCTGGTCACCACCTTCCTCGCCGCCAAGGCGAGCTCCGACCCGATCCGCGCGCTGCGGCTCTCGTTCGCGAAGGTCTCCCACGGCAACCTGAACGCCGAGGTGCAGATCTATGACGGCACCGAGATCGGCCTGCTCCAGGCGGGCTTCAACGAGATGGTGGTGGGCCTCCGCGAGCGCGAGCGCCTCCGCGACCTCTTCGGCCGCCACGTCGGCGGCGACGTGGCCCGCGCCGCGCTCGAGGGCGGCGTCCAGCTCGGCGGCGAGTCCCGCCACGTCGGCGTGCTCTTCGTCGACATCGTCGGCTCGACCGCACTCGCCACCGAACGGCCTCCGGGCGAGGTCGTCGCGCTCCTCAACCACTTCTTCGACGTGGTCATCGACGTGGTCCACCAGCACGAAGGCTGGATCAACAAGTTCGAGGGCGACGCGGCGCTCGCCGTGTGGGGTGCCCCCGTCGGCGTCGCGGACATGGAGGCGCGGGTCCTGCAGGCAGCGCGCGTGCTCGGGCAGCGGCTGCGCACCGAGGTCGTCGAGCTCGAGGCATGCATCGGCGTCTCCGCCGGCATCGCGGTCGCGGGCAACGTCGGAGCGGCCGAGCGCTACGAGTACACCGTGATCGGCGACCCCGTGAACGAGGCAGCGCGGCTCACCGGCCTTGCCAAGAGCCACCCCGGCCATGTCGTCGCCAACGCACAACTGCTCAGCCAGGCCGGCGACGAGGCCCAGCACTGGATCGAGCACACGCCGGTGACGGTCCGCGGCCGCACGGAGCCGACGTACCTCGCCGTGCCCATCGACTGAGTCGCATGCGCAGGTCGGTGTTGTTCGTGCTGGGCGGGATCATCTCCGTCCAGGTCGGTGCTGCCGTCGCAAAGGGGCTCTTCGACCGGATCGACCCGACCACGCTGGTCTGGCTTCGGCTGGCGACGAGCAGCGTCGTCCTGCTGCTGTGGGCCCGTCCCTCCCTGCGCAGTCGCTCGCGTGGGGACTGGCTCGTCGTGCTCGGATTCGGAGTGAGCCTGGGCACCATGAACTGGGCGATCTACCAGTCCTTCGCCCGGATCCCGATCGGGCTCGCGGTCACCATCGAGTTCGTCGGGCCGCTCTCCATCGCCGTTCTCGGGTCCAGACGCCCCCGCGACCTGCTCTGGGTGGCGCTCGCCGGCGCCGGCGTGGTGCTGCTCGGGTTCTCCCCGGCCGGGGTCACGGTCGCGGGTGTCGGGTTCGCGCTGCTCGCCGGCGCCGCCTGGGCGGCGTACATCCTGCTCAGCGCGGGGACCGGACGCCGCTGGCCGGGCCTCGACGGGCTGGCCGTCGCCAGCCTGCTGGCCACCCTCCCCCTCACCCCGTACGCCGTGGCAACAGGCGGCAGCGCCCTGCTCAACCCGTGGATCCTGGTCGCCGGCGCCCTGGTGGGCCTGCTCAGCTCGGTGGTTCCCTACAGCCTCGAGCTCGCGGCGCTGCGCCACCTGGCGCCATCGACGTTCGGCATCCTGATGAGCCTGGAGCCGGCCGCTGCTGCGCTGGCCGCCCTGCTGCTGCTCGGGGAGTTCCTGGAGCCGCTCCAGTGGTGCGCGCTCGTCTGCGTCGTCGTGGCCTCCGTCGGGGCCACGCGAGCCGGGATGCGGGCCGTCGCGCCCGCCCCTGACTGAACCCTGGGGTTGCTCCGGCAGAGTTCACACGGTTGTCACACCCCGGGGATTGCACGGCGCTCAGGCGCGAGTAATGTCGGACTCGTCCACCTGCCCCTTGTCCCTCGAAGTGGACCCCCATGGCTCTCCTGAACGACCTCCTCACGACCACCCGACGCCTCATCGACGGCTGGGCAACCGCCGCGCAGCAGCAGGCGTGTCGCAACGCGATGGTCGCCGGCACCGCACTCGCGCAGGCCCGGGCACAGCGGGCCAACGTCGAGGAGTTCCTCGCCGCGCGCATCCCCGGCCCTCGCAAGCCCGCCTCGGTCGACGGCGAGCTGGCCGAGGCTGAGACCGCTGCCCCCAAGCCGGCGCCCAGCGCGGCCAACGGCTGAGTCCGCGGAACGACGCACCCTCCCATGCGCCGGGCCCGGACTCAGCCCGCCGCGTCGAGTGCGCCTGCACCGGCAAAGGTCTTCCACTACGACGTCCGGGCCGCTGACGGCACCCGGCTGCGCGCGTGGACCAACGACCCGGACCTCCTCCTGCAGGGGCCGACAGTGCTGCTGTGCAACGGTCTGGGCACGAGCCCCTGGGCCATGCCGGCCATGCTCGACCCCGGCTGCGGCGTCCGCGTCATCTCGTGGGACCACCGAGGGACCGGCGGCTCCGACCGGCCCGCTGACCTCGAGGCGGTCAGCGTGCCGCACTTCGTCGACGATGCGCTCGCGGTCCTCGACGAGGCGGGCGTTGAGCGCGCCACTGTCGTCGGTTGGTCGCTCGGGGTCAACATCGCCTTCGAGCTCGCCCTGCTCCACCCCGGTCGGGTGGACGGCATCGTCGCCGTGGCAGGGGTGCCCGGAGGCACCTTCGCCTCCATGCTCGGCCCCCTCCACCTGCCGCCGCGGCTCGCACACGCCCTCACCGTCGGCACGGCACGCCTGGTCCGGTGCACCGGCCGCGCGCTGAGCCCGGTCAGCCGGCGGATCCCGGTGGGGCCGCGGCTGGTCTGGTTGCTGTCGCACTCCGGCCTCATGTTCCCCCCGGCAGACCCGGCCAACGCTGCCCATGCGATCCGGGAGTTCCTCCGCACCCCCGTCGACTGGTACTTCCACCTCGCGCTCCACGCCGCGGCCCACCGCCCCGTGGACCTCTCCCGCATCGCGGTGCCGGCGCTCTTCATCGCCGGGCGCTGGGACGTGCTGGCCGGCCCGCGTGACATGGCCCGGGCCGCCGCCCAGCTCCAGGACGCGGCGTACGTCGAGCTGGCGGGCTCGCACTTCCTCACCCTGGAGCAACCGCAGGTGGTGCACGATCTGGTGATGGACTTCATCTCACGGCTCACGCCCGCACCGCGATGACCACCCGGGCGCGCGCCCGCACCGCCGCGCAGGCCCTCACGGCGATGCTCGCCTGCGGCGCCGTGTCCGCATGCTCCACCGTCGATCGGTCAGGCAGGTCCGAGACGCCTCGCGGCGACGGGCCGAGGGTGGTCGGCACGGTCGCCACCGACCTCGACACCCCGTGGGGAGTCGCCTTCCTCCCGGACGGCACCGCGATCGTCACCGAGCGTGACACCGGCCGCGTGCTGACGATCAGCGGCACGTCTGAAACGAAGGCCGACGTGACCGAGATCGGCCGGATCCGCCAGGTCAGCGACCCCGACGACGAGGCCGGACTGCTCGGTGTCGCGGTGAGCCCGGACTTCGCGAAGGACCGGAGGCTCTGGTTCTACGTCACGACGGCGGAGGACAACCGCGTCGTCACGACGACGTACGACGACGGGCGACTGGGCACCGTGCGTCCGGTGCTGACCGGGATCCCGACCGGCTGGATCCACGACGGCGGCCGGCTGGAGTTCGGCCCGGACGGCCATCTCTATGTCTCGACCGGCGAGACCGGTGACACCGATCTCGCCCCCGACCGCTCGTCTCTCGCCGGGAAGGTCCTGAGGATCACCCGCGAGGGCGCGCCGGCACCGGGCAACCCCGACCCCGACTCCCCCGTCTGGACCTGGGGCCACCGCAACATCCAGGGCCTCGCCTTCGATGACCGCGGCCGGCTGTGGGCCAGCGAATTCGGAGCCGACGCGTACGACGAGCTGAACCTGATCGCCCCAGGACAGGACTATGGCTGGCCGTCGGTCGAGGGCAACGGTGGCTCGAAGGGACAGGTGGACCCGCACCTCGTCTGGTCGACCGACGAGGCGTCGCCGTCCGGGCTCGCGTTCGCCGACGGTGATCTCTGGATGGCTGCACTGCGCGGCGAACGTCTGTGGCGCGTGCGGATCGCCGACGGGCGCGCGACAGGGGCCGACGCGTTCTTCATCGGCGATCATGGCCGCATGCGCACCGTGGTCACCTCCCCCAGCGGCGACCTCTGGGTCACCACCTCCAACCGTGACGGACGCGGTGACCCGGAGCAGGGCGACGACCGGATCCTCCTGGTGCGCCCGTGACCCACGCGGTCGTCCACCCAGAGCTCGACCCAGCGCTCACGGTCCGCATCACCGCTCACTCGGCCATCGACGGGGTTCGTGCAGGATCAGCCCTCCTCGCGGTCGGCGATCGGCTCCTCGTGGTCGGCGACGATGCGCACACCGCGACCTGGATCGAGCCTTCCTCCGGTGGCTCGCGGGCCCAGGTGCTCGCGGGTGACGGCGGGGTGTTGCCCAAGCCGCTCAAGCCCGACTTCGAGGCTGCCGTCGTCGACCCCGACGGGTCCGTCTGGCTGCTCGGCTCGGGCTCCCTGTCGAACCGGTGGCTGGTCACCCGGCTCTCCGGCCCGGACCACGCCGAGGTCACCTCCTACGACCGCGCAGAGGTGTACGCCGCGATCGCGACGCACCTGGGCACCGCACCCAACCTTGAGGGAGCGGTCTTCGCAGGGAATGTCCTGCGCGTCTGCCACCGTTCGACCGGTGCGCTCCCCGATGTCGTCATCGACCTGCCCTCCGATGTCCTCCGCGGCGGGCGCACCCGGGTGCTTGCGACGACCCGGCTGGCGCCGGCCGTCGTGGGCGGCGTACCTGCGCACGTGACGGACCTGGCGCTGCTCCCCGACGGACGCATCGCCTTCCTGGCCGCCGCCGAGGACACCGACGACCCGGTCGCCGACGGGCCCGTGGCCGGCACGGTCTTCGGGATCCTCGAGGGCGACCGTGCGTGGTGGGCGCCGATCCTCGAAGCGGATGGCTCCCCGAGCACCCGCAAGGCCGAAGGCCTCGTCATCGACCCCGACGGGTCGGGCGGGTGGCTCGTGACCGACCGCGACGACCCGTCACTGCCCGCCGAGCTCTGCCGCTTCACCCTCCGTTGACACGGCGCAAAGTGGGCGTCGACACGGCGCAAGTTGCGCCGTGTCAACGTCAAGGTTGGGCCGTGTCAACGTCAAGGTTGGGCCGTGTCGACGGGAAGGGTGTCAGGTGAGCTTTTCCATGATGATCTCGCGGACGCGGGCTGCGTCGGCCTGACCACCCATGGCCTTCATGACTCCGCCGATCAGCGCACCGGCGGCGGCGTGGTTGCCACCGCGGATCTTGTCGGCGACGGCCGGCTGGGCTTCGATCGCGGCATCAACTGCGGCAGTGAGCGCACCGTCGTCGGAGACCACGGCCAGCCCACGGGCGGCGATGATCTCCTCGGGGGTGCCCTCGCCGGCGATCAGGCCGTCGAAGACCTGACGAGCGAGCTTGTCGTTGATCGTCTTCGCTTCCACCAGCTTCTGCACGGCCGCGACCTGGACCGGCGTGACACCGACTGCAGCAAGCTCGACGCCCGCGTCGTTGGCACGACGGAGCAGCTCGGCGACCCACCACTTGCGGGCCGACTGGGGTGTCGCGCCGGCGGCAACGGTGGCCTCGATCAACGGCAGCGCTCCGGCTGCCCAGACGTCACGCATCTCGAGGTCGGTGAAGCCGTACTCCGCCTGGAGGCGGGCCTTCCGGACAGTCGGGTTCTCGGGCAGCGTGAGGCGGAGCTCGTCGACCCACGCGCGCGAGGGGGCGACGGGCACCAGGTCCGGCTCCGGGAAGTAGCGGTAGTCGTCGGCGTCGGACTTCTCGCGCCCCGACGTCGTGACCCCGGTGTCCTCGTGCCAGTGGCGCGTCTCCTGGAGGACCTTGCCGCCGTCGTTGAGGATCGCCGCGTGACGCTCGACCTCGTAGCGGACCGCGCGCTCGACCGAGCGCAGCGAGTTGACGTTCTTGGTCTCGCTGCGGGTGCCGAGGACATCAGATCCCTTGGGCGCCAGCGACAGGTTCACGTCGGCACGGATCGAGCCCTGGTCCATGCGGGCGTCGGAGACACCAAGGGCGACGATCAGCTCGCGCAGCTGCGCGACGTACGCCTTGGCGATCTCGGGCGCCTTCTCCCCCGCACCTCGGATCGGCTTGGTGACGATCTCGATCAGGGGAATGCCAGCACGGTTGTAGTCGACCAGCGAGTAGTCGGCCCCGTGGATGCGACCGGTGGCGCCACCGACGTGGAGCGACTTGCCGGTGTCCTCCTCCATGTGCGCGCGCTCGATCTCGACCCGGAACGTCTCGGTCTCGCCGGCCGCGTTCTGGATGTCGACATCCATGAAGCCCTCGAACGCAATGGGCTCGTCGTACTGCGAGGTCTGGAAGTTCTTCGGCATGTCCGGGTAGAAGTAGTTCTTCCGGGCGAAGCGGCACCACTCGGCGATCTCGCAGTTCAGCGCGAGGCCGATCCGGATCGCCGACTCGATGGCCTTCGCGTTGACCACCGGCATCGCGCCGGGCAGGCCGAGGCAGACCGGGCAGACCTGGGTGTTCGGCTCGGCGCCGAACTCCGTCGGGCAGCCGCAGAACATCTTCGTGTTGGAGTTCAGCTCGACGTGGACCTCGAGGCCCAGCGCCGGGTCGTACGACGCGAGCGCGGTGTCGAACGGGACCAGGGCAACGGCGGTGGTGCTCACTTGGAAGCTCCTTCGAGAGCAGGGGCCTGCGAGAGCAGCGGGGCGCCCCACTGCTTCTCCAGCAGCGCCTCGAGCGCAGCGCCGACGCGGTAGAGCCGGTCGTCGGCGCGGGCCGGGGCGAGGATCTGGAAGCCGACCGGGAGGCCGTCCTCGTCGGCGAGGCCCGCGGGAAGCGAGATGCCCGGGACGCCGGCGAGGTTGGCGGGGATGGTGGCGAGGTCGCCCTTGTACATCGCGAGCGGGTCGTCGAGCTTCTCGCCGAGCTTCCACGCGGTGGTGGGCGCGGTCGGGCTGACCAGCACGTCGACCTGCGCGAACGCGGCGTCGAAGTCGCGCTGGATCAGTGTGCGAACCTTCTGTGCAGATGCGTAGTAGGCGTCGTAGTAGCCGCTCGAGAGCGCATAGGTGCCGAGGATGATGCGGCGCTTGACCTCGTCACCGAAACCAGCATCACGCGAGGCACGCATGACGTCCTCGGCACTCGGATCGCCGGACGGCGTGACGCGCAGGCCGTAACGCATGGCGTCGAACTTGGCGAGGTTGGAGGACGCCTCGCACGGCATGACCAGGTAGTACGCCGCGAGCGCGTGCACGAAGCTCGGGCAGGAGACCTCGACGACCTCGGCACCAGCCGCCTTCAGCAGCTCGAGCGACTCGTCGAAGCGGGTGATCACACCGGGCTGCCAGCCCTCGCCACCGAGCTCCTTGATGACGCCGACCTTCAGGCCGGACAGATCACCGGCCGCACCGAGACGCGCCGCGTCTGCGAGCGACGGCAGGGCCTCGGGCAGCGAGGTGGAGTCGAGCGGGTCGTGACCGCCGACCAGGTCCTGGAGCAGCGCGGAGTCGAGCACGGTGCGGGTGACCGGACCGACCTGGTCCAGCGAGTTGGCCATGGCGACCAGGCCGTAGCGCGAGATCGCGCCGTAGGTCGGCTTCACGCCGACCGTGCCGGTGACGGCACCGGGCTGGCGGATCGAGCCGCCGGTGTCGGTGCCGAGCGCGAGCGGCGCCTCGAAGGCAGCGACGGCCGCGGCCGAGCCACCGCCCGAGCCGCCGGGGATGCGGGTGATGTCCCACGGGTTCGCCGTCGGACCGTAGGCCGAGTGCTCGGTCGAGGAGCCCATCGCGAACTCGTCCATGTTGGTCTTGCCGAGGATCGGCAACCCGCCCTCGCGCAGCTTGCGCACGACGGTCGCGTCGTACGGCGGGATCCAGCCCTCGAGGATCTTCGAGCCGCAGGTCGTGGGCTGGCCGATCGTGGTCAGCACGTCCTTGACCGCGATCGGTACGCCGTCGAGCGGGCTGAGCAGTTCGCCGCGCAGACGGCGCGCGTCGGAGGCAGCGGCCTCGGCGATCGCGCCCTCGGCGTTGATGTGGAGGAAGGCGTGGATGGTGCCGTCGACCTCGGCGATGCGGTCCAGGCAGGCCTGGGTCAGCGCCACGCTCGAGATCTCACCGGCGGCGAGGAGCTCGACGAGCTCGGCGGCCGACTTCTTCAGCAGGTCACTCATCACTGCTCGTCTCCCAGGATGCGCGGGACGCTGAAGCGTCCGCCGTCGTGAGCGGGCGCCCCGGAGAGCGCCTCCTCGGCGGTCAGTCCGGGGACGACGACGTCCTCACGGAACACGTTGACGAGCGGGATCGGGTGCGAGGTGGCGGGGACGTCATCACCGACGGCGGCGCTGATCGACGCAACGGACTCGAGGATCGCGGCCAGCTGCGGCGCGAGGTGGTCCAGTTCGGCATCGGACAGGTCGATCCGGGCGAGATCCGCCAGGTGCGCGACCTCGTCGCGGGAGATCTCAGGCATGGGGTTCATCCTAGGTGGCGCCCGTGGCTTTCCCTCCCGCGGTCCACTGTCCCGACTAGGCTCTGAGGCACCATCAAGGGAGGTTGGATGACGTCGTTCCGCCGGTACGCCGCGCTCACAGCGCTGCTCGTCGTCGCCTCGGGCTGTGGGCCCGAAGCACCCGCGCCGGACGGGTCCGCGAAGACGGACCAGCCCACGACGTACCACCACTACGTGGCGATGGGCGACTCCTACTCGGCGGCCCCGGGCGTGCCACCGGCTCCGCCGGACCCCTGCATGCGTTCGCGGGCCAACTACCCCTCGCAGGTCGCGCTCCGGCTCGACACCCGGCTCGAGGACCGCACCTGCTCGGCGGCGACGATCGCTCACCTGTCGACGCCCCAGGGCGCAGGCGTGGGCCCTCAGCTCGACGGCCTGAAGCCTTCGACCGACCTGGTCACGCTCAGCATCGGCGCCAACCCCACCCTGACGTCCGGGTGGTTCTGGGGCTGCGGGTCGGTGGCCGCCAGCAACCCGCAGGGCAGCCCGTGCAAGGACGCGATGCAGACGGCGTCGGGTGACCTCAACATCACCGCGATCGAGACGGAGCAGAAGGAGCTCGCCGCGACCGTCGCCGAGATCCACCGTCGATCGCCCGATGCACGGCTCGTCCTGGTCGGCTACCCGCAGATCTTCCCGACCTCCGGATCCTGCCCGGAGCGGCTGCCCGTTGCCGCCGCAGACCTTCCCTACGCCGACCAGGTGCTCCGTGCCCTCAACAAGATGATCGAGGAAGTCGCGAAGGCCGACGGTGCCGACTACCTCGACGTGTACTCCGCGACCGAGGGGCACAACATCTGTGCCGAGGACCCATGGATCCAGGGCAAGGACACCGAGGAAGGCGTCGCGCTCTTCTACCACCCACGTGCCGCCGAGCAGAAGGCCGTCGCCGACCTGCTGATCGACCTGCTGCGCTGAGCGCTGCGTTGCCGATGCCTTCTGGGTCTCCTTGGCGCGGCACCCAACCGAATCCTCCCGGTCCGCATCTGAAGGGGTGAGAATCAACCAGGAGGATCGATGCCCGCACCCCCGTCGGATGAGGAATACACCGCGTTCGTGCACGCGGCGTGGCCGTCGCTTTACCGCACGGCGTACCTGCTCCTGGGTGATCACGGCCTCGCCGAGGACCTCGTGCAGACCGCACTCGCGAAGACCTACGGCTCCTGGCGCAACGTGCGCAACCTCGAGGCTGCAGGTGGCTACGCCCGGACCACGCTGATCAACACGGCCTCGTCGTGGTTCCGCCGGCCCTCCTGGCGACGCGAGCTGGCGCACGAGGAGATCATCGGCGCCTCGCACGAGCCCGACCCGAGCGACCGGCCCGCCGTTCTCGATGCCCTCCGCACCCTGGCTCCGCGCCAGCGGGCGGTGATCGTCCTTCGCTACTACGAGGACATGAGCGTCGCCCAGGCCGCGGCCGCCCTCGGCTGCTCGCCGGGCACCGTCAAGAGCCAGACCTCCGATGCGCTCGCCCGCCTCCGCACCGTGCTCGGCGACGCCGTTGTCCCGATGGGAGCCCTCCATGACTGAACGCCTCTCCACGTTGCTCCACGAAGGCGCCGAGCAGATCGCCGTCCCTCCACCGTCCGCCGCCGAGATCCTGTCCCGCGGCCGGTCACTGCACGGGCGCCGGCGGATCACATCCATCGGCGCCGGCGTGGCGGCGGCCCTCGTCCTCGTCGGCGGCACTGCTCTCCTCGTGCCCGACCGCGCCCCCGAGGACAGGGACAGCCTCGGCATCCTGGCGCCTGCGGTGCCGATCGATCCCGATGGCTGGGCAGTCGCGCAGGGCTCGACGATCCACCTCGGCAGCGGCACGACCAGCACCGTGACCGGCAAGGTCAAGGCGATGTACTACACCTCCGCCGGCGTCATGGTCCGCACCGGCAGGACGGCGTACACCGAGGGCGACCGCACCTCCAACTACTTCGTCCTCGCCGGCGACGGGACGGTCCGCGACTTCGCACTCGATCTCGGGGACCTCAAGCCGGGCACCGACCCGACGCTGCCCTACCTCGCCTACTCGGTGAAGGGCGATGACTCGAAGCACTGGGAGCTCCTGCTCCGCGACGTGCGCACCGGAAAGGTCGCCACCCGGGTTCCGTACGAGGGAGCCTTCACGTGGGGTGGCTGGAACGCTCCCCCCGTCGCACTGTCGGGTGACTACGCGTACGTCGGCATCGACGACGCCACCCTCGCGATCAACTGGCGCACGGGCGCGGTGAAGACCGCCAAGGGCCTCTTGCCGAGCCGCATGCCGACAGTCGCTGGTGGTCGGGAGCTCGTCGATCCACGGAACGACGAGCAGGGCGGGGTCCGGGAGCTCGAGTCCGATGACGCGGTCACCGAGAGCTACACGGTGCTCGATGCCGTGACCGGCGAACGGGTCGGCGGATTCGACATCACCGGCACGGTCCTCTCGACTCCGTGGCCACAGCTGGCCCCTGACGGGCAGCACGTGTTGCTGACCCCGATGGCGATGTGCAACGAGGACAACGAGTGCCACTACGAGGACCCGAGCACCACAGTCCTGGACGTCGAGACCGGGGCGTCGCGCAGATTCACCATCGGTGACGGCACCTTCGGCTGGAGCCCGGACGGGCGGTTGCTGCTCGTCACCGGCACCGAGGTCACGTCCTGTGACGCCGACACCGGGGAGTGCAGGACCACCCCGGTGAAGATCGACGGCACCGGCCCGATCCGGGTCAGCGGCAACGACAACGAGTCCTGACGCAAATCAAGGTGAAGACTTTTCGTCAGCATGTGACGAAAAGTCTTCACGTTGATGCAGGTGCTGGCCGGACCGGAGACCTCAGCCCTCCAGCGCGGCCCGGCCACCCTCGAGCAACCGCTCGAAGGCAGCCTCGTCGAGGATCGTGAGGCCGAGCTCCTCGGCCTTGGCAGCCTTGGAGCCGGCGTTCTCACCCACGACGACGTAGTCGGTCTTCTTCGACACCGAACCCGACGCCTTGCCTCCGCGGCTGATGATCGCCTCCTTGACCGAGTCGCGGGTGAAGCGCTCGAGCCCACCGGTGACGACGACGGTCAGTCCCTCCAGGGTCTGCGCGATCGACTCGTCACGCTCGTCCTCCATGCGCACACCCGCGGCGGCCCACCTGTCGACGATCTCGACGTGCCAGTCCTCGGTGAACCATTCGATGACGGCCTCACCGATGACCGCGCCGACACCATCGGTCGCTGCGAGCTCGTCGGGCGAGGCGGCGCGGATCGCATCCATGGAACCGAATCGCGTCGCCAGCGCCCTCGCGGCCGACGGCCCGACGTGACGGATGGAGAGCCCGACCAGGACGCGCCAGAGCGGGACCGCCTTGCGCTCCTCGAGGTTGGCCAGCAGTTTGGCGCCGTTGGCGGTGAGGACCCGCTCCCCCGCGCCTGCCTCGACCTCGGCCTTCTTCGCTGCGCGGGTGAACAGCGGGACCTGCACCAGCTTGTCGGCCGTGAGGGAGAAGACGTCGCCCTCGTTGGCGACGACTCCCGCCTGGTGCAGCGCGACGGCCGCCTCCCAACCGAGTCCCTCGATGTCGAAGGCCCCGCGCCCGGCCACGTGGTTGATCCGCTCGACCACCTGCGCCCGGCAGCCGCGGTGGTTGGGGCAGCGACGGTCCTTGTCGCCGGCCTTCTGCTCGACGAGATCTGTCCCGCAGGCGGGACACGACGTGGGCGGAACCCACTCCGGCAGCCCCTCGGGCCGCAGCGCCAGGACCGGCCCGAGGATCTCGGGAATGACGTCGCCGGCCTTGCGCAGGATGACGGTGTCACCCGGGCGGACGTCCTTGCGGGCCACCTCGTAGAAGTTGTGCAGGGTGGCCATCTCGACCGTCGACCCCGCCACCTTGGTCGGCTCCATGCGTCCGAACGGAGTCACCCGGCCCGTGCGCCCGGTGTTGACCAGGACGTCGAGGAGCTTGGCGTGCACCTCCTCGGGCGGGTACTTGAAGGCGATCGCCCAGCGCGGGGCGCGACTGGTCGAGCCGAGCCGGCGCTGCAGCCCGACGTCGTCGACCTTGACCACGACGCCGTCGATCTCGTGGTCCAGGACATCGGCGTCGTGACGGTGCTCGCCGTAGTGCGCGATGTAGTCACGGACCTCGGCGAGCGACTCGAGCACCCGCACCTTGTCGGAGATCGGGAGCCCCCAGGCAGCCAGGGCTGCGTAGGCCTGCGACTGCGCCACCGGCTCGAAGCCCTCGCGTGCGCCGATCCCGTGGCACACCATCGTCAGGCGCCGTGAGGCGGTGACGCGCGGGTCCTTCTGCCGCAGCGACCCGGCGGCGGTGTTGCGGGCGTTGGCGTAGAGCGGCTTGCCCGCCTCGGCCTGCGCGGCATTGATCTCCTCGAAGACCAGGGCCGGGAGGTAGACCTCACCACGCACCTCGACCAGGGCAGGCACAGGGAACTCCGGAGATCCGGTCAACCGGTGCGGCACCGCTGCGATCGTGAGCACGTTGGGGGTGACGTCCTCGCCCGTCGTGCCGTCACCTCGGGTGAGCGCCCGGGTCAGGACTCCGTCGGTGTAGAGCAGGTTGATCGCGAGACCGTCGACCTTGAGCTCGCACAGCAGCGCCGGTGACGTGCCCGCGTCACGCACCACACGGTCGTGCCAGGCGACGAGCTCGTCCTCGGAGAACGCGTTGTCCAGGCTCTCCATGCGCCGGAGGTGGTCGAAGGACGCGAAGTCGGTGAACGCCTTGCCCATGACGCGCTGGGTCGGGCTGTCGGGGGTGATCAACTCGGGGAACTGCTCCTCGAGCAGCTGGAGCTCACGCAGCATCTCGTCGTACTCGGCGTCAGCGAGGGGCGAGGTGCCGTCGCGGTAGTAGCGGTCGGAGGCGTCCTCGATCCGCGCAGACAGCTCACGGTGCCGCTGCGCCGAGGGTTCGGTCGCGCCGGTGCCGGTCAGGTCGGGGCCAGTCGAACTCATGAGGGACATCTTGCCGTGCACCGGTGACATCGCGCGCTCCCGGAGGAGATGCTGGCCGGCCGGGGCAGGACCAATCCGGATGACGCCCCGTGGCGAACAACCACCGCGAAAGGAGCCGCCCGTGCCCAGGCCCCTGCTCACCCGCTCAGCGCCTTCCGAGCGACCCCGAGCGGTCGCGCTGGTGCTCCACGGCGGAGCAGTGCACTCGACCCGCCCGGTCGACGGCCGCAGTGCGTCGTGGCAGCGCGCGCGGATGCTGCAACAGGCGATCGCGCCTCAGCTCCACGAACACGGCGTCGCCGTGTGGCTGCTGCGCTACCGGGTGCGCGGCTGGAACGACGTGCACGACCCCTCGCCCGCTCCCGACGCCCGCTGGGCCCTGGAGCGGGTCCGCACGGAGCTCGACGTCCCTGTCGCACTCGTCGGCCACTCGATGGGTGCCCGCACGGCCGTCCGCGTCGCCGACGATCCGGCAGTCGTCGGGGTGGTCGGGCTCGCCCCATGGCTGCCCGGCGACGAGCCGGTGCGCGCGTTGCGAGGCCGGGACCTCGTGGTCGGCCACGGTCGTCGCGACCGGATCACGTCGTTCGCTCTCAGCCAGGCGTACGTCGAGCGCTCGCGTGCCGTCACCCGGTCATCCGCCTTCCACGACCTGGGCCAGCTGGGCCACTACATGCTCCGGGACCGCGACCGGTGGCACGGTTTCGCGACGGAGTCCGTGCTCGACGTCCTCGGTCGCTGAGACCGGTCGGCCCAGTCGCCGCTGCGCGACGGGCGCTCGGCCCGGATCGTCAGCACGTTGCTCCGCTGTGTGGTTGTGGGCGGCCCGGAGAGTCCGCCATCTCTGCACATGGCGAGTGTGACCAGCGATCTCAAAAGTTTTCCCGGAGGTACCTCCCCAGAGGTTGACGACACATGAAACGATGCCGTACCGTTTGATGAAACGAAACCGTTCCGTATCATCTGCCCGGGAGAATCCATGAATGCCACCCCCAGCCACGAGCCCGGCTCCCGGCCGCGCGTCGAGGGCGACCGGGAGCGAGAGATCCTCGAGGCGACCCTCGAGCTGCTCGCCGAAGTGGGCTACGACCGGCTGACGATGGACGGAGTGGCCACGGCGGCCAAGGCCTCCAAGGCCACGCTCTACCGCCGGTGGACCAACAAGGTCTCACTGGTCATCGACGCGCTCCTGCTGCAGAAGGCCGCCCCCGAAGTGCCCGACACCGGGTCCTTCCGCGACGACCTCCTCGCGGCGTACTGCGGTCCCGAGGGGATGATCCAGCCCCAGGCGATCGCGGTGTTCACCAGCGTCATGACCGCGATCCAGCGCGACCCCGAGTTCGGCGCCGAGTTCCGGGAGAAGGTGATCGGTCCGAAGATCGCGGTCTCGACCGCGATCTACTCCCGGGCCAAGGCACGCGGCGAGATCCGTGCCGACCTCGACGTGGACCTCTTCGGTCCCGCACTTGCGGGCATCTGCCTGCACCGGGCCTACGTGCTCGGAGAGCTTCCGGACCGGGCCATGATCACCCGGATCCTCGACCAGATCATCGTGCCCGCCGCGATGAACCCCGCCTCCCCTGAGAAGGATTGACCATGTCCGAACAGACCCTCTCCACGCCTGAGGAGGAGCGCTCGTCCACCGGGCACACCAACCTCGGCTGGGCGCTCGTCCTCATCTGCGTCGCGCAGCTGATGGTCGTGCTCGACGCGACCATCGCCAACATCGCGCTGCCCTACATCGGCATCGACCTGAACATCTCCCAGGCCAACCTGACCTGGATCGTCACGGGCTACGCACTCGCCTTCGGTGGCCTGCTTCTGCTCGGCGGCCGGCTCGGTGACCTCTTCGGCCGCCGTCGCATCTTCGCTCTCGGCCTGGTCGTCTTCGCGGTCGCGTCGCTGCTCGGCGGCATCGCGACCAACGAAGGCCTCCTGCTCGGCGCCCGTGCCCTCCAGGGTCTCGGCGCGGCGCTCGCCTCCCCCGCAGCGCTGGCCCTGATCACCACGACGTTCCCCGCCGGCCCGCAGCGCAACCGCGCGATGGCGATGTACGCCACGATGTCCGGCGTCGGCGCCGCGATCGGCCTGATCCTCGGCGGCTGGCTCACCGGCCTCGACAGCATCTTCGGTGCTGACATCTCCGGCTGGCGGATGACCTTCCTGATCAACGTGCCGATCGGCATCGGCGCTGCGATCCTGGCCTACTTCGTCATCGAGGAGTCCGAGGCGAGCGACGGCACCCTGGACGTCCCGGGTGCGATCACCGGCACGCTCGGCCTGCTCGGCATCGTGTTCGGCCTCTCCCGCGCCGGCGAGGCCGACTACGGCTGGGACCACTGGCAGACGATCGCGTCCCTGGTCGCCGGTGCTGGCCTGCTCGCGCTCTTCATCGTCATCGAGAGCCGTGCCGCACACCCGCTGCTGCCGATCCGGATCCTCACCAACCGCACCCGCGCCGTGAGCTTCCTGGCGATGATGATCGCGCCCGCTGCGATGTTCGCGATGTTCTACTTCCTGTCGCTCTTCATCCAGCAGGTCATGGGCTACTCCCCGCTCCAGGCCGGCTTCGCGTTCCTGCCGTTCTCGTTCGGCATCGTGATCGGCGCGGGCCTCGCGTCCAACTTCGCCGGCAAGGTCGACCCGCGCTACCTGGCCGGCATCGGCACCCTGCTTGCGACGTTCTCGCTGTTCATGTTCTCGCGGATCAGCATCGACGACTCCCCGGCCGGCGTCCTCAAGGCGCTCGCCGCTGGCGACACCGCCGGCACGGGCGTCAACTACTGGGCGTCGATCTTCCCCTACATCGTCATCATGGCGATCGGCATGGGCCTGGTCTTCGTGCCGATGACCCTCACCGCGGTGCACCACGTCGCCGACGAGGACTCGGGCATCGGCTCGGGCGTGCTCAACACGATGCAGCAGGTCGGCGGCGCACTCGGCCTGGCCACGCTCAGCACGGTGGGCCTGCACTTCTTCAACAACCGCTCGGCCGAGGTCAGCGGGCAGCTCGCCCAGGGGCTCACCCAGGCCGGGATCGACCCGTCCGCGACGATCCCGGGGGCGAACATCTCGTTCCTGGAGGGCGCGATCTTCCAGGCCTCCTTCACGGAGTCGGCCACGGCCGGCTTCTTCGTGGGCGGCTTCATGATGCTCGCTGCGTCCCTGCTGATCTGGACGCTGCTGAACGTCAAGCACGAGGAGCTCGCCACCGACGGTCCGTCGGGCGTCCACGTCGGCTGATCGACGTACGACGAAGCGCACTGCGGCGCGGTCACTCCCCGTTCGGGAGTGGCCGCGCTTTGCGTTGGTCGCTCGGTCAGTCCTGGAACCAGGTCAGCTTCTCGCCTGCGGAAACGAGCTCCGGCGTGGTCTCGACACCGACTCCGTCCGCGGCACCAAGGCCGGACAGCATCGCCTGGACCCATCGGATGTGGTCCCTCCGCTCGGCCTCGAGGAACCACTCGTGCGTGATCGCATCGACTCCGGCCCCCTCGAGCCAGACGTGCACGGAATGCGCGTCCGTGGAGTAGAAGGTGCCGGACAGGCCGTCGCGCCCCGCGTGGACCGTGCCGTCCCAGGGCCAGCAGGTCAGGGTCGGCTGGCACCGGGTGATGTCGTCGCCCGCCTCGCCGAACACGGTCACGTGCAGTGTGAGCCCGTGGCGCAGCCCGAGCGCGATGCCCCACCCATCCTCCACCGCACCACCGGGTTCGACGAAGGTGTCGGCGCGACCGCTGCGGATCAGCCTCGGTTCGCCCGCTCCGTCGAGAAACTCCTGAACCGCCGCCGCGAGGGCGCGCGGCGTCGTACGCGGGGCAGGGTCGGGCTCGCGCAGGGCCGTCGGTTCCACTCGCGATCCCTCGACGCCGTCACGAGCCAGCTGCTCCCCCGCCTCGACTGCGGCCGTCGTGGTCTCGAGGGCAAACGCGGGATCGGTGACGATCTCCTCGAGCTCGTTGAGGTCGAACGGGAGCTCGGTTGCCCGCGGATCGCCATCGATCCCGATGCCCTCGAAGTCGACTGACCGCAGCTCACCGTCCCGGACCACCCAGACGGAGAGGGTGCCGGGGTTGTCCTCGCCGCCGTCCTGCCAGGTCAGCGTCGCCGCGCCGAGCTCCACGCAGTCGCGTTCCGAGCAGACCGCCACGCCCTCGCGTGCCGGTTGCACCTGCACGTCGAGAGTCCAGTCGGGATCAGGCTTCCAGCGCAGCAAGCCGCCGATGGACGGGTCCTTGGTGCCCACGTCGTCTATGGGTGCGCCTGGCTCCCGGTACTCGATGGAGTACGGCTGCGGCGTCAGGTGGCTGAGGGCCACGGCCACGACGGCCTCCGAGGTTGCCGGCGCCGGACCACCCGCGTGCAGGTCCGATGCCGTGGTGCCGCATCCCCCTGTCAGCCCGGCGACCAACGCAGCCGACCCCAGCACCACCCATCCCCGTTGCCAGATCATCTCCGCATCAAACAGCACGGCACCGGGACGGGGAAGGAGCGGACGTCAGCCGACGTGTGCGGAGGCCTGCTGCAGCAGCTCGAGTGACCGACGCGCCCACGTCGGCGACGCACCGGCCAGCCCGCAGCCGGGGGTCATCACCAGGCGGTCGGTCGGCTCGAGACCGAGCATGTCCAACCAGCGCAAAGCCTTCTCGGCAACGGACTTCTCGGTCGGCACCGTCGAGGGATCCACCGACGGGACGAGGCCGAGCAGGACCCGCTCCCCCGCCTCGAGCGTCGCCGCCAGCCCGTCGTACGACGCTGCGCCGATCACATCGAGGTCGGCCGAGATGCCGCGGGCGCCAGCTCCCCGGAAGAGGTCGATCGGGACGTCGGCGGCGCAGCAGTGGGCGATCGGAACCGCGCCCGCATCCGAGATCGCGGAGAAGACCCAGCCAAGCACCTCGGAGGCCTCGGGTGGGTGCACGGTCCGGTGACGGCCGAACCCCGATGCGGTCGGGACCGCACCGGCCAGCACGGACGGGAGCGCCGGCTCGTCGACCTGGACGAGGAGCTCGGTGGCCCCCGGGAGACGCCTGCGCAGGTCGGCGATGTGGTCCTCGAGCCCGGCCGCGAGCGCCTGGCCGAGGTCGCGACGGGCGCCGTGATCGGAGAGCACCCGGTCGCCGCGCGGCTTCTCGACGGTCGCGGCCAGGGTCCACGGTCCGGCGACCTGCACCTTGACCGGTCCGTTGTAGCCCTGCGTCAGCTCCTCGAAGACGTCAAGGTCGCGCCCGAGCAGTGAGCGCGCGCGGCGGTGGTCGACACCGGACGACGGGGTGAGTCGCCAGCCCGCGGGCTGCAGGTCGGCGCCGAGCTCGGCCACCAGCGCCAAGGTGCGGCCAGTCATGTTCGCAACGGCACCGCGGCCGGGAAGCTCGGGCAGGAATGGGAGGTCGGGGACGGAGTCGAGGACGACGCGCACCGCCTCGCTGAAGTCGCGGGCGTTGTCGATCTCGGAGCCGAGCGGCTCTCCCCCGGGCATCGATCCGATGCCCGTGGCGCCTGCGCTCATGCGGAGACCGTGCGGGATGTGGTTGCGATCGTGGCTGAGCCGACGACACGCGAGCCCTCGTAGATGACGACGGCCTGGCCGGGTGCGATGCCGTAGGCCGGATCGAGCAGCTCGACCGCCACGTCATCGCCGGCGACGACGACACGGGCCCGGTGCTCAGCGCCGTGCGCCCGCAGCTGGACGGTCACCTCAGGCCCTTGGAGAAGCGACGGAACGGTGCCGCACCAGCGCGGACGGATGCCGGTGAGGGCGTCGATCCTCAGGTCCTCACGCGACCCGACGGTGACCGTGCCCTGCACGGGCGAGATGTCGAGGACGAAGCGCGGCTGGCCATCGGCGGCGGGGTGCCCGATGCGAAGGCCCTTGCGCTGGCCGATGGTGAACCGGTGCGTGCCCGCGTGCTGGCCGAGCACCTCGCCGGTCGCGTGGTCGAGGATGTCGCCGCCACGGTTCAGCGCCTGCTCCCCCAGCTTCTCGTCCAGCCAGCCACCGTTGTCGCCGTCCGCGACGAAGCAGATGTCGTGGGAGTCCGGCTTGTCGGCGACCAGGAGGCCGCGGCGCTCGGCCTCGCGGCGTACGTCGGGCTTGGTGGAGTCACCGAGCGGGAAGAGCGAGTGCGCCAGCTGATCCTGGGTGAGTACGCCGAGGACGTAGCTCTGGTCCTTGGCGTGGTCGACCGCGCGATGCATCTCGACCAGCCCGTCGGCCCCGGTGCGCAGGTTGGCGTAGTGACCGGTGGCCACCGCGTCGAAGCCGAGCGCCAGCCCGCGGTCGAGCACTGCGGCGAACTTGATCTTCTCGTTGCAGCGCAGGCACGGGTTGGGCGTGCGACCGGCGGCGTACTCGGAGAGGAAGTCCTCGACGACCCCCTCGTGGAACTCCTCGCTCATGTCCCAGACGTAGAACGGGATGCCGATGACGTCAGCCGCACGACGCGCGTCGTTGGCATCCTCGATCGTGCAGCAGCCCCGGGCGCCGGAGCGGTAGGACTTCGGGTTGCGCGAGAGCGCGAGGTGGATGCCGGTGACGTCGTGGCCTGCCTCGGCGGCGCGCGCCGCCGCAACGGCCGAGTCGACGCCCCCGGACATGGCAGCAAGGACCCTCACCGGCGGACTCCGGCGGCGCGGGCACGTTCGACGGCGGGGCCGATGGCCGCGACGACCGCGTCGACGTCCTCGGGGCTCGAGGTGTGGCCCAGGCTGAACCGCAGCGAGCCGCGGGCCTCCTCGTCGTCACACCCCATGGCGAGCAGCACGTGGGAGGGCTGCGCAACACCGGCGTTGCAGGCCGATCCGGTGGAGCACTCGATGCCCTGGGCGTCGAGCAGCATCAGCAGCGAGTCGCCCTCGCACCCGGGGAAGCCGAGGTTGGCGTGGCCCGGCAGCTGGTGGTCACGATCCCCGTGCACGCGGACGTCCGGCACGGCCGCGAGCACGCCCGCAACCAGCGCATCGCGCAGGCCGGAGAGCCGTGCGGCCGACTCGGCCTGCTCCTTCACGGACGCCTCGACCGCAGCGGCGAAGCCGGCGATGGCGGGGGTGTCGATGGTGCCGCTGCGGATGTCGCGTTCCTGACCTCCGCCGTGCGCGAGCGGGGTGAGCGCGAGCTCGCGGCGTACGACGAGGGCGCCGACGCCGAACGGGCCGCCGACCTTGTGACCGCTGACCGTCATCGCGTCAACACCGCTGCGGGCGAAGTCGACCGGCACGGAGCCGAGCGCCTGCACCGCGTCGGTGTGCACCGGGATGCCGTAGCCCTTCGCCAGGGCCACGACCTGGTCGATGGGCTGGAGCGTGCCGACCTCGTTGTTGGCCCACATGACCGACACCAGGCCGACCGACTCGGGGTCGACCGCGATCGCCGCAGCCAGGGCAGCCACGTCGAGCCGGCAGTCCTCGTCGACGGGAAGCAGGGTGAGGTCGGCACCCTCGTGCTCGGCCAGCCACTGCAGCGGGTCGAGGACGGCGTGGTGCTCGACGGCGGTCGCCAGGACCCGGGGTCGCTGCCGGGACCAGAAGAGGCCCTTCAGCGCGAGGTTGTCGGACTCGGTGCCACCGGAGGTGAAGACCACCTCGGTCGGCCGGCAGCCGATCGCCTGCGCGATCCGCTCACGCGACTCCTCGACCACACGGCGTGCGGACCGGCCGGAGGCGTGCAGCGACGAGGGGTTGCCGACGGCGGACAACTGGGCCGTCAGCGCCTCGATCGCCTCGGGCCGCATCGGCGTGGTCGCGGCGTGGTCGAGGTAGACGCGCCGGGTATCGGTGCTGTTCATCGCAGCCCCACGTTACGCCGCGGGCCCAGCGGCCAGCGCGAGGTCCGCCACCAGCGCCAGGTGGTCGGAGCCGGGGAGCGTGTGCACGCGCGTGTCGGTGGCCCGAAGGGCAGTGCCGACGAGTACGTGGTCGATCGCGGCGACGGGCACGGGCAGCCCGCGGGTTCCGCCCTGCGGCCAGGTCGGCTGCCAGCCGGCGCCACTCGCCTCGGCGGCGTCGGTGAGACCTGCCTCCGCGAGGAGCTGCCGGAACGAAGGGTGGTCCAGCGTCGCGTTGAAGTCTCCCAGCGCGAGGTCGGGCTTCTCGGCCTCCGCGAGCCTGGCCAGCTTGCGCTGCTCGCCCAGCCAGCGTGGAGAGAACGGGTACGCCGGGTGCACGCCCCAGACCCGCAGGCCCCGGAACGTGAATGCCCAGGAACCGTGCTCGGTGACGATCGGCTCCGCATCGGTGAGCGGCGTCGTCGCGAAGATCATCGTGCCGCGCGCACCGGGCGTGGCGAGCCCCGCGGAGTGCGGGAGGAGCGCCAGGAGACCGCGGTCCTCGAGAGCAGCCTGGGCGTCCGCGGTGATCTCCTGGAAGACGACGAGCTCGGGCCGCTCCGCCTGGAGCATGCGCATCACGGCATCGGGGTCGGCGTCACCGAAGCGCAGGTTGGCCGTGATCACGCGCAGGCTGGCGTCGCCGGAGTGGGCCGCAGCCGTCCAGACGGGCACCTGGCGCATGACACCGGCCGCGAGCGCCAGGACCACGACCACGACAGCCGGCGCGAGCACACGTCGTCCGAGGGATCCTCCGAGCGGGACCACCAGCAGCAGGAGCGCAACCACGAGCAGCGGGAGGGCGAACGGGGAGAACGCCTGCATCGCGACCACGGCCGGGAAGCCCGAGGTGACGAGCACGCTGCCGAGCAGCAGCGCCGAGGGCGCCGCGAGGGCGAGGACCAGCAGCAGCCGGCCACGGCGTACGACGGTGCGGACCGTCACAGGATGACCATGTCGTCGCGGTGGACGACCACGCGGCCGTAGCCGGGGCCGAGGTCGTCCCTGAGCTGCCTCGACGAGCGCCCGACCAGCGCGGGGACCTCGGCTGCGTCGAAGTTGACCAGCCCGCGAGCGACTGGGCGACCGTCGGGGTCCACGAGGTCGACGGGGTCGCCGGCTTCGAAGTTTCCCTCGACGCCGGTGAGACCGGCAGCGAGCAGGGAAGCACCGCGAGAGACCACCGCGCGCACGGCGCCGGCATCGAGCTCCAGCCGGCCCTTGGGCTCGGTCGCGTGCGCCAGCCAGAGCAGACGGGTGGGACGGCGCTTGCCGGTGGCGTGGAAGTGGGTGCCGACGCGCTCACCGGCGAGGGCAGCGGACGCGTTGTCGGCGGAGGTGAGCACCACCGGGATGCCGGCGCCGGTCGCGATGCGTGCGGCCTCGACCTTGGTCACCATGCCGCCGGTGCCGACGCCCGCCGCACCGATCGACCCGGTCTTCACGTCGGCCAGGTCGGCCTCGCCCCGGACATCGCTGAGCATCGTGGTGCCCGGGGTGGCCGGGTTGCCGTCGTACAGGCCGTCGACGTCGGAGAGCAGCACCAGCAGGTCCGCGTGGACCATCTGGGCCACGAGGGCAGCCAGGCGGTCGTTGTCGCCGAAGCGGATCTCGTGGGTGGCGACGGTGTCGTTCTCGTTGACGACCGGGACGACACCGAGGTCGAGCAGCTGGGCAAGCGTCTGGTGGGCGTTGCGGTAGTGCGCGCGACGCGTCACGTCGTCGACGGTCAGCAGCACCTGGCCGGTCACCAGCCCGTGGCGCGCGAACTCCTCGGTGTAGCGGTGCACCAGCAGCCCCTGGCCCACCGACGCAGCAGCCTGCTGCGCGGCGAGTCCGCGGGGACGGCGGGCAAGCCCGAGCGGCGACAGGCCCGCCGCGATCGCACCGCTGGAGACCAGCACCACCTCGGCACCGCGTGCGCGCACGGCGGCGAGTACGTCGACCAGGCGGCGTACGCGTGCGGGATCGATGCCGCCGGCCGCGGTGGTCAGGGACGACGAGCCGACCTTGACCACGATGCGCTTCGCGTCCAGCACCTCCGACCGGTGCTCGAGGTGTCCTGCCATCAGCTCTTCGCGTCCGGGTCGGACTCGTTCCAGTCGGGGTCGTCGGCGGAGCCGATCTCGTAGGACATGGGGCCGACGTTGGGCCGCGCCTCGCGGTCCAGGCGGCGGGCGACATCGGCGCGCGTCTCGTTCTCCGCGCGCTCGTCCATCGCCTCGTGGATGTCACGACGACGCTGGTTGGCCGGGCGGTCCTCGCGCAGGCGCTGGTCCTGACCGCGGCGACCGAGCATCTCGCCGGCACCTGCGTCGAGGCCGGGCTTGTAGTCGAAGACGACCGCGTTGTCGGTCGCGCCGATGATGACCGCGTCACCCTCGACGGCGCCCATGTCACCCAAGCGCTTCTCGACGCCCAGGCGGCTGAGCCGGTCGGCGAGGAAGCCGACGGCCTCCTCGTTGCTGAACTCCGTCTGGCGGATCCAGCGCTCGACCTTCTCGCCCTTGACGCGCCAGCCGTCGGGCGTCTCGGTGATGGTGAAGTCGTCCTGCCCGTCCACGCTGCGCGGGCGGATGATGACCCGGGCTGCCTCGGTGACCGGGCGCGCCGCACGGGCCTTGGAGACGATCTCGGCCATCGCGAAGGTCAGCTCCCGCATGCCCTCGCCCGAAGCGGCGCTGACCTCGAAGACCCGCAGGCCACGCTCGCGCAGCTCGTCGACGACGAAGCCGGCGATGTCACGGCCGTCGGGCACGTCGATCTTGTTCAGGGCGATCAGGCGGGGGCGGTCCTCGAGACCGCCGTAGCGCGCGAGCTCACTCTCCATGATCTCGAGGTCGTCGACCGGGTTGCGGCCGGGCTCGATGTTGGCGGTGTCGATCACGTGCAGCAGGGCAGCACAGCGCTCGATGTGGCGCAGGAAGTCGTGGCCGAGACCACGACCCTCAGCAGCGCCCTCGATCAGGCCCGGCACGTCGGCGACGGTGAACGTCGTGTCGCCCGCGGTCACGACGCCGAGGTTCGGGACCAGGGTCGTGAACGGGTAGTCGGCGATCTTGGGCCGCGCGCGGCTGATGCTCGCGATGAGCGAGGACTTGCCCGCGCTCGGGAAGCCGACCAGACCGATGTCCGCGACGACCTTGAGCTCGAGGCTGACCTCGACCTCCTCGCCGGGCTCACCGAGAAGGGCGAAACCGGGCGCCTTGCGCTTGGCGCTGGCCAGCGCGGCGTTGCCGAGGCCGCCGTGGCCACCGCGGGCGATGACCATCTCGGTGCCGGCGCCGGTCAGGTCCGCGAGGAAGGTGCCGTCGCGCAGGGTGACCACCGTGCCGTCAGGGACGGGCAGGATCAGGTCGGAGCCGTGGGCACCGTTCTTGTGGTCGCCAGAGCCGCCGCTGCCGTTGGTCGCGCGGCGCTTCGGGCTGTGGTGGTAGTCGATCAGCGTGGTGACGTCGGGGTCGACGCGAAGGATCACGGAGCCGCCGGGACCACCGTTGCCACCGTCAGGTCCACCGAGAGGCTTGAACTTCTCCCGGCGTACCGACGCGACGCCGTGGCCGCCACGACCTGCAGCGATGTGCAGGGTGACCTTGTCGACGAATGTCGGGACTGCCATGGGAGAGAACCTCTCGGAAAAGCAAAAGTTGGGGAAATGCGAGCAGGCGCCCCCGATTCTAGGGACGCCTGGCTCTGGAGCTGCAGTGACGCGTCAGTCACTCACCCGGGAGGATGTTCACGACACGACGGCCGCGCTTGGTGCCGAACTGCACCGCGCCGGCCACCAGTGCGAACAGGGTGTCGTCGCCACCGCGACCGACGCCCGAACCCGGGTGGAAGTGGGTGCCACGCTGGCGAACGATGATCTCGCCCGCGTTGACAGCCTGGCCGCCGAAGCGCTTGACGCCGAGGCGCTGGGAGTTGGAGTCGCGACCGTTCTTGGTGGACGCGGCGCCCTTCTTGTGTGCCATGAGTTCAGTCCCTGATTTCTCTGGAAGTTCTGGAGTACGTCGCGACGCCGTCAGGCGTTGATCGCGGTGACCTTGACCTGGGTGTACTTCTGACGGTGACCCATGCGCTTCTTGTAGCCGGTCTTGTTCTTGTACTTCTGGATGACGATCTTCGGGCCCTTGGTCCCACCGAGAACCTCGGCGGTCACGGAGGCCTTGTCGAGACCGGTCGCGGAGACCGCCTCGCCGTCGACCAGCAGGACGACCGGGAGGGTCACCGACTCACCGACAGCCGTCGTGATCAGGTCGATCTCGATGACGTCGCCCACGGCAACCTTCTGCTGCTTGGCGCCAGCGCGCACGATCGCGTACACCGCGGTCTCCTTCGGTCTCTGCTTGAAAACTTGGTCCTGGGGCTCGCCTGTTCGGGGCCGCACAGGGAAACGGCGTGCTGATGCACACCGAGGGTCAATACTACGGGTCCCGGCCCGCTCACCGCAAAACGAGAGAGCCGGGGTCCGTCGTCAGCGCTTGCGAGCGCCCTTCTTCTTGATCGGAACGTGCAGCTCGACCGGGTGCTCACCGTGCTCGGCAACCTCCGCGTCGGCGGCTGCCTCAGCGGACGGCAGCACCTCGTCGAGGGTCATCGGCGCGGGCTGGCTCGCGCCCGCTCCAGCCGGACGGGTGGCGGCACGGCGGGTGCGAGTGACGACCCGGGGCGGCTCCGGCGCGGCGACAGGCACCGCGTCGGCAGTCACGACCGGCGCAGCCACGACGATGGCCACCGGCTCGAGCGAGATGCCCGCGGTGGAACCAGCCGGGCGGCTCGCCGTACGACGGGTACGCGTGACCACTTTGGGCGACGTGTCGACCGGAGCAGGGACCTCCACCGGCGCCTCGACAACCGGCGCCTCGACCGCGGGGGCCTCGACAGCAGGCGTCTCGACAGCTGCTTCGGCTGCGGGTGCCTCCATCGGGGTGTCGGCGACAGGCGCCTCCACCTGGGCGGCGCCAGTGCCAGTCTCGGCGGGCGCCTCGGCAGCAGGCGTCTCAGGCGACTGCTCCGCGACACGACCGGCCTGACCCGCATTGCGGTTGCGATTGCGGTTGCGGCTTGGACGTTCGGCGCCAGCGGTCGACTGCTCGTCGGCGGTGGCCTCGTCCGCCTGGCTCCCGGCGCCTGCCGTGGCCTGGTTGTCGCGTGCCGCAGCGTCGCGGGCCGCAGCCTTCTGCTCGGCCTCAGCCACCTTCTCGGCGGCCTCCGCGCGGGCCTTCAGCACGTGGGCAGGGACCTCGTCGGGGTACTCCGAGACCGCCGGGGCGGGGTGCGCCTGGGCGATGTCCTTGGGGGTCGGCGTGGAGGCCTGGGCCTCACCCTGGTTGTCGCCCTGGTTGCCCTCGTTGCCGCCGCGACCGCGGTTGCGGCGGTTGCCGCTGCGCCGCTCGCCGCCACCGTCGTCGGTGCGCTTCGGCTCGATCGGCATGTCGTGCGTGATGTGTCCGCTGCCGCTGCAGTGCTCGCAGGTCTCGCTGAACGCCTCGAGCAGGCCGGTGCCGATCCGCTTGCGCGTCATCTGCACCAGACCCAGCGAGGTCACCTCGGCGACCTGGTGACGGGTGCGGTCACGACCGAGGCACTCGACCAGGCGACGCAGGACCAGGTCACGGTTCGACTCGAGCACCATGTCGATGAAGTCGACGACGATGATGCCGCCGATGTCGCGCAGCCGGAGCTGGCGCACGACCTCTTCTGCGGCCTCGAGGTTGTTCTTGGTGACCGTCTCCTCGAGGTTGCCACCGGAGCCGGTGAACTTGCCCGTGTTGACGTCGACCACGGTCATGGCCTCGGTGCGGTCGATGACCAGCGAGCCACCGGAGGGCAGCCAGACCTTGCGGTCCAGGCCCTTGGCGATCTGCTCGGAGACGCGGTAGTCAGCGAACAGGTCGCCGTCGGCGGCGTCGTACTGCTCGAGGCGCTCCTCGAGGTCCGGCGCGACGTGGGCGACGTACTGCTGGACGGTGTTCCAGGCGTCGGTGCCCTGGATGACCAGCTTGGAGAAGTCCTCGGCGAAGAGGTCGCGGACCACCTTGAGCGTGAGGTCGGGCTCGCCGTAGAGGAGCTTGGGGGCGTTGCCGATCTTGGACTGCTTCTCGATCTCTTCCCAGCGCGCCTTGAGCACCTCGACGTCGCGGGTGAGCTCGTCCTCCGAGGCACCCTCGGCGGCCGTGCGCACGATGACGCCAGCGGTGTCCGGGACGATCTCCTTGAGGAGCGTCTTCAGGCGCGAGCGCTCGGTGTCCGGGAGCTTGCGCGAGATGCCGCTGGTGGTGCCGTCGGGCACGTAGACCAGGAAGCGTCCAGCCAGGCTGACCTGGCTGGTGAGGCGGGCGCCCTTGTGGCCGACCGGGTCCTTGGTGACCTGGACGAGCACGGACTGGCCGCTGGAGAGCACCGACTCGATCTTGCGCGGCTGGCCGTCCCGGTGGCCGAGGGCCGACCAGTTGACCTCGCCGGCGTACAGGACCGCGTTGCGACCCTTGCCGATGTCGATGAACGCGGCCTCCATGGACGGGAGCACGTTCTGCACGCGGCCGACGTAGACGTTGCCGATCAGGCTGGTCTGCGACTCGCGGGCCACGTAGTGCTCGACGAGCACCTTGTCCTCGAGCACGGCGATCTGGGTGAGGTCGTCGCGCTGGCGGATCGCCATGACCCGGTCGACGGCCTCGCGGCGGGCCAGGAACTCGGCCTCGGAGACGATCGGGGCGCGGCGACGGCCGGCCTCGCGACCGTCACGACGGCGCTGCTTCTTGGCCTCGAGGCGGGTGGAGCCGGAGATCGAGGTGATCTGGTCCTCGCCCGTGCGGCTCGGGCGGACCCGGGTGACGGTGTTGGGGTCGTCGGTGTTCTGGGCGCGACCCTCGCCGTCACGGACCCGGACCCGGCGACGGCGGGTGGTGCCACCCTCGCCCTGCTCGTTGTCGTCGCCCTCCTCCGAGGCGGCGGCAGCGGCCGGGGCGGACTCGTCGTCGCCCTCCGACTCGCCTGCGTCACCGGAGTCGTTGCTCTCGCCGGGCTTGCGGCGGCGGCGACCGCCACGACGACGACGGCGGCGGGCGGCAGAGCCGGGGCCGTTCTCCGTGCCGTCCTCGTTCTCGTCGTTCTCGGTGCCGTCCTCGTTGGCGTCGGCGGCGTCCGTCTCGGCCTGGTCTGCGTCCTTCGCCTCGGCGTCGGCGGGCCTCTTCTGGCCACCACGGTTGCCCTGGCCACCCCGGTTGCCCTGGCCTCCACCCTGGCCGCCGCCCTGGCGGTTGCGGGGCGCGCGCTGCGAGGTGGACTCGCCAGCGCCGTCGGTCGCCTCGACCGCAGCCTCGGCGGCGTCGCCCACGGCATCGGTGGCGATCTCCTCCACCGCGGTCTCTGCGGCGGCAGCCGGCTTGCGGTTGCGCGTGCGCGGGGCGGTGGTGGCGTCGGGCGCCTGGAAGAGTACGGCGGCGGGTGCTGCGGCACGGCGCGAGCGCGCGGCCGGCTTCTCCGCAGGCTGCTCGGCAACTGCGCCGGCATCGGCCGGAAGATCGAGCGGGAGCGCCTCGGCGTCCACGGCGGGGGCTGCAGCGGTCTTCCTGGCTGCGGCGGTCTTCTTGGCGGCCGTCTTCTTGGCTGCGGTGGTCTTCTTGGCAGCTGTCTTCTTCGCTGCCGTCTTCTTGGCGGGGGCCGCCTCGGCAGCGTCGGCCGGAGCCGGCTCGACCGTGGCGTCGACCTGCGCGTCAGCCTCGGCCGGAGCGGCCGCCGCCTTCTTGGCAGCCGTCTTCTTCGCCGCAGTGGTCTTCTTGGCAGTGGTCTTCTTCGCAGCCGTCTTCTTGGCGACGGCCTTCTTGGCGGCCGTCTTCTTGACCGGTGCGGCGGGGGTCTCGACCTCGGCGGTCTGAGCCTCGTTGTTGTTCTCGGTGACCTCGGGGGTCGTGTCCGGAGTGGTCTCGTCGAGCATGTGCGCTCCTCGACCGGAGTCCTGGTGGAACCGGTCATTCTGTCCGGCGCTCGCCGCCCGGGGACCGGGCCACGGCGCGAAAGCCTGCGTGTGGCGGCGAGTCCCCCGCTCGGGGTGCGTCAGCTGTGCGCGTCTGGTCACCTGCCGCGGTCAGCGGGACGAGAGCACCGCTGTCACCAGTGCCCAGGGCCGCGTCGCGGTCTGGTGACGACCTTCACCTCTGTGCCGGCGGACCGGCGAGAACGTCGTCGGGTCTCTGTGACGCGGGGGTGACCGCGAACACGTCGACCAGTGGCGAGTATCGCACACCAGCGCGTCGGGCCCCAGTTGTCGGCTCAGGCCAGCGGGTCGCCGATGACGCCGTCACCGCTGAGCGGGCCCTGCGCGAGCCGGGTGAACAACGGGTCATCGACACCCGCAAGCTCCCCGACCGAGGCAAGTCCGGTCAGCACGTCGTCCGGCCGCACGCTGGGTACGCCGTGGCGCAGCACGACGTCGAGGCGTGCCCCGCGATCACCGGCGCCAGCCGCGAGGGCGACGACCGCGGCGCGGCAGTCGAACGTGCGCAGACCCTTCTTGGTCATCCGCTCCACCGGCACCTCCTCGGCAGCGAGGAAGCGCTCAACCGCGCGGACAGCGTCTGCCTCGGTCACCGCGAGGTCGATCAGCCAGCGGCTGGCCTCGAGCCGGTCGGTGAGCGACGCGCCCGCGGACTCGACCGCCTCCAGCACGTCCAGGCCGTCGGGCAGCACCGCGTCGAGCTGGGCCAGCACGGTTGCCGGGTCGACGATCTCGGCCAGCGCGATCTCGACGTACTCCGCCTCGCTGGCGGAACCGGTGGGCGCCGCACCCGCGTAGGAGATGCGGGGGTGCGGGTTGAATCCGGAGGAATAGGCCATCGGGATCCGGGCCCGGAAGACCGCGCGCTCGAAGGCGCGACTGAAGTCGCGGTGGCTGGTGAAACGCAGCCGCCCGCGCTTGGCGTACCGGATCCGGAGTCGCTGGACCGGAGGGGCCTGCTGTTCGGGCTGTTCGCGCACCCGCAGAGGATATCCGCCGGAGTGGGCCGACGACGCCACGCTGCCCGCACCCGGCCCGATACGCTGAGGTCCTTGTGGCACCCGTGGCGGTCGCCCGGCTCCCCGGAAGGTCCCGATGAAGCAGCAGCCGACGTGGCGTGGCCACCGGGCTCCCGTCGAGGGAGTGGACGGACCTGCCGCAACGCGCCCGAAGGCTCGCTCGCGCACCTGGTCGGTCGCACTGCTGGCGGTGGTGGCTCTCGTGGCCGTCATCGCAGGCGTGATCGCGGCCGTGCAGAACGCGTCACCGGACGCCTCGCCCCGGCTCCCCGCCGTGTCCGTCGGCACCTGCCTGATCAGCCCCGAGCTCGCTCGCGCCACCGACGGGGTGACCACGCTGGACGCCGTTCCGTGCTCGCGGGCCCACGATGGCGAGGTGTTCGCCATGCTCGAGCTGCGCGCCGGGGAGGACCTCGCCGCTGCCGGCCGCCGATGCGTCGGCGCCGCAACGGACCGACAGTTCCACTTCGAGGAGCTCCAGTCGCGCGGTCTCGAGGTCCGCCCGCTCGCCCTCGACGGAGACCCCACCACCGGCGACCCGGTCGCCTGCTTCGTACGACGCCAGGACGGTACGCCCCAACGCGGGGCGGCCTTCACCAATGCACAGGAGAGTGACCGATGACCCTGCCTCCCTACCCGGGCCAGCCCGACCAGCCGGAGCAGCCCGGCCAGCCTGTGCCTCCCCCGCCGCCGCCGGCCCCGCCTGCGCCGCCGAGCCCGCCCGGACCCCCGGCACCGCCGTCGTACCCGCAGACGCAGCCCTCCGGAACCACCCCGCCTCCTCCCCCCGGGCCCCCTGCACCGCCGGCCCCGCCGTCGTACCAGCAGTTCGGCGGCCCGAACGACGCCAACCAGTCCTGGAGCGGCCTCGCGATCGCCGCCTTCGTCTGCAGCCTGACCTGCTGTCTCGGCATCCCCGCCGTGATCCTGGGCATCATCGCGCTGGCCAAGACGGGTGCGGGCAAGGCCAAGGGACGCTGGATGGCCGTGACCGGCATCGTGCTCGGCATCATCGGCACGCTCGTGATGATCGGACTCGTCGCCGCGGTGTACTTCCTCGCGGAGAGCCAGGTCGCGCCAGCGGACGCGAGGCCCGGGCAGTGCGTGACCGTGGCGACGGAGGGCGACGAGGTGACGATCCTCGACCTCGGCTGCTCGACCCCGCACAACGGCCAGATCTTCGCCGCCATCACGGTCACGGAGGCAGACGTGGCGCGCCAGGTCGGCGGCCTCGACCTGTGCGCGAAAGCGGCACTCGAGCACTTCCCCCAGGCCAGTGAGGGCGATCTGACCGGCGACGCTCCGTCCTTCACGCTCAACGGCGAGAAGCTGATCGTCGGCGGCGCCTCTGACCGGACCGAGGTCGCCGCCGGCGACATCGTCGCCTGCTGGATCGAGGCCGACGACGGCGAGCTGAACTCAGACCCGGTCAACTAGGGAACGCCAGGGGCCTGGCAGGACTGACTCGGCCTCCCCGTGCAACGCGCTGTTCGCGACGCTTCTGCCGCCCTCGACGACGGCAGAAGATCGACGGACAGCGCGTTACACGTTTTCGGACACGTGGGCGGTCGGGGCGCGCCAGGCAGCATCGCGGCCGAAGGCGGCCAGCAGATCCGTGTGCGGATCTCCGGTCATCGGCGCCCGCGGACCGATGGCACCACCGGAGCGATACATCTCCTCGCGACCGGCGAACCACTCCGCCACCTGCTCGAGCAGGTCAGGCTGCATGGCCCGATCCTGTCCGGTCGCCGCGGCCAGGTCCCACCCGTGGATCAGGTGGTCGGTCGCGACCTGGAGGAGGTACTCGCCTGCCTCCTCGTCGCCGTACGAGAGATGGACGCGGAGCCCGTCGATGAGCGCGGCGTCGACCGCGATCACGGATGCCCGCGCCAGGTCCTCCCCGCGCCCGACCGGGTCATCGCCGAGCACGTCACCGTCGAAGCGGCTGCCGACCTCCGCGATCGTGCGTCCGGCGAGCAGCGGGCCCACCCAGCACTCCTCCCCCACGACGTGGTTGACGAGCGCCCGCACGTCCCATTCCGTGCACGGAGTGGGGTGACTCCACTGGTCGGCCTGTACGCCGGCGAGCGTGCGCTGCCAGACCGCCACGGTGCGCCGGAAGAGCGTTGCTACGTCCACCCGTCCATCGTGCGTCGGCGGAGAGCCCATCAGAAGGTGCAGTGCGCTACTCCGGGGTCCGGGACCGGATCAGCCCCAGTAGCGATACCGCCCGAACGGGTCATTGAGGCCGTCGCGGAGAAGACGCCCCAGGCAGCCATCAAAGGAGCGTGAGTCCCTGCTCGGCGCGTTCCAACCACCACGGCAGGGCGGCGCGTTCCCGCTCACGAATGTGTGGATCGGGGTGCTCGGAGATGTCGAGCGCCTTGTTCCAACCCAGCCAGACCAGCCCGGCGAGCAGGCCGAGGGCAACGGCATCCTCGTCGTGATCGTCACCTGCAGCGGAGCGGTAGAGCTCGAGGAACCCGTCGGGAGTGACGTCGAGCAGGTGACCGCACCCAGCGAGGAACCGGCCGATGTCGACCGCGCCGGGTGCTGCGAACGCCATTCCCCAGTCGATCAGCGTCAGCTCCTCCCCCGTGAACGCCATGTTCACGGTCGCGAGGTCGCCGTGGAGCAGCGTCGCCGGCCGCTGCCTCAGCGCGCGGACGAGCGGGGACGGGTCCAGCGCCAGCGCCAGGACCGCGTCGGGGACCTCGCCCCGCTCGATCTCGGGCCAGTACTCCCACCCGCGCAGGGCGAAGTCGACGAGCGGCTCCCCGGCGTACGGGCGGATCCGCTCGGGCTGGAACAGCCCGACAGCGTGGTCCAGCGGTGTGAGCACGTCCGCCACCTCGGCCGGGATGGCCTCCCGGAAGCGGCGATGCAACGCGGCCGTCGCGCGGGCCACCGAACGACACCCGGAAGGATCGAGCCGGTCGTGCCATCCGAGGACGGCGGCACCGAGGTCCCGCATCACGACGACGCCGCGATCGCCCTCGAACCACCCGTCGAGGACGGCGTGTCCGACCTCCGGCGGCAGCGCCTCGAACAGGCCTGCCCGCAGGAGCTCCACCTCGCGACCCCGCTGGTCTCCGGTGAGCCGCATGACCAGGTCTGCGGACACGTCGTACCGCTTGACGACCACGCGCGTGCCGTCCGGCAGGGTCACTCGCTCGAGCGTCGCGCCGGACTTGCCGTCGTCGCCGAACCCCGAGCGTTCGGTCGCGCTCGCAAGCGCCGACCGGATGTCCACCCGCCCATCGTGGACCCGGCACGACCCCAGCGGAAGGGCACAGGCGTCGAACCTGGATCTGCACTACGCGGCGCGCCCTGCATCGGCCATGGCTCAGTGACCGCCGTGTCGACGCCGACTTTGCGCCGTGTCGACGCCGACTTTGCGCCGTGTCGACGTCAATGGGTCAGTGGACGACCTGGGTCACGGTGCCGGGCTGGCCCGACTGACCGGCGCCGCCGATGACCGCCAACGGAAGCAGCTGCTGGCCGGTGGGACCGATCTGGATCTCGGTGCCCATCTCCGGGCACACGCCGCAGTCGTAGCACGGGGTCCAGCGGCAGTCCTCGACCTCGACGTCGGAGCTGCCGTCGGCAACCGCGAGCGCGTCCTCCCAGTCGGCCCAGAGCCAGTCCTTGTCCAGACCTGAGTCGAGGTGGTCCCAGGGCAGGACCTCCTCGAGCTCGCGCTGGCGGGTGGTGAACCAGTCGAGGTCGACACCGGTGCCCTCGAGGGCGGACGAGGCCGCGGTGATCCAGCGCTCGTAGGAGAAGTGCTCGCTCCAGCCGTCGAAACGACCGCCGTCGCGCCACACCTGCTCGATGATCGCGCCCACGCGGCGGTCACCGCGCGAGAGCAGTCCCTCGATGATGCCGGGCTGGCCGTCGTGGTAGCGGAAGCCGATCGCGCGGCCGTACTTCTTGTCCTGACGCACCTCGTCGCGCAGCTTGCGCAGCCGCTCGTCGGTGGTCTCGACGTCGAGCTGCGCGGCCCACTGGAAGGGCGTGTGCGGCTTGGGCACGAAGCCGCCGATGGAGACGGTGCAGCGGATGTCGTTGCGACCGGAGACCGCGCGGCCCTCGGCGATCACCTTCTTGGCCAGCTCCGCGATCTGGAGCACGTCCTCGTCGGTCTCGGTCGGGAGGCCGCACATGAAGTAGAGCTTCACCTGCCGCCACCCGTGGGAGTACGCCGCGGAGACGGTGCGGATCAGGTCCTCTTCGGTGACCATCTTGTTGATCACCTTGCGCATGCGCTCGGAGCCACCCTCGGGCGCGAAGGTCAGGCCGGAGCGGCGACCGTTGCGGGAGAACTCGTTGGCCAGCGAGATGTTGAAGGCGTCGACGCGGGTCGACGGCAGGCTCAGGGAAACGCTCGAGCCCTCGTAGCGGTCGGCCAGGCCCTTGGCGAGGTCACCGATCTCCGTGTGGTCGGCGGAGGAGAGCGAGAGCAGGCCGACCTCGTCGAAGCCGGACTTGCGGATGCCGTTCTCGACCATGGCGCCGATCGTCGTGATCGAGCGCTCGCGGACGGGACGCGTGATCATGCCGGCCTGGCAGAAGCGACAGCCGCGGGTGCACCCGCGGAAGATCTCCACCGAGAACCGCTCGTGCACGGTCTCCGCGAGCGGGACCAGCGGGCTGGCCGGGTAGGGCCAGGCGTCGAGGTCCATCAGCGTGTGCTTGGTGACTCGCTCGGGGGCATCGGCGATGGTCGGCGTGACGGCAGCGATGGCGCCCGACTCATCGTCATAGGACACCGAGTAGAACTGCGGGATGTAGACGCCACCGGTCGCGGCAAGGCGGCGCAGGATCTCGTGTCGTCCGCCCGGAGAGCCGGCGTCCTTCCACTCCTTGATGATCTCGGAGATCTTCAGCACGATCTCTTCGCCGTCGCCGAGGACGGCGGCGTCGATGAAGTCGGCGATCGGCTCGGGGTTGAACGCCGAGTGGCCGCCGGCGAGGACGATCGGGTCGGCCTCGGTGCGGTCGACGGCGCGCAGCGGGATGCCGGCCAGGTCGATGGCGTTGAGGAAGTTGGTGTAGCCCAGCTCGGTCGAGAACGACAGGCCGAGGACGTCGAAGGCGCGGATCGGGCGGTGCGCGTCGACGGTGAACTGCGGGATCGCGTGCTCGCGCATGACCTTCTCGAGGTCCGGCCACACGGCGTACGTGCGCTCGGCGATGATCCAGTCACGCTCGTTGAGCACTTCGTAGAGGATCGCGACGCCCTGGTTGGGCAGGCCGACCTCGTAGGCGTCGGGGTACATCAGTGCCCAGCGGACCGTCTCGCCCTCAGGCGCGACATCCCACTCCTTGACGGTGGAGTTCAGCTCGCCGCCGACGTACTGGATCGGCTTCTGCACCGAGGAGAGTCGGGGCTCGAGCAGCGGGAACACGCTCTCGGGATTGCGGCTGCGCTCATCGAGACCGGGGAAGGACACGCTGCTACCTCGAGGAAGTTGGGGGTTGGGCGACTCCCAAGGGTACGCCGGGTCACAGGGTGCGGCTAATCACTCAACTCGTTGCGAAGCGGGCACATCAACTAACCTCCAGACATGTCCTGGCAGCACCGTCCTTCCCTCGACGGGCTCCGGACCATCGCGGTCTACCTGGTGCTGTGCTTCCACGGCGGGGTGGTCTGGGCAGACGGCGGTTTCGTCGGCGTCGACCTCTTCTTCGTGCTGTCCGGCTTCCTGGTCTCCTCGATCCTGCTCGAGGAGCTCGCGACCACCGGCAAGGTCCGCATCGGGGCCTTCTACGCCCGCCGCGTGCGCCGGCTGCTGCCCGCGGCGCTGGTCGTGGTCACGGTGACCTCGCTGGTCTTCCTCCTGGTCGCACCGATCGTCCGCCGCCTGCCGTGGGTCGGCGACGCGCAGGCATCGCTCCTGTACGTCGCGAACTGGCGTTTCCTGTCCCAGTCGGACGACTACTTCGCCGGGGCGGGGGTCGTGCAGTCGCCGTTCCTGCACTTCTGGTCGCTCGCCGTCGAGGAGCAGTTCTACCTGCTCTTCCCGTTCCTGCTGCTGGGCCTGGCCTGGGCCCGCAAGCGATGGGCGCCGGCGCTCACCGTCGGCATCGCGGCCCTGATGCTGGCCTCGATCGCCGCCCAGGTCTTCTGGGCCACCCGCGACGCCGACCACGCCTACTACGGCACCGACGCCCGCATCTACCAGCCGCTCGCCGGGGTGCTCGCAGCGATCGCGTGGCGCCGTCTCGCCACCCGCCCCCGCGCACTGCGGCACTCCGGCTGGGTCTTCCTGGGCCTCCTGCTCCTCACCGCCACGAGCCTGGTGCCGTGGAACCCGAGCGTGCGCGGCCTGGTCGCCACCGCTGCCTCGGTCGGCCTGATCCTGGCGACGATGACGCGCACGACGCCCGGGCTCGACCGGCTGCTGTCGCTTGCGCCGCTGACCTGGCTCGGCCGGATCTCCTACGGCACGTACCTGTGGCACTGGCCCGTGCTGCTGCTGATCCGTGAGGGCATCGACGCTCCCGCCTGGGTGGACGCCACGCTCACGGCCGCCATCGCGACCGGGCTGGCCGCACTCTCGTTCGAGCTGCTCGAGAACCCCGTACGCCGCTCCGAGCTGCTGGCGCGCTTCGCTCCCGGCACGGTTGTCGTCGGGCTCGCCTGTTCCGTGCTCGCGGCGTACACCGTCGTGCCGGCGGCACTGCAGAACGACGCGAAGCCGGCCCTCGCGCTGATCCCTGCGACTGCCCCGGGCGTGGCAGCCGCCGCGCCGGCCGCTGCCGCCAGCGGCGACAAGCCCGTGCCGGCGATCGACTGGCAGGCGATCGCGGACAGCAAGGGCGCCGAGACCAGCTACTGCACGCTGAGCGACACCACCAGCTGCATCGCCCACCAGGGCGGCAGCGACCTGCACGTGATGCTCGTCGGCGACAGCCATGCGCGCGTCCTCTCGCCGACGCTGGAGAAGATCGCCGAGCAGCAGGACTTCACGCTCAGCACCAGCATGGTGGCCGCATGCCCGTGGCAGCAGGGCGTGGTCAGCAGGTTCTCCAACGAGCAGGAGAAGTCCGACTGCGTCGCGGCCCGGTCCGCGCTCTACGGCGGTCTGCTCGACGCGATGGACATCGACGTCGTCGTGCTCACGGAGATGCCGCGCTCCTCCGACACCTGGCAGCACGGCCTGATCGCCACCGACGGCAGCAACCTCCCGATCGACAAGCTCAACCTGAACACGATGACCAGCTCGCTGCAGACCATCCGCAAGGCGGGGGCGCGCTCCGTCGTGGTCGAGAGCTGGATCGTGCGGTACGACGACGTGAACCCGCTCGAGTGCCTCTCCGGCGCCTCGCGGATCGGTCAGTGCACCGTGCCCGCTCCGCCGGCGCCGCTCACCGACTCCTTCGCGCGCACGCTGGCCGCCGGATCGCCGGGCATCACGACGCTCAGCATCAACGACATCGTCTGCCCGGGTGGAGCCGTCTGCGCGCCGGTGCTCAACGACATCCCGGTGTGGCGCGACTCCAAGCACTACTCGACCGAGGTGCTGCTCGACCATGTCAAGGAGATCCGGGCCCGCTTCCTGGCGACCGGCTACTTCGGATAGTCCGCCACCCCAGGACGGCGTGAGGGCCAGATGACCGCCCCTCCGTGTGGGACTACCGGGTCGCGGCGAGCACGCGCGACGCGGAGAACCTGGTCGGGAGCGCCGGAGTGCCACGCAGGTGGATGTTCTGCAGGAGCCCGACCGCGAGCATGCCTGCGAACATCGACGAGCCGCCGTAGGACACGAAGGGCAACGGCACGCCCGTGACCGGCATGATGCCCATGCACATGCCGATGTTCTGGAAGGCCTGGAAGCCGAACCAGCACGCGATGCCGGCTGCCGCGACCCGGCCGAAGACGTCGGGGGCGTTGAGCGAGATCAGCAGCGCACGCCAGACGACGAGGCCGACCAGGATCACCAGGATCCCGGCGCCGATCAGGCCGAGCTCCTCGCCGGCGACCGTGAAGACGAAGTCGGTGTGCTGCTCGGGCACGAAGCCGGAGCGGGTCTGCGAGCCGTCGAAGAGCCCCTGCCCGAACCAGCCGCCGTTGCCGACCGCGGTGCGTGCCTGCTCGACGTTGTAGCCGGCTCCGCGCGGGTCGAGGTCGGGGTTGGTGAAGGCCATGAACCGGTCGACCTGGTAGGGCTTGAGCACGCCCACCTGGATCGCCACGGTCGCGGCGAGAACTCCCCCGGCGAACAGGCCGAGCAGCCAGCGGCCGGGAGCACCCGCGATCGCGAGGACGCCGAAGACACTGGCGGAGAGCACGAGCATCGTGCCGAGGTCGGGCTGCAGCAGGATCAGGGCGGCCGGTATGCCGGCGATCACCAGCATGCCGATCACCTCGACCGAGCCGACCCGGCGCTTGGACGACCCCTCGAAGCGCTCGGCGACCAGCAGTGCCATGCCGATGATGACCGCGAGCTTGGCGAACTCCGATGGCTGCACGGACATGCCGCCCACCTGGAGCCAGGAGCGGGAGCCGTTGATCGTCGAGCCCATCACCAGCACGAGGACCAGGCCGACGATCGAGGCGAGATAGACCAGCGGTGCGAGGATGCGCACCCAGCGGTGGTCGGTCGCGAGGACCATGACGAGCAGCACCAGGCCGACCGCGACGTTGACCAGCGTCTTCTTGAGGTACGCCGTGGGCTCACCGCCGGTGAGTGCGTCGCGGTGGGCGGTCGCCGACCACACCAGGAGTGTCCCGAGAACGGTCAGCGCGAGCACCGCGAACATCAGCACCCAGTCGAGTCCGTGACGCCTCACCGCTCGTCCTCCTTGCTCAGCCGGGCCGGCGGCAGGATCGCGCCGTCGGGGGCGAACGTGGGCAGCGAACTGGTCTGCACGATGCCGGGGATCGCTGCCTTGCCACGCTGGAACTGCGTGCCGTCGAATCCGTAGAGCGCGTCCCAGATCTTGCGGACCGCCACACCGTTGGCGCCGGCACCCGTGCCGGCCTGGCTGATCATCGACACGACCACGTAGTCCTTGGAGTAGGAGCCGACCCAGCCGGTGGTCTGCTTGCCGTAGACCTCAGCGGTGCCGGTCTTGCCCCGCACGGGCACCTCGTCCAGCGGCCAGCCACCCATCACGCCGGCCAGGGTGCCGCGCTGGGCGACGCCGAGCATGGCCTCACGCACGTAGTTGAGGATCCGCCGCGGCATCTTGACCCTGCCCTGCACGACCGGCTCGATGCGGCGCACGAGCTTGCCGTTGGGGTCGACGACGGCCTTGCCGATGCTCGGCTCGTAGAGCGTGCCGCCGTTCGAGAGGGCGGCGTACGCACGGGCCAGCTGGAGCGGGGTCACAATGGTGTCGCCCTGGCCGATGACGAAGTTGGCAGCGTCGCCGGCCCGGTAGGCGTAGCCCTCGATGCAGAACTCCCGCGCGAACTGACGGACGAAGCCCGAGGCGTCGCCGGGCTTCTTCACGATGCCGCAGTAGTAGTCCTTCATCTCGTCGTAGTAGGCGCGCTTCCACTTCCGGTCGGCGATCCGGCCCGAGGCCTCGCCGGGGATGTCGATGCCGGTGGACTTGCCGAAGCCCCACTCCTTGGCCTCGGCGACCAGCGGGTCCTTGGCGTTGACGTTGGCGACGTCGGAGCCGTAGCGCTGCCAGAAGTCGAGACCGATCCGGTAGAAGAACGTGTTGCACGAGACCGTGATCGCCGTCGCGAAGTCGATCATGCCGTAGCTGCCGGACTCGTAGTTGCGGAAGGCCCGGTTGCCGACGTTGACCGACGAGGAGCAGTTCAGCCGGGTGTCGGTCGTGTAGCCGTTGGTCAGCGCGCCGATCGACATGAACGGCTTCCAGGTCGAGCCGGGCGCGAACTGACCCTGCATGGCCCGCGAGAGCAGCGGGGTGCCGGCCTTCTCGGAGTACAGGCGTGAGAGCTGCTTCTGGGTGATGCCGCCGACCCAGACCCCGGGGTCGTACGTCGGCTGGCTGGCCATCGCGACGACGCGACCCGTCTTCGCCTCCATCACGACGATCGCGCCGGAGTCCGCCCTGTAGCGCTGGCCGTTGCGGTCCGTGCGCTGGCGCGCGGCGGTCATCGCCTCGGACAGCGCCTTCTCGACGACGCCCTGCAGCTTCGCGTCGACGGAGGTCACCAGGGTGTCGCCCGGTCGGGCAACGTCTTCCCCGGACTCCCCCAGCACACGGCCCTTGGAGTCCACGGCCATGTGGAGGTAGCCGGGCATGCCGCGGAGGTACTCGTCGTACGCCCGCTCGACGCCGGCGCGGCCGACCTGCGAGGCACCGTTGACCGAGAGGTCCTTCTTCTCCTCGGCCGCGGAGAGCTCACCCTCGGTGATCGGGCTCAGGTAGCCCAGGACGTGGGCGGCGTTGACGCCGTAGGGCTTCGGGTAGGCACGGACGCTCTGCTCCTGGACCACGAGGCCCGGGTAGTCCTCGGCCTGCTCGCGGATCAGCTGGGCGACGGGCTGCTCCACGTCGTCATCGAGCGGGATGGGCTGGTAGGGCGAGCCGTTCCAGCAGGTGCCGCTGACCGCACCCGGCGTGCCGCAGTCGAGGAGGCGGGCCCTGATCGCCGAAGCCTTGGTGTCCAGCGCCTTGGCGACCCGCGTCAGCAGGAGCTCCTGGTCGTCCTCCGAGAGGCCTCCGACCGTGGTGCGGTCCAGCGAGACCACCCACGAGCTCCGGTTGGCCACCAGCGGGCGGCCCTGGTCGTCGACGATCAGGCCACGGTCGGGCTGCACGATGACCTGGCGCACCGACTGCGATGCGGCCTGGGCCCGGTAGTCATCGCCGCTCGCAACCTGGAGGTACCAGAGCCGGACCAGCAGGGTCGCGAAGAGCGAGAGCACCAGCGCCTGCACGACGACCAGCCGCAGCCGGCTGCGCTGAGCGGCGGACTGCTGCGGCGAGAGGGGGCGGGTGCTCATGCGTAGGCGCTCCGCGCCGGCTCCAGGCGGCGGAAGAGGTACATCAGCGGGGGCACGATGAAGGGCGTCAGCAGCACGTCCCAGACCAGCGCCACGAGGATCACCTCGAGCATCTCGGCCACCGGCACCGCCGGATCCTGCAGGATCAGGCCACCGAGCGCGAACACCGAGTTGCCGAGGAACGAGCACGCCGCGACGGCAGCGACGACCATCGAGGCACTGGGCTGCGCACCCTGGCCGCCCTGCCCCGGCATGCGCATGCGGCCCGCGACGTGTCCCACGATCACCAGTGCCAGCGCCCAGCGTCCGACGTAGTGGTCGGCCGGCGGTGCCAGGTCGAGGAGCAGGCCGGCGGCGAAGCCCAGGACCGCGGCGTACTGCGGGCCACGGGTGAGCGCGGCGGCGACCACGACCAGCAGGGCCAGGTCAGGGACCACTCCGCGCCAGGTCAGGTGCGGGAAGAGCGAGACCTGGAGGACGACGGCAACCAGCAGGGCGAGGACGGCGATCACGCCGCGGAACAGGCTCATCGCTCGTCCTTCCGGGGGTCGACGAGGGCGCGGTCGGTGGTGCTGCCCGTGGGCACGACGACGCCGACCAGGTCGAGCGAGGTGAAGTCGACGAAGGGGGTGATCTCCACCCGGCGCGAGGTCTCGCGCGGGCTGGAGAAGACGGCGCGGACGGTGCCGATCGGCACCCCGGCGATGTAGGGGGCGCCGTCCTCGCTGCCGAACGTGAGGACGCTGTCCCCCTCGTTGGCGACCACGGCTGCGTCGACGAGCTTCATGTCGAGCGTCGGGTCGCCGCCGAACTGGCCGCGTCCCTGCAGGAAGCCGAGCTCCATGCTCGAGCCGAGGCGGCCACCGACGACCGAGTCGCGGTCGAGCAGCAGCAGGACCGTGGCGGTCTTGCGGGTCGCGGCGACCACGCGGCCGACCAGACCGTCGTCGCTGACCACCGTCAGGTCGGCATGCACGCCGTCGGTGGTGCCGGCGTCGATCGTGACCGTCTGCGAGAAGGCCTGTGCTGCGCCGTGCCCGATCACGTGGGCGGCGACGATCGTGTGGCCCTGAGCCGCTGCGGACTGGCTGAGCTTGTCGTACTCGCGGAGCCGGTTGCGGTCGTAGCCCGCGGTCGCGAGCTGCTGGCGCAGCTGGGAGTTCTCGTCCTCCAGCGCACCGACCTCGTCCTCGAGCGAGCCCTTGGTGCGGAAGTAGCGCGGCACGGAGGCGAAGGGCTGCACGACGCCGTTGGTGAACTGCTCGGCCGGGCCGAGGGCTTCGCCGACGACGTCACGCGCGGGGTCGAGGATGCCGCCGGCGTGGTCGAGCGTGATCAGGGTGACTGAGGCCAGCACCAGCGCGACCAGGGTGGAGCGTGAGGGCCGGTCACGTGCGTCGAACCCGTCGAGGGCTCGCCAGCGCTTCTCCCGCCGCTCGGGACCGTCGCCCCACTTCTCACCGACGGCCATCAGTACCGCCGGCGGTCGGAGACGAGCACCTGCTGGAGGGCTTCGAACTCCTCGACGCACTTGCCGGCACCGAGCGCGACGCTGGTCAGCGGGTCCTCGGCGACGTGGACCGGCATGCCCGTCTCGTGGCGGATGCGTTCGTCGAGGCCGCGGAGGAGCGCTCCGCCACCGGTCAGCACGATGCCGCGGTCCATGATGTCGCCGGCGAGCTCGGGCGGTGTCTGGTCGAGCGTGGTCCGCACCGCGTCGACGATGTTGTGCAGGGGCTCCTCGAGCGCCTGGCGCACCTCGGCGCTGGAGACGACGACGGTGCGCGGCAGGCCAGAGATCATGTCGCGGCCACGGATCTCGGCCTCGGGCTCCTTGGGCAGCGGGAAGGCCGACCCGAGGGTCATCTTCACTTCCTCGGCGGTGCGCTCCCCCAGCATCAGGGAGTACTCCTTCTTCATCCACGCGACGATCGCCTGGTCGAGGTCGTCGCCTGCCGTCCGCACCGAGAGAGAGGTGACGATGCCGCCGAGCGAGATGACCGCGACCTCGGTCGTGCCTCCGCCGATGTCGACGACCATGTTGCCGGTCGCCTCGTGCACCGGCAGGCCGGCACCGATCGCAGCAGCCATCGGCTCCTCGACGATGTAGACCCGGCGGGCACCTGCCTGGTAGCCCGCCTCCTTGACCGCGCGCTGCTCGACCGCGGTGATGCCGCTCGGCACGCAGATCACCAGACGGGGCTTGGCGAAGTAGCGGCGGCGGTGCACCTGCTGGATGAAGAACCGGAGCATCTGCTCGGTCGCATCGAAGTCGGCGATGACGCCGTCCTTGAGGGGACGGATCGCGGTGATGTTGTCGGGCGTGCGGCCGATCATGCGCTTGGCCTCGTGGCCGACGGCCAGGACCTCACCGGTGTTCTCGTTGAGGGCGACGACCGAAGGTTCGTCTAGCAGGATCCCCTTGCCACGCACATAGACGAGCGTGTTGGCAGTGCCGAGGTCAACGGCCATGTCGCGGCCGATGAAGCTGTTCGCCATGGGAAATGCCTCTGCGGTGTGGGGGAAGTCGAAGTACGCCGCACGACGTACTCGCCCACGAGGGTAGGTTCCGGACACGCCCCGATCGGGGAGCCACGCCGCGCGCGTCACGGACCCCGCCCGAAGGCGGGGTCCGTGCGCTATTTCCGGCTGTTCCAGGCGGGCGGAGCTACTTGACCAGCTGGATCGTCACGTTGCGGTACGTGCCGTCGTCAAGGCGGATGGTGAGGACCCACGAGCCCGTCGTGAAGGCGGTCGGCGTGGTCGCCCCCGGGTTGAGATAACCCGACTTGGTCGACAGGTTGAAGATGTACTGCCCCGCAGCGCTGTCGTAGCGGAACAGGTTGCCCGTTGTCGCCGCGGAGGTCGAGATCGTCTCGTCGACTCCAGCGTCGGCGCTGCCGTCGTACTTCTTCACGGTCAGCGACGAGACCGCGTCGCTGATCGGTGCTCCGTTGCAGGTGAGCCGGAACTTCACCGGGATGGTGCTTCCCAGCTTGAACCGGCTGGAGCCGTCCGGGTTGATCGGCTGCAGCACGCCGCTGAACGCGCCACCGTAGGTCACCGTGTAGACGCGGGACTCGGTGACGCTGTTGTCCGCGTTGTCGGTGGCGGTCGCCTCGTAGGAGTAGGTCCCGACTCCCGAGGGCACCGCGGACGGGGTCCAGGTGTCCGAGGACGAGGCGAGTCCAGAGAGCGCATCGGCTGGCGCGAAGGACGGCCGGGCGGGAGCACCCGTGGCACAGACGTCATACGCACCCGACGCAAGGCCACTGACCCCGAGTGTCGGGTCGGTCAGGTCGATGTCGATGTCGCTCGCGGTGTCGGTCGTCTGGCGGCCGGCGTTGTCGGTGGCGGTGCCGGTGACCTCCTGGTCAGCGCCCTCCCCGAGCGTCGTGTCCCCGGTGCACGACGCGATCAGCGAGGTGACGTCGTCGCACGCGAAGCTGACGTCGACGGCTGTGTTGAACCAGCCGTTGCCGTTGGGGGTCGCCGGTTCGAGCGTGTGGTCGATGGTCGGGTCGACGCTGTCGATCCGGGCCTCCGCGTCGTCCGAGCCGGTGTTGCCCTGGGCATCCGACGCGGTGCAGGCGACGGTGTGGGTGCCGTCGCCGGTGACCGCCACCGTGCCCGGGTTGCTCACCGGACTGGACGCGGCGCCGTCGACCGAGCAGTCGAGCGAGGTGACCCCCACGTTGTCCGTCGCGGAGACCGCCACATCCACCGGACTGTTGAGGAACCAGCCGTTGGCGCCGTCCGCGGGGAGGACCAGGGCGACGGTGACGATCGGCGCGATCGCGTCGTCACAGGCGTCGCCGATGCCGTCACCATCGGAGTCGTCCTGACCGGGGTTGGCGACGTTCACGCAGTTGTCGTCGGCATCGTCGACGCCGTCGGCATCGGTGTCGACGGGTTCGGGCTCGCCATCGGTCACGACGACCGTGAAGGCTGCGCCCGACGTGTTGAAGTCCGCGGACGTCGCCGCCTGGGTGGTGGCCACGGACTGGAACGGGAAGGTCAGGTTGGTCGTGCCCTCGACGAGCCCGGTCACCGTGATCACCGGCGGCACTCCGTCGCATCCTCCGAAAGTGACCGTCGACGGCGTGTCCGCGATCCCGGCAGTCGAGCTCGTGACGCCGAGGACCAGCGTGTGGACCGAACCGGTCAGGTTGCAACCGTTCTTGACGTCCCCGCCGGTCTCTCCGTAGGTGAAGGAGATGTTGGCGGAGTCACCCACCTCCAGGGTCAGGGTGCGGACCCCCTCGACCACCACGATGTCGGCATCGGGGTTGGTGACGGTGTCAGCGAAGGCGGCCAGCGGAAGGCTGGCAGCAACGAGCGCGAGCGCGGCAAGTGAGAAGGAGGCTGCCGTGCGGAGGAGGGAGGGTGTCGGCATGAGTCGAACCTAGGGGCGTTCTCAGCGCCCCTAGGCGCGATCGGACGGACCCTCGGGGCGAGCCACCCGACCCCATCATCAGGCATGGCATCCCCGGGCCACGGGGCACTGGGGTAGGCACTGGGGTCCGCTCAGAACCCGCAGTCGACCCGGCGCAGCGCGCGGGTCTGGGCGAGGTCGAGGCGCAGCACCTGGGGTACGACGAGCTCGTGCGCGTCGAGGTAGGCGCGGGTGGCCGACTCGCTCACCGTCCAGATGTCCTGACCGCGGAACTCGAGGTCCTCCGAGCCGGGCACGAAGTCGCGCGCGGCCCGACCGGGCTCACGGAGCTCGGCGCAGTGCGTGCTGCTCGCGTTGGTCCAGAGCCCGCGTGGTCCGTCGCCGAGCCCCTGGAGCTTGATCGGCATCTGGCGCGAGGAGGTCGCGGCGGGAAGCGTGCGCCGGCCGGGTTCGACGATCCGGGACTTGTCGAACCACCACAGGCGGCCGTGACGGCTCTCCTTGTAGGACCCGATGCCGAGCCGGTTGCCGGCGATCACCAGCGTCGAGCCGCGCACTCCCGATGGGAGCGACCAGACCCGCTTCACTGCGCGGGGCGTGGTGAGGGCGTTGGGGTCGAGCAGCCAGAGCCGCCCGGTCTCGAGCAGCCACAACCCGTGCTGGTCGAGCTCGAGGCCGCCGCCGTGGCGGCAGAAGGTGCTGGTGCCGTTGACCGTCGCAGTGAACCTGGTTGCGAACTGGAGGACCTTGCCCGTCGCCGGGTCGAGCACCGCGATCTGGCACGGCCGGTTCCCGTAGGTGGGATACCAGTGGTAGCCGCCCACGAAGATCTTGGTGACCGCTCCGGTCGAGCTTGTGCCGAGCGCGAGTGCCTGCGGGACGAACGACTGCTTGTCGGGGTCCACCTGCGGGATCCAGTACGCCGCGCAGACGGCCGACGACGCGGCGTACCTGCGCAGGGGTGGGCGCATCAGGTCGGCCTCGGTGCCCTTGACCGCGTCGTAGGAGACACCGTGGCAACGCGGGGTCGACGCGACCGACTGGATCGAACGCTCGCGGGAACCCTGGCCGACAGCGCGATCGTCCGTCGTCACCGGCGAGCAGCCGGCCAGCAGCAACATCGCTGCTGCGGCTACTCCCCCGAGAACGCGCATGGCCTGGTGCTGGATCAGCCGAGTCCGGGGAACCAGATGGCGATCTCGCGCTCGGCCGACTCCGGGGAGTCCGAGCCGTGCACGATGTTCTGCTGGACCGCGAGGCCCCAGTCACGGCCGAGGTCGCCGCGGATCGTGCCGGGCGCGGAGACGGTCGGGTCGGTCGCGCCGGCGAGGGAGCGGAAGCCCTCGATGCAGCGCTCACCCTCGATCACGATCGCGGCCACCGGGCCGGAGAGCATGAAGTCGACCAGCGGCTGGTAGAACGGCTTGCCCTCGTGCTCGGCGTAGTGGGCAGCGAGCAGCTCGGGGGTGGCGCTGCGCAGCTCCAGCGCGGCGAGCGTGTAGCCCTTGGCCTCGATCCGGCGGATCACCTCACCGGTGAGTCCCCGGCGGACACCATCGGGCTTGACGAGGACGAGAGAGCGCTGAGTCATGTGCCACAGGCTATCCACTCTTCCCGCCGGGCCGCTCGTGGGCATACGTTCCCTCCATGTCCGACCTCGATGCCCTCCTCGCCAACCTGCCCATCGACGCGCTCGCCGCCCAGATCGGCGAGGACCCGGACGAGGTCCGCCAGGCTGCCGCCGTTGCGCTGCCGGCGCTGCTCGGCGGGCTTGACGCCAACGCCCAGGATGGCGGAGCCGCGTCGCTGCTGGAGGCGTTGGCGCAGCACGAGGGCAGGTCTCCCGGGGATCCGGCTGCGATCGATGCGACCGACGGCGAGAAGATCGCAGCGCACATCTTCGGCGACCAGCAGGAGCAGGTGATCAGCCAGCTCGGCTCGACCGGCGTCGCCAGTGGACTGCTGCAGAAGCTGATCCCGCTGCTGGCGCCGATGGTGATGGCCTGGGTGGCCGGCCAGATGGCGGGCAAGGGCGCTGCGCCGTCCGCCGGCGGGGACCCGGGCACACTCGGCAGGATCCTCGAGCAGGTGCTCAAGGGCGCCCTCGGCGGCGGGGCCCCGTCGCAGGCCCCCACTGCCGGCTCGATCCTCAGCGACATCCTCGGCGGCCTGCTCGGCGGCGGCCGCCGCTGAGGCGGAGCCCGATCGCCAAAATCCGCCTTTCGCCGACAGCTGCCCGGGTCTCCGGGGAGACTTGGCCAATGAGTTCCGGCGTTTGGACCCTTGGCCGGCGGCCGGCGCTTGACGGTCTCCGCGCGTTCGCGGTGGCCCTGGTCCTCTCCGCCCACGTGGGCATCCCAGGCGCCCGGCCACTCGGCGGCGTCGGGGTCACCGTCTTCTTCGCACTCTCCGGGTTCCTCATCACGACGCTGCTGCTCGAAGAGCGCGCCCAGCACGGCAGCATCTCGTTCCGCGGCTTCTACGTTCGGCGCATCCGACGGCTCACCCCTGCCCTGGTTGCCTGCGTCGTGCTCGGGATCGCCCTGGAGGTCGCCTTCGAGGGCACGGTCCGGTGGGAGCAGGTCGCAGCGGCGCTGACGTACACCACCAACCTCTACGTCCCGAGCGTCGGAGCGTGGCCGGGCGGCCCCTACGACCACACCTGGTCACTCGCGGTGGAGGAGCAGTTCTACCTGCTCTGGCCTCTCGCGCTCCTCGCGCTTGCCCGGCTGTCGCGCCGAGAGATCCTCCTGTTCCTGCCGTTGTGCATCCTCGGGTCAGCGATCTTCAGGGTGCTCACCTACCAGCCCGGGACCGTGGGCCACTCCTACGTCAGCCTGATCTCACGTGCCGACGAGCTGCTGATCGGAGCCGCGCTCGCGGTGGCCATGCACGGCCGTCCGCCACGGCTCCGCTCGACAACCCTGGTCGCACCGCTGCTCGTGGCGATCGTCGCCGCCGGGTTCTGGTGCCCAGGGCTGCTCATGCCGACGGTCGTCGCGCTGCTCACGGCGGGCGTCGTGCAGGTGGCAGCCACATCGACTCCCCGGGTGTTGAGCATCCGAGTCATGACCTGGCTCGGCCAGCGCTCATACGGGATCTACCTCTACAACACACCGGTCGTCTGGGCAGTCGAGCACTTCGGGCTGCCGTGGCAGGTGGCCGGCACCGTGATCGTCGCCGGCTCAATCGCCTTGGCGGCAGCGTCCTACCGATGGGTGGAGCAACCCTTCCTCGCTCGCCGCGGGTCGGCGACGCAAGGCGACCCGCAGAGCCTGCCCATCGCGGCCCGGTGAACGTCAGGAGCACCGATCCGCGCGCTGGGGCGGAGCTCAGGAGCCGGCAGCCTGCTCCGCGTCGTACGCCGCGTAGGCCGCGGCCTGCTCGCGCTCGATCTTCATCCCGAGCCAGTACGCCGTGAACCACAGGATCGCGAAGAGCCCGCCGACCAGGAACATCATCGGGACGACGAAGCCGATCCCGACGGCGGCGATCTGCACGAGGTGCCCGGCCCCGTAGGCCCACGGGCGACGCAGCATCCCGGAGAGCACGATGCAGAGGACGCAGAGCCCGACCCCTATCGGCACCGCAACCCCGGCAGACACGTCAGCGACCGTGATCATCACCGGCGTCGTCAACCCGAGCGCGATTGCCTCGAGGAACAGGATCGCGGCGCACATGCCGCGGCGGGGGGACTTCATCGACGGCTCCTCAGCAGGGCGCGGGCCTCGCCCACGGTGATCACCGACCCGGTGACGAGAACACCGCCGGCACCCATCGCCTCGCCGTAGGCCGCTCCGGCCTCTGCAAGGGCGGCGGCGCGGTCGATGGCGTCGCGCAGGTCGGGTTCGATGGTGACCCGGTCCTCGCCGAAGACCTCGATCGCAGCCCGGCCGAGCTCGGCGGCAGTCATCGATCGCGGGGTGGAGTTCTGGGTGCAGATGAGGTGGGACATGTGCGGCTCGAAGGCAGCAAGAACGCCTTCATAGTCCTTGTCAGCCATGACGCCCATGACGCCGATCAGCGGCTCGAAGGCGAACGAGTCCTCGAGCGCGGCGGCGGTGGCCTCGGCGCCGTGCGGGTTGTGGGCGGCGTCGAGCACGATCGTCGGCGAGCGACGGATCACCTCGAGCCGGCCGGGCGACGACATCTCGGCGAACGCCTCACGCACCACGTCGTCAGCCAGCGGCGACTCACCGGCGAAGGCCTCCACCGCCGCGAGGGCGACGGCGGCGTTCTGGGCCTGGTGGGCACCGAAGAGCGGCAGGAACAGCTCGTCGTACCGGGCGCGGAGGCCCTGGATCGACACGGTCTGGCCACCCACGGCCGGGACGCGCGACACGACCGAGAACTCCATGGCCTCACGGGCGACGGTCGCGCCGACCTCGACCGCACGCTCGATGAGTACGGCGGCGACGTCTGCGGTCTGCTGCGCGAGGATCACCTGGGAGCCGGGCTTGATGATGCCGGACTTCTCGCGGGCGATCTCGACGGCGCTGTCGCCGAGGTACTTCGCGTGGTCGACCGAGATCGGCAGCACCACGGCCACCGCTGCGTCCATCACGTTCGTGGCGTCCCACGAGCCGCCCATGCCCACCTCGACGACGGCGACGTCGACCGGGGCGTCGGCGAACGCGGCGTACGCCATGCCGACGACGGCCTCGAAGAACGAGAGCGGGTGGTCCTCGCTGGCGTCGACCAGCGGCATGTACGGCGCGACGTCGTTGAACGCCTGCACGAACTGCTCGTCGGTCAGCGGCTCCCCGTCGACCGAGATGCGCTCGCTCATCTTCTCCACGTGCGGGCTGGTGAAGCGGCCCGTCCGGAGGTTGAGCGCGTGCAGCAACGTGTCGATCATGCGCGACGTCGAGGTCTTGCCGTTGGTGCCGGTCAGGTGGATCACCGGGTAGGCGTCCTGCGGGCGGCCGAGCAGCTCGGTGAACGCCTCGATGCGCTCCAGCGATGGCTCGAGCTTCGTCTCGGGCCATCGGGACAGAAGTGCGTCCTCGGCCTCGTTGAACGTTTCGGCAGGGCGGCCCGCAGGCACAGGGAAGTCAGTCATCGCGCGCTCAGTCTAGGCGCGCGCGCCATCTCGCTCGTCCGTGGATCAACCGCCGGCGTCAGGCCTCCAGGACGAGGTTCGCCATGTCGACCACGGGGGTGAACCCGATCCGCGCATAGAGCGCGTTGGAGACCGGGTTGGCCTGGTCCGTGAAGAGGCACGGGGTGGCGCCCGCATCGAGCGCGATCTGGGCGAGCGCCGCGACCGTTGCTCCGGCATAGCCGCGCCCGCGGTGCTCGGGCGGGGTGAAGACCGGGCCGATGCGGGCCGCGCCGAAGCTCGGTGGATTCAGCGCAGACAGGTGCACGGGTGTCCCGTCGACCTCCCAGATCCACAGGTCCCCGCTCGCGATGCGCCGCAGCATCTCGTCGGGCGGAGGGACCTCCGCTGCGTGGGTCCCGACCGGACGGCCGGCCTGCTGGTCGGCGTCGACGAAGAACGCGGCGTACCACGCGAGGGCCAGCGGCAGGTCGGCGTACGTCGCCGGGCGGAGGTCGCCGGCCGGCACACGCGGTGGGACCACCGACTGCAGCTGGTGCAACCGCGAGTGGACCGCGACGGTCGCCTTGCGTGAGGCGAGCCGGGCCAGCTCGTCCGCGCAGACCTGCGTCGCGGGCAGGGCCCCGTTGAGCGCGAGCACCTCCTCGCCGCGCCCATGCAGGGCGTGCGCGAGTGCGACGGCAGCCTCCTGCGGCATCGGCAGGACGAAGAGCGGCCGGGGCGCGAAGGGCGCGCTCCGCATCGCCACCCCGACGACCTCACCGGCCCCGTCCGCGCCGACCGAGCGCGCCACCAGCCACCAGTCATCCGGAGGCAGGTCGCCGCCGCGCTGCTCGACGGCCGCACCTCGATGGGCCATCGTCGCAACGACCGTGCTGAGCACCGAGTCCTGGGCGAGGTGCTCCCCGGCCTCCGTGAGGAAGGCCGACGGCGAGGCGAGGAACTCGAGCGACACGGCCATGCGCCGAGGCTAGCCAGCCGTTTCACCTGCGGCTATGGATTTTCAGCGCCCGTCAGTGCCCCCGTAACATTCGGCCCATGACTGACTCCCCCCAGACCACCGCTCCCGACACGACCACGGAGGCCGCTGCGGCCCCTGCCGTCGTCGTACCGGAGAAGCCGGCGCTGGAGGGCCTCGAGACGAAGTGGGCCGACGCCTGGAAGCAGGCCGACACCTACCGGTTCGACCGCACGCAGCCGCGCGCGAACGTCTACTCCATCGACACTCCCCCGCCGACCGTCAGCGGCTCGCTGCACGTCGGCCACGTCTTCTCCTACACGCACACCGACCTGATCGCCCGCTTCCAGCGGATGACCGGCAAGAGCGTCTTCTACCCGATGGGCTGGGACGACAACGGGCTGCCGACCGAGCGTCGCGTGCAGAACTACTTCGGCGTGCGCTGCGACCCGTCGCTGCCCTATGACAAGGACTTCACCGCACCGGAGAAGCCGGACCCGAAGAAGCAGATCCCGATCTCGCGCCCCAACTTCATCGAGCTCTGCGAGCAGCTCGTCGAGGAGGACGAGAAGGTCTTCGAGTCGCTGTGGCGCACGCTCGGTCTCTCCGTCGACTGGAACGAGACCTACACGACCATCGGCCACAAGGCCCAGGCCGTCAGCCAGACCGCCTTCCTGCGCAACTTCGCCCGCGGTGAGGCCTACCTGCAGGAGGCGCCGACCCTGTGGGACGTCACCTTCCAGACCGCCGTCGCGCAGGCCGAGCTCGAGTCGCGTGAGTACGCCGGCGCCTACCACCGCGTCTCCTTCCACGCCCCCGACGGCGCGCCCCTCGTCATCGAGACCACCCGCCCCGAGCTGATCGTCTCCTGCGTCGCGCTGATCGCCCACCCCACCGACGAGCGCTACCAGCACCTCTTCGGCACCACCGCGACCTCCCCGGTCTTCGGCGTCGAGATCCCGATCGTGGCGCACGAGGCCGCCGAGCCGGACAAGGGCTCCGGCCTCGTCATGTGCTGCACGTTCGGCGACCTCACCGACGTCACCTGGTGGCGCGAGCTGCAGCTCCCGGTCCGCACGGTCATCGGCCGCGACGGCCGCTTCCTCCGCGAGACCCCCGAGTGGCTGGTCACGGAGGCCGCGCAGGCGGCGTACGCCGAGCTGGCCGGCAAGACCGCCTTCTCCGCCCGCGAGCAGATGGTGTCCTACCTCCGCGAGTCCGGCGACCTCGACGGCGACCCCAAGCCCACGCAGCGCATGACGAACTTCTACGAGAAGGGCGACAAGCCGCTCGAGATCGTCGCCACCCGTCAGTGGTACGTCCGCAACGGCGGCCGCGACGCCGACCTGCGCACCGCGCTCGTCGACGAGGGCAAGAAGATCACCTGGCACCCCGCCCACATGCAGCACCGCTACGACAACTGGGTCGGCGGCCTCAACGGTGACTGGCTGATCTCGCGCCAGCGCTTCTTCGGCATCCCGTTCCCGGTCTGGTACTCCCTCGACGCCGAGGGCGAGCCCGACTACGCCAACCCGCTCGTCCCGACCGAGGCCCAGCTGCCAGTCGACCCGTCCACCGACGCCCCCGCGGGCTACACCGCCGAGCAGCGCGGCGTACCCGGCGGCTTCATCGGCGACCCGGACGTCATGGACACCTGGGCCACCTCGTCGCTGACCCCGCAGATCGCCGGCGGCTGGGAGACCGACCCCGACCTGTGGAGCCGCGTCTACCCGATGGACCTGTGCACCCAGGGCCACGACATCATCCGCACCTGGCTGTTCTCCCGCGTCGTGCGCGCGCACCACGAGGACAACACCGTCCCGTGGGCGCACGCGATGCTCTCCGGCTTCGTGGTCGACCCCGACCGCAAGAAGATGTCGAAGTCCAAGGGCAACGTCGTCGTCCCGACCGAGATCCTCGACAAGTACGGCGCGGACGCGGTCCGCTGGCGCGCCGCCATGGCCCGCCCGGGTCTGGACTCGCCGTTCGACGAGACCCAGATGAAGGTCGGCCGGCGTCTCGCGATGAAGGTCCTGAACGCTTCGCGGTTCGTCCTCGACAGCGAGTTCGGCGTCGGCGCCACGGCGTTCTCCCCCGTCGCGATCGTGGAGCCCGTCGACGTCGCCCTCGCCGGCCGCCTCGCCGGAGTGGTCCGCAAGGCCACCGAGGCCTTCGAGGCCTACGACTACACGACGGCGCTCGAGACGGTCGAGAAGTTCTTCTGGGAGTTCTGCGACGACTACCTCGAGCTGGTCAAGGAGCGGGCCTACGGACGCGCGACCGATGCCGATGGCGCTCCCACCTCCGATGCCGGGACCGAGTCCGCCAAGGCCACCCTCGCGCTCGCCCTGCACGTCCAGCTCCGCCTGCTCGCGCCCTTCCTCCCCTACGTGACCGAAGAGGTCTGGTCGTGGTGGCAGGAGGGCTCGGTGCACCACGCGGCCTGGCCCACGGTCCTCGAGATCGGCTCGGCCGGGGCTGCTGACGGATCGGTGGTCGAGCACGTTGCCACAGCGCTCGGAGGCATCCGCGGCGTCAAGTCGCAGGCCAAGGTCTCCATGCGCACCAAGCTCGCCCGTGTCGAGTTCACCGGTCCCGCAGCTGTCCTCGACGTCGTGCGCGGCGCCGAGACCGACCTGCGCAACGCCGGCAAGATCACCGGCGAGGTCGTCTACACCGAGGCCGAGTCCGGCGAGCTCACCGTCACCGCCGAGGTCGTCCCCGAGGCCTGACCCAGGAGGTCAGCCTCGCGGCGCGGACCTGCGTCAACGCAACCGCTGGCCCCGGTCAGGTCAGCGCTTGGAGCGCTTTGCCTGCTTGGCTATTGCCGGCTTGGACTTCGCTGGCTTGTCGGCCTTGGCCGAGCGGTGCGCGGCCACACGCGAGCCGACCCGGTCGGACTTCCGCTGGTCCGCAGCCGCCTTCCCGTGGGCTGCGGCCTGCGGTGCGCGGGTCAGCTGAGGCGCCGCAGCAACCTGCTGCGGTGCAGATTGGGGAGCTGTCGCGGTGACGGCGTGGGTCATGCGTCGCACCGGCTCGCTCGTGCTCACCGATCCAGCGACGGCACCACGGATCGGGGACGGGACGAGGCCCACACCTGTCTCGAGGATCTCGTGCGCAGCCGAGAGGGTCACGATGTTGCCGACGATCCGCACGGGTTCCCCCGCGCGGGCGATGTCGATCGGGCTGACGGAGTTCCCCGACCCGACCACTCCCTGACCGAGCACGTAGGACGCCGCAAGGCAGAGGGCGACGTAGGCCATCATCGGCCGCGCATGCTCCGCGTTCACGCTCGCTCCTCCCCATCCCGGTCCCCGACCTCAATTGTCGCGCGATTGGAGAGCCGGGAGAACCAAAATCCACCCGAATAGCCCAAAAGGACTATCCGGGTGGATCGTGTTCAGGTCTGCGAGGGAGCGTCAGGCGGACTTCTTCTTCTTCGGCTCGGCCTCACGCGGGATGAGCGTCGGCTGCGCGTCGGCAGTGACGACCTCGCCGGTGACGATCACCTTGCCGATGTCGCCGCGGGACGGCACGTCGTACATCACGTGGAGGAGGACCTCCTCGATGATCGCGCGCAGGCCGCGGGCACCCGTGCCGCGCTCCATGGCACGGTCGGCAATCGCCTCGATCGCCTCCTGGGTGAACTCCAGCTCGACACCGTCGAGCTCGAAGAGCTTCTGGTACTGCTTGACGAGCGCGTTCTTGGGCTCGGTCAGGATCTGCACGAGCGCAGCCTGGTCGAGCTTGGAGACGGCCGCGATCAGCGGCAGGCGGCCGATGAACTCGGGGATCAGGCCGAACTTGGTGAGGTCCTCGGGGCGCACCTGGAGCATCAGGTCCTCGGCGTCGCGCTCGACCTGACCGCGGACGTCCGCGGTGAAGCCGAGGGTCTTCTTGCCGACGCGCTGCTCGACGATGTGCTCGAGGCCGGCGAAAGCGCCACCGACGATGAACAGCACGTTCGTCGTGTCGATCTGGATGAACTCCTGGTGCGGGTGCTTGCGGCCGCCCTGGGGCGGGACCGAGGCGGAGGTGCCCTCGAGGATCTTCAGCAGCGCCTGCTGCACGCCCTCACCGGAGACGTCGCGCGTGATCGAGGGGTTCTCCGCCTTGCGGGCGACCTTGTCGATCTCGTCGATGTAGATGATGCCGGTCTCGGCCTTCTTGACGTCGTAGTCAGCAGCCTGGATCAGCTTGAGCAGGATGTTCTCGACGTCCTCACCGACGTAGCCGGCCTCGGTCAGCGCCGTGGCGTCAGCGATCGCGAACGGCACGTTGAGCATGCGCGCCAGCGTCTGCGCCAGGTAGGTCTTGCCGCAGCCGGTCGGGCCGATGACGAGGATGTTGGACTTGGCCACCTCGACGTCGTCCTTGGCGTGCTTGCCGCCGATGGTGCCACCGGACTGGACGCGCTTGTAGTGGTTGTAGACCGCGACCGCGAGCGACTTCTTCGCCTGCTCCTGACCGATCACGTAGGAGTTGAGGAACTCGAAGATCTCCTTGGGCTTGGGCAGCTCCTCGAGGCCGACCTCGGTGCCCTCACTGAGCTCTTCCTCGATGATCTCGTTGCAGAGATCGATGCACTCGTCACAGATGTAGACACCCGGACCCGCGATGAGCTTCTTGACCTGCTTCTGACTCTTCCCGCAGAAGGAGCACTTCAGCAGGTCGCCACCGTCACCAATGCGTGCCACGGGCGGATTCCTCTCTCACCTGTTCAACTTATCGACGGTACCCCGAGCGCCCCCTGATCGGGGGCGACACGGGCCACCGGCTGGTCACACGAGCGCGGCTGCGCCCTTGCGAGACTCCAAGACACCATCGATCAGGCCGTATTCGACCGCGGCAGCCGCGGTGAGGATCTTGTCGCGCTCGATGTCGCGGCTGACCTCCTCCACCGACTTGCCCGAGTGCTCCGAGATCATCTTCTCGAGCAGCTCGCGCATCCGGAGGATCTCGTTGGCCTGGATCTCGATGTCCGAGGTCTGGCCGAACGTGCCCTCCGTGTAGGGCTGGTGGATCAGGATCCGTGCGTTGGGAAGCGCGAGGCGCTTGCCCGGCGCACCCGCCGCGAGCAGGATCGCCGCGGCCGAGGCAGCCTGGCCGAGGCAGACCGTCTGCACGTCGGGCTTGATGAAGCGCATCGTGTCGTAGATCGCCGTCAGCGCGGTGAAGGAACCACCGGGCGAGTTGATGTAGATGGAGATGTCGCGGTCCGGGTCGATCGACTCGAGGCACAGCAGCTGCGCCATCACGGCGTTGGCGATGTCATCGCTGATCGGCGTGCCGAGGAAGATGATGCGGTCCTCGAAGAGCTTGGCGTAGGGGTCGATGCGGCGGACGCCGTAGGACGTCCGCTCCTCCCACTGCGGGATGTAGTAGTTCATGCGTCAGTCCCTCGTCAGTTCTCGGAGTGGGCCGGGCGACCCTTGTCGGCGGCCTCGCGGGCGCTGCGGATGACCTGGTCGACAAGCCCGTAGGCCTCGGCCTCGTCAGCGGTGAACCAGCGGTCGCGGTCGGCGTCCTGGGTCACCTGCTCGACGGTCTGGCCGGTGTGCTCGGAGATGAGCTCGAGCAGCACCTTCTTGATGTGCAGGGACTGCTGCGCCTGGATCTTGATGTCCGACGCGGAGCCGCCCATGCCCGACGAGGGCTGGTGCATCATGATCCGCGCGTGCGGCAGGGCGTAGCGCTTGCCCTTGGTGCCGGCGCAGAGCAGGAACTGGCCCATCGACGCGGCCAGGCCCATGCCGACGGTCGCGACGTCGTTGGGGATGTAGTTCATGGTGTCGTAGATCGCCATGCCGGCGTCCACCGAGCCACCCGGGCTGTTGATGTGCAGGAAGATGTCCGCCTCGGGGTCCTCCGCGGACAGCAGCAGGAGCTGCGCGCAGATCGCGTTGGCGTTCTGGTCGCGGACTTCGGAGCCGAGGAACACGATCCGCTCACGCAGCAGGCGCTGGTAGACATCCGCGTCAAGGCCGTACGACGGCGTGCCGCCGCCGTTCATCTGGGGGCTGGAGATCAGGTTCACGAGAGCGACACTAGCCGCTGGAACCGACACATCCACGGGATGCCGCGGCCTGTTCGCCGACAGCAGATTTACTCAGGCCGCAGGGCCCTCGATGGCTGCCTTCAGCCGGTTCAGCGTGGTCGCCATCCCTGCCTCGAGCTCGTCGCAGTGGCTCACGCCACCTCCGAGCACCGAGCCCGCCGTGATCTTGCTGAGGTAGGTCAGCCGCGGCACGGGCCGGCGCTGGACGAGGCGGGTGCCGCCGCCCGCCGCCTCGAGCTCGTAGATCCACGTCGCTCCGCTGGTGGCGGTGTGCCAGGAAAGGACCCGATCGGCCTCCACCTGCTTCACCACGTTGCGGGTGGGCCACACGACCGACTTGCGGCGGTTGACGCCGAGGTACCACTGGCCGACCCGGAGGCCGCCACGCTTGAGCGGGACCATCCTGATCAGCTCGGGGCTCCACTCCGGCATCCGGTCGAGGTCGGCCAGGACGGCCCACACGGCAGACGGCTCGGCATCGATCACGATCTCGGCGCGCAGCTCACGGTCGGCCTGACGGGTTGGGGCCTTCTCGGTCATGCGAGCCATTCCTTCAGCTTCTGGTGGACGTCCGGGTGATTGAGCAGCCCGAAGTGGTCCGTGTTGGGCAGGTGCAGCGTGCTCGCACCCGGGAACATCTCGATCCGACCAGAGCGTCCCATGGCCGACGGATGACGGACCAGCAGGTCCCCCATCGAGAGACTGAGCGGGTGCAGCGGTGTCGGGCCGAGAGTCGCCGAGACCAGCCGGTAGCGAGCCCGCGGCGGCCGGACGATGTCCCCGACAACGCCACGGCCCAGGTCTGCGATCCCCACCGACCGGGTCGCCAGGATCCGGCCGAAGGGCGATGACTCCGGAAGGATGCCGAGCGCCTTGGCGCCGAAGTTCGCGAGCCGTTCGAGCGGTGCACCCAGGTGCGGCGTACCGAGGGTCACGATGTCGGAGACCAGCTCCGTCCAGGGCTGCTCGGCGGGCGTGCGCACCCCACAGGCGTTGTGGATGACCAGGCCTCCCATCGAGTGGCCGACCAGCGCGATGCGGCGCACCGGCACCGGCCAGGCCGCCACGAGCTCGTCGAGAAGCGCGGCCAGGGCGACGCCGTTCTCCTTCAGGGAGAGACCGGTGTTGACCCGGAGCCGGAGTGGGGACCAACGCCCGGTTGCGGCCAGCCCCGCGCCGTACCAGGGAAGCTCATCAGCCCGCTTGTCCCACCACTCGTCGTTCTCCATGAGGCCGTGGAGGAAGACGACCACACGCTCGGTCGCGTCGGGGTACGTCGCGGCGAGGGCCTCCGGGGTCAGGGGTACGTCGCGCCCCTGCTCGCGCACCGACATGCGGATGGCGCTGCCGGGGGCGTCGCCGACGAGACGGTCGCCGATCAGGCCGTTGACCACCGAGGTGACGTCCCGGCCGAACCTGGAGTCCTCCGTGCGGCGTCCGCTCCCCCGCTTGTCATGCTTGTCGAGGACCGTCGCGGAGTAGCGAAGGCTGGCGCCGAGACCCCCGTAGAGGGATCCGGAGATCGCGTCGTGGACGACCTGCGTGGGCCTGGCGACGCCGAGGGTGCCGGCGTTGACGAATCCCCAGACCCGGACGGCGACCGCCTGGTGCACGTCGCGGACGGCGCCGAGCAGGAGGTCGTCGGCATAGCGCACGGCGAGCGCGGCCGTGCCGTGAACGGTCCCCCCGCTCGCAGGGCTGGCCACGACGGCGCGCGTCGCGACGGGCGCAGGCTGGAGGGCGGTCATGCCCACCATTGTGCGATTTGAGTGCACATGTGTCCACTCAATGTGACGCGGTCGGCGCCTAGCGCAGCCAGTCCATCAGGGCGCGGTGGATCTCCGGGTGGTTGGCCAGCGGCTGGGCACCGACGGCCACCTCGTGCCGCTCTGCGGTCGGGAAGAGGTCGCGCGCACGGCGGACCTGGCGCAGCGCCCGCTGGCGCCACCAGATCAGGCCGCCGAGCACCTGTCCTGCCGGGTTGAGCATGCCGATCGCGCGGTCGGTCACGAGCAGGTAGCGCACGCCGTGGCGCGGAGGGACGTCGGCGATCTCCTCGTCCGCGGCCAGGATGCCGGCGAGACGCTCCTCGAGCTTGCGCCCTGCCTCGCGGGTGAACTTCTGCGGAGACGCCTGCAGGTGCGGCGTGCCGATCGCGATCAACTCGGTGACCAGGTCGGCCCAGGGTCGCTCGCCGGGAGCGACGACGCCCAGGGCGCCACGGGCGACGAGGCCGCCCGAACCATGCGCGATGAGAGCGATGCGGCGAACGGCGGTGGGCCAGGCCTCGACGAGCTCCTGGAGCACGCCACTGAGCTCGACCGAGGCATTGCCCAGGCCGACGGTGTCATCGACCCGGAGCTGCACCGGGGTCCAGCCCAGCAGGCCGGAGAGGCGCGAGGCGTAGGTGCCGCCGATCTCCTCGGCGGCCTTGCGCCAGGAACGCTCGTCGTCACCGGGGGCCGGGACGAAGACGACAAGGTGGTCGCCGGCCTCGATCGGGTCGACCTCCGCGCCGTAGGCGACGGCGAGCTCCTCGGTCTCGAGCTCGAGGTCCTCGTCGAGGAACCGGACCGCCACGGGCGGGCGCTCCAGGCCACCACGGTCGAGCACGCGGGTGCGGCCGAGCGGTCCCGTGGCGAGCGCGAGCGGGAGCCGGCCGAGGCCGACCAGGCGGAAACCGAACCCGGCCGTGGCACGCAACAGGCCGATGCCAGCGAGTGCGCGACCGACCAGGCCCTCGCCGATGCCCTGGGCCAGCCGGATCGGATCGGGGTTCTCGGAGTGGCCCCGGTGCTGTCCCGGCGGCAACGCGACGTCGTACTCGTCGGAGCGGAGCGCCACCGCCATGCGCACGGACGGTGCGACGACCGGTCGGTCATCGAGGGGGGACGTGGCGCTCACAGACATGAGTGTCCCATTACGTGGGGGTCTGTCCCAGCGTCTGCGACCCGTGTCACCGTCCGTTCGAAATGCAAGTAACGCGCTGTCCGTGCAACTTCCGCCGCCCTTGACGGGGGCGGAAGTGCACAGAACAGCGCGTTACTGGTGCTGCGGTGAGGCTCAGGCCTCGTCGGCGACCTCGGCGTCAGCCTCGGCGACCTCGGCCTCGGGCTCACCGATGGAGCCGTCGGGGCGAAGGTTCTTCAGCTCGACCACGTTGCCGGCGGCGTCCTTGACGATCGCGCCCTCGACAATGGCGGCGAGCGCCTTGCCGCGCAGGATCTCCTGGACCAGATCCGGGATGTGGTTGTGCTCGAACATGTGGTTCGCGAACTCCTGCGGGTCCTGGCCCGCCTGCTGCGCACGACGCACGAGGTGCTCGGAGAGCTCGGCCTGGTCGACGCCCAGCTCCTCCTTCTTGGCAACCTCGTCGAGGATGAACTGCGCGGCGACGGCGTCGCGGACGCGGCGCTCGAGGTCAGCCTCGAACTCCTCGATGGTCTGACCCTCGTCCTCGAGGTACTTCTCCATGGAGAGACCGGCGTAGGCGAGCTGCTGCTCGACGTTCTCACGACGGGCGTTGAGCTCGTCCGCGACCAGGGTCTCGGGCAGCGGGATCTCGACCTGACCGAGCAGGGTCTCGAGGACGGCGTCGCGGGCGGCAGCGGCCTGCTCGAGGCGCTTGCCCCGGCCGAGGCGCTCGCGGACGTCCTCGCGCAGCTCGTCGGCGGTGTCGAACTCGGACGCCAGCTGGGCGAACTCGTCGTCGAACGCCGGGAGCTCCTGCTCCTGGACCTGGGTGACCTTGACGGTCACGAAGACCTGCTCGCCGACCAGGTCGCCACCGACCAGCTCGGACTCGAAGGTCTTCTCGTCACCAGCCTTCATGCCGGCCAGTGCCTCGTCGAGACCGTCGAGCATGCCGCCGCGACCGACCTTGTAGGACATGCCGGAAACCTCGGCGCCCTCCACGATCTCGTCGTTCTGGCGGGCCGCCAGGTCGAGGGTGACGAAGTCGCCGTCAGCGGCCTCGCGCTCGACCTCGTTGAGGGTCGCGAAGCGCTCACGGAGGGCCTCGACCTGGGTGTCGATGTCCTCGTCGGAGAGGGACACCTCCTCGACCTCGGCCTCGATGCCCTCGTAGGCCGGGAGGTTGATCTCCGGCTTGATGTCGACCTCGGCGGTGAACTCGAGCGCCTCGTTGTCCTCGAACTTCGTGACCTCGATCTCGGGCTGCGCGAGCGGCTCGAGACCGTTCTCCTGCAGGGCCTCGATGTACTTCTTGGGGAGGACGTCGTTGACGGCCTCGTCCAGCGCGAAGGTGCGGTAGCCCTGGCGGTCCAGGACGGCCTGCGGCACCTTCCCCTTGCGGAAACCGGGGATGTTGACCTGCTGGGCAACCTTCTTGTACGCCGCGTCGAGGCTCGGCTTGAGCTCCTCGAAGGGCACCTCGACGGTCAGCTTGGCCCGGGTCGGGCTCAAGGTCTCGACGGCGCTCTTCACAGGCTTTTCTCCTTGATTCGGGGGTAGTGCGATGAGGTGGGTCAAACGGTGTGGCTGGCTGAAACTGTCGGGGCGACAGGACTCGAACCTGCGGTCTCCTGCTCCCAAAGCAGGCGCGCTAGCCACTACGCTACGCCCCGCCAAAGTGCCCCTGAGACCTGTCCGGACAGGTGCCCGAACCGGTGCTCGAGGGCGCCCTTGGAGCGGATGACGGGAATCGAACCCGCGTAATCAGTTTGGAAGACTGGAGCTCTACCATTGAGCTACATCCGCGCGCGCAAGTGCAGCAAATGCGCGGTGCCATGGTGCCACACCGGCACCCGCCGTCCGAATCCGGTCAGCCTGTGGTCAGCGCCGGTGGACGAGCAGCAGCGCGCGGTCGTCGTTCTGCGAGCCCAACCGGTCGATCAGGCGAGCAGCGCCGTCGTCGAACCCGTGCCGGAGGAGCCGCTCCCCCTGCCCCTGGAGCTTGTCGATGCCGAGCCCGATGTCACGGCTCTTCGTCTCGACCAGACCGTCGGTGTAGAGCAGCACGGCGTCACCCGGGCGCATCCGTCCGCTGACGGCCGGGTAGTCCGCCTGGTCGATCACGCCGAGGACCGGACCACCGTCGGAAGGGTGGACGCGCCAGCGGCCCGAACCCGCCTCGAGCTGGACCGCAGGCGGGTGCCCGGCGGTGCGGATCTCGAACTCGCCACCGTTGAGGTCGAGGGAGAAGTGGATCGCGGTCGCAAATCCCTCCTCCCACTCCTGACGGAGCAGGTAGTCGTTGGCCGCAGGGAGGAACTCCGCGGGCGGGAGCGCACCGAGGAGCCCGCTGAATGCGCCCGAGAGCAGGAGCGACCGGGCACCGGCGTCCTCTCCCTTGCCCGAGACGTCGACGACGACGAGGTCCAGTCGTGCATCGCGCCGCGACGCCACGACGAAGTCACCCGCGAACGGAGTGCCTCCGGCGGAGCGGAGCGCGGTCTCGGCGTACCAGGCAGGGGGAAGGGGCGGCAGCATGCCCTGGCTCTGGATCCGGTCGCGCAGGTCGACCAGCATCGACTCGCCGCGCGGGCCCGACACCCCGAGCCGGGACCGCCGGAACGAGCTCTGCAGCACCACGAAGGCCAGGAAGAAGACGACCGCCACGCCGGCGACAGTGCGCCAGTCGCCACGCTGGCGCTCGATCACGCAAAGCACCATCACGGTCAGCAACAGGACGATGAACCACGGAAGGTGACGTGGTCCGAGGTAGTGGCTGGCGAAGAAGAGCGGAAGGATGAAAACCGTGATCGGCACCAGGTCCGGGCGGCCGATCAGGACCGCTGCGCACAGCACCGTGAATGCCGCGAGCGCGAGCAGGGTCAACGACTGCCCTCGGCGGCGGAGGGTCGTCAGACTGGTCATGCGCGGGTGGGCCAACGGGATCCTCGATATCACCGGACGGCGGGTGTGCTCACCCTAAGGCCCGGGACCGGTAACGCGGTTGGCAACGCGTGCACCAAAACAGGTTACGTCCCTTGAGGACGCTGGTGCGGACCGTCGTGCCGCAGATGAGGCACTCCTGGCCGGTGCGCCGGTAGACGTAGACCTCTCCCCCGTGGTCGTCCACCCGCGGCGGGCGACCCATCGCCTCCGGTGTGTGCTCGGGCCGCACCGTGTCGATGCGGTTGACGGTGACGCCGGCCGCCATCAGGAGAACGAGGTCGTCCCACATCGCCTGCCACTGCGACTTCCGCAGGGACCGTCCCGGGCGCTGCGGGTCGATCCTGTGCCGGAAGAGCACCTCGGCGCGGTAGACGTTGCCGACACCTGCCAGCACGGCCTGGTCCATCAGCAGGTCCCCGATCGGGCGCTCGCTGCGGGAGATCCGCGCCCAGGCCCGGTCGGGGTCGGAGTCCGCGCGCAACGGGTCCGGCCCCAGGGTCGCGATCACCTGGTCGCGGCGCTCCGGCCCGATCAGGTCGCAGCGGGTGGCGCCCCGCAGATCGGCGTACGCCGCGGGCTTGCGGCCGCTGCCGTCGTACGGGGCCACGGTGGCCAGGCGCAGCCGGACCTCCCCGCGGGGCAGGGCCGCCGGGCCCGTCGTGATGTCGAGCTTGCCGATGAGGCCGAGGTGGATGTGGATGATCCGGTCGGCGGCGAACTCGATGAACAGGTGCTTGCCGGCGGAGTCGGCGGCCTCGAGCACCGTCCCGTCGACCAGTGCGGCGTCAGCGGCGAACCGCCCCTGCGGGCTGCCCACCGTGACGCGCTCGCCGGCGAAGGCGTCGCTCAGGTCGAGCGCGAGCCGGCGGAGGGTGTGCCCCTCAGGCATGCCGTCTGTCGACCGTCAGTCGTCGGACGTGGCGGCACCGCCGAGGGCGCTCTCGGGGAGCGGCGGGAGCTCGCGAGTGACCTCGTAGTCGGCCATCTGTCCGATGCGCCGGACGTGGCGCTCGTCGCCCGGGAACGGCTCGGCGAGGAAGATCCCGACGAAACGGGTCATCTCCTCGAGTGTGTGCTGACGGCCGCCGACGGAGACCACGTTGGCGTCGTTGTGCTCGCGTGCCAGCTGGGCAGTCGCGTCGGACCACACGAGGGCGGCACGGACACCGATGACCTTGTTGGCCGCGATCTGCTCGCCGTTGCCGGAGCCACCGATGACGACGCCGAGGCTGTCGAGCCCGTCCGCCTGCTCGGCGGCAACCGCCTCGGCGGCACGCAGGCAGAACACCGGGTAGTCGTCGACGGCGTCGTAGATGAAGGGGCCGTGGTCGACCGGCTCGTAGCCGTTGTCGACCAGCCAGGTCATCAGGTGGTCCTTGAGTTCGAGGCCGGCGTGGTCGGAGCCGAGGTGAACGCGCATGCCGTCATTCTCCCTCATGCTCCGGGGCCCTTCCTCACCCGCCCGGGTGATCAGCTGAGGTTGCCGAAGGGCACGGGCTCGCCGTGCTCCGTGCGCAGGCGGGAGCCCTCGGGAGCACCCAGTCGCTCGAGCTCACCGATCAAGCGGCCCAGGGCCTTGTCGCTGACGTCGTGGAGGGCCAGGTCGAGCTGGACGAAGGGCGTCCCGCCGGGGCCCTTGTGGTGCTGTGCGCCCGCGGCAGCCGACAGCATCTCCCCGAGTCCGGTCGTGGCCAGGAAGTCGGAGACCGGGCCGGAGTAGGCCACCGCGGCGAAGGGGTTGGCCGGGTCGGCCGGGATGCGTACGACGACGAGGTGGTGCTCGCCGTGACCACCCTCGTGGTCGTGGCCCTCATGATCGTGGCCGTCGTGATCGCGGCCCAGCAGCCGCCCGAGCAGGCCCATCAGCGGGCCATCAGTGCGTCGAGTCCGACGGCGAGCGCAGCCGCCACCCGGAAGTCGACCCGCTCGTCCGGCACCGTGACGGTGTAGCGGTCACCGATCGAGGCCTTGCGCGTGCTGGAGAGCAGGGGCGTGCCCTCGGTGCTCAGGAAGTCGAAGTGGATCGGCAGGAACGGCACATCCGTGAAACGACGGAGCAGCGCGACGAACATGCTGCGCTCCTGGCCCGATCCGGCGAACCCGGGTCCCTCCACGTGGAAGGTCGAGCGCAGGAGGCTCGCCCCGAAGTCCTTGCGGAAGAACCCGAGCGGCTGCCCGAACTCGTCGACGATGTCGTAGCCCGAACCCATGTCCATCACCTTGCGCGCCTTGAACCCGAAGACCGGACGGGTCTTGGCGGCGTCGGCGTAGAAGGTCACCTGCTCCTTGAACGCCATCCGCTTCTGCTCGGCGAGCGCCATCAGCTGGCCGGGGCTGCCATCGGGGTTCACGGCGAGGACCTCGTAGCGGTTCACCATCAGGGTGATCTTCTGCTTGACGAGGAACTGCGGGAGGTACATCGCTGCGGTCATGCCGCGAGCCTAGCGACGGCTGCCCGACCACTCGACCACGACGGCCCGACCACGTGCGAGGCTGGCGCCGTGACCGACGACTTCGCCGCTCTGACCCACCTGCTGGACGAGCGCTCCACCTGCCGCGCCTTCCTCCCCGACGAGGTGCCTGCCGCGACCCTGTCCTCGTTGCTGGAGCTGGCGCAGCGGACTCCGTCCTGGTGCAACACGCAGCCCTGGCACGTCGAGGTCACGTCGGGCGCAGCGACGGTCGCGCTCCGGTCGGCGCTGCTTGCCCATGTCCTGTCGCAGCCGCAGTCGCCGGACTTCCCGTTTCCCGCGGGCTACCCGGGCGTCTACGGCGACCGGAGGCGCGAGTGCGGCTTCCAGCTCTACGACTCGATCGGCATCGAGCGGTCCGACAAGGACGCACGGTTCGTGCAGATGCTGCGCAACTTCGAGTTCTTCGACGCACCCCACGTCGCGCTGATCACCACCGAGGCCGATCTCGGGACGTACGGCGCGGTCGACTGTGGCCTGTGGGTGCAGACGTTCCTGCTGGGCGCCCAGGCACTCGGCCTCGCGGCCGCACCACAGGCTGCGCTCGCGTCGTACGGATCGTTCTTCCGGTCGCACTTCGACCTGCCCGAGACGCGTCAGGTGGTCTGCGGCATCTCGTTCGGGTACGCCGATCCGTCGGCGCCCGTGAACGCCTTCCGGACCTCGCGGGCCGGCCTCGCGGACGCGGTGACGTTCCACTCCTGAGGTCATGATGGGCCGGTCATGATGGGCGCATGCGCTCACTCGCGGCAGTCATCCTGGCGTTCGTCTTCGTCGACGAGCTCGCGGTGATGGCCGCGTTCGGGGTGTGGGGCGCGAGCCACGGCGGACCCCTGTCCGTGGTCCTGGCGATCGCTCTGCCGGTCGTCGCGATGACCGTCTGGTTCTTCTTCGCCTCACCGAAGGCGACGTACGGCGGCCCGGTGGTCCGGCCGGTCGTGAAGGTGATCGTCTTCGGCATGGCCTCTGCCGCACTGTGGCACGCAGGTCACCCGGGCTGGGCGCTGGCGCTGCTGGTCTTCTCGATGATGATCAACGCGCTGGCGCAGCTGCGGTTCGTCCAGCGGATGCTGGCCGATCTCGAGGCCGAGAGCGCGTGATCCAGCCGCCCCTCAGCCTTCGGCCACCCTCAACGGCGGAGGTTCCGGCCTGCGACGCGACTCAGCGGTGGCGCTCGAGCTTGTAGTGCAACCGCACTGCGGAGGCCGACCAGAGCCGGAGCGTGTGGTCGGTGCGCAGAACGCCCTCGTCGTCGACGTACACGTGGAAGGTCTCGTGGATGGGCGCGCGCGAGGCGTAGGTGCGGCCCCGGTCCTGGGCGATCACATAGGCGCCGTTGCCACCGAACCGCTCCCCCGGCGACCGCAGCCACAGCGATCCGTCGTCGCCGTGGTCCGGGCGGAGGAAGACCTGGACGTTGCCGGACTCGAGCGGGAACGCGACGTGGACGCCCGCCCGGTCGGCACCCGGCAGACGCCGCGTCGAGTAGCAGCCGCTGAAGGCGTAGTCGCCGGTCGCGCGGATCGTGCGGAGCCAGCCCGCGGCCTGCTGGACGTCGTCGGCGTCGGTGATCACCGCGATCCGGCTGTCCATGCCGCGCGCCACGTCGAGCGGGCGCATCGGCAGCGCGAGCTGCTCGAGTCGCTGCCCGAACATGCGCGAGACGAGCTCGCCAGCGGGCCAGAAGAGCGGCGACCAGGCGACCCAGACCTCCATGCGCCAGTCGGTCGTGTGCTCGTAGAAGTCGCGGATCTCCGGCCGAAGGTCGGCCGCGTTGAAGCCGGGCCCGTCGAGCTCCGAGACCGACCGCAGCAACCCTGCCCCGGGGACGCCCTCGCGCACCACTCCGCCGTACGCCGCAGCCTCGGCCTCCAGCCAGCCGTCACGGACCTGCGCCCCGTCGCTCATCGGCGCGCGGAGCCAGGCGTGCTCACCGGCCAGGTCGACACGGCGACCGACCGCCCGCCAGAACTTGCGGGTGCCGAGATCGAGTGCGCCAAGGTCCATCGGCGTCAGCCGTTCAGGCGGGCCAGCTCGTCCTCGATCACCGACGGATCCAGCTTGGTGAACACCGGCGTCGGCTTGGCGACCGGCGTGCCGACCACGATCGGGGCGCGACCCCAGGCGCGGACGCCGGAGTAGTCGCCACTGATGATCGGGTAACCCGGGCCGCCGTCGAGGTCGTCGACCGCCGAGATCTCCGGCATGGGCTGGACATCGCCCGCGCCGCCGAAGACCGCGTCGATCGCGTTGGCGGAGAACGGCAGGAACGGCGAGAGCAGCAGGTTCAGGTCGACCACGCACTGCGACATCACGTGCAGGATCGTGGCCAGGCGCTCGCGCACTGCCTCGTCGTCCTGAGCCGCCTTGGCCAGCTTCCAGGGCTCGAGGTCGGAGACGTACTTGTTGACCTCGCCGACGACGCGCATCGCCTCACCGATCGCTGCCTTCTGGCGGTGGCGCTCGATCAGCTCACCGACGACGTCGAACGCGGCCTCGACCGAGGCGAGGACGGCAGCGTCCTCATCCGTCAGCACACCGGCCGCCGGCAGCTCACCGAAGTTCTTGTTGACCAGCGTCGCCGTGCGGTTGACCAGGTTGCCCCAGCCGGCGACGAGCTCGTCGTTGGTGCGGCGGACGAACTCGGCCCAGGTGAAGTCGCTGTCCTGGTTCTCCGGACCGGCCGACGCCACGAAGTAGCGGAACGCGTCGGGCTGGTAGCGCTCGAGCAGGTCGCGGACGTAGATGACGACCTTCTTGGACGAGGAGAACTTCTTGCCCTCCATCGTCAGGAACTCGGAGCTCACGACCTCGGTCGGCAGGTTGAGGACACCGAGCTCCTCGGGCTTGCCGCCCTTGGACCCCAGACCGGAGTAGGCCAGCAGCTCGGCCGGCCAGATCTGGCTGTGGAAGGTGATGTTGTCCTTGCCCATGAAGTAGTAGGACAGCGCCTCCGGGTCGTTCCACCACTGGCGCCACGCCTCGGCGTCGCCCGAGCGGCGGGCCCACTCGATCGAGGCCGAGAGGTAGCCCACGACCGCGTCGAACCAGACGTAGAGCTTCTTGGTCGGGTTGTCGCGCCAGCCGTCGAGCGGCACCGGGATGCCCCAGTCGATGTCGCGCGTCATCGCGCGCGGACGGATCTCCTTGAGGATGTTCTGGCTGAACTTGATGACGTTGGGGCGCCACAGGCCCGTCGCCGCGCGCTCGTCGAGCCAGGCGGTGAGCGCCTCGGACAGTGCCGGAAGGTCCAGGAAGAAGTGCTGCGTCTCGATGAACTCGGGCGTCTCGCCGTTGATCTTCGAGCGGGGGTTCTTCAGGTCGTGCGGGTCGAGCTGGTTGCCACAGTTGTCGCACTGGTCGCCGCGCGCGCCGTCGTACCCGCAGATCGGGCAGGTGCCCTCGATGTAGCGGTCGGGCAGCGTGCGGCCCGTGGACGGCGAGATCGCGCCGTACGTCGTCTGCTCGACGAAGTAACCGTTGTCGTAGACGCCGGTGAAGAGCTGCTGGACGACGGCGTAGTGGTTGCGCGTCGTCGTGCGGGTGTAGAGGTCGTAGGAGATGCCGAGCGCGGCGAGGTCCTCGGTGATCAGCGCGTGATTCTTGTCGGCGAGCTGCTGGGCGGTCATCCCGGCCTCGTCGGCGGCGATCAGGATGGGCGTGCCGTGCTCGTCGGAGCCAGAGACCATGAGGACGTCGTGGCCCGCCATGCGCATGTAGCGGCTGAAGACGTCGGAAGGTACGCCGAAGCCGGCAACGTGGCCGATGTGGCGGGGACCGTTGGCATACGGCCAGGCGACGGCGCTCAGGACCTTGCGCGAGGGGGCATTGCTCATGGCCCCGATCCTAGTGACCGCCGGCGGGTCGCCCCGCCACCGCCGACCGGGCCGGGATCCCTCAGCTGAAGTCGAGGCCCCCGGTGCGGCTCCGCTTCAGCTCGAAGAAGTGCGGGTACGCCGCCAGCGCGACCGCCGCGTCCCACAGCGCCCCCGCCTGCTCCCCGCGCGGGATCGCCGTCAGCACGGGCCCGAAGAAGGCGGTGCCGTTGACCGCGATGGTCGGGGTGCCGACGTCCTCGCCGACCTGGTCCATGCCCTCGTGATGGGAGGTGGCGACTGCGTCGTCCCACGAGGAGTCGTCCACCGCGTCGATCAGCTCGGCGTCGGCGCCGACCTCGGCGAGCGCCTCGACGACGAGGGCCCGGCCCGCGTCCGGCTCGTCGTGGAGCTTGCGTCCGCCGAGGTGGATCCGTGCCGCCAGCGCCTCGTAGAGCGGCAACAGGATCTCGTCACCGTGGAACTTGCGGGCAGCGACGAGGACCCGGACGGGTCCCCAGGCGGGGGCGAGGATCCGGCGGTACTCCTCAGAGATCTCCTTGTCCTGGTTGAGGTAGGCGAGGCTCATCACGTGCCAGCGGACCTCGATGTCGCGCACCTTCTCGACCTCGAGGATCCACCGCGAGGTGATCCACGCGAACGGGCACAGCGGGTCGAACCAGAAGTCGGCGGTGTGACGGGTGGGCACAACGGTGGTCCCGAGAAGTCGATCAGTCATGTGGACATTCAACGTCGAGGACCCAGGAACATTCCCCGATCCGGTGATCTCGCGACGTAATCTCGGGGCATGACCGGACTGATCGCCGAAGACGTGCTGCTCCTGCTGCTCGATGACGAGTCCGGCAAGCTCACCGAGCGCACCCATCTCGATGCCGCCCTGGGCGGTGCCCTGCTCACCGACCTGGCGCTTCGTGAGGCCGTCGAGCTGCCCCCGAAGACCAGGTTCTGGAAGTCCCCGCGCGTCGTCGCCGTGCCGGGGGCTGTGCTGGACGACCCCCTGCTGGCGAGCTCGCTGGACTTGATCGCTGCCCGCCCGCGCACCGCACAGGACCTGGTGAAGCGGCTCGGCAAGGCTGGCCGGAGCGACCTGTTCGCTCTCCTCGTGGACCAGGGCAGGGTCGGCATCGAGCGCGGATCGGTCTTCGGCGTCTTCCCGACGACGCGCCATCCTGCCGATGACACGGCCTACGAGGACGATCTCCGGACCGAGGTCACGGCAGCGCTGGTGGAGGGGCAGTCACCCACCGAGCGCACGGCGGCCGTGATCAGCGTGCTGGCCGCCATCGACCGCGCCCACAAGGTCGTCGACCGTCACGGCCTGTCGCGTCGGGACGTGAAGCGGCGGGCGAAGGAGATCGCCGACGGCGACTGGGCGGCCAAGGCAGTGCGTGACGCCGTCCGCGCGGCACAGGCCGCGACCTCGGCCGCGGCTTCCGGCGGGAGCGACGGCGGCGGTGACGGCGGCAGCTGAGCGGTCAGAAGGCGTCTGCGCGGAGCTGCGCACGCCGCCGGATCTCGGGCAGCCTGGCGTAGAGGTAGCCGCCCGGACAGGCCGTCTGGTTGGTGTCACGGTGCCCGTCGATGACCGGTAGCCGCACGACCCGGCCCGCGGCGAAACGGTCGCTGCCCTCGCTGGTCGCGTAGGTGTAGCTGGCCGGGCGACGACGGTGGATCTCCAGCTTCCAGGTGATCAGCCTGATCACCGAGGTCACGGCGTAGGTCGTCGGGCGCGCGGTCTCGTGGTTGCCGATGACCGCCACCCCCACCGACCGGTTGTTGAAACCGAGCGTGTGCGCGCCGCGGACCGGATGCTTGATGCCACCCGCGCGGCCCTGCCAGATCCGGCCGAAGCGGTCGACCAGGAAGTTGTAGCCGATGTCGGCCCAGCCCAGCGTCCGGGTGTGATAGCTGTACATCCCGCGGATGATCCCGGGGACCGCCGCCCGCGTGTAGCTGTTGGCCGAGGCCGTGTGGTGCAGGTGAGCCTGGACCAGGGTGTCGCTGTAGTACGGGATGTCGTTGCGCCAGGTCTCGTTGGCGCCCCAGATCTTCCGGCCGTAGATCGTCGGCCGCGGCGCGTAGTGCGAGGGCGGGTTGAACGGCGGCGGCGAGGTCAACGGGTACGCCGCGGCGGCGGGCGCGGTGGTCGTCGAGGCAGAGGTGCTGGCGGCCACCGGACTCGGTGTCGTGGTCGGGTCGGCGACGTAGGCCGCCAGGGCGATGCCCTCGCCTCGGACTTGCTCCGCCGGACCGTCGGGGTCGATCAGCACGAGCTCGAGGTCGCGGGGCACCGGACCGCGAGTGCGCACGCGGATCGCATCGGAGGGGCCCGCCCAGAGCAGGTCGCTGCCCTTCGTCCCGTTGCCCTCTCCCGCCTCGAGGTCCTCGAGCGGCTCGAGCGGCTGCCACGCCGACCAGCGGCCGGCGTGCCGGATCCGCACGTCTGTCCGCGGGACCCGCGGGCCGCGCCAGACCACCGCCACCTGGGAGAACCGCTCCACCTGCATGGTGCGGGTGGAGGAGCCTCCGTCTGCACCGCGGGTGAGGCGACCGGCGAGGGGCACCGAGACCGACCGGACCGAGGGAACCTGGCGCATGCCGGGCTTCCCCGGTCCGTCCCCGGAGAGGACTCCTCGCTCCCCGGGCCTGCCCGGGTCGACCAGGAAAACGGCACAGAGCGCACCGATGAGGACGAACAGGGCAGTCGCGACGATGGCTCCGAGAAGTTGCTTGCGCACCTCACCATGTTGCGCGCCCCGATGCCTCGAATCGGCCTGATTCTCCGCGTGCCGCGAATCAGTGGCGGAATCTCGCCGGGTTGCTCAGGTGAGCTGGGTGAGCGCGAGACCGAGCAGGGCGCAGACGCCGAGCACCCGCAGGACCGACCACTTCAGGGCGAAGACCAGAGCCAGGGCGACGGCTGCGATCACACCGGCGCGCCAGTCGAAGGCCGACCAGACCGGTGCGAGCACCCGGGCCGGACCCCAGGTGAGGGTCTGCGTGGAGGTGAAGAGCGTGTGCAGGGCGAAGTAGACGGCGAGGTTGGCGATGACGCCGACCACCGCGGACGTGATGCCGGTGAGTGCCGCGGAGAGGGAGGCGTTGCCGCGCAACCGCTCGACGTACGGAGCGCCGAGGAAGATGAAGCCGAAGCAGGGCACGAAGGTCACCCAGGTCGTGAGCAGCGACGCGAGGACGGCCGCGGTGACCGGGTGCAGCGAGCCGGGGTTGTTGTAGGCGCCGAGGAACGCGACGAACTGGACCACCATGATCAGCGGCCCGGGCGTGGTCTCGGCGAGGGCCAGCCCTTTCACCATGTCCGCGCCGGAGAGCCAGTGGTAGGACTCCACGGCCCGCTGCGCCACGAAGGCGAGCACCGCGTAGGCACCACCGAAGGTCACGAGCGCGGTGCCGGCGAAGAAGATGCCCTCCTCGGCGTAAACGCTGTGGCGGCCGGCCACGATGATCGCGAAGGCGACCGGCGCAAGCCAGAGGGCGGTGCCGCCGACCAGGATCGCGAGGTTGCGCCGCCACGACGGGCGGGCGTGGTGCAGCGCGTCGTCGGAGATCAACGGCTGTGGACCGTCGGACTCCTTGCCGTGGGAGCCGGAGACCATCAGCTCCGGGAGCCGGCGGTGGGCCAGCCAGCCGACCAGACCCGCGCCGAGCACGACGACCGGGAACGGCACCGCGAAGACCGCCAGGGCAACGAACGCGACGACGGCGATCCCGATCAGGAACCGGTTGTTGAGCGCACGCCCGCCGACGCGGAGCACGGCTTGCAGCACGATCGCGAGCACCGCTGGCGCGAGGCCGGCGAAGAGGCCGGCCACGAGCGCGGCGTCGCCGTGCACGGCGTACACCCAGGAGAGGGCCAGCAGGGCGATGACGCCCGGCAGCACGAACAGCACACCGGCGATCAGCCCGCCGAGCCAGCCGTTGAGCAGCCACCCGGTGTAGATCGCCAGCTGCTGCGCCTCGGGACCGGGCAGCAGCATGCAGTAGGACAGCGCGTGAAGGAACCGCTTCTCCCCCAGCCAGCGCCGCTCGTCGACCAGCGTCCGCTGCATCACCGCGATCTGACCGGCGGGTCCACCGAAGGTCTGGAGCGAGACCAGGAACCAGGCCCAGGTGGCGGTCCGGAGCGGTACGACGTGGCGGTCGCTGCGCGCAGTGGTCACGCTTCAGTATCGACTGGTGCCCGTGCTGGGGATCGTCGGGGGCAGGTGATTGGATGGCGCACATGCCCGGAACCAACCTCACTCGCGGAGAGGCGCAGACCCGCGCAGCCCTCCTCGACGTCGCGTCCTATCTCATCGAGCTCGACCTCACCCCCCGGACCGATGGCCCCTCGGAGACGAGCTTCGCCAGCCGGACCACGGTGACGTTCACGTCCTCGCAGCCCGGGGCGGCGACCTTCGTGGACCTGGTCGGTGCGACGACCATCCACGAGATCACGCTCAATGGCCGGTCGATCGACCCCGCCACGGCGTACTCCGACAGCCGGATCGCGCTGGACGACCTCGCCGCGGAGAACGAGCTCGTCGTCTCCGCCGACCTGACCTACAGCCGGTCGGGCGAAGGCCTGCACCGGTTCGTCGACCCGGTCGACAACCGCGTCTACCTCTACACACAGTTCGAGGTGCCGGACGCCCGCCGCGTCTACGCGACGTTCGAGCAGCCGGACCTGAAGTCGGTCTTCACCTTCCACGTGACCGCCCCCGCGGACTGGAAGGTCGTGTCCAACTCCCCCACGCCAGCGCCGGAGTCGCTGGGCGAGGGGCGTGCGGTGTGGAGGTTCGCGCCGACGCAGCGGATGTCGACGTACATCACGGCGCTCGTCGCCGGTGAGTACCACGAGGTCCAGGACGTGTACGCCGGGGCGCACGGCGACATCCCGCTGGGCGTCTTCGCGCGGCAGTCGCTGGTGGAGCACCTCGACTCCGAGGAGATCCTGAAGATCACGAAGCAGGGCTTCGCGTTCTTCGAGGAGGCCTTCGACTTCCCCTACCCGTTCGGCAAGTACGACCAGCTCTTCGTGCCCGAATACAACATGGGTGCGATGGAGAACGCGGGCTGCGTGACGTTCCGCGACGAGTACCTCCCCCGCTCGCGCCAGACCCGGGCCTTCTACGAGCAGCGCGCCAACACGATCCTGCACGAGATGGCGCACATGTGGTTCGGCGACCTCGTCACGATGACGTGGTGGGACGACCTGTGGCTCAACGAGTCGTTCGCCGAGTGGGCGGCGCACCACGCCTCTGCCCAGGCCACCGAGTTCACCGACGCCTGGACGGGCTTCACCAACGCCCGCAAGAACTGGGCCTACCGCCAGGACCAGCTGCCCTCGACGCATCCGATCGCTGCGGACAACTTCGACCTCGAGGCCGTCGAGCAGAACTTCGACGGCATCACCTACGCCAAGGGCGCCTCGACCCTCAAGCAGCTCGTCGCCTGGGTCGGCGAGGAGCCGTTCCTGGCCGGCCTGCGCGCCTACTTCAAGAAGCACGCGTTCGCGAACTCCGAGTTCACCGACCTGCTGAGCGCGCTCGAGACGGCGTCCGGGCGCGAGCTCGACTCGTGGGCCGCCGAGTGGCTGCAGACCTCGGGCGTCAACACGCTCGCTGCGTCGTTCGAGGTCGGCGACGACGGTGCGTTCACGAGCTTCGCGGTCGAGCAGACCGCTCATGCGGACTTCCCGACGTTGCGTCGCCACCGCATCGCGATCGGCCTCTACGACCTCGTGGAGGGTCGCCTGGTCAGCCGCACCTCGATCGAGACCGACATCGCCGGCGCCTCGACCTCCGTCGACGCTCTGGTCGGCCAGCAGCAGCCCGACCTCGTGCTGCTCAACGACGGCGACCTGACCTACGCCAAGATCCGCCTCGACCCGCGGTCACTGGCGACCCTGGTCGCGAGCATCGACAAGCTCGACGACTCGCTCGCCCGGGCCCTGTGCTGGGGTGCCGCGTGGGACATGACCCGCGACGCCGAGATGCGGGCCTCCGACTTCGTCGCGCTGGTGCTCCAGGGCGTCGGCACCGAGAGTGACATCACCGCCGTCGGCGCACTGCTCGGCTACGCGTCGAGCGCCGGCAGCATCTACACCGCGCCTGCCAACCGTGCGGCCGTCAAGGCGTCCTGGGAGGCAGGGCTCCGCGCGCTCGTCGAGGCCGCCGAGCCGGGCAGCGACCACCAGTTGGCGCTGGTGCGCTCCTACGCTGCGGCTGCCCGCAGCGACGACGGCGCGGCATACGTCCGGGGTCTGTACGACGGCAGCGTGGTGCTCGACGGCCTCGACGTCTCGCAGGACCTCCGCTGGACGTTGCTGAACAGCCTGGCAGCGGGCGGTCGCGCGGACCACGCCGCCATCGACGCCGAGCTCGAGCGCGACGCCACGATCTCCGGCAAGGAGGCAGCCGCCGGAGCGCGCGCCGCGATCCCGACCCCGGAGGCCAAGGAGGCGGCGTGGCAGCTCGGTGTGGTCGCCGATGACACCCCCAACGAGACCGCGCGCCGGATCTGCCTGAACTTCCAGCAGAGCGGCCAGGACGAGGTGCTCGCACCCTACGTCGACCGCTACCTCGAGGTGGCCGAGACGATCCTGGACACCCGCACCGTCTGGCTGGCCCGGCTCGCGCTGGAGTTCACCTTCCCCCGTGCGAACCCGACTGCCGAGACCCTCGCGAAGGTCGACGCCTGGCTGGAGACGACGAAGGCCAATCCGGCCGGACTGCGCTACGTGCGGGAGGGGCGCGCCGACCTGGCCCGCTCGCTGGCCGCCCAGGAGCGCGACGCCCAGGCCTGACCCCGCCACGCCCGTTTCACCGGCCAGCCGGTGAAACGGGCACTTGTGGTGGCGTGCACCGCACAACAGGTGCCCGACTCGCGCGCGAAGTCCGCACCACACGACCATCCAGTACGACGAAGGCTCGGCCCCCAGAGTGGGGACCGAGCCTTCGTCGTACGTGTGATGGGTGGCGTCAGCTGGCGCGGCTCGCGAGGTTGCCGATGCCGCGGGTCAGGCCACCGGCGAGGTCACCCTCGGCGAAGTCGACCTGCATCTCCAGCGCGGTGAGCTGGACCTGCTCGTCGGAGAGGCGCTCGCGCACCCAACCACCGGTGACGATCTCGAGCGCCCGCTTGTCCGGGTCGACCATGACCACGAGCGAGCGCGTCGGCGCGACCAGCGAGTTGTGCAGCTGGGTCGCGAAGGCGCGGGTGTCGGCACCGTCCGACGGGCCGACGTACACGGTGATCTCCATCCGCGAGAGCAGCTCCGCCTCGCGGATCGCCGCGCCGATGCTCAGTCGCTGCTGGCGACTGAAGTGGTCACCAGCGAGCACTGGCGCCGCCCGCCTTGGAGTCGTCGCCGTCGGGGCCGGCCAGCTCGTCGCCGGACTTGCGCGGTCCACCGAACCACTCGTGGTCGGGGCCCGATGCCGCACCGGCAGCACCCTTGGCGAGACGCGGGAGAACCACCAGGACGGTGATCGCGGCGAACAGCAGCGCCGGGTAACCGACGTAGACGAGCAGCGCCTTGAGCACGTCGACGCTCGCCGGGTCACTCCAGCCCTCGGGGACAGTCAGCGGAAGAATGTTCACGGGAGGAAGCATATCGGGGCAGGGCGGATCGGGACGACTCACGTCCGTACCGCCCGGTAGCGCCTGACGGCGCCTGACGGAGCCACTTCACTCCGCTCCCCGTAGCCTTGCGCCCATGCTGTTCCGCACGTCCGACACGTTCCTTCCCCAGCTCCTGCCGTCGCCAGATGCCTGCGACCCCGATCAGGCGATCTCCTGCCGACTGGTCCACCGGTGGACCGGCAACGACGACCTGGCGGAGCTCGCCACCTGGGTCCTCGGCAAGCCCCTCGCGATCCTGGTGCTGATCCTGCTCGGCCTGCTGGTCCGGTGGGTCGTGCAGCGCGTCATCGACCGCACCGTCGACCGGCTCGCCAACGGCACCAACGGCGACCACGTACGCCGCCGGGTCCGCGCCCGCACCATGGGGTCGTTGCTCAAGAGCATCGTCACGACGGTCATCGTCTTCGTCGTCCTGGTCATGGTGATCGCCGAGCTCGACTACCCGATCGCACCGCTGCTCGCCAGCGCGGGCGTGGTCGGCCTGGCCATCGGCTTCGGCGCCCAGAGCCTGGTGAAGGACTACATCTCCGGCGTGTTCATGATCTTCGAGGACCAGTACGGCGTCGGCGATGTCGTGGACCTCGGCGAGGCCACCGGCACGATCGAGGCCGTCGGCCTGCGCGTCACCCGGCTCCGCGACGTCAACGGCACCGTCTGGTACGTCCGCAACGGCGAGATCCTGCGCGTCGGCAACATGAGCCAGAACTGGGCGCGGACCGTGCTCGACATCGGTGTCTCCTACCGCGCCGACCTCGACAAGGTACGCCGCGTGCTCCAGGAGGTCGCCCACGAGCTGTGGGAGGACCCGGCGTTCGCCGGGCTGATCATCGAGGAGCCCGAGGTCTGGGGCGTCGAGGCGCTCGCCGCCGATGCCGTCACGGTGCGGGTCACGCTGAAGACCGCCCCCATGGAGCAGTGGAAGGTGGCCCGCGAGATGCGCGAGCGGATCAAGGACCGCTTCGACGCGGAGGGCATCGAGATCCCGTTCCCCCAGCGCGTCGTGTGGCACCGCAACGACGCCGCCCCGAGCGACGGCCCGCCGCCCAACTCCTGACGCTCCCCGTCGACACGGCGCAAGGTTGACGTCGACACGGCGCCGTCTCGAGCCCGAAGTTGCGCCGTGTCGACGCAACAGGGCCGGTTTCAGGGCCGGTTTCAGGGCTGGAAGCGGTAGCCCATACCCGGCTCCGTCAGGAAGTACGCCGGCCGGGCGGGGTCCGCTTCGAGCTTGCGGCGCAGCTGCCCCATGTAGAGCCGCAGGTTTCCCTGCGCGGTCTCGTAGCCGGGACCCCACACATCGGTCAGCAGCTGAGCCTGGCTCAGCAGCGTGCCGGGGTGGCGCACGAGCACCTCGAGCAGGTGCCACTCGGTCGGCGTCAGCCGGATCTCCGTGCCTCCCCGGGTGACCCGCTTCTCGGCGAGGTCCACCTCGATCTCGCCGAAGGACAGCCGCGGAGCGCCATCTCCGGCGACCGGCCGGCGTGACATTGCGCGCAGGCGCGCCAGCAGCTCATCCATTCCGAAGGGCTTGGTGACGTAGTCATCCGCCCCCGCGTCGAGCGCGTCCACCTTGTCAGCGCTGTCGCTGCGACCGGACAGCACGAGGATCGGCACCGCAGTCCAGCCCCGGAGCGAGGCGATCACATCCACGCCTTCGAGGTCGGGCAGACCGAGGTCGAGGATGACGACGTCGGGCGGGAGCTCCGCGGCTCGACTCAGGGCCTCGCGGCCCGACGCGGCCAGCACGACGTCGTACCCACGCGCCCGGAGGGTGATGCCGAGCGTTCGGAGGATCTCGGGCTCGTCATCAACGACGAGCACCCGGTTCACGAGCCCGCCTCGGCCGGCGACGCGGCGCCCTCGAGCGCGGCCTCCAGCAAGACGACCATGGTGAGGCCACCGCCGACCGTCACTGCGGGCACGACGGTGCCGCCCATGGCCTCGGTCAGGCCACGGGCCAGCGCCAGGCCCAGACCGACGCCCGTCGTGGCGTCGGTGTCGCCGAGCCGCTGGAATGGTTGGAAGACCCGGTCCATCTGCTCCTCGCGAATGCCCGGACCGCGATCGACGACGCGGATCTCCACACGAGTTCCGACCAGCTCGGCCTCGACGACCGGCGGCGGAGCACCTGCAGCGTGGCGCTGGGCGTTGGTGATCAGGTTGGCGAGCACCCGCTCGAGCAGGCCCGGATCCGCGAGCACCGCCGGCAGCTCGTCGGGTACGTCGATCACGACGGCCCGCGGCTCCACGCCGACGTCGTCGAGCGCCCGCGCGAGCACGTCGCCGACCGCCGTCGGCACGCGGCGTACAGCGATGGCGCCGGTCTGCAGGCGGCTCAGGTCGAGGAGGTTGTCGATGAGCCCGGCGAGCCGGTCCAGTGCGTGGTCGGCCGCTGCGAGCAGCTCGTCCCGGTCGGACGTGTCGAGCTCGACCTCCTCGCTGCGCAGGGAGGAGACCCCGGCCTTCGCGACGGCGAGCGGCGTCCTCAGGTCATGGCCCACGGCTGCCAGCAGCGCGGTGCGCACCCGGTTGCCACTCGCCAGCACCTCGGCTTGGCTCGCGGCCTCTGCCGCCTGGCGAGTCCGTTCGGCAGCGAGGTCGACCGCCCAGCTGACGAGGGCGGCAACCAGCACGAAGACCACCAGCGCCAGGGCGTTGTTGGGGTCGTCGATGGCCCAGGTGTGGAACGGCTGCGTGAAGAAGAAGTTGAGGGCCAGGGAGGCTGCGACGGCAGACACGAGCGCTGGACCGCGACCTCCCACCAGTGCGATCACGACCACGAGCAGCAGGAAGAGCAGCACGTCAGTCGCCAGGTTGAGCGTGGAGCGCAGCGGCACCAGGCCCGCGACCAGGGCGGGAAGCCCGAGGAAGGCCAGCAGGTAGGCACGGCGGCGGCGCTCGCGGCTGACGCTGCTCCGTGCGAGCACGGTGGCTCCCTTCCAGGCTTCGGTGACCGGGCGCCCGGTCAGCGCCGCGATCCTCACGGGCCCAGTCTGCCCCGACGCCCGGCGTGATGGTCGGGCAACCTGGCCGGCCTGAGCCGCCAGCACGATCACGACCAGCAGCACGAGATCGCTGCGCCGGAAGGCGAGCTCTCCGCGGGAGTGCGTGACGAACCCGGTGAGGCAGGCCCAGGCCGTGATGGCGAGGAGGAGCACGAGTGGACGGGTCAGCACCGGAGCCACTGCCAGCACCATCGCGGCGACAACGCCCGAAGTGATCAGCGGGGCGAGCCCGAACAGGTGGCAGACCACCAGGACCGGCACGACGGCCAGGCAGGAGAGCGCGCCGCGCACTTCCACCTGCTCGAGGGCCAGGGGTGATCGGATCTCGTCCACGGCCCCAGTCAACGACCGCGGTCCGGTCAGGTCGCCTGCGCTAACAGGATCCTGACGCCCGATACGTTAGGAAGCCGTTAGTGCCAGAGGTTTCGGTCCCTCGTGAACCTTGAATGGCGAGGTGAGCACCGAAACCGACGTACCGCTTGAGTCCCTCGACCCCGCGGAAGGCGACGCCGCAGCGCACCCCGCGCCCTGGTGGCGCGTCATGTGCCTGACCGGCGTCGACTACTTCTCGACGCTCGGCTACCAGCCCGGCATCGCGTTCATCGCGGCCAGCCTGCTGAGCCCGCTGGCTACGGTGATCCTGGTGCTGCTGACTCTCTTCGGTGCGCTTCCCGTCTATCGCCGGGTCGCGGCCGAGAGCCCGCACGGTCAGGGGTCGATCGCCATGCTCGAGCGGCTTCTCCCCTTCTGGCGTGGCAAGTTCTTCGTGCTGGCGCTGCTGGGCTTCGCCCTCACCGACTTCATCATCACCATCACCCTGTCCGCCGCCGATGCGGCAGCCCACGTGGTCGAGAACCCGCATGTGCCGCACTGGATGCACGGCGAGGAGCTCTGGATCACGCTCCTTCTGATCGCGCTGCTCGGTGCCGTCTTCCTGAAGGGCTTCCAGGAGGCGATCGGGCTCGCGGTCGGCCTCGTCGCGATCTACCTCGCGCTCAACTTGGTGGTGCTCGGAGTCTCCGCCTGGCACATCATCGACTCCCCTCACGTCGTCACCGACTGGACCGCAGCGCTCACCACTCAGCACGGTTCGTTCCTGACCATGCTCGGTGTCGCGCTGCTCGTCTTCCCACAGCTGGCACTCGGCATGTCGGGGTTCGAGACCGGTGTCGCTGTCATGAGCCACGTCCAGGGCGACCCCGGCGACGACCCGATGAAGCCCGCCGGCCGGATCCGGAACACGAAGAAGCTGCTCACCGCCGCTGCCGTGACGATGAGCTGCTACCTGATCGCCTCCAGCCTCGTCACGACACTGCTGATCCCCGAGCACGAGTTCGAGGAGGGCGGCGAGGCCTACGGTCGCGCGCTCGCCTACCTCGCCCACACCTACCTCGGCGACATCTTCGGCACCGCGTACGACGCGGCGACGATCGCGATCCTCTGGTTCGCCGGCGCATCCGCGATGGCCGGCATGCTCAACCTGATCCCGCGCTACCTGCCGCGCTACGGCATGGCACCCGAATGGGCCGGCGCCGTGCGGCCGCTCGTGGTGGTGCTGACCTCGACTGCCTTCCTCATCACCTGGATCTTCGACGCGGACGTCAACGCCCAGGGCGGCGCCTACGCGACCGGCGTACTGGTGCTCATGGTCTCCGCCGCGGTTGCCGTGACCCTCGCGGCGCGGAAGGCCGGCCAGCGGTGGCTGACCGCGGCGTACGGGGTGATTGCGCTGATCCTCGGCTACACGCTCGCCGACAACGTCCACTCCCGCCCCGACGGCGTGAAGATCGGCGCGTGCTTCATCGCGGCGATCGTGGCCGTCTCGCTGGCGTCACGACTGTGGCGTGCCTTCGAGCTGCGGACGACCGACGTCACGTACGACGCCCGTGCCGACCTCTTCCTGCGCGACTGTGCCCGGCGCAGCATCCGGCTGGTCGCCAACGAACCGGACGCCCGCGACCGTGAGGAGTACGTCGCGAAGGTGAACCAGATCGTCGACGACAACGACCTGCGCGATGCGGGCGACATCCTCTTCGTCGAGGTGACGGTGAAGGACTACTCCGACTTCGAGAGTCGGATCGAGGTGCATGGCGAGGTCCTGCACGGCGAGTTCCGGGTGCTCACCGTCGAAGCGAGCACCGTGCCGAACGCACTGGCATCCGTGCTCCTCGACATCCGGGACCGCACCGGTGTGCGCCCCCACATCTACTTCGAGTGGACCGAGGGCAACCCGCTGCTCAACCTGGTCCGGTTCCTGCTGTTCGGGGTCGGCGAGGTCGCTCCCGTGACCCGCGAGGTCATCCGCCGGGCCGAGCGCGACCCGGGCGAGCGCCCGCACGTCCACGTCGGCTGATCCCTCCCCCGTTGACACGGCGCAACCTCGACGTCGACACGGCGCCGTGTCGAGGCCGAGGTTGCGCCGTGTCAACGAAGAGGTCAGGCCTTGAGCGAAGCGTTCAGGGTGATGCTCGGGACCGAGGCGAGGGCCTGAGAGACCGGGCAGCCCAGCTTCGCGGCCTCGGCCAGCTCGACGAACTTGGCCTCGTCGAGGCCGGGCACGTCGCCGACGACGGTCAGGCGGATCTCGGTGATGCCGGTGCCGGGCACGAAGTCGACCTCGGCGGAGGTGTCGAGGCCGGCCGGCGGGGTGCCGTTCTTCGCCAGCCCGGCGGAGAAGGCCATCGAGAAGCATGCGGTGTGAGCAGCTGCGATGAGCTCCTCGGGGCTGGTCTTGCCGTTGGGCTCCTCGGAGCGGGCGGGCCACGAGACCGGGAAGGTGCCGATGCCCGACGACGTGAAGGTGGTGTCGCCGGCGCCGTCGAGAAGGCCGCCCGCCCAGTGGGTGGAGGCGGTGCGAGTGGTAGCCATGAAGCTCTCCTAAGTGATGTTCAGGGACGTCGACGCCGATCCTTCCACGCCCCCGGTGGGACCGGCGAGTAGCAAAACCAGCCGCCGGGCAGAATGGGGACCGTGAGCACCGAGGCAGCAACGTTCTACGACGAGATCGGCGGGATGGACACCTTCCGCCGCATCGTCGACCGCTTCTACGCGGGCGTCGCCGAGGACCCACTGCTGCGGCCGATGTATCCCGAGGAGGACCTCGGCCCGGCCCGCGAGCGGTTCACGCTCTTCCTGGCGCAGTACTGGGGCGGCCCCTCGACGTACTCCGACGAGCGCGGGCACCCCCGCCTGCGCATGCGGCACGCACCGTTCGAGGTCACGCCTGCAGCCGCGCAGCGCTGGCTCATTCACTTCCGCGCCGCACTCGACGAGGCCGCGCTGACGCCCGCCCAGGACACCCAGTTCTGGGACTACGTCACGCACGCCGCGCAGTTCATGATCAACACGCCTGCCGGCTGACCGCCCGGCTGATCAGGGCAGCGGATCAGGGCAGCTGGGCGAGCAGCAGCTCACGGAGAGCCTCAGGTGCCGGCGCAGCCTTCTGGGTGACCGGATCGAACGTCACGAGTACGACGCGGGCCCGGCTGTACGCCGTCTGCCCGTCGCGCAGCTCGCTCTCGATGACGAATGAGGAGCCGCCGACCCGCGATATCCACGAGCGCACCTCGAACGGCTCGGTGCGGAACGTGATCGGCACCAGGTAGTCGACGTCCATCTGCGCGATCACCATCGGCGCGCGGTCCATCGTCACCCCCGAGGCCTTCCAGACCCGGGTCAGGTAGTCGATGCGCGCCTCCTGGAAGAACTCGAAGTACTGCACCTCGTCGACGACACCGAACGCGTCGAGGTCGGAGAACCGGACCCGGATGGCGTAGTCGCCGAAGTCCACGTCCCTCGGCTCCGTGTACGCCGCCCGCTCGCCGAGGACGTCGTCCTCGCTGAAGCTGGCCAGCACCGCCCGGTCGTCCCCGGTCAGTGGGCGGCGCTCGCCGAGCTCGAAGTCGAAGAAGGCCAGCGTGCTGCGGGCGCGGAGGTAGACGGTGCGGGCACCGTCCTCGTCGCGCGGCTCGTCGTAGACCTCGTGGGCCAGGGTGAACGTGTCCCCGTCCACCGAGGTGACCCACGTGTCGATGTGGACCGGCCGGAGTCGGAACGTCAGCGGCGCGGCGTACTGCACCTCGTGGCTGAGGATCTGGCCGCCTTCCGCGAGCGCCGTGAGCCGCTCCTCGGGCGCGTGGGTCAGCAGCATGTCGATCCTCGCCTCCTGGAGGTAGTCCAGGTAGGTCACGTTGTTCACGTGGCCAAGGAGGTCCATGTCCGCCCAGCGCAGCTGGCACTCATAGGTGTGTCGCACAAGACCCGATGGTGACAGACCGGGCGGGCTAGGCTGGCGGGTGGCCGTTCCGACAGTGCATGGCCTTCATCACCCCTTCGTTCCCGAGGAGTTCCCCCATGCCCGAGGCAGTGATCGTTTCAGCAGCCCGCACGCCGATCGGCCGTGCGTTCAAGGGTTCGCTGAAGGACATGCGTCCCGACGACCTGGCCGCGGTTGCGATCCAGGCTGCGTTCGACAAGATCCCGTCGTTCGACCCCACCCTGGTCGACGACCTGATGCTCGGTTGCGGTCTCCCCGGCGGCGAGTCCGGATTCAACATGGCCAAGGTCGTCAACACCATCCTCGGCCTCGACACTGTCCCGGGTGCCACGATCACCCGCTACTGCGCCTCGTCGGTGCAGACCACCCGCATGGCCCTGCACGCGATCAAGGCCGGCGAAGGCGACATCTTCGTCTCCGCCGGTGTCGAGACCGTGTCCCGCTTCGGCAACGGCACCTCCGACACCCCGGGTGCCGAGAACCCGCTCTTCGCCGACGCGCGCGCCCGCACCGAGGCGACGTCGGCCAACAACACCACCTGGACCGAGCCGCGCGACGCGGGCCTGATCCCGGATGCCTACATCACGATGGGCCAGACCGCGGAGAACGTCGCCACCCTGCGCGGCATCTCGCGCCAGGAGATGGACGAGTTCGCGACCCGCTCGCAGAACCTCGCCGAGAAGGCGATCGCCGACGGCTTCTGGGCCCGCGAGATCACCCCGGTCACGACCCCCGACGGCACTGTCGTCACCGCTGACGACGGCCCGCGCGCCGGCGTCACGTACGACGCGATGGCCGCGCTCAAGCCGGTCTTCCGTGCCGACGGCACCGTCACCGCGGGCAACTGCTGTGCCCTCAACGACGGCGCCGCTGCCGTCGTGATCATGTCTGACACGAAGGCCGCCGAGCTCGGCCTGACGCCGCTGGCCCGCGTGGTCTCCACCGGCGTCTCGGGCCTGTCGCCGGAGATCATGGGCCTCGGCCCGGTCGAGGCGGTCAAGAACGCGCTGCGCTACGCCAACATGTCGATCAACGACATCGACCTCGTCGAGATCAACGAGGCCTTCGCCGCGCAGGTCATCCCGTCGTACCAGGACCTCGGCATCGACATCGACCGCCTCAACATCAACGGCGGCGCGATCGCGGTCGGTCACCCGTTCGGCATGACGGGCGCCCGCCTGCAGAACACCCTGCTGAACTCGCTGGAGTGGCACGACAAGTCCACCGGCCTGATCACGATGTGCGTCGGGGGCGGCCAGGGCATGGCCCTCATCCTCGAGCGCATCTGAGGCCAGCAACATGGGGGATGGTCACACGGCGGCTGCCGCGGACGTGCGGTGGCTCAACGTCGAGGAGCAGGGTGTCTGGCGGGCTTTCCTGACCGCCAACACCCTGCTCATGGCGCACATCGACGAGGACGCGAAGCGTTTTGACCTGAACGCGAGCGAGTACGCCATCCTGGTCCTGCTCTCCGAGGCCGAGGGCCAGGAGCTGCGCATGGCGCATCTCGCCGACGCGCTGTGCCACAGCCGGAGCCGGGTCACGCACACCGTCCAGCGCATGGAGCACAAGGGGCTGGTCGTCCGGATCGCCTCGGGCGACGACCGCCGCGGTGTCATCGCCCGGCTCACCGACGCCGGTCAGGCGCGCCTCACCGAGGCCGCACCCGACCACGTCGCCCTGGTCCGCCGGCACCTGTTCGACCTGGTGTCGCCCGAGGACCTGGCCGTCTTCGGCCGCGTGCTCAACGCGATCTCCGACGACCTGGCCGAAGGCCACCCCGAGTCCGACCTCCGGTAAGCGGCAGATGCCCCTTGAGCGTCGTCCGGTGCGTGGCTGGCAAGGCGCGTCCGCGAAGGCGACCTCCGAGCGGAGCTGGTCGTCGAGCGGGCGCAACGCCGCCAGGCGCGCTCCGGGCGGCGCTCAGTCGCGGGTCAGGCGGCGGTGGGTGACACGGTGCGGGCGGGCTGCCTCGATGCCGAGGCGCTCGATCTTGTTCTCCTCGTAGGAGGCGAAGTTGCCCTCGAACCAGAACCACTTGCCGCCGTCCTCCTCGTCGCCTTCCCAGGCGAGGATGTGGGTGGCGATGCGGTCGAGGAACCACCGGTCGTGGGAGGTGACCACGGCGCAGCCCGGGAAGTCCAGCAGCGCGTCCTCGAGGGCCGACAGCGTCTCGACGTCGAGGTCGTTGGTGGGCTCGTCGAGGAGCAGCACGTTGCCACCCTGCTTGAGGGTCAGCGCCAGGTTGAGGCGGTTGCGCTCACCACCGGAGAGGACACCGGCCTTCTTCTGCTGGTCCGGGCCCTTGAAGCCGAACGACGCGACGTAGGCGCGCGAGTTCATCTCGAAGTTGGCGACCTTGATGAAGTCCAGGCCGTCGGACACGACCTCCCAGACGTTCTTGTTCGGGTCGATGCCGCCACGGCTCTGGTCGACGTAGGACAGCTTCACGGTCTGGCCGACGGTGAGCTTGCCCTCGTCGGGCGTCTCGTTGCCGGTGATCATCCGGAACAGCGTGGTCTTGCCGACACCGTTGGGGCCGACGACGCCGACGATGCCGGCGCGCGGCAGCGTGAACGACATGTCGTGCCACAGGGTGCGGTCCTCGAAGCCCTTGGTCAGGTTCTGGGCCTCGAGCACGATGTCACCGAGGCGCGGGCCCGGCGGGATGTTGATGTCAGCGGTGTCGATCTTGCGGGCCTTGTCAGCCTCAGCCGCAAGCTCCTCGTAGCGAGCCAGACGCGACTTGGACTTGGTCTGGCGGGCCTTGGCGTTGGAGCGCACCCACTCGAGTTCCTTCTCGAGCATCTTCGCGCGCTTGGCGTCCTTCTGGCCCTCTATCTTGAGGCGGTCCTTCTTCGTCTCGAGGTACGTCGAGTAGTTGCCCTCGTAGGGGTGCGTCTTGCCCCGGTCGAGCTCGAGGATCCACTCGGCGACGTTGTCGAGGAAGTACCGGTCGTGGGTGATCGCCAGGACGGCGCCGGGGTAGCTCTTGAGGTGACCCTCGAGCCACTGCACCGACTCGGCGTCGAGGTGGTTGGTGGGCTCGTCGAGGAGCAGCAGGTCGGGCTGCTGGAGCAGCAGCTTGCAGAGCGCGACGCGGCGGCGCTCACCACCGGAGAGGTTGTCGACGAGGACGTCCGGCGGCGGGCAGCGCAGCGCGTCCATGGCCTGGTCCAGGCGGGAGTCGAGGTCCCACGCACCGATGCCGTCGAGGTAGGTCTGCAGCTCGCCGGTCTCGGCCATGAGCGCGTCCATGTCAGCGTCGGGGTCGCCCATCTCGCCATAGGCCTCGTCGAGGCGGCGCATCTTGGTCTTGACCTCGATCACGGCCTCCTCGACGTTCTCGAGGACCGTCTTGCCCTCGGTCAGCGGCGGCTCCTGCTGGAGCATGCCGACCGTGGCGCCGGGGTCGAGGATGGCGTCACCGTTGTTGGCCTTGTCGAGACCGGCCATGATCCGCAGCAGCGACGACTTGCCCGTGCCGTTGGGACCGACGATGCCGATCTTCGCGCCGTGCAGGAACGAGAGGGTGACGTTGTCGAGCACCACCTTGTCGCCGTGGGCCTTGCGCACGTTGCGGAGCGTGAAAACGTATTCAGCCATGCCCCGAAGGATAGTGGGGCCGCGGGGCCGCGCCGCCCACGGCCCCGCGCCCCGGACGGCCCTGCCTCGGACAGCCCCGGACAGCCCTGACTCAGAACGGCGCCGGCTCCGCCACGGCCTCCTCGAGGAAGCGCCCGTCACTGGTGACCTGGCCGCCCGCGCCCTCCAGCGCCGCGTTGGCCTCGGCGATCGCCTGCTCCTCCACCGACGAGGTCGCCGACGACGCCGCGGTCTTGATGAAGGCCGCGTCCCCCTTGGTCAGGTCGTGGCCGATCGTGAGCGCGTCGAGCACCATTGTCGTGCGCGCGATCCCGGCATCGTCCTTCCATGCCTGCGCCCGCAGGCGGCCGTGGACGATGACCGGCTCGCTCTGGTGCACCGAGGTCATCACGTGCTGCGCCAGCGCCCGCCAGGCGTTGACGGTGAACCAGTTGGTCTCGCGGTCGGCCCAGGTGTTCTCCCTCGGGCGGAAGACGCGAGGCGTCGAGGCCAGCCGGAAGGTGGCCACCGACGTCTCCCCCACCGAGTGCTCCGTCGGGTCGGTGCCCACATAGCCCAGCACCGTCACAGTCGTCTCGTTCATGGTGTTGCTCCTCATCACAGTCGCGCTCGCGCACCCAGCGTCCGCGAACTGACTCCACCGTCCCGGTCGGCAGCCGCCGCCAACCCGGCGAGTCGACAGCGCTGGGGACGAGCGCCCCGCGAAACAGCCTGTGGACGCAAAACGGCCCGGATCCCCGCGAGGGAAGATCCGGGCCGTCGTACGACCCGGAGATCAGGCGAAGCCGTTTGCCTTCAGCCACTGCTCCGCGACCTTGGCCGCGCTCGGCTTCGACGGCCCCGCAAGGGCAGTGTTCAGCTCGAGCAACGCCTCGGTGGTCAGCTTCTCCGAGACCTCGTCGAGCACCGCAGCGACCTTCTCCGAGGTGGCGTCCTCACGGATCAGCGGGACCACGTTCTGGGCCGCGATCAGGTTCTTCGGGTCCTCGAGGGTCACCAGGTTGTTGGCCGCGATGGACGGCGTCGTGGAGTAGATGTCGGCGACGTCGACCTTGCCCGAGGTGAGCGCCTTGAGCGTCGCCGGGCCGCCGCCGTCCGAGATCGCGGTGAAGGCGATGTCAGTGATGCCGTAGAGCTTCTCGAGGCCGGGGATGCCGTAGGCCCGGGTCTTGAACTCCGGGTTGGCGGCCAGCTTCAGCCCGTCCACCTCGGCCAGGTCAGCGATCGAGGTGACGTCGTGCTCCTTCGCGAACGCAGCCGTCACGTTGAGGGAGTCCTTGTCCTCAGCCGCCGACGGCTCGAGGATGTCGAGCCCCTTCGGCAGGGCCGCCTCCAGCGCCTTGTTGACCTCGTCGGGGGCAGTGGCGGTCGCGTTCGGGTCGAGGAAGAGCAGGAGGTTGCCGGTGTACTCCGGGAAGAGGTCGATGGACCCCTCCTTGATCGCGCCGATGTAGGCCTCCCGCTGGTCGATGTCCAGCCGCGTCGTCGCCTCGATGCCGTCCGCGTTCAACGCGCCCGCATAGATCTCGGCCAGGATCTCGCTCTCGCCGAACGCCGCCGAGCCGACCACGATCGCGTCGCCCTTGCTGTCCCCGTCGGAGCCCGCCTTCGTCGGGTCACCACCGCACGCCGCGAGGCCCACTCCGAGTGCTGCCGCCAGGAATCCGGCGAGGATCGGGTTGGTGTTCATGGTTCTTCTCCTTCGATGGGTCTCAGGCCGCACGCACGGCCAGACGTTGCACAACGGCGAATGCGCCGTCCAGGACCAGCGCCAGCAGCACGACCACCAGCGAGCCCGACAGGGTCTGGGGGTAGTCGCGGACAGCGACGCCGTCGATCAGGTAGCGGCCGAGCCCACCCAGCCCGATGTACGCCGCGATGGTCGCGGTTGCCACGACCTGCAGCACGGCGGACCGGACGCCACCGAGGATCAGCGGGAGGGCCAGCGGCACCTCGACGCGAGCGAGCACCTGCCACTCGGTCATCCCCTGGGCACGCGCGGCGTCGACGGTGCGTCGGTCGACCGCCTCGATGCCTGCGTAGGCACCGGCGAGCAGGGGCGGGATGGCGAGCACGACGAGCGCCACGATCGGGGCGGTCAGTCCGATGCCGACCCAGAGCACCGCCAGGGTCAGCAGCCCGAGGGTCGGCAGGGCACGCACTGCGCCGGTCAGCGCGATCGCGAACCCACGGAAGCGTCCGGTGTGACCGATCCAGAGCCCGAGCGGGAGCGCGACGACGCTGGCGATGGCGACAGTGAGCGCGGAATAGCCCACGTGCTCCAGCAGCCGGTGCGGGATGCCGTCCACGCCACTCCAGTGGACAGGGTCGGCCAGCCAGTCCGCGGCCTCCACGAAGACGCTGCTCATGCCGCGCGCCCCGTCTTCGTCGACCAGGGCAGCAGGATCCGCCCGAGAAGCACCCACAACCCGTCGAGGAGCAAGGCGATCGCGACGACGGCCAGCACTCCGATCACGATCTCCGTGGTGAAGTCGCGCCGGAAGCCGTCGGTGAAGAGCGAGCCCAGGTTCGTCACACCGATGATGGCGCCGACCGTGACCAGGCTGACGGTGCTGACCGAGACGACGCGCACCCCGGCGAGCAGCACCGGCCCGGCCAACGGCAGCTCGACCCGCACCACACGCTGGAGGCCGGAGTGGCCGTTGGCCGTCGCCGCATCGAGTACGTCGGGTGGCAGCTGCGCGAAGGCATCAGCCGCGGTCCGCACGAGCAGGGCCACGGCGTACAGGGTCAGGACGACGACCACGTTGACCGGGTCGAGGAAGCTCGTGCCGAGGATGCCCGGGAGGATCACCAGGAGCGGCAGCGACGGCAACGAGTAGAGGATGCCGCCCGAGCCGAGGACCAGGGCGCGCCAACGGGAGTGCCGCTGTGCCCACCACCCGACCGGCACTGCGATCACGAAGCCCAGCACGACCGGCACGATGCTCAGCCACAGGTGCGTCAGCGCCAGGTCGCGGATGTGGGAGAAGTTGTCGAGGAACCAGGTCATGCGAGGACGCCCGCGGCCCGGCCCTCGCCGTCGACGACGATGCGCTGTCCGTCGACCTCCTGGATCCGCAGCGTGCGCCGGCCCTTGTCGAGCCCGACGAAGCTGCGCACGAAGTCGTCGGCCGGAGCCGCGAGGATCTCGGCCGGCGTGCCGACCTGGGCCACCTCGCCGCCCTTGCGCAGGATCACGACCTGGTCGCCGAGCAGGAAGGCCTCGTCGATGTCGTGGGTGACGAAGACGATGGTCTTGCCGAGCTCGCGCTGGAGGCGGAGCAGCTCCTGCTGGAGGTCGTCGCGCACGATCGGGTCGACCGCGCCGAACGGCTCGTCCATCAGCAGGATGTTCGGGTCGGCGACCAGGCCACGCGCGACACCGACGCGCTGCTGCTGGCCGCCGGAGAGCTGCCGCGGATACTTCTCCGCCAGCGCAGCATCGAGCCCGACCTTCTCCAGCGCGTCGAGCGCACGCGTCCGGGCCTCTGCCCGGGGCACCCCCACGAGCCGCAGCGGCACCGCGACGTTGTCGACCACCCGGCGGTGCGGGAGCAGTCCGGCGTGCTGCATGACGTAGCCGATGCTGCGGCGCAGGTCGACCGGGTTGCGCGTCGCCACGTCGACGTCGTCGATCAGGACCTGGCCAGCGGACGGATCGACCATGCGGTTGACCATGCGCAGCAGCGTCGTCTTGCCGCAGCCGGACGAGCCGACGAGGACGGTGGTGGTGTGCGACGGCAGCACGAGGCTGAAGTCGCCGACCGCGGGAGTGCCGTCCGCGAAGGTCTTGCCGACGTTGCGGTACTCGATCACTCGCTCGGCCCCTCGACGACGTGCTCGACCGCTGTGCCACCGGCGACGACGGGCAGACCGGCGGCCTGCCAGGCACGGATGCCACCGATCACGTCGGTGGCGGGGATCCCCAGCGAGACCAGCGATGCCGCCGCCAGCGACGAGGTGTAGCCCTCGGTGCAGTAGACGACCCACTCCTGGCCCTCGACCGCGTCCGCGAGGCGCGCATCCGAGCCCGGGTGCAGGCGCCACTCGAGGTGGTTGCGCTCGACGACGACGGCACCGGGGATCTCCCCGTCGGCGCGCCGCTGCCACTCGGGTCGGATGTCGACGAGCCTGGCCCCGCGGCGTACGGCGTCGCGCGCGGCCTCGGGAGAGAGCCGCTCCAGGCGGGCGCGGGCGGCCTCGAGGAGCTCGTCCACCGAGGCGAACTCAGGCACGCTCACGACGCGAGTCGATCCGGCGCCGGGGCCTCGGGGTCGTCGGTCCAGGCGGCCGCGCGCTGCACCAGCCGGCCCGAGTCCACGTCGTAGAAGTGCATCAACGACAACGGCGGCGAGTAGGCGTGGACGCTGACAGCGGTCTCGGGGTGGAGGTTGCGCACATCGTGAACGTATCGGCTGCCGAATACAACCGTCTCCCCCGACGCGCGGACGACGTCGACCAGGCTGCCGCCCTCGGCACGACCGCTCCACGCCACCTCGGTCAGCTGCCCCTCGACGACGGTGTAGGCACCGGCAGAGCCACCGTGGTCGTGCAGTTCCGTGCCCTGGTCCTCGGTCCAGCTGATCAGCCAGACGTCGACCTGCTCGTCACAGTGCACCCGGACGTGCCAGCGCTCGGAGGCGTCGGCGTGGATCTCGTGCTTGCCCTCCCGGACCTCCGCGGCGATGCGGTGGGTCCAGGCGGTGAGCTCGTCCAGGGTGAGCGAAGGAGACGTGCCGGGGTTCATGCCCCGACCTTAACCCAACTAAATCACTCGACAAACTCGAATTGCCGAGACGGTGCTCACTTCAGGACGGTTGTCAGCTGCTCCCGCACGGTTGAGTACGACGCGAGCTCCACCTGCAACGGCGCGAGCACGAGCTCCTGCGCGACCGCGTTGATCCCGGACCGGAGCCGGCGATCGGCGGCACGAGCCCGCGAACGGGCGGTGATCCCGACCAGCACCTTGCAGAGCAGCGCGAGCACGATGCCCCCGAGGATGCCGCCGCCGAGGAACAGCGTCGGCAGTGCGACAGGGCCCACCTTCGGCGACGGCACGTCGAACTGCAGGTAGCCCACCAGCGCGAGCGCGCCGAGCCACAAGCCACCGACGACCGCGGCGACGATCAGCAGCCACTGCAGCAGCCGGACCAGCGAGGCCCACCACGGCAGACGGTCGACACCGAGGTCGGTGGCGGCGAGCGTGTGGTCGAGCCGGTCATTCAGCTCGTCGAGGCGACCCGTCGCGGCGGAGCGCAGGGCCAGCTGCCACGGGCGGGCGAGGCCGAGCCCGACCTGGTCCGTCGCGGCACGCACAGCCGAGTCGACACGCGCGCGCTGCACGGGCGAGGCCTCGGGGAGAGACGTGCGCGAGGTCTTGACCAGCGCCTTGCCCTCACGCCCCAGGTCGAGGTGCAGCCGCTTGAGCGGGTCGGGCTTGAGCTTGGTGACCCACGCGGTGACCGGCCAGCCGGTCGCGCGGGCAGCGCGCTGCTGCGCGGAGGTCTCGACGGCGTGGACCACGACGGGCACGCCCGCGGCATCCGCCAGCGCGTCATCGAGCTCAGCGATGACCTCGCGGTCGAGCGAGCCGGCCGGAGTCAGGCCGGAGACGTCGGCGATGCGCTCGCCGGCAGCCTTCACGTCCGCCTCGAGCCGCATGCGGGCAGCCTTCTTGGAGGCGACCCGCTTGCCGAGCTCCTTGCGGAGGGCGTCGAGGTTGGTGCCGTTGCGGGCACTGACCGCGAAGACGGGCACGTCCGGCAGGCCGTCGGCCGCGAGCAGGCGGCGTACGTCGGCGATCATCGCCTCGCGCCGGTCCTCCGCGACGGTGTCGATGTGGTTGAGCACCACGACCATCGTCTTGGCGTGCGAGGCCATCGGCTTCAGGTAGCGGTTGTGGATCGCCGCGTCGGCGTACTTCTGCGGGTCGAGCACCCACACGAGGACGTCGGCGAGCTGCACGAGGCGGTCGGCCTCGAGGTGGTGCGAGACGTCGGTGGAGTCGTGGTCGGGCAGATCGAGGAGGACCACGCCGTCGAACGCCTCGTCGGCGCGGCTGGAGTCGAGCATCGAGTCACGGGTGACGTGGTGGCGTGGCGGGATGCCGAGCCAGGTCAGCAGCTCGGCCGCGCCGTCGCTCCCCCACACGCAGGCCGTCGCCCACGAGGTGGTCGGACGGCGTACGCCGACGGCGCTGAGCTCGAGGCCGGTCAATGCGTTGAACGTCGACGACTTGCCCGAGCCGGTGGCACCGGCGAGGCCGATGACGGTGTGCTTGGCAGAGAGTCGGAGGCGTTCGCTGACGCGGCTCGAGACCGCGTGGGCGTCGTCGAGCAGCTGGTCGTCGAGCCTGCCACGAGCGGCCTCGACGGCGGCGTCGAGCGCCTCCGCCTTGCGGCCCACGTCCGAGCCGGAGGTGACCAGCTTCTTCGCACCTTCGAGAATCGTGCTCATCAATCGCTCCCCATGGAAAGTGCGTTGTCCTGCCCCGACTGCCCCGACTGCTGTGCGGCAAAGCGAAGGTCGTCGACACGTCGCGCAGCGGCGCGGAGCAGCTCCGGGCTGCGCGGGTCGACACCGAGATCGTCCAGAACCGTGCTGAACCGGGCGCGCTCGCCCGCGAAGAGCTCGTCGACGCGGCGCTCGAGGTCCTTGCGGGCACGATCGGCGAGGCTGCGCACAGCCTGGTCACCGAAGACCGCCTCGAGGAGCTTCTGACCGAGCACCGCGCTGCCGCCGGCGATGCCGACCTCGGCGCCGACGAGGCCACCGGTCGAGGCGAAGGTCACGACCATCAGCGAGACGGCCAGGCCGTTGACGCCGTAGGCCAGGAAGCGCGCTGAGGAGCGCTTGTCGGCACCCTCGGTGCGGACCATCTCGAGGACGCCCTGCTGCCAGTCGCGGACCAGCTTCTCTGCCTTGCGGCGGAAGTCGCGGGAGGCGCGGTCGATGTCGTGGTGCGACTCGAGCAGAACCCGACCGGCCGGACGCGCGTGCCACGCGGCGGCGGCGCGCTCGGCGGCGTTCTCGGCGTGCTCGAGGAGCAGCTTCTCCAGGCCCGACTCGACGGCGTGGGTGACCCGCTCGACCTGCTGGGGCTTGCCCTTGACCGAGTTGACCAGCCGGTCACGGATGGCGCCGACCTTGGTCTCGAGGGTCTTGAGCAGCTCGCCGGTGCCGACGAACTCCTGCCAGCGGGCGAGCACCTCGCCGCGCAGCAGCGTGCCATCGGCGGTCGCGGTGCGGATGTCGCCCAGCGCGCCGGCGTACGCCCGGAACGCGTCGTCGCGGAGCTGGTCGACCGTCTCGGCCTGCTCGCCGACCGCGGTCGCGACCTGGAAGGTCTTGGCGCCGATGACGCGGATCGCGCCCTCGAGGGTCTGCTTGACCACCGCGGAGCGCGCGTCGGCGTCCGCCGCCAGCGCGTCCAGCCAGCCGCGGATGTCGGCGACCAGCTCAGGAGGGAGTACGCCGTCAGCGTCGGGCGTGCCCTCGCGGACCACGAAGAGCGGAGAGTCCTTCAGGCCACGGCTGGCCAGCATGCGGGCCAGGTGGGTCGACACGGTCTCGACGGCTTCGTCGGGGGTGCGGTCGAGCACGATCGCGACCGAGGTCGAGCGCTCGGCGGCACGCTTGAGGTACTCCCACGGGACCTGGTCGGCGTAGCGCGCGGCACTGGTGACGAAGAGCCAGAGGTCTCCAGCCGCGAGCAGCTGCGAGGCGAGGACCCGGTTGGCCTCCTCGACGGAGTCCACGTCGGGAGCGTCGAGGATGGCCAGGCCCATGGGCACCTTGTCGGTGGCGACGAGCTGGAGCGTCGAGGTGTCGCCCGTGGCGCGGTCCGAGCGGACCAGGTCGGGCAGGATCCGGTCCTGGCCGAACCACTCGGCATCGCCGGGGTTGTGCACCAGGACGGGCGAGCGCGTCGTCGGACGCAGCACGCCGGGCTCGGTGACCCGGTGGCCGACCAGCGAGTTGACCAGGGTCGACTTGCCGGCACCGGTCGATCCGCCCACGACGGTCAGCAGTGGACCGTCGATCGTCGTGAGGCGCGGGATGACGTAGTCCTCGAGCTGGTCGATCATGTCCGCGCGGGAGGACCGCTCGGGCTCGACACCCGGAAGGTCCAGTGGGAGCGCAGCATTCTGGAGCGCCCCCCGGAGGCGCACCAGGGCGGTGAGCATCTTCGTGGAGTCACTCATGCCGTCAGGCCTCCTGATCGATGTGCGGATTGGTGCAGGGAAACATCCGGCGGGAACACCAGGCCCGGTCGCAGCTCGTGCATGCGGCTCACGAAGGCCTGTCCGCGCTCTGCGAAGTGCCGTGGCGCGGTGCCGCGGAGGAATCGGTGGTGAAGGTACCCGAGTTCGACCGCCGCCTGCTGGTAGTCCCGCATCGCCGCGCGTGCGTGCCGACCACCGGCGAGGTGTGCATGGCGGCGGGCAGCGCGACGGCCGGCCAGGTCGACCACGTGCGGGATGTCGGCTGCCGGCAGGAAACCACGCCGGGCCGCGTCGTGCAGTGCCGTGGTGAGGATCGAGTGCTCACGCCCCCGGATCCAGATCGCGAAGGCGACCATGAGGACGAAGGCCGGCAGCATGACGACGACGTACGCACCGAAGAAGACCGCGCCGCCGCCGTAGGTCGCGGAGGCGTTCCACGCCGCGTGGCAGAGCACCGCCATGAGGTAGCCCCCGACCGGGAGCAGGAAGCGCGCCGACTTGCTCCTGCTCGCGATCGCCATGCCCACGCCGATGCCGATGAACGCGGTGAAGAAGGGGTGCGCGAACGGGCTGGCGATGCACCGGACCACGAACGTCGTGGTCAGGCCGAGCATGCCGCCGGGTGCGCCATCGAGGCCGTTGTAGGCCGAGGCGAGGTAGAGGATGTTCTCGGTGAAGGCGAATCCCACGCCGACCATGCCCGCGTAGACGATGCCGTCGAGGACGCCATCCAGCTCGTGGCGGCGCCAGACCAGCAGCAGCACGAGAAAGAGTCCCTTGGTGAGCTCCTCCGTCAGCGGAGCGACGATCGTGGCGCTGGCGGTCGTGGAGAGCGACAGGAAGGCCGACCCCAGCTCCTGCGCGATGACGGCGACGAACGTCGCGACGAACGCACCCCAGGCCAGACCGAGGCCGAGCAGCACCTTGGGCTCCGGCTCGTAACGGTCGAGCCAGAGATAGGCGCCGACGACCGGACCGACGGGAACGAGGGCGAAGAGTCCGGCCACCACCACGACCGGACCGCCACCCGTCAGCGCGACCACCAGCATGATCGGCAGCGCGGCAGCAGCAGCGATCAGCGCCACGATGATCGTGAACACCATGCTGTCGCGCGTCTGACGACGGTGAGACACGGTGGCGGGCATGGGGTGAAGGGTATCGGCTGCGCTGTGCCACGGACGTATCGTGGTGAGCGTGACCGAGCCTGTGAGTGAGCCTGCCGACACCCCGAAGATCGAGTCACACGACCCGGCCGTCCCCGAGGCGTATGCCGCATTCATGCGCACCGGCTGGGGAGATCGCGACCTCGACCTCCCGCCGCACCCCGTTTCGTCGTACGCCGCGGCCCGGCGCGGACGCCTGGCGGAGGCCTTCCCCGGCGAGCGCCTGGTCATCCCCGCGGGCGGCTACAAGGTGCGCTCGCACGACACCGACTACCGGTTCCGGCCGGAGACCGCCCACACCTGGCTGAGCGGCAACCAGACCTCCGACGCGGTCCTGGTGATCTCCCCCGACGGGTCGTCGGTGCTCTACGCGCGCCCTCGCTCCTCGCGCGAGACCGACGAGTTCTTCCGCGACCGCCAGTACGGCGAGCTCTGGGCCGGCCGGCGTCCTTCCCTGAACGAGATGTCGTCGGCGCTCGGGCTCGAGGTGCGCCACCTCTCGTCCCTGCAGGAGGCGCTCGAGGGATCGGGCAAGACTCGCGTCCTGCGCGGCGTGGATGCGCGCGTTGACTCCGCCGTCGCAGCGGACGAGGGGCTCGACATCGAGCTCGGACGCGTCCTCTCGGAGATGCGGCTGGTCAAGGACTCGTGGGAGATCTCCGAGCTCCAGGAGGCCTGTGACATCACCGCCCTGGGCTTCACCGACTCGGTCCGCGAGTGGGACCGCGTGCTGGAGTTCGGCGAGCGCTGGATCGAGGGCACGTTCTTCCGGCGTGCGCGCGCGATGGGCAACGACCTCGGCTACGACTCGATCGTCGGCGGCGGCGCCCACGCGACCACGCTGCACTGGATCGAGAACTCGGGCCCGATCGTCCCCGGTGAGCTGGTCCTGCTCGACATGGGCGTCGAGGGGCGCAACCTCTACACCGCCGACGTGACGCGCACACTGCCCGTCTCCGGCCGGTTCACGCCCCTGCAGCGCGACCTCTACACGCTGGTCCTCAACGCCCAGCAGGCCGGCATCGACGCGGTCGCGCCCGGGGCTCCGTTCCTGGCCGCCCACCACGCGGCGATGGCCGTGCTGGCGCAGGGGCTCTCCGACCTGTCGCTGCTGCCGGTCTCGGTCGAGGAGGCCCTGTCTCCTGATTCGCGGGTCTACGCCCGCTGGACGCTGCACGGCACCTCGCACATGCTCGGCATGGACGTGCACGACTGCGGAGCGGCTGCCCCTGATGTCTACCCGAAGGGCGACCTCGAGGCCGGGATGGTGCTGACCGTCGAGCCGGGCCTCTACTTCCAGGCGGATGACCTGCTCGTCCCCGAGGAGCTCCGGGGCATCGGCATCCGCATCGAGGACGACATCGTGGTCACCCCTGACGGGTCGATGAACCTCTCCGACAGCCTCCCCCGAGGCGCCGACGACATCGAGGACTGGATGGGCCAGCTCCGCGGCTGACTGCTTCTCGGGGGCGCCTCCTGGTCCGCGCCCAGCGGAGGCTGAGCGTGGCTGCATTTCCGCTTGACGAGCGGCTGATGAACACTTTCTGAACTGGCCTCTTCCGCCTTGTCCGCGGCTTTTCCAAGCCTCACTCTTTCCAGCAATCCGGCACTTCGCCGGTTGGTCTGGGAGGGCAGCCGGATGAACTCGTTCCTCGAGAACTCGACGTACCCAGAGCTTGCTCTGGCACCGGCAGAGCAGGCTCTGGCACCGGCCATCGCGGTCGTGGGCGAGCTCGCCATGGCACCCCTGACCCTGCTGTCCGTTGCCGAGGCACCCCGGGATCTCTGGCCCCGCGGCGCCGACCTCGTCGCAGCGGCCCAGGCAGCCACCGGCTTCCCGTCCAATGTCGCCCCGTCGCGCGTGCGGAAGCACACGGCACGCCGCCAGGCCCGCGCACTGAGCGTCTGGATCGCCTCGGCGACCAGCCCCGAGGGCGCCCTCGTCGTCGGCCACGCGCTGCTGGTACCGGTTGCTCCCGCTCACCCCGACTGGGTGGCCGTCGACGACGCCTCCGTGCAGCTGGCTCTGCGAGACGGGCGCCTCGTCGAGATGGGCGGACTCGCGGTCCGGCCCGGCTGGACCCGCCAGGGCGTGGCCGACGCGCTGGTCCAGGCCCGGCTGGCGTGGCTCGCGGACCGTGGCCTGGTCGGCTGCTCCTCAGTGTGGCGCGGCTCCGCCGGCTCCACCCGCCTCGCCGAGCGCTACGGGCGTCGCGTGCTGCGGCGTACAGACGTGGCGTCCGACCGGTTCGTCTACGACCGCTGACATACTTGGGCCAACTGAGCCCCCATAGCTCAGCTGGATAGAGCAGCGGGTTTCTACCCCGACGGCCGAGGGTTCGAGTCCTTCTGGGGGCACCTGGCATTGTGGCGATCGCACCCCTGGCTCCTTGGCGCTGGCACAGCACCAAGGGCAGCCGGACGTCCCCGACCTCACCCCACGCACTGGTTTCAGCTCGGTCGATCAGCCCCGACGTACGCCGCGATCTCGCCGCGCAGTCGTGCCTTCACGTCCTCCGGCGCAAACGACTGGTCCACCGCTGCGACCGCCAGCGCCGCGACACCGGCCTGATCCAGGTCGAGCAGCGACGCCGCAATCTCGTACTCACGGTTCAGCGTCGTGCCGAACATCGGCGGGTCGTCGGAGTTGATCGTGACCGGCACCCCGGCCGCCACGAACGTCGACAACGGGTGCACATCGAGCGATGCGACCGCCCGGGTGGCGATGTTGGAGGACGGGCACACCTCCAGCGCGATCCCGTGCTCGGCGAGGTAGGCCATCAGCAGCGGATCCGAGGCAGCGGTGCACCCGTGCCCGATCCGCTCCGCGCCGAGCACCCTGATCGACTCCCAGATCGTCTCGGGCCCGGTCGTCTCCCCCGCGTGCGGCACCGAGCGCAGTCCGGCGGCACGCGCGGCCGCGAAGTAGGGCTCGAACTGCGCCCGAGGCACACCGATCTCGGGCCCTCCCAGACCGAAGCCGACGAGAGCCTCCGGCCGGTGAGAGAGCGCGTAGCCCAGCGTCGCCTCGGCCGCCGGAAGGCCGCTCTCCCCCGGGATGTCGTAGATCCAGCGCAGCACCAGCCCGAAGTCGCGCTCGGCCGCCGTCCGCGCGTCCTCGATCGCCTCGGTGTACGCCTCGATCGGCACGCCAGCGAGCACCGAGGTGTACGGCGTGCAGGTGAGCTCGGCGTACCTCAGGTTCTGGCCGGAAGCCATCTCACGTGCGACCTCGTAGGTCAGCAGCCGGATGTCCTCCGGAGTCCGGATCAGGTCGACGACGGCCAGGTAGACCTCGATGAAGTGCCCGAAGTCGCGGAACGTCATGAAGTCCCGCAACGCGTCCGGGTCCGACGGCACCGTGCCCGGATGACGCTCCGCGAGCGACGACACGATGCGCGGCGAGGCGGAGCCGACGTGGTGGACGTGGAGCTCGGCCTTGGGCAGGCCGGCGATGAAGGACTCGAGATTCACCGGTCGATCGTGGCAGCCAACCCGGGCCACGCCAACGGTCAGCCGATCTTCTTGATCAGGTTGTCACCGAGCTCCTCGACGCTGTTCCCGTCGCGGAACGGCTCGCCGTCGATCAGCACCGTGGGTGTGCTGTTGACACCGGCGTTGTCGGCAGCGTTGCTGGCTGCCTCCACCCACTCCGTTCCCACTCCGCGGTCGAGGGCTTCGCTCACCTCCGCCTCATCGGCGCCAGCCTTGACCGCCAGAGCGATCAGCTCCTCGTCGCCCGGGTAGGGGCCGCTCTCCTCAGGCTGGCTTTCGAAGAGCAGGTCGTGGAACTCCTTGGCCACCTCGGCACCCGACGTCGTCAGGACCACCCCGAACACCGCCGCGGACTGCTTCGAGTAGTCGATGCCGAGCAGCTGGAACGGGCGGTACTCGACGCGCACCTTCCCCTCGGCCGCGAGCGCCGCCAGGTCCTTGCTCGTGTGCCGCTCGAGCTCACCGCAGAACGGGCAGAGGAAGTCCTCGTAGATCACCACCGTGTGCGCGGCGTCCTTCGGCCCGATGGCCACGAAGTGCTCGGTCGTCGACACCTTCGGGTCGTCGATCGCGAGCCGCTGGAAGGCGAACGCGCCGCCGACGACGAGGACGAGCGCCACCACGACCCCGAGTACGCCGAGCAGCCGGCGCCGCTTCTCCGCGGCTGCCTGCTGTGCGCGCACGTCCGCAGCGCGGGAGGCCCTGTTGGCGGAGTTCGAGGGATCAGGCATGAGGGGTCTCCTCCGGTTCGGTGGTCCGCGGCAGCAGCACGCGGTCAAGGGTGAGCGGGGTGCGCCTGAGCGCGAGGACGAAGAGGGCGAGCGCGGTCAGGCCGAGGTCACGGGCGATCTCGAGGGGGTAGGCCGATGACCCGTCAGGCACGGAACCGCCGCCACCGAAGCAGCCGCAGTCGATCTCGATGCCGCGGACCCAGACCGAGACGATGCCGGCGACGAAGACCAGCAGCAACCCCGCCGACAGCGCCGCGGAAGCCCGGGTGAGCAGGCCGAGCACCAGGCAGGCACCCAGCGCGACCTCGAGGATCGGGAGGGCATGACCGACGAACACGGGCGTCGATCCCGGCAGGAGCTCGTAGGCGCGCACGGCCGCGACACTGGCCCAGGGATCGGCGAGCTTGACGCCGCCGGCGTACAGCCAGACGCCGCCGAGCACCCAACGGGCCAGCAGCCCCAACCATGCACGCACGACCCCGAGCGTAGGCGGCGAGGCTGAGCACCGACTGAGAAGCCCCGACCGAGGAGTGCCGACCGAGGAGTGCCGACCGAGAAGGCCGGGTGGAAGCAGCGGGCGGGAGACGGCGCCCGAGTGCGGGCAGGGCTGCTCACGAGACCGGCGAGTAGGGTCAGCCTCGTGAATGAACGACTGGTGTGGATCGACTGCGAGATGACCGGACTCGACCTGGGCGCCGATGCGCTGATCGAGGTGGCGGCCCTGGTCACCGACTTCGACCTGAACGTGCTCGGCGAGGGCGTCGACATCGTGATCAAGCCCGAGGCCGCGGCGCTCGACCAGATGGGCGACTTCGTGCGCAACATGCACGTGAGCTCGGGTCTGCTCGAGGAGCTCGACAGCGGCGTCTCGCTGGAGGAGGCCGAGCAGCAGGTGCTGGCCTACATCCGCGAGCACTGCCCGGAGGGCTCCCGCCCTCCCCTGGCCGGCAACACCGTGGCCACCGACCGCTCGTTCATCTCGCGCGACATGCCCGACCTCGAGGCCTTCCTGCACTACCGCATCGTCGACGTCTCCTCGATCAAGGAGCTCTCCCGTCGCTGGTTCCCGCGTGCCTACTTCTCCTCACCGGAGAAGAAGGGCAACCACCGCGCGCTGGCCGACATCCAGGAGTCGATCGAGGAGCTGCGCTACTACCGCGAGGCGGTCTTCGTGACCTCCCCCGGACCCGATTCGGACACCGCCAAGCGCATCGCCGCCAGGCACGCGGGCTCGATCACGGGCCTGACCTCGGGGTCCACCACGACGGACGTTCCGGATGCCGGGGCCGATTCGGATTCAACGGCAGGTAACCAGTAGAGTGTTCTCCGGCCCCGGGCACTGACCGGGGCTTGATGGTGGGTATAGCTCAGCTGGTAGAGCGCCGCCTTGTGGTGGCGGATGTCGCGGGTTCGAGTCCCGTTACTCACCCCAACAGTCGAGAGGCCCCCGGGATCACCCGGGGGCCTCTCGCCATGTGATGCGTACGACCTGATCCGTACGAGGTCGGGCGCCGCGGATCAGCCAGCGGGGATGTGGCCGAACCGGCCCTTCTGGTAGTCCTCGTAGGCCTGCATGACCTCGGCCTTGGTGTTCATCACGAACGGACCCGCCCAGGCGACCGCTTCCCGGATCGGCTGGCCACCGATCACGATGACGTCCATCGACGGCGAGCGCGACTCCTGCCGGGAGTCCGCCGTGATCGTCAGGTAGTCGCCGGCGCCGAGCACCGCGGACTGGCCCATCCGGATCGGGCGGCCTTCGTTGCCGACCGTGCCGCTGCCGTTGAGCACGTAGACCAGGGCGTTGTAGTCGACGTTCCACGGCAGCTCGAGGCGCGAACCAGCCTCGATCGTCGCGTGCACCATCGTCATCGGCGTGTGCGTCGAGCCGGGTCCATCGTTGCCGTCGACCGAGCCCGCGATCACGCGGACCAGGGAGCCGGCGTCCGCCGAGGTCACCAGGGCGACCTGCCCGGAGCGGATGTCCTGGTACTTCGGCGCGATCAGCTTGTCCGCCCGGGGCAGGTTCACCCACAGCTGGAGGCCATGGAAGAGCCCACCGGACTGCACGAGCCACTCGGGCGGGGTCTCGATGTGCAGCAGGCCCGCGCCAGCGGTCATCCACTGCGTGTCGCCGTTGGTGATCGTGCCACCGCCACCGTGGCTGTCCTTGTGGTCGAAGACACCGTCGATGATGTAGGTGACGGTCTCGAAGCCGCGGTGCGGGTGCCAGGGCGTGCCCTTCGGCTCGCCGGGCGCGTAGTCGATCTCGCCCATCTGGTCCATCATCAGGAACGGGTCGAGGTGGCGCTGGTCGATGCCCGCGAACGCGCGGCGGACCGGGAACCCCTCCCCTTCATAGCCCTGCGGCGCGGTCGAGATCTGCACGACGGGGCGCGGCTGGTCTCCCAGTCCGGGGGTCTTCAGGCGGTTCAGGACGGTCAGGTCGTCCACAGTGATGGCGGGCATCGGTGCCTCCTTGGTTGGTCACCTGCTTCAACCTTAGGTGATACGTCATCTATTCCGCAAGGGGCACCCACTGCAGACAATCCGGACGACCCCGTAGGTTGTGCCCGTGAGTGGAGGGACAAGCCGCACGGCGTACGACGTCGTGGTCGTCGGCGGCGGGCACAACGGGCTGACCGCTGCCGCCCTCCTGGCCCGCGCGGGGCTCTCGACACTGGTGCTCGAGCGGCTCCCCCGGATCGGCGGCGCAGCCGTCTCGGGACCCACGTTCATCGGCCGGTCCGCCCATCTCTCGCAGTACAGCTACCTGGTCAGCCTGCTGCCCGAGGCGCTCGCGCGTGAGCTCGACCTGACGGTCCAGCTGCGTTCGCGGTCCACCGCGTCGTACACGCCCTGGTACCGCCACGGCCAGCCCGGCGGCCTCCTCGTCGAGCGCCCGGAAGGTCCGGCGACGGCCACATCCTTCCGGGACCTGACCGGCAGCGACGACGAGTACGACGCATGGCTGGCGTTCCACGCAGGCGTCAGCTCGCTCGCCGCCACTGTCGCTCCGACACTGCTCGAGCCCCTGCGGACCGAGGCGTCCATGTCGGCCGGCGTCGACGCGGAGGTCTGGCGGGCGATCGTGCGCGAGCCACTCGGCCGCGTGATCGAGTCGACCTTCCACGACGACCTGGTGCGCGGCGTGGTGGCGACAGATGCGGTGATCGGCACCTTCGCGGACCTGCACTCTCCCGGCCTCGAGCAGAACCGGTGCTTCCTCTATCACGCGATCGGCAACGGCACCGGCGAGTGGAAGGTGCCCGTCGGCGGGATGGGTGCCGTCACCACCGCGCTGTTCCGCGCGGCCCGCGGCTTTGGCGCGGAGGTGCTGACCTCGGCGGACGTGACCGCGATCGACGCCACCACCGAGGGCGCCGAGGTCACCTGGCAGGCGGGCGGCACCACCCAGTCCGTGCAAGCGCGGTGGGTGCTCTCCGGCGTCGCGCCCTGGACGCTCGAAGGCCTCCTGGGAGACGCCGGACAGCAGGAGGCCAGCAAGCCCGCGGGCTCGCAGATCAAGCTGAACTTCCTGCTCGACCGGCTCCCGCAGCTCCGCTCCGGGATCACCCCCGAGGTCGCCTTCGCCGGCACGTTCCACGTCGCCGAGGAGTACTCCGTCCTCCAGGCGGCGTACTCCGACGCGGCCGCAGGCCGGGTGCCGCGCGTGATGCCGGGCGAGCTCTACTGCCACTCCTTGACCGATCCGACGATCATGCAGGGCGAATCAGGCCACACCCTGACCTACTTCGGCGTCCACGCTCCCGCCGCGCTCTTCGACTCGACGTCGAACCGCGCCCAGGCGATCTCGCGCGCGCTCGCTGCGATCAACGTGCACCTGACCGAGCCGATCGAGGGGTGCATCGCCCGCGACAGCGACGGCCACCACTGCATCGAGGCGAAGTTCCCCCAGGACATCGAGCGCGAGCTCGGCATGCCGGGCGGCCACATCTTCCACGGCGACCTCGAGTGGCCCTGGGTCTCCAACCGGGCCCGCCTCGAGACACCGGCGCAGCGCTGGGGCGTCGACACCGGCGTCCCGTCCGTGCTGTTGTGCGGCTCCGGCGCCCGTCGAGGCGGCGCGGTCTCCGGCATCGGCGGCCACAACGCCGCGATGGCCGTCCTCGAATCCCGCTGACCCGAACGCGCCGCCCGCCGGTGCGAGATGCACACGAGGGCGGCCCGTTTCCGGACCGCCCTCGTGCTGTTCTGTACACCCCCTCGGACTCGAACCGAGAACCCGCTGATTAAGAGTCAGCTGCTCTGCCAATTGAGCTAGGGGTGCGCGAAGCGAGAGCAACACTAGCAGTGGTGAACCGAGGGAAAAAATCGGGGGGACGTGCGCTGCCTCACCCTGCGTAGCGGAGCATGAATTCGCGGTTCGTGTCGTGCCCCGCCTCGGGGTCTGCGTGCGCGACCTCGTCCTTCGTTGAGATCGTGTCCTCGAGGCGGACACCCTGGGGCAGGTGCTTGAACGATCCGGGTCGCTGCGCTCGAAGGGGCGCGCCATTGGCTTGGCCATGGCTCCATCGTGCGCGCCGCGCCACCTCAGGACAAGGGGCGATGCGGACGCCGACGCAGATCACTCCCACCAGGGCTACCGGTGGGTAACAGCGGGCAATACGATCACGCTCATGAAGAACGTTGAAGGCAAGATCGTCCTCATCACCGGCGCCGCGATGGGCATGGGCAAGATGTACGCCGAGCGCGCGGTCGCCGAAGGCGCCAGCGCCGTTGTCCTGTGGGACATCAACCGCGTCGCCCTCGCCGAGACCGTGGATCAGCTCAAGCATGCGGAGGGCACGACCGAGGTGCACAGCTACCTCGTCGACGTGTCCGACCGCAACGCCATCGAGGCCAACGCGGCGCTCGTGCTGGAGCAGGTCGGCACCCCCGAGATCCTGTTCAACAACGCCGGCGTCGTCCGCGGCAACAAGTACTTCTGGGAGACCGACAACGTCTCCGACACCGAGTTCACGATCAAGATCAACACCCTGGCTCCCATGTTCATCGCGCGCGCGTTCCTGCCCGCGATGATCGAGGGCGGCAAGGAGTCGCGCCTGATCAACGTCGCCTCGTCCGCCGGGTTCGTCGGCAACCCCCGCATGGCGTCGTACGCCGCGTCGAAGTGGGGCGCGATCGGCTTCTCGGACTCGATCCGGCTCGAGGTCGACCAGGCCGGCTTCAAGAACATCAAGGTGACCACGGTCTGCCCGTACTACGTGAAGACCGGCATGTTCGAGGGCGCGAAGTCCGGCCTGATGACGCCGCTGCTCGAGCCCGAGGACGTCGTCAACGAGGTCTGGAAGGGCATGCGCAAGGGCGCGCCCTTCGTGATCATGCCGAAGTCGGTCATCCTCAACGAGTCGATCAAGGGCCTGATGCCGACCCAGCTCCGCGACCTGCTCGTCGGCAAGGTGTTCGGCATCCACAAGACGATGGACGAGTTCAAGGGCCGCGAGGGCAAGTAGCCCACCACCGCCCGCCACACGGCCTGGGCAGTCCCCGACGTGGCGCAGGTTTCAGCCCGCTGAAACCTGTCGCCCGTTGGGGACTGTCTCGATTTCAGGCAGGGTTTCAGCCAGGGTCAGCGCGAGAGCTTGCGCAATGCCACGAAGAGCACGACCACGCCGGCCACGCCCCCGGCGACCTTCAGGATGTTGTCCGTGCGGGGCGCGCCACTCTCGAGGTCGACGAAGGTCGACTTGATCGCGAGCTTCTGGCGCTGAGCGATCGTCTTCGGGTGGGCCCGGTAGACAAGCTGGTCGATGGTCCCGGCGAGCCGCTCACGGGTCGCCTCGATCTCGGTCTCGAGCTCACGCATGTCCTTGGTCACGCTGAGGAGGTTACTACGCGCCCCGGGCCGAGGCACCGCGACGAGCAAGGGGCGTCCTCGGTCCGTTCCGCCCGCCCGACTTGTTGCTAACGATGTGCAATAAGGTTGCTCCCATGCACCTGACCGCCGCCGACCGCCGATCGATCGCTGGGATGACCACCGTCGTCGTCCTGCTGAACGTCGTCGGCTGGGGCGTGCTGATCGGGTTCGTGGCCCCGCAGGGCTACCAGGTCGGCGATTCGGGTGTCTTCGGCATCGGCCTCGGCCTCACGGCGTTCCTCCTCGGCGCGCGGCACGCGTTCGACGCCGACCACATCGCGATCATCGACAACACCACGCGCAAGCTCGTGGGCGAGGGCCGATCGGCCGTCGGCACGGGCTTCTGGTTCGCCCTCGGTCACTCCTCGGTCGTCTTCGGGCTGTCGGTCCTGCTCGCCCTGGGCGTGAAGATGCTCGCCGGCCCGGTCACCGACCAGGACTCCACCCTGCAGCACACGCTCGGCGTGATCGGCACTCTCGCGGCCGGTTCGTTCCTGATCGTGATCGGCCTGATGAACCTCAGCGCGCTCGCCGGGATCCTGCACATCTGGCGACACATGAAGGCCGGCAAGTTCGACGAGGACGCCCTCGAGCACCACCTCCACCACCGCGGCTTCCTCGCGCGCATCTTCCGCCGCACGACGCAGAAGATCACCCGCCCCTGGCACCTCTACCCGGCGGGCCTGCTGATGGGTCTCGGCTTCGACACCGCGACCCAGATCGCCCTGCTCGTGCTTGCGGGCGGCACCGCGGCCTTCGCCCTGCCCTGGTACGCGATCATGGTGCTGCCGATCCTCTTCGCTGCCGGCATGACGCTCTTCGACACCGCTGACGGCATCTTCATGGCGCAGGCCTACCGGTGGGCGTTCCTCAACCCGGTGCGCAAGGTCTACTACAACCTCACGGTCACGTTGCTCTCGGTGACGGTCGCCCTGTTCATCGGCGCGCTCCTGCTGCTGCAGCTCGCTGCCGAAGAGCTCCGCCTCTCCGCCCTGGCCTGGCTGGAGAACATCGACCTGACGTACGCCGGGTTCGCGCTCGTCGCGCTCTTCGTGGTTGTCTGGGCCGCCAGCCTGGGTGTCTTCCGGCTGGCCCGTGTCGAAGAACGTTTCGAGGAGTCCGCATGACCACCCCCTCCGGCCCGTCCACTGGCCCCGCCGCCGACCGCCTGTCCGTGGGCGATGCCGCCCCCGACTTCACGCTGCCGACCGACGACGGCTCAACCGTCACGCTCTCGGACCTGCGCGGCCGCAAGGTCATCGTCTACTTCTACCCGGCCGCGATGACGCCCGGCTGCACCAAGCAGGCGTGCGACTTCACCGACAACATCGCCTCGTTGCGAGGTGCGGGCTACGAGGTGCTCGGCATCTCCCCCGACAAGCCGGCCAAGCTGGCGAAGTTCCGCGAGCGGGACCACCTCACGATCACGTTGCTCTCCGACGAGGACAAGGCGGTCATGACCGAGTACGCCGCGTTCGGCGAGAAGAAGCTCTACGGCAAGGTCGTCACCGGTGTCATCCGTTCGACGATCGTCGTCGACGAGGACGGCAAGGTCGCCCTCGCGCAGTACAACGTGAAGGCCACCGGCCACGTCGCCAAGCTGCGCCGGGACCTCGGCCTCGACTGATCCACAGACTGGCCCGACGCGTACGCCGAGTGTCGGCGCACGCGCCTGGTGTCGAGCGATGAGCGGATCACCGGCCGATACACAGGGACCGTCGCGTCCGCACCCCCTGCCTAGACTGCTCCCTGCGCGCCCGTAGTCCAACGGCAGAGACAACGGCTTTAGGTGCCGTCCAGTGTGAGTTCGAATCTCACCGGGCGCACGCGATCAAGGTGAAGGCTTTTCGTCAGCATGTGACGAGAAGTCTTCACCTTGATCCATGCGCGGCCACCCGGACGTCAACGCGTGGTGAGGCCGGCGACAGTCAGGCGAGCCGAGGCGTCAGTCCTGCTGCTCCTCGCGCAGCCGCGGCTCGGTGCGGTTCTCCGGCTTGATGCCGTGCTTGTCGGCGTAGAACTCCCGCACGAGGTCCATGTCGGCGGAGAGATCGCCGGAGGGCACGAACGTCGGCCCCATGCCGAGCGAGCGGCTGGGCCCGTCGACGAAGCCGAGCGAGACGGGCAGACCGGTCTGTGCTGCGATGCGCAGGAAGCCGGGCTTCCAGTACTCACCCTTGGACCGCGTGCCCTCGGCAGCGATGCAGAGCAGGAACGACTCGTGCTCCCCCGCCTCGTCCAGGAGCTCCCGAATGGTCGACCCCGGGTTGGCGCGGTCCAGCGGGATGCCGCCGAGCCCACGCAGCAGCGGCCCCATCGGGCCCTTGAAGAAGGACTTCTTGACCAGCACCTGCGGCTGGACGTCGCTGCTCCAGGCGATCAGGAGCATGACGACGAAGTCCCAGTTGGAGGTGTGCGGAGCACCGACCAGGATGCCCTTCGGCGGCACGCTCCCGACGAGGTTCCACCGGGTGGCGCGGAGCACGCCGCGGGCCAGGTTCCTGCGAATCAGCATGATGTGACCTTCCCATGCTCGACGGCCCAGCGCTCGTCGAGGCGGACGTTGTCCAGCAGCCGCCGGTCGTGGGTGACGAGCAGCAACGCCCCGTCGTACGAGTCGAGGGCCTGCTCGAGCTGCTCGATGGCGGGCAGGTCGAGGTGGTTGGTGGGCTCGTCGAGGACGAGCAGGTTGACGCCGCGGGCCTGCAGCAGCGCAAGGGCGGCACGGGTCCGCTCCCCCGGCGAGAGCTTGCCGACCGGGCTGGCCACCTGGGCCGCCTTCAGGCCGAACTTGGCCAGCAGCGTGCGCACGTCGCCGGAGTTCATCGACGGCACGACGGCCTCGAAGGCGTCACCGAGCGGCAGCTCCTCCGGGAGCACACTGCGGGCCTGGTCGATCTCCCCGATCGCCACGTTGACGCCGAGGCTGGCGGTGCCCGACGTGGGCTCCAGCCGACCGAGCAGCATCCGCAGCAGCGTGGTCTTCCCGGCTCCGTTGGGACCGGTGATGCCGATCCGGTCGCGGGCGTTGACCTGCACCGAGGCCGGCCCGAAGGCGAAGTCCCCCAACTCCACCGAGGCGGCATTGAGGGTGGCGACGACCGCTGAGGACCGCGGTGCCTCACCGATCGAGAACTGCAGCTCCCACTCCTTGCGGGGTTCCTCGACCTCGTCCATGCGCGCGATGCGCGACTCCATCTGGCGGACCTTCTGGGCCTGCTTCTCCGAGGACTCGGTCGACGCCTTGCGGCGGATCTTGTCGTTGTCGGGAGCCTTCTTCATCGCGTTGCGCACGCCCTGGGAGCTCCACTCGCGCTGCACGCGCGCCCGGGCGACGAGGTCGGCCTTCTTGTCGGCGAACTCGTCGTAGGCCTCCCGCGCATGCCGCCGCGCGATTGCCCGCTCCTCGAGGAACGAGTCGTAGCCACCGTCGTAGACCGCGACCTTGTTCTGCGCGAGGTCCAGCTCGACGATGCGGGTCACGCACCGGGCGAGGAACTCGCGGTCGTGCGAGACGAGTACGACGCCCTGGCGCAGCCCCCGCACGAAGGACTCCAGTCGCTCGAGCCCGGCGAGGTCGAGGTCATTGGTGGGTTCGTCGAGCAGCACGATGTCGAACCGGCTCAGCAGCAGCGCTGCGAGGGCGACCCTGGCCGCCTGCCCGCCGGAGAGCCCGGTCATCAACGCGTCGACACCGACGGTCAGCCCGAGCTCGGCCAGGACCGGCGGGATCCGCTCGTCGAGGTCGATCGCTCCACTCGCCATCCAGTGGTCGAAGGCGACCGCGTAGGCGTCGTCGGCTCCGGGCTCGCCCGATCCGAGTGCCTCGGCGGTGGACTCCATGGCGACCGTGGCGTCGGTGCACCCGGTCCGGCGGCCCAGGTAGGCCGCCACCGTCTCCTCCGGCACACGCTCGTGCTCCTGCGGGAGCCAGCCGATGAACGCATCGGAGGGTGCCGTCGACACCGCTCCGCCGAGGGGCTCGTCCACACCGGCCAGCAGCCGCAGAAGGGTCGACTTGCCGGCACCGTTGGCACCGACGACACCGACGACGTCACCCGGTGCGACGGTGAGATCGAGGCCGGAGAAGAGCGTGCGGTGGGCATGCCCCCCGGACAGGTCCTTGGCGACGAGGGTCACGCTCATGAGCGGATCACAGCCCGGCCAGCACGTCCGCGACCAGCGGCGCGATCTCGCGAAGCGCCTTGCCGCGGTGCGAGATCGCGTCCTTCTCCTCCGACGGAAGCTCGGCCGAGGTCACGGTGAAGCCGGTCGGCACGAAGACGACGTCGTACCCGAAGCCGCCGGTGCCGCGCACCTCCCGCGTGATGGATCCGGCCATGTCGCCGGTCACCACTGCCTCGGCGATGCTTCCGTCGCCCACCGGGTAGCAGAACGCCACCGCGCAGGCGAAGAAGGCTCCCCGGCGCGCGTCCGGGACGTCGGCCAGCTGCGACAGCAGCAGCTCGTTGTTGCGGGCATCCGACCTGGGCCCGCCCGACCAGCGCGCGGACAGCACGCCGGGCATGCCGTTGAGGGCGTCGACACAGAGGCCGGAGTCGTCGGAGAGCGACGGCAGGCCGGTGGCGAGCGCTCCCGCGCGCGCCTTCAGCAGGGCGTTGCCCGCGAAGGTGGCCTGGTCCTCGACCGGCTCCTCGTAGAACTCCACGTCATCGAGGCCGAGGACCTCGATCTCCGGCACGACAGCACCGAGGATGCGCCGCAGCTCGGCGAGCTTCTTGGCGTTGCGCGACGCCAGGAACACCTGCGGCGCGGGGCGTCGGTCGCTGCGCTCCCCGCCTCCTGACGCATCACCCATCAAGGGCGGCCTTCTGCAGCGCGGTGAGGTCGGCGCAGCCCTTCTCGCCCAGCGCGAGGAGAGCATCGAGCTCGGCGCGGTTGAACGGAGCGCCCTCGGCGGTGCCCTGCACCTCGACGAAGGAGCCGGCGCCGGTCATCACGATGTTCATGTCGGTCTCGGCGCGGACGTCCTCCTCGTAAGGAAGGTCGAGGCGCGGGATGCCGTCGATGATGCCGACGGAGACCGCGGCAACCGAGCCGGTCAGCGCCTGCGGCACACCGAGGAACCGCACGGCGTCGGCCAGTGCCACGTAGGCGCCCGTGATCGCGGCGGTGCGGGTGCCGCCGTCGGCCTGCAGGACGTCGCAGTCGATCTGGATGGTGTTCTCGCCGAGCGCCTTGTCGTCGATGATCGCGCGGAGCGAGCGACCGATCAGGCGGGAGATCTCATGGGTACGGCCACCGATACGACCCTTGACCGACTCGCGGTCGTTGCGGGTGTTCGTCGCGGCGGGAAGCATCGCGTACTCCGCGGTGACCCAGCCGAGGCCCGAGCCCTTGCGCCAGCGCGGCACGCCCTCGGACGCCGAGGCGCAGCACAGCACGCGGGTCCTGCCGAACTCGACGAGCACGGAGCCGGCCGGGTGGTCGAGCCAGTTGCGGGTGATCTTGATGTCGCGGAGCTGGTCCGAGGATCGGCCGTCGGCCCGCAATGGTTCAGTCATGGACTGACCTTATCGAGGTCCCCCGACGAGCTCTGCATGCACCGGGACCGGCCGACGGGCGAGACCACGAGCTTCCGTGACGGCCATCCGCGCCGCCCACGGCCCGAGGTCCCGCGCCCGGCGCCCGAACCACGGCACGCCCTCGGTGACCATCCAGGTCAGGTCGCTGCGCCAGTTGGGCTCGTAGCCACCGTCGCGCACGATCGTCGGCAACGGGCACTCCATGCCCCCTTCGTCGAGCTGCAGCGCGAACGCACGCGCAAGCGCCCGGTGGCCGAGCTCGGAGGGGTGCAGCCGGTCGACGGACCAGAATTCACGCATCCAGACCTCGGGCGTCTCGGCGAGGTCGACACGGAGACCGCCGAACCGCTCGAACGCCTCGTCGTACACGTCGTTGAGGAAGTCGATCCGGGAGTAGAGCGGCCGGCGGAGCACGCCCGGAAGGCCGAAGACCCGGCCGTGGTCGTGGTAGCGAACCGTCAACAGCGTGGTGCCGAGGTCGTGCAGCGACTCGACGGTCTCGAGCAGCTCCGTGCGGATCCGCGGACGGTCCCAGGTGGAGCGCATCGTGTCGTTGACCCCGACGATGACCGACGCGACGTCGGGCTGGTGGCGGAGCGCCTCGGGCAGCTGCTTGTGACGTACGTCGCCGGTGATGGCGCCGCTCACCGCCAGGTTGCAGAAGGAGACGTCGTGGGTTTCCCCGAGTGCATCGGCGAGCAGACGGGCCCAACCCCGCCAGCCGCCAGGGACCGGGTCACCGACACCGGCCGTGGTCGAGTCTCCGAGTGCTGCAAAGCGCACGTAGCTCATGGCCTCAGCGTGGCGGTGCCGGGTACGGGAACTCTCCGTCCGGGTGTCGCGTCGCCCAAGCCTGGATGAACACACGAAATGCACCCAGGTCCGGCCGCACCCCCGTTTGGAGCGGCCGGACCTGGATCTCCCTCCCAGGAGACCGAGGCGCTACTTCACCTCGGCGCGAAGCACCCGCCGCAGGCCCAGGGCCAGCGGAAGGACCACCCACACGGTTGCGGTGACCAGGACCCGGGCGTAGTCGTCGCCGCTGGTCGGTTCACCCATGACGAACGGCATCATCGCGAAGCCGAGGTCGAACCACGGCACGACGTCCTGGCCCCACGAGAAGATGCCGTAGAGCGGGCCCCAGACCATGAGCGGGAGCAGGAGCGCGATCACGTAGTAGATGGAGACCGCGCCGGCCGTGCTGAGCAGCAGCAGGCCGAAGGCGAAGGCCATCAGGAAGTACGCCAGCTGCTGGCCCAGCACCCAGGCGAGGACGCCGAGCGACAGGTTCCACACCGGCGACTCACCCGAGATCACGCCACCGAGAGCCGTGCCGAGGGCACCGAGCCCCACGGCGAGGGCGATCGTCGCGACCGCGAGGATGACGATGACGACCAGCTTGGCCAGGATCACCCGGCTGCGACGCGCCTCGAGCGCGAACGTCACGAGGCCCGTGCGCTGGCCCCACTCACTGGTCACCGCGGTGATCGCGAAGACCGGAACGAGGAGCGAGAGCGGGACGGTCATGATCTGGGTGATGAAGATCGTCGCGCTGATCGACACGTCGTCGTTCAGGGCGATCACGACCAGCGGGATGACCATCGCGAGGACGATCAGCACACCGGTGATGATGCCGAGCCAGAGGCCGGCGCGCGTGTCGAACATCTTGCGCAGCTCGACCTTGACGAGTCGGCCGAACGGGACCGGAGCGGTCCCCGAGAAGTCGATGACGCCGGCGTCGTCTGTAGTGAGGGTGGCGCTCATGCCACGACTCCTTCCGTGAAGTCACGCTGGGTGTCGGCGGTCAGCTCGAGGAACAGGTCCTCGAGGCCGCCGTCGGCGGGACGAAGCTCGATGAGGGTGATCTGCGCAGCGGCGGCGACCTTGCCGACCTGGAGTGCCTCGGCATCGGCGAGGAATCCTTCACCGAGAGGCGAGGCCGAGATGCCGTTGGCGGCCAGCGCCTCCAGCAGCTGGGGCTCCTCGACGGCACGGAAGAACGTGCCGGTCTGGCTGAGCAGCGACTCGGGCGTGCCCTGGGCCACGATCTTGCCGCGGCCGATCATGACGATGTCGTCGGCAATCAGCTGCACCTCGTTGAGCAGGTGGCTGGAGAGCAGCACGGTGCCGCCGCGCTCGGCGTACGACTTGAGGAGGCCGCGCATCCAGCGGATGCCGGCCGGGTCGAGGCCGTTGGCCGGCTCGTCGAGGATCAGGATCTGCGGGTCACCCAGCAGGGCGTTGGCCAGGCCGAGGCGCTGGCGCATGCCGAGCGAGTAGTTGCGGACGCGGCGCTTGGCCTCGGACGGGTTCAGGCCGACCAGCGCGAGCATCTCGTCGACGCGGGAGTCGGGCAGACCCATGGTGCGGGCGGAGATGAGGAGGACCTCACGGCCGGTGCGGCCGGCGTGCTGGGCAGAAGCGTCGAGGAGTACGCCGACGTGACGGCCCGGGTTCGGGATGTCCTCGTAGCGGTGGCCGCCGATCGTGACGTTGCCGTCCGTGGGGGCGCTCAGGCCGACCATGATGCGCATGGTGGTCGTCTTGCCAGCTCCGTTGGGACCGAGGAAGCCGGTCACGCGACCCGGGCGAGCCACGAAGCTGACGTTGTCGACAGCGGTGTAGTCGCCGTACGTCCTGGTCAGGTTCTCAACTTTGATCATGCAACCAATCTGTCCGAGTCCGCCGACGGCCGCATCGGTCGGAGGTCTCGATCCGACCCCTACCAAAGTCAGCGGGTCGCGCGACCGCGGTCGCTGACGCCCGACCGGGCGCGCCCCCTAGCCTGAGCAGGTGGACACCGACCCCGAGCGCTACCAGCCGCGCCTGAGCTGGCACTCGCACCTGTGGCGCTACCTGCTGTGCCTGGTGATCAGCGGTCTCGCCTGGGCCTCGGTGGCCGACGGCCAGATCAACGAGCACCCCGCGCTGCTGGTGACCGACATCGTGCTCGGCATCGCGTCGTACGTGCTGGTGTTCTGGCGCCGCCGCTGGCCGCTCCAGGTCGCGATCATCCTGAGCGTCGTGGCCGCGCTCTCCGGCATCGCGGCGGGACCCGCAGTGCTTGCCTCGGTCTCCCTGGCGACCCGCCGCATCTACTGGCAGCTGCTCGCTGTCGGGCTGATCTCCATCGCGGCCGGGGAGGTCTTCGTCAGCGTCCAGCCCCAGCGGGACCCGAGCCCGTGGTGGGTCGACCTCCTGATCAACGTCGCGGTCACCGTCGCGATCCTCGGCTGGGGCATGTACATCGGCTCGCGCCGCCAGCTGCTCTGGACCCTGCGCGACCAGGTGGCACAGGCAGAGGAGAAGGCGCGGCTGCTCTCCAGCCAGGCGCGCACCTCCGAGCGCTCGCGGATCGCCCGCGAGATGCACGACGTTCTCGCGCACCGCATCTCCCAGGTCTCGCTGCACGCCAACGCCGTGATGTTCCGCGAGGACCTGAGCGCCGAGGAGATCCGCAAGAGCGTCGCGGTCATCCAGGAGAAGGCCAACGCCGCCCTCGTCGACCTGCGCGGCGTCCTCGGCGTCCTCCGCGATCCCGCGACGGGCGAGATCCTCGACCGCCCGCAGCCCACCTCGGCCGACCTGCCTGCCCTCGTCGACGAGGCGCGCGCCTCCGGCATGCACATCGAGTACGCCGACGACGTGCGGGCCGATGGCGACCACGCGGTCCCCGAGCTCGCCGGCCGGACGCTCTACCGCCTCGTGCAGGAGTCGCTGACCAACGCCCGCAAGCACGCCCCGGCTGCGGCCGTCTCCATCTCGCTCACCGGATCCGTGGCTGAGGGGCTGACGCTCGAGGTGCGGAACCCGCTCGGATTCCACCCGTCCACCACCCCCGGAGCCGGCCTCGGACTGGTCGGTCTGCGCGAGCGCCTCGAGCTCGCCGGCGGCACCCTGACGGCCGGCCGCGAGCAGACCCACTGGGTCGTGCGAGGCTGGGTCCCGTGGGAGAACTGACAACCGGCGACCAGACCTCCGGCGCACCGACCAGGATCCGCGTGCTGCTGGTGGACGACGATCCGCTGGTGCGCTCGGCCCTGGCCCTGATGATCGGCGGCCAGCCCGACATCGAGGTGATCGGTGAAGCGGCCAACGGCGCCGAGGGCCTGGCCCGCTGTGCGACGGACCGTCCCGACGTGGTGCTCATGGACATCCGCATGCCGGTGATGGACGGCCTCGAGGCCACCCGCCAGCTCCACGCACGCCCCAGCCCGCCGCGGGTCATCGTGCTGACCACGTTCGACGCCGACGACTACGTCACCGGGGCGATCGCCGCGGGGGCCGACGGCTTCGTCCTCAAGGACACTCCCCCGGCCGAGATCGTCGCGGCCATCCGTCGGGTGGCCGACGGCGAGCCGATGCTGTCGCCTTCCGCCACCGCCTCCCTGATCCGCCAGATCCGCACCGACAACGCGGAGACCAGCAACGGCTCGGACCGCGAGGCCCAGGCTCTCGCCCGACTCTCCAGCCTCACCGAGCGAGAGCACGAGGTCGCGCTGGCCATCGGTCGCGGCCTCTCCAACGCGGAGATCGCGCGCGAGCTCTTCCTGTCGGTGCCCACCGTCAAGGCACACGTCGGGCGGCTCTTCGACAAGCTCGGCACCACCAACCGCGTGCAGATCGCGATCTGCGTCCACGACGCCGGCCTCGTCTGACGCCGCGCGTCCGGGGTCAGGATGTTGCCCGAGCGTTCAGCCGGAGCGAGGAACGAGCGAAGGCGAACTGCAGGGAGGGCGACGTCCTGACCCAGGACGCGCACCCGGCCTCAGGCCAGCTCGAAGTCGGCGAAGTCGAATCCCGGCGAGACCAGGCAGCTGACCAGCGCCTCGCGGTCGGACGGGATCGTGCGCTGCCACACGCCCGCCGGCACGAGGACCTGTAGCTCCGCACCCTCGGCCATGCCCACCGCGTGCTTCTCCCCCGGCTCGGGCGCAGGCCCGGATCCGCCCAGCTCGACGGTGACGACGCCACTGTGCGCCAGCCAGATCTCGTCGGACAACACGCGGTGCCAGGCCGACGACTCCCCGGCGGGCAGGAGGAAGTGGATCAGCGTGGCCGTGGGGCGGACCCGCCCGTCGGGCAGCTCCACGGACTCGGGCGACACCCACGTCTGCCGGTACCAACCACCTTCGGGGTGTGGCTCCAGCCCGAGCATGCGGGCGAGCGCCGGCACCTCACCGGATGACAAGGGATCAGACCTCGTAGACCGCGCCCTTGGCGGCCAGGTCGAGCGGGCCACGCCAGAGCTCGGACGCCTCGGTGACGGCGATGATCTTGTCGTGCCAGGCGGGGATGTGGGTGAGCACGAGCCGCTCGACGCCTGCCTTGAGGGCGACCATCGCGGCCTCGCGACCGGTCAGGTGAATGTCGGGCGGGTTGACGTCGGCATCGCGGAACGCGGCCTCGGCGATGAACACGTGCGCTCCCTCGGCAGCCTGCACCAGGGAGTCACAGATGCCGGTGTCGCCGCTGTAGACCAGCACGCGGCCGTCGGCCTCGACGCGCAGCGCGTAGGCGGTCACGGGGTGAACGACCTGGGTGGGCGTGATCGTGATCGGACCGATCTGGACGGGACCGGCGTAGTCGAGGAAGTCGAACTCCTCGTTCATGCCCGGGTCCTCATCGAGGTCGTAGGCCTTCGCCATGCGGCGCGCGGTGTCGACCGGGCCCCAGACCGGGATCTTCGGCTGGGCACCGAGCGGGTGGTACTTCCGCAGCACGTAGTAGCCGCAGAGGTCCAGGCAGTGGTCGGCGTGCAGATGGCTCACGAAGACCGCGTCGATCGAGAGCGGATCGGCATGGTTGTGGAGCTCGCCGAGGGCACCGCTGCCGAGGTCGAGGAGGATGCGCCAGGTGCGGATCCGGCCACTCTCGTCGACCCCGTCCGCCTCGACGAGATAGCAACTGGCCGGGGCCTCAGGACCTGGGTATGAGCCCGAGCAGCCGATGACAGTGACCTTCACGGGCAACAACGTACGCCTTGGGGTCCCGATCGCGCTGCATTCTGCGATCCGGCTCACCCGATGACGAGCGTCACGCCCAGAGCTGGCCCTCGAGACGGTCCTCCGCCTGGTCGACAGTGCCCTCGTAGGCGCCGGTCGAAAGGTACTTCCAGCCGCCGTCGGCCACGACGAACGCGATGTCCGCGGTCTCGCCCGCCTTGACCGCCTTGGCGGCCTGGCCGAGCGCGGCATGCAGGATCGCGCCGGTGGAGATGCCGGCAAAGATCCCTTCCATCTCGAGCAGCTCACGGACGCGGCGTACGGCGTCGCGCGGGCCGACCGAGAACCGCGAGTCGATCAGCGACGCGTCGTACAGCTCGGGGACGAAGCCCTCGTCGAGGTTGCGCAGCCCGTAGACCAGCTCGCCGTAGCGCGGCTCGGCGGCAACGATGCGGACGTCGGGCTTGGCCTTGCGGAAGAACCGCGAGACACCCATGAGCGTGCCCGTGGTGCCGAGACCGGCCACGAAGTGGGTGATGTCGGGGAGGTCGGCCAACAGCTCGGGGCCGGTGCCCTCCTCGTGCGCGAGGGCGTTGGCGTCGTTGCCGTACTGGTAGAGCATCACCCAGTCGGGGTGCTCGTCGGCCATGCGCTTGGCCACGCGCACGGCCTCGTTGGAGCCACCGGCGGCCGGCGAGGAGTGGATCTCGGCGCCCCACATGCGCAGGATCTGGCGCCGCTCCTCGGAGGTGTTCTCCGGCATGACGAAGACGGTGCGGTAGCCCTTGAGCTTCGCAGCCATCGCCAGCGAGATGCCGGTGTTGCCCGAGGTGGGCTCGAGGATCGTGCAGCCCGGGTGGAGAAGGCCTTCCTTCTCCGCCTTCTCGATCATCTTCAGGGCCGGGCGGTCCTTGATCGAGCCGGTCGGGTTGCGGTCCTCCAGCTTGGCCCAGATGCGGACGTCTCCACCACCGTTGAGGCCCCCTCCGCCGATGGAAGCCGACAGACGCGGCAGCCCCACCAGAGGCGTGTTGCCGACCGAGGCGAGGAGGTTGTCGTAGCGAGCCATGTGCGCAGTATCGCGTGTTGGGCCGAAGCCCGCGAAACTCAGGCAGCTCCACCAGCAACGGCAGGGAGTACGACGACCTGGTCGCCGTCGGAGAGCTCAGCCTCGAGACCGCCGATGAAGCGGACGTCCTCGTCGTTGATGTAGACGTTGATGAATCGGCGCAGGTCACCGTTCTCGATGAGACGGTCCTTGAGGCCAGCGTGGCTGGCCTCCAGGTTGTCGATGAGAGCAGCCAGCGTGGCACCCTCGGCGTCGACGGCCTTCTCGCCGCCGGTGTAGGTGCGCAGGATGGTGGGGATCCGGACCTCAATGGCCATTACTGGTGCTCCTCAATCAAGGGCTTAGCAGGGACGACAGCGACCTCTTCTTCGGTCACTTCGCCGTCGATGATTCTGTAGGACCTGAACTCCACGGGGCCGTCGTTATTCCCGTGCTCGCGTGTGCTGACCAGCACGTAGTGCGCGTTGGGCTCGCTCGCCAGGCCGATGTCGGTGCGGCTCGGGTACGCCTCCGTCGCGGTGTGCGAGTGGTAGACGATCACCGGCTCCTCGTCGCGGTCCCACATCTCCTTGTAGAGCTGCAACAGCTCCGTCGAGTCGAACTCGTAGAAGGTGGGACTCCCCGCGGCGTTGATCATCTCGATGAACCGCTCGGGGCGGTCGCTGCCTTCCGGGCCCGCAACAATGCCGCAGCACTCGTCGGGGTGGTCCCGCTTGGCGTGCGCCACGATCGCGTCGTACGTGGCCTGGTCGAGGGTCAACACGGGCCCAAGACTAGGTGAGAACGCGGCGCCACCCTGCATCCGGCGGCTTCGGCCCGGGAGGCGGACAGGGCCCACGAACAGCCGGACTCAGCGCTGGAGCGCCTCGACCAGCGTCTCCTGCAGGTAGCCGACCCACTCGTAGATGTCGTGCGCCTGCAGGGTCGGGTCCTCGTCGGGCAGGGAGGCCCAGTACTCCTCGTCGCCCTCCTCGATGCCGAGCCGGGTGGCGAGGGCCAGCCGGATGTCGGTGAACGACCGCATCCAGGTCATCGCCTCCGGCTCGTCGAGCTCGACGTCGAAGTGGAGCCCGTCCTCGGTCAGCTCCGGCGGGAGGCCCGCCTCCTCGAGGCTGTCGATGATCGTCTCGGCGGCGCGGGACTTGCCGTCGCGCAGCGCCCCCTCGGTGAAGCGGCGGAACTCGGCTGCCGCCTCGTCATCGTCCGGGTACGCCGTGGGGAAGAGCCGGGCGAGCACCGGGTCCTCCGGCTCGCTCGTGGGACCCGAGAAGTCGAGCATCGCCTCGAGCGGGTCACGGTCGTCACGTGGCTCGGCGGTCTCGTTGTGCAGGAGCTCGACCAGCTGGCCGGCCAGCGAACGGAGCAGCTCGGCCTCGAAGCCGGTGAAGTCGGCGATGATCCGGCCGCTCTTCCTGTGCTTGGCGAAGCCGCTCACGGTGTCCTCACGTTCGCGCCGCTCACGAGCTCTTCTCCATGGTGGCCCAGAGCCCGTACTCATGCATGGCCTGCACGTCGCGCTCCATCTCCTCGCGAGTTCCGGTGGACACGACGGAGCGACCGTCCTCGTGCACCTCCATCATCAGCTTCTCGGCCTTCTTCTTGTCGTAGCCGAAGTACTTCTGGAAGACGAAGGTCACGTAGGACATGAGGTTGACCGGATCGTTCCAGACGATCGTCACCCACGGCTTCGCGAGGAAGGTGATCTCGTCGGGCAACAGAGACGAATCGACGCCCGGATCAACGTGGGAGGGGCTCGCTGCTGACACGCCGTCCATGGTGTCACAAGGAGGGGTCACGAATTGAACACGACGACCTGGTCCGGGGAATGCACGACCGCATGCACCCGTTGACGCCACCGTGACCGAACTCCTCTTCCAGCCTCTGACCGTCGGCGCCGTCCAGGTCGCCAACCGCGCCTTCATGGCGCCACTGACCCGCATGCGCGCGGACCAGCCCGGCGACGTGCCCAACGCACTGATGGCGGAGTACTACGTCCAGCGCGCCGGGGCGGGCCTGATCATCACCGAGGGCACGCAGGTCTCGCCCCAGGGCAAGGGGTACGCCGACACTCCCGGCATCTACTCGGCCGAGCAGGTCGCCGGGTGGCGTCAGGTCACCGACGCCGTCCACGCGGTCGGTGGCGTGATCGCGCCCCAGCTCTGGCACGTGGGGCGGGTCTCGCACGACTCGTTGCACGACGGCGCCCTGCCGGTGTCCGCGAGCGCCGTCGCCTACCGCAACCGCACCACCATCCGCGGCGAGGACGGCAACCTGACCCGGGCCGAGTGCCCCACGCCCCGCGCGCTGACCGTCGAGGAGATCGCCGCGGTCGTCGAGGACTACCGCGTCGCGACGCGCAACGCCCGGGAGGCAGGCTTCGACCTGGTCGAGATCCACGGCGCCCACGGCTACCTCCTGCACCAGTTCCTCTCCGCCGACAGCAACTTCCGCACCGACGCGTACGGCGGCTCGCTGGAGAACCGGGCCCGGCTGATGCTCGAGGTCCTCGACGCGGTCATCGACGAGTGGGACGCCGCGCACGTCGGCATCCGGATCTCCCCCATCGGATCCTTCAACGGCCTGCAGGACCCCGAGGGCGCGGAGGCCGGTCTCTACCTGGCCGCCGAGTTCAACCGCCGGCGCGTGGCCTTCCTGCACCTCTCCGAGCCGGACTGGGCCGGCGGCCCCGAGCTCACCGACGAGTACCGCCAGCAGCTCCGCGCGGCGTACCCCGGCGTGATCGTCGGCGCCGGCGCGTACGACGCGGGGAAGGCCGAGCGCCTGATCGAGGCCGGCCTGATCGACGCCGCGGCTTTCGGTCGTGCGTTCATCGCCAACCCGGACCTGCCCGAGCGCCTGCGCACCGGCGCCGACCTGAACGAGCCCGACCTGGCGACGTTCTACGGCGGCGGCGCCCGCGGCTACACGGACTATCCCGCCCTCACCGCCTGAACGACCGATAGCCCCCAACACCACGACCCTTTCCCTGCGAAATGGGGGTCCTGGTGTTGGGGACTGTCAGAGCCACTTGTCGGCGATGGCCCGGAGCACCGTGTGGTTGCGATTGGTCGCAACCCCGAGCAGCTTCTCGGCCTTGAGCGGATCGACGCCGCCCGCCTCGTAACCCTCGCCGAGCAGGAGGTGTGCGGCGCGTCCCCGGATCACCGCGCGGTGCGGTCCTGACTCGAGGGCGTGGACAGTCGCCACGACCTCAGAGGATGGCTCGTCCTTCAGCAGCAGCACGTAGTGCCGCATCAGCGCCGGATCGTGCAGCTCCTCGATGTCGTCGACGATCGCCCGCAACTCATCGGTGGCGAACACGATCGTCGGGACCTCGAAGCCGCGGTCGGCCGCGAAGGCCGACTCCAGCGCGGCCTCGACCTTCTCCCGCGAGCGTGCCCCCGAGGTCAGCCGGACGTTGCCGGTGTTGATGTGCGTCGCGACATCGCGTGCTCCGGTCGAGGCGACCACGCGGGCGATGTCGTCCTTGGGGAACTTGCGCTTCGCGCCCAGGTTGATGGCGCGGAGGAACGCGACGTACGACGGCATGTCGCCCATCGTTCCACCGGGGAGCAGTCACGGCATCAGGAATGACGCCTTCCAGACCTTGCGATGCGCCGCGCCGACCATGCCCTGCTCCTCGAGGAACGGCATGATCTTCTCCCCCATCCAGGCGATCGTCCCGCGGTAGTGCTCGTTGCGCAGCGCCGCGACCCGCGCCTCCCGCGGGTCGAGCCCGACCGACGCGTAGACGTCCGGATGGACCAGCGACCGCATCGTGGTCAGTGCCGCCTGCGCGGTCACGAGCTGATGAAACGCCCGCTGGGTGCGCCCGAGGTTCTTCGCCTCGCGGACCAGCTCCTCGCGCGCGAAGGTCACGTGCCGCGCCTCCTCGAGGACATGGATCCGGGCGACCATCCGCGTCAGCGGCTGGATCCGGTCGTCGCGCATCAGGTCCCGCTGCCAGCGATCCACCGGCTCCTCGCCGATCAGGATCGCGGAGTACGCCGAGGCGCCACGCAGCGCGCCCTTGCCCCAGCGCGCGAGCTCCCGCGCCTTGCGCCGCGGGCCGTAGGCGGGCATGTCCATCGTTGCCAGGGCTCTCCCGAACATGACCGAGTGCCGGGTCTCGTCGCCGATCTCCGTCAGCGCCCACTGGGTGCGCGCGGACCTCGGGTCGGCGTCGTACACGTCGCGGAGGAGGACCTGCATGAGGAGCACCTCGAACCAGAGCCCGACGCTGGCGATGCTGGCGACCTCGTGCTTGCTCAGCTCGATGCGCTGCTCCTCGTCGAGGCCGTCCCAGAGCTTCGTTCCGTAGAGCGACATGCGCTCCGGCTGCATCCAGAACTTGCCGGGCACGGGCGGCGCGGTCCAGTCGATGTCGACGTCCGGGTCGTAGGACTGGCGCGCGGTGGAGTTCAACAGGCGAACGGCGAGCTTCTCGGCCGGTACAACAAGATCCGTCATTAGTGGGACTCCATGTCTCGGGTACTTTGCTAGAGTCGCCCCATGACGACGATGCGTCAAGCACCCCGGCCGATCGCGCACTCAGCGGGCGCGGCGTACGACGGCCCTGCCGAGATCACCGTCGAGCGGACGGTGCACGCGGTCGAGGTCCAGCTGCGCAGTGAGTTCCAGCCGCTCGACGGCCACACGCACTGGCACGGCCGGATCGCTGCATCCTCAGCACTGCCCGATGTCGACAGCGGCGCGACCATCACGCTGCACACGCCCTTCGACTCCGCGGCGGGCCGCCTGAGCGACCGCGACCCGTGGGGACGGTTCCGGATCAGCGGGCTGGGCCGCCCGCCGTTCTGACCGACGGCCCGCAGGACCGCCCCGCGAGCAAGGTCAGCCAACCGATGCACGGAAGGCGACAGCTCCGGCGCCCACCGCGGCAGAGTCCGCGATCTCGAGCACCGGATAGACGCCGAAGGCGAACCAGACGCCGAACGGCGCGATGTCCTTCGCGATCAGCGCCGCGTCGTCCGTCTCGACGACCGCGAACCCGCCACGATTGTCTACCCGGCCGAGGAACTCGAGGAAGGTCGCACCCTCGCTGGGGGCCCAGTTGCTGAAGACCTGGAGCGACCGGGCCTCTGCTTCTTCGGTGACACTGGGAAGCGGCTCCCACGTGACGACGTACTTCATGACGGCTCTCCTTGGCGCGTGATGCAGGACCCGATCGACGCTAGTCCGGCCGCCCCGCGCGCCGCATGACACGGCGGGGCCACCCGCCCCAGTTCTGATCACCGGGGGCTCGCCGCCCTCAGCCGAAGGCTGCGCTCAGCTGAAGGCAGTGCTCAACTGAAGATCATGCAGCTCGAGGTGGCGTGCGCCAGCAGCTTGCCGGACTCGTCGAAGAGCTGCGCCTCGGCGAGCGCCGTGCGCCGTCCGCGCTGGATGACCCTGCCCTCGCACCGCAGCAGGCCGGAGTCGGCCGTGACCGGGCGGAGGAACTTCACGGTCAGGTCGAGGGACGTGTACATCTCCCCCTCGGCCAGCGTCGAGTGCACCGAGCAGCCGGCTGCCGTGTCGAGCAGGGTGGAGATGACTCCGCCGTGCACGCCGCCGAGCGGGTTGTAGTGGAACTCCGCCGCCGGCATCTCGACCACCACGCGACCCCGCTCGGGGTGGAACCCGGTCATGCCGACCAGCGACATCACGGGAGGCGGCGGCATCTTTCCGGTGACCATCGCCTCGAGCTGGCCGAGGCCGTCCAGGCCCACCAGCGGGGTGAAGTCGACCCGGGACGGCGGCGTCCAGGAGTGGGTCCTCGACTCCATGGGGAATCCGGAATCGGGCTCGGTCTCGGTGCGACGTGCCTCGGTCTGCGTCATGGACTCAGCATCCGCTCCCCTTGCTGGGTCTGTCAATAAGACTTAGCATGTGACCATGACCACCCCCGCGAGCGAGCGCGCAGCCGACCGGCCGTCTGCGCTCGACTACCGCACCGACAACTGCCCCATCGGGCGGACGATGGAGATCTTCGGCGAGCGGTGGACCCTCGTCGTTGTCCGCGAGGTCTTCAACGGCGTGCGTCGCTTCGACGACATGCGCCTGCGCACGCCGATCCCCCGCCAGGTGCTCACCGACCGGCTCCGGCTCCTCGTCGACCACGGGATCCTGGAGAAGGTGCCGTACCAGGTGACCGGACAGCGCCCTCGCCACGAATACCGGCTCACGACCAAGGGCATCGACCTCTACCCGGTGCTGGTCACGGTTGCCGCCTGGGGCAACAAGCATCTCCCCGACCCGGACGGCGCGGCGGTGGAGTTCGCGCACCGCGAGTGCGGCGGCCTGGTCCAGGTGGAGCTGACCTGCGACAAGGGGCACACGCTCGAGCAGGCGCGCAATGTCGTGGCCCAGCCCGGGCCGGGAGCCAAGCTCCGCGAGCCCGCCTGACCCACCGGCAAGACGCCGGTCAGGAGCTCTTGCGCCCGATCGCCCAGTCGCGGATCTTGTCGATGCGAGCCTGCAGCTGGTCAGCGGTGGCCACGGCAGCGGCTGGCCCGCCGCACTCCTTGCGCAGGGCCGAGTGGGTGACGCCATGCGGCTGCGAGGTGCGGTGGTACCACGCAGCGACCAGGCCGTTGAGCTCGCGCCGCAACAGCGCCAGCTGCTCGTGGGTGCTGACCTGTGCCACCGTGGGATGGCGTCGGTCGCTCCGCTCATCGCCGGCTTCGCCACCAGGCCGGGTCCCGCGCGCGGCAGCCTTCTGCTTGCTCGCCCGTTCACTCTGCCGCGAGCGCAGGAGGTCTCGCACCTGGTCGGCCTCGAGCAGGCCAGGAATGCCGAGGAAGTCCATCTCCTCGTCGGACCCCACGTGCACCTCGCCGGAGTGGCCGAACTCGCCACCGTCGAAGAGCACCCGGTCGAAGGTCGCCTCGGACCCGAGCGCCTCGAAGGAGAACTCGAGCTCCCCCGACGCAGACTCGGACGCGTTCGCCTGCGCGACCATCGCGTCCTCAGGGGCGAACATGTCGCCGTCGTCCGTCACCTTGCGGCCCAGGACGTGGTCGCGCTCAACCTCCATCTCGGAGGCCAGGCCGAGCAGGTTCGGCACGGAAGGCACGAAGACCGAAGCAGTCTCGCCGCGCTTGCGGGCACGGACGAAGCGCCCGACCGCCTGCGCGAAGAAGAGCGGCGTCGAGATCGTCGTGGCGTAGACACCGACCGCCAGCCGCGGAACGTCGACGCCCTCGGAGACCATGCGGACCGCGACCATCCAGCGCGCATCCGACTCGGTGAACGCCGCGATCTTCTTCGAGCCTGACTTCTCGTCGGAGAGCACCACCGTGGGCGACTCCCCGGAGATTCCCTTGAGCAGCTTGGCGTAGGCGCGGGCAGAGGTCTGGTCGCTCGCGATCACGAGTCCGCCGGCATCGGGCACGTGGCGGCGTACCTCCGAGAGCCGCCTGTCGGCGGCCTCGAGCACGGACGGCATCCACGAGCCGGCGGGGTCCAGCGCGGTGCGCAGCGCCTGCGCGGTCATGTCCTTGGTCAGCGGCTCGCCGAGACGTGCCACGACCTCGTCGCCGGCGCTCGTGCGCCACTGCATCTCGCCGGAGTACGCCATGAACAGGACCGGGCGCACGACGTGATCGGCAAGCGCGTGGCCGTAGCCGTAGGTGAAGTCAGCAAGGCTGCGCGGGATGCCGTCGGGTCCCGGCGCGTAGGTGACGAACGGGATCGGGTTGATGTCCGAGCGGAACGGCGTGCCGGTCAGCGCGAGCCGACGGGTCGCCGGGTCGAACGCCTCGCGGACACCCTCACCCCACGACAGGGCGTCACCCGCGTGGTGCACCTCGTCGAGGATGACCAGCGTCTTGGTGCGCTCGGTGCGGATACGCATCGCGAGCGGGTTCACCGCGACACCGGCATAGGTGACCGCGATGCCGAGGTACTCGGTCGAGGTCTTGCCCTGCCCCGCGGAGTACGTCGGGTCGATCGGGATGCCGGCACGCGCCGCCGCCTCGGCCCACTGGACCTTCAGGTGCTCGGTCGGCGCCACGATCGTGATCCGGTCGATCACACGACGGCTCAACAGCTCGGCAGCGACGGTCAGCGCGAACGTGGTCTTGCCCGCTCCCGGCGTTGCCACGGCCAGGAAGTCACGCGGCGACTCGTCGAAGTACTTCCGCATCGCGGCGGCCTGCCAGGCACGCAGCGAGGTCGCGGTGCCCCAGGCAGCACGGTCCGGCCAGGCAGGGGTCAGCGCACCTGGCGCCTGCGGGACGGAGTCCAGCAGCTCATCGCCAGAAAGGTCAGCTCCGAAGAGATCCGCGTCGCGCGGTGCTGTCACGCGTCGTCCCCGTCTTTGCCGCCGGGCTGCAAGGACTCCCAGATCTCCTTGCAGTCGGGGCAGACGGGGAACTTCTCGGGCGCACGGCTCGGCACCCAGACCTTGCCGCACAGGGCGATGACGGGGGTGCCCATGACCATCGCCTCGGTGAGCTTGTCCTTCGGCACGTAGTGCGAGAACTTCTCGTGGTCACCGTCCTCGGTGGGCAGCTCGCGTATGTCCTCGAGGACGTCGGTCTGGCTGAATCCGATGGGGGTGCTCACAGGTCTGATCCTATGCGAAACAAAGGGGTGGAAACGACGAGCCCCGGGGCCGGCGCGGGGGGAGGGATCGCGGCCGGGAAGCCGCGGGGAGGGTGCGCCAGCACCCGGGGCCGTCACGGTGTGGTCAGCAGGCGGGGAGGCCTGCGACCGACGCCATCGGGGACTGTCCGTCGGTGATCCGGAGATCAGGCGACGGCAGCCTTGAGGCGCTCGAGGAAGCTCAGCGGCTCGGCAGGCGCCTCGACCGCGGCCGGGAACTCAAAGCCCTCGCGGGCCAGGAGCTCGACCTTGGCGCCCTCGCGGTCGCCGTACTCCTCGAGCTGATAGGCCGACACGCGGCCGGACCACAGGGCCAGGAGCTCGTGCTCCTTCGCCTGGGACTTGCCGATGACGGCGAGGATCTCGGCGTCGGTGCCGGCCAGCGCCGCGTCGAGTGCCAGGCGGATGCCGGGCAGCTCGGCGACGTTGTCGCGCCAGGCGCCGATCACGGCCGCCTCGTAGTTCAGGGGCTCCTCGCTCATGACTCGTTCGAGGCGACCCGAGAGACGCGTGTGCCACTTGAGCGACAGCGCCGACAGGAGGTCGAGCTCGTCGCGGAACGTCTGCTCCACGCCGGGCAGGTACATCGGGGCCACGCCGTCACGACGGTTGTCGAGCTCGGCGATCACAGCGTTGAGGACATCCCCACGTCGATGAAAAGCATCCCAGTTCATGGTGTTGCTCCTTTCGTCTCATCCACACATACCGCTGGTACGTAACGACCGTACGTCGCATACTCGCGGTATGCCAACCCGGCACGCGGTGATCCTTGACACCTGTCCAGTGACCGCCCTCACTACACTCCGACCATGAGTAAGACCGAGGGCTCCGGCGAGCGAAGCGAACGACGGCCGAAGCTGCCGATCCCACGGGTTCCGTCGGTCGGCGCAGTGACGGGCATCTCCCGTCGGCAGCAGTACTCCGCCTCGACCCGGAAGGCCCTGGTCATGGCCGCCGAGTCGCTCTTCGCCCTCCGCGGGTACGCCGCGACGTCGCTCGACGCGATCGTCGCCGACGCCAAGGTCACCAAGGGCGCGCTCTACCACCACTTCAGCGGCAAGCAGGGCATCTTCGAAGCGGTCCTCGAGGACGTCGAGGACCAGGCCGCGCGTCAGATCCAGAAGGCCATCAAGGGCGTGGTTGATCCCTCCGAGAAGGCGCTCGCCGGCCTGCGCGAGTTCCTCCGCATCGTCCAGCAACCGACGTACTCACGCGTGGTCGTCCAGGAGGGCCCGGCGGTCCTCGGGCGCGAGCGCCACCGCGAGCAGGAGGACCGGTCGACCTTCGGCATCGTCCAGGGCCTCGTGCGCGACCTCCTCGGCGACGAGGAGCTCGCCCTGGACGACGACATGCTCCAGACGATCGCGCGGATCTTCTTCGGCGCCCTGTCCGCAGCGGGCGAGACCGTCGTCGGCAGCGCCGACCCGGCTGCCGCCAGCATCCGGGTCGAGAGTGCGATGGGACTCTTCCTCGCGGGCATCCGCGCCCTCGGGGAGAAGAAGCCGGACGTCAGCGGAAGCTGACGTCACCACCGGTGTTCGGCACCAGGTGCAGCCAGGTCTTGCCGGCCGGGACCGTGAGCGAGCCGGTCTTGGTCGCGAAGGTGACGGTCGTGCCGATCTGGGACTTGGTCCAGGTGCCGCGCACCGCCTTGCCGCCGTGGAAGATCACGGCGTCGCCGGTGCCCTCGAAGTGCGAGATCGGGACCGGGTTGCCTGCCGGGTCGGTGTAGGACGCCACCGAGGTCCTGACCTTGCACACGATGACCGTGTCGGCCGTGAACGTGTCATCGGCAGGCATGTAGCTGTTGTCGAGGCGGTACTTGCCACCGCTGAACGACCAGTGGGCGGTGCGCGCGGCGGACATGCGGGCGTCGATGCTCGTGGCGGCACGGCCACCCGGGAAGTCGCTGGCCTTGCCCCAGGGCAGGTAGTCGACCGGCCGGCTGGACTGCTTCTTCTGGCGCGACAGCTTGACCAGGTCCGCCATCACGCTGTGCAGCGAGTCGTGCTGGCCGTCACTGACCCGCGCGACGGCAGGGTTGCTCATGTCGGCGAACTTCACGCCGGCCTCGGCGAGGCCCTGGAGGGTCACGCCCGCGGCGCCCGACGTGACGATCTCGGCACCGAGCGGCTTGGCGATCCCGATGTCGGTGAGGCGCATCGACCGGACCGGGCCCACCTTGCGCGGCAGCTGCGACTGGAAGAAGGCCGCGAGCCGGGTGATGCCACCCTCGACCAGCTCCTCGACGACAAGGTCGGCCTTGCCGAGGCCCACCTGCGGGTTGCTCGCCGCGGTGTTGTCGATCTTGACGATGTACGCCGGGGACTTGGGCGACTTGCCGTCGGGGACCTGCTGCCCGGTCAGCGGCCAGGTCTCGACCACGGCGGGCTTGCCCTCAGGAGAACCACCATCGGCACCCGGCTGGTCGCTGCCTCCACCCCCACAGCCGGCCAACAGCAGGCTGGCGGCAACAGTGGCGGCGAGGGACATGCGGGTGCGGCGCACGGTGTGGCTCCGATCGTCAGGCAGTTCCATGGCAGGCGGTCGCCCAAAGTCTGAGGGCGCGCCGCCACCCTTCGGTGGAGGCGCGCCCTCAAACTCCCGAGAAGGACTCGATCAGCCGCGCAGCGTGTAGGCGGTCCACGAGGTCGTCCACGGCGTGCGGATGCTGACGCGCTTGCCGGAGCTCGGCGCGTCGAGCATCAGGACACGCCCGTCCTTGCGGCCGACGAAGATGCCGATGTGGCCGCTGAAGTACATGAGGTCGCCGGGGCGCAGGTTGGACTTGGAGATGCGACGGGCGTACGACGCCTGGCCGCTCGAGGTGCGCGGCACGGAGATGCCGGCCTTGCGCATCGAGTAGTAGATGAGGCCCGAGCAGTCGAACGCACCGGGACCGGCCGCGCCGTAGCGGTACGGGTCGCCGATCTGGTTCTTGGCGATGCGGAGACCGGTCGCGATCTTCTGCGAGCGAGTGAGGGCGTCGGCCTCAGGGGCAACGGCGACCTGGGTCAACGCGAGGCCGCTCATCATGAGCAGCAGGACGAACGGGAGCGCAAAAAAACTACGCATGCGAGAAATCGCAGGCATGGGGGTATTCCTTTCCCACGCCTGTGAGGTGAGCTGTCGGGTTAGAGCTGGAAAGTGCCCCGCCACCTAGGTGGCTTCACCCCGAGCGATCCGGAGACCGCGTGGAACCTGTGGGTCCCCCACTCCTGCCCAATGTCGATGACAAGGAACGCGACCGCGGGGCAGGACTCGGCGTACTCGGTCGCGCTGTGTTCAGTTGTTGGTCCAAAAACCGTAAGCGGACTCGGGTCTGTATTGCCAACTCAGACCGCTGATTTGGCATGTGATCTGGGTCCCGTGACGCAGGCAACCCGGCCCGCTGAGATCGGGCCGGGTTGCAAAACCGCAGGTCAGCAGCTGTTTTGGAGGCAATCAGTGGATCGCGGCGCCGCCACAGACGTTGAGCGTCTGCCCTGTGATGTACGACGCCTCGTCGCTGCAGAGGAACGCCGCGGCGGCCGCGATGTCCTCGGGATAGCCGATCCGGCGGACCGGGTTGTGCTCGGCGTTGAGCTTGAAGAACTCCTCCGGCTCGAGCTTGAGACGGCGGGCGGTGGCCTCGGTCATCTCGGTGACGATGAATCCGGGAGCGATCGCGTTGACGTTGATCCCGAAGGGGCCGAGCTCCATGCCGAGGGTGCGGGTGAAGCCCTGCACGCCAGCCTTCGCCGCCGAGTAGTTGGCCTGCCCGCGGTTGCCGTAGGACGAGATGCTGGAGAGGTTGAGCACCTTGCCGTAACGCTGTTCGGTGAAGACCTTCTGGGCAGCCTGGGTCATCAGGAACGGCCCACGCAGGTGGACGGCCATGACCGAGTCCCAGTCCGCGTCGGTCATCTTGAACAGCAGGTTGTCACGGGTGATGCCGGCGTTGTTGACCAGGATGTGCAGGCCACCGAGCTCCTCGACAGCGCGGGCAACAGCCGCTTCGGCCGACGGACGGTCCGCGACGTCGCAGCCGATGCCGACATGGGTCTGGGCTGCCTTCGGCAGCTTGGCGGCAGCCTCCGCGGCGTCGGCCTCGTTGAGGTCCACGATCGCGATCGCGGCACCTTCCTCGGCGAAGCGCTGGGCAATACCGAAACCGATGCCGCGTGCAGCACCCGTGATCAGTGCGACGCGGCCATCAAAACGACCCATGACTCATTCCTCCTGAAGACATTGGCGGGACCCCGTCGGGTAGCCCCGGGTCACTCTAGAACGGAGCGCAATCTGGCGGCGTACTCCCCCGGCTCGCCGGAGGCATAGCCGTGCCGCGGCCAGAAGAAGCCGCGCAGCCCGTCGCCCTTGGTGCGCGGCACGACGTGGCAGTGCAGGTGTGGCACCGACTGGGAGACGGTGTTGTTCATGGCCACGAAGGAGCCCTGCGCTCCGAGACCGTCGACCATCGCAGCAGCCAGCCGTTGCGCGGCAGCGAGGAACGGGTCGCGCAGCTCCGCCGGGAGGTCGGGCAGCGTGGCGTGGTGGGCCTTCGGGACCAGCAGCGTGTGCCCCTTGAAGACCGGCCGCCGGTCGAGGAACGCCACGAGCTCCTCTGTCTCGAGCACCACGTCAGCAGGGGTCTCCCCCGCGACGATCGAGCAGAAGATGCAGCCCACATGGCGACGCTAGATCAGGGTGAAGACTTTTCGTCAGCATGTGACCAAAAGTCTTCACCTGATCTCCTGTCGTGGAAATGCAGCTTGGCCCGGCGCACATGCGCCGGGCCAAGCTCAAGAGGGCTGTCTTGTGGAGCTGCGGGGAATCGAACCCCGGTCCTCGAGCGTCGATCCAGGTCTTCTACGGGTGTAGTCCGCGGTATGCGCTTTTCTCGGCCCCGGCGCTTGCACGGACACGTGCGCCGACGGGCTCAGTCGGGATTAAGTCCCGATCAACCCTCCCCACGGAAGTTGATCAGCAAGTCCTCTGAATGAGGCCAGGATCCGGGACGAGGACGGGTGCCCGGTCTGACCCTTCGATCACTGCTCAGGCAGCGAGAGCGAAGTCGTTGCGGTTTGAGTTGGCAACTATAGGTTTCCAGCGATCGTTAACGAGATAACGCTGGCTTCTCGACCCGCTTCCCCTGGAACTAACGTCCCAAGTCGAAACCGATCAGCCCCTCTTGAGTTTTCAAGCGTGTCGACCCTCAACGGCCGACTGCACCAGTCTACGTGCACGGGCCCACAGAAGCGGACCGGTTATCCGGCGCCGAACATCCGCGCACCGTTCTCCCAGCAGACCGCCCGCAACCATGCGTCACCCAGCTCGAGTCGTTCGAGCACGGCGACCTGGTGGGCATAGGGATACGGGATGTTCGGGAAGTCGGACCCGAAGAGCACCTTGTCCTGCAGTGCGGCCAGCCTCGGCAGGAGTACGCCGGGAAACCGGCCCGCTTCCTCGAAGAAGTCGGTGAAGACCATGGTCAGGTCGAGGTGGACCCGTTCGAACTGCTCGGCGAGGGCGAGGAACTCCTCCGACTCGGGGGCCCCGGCATGCGCGATCACCAGGCAGAGCCGGGGGTGGCGCCCGAGCAGCTCCTCGACCGGAGCGGGCCCCGTGTGCGCGCCCGGCATCGGTCCGGAGCCGGCGTGCAGGACGACCGGGGTGCCTGCCTCGGCCACCTGCGCCCACACGCGATCCAGCAGCGGGTCCAGCACCGAGAAGGCGCCGACCTGCACATGGACCTTGAAGATCTCCGTGCCTGCGGCGAGGCGCCGGGCGACGTACTCCTCCGCTGAGGGCTCCGGGTAGAACGTCGCGGACAGCAGCGAACCGGGGGTGCGGGCTGCGAAGCCTGTGCACCAGTCGTTGAGGAACTCGGCCATGTCTGGCTTGTGCGCGTAGGTCAGCGCCGGGAAGCGGCGTACGCCGAAGGAGCGGAGCGTGGCGACCAGCTCCTCCTCGTCCGAGCGGTAGCGGATCGGCCACGCACGCCCGATGAACGGCCCGGCCTGGTCGAACGCTGCACGGACCTTCTCGAAGACCCGCGGCGGGTGGAAGTGCGTGTGGACGTCGAACAGCCCCGGGACACCGAGCCTCGCGATGAAGGCGGGGAGGTCGGTGACGACGTAGTCCCGGTCGACCGATCCGGCGCCGGCTTCACACACCAGTCAGTCCTTGAAGCCCTTGAGACGACGCTGGACCGCCTGCTCCTTCTCACGGGTTGCCTGCTTCTCCGCAAGGCTGTGCCGCTTGTCGTACTCCTTCTTGCCTCGCGCGAGCGCGAGCTCCACCTTGGCCCGACCGTCCTTGAAGTACATCGAGAGCGGGATGAGCGTGTAGCCCTTGTCGGAGATCTTGCGCTCGATGCGGTCGATCTCGACCCGGTTGAGCAGCAGCTTGCGCCGGCGACGCGAGGCGTGGTTGGTCCACGTGCCCTGGGAGTACTCCGGGATGTGCACCTGCAGCAGGAACACCTCGCCGTTCTCGACCTCCGCGAACCCGTCGACGAGGGAGGCACGACCCTGGCGCAGCGACTTGACCTCGGTCCCCATCAGGGAGATCCCGGCTTCCCAGGTCTCCTCGATGTGGTAGTCGTGCCGCGCCTTGCGGTTCTGCGCGATGGGCTTGGTGCCCTGTTCCCTGGCCATTCGGCCATTCTCTCAGGAGCGGGCAATCAATTTGCCCACACCCATCACCTGCGCCGGCACATGCCGTGTCAGAGCCACTTCATGGGGTCGACGTTGACGCCGTTCTCCTTGACCGTGAAGTGGAGGTGGCAGCCGGTGGACCAGCCGGTCGACCCGACGTACCCGACGAGCTGGCCGCGGCTCACACGCTGCCCGACGGACACGACGTAGCGGATGGCGTGGCTGTAGCTCGTGCTCAGGCCGACACCCGCGTGTGCACCGTGGTCGATGTAGAGGTAGTTGCCCGACGGATCCCAGTCGCCGCCGCCCTTGGCGACGACAGTGCCGTTGGCCGAGGCGTACAGCTTCTGACCGCACGAAGCACCGAAGTCGACGCCGTTGTGCAGTCGCATGTCACCGAAGATCGGGTGGCGTCGGTAGCCGAACGGGGAGGTGATCGGCCCGTTCACCGGGTAGTCGAGGAATCCGCCGCGGTTGCCTCCGCCGCCCCCCTGGGCGAGCGCCTCCCGTGCACGGCGGGCGAGCTCCGCCGAGATGCGCTGCTCCTGCTTCTTCAGCCGGGCGACGATGGCACGGTCGTGACTGGCGATCCGGGAGGCGGCCGCCTGCGCGGAGCTCCGCTGCGACACCAGCGCCTTCACCTGCGCGGTCTGGGCAGCGGCCCGGTGCTCCAGCGCCTGCTTGGTCTTCAGGTTGGCGGCCGCCTGTGCGCGGTTCGTCGCGATCGTGACCTTGTGCTCCTCGACTGCTGCTTCCCGCTCGGCGAGCTGGCGCTCGGCCTCCTCCACCGCGTCGAGGACGGCGTTCTCACGGTTGCTGTAGGCCTCGTTGAAGGCGATGGCACGCGTCATGTCACCCGGGTCACCTGCCATCGCAATGGCGGCGAAGCCGATCAGGCGCGGATCCCCCTGCTCGTAGATCGAGGTCACGAGGTCAGCGAGCGCCTGCTTCTGCCGGGCCACATCCTCACGACCCTCGGCCAGCTGGACGCGCGCGGTCTCGAGCGCGGCGACCGCCTGGTCGAGCTGAGCCTGCATCTGCGCGTCCTTGGCGGCCGCGGCCGCGAGCTCCACCCGGGTGGCGTTGAGTGCCTTCTCGGCCTTCGCCAGCGACGCCTGCGCGGCGCGGAGCGACCGGGTCGCCTTGGCCAGGGCAGCGCTCGACTCGCCGAGGTCGTCGTTGGCGCCATTGATCTGGCGCTGGACGGACTTCTGCTTGTCCTTCAGGTCGTCGTCCTCCGCGGATGCGAAGGGTGCCCACAGCACCGCCGCGGTCACCAGCAGCGCGAGAAGCACTGCCAGGCGGCGGTGGTGGCCGGCGGGGAAGAGGGCTACCACGGGTGAAACCTTTGTTCGGGGAAGTGAACGCAATCGACGGTAGGTGACCGCGATCAGACTTTGAGGTATTTGCGCGTCAGCAGGAGTGTCGGAATCACGGTGAGGAGCGGTCCGATGATGGCGACCCACTGGATGGCCCACGCATAGTCGGTCCAGCCGATCCACGGCATGACCTGCAGCCGGGCGCCGACGCCCTCGGCGATCGCGAAGTACTCGAACGCCGCCAGCGCCACCGCCGACAGCGCGACACCAGCCACCGCAGTGACCAGGGCCTCGAGGAGGAACGGAAGCATGATGTAGAGGCTGCCGGCACCGACGAGCCGCATGATGCCGATCTCGCGGCGGCGGGCGTACGCCGTGAGGCGGATGGTGTTGGCGACCAGGAGAAGGGCGGCGAAGACGAGGAAGCCCGCGATGCCGAGCGCGCCCCACTTGAGTGCGTCGAGCGTCTGGAAGATCGGTCGCACCAGCGCACGGGAGTCACGGATGTTGTCGACGCCGTCGAGACCCTGGACAGCGCTGATGATGCCGTCGGCCTTGTCGCGCTGCTTCAGGTCGATCCAGACCGACTCGCGCAGGTTCTTCGGGCCGAAGTCGGGCGGGAGCTTGGTCTGGTACTGCTCGCCGAACAGCTCCTTGGTCTTCTTGAACGCCGTCTCCTGGGACTCGACGTGGAAAGCGGCGACCTCGGGGTTCTCGTCGACGACCTTGAGGATCGCGTCCTTCTGGGCGGGGCTCACCGTGCCGCTGCACGTGCTCGCCTTGGAGGCGTCGTTGCACATGAACACGACCACCTGGTTGATGTCACCGAAGTGCTCCTGCGCCTTCTGCGCCTGCGCCTGGAGGAGCGCCCCCAGACCGACCAGGGTCAGCGAGACGAAGAGGGTGAGGACCACCGCGACGTGCATGGAGACGTTGCGACGGAGGCCCTGCTTGAGCTCGGTGAAGACATGGGTCATCTGCATGAAGGGGCTCTCAGTTCTCGTTGCCGTAGACGCCGCGGGCCTCGTCACGCACGACGCGGCCGTGCTCGAGCTCGACCACGCGCTTGCGCATCTGGTCGACGATCCCGGCGTCGTGGGTGGCCATGATGACGGTGGTGCCGGTCCGGTTGATCCGGTCCAGCAGCTTCATGATGTCGAGGGAGGTGGTCGGGTCGAGGTTTCCGGTCGGCTCGTCGGCGATCAGGATCATCGGCCGGTTGACGAACGCGCGCGCAATGGCGACGCGCTGCTGCTCACCGCCAGAAAGCTCGTCGGGCATGCGGTCGGCCTTGTCGCCGAGGCCCACCAGCTCGAGAGTCTCAGGAACCAGCCGCTCGATCTCCGAGCGCGACTTGCCGATCACCTGCAGCGCGAAGGCGACGTTCTCCGCAACGGTCTTGTTCGACAGCAGGCGGAAGTCCTGGAAGACGGTGCCGATCTGGCGGCGCAGCCGCGGGATCTTCCAGCTCGCGAGCCGGTTGATCTGCTTGCCGGCGACGTAGACCCGTCCCTCCGTCGACTGGTACTCGCGCAGCACCAGGCGCAGGAACGTCGACTTGCCCGAGCCGGACGAACCGACAAGGAAGACGAACTCGCCCTTCTCGATGTCGACGGACACCTGATCGAGGGCGGCCTTGGTCTGGCCGGGATACGTCTTGCTGACCTTCTCGAAGCGGATCACTGGACGGAGTCTAGGTGAGCGGTGCACGCGATCCGGGGACCCGGCGTGTCGCCCCGGCACGCCCTAGGGTGTCCCCATGCAGCGGCTCGTGGCACATGACCGACGAACCGGACGACTCGTCCGAGCGCTGCGCGCCGCCCTTCCGGCCCTCGCTCTGGGCCTCGCGCTGGGGGGCTGCAACGACGCGACCCCGCGCACACCGGAAGCCGCCACACCGACCCCCTCGCGTCGTACGACGGCACCGCCGCCGCCGTCCAGCGGATCTCCTTCTGCACACGGGTCCCGACCGATGCGGTGGCCGCAGCGGTCGACGAGCCCGACGCCACCCGGCACTACGCCAACGGCGAGCTGTCGCCCGACACCGGGGACATCGCCCACGAGTACGGCTGCATCTTCGACGGAGAGACCGGCCTGACCGCCAAGGCCTGGGTCTTCGCTCCGCCGGTCACCCCGGATGAGGCGACGCGGCTCGTTGCCGAGGCCGGCAAGGTGCGCGGTTGCCAGCCTGTCGACCCGCACGACTTCGGGTCCCCCGCGGTGGGCACCTTGTGCCGCACCTCCACCACGACCACCGTCACCTACCGCGGCCTCTTCGGCGACGCGTGGCTCAGCTGCTCGATCACGGCCCCCGTCGCCAAGCCGGCGGACCAGCCCGCCTCTGGGGCAGCATCCACGGCAACGGCCGCTTCCGAGGCCGCACCCACCGCTGGCGTGCTGACGGGCAAGGCACTGACCGACCGCGCCGGCTCCTGGTGCGTCCAGGTCGCCACCACCGCCGCCTCCTGAACCATTCACACGGCGCAACCTTGGCGTCGACACGGCGCAACCTTGAGGTCGACACGGCGCAACTTGCGGGATCAGGCCGGGCGGAGCCACCCCAGCACGACATCCGCGAACTCCGAGGGCTCCCCCGCGTGCACGTGGTGGCCCGCCTCGATCGTGACCAGGTCACACTCGGGAATCACGCGCACCACCTCCGCAACCCGCTCGTCCGGGAGGTGCGACGCGGTGCCGCCGGAGACGACGAGGGTCGGCGCAGCGATCCTCGCAAGGTCTGCCCACGCTGAAGTGTCATGGGTCGAGGCCTCTGCCATGAGTGCCGGGACGGCGGCCCAGTCGAAGTCCAGCTCGCGTCCCGGTCGCTCCGGGATCGGACGCGTGCGCGGGAACGGCGGGATCACGTCCTCGATGACCAGCCGCCCGACGAGGTCGGGACGGTGCGCTGCGATGCGGAAGGCGACGCTGCCGCCCATCGAGTGCCCGACCAGCACGACACGCGTCAGCCCGAGGCGATCGAGCAGCCCCGTCACGTCGGCTTCGATGACGTCGTGGGAGTACACCCCCGGCCAGTCGCTGTCGCCGTGACCACGCAGGTCGACGGCGTACGTCGTGTGGTCGGCCGCCAGCGCCGGCCGCACCGGATCCCAGCCGGAGGCGCGCTCGCCGAGCCCGTGCAGCAGCACCATCGGCGGACCGTCACCTCGCACGTCGTACGCGAGGGTCACGCCACCAACGGCGATCCGCTCCATGCGGCGCGAGGATCAGGCAGTCTGCTCGACGCCGCCGCGACGCCAGCGGATGCCGGCCTCGAGGAAGTCGTCGATCTCGCCGTCGAGGACGGAGGACGGGTTGCCCGACTCCAGGCCGGTGCGCAGGTCCTTGACCAGCTGGTACGGGTTGAGGACGTAGTTGCGCATCTGGTCGCCCCAGCTCGCCTGGACGTCGCCCTTGAGGTCCTTCTTGAGCGCTGCTTCTTCAGCCTTCTTCAGGGCGAGGAGCTTGGCCTTCAGGACGACCATGGCGGAGGCCTTGTTCTGCAGCTGCGACTTCTCGTTCTGGCAGGACACGACCACGCCGGTGGGGATGTGCGTCAGGCGCACGGCCGAGTCGGTGGTGTTGACCGACTGGCCACCCGGGCCACCGGAGCGGAAGACGTCGGTGCGGATGTCGTTCTCGTCGACGTCGATCTCGTCGGTCTGCTCGAGCTGCGGGATGACCTCGACCGCGGCGAACGAGGTCTGGCGACGACCCTGGTTGTCGAAGGGGCTGATGCGCACGAGGCGGTGTGTGCCGGACTCGACGGACAGCGTGCCGTAGGCATAGGGGGCGCGCACGGCGAACTCGGCAGACTTGATGCCCGCCTCTTCCGCGTAGGAGACGTCGAAGACCTCGACGGGGTACTTGTTGCGCTCGGCCCAGCGGGTGTACATCCGCATGAGCTGCTCGGCAAAGTCGGCGGCGTCGACGCCACCGGCACCGGCACGGATCGAGACGATCGCCTCGCGGGCGTCGTACTCACCGTTGAGGAGCGTGCGGACCTCGAGCACCTCGACCGACTTCTTCAGTCGGACCAGCTCGCGCTCGGACTCCTCCAGCGTGTCGGCGTCGCCCTCGTCCTGCGCCATCTCGACCATCAGCGCGAGGTCGTCGATGCGGTCCGACAGGCCGGTGAACCGCTCGAGCTCACCGTTGAGCGTGGAGAGGCGTCCGGTCACCCGCTGCGCGTTGTCCTGGTCGTCCCACAGATCCGGCGCAGCCACCCGCTCGCTGAGGTCGGCGATCTCGCGACGCATCGCGTCCACGTCGAGCACCTGCTCGATCGTGTGCATGGTCGCCTGGAGCGTCTTGATCTCGGAGTCGAAGTCGGTGGTTGCCACGAGGGTCAAGGTTACGCCACACGTCCGGCTCGGCCCCAATGCGGCCGAGCGGTGCCTGCACGGGGCTCCGGAAATGGAAAGTCCCCGCAGAGGTCTCGGGTCCTCTGCGGGGACTGCGTCAATTGTGCGACAAATCTTGGGTGAAAACAGACAAACAGCGGCCAAAGTGGCGGAGGTCACTCACTGCCCCAGAACCACCGTCGCAGAGCCACTCGCTCCGACCCTGGTCGCGGTGATGCCGTCGACGCGGATCGGGAGGTCGAGAGGCGCCGTCAGCCTCACGATCACACGGTCCCCGACCACATCGACCGAGGCGGCGAGCCCCGGGTGATCGGCGTACGCACCGGTGGCGCGGAGGTGCTCGGCGACACTCTGCCGCGCAGTCTGCACATCAATGGGGACGTGGTCGTCCAGCCCGCCGTCGTACGCCGCGGCGCCTTGCAGCTGGTCAGCCCCGGCGAGTGCCGCCCCGTCGGCAAGCGTTGCGAGCGACTGCCGCGCGAGGTACGCCGCGGAGGCGTCCACCGTGACACCGGTCGCCATCAGAAGGATCAGCGCGAACCCGATGATCATCACGGTCACCTGACCGCTCTCCTCGCCACTGCGGTCACTCATGGCGACAGGTCCCGGTAGCGGCCGATCGGCACCCTGTGCTCGGCGCTCACGGCGAACGTCGGAGCATCTCCCCCGAGCGCCGGCGGCGACAGCGGCAGCGTCACCCGCGAACCGATCTGCACCACGATCGTCTTGCCGCGCGCATGACACGGCGGCGGCCCGGGCTGGCAGGTGATCGCCAGGTCGAACGGATGCCCGTCGAGTCCCTGGTCTGCCAGCGCGATGAGGGCAGCAGCTCGTGCCTGGCGAGCCCCCTCTGCATCCGTGTCTGCCAGTGCATAGGCACGGCCCGCGGCCCGCGACGCCGCAGCGACCCCGAACGCGCCGCGCTGGACATCGAAGACCGCGATCAGGACGTAGACGAGCGGGACCAGCAGGAGCATGCCGAGCCAGACGAACTCCACGAGCGCGCTGCCCTGCTCGTCACGGGACGTCCCCCGCCTCATGGTGACTCCTCGATCGCGTGCCCGTCGACGTCGAGCCGGACCGCAGGACCCCACAGGCCGAGGGGTGGGACATCGGCGATGACCCGCACCTCCACGGCCGGCCGACCATCGAGCACGACCTCTCGTGCGGTGACGCGTTGGGCGAACTGTCCGGAGACAGCTCCGGCGATCTGCTCGCGGGTCCGCGCCGCACCGTCAGCCGGCCCGCGGTCGGCCGTCGCGGCGAGCCGCGCGCCGTCCGAGGCTGCCGCGATCAGGGTGTTGCGGACGTGCAGGACCAGCGCGAGCTGAAGGATGCCCAGCACGAGCGGCAGCAGGACGACCGTCACCAGCACGAAGTCGACGATGGCCGACCCTGCTTCGTCAGCCCTGGACCTGTGACAACGCATCGTTCAGCATCTGCTGGAGCTCCGGCCCAGCGAACCTCCAGAGCATGGTGACCAGGCCGGCCGTCATGATCGTGACCAGCACCCAGCCCGGCACGTCCCCTCGCTCGTCGCGACGTCGACTGCACGTGAGGCTCACCCACAGGCGCCCCCACACCATCCACGTGTCCACCCGAGATTCCTTTCGTTGTGCCCCTCAGGGCGTCACCAGACTGAGCCCGACCACTCCGGGCCAGAACGCGAAGACGATCGTCACCGGCAGCACCAGGAAGACGACCGGGACCATCATCAGGACCTCCTTGCGGGCGCCTGCCTCAATCAGCTCCCGCCGCCCGGCCTCACGCACGTCAGCGGCCTGCGCATGCAGGACGTCTGCCAGCGGCGTGCCCCGCTCGACCGCCACCGCGATGCCCTCGGCGAACCGCGCCACCAAGGGGACGCCGGTGCGCGCGGCGAGCGTGTCGAAGGCCTGGCTGACCGGAGTGCCGGTCCGGACCTCGGAGAGGACCCGCGCCAGCTCACCCGACAACGCGCCACGGCTCCGCGCGACCACCCGGTCGAGGGCAGCGACCGGCCCTTCACCAGCCGCAACGGCCAGTGCCAGGAGCTCCGCCACCGCCGGAAACTCCAGCAGGAGGGCACGCTCACGGTCACGAACGCGCGCGGTGAGCCGCTGGTCGGCGAGGACGACCCCGCCTGCAAACCCGAGCCCGCACAGGACGAGGAGCGGGGCCACATCGCTCGCGCCGCCGCTCTGCCACGAGTCCAGCAGCCCGTATGTCGCGGCGAGGGCGAAGCCGACCAGCCCCCACACCACCTGTTGCACGCGGAAGTCCTGCACGGTCCGGTCCAGGCCGGCGCGCTCGAGTCGACGCCGCACGGACGGAGCACCGCCGAGCACCTGCTCCAGCCGCCGCGCGGCGTTGTGGAGCGCCGGCCCGAACACCGACCGCGCAGTGCCCGCCCCGACCGGCACCCTGACCGCCCACTCGGGCCGCGGGAGGTCCCGCAGGTAGGGCATGACCCGCACACCCAGGTCGAGACCGCGCAGGGCAACCAGGCGGAGGATGACCAGGAAGATGCCGGCACCGGCGACCCCGCCGATCAGAGCACCCACCATCGCGGGACTCACGCGAGGATCCTCTGCTCCGTCGGGAGCCGGCCGATGCGCATCATGAGCCGGTAGGCCACGACGCAGCACACGGCACCACCGAAGATCACGACAGCGCCGGCAGCTGACGAGTAGCGGGCAATGACGGCGGGCTGGAAGGAGAGAAGGAGAAGCACGACCCACGGCGCCGCCACCGCAAGGCGCGCACCAGCGATCGTCCAGGCCTGGCGCGACTCGAGCTCCGAGCGCGTGCGTGCGTCCTGGCGAAGGAACGACGAAAGATTGCGCAGGAGACGACCGAGATCGCCGCCACCCACCTCCCGCGCGATCCGCAGCGACTCCACGACGCGGTCGCCCACCGGATCCGAGAGGTGCGACTTGAGCCGGTCCAGGCTGTCGGCGAACCGGCCGCTCACCTGGTAGTCGAGCGCGAAGCGCGCGAAAGCCGGGCGCAACGACTCCGGGCCCCGCACCCCGAGTGCGCTCAGGGCCTCAGGCAGCGACATCCCGGCACGGACGGCGCTGGCCAGGTTGTCAACGGCCTCCGGCCAGACCTCGGCGAAGTCGCGCTGCCGCCGCCGCGCCCGACCAGCAACGATGGCGAGCGGGAGGTAGCCGGCGAGGACAGCGAACACGACGGCGACCGGCCACGCACGGGAGAGGGCCAGGAGTGCCGTCCCGGCGACGAGCGCGCAGGCGGCGCAGAGGAGGACAAGGCTCCGCGAGGACACCGCCGCCAGGCCGGCACGCGCGAGCAGCTGCTCCGTGCGACCGGCAGGGGCCTTGCGGGCGCTGGTGCGGGGCAGCGCGAACGCCGACCAGATCAGCAACAGGCCGATGCCTGCCCCCAGACCCAGGAGCACGCCCACGTCAGTGCCCTCCGAGCAGTGCGAGGACGTCGATGTTGGCCCGGCGATAGCGCTCGACATGAGGTGGCATGCCGCCGGTGGCACGCAGCCCGTGCTCATCACGGAGGAAGATCGGCTCGGTCTCGATCACGCCCTGCTCCACGCGTCCCGGGACCGCCACGATCTCGAGCGTGCGGCGCGCGCCCGACGCATCGATGCCGAGGTGGACGACGAGGTCGACGCTGCCGGCGACGGTGGGCGTCACAAACCCTGCGTGGACGTTGGGACCGGCCAGCAGGGGCAGGGCAGACAGCTTCGTCAGCGCATCTCGCGCGGAGTTGGCGTGGAGCGTGCACATGCCGGGCAGGCCTGAATTGAGCGCGAGGAGCATGTCGAGGCTCTCCTCTGCCCGGACCTCGCCGACGATGATGCGGCTGGGCCGCATGCGCAGCGACTCCTTGACCAGGGAGCGCAGCGTCACCTCCCCCGTCCCTTCGAGCCCGGCCTGGCGGGTCTGGAGAGGCACCCAGTCCGGGTGCGGAAACCGCAGCTCGAAGACCTCCTCAGCCGAGATCACGCGCTCGGTCCCGGGGATCGCGGCGGCGAGGCAGTTCAGGAAAGTGGTCTTGCCGGTCTGCGTGCCGCCGGCGACCAGGATGTTCAACCCCGCACGCACGCTGGCCTCGAGGAACGACGCGGCGTTGTGGCTGAGGCTGCCGAGGTCGACCAGGTCGCCGAGCCGGGTCGCCCGGAGTGTGTGCTTGCGGATGTTGACCGGCATGAAGCCGCGGGCGATGCCCTCGAGCACCACGTGCAGCCGGTTGCCGTCCGGGAGCATCGCGTCCACGAAGGGCTGGCTGAGGTCGATGCGACGCCCGCTCGACTTGAGCATGCGCTCGACGAGCTCGGCCACCTGGGTCCTGGTGAGGACGGTCGTCGTCAGCTCGTGTCGACCCTGCCTGGCGATGAAGACCTGACTTGGTTCGTTGATCCAGATCTCCTCGACCTCCGGGTCATCGAGGTAGGGCTGGAGGGGGCCGAAGCCAGCGACCCGCGCGACCAGCTCGCCGACCATGCGCTGCGGATCGGGCACCGGAACGACCTGGCCGGTGAGGCTGCGCTCATCGTGGGCACGCACCGCTTCCTCCGCGATCCGACGCACGAGAGCGGTCTCTTCCTGAGGGTCGACACCGTCCGCCCGGATGCGCTCTCGCACGCGCGCATCGAGCAGCTCGACGAGCGCTCCGTGCGCATCGGCGTACGCAACGACCATGGTGGATCCCCTGTCCCGAGTAGAGGTCTCCCGAGGAGTTCTACGCTCGCCGCACGACGCTTGGCAAGCACCAGTAGGCGGGCCCTGTGGACAAAGGGCGTGATAAGAAAGTGGAGGTAACTGTCCAGAGATGACTCCGCTCGGGAGGAAAATCCATGGCTACATCTGTTCACGCTGCCCTCACGCCGTTGGCGATCGATTGGCAGACACCCGTCAAGGACGGCCTCAGCTCCATCGCCACGTTCGTGCCGAAGCTGCTGATCTTCCTGTTGATCCTCTTCATCGCCTGGCTCATCGCCAAGGGCGTCGCGAAGTTCCTCGGACTCGTCCTCGGCCGGTTGGGGTTCAACGCGCTGCTCACCAAGGCCGGTGCTGACGACGTGCTCCGCGGAGCCCAGATCGAGCCGATCGGCCTGATCACGAAACTCGCCTACTACTTCATCCTGCTGATCGGCCTGCAGCTCGCGCTGTCGGCGTTCGGCCCCACCAACCCGGTCAGCCAGCTGGTCGACAAGATCGTGCTGTGGCTGCCGCAGGCGTTCGTCGCGATCGTCATCGTGATCATCGCCGGCGCCGTCGCCAACGCGGTCAAGGACCTGCTGGCTGCCAGCCTGGGCGGCGTGTCCTACGGCGGCCTGCTGGCCAAGATCGTCGGCGGCTTCATCGTCGCCCTCGGTGTCATCGCGGCGCTCAACCAGATCGGCATCGGCACCTCGGTCACCCTGCCCGTGCTGATCACGGTCCTCGCGACTGTCGGCGGCATTCTCGTCGTCGGCGTCGGCGGCGGGCTGATCGGACCGATGCGTTCACGCTGGGAGGGCTGGCTCACCCAGATCTCCGCAGACGCGGCGGCCTCGGGCCAGCAGGGCCAGCACGCCAACAGCTCCTACGAGCCGACCACGTTCTGAACGGTCTGATCTGACAGCACGACACGCACAACCAAGCACTGCCGGCCGTCTGGGGACTGATCCCGGGCGGCCGTCGGTGTCTGTGCCGCTCGAGGCTCAGGCGAAGAGGTCGCCGTGCTCGGCCACCCGGGCAAGCACCTCGGTGAAGCTGAACTGCTCCAGCGCGAAGGGGTCCTCCGACCCCGCCTCGACCTCGGCCCACGTCACCGGCGTTGCCACGGTCGGCCGCTCCCGTCCGCGCAACGAGTACGGCGCCACCGTGGTCTTCGAGCCGGCGTTCTGCGACCAGTCGAGGAAGATCTTCCCCGCCCGACGCGCCTTCGTCATGGTGGCGGTGACCAGCTTCGGGTGCTCCTCCTGGAGCGCCTCGGCAATCTCCTTCGCGAGTGCGGTCGTGCCGTCGGGGTCGAGGTCGCCCGGCAGCGCGGCGTACAGGTGCAGGCCCTTGGAGCCACTCGTCACCGGGCGTACGTCGAGGCCACGATCGCCGAGCGCCGACCGGACCAGCAGGGCCACCTCGCAGCACTGCATCAGACCGGCACCATCGCCCGGGTCGAGGTCCACCACCAGTCGGTCAGGGTTCTCCGGCACCCCGTCCGTCGAGACACGCCACTGGTGGACGTGCAGCTCGAGCGAGGCCAGGTTGGCCAGGTAGACCAGCGGCGCCAGGCCGTCGATGATCGGGAACCGCAGCTCGCCCGCGTCACCACTCGCGGTCCGCGAGCCGGTGGTCGGAACCGTCGCAGTGCGCAGCCAGCGCGGGGCACCGGCGGGCGCGTTCTTCTCGAAGAAGCTCTTGTCCTGGACCCCGTGTGGCCAGCGGATCCGGGTCACCGCGCGGTTGGCGATGTGCGGCAGCAGCACCGGCGCGATCTGGACGTAGTAGTTGAGCACCTCGCCCTTGGTCGTGCCCGTGACCGGATAGAGGACCTTGTCGAGGTTGCTCAGCGTCAGACGGTGCCCGTCGACCTCGGTGACGACCTCGGTGCCGGCCGGGCTCACGACTGCCCCTCCAGGTCCGCGGGGGTGAGGTCGCTCCGCGTCCCTCGGTATGACGGCTGCCGGAGCCGGCCGTCGTGGGTGACGCCCAGTGACTCGACGTCGACGACCACGACCGGCTCGACCCAGTGGGTGCCGACCGCATCGGTCTTGGCGATCGGGGTGACGAACGGACTGTCCGCCCGGGCGATGGCTCCGAGCAGTGGCAGCAGCGACACCCCCGCGCGGCCGGCCAGCCCGCTGCCCACCCGGCCACGGAAGACGAGCCCCTCGGGGGTCGGCTCCCCCACCAGCAAGGCGCCGAGCCGTGCATCGCTGCCCTTCTCGCCACGCCAGCCACCGATGACGACCGACCGCCGCGGGCGATGCGGGAACTTCAGCCACTCGCGGCTGCGCACCCCCGGCCGGTACGCCGCGGAGCGCCGCTTCGACACGATCCCCTCAAGCCCCTGGGCGGCCGTGGCCTCCAGCAACAGCTCGCCGTCGTCGTACGTCGCGGGGACGACCCAGTGTTCGTCGCCGAGGTGGAGCGCCTCGAGCTCGGCGCGGCGTTCGTGCCAGGGCAGCGGCATCAGGTCACGGCCGTCGAGCGCCAGCAGGTCGAAGACGTAGAGCCTGGCCTGACCACCGCGCTGAAGGGCGCCGAAGGTGGGGCGACCGACGTCGTCAGGCGCCGCCAGCTCGCCGTCCAGCAGCATCGTGCGGCCGAGCGACGACAGCGCGGCGAGCTGCGGAAACTCGCGGGTCCGCTCGTTGCCGTTGCGGGTGAAGACCTGCAACCCCGTGGGCCCGACGTCCACGATGGACCGGATGCCATCCCACTTGATCTCGTGCACCCAGTCGGACCCCTCGGGCACACGGTCGCCCTTGGTCGCGAGCATGGGCGGCACGAACGGCATGGGCATCATCTTGTCGGATACCGTGGAACACATGCGCGCAATCTGGAAGGGAGCCGTCTCCTTCGGCCTGGTCAGCGTGCCGGTGAAGCTGTACGCCGCGACCGAGAGCCACGACGTCAGCTTCCGGCAGGTCCATGCCAAGGACGGCGGCCGGATCCGCTACCAGCGGATCTGCTCGCTCGACGGCGAAGAGGTGCCCTACGCCGACATCGCCAAGGGCTATGAGACCGAGGACGGCGAGATGGTCATCCTCACCGAGGACGACCTCGCCGAGCTGCCCTCGGCGTCCAGCCGCGAGATCGCGGTCGAGAAGTTCGTGCCGAGCGACCAGATCGACCCGATGCTCTTCGAGAAGAGCTACTACCTCGAGCCGGAGAAGACCGGCACGAAGCCCTACGCCCTGCTGCGCCAGGCGCTTCTCGCCGCGGACCGCATGGCCGTGGTCACCGTCGCGCTGCGCCAGCGCACCACCCCTGCCGTCCTGCGCGTCCGTGACGACGTGATCGTCATGCAGACCATGATGTGGCCCGACGAGATCCGCACCCCGGACTTCACCGTCGAGTCCGGCGAGGTCAAGGCCGCCGAGGTGAAGATGGCGAAGATGCTCGTCGAGACGCTGGCCGGCGACTTCGATCCGGCCGAGTTCGAGGACGACTACGCCGGTGCTGTCGAGGCCGTCGTGAAGGCGAAGATCGAGGGCGGCGAGGTCACGCGCACCGAGACCTCCACCAAGTCCGCCGGAGAGGTCGTCGACCTGCTCGCTGCACTGCAGCAGTCGGTTGAGGCCGCCAAGCAGGCGCGCGGCGAAGCCAGCTGACCCGAGGGTTCCAGGACTGGGGCACCCGAGGTCCGCGCGGGTGATGCGGCGCGCCGGAACAGATCGGGACGATGGGCCGACATCCCCCTCCGAAAGGTCCGACCATGGCATCCCTTCGCCCCCGCACCCTCGGGGCCGGCCTCCTGCTGGCCGCAACACCTCTCGCCCTTGCCGCTCCCGCCCAGGCCGACCCGAGTGGCGAGACCTTCTCCCTCGCCTGCGACAACGGCGTGAGCTACACCGTGATCACCGCAGGCAACGGCGACTTCACGCCCGCTCACGACACTGCGTCCAACACGACGTTCGTGCCGACCAGCTTCGGCGAGTTCCACGGAGAGGTGACCAACGCCGAGACAGGCGAGCTGATCGAGGAGTTCACCGAGCCGCCCGCAACGAAGGGCAACTCCGAGAAGCAGCGTGGCACGTCCCTCACGTGCACCTTCTCGTTCAGCGGCAACGAGTTCGTGCCCGAGCTCGGCATCACCGTCCACTTCGAGGGCGGCGGCAGCGTCAGCGGCTTCTCGACGCCGGCCCGCTGATCACGGTCCGGTCACAGGCTCTCGCCGGGCCCGATATTGGGATGACGCAAGCGTCCGGGCCGGTCATGCTGACTCCGTGACGACTGCAGCAGCACCCGGGACCAGTCAGCCCACCCCTGTCGTGCCCGTGCGGACCTGGCTGCCGTGGCTGGTCGGCCTGGCCGCCATCTGGGGCTGCAGCTTCCTGTTCATCAGCGTCGGCGTCCGTGAGCTGCACCCGACCTACGTCACCCTCGGCCGGGTCGCCTCTGGCGCGATCGTGGTCACCATCCTCCTGTACCTGACCAAGGGAAGGCTCCCCCGCGACCCGATCACCTGGGCGCACCTGGCGGTGCCCGGGCTGCTGACGGCGTTCGCCTTCACCCTGTTCGGCTACGGCGAGCGCCACATCCCCAGCCTCCTCGCCGGCATCTGGAACGGGACGACACCCCTGATCACGCTTCCTGCTGCCGTGCTGCTCTTCCGCACCGAGCGCTTCAGCCTGATCAAGGTGGTCGGGCTGGCGCTCGGGTTCGCCGGCACGCTCGTGGTGCTCGGCGCCTGGCACGGCCTGGGCGGGGCCGAGTTCACAGGTCAGCTGCTCTGCTTCGTGGCCGCTGTCTGCTACGGCATCGCCATCCCCTACCAGCAGCGCTTCGTGAACCCGCGGGTCTCCTCCGACCTCGCGATCAGCGCCGGGACCCTGCTCTGTGCGACCGCGGCGATGCTCGTGGTCGCACCGCTGGTCGCCGGGGCGCCACCGTCTCCTGCCGACCTTTCACCCGAGGTCATCGGATCGGTGCTCGCGCTGGGCGCGATCGGCACCGGCCTCGCGCTGGCCATCCACGCCCGCAACATCCGCTGGGTCGGCGGCAGCACTGCGTCGTACGTGACCTATCTGAGCCCGCTGTTCGCGATCGTGGTCGGCATGATCGTGCTCGGCGAGGAACCGCGCTGGTACCAGCCGGTCGGTGGTGCCGTCGTCCTGCTCGGCGTCGCGATCGCCCAGGGCCGCTTCCGCCGGTCACGGGTCAGGTCCGTGACGCCCGTCCCGGCCGGCTGACGTCCCCACGAGCCGCAGCGGAGTCGCCGAACGCCTTGTGCGCGATCGCCATGGCGAGGTCCGTGGCGCGCGGGGCGATGATGTTGAGCACCTCGGCGACGTCGGCGACATGGGTGTTGACGGTGAGCGGCCGGTCCTCCAGCGCACGCACCACCCGCTCCGCGGCATGCTCGGCAGTCTCCCCGCGCGCGGAGTAGGCCTCCGTTGGCGCAGTCATCGGCGTCTGCACGAGTGAGACCCTCATGTTCGTGAAGGTCACGTTGTCGAAGAACGCCTCGCGGCCCGCGATACGGGAGAACGTGTCCAGCGCCGTCTTGGAAGCGATGTACGGCGCGAACTTGGGCGCCTTGATCTGGATGCCCCAGGTCACGATGTTCACGACGTGGCCGAACCGCTGCGAGCGCATCGCCGGCAGCAGGCCCATCGTCAGTCGGACCGGCCCGAAGTAGTTGACCGCCATGGTCCGCTCCACGTCGTGGAAGCGGTCGTAGGACAGGTCGAGGGAGCGCCGGATCGATCGGCCGGCGTTGTTGACCAGGTAGTCCACCGCTCCGTGCTCGGCCAGCAACCGGACCACCAGGGCGTCAACGGCGGCGCCGTCGGTGAGGTCGCAGGTGTAGACCTCGGCGACGCCACCGTCCTCCTCGATCGCGATCCGGACCCGCTCGAGCGCCTGGGCGCGGCGGGCGACGAGAAGCACCCGAGCGCCGCGACGCGCCACGGCGTGGGCGGTGGCCTCGCCGATGCCGGAGGAGGCGCCGGTGATCAGCACCGTGTGCCCCGCTAGGGGGCTCGGGAGGCCGGTCACCCGGCGTACGACGCGACCGAGGACCGCACGCGGGGTCTGGAGGATGAGGATCACGAGAGCAAGCCTCGCACGACCCGCAGCGCGACGGACATGCGCGCGATGTCTGCGCTGTCGTCCGCGCAGATCTCCTCGAGCGTCTGTGTGGCGCGCGCGACGACCGCGGCCTCGGATTCCTCCCAGACCGAGACCCGCACAGGGGCCGGATCCGTCGCACTCGTCGCCTCGAGCACCTGGGCAGTGAGGGTGGTGTGAACCGCGTAGAGGTCGTCGCGCAGGGCGGCACGCGCCATCGTCTGCCACCGGTCCTCACGCGGAAGACTGAGGATCCTTCCGACGACGAGGGGAAGCCCGAGGCGCTCGCCCAGGGCGAAGTGCACCCGCGCGACCTCGAGCGGGTCGACGCCCTCCCGATCCGCGGTCTCGACGATCCCGAGCAGCATGTCCGCGGCGGGGAGCACCGCCACGCGGCTGGCCAGCTCCTCCGGGACACCCTCGTCACGGAGCGCCGCAAGCCGGGCCTGGTACGCCGCCAGCCCGCGACCACCGAGCAACCCGGGGAGCTCGGCCAGGACCGTCCGGACCCGCTCGCCGAAGAAGTCGACAGTCGCCTCACTCTCCAGGGGTGGCCGCCGCGTGGTCACCAGCCAGCGCGAGGTGCGCTCCACGAGAGTGCGCATCTCGATGCGCATGCGCGTCTGCACCGCTGCGGCGAGCCGGTTGTCCCAGCCGGCGATCTCGGTGCGCAGCTCCAGCGACCCGAAGATCTCGCGGGCGATGAAGTTCGCGCGCGTCAGCTCCGCAGCCGATGCCCCGGTCTCCCCGGACAACCGCGGCCAGAACGTGATGCCGGCTCCGTTGACGAGGTCGTTGACGACCTGGGTCACCACGATCTCGCGGCGCAGCGGGTGCTGCTCGATCCGGTCGCTGTACTCCTCACGCATCCGGGCCGGGAAGTAGCCCACGAGGTCGCTGCGCAGGAACGGGTCATCCGGGAGATCACTGTCGATCAGCTCTCGCGCGAGCACGATCTTCGTCCACGCCATCAGCACCGCAAGCTCCGGCGTGGTCAGTGCTTCCTTGCGCTCCAGGCGGCGGCGCATCTCGGCGCGGGACGGCAGTCCCTCGACCTCCCGGACGAGTACGCCGCGCCGCTCGAGCTCGCGCATCCAGTCCTCGTGCACGTGCAACAGCGCCCGGGCATGTGCCGCAGCGTTGGCGAGGGCGAGGTTCTGCTCGTCGTTGTCGCGCAGGACCAGGGCCGCGACCTCGTCAGTCATCGCGACGAGCAGCTGGTTGCGGTGCTTGCCGGTCAGGTCACCGTCAAGGACGGCCTGATCGAGCAGGATCTTGATGTTGACCTCGTGGTCGGAGGTGTCCACCCCAGCGGAGTTGTCGATGAAGTCCGTGTTGATCCGGCCTCCCTCCGCGGCGTACTCGATCCGGCCGAGCTGGGTGAGGCCGAGGTTGCCGCCTTCGCCGACGCAGCGCGCGCGCAGCTCCCCGCCGTCGATGCGGATCGGATCATTCGCCTTGTCACCGGCTGCCGCCTGCGACTCGGAGGCCCCCTTCACGTAGGTGCCGATGCCGCCGTTCCAGAGCAGGTCGACCGGCGCCTGCAGGATGGCCTTCATCAGCTCCGCGGGCGTGAGTGTCGCGACCTCGGCGTCGAGGTCGAGGACCGCCGCGACCTCCGGGCTGATCGGGATCTTCTTGAGCTGCCGCGACCACACCCCACCCCCGGGGGAGAGCAGCGACCGGTCGTAGTCCTGCCACGAGGACCGGGGAAGCGCGAACAGCCGCTGCCGCTCGGCGTAGGACACGGCCGCGTCCGGCGTGGGGTCCAGGAAGATGTCGCGGTGGTCGAACGCCGCCACGAGACGGGTGGTCGGCGAGCAGAGCATGCCGTTGCCGAACACGTCGCCCGACATGTCCCCGATGCCGACCGCGGTGAACTCCTCGGTCTGGCAGTCGATGCCCATCTCCCGGAAGTGCCGTTGCACGGACACCCAGGCGCCTCGCGCGGTGATGCCCATGGCCTTGTGGTCGTAGCCGACGGATCCACCCGAGGCGAAGGCATCACCGAGCCAGAATCCGTAGTCGGCCGCGATCCCGTTCGCGATGTCGGAGAAGGTGGCCGTGCCCTTGTCCGCGGCGACGACGAGGTAGGCATCGTCGCCGTCGTGGCGCACCACGCCGTCGGGCGGCACGATCTCCCCACCGACCAAGTTGTCCGTGAGGTCGAGGAGCCCGGAAATGAACGTGCGGTAGCTGGCGATGCCCTCCGCCAGCCACGCCTCGCGGTCCGATCCGTCGGGCAGCTGCTTGGCGTAGAAACCGCCCTTCGCGCCCACCGGCACGATCACGGTGTTCTTGACCATCTGTGCCTTCACCAGCCCGAGCACTTCGGTGCGGAAGTCGTCGCGCCGGTCCGACCAGCGCAGACCCCCGCGCGCCACCGGTCCGAACCGAAGGTGAACACCCTCGACCCGGGGCGAGTAGACGAAGATCTCGAAGCTGGGTCGCGGTTCCGGTAGCTCGGGGATCGCGGAGGGATCGAGCTTGAGCGCGAGGCAGGGTCGACGGCTGCCGTCGGCGGTGGGCACGAAGAAGTTGGTGCGCAGGGTCGCCCGGATCAGGGTCAGGTACGAGCGCAGGATCCGGTCGTGGTCGAGGCGTACGACGTCATCCAGCGCGGACTCGATCCGCTCCAGGAGCTGCTCCTGTGCGCGATCCCGGTCCGGCGCGGCCGGGTCGAAACGCGCCTCGAAGAGCTGGATGAGGAGTCGCGCGAGGCCGACGTTCTGTCGCAACGCGTCCTCGAGGGTCTCCGGAGAGAACGGAGTGCCGCCCTGTCGCAGGTAGCGCGCGTAGGCGCGCAGGATGCTCGCTTGCCGCCAGCTCAGTCCCGCTGCCAGGACCAGCGCGTTGAAACCGTCGACTTCGCAGCTGCCGTCCCAGATCGCGCGGAGCGCCTCCTCGAGGAGTGCCCGGGACTCGTCCGACACATCGCCGGCACGGCGCAGCCCGAACTCGTAGATGGAGGTACGCCGCGGCAGCCCGGCGAGCTCGTAGGGACGCTCGTCCACCACCTCGACGCCGAGCGAGCTCAGCATCGGCAGCACCGCACTGAGTGAGAGCGGCGGGCCCACGCGGTAGACCTTCAGGCGCGTCTCCCCCGGAGCCGAACCCACACGGTCATGCACGGCAAGGTCGAGACCCTGCTCCCCGCTGATCACTTCGAGACGGCCCAGGTCGACCGCGGCCGCGCGAGCGGAGAAGTCCTCCTTGTAGCCCTGCGGGAAGGCGCGTTGGTAGCGCCGGACCAGCGACGCGCCGGCAGCCTCGCCGTACTCGGCTGTCACCGAGGTCACGAAGTCGTCGTCCCAGGAGCGAGCGGCCTCCACGAGGAGCCGTTCCAGCGCGGCGATGTCCACGTCCGGAAGCTCTGCCCCCGCAGGGGGCCGCGCGACGAAGTGCACCTGCGCCATGGGCGACTCCCCCACCCGCGCGGCGTACTCGAGCGTCTCGGCTCCGAGATGCTCACGCAGCAGCGCCGCGAAGCGTTCCCGCACCATCGTGTTGTAGCGGTCGCGCGGCATGTAGATCAGGCACGAGAGATAGCGGTGATAGGCGTCCGGGTGCACGAAGAGCCGCAGTCGGCGCCGTTCGCGCGCGTGCATGACTGCCTCGGCGATGACCGCGAGGTCACGGACCGGAGTCTGGAAGAGCTCGTCACGCGGGTAGCTCTCCATCGTGTCCAGAAGAGCCTTGCCGGCATGGCTGTGCTCGTCGAACCCGACCTCGGCCAGAACGGCAGCCGCCTTCTCCGCCAGCACCGGGATGCGGCGCACCGATTCGGTGTAGGCGGCGGAGGACCACAGACCCAGGAAGCGGCGCTCCCCCACGACCTCACCACCGCTGTCGTAGACCTTCACCCCGACATAGTCGAGGTATGCGGGCCGGTGCACGGTCGAGCGGGAGTTGGCCTTCGCCAACACGAGCAGGACCTTCTCCCGCGCCTTCGCACGGACAAGTGGCGGCAGCTTCGGGAACGAGTTGGCTCCGCGGTCGCCGCCGGCCTGGCCACTCTCGCGCTCGGTGCGCGCGCGGAGGATCCCCAGCCCGGTCCCGGGAACCACCCGAAGCACGTCGTCCTCGCCGAGGCGGTACTCCCGGTACCCCAGGAAGGTGAAGTGGTCGTCGGCCAGCCACTCGAGCAACGCCCGGCCCTCGCGTAGCTCCTCCTCGGGCACCGGTGGCGGCGAGGTCTCCAGCTGCGCCACCACATCGTCAGCCTGGTCGCGCATCGCCACCCAGTCCTCAACGGCAGCACGCACGTCGCCGAGAACGCGCTGAACATCGGCCTCGAGCTTGCGGAGCACGGGCAGGTCAGCTGCCGTCCGCGGGATCTCCAGATGCATCCAGGACTCCCGGTGCCAACCGGAACCCGGCTCCCTGCGGTCATCCACCACCTCGACCGACCGCAGGTGCCCCTCGTCGTCCCGTTCCACGTCGAAGCGCGGGTGAACTACGAGCTGCACGTCGTGATGGAGCCTGGCGAGCTCCACGACGACCGAGTCCACGAGGAACGGCATGTCGTCCGTGACGACCTCCACGACCGTGTGACCGGCAGCGGACCAGCCATCGTCCTGCACGGTAGGAGTGTGCACGCGAACGCAGGCGGTGCCCCGCACGCGCACGGCGGCAAGCCTGCGATGACTGGCCCAGGCCCCCACGAGGTCGTCCTCGTCACGCTCCGCGAGATCCTCCGGAGCCACATGGCGGAAGTACGCCGCAAGCAGGCCGTCGTCCGTGCCCTCATGGGTGTGATGCACGCCTCTCAACATAGCCCGATAGTCTCCGGCCATGGCAACGACCATCAACGAAACCCTTACCTACCCCGGTGCCACCGTCGCCCAGGTGGCCGCGCTCGCGACCGATCCGGACTTCCGCGCCGCGGTCGCGTCCTACCAGCACGCCCTGCGCAGCGAGGTGACCGTGACGCCCGCGGGCAACGGACAGCACGTCCGCTTCGAGTACGCCCACGGCACCGACCGTGTTCCCTCGTTCGCCAAGAAGCTCGTCGGCGACGAGATCCCGATCATCCAGGAAGAGTCCTGGACCACCCCCACGCATGCCGACCTCGTGGTCACCATCCCGGGCAAGCCCGGTGACATGAAGGGCACAGCAGACATCGAGCAGCGCGGCGACGATGTCGTCCAGGTCGTGAAGCTCACGATCAAGGTCAGCATTCCGCTTCTCGGCGGCAAGATCGAAGACCTGATCGCTGGCTTGTTGAGCAAGGCCATGCGGGCCGAGAACAAGGTCGGCATCAAGTGGCTTGCCGGAGAATGGCAGTCCTGATTCCACGACTTCGCTCACGGCGCTCGCCCCTTGGGGCGGGCGCCGTCTTCATTCTCCGCGGGTTGTCCGCTGAGGCAGCCAGAAAACGTCTTGAAATGGCACAAGGGGCACCAGTTTCCTGGTGCCCCTTGGCTAATAATTGTCCGGCGACGTCCTACTCTCCCACAACCTCTCGGTTGCAGTACCATCGGCGCTGAAAGGCTTAACTTCCGGGTTCGGAATGGAGCCGGGTGTTTCCCTAACGCTATGGCCGCCGAAACTCTATGGAGTTATTTGGTCGTGTCTTCCCAACCAGGCTCCGCAACGCACTACCCAAACGTGTTGGGTGGTGATTGTGGAGTCTGTTGTGGTTGGGTTCCCGACCGTAACTCGGGAACCACACAGTGGACGCGCAACATCTTTGAGGGACAAGCCCTCGGCCTATTAGTACCGGTCGGCTGGGCATTACTGCTGTACACCTCCGGCCTATCAACCCAGTCATCTACTGGGGGCCTTACCCGGTTAACCCGGTGGGAAACCTCATCTTGAAACGTGCTTCCCGCTTAGATGCATTCAGCGGTTATCACTTCCGAACGTAGCCAACCAGCCGTGCTCCTGGCGGAACAACTGGCACACCAGAGGTTCGTCCATCCCGGTCCTCTCGTACTAGGGACAGCCTTTCTCAAGTTTCCTGCGCGCGCGGCGGATAGGGACCGAACTGTCTCACGACGTTCTAAACCCAGCTCGCGTGCCGCTTTAATGGGCGAACAGCCCAACCCTTGGGACCTACTCCAGCCCCAGGATGCGACGAGCCGACATCGAGGTGCCAAACCATCCCGTCGATATGGACTCTTGGGGAAGATCAGCCTGTTATCCCCGGGGTACCTTTTATCCGTTGAGCGACGCCGCTTCCACATGCCAGCGCCGGATCACTAGTTCCGACTTTCGTCCCTGCTCGAGCTGTCACTCTCACAGTCAAGCTCCCTTGTGCACTTACACTCGAAACCTGATTGCCAACCAGGCTGAGGGAACCTTTGAGCGCCTCCGTTACATTTTAGGAGGCAACCGCCCCAGTTAAACTACCCATCAGGCACTGTCCCTGATCCAGATAATGGACCTAGGTTAGACATCTAGTACGACCAGAGTGGTATTTCAACGTTGACTCCACACTAACTGGCGTTAATGCTTCAAAGTCTCCCACCTATCCTACACAAGCCGAACCAAACACCAATACCAAACTATAGTAAAGGTCCCGGGGTCTTTCCGTCCTGCCGCGCGTAACGAGCATCTTTACTCGTAGTGCAATTTCGCCGAGTCCACGGTTGAGACAGCGCCCAAGTCGTTACTCCATTCGTGCAGGTCGGAACTTACCCGACAAGGAATTTCGCTACCTTAGGATGGTTATAGTTACCACCGCCGTTTACTGGGGCTTAAGTTCTCAGCTTCGACTTGCGTCTAACCGGTCCCCTTAACCTTCCAGCACCGGGCAGGAGTCAGTCCGTATACATCGTCTTACGACTTAGCACGGACCTGTGTTTTTAGTAAACAGTCGCTTGGGCCTGGTCTCTGCGGCCATCATTGCCTTCGCCAGCTAGTGGCTAAACAAATCCGGCCCCCCTTCTCCCGAAGTTACGGGGGCATTTTGCCGAGTTCCTTAACCATGGTTCACTCGATCGCCTTGGTATTCTCTACCTGATCACCTGAGTCGGTTTGGGGTACGGGCGGCGCATAGCTCGCTAGAGGTTTTTCTCGACAGCATAGGATCATCCACTTCGCTCAAAGAGCTCCCCATCAGGTCTCAGGCTACGTGAGTCGCGGATTTGCCTACGACTCGCCCTACACCCTTAGCCGTGGACTACCATCGCCACGGTTGGACTACCTTCCTGCGTCACCCCATCGCTTGCCTACTACTAGATCGGGTCATGCGCTCCCCCACAACGTCCTTCCCCGAAGGGTCAGATCAGCGTGGCTTCGGGCACTTAGCATCACTAGATTCAGCATGGGCGCTATTTTGCCGGTACGGGAATATCAACCCGTTGTCCATCGACTACGCCTGTCGGCCTCGCCTTAGGTCCCGACTTACCCAGGGCAGATTAGCTTGACCCTGGAACCCTTGATCATTCGGCGGAGGAGTTTCTCACTCCTCATTCGCTACTCATGCCTGCATTCTCACTCGTGTGGCGTCCAGACCTGGATCACTCCGGCCCTTCACTCGCCACACGACGCTCCCCTACCTATCCATGCACCTGGACCACGAAGGCCTAGCTCACGCATGAATACCATAGCTTCGGTGGATAACTTGAGCCCCGCTACATTGTCGGCGCGGAATCACTTGACCAGTGAGCTATTACGCACTCTTTCAAGGGTGGCTGCTTCCAAGCCAACCTCCTGGTTGTCTGTGCGACTCCACATCCTTTTCCACTTAGTTATCGCTTAGGGACCTTAGCTGATGGTCTGGGCTGTTTCCCTCTCGACAATGGAGCTTATCCCCCACTGTCTCACTGCCACGCTCTCACTTACCGGCATTCGGAGTTTGGCTAACGTCAGTAACCTTGTAGGGCCCATCGGCTATCCAGTGCTCTACCTCCGGCAAGAAACACGTGACGCTGCACCTAAATGCATTTCGGGGAGAACCAGCTATCACGAAGTTTGATTGGCCTTTCACCCCTATCCACAGGTCATCCCCTCAGTTTTCAACCTAAGTGGGTTCGGTCCTCCACGCGGTCTTACCCGCGCTTCAACCTGCCCATGGATAGATCACTTCGCTTCGGGTCTAGAGCGTGCTACTCAAGCGCCCTATTCGGACTCGCTTTCGCTACGGCTTCCCCACACGGGTTAACCTCGCAACACACCGCTAACTCGCAGGCTCATTCTTCAAAAGGCACGCTGTCACCCCACAAGGAGGCTCCAACGGATTGTAGGCACATGGTTTCAGGTACTATTTCACTCCCCGCCAGGGGTACTTTTCACCTTTCCCTCACGGTACTTGTCCGCTATCGGTCACCAAGGAGTATTTAGGCTTAACGGGTGGTCCCGCCAGATTCACACGGAATTTCAGGGGTTCCGTGTTACTTGGGATGACATCCACAGAGTCAGTGTCTTACATATACGGGGGTCTCACCCTCTATGCCGGAACTTTCCAGTTCACTTCAACTTCAACACTGATTTCTTACTCTGCTCCACGACGGCAGTCGAGGAAAGATGGTCCCACAACCCCCAAACAGCAACGCCTGCCGGCTATCACACTGCTTAGGTTTGGCCTCTTCCGATTTCGCTCGCCACTACTCTCGGAATCACTTTTGTTTTCTCTTCCTGTGGGTACTGAGATGTTTCACTTCCCCACGTTCCCTCCACGCACCCTATGTGTTCAGATGCGGGTAACTGGACATGACTCCAGCTGGGTTTCCCCATTCGGAAATCCCCGGATCAACACTCGATTGCCAATTCCCCGGGGCTTATCGCAGGCTTCTACGTCCTTCATCGGCTCTTGGTGCCAAGGCATCCACCATGTGCCCTTAGTAGCTTGTCTTGCTACAAAGATGCTCGCGTCCACTGTGTAGTTCTCAAGATACGGGCGGTCCTACTGAGGCAACCCGACCCACGCAACATCCCAGAACTGGGACACCAAAAACGTGAGTATCGGACCAAGTAGTCCACTAGAAGAATCAAGCTCTCACTCGATCCCTCAGGACCCAACAGTGTGCCAAGACATTCATACTCACAACCCCGAGGTTCCACACCCAGCACCCCAAGGGGCACCAAGCAGTACTGACAGGATCGATCACAATCGGTCCAACTAATCGACGTTCCACTAGTGAGCAGTTCACCGCGGGAGAACATTTGTCTCCCAAACGATGAGCCCTGGACGAGTTGAGCTCGCCAGATAAAGCTCCTTAGAAAGGAGGTGATCCAGCCGCACCTTCCGGTACGGCTACCTTGTTACGACTTCGTCCCAATCGCTCGTCCCACCTTCGACAGCTCCCTCCCTTACGGGTTAGGCCACCGGCTTCGGGTGTTACCAACTTTCGTGACGTGACGGGCGGTGTGTACAAGGCCCGGGAACGTATTCACCGCAGCGTTGCTGATCTGCGATTACTAGCGACTCCGACTTCATGGGGTCGAGTTGCAGACCCCAATCCGAACTGAGACCGGCTTTTTGGGATTCGCTCCACCTCGCGGTATCGCAGCCCTTTGTACCGGCCATTGTAGCATGCGTGAAGCCCTGGACATAAGGGGCATGATGACTTGACGTCATCCCCACCTTCCTCCGAGTTGACCCCGGCAGTCTCTTATGAGTCCCCACCATTACGTGCTGGCAACATAAGACGAGGGTTGCGCTCGTTGCGGGACTTAACCCAACATCTCACGACACGAGCTGACGACAGCCATGCACCACCTGTATACCGACCAAAAGGGGGCACCATCTCTGATGCTTTCCGGCATATGTCAAACCCAGGTAAGGTTCTTCGCGTTGCATCGAATTAATCCGCATGCTCCGCCGCTTGTGCGGGCCCCCGTCAATTCCTTTGAGTTTTAGCCTTGCGGCCGTACTCCCCAGGCGGGGCGCTTAATGCGTTAGCTGCGGCACGGAACACGTGGAATGTGTCCCACACCTAGCGCCCAACGTTTACGGTGTGGACTACCAGGGTATCTAATCCTGTTCGCTCCCCACACTTTCGCTCCTCAGCGTCAGGTAATGCCCAGAGAACCGCCTTCGCCACCGGTGTTCCTCCTGATATCTGCGCATTTCACCGCTACACCAGGAATTCCGTTCTCCCCTGCATACCTCTAGTCTGCCCGTATCGGAAGCAGGCTCGGGGTTAAGCCCCGAGTTTTCACTCCCGACGTGACAAACCGCCTACGAGCCCTTTACGCCCAATAATTCCGGACAACGCTTGCACCCTACGTATTACCGCGGCTGCTGGCACGTAGTTGGCCGGTGCTTCTTCTGCGGGTACCGTCACTTTCGCTTCGTCCCCGCTGAAAGAGGTTTACAACCCGAAGGCATTCATCCCTCACGCGGCGTTGCTGGATCAGGCTTTCGCCCATTGTCCAATATTCCCCACTGCTGCCTCCCGTAGGAGTCTGGGCCGTGTCTCAGTCCCAGTGTGGCCGGTCACCCTCTCAGGCCGGCTACCCGTCGAAGCCTTGGTGAGCCATTACCTCACCAACAAGCTGATAGGCCGCGAGCTCATCCTCCACCGCCAGAACTTTCCACCACCAACCCATGCGGGTAGTGGTCATATCCGGTATTAATCACCGTTTCCGGTGGCTATCCCAGAGTGAAGGGCAGATTGCTCACGTGTTACTCACCCGTTCGCCGCTCGTGTACCCCGAAAGGCCTTACCGCTCGACTTGCATGTGTTAAGCACGCCGCCAGCGTTCGTCCTGAGCCAGGATCAAACTCTCCGTTGAAAAACAACACCCCACACACCCCGAAGGACACATGAGGAAAAAGAGATCCCGGCAAGAGACCGAACCCCGACAATGAATTGTCAGAATTATCGATTACTTACCAAAGGAACCTGCCCAACCAGACCACAAAGGATCCAACGTCGGACGGGTAAAACTAATTCGTCGACTTTTGACACACTGTTGAGTTCTCAAGGATCCAGCGCGCACCTCGCTCGGCCTCTCGGCTCTGCTTGGGGCAACCTGACCAAACTTACCGGCTTCGTTTCGGCCTGTCAAACCGGCCTGGACTTGCCAGTCCCCCGCACGCAGCTCCGCCTTCGGAAGATCCTGGAGGCCCTTGCGGGCGCACTCAGAAACCTCTGACGAGGAGAGTGTTCGGGGGGTGGTCGTCCGGGGCAAGATCACAAGCGGCTCAGCCGCTCCTGTCTGCCGCACCCGGCGACAGAGGAAACATTAGGGGACGTTTCGGGGATGTTGCAAATCGGGTCCCCCTGAACGCTCAACGGGCCCCTCGACCGTCACCCGAGGCGTTCAGTTCCTGCTGCTCAGCGGCCGTGTCGCGACGGCGTACGACGAAGACGACTGCACCGGCGAGGAGGAACGGGCCGAACGCCAGGAGGATCAGGACGGCCATGCCGAGGGGGTGGTCGGACCCGATGTGGAGGGGAAGCATGCGCAGATCCTCCTACTCCGGACGCATGTGTGGGTAACCGTGATCCGTGGGCGGCACCAACGTCTCCTTGAGGGAGCGCGGTGAGGTCCAGCGGCGAAGGTTGTCCGCAGCGCCGGCCTTGTCGTTCGTCCCGGATGCGCGTCCACCTCCGAACGGCTGCTGGCCCACGACCGCGCCGGTCGGCTTGTCGTTGACGTAGAAGTTGCCGGCCGCAAAGCGGAGCTCCCGCGTTGCACGAGCGACCGCCTGGCGATCTCGCGCGATCACCGCGCCCGTCAAGGCATACGGCGCAAAGGACTCCAGCTGCTCGACCACTGCGTCGAACTCGCCGTCGTCGAAGACATGCACCACGAGGACCGGGCCGAAGTACTCCGTCCGGAACATCTCGTCGGTCGGGTCGTCGGCGAGGACGACCGTGGGGCGGATGAACCAGCCGTCCGAGTCGTCGTACGTGCCTCCGGCAACCACTTGGAGGTGCGGTGCACCATGCGCCCGGTCGATGACGTCCTTCAACCGGGCGAACGCCCGCGCATCGATGACCGCACCGAGGAAGTGGCTCAGGTCGGTCGGGTCACCCATCGAGAGCTCGTCGACGTCCACGACCAGCTGCTCCCCCATCGCCTGCCACACCGAACGGGCAACGTAGGCACGAGACGCGGCGGAGCACTTCTGGCCCTGGTACTCGAATGCGCCTCGCAACAGCGCGACGCGGACGACGTCAGGGTCGGCCGACGGGTGCGCGACCACGAAGTCCTTGCCTCCCGTCTCCCCCACGATCCGCGGATAGGAACGGTACGACGCGATGTTCTCGCCGACCGTGCGCCACAGGTGCTGGAAGGTCGGCGTCGAGCCGGTGAAGTGGATGCCGGCCAGGTCGGGGTGCGGGAGGGCAACCTTGGAGACATCGATCCCGTCGCCGGGAAGCATGTTGATCACTCCCGGCGGCAGGCCCGCCTCCTCGAGCAGCTCCATCGTGAGGGACGCCGCCAGCTGCTGCGTGGGTGACGGCTTCCAGATCACGGTGTTGCCCATCAGCGCGGGCGCGGTCGGCAGGTTGCCGGCGATCGCGGTGAAGTTGAACGGCGTGATCGCATAGACGAAACCCTCGAGCGGACGGTGGTCGGTGCGGTTCCAGATGCCCGGGCTGTTCGCGATCGGCTGCTCCGCGAGGATCTGGCGGCCGAAGTGGACGTTGAAGCGCCAGAAGTCGATCAGCTCGCACGCAGCGTCGATCTCCGCCTGGAACGCTGTCTTCGACTGCCCCAGCATCGTCGCGGCGTTGAGCCGCTGCCGCCACGGACCGGCAAGGAGGTCAGCGGCGCGGAGCAGGATGGCCGCACGGTCGTCGTACGACAGGTCACGCCACCCGGGGGCAGCGGCCTGTGCAGCCGCGACGGCTGCACTCGCGTCGTCGACCGTGGCATTGCGGAAGACCCCGAGCACGTGATGCCTGTCGTGGGGTTGCACGACAGGGTGCTTGTGGCCGTGTCCCTCCACCTGGCGGCCGCCGATGCAGGCAGGCAGCTCGGTGCGAGCGGACTCGAGAGCGTGGACCTCCGCGAGGAGCGCGGCCCGTTCGGGGCTGCCCGGTGCGTAGGTCAGGTTGGGCTCGTTGACGGGAACCGGCGGATGCGTGGTGGCGTCCATTCCACGATCGTGCCACCCGCATCCTGATCCGACGAGGATCAGACGATCGAGGCGATCTCCTGCGTGGCGAACCAGGCCAGGTCGGTGTCCTCGATGTCCGCTTCCGCGATGTCGTGGGCGTCCACATGGGCCGAGGAGACGCGCTTCCAGGGCAGGTCGGCGGCGACGTCGACGAGGGTCAGGTCCTCTCCGTCCACCGGGACCGCGTCCGGCACGTCTCCGGCGAGGACGTAGCGACGGGGCGGATCATCCGGTCCCCGGATCGCCCACGAGGCATCGCCGGCCGCCGCCATCGCGGCGTACTCCAGCTCTTCGTCATCGCCGTCGGGCCACTCGGCGACCAACGACTCCGTGACGGCGTGAGCCCGGAACGGGCCGGGCAGCCGGCCGTCAGCAACCACCGCGGCCAGGCCGGCGCGGGTCAAGGGCACGTACACACGCACGGTCACCGACGCCACCTCATTCCCTCGGACCTTGAACTGCATGGGATTCTTCCAGAGCCGCCGCCCCATCAGGAGCAGGCGCGAGCACACGAGAGGGATCGACGTACCCGTGATGATCAGCGCCCACGGACTGGGCGGCGCCAAGGACCTGCCCATCCCGGCCGAGTACGCAGTGGCGGGCGCGTGCGCTGCGCTCGGTGTCTCGTTCATCGTGCTCGCGCTGGCGTGGACGGAGCCCCGCTTCGGGCGAGACACCGTCCAGCCCGACGAAGCCGGCGCTCCCGGCGGGCCGTGGTCCGGACCGATCCTGCGGCTGCTCGGCTTCGCCTTCTTCCTGTACGTCGCGTTCGCGGCCGTCTTCGGCGCGGACACACTCATCAACCCGGTCTTCGGCGTCTTCTACGTGCTGCTCTGGGTCGGCATCGTGCCGCTGTCCCTGGCGTTCGGGCCGGTCTACCGGGCGCTCAGCCCGGCGCGCACGCTCAACTGGGCCCTCGCGAAATTGAGCGGCGGCGACCCCGAGCTCGGCATCCGCGAGTACCCCGCACGGCTCGGCTACTGGCCGGCCGCCCTCGGCCTGGTCGCGTTCCTCTGGATGGAGCTCATCTTCCCGGGCAACACCGACCTCGGCAACGTGCGGCTCTGGCTGGCGGCGTACGTCGGCGTGATGCTGATCGGTGGCGCCATCTACGGCAACACGTTCTTCGCCCGGGCGGACCCGTTCGAGGTCTACTCCACGCTGGTGGGCCACCTGTCGCCGCTGTGGCGCGTCGGCGGGCGGTTGCGCCTGGTGAACCCGTTCCGGCACCTGGCCACGATCCCGGTGCATCCCGGGCTGCTCGCCGTCTGCGCGGTCCTGCTGGGCAGCACGGCGTACGACTCGCTGAGCGGGACGGAGTTCTGGTTGACCCGCACCCAGGACCTGGCCCTCTCCCGGCAGCTCGTGTCGCTGATCGGGATGGTCGGCCTGATCGCGGTCGTGGCGGCGCTCTTCGCCGGCGCGACGATGCTCACCGGAGTCCACGACGGTCATCAGCGTCGCGCCCTGCCGCAGGCCTTCGCCCACACGATTGTTCCGATCGTGGTCGGCTACGTCTTCGCGCACTACGTGAGCATGCTCGTCGAGGGCGGTCAGCGGACCCTGATCCAGCTCAGCGACCCGCTGAGCAACGGCGCGAACGTGCTCGGGCTCTCGGGCCTCGGCGTCAACTACTGGCTCTCGCTCCACCCGACGTTCCTCGCCGTCACCAAGGTCCTCGCGGTGGTGACCGGCCACGTCATCGCGGTCATCGCGGCCCACGATGCGGCCGTGCGGCTGCTCCCCCGCAAGCACCAGCTCTCCGGTCAGCTGCCGCTGCTCTTCGTGATGGTCATCTTCACCGCCGGCGGGCTCGCGCTGCTGTTCGGCCTCTGAGGCGGCGCGGCGGCGGAGCGCTCTCCCGTCCGGGAAAGAGCACGTCGACCAGAGGGGCGAACGAGCGGGCAAGCGGCGACGTGGCCCCTTCGGCAAAGGTGCGGCCTGTCACGAGGGCTCGGTCGGCGGCCAGGCCGTCCTCCGGGACGAGGTGCACCCCGAGCAGGTCGCCGTAGCCGGCGAGCAGGCGGCGTACCTCGGCCTCGTCCAGGCCCAGCCGGCTCCGCCAGCGGTTGAGCACGACGTGGACCGGGCGTCCTCCCGTGGTCTCACCGAGCTCGCTCAACCCCCGCGCCAACCGCGCAAGGCCCACGGGGTCAGCTGTGCCGACGACCAGGAGGTCGTCGGCGGCCGCGATCGCGGCGAGGGTGAGTCCGTTGCGGGTCGGCCGGGTGCCGAGGTCGGAGATCGGGTCGTCCTCGAGGCTGAAGCCCGTGTCGAGCACGACGTCTCCCTGCGCCTGCGCGAGGTCGACGAGCTCGTCCACGACGTCCCCACGCACCTCGAGCCAGCGGTCCGCGCGCGGAAGTCCGGTGAGCACACGGAACCCGGCAACCCGGCGCTGCAGCGAGGTGAAGCGCTCAGCGAGCTCGGGCCGTCCGGCGAGGCGGGCAGACGCAAGGAGGCCGGAGACCTCGTCGAGGATGCCGAGACGCTGGGCGACCGCCCCTCCCCACGGATCGAGGTCGAGGAGAAGCGGGTCGGCGCCACGTGTCGCGAGCTCGCCAGCGAGTCCGAGCGAGACCGTGGTGCGACCTGGCGCTCCGGTGGGCCCCCAGACCGTGATCACCCGCCCGGCGCCCGCTGGCTCGGTGCGGCCCTGGTGGAGGGGCACCTCGTCGCTCACGCGGGACAGCGCCAGGACAGCGGCGGGGAGGTCGGCGAGATGGCGGTCCCCGACGAGGGACCGCACGCCCAGGCGGCGTACGCGCTCGGGGGCACCGTCAAGGTCCTCGGGGTAGACGACAAGCGGAAGTACGCCGGAGCGGCCGAGGTGGGTGATCGCGTCCGCGTCCAGACCCGGCGCCTCGGCGGCGATCACGGCGACACGGGCGTCGCCCGCCGCAGCGTGCGCGAGCAGATCGGTGACGTCCATGCAGCGACGCAGGACGACCACTCCGGCTCCCGGATGCAGCGACTCGAGCGCTGCAGGCTCCCAGCGGGCTCCGGCAGCGACCACGAGGACGGGGACCGAACCCGCCCGCTGGGCCGACACGGATCAGCCCTCGCGGGTCAGGGCGACCCGACCATCGCGGGCCGCAGCGAGCACCTGCCCGACGCTGCCGCGCTGCGACTCGGGGACGCCGACCAGGACCTGGCGGTTGCCGGCCGGGCCGAGACCGTCCTCGTGGAGGGGCAGGCCGAGCACGATGACGTCGTCGAGCACCGCACTCGCCGCATCGGCGCGGTCGTCCGTGGTCACCCAGACATCGACCGTCGATCCCTCGGTGAGGCCGGCGGGGACCGCATCGGCGGGAGCCCACACCGGAACGTGGAGCACGTCGCTCGCGGCAGCCTCGAACGCCGCGGCCGGCACGAGCTCCCCGGAGCCGATCGCCCGGGCGAGCACCTCCTCGTCGGGGAGGTCATCCGTCGTGCGGAGATAGGTCGAGGCGCGGGCACCGTCGAGGTGGACGCTGGCAGGGACGAGGTCCGCACGCGTGACGGACTGTCCGACCGCGAGGTCCGACCTCGCTGCCCAGACCTCCGTCGTCTCCCCCGCGGACCCGACCACCCGTGACCCCACGAGCACGGACGCGGACACGAGGGCGACGCCGATCCACAGGCGTGGGTCACGCCAGGCCGCAGGGGTGGCGCGGACAGCGGGAGGCGCTTCAGGCCCGAGATTCCTGATCACGGACAGCATCATGCGCGGCGTGAGCCGCTCCCGTCACCCCCGTCATCCACAGGGACGGGTGAGCCGGTGCGACAACACCGCGTTCTGCAGTGGCAGAGTGGACCCATGTCCGGGTCCCGATTCCTCACCCTTGCGGACGTTGCCGAGGTGCTCAACACCTCCGTCGCTCAGGTCTATGCGCTCGTCCGCCGCGCCGAGCTGCCGGCCATCAAGATCGGTGGCCGCGGCCAGTGGCGCGTCGAGTCCGCACAGCTCGAGGAGTACATCCAGCGGCAGTACGTCGCCACGCGCGAGTTCGTCGACGCGCACCCGTTCACTGAGGCCGAGGTGCCCGCCGACGAACTCGGCTGAGGATCTTGTCGCGGGCGGTCAGCCGACCTTGGAGTCGAGCTCGACCTTGACCGAGCGCTCCTTGCCATCGCGGACCACGGTCAGCGTGACCTCGTCACCGGGGAGGTGCGAGCGGATCGCGACGATCAGCGAGGCGTTGTCGGTGACCGGCTTGCCGTCGAGGGCGTTCACGATGTCGCCCTTCTCGAGGCCGGCGCTCGCCGCCGGGCTGCCGACCTGGACCGCGTCGATGTGGGCGCCGTCACCGGAGCCGTCGCTCTTCACGCTGGCCCCGATCACGGGGTAGCGGGCCTCGCCGTCCTTGAGGATCTGGTCGGCGGTCACCCGGACCTGCTCGATCGGGATCGCGAACCCGACGCCGATGTTGCCGCCCTCGCCGCTGGCCGATCCGGCCACGGTGGCGATGGCGGAGTTCACGCCGATCACGCTGCCGCGGAGGTCGACCAACGGGCCGCCGGAGTTGCCCGGGTTGATCGCCGCATCGGTCTGGATCGCGTTGATGAAGGACGTCTCGTTCTCGGCCTCTCCGCTCGTCGAGACCGGCCGGTTCAGCGCCGAGACGATGCCGGAGGTGACGGTGCTGCTCAGGCCGAGCGGTGACCCGATCGCCACCACTCCCTCACCGACCTGGAGGTCGGTCGAGGTGCCGAGCGCGGCCGGAGCGACGTCCTCGAGACCGTCGACCTGCAGGACCGCAAGGTCGTAGGCCGGGCTACGACCCACGATCGTTGCCGGGAACCGCTCGCCCTGGCTGTTGACCACGATGACCTTGCCCTTGGTCGTGTCCGCATCCGCGACGACGTGGTTGTTGGTGACCACGTGTCCCTGGCGGTCGAGCACGAAGCCGGAACCCGTGGCGCCCTGCTCGGCGCCGTCGTAGTCCGCGAGCACCTGGACCGTCGAGGGCAGCAGCTTCTGCGCGACGGCGGCGATGCTGCCGTTGTCGGCCGGGAGCGGTGCCTGGGTGACGGTCTCCACCTCGGAGAGCGTGCCGACGGTCGACGAGGACTCGTCGTGCCACTGCTGCCAGGCCGCTCCACCCGCGATGCCGCCGACCAGGCCGACCAGCAGCGCCAGGACGGTCACGACCGGCCACACCCAGCGGGAGACGCGGCCGCGCACCGGGGTGACGGGCGCCGGGGCGAAGGCGTAGGCCGGGTAGCTGGCGGTCTGCTCGACCTGGGGCGTGGGCTCGGGCTGTCCGGCGGTCTGCGGCGGGGTGTCGTAGTCGTTCACGATGACATCTTCTCTTTCACGGCTCGGTGGTCCGCGCCCGGGCGGGAAGGGTGCTGATGGTGGAGGTCTCGAAGGAGGTTGTCACGCGCCGGGCCGGGTCCGGACCGTTGGCCGTCACGGAGAGCGCGATGACACCGACCATGGCTGCGCCGATCGAGCCCGCGCCGAGGACGGCCACAGTGACCAGACCGCGGTGGTCGGTGGAGGATCGCTGCGGGCTCGCCGGGACCGGGGCAGGCGTCCGGGCTGCCGGCGTGGCGAGACCTTGCCGGAGACCGAGCGGAGCGCTCGCCGGCCAGCTCGAGGCCAGCCCGGCGAGCTGCATCTTCACCCAGCCCTCGCGCTCGACGCTCGCGCGGCACCGGCGACAGCCGTGCACGTGGACCCAGAGCCGCTCGGACTCCTCAGCGGGCAGCTGACCGTCGACGAGGGCACCCACACGGGAGCCGACGTGTCCGATCACCTGCCCCATCACTGGGCCACTCCCGGAGCAGCGAAGCCCAGCGGACCGGCGTACCTGGTCCGGCCGGCGACGGGGGCGCGGTGGGCAAGGCTGGTGCGGAGCATCGCGCGGCCGCGGTGGATGCGGGAGCGGACCGTGCCGAGCTTCGCGCCGAGGATGTCGGCGATCTCCTCATAGCTCAGGCCCTCGATGTCGCACAGGACGACCGCGGCACGGAAGTCGGGCGGCAGCGAGGTGAGCGCCTGCTCGACGTCAGCCTCGAAGGTCCGGTCGGCGTAGGCATCGTGCGGGGCGGCCATGGCGCTGTGCAGCCGCTCGGCGCGTTCGTCCGAGAGGGCGTCGAAGCGGATCCGCTGGCGGCGACGGGCGCCGTCGAGGAACAGGTTGGTGGTGACCCGGTGCAGCCAGCCCGCGAACGTGCCAGGGGTGTAGGTGTCGAGCGAGCGGAAGACCCGGACGAAGACGTCCTGGGTGAGGTCCTCGGCGTCGGCCGGGTTGCCCGTGAGCCGGTAGGCGAGCCGGTAGACCTGATCGCTGTGCCGGTCCACGATCTCGTCCCACGTCGGCACCGTCTCGGCACCTGCCTCGACCTCTGCTGCCTGACTCACGATGATCCCCTCTCGTCGTCCGTCCCGAACCCTCATCGGCACCCTGACCTCCCACACGCTAGGGACCGGAACTTAGAGAACCCTGAGGCACAGCAGGGCGCTTCCTTTGAAGGGCCAACGAACCTGCTTCCCCCTGTGTTCCCCCGTGTCAGACGATGGGCCAGACGGTAGGGTCTGGGCCACACCGTCGAGGAGGCAGTCATCACCGCACCGATCAAGCCCGCGAGCTGGACCTACGCCGAGGAATTCGTGGCCGAGGACGATGTCCTGCGTTCTGCCCGGGCCCGCGCAGAGGAGGTCGGCGTCGTGCCGATCGGCTCGGGTGTCGGCGCAGCCCTGCGCTTCCTGGCCGCCGTGCTCGACGCCCGCGCCGTCGTCGAGATCGGCACCGGCACCGGTGTCTCCGGCCTCTGGCTGCTGCGTGGCATGCGCTCCGACGGTGTCCTGACCACCGTCGACGTCGAGGCCGAGCACCAGCGCCTCGCCAAGAAGACCTTCAGCGAGGCCGGCATCGCCTCCAACCGGGCGCGCACGATCCCGGGCTCCGCGCTCGAGGTGCTGCCCCGGCTGACCGACGGTCACTACGACCTGGTCTTCTGCGACGGCGACAAGCGTGAGTACGCGGCGTACCTCGAGGAGGCCATGCGCCTGCTCCGTCCGGGCGGCGTCGTCTGCTTCGACAACGCCCTGTGGCACGACCGAGTTGCGGACCCGGCGCAGCGCGACGAGGAGACGGTCGCGATCCGTGACCTCGGCCGCGCGATCGCCGACTCCGCCGGCCTGGTGCCGGTGCTGCTGCCGGTCGGCGACGGCCTGTTGGCAGCAAAGAAGGAATGGTCCCCAGGGGAGGACTGACCTCCACAGACATCAATGACCGCGCCCTCGGGCGCGGTCATTGTCGTTTCAGGGCCGGTGAAGCGCCTCAGCCGCGGGCGTACGCCGCGAACCCGGCGCCGCCCTCGGCGATCGCCACGATCTCGCACGCCTCGATAAGGATCGGAGCACTGCCGATCAGCTGCGAGCCCGGGGACTCAGCAGCAACCGCGGCGAACTCCTCCTGGAAGGCTGCTCGCACCTCGTCGCTCTCGAAGACGTAGCAGCCCTCGAACCACTGGTCCGGCACCATGCGCCAGGTCTTGAACCGCATGCCGGGCTTGCCGGTGAAGCGTGCGTGCGAGGGGTCCTCGACGTAGTCGCGGAGGGCGTCAGCCGATCCAGCGGGGGCGTTGACGAGGGACCAGCGGACGGTCAGGCCGTTCATGAGATTCCTTCCAGGGGTGCGTCCTGCTCCAGCCACTGGAGCAGGGTGCGGGCGCCGAAGCCACTCGGACCGGCGGTCCAGACGCCGCGATCGGCAAGGGTGTCGCCCACCGGGGCGACATCGAGGTGGGCCCAGGGGATCCCGCCGGTGAAGTGCTGCAGGAAGAGGGCCGCGGTGATCGCACCCGGGCCGCCGGCCGCGTTGTCGGCATCGGCCACCTTGGAGGTCAGCATCTCCTCGTAGACGTCAGCCAGCGGAAGGCGCCAGTAGCGCTCGCCCGCGGCGTCGCCCGCCGCGCTCAGCCTCTCAGCGAGCACGTCATCGGTGGCGAAGATCGCGGCAGTGCCCAGCCCCAGGGCCACCTTGGCGGCTCCGGTCAGCGTGGCCACGTCGACGATCACGTCGGGCCGGAGCTTGTCGACGGCGTACTGCAGGGCGTCGGCAAGCACCAGTCGGCCCTCGGCATCGGTGTTGGTGACCTCGGTGGTGCGACCACCGAAGTGGGTGATGACGTCGCCGGGGCGGTAGGAGGCTCCGCTGACGGCGTTCTCCGCGGAGGCGATCACGCCGGTCACGCGGATCGGGCAACCGACGGCTGCGAGCGCCGCCATGGTGGACATGACGACAGCGGCACCGGTCATGTCGCGCTTCATCGTGCTCATCGCGTCGCCCGGCTTGATCGAGAGACCGCCGGAGTCAAAGGTGATGCCCTTGCCGACCAGGACCAGGTGCGGGAGCTTGCGGCTCTTGCCCGGCGCGTAGTCGAGCCGGATCAGGCGTGGCGGCGTCGCGGATGCGCGCCCCACGGCGAGAAGTCCGCCGAAGCCACCCGCCTCGAGCTGCTCCTCGTCGAGGATCTCGAGGCCCAGCCCGCTCTCGGCGGCCCAGACCGCGGCCTGCTCGCAGAGCCATGCGGGGTTCTTCAGGTTGGAGGGGGTCGTCGCGAGCGCACGCGCTCGCCAGCTGGCGACCGCGATCGCGAGGGCCCGGTCGACCTGTGGCTGCCGGTCGACGGGACCATCGAGCACGAGCTCGCCGAGCGGCTGGGACTTCGCCCCGGCCGAGCGCCAGTGGAACTCGAACGACCCGAGCACGACGCCCTCGACGAAGGCCCGCAGGGCCGGGTCGTCGGCGATCGCCGAGATCGTGGTGACGACCGAGGCCCGGTCCTTGGTGGCGCGTGCCAGCGCCGCCCCGGCATCGCGGAAGTCCTGCGGCCGTGCAGCACCGAGCCCCACCAGCAGGACGGCGGCGAGGCCGGCGCCGGGAAGGACCTGCGTGATCACCTCTCCGACCGCCCCGGTCGCCCGGTGCTGTTCCAGGACCTCGAGCAGGTCCAGGTCGAGCAGGGCGGCCAGGGCCTCCGCACCGGGTCCCAGAACCGGGCCCTCGGCGGTGTCCTCACCGGACAGCACCGGGAGCGCAACCAGCGAACCCGCCGGAAGGCGGGCCGGGTCCACGTCGCGAAGAGCGAACGCGGGAGGCCTGACCTGGGCGGGAAGCCCGATCAGGTCGGTCGCGATGGGCATCCGGTTCATCGGGTGATCAGCCGACGACATCCTTGAGGGCACTGCCGAGGGCACCGGCCTCTTCGGCGTTGAGCTCGACCACGAGGCGGCCACCGCCCTCGAGCGGGACGCGCATCACGATGCCGCGCCCTTCCTTGGTGACCTCAAGCGGACCGTCGCCGGTCCGGGGCTTCATTGCCGCCATCCGCGACACCTCTTCCTCGTTTGATCCTGCGCATGTGCCCGGGCTCGCGAGAGCACCGGGGAAACCATTATCCCAGATCACACTGCGTCCACGGACCACGGTGGGTCCAATGGCCCTGCAGCGTTGGGCTCAGCGCCCTCAGACGGCCGTCACGAGGTAGGCCCACGTGAAGACCAGGACGAGCACGAACAGGCCGATGTGGGCGACGGCGGAGAGCGCAGGACCCCGGCCCCAGGCGTCGGCGACCGCCTCGGAGCGAGACCGTTTTCCCTTCGGGCGCTTCCACCGCGACAGGATCATCAGGCCCGCGACGGCAGTGATCCACAGCAGCGCCAGGGCGACGACACCGACGATGTCGTTGCCCTCGCGCTTGGACCCGATGCCGGTGAGGAGGAAGCCGATCCACGTCGCGCCGGCCGCGAGGCCCACCCACGTGTGGACGTTGAGCACGAGCGGCGAGATCTGCAGGCGGCCGGAGCGCGCTTCGGCCCGCCCCAGACGGAGGCGCGTGGCGATGACCACGATGCCCGGTAGGGGCGTCAGCAGGTAGACGAGGACGGCGAGTGACACGCGGTGGAGTCTGCCCTATTCGCCCGGGTCGCGGCAGGGTTCAGCCGGTTGTCCCTCGGTCTGGTCAGCGCGGGCGTCGAGCTGCATGGCCATCCGGGCCAGGAGCGCGTCGACCTCCGCCATGCGGTATCCCCGCAGGACCACACCGAAGCGCAGCCGTCGCAGGTCGGCACCGGTCAGGTCACGCCCTGCAGGAAGATCGACATCCGGGCGGTCGTCGTACGCCGGGGCGAGGGGTGCGCCGTTGCCGGCAGCGACGAGCGCGACCCCGCCCAGCGCGAGGACCACGAGGATGGCGAAGAACCACATCACGACGACGCGCCCTCCGAGTGCTCGAGCCCCTGGTCGGAGCCCTGGGCCTCCCGGACGCGGCGCGCCTCGACCATGAGCGCAACCGCTTCGTCCACGTCGTCGGTGAGCATCACCAGGTCGAGGTCCTTCGGCGAGATCTTCCCGTCGGCCAGCATGGTGTCGCGCATCCAGTCCAGCATGCCCTGCCAGTAGGCCGTGCCGACGAGGACGATCGGGAAGACCGTCTTCTTGCCCGTCTGGACGAGGGTCAGTGCCTCGAAGAGCTCGTCGAGTGTGCCGATGCCACCGGGCAGCGCGATGAAGCCCTGCGCGTACTTGATGAACATCGTCTTGCGGACGAAGAAGTAACGGAAGTTGATGCCCTTGTCGACCCACGGGTTCAGGCCGGTCTCGAAGGGCAGCTCGATGCCGAGGCCGACGCTCACTCCACCGGCCTGCGAAGCACCCTTGTTGGCGGCCTCCATCGTGCCCGGGCCGCCACCGGTGATCACGGAGAACCCGGCCTCGGCCAGCTTGCGGCCGCACTCCTCGGCCTGCGCGTAGTGCGGGTGATCGGCCTGCGTGCGCGCGGAGCCGAAGACCGCGATCGCGGGCCCGAGCTCGGCCAGCGAGCCGAAGCCTTCGACGAACTCAGCCTGGATCCGGAGCACGCGCCAGGGGTCGGTGTGGACCCAGTCGCTCGGCCCGCGCTGGTCCAGCAGGCGCTGGTCCGTGGTCGAGCTCTCCATCTGGGAACCCCGCAGGCGAACGGGCCCCCGGTACATGTCGGCACGCTCGACCATCACGCCACTCCCCCTTCGGTCAGCCCGGGCGTCAGCCACCGGGTCAGCTGCTGCTCGCAACGTTCGATCTGCTCCACCGGCACGTGCTCCTCCTGCTTGTGCGCCAGGAGCGGATCTCCGGGACCGAAGTTGACCGCGGGGACTCCGAGCGCACTGAAGCGGGAGACGTCTGTCCAGCCGAACTTGGGGTTGGCAACACCTCCCACGGCATCCAGGAAAGCCTTGGCGGCCGGGAGCGAGAGTCCGGGAAGGGCGCCGGGGCTCGAGTCGACCACGACGACGGCGTAGCCAACGAAGAAGTCGCGGAGGAAGGCCGCCGCCTCCTGCTCCGAACGGTCGGGCGCGTAGCGGTAGTTGACGGTGACCACGCACTCGTCGGGAAGCACGTTGCCAGCGACTCCGCCGTTGATGAAGACGGCGTTGAGGCCCTCGTGGTACTCCAGCCCGTCGATCACCGGCTTGCGCGGCACGTAGCCCTGGAGCCGGGTCAGGATGTCGGCGGCGGCATGGATCGCGTTGACGCCCATCCAGGAGCGGGCCGTGTGCGCGCGCTCGCCGACCGTGGTGATCTCGATGCGCATCGTGCCCTGGCAGCCGGCCTCGACCACCGCGTTGGAGGGCTCCATGAGGATCGCGAACTCGGCCTCGAGCAGGTCGGGACGCTCGGCACCGAGCTTGCCGAGACCGTTGTGGACGGCCGCGATCTCCTCCGCGTCGTAGAAGACGTAGGTGACGTCGCGGACCGGCTCGCTCAGTGCTGCGGCGAGCTTGAGCTGGACTGCGACGCCGCCCTTCATGTCGACGCTGCCGAGGCCGTGCAGGATGCCGTCCTCCAGTCGCGCGGGCAGGTTGCCGTTGACCGGCACGGTGTCGAGGTGTCCGGCGATGATCACGCGCTCTCCTCGGCCCAGCATCGTGCGCGCGACGACGGTGTTGCCGTGGCGGATCACCTCGAGGTGCCCGTGGGGCCGCAGCGCGGCCTCGACGGCATCCGCGATCGCCTGCTCGTCGAGACTCACCGACTCGATGTCGATCAGCTGACGGGTCAGCTCGACCACATCCACGCTCAGGTCCAGGCTCACGTCCAGCGTCATGCGGCCCATCCAACCATCCGCGAGGCAGCCGCTCGCGGTAACGCCCCGTCGGCGACCAGCCTCGCTGCCCTGGGATGCCACCAGGGCCGGGGACGTCCTACGGACAGAGCCGTCCACGGCTCCGTCCGTAGGACATCCCGAGGGGTCAGGCTGCGGTCCTGCCGGACTCCGCCAGGCTCGGCGTGTAGTGGCTGGCGTCGCCGACGAGCGACTCGCTGCGACGGCCGTCAACCGACACGGGCACGTCGCCGGCGACGGTGATGCGGGACAGCTTGCGCGGCTGGTCGTCGTAGTTGTCGATCGCGTAGTGCTGGGTGATGCGGTTGTCGAAGACCAGCACCTGTCCGGGCTGCCACGACCAGCGCAGGATGTGCTCCGGCTTCGTCACGTGCGCCTGCAGGAGCCGGATCACGTCACGCGACTCCGTCTCCGAGAGACCTTCGATGTTGCGCACGAAACCGCCGATGAAGAGGCCCCGCTCGCCGGTCTCGGGGTGGACGCGCACGACAGGGTGGCGGGTCTCGAAGGGCTTCGATTCGAAGACCGCGCGGTACTCCTGCTGCTTGTCGCTGAGCTGGCTCGTGCGGGCGTAGTCGTAGGTGTTGGTGTGGACCGCCCAGAGCGTGTCGGCCCAAGCGCGGAGCGGCTCGGGCAGGCTGGCGTAGGCAGCGGCGCTGTTGGCGACCAGCGTCTCGCCACCGTAGGGCGGGATCGTGATGCTGCGCAGCGTGCTGATCGCGGGCGGAGCCACCACGAACGTGACGTCGGTGTGCCAGTTGTTGGCCTTGCCGCGCTCGCTGTCGACGTCGAGCACGTTCGGGGCCCCGTCGATGCCGGGCACGGTGGGGTGGGCCGTGGTCACCGGACCGAAGTACTCGGCGAAGCGCTGCTGGCCGGCGGCGTCGAGCGCGGGCGCGTCGAGGACGAGGGCCTTGTGCTCACCCAGCGCGGCGCGCAGCTCGGCGATGGTGGCGTCGTCGAGGTCGGCGGCGGGGTCGATGCCGTGCACGCGGGCACCGATGTGGGCGGTGATCTTCTGGAGGTCGAGAGACATTGCTGGGTCCTGTTCAGGGAGGGGTTGTGTGGAGGCGGGAACAGGGATCAGCAACAGGCAGCGCTCGTCACGCGCATGAGGTCGACCCATGCGCGGGTGATGAGGAGGATGCCGTGGTTCATAATGTCGAGTAACTTACTCGACTTATTCATCCGGGGCAAGTCCTCCATGCGTTGTGACGCGAGGGATCAGGCCTTCTTGACGGCAACGACGAGCTCGGGGCCCTCGGCGTACTCGACGGCGAGGGCCAGGGTCTCCCCCGCCACCAGCTCCTCGTGTGCCTCAGCAGCATCGAGCAGGCCACGCGGTGCCGTCACGGCGAGCAGGATCCGGTCGGACACGTCGAGACCCGAGTCCTTGCGGGCCTGCTGGACCGCACGGACCAGGTCGCGCGCGGCGCCCTCGGCCTCGAGCTCGTCCGTGAGGACCGTGTCGAGGACGACGAAGCCGCCGCCCGGGAGCATGCCCGTGACGGTGCCACCGTCGGAGTCGGCAGCGACCGTCTCGAGGGTGTACTCGCCTTCGACCAGCACCAGGCCACCAGCGGTCACGGTGCCGTCAGCGGCGACGGACCAGTCGCCGGACTTGGATCCCTTGATCGCGAGCTGCACCTCCTTGCCGAGGCGCGGACCCGCTGCCCGGGCGTTGACGTTGAGCTTCTGCTCCACTCCGTACGACGCGGCCTCGGTGGAGTCCGCGGCGACCAGGTTGACCGCCTTGACGTTGACCTCGTCGGCGATGATCCCCGCAAAAGCGCTCAGGTTCGTGCCGGAGACGACCGTCAGACCGGCGAGCGGCAGGCGGTTGCGCAGGTGGTTGGCCTTGCGCAGCGCCGACGTGGCCGAGCAGACCTCACGCACGAGGTCCATCGCCTCGACGAGCTGGTCGTCACCGGGCAGGTCGGAGGTGAGCGGCCAGTCGGTCAGGTGCACCGAGCGGCCACCGGTCAGGCCGCGCCAGATCTCCTCGGTGGTCAGCGGCGCCAGCGGGGCGATCGTGCGGCAGAGCACCTCGAGCACCGTGTAGAGGGTGTCGAACGCATCGGCGTCCACGACACCGTCAGCCGCCCAGAAGCGCTCGCGCGAACGACGGATGTACCAGTTGGTCAAGGCATCCAGGAAGCCGCGCGTCGACTCGCACGCGTTGGCCACCTCGTAGGCGTCGAGCTGCGTGGTCATGTCCTCGACGTAGTCACGGAGCTTCGCGAGCAGGTAGCGGTCGAGCGGGTCGGTGGAGTCCGTGCGCCACGTCGCCTCATAGCCATCACCGGCGGCATTGGCGTAGAGGCTGAAGAAGTACCAGCTCGACCAGAGCGGGATCAGCACCTGGCGCACCGAGTCGCGGATGCCCTGCTCGGTGACGACCAGGTTGCCGCCGCGCAGGATCGGGGACGACATCAGGAACCACCGCATCGCGTCGGCGCCGTCGCGGTCGAAGACCTCGGACACGTCGGGGTAGTTGCGCAGCGACTTCGACATCTTCTGGCCGTCGGAGCCGAGCACGATGCCGTGGCTCACGCAGGACTTGAACGCCGGGCGGTCGAAGAGCGCGGTGGCCAGGATGTGCAGCGTGTAGAACCAGCCACGGGTCTGGCCGATGTACTCGACGATGAAGTCGGCCGGGAAGTTGTCCTCGAACCAGTCGGCGTTCTCGAACGGGTAGTGGTTCTGGGCGAACGACATCGAGCCGGAGTCGAACCAGACGTCGAGGACGTCGGTGACGCGGACCATCATCGACTGGCCGGTCGGGTCGTCCGGGTTCGGGCGCGTGAGCCGGTCGATGTACGGCCGGTGCAGGTCGCGGACGCCGTCCTTGTTGACGACCGGGCCGAAGTCGCGCTCCAGCTCGGCGAACGAACCGTAGACGTCGATGCGTGGGTAAGCAGGGTTGTCGGACTTCCACACCGGCACCGGAGAGCCCCAGAAGCGGTTGCGGGTGATCGACCAGTCGCGGGCGTTCTCCACCCACTTTCCGAACTGGCCGTGCTTGATGTGGTCGGGCGTCCACTGGATCTGCTCGTTGAGCTCGCTCATGCGGCCCTTGAACTTCGTCACCTCGACGAACCAGGACGACACCGCCATGTAGATCAGCGGCTGCCGGCAGCGCCAGCAGTGCGGGTAGGAGTGGTCGTAGGTCTCGCGACGCAGCAGCACGGTGCCGGGGTTGACCGAGCCGGTCTCGCCCTCTCCGCGGGTGGCGTTCTTGAGGTGGTCGGTGACGTGGGGGTTGGCGTCGAAGACCTGCATCCCTTCGTAGTCGGCGACCGGGAAGGTGAACCGGCCGTCCTTGCCGACGGGCACGACGGTCTCGACACCGGCAGCATCGAGCACTGCCTTGTCGTCCTCACCGAAGCCGGGAGCCAGGTGCACGATGCCGGTGCCGTCCTCGGTGGTCACGAAGTCGGCGACGAGGACCGAGTGCGCGTTGGCTCCGTGCTCGGCACCGGCGTAGTAGGAGAACGGCGGCAGGTAGCGACGGCCGGCCAGCTCGGCGCCGGCGAAGGTCGCGACCACGGTCGGCGCCTGCCCCTCGGGACCCGCCAGCTCCTTCGCGTACGCCGCGACGCGGCCACTCGCGAGCAGGAACCGGCCCGGCTTCTCGGCGTTGGCCGACTCGACCAGGGAGTACTCGACGTCGGGACCGACCGCCACGCCCATGTTGGACGGCAGCGTCCACGGGGTCGTCGTCCAGATCAGCACGTTGGCCCCGTCGAGCGCATCGCCTGCGTCCTCGAACCGGAAACCGACCGTGAGCGCCGGGTCCTGGCGCATCTTGTAGACGTCGTCGTCCATGCGCAGCTCGTGGTTGGAGAGCGGCGTCTCGTCGTTCCAGCAGTAGGGAAGGATCCGGAAGCCTTCGTAGACCAGGCCCTTGGTGTGAAGCTCCTTGAAGGCCCAGATGACCGACTCCATGAACTCGGGGTTCATCGTGCGGTAGTCGTTGTCGAAGTCGACCCAGCGGGCCTGGCGGGTCACGTAGCGCTGCCAGTCGTCGGCGTACTTCAGGACGGAGGCACGGCAGGCGTCGTTGAACTTCTCGATGCCGAGCTCGTGGATCTCGTCGGTGGTCTTCAGGCCGAGCTGGCGCATCGCCTCGAGCTCGGCGGGCAGGCCGTGGGTGTCCCAGCCGAAGCGGCGCTCGACGCGCTTGCCACGCATCGTCTGGTAGCGCGGGATCAGGTCCTTGACGTAGCCGGTGAGCAGGTGGCCGTAGTGCGGCAGCCCGTTGGCGAACGGCGGACCGTCGTAGAAGACGAACTCGTCGCCGCCCTCGGCGCGCGTCGGGCGCTGGTCGATGCTCGCCTGGAAGGTGCCGTCGGCATCCCAGTAGGCCAGCACGGCTTCCTCGATCGCGGGGAGCTTCGGGCTCGCGGGGACCGTGTCCGCACCGGTGGTGGTGACCTTGGGGTAGGTCTTGCCGTTGCCACTCAAGAGGGGCTGCGTCATGGGGCGTCTCCTGCGGTGCGTCGTCATCTCGTGTTCGGACGAGGACGACACCCCCGACATTCCGGGAGGACCGCGGTACCACCTCGATTGCCCCGCACGCGGGACCACTTCGTTCTGGCTGTGACGGGCCACCCGTCCGGTTCTACTGGGCCGCGCCCCAGACCAACTGATCTGGAGTCTGGCTGTTCTTCCGGAGGCTCGCCGCTGATGACGGCTCAGACGCCTGTGGCCCAAGGGTAGATGATGACGTCCATGACCCACGAGTTCGACCGCGCGACCGCCTCCGTCCCCCTGGGCGGCGGCGTCCACCAGGTCACCGTCACCGCGGACTGGGACACCGGCAACCGGACCGCGAACGGCGGCTACGTCCTGGGCCTGGTCCTTCAGGCAGTGATGATCGAGGCCGCCGAGCCGGACCCGCTCTCCATCGCGATCACGTTCTTCCGCCCGGCCCAGCCGGGTGTCGCCGAGGTCACGGTCCGCCAGGTGCGCGCCGGGCGCCGCGTGTCGACGTACGACGCGCTGCTGGTGCAGGACGGCAAGGAGATCGCCCACGCCGTCGTCTCCACCCACGACTGGGACCGGGCCGGCACGGTCACCCACACGCCCCACGCGGCTCCGCCGATGCCGAGCCCCGAGGCGTGCGCGGACCTGACCACCGTCATCCCGGCCGGGATGATCCCGATCCTGGACCGCTACACCTACCGGGCCGCGGCGATCCCGGGCTGGCTGGAGGGATCGCCGAGCGGCATCACCGAGTCGCTCTGCTGGATCCGCACCGTCGACGAGCGACCGGTCGACGCCCTGCTCGCCGGAGCGATGTGCGACGCGTTCCCGCCGGTGACGGCCGAGATCGGCCACCTGGCCTCGGCGACGATCCAGCTCACCGTTCACTTCCGGCGCCGTCCCCGCTCGACCTGGCTGCTCGGCCACATCACCACGCGGCACGTCATCGACGGCTACCACGACGAGGACGTCGAGCTCTGGGACGAGGAGGGCCGCCTCGTGGCCCAGTCGCGGCAGCTCGCGATCCTCTCCACCTGAGCCGCACCGTCCGGACCGGGGACGGCCCCGTAGAATCCCTCCACGTGACCGAGACTGCGACTTCTGCCTGGGGCCACGGCCTCGCGACCCTTGCCGCCGACGAGACCATCCTGGATGTCTGGTTCCCGGCCCCGGCGCTCGGCGCCAGGCCGGCCGATGCCCCGGTGCCCGCCGAGCTGGTTGCCCTCGAGGGCAGCGACGACGTACGCGGCGTACGCCGTGAGGTCCGCACCGTCGAGCTCGCCGACCTCTCCGTCGGTCCCGCCTCCGCCGAGGATGCATGGCTCCGTCTCCACCTGCTGTCGGCGCGCCTCGTGCAGCCGCACGGGCAGTCGCTCGATGGCATCTTCGGCCTGCTCGCCAACGTGGTGTGGACCTCCGCGGGTCCCTGCGCGGTCGAGGGCTTCGAGCTCACTCGCGCGCGCCTGCAGGCTGCCGGCCAGCACGTCACGGTCTTCGGCGTGGACAAGTTCCCGCGCCTGGTCGACTACGTGATGCCGTCCGGCGTCCGCATCGCCGACGCCGACCGGGTCCGCCTCGGCGCCTACCTCGCGCCCGGCACCACGGTCATGCACGAGGGCTTCGTGAACTTCAACGCCGGCACGCTCGGCACCTCGATGGTCGAGGGCCGCATCTCGGCCGGCGTCGTCGTCGGTGACGGCTCCGACGTCGGTGGCGGCGCCTCGATCATGGGCACCCTGTCCGGTGGCGGCAAGCAGGTCATCTCGGTCGGCCAGCGCTGCCTGCTCGGCGCCAACTCGGGCCTCGGCATCTCGCTCGGCGACGACTGCGTGATCGAGGCCGGCGCCTACATCACCGCGGGCACCAAGGTCACGCTCGCCGACGGCTCGATCATCAAGGCCGCCGAGCTCTCCGGCGCCTCCAACGTGCTGTTCCGCCGCAACTCGGTGAGCGGCGCGGTCGAGGCCGTTGCGTGGAAGGGCACGGGCATCACGCTCAACGCCGCCCTGCACGCCAACGACTGAGCGCAGCCGGACAAGGCAACGCAGTCATGGCCCGTCGCGCACTCACCGGCCTGGCGGTGATCGCCGTCGCCGCAGGAGTGGGCGTCGCGGTCCTCCGCGGCACCGGCCCGCTCCCTGATCCCGAGGGCTGCTCGACGACGGTCAACGGCCACACGGTCCTGCTCGACACCGAGCAGGCGGAGAACGCAGCGCTCATCGCCGCGATCGGCGTACGCCGCGGGCTTCCGGCCCGCGCGGTCAGCATCGCGCTGGCCACGGCGTACCAGGAGTCGAAGATCGTCAACATCGAGCACGGCGACCGTGACTCGCTGGGGCTCTTCCAGCAGCGGCCGAGTCAGGGCTGGGGCACCGAGGAGCAGATCCTCGACCCGGTCTACTCGACCAACACGTTCTACGACGCGCTGGTCAAGATCGATGGCTACGAGTCGATGCGGATCACCGAGGCCGCCCAGAAGGTGCAGCGCTCGGCGTTCCCCGAGGCCTACCAGGACCATGCCGAGGACGGCCGGGCGCTCGCGTCCGCGCTGACCGGCAACTCCCCCGGTGGCGTGTTCACCTGCGTCGTGCGACACGACGTGGCCGCGGAGTCCGATGACCTCAACGCCGCCGGTCTCACGGCGCGGGCCGCGGTCGTGCGGGCTGACCTCGCGGGCGCGTTCGGCAAGCTCCCGGTCGGCGGATTCGCGGCCGGCGGGGTGAGCAACGGGCACCGGGAGGGGTCGGCGCACTACAAGGGCCGGGCCATCGACGTCTTCGTCCGCCCGATCAACACGGCGAACAAGCGCAAGGGGTGGGCGCTCGCTGCCTACCTCGTCGCCCAGGCAGACCGCCTCGGCATCGAGCACGTCATCTTCGACGGCAAGATCTGGACCGCGGGCACGAAGTCCGAGGACGGCTGGCGGGACTACGACCCCGGCGACGCCCCGGGCTCACGTGAGGTCCTCGAGCACCGCGACCACGTGCACGTCGACGTCGCGGACTGACCAGCCCGCGCAACGGGGAGCGCCCTCGCGCAGGGACCATTTCGGGACCTTGGTCCCGAAGGTCCCGGCCTTCGGACCGTGCAGGGCCCAGCGGATCCCGGGGCAACCTTGAGGTGGATCTCGGGAGGGTCACGGCGGGGAGGTCCGACATGAGCAACTCGATGATCTACACGATGGGCACTGCACTCGATCGAGCACACGAGGCCGGGGCGCTGGTCCAGTGCCTCGTCCAGGGCCAGTGGCTCGGAGGGTCGGTGATGGCCGTCGACGGGCACGGCATCGTCCTCGCACGAGGCGACAACGAGCACGTCGTGGTCCGGCTGGAGGACGTGTCTGCACTCCGTGTGCAGGGCGCCCTGCCCGGCGCACAAGACGCAAGTCCGGCGTTCTCGGTGCTGCCGACCACGCGACTCCCGCGCGTGGTCTGAGCGGAGGCTGACCCGCCTGCCTGCCCGGGCGACGGGCGGGCAGGCGGGTCTCGTCCGCGGACCTTGACGGCCTGACGGGACACGGCGCTCCCGCGGCGCTAGCGTGGTCGAGTGACCACTGCGTCGCGCGCGACCCTGCTGACGCCGGCCTTCGTGGCGCTCACGATCGCCGAGTTGCTCTACTTCACCGCAGCCGGTGTGCTGCTTGCCGCCACTCCCCTCTTCGCGCGCGACGACCTGCGCGCTGGCGAGACCGCCATCGGTCTGGCGCTCGGGGCGTTCAGTGCGGGCACGCTCCTGCTGCGGCCATTCGCCGGGCGGTGGAGTGACCGGCATGGTCGTCGGCGGTTGCTGATCGGCGGCTGCGTGCTCTTCGCCGTCGTCGTTCTCGGCCACCTCCTGGTCCACTCGGTCGTGGCGCTGGTCGGGTTGCGGCTGCTGCTCGGTTGCGCGGAGGCCGCGTTCTTCGTTGCCTCGTTCGCCGCCCTGGCCGACCTCGCGCCGCCTGATCGCACCGGCGAGGCGCTCAGCCTGAACTCGCTCGCCCTCTATCTCGGCATCGCCACTGGACCCGGCCTCGCGCAGGTCGCGATCGGGGTCGACGGATTCCGCGGGGCCTGGCTGACCGCCGCAGCACTGGCCGCAGTGGCCTGTCTTCTGGCCGTGCGCATCCCGGAGACCAACCCGGAGGCATCGCAGACCGCAGGTCGGCTGATCCACTCGGCCGCGCTGGGACCCGGCTCAGCGCTCGCCGCGGGGCTTGCTGCCTCGGCTGCGTTCCTCGGGTTCGGAGTGCTTCACGCGCGCGAGGTGGGCCTGGCGCCGTGGGCGCTGGCGCCACTGGTGTTCGGCGGCACGGTGGTCGTCCTGCGGATCGTGCTGCGGTCACTGCCCGATCGCGCGAACCCGGCGCGGCTCACCGCGATGGCGCTCGCAGTCGACGCTGCCGCCCTGCTGGTCCTCGGCGTCTGGTCAGCGCCAGTCGGAGTCATCGCCGGCGCCCTCCTGCTCGGTCTGGGCACCACCTTGATCACGCCCGCGGTCTTCGCCACGGTGCTCAGCCGGGTTCCTGCCGGCGAGCGTGGTTCCGCCGTCGCGACGACGAGTCTGTTCATCGATCTCGGACTGACCGGAGGGCCGGTCGGCATCGGGGTGGTCGCGGCGTACTCAGGTGTTGGCGGTGCGTTCGCATGGTGGGCGGCCCTGCCTGCCGTGGCCGCGATCGCGGTCCTGGCCCGACCCCGACGCCTCGAGGCCTGAGAACAACGGGTCGCGCTCAGCTGGTGAGGCGGGCGATGGCCGCGTCGATGCGGTCGTCGGTCGCGGTGATCGCCACGCGGACATGCTGCTTGCCCGCGAGGCCGTAGAAGTCGCCGGGCGCCACGAGGATGCCGAGGTCGGCGAGATCGGCGACGGTCTTCCAGCAGTCCTCACCGCCCGTTTCTGCATGACGCCGTGACCAGAGGTAGAGGGCAGCCTCGGAGTGGTCGACGGTGAAGCCCGCGGATTCGAGCGCGGCCTTGAGGCGGGTACGCCGCGCGGCGTACAGCGCGTGCTGCTCGGCTGCGTGCGCGTCGTCGGAGTAGACCGCGGTCATCACCTGCTGCACCGGGCCGGGGACGATCAGGCCGAGGTTCTTGCGGACCGCCAGCAGCTCCTTGACGACGCCCGCGTCACCGGCGACGAAGCCGGCTCGGTAACCCGCAAGGTTGGAGCGCTTCGACAGCGAGTGGACGACGAGGATGCCGTCGGCCGAGCCGCCCGAGATGGACGGGTGCAGCACCGAGACGGCATCGCCCTCCCAGACACAGTCGAGGTAGCACTCGTCGGAGACGAGGAGCACGCCGCGCTCACGGCACCACTCGATGACCTTCTTCAGGTGCTCGGGCGGGAGCACGCGGCCGGTCGGGTTGGAGGGGCTGTTGAGCCACAGGATCTTCGGCGTCTCCGGACCGAACGCGGTGAGCGAGTCCGTCGCGAGAGACTCCGCGCCGACGAGCGCAGCACCGACCTCGTACGTCGGGTAGGCCACGGCCGGCAGGCCGATCAGGTCGCCCGGACCGACGCCGAGGTGCAGCGCCAGCTGTGCGATCAGCTCCTTGGTGCCGATGACCGGGAGCACATGGTCGAGCCCGAGGCCGGCCACACCGTGGACCCGGTCGAACCAGTCGATGATCGCCTGGCGGGTCTCGGGCAGGCCGATCGTGGTCGGGTATCCCGGCCACTGCGCGGCCGCGACCAGCGCATCGACGGCGACCTGCGGGGTCGGGTCGACCGGGGTGCCGATCGAGAGGTCGACGATGCCGTCGGCGTGCGTGCGCGCCCGCTCGGCGTACGCCGTCAACTGGTCCCAGGGGAAGTCCGGCAGGCTGGCGGACACACCGCCGAACTGCGGGCTTCCCACCGGGGTCAGCTCTCCTGGTTCTGCGGCTCGAGCTCGGCGATGAACGGGTGATCCTTGTCGATCTCACCCATCTTGGCCGCGCCACCCGGGGAGCCCAGGTCGTCGAAGAAGTGCACGTTGGCGTCGTAGTACTGCTTGTGCTCGGCGGGCACGTCGTCCTCGTAGAAGATCGCCTCCACCGGGCACACCGGCTCGCAGGCGCCACAGTCGACGCACTCGTCCGGGTGGATGTAGAGCATGCGCTTGCCCTCGTAGATGCAGTCGACGGGGCACTCGTCGACACAGGCGCGGTCCTTGACGTCGACACACGGCTGGGCGATGACGTAGGTCATCCGGTCCTCCTGGGGCATTGGGGCGAGCTGCGCTCAGCCTAGTATCCCGGTCATGGCCGACGGCACCCGCTCTCCGTATTTGGGCCCACATGTCGTCGGACAGCGGATCGTGGTCCGGCGTCTGGTGCCCGGTGAGACCGGACCGACCGGTGGTCCGGCGTTCACGGACGTGCTCGGGGTCTGCGTGGCATGGGACCCGTGCGTGGTCCGGACGGACCGGGGCACCGTGACCATCCCGCTCGCGGAGATCGTCTCCGGCAAGCCCGTGCCGCCTCGTCCCTCGCAGCGGCTCCGGGCTGGTTTCGGGGAGTGTGAGGCGCACGGTTCCGAGCCGTGGGTCGAGGCGTTCGATGCTGCGCTCGACCGCGTGCACGTCGAGGTCGGCTCCGACACCTCACGGGCCTACGCCGACGCGGGCTGGCGCGTCGTCGAGGAGGTCGGGTTCCACCTGGCCGGGGTGGCGAAGCTGCGCCGCGGGTGGCCGCACGGGCTGGACGACCTCGGCCTCGCCGGCACGGCGTACGTCAGTCGCGACTGGGTGGAGGTCCGGCCCGGCGAGACGCCGCTCTCCGAGCTCGTCGAGTACGCCGCGGAGCAGGGCGCCACGACACTCTGGCTGCACCATCACGCGGACGAGATTCCCGGCTTCCTGCTGCACCACCGCTGCCGGGAGCTCGTCAGCGACTGAACTCGGTTGACCGTGGCTGACGTCGTTCTATCGTGGAGCGATGGCAACGGTCAGGCAGTTCCAGGTCACCTTCGACTGTGCGGATCCCGAGCGGGTCGCCCGCTTCTGGTGCGACGTGCTCGGCTACGTCGTGCCTCCGCCGCCTCCCGGCTTCTCCTCGTGGTCCGAGTTCGACGCGTCGTTGCCGCCCGAGCACCAGGGCTCAGCGTTCGCCTGCGTCGACCCGACCGGGGTCGGGCCGCGGTTGTTCTTCCAGCGCGTCCCCGAGGGCAAGGTGGTGAAGAACCGCGTCCACCTCGACGTGCGCGTCGGCACCGGGCTGGTCGGCGACGAGCGCCTGGCCGCACTCGAGGCGGAGTGCGCCCGGCTGCTCCCGCTCGGCGCCGTGCGCCAACGGCTGCTGGTCGCCGACGGGATCAACGAGTCGTGCCTCGTCATGCAGGACGTCGAAGGCAACGAGTTCTGCCTGGACTGACCTGGGCCCGAGCTTGACCCCTCGGCGCGCCAATCCTGACCTCTCGGCGAACCAGACCTGACCTTTCGGCGGGGGTCAGGGCTTCTTGGGGGCGGGTTCCTTGCAGGTCACCCGGTCGGCGGAGTTGTAGTGCGTCGTCATCGTCTCGCTGCGGACGCGCTCACCGTTGCGGTTGAAGTGCCGGTAGACCTTGATGTCGAAGCCGGTGTTGGGCTCCTGCGGCTCGCAGTCGTCCGCCGTCGACACCCGCGACCCGGGGGCGACGACGTTGTAGCGGTCGCCGGCCGTCGTCGTGATGTCCCAGTACTTCGTCGACCACATGCTCACGGTGACGACTCCCGACGATGACGGCGTCGACCTCTGCACGTTCGTCTCGATCAGGACGCCGTAGGGCGTGTCGTTCTGGAACTTGAGGTCGACGTAGGGCCAGGCAACAGTCGCTTCGCGGCCGATGGGATACCGGTCGAAGTACAGGCTGTGCGGCTTGTGCTCGACGTCCTTGAGCCCGGCGAAGAACGCTGCGTTGAACGTCGTGGTCGCGACCTGCGACACCCCGCCGCCGTACGCCGTGGTGATCAGGCCGCCGTCGATGACAAAGCCCTCGACGAAGCCGTTGGCCGCCGTGCGCTCGCCGACGGTGCCGTTGAGCGAGAAGGTCTCACCGGGCGCCAGCACGGTGCCATTGATCAGGCTGAGTGCCCGCGGGATGTTCACGTTGCGGTAGTCGGTGTGCGGGTAGTAGGTCGTGAACGTGGAGACCTTCTCCTTGATGCCCCACTTCCGCGCCTCCGCGGTCGTCACCTCAGGCTTCGCCACCGTCGCCTTCACCGGCAGCGTGCGCTCGCCTGAGGGCCGGGCGACGACACTGAGGAAGGCCTCGCTGATGTCCTGGGGGTCGTAGTCGACACCGGGCTTGCCGGGCACGACCCGGGGCGTGCCGCCACTGAGCACCACGGTCGCGTCGACGGGCTTGCCCTTGTCGCCCAGGAGGGAGCGGACGATCGCGGAGAGCTTGGCAGCGTCGAGGTCGGGCTCGAGGACGCCATCCTTCGGAGTCATCGCGAGCGCGGGCGTGAACTGGGCCGGGGTGAGCCGGACCGGGGTGTCGTCGAAGCTGAGCGTCACGGGGCCGGACACGGCCGGGGTGCCGAACGAGTCCAGTGCCTGCTTCACGTCCTCGTCGGTGATCTCGGGCTGCACCGAAACCAGCGCGAGCGTGGCAGGACTGCCCGCGACGTACGCCGCTTCGAGGGCAGCGCGGGTGTCGTCACGGTCGAGGCCCAGCCCCGCACGGCCCGCAACACCCGTCACCTTGCCCTTGGCGAAGCGAACGGCGCCCTCACGAGCGGCGCGGCCGTGGGCCTTGTCGAGTCGGGCGAGCGTCGTCTCGAAGGCTGAGTCGTCGATGTCGATGACCGGAGCGATCCGGTCGCCGCCGGCGTAGTAGTCCCACAGGCGCTGTGGGCTCCACGAGCGGCCACCGCCTGCTTCCTCCACCGTGGCGTCCGCGTCGAAGCTGAAACCGAGCTGCTCCGCGGTGAGCTCGGTCGCGGCGCCCCCGACGGTCACCGCGATGGGGCCGCGGGTCGCAAACTCCTGGTCCAGCAGGGCCGCGGCTGCCGCCGGCGCCTTGCCGCCGATGGCGACACCGGCCACGGTCGTCCCGCGCGGGACCCGGTCCGCAGCGAAGGCGTAGGCCACGGCGTACGCACCTCCGACCAGCACCAGCAACCCGAGAATGGTGAGGACGACGACGCGTCCGCCCCTTGCCTGTCGCTCATCCGTCACGCGGCCCATCGTAGGTGGGCGCCTCCGCCCAACCCGGGAGGCGGGTCCGCGATCAGAGTCCTGCGAACAGGTCCGTCTCGAGCCCGTCCTCGCCGACCGGGCCCTGGACGCCCTGCGCGAGGCGGTAGTACTCCGTGCCCCAGAACGCCGTGCCGACGCTGCCACCCATCGCGAAGAACGGGCCGTCGGCATCGATCTGGGTGACGTGGGCCTTCATCGCCGCGACCTTCTGCTCGGCGTGCTCGCCGCCCTCGACCTTCGCGGCCAGGAACTCGTCGGGGGTGGTGAACGGACCCATGTCACCGTCCGGGTCCATCCCGGCGAACGTCTCCGTGTCACCTGAGGCCCGCAGCGAGCGCAGGCTGTCGCGGAAGCGACCCTCGCTCATCGCGCACCAGTAGATCTTGGTGATCGACCACGGCTCGCCCAGCTCCAGCTTGTACGACGGCACGGCGGCCAGCTGCGCGGCGTACATCGCGACGCGGTGGGCCTGGATGTGGTCGGGGTGGCCGTAGTTGCCGAACTCGTCGTAGGTGACGAGCACCTGGGGCCGGACCTCGCGGACCACCTTCACGAGCTCATCGGCAGCGCGGGTGAGATCCGCGTTGGCGAAGGCGCGCTCATCGGTCTCGTCGGCCGCGATCGCGTATCCCTCCTCGTGCCACTTCATGCCCGAGTCCCGGAACGCTCCGAAGCCACCCAGGAAGCGGTGGTCGGTGACGCCGAGGATCTTCATCGCCTCGGCCAGCTCCTCGCGACGGTGCTCGCCGAGGGTGTCGTCCTTGTCGGCGGCGACGTGCGCCAGCTCGGGGACGAGCACCTCGCCCAGCTCACCTGCGGTGCAGGTGACCAGCGTGACCCCGCGCCCCTCGGCCACGTAGCGGGCCATCGTGGCACCGTTCTGGATCGACTCGTCGTCAGGGTGGGCGTGAACGAGCAGGAGGCGCTGGTCTGCGGACATGGTCCGAGCCTACTGAGGGCTACTGCGGGTCCTGCGCGTCCGGTCGCTTGATCCGGATCGGCGCCTCCGGGAGCCTGAGCGGCGGCAGGACCAGGGGCGGTCCCGCTGACGCCTCCGGCTCCTCCATGTCGAGCCAGCCGTCGTGCGCGTCGACGAGCATCTCCAGGGCGAACTCCGGAGCATCGGTGCGGACCGACCAGGGGTGGTCCTCGTCGTCGTCCTCGCCAGCCAGCCGGTCGCGATCGAGCTCGGCCGTGAACCCGTCGGACAACAGCCGTGCGACCACTGCGCGTGCGTCGTCCTCGTCGAAGAAGATGCCTCTCACGCCTCTGATCCTCCCAGCAGTCCGGCGAGCTCGCGGAGGAAGGGCCGGTCGGGGTCGAGCCAGTCCACCTCGTCGAGCTCGTCGGCGGCCAGCCAGCGGATCGCGTCGTGCTCGTGCGGCCGCGGGGTGCCCCCGGCCAGACGGGCCGTCGCGACCCGGAGCACGTGGCTTTCGCCGATCGGAGCCTCCGCCTCCAGCCAGCCGATCACCTCGATGACGCAGCCGAGCTCCTCGTAGATCTCCCGCTCGAGCGCGGCCTCCGGCGTCTCCCCCGGCTCCACCTTGCCGCCGGGAAACTCCCACCGGCCGGCCGCCTCGACCGGGCGTGTACGCCGCGCCGCGAGCACGCGCCCGTCCTTCAGGACCGCCGCGCCGACGACCAGCTTCCGGTTCTGCATGGCGCTACGGTGCCATGCATGGCAGAGGACAGGGCAGACGAGGTGGTGCACGGCGTACACCTCAGGCGCACCGACGAGCGCGGCGAGGAGGTCGCCGCGCTGGCGGACTTCTGCGGGGGCGCGGTCGGCGTCGAGGGCGTGCTCGACGACCTCGACCGCAGGCTGCACCGGGCCGTGCCGACGGGTTTCCGCGTGTGGCGTTCCTGGGCGTGGGACCGCCACGACGCCTTCACGAAGCGGTGGTGGCCGCAGGGCATCAGCACGTCCGCGGACGCGACCGGATCGAGGACCGGGGTCATTGCCGGCCACGAGGTCGTCACGGTCAGCTGGTACTCCAAGACCGTTGCCGGGTTCGGCAAGGGCACCCGGATCTCGTTCGTCGACGCCAACCTGCGCCGTTACCGGCACGTCCTGCTGGTGGTCCCGAAGGTCGTCGACGGAGTCGTGACCGTCGAGGCGCTGCACGCCCACGCGGGCGGCATCGTCTGGGTCGGTCCCTACCTCTACGTCGCCGGCACCCGCAAGGGGATCTACGTCTTCCGGCTCGACGACCTGGTGCGGATCCCGGATGCGGCGTTCGTGGAGGACCACGCGCGCGTCGGGCGCGACGGGGATCAGCTCGCGACCCACGGCTACCAGTACGTCCTGCCCCTGCGCTTCGCCTACCGGGCCGCCGCCGACGAAGGACACGACCCGCTGCGCTACTCGTTCCTGTCGCTCGACCGCACGGGCGCCGACGGGCCCGCGCTCGTCGCGGGTGAGTACGGCCGACGCACGATGAGCACCCAGCTCGCACGGTTCGGCCTCGATCCGGTCACCTGGCTCCTGCGCTCCGCCGAAGACGGGCTGAGCCGGCCGCTGCTGCTCGACCGCGAAGGACAACGCGGCATGCAGGGCGCCTGCGTCGTGCACGACACCTGGTACGTCACCGCAAGCCACGGCCCCTGGGGCCTCGGCACCCTGTACGTCGGTCGGCCCGGCGCGTTCCGCGCGCTGCGGCGGGTGCTGCCGATGGGGCCGGAGGACATCACCTACGTCCCGCAGACCGACTCGCTCTGGTCGGTCTCCGAGTACCCCGGGCGGCGGTGGATCTACAAGCTGCGACGGCCGCGCTAGCTCGCGCAGGCAATCGCGTTCAGGCACTCAGCCGCGCGTGATCCGCTGCAGCAGTCGCGCGAACAGGCCGGGCTTGCGCTGCGCCCCGTCCGGGGCCGGAGGCGTGACGAAGAGCGGCGGATCCCCGATGACGATGCCGTCGGTGCCGTTGGCCTTCACGGGTGCCTCGATGCCGCCCTCGCGCGTCACCTTGATCTTCTGGAGCTGCGTCCAGAGGGGGTTCTCGAATCCAGCCATACCCGCGACGGTACGCCGGGCGGCAAGGACGATCTCGATCCTGAACGCTCGCCGGTGTTCACCGGGGCTTGAGGTCGCGACACGCACTAGCATCCGACGCGTGACTGAGAACCCTGCCGATCTCCGCCTGAGCGACTTCCCGGTGCAGCGCACGCTGCCACTGCGGTGGGGCGACATCGACATGTACGGCCACGTCAACAACACCGTGCACTACGCGCTGATCGACACCGCCGTGAACGGCTGGATCACCGAGGCGACGGGCACCCATCCGCGCGACCTTCCTGCGACGGGTCTGGTGGTCGAGACCGGTTGCCGCTACCTCGCCGAGATCGGCCCGGCCGACGTGCCGGTGCTGGGCATCAGGCTGGAGAAGGCCGGGACCAGCAGCATCCGCTACGAGATCGGGATCTTCACCGGCGAGGGCGGGCCAGCTGCGCTGGCGCGCTTCGTCCACGTCTACGTGGATCCGACGACACGGCGCCCGGTGCCGATCCCGGACCTGGTGCGCGAGGCACTCGTGCGCGAGCTGGGCGCCTGAGCCCCACCCCGCGGCAGCGCCCGTCCGCCGGTCCGCAGGCCCGCCGAGGACTGCGCCGGTCAGGTCCGGTCAGCGCAGGTCGATCAGCTGCCGCAGCACCTGGCCACCGGCGAGGGCGTCCATCGCGGCGTTGATCTCCTCGAGCGACACGGTCGCCGACACCAACCGCTCCACGGGAAGCCGTCCCGCGCGCCACATCTCGGCGAAGAGCGGAATGTCGCGCTCGGGGACCGCCGAGCCGAGGTAGCTGCCGATGATCGTGCGCCCGCCGCCGACCAGCGCGAGAGGCGAGATGCTCGCGCGCGCATCCGGAGCCGGGAGACCGACCGTGACCGTCGTACCTCCGAGGTCGGTCATCTCGACCGCCGTCTCGAAGGCGCGAGCGTGGCCCGCCGCCTCGATGACCACGTCGGCCGTGATGCCCTGCTCGCGCACCTGCTCCGGCGTGTACGCCGCGTGGGCGCCCAGGGCGCGGGCCGAGTCGAGCTTGCTGTCGATGGCGTCGACACCGATCACCTCGACGCCCTCGATCGCGAGTGCGGTCAGGACGCTGGCCATGCCGACCCCGCCGAGCCCGACCACGGCCAGCCGTTGACCCGGGCGCGGACGACCGGCGTTGAGCACCGCTCCCCCGCCGGTCAGCACGGCGCACCCGAGGAGGGCGGCAACCTCCGGCGGCACGTCATCAGCGACGGCGACGATCGAGCGGCGGTCGACGACCGCGTGGGTCGCGAACGCGGACGCTCCCAGGTGGTGGTGGATCGGCTCCCCGTCGCGGGTCAGGCGGCTGCTACCGTCGAGGAGCTCGCCCTTCTCGTTGGCGGCGCTGCCGGCGACACAGGGGCGGATGCCATCGGTCGCACAGCCCGCGCACTCACCGCAGCGCGGCAGGAACGTGAGGACCACCCGCGTGCCGGGCACCAGGTCGGTCACCGCCGATCCGCGTGCCTCGACGATGCCCGCGGCCTCGTGACCGAGCAGCATCGGGACCGGGCGCCGGCGGTTGCCGTCGAGCACGGAGAGGTCGGAGTGGCAGATGCCGGCGACCTCGATCCGGACCAGCACCTCGTGAGGTCCGGGCGCGGCGAGCTCCAGCTCGCCCACACGCAGCGGCTGGGACGCGGCGTACGGCGCGGGGTCGGCGATCCGCTCGAGGACGGCACCCGTGATCTTCATGGATCCCACCGTAGAGCTGATGGTGAACCGCGGCCCGTCGGCGTACCGTCGAGTGCATGGCCGATCCGCACTGCCCGACCTGCGGGCAACCGCTCCGCCACGGCGGTCACCTCACCGAGGCCGATGCCTCGCTGGTCACTCGCACCGGCAACGGCGGCATCACGTTCGAGACGCAGGGTCGCTGCGAGAACGAGGGGTGCCCTGACTTCGGTCGCGAGTTCGCGCCCGAGGAGTGGCTGCGCCCTGAGGAGTCCCCGGCCTAGACCTCGCGCGTGGCCCACCACTTGAGCACGCGCTCGGCGAACTCGACGACCAGGGTCTCGTCGGGGTAGGTGCCGAAGTGGTGGTGCAGCTCGTGGTCGAGGTAGGCGACCAGCTGGTCGACGTCCGCACCGTGCCCGAGTCGCGCGAGAAGCGGCTTGATCAGCCCTTCGTACTCCTCCGCGAAGGTCCCGTTGGCGGCGTAGAAACCGAGCGGGTCCCACTCGCTGAGCAGGTGGCGGACTTCGACGACGTCACTGGGTTCCCTGGTCACCGGCATGCCGCATTCAAGCATCCCGAAACCGGGGTTGGCAGTGATTCGGTCTCACGTGTCGACGGCGATCCTCCGCCAGGTTTCCGGGAGGCCGATCCAGCGCGGGACCTGATCGCAGTACGCCGCGTAGTCCTCGCCGAACAACGCGGCGAGGGCCTCCTCCTCCGGACGGATCTGGACCCGGCCGATCACTGCAACGAACGCGATCACGGGCAGCGGCGTCAGCCAGCCGCCGCGCCCCAGCGCGTGAGCCGCGAGGACTCCGGCCATGCCGACGTACATCGGGTTGCGGGAGACCGCGTTGGGGCCATCGGTCACCAGCGCCGTTGCCTTCGACGGGTCGAACGGCTCGAAGGTCGTGCCGTGCCGCTTGAAGGCGGCACCGGTGGCACCGAGCAGTCCGATGCCGGCTGCGCCGAGGCCGACCGCGGCCACCTTCCGCACGAGCCCCGGCGGCTGTTCAGGCGCGAGAGCGCGCTGGACGAATCCAGCACCGAGGGCGATCAACGGCGGCGGGACGACAGGCATGCAACCAGCCTAGGACGCCTGCGGTGGCCGTCGATTCAGACGTTGAAGCGGAACGAAAACCGGGGGGGGTTGGGGTGTTGACGGTCACCGTTCGCTAGGGCCGGAGAAGGCGGTCTGACCTGTGGAAACGTGTCGGTCGGAGATGTCGGCCTCGACCTTCAGCTCATCCCACAGGTGCTCGGGCACCCGCTCGCGTGCCCACAGCCTGATGCGGTGGAGATCAGTCTCGGGAAGTGCCATCACGGAAGCATCTCCGACAGTTGCCCGCCGGGCCAAGGGGCTGAAGCGCTAGGGGAAAGCGGCCCCAGTCCTTGAAGCTGCCGTCCCACAAGCGGGTCGTCTTCCGGTGGTGGAATCTCCTCTTTGCCTCACATTGGGCGCCGCGATTTCGATGATCTGGGAGTGGGCCTCGACCTCACCCAGACGCGTACGGACGGGCGCGATTGCACCTAGCCGAGCAGCAGCAGCCGACGGCCGGCCGCCGGGAGGTTGCGGTCCGCCCGCCGGGCGAGCTCGGCGCGCACCTGGCCGATCTCCGCGTCCGACAGCACGCCGCTGTTGCGGAAGGCCTCGGCCAGCAGGGGCACCTTGTCGACACCGGGCCGCCCCCGTACGCCGAGCTCGAGCAGCGCGGCGTCGAGCCGGTTGGTGAGCGCGCCCCCCGGCGCGAACTGGTGATCGAACCAGGCGTCGACCATCAGCTGCAGCGACTGCCGCGGCCGCAGCGTGCCCGACCGGGCCGCGCTGTCAGCCAGCGCCGCGAGCACCGCGATCAGCTGCCACTCCGTCTTCTCGGTGGGCCTCAGGACGTCGCGGATCCGCCATGAGCCGATGGTCAGCGCGCCCGGTGACCTGGTCGCCGACACGTGCGGGCGGGCCAGGTCGACGGTGGCGACCAGCGCGATCCGCCGTCCGGCGCGCAGCGTCAGCTCCCAGGTGCCGTGGGCGACGGCCAGCGTCTCGCCGGCCCTGAGCGTGGCCGCGGGGCTGCCGTCGTCGCGGCTGACGGTGAGCGAGCCGAAGCTCTGGTGGCAGTGGAAGGTCACCTGCTGGCCGCCGACCTCGATGACGACCGCGGTCCGGGACACGTCGTCCCTGTCGAGCACGAGCGTCGACGAGCCGCTGCGCCCGATCGCCACCCGCCGGCCCGACGTGAGGTCGAGCGCGCCGTCCTGGTCCGCGTCGGACCGGTAGAGGAAGCAGCCGTCGACCACCATCCGACCTCCTCGTCGCCTCCGGCACCAGGCCTGGAAGAAGTGCTTCTTCGCTGCATTGTCGGGGCATCGACGGCCGTGGGCTACTGAGAGCATTCACCCGCGAGACGACCAGGAGGTTTGCGATGATCGGCCAGACGGCGCAGGAGATGGTGGGGGTACTCGTGGTCGGACTCATGCTGGGCGGCGGTGTCGCGCTCTGGCAGCTCGCGCAGTCGCACAACGACGGGTCCGTCCGAGGGCTGGTGCGCGAGGGAGCCGCGCGGCTGCTGCCGCTGCCGGTGGTGGTGCCGGGCGGACTGCGGCGACGCTTCCTCCGCGCGCTGACCTCCCGGTTCGTGGTGATGCCGAGCGGTGCGCGCGAGGCCTTCCCCCACCTCGAGGTGCGGGTCGCACCCGAGGACCTGATCCGCCTGGTGCCGGACGGCGATCGCGAGCGGCTGGCCGCCGACGCTGCGCTGTCCTACGTACGCCACGCCCGGCGCCAGCAGTGGGCGGTGCCAGCGGCCGGCATATGGGTCCGGGTGGTCCCGGACCAGGCGCTGCGGCCCGGCTGGGTGCCGGGCGCGCGCCCGGTCCGGCACCGTTCCGGGGACGGGTGGCAACGGGCGGCCGCCGACGGCGGCAAGGTACGCCGGGGCGCCGCGCCGGTCCGTCGTACCGAACGGATGGACGGGCGTCCCGAGGAGCTGCTGACCGTGCCGATGGGCGCGGGCGCGCTGATCCTCGAGGGCGACTTCTCAGGCGGCCAGGCGGTGCTGCGCGATGCCACGGTGCTCGGCCGCGGCGGGGAGTGCCAGCTGCGCTGCCGGGCCGACAGCGTCTCCCGGCGGCACGCCTCCGTCTACCCGCAGGACGGCGCCTGGTGGGTCCGCGACCTCGGAAGCACCAACGGCACCCGGCTGAACGGGCGCCACATCGCGGGCGGCGGGCCGGTCCGGCTGTCCCCGGGCAACCGGCTCGCGCTTGGGAGCGGCGTGGTGCTCAGCGTCACCCGGATCGCGCGCGACGGCGACCAGGAGACCCAGCCGATGGACGGCCCGCGATGAGCACGCCGTACGACGAGACCGCCGAGCCGGTGTCCCCCGTGCCTCCGGTATGGGAGGTGGCCGGCGGCTCGGTGCGCAACCAGCGCGGCCACGACAACCAGGACCGGTGGCGCGCCGGTACCACCGCCGACGGCTTCTGGATCGCGGTCGCCGACGGCATCAGCGGCGGCCCCGACGGCGCCCGCGCCGCGCAGACCGCGGTCGGCGTCACCGGCCGGGTGCTCGGCGACGCCCGGCTGCTCGAGGCCGACCTGCACCGGGCCTTCGACACCGTGCACGCCGCCCTCTGGCCCTGGTACGACGGCACGCCGGCTGGCGGCACCACGCTGACCGTCGTCGCGTTCACGCCGGGCGGCCTGCGGATCGCGTGGGTCGGCGACTCCCCGGCGTACGTCGACTTCGGCGCGGGCCTGCACCGGGCCACCGATCAGCGCGGCCCCGGCGCGCTGCGCCACTGGCTCGGCGCCCGCGACCAGCCGGAGACCCGGATCCTCGGCTGGGAGCCGGAGGACGTGCCGGTCCGGGTCCTCGCCGTCTCCGACGGCGTCGCCGAGGCGACCCTGCTCGCTCCCTCCGCCGCGGGCACGAGCGCCGCCCAGTTGGTCGAGAGCGCGCTCGCCGTCCCCTCGCACGGCGGCGACGACGCGACCCTCGTGGTGGCGCGCCGGGCGCCGGCGTACCCGCCCGTCGAGCCGTCCCCGTCCCGCTGGCGTCCCGGGCGGCAGCGCCATGGCTAGGGGATCCGACCTCAAGGCCTGGCTGGACCAGCAGGCGGCGGCCGGTCGCGTGCTGAGCGGCCGGCGGGTCCGGCTCGCCGGCGACGGCTTCCAGGTGACCGGCGAGCCGGTGACGGTGAGTATCGAGGGGCGGACCAGCGTCGGCGGCCAGGCCGCGGTCATCGCCGGCCGGCTCGACGGGTACGGCGCGCCCGCGCGCCGCGTCGCGATCCGCGTCGAGCTCGACCACCCCGACGCGCACGGCCGCTACCGCCGCCGCTCGATGCTCCGGGTCGCCGAGGCGACCGGCCAGGACCCGGTCATCACCCGCGGCATGGTCAACGTCTACGTCACCTTCCAAGTGCGCGCCGTCCAGCACGAGATCTACGGCAACGGCAGCGACCGCCCCGTGGACCTGATAGTCGACGTCATGGAGTGGGGCCGGCCCCTGGCCGACGTCCTCGCGGAGAAGCCGCCGCGCGCCCCCGAGTCCGCGGTCAACTGGATGCTCCCCCTGCTGCGCGCCTTCGACCGGGTGCACCGCCAGCACAGGCTGATCCACCGCGACATCGACCCCGGCAACATGCTGGTCGACGAGCGCGGACTGCTGAAGGCGACCGACTGGGGCATCGCGTCCGAGGTCGACGGCACGTCGGTGGTGACCGACCCGTGGGGCAAGGCCGGCCGCGTCTACATGGCCCCGGAGACCCGGGACCGCGAGAACGTCGGCCCGTTCACCGACGCCTGGGCCCTCGGCTGCCTGCTCTGCCTGGTCGCCGCCGGCGAGGAACCCAGCCTGGACCCGACCAGCCGGCGGGTGCGCTTCCCCTCGAAGGTCGCCCGGCTGCCCGAGCCGGTGCGCGACGTGATCCAGGGCCTGGTCGTCCCCGACCGGCACCAGCGGATGACCCTGGAGACGGCGATCGCCACGCTCACCACCTGGCGCGACCGCGAGCAGGACCGGCGCCGCGCCGTGGAGCAGCGACGCGCGGACGAGAAGCGGCGCGAGGAGCAGCGGAAGCGGAAGCAGCAGCAGGGCGGGAGCGGGACCCGCCGCCCCACCCCCAACCGCCCCACCCCGAAGCAGAGCCCCCCAGGAAGGTGGGACACTATGATCAACCGGATCAGTCTCGGTACGGCGATCGTGCTCGGTGCCGCCGCGATCGGCGCCGCTGTCCTCGTGGGCCAAGACGTCGTTGACCTCACCGCGGGGCCCGAGGCGCCGCCGCGGGTTCAGAAGCTGCTCGGCACGTCAGCGGCGAAGGGCACCGGGGGCACCGGGGGCGACGACGACGCAGTCACGGACGAAGAGGCCGCCTCGCTGCTCGCGGACCTCACCCCGCGCGAGACCACGGACATCACGTCCGAGGTCACCGCCTCCACCGTCCGGATGCGCTGGATCGGCACGCAGCTGGTCGCCTCCGTCCGCGTCTCCGCGATCGGGAAGCTGCCCGCCGACGACCGGATCGGCTGGTCCTGCGACTCCACGGCGATCGGCAAGAAGGAGCTGATGCCGCCCGGCATCTACCTGGTCGTCAAGGGTCCCTACGCCAAGGTCCTCGACGACGCTGACCAGGGCGTGGCGTGGTCGTTCGGCAGCGACAACTACGTGGACGGCAAGTGGCTGCTCCGCCCGGTCGCCTGCGCGGTCTGGAAGGGCGACCGCCGCCGCACCCTCCTCTCCCCGCGCAAGCGCTGGCTGGACGTCGACCAAAAGGGCTGGAAGGCGAGCAGCTCCTCGCCACCGTTCAAGCTACGGTACGTGCTGCCCGCCGGCGGGCTCGTGCCCGGCGACCTCGCGCCGTACCCGCGGCCGATCGTCGGCCTGCTGGTGGTCACCACGGACCGCAAGGTGATCCGCCAGACCTTCCCCCAGCGCTGACCTCCGGTGCCGCGGCGCCGGGGTGCTCGTGCCCGGCGTGCTCGGGCCCGGCGCCCGTGCGGATCCGGCGGCGCGGCTGGTGAGAGGAGGGGCATGGTTCCTAGGCACGCGGAGCGTGCCTAGGACCGGACGACCGGAGCGCGGCTGGCCGCCTGGCTCGACGGCTTGGCCGACCTAGACATCCAACGGTTGCTCCCATGTGCCCGGCGGCAGGTCAACGAAGGGCCAGGACACGAACAGAACACCGGCCAGCGAGATCAACACCTCCCGGGGGCTCGTCCTCGCAACATTCGTCCCGGGCCACCAGCGCCAACGGCGGTCCCTGCCGGCCGACCTCGGACCGGTAGACCGTCAGGCGGTCAGCCGCCACGCTCGCGGGCGGCCGCGCCTTGATCGGGTTGTCACGTGCTGCGATCAGGTCGGCCCGAATGGCGCGCGCGTCGGCCGTGTCGGGAACGCTGCGCAACTGCAGGCAGGCTGCCAGGTATACATGCTTGAGCAGCGCCAGCCGCCACCGTCGGGGGTCGGGGGTCGGTACTGCCAAGGGCGCCGTCCGTAGTACTCAGAGTATCCAGTGTCTTGGCTCAGTACGTCCTTGACGGAGTTGTGTCAGGACCTGCTTGACGCTCTGCCTAGGAAATTGAGGTAGCTGCGGTCCGTGGCCGCATGGTCCTGATGTTACGGACGGCCTGGTCCGTGGTCCGCCGGACGACCTTGGTGTCGCCGTCGGGCAGATCGATGGCCAGCGTTGACTCGGACACGTGCACGGTGACCACGGCGTGCTTGAACTGCCTGCCCAACGCGACCCGCTGACCGGCCACCATGATGCCGCCGGAGTTGTCCGAGCGACGTTCCACGGTGATCGGCTCGGTCGACGGCCGCGGCCTTTCGCCGACGGGCTTGCGGCGCTGCAACGTCCACTGCTCGCCGGGCTCGAGCGGGTTCGGACGGGTGCGCAGCAGCTCGCGGGTCTCGGGGTCGAAGAACAGCAACGGGGCGTCGTCCTCGATCCAGATCCCGACCTTGCGCCCACCCAGCATCCACGCCGCCAGGATCACCCGTCTGCCCAGCGACACCGTGCCGCCCATCGACACGGTCCGCTCGACTTCGACGACCCCATGGCGGGGCTGCCGCTGCGACGGTGCGGGCGGGGGACCAGCTGGGGCCGCGCCCTGGGCCACGAGCCTGTCCATCTCCGCGGCGGTGAACCGCGACCGCACCGACTTGAACCGGTGTCCGCCGGTCGACAGGTGCACCCAGTCGCGATCGATCCAGAACCTGATCACTTGCCCGGCCCGCTCGGGACCCAGCCAGAACTGATGGCCCGTCAGGCTCATGTTCCCCGACGGCGGCACCGACTTCTCCAGCTCGATCGGCCCACCCGGCTCCCTACGCATCGTCGCTTTCTGCTGGGCGGTAGCGGGGACAGGATCTGAACCTGGCACCTCAGCCGGTGGTGGGGGAGCGACCTCCAACGCGGGCGGCACCCACAACTCGAGCTCGCTCGTCGGGGCTGGTGCGAACCGGTCCGCTGGCACGACCGGCACGCGGTCATCGAGTGCCTGGTGCGGCCTCTCCCGGTTGTAGTCGGCCACCCACACGTCCACCGCCGCCTGCGCCTGCGTCACCGACGTGAACGGGCCCAGCTCGCTGATCTCGGGACGGAAGGTGCCGTGGAACCGCTCGACCTTGCCGTTCTGGTTCGGCGATGCCGGCGCCGTCAGCCGGTGGGTGATGCCGTTGCGGCGGCAGAGCTTGTCGAACAGCACCTCACCACGGGACGGTCCGTGCCGACTGAACCGGTCGGTGAACTGCTTGCCGTTGTCGGTGATCACCTCCTCCGGCACCCCGTACTTCGCCAGTGCCTGGGCGAACGCCAGGCACACCGATCTGGCGGTGGCCCGCTCGACCACCGCAGCCATCACGCAGAACCTCGAGTGGTCGTCGATTCCGGTGACGATCTTCGCCTCCCGCAGCTCACCAGTGACAGTGTTGACCAGGGTGATGCCACCGACGATGTCGATGCCCCACAACTGCATCGGCCCAGGCCGCTCGAACCGGATGTAGGAATCCCGCGCCCGCTTCCGTGGGCGTTCCTTGAGCAGCTGGTGCCGCCGCAGGATCCGGTTGATCGTCGAGGTCGACGGCACCGGGCCGGTGAAGTACTCCGGTGGCTTGCGGAGCAGCTCCAGCCGAATCCGCTTCGCGCCCCACCGGGCATGCTCGCGGCGCAACTCGAGGACCGCCCGTTCCACGGCCTGCGCTGCCTGATGCGGGCACGACCGCGGCCGCGACGACCGGTCCGCCAGACCGGCGACGCCCTCAGACAGATACCTGCCCACCCACGTGTGGACCGACTGACGGGAAACCCCGACCTGGGCAGCAACCTCGGTGACCGAGGCACCTGCCAACACCGCGCGAACCGCGTCCAACCGCTGCTCGACAACCGACAACGCAATCAGTGCCAATCCCAGCCTCCCGCCCGACGACGACCACGGAACATCGTCGAGCGAAAGCCCGCCATCGCGGCAAGGTGTCAAGCAGGTACTGACACTCCGGTGTCAAGCACGTACCGGGACAGGACACTCAGAGTATCCAGATCGCCGCCTTCCCGAAGTCGCGGCTACTGCCCTACGGTCCCGATACGGCGATCGACTTTGTCATCGACGGTCGTCGGACCACCCGAAAGCTCGATCCCAACTGCAAGCCAGGCTGTCGCTCGCGGCGAGCACCCTAGGCGTCGGCACCCACGTAGTGAATGTGCGTTACACGGGCGGAATCCAGAGCCTCCCCAGCGCTCAGGAATTCACCACTACGGTGAAGAAGTGATCGATTGTCTTCGTTGACCATCGACGACTCCCAGAATCCTCTTCAGATCGCTGTCCGACTGCTGCTCCAAGCGAGAACGCGCCGACTCAGACGTTGAAGCGGAACTCAACGACGTCGCCGTCCTGCATGACGTAGTCCTTGCCCTCCATGCGGACCTTGCCGAGCTCGCGGGCCTTGACCAGCGAGCCGGTGGCCATGAGGTCATCGAAGGAGATGATCTCCGCCTTGATGAAGCCCTTCTGGAAGTCGGTGTGGATGACGCCAGCGGCCTCGGGGGCGGTGAAGCCCTTCTTGATCTCCCACGCGCGGACCTCCTTGGGCCCGGCGGTGAGGTAGGTCTGCAGGCCGAGGGTGTCGAAGCCGACGCGGGCGAGGATGTCCAGGCCCGGCTCGGTGACACCGGCGTCGGCGAGGAACTCGGCCGCTTCCTCGTCGGTGAGCTCGACCAGCTCGGACTCGAGCTTCGCGTCGAGGAAGATCGCCTCGGCCGGAGCCACGATGGCGCGCATCTTCTCCTTGAGCGCCTCGTCGCCGAGCTCGTCGGTGTCGCAGTTGAAGACGTAGATGAACGGCTTCGCGGTGAGCAGCGTCAGCTCGCGGATCAGGTCGCGGTCCACCTTCGACGCGATGATCGGCGTGCCTGCCTCGAGCTCTTCCTTGGCCTGCTTGACGGCTCCGAGAACGGCGACGGACTCCTTCTTCATCCGCGCCTCCTTCTCCAGCCGCGGGATCGCCTTCTCGACTGTCTCGAGGTCCGCGAGGATCAGCTCGGTCTGGATCGTGGAGATGTCGCTGTCCGGGTCGACCTTGCCGTCGACGTGCGTGACGTCCTCGTCGCGGAAGACGCGGGTGACCTGGCAGATCGCAGCGGCCTCGCGGATGTGCGCGAGGAACTTGTTGCCCAGACCCTCACCCTGCGACGCACCGCGGACGATGCCGGCGATGTCGACGAACTCGACCGTCGCGGGCAGGAGCTTCTGCGAGCCGTAGACCGTGGCGAGCTGCGCCAGCCGCGGATCCGGGACGCCGACGACGCCGACATTCGGCTCGATCGTCGCGAACGGGTAGTTCGCCGCGAGCACGTTGTTCTTGGTCAGGGCGTTGAAGAGCGTCGACTTGCCTGCATTCGGGAGTCCGACGATGCCGATAGTGAGAGCCACGAGGGGGAATCCTACGGCCGCACCGGCATCACCGACGAACCAGCGACCTGAGGCCGGTTAGCCTGCCGCCCGTGACCACGTCCCCGGAAGCCCGCGCTCGCGCCGTCTTCGCGACCTTCCAGACCGCCGTCGACACCTGGGTCGCCGAGGCCGTCGCGGACTGCTTCACCGACGACGTCGTGTACGTCGGCACGGCCGGTTACCTGCACGGGCGCGACGAGCTGCTCGGCTACGTCCGCGAGGTGTTCGAGCGCAACGAGGCCATGCGCTGGGAGCTGGCGCAGGTCCACGTCTTCCTCGACGCACCTCCCCTGCTCGGTTTCGCGGCGAGCGGGACGATCATCGGCACGTCCGCTGGCAGGCCACGTGAGCTCCCCTTCCGGCTCTCCCTCCTCGTCGAGCAGCAGCGCGCCACGGGTGCCACCAAGATCCGCCACTTCCACGGCTCCGTGCCGATCGACGCCTTCACGTCCACATCGAGTTGAGTGAGCAGCCCACCGCGAACTACAGCCACCTGCGCACTCGACTCGGTGGCCAGCGAGGCGGCAGGCTGGTGGCCATGGCCACCATGAGCATGAACAAGGCGATCCACGGCGCCGTACGCCGCGACCTCGCTCGCTTCCGCACCGCACTCGCGCAGTTCCCCGAAGGTGACAAGTCCCGCGGAGCCGCCCTCGGCCGCGCGTGGGCCAACTTCGACGACCAGCTCGAGCACCACCACCACGGCGAGCACGAGATCGCCTGGCCCGCGCTGCGCGAGCTCGGCGTCTCCCAGGCACTGCTGACGACGCTCGACGACGAGCACGACACGATGGCCGCCGCGCTCGCGCGGGCCCGCACGGCGATGGAGTTCCTCGCACGGACCGGCACCGGCTCCATCAGCGCGGTCAACGCGATCGCGGAGCTCGAGAGCGTCACCATCGCCCACCTGCTGCACGAGGAAGCCGAGCTCGAGCCGGTCTTCCTGGCCAACGCCGGCTCCGAGGTCCTGAAGAAGATGGGCCGCGAGTTCGGCAAGGTCTCGCCGGCTCGGGGTGGACGGTTCTTCGCGTGGGTGCTCGACGGCGCCTCACCCGACGAGCGCGCTGCCGCGGCGGGCAGCATTCCGCCGCCGGTGCTCACGATCATCGGCGGTGTCTTCGGCGCGCCGTACCGGTTGCGGATCGCGCCCGTCTGGCGCTGACCTGAAATGGCACCAGCCCCTGACCGCCGGGGGATGCGAGCAGGGGCTGGTGGATCACGGGGCGCGAGGCGCGTCGCGGCCGTAGCCACGTCGCACGCTCTGCTGTGTCGCTGGGTCAGCCGACCTGGGCGGCGTTCTTCGGGTCGAGCGCGCCGATGTGCGCCTGCGACTCCTCGAGACCGTCGTCGGACGGCTTCTCGCCCTTCACGAAGACGCGGTCGCGCTGCTTGGCGCGGATGTCCTTGTGCGCCTCGGACGGGATGTCGAAGCCGAAGTGCGCCTGGGCTTCGCGGACCTCCCAGATCTTGTCCGAGAGCGGCGGGATGCCCAGGATCGCAGGCGCCGCGACCGGCACCGCCTGCGGCGCGATGAAGTTCATGAAGGTGAGGCGGATGTTCAGGCTGCTGAACAGCAGGGAGTGGATCGCCTTGACCGGAAGGCGGACCGCCGCGTCGGTGATGCGGCTCTGGCGGATGCCAGCCATGTCGCGCATGTACTTCGGGTACGTCGAGATGACGGCCTTGGTCAGCAGGATGATCACCGGCTTGAGCGCGGCCTTCTGCCACGCCGGTGCGTCGACGGGCAGTGCGACGTCGATCGGCAGGATGAACTTGATCATGTCCTGCGCGCCCTCGGAGGCGGCCAGGCGCGGACGCCACTCCTCGAAGAACTGGAGGCAGCCCTCACGGCTGGTCGGCACCAGGTCGGGGTCGATGGTCTGCAGCTTCGCGACCTCGCGGCACTCCGCCCAGAACTGGTTCTCCTCGGCCTCGGTGAGCCGGCCGGGGCCGAACATCTCGTAGCACTTGAGTATCGAGTGCCACGCAGTCATGTGGATCCACAGCTGCGAGCCGCCGTCGTTCGCGTCGTAGGTGCCACCGGTGACCGGGTCGTGGCCGATGGCCTTGGAGTGGACCTTGACCAGGACGTCAGCGGCCTTGCAGGTCTGCTCGGCGCCGCCGAAGAGCTGCAGGCCGAAGTAGCGAAGGGTGCGGCCGTAACGCGTCGCCGGGCGGTACTTCACGCCACCGGACTGGATCACGGCTGCGGCGAGGTTGGGGTCGAAGTGCTCGATGGTCACCGCGCGCACGAAGCCGAGGACGTACGCCGTGGGGTGGCCCCACACCTTCCACGACACCGAGTCCGGGCCGAGGAAGCCGTAGTCGGCCATCGGCTCGTACTGGGCCATGAGCTGCTTGCGGGTCTTGATGCCGAGCACGCCGGCTCCTCTCGTTCGACGCGCCTACCGAAGGCGCTTCCTACAGATCCGTAGGTTCGATGAACTTTACATTGCCGAAGGAATGTCAAGGAAGTGAACCGCGACACAATGTCGCAGACAAAAATGAGAGCGCCTCGGCCGATGGCCCTCACCCCGGCCACCTGCCTGCATAGGGTTGGGCCCGTGACCCAGGACCCGGCTGCACCCAAGCGGCGCTACGCCCCGCGACTCCCGCTCGAGGAGCGCCGCGAGCACCTGCTCGACGCTGCCCTCCGGGTGATCGTGCGCGACGGTTTCGACAAGGTCTCGATCGAGGCGATCGCGAACGAGGCCAAGGTCACCCGGCCCGTCGTCTACAGCGCGTACGACGGCCTCGAGCCCCTGCTCCACGCGCTGCTCGACCGCACCCAGAAGCGCGCGCTCGGCCAGGCGATGAAGCTGCTCAACGAGTCCGGTGACGCCACCGACATCGATGCCTGGCTGATCAGCTTGACCGGCGGGATCATCGAGGTGGTGCAGGAGGACCACGACACCTGGCACGCGGTGCTCTACCTCCAGACCGCCCCGGCCGTCGTGCGCGAGCGCGTCGCCGAGACCCGCGACCTGATCCGGAAGTACATCGCCAGCGCCCTGGAGGCAGGCATCCAGCTCCGCGGCGGGCCGGACCTGGATCCCCAGATCCTCTCCCACCTGGTGCTGGTCACCGCCGAGGAGTTCGGACGGCTGATCCTCGAGGACCCGCCCCGCTACGAGAAGAAGCGCCTCGTCGCGGCCATGGCCAACATCCTCCGGGTCCTGCCCAAGAGCTGATGCCCTAACGTCGGCCGCATGACCACGATGAAGGCTGCCGTCTGCCACCAGGGTGAGTTCTCCGTGGAGGACCGTCCGGTCCCCACGCCCGGCCCGGGGCAGGTGCTGCTCCGCGTCGTACGCGCCGGCATCTGCGGATCGGACCTGCACGCCCGCCAGCACGCGGACGAGCTCGCCGCGCTCGGCACAGATCTCGGCTACGAGGCGATCATGCGGCCGGAGCAGCACATCGTGCTCGGGCATGAGTTCCTCGGCGAGCTGGTCTCCTACGGCACGAAGACTCGGCGCAAGTGGAAGCCGGGCACACGCATCGTGGCGCTGCCGATGGTCAAGCACGGCGACGAGATCCACATGACCGGCTTCGACCAGGACGCGCCCGGCGCCTTCGCCGAGTACGTCGTGGTGCAGGAGGCCTTCGCCTTCGAGGTGCCGAAGGGCGTCCCCGACGAGCTCGCCGCCTTCACCGAGCCGCTGGCCGTCGCCTGGCACGCCGTGCGCCGCGGCGAGGTCGGCCGCCGTCCCGCCATCGTGATCGGGTGCGGCCCGATCGGCCTGGCCATCATCCTCATGCTCAAGGCAGCCGGCGTGAAGACGATCGTCGCGTCCGACTTCTCCGCTGCCCGCCGCGAACTCGCCCGGCAGTGCGGAGCGACGGTGGTCGTCGACCCGCGCGAGCAGTCACCCTGGACGGCGTACAAGCAGCCTGGTCCGGTCGGCTCGATCACGGAGCTCGCCGACTTCGGCCTCACAGCCGTGGGACGCATGCGCGCGGTGCCCCTGCTGCCGTGGGGCCACCTGCTCCGCGCAGGCGACAGGCTCGGAGCGGCGCCGAGCGGGCCTGTTGTCTTCGAGTGTGTCGGCGTGCCCGGCGTGATGGACCAGATCTTCGCCGCGGCACCGGTGCGCAGCCGCATCGTCGGCGTGGGTGTGTGCATGGAGCCGGACCGCATGCGGACCGTGCTCGCGCTCAACAAGGAGATCGAGCTCCGGTTCGTGTTCGCCTACGACCCGGAGGAGTTCGCGCACGCGCTGCACCTGATCGCCTCCGGCAAGGTCGACCCGACCCCACTGCACACGGGCACGGTCGGGCTCGGCGAACTCAGCCAGGCGTTCAGCGACCTCGGTGACCCGGAGCGCCACGCGAAGATCCTGGTCGACCCGACCGCTCGTTAGGGCCCGCGCTGGTTCAGCGCGGGTAGTCGCTGTCATCCGGAGCCCCTGCGAGCTCCGGCGTCACCTGGTCCACGAACGCGCGGACCAGCGTCGCGATCGCGGCCGGACGCTGGGCGACCACCCAGTGGTTGCCACGGATCCGGTGGACGGTGAGGTTGGCGGCATAGCCCCGCGGGGCCTCGGCGGCCAGCGCAGCAGACACGTGGACGTCGTGCGACGGGGTGATCACCTGGACCGGAAGCGTCACGTGCGGCGGGCGCGGGCGAAGGAGCCGGCCCGGCATGTTGGCACGGTAGAGGGCGATGCCGTTGACGGCTTCGGCCTCGCTCCGCTCGACAGTCTCGCCGATGCGCCGCGTCGAGGGACGACCCAGGGAGGACGAGTGCTCGACCATGCGGCCGATGATCCCGCGGCGAGCGCAGAACTCGGGCAGCACCGGCGCCATGAAGAAGCCGACGTAGTAGGACTCGACGATCTGGAGGAGGCGCCGGACCGGGCCACGGTGCATCGCCCGCAGCCACATGCTGGCGTGGTCGAGCGAGGGCCCCGAGACGCTGGTGAACGAGCGGATCCGGACGCCGAGGCGGTCGTCGGGCAGCGCGTCCCAGCACTGGATCGAGCCCCAGTCGTGGGCGACCAGGTGCACCGGGGACTCCGGGCTGACGGCCGCGATGACGCAGCCGAGGTCATCGACCAGCTGGTCGATCCGGTAGCCGCTGGTCGCGCCCGGGACATCCGAGAAGCCTGCGCCGCGCACGTCGTACTGGACGACACGGAACTCGTCGGCGAGCTCGGCCGCGACTCCGTCCCACACGTGGTGGTTGTCCGGGTAGCCGTGCACGAGGACGACGACAGGCGCGTGCTCCTGCCCCGACTCATAGACCGCGAGCTGGAGACCGTCGCTGGTGGTGACGTACTGCGTGACCTCGTCCATGTGGCTCATGATGACCGATCCTTGCCCAGAATGCGCTCAGAGGTCGAGCACGACCGTGCCGGTCCCGCGGGAGACGCAGGTGGCCATGAGCTCGCCGCGCATGTCATCGGTGAGGAACCGGTCGCGATGGGTCACCTCGCCGGAGATGACCCGGACCGGGCAGGTGCCACAGAACCCCTGCTGGCAGGAGTAGGCGATGTTCGGCCGGACAGTCCGCAGCGCCGAGAGCGCGCTCTGGTCCGGCCCGACCGCGATCCGCTCACCCGTGGACGCCAGCTCGATCGCAAAGGGCTCCCCCGCGATGACCGGCGGCGCGGAGAACCGCTCGAAGTGGAGCGTGTCGATGTTGTCGACAGGGACCGAGCCGCGGAGCGCGTCGATCATGGGCGGCGGACCGCAGCAGTAGAGCGCGGCACCGTGAGGAGCCGCTGCCAGGATCCGTTCGCCACGGGGCGTCCCGAACTCGTCGTCGGGCCAGACGTGCACCCGGTCGGGGAACCGCTCGGCGAGCTCGCTGATCTCGTCCATGAAGGCCAGCGAGGCACGACTGCGACCCGTGTAGACGAACGCCCAGTCGTCGCCGCGCGCAACGGCGTCGCGGACCATCGGGAGGATCGGGGTGATACCGATGCCTCCGGCGACGAAGAGGTAGCTCCTGGCGATGATGAACGGGAACGCGTTGCGCGGACCCTTCAGCATCAACTCGTCACCGACGGCCAGCGTGTGCATCTCCAGCGAGCCGCCTCCACCGCCGTCGCGCTCGCGGATCCGCCGCACGGCGATGCGGTACGACGTCGTGTCGTCCGGGTTGCCGGTGAGTGAGTACTGGCGCATTCGACCCGACGGCAGCATGACGTCGACGTGGGCGCCGGGATCCCAGCGGGGCAACCGGGAACGGTCGATCGGATCGAGGTCGATGCTGACGACGTCCTGGGCCTCGCGGCGTACGGATGCCACCCGGACGGGCAGGCGACGATCGACCTCGCGGACCTCCGGGCGGCCACGCCCCGTGGTGTACATGAGCTTCTCCCAGCCGTCGACGACCCGGCCGAGCGTCCGGAACATCAGGTCGTCGGGGACAGGTGCCTCCGGGACCATGCTCACTGCCCCTCCGCCGCCCGGGCCGCGGGCGACTTCGCGAGGTAGGCAACGGCCTGGCTCGTGGAGCCCTCGTGCATCGGGTGGTACGCCGGGCTGAGGTAGCGGGCGAGCGGGATGAAGATGCCGCTGAACCCGGGCAGCAGGCCCTTGTTGGCGCCGGCGAGCCAGCCCGGGAGGAACCAGGTGCGCACCTTCTCGTCCAGGGTCTGGTCGTGCTCGAGCATGTAGCGGGTGCTGCGGATCCACAGGAAGAAGATGCCGAAGACGGCGACCAGGTAGGTGCGGACCCGGCGGTGGTAGCGACCGTCGAGGTGGTTGAACAGGTCATAGGCGACGTTGCGGTGCTCCACCTCCTCGGCGCCGTGCCAGCGCAGGAGGTCCAGCATCTGCGGATCGGCGCCTGCGGCGTCGAGACCGGGCGAGTTGAGGATCCAGTTCCCGAGGAAGGCGGTCATGTGCTCGATGGCCGCGATCAGGGCGACCTTCTCGATCAGCCACTCCTCGCGGGCAGCGCCGGTGAGCTCACGATCGCCGAGCAGGCCCTGGAAGACGTGCTCGATCTCGCTGACGAGCTCGCGGGTGTCCAGCCCGTTGGCGTCGAAGTAGTCGACGACGCCCTGGTGGGCGTTGGCGTGCATGCCTTCCTGGCCGATGAACCCGAGCACCTCCTCGAGGAGCTTCTCGTCCTTGATCATCGGCAGCACCTCGGCAAAGGTCTTCACGAACCAACGCTCGCCCTCGGGGAGGAGCAGGTGCAGCACGTTGATCATGTGCGACGCGAACGGCTCACCGGGAATCCAGCGCAGCGGAAGGCCCGCCCAGTCGAACGCGACATCGCGGGCGTGGAGCGCGACCTTGCGCGGCTCTGGCTTGCGGATCGTCCTCTTGCTCATCGCGCGGTGTCCTTTCCCTGGATACCCGTGGGCTCGAAGGCCTCTGTGCTGCTGACGAACCTGCGGATCAGGTGCGCGACCATCACCGGTCGCTGCGCCACCACCCAGTGGTTGCCATGGATGTTGCTGATCGTGAGGTTGCTGACGAACGGCGCGGGCGCCTGCTCGGCAAGCGGAGCGGAGACATGGATGTCGCGCGAGGGCACGACGACCTGGACCGGAAGGGTGACCTGCGGCGGGTGGGGCCGGAGGAGCCGCTGCGGCACGTTCGCGCGGTAGAGGTCGATGCCGTTGACGGTCTCGGCGTGGCCTCGTTCGAAGGTCGCGGTCTGCGGCAGGATCGACGGTCGCGAGACCAGCGCGGAGAGTCCCGCCATCCGCGCGACGAACCCGCGTCGAGCCAGCAGCTCGGGCAGCCGGGGGGTCATGAAGAAGCCGATGTAGTAGGACTCGGCCAGCTGCAGCAGGCGGTTGCCCAAGCCATGGCGGAGTCCGCGCATCCAGACAGCGGCATGGTCCAGCGACGGTCCGGAGATGCTCGTGAACGACCGGATGAGTACGCCGAAGCGGTCATCGGGGAGTGCATCCCAGCTCTGGATCGAGCCCCAGTCGTGGGCGACGAGGTGCACGGAGGCGTCGGGGCTGGCCGCGTTGATCACGCGGCCGAGGTCATCGACGAGCTGCTCGATCCGGTAGCCGCTCCGGTCGACGGGGACGTCGGAGCGGCCCGCGCCGCGGACGTCGTACCGGACGACGCGGAAGTCCTGGGCGAGCTGGCCGGCGATGCCGTCCCAGACGTGGTGGTTGTCGGGGTAGCCGTGGACGAACACGATGACGGGCGCATCGGCCGGCCCGTCCTCGTAGACCGCGAGCGACAGGCCGTCACTCGTGGCGACGTACTGGCTGACATCGTCGCTGATGTTCATGAGTGTGTCGCTCCTCCCATTGCATGGACCGCGTCGGGCGGGCCATTGCTACGCTTCCGTAACAATCAATCTACGCGAGTGAAGCATTTTCGTCAGTGGGAGAAGCCTGTGACAAAGATCAATAAGACGGACACAGAGTCCCGGACAAACGGACTGGACCACGAGGTCGTCATCATCGGCGCCGGCTTCTCGGGCATCGGCGCCGCGATCGAGCTCGACCGCGCAGGCTTCACCGACCTCCTGCTCATCGAGGAGGGCGACGGAGTGGGCGGTGCATGGCACTGGAACACCTATCCCGGCGTCGGCGTCGACATCCCCTCGTTCAGCTACCAGTTCTCCTTCGAGCAGCGCGGCAACTGGTCCCGCGTCTACGCGCCTGGCCGCGAGCTGAAGGCGTACGCCGACCACTGTGTCGACAAGTACGAGCTGCGGGACCGGATCCGGTTCAGCACCCGGGTCACCTCCGGCACGTTCGACGACGACACGGACAGCTGGACCATCGGCCTCTCCGACGGCACCAGCCTGCGTGCTCGCTCGATCGTCGTCGCGACCGGCGTGCTGACGCAGCCGAAGCCCCCGCAGATCGACGGCATCGAGGACTACCGCGGCACGACGATGCACACCGCGCGCTGGGACCACGACGTCGACCTGGCCGGCAAGCGCGTCGGCATCATCGGCACGGGCGCGTCCGCGGTCCAGGTCATCCCGTCGATCGCTCCCGAGGTCGAGGACCTCGTCGTCTTCCAGCGCACGCCGATCTGGTGCCTCCCCAAGCCCGATGCCCGCCTGAGCGCTCCCCTCAAGCTCGCGCTCGGAGTGCCCGGCGCGAAGAGCGTGAGCCGCTTCGTGAGCGAGCTCTTCGTGGAGGCCAACTTCCCCGTGCCGGCACACTTCTACGGCTACCTGCCGCTGGCGGACGGCGCCGAGAAGATCGGCCACGCGCTCCTGCGGGCCCAGGTCAAGGACCCCGTCGTGCGCGAGAAGCTCACCCCGAAGTACGGCCTCGGCTGCAAGCGCCCGAGCTTCTCCAACAAGTACCTTCCGTCCTACAACCGCGAGAACGTCCACCTCGAGACCACCTCGATCAAGCGGGTCACCGAGACCGGCGTCGAGACCGTCGACGGCACCCACCACGAGCTCGACGTCCTGATCCTCGCGACCGGGTTCAAGGTCTTCGAGAAGGGCAACATGCCGCCGATCCCGGTCACCGGATCCCAGGGCGCCGACCTCGACGCCTTCTGGGAGGAGAACCGGTTCCAGGCCTTCCAGGGCGTGAGCATCCCGGGCTTCCCGAACGCCTTCCTGATCCTCGGCCCCTACGGCTTCAACGGGTCGTCGTACTTCAACCTGATCGAGACCCAGAGCCGCCACATCGTGCGCGCCCTCAAGGAGGCCCGCCGCCGCAAGGCGACCCGGGTCGAGGTCTCGCCGGAGGCCAACGAGCGCTACTTCCAGCGGATGCTCGCGCGGCGCCCGAAGCAGGTCTTCTACCGCGACGCGTGCAGCACCGCGAACAGCTACTACTTCGACGCGCACGGCGACGTCCCGCTGCGCCCGGCCCTCACCATCGAGGCGAAGTGGGAGGCGGCCACCTACCCGCTGGACAGCTACCTCTACTCGAGCGCGGTGGCCCGGTGAGCGCCGCTCCCGCGGCGATGAAGGCTGCCGTCTGCCAGCACGGCGACTTCACCGTCCAGGACGTCCCGCGGCCGGAGCCGGGCCCGGGCCAGCTCCTGCTGCGGGTGGTCCGCGCCGGCATCTGCGGCTCCGACCTCCACGCCCGCCAGCACGCCGACCAGCTCGCCGAGCTCGCCGGCGAGCTCGGCTACGACACGATCATGCGACCGGAGCAACAGGTCGTGCTCGGGCATGAGTTCCTCGGCGAGCTCGTCGCCTACGGCCCCAAGACCCGGCGCAGGTGGAAGAAGGGCGCCCGGATCGTCGCGCTCCCGATGGTGCGCCACCACAGCGGCGTACACATGGTCGGCTTCGACGTCCACTCCCCCGGGGCCTTCGCCGAGTACGTCGTGGTGCAGGAGGCCTTCGCCTTCGAGGTGCCGAAGGGCGTCCCGGACGACGTCGCCGCCTTCACCGAGCCGCTGGCCGTCGCCTGGCACGCCGTACGACGCGGGGACGTCGGTCGACGCCCGGCGATCGTGATCGGGTGCGGCCCGATCGGGCTGGCCGTCATCCTGATGCTGAAGGCGTCGGGCGTGAAGACGATCGTCGCGTCCGACCTCTCACCGACGCGACGCGAGCTGGCGCGTCAGTGCGGAGCGACCGTTGTCGTCGACCCGCGCGAGCAGTCGCCCTGGACGGCGTACAAGCAGCCGGGGCCGGTCGGCTCGATCACCGAGTACGCGAACTTCGGCCTCAACGCGATCGGCACGATGCGGATGGTGCCCCTGCTGCCCTGGGGACGGCTGGTCCGGTTCGGCGACACGATCGGCGCCTCGCCCGTCGGCCCGGTGATCTTCGAGTGCGTCGGCGTGCCCGGCATCCTCGACGGGATCCTGGCCGGAGCACCCCTGCTCAGCCGGATCGTCGGCGTCGGCGTGTGCATGGAGCCGGACACCATTCGCACGGTGCTCGGGCTGAACAAGGAGGCGGAGATCCGCTTCGTGTTCGGCTACGACCCGCAGGAGTTCGCGCACGTGCTGGGCCTGCTGGCATCCGGGCGGGTCGACCCCACACCGCTGCACACCGGCACGGTCGGGCTGTCGGAGCTCGGCCAGGCGTTCGCCGACCTCGGCAACCCGGAGCTGCACGCGAAGATCCTGGTGGACCCGGCTCAGCCCTGAAGGATGGAGCGGACCACCTCGGTCACGAACGCCACCATGCGCTCCTCGCTGAAGTCCTCGGGATCGTTGAGCACGAGGAGCGCGCCCATCTCGAGGCCGGCCACGATCAGCTGAGCGGTCAGCATCGGATCGAGTGGGCCACCCGGCCGCTCTGCCAGGATCCTGACCGCCAGGGCGCTCAGCTGCTCCGCGAAGTACCTGCGCGACCGCTCCCGGACCTCCGCGGCGGCCGCGGGCAGCCCGTCGCGAGCCAGCAGGAGGCGCCAGGTCGCGGGGTGCTGCCGGACCGCAGCCAGGAACCCGGTGATGCCCGCCGTCACCAGCGACTGCGGATCCTCGAGATCAACGCCTTCGGGAAGCAGGGCGAGCATCTGCCCGAAGGCCTGACCCTGCTCGCGCTCGATGAGCGCCTCGAGAACCGCGTCCGCGTTGCTGAACGCGCCGTAGACGACCGGCTTGGTCACGCCAGCAGCCCGCGCCACTGCCTCCATCGTCACCGCGCCGACGCCGGACTCGTCGACCAGCCTGAGCGCCGCGTCGAGCACCGAGTCGCGACGCTGCTCGAGAGGCATGCGCGCGGCGTACGCCCGGCGTTTCTCGACCTTCTCGCTCACGCGACTCCCATTCCGACCAGCAGGCGGTTTGTCCGACCGCGCGCGTGACGAGCACCCTAGCAACGCAGACGACCCCACCCGGTTGCCCGGAGACCGCGGACCTCCCGGACCCGGCCGTGGGGACGCTCGCTAACCTCGGCGGGTGCGCATCGCCACCTGGAACGTCAACTCCCTCCGCTCCCGCATCGACCGCGTCGAGGCCTTCCTGCAACGTCACGACATCGACGTGCTCGCGTTGCAGGAGACGAAGGCCCGCGAGGAGCAGATCCCGCTCATGGGCCTGCAGATGCTCGGGTACGACGTCGCGGCAGCCGGCTACGACCAGTGGAACGGTGTCGCGATCATCAGCCGCGTCGGGCTCACCGATGTCACGGTCGGCTTCGAGGGGATGCCCGAGTTCAAGGACGCGTCCGAGGCGCGTGCCCTCGGGGCGACGTGCGGCGGCGTACGTGTCTGGTCGCTGTACGTGCCGAACGGCCGCAAGCCCGACGACCCGCACTACGCCTACAAGCTGGACTGGCTCGCGGGGCTGCGGACCGCTGCTTCCTCCTGGCAGGACGTGCCGACCGCGCTGGTCGGCGACTGGAACATCTGCCCCACCGACGCGGACTGCTTCGATCCCTCGCAGTTCCGCAACTCGACGCACCTGACGCCGCCCGAGCGCGCGGCGTTCGCGGCATTCGAGGAGGACGGCTGGGTCGAGGTCACGCGCGCTCACGACGCCGGCTACACGTACTGGGACTACTACCGGCAGCGCTTCGAGCGGAACCGTGGCCTGAAGATCGACTTCGCGGTCTGCTCTCCGCCGCTCGCTTCGCGGGTGACCGGTGCGTTCGTCGATCGCGACGAGCGGGATCCGGCACAGGGCACCAGCAGCCCGTCCGACCACGCGCCCGTGATCATCGACATCGCCGACTGAGCTCCGCGAGGGCGCAAGGGACCGGCCCCGGCGATCTGGGCCCCTGGTTCGGCGCGACCACGGGCCAACTCCTTCGGCACCGGCGATTCAGGCCCTGGCTGCCCACCCTGGCGGCGCCGACCTGCCTAGGCTGGAGGCATGGCGAATCTCGACGTCGACAACGTGCGCTTCACCCCCGTCCGGCTGCGGACCGGTTATGACATGGGGGACGTCGACGCCTACCTCGACCAGGTGAAGGCACACCTCGAGGCACTCGACGCCGCAGTCGCCGGCACCGGGCGGGCACCCGGACCGCTGAAGCGGGCAGCCTTCGCCCCGGTCCGGCTGCGCGAGGGTTACGACATCGGCGAGGTGGACGGCTTCCTGGCCCAGGTCGACGCGGAGGACGCGCGCCTGCGCAGCCTCGCGCGCAGCGGCATCGCCCCCGCCGCATCGCGAACCACCGATCCCGTGGGCGACCCGAGCGCACCGGCCGTCGTGGTCGACGTGAGCGCGCCGACCGCTTCCCCCGCGGCGCCGGTTCCGGAGCCACTGATCGGCAACCTGACCACCCAGCCCCTGATCCGGGAGGTCGGCTCGCGATCGACCAACCTGGTGCTCGTGGTCCTCGTGCTCGCCGCACTGGTCGCGATGGTGCTGGTCATCCTGCTCAGCAAGTAGAGCGCAAACTGGACGGAACCGGCGCGGCACAACGGAGAGTGTCGGTGCCCGGCCCTAGCCTGACCTCGTGACCAGGGCCCGAACCCTCTGGGACGAGGGCACCGAGCCGGGACGGCAGGTGGTGCTCCTCGGGGTTGCGCTCACCCTGACGGCGGTCGCGGTCGACCTGGTGATCATCGACGGACTCAGCTGGATCTTCGACATCGGCTTCGCCATGGCGTGTCCGTTCCTCGCGTTGCGCGTGCGGCCGAGCGACTTCTTCCCGGTCGCCGTGCTGCCCCCGTTGCTGCTCTTCGGGGTGTTCCTGGCGGTTGGCGTGATCGAGCCCGACACCATCGCGACCCACGGGGACAGCCCGTTCCAGGCAGCGCTGACCGGCATGGCCAGCCACTCCGGCTCGCTGCTGATCGGCTACGCCTTGTGCCTTGCCTGCCTCGCGATCCGCACCAAGCGGATCCAGCGCGGGCTGGCTGTGCCGCGTCAGTCGCCGGCTCAGGCCTCGAAGCGGTCCGGGTCGCCCGCACCGCGGCGTACGACGACCGGGGTGCCGTCGGAGTAGTCCACGACCGTGGTCGGTGTCGCCGGGCACTCACCGGCCTCGACGACCGCCTCGACGAGGTGGTCGAGCTCCTCCTTGATGTCCCAACCCATCGAGCGGGGCTCCTCCTCGCCGGGGAGGATCAGCGTGGAGGCCATGAGTGGCTCGCCCATCGCATCGACGAGCGCGTGCACGATGGCGTGGTCGGGGATGCGGACCCCGACGGTCTTCTTCTTCGGGTGCATCAGCCGGCGCGGCACCTCACGTGTCGCCTCGAGGACGAACGTGTAGGGACCGGGCGTCACCCCCTTGACCGACCGGAAGACGTGGTTGTCCACCTTCACGAACTGGCCGAGCTGGGAGAAGTCCTTGCAGAGCAGGGTGAAGTGGTGCTTGTCGTCGAGGTCGCGGATGTTGAGGATCCGGTCCTTGCCCGCGTGGTTGTCCAGGCGGGAGACGAGCGCGTAGCCGGAGTCGGTCGGCAGCGCGATGAGCGCGTCGTCCTTGAGCAGCGCGACGAGCTGCTCGATCACCCGCGGCTGCGGGTTCTCGGGGTGTACGTCGATGTAGCGGGCCATGTCAGACGCCCTTACCTGGCAGCCTTCTCCGCGGCGCGGAGGTCCTTGCGGAGCTCCGGCGGCAGCGCGAAGATCAGCGACTCCTCGGCTGTGTGGACCGCCTGCGCGTCGGGGAAACCGCGGTCCTTGAGGAAGGCGAGCACGCCGTCGACGAGCTCCTCGGGCACGCTGGCTCCCGAGGTGACCGAGACGGTCGCGACGCCGTCCAGCCAGGACTCCTCGATCTCGGTCGCGTCGTCGACGCGGTAGGCCGCCTTCGCGCCCGCCTCGAGGGCGACCTCGGCCAGACGCACCGAGTTGGAGGAGTTCGCAGAGCCCACCACGATCACCAGGTCGGTGCCGGGCGAGATCTCCTTGACGGCGAGCTGGCGGTTCTGGGTGGCGTAGCAGATGTCGTCGCTCGGCGGGTCCAGCAGGTCGGGGAACCGCTCGCGGATGGCCGCGACCGTCGTCAGGGTCTCGTCGACGCTCAGCGTGGTCTGCGACAGCCAGGCAACGCGCTTCGGGTCACGCACCACGATCTTGTCGACGTCCCACGGGCCCTCGACCAGCTGGATGTGGTCGGGCGCCTCACCCGCGGTGCCCTCGACCTCCTCGTGACCGGCGTGACCGATCAGCAGGATGTCGTAGTCCTCGTTGGCGAAGCGGACAGCCTCGTGGTGCACCTTGGTGACCAACGGGCAGGTGGCGTCGATCGTCTTGAGAGAGCGCTCTGCGGCCTCGGCGTGCACGGCCGGCGAGACACCGTGGGCCGAGAAGACGACCGTCTCCCCCGCCGGGACCTCGTCGAGCTCCTCGACGAAGATCGCGCCGCGGCTCTCGAGGTCGGCCACCACGTGCTTGTTGTGGACGATCTGCTTGCGCACGTAGACAGGTGCGCCATAGAGGTCGAGCGCCTTCTCGACCGTGATCACCGCCCGGTCAACACCCGCGCAGTAGCCGCGCGGCGCGGCCAGGCGCACAGCCTTGTCGGCCTCGTCGGGGCTGAGAACGGACGGTACGCCCAGATCGGTGCTCATGGCGCCGAGTCTACGGGCGCCAGGTGCACCGGGCCGCGCCCGGCACAAGTGTTCTCAATGGGCAGGCGATCGCGGGGATCGCGCGCCCATGGAGACCAGTTGCGCGAGGGGTGGCTCAGGGCTGGTCGAAGTCGCGTCCGCGCGGGCCGGTCCGGCCGAGCGCGGCGAGGCCCGCAAGAAGCAGCGCCACCACAGCGGCACCGATCGCGAACGGCAGCTTGTCACTGCCCTGGCCCATCAGCCAGCCGCCGGTCATCGCCGCGGCCAGTGCCAGCACGAGCAGCGTGACGGTGAACGCGAGCAGGCGTGTGCGGAACCAGCCGTGGGTCTGCTCGACGTGCGCGAGGTACGCCGCGCGGGTGCGCTCGAGGTCCTTGGCCAGGCTCGACGCACGCTCCTCGGCATCGCGCCGGGCCGCGAGCGCGTCCTGGGCGACCGAGGTGTGGTGGAGAACGGTGGCCTCGACGGTGCTCCGCTCGACGACCTTTGCCTCGAGGTCCGCCTCGGCGGCAGCGCGAGCTTCGGCGGACGCCGCAGCATTGGCTTCGGCCTCGAGCCGCGCGGTGTGCGCGACGTCGGTGGCGTTGGCCTGCTCGGCCAGCGCGGCCTGGGTGCGCTCGATCTCCGCGCGGGCGCTCTCCTCGGCAGCGCGCTGGGCCTCAGCGGCAGCCTCGGCGGCTTCAGCGGCCGCCTGGGCAGCCTGCTCGGCAGCAACACGGAGGTCGTTGGCCTCGACCGCAGCCAGCTCGGCCGCGGTGCGCAGCTCAGCCTGCTCGGCCGCGATCTGCTCGGCGGCCGTGCGGGCGACGGTGGCGGCCTCGAGCTCACCGGCCAGACCCTTGACCTGCGCGTGCGCGGCCTGCTGCTCGACCCGCGCCTCGGCCGCCGCAGCCGCCTGCTCGCGGGCGTGCTGCTCGGCGGCCTCACGCTGCGAGGCTGCGTGCTCGGCCATTGCGGCCTGGTTCAGTCCGGACTTCTCGGCGACTTCCCGGTCCGCGAGCGCCTTCGCCGCGGCCTCTGCCTGGGCAGCCGCGGCCTCCTCGGCTGCGGCGCGTGCAGCAGCAGCGGCCTCGGCGGCCTGCTCGGCTGCGGTGCGCGCCTCGTGAGCGGACGCGGCAGCATCTGCGTGACCTGTGGCAGCGGCGTCCGCGGCGATGCGGGCGTCCGCGGCAGTGCGCGTGGCCTCGGCGAGCTCGGCAACCGACTCGCGGGCCGTCGCTTCTGCCTCGGCGGCCTGCGCAGCGTTGAGGTGAGCTTCCTTGGCCGAGGTCTCGGCGGCGAGCCGCAGCTCCTTCTCGGCGTGGGCGTGACCGGTGATCTCGCGCACGGCGACCTCGGCCGCGGCGCGCGCGACCTGCGCCTCCGAGGCCATCCGGGCCTGCTCCTTGGCGGCCTTCTCAGCCGCGAGGCGTGCCTCGTGGGCCTCGGCAACGGCCTGCTCAGCCAGGTGACGCGCCTCGGCGAGCTCGGCAGTCGCTGCCTCGGCGGCGGTGCGCGCCTGCTCTGCCTCGGTGACCTGGATCTGGAGCTCCTCGAGCCGGTGCGTCAGCTCGAGCTCGGCGTTCTCCCGGCCACGTGCCAGATCGGCGAGCGCACGCTCGGCAGCCTCGCGGGCGGCGTACGCCTCCTCGGCGCGAGCGGCCAGGGTGGTCGCGCGGATCTCCGCCTCCTGGCGGGCCATGATCGCGGCGGACGCGGCCTGCTCGGACGCGATGCGCTCCGCGGACTGCTCCTGGGCGGACCGCTCAGCGGCCTCACGCAGGGTCTGGGCGCGCTCGGCGGCCTGGGTGGCGGCGAACGCGCGGTCGTTGGCCTCGTCGACGGTCAGCTCGCCGCCGCGCTTGCGGCGCCAGAACGAACCGCCGGACTCAGCGAGGTCCAACGGGGGAAGGTCAGGAGAAGCCATGTGGCAAAGGCTATCGGGACTTTCCGGTCAACGTCCTAGGCTTCGGGCATGGCCCTCGACACGTCTCTGGAGTCCCCGGCACCCGTCCGCCAGATCGCACAGGCCATCTCGGGGTGGGTGGACCGGCTCGGCGCGGTGTGGGTGGAGGGCCAGGTGGCCCAGGTCAACCGGCGCCAGGGCATGAGCACGGTCTTCATGGTGCTGCGCGATCCGGTGGCTGACATCTCCATCTCGGTGACCTGTTCGCGCACGCTCTACGACAGCCTCAATCCCCCGGTCGTGGAGGGCGCGGGCGTCATCATCCACGCGAAGCCGTCGTTCTACGCGACCCGCGGCACGATGTCCCTCTACGCACGCGACATCCGCATGGTCGGGCTCGGCGAGCTCCTCGCGCGGCTCGAACGCCGCCGCCAGCTGCTCGCCGCCGAGGGGCTCTTCGCGCCCGAGCTCAAGCGCCCGCTGCCGTTCCTGCCCGGCACGGTCGGCCTGATCACCGCCCCCAACTCGGCCGCCGAACGCGACGTACTCGAGAACGCGCGCCGACGCTGGCCCGCGGTCCGCTTCGAGGTCGCGTACGCCGCGATGCAGGGACCGCGCGCCACGACGGAGAACATCGAGGCCCTCGAACGCCTCGACCGCGACCCGGCGGTCGACGTCATCGTCATCGCGCGCGGCGGAGGCTCGGTCGAGGACCTGCTTCCGTTCAGCGACGAGGCACTGATCCGCGCCGTGCATCGCGCCCACACCCCGGTGGTGTCCGCGATCGGGCACGAGCCCGACCAGCCGTTGCTCGACCTCGTCGCCGACTTCCGCGCATCGACACCGACCGACGCCGCCAAGCACGTCGTGCCCGACATGAGCGAGGAGGTCAGTCGGCTCGCGGTCGCCCGCGACCGGCTCCACCGCGCCGTCACCGCGCGCCTGCAGCGTGAGCAGGCACAGCTCGAGAGCCTGCGGTCGCGACCGTCGCTGGCCGACCCGCACAGCCTCTTCAACAGCCGCGGTAGCGATGTCGACGACATCGTTGCCCGCGCCCGCCGGGCTCTCGGGCACCGCCTGGACCGGGCCGGTGATGACATCGGCCACCAGCGCGCCCGCGCCCGCGCGCTCTCTCCGCTGGCCACCTTGCAGCGTGGCTACGCGGTGCTCCAGGACGAGCGGGGCCACGTCGTCACTACGGTGGGTGCCGTCGCGGAGGGTGCTGGTGTGAGCATCCGCGTCGCCGATGGCCGGATCGGCGCGACCGTCACGTCAACCACCGTCACGTCAACAGCATCGAGCGAAGGAACCCGCGCATGAGCGACCAGGCTGCCCTCGAGGGCCTCTCCTACGAGGAGTCCCGCGACGAGCTCGTCGACACGGTCCGCCGGCTCGAGGCGGGCGGCACCACGCTCGAGGAGTCGCTGGCCCTGTGGGAGCGCGGCGAGGCACTCGCACAGCGCTGCCAGGAGTGGCTCGACGGTGCGCGCAAGCGGCTGGACGCGGTGCTCGAGGCCCGCGAAGGATCAGTCGACGACGAGTGAGGCTGCGAAGGCCTTGACCTCCGCAGCGGGCGCTGACCCGAAGACGAGCACCGTGGCGCCATCGATCTTCGTGGTGAAGGCGGTGTCGTCGCCGTCCACCTTCCAGCCCTCCCACTCCAGGTTCATCGTCCCGCCCAGGCCGGTGCTGCCTTCCGGCTCGCCCTCCTCGTCGACGTACTCCTCGATGAGGTCCTGCTCGGGCATGACCGCCTGCCGCAGGCCGATGTACTTCTCGTCGTCGGTGAGGATGTCGAGCTCCCACGCGAGGTGCTCCGCGGAGAAGACCGCGCGACGGGCGATCCAGCCCTCGGGCAGCGTGGGCGGGTAGACCGGGTCGAGGTCGTCGCCCTGCTGGAGGGCCTCGACGGTCTGCAGGTAGTCCACGGCCTCGGGCCTGACGATGAGCTCGTCGCGGTTCACCGCCCGGAAGGCCACGAAAACGATGATGACGAGGAGCGTCACGATCATCGCGCCGACCATGCCGGCTGCACTGCGCTGGTAGCGACCACTTCCCTGACTCACGGGGTCATCCTCGCAAGCGGCGGCCCATCCCGGGCATTCGGGTCGTGTCCCGGTTGGACCTGCTCCGGATCGGGCGTCTCTCGGCAGCGCGATCGGAGCCACGGACCGGCCTGAGCCGATACGATCAGCACCATGCCTGAGAACCCTCCCGCAGACCTGTCCGTCGCTCCGACCTCCCCTGACCGCAACCTCGCCCTCGAGCTGGTTCGCGTCACCGAGGCCGCTGCGATGGCGGCCGGACGGTGGAGCGGTCGCGGCGACAAGAACGGCGCCGACGGCGTCGCTGTCAACGCGATGCGCGTGATGATCTCCAGCATCGGCATGAACGGCACCGTGGTCATCGGCGAGGGCGAGAAGGACGACGCCCCGATGCTCTTCAACGGCGAGCAGGTCGGCGACGGCACCGGCCCCGAGTGCGACGTCGCTGTCGACCCGATCGACGGCACGACGCTCGCTGCCAAGGGCATGAACAACGCCATTGCCGTGCTCGCTGTCGCCCCGCGCGGCACGATGTACGACCCCTCGGCCGTCTTCTACATGGAGAAGCTGGTCACCGGTCCCGAGGCAGCCGACGTCGTCGACATCCGGCTCTCCGTCGCTGAGAACATCGCGCTGGTCGCCAAGGCCAAGGGCGTCGCCGCCGAGGACGTGACCGTGGTCCTGCTGGACCGCCCCCGCCACGACAAGATCGCCGAGGAGGTCCGCGCGACGGGCGCCCGCATCAAGTTCATCGCCGACGGTGACGTGGCCGGCGCGATCATGGCCGCCATGCCCGACACCGGCATCGACCTGCTGCTCGGCATCGGCGGCACCCCCGAGGGCATCATCGCCGCGTGCGCGATGAAGTGCCTCGGCGGCACCATCCAGGCGCGACTGTGGCCCAAGGACGACGAGGAGCGCCAGCGCGCCATCGACGCCGGGCACAACCTCGACCCCGACTTCGTCCTGCACACCGATGACCTGGTCACCGGCGACGACTGCTTCTTCGTCGCCACCGGCATCACCGACGGTGAGCTCATGAGGGGCGTCCACTACCGCGCCGGTGGAGCCACCACCGACTCGCTGGTCATGCGCTCCCGCTCGGGCACGATCCGCAGGATCACCTCGCAGCACCGCCTCTCGAAGCTGCGCGCCTACTCGGCGATCGACTTCGAGCACTGAGCTCCCCTCAGATCCGGCACTGAGGTCCCCTCGGGTCTGGCACTGAGTCGGCAAACACATCGCGAACGGCCCGCTTCGGCGGGCCGTTGGTGTTCACTGGGACGGTGAGTGACACCCAGAAGACCGCCGTCTCCGAAGAGCTGTTCGCGACCGTCGGCACCGACCAGGAGCTCTGCTACCAGACCTTCGGCTCTGCTGACGACGAGCCGCTGCTGCTCGTGATGGGCCTGTCCGGCCCGATGATCTGGTGGCCGGTCGACTTCTGCGAGCAGCTCGCTGCCGCCGGCTTCTTCGTGATCCGCTACGACAACCGCGACGTGGGCCGCTCGTTCCGCGGCACCGGGCGAGTCACCCGCAACGACCTGGTGAAGGCGTTCCTCGGCCGGCCTGTCGCCGCGCCGTACTCCATCTCCGACATGGCCGGCGACGGCATCGCGCTGCTCGACCACCTCGGCATCGCGAAGGCCAACATCTGCGGCATGTCGATGGGCGGCATGATCGTGCAGACGATGGCGATCGAGCACCCCGACCGCGTCCTGTCGGTCACCTCGGTCATGTCGACTACCGGCAGCCGCCGGGTCGGCTGGCAGAGCCCGAAGCTGCTCCCCCGCCTGCTCAAGTCGCCCGGCCGCGGCCGTGATGCGTACGCCGACGCGACGGCCGACTTCTGGAAGCTGATCGGGTCGCCGGCGTTCCCGGAGGACCCCGAGATCGTGCGGCAGAAGGCGTACGACACCTTCGACCGTGGCCTCAGCGCCTCCGGCGTGCTCCGTCAGATGATGGCGATCCTGACCCAGCCCAACCGCACCGTCGCGCTTGCGTCGCTTCCCATGCCGACGACTGTCATCCATGGCCTCGCCGACAAGATGGTGCACGTGAGTGGCGGCAAGGCCACTGCCAAGGCCACCGGTGCCGAGCTGGTCCTGATCGAGGGCATGGGCCACGACCTCCCCCGCCAGATCTGGCCGAAGGTCATCGGCTCCATCCGCGCCACGGCCGACCGCGCCTGATCGGAACTGGTCTCAACGGGCAGCGGCATCCGCAAGCTGCGCGCCAGTTGAGACCAGTTCCGGGCCAGCCGTGATCAGGCGCCCGGCTCGACGTAGACCGACCGACCGAGCTCGACGAACTCCTCGGACTTCTGCTTCATTCCGATGGCCGCGTCCTCCGGGCTCATCTCGCCGGAGAACCGGTCACGGACGTCCTGGCTGATCTTCATCGAGCAGAACTTCGGGCCGCACATGGAGCAGAAGTGCGCGGTCTTGGCGTTCTCGGCCGGGAGCGTCTCGTCGTGGAACGCCTCCGCCGTGTGCGGGTCCAGCGAGAGCGAGAACTGGTCGCGCCAGCGGAACTCGAAGCGCGCCTTCGACAGGGCGTCGTCCCAGTCACGCGCGCCCGGGTGGCCCTTGGCGACATCGGCTGCGTGCGCGGAGAGCTTGTAGGTGATGACGCCGGTCTTCACGTCGTCACGGTTCGGGAGGCCGAGGTGCTCCTTGGGCGTGACATAGCAGAGCATCGCGGTGCCGTGCATGGCGATGGTGGCCGCGCCGATCGCGGAGGTGATGTGGTCGTAGCCGGGCGCGATGTCGGTGACCAGGGGGCCGAGCGTGTAGAACGGCGCGCCCTTGCACCAGTCCTGCTGGAGGACGACGTTCTCCTCGACGAGGTTGAGCGGCACGTGACCCGGGCCCTCGACCATCACCTGCACGTCGTACTCCCAGGCCCGCTCGGTCAGCTCGGCCAGCGTGCGCAGCTCGCCCAGCTGGGCGGCGTCGTTGGCGTCGGCAGTCGCGCCCGGGCGCAGGCCGTCACCGAGGGAGAACGCGACGTCGTACTGCTGGAAGATCTCGCAGAGCTCGTCGAAGTGTGTGTAGAGGAAGTTCTCCTGGTGGTGCGCCAGGCACCAGCCGGCCATGATCGAGCCACCGCGGGAGACGATGCCGGTGACCCGGTTGGCAGTCAGCGGGACGTAGCGCAGGAGCACGCCGGCGTGGATCGTCATGTAGTCGACGCCCTGCTCGCACTGCTCGATCACGGTGTCCTTGAAGATCTCCCAGGTCAGCTTGTCGGCCTCGCCGTTGACCTTCTCCAGCGCCTGGTAGATCGGGACGGTGCCGATCGGGACGGGGCTGTTGCGGATGATCCACTCGCGCGTCGTGTGGATGTCGTCGCCGGTGGAGAGGTCCATGACGGTGTCGGTGCCCCAGGTGATCGCCCAGGTGAGCTTGTCGACCTCTTCCTGAATGGAGCTCGTGACGGCGGAGTTGCCGATGTTGGCGTTGACCTTCACCAGGAACCGGCGGCCGATGATCATCGGCTCGGACTCGGGGTGGTTGACGTTGTTCGGGATGATCGCGCGGCCCGAGGCGACCTCGCTGCGGACCAGCTCGACGTCGCAGTTCTCACGGAGGGCGACGTACTCCATCTCAGGGGTGATCTCGCCACGCTTCGCGTAGTGCATCTGGCTCAGGTTCTTGCCCGGCTTCGCCCGACGCGGCGCGACGCGCTCGCCCTTCCACTCCTCACGGTGGGTGCCGGCGCGCAGCGCAGCCTTGCCGTTGTCGAGCAGCTGGACCTCGCGGCCCTCGTAGGTCTCGGTGTCGTCGCGCTCTGCGATCCAGGCATCGCGCAGGCGGGGCAGGCCGACCTCCGGGTCAGAGCCCGGGCCCTCGGTCGCGTAGCGGTCGAAGTGGTCGCCGTTGGTCAGCTCCACCCGCGTGAACGGGACCTGGAGGTCGCCCTTGAGGATGCGGAAGTGCGCGGGGTGGACCGGCTTGTGGAACGGCCCCTCGAACGGGGTGGTCTCGGTGCGGATGTCCTGGATGGTCATGCGTAGATCTCCTCGGGTGCGGGGGCGGGGTGAGCGTGGGTGTGGGCGATCGGGCCACGGCCGGTGCCGAGGTCCCAGGTGCTGCTGCGTTGGAGCTGGGTGGTGACGTACGCCGCGGCGTCGCGCGCGGCGGTGGGCAGGTCGGCGCCGTGGGCGAGTCGGGCGGCAACGGCTGATGCGAAGGTGCAGCCGGTGCCGTGGTCGTTGCGGGTCGCGCCGCGGTTCTCCGGCCGCTCGTCGGCGACCTGGACTGTCGGGTGGGTCAGGGCGACCGGTCGGCCACCGGTGGCGAGCCAGTCGGTGCAGTGGTCCGTCGACTCCGTGTTGGTACCAATTTCGGCGAATTCGGCGGCCGAATTGGTACCAACACCAAGCGCAGTTGAAGGGCCCCCGGTCAGGACGACGGCGGGCCCGAGCGCGGCCAGGGCAGCGGCGAGTTCGGGCGCCGGAGTCGGATCACCCGGATCGAGGCCGAGCAAGGCCCGGGCTTCGGAAGCGTTCGGAGTGATCACGGTCGCAACCGGCAGCAGGTGGTGCCGGTAGGCGTGCAGCACCTCGTGATCGGCCAGCTCGGCCCCCGTGGTCGCCCGCAGCACCGGGTCGACGACGAGCGGGATCCCGGTGCAGCGGTCCGCGACGAGGCGGACCGTGTCGGCGGTGCCGAGCATGCCCGTCTTCACCACCAACGGAGGGAGGTCGCCGAGCACCGCTTCGAGCTGGGCGGCCACGACCGACGCTGGCACCGGGTGGACCAGGTGGACGCCTGTGGTGTCCTGCGCGGTGATCGCGGTGACGACGAGCGTGCCGTGGACCCCGAGTGCCGACAGCGTCGCCAGGTCGGCAGCGAGCCCGGCACCTCCACCTGAATCGGTGGCCGCGATGGCGAGGACGACCGGCGGGGTCGGCGATGTGCCTTCGGCCGGGGACGAGCGCGCGATCCGCGCGCTCATCCCGGCACCTCTCCGGGAAGGACCGCGAGCAGTGCACGCACCACGCCGGCCGGGTGGTCCGCACGCATGACCTCACCCATCACCGCGACCCCGTGCCCTCCGGCCGCGATCGCGCTGGCTGCGTTGTCGGGCGTGATGCCCCCGAGTGCATAGACCGGAATCGCCGCGCTCGCGGCCTCGGCGTACTCCTCGCGGGGAAGCGCCGGGCCGTAACCAGGCTTGCTCGCGGTGAGCGCGAACGGCGACAGCGTCGCATACGACGCGCCCTCCGCCGCGGCGGCATGGACCTCGGCCGCGCTGTGGCAGGAGCGACCGGTCAGGACGCCATTCCTGACCTCTCGGCCCGCCATTCCTGACCTCTCGGCGGACCAGAGGTGACGGTTCGCGGGGAGGTGCACCCCGGACGCGGACGGCAGCAGCGAGTGCGCGGCAATCACGGTCGCACCGGCCGCGGCCAGGGCAGCGGCGAGCGCCTCGCGGGCGGCCCCCTCCTCGTCGAGCTCGCGGAGCACGATGTGAGTGGCACCTGCGTCGACGCACTCGAGCAGCGTGCGGCGCAACGAACGCCCGAGGTGGAGCTGCGAACGGTCGCTGAGCAGCAGCAGGCGCGGCAGCTGGGTCATGGAGCGGACGGTCATCACATGCCTCCGATCAGGCCGCGCACCGGGGAGGACGCACGGGCGGCGGCGCGGCGCGGGATCCGGCCGGCCTGCCGCGCGGCGTACCCGGCCTCGACGGCGAGCGCGAGCGCAGCCGCCATGAGTACCGGGTCGTCGGCGCGGGTGATCGCGGTCGCGGCGAGCACGGCGTCGCAGCCGAGCTCGAGCGCGAGCGCTGCGTCGGAGGCCGTGCCGACACCGGCGTCGAGCACGACCGGCACCGAGACCGCAGCACGCACGGCCTCGATCGCGTGCGGGTTGAGCACACCCAGGCCGGAGCCGATGGGCGCACCGAGCGGCATGACCGCGGCGCACCCGACATCCTCGAGGCGTCGGGCCAGGACGGGGTCGTCGGTCGTGTACGGGAGCACGACGAAGCCTCGGCGGACCAGCTGCTCGGCTCCGTCGAGCAGCTCGATCGCGTCCGGCATCAGCGAGGTCTCGTCGCCGATCACCTCAAGCTTCACCCAGTTGGTCTCGAGTGCCTCGCGTGCGAGCTCGGCGGTCAGGACCGCCTCGCGAGCCGTCCGGCAGCCGGCCGTGTTGGGCAGGATCTTCGCGCCGTGGCGGTGCAGGGTGTCGAGCAGCCCACCCGCGGCCGTGCCCGGCGTACGCCGCATGGAGACCGTCACGAGTCCGGGTCGCGCAGCCGTCAGGACGGGCTCGAGAAGGGCCGGTCGCGGGAGCCCGCCGGTGCCGAGGAAGAGGCGGGAGGTGAGCTTCTCCCCCGCAATCACGAGATCAACCACCTTGCACCGCCGTGACGATCTCGACGACGTCGCCGTCGGCGAGCTGCGTGGTCTCGTGCTCGGCGCGCGGCACGACAGCACCGTTGAGGGCCACGGCCGTGCCGCGGCGTTCGGCGGGAAGCAGGTCGGCGATGGCCACGCCGGACTCGATCGCGTGTGGTGCACCGTTGAGGGTGATCGTCATGCGGGACTCCTCTGTGGCTGTGAGGCAAGGAAACGCTGGGGGTCGACCGCGGCGTCGGTCGTGACACCTTCGACCGCATCCGCGATGAGCTGGGCGGTGATCGGGGCAAGGAGTACGCCGTGGCGGTAGTGCCCGGCGGCGAGCAGGACACCGTCGACACCGCTCAGCCCGATCAGCGGCAGGTTGTCGGGCGTGCCCGGACGGTCGCGCGCCGTGGCCTCGACGAACTCGGCGCGGTCGAGGGCGGGGATCAGCTCACGCGCAGCCTCGAGGAGGCGGAACACGCCCTCGACGGTCGGAACAGGCGCAACGTCGTGCTCCTCCGACGTCGCGCCCACGACCACTTCGCCGTTCGCGCGCGGGACGACGTAGACCGGCTCACCGCGCACGAACCCGCGCACCGTGTGTCTCGGCAGATCGACCTCGGTCACCCGCAGCCGAAGGACCTCTCCGCGCACTGGCCGGACCAGGTCGGCGAACGGTTCGGGCAACTGCGCCCCGGTTGCCAGGATCGTGAGGTCCACCGGGTCGGTCGACGGCTCGGGACGCGTGCGCACCCGAGCCAGCAGGGCGGCGACCACCGCCCGCGGGTCGACGCTGTGGTCGTCAGGGAGGAACCCTCCCCCGCTGATCCGACCAAGCCCGGGCTCGAGGGTGAGCAGCTCGCGACGGGTCAGCTCGTTGGCGCGCACGCCGGCCTCAGCCAGAAGCGCCAGCTGGCGGTCGATCTCCTGGAGGTCACCGGCATCGGCACCAGCCAGCACGGTGCCGGTCTCCTGCGTCGGGACGCCCAGCGCCGCGGCGTACGCGGGCCAGAGCGAAGCCGACTCACTGCCGAGCCGGAAGAGGTCGGCCTCGCCGTGCCACAGCTCGCCGGCCGGCGACAGCATGCCCGCCGCGGCGTACGACGCCCCGCTGCCGGGATTCGGGTCGACGACCTCAACGGTGTGGCCGCGCTCGATGAGCTCATGGGCGCAGGCGAGGCCGACGATGCCCGCGCCGAGGATGCGGATGCGCATCAGACAGTCACCTGCTCCGGCCGGACCGCGGCGGCCAGTGCGCGAGCGGCGGCCACCGGGTCGGGGGCGTTCCAGATGCCGCCGATGACCGCAACGCCGTCCGCGCCTGCGGCCATCACGTCCTCGACGTTGTCGGTGGTAATGCCTCCGATGCCGAGGGCCGGGATCGGGGAGTGCATTCCCGCGGCCGCGAGCCCGTCGAGCCCGAGAGGCGACGGGAGCCCGGCCTTGGAGGTGGTGGCGAAGACCGGCCCGACGCCGGCATAGTCGGCGCCCGCAGCAGCCGCCGCGGCCACGTCGGCAGCAGTGCGGCAGGTGGCCCCGATCAGGAACGGCCCCATGAGGAACCGGCGACCCGACGCCCGGTCAGCCAGCCGCCGCGCATCGGCGACCGCCATGTCGGAGGCGCCCAGGTGGACACCGTCGGCACCGATCATCAGGGCGACGTCGATCCGGTCGTTGACGATCACCCGGGCGGCCGGGACCAGTGCCATCACGTGCGCCGTGAGCTCGATCAGCCCGGCCCGTTCCAGGTCCTTGTCCCGCACCTGGAACGTGTCCACACCTGCCATCGCCAGCGCAGGCAAGAGCGACAGGTTGTCGGTCGACGACACCAGACACATCAGGCGGGGGTTCAACAAATGCGGCGCCACGGGGGCACTCCTTCACGTCCCTATCGCCGGCATTACCCGGATCAGGTTCGACGGTCGGAGCGGTGTCAGCTCCCTCTCAGCCCGCTTCCGCAGGCTCCCGTGTGGGTGGTTCGTCACCGACCATAGCGCACGACCGCTGGACCCCCGTGGGCCTCTTCACCGCTGGAGCGCCGTCGCCTCTTCCATGCGGCCGAGCTTGTGCGGGTTGCGCATGGCATAGATGCGGGTGATGCGGCCGTCCTCGATGACCAGGCTGACCAGGGTCGGGCCCGCCACCTCGTCGTCGATCCGTACGCCGATCCCGCCGTTGAGCCACAGCAGCCCGACCACGGGGCTGACCGCGACCCGCGGGAACGGACGCAGCAGGTTGGCGACCTTCTTCGCCCCGAACACCGGGACACGCACGGCCTGGGCGATGCCGCCGCCGTCAGCAACGAGTACGACGTCGGGCGCGAGCACATCCATCAAGGCCTGCAGGTCACCTCCGGTCACCGCCGCGAGAAACCGGTCGACGACCTGCTGCTGCTCGGTTCGGCTCACCTGCATCCGTGGGCGACGTGCGTCCACATGGGCCCGGGCGCGACTGCTGATCTGCCGCACGGCCGCCTGCGTCTTGCCCACGGCCTCGGCGATCTCGTCGTACGGGACGTCGAAGACCTCGCGCAGCACGAAGACCGCCCGTTCGGCCGGGCCGAGTGTCTCGAGGACGGTCAGCATGGCGATCGAGACGCTCTCCGCGAGCTCGATGTCATCGGCCACATCGGGTGCGGTGAGGAGCGGCTCGGGCAGCCACTCCCCGACGTACTCCTCACGGCGGCGAGACATCGTCCGCAGCCGGTTGAGCGCCTGCCGGGTGACGATGCGAACCAGGTAGGCCCGGGGGTCGATCACTCCCGACCGTGCACCGGAATCGAGGTCGGCCCACCGCAGCCAGGTCTCCTGCACCACGTCCTCGGCATCGGCTGCGGAGCCGAGCATCTCGTAGGCGACGGTGAAGAGCAGGCTGCGGTGGGTGACGAACGGGTCCGCCTCACCAGGGCCGAGAGGGCTCATGCCCGCGACGCTACAACCGGCTCGAGGAACGCGGGCCGCTCAGCGAGTGGCTTGAGCCCACACGAGTCGGCGAACCCCTCCGACTCGATCCCCATCGCGACGTTGCCGCGTGTGGTCAGGTTGGCGAAGCCGATCACGCTGGTCAGCTCGACCAGGGCGGCGGCACCGAGCTGCTCGAGCAGGCGGGCGGCGATCTCATCGGTGACGGCCACCGGCGTCGCGCTCATCGCCTCGGCGTACTCCAGGACGTCGCGCTCCAGCGGCGTGAAGACATCGGACTCGCGCCAGCGCGGGATCTGCTGCGCCTTCTCGAGGTCGAGGCCGGCGTTCTTCGCCATGAAGTAGTTGAAGTCGAGGCACCACGTGCAGCCGATGTACGACGCGACAGCCATGTGGGCGTAGGACTTCAGGCTCTCGTCGCACCTGTCCCACTTCTGCAGCTTCTGGCCGAAGCCCATCGACGTCTTCAGGACCGGCTGGTTGTGCCACATCACGCCGAGCGACTCGGGCACCTTGCCGAACATCCGCTTGCTCATCTTCTTCACGATCGCGCCGAACAGGCCGTTGATCTCGGCGGCGGGGATGCGGGTGGTCATGACTCCTCCTGGGGGCGGTTGTCGGTTGCTTCGACATGAAGACACCGGCTGGGCGCCATCTGTGACAGGCGGAGCGAAAAACCTCGGCGAGCTGTCGGTGGTCGGTGGCAGGCTGACGGCCATGAGCTCTCCAGGTACGCCGGGTGGCTCGGCCGAGCGGCCGGCCCTCTTCTTCAGCGGACCCGGCGAGTTCAGCGACTGGCTCGCGGCCAACCACGACTCGGCTCCCGACCTCTGGATGGGGCTGCGGAAGAAGCACGTCGCGGACCGCGGGCTGACCTGGGAGGACGCCGTGGTCGAGGCGCTCTGCTGGGGATGGATCGACTCGGTCGCCCAGCGCATCGACGAGGACTCCACCCGCCAGCGCTGGACGCCCCGGCGCAAGGGCAGCAACTGGAGCCGGATCAACATCGCTACCGTCGAGCGGCTGATCACCGAGGGCCGGATGCAGCCGTCCGGTCTCGCGGTCTACGAGCAGCGCAAGGTCGAGCCAGCGGGCTACACGCACGAGCAGGACGGCGAGCTCGCCCTCCCTCCTGAGTACGCCGGGCAGCTGGCCGCCGACGCAGCGGCCACGGCCTTCTGGGAGATCGCGACTCCGTCGTACCGGCGGCTCTGCATCGGGTGGGTGCTCGGGGCGAAGCAGCAGGCGACCCGCGACCGACGGATGGCCCAGCTGCTCGAGGACCACGCGGCGGGCCGGATGATCCCGAGCCAGCGCTACGGCGAGGTGCCGAAGTGGGTCGAACGCGCCGCCAAAGCGGCGCGCTCGGTCTAGCCTCATTTCATGATCCGGCTGATCTTCGTCCTGGTGCCCCTGATCCTCTGCATCTTCTGCGTGGTCGACGCGATCACGTCGCGCGACGACGAGATCCGCAACCTGCCGAAGATCCTGTGGATCGTGCTGATCCTGGTCTTCCCGTTCGTCGGTTCGATCGCCTGGCTGGCGGCCGGACGCCCCCGCTACGCGCAGCCCTCGCGGCTCGCGACGGAGTTCCCGGAGTACGACCGGCCGGGCCGTGACGCGATCTCCGATCCGGTCGCCGATGCCGAGTTCCTGCGCAAGGTGCGCGAGCGCGCCGAGGAGCAGCGGCTGAAGGCGGCACACCAGAAGGCGGAGCAGGCGCGGCTCGAGGCCGAGCGCGAACGGGCGAAGAAGGACCTGCCCACCGACGAGGCCTAGGCAGTCGCCTCGTCGGGCACGTCCATGGCCTGCAGCTGGCGCGAGACGGCCAGTGCGGCAGCACGCCCGGCCCGGCTGGCGCCGATCGTGCTCGCCGACGGCCCGTAGCCGACCAGCTGCACCCGCGGGTCGACCGCAGCCGTGACCGCGGTCTGCACGTCATGCCCGACCGAGAGCAGTTGGATGCCGCCCTCCGGACCGCGCAGGTGCAGAGGTGCGAGGTGGTCGGCGGCCGGCCGGAAGCCGGTGGCCCAGAGGATCACGTCAACCGGCTCGAACTCGCCGGTGGACCAGCGGACACCGGTCGGCTCGATGCGGCTGAACATCGGCCGCCGCGCGGCGTAGACACCGAGTGCCTCAGCCTCGCGCTCCTGCTCGCGCAGCTTGAGGCCGGTCACGCTCACGACACTTGCTGGCGGAAGCCCCCTTGCCACGCGTTCCTGCACCATCGTCACGGCGTCCCGTCCGACGGACTCGTCGAAATGCTCGCGCCACACCGGCTCGCGCCGGGTCGCCCAGAGCGTCTCGGTGATCGGAGCGAGCTCGCCGAGGAACTGCACCGCGGAGGCACCCCCGCCGACGACGAGCACCCGCTTGCCCCGGAAGTGCTCCCGCCCCGGGTAGCCGGCGGTGTGCAGCTGCTCGCCGAGGAAGGTCTCGCGGCCCGGGTAAGAGGGCAGGAACGGCCGGGTCCAGGTGCCGGTCGCATTGATCAGCGTGCGGGTGCGCCAGCTTCGCTCCCCGGCGTGTACGACGAGGAGCTCGCCGTCGTCGGTGACCTCGCTGGTGACGCGGTCGACGGGCACAGGCCGGATCACGGGCAGCGCGCGCTCGGACTCGTAGCGGCCGAACCACTCCGGCACCACCTGGTTGGCTCGCTCCTGCGAAACCGCGGGTGCGGGGGCACCGGGCAGGTCGGCGACGCGGTGCACGTCGTACATCGTCAGGGAGTCCCAGCGGTGCTGCCAGGCACCGCCCGGTCGCGCGTCCGCGTCGAGGACGACGTGGTCGATGCCGAGGCGCTTGAGGTGGTACGACGCAGCGAGGCCGGCCTGACCGGCCCCGATCACCACGGACTCGTAGACGCGCACGGTGAGTGAACACCGCAACCCACGCCCGGATTCCGGGAGGTAGATTGCCGCTCGTGACTGGTGCATCGACTTCGGGTCCCGAGTTCCGCTATTCCGACCTCCTTCCCCTCGGCAAGGACGAGACGCCGTACCGGCTGATCACCACCGAGGGCGTCTCGACCTTTGAGGTGGAGGGGCAGACCTTCCTGAGGGTCGCGCCGGAGGCGATCCAGCAGCTGACCGAGGCGGCGATGCACGACATCAGCCACTACCTCCGGCCCGCGCACCTGGCCCAGCTCCGCAAGATCATCGACGACCCCGAGGCGTCGGGCAACGACCGCTTCGTGGCGCTCGACCTGCTCAAGAACGTCAACATCTCCGCCGGCGGCGTGCTGCCGATGTGCCAGGACACCGGCACCGCGATCGTCTCCGGCAAGAAGTCCGAGGGCGTGCTGACCGGCGTCGACGACGGCGAGTGGATCAGCAAGGGCGTGTACGACGCGTACACGAAGCTCAACCTGCGCTACTCGCAGCTCGCGCCGCTGACGACGTACGACGAGAAGAACACCGGCACCAACCTGCCCGCACAGATCGAGATCAGCTCGGTCCAGCAGGGGCCGAAGGGTCCGGAGTACAAGTTCCTCTTCATGGCGAAGGGCGGCGGCTCGGCCAACAAGTCGTTCCTGTTCCAGGAGACGAAGGCGATCCTGAACCCCAAGCGGATGCTCGAGTTCCTCGACGAGAAGATCAAGTCGCTCGGCACGGCCGCCTGCCCGCCGTACCACCTGGCTGTGGTCATCGGCGGCACCTCGGCGGAGTTCGCGCTGAAGACCGCCAAGTACGCCTCGGCGCACTACCTCGACAACCTCCCCACCGAGGGATCCATGTCGGCACACGGCTTCCGCGACCTGGAGCTGGAGGAGGAGGTCTTCAAGCTGACCCAGTCCTTCGGCATCGGCGCCCAGTTCGGCGGCAAGTACTTCTGCCACGACGTCCGCGTCGTCCGGCTCCCCCGCCACGGCGCCTCGTGCCCCGTCGCGATCGCTGTCTCCTGCTCTGCCGACCGCCAGGCGCTGGGCAAGATCACCGCCGACGGCGTCTTCCTCGAGCAGCTCGAGACCGACCCGGCGCAGTACCTCCCCGACACCGAGGAGCAGCACCTGATCCAGGGCGGCGAGGTCGTGAAGATCGACCTCACCCAGCCGATGAGCGACATCCTCGCCGAGCTGTCTCGCCACCCCGTGAAGACGCGGCTCTCCCTCACGGGACCGCTCGTCGTCGCCCGCGACATCGCACACGCCAAGATCCAGGAGCGCCTGGACGCCGGCGAGGAGATGCCGCAGTACATGAAGGACCACCCGGTCTACTACGCCGGCCCGGCGAAGACCCCGACCGGCATGGCGTCCGGCTCCTTCGGCCCGACGACTGCCGGCCGCATGGACTCCTACGTGAAGTCCTTCCAGGCCGCCGGCGGCTCCATGGTCATGCTGGCCAAGGGCAACCGCTCCAAGCAGGTCACCGAGGCGTGCAACGAGTTCGGCGGCTTCTACCTGGGCTCGATCGGCGGCCCGGCCGCGCGCCTGGCGCAGGACTGCATCAAGGACGTCTCCGTGCTCGAGTACGAAGAGCTCGGCATGGAAGCCGTCTGGAAGATCGAGGTCGAGGACTTCCCGGCCTTCATCGTCGTCGACGACAAGGGCAACGACTTCTTCACCGACCCGTCCGGCGCGGTCACCGTCCCGCTGAGCTCGATTCTGGGGCAGGGCATCCGGGTGCGCTCCGCGGAGTAGCGGCCCACAGCCCGGGCCACCTGCTACCTCTGGCTCGATCGCGGCGAGCTCGACAAGATCATCCACCGCGCTGCGGTACCAACAGCACAGCCAGCCGCAGTACCAGCAGCCGTACTACGAGAAGAAGCGCAAGGAGAGCTGGCTCAGCGAGATCTTCGACTGAGCCCGGAGTAGCGTCGGGGCATGGCGGAAAGCACCGGCGAGTTCCGGATCGAGCACGACTCCCTCGGCGACGTACGGGTGCCGAAGGCTGCCATGTGGCGCGCGCAGACCCAGCGTGCCATCGACAACTTCCCGATCAGCGGCGCCGGGCTCGACCCCGACCACATCAAGGCGCTGGCACTGGTGAAGGCCGCCGCCGCTCGGGTCAACAACGACCTCGGGGTGCTCGACGACGAGCGCAGCACGGCCATCCGCGACAGCGCTGCCGAGATCGTCGACGGGCAGCACCTGGACCAGTTCCCCGTGGACGTCTTCCAGACCGGCTCCGGCACGAGCTCCAACATGAACATGAACGAGGTGCTCGCCACGCTCGCCGGCATCCGCGGCGTCGAGGTGCACCCCAACGACCACGTCAATGCCAGCCAGTCGAGCAACGACGTCTTCCCGACCAGCATCCATGTCGCGGCCACCCGCGCGACGTCGGACCAGCTGATCCCTGCGCTCAACCATCTCGCCAGTGCCCTGCGGGCGAAGGCAGACGAGTTCGCCGACGTCGTGAAGTCCGGGCGCACGCACCTGATGGATGCGACGCCGGTGACCCTCGGTCAGGAGTTCGGCGGGTACGCCGCGCAGGTGGCCTATGGCGTCGAACGCCTCCGCGCGACCCTCCCCCGCGTCGCCGAGCTCCCTCTCGGCGGCACGGCCGTCGGCACGGGCATCAACACCCCGCCGGGCTTCTCGGCGCGGGTCATCGAGGAGCTCGCGGACTGCACCGGGCTGCCCTTCACCGAGGCCCGCGACCACTTCGAGGCGCAGGGTGCCCGCGACGGACTGGTCGAGCTCTCCGGCCAGCTCCGCGTGATCGCGGTCAGTCTCACCAAGATCTGCAACGACCTGCGCTGGATGGGCTCCGGCCCCTCGACCGGCCTGGCCGAGATCCACCTCCCCGACCTCCAGCCCGGGTCGAGCATCATGCCCGGCAAGGTCAATCCGGTGCTCCCGGAGGCCACCCTCCAGGTCTGCGCACAGGTGATCGGCAACGACACCGCGATCACGGTCGCGGGCGCTTCCGGCAACTTCGAGCTCAACGTCATGCTGCCGGTCATCGCGCGCAACCTGCTCGAGTCGATCCGCCTGCTCGGCCGCACCAGCCGCTTGCTCGCCGACCGCTGCGTCACCGGCATCACCGCCGATCGCGAGCGCCTCCGCCGGTACGCCGAGTCGTCGCCGTCGGTGGTCACCCCCCTCAACAAGTACGTCGGCTACGAGACGGCCGCGAAGATCGTGAAGCAGTCGCTCGCCACCGGCCAGACCATCCGCGAGACCGTCCTCGCGATGGGACTGGTCGACGACGGCACCCTCACCGAGCAGCAGCTCGACGAGGCGCTCGACGTCGACCGGATGACCCGACCGGCCGGCTGAGGTCGGGATCCCAACCGGGGCAGGTGTCAGAGCGACGCGACGTACCCGGCGAGCAGCACGCCGAAGGCTCCGATCTCGGCGACCGCGAGCGTCCCCATGAACGCCCGCACGGAGGCAGGGGGTTGGCGCAGCTGGTTGTCGGTGTCCTGGCGCAGGCCGTGGAACATGTAGGACGCGATCGACGCAACGAAGTAGCAGAGCAGGATCCCGGCGGCCGCCAGATCGACGACCTCGCTCCACGCGCTCAGCTCGACGAAGACCGCGATCAGCAGCAGTGCGAACGAGTAGAGCAGCGCCGCGCGATGGGCGATGTCGGTGTAGGGATGGGCGAAACCCTCCGGCGAGGCAAGGATCTGGCGGTACTTCACCACGCCGAGGAGGAGCGCCCACAGGAACACCAGCCCTGCCGCGAGGAGCACCAACCGCGTGTCGAGCCCCAGATCTGTCGTCACCATGGGCGTCAACCTAGACCCCGACGGCGTCAGGCGTAGAGCGCCGCGATCTCCGCAGCGTACTTCTCCGAGATCGGGCGGCGACGGAGCTTCAGCGTCGGGGTCATCTCCTCGGTGCCGGGCATCCAGTAGGCCGGCAGGATCGTGAACTTCTTGACCTGCTCGACGCGCGACAGCTTCGCGTTGCCGGCGTCGACTCCTGCCTGCACCGCGGCGATGAGCCCGGCGTCGGTGGCGAGCACAGCCGGATCGGCGGGCAGCCCGTTCTTCGACGCGTAGGCCGCAACCGCGTCGGGGTCGAGCGTCATGATCGCCACGTTGTAGGGCTTGTTGTCACCGATCACCGCGATCGTCGCCAGCAGCGCGCAAGCGGTCTTGATGGTGTTCTCGATGTTGACCGGTGACATGTTCTTGCCGGCCGCGTTGATGATGATCTCCTTCTTGCGGTCGACGATCGTCACGTAGCCCTCGTCGTCGATCGTCGCCACGTCGCCGGTGTGCAGCCACCCGTCCTCGTCGATCGCCTCCGCGGTCTTCTCCGGGTCGTGGCGGTAACCGGTCATCACGCCGGGCCCACGGAAGAGCAGCTCTCCGTCCTCGGCGAGCATGACCTCGGCGCCCGGCAGCACCTTGCCGACCGTGCCGACCTTCACGCGACCGGGCGGGTTCAGCGTGCCTGCGCCACCGAGCTCGGACATGCCCCACAGCTCGCACACGTCGATGCCGAGGCCCATGAAGAACATCAGCGTCTCGGGGGCGATCGCTGCCGCGGCCGACCAGGCCCAGCGCATCTGGTCCATGCCGAGCGCCTCGCGCACCTTCGACAGGACGAGCTTGTCGGCCACGCGATAACGGATCGCGTCGACCCCCGAGAGCGGCCGGCCGGCGACCTTTGCCTCGGCGCTGCGTCGCGCCATGTCGAGCGCGAAGAGCGCGAGGCGTTTCTTGACCGGGCTCTCCTCAGCGGCGACCTTCGCCTCGACACCGGCCTTGATCTTCTCCCAGACCCGCGGCACCGCGAACCAGATCGTCGGGCTCGCATCCGGCAGGGCAGCCGCGATCGTTCGCGGGTCGGCGACATAGGTGACCTGGACGCCGCGGAGCGCCGCGAAGTACTGCGTCGAGGCGCGGTCGGCGATGTGCGCCGACGGGAGGAACGACGTGATCCGGTCGCCGGGGTGGACGTCGACGACCTCCATCGCCGAGAGGCCGACCTTGAGCATGTTGGCGTGGGTGAGCTGGACGCCCTTCGGCGGCCCGGTCGTGCCGGAGGTGTAGATCAGGGTCAGCACGTCGTCGGGCTCGACCGCGTGCCAGGCGGCCTCGAAGTCGAAGTCCGCAGCGCCGCTGGCCTCGAGGTCGGCCAGCGTCATCGTCACCCCCTCAGGAGCACCGTCGACGCAGATGACGTGCTCGAGCTTCACGCCGGAGGCGAGCACGGACGGGAGCAGGGCCGTCTCCGTGAACACGACCTGGTTGCCGGCGTTGCCGAAGAGGTACTCGATCTGCTCCGGCGAGGAGGTGTTGTAGATCGAGAACGGCACCGCACCCAGGTGCATCGCACCCGAGTCGATCCACGCGAACTCCGGCCGGTTGGTCAGCAGGATGCCGACCGTGTCCCCACGGCGTACGCCGAGCGCGGCGAGGCCGGCGGCAACGGCGCGCACGTGCGCGGCGTACTCGCGCCAGGAGACGGTGACGGCGTCACCGCCGGTGCGGAGTGCGACGGCGTCGGGATCGATCAGTGCCGTGGCCTGGAAAGCCTCGCAGACGGTGCGCGCGTGGGTCATGCGGCGGACGCTAGTGCCCCCACGTTATCGAGACAAGGAGTCTCAGAGATCCACTCAGTACCAGTTGTGGCTCTGGCTGTGGCCCCAGGCGGAGCAGGGGCTGCCGTAGCGGTCCTGGATGTAGCCGAGGCCCCAGGTGATCTGGGTGACCGGGTTCGTTGCCCAGTCCGAGCCGGCCGAGGACATCTTCGAGCCGGGGAGCGCCTGCGGGATGCCGTATGCCGAGGAGCTCGGGTTGTCGGCGGTGATGTTCCAGCCGGACTCCTTGGTCCACAGGGAGTCGAGGCAGCTGAACTGGTCGGAGGACCAGCCGAAGTCGGAGAGGAGGGCGCGACCGATGGAACGCGGGTCCTGGTCGCGGATGTCCTCGGTGCGGGTGTAGCCGTTGGCGACCGAGTCGGTCGCGGCCAGCGGCGCGGTCTTGGCCGGCGTCGCGGCATCGCGGCGGTCAGAACGGGAGACGACCGGGTCACGACCGAGGTCGGCGCCGTTCAGGCTGGTGACGCCGGAGAGGTTCACCTCGGCGGCAGCCGGGGTGGGCTCGGCGCTCTGGCCGAGGACGCCGCCGGCGACCGCGACACCAGTGGTGCCGACAGCGAGGGCGGAGAAGACAACGGAGTTGCGGATGACCTTCTTGGGTGCACCGGGGACGGTGGCACCCGCATGCTTCGGGGTGTACTTCTTGTGTTTCGACACAGGCAAGTCTCACGCTCGACGACAGGGCATTCGCCTCCGGCCGCGAGAAGCCGCCCGGGACCTGGTTCCAACCAGACGGGCGGCCTGAAGACGAATGTCCACCATGACGGATGCAATTGCCTGCCGCAAACCGAACCGCGGCAAATGTGAGGCGATCTACACCACGTCCAGACGCCTTGGCCACAGTGGTCACATACGCCACAGGGGCCCCAGATCGATCGATCCAGGACCCCCGCGGGATGCGCTGCCGGGCACTACATCGTGACGTTCTCCAGCATCTCGGTCACGAGGGCGGCAATGGGCGAACGCTCGGACCGGGTGAGGGTGACGTGCGCGAAGAGCGGGTGGCCCTTCAGCTTCTCCACGACCGCCACGACACCGTCGTGCCGGCCGACCCGGAGGTTGTCACGCTGGGCGACGTCATGGGTGAGCACGACCTTGGAGTTGGCACCGATGCGGCTGAGCACGGTGAGCAGCACGTTGCGCTCCAGCGACTGCGCCTCGTCGACGATCACGAAAGCGTCGTGCAGGGAGCGGCCCCGGATGTGCGTGAGCGGCAGGACCTCGAGCATGCCCCGGTCGAGGATCTCGTCCACGACGTCCTTGGAGGTGATCGCACCGAGGGTGTCGAACACGGCCTGACCCCAGGGGCCCATCTTCTCCTCGGCGCTGCCGGGGAGGTAGCCGAGCTCCTGCCCACCCACCGCGAAGAGCGGGCGGAAGATGATGACCTTCTTGTGCTGACGGCGCTCCATCACGGCCTCGAGACCGGCGCACAGCGCGAGCGCCGACTTGCCGGTGCCGGCCCGGCCACCGAGGGAGACGATGCCGACCTCCGGGTCGAGCAGGGTCTCCAGCGCGATCCGCTGCTCGGCGGAGCGGCCGTGCAGGCCGAACGCCTCACGGTCACCGCGGACCAGGTGGACCTGCTTGTCCGCGCCGACCCTGCCCAGCGCGGTGCCGCGCTCGGAGAGCAGCACCAGTCCGGTGTGACAGGGCAGGTCGCGCGCCTCGGCGAGATCGAGCACGCCGTCGTCGTACAGCTCGTCGAGGTCGCCGGCAGCGACCTCGAGCTCGGCCATGCCGGAGTACCCCGTGTCGGACTCGTTGATCGCCTCCGCGCGGTACTCCTGGGCGTCGAGACCGACCGCAGACGCCTTGATCCGCAGCGGCATGTCCTTGGAGACCAGGCAGACGTCGGCACCTTCGTCGGCGAGGTTCTTCGCGACCGCCAGGATCCGGGTGTCGTTGTCGCCGAGCCGGAAGCCGGACGGCAGCGACTCCGGGTTCGTGTGGTTCAGCTCGACCCGCAGCGTCCCCCCGGCCTCACCGATCGGGACTGGCTCGTCGAGCCGCCCGTGCAGGATGCGCAGGTCATCGAGGGAGCGCAGTGCGGCCCGGGCGAAGAAGCCCAGCTCCGGGTGGTGCCGCTTGCCCTCGAGCTCGGTGATGACGACCACCGGGAGGACCACCTCGTGCTCGTCGAACCGCTTCAGCGCACCGGGATCGGCGAGCAGGACGCTGGTGTCGAGGACGTAGGTGCGGGTGACTGCGCTGCGCTGGGCTGACTGCTTTGCCACGATCTACCCCTAGGCGGGCCGGCACGCGCACTCAGCGCCCCGGTCCTAGTTCACAAGGATGGACCGGGAGAGGTCCCGCAGGCCGGAGTGCCGGCCTCCTCGCGCACAGCAGCAGAACTGCCATGCGGTTCGGTCGTGATCACTCACGGGCGGGCCTTCCGGTGAGGCGAGCTTCCCCACTCGCCATTGATCCGGAACCTACGCCGCGAACCAAAAGACCCGGCGGCGACACGCCAGAGCGCGGGGTGTGTTCACAGAGCCGTCACACGATGCGAGAACCTCGCGCGCGATTCGGGCACTTGTTGTGCCGTGCACCGCACAACAAGTGCCCGTTTCACCGGCTGGCCGGTGAATCGGTCAAGTGCCGTGGCGCCGGTCGCGGGCGGCGTACGCACGGAGCGCGCGGACGAAGTCGACGCGGCGGAAGTCCGGCCACATCGCCTCGCAGAAGTAGAACTCGCTCTTCGCGCTCTGCCACAGCAGGAAGCCGCCGAGGCGCTGCTCGCCCGAGGTGCGGATCACGAGGTCGGGGTCCGGCTGGCCCTTGGTGTAGAGGTGCTCGGCGATGTGCTCGACATCGAGGTCCTTGGCGAGGTCGTCGATCGAGCGGCCCTGGGCAGATGCCTCGACGAGAAGCGCACGCACGGCGTCGGCGATCTCCTGGCGGCCGCCGTAGCCGACCGCGACGTTGACGAGGATGCCGTCGACGTTGCGCGTGGCTTCCTCAGCCTCCTTGAGGCGGGCGGAGGTCTTCGCCGGGAGCAGGTCGAGCGCACCCACCGGGTGGATCCGCCAGCGGCGCGTGTCCGCGAGCGAGGCGACGGCCTCCTCGATGATGCCCAGGAGCGGGGTGAGCTCGGCGGCGGGACGGTTGAGGTTGTCCGTGGAGAGCAGCCACAGGGTGACCACCTCGATGCCGAACTCCTCACACCAGCCGAGCAGCGGCTCGATGTTGGCGGCGCCGGCGCGGTGGCCGTGCGCGGTGTCGCGGCCGACAGCCTTCGCCCAGCGACGGTTTCCGTCGAGCATGACGCCGACGTGCTGCGGCAGTCCTTCGGTCGGCAGGAACCGAACGACCCGCGCCTCGTACGCCGGGTAGAGCAGTCGCTTGACGCGCTGCCGCGCGCGCATCACGCCGTCTCTCCTCCAGTCCGCCACGACGTCGATGCTACCGGCCGTGAGACAGGTCGCACGGCCGCCCGGGAGAACCAGCGGGCGGGTAGCGTGGCTGACGTGAACGAGACCCTCCGCCCCGGCACAGACGCCACCCCCGCGCCTGCCGTTCCCCCGGACCACGAGCCGGAGCGGGAGTCCATGCGCGAGCGTGCCCGCGACGCCCGCGACCGGGCAATCGACCGGGCGGAGGCGGTCGTCGACCGGGCGCAGGATGCCCGCGATCGGGCCACGGCGATGGTGGCCGACAAGATCGACGAGCTCAAGCCTCACCTGCGAGGTTGGCTGCACACGGGCGTGATCCCGTTCCTGACCGCGGCCTTCGCCGTGCTCATCGTGCTCTCGCCGACTCCGCTGACCGTGATCGGCTCGTCCGTCTACGCAGCCAGCGCGCTGCTGCTGTTCACCGTGTCGGGCATCTACCACCGCGGCAACTGGCAGCCGAAGCTCTGGGCGTTCTGGCGCCGCTTCGACCACGCCAACATCTTCATCTTCATCGCGGGCAGCTACACCCCGTTCACGTTCCTCTACCTCCACGGCGACGCGCGCTGGTGGCTGCTCGGACTGGTGTGGGGCTGCGCGATCGCGGGCACCACCTTCAAGCTGATCGCGCCCGGTGCCCCGCGCTGGCTGGGCAGCATGCTCTACGTCGGCATGGGCTGGCTCGCGGTCCTCTTCGTCCCTCTCGTGGGCGAGGGTGCCGACAAGTTCCCGATGTGGGTGAACATCTCCTCGCTGGTCCTGGTCGCGGTCGGCGGCATCCTCTACTCGCTCGGTGCAGTGGTCTACGCCGCCAAGCGCCCGAACCCCTCCCCGCAGTGGTTCGGGTTCCACGAGGTGTTCCACCTGCTGACCGTCCTGGCCTTCATCAGCCAGTACATCGCGGTCTCGATCGCCACCTACGCCCTGCGCTGACTCTGGCCGGGGTGCAACGAGCTACCCCGTGCGAGTTGGTTGTCGAGTCGTACGCCGCCGGGGCAGGCGGGCGGCGAGCCACTCCGTCGCGCGGTAGAGCAACGTGATCGCGAAGAGCGCGATGGTGACGTGCAGCAGGACGGCCAGCCCGATCAGCATGATCCAGCCGGCGATCCGGAACCGGCCCCAGAGCAGCCCGAGCACGGCCGGGACCACGACCGCAGCAAGGAGCCCCTTCACGAGCTCGACGAGGAAGCTCGCCTCTCCCATCCACGGCAGCGGCGGGGCGCGCCGGACGTCGAAGAGGTCCAGCGTCGAGAACACCCCGAGCAGTGCCACCAGCCCGAGGCTGACCAGGGCGACCCAGCGATAGCGGAACCGCTCCCCCGGCGACCAGCTCGTGTCCCGGCCGAAGACCATCGTCGAGGTGGCCACCGCCGCCCACACCAGCCAGCGGCGTACCAGCGGAGTGCCGGTGTCGGCCATGGCGTCGCGCAGGATCCGGTCGGCGTCGACCCGCGTCAGCTCGGCAGGATCCCCGTCGGTGCGGACGAAGGTGCGAGCTTCCGGCGGGCAGCACAGTCCGTCGTGCAGGAGTGCCGCCGGGAGATGCGCACCGGTCTTCGGCACCAGCCAGGTGAACAGCGCCGGGACCGAGGTCAGGTCGGTCGTGAAGGCCAGGCCGTCGGGGACCAGCAGCTCCCCGAAGTCGCGGTCGAGGTAGGCGATCCGGCGCTGCATGACGAAGAGCTCCTCGCCCTCGACGAGACGCCGCTCGAGCACGATCCGCGGGTCCTCGTCCGGGTTGGGCGGGATCTCCGGCTGGTCGCCCGACGACCAGACGCCGCCGTCGTAGAACCGGCGGCGTTCCTTGGCGATCGTCACCGGCACCGGTGCCTCCATGGCCTCAGCGTGACAGGTCCGCGGGCTCCGTGACAGGCCGCTCGCAGACCATCTCCCTGCACACGTACGCCGCGGGGCGGCCGTCGACCTCGGCGCGCTGCTCGAGCAACGGGATGAGGGTCGCACCGGGTGCACCGGGTGCACCGACCACGACAACGGCACCAGGAATCCGCCGTGCAGCCAGGGCCAGGGCATCGCGCTCGGCACCGGGGCGACCGACGACCGCCACCTCGACCGGTCCGTCGCGCAGCGCTTCAGCTGCGGCAAGGCTCCAGCCGGCGAACCGCGGGCTCCGGGTCGAGAGCGGCGCGAGCACGGCCAGCGTCTCCTCGGCAGCGGTCCGGTAGGAACCCTCCCCCGTGAGCGCTGCATAAGTGGCCAGCGCGTGCACCATCATCGACTGGCCGCACGGGCTGGCGTTGTCGCCGAGCTCGCGCGGTCGCGAGACCAGTGCCTCCGCGTCAGCGGCGGTGTCGTGGAAGCCGCCGTCCTCCGCGCGGAACCGGGCCAGCGCATCGTCGAGCAGCAGCTTCGCCTCGGCCAGCCAGCGCGCGTCGCCCGTTGCCTGGAGCAGGTCGAGGTAGCCCATCGCCACGCACGCGTAGTCCTCAAGGACACCCGCGTGCCGACCGACAGCTCCGTCGCGCGAGACCCGCAGCAGCCGGCCGTCGACCATGTGGACATCGAGGAGCAGCTCGGCCGCGGCGGCCGCGGCGTCGACGTACTCCTGACGGTCGAGGAGCGTGCCGGCGGCGCAGAGGCCGCTGATCGCGAGGCCGTTCCACGCGGCGACGACCTTGTCGTCGCGGTGCGGCCGCGTCCGCTGCGCACGCGCGTCGAGGAGCCGGGCCCGCACCTCCGCCAGCCGCGCCTGCTCGTGCGTGTCGCTCGGGAAGTGGCGCAGCTGGAGCGTCGAGGTGCCGTGTTCAAACGTGCCTTCGGCGGTGACCCCGAACAGCTCCGCCGCCCACTCACCGCGCGAGTGCCCCAGCGCCTCGACCAGCTCGGCCGGGGTCCAGGCGTAGAACGCGCCCTCCTCCGACTCACCTGAGGCGTTGAGGCTGTCGGCGTCGAGCGCAGAGGCGAAGCCGCCCTCGGCGGTCAGCAGCTCCCGCAGCAGGAAGTCCGCGGTCTCGGCAGCGATGCGCCGGCCGGTGTCCGAGTCCGTGCGGGCGTAGACCGCGAGGAGCTGGGCGTTGTCGTAGAGCATCTTCTCGAAGTGCGGCACGACCCAGCCGAGGTCCACGGCATAGCGCGCGAAGCCGCCGCCGAGCTGGTCGTACATCCCCGATCCGGCCATCGCCTGGAGGGTGCGGGCGAGCATGTGGCGGGCCTGGCGCAGCAGCGCCTCATCGACGCGCGGGCCCGGCCGGCCGACGTACCGGCGGAGGAACTCGACGACCATGGACGGCGGGAACTTCGGGGCGCCGCCGAAGCCGCCAGCCATCGGGTCGAACTCGCTGGCCAGGATCCGCACGGCGGTGTCGAGGTCCTCGTCGGTGATCTGGCGGGTGGCGAGGGCGGCCTCGGTGCTCAGGTGCGCGGCGATCTGTCCGGCCGCGGCCTCGATGTCGTCGGGGCGCTTCACCCACGCGTCGAAGAGGGAGGTCAGCACCTGGCGGAATGCAGGCTGCCCGTGCCGGGGCTGGTCGGGGAAGTACGTGCCCGCGAAGAAGGGGCGCCCGTCGTGGTCGAGGACGACCGTCATCGGCCAGCCGCCGTGACCCGTCATCGCCTGCGTCGCCGCCATGTAGACCGCGTCGACGTCCGGGCGCTCCTCGCGGTCGACCTTGATGTTGACGTAGAAGTCGTTCATCAGCGCGGCGGTGGCGTCGTCCTCGAAGGACTCGTGGGCCATGACGTGGCACCAGTGGCAGGCGGCGTACCCGACCGAGAGCAGGACCGGCACGTTGCGACGCTTCGCCTCAGCGAAGGCCTCAGGACCCCACTCCCACCAATCCACCGGGTTTTGAGCGTGCTGGAGCAAATAGGGGCTAGTCGCGTTGGCAAGCCGGTTGACCATTTCCTGTGACTCCTGACGAGTGGCACGTGCATCATTTTGTCTTGAGTGATGCACGAAAGTGATGCACGATGGATCTGCAGTGGGTCTTTACCTGTGGCCCGGTGGCACCAGCCTAGGAGGCGGTCTCGTGGCCACACGCCCTCAACCAAAACTGCTCGCCCAGGGCAAGCCGCGCACGCTGGGCGGCAGTTCAAGGCCCTGGCGGGTGCGTCTGTACGCCCCCGGAGCAGGTAACAACAAGTACCAGGTCTACTTCCGGGCACCGGCGGGCGAAGGCGAGCCCTGGAAGCGGGTGCTGCGTCGGGCTGCCTCCGAGGAGGAGGCCCGCAAGATCTTCGCCCAGGCCGAGGCGGCTCTCGACACCGAGCAGGCGCTGCCCGTCGGCGCCGACGTCCGGGCGGCGCGCACGGTCCGGATGCTCGGCGAGGAGTACCTCAAGGACAGCATCGAGCGCGGCAAGCAGCCGCGCACGATGGAGCAGCGCGAGTCACGGCTCAACGCCCACATCCTGCCCACCATCGGAGCGGTGCCGGTGACGAAGTGGCGCGTCGAGCACAGCCGCAAGGTGATGGAGAAAGGATCGAAGACCCTTTTCTCCAACCGCGGTCGAGAGGACCTTCGCGGCCAGCTGGCCGCGATGCGCAAGCTCGCCTGGCGACTGGACTGGCTCGACCGCAGCGTCGATCCGCTGGACGGGCTCGAGATCGGTCGAGCCAACGTCCTCCACGGGGCCACGGCGCAGTACGTCGACCCTCGCCTCCGCCCCGAGACCCGCCAGGTCCGAGCGATGGCCGATGCCGCCGACAAGCTCTGCGGCCCGGACGGCACCGACCCGCAGATGATCCGCCTGCCGATGTTCGGAACCAAGATCCGCGTCGCCGGGTTCGGCGGGCTCCGCCTCGGCGAGCAGAACGCACTCCGCGCGATCGATGTCTTCTTCGAGCGTGGATACGTCCACGTCAACGGCTCGTGGATCACCCCACGCAAGGCGGCCGGATTCCGCGGCCCGGTGAAGAACCACACGCTTCACGAGGTGCCCCTGCCCAAGTCGCTCATGCATGACGAGCTCCTCCCCCGCGTCAAAGAACTTCTTGGCCTGCCTGCGAAGGCGACCTTCCAGCAGGTCATCAACGCCCAGGAAGCCGAGCGCCAGCGGCGCGCTTCCCGGGCCGCACGCGAGAAGGACACGAGCGTCGCCTGGTGGAACTACCCGGTCCCTCCCGAGGACGAGCTGTGGCTGTTCATCGACACCGCGACCGGCCTGCCCGTGAAGCCCGAGCTGCACAACGAGCGCTGGCACCGTGTGCGCGCGTGGGTCGACCAGAACGACCCCGACAACGCGTGGCCCCGCACGATCGTCTATCGCAACCTTCGCCATCACGCGGCGACGAGGTGGTTCCACGAAGAGCTCGGCGAGTCGTGGGAGGTCGTCGGCCAGTACCTCGGCGACAAACTCACCACTGTTCTGAACCACTACGTTCGCGCCGGCGAAGACGCGCTCCGCGATTCGGTCAACAAGCTCGCCGCCCGCTAACTGCTAGGCCCCCACGCCGCCAAACAGGTTGGCCACCAGAGCGTCAACAAAGTCGTGATCGAGCGGCCTGTCGGGGATCAAGAGCCGGTGGTAACAGGCACCCCAGAGTTGGTCCACAACACTCTCAGCATCAAGGTCAGCACGTAACTGGCCGATCGCTACGGCCGCTTCCAGCCGCGCAACTGCGAGCGCTCGGCGCGGACTGGAGTACGTCGCACGATACGACTCCATGAGGTCCGGGTCGGTCTGCGCCTGCCCGATCAGCTGGGCCAGCGCACGACCTGCGTGCGTCATCGAGAGCAGATCTACAAAGGCATGCAGCTGGCTGCGCAGATCGGCCCGGACGTTACCGGTGTCGGGGAACGCAAGCGTCGACTCCACTGCGCTGAAGTACCCCTCGAGCGCAAGCGCGCCCTTGGAGGGCCACCACTTGTAGATCGTCATCTTGCTGGCCCCACTGAGGGCGGCGACCTTTTCGATCGTGAACGCGCCCATGCCCTGGTCGACGAGCAGATCGCCTGCCGCCTGCAATACCTCGTCGCGCACCTCCGCGCTCGGTCGTCGCCCGCGCCCCATGTTGACCTCCTCGATCCCGCCCATTGAAACAGGTATTTGGACCTTGCGTCCATTTCTGTTTTTATGTACGCAGCGTACATAACACGGGAGATCCCCGTAACGCTTTCTGAAGGAGGCCCTCGCATGACCAGTACGACGCAGAGCAACCGCCCCGCCGCCGACCACACCCGCGTGGCACTCGTGACCGGAGCGTCCGGAGGTATCGGTCGCGCCGTCGCCGTAAGGCTCGGCGCAGCAGGCATGTCCGTCGGTGTCCACTACGCCGGCAACAAGGAGCGCGCACTCGAGACCGCACGTGAGGTCGAGGCAGCAGGCGGGCAGGCGTCACTCGTGACCGGCGACGTCGCGGACGAGGCCGCCGCCGCGGACATGTTCGACGCACTGGAAGAGGCCTACGGCGGCATCGATGTCGTCATCAACACCGCCGGGATCATGCTGTTGGCACCGCTCGCCGAACTCGACCTGGACGACTTCGACCGGCTTTACCGCACCAACGTGCGGGGAACCTTCGTCGTCTCGAAGCAGGCCGCCCGGCGGATCCGCTCCGGCGGTGCAATCGTCAACTTCTCCAGCACAGTAACCAAGCTGGCCCTGCCCACCTACACGGCGTACGCCGCCACCAAGGGTGCCGTCGACGCCATGACCCTGATCCTTGCCAAGGAGCTGCGCGGCCGCGACATCACCGTCAACGCCGTGGCACCCGGCCCGACCGCGACCGCACTGTTCCTCGACGGCAAGCCGGCAGCGGCCATCGAGGGCCTGCGCAACATGAGCCCCCTTCAGCGCCTCGGCCAGCCCGAGGACATTGCCGAGACCGTTGCCCACCTGGCCGGACCCGCCCGATGGATCAACGGCCAGGTCCTCTACGTCAACGGAGGCGTGGCATGACGAAGACCATCATCGTCACTGGAGCGTCGAGCGGATTCGGCGCCATGACCGTCCGGACCCTCGCCGACGCTGGCCACGTCGTCTACGCCGGCATGCGTCAGATCGACGACCGCAACGCGCCTGCGGCGCACCGTGCCAGGGCCTACGCCTCCGAGAATGGAGTCGACCTTCGGCCGATCGAGCTCGACGTCTCCGACCAGTCATCTGTCGATGCTGCAGTGCGCCTTGTCCTGGACGAACAGAACGGCATCGACGTGGTCGTCCACAACGCTGGCCACATGGTGCTGGGTCCCACCGAGGCCTTCACCCCTGAGCAACTGGCAGCCGCCTACGACATCAACGTGTTGTCCACGCAGCGCGTGAACCGCGCAATTCTGCCGCATCTTCGCGGTAGGCGCGACGGACTGCTGGTGTGGGTGGGCTCGACGAGCACGAGGGGCGGAACCCCGCCCTACCTGGCTCCGTACTTCGCCGCCAAGGCAGGCATGGACTCACTTGCGGTCAGCTATGCCGCGGAGCTCGCCAGGTTCGGAATTGACAGCGTCATCGTCGTTCCCGGGTCCTTCACGACCGGCACGAATCACTTCGCCAACGCTGGCCATCCTGCTGACGTCGACGTCGCCGCTGCCTACGAGACCGAGTACGCCGGCCTGATAGATCAGGTCGGCGCGAGCCTCGCCGAGATCGCACCGGCTGATGCCGACCCGCACCAGGTGGCCGAGGAGATCGCACTCGTCGTTGACACCCCGAAGGGCCAGCGGCCCTTCCGGATCCACATCGATCCCGTCGACGACGGCGCCGAGCTCGTCAACGCCGTGGGTGACCGCGTCCGCAGCGAGTTCTACCGTCGAATCGGCCTCGAGGACCTCCTTCGGCCCGCAGCCGCCACCCCGGCCTGAGTACCCCGGCAACGCACATCGCCGGCGATGCGGAGCGATCCGCGTCGTCGGCGAGCGTCGGCCTTGATGGCCCCATCAGTTCGGCGTCTCCCCCATGGCCCTCGCAGCGTCGTAGGAGTCGCGCGCCTCGAGCACTTCCATGATGTGCGCCTCCGACCAGGCCTTGAGCGCAGCCAGGACCGGAAGAACGTCGCGCCCGAGTGCCGTCAGTTCGTAGTCAACTCGCATCGGGACGGTCGGGGTAACCGACCGCGAGACGAGCCCGTCCCGCTCAAGGGTCCGCAGCGTGTGAGTAAGCATCTTCTGACTCGCACCGTTGATGCGGCGCATGAGTTCGCCATGGCGTTTCGGCCCGCCTGCCAGCGCATTGACCACGAGGCCGGCCCACTTGTCACCGAGCGTGGACACAACTTGGCGGGTCGGACAGGTTGCCATGAACGCGTCGAAGTCAGTCCTGCTCTGCGCAGCTAGCCGTTCCTTCGAGATGTACACCGCATACCTCATCGTCGCGCGCCGGGGTGGGCACAAAAAAGTACCTACTTACGAAAAGTTCCTAAGGCACGCATTGTGGTCCCGATTCCATCATCCACGCAAGAGAGGCAACACCATGTACCAGATCAACTTCACGGCGTACGGCGGCCCGGACGTACTCCGACTGGACGAAGTCGACGACCTCGGTCCAGTCGATGGCCTCGTTCGAATTCGCGTCCGTGCCGCTGCGGTCAACCCGGCAGACTTGCGGATCCGGCAGGGGCTGATGGCCAGCCGAACGCCTGACCTGCGGTTCCCTTTCCAGCTCGGATTCGACCTGGCCGGAACGCTTATCGACGATGCGCCCGGATTCGTCCAGGGTCAGCCGGTCGTGGCGACGCTTCCATGGTTTGCACGCGGCGGCGAGGGCAGCAATGCGCAGATCGTCGCCGTCGACCCATCATGGTTGGCGCCACTCCCCGAATCAGCCGACTGGGCGCTTGCCGGCTCGTTCCCGCTCAACGCGCTGACCGCCGACCAAGCTCTTGGCCTGGCGGCGGTCGAGCAGGGCCAGACCCTCCTGGTGACAGGAGTATCTGGCGCCGTCGGTGGGTTCGCAGCCCAGATCGCAGCGCTTCGAGGCCTTCGGGTGATCGGGGTGGTCAATCCGGGCGACGAGCAGTACCTCGACCACTTTGGAGTGGAGGCCATCGTGCGCGACGACTCGGCCGAGGTGTTGCGTCAGGTCACTGCCACCGCTCCGCTTGGAGTTGACGCGGTGCTGGACTTCGCAGGTATTGGCGCCGCCATGCTCGCGGGCATCCACGACGACGGGGTGTTCATCGCGCCCGCAGCACCGATGGCGCCGCCGACCGAGCGAGGGATCCGGGTCGACGCAGTCCTGCACCGTCCGGATGGCGCCCGACTGACCAACCTCGCTGCGGCTGTAATGGCCGGCGAGGTCTCGTGCCGCGTCAGCGAGTTCATCTCCATGGATAAGGCGGCGACGTCGCACGAGCGGGCCGGAGCACGAGGAACGACCGGCAAGGTTGTCCTTGACTTCTCGTGAGCCCGACGGCGGGACTGTCTAGTAGGCAGTCCCGCCGCCACAACTCGTCGGGTTGAGCAGCGCGAATCCTCCCGGCCGAGCAACTAGATCAGTGGTCATCACGTCACAAAAAATGACAGGTACGCTGTTGCGGTGGCCATCTCCTTTGATCTTCACCGACTGCGACTGTTACGCGAGTTGAAGCACCGGGGCACGATCAGCGCGGTGGCCGCCGCCATGTCCTACAGCCATTCCGCGGTGTCACAGCAGCTCAAGATTCTCGAATCCGAAGTGGGCACTCCCCTCCTCGAGCCCGATGGCAGGCGAGTGCGGCTCACCCCTCAGGCCGAGATCCTGGTTGAGCACGTTGAGGCCGTTCTTGAGCGACTTGATCAGGCCGATGCTGACCTCGCACGGACCCTGGGCGAGGTGACTGGGACATTTCGGATCGCGACTTTTCAGACCGTGATGATGGCGCTGATGCCGCCGGTACTGACCAGGGTTCGTGCTAGTTGCCCCCGACTTTCGCTTGAGTTGGCACACGCCGACCCAGGCGAGGCGCTGTCTCGGCTCCAGGTCCGAGAGTTCGACCTCGTTGTCGATGAGGTCTTTGCCGGGCAACCGCTCGCCCGATCGAGCCTGGTGACGCAAACGGTGATGCACCGGGACGCGATGCGTCTCGCTGTCCCTCCGCCGGGTCTGCCGTGGTCAGATCGGCGGCAGATTGCGGAGCTGTCGGACGCAGACTGGGTCATGGAGCCGCCCGGCAGCCCCGCGCGGGAGTGGGCGGACCGGATGTGTGCCGCTGCTGGGTTCACACCGAAGACTCGCTACGAATCGCCCGACATGGTCGTGCACGAGACCCTCGTTCGCGGCGGTCATGCGGTTGCCTTCCTGCCCGATCTGCTCTGGGTCGGTGCTGTGCCGGTGGTCGGCCTGCACCAACTTCGAGCCGGCGGCTACCGCGACATCGTCTGCAGCGTGCGTGCGGGCACGACCGACCACCCGGCAGTCAGGGCAACTACTGACGCGGTCGGTGAGGCCTGCGAACAGGCAGCTGTCGCCATTGCTACCCATCTTGAGCAAGGCACAACCGAGACGAAGAACGGTCAATGACCTCCACGATGCCGGTTCAGGCTCTGCGGCGCGCCCGATAGGCCGCCACTGCGCCGCGATTGCCGCAGGTGGTTGAGCAGTAGCGCCGCGAGCGATTTCGCGAGAGGTCCAGGATCACACCTTGGCAACCAGCCGCGTTGCAGACGCCGAGACGATCCATCTCGTCAGCCCGGATGACGTCGATCATCGCCATTGCGGTCTCGACCAGAATCCGGATGCTCAACGGCGCATCGTCGTCCACGGCGTGGAGATGCCAGTCGAGCGAATCGTGACGCACCACCCTCGGCAGGACTCGGCACTCTTCGAGGATGCCATTGACGAGTCCGACGGCCTCATCGCGCTCAGCCGCCAGCAGCTCCCGCAAGCGCAGCCTGATGGCCCGGACGTCATCAAGGTCCGCTCGGACACTTGGCGGTCGGCCCGTGTACCGGTTGCCCTCGAAGAATTCCCGGAGGGCCTGCACGGTATTGAGGCTGTCTGGCTCCAGGGCGCTGTTGGCCAGCGTGACGGCGGCTTCGAGCGCACCAGCCGTTTCAGGGGCGAAGGCCATGTCGAAACCTTACGTGCGCCTCAGGCGTGCAGCCCCGCTTGATCGTCCTCACTAGCGAGCCTCACGCCATATGGGGATAGGTGTGGTCAGTCGGCGGAACGAAGGTCTCCTTGATCGAGCGCGGACTGGTCCATCGCAGCAGGTTCAAGACCGATCCGGCCTTGTCGTTTGTCCCCGACGCGCGTCCGCCTCCGAAGGGCTGCTGACCGACGACAGCACCCGTCGGCCGGTCATTCACATAGAAGTTGCCGGCCGCGAATCGCAGAATGCGCCCCGCTTCGTCCACGGCCGCGCGGTCGTTGGCGAACACCGCACCCGTCAATGCGTACGGCGAGCCCTCGTCGACGGCCTTGAGCACCTCGGTCCAGTCGGCGTCGGGGAAGACGTGAATCGCAAGGAAGGGGCCGAAATATTCCTCACTGAACACTGCATCCGCGAGGTCGGAACACTCCACGACGGTGGGCCGGACGAACCAGCCCTTCGAATCGTCATAAGTGCCTCCTGCCACGACGTTGAGGCCTTCCGTGGCGTGCGCTCGGTCGATGGCCGACTGGAGCTTGGCGAAGGCTCGGGCGTCGATGAGCGCTCCGCCGAAATTCCCGAGGTCCGTTACGTCGCCGAACTCCAGCTGGTCGACGGTGGCGCAGAAGTCATCCTTGATCTCCGCCCAGACGGACTCAGGGATGAAGGCGCGTGATGCGGCGGAGCACTTCTGACCCTGGTACTCGAACGCTCCGCGGATCAGAGCGGTCTTCAGCGCTGCACGGTCGGCCGACGAATGGGCGACCACGAAGTCCTTGCCGCCGGTCTCGCCCACGAGGCGCGGATACGAGGCGTACCGATCAATGTTCTGGCCGACGGTTCGCCACAGGTGCTGGAACGTGTCGGTCGAACCTGTGAAGTGGATGCCAGCGAGGCTCGGGTGAGAAAGAAGGACCTCGGAGGCCTCGCGGCCATCACCTGTAAGCATGTTGATCACGCCGGGCGGAAGTCCTGCCGCCTCGAGCAGACGCATCGTCCACCAGGCCGACAGGGTCTGGGTCGGCGAGGGCTTCCAGATGACAGTGTTGCCCATAAGTGCTGGGGCGGTCGGCAGGTTGCCTGCGATGGCAGTGAAGTTGAACGGGGAGATCGCATAGACGAATCCCTCGAGCGGCCGGTGATCCATACGGTTCCAGACACCCGCGGAGCTGATCGGCTGCTCCTCCAGCAACTGGCGCCCATATCCGACGTTGAATCGCCAGAAGTCAGCCAGTTCGCAGGGCGTATCGATCTCCGCCTGCACCGCGGTCTTCGACTGCCCGAGCATCGTCGCGGCGGCAAGCCGCTCACGCCACGGACCCGACAGGAGGTCGGCGGCCCGCAGGAACACTGCGGCGCGCTCGTCAAACGACATCGCAGCCCAGGCCGGCGCGGCATCGGCCGCAGCCCGCACGGCCGCAGCCGCCTCGTCGCGTGTCGCCGTTCCAGCAGTACCGAGAACCTTCTGGTGGTTGTGGGGCTGTACGACGTTGAAGGACTCACCCCCGGCCATGGCCTGAACGCCACCGATGGTCTGAGTCAGCTCGACCGGAGCGGCTGCCTGTCGCGTGAGCTCATCCACGAGACGTGCTCGAGGACCGGTCCCCGGCGCATAGGAGTGCACGGGTTCGTTGACCGGAAGGGGAACCTGGGTGATCGACTGCACGGCATTGCCTTTCAAGTAGGGGGCTATCGGGAAATCAGAGCGCGCACAAAGAACGCGAGGTTTGCTGGCCGCTCTGCAAGCCGGCGAGTGAAGTAGCCGTACCAGTCGGTCCCGAACGGCACGTAGACACGCATCGTGTGGCCGTCCTGGGCCCGCTTCAGTTGCTCGTCCTGTCGAATTCCGTAGAGCATCTGGAATTCACCGGCGTCTTGGGCGCGACCGCTCGCCTCGAAGAGGAATGCAGCGATGTCGAGCAGGCGCGTGTCGTGGGAGGCGATCATCGGGTAGGCCCCTCCGTCGACGAGTGAACGCACGCAGCGGACGTACGCCGCGTCGACCGCAGCCCTCTTCTTGTGCGCCACCGAGGCCGGCTCTGCGTACGCGCCTTTGACGATGCGCACGCGCGACCCCGCATAGGCCAAATCGCGTGCGTCGCCTTCAGTACGGAGGAGCATGCTCTGGAGAACGCAGCCGACTCGCGGAAATTCGTTGCGCAACTCGGTCACCGTCGACAACGTGTGGTCGACCGTCGTGTGATCTTCCATGTCGAACGTGACATCGACACCCAGGCTGGCCGCATGCTCGACGAGCTTGTGGGCTCGGTCAGTCGAGGCACGGGGGCCGTCGGGGCCGAGCGACTGGCCCACGGCTGACAGCTTGACTGAGATCTCCGCCCCGTCGGCGAGCCGCGTCTCTGCCAGGGCCTCGACAAGGAACCGGTAGGCCTCAACGGTCTCGTCGGCCTGCCTCAGGTCGGTGATGTCCTCCCCGAGATAGTCGAGAGTTACCTTGAGCCCCTGGCTCGTGAGACGGCGTACTGCGGCAACCGCGCTCGGCGCCGTCTCACCCGCGACGAACCTCGCTACGACCTTCTCGTTCAACGCGCTGTCGGTCATCATCGACTGCACCGCAGGTCTCGAGGTTGCGCCCAGGAGGAGCTTTCCGTACATCAGTCATCCTTCCGTCTAGGACGGGGCCCGTCGCCCTGTCGCTGTCAGCTGATCCGGCATCGCGCACGTGAGACCGAGACGCACGCCACCGGAACTCACAAGTACTTCGTGGCCAGGAGGCGGACGATCGCCCAGTCCTGCGCCGCGACCCCGACGGACTTGAAGACGGTTCGGTCTCGCAGTTCGAGGGCCTCGTTGAGTGCTCGTCCGAGCGTGGTCAGATCGCCAAGCTCCAGAGCGCCGGATGCGAGGGCATGGATGATTTCGCCTGACTCCTCGAGGATGGCCTCGATGTCATCAACGACAACGGTCGAGTGCCCCAGCAGGTCGTCGGGGAGTTCCCGCATGGTGGGGCGGAAAGCGCCGATCGCATTCACGTGCACACGTGGCTTCAACATCGACGCGTCAAGGATCGGTGCCGTGGCCGATGTCGAACATGACACGATCTCCGCGTCCCTAACCGCCTCCCCCACCGAGGGCGCGATGCAGATATCCACCTCGGCCATCTCGCCCTGGAGAGTGTCGGCCAGAGCCTCGGCACGTGCCTGGTCTCGATTGCTGATCCAGAGTCGCCGGAGCGGTCGAACAACATTGACAGCGCGAACCTGATCCGCGGCCTGACCGCCCGCTCCGATGATGGCCATGCTGTCCGCCGCAGGGTGCGCGAGGAGATCGGTGGCCACGCCGGACACGGCGCCCGTGCGTAGCGCAGTGACCGCCGCGGCATCCGCAACGAGGCTGGCGGGGTCACCCAGACCTGCCCAGGTTGCCGTCCCGGCGATGGCCGGCACGCGGTCCGGGTTCAGGCTCAGCGTCTTGACTATCGCTGTCGCCGATTCGCGGTGGTGAGCGGTCATCACCAGGAACTGGCCGTCGCGGAGCGCGGTACGAACGGGTTGCTCAAACTGACCGTCCTCGAGGCCGAGAAACGCCTCGCGTACGGCGCCGATGGCTTCCGCCATGGTTACGCCGGCTCGCACTTCTTCGGCCGTGAGATTCACAGTCTTCATGTCTGTTCCTTCGCTCCTTTGCAAGTCGCGTCCAGGCCCGACGGAAGGCAATACTCCGCGGACCTCGCTCCAGTGCTATGTAGCATTGCACTGTCACATGCCGCACGCAACCCAGCAAGGCCAGGAGGAAGGCCCGACATTCGAGTCGCTCGCCTCGCTCGCGGCGTACAAGCTTCGAAATGCGCGCTTGGCCCCTGCCTTGACGGACAAAGGCCAAGCGAGAATCCATGTACGCAGATCCGCTCAGCGGATCTGACCAACGTTCTCCGAGCCAGGAGTGCGTGGGTCAGTGAGTGATCGAGAAGCCACGCGTGAGTGGGTCGCGGTCGTCGACGATCCAGTTGGCGAACCCGATGATGAATGCGTTTCCGCGGATCTCCGGCACCACGGCCTCGAACTCACCAACACGCGCCTCGGACAGGACTCGTCCTTCGAAGACGGAGCCGATGATCGACTCATTGACCAGGACGCCGTCGCTAGGCAGCTTGCCCTGGAGATACAACTGGGCGGTCCGACCTGCGGTGCCCGAACCAGTCGGCGAGCGATCGAGTTCCCGATCTGCGTAGATGCAGGCGTTGGCTTGGGTCGAATCAGCCTGCCTCGGCGGACCGTCGATGATGGTGCCGTACAGGCCGCGGATCGCAGGCTCATCCGGGTGAACGACGTCGTACTTTTCGTTCACCGCGTTCTTGATCTCCATCCCGAAGTCCTTGAGCCTGCTGGCGTCCTCCTCTCGGATCGTCAGATCGAAAGGCGAACCATCGGTGTAGAAGTAGAAGGCGCCGCCGTAGGCGATGTCGCCGGTGACCGGCCCGAAGCTTGGGGTCTCAACGGTTACGTCCTGCTTCCAGATGAAGGAGGGCACATTCACGAACCGGACCCCTGCGACGTTGGTGCCATCCCATTGCACAAAGGCCTCGATGAATCCGCAGGGAGCGTCGATTCCGACACGAGTCTCCGGCGAGGTCCGCTCAACCCACCCGAGCTCGACCGCAGCCGTCGCAAGCGCGATGATCCCGTGGCCGCAGTGAGGGCTGTAGTCGAGGTTCTGCATGAAGATGATCCCCAGATCGGCCCCCTCGGTCACCGGGTCAGTGAGGATTCCGCCGTACATGTCGCTATGCCCTCGAGGCTCCAGCATCAGCGCAGTCCGGATGTCGTCCGCGTGGGTTTGGAGCCATGCCGCGCGCTCCAGGATCGTGTTTCCCGGGATTCGCGGGCCGCCACCAGTAATGATCCTGAACGGCTCACCACCGGTGTGAACTTCGACGGTGCTGAAATGACGACTTGTCTTCACAGTTTCTCCTACGTTGATTCCATTGATGGTGAGAGTTGTGGCCTGGGTGGCGCATCCGCGACATTCGGATCAGTTCCGCGGCGCGGGCCGCAATCGCTGCGTTAGGCGCAGACGTCGAACAGCCCCACTCGACCGGGCGTCGCCTGCGTGACTTCACTCCCCCGGACGACAGCAATTCCGTTCACGAGGACCTCTCGGATGCCCGAAGACACGTGGGCGAGGCTGTCGGGTCGTACATCGCTTCCGACTGTCGAGGGATCGAACAGCACGAGATCGGCTGCCAGCCCTTCCTTGATGACGCCCCGGTTGGTGAGGCCGAGCTGGTCGGCCGGCGCGGAAGTCATTCGCCGCACCGCGTCCTCAAGAGAGAGCAGCTTCAGATCGCGCACAAATCGCCCGAGGGTCGTTGTCGCGTATCCCCAGTCCGACAAGGCGAAACCTCGGTGCGCGAGAGGTCCGTCCAGGCTTCCGATTGACCCATCCCCCATGATGATGAAATCGGGATCTGCGATGGCATCTCGCAAATCCGTCCAGTCGGCCCACCGTTCGTTCAGCATGACGCGGGCGAAGCGTTCGCCGGCGGCTGAGAGAAGGGCGATGGCCGCCTCTGCAACCGGCTTGCCCATGCCCTCAGCGATCCCGGCGAGCGTCTGGCCCACGTATCGCCCGTCGGTGCCGTCGTCGCTGATGTACATGTGCGCTGCGCCGCCTTGTTCGAACATCGCGACAAAACGCGGCTCGACGCTGGCCGCAATTCGGGAGGCGAATGCGGGGTCTTGGAGCCAGGCCCCGAACTCAGAACCTGCCTCAGCCTTGAATGCTTGCGGAACAAACGCTGTGATCGGAGAGGGCCCATATTCAAATGGGAAGACGTCGTACCTCGTGCGCACTCCTCGCTGATCAGCTGCACGAAGCACGTCGAGCGCCCTTCTCGCGAGGCTCTGGTCGGACTCGGTGGTGCGGCGCAGAAAGTGCGACATCTGGAGTCGCGCGCCTGTCCGTTCCGCGATGCTCACGCTCTCGGCCGCGGCCTCGACAATGAACTCGCCCCGGCTCCGGCAGTGGGTGGCGTAGAGGAGCCCCCGCGCTCCGACCGGGGCAGTTACGGCAGCGAGCTCCTCCGTGGTCGCCGCGATCCCCGGCGCGTACTCGAGCCCGGAGGATAGTCCTGCAGCGCCAGCGTCCAGAGCTTCCTCCGCCATGCCGACCATGACGGAAAGTTCGGACCGTGTGATGTGGCGCGTCTCAAAGCCGGCGACGGAGGAGCGTAGGACGCCGTGAGCCAGCAGGGGGACGACGTTGACCCCTACGCCACGATCGCGCAGTTTCGAGAGGTACTTCGGGAAGGTCGTGACGTCCCCGATTTCGTCGAGCTCGAGGCCGCCGCCCAGGGGCATCTCCTTCTGCGTCAGGTTGTTGCCGCCAATGAACGGGGCGACGCCGAACCCGCAATTGCCGGGAACGATTGTCGTGATCCCCTGGGTGACGGCGCTGTGAGCGCGTCCATCGACCAACAACGGCATGTCGGCGTGCGAATGAATGTCAATGAACCCTGGGGCCAGCACGAGACCCGTGCCGTCAATGACGTTGCGCGCCGAGAGCGATCCGGCCGCGGAAATGCGGTCGATCTTGTCGCCCACGACAGATACATCCGCAGACCGGGCGGGCGAGCCGGTCCCATCGACCAGGTTGACACTCCTGAAAACCGTGTCGGCGAGCTCATGCATGGTGAACGGACTCCTGAGGGGACCTAGGGGAACGCTGATTTCGTGAAGCCCGCGGACTCGGAGGTCGCCGAAGTTGGCGAACCACCCACCAGAATTCTGAACCCGACCAGTCATGCCCGTCTATCGCGCATGTTTAAAGCATTCAGGTAAGAAAACCTGACAGGTAGTGCCGCACGGTCCTCAGGTCCCCTGGTCGGCCGGCGAGGACGAGACAGCTTCAGTCGTGCGCACGGCGTACGGCCGCCCACCACTGAGCGCCGTCGTCAACGGGGCCCGAGGAACGATCCGCAGCCCGGGGGCGACCGAAAGAAATAGGGGGTCCGTCCGCGTCAGCAGCCCAACGCAGGGGCTCAGTCCCGGCGCGTCGTTTCCTGCCCGGTTGCCCAGAGGCCTCGAGCGTGGCTGATGTGCCGATACATCATTTGTTCGGCAGCCTTCGCGTCTCCGGCCTCGAGGAGGTCGACGATGAGGTGGTGCTCCCGCGCCGACTCGTCGAGCTTGTGTGACTCACTCAGCGATTGAATTCCGTAAAGGCGGGTTCGTGCTCGCAAGCTGGTCGCAAGTTCCACGAGCCGCGCATTCCCGAAGTACTCCAGAATCGCGGCATGGAACTGCCGGTCAACGGCCAGGAACTCCGTGAGGTCGCCTTCCTTCGCGGCGGAGACGATGTCGTCGGCCATGAGTCGCAGCCGCGGATATCCCTCGGCAGGGATTTTCCCCGCCACCCGCCCCACGATCGGCGGTTCGATGAGGAGGCGGATCTCGGTTATCTCATCGAGCTCTTGATCCGTGATCTGCGTGATCCGGAAACCCTTGTTCTTGACCGTCTCCACGAGGCCCTGCCGGGCCAGATCCATCATTGCCTCTCGCACCGGCGTCGCGGAAACCCCGAAAGCAGCGCCCAGCATCGGGGCCGAGTAGAGCGTCCCTTCCTTCAAGGCGCCAGAGATGATGGCAGCAGTGAGGGACTCCGTAACGCTCTCGCGGAGGTTCGGATGACGTCCGAGATGCGCGATCGGAAGGGTCTCATCGGGTTTCACTGCAATGACTCCTTGCGCGTGCGAGTGCATAGGCCGTGCTTGTTGAGCACAGTCGGTGCCGCGATCTTCCTGCGGCATCGACAAGGTCCGAGACATCAAGGAACCGTCCGGCGAGTTCGCTGACTGGTGCCAAGCTCACACCCCAAGGCCCATGCAGTTTGTGCCATGTTACGTGTTCCCGCGGGAATTGGGGCGACCAGGCACGCGGAGCCTGGCCCGAACCGCCTTGGCCCGACAAGACAGTGGGGTCGACGAGCGGAGGGGAACCCGCCGACCCCACCCGAGGCCGCCTAGCTGGCGGGGACGACGTACTGCTCGGAGCTGACCTTCGCCAGATCTGCCGAGAGGCCGACGGCCTCCAGCAGCTTGCCGAGGCTCCCGTCCGCCTGCTGCGCCTTGATCCCGTCGCTGATGGCGGTCTTGAGGCTGGCGTTTCCCTTGGTCAGAGGGAATCCGTCTTCGGCGGGGTTGTTGAGCGATCCGAAGTCCTCGCCGACGTCGCCGGTGGCAGGCACGACGGTGACATCGGAATTGCCCTTGAACTGAAGCGCTGCGACGGCGTAGGTCTCGAAGTCCGCGATCAGGCGTCCGGCATCAAAGTCGGCCTTGAGTTCAACCGGACTCGGGTACGAGATGAGTCGGTCACCGAAGATCTTCTCGAGGTCGGCGTTGGTCATGTAGCCGTCGACCGTGCCGACCTTCCCGTCCATGTCCCTGACCTCTTCGATGGTCTTCGCACCCGCCTTGGTGGTGATGCCCATGGCCTCGACGTACAGCGACGAACTGAAGTCCACCGCCTTCATCCGGTCTTCGGTCACCGCGATGCTGCCGGTTGCGATGTCGAGGTTGCCCTGCGCGATCGACGTGATTGCGTCTGCGTAGGTCGCCGGCTGCCAGGAGACCTCAAGGCAGTCGTCGGCGGCGATCTTCTTGACGATGGAGATGTCGATCCCGTCCGGCTTGCCGTCGTTGTAGCTGCTGAACGGCGGATAGTCGATCACTCCGACCGTGAGCGTTCCAGTCTTGACGGTGCTGATGTCGGAATGCTTGGGCGTGCAATCGGAACTCACGGTGGTGGAAGCGCCCGAGCCCCCGCAAGCACTGAGGCTCAACATGACGGCAGAGGCGACACACAGGATGCTGGCCTTGCTGATGATGGTGTTCATGATGCCCTTCTGATGGTTGTGTTGGTTCGGTAGGACGGACTCGGTCGACTACTAGGCGTAGGCGCGATTCATTCGCTTCTCGAAGTAGACGGTTATCCAGGTGGCGGGCAGAGTGACCGCCGCGTAGACCAATCCGGCGAGGACGAATACCTGCAGGTAGTTGAAGTCCCGACTGCCCAGATTGTTTGCGGCCTTCATGAGCTCCGGGACGGCGATGGTGTACGCGAGTGAGGTCGCTTGGAATACCTGGATCGACAGGCCCATCAGTCCCGGCGTTGCAGAGCGGAGGCCTTGAGGCATGACGATCCGCAGGAACGTGTGTCGGTCGGCCAGCCCCAGGGCGTTCGCCGCCTCGATCTGGCCGCGATGAACGGATTGGAATCCGGCGCGCATGACCTCACTGGAATAGGCAGCTGTGTTCCAGACCAGCCCGAGTGACGCCGCAGTCATGGCCTCCATCGTGATTCCGGCCTTGGGCAACCCGTAATAGAACAGGTACAAGACGACCAGGGCGGGTGCGCCACGGCCGATTTCGACAACGGCCAGGCTGATCGCACGCACGGCCAGGTTCTCCGACGAGACAGCCAGCCCGAGGAGCAGTCCGAGCGGATATCCCAGCGAGATCGAGATGAGCGCGAGGAGCAGACTGACTTGTAGGCCGTCCAGCATTGTGGGCAGGTAGTCGCCCCACACCGAAAGCCAGCTCATGCGTAGACCTCCTTCCGCATTCGGGAGTCGAGTCGCCTCGAGGCGTAGGCCACGGGCAGGCTGAGGAGGATGTAGAGGGCGCCGACGATGACGTAGGGCAGGATCCCCTCGACTGTCGGGTGCTGGCGTGCATAGGTCTGTGACTGGTAGACCATCTCGGCCACGATGATCGTTGAGGCGATTGACGAGTCCTTCAGGAGACTCATCAGGTACGTGGCGATGGACGGCGACACGATGCGGAAGGCGAGTGGCGCCCTGACGCCAAAGAACACGGCTCGGCTCCTCAGTCCCAGGGCCTGCGCTGCCTCAACCTTGCCGCGTGGAACTGCCTGCAGTCCGCCCCGATAGATCTCGGCGAGGTAGGCGATGGAGACGACGCCCAGGCCGAGGACGGCTGCCGCGAGGGGGCTGAGCCTGAAGGAGTCGAACTGAACGCCGAACTTCAACATGAAGAGCCAGACGATGACAGGAATGCCGCGGACGAGATCCACTGAGAGCCGACATACCAGCCAGATCAGGCGGTTCTTTGAGTTCAGGCCGAGTGCAACAGGGACAGCCCCGACGACACCGATGGCAAAGGCCGAACCGGTGAGCAACAGCGTCAGAGGCAGGCCCCGCAAGACAGCGAAGAATGCGTCCATGATCAGCGCTCGAGAACCGCGCGGAGGAACTGACGGGTGCGAGGCTCCTGCGGCGAGCTCATGATCTCGCGCGGGTCGCCCTGCTCGATGATCTTGCCGTCCGCCATCACCACCAGGGTGTCGGACACGTCACGAGCAAACTGCATCTCGTGGGTGACCACGATCATCGTCATTCCGTCTGAGGCAAGCTCGCGCATGACGGCCAAGACCTCAAGTCCAACCTCTGGGTCGAGCGCTGACGTCGGCTCGTCGAAAAGCATGATGCTCGGATCAAGGGCAAGAGCTCGCGCAATGGCGATGCGCTGCTGCTGTCCGCCAGAACAGCGCTCCGGATGCTGTCCGGCCTTCTCCGCCAGGCCAACGCGTTCAAGCAGCTGCATCGATCGGGCGTCTGCTTCCTGCTTGGTTCGCCCCAAAACCTTCTGCTGCGGATAGCTAATGTTCTTCAGCGCACTCATGTGCGGAAAGAGGTTGAAGGACTGAAACACCATTCCGACGCTTCGTCGCAATGCGGCGAGGTCGCGGCTGTTCACTGTCCTTCCCGGCTCAATAGTGTGACCGGCCACGCGAATGGTTCCGGCATCGGGACGTGCAAGCAGGTTGATGCAGCGCAGGAAGGTGCTCTTTCCTGCGCCGGACGGGCCGACGAGCGCGGTTACAGTTCCTGGCTCGACATGGAGCGTCACATCGTCGAGAACGACGTGATCGCCGTATCGCATCGAGATGTTGTCGATCATGATCCCGACGCCAGGAGCCATGCCTTGGCTTGCGGCAGTTGAAGTCGTCATTGCGATTAACCGTCATCTCCTCGGCAACATCGGATGGTGCGTCGTCTCGCTAGTACGCTGTGCCATGTTACATGTAACAGGGCGCTGATCGTCAAGGGCAACCGGGACGAGTTTTCGTACTTGCCGGATATGCGCCCCATCGGGTTGAAGCCCCGCCCCGCCGCGCCACACCGGAGCGGGATACGGACGCAGCGCCGCCCTGAAGGGCCGAGGGCGAACGAGACGGCCGCCAACCCCTCGCGGGGCGGGCGGCCGTCATCGCTCTTGAAAAGCCTGGGCGATCAGACGTCGGCAGAGGCCTGCGCGGGAGCTGCCGTAACAGTCGGGAGCGTGCTGGTGGCGGCGGTCCGTGCGATCAGCAGGACCACGAGGCCGACGGCGGTGATGCCGGCGCCGATCCAGATCGGCGAGGTGTAGCCGAGACCGGTGGAGATGCCGACTCCGCCTGCCCACGCACCGAGCGCGTTGCCTGCGTTGAACGCTCCGATGTTGGCACCGGAGGCAAGCGTCGGCGCCTGCCCGGCGTACACCATCACGCGGCTCTGCAGCGCCGGGACCGTGCCGAAGCCGAGCGTGCCCATGAGGAAGAGGGCGACGATGGTGGCGGGCTGGGAGCCCGCGACGAGCCCGAACCCGGCGAGTACGACGATGAGTGCTGCGACCACGCCGACGAGTGTTCCGTCGATGGAGCGATCCGCGAGGCGACCGCCGATCCAGTTGCCGACGACCAGTCCGGCGCCGAACAGCACGAGCAGCCACGGGACGGTGGACGAGGCGAAGCCGGTGACCTCGGTGAGCGTGTAGGCGATGTAGGTGAACGCGCCGAACATGCCGCCGTAGGCGAGGACCGTGATGGCGAGGGAGAACCAGACCTGGCTGGAGCGGAAGGCTCCGAGCTCGCGACGCAGGCTGACCTCGTCGGTGCCATTCCCGGCGCCGTTCCCGGCGCCGTTCCCGGGGTCCGTCGTGAGGTCGGGGACGAGGGCCGCGATGCCGATCAGGGCGATGACACCGATGCCGGCGATCGCCCAGAAGGTGGCCTGCCAGCCGGCCTGCTGGCCGAGGAACGTGCCGAACGGGACGCCCAGGACGTTGGCGGCGGTGAGGCCGGTGAACATGATCGCGACCGCACCGGCCTTCTTCTCCGGTGCGACGAGGCTTGAGGCGACGACGGCACCGATGCCGAAGAAGGCACCGTGGCACAGCGCCGCGACGATGCGGCCGGTCATGGCAATGCTGTACGTCGGCGCCGCAGCGGTGATGACGTTGCCGATGATGAAGAGCACGACGAGGCCGAGCAGGACCTTCTTGCGGTCCAGGCGGGTGGTGGCCGCGGTGAGGACCAGGGCGCCGACGACGACGCTGAGGGCGTAGCCGGAGATCAGCCATCCGGCGGCGGACTCGGAGACGCCGTAGTCAGCGGCGACCTCCGGCAGCAGGCCCATGATGACGAACTCGGTGAGCCCGATGCCGAAGCTCCCGAGTGCGAGAGCGATCAGACCGAGGGGCATGGGGTTTCTCCTCTGGATGTGAGAGAGTAGTTGCACACGCGGGATGTTGCGCGATGGAACTTATCGTTGCACACGCAAGTATCCCGCGCAAGCAAAGATCTGGTTTTTGGCTGAGGAGACGGCGGATGGGCATCACGGATGAGGCACTCGAGGTCCGCGCCCAGGGCTGGCGCACCCTTGCCGCACTGCACGGCCTGATCGAGGCCGAGCTCGAGCGCGCGCTCGCGGGTGCGGCCGGGCTGTCGGTCGTCGAGTACACCGTGATCGACGCGCTCAGCCGCCAGGACGGCTGGCACATGCGCATGCAGCAGCTGGCCCGGGCTGCCGCCCTCTCCCCCAGCGCAACGACACGCCTGGTGACCCGCCTCGAGGACCGGGGACTGCTCACCCGCATCCTGTGCGCCGACGACCGGCGCGGCATCTACACCGAGCTCACCCCGGCCGGCCGCAAGCTCTATCGCACGGCGCGGCCCATCCACGACGCCGCCCTGGCAGGCGCGCTCGAGCTCGCCGACGAGCAGCCCGAGCTGGCTCCCGTGGTCCATGCATTAGGCGGAGTCGCCTTTCCCGCTTGACCGTCGCTCCTCCGGTCTGCGCGCTGCGCGACCATGTGGCGAGTGAACGGGGCTGGACTCGTCGGCGTGCTGACCTCGCGGCCAATGACGCTCGGCAGGCTCGGGGCAATCGCGTGACGGGGAACCCTCACGAATATCCCGCCACTCCCACGTTCCTTGCCTTTCTCCGATACCCAGCCCCTCGCTCCATCGCCAACCACCAATGGCTCCCCACTCAGTCCCCCGCCTGCCCCCTTCTCCCCTCCCTTTCAGGCGGCACGCATGCTACGAAATTCAGTAGGCGAATCAGGGCCGAGATACCCCCTGACCTGCGGTTTCGTGGTTGTTCACGGTCATTGAGGGAGGCGGCTCGGATGCACGGCGGCATGAAGATCTACCGCGGCGCCCCAGCCGCAGCCCGGCACTACGTCGAGGCCGACCGGTCACGCGCCGACGACTACTACCTCGCCGAGGGCAACGGCGTCGCCATGCGACTCACCGCCACCCCGGACGGCCTCGAGCGGCGAGCCGACATGGACGGCGAGACGTACGAGCGGTGGGTAGCCGGATACGACGTCGAGACCAGCGCGGCGAAAGGCCGTCTCAGGACCGATGACCAGGCAGTCCGGTTCGTCGAAGTCACCGTGAACGGGCCAAAGTCCTGGTCACTGGCCGCGGCTCTCCACCCCGAGATCGCTGAGGCGTACGACGCCGCGCAGATGGCGGCCGCTGAGGAGATCGTCAACTGGCTGGCCCAACACGCGACGACCCGGGTGGGGCCGCGCGGTCGGCAGGTGCAGGTGCCCATCGAGCAGCTCGAGGCGGCCGTCGTACGCCACTTCACCTCCCGGTCTGGCGACCCGCACCGCCATCTCCACCTCCAGATCAACGCCCGAGTCTTCGCAGCACGCGGCTGGCGCGGACTGCACACCGTCGGAGTTCGCGACAGCCTCGAGGCGATCAACGGGATCGGCCATGCGGCCGTCATGACCAACCCCGAGTTCCGCGCGGCCCTCGCGGAACACGGCTACACGCTCGACCCGGAGACCGGCGAGGTCAGTCAGTTAGCCGGCTACGCAGGCGCGTTCAGCGCTCGGTCGCGACAGATCGGAGCGAACATCGACCGGTACGAGGCGCAGTGGCGGCGCGACCACCCCGGCGAGGAACCGGGGCCCGCGATTCGGCAGGCCTGGGACCGCCGAGCGTGGGCCGACGCCCGGCCCGACAAGGTCGTCCCGACCTCGGGAGCCGACCTCCGCGACCGCTGGGTCGAGGAACTCATCGATCTCGACTTCCGAGCACCCAATCGGCGTGCCCGGCCGACCACCGTGTCAATCGGCTCGCTGGACCGCGATGCCCTCGCGAAGCGCGCCGTCGACCGACTCGGCGCGCACCACTCTGCTTGGAACGCCGCCGACCTCCGCGGCGAGGTCGAGAAGCTGATCGCATCCTGCGACGTCGTCGCGCGCGGCACCGTCCGGCGCGAACTCGCCGAGGACCTGACTGCACGGGCTCTCGACGCATGCGTGCCCTTGGTCAACCGCGACGACGCTCCGGAGCACGTCCGCGCACTGAGCTCGCCCGACGTCCTGGCCGTCGAGTACGACCTGGTCGCGCAGATCCTCAACAGCGCCCAGCGCCAGAAGATCACCGTCGTCGAAGGCGCCGCCGGCAGCGGCAAGACCCGTCGACTCGCGTCCACCCGCGACCAGGTCGAAGCACGCGGCGGCCGGATGCTCGTGGTGACGCCGACCCGCAAGGCGGCGCAGGTGGCAGCGGGAGAGATCGGCACCGAGACCCGCGCTGTCGCCAAGCTGCTCCACGAGCACGGCTTCCGCTGGGACGACGAGGGACGCTGGAGCCGGACCGAACCGTCGCCCACCGCTCCCCCGGTTGACCGCCGCACGCTCCTCGTCGTCGACGAGGCAGGCATGCTCGACCAGGACAGTGCCCGAGCCCTGCTGGCCCTCGCCGACGCCGGCGGCGCCCAGGTGGTGCTGATCGGGGATCGGCACCAACTCCCGGCCGTCGGCCGAGGTGGCGTCATGGATCTCGCAGCGAGGTACGCCGCCGACCGTTGCATCGAGTACGACGGGGTCCACCGCTTCACCGATCCGGCGTACGCCGACCTCTCACTCCGGATGCGCTCAGGAGCGCGACCCGGCGAGGTGTTCGACGAACTGATGCGCCGAGGCGACGTCGTGATCCACGCCAGCGACGTCGAACGCCTGGACGTCCTCGGCGTGAAGGCCGCGCGCGGCCAGCTCGTCGTCGCCGACACCCGCGAACAGGTGACCCGCATCAACCACGTCACCCACCGAGTCCGGGTCATGACCGGACAGGCGGCAGAATCCGTCATCACCAGGTCGGGCGAACTGATCGGCATCGGCGACACCATCGCCACCCGCCACAACGACGCCGAGGTCGGCGTCGCCAACCGGGAGCGGTGGACCGTCATCGGCTCCTCAGCGGCCGGGCTGCACGTCAAGGGTGAGAACGGACAGCGCGTCCTGCCGCCGGCGTACGTCCGCGACCACGTCGAGCTCGCGTATGCGACCACTGCCTACGGTGCCCAAGGCTCTACCGTCCCTGTCAGCCACGTCCTCGTCGGCGACCACACCGGCGCCGCGTCTGCGTACGTCGGCATGACCCGCGGCCGCGAGCACAACGTCGCCCATCTCATCGCCGAGTCCGTCGAGGAGGCCCGCACAGAGTGGATCGAGGTGTTCGGGCGTGACCGCGCTGACCTCGGTCCGTCGCATGCTTGCGGACTGGCTGTCGAGGCGATCGACCGCTATGGACCGATGCAGACTCGCTACGCCCGACGCACCTCGGCGCCCAGGCGCCCCGAGCCTGACGTCGCCTACCGCCCGCCGGCTTCGTCGTCGGCACCGCACCTCGGCCTCTGATCTGGCTCGCCTACGGCGGCGGACGCGGGTCGAAGCGCGTGCGCCTCGGCGGAGGCGGCGGAGGTGGCGGCGGCAGCGGCTCGTAGCCGCGGATCCAGGCCCTCGACGTCAGCTCGGGGTCCTTCCCGAAGGACAGCGGGTTGGGCCTCAGCGGCTCCCTCGCCAACCGGATGGGCCACTTCCAGGCCTGGCGGACCGGATCCGGCAGGTCGAGCTCGTCCCACACATCGACGAGGAGGGCGCCATCCATCCAGCGGATCATCTGCTGCGGCAAGCCCCGGCGAATCAGCTGCTCGTAGGCGCCCTTGCGCTCTTCACGGTCGCTCATGTCCCAGTCCCGCATGCCGGTGTTGCGGATGAAGTCGGGGATGGCCAGCGTCGCGAAACAGTCGGGCGGCTCAACGCTCCACAGGATGTTCGGCGCCCAGAACCGGACGATTCCCGTCGGATGGTGCTCGACCCAGTCGATGTGCACCCGAAGGTTCAGGTCGTGACCGGTCGCCGCAATGATCCGCGCCGCGACCTTCAGCGATGGCGACTTCACACCGCGCTCGTACGCCGACAGCGTCGCCTGCGACGTACCCGATCTGGCGGCGAGCTGGGCCTGCGTGAGGCCGCGCAGACGTCGCGCCCTTTCGATCAGATAGGCCCGATCCATACTGCCATCATATCCGATCGGACGTATTTCGCCCTTCCGTTGGCACAGCCCTCACACCTACCTGTTGCCCGCAGTCCTCGCGGGCCACACCAAACAGGAGGAACCATGAACAGCAACACCAACGACGTCCCCTTCCACGAGCAGCACGATGACGAACTGCTCACCCTCGAGGACGTCGCCCAGATCCTGAAGGCGCCCACGAACACCGTCCGCTGGTGGCGCCAGGAGGGAACTGGCCCGGAGTTCTTCAAGATCGGCCGGCGGCTCTATACAACGGTCGGCGACCTCCGCACGTTCATCCGCTCGCAGCGGCTCGCGTCCCGGCCGGTCCTCGATCGACCGAAGGCAGTGTGAGCGCGATGGACGACGACCCGCGCCACGTCTTCCTCCACGCCAGCGATGTGATCCGTCGCTACGACTGGGGCAAGACGAAGGGCTATCAGAACCTCAAGGACCGCTCGCTCGTGCCGCCGCCGGTCATGACGCATCCCGACCGCTGGAGGCTCGACCAGCTCCTGACCTGGGAGGAACGTCGCATCGCCTTGGCGGAGGCGGCGCTGAAGGTTCTCGTTGCGCCTGAGCGGGAGCAGGTCGCCATCGCGGACCTGCTCCCCAAGCCGAAGCGAAGTCCCCGATCCGCGTGACGGCAGTCGACGGCGTCGTAGCGGGAGCCCCTTGCAAGTGCCTCCATGCGACTAAAGGTCCAACCTACGAGCCCGGACCTCCGCGTGCAGGCTCACGTCATCCTGACACCTACATGATGGCCGCGGGTTCCGGTGCAGCGTCATGTCTGGGTGCGGGCCGAACAGTGCGTCGTACTGGACGTTGATCGATGGAATCGAGGTGCCGCGTCGAATGAGGGCGCCGACGACGAGGGCAGCGGCCTGCTGTGCAACAAACGCGGCGGATGGATTGAACCCACTGTCCCCGCCAACTAGGCCGAACGCCTTGCCAAGGCCGCAGATTTCCTTGCCGATCTGGCGCTCGAGGATGTCGCGGTTTTCCGACGTCAGGTTGTCGAGTGCGGCGATCTCCTCGGCGGCCAGCTTGTCGGTGCCGCGAGCGAGCCTCTCGGGGGAAAGTCCGGTGCGTTCGGCGAGGAGGTCGATGACGGACAGTCCCTGCGCCGGGCGCTGCGGGTAGTAACAACGCAGGCATGGGCCGTCCCAGGTCGCCTCGGAGAGGCTGAGCATTGTGCCGGTGTCGCCGCCGGTGCTGCCGTCGAGGGTATGAGTGGAGTGGATGGCAGCGATCTCGTGCCGGGCATCGATGCTGTCCACGGCACCGAGGACGGTGGTCGGCATCGTCTTTTCGCGGGCGTCGATCGCGTCGATGTAGTCCCGTGCGGTCCCGACAAACGGGTCGACACTGACGTTCACAAGTTCGTCGCGGATGAGGTGGACCTTGTGCGTTTTGGCCGCGGCGGTCTGGAGATCGCCGAGACTGTAGGTGGTGACGTTGGGCCTGTCGTACGTCTCGGGGTCTACGACGGTGAGAGCACCTTCGGCTTCGAGTTCGCGCAGGATGAGTGCGATGGCGGTGCCGATGGCGCCGCCGCCGATGAGCGCGGTGTCCTTCAGCGGCGGCAGGGGTCGGCTGACACTGTCCGGCTCGCCGAGAGTGACAGGGCAGAAGTCGAGCGGGACGAGCGGGCCACGCCGCTCCGGGAGCACGCCGACGACGAGCTTGAAGACCTCGGCGGTGAGCATCGCGCCGGCGAGGATCCCTCCCAAGCCGGTGCCCGGCTGCAGGAGGGGTGGGAACGCAACGCCTTTCGGGCGCAGCCGCGCTCCGTGTCCGTCCGCGACACCGCAGACTTGCGCTGAGGTTGAGCTCGTCCCGACATGTACGTGCACCGTGACTCGTTCGGGCCTGGACACCACAATCTGCCGGGCGCCATCGATGCTGGCCGCGAGCCGTTCGAGCTCGGCAACCAGGCCCGGGCCGAGCCGGTCCTCTCCGCCGCTGGGGTCGAGGTATAGCTGGACCGGCAGGCGCCGCAGGTTGGCGACCAGGACCCGAAGTGTGGTGGCCGCCATGGGTGCCGCTGGGTCCGCAGTGACAAGGACAGTGCTGTTCTCCAGCCGCACCTTCAGGTCGGCCTCGTCGGTGCCTGAACTGCCGGCTGCCACCCGGAGCGGGCGGCTGTAGTTGGTCTGGCCAGCGCTCACCGGACACCGTCCGCGTCGAAGGTAATGACCTTGGTGGTCTGGGTCGTCACGACGGCGGCGTCGATCGGTGTCCAGTCGTCGCCGTCGAAGGCCCACCAGCCCCAGACGGTCGGGTCGGCGGACGGGGTGCCAAAGTCCGGGATGACCGACGCGATGAAGCCGGGCATCCGGATGTTTCCGGTCTTGTCGGTGTGCGAAAGGAACGCGTCGTGCATGTGCGAGTGCACCTGGGCGCGCAACTGGAGGCCAGTGTCCTCGGCGTATGAGAAGAGCGGGTTCAACGCGGCGGCGGAGAAGATGAGGAGCCCCGGGTGGCGCTCGATGCCGGCGACCCCGGCAAGGGCGACCACCGTAACCGTCGGTTCTCCGGGCGGGGTGAGGAGGAGCGAGCCGGTCTCGACGCCAAGGGCGCCGTACCGGGCGACGTCGGCGACCATGATGTCGACGGCGTCGGCTCCGATATGAAGTTGGGTCATGATGCGCGCGCCCCTCGTGCTCGATTGATGTCGTCTTGCACGTTCTGGATGACGTACAAGAACGGATTGCCTTCCGAACGCCAGGCCTGGGCGCCGCTGGCCCACTCCGGGTGAAGGGCTTGGCCCTCTGCGGTGAACGGCTTGCAGATGTCGTTCGGCGCCCGGTACCCCGCCGCAGCGGGCCAGGCGGCGGCCACGTTGGCCAGGCCGCCGACCTCGGCCGCGAACAGAACCGACGGTGGAAGGTCCGGGTACACAGTCCAATGGATCCGCACGACAAACGGGCTGGTGCCAAGCTGGGCCGGCTGGATGACGGCCCAGTAGACGCCGGGCGGATCGACCAGTGCGGCCGGGCCATCGGGGTCTGCGACCCGGTGGATGAGGAGGCCGCCAGAGGCCTCGAGCGTGGCGCTCACGACGACGGCGTCACGCTCGAGGCGCAGCTGGCTCTCGTAGTCCACGATCAGCTCCCGGAGATCGTCTCGGTCCGCAGGGAGAGCTTGATTGAGCGGGCGTGGCCAGAGCCGTCCTGGGCGATCTCGCCGACGGTGACGTTCGGGTTCAGCTCGTCGCCGTCGGCGACGAAGAAGTACCGGGTGGCGCCGTCGGACCGGATGTCGAAGAACGTCAGCGCGGCAGCCAGGACCGTTGCGATCGAGCTGACCGAGCTGAACTTCTCGTTGAACTGCTTGGTGGCAGCGGCGAAGGACGCGTGGACTGCTACGTCGTCGTTGCCGCTGGGCTTCTCAGCCTTGGCATTCATGGTGTCTCCTCGGTTCGTTCCAATGAGTTCGGTGAACCGAGAAGATCCCGTCTCACCTCTTTCACTGTACACAATGAAACCGTGGGCCGCCATAGTTTCGCCAAACCGGGCGTCGCTCCACCCTGCGCCCGCCCTCAGGCGCCACACTCCCGAAGTGGACCTAATCCTGGCCGGAGACATGCCCCTGGCCAGCGCTGCCTTCTTGAGCGGGCAGGACCCGGACCGACTGGTGATCGACGCAACGGCGCTCGCGTTCGCATGCCCGCTCGACCTAGCAGGCATCGTCGCCTGGGCCCACTGGGCTTCAAGCCACTCTCTGCCCGTAACCCTGAACCTCCCGCACGATCAGGCCACGGCCGCCTACCTGCAACGCATGGACGTACTCCGACACTTGCCCTCCCGGTCCCGGATCGTCGGACGCCTCCCACCAGACACCCGCAATGATCAGACCGGGTCCCTGCTTGAGGTGACGGCGCTCAACCCGGGGAACGTCGACGACCTCTCGGAACGTCTCGGCCCCCTCGTGATGGGGTTCTACGGCGAGGACACCGAAGCCGGCGCCGCAGTCCTCCGCGCCTGCGGGGAACTGATCAGCAACGCAGCCGAGCACGGGCCCAGCGAACGCGGTGCGTTCATGGCCGCACAACTTCACACAGGGACCACCACCGATGGCACTCGGCTGGAATTCGCGGTCTGTGACACCGGAATCGGCGTGATGAACCACCTTCGCCAGAACCCCAAGTACGCCCACTACACCCAGGACAAGTACGCGATCGCGAGAGCGACGAAGGCCGGAGTGACAGGAGTGACCGGCGGCCGTAATGACAAACGTGGCAACGGCCTCTGGGACGTCGTGACAGATGCCAGGAAGTTCGGCGAAGCGTCCCTCCAGATTCGATCAGGGAAGGGTGAAGTACGCGTCCACGGAACCCCGGACATGCTCAAACTGACCTCATCTGACCGTCCAGATCAGACAGCAGGAACCTGGGCGTGGCTCACCCATCGATTGAGTCCGGCGAGTAAGACTATGATTCAATCGAGAAAATGAAACCGGAGAAGCCATGAAAGAAGCGACAACCTTTTCCGTTCGTCAGCTCGGCAAGTACCCAGCGACGCGGCCACTTGGACAGGAAGGCCGAGCAAGACTCGATGACCTTCTCGAAGGCCACTCGAACATCGACCTGACGATCGACTTCTCGGGCGTCGAAGTAATGAACATTAGCTTCGCCGACGAGTTCCTCGGAAAGTTCCTGGCCTCACACGAGTTCTCGACCTCCGGCGCGACCGTGAGAGTCACCGGGCTGAACTCGGACAACCGATACTCAGTGCTTGTGTGCGTCGAGCGACGCAAGACCGCCATAGTCGTCGCTGAAGAGGACGGCACGCTCTCTTTGCTCGGCGACCCGATCCTTGAGGCGACTTTCGAGGTCGCCAAGGAACTACGCGAGTTCAAGGCAAGCGACATCGGCGCAAAACTCGACCTGACATCACAGAACGCGAACAACCGACTCAAGCGGCTCGCTGACGCTGGCGCGTTGCACAAGGCGCAGGTAGTTGGCTCCTCCCGCGGCGGCAAGGAGTTCGCTTATCAGGTTGCCGGCACGGTTGTCTCCGATGCGCGGAATCGAACTACCGCCTGAATACTCGACACCTCCTGTTGGCGCGTGATGCCTTGCGGTGCGGCCCACCCTGGACGAATCGATGCGACCGCTCGCTAGTTCAGCCCAAGGGGACACGGCCCCACCGGTCAAAGGTGCGGTCGATCTCCGCGGGGTCGACGAAGGTGTCGAACGCCGACTTGGCTCGCTCGGAACTCACCGGATCACGCAGGACGTCGCTCGTCCACTTGAGACTCTGGCGCACGTCGCTGCCCACCTCGGGGTGATCAACAAACTCCGACATCACTTGGGCTATCTCGGCAGGGTCAGCGACCGCCATGAGGCGCCACAGGTCACCCAAGTCCTTGTCTCTGACCGACCCCTTGCGCGGCTCTCGGAGCCGCTCACCGATCTTCGAGCCCTTGGCCAAGATAAGCGCGGGGATCTCGGCGACGTGGATCTCAGTCGCGAGCCGAGGATCGGCGAAGTCTGTGATCGTGACCAGAGACCGGTTGAACGCAGCGAGCTCGAGTCCGAGCACGTTTCCAACCGCGAGTTTGCCGTGGGCATGCTGCAACGCCGGAACGCCTCGCTTGCTCCGACTCGCCGTGCCGGAGAGTCCGTGCGGAGCAAGCAGGTCGATCTTCTCGCGGAACGACCGGGTCCCGTCGGGCTCGTCGTACGGCTTCCTGCCCCACAGGCCTGGCCGTGCCGTCGTGCGGTGCTCGTAGCCGGCGTCCGCCAGAAGGGCCTCGATGCTGGGAACGTCGCCGACCAAACCGGGGGTCACTCCGAGGTCGCCGTCGCCGGTCGGCATACGCGGCACGTCGAGATCCATCGTCCTCAGCAGGACGGCGTGCGCACCGACCAAGGTCAATGACCGGGCATGGATCGCGAGAACGTCGACGACGTTGATGATCGCGCGGCGGCTCCACTCGATCTCGGTGCGCGGCTCCTTGAAGTCGGTCAAGCCACTCGCCTCCCCATGAGGATGTCGGCCTGCTCGACCATGCGGTCGATGCCACCGTAGGCATCGATGATGACCTGGTCGCGAGCGACGACCGCGGTTCCGGCGATGTCGACACGGCCGACCTCGCTCACGCCGTCGAACGGGATCAGCGTTACCCGCATGCCGAACGAACCGGGCTCCTTGCGCGCCAGGCTTGCGGCTTCGGCGGCACGGGCGACGTCCTCGACGTAAAGAACCGGCCAGGCCTCCCCCGCGCTGGACCGGTATCGGTTGGCTCCGGCGTCACCGGTGAGTGCGTAGTCGATGCCTGCCCCGCGAAGCGAGTCAGCGACCTCATCCGCGGACAGCCCCGCGGTGAAGTCCACCGCTCCGGGGCGGCGCGTCAGTCGCGCGGCGCGACCGGCACGGAACAGCAGGTCCGCTTCCTTCGCGGCGGCGACCCGACCGTCGGCATCGAGAAGTCCGATGCGAACCCAGCGCTGGCGCCACAGTTCGACGCCCGGAGTCGACGCCACGTCGAGCTCCGGGTCGAGCGCAAGACGTGCGGTCGCGATCGCATCCACATCCGCGAGGCCGGTGAAGCCGATCGGCTCCCCCAGGACCGTCAGAATCTCTTGCGCAAGGTCGAACGACGGACTCACCGCACCTGACTCGATCCGCGTGACCGTGGTCGGGGCAACGTCGACCAGCGCCGCGAGCTGACGAGCGCTCAGCCCGTTCACGCGGCGCAGCGTCGAGATCCGCTCAGCCAGGTCCATGTACGCCAGTCTAGGTTAATGTTGCAGATATGCAACACACGCCGTGTGGCTGCGCCCGGTTCTCGGAAACTGCGTATTCCGTCTCGCACGGAACTCGCCAATTTTCGAGAACTGCACCCACCCCGCATCCGCCCGCCGGTCATCGAAGGGCGGAGTCTCGATAGCCTCGGACCGTGAGCACCAAGGCGGAGCGCCGGGCGGCCCGAGCGAACGTCGCCGCCTACCACGAAGAACAGCTCGGCCGACTGGTCGAACGTCTGACCGACGCGATCGACCGGCACCGAGCCGCAGAGCTCGGCGCCTTCGATGTCGACGAGGCGGCCTTCCAGTACTCCCGCGCAGCCAAGGAGCTGTGGAAGTTCTGCAACCTGGGCAACGTCGAGATCGCCGCCCGCATCATTGCCGAAGATCCGCCGACGGACTGGTGGGACCGTGGAGCACCTCGACAGCGCTGACGAGACCCCCCCCCAGGCATCCGTCGATGGCGACCTGTCACGTCCGTCCCGAAATCGGTACGATTGCGACAGTTGAACACACACCGATCGGCTGCCGCTGGGTCACCAGTGATGGGGCCGAAGTGATGCACGAGAGTGATGCACGAAGTCCCGGAAACGGTGTCCAACGGCGGCATTCGCCGAACCGACCCAAACCGCGATCAGGCCGCTGACCTGCGGTTTCGTCGATTTCCGCGAAAGGCCGTCGGTCAAGCCGCCTCGTGGCACCAGTGGCAGGCTGCGTAGCCCACCGACAGCAGCACCGGGACGTTGCGGCGCCTTGCTTCCGCGAATGCCTCGGGCGACCACTCCCACCAGTCGACCGGGTTGTCGGCGTGCTGGAGGAGGTAGGGCGAGGTGGCGTCGGCGAGGCGGTTGGGCATGGCTCCCACGCTAGTGCGCACGCCTGACAGCGTGGCGACGGAGGCACCCGCCGGCCGCGGGGAACGATCACCTGCGGCCAGCGAGTGGCGTCATGAGCCTCCGCCGGGCCCGTCTCCCCGGTGCAAGGAAGGCGTTGCGCGCTGCGCCATGCCCCCTCGATCTCGGGAGTCACCATGAAGAACGTCCTGCTCGGCACCGCAGTCCTGATCGCCGCAGGCGCACTGTCCGTTGCCACGGACGGCTCCGCACATGCGGCGCAGCCTGGGCACACGACGCACTCGAGAACGTGCGCCGTGGCCGGCTGCCCCTGACCGTCAGCCCTCGCTGGAGCTCGACGCGCTCGGCGAGGGCGTCACCTCGGGCAGCTGGTCCTGGAGCTCGCCGCGACGCTCCAGCTTCGGGCCGCGCTCGCCCCACCCGCCGCCGGGGCCCCGCATGCCCGGACCATCGAGCCCTCCCGGGATGCGCACCATGATCCGGTCGCCGTGGTCGGGCCCCGCCGTGGCGCGGCCGAGCGCGAAGGCACCTCCCAGGCCGCCGAGTGCGAGCACGGTGATCACCGTGGCAGCCGCGACCTTCGGGCTGCTCACCCAGGCCAGGCGGTTCTTCTTCGCGGGCGCGGTCGCGGGTTCCCCTGCGACGGGCTGCCCTGCGGAGACCTCCGGCTGAACAGCCGTGTCAGTCGTGTCTGAAGGGGCTTCAGCGGTGGTCGGCCGGTCGGGGGTGGCCGGCTGGTCGGGGGTGGCCGGCTGCTCGGGGGTCTTGTCGTTCATCGGGGTTCCTCTCGTTCGGTGTGCCCCCAGCACACACCGCCCCGCTGGGCACCTCCCCTGAACAACCTGTGCCCCACCTGTGAGCGATGGGCCCGGCAGTAGCCCGCCAGAAATGGCGTGAAGGCTTTTCGTCGGCATGTGACGAAAAGCCTTCACGCTCCTCCGGGGTCGGCCCCCGGGGCGTCAGGACGGGAGGGTGAGCGTGAACGTCGTGTCGCCCGGGACGGACTCGAGCGTCAGCGTGCCGCCGTGCGCCTCCGCGATGGCACGCGCCAAGGAGAGCCCCAGGCCGGCCCCACCCGAGTCACGGGTCCGGCTGGCGTCACCGCGGGTGAAGCGCTCGAAGACGTGCGCCTGCAGGTCAACAGGCACGCCGGGGCCGTCGTCGTGGACGGATACCCGGGTGCCGTCGGACGCTGCGCTGATGGCGACCGTGACCGTCGTCCCGGACGGGGCGTGCCGGCTCGCGTTGGCCAGCAGGTTGGCCAGGACCTGGTGCAGCCGAGGACCGTCACCGGTCACCTCGACGGCATCCTCGGGCAGCTCCATGCGCCACTGGTGGTCCGGCGCGACCACACGCGCATCGGCGACCGCCTCGATCGCCAACCGCGAGAGATCGACCTCCTCGCGCGCCAGCGGCCGGCCCTGGTCGAGACGGGCGAGCAACAGCAGGTCCTCGACGAGAGCGGTCATCCGGTGCGACTCCCCCTGCACCTTGCCGAGGACGAGGAGCACCTGGTCCGGCGCGGCATCGGCACGGAGCCCGAGCTCGGCATAGCCCTGGATCGTCGCGAGCGGCGTCCGCAGCTCGTGCGAGGCGTCCGCGACGAACTGCCGCACCTGTTGCTCACTGCGATGGCGCGCATCCAGCGAGGTCTCCATGTGGCCGAGGAGCGTGTTCAGCGCGGAGCCGACCTGACCGACCTCCGTGCGTTCGTCGGTGAGCTGATCGGGCACGCGTGCGGTCAGGCCGACCTCGCCGGTCGACAGCTGCAGGCCGGCGACCTCGTGCGCGGTCTGCGCGACCGCGCGCAGCGGTCGTAGCTGGCGGCGTACGACGATCACGGCGAGGCCGCCCGCGACGCCGACCGCCAGCACCGTGAACCCGATGCTCCAGCCGACGAGCTCGTTGATGGTCTCGTCCATGCGGGTCGTGGGGAGACCACTGACGAGCGTCGCTTCACCCAGGTCCCTGACCACAACCCGGTAACGCCCCAGGTCGTCAATCTCGCTGGTCTGCGGCCGGCCGTTCGCGGGCAGCGAGGCAAGCCGGCGAAGAGCCTCCGGGCCGAGCGCTGTTTCGGTCAGTCCTGACTGGACAGCACCGGCCGATCCATCGGACGTGATGACAGCGGTCAGGGTGCCGACTCCCCGTCCGCGGGGGTTGTCGAAGCGTGGGTCACGCCCCGGTCCGCCTGGCATGCCCATCACCAGCCGCTGAGCAGCCCGGACGTCATCATCGAGCTGGTCGGCGAGGTGATCCCTGAGCACCGCGGTGGTGAGCGCAGAGACCAGCAGGCCCACCAGCGCGACCAGCAGGACGACCGTGGCAACCAGCCGGGCGGTCATCGAGGCCGGCACCAGGCGGCGTACGGACAGGTCCATCACTCACTGGCCTTCAGGACGTAGCCCGCGCCGCGCATGGTGTGGATCATCGGCGTGCGGCCGGCGTCGACCTTCTTGCGGAGGTAGGAGATGTAGAGCTCGACGACGTTGGCCTGGCCGCCGAAGTCGTAGTTCCACACGCGGTCGAGGATCTGTGCCTTCGACAGCACTCGGCGCGGGTTGCGCATGAGGTAGCGGAGCAGCTCGAACTCGGTCGCGGTCAGCGCGATCTCGTCGCCGCCACGGAACACCTCGTGGCTGTCCTCATCCAGCGTCAGGTCACCGACGGTCAGCACGGGGCTCTCGCGTCGGGCGGTCGCACCCGCCCGGCGCAGCTGCCCGCGGAGTCGCGCGACGACCTCCTCGAGCGAGAACGGCTTGGTCACGTAGTCGTCGCCGCCCGCGGTCAGCCCGGCCACCCGGTCCTCCACGGAGTCGCGGGCGGTCAGGAACACGACAGGTACGTCGCGCTGGTGCTGCCGCACGCGCCGGAGCACCTCGAGCCCGTCGAAGTCGGGCAGCATCATGTCGAGGACGATCGCGTCGGGGCGGACCTCCTTCGCGGCCGCAACGGCAGCACGCCCCGTGTGCGCGACGCTGATCTCCCAGCCCTCGTAGCGCAGCGCCATGCTCAGCAGCTCGGCGATGTTGACCTCGTCATCCACCACGAGGACGCGGAGCGGGCTGCCGTCGGCATGGGTCAGGGGCGCACTCGTCATGCGACCAGCATGCCGCGCGCAGACCTCAACGACATCGGAGGAGCCTGTGCGTTCCCTGTGAACCAGCCGTCGGCAGGGTCGAGTGCGCAGCCATGTGGCGAACACAGCCGCCTGCGCACTCGACTCGACGGGTTAGCGTGGAGGCATGGCCACCATCGAGCTGACCACCGACAACTTCGTCTCCGAGGTCGAGGGCAACGACATCCTGCTCGTCGACTTCTGGGCCAGCTGGTGCGGACCGTGCCGCCAGTTCGCCCCCGTCTACGAGGCCGCCTCGGAGAAGCACGCCGACATCGCCTTCGGGTCGGTCAACACCGAGGAGCAGCAGCAGCTCTCGAGCGAGTTCCAGGTGACGTCGATCCCGACGCTGATGGTCTTCCGCGACCAGATCCTGGTGTTCGCGCAGCCGGGTGCCCTGCCGCCGGCGAGCCTCGAGCAGCTGATCACCGCGGTCCGCGGACTCGACATGGACGACGTCCGCAAGCAGATCGCCGAGTCGAGCTCCTAGGCGGGCCGCGAGCAGGCTGGCCCGACTGCCCGCCCGGAACTGGTGGCAACTGGCACCAGGACGGCCGGTTCAACCGCCCGCTGGGACCAGTTGCGGCCCCCGGCCGCGTGGCTCACGACTCGGGCGTGTCGTCCTGGTCCGAGCCGTAGACACCGGCGTCGTTGGCGGCCTTGGCCTTCTTGATCTGCCTGGTGAAGTTCCACAGCAGCAGCGCGGTGGCGATGATCAGGCCGAACAGCACGAAGAATCCGAGCCACCCCGCGACGACGTCCTCGTCCTTCGGGACGGATTCGGCCAGGGGAAGCACGTGCGCGATGAACATGGCCCCATCCTCCCCCATCAGCCGCCCGATCCTTCACGCAGCCCGGCGAAGAGGTCCGTCTCCGGGAGCTCGGTCTCCACGTCGGACCACACCAGCTCGAAGTCCTCGTGCGGCCAGACCCGCTTCTGGACCTCCAGCGGGACCGCGAACCAGAACCCGTCCGGGTCGATCTGGGTGGCGTGTGCGAGCAGCGCCCGGTCACGCACCTCGAAGTAGTCACCGCACGGCACGCGCGTGGTGATCCGGTCATCCCAGGCCGGGTCCGGCTGCCAGGTGGCCAGCCGCTCGGCGTAGGGCGACTCGAGGCCGATCTCGACCATGGCTTCGTTGATCGCGATCGCGCGCGGCCGGTTGAACGTGTGGTGGAAGTAGAGCTTCGAGGCCTGCCACGGCTCGCCCGCGTCGGGATAGCGCTCCGGATCGGCTGCCGCGTGGAACGCCTCCACCGACACGTTGTGGCACTGGATGTGGTCGGGGTGCGGGTAGCCGCCCCGCTCGTCGTACGTCGTGACGACCTGCGGGCGGAACGACCGGATCAACCTGACCAGCGGCTCGGCCGCGACCGCGACGTCCTGGAGCGCGAAGCATCCGTCCGGGAGCGGCGGCTTCGGGTCGCCCTCGGGCCAGCCGGAGTCGATGAAGCCGAGCCAGTCCTGGGTGACGCCCAGGATCTCGCGAGCGGCCTCCATCTCGGCGCGGCGTACCTCATGGATGTTCTCGAGGATCCCGGGCCGGTCCATGTTCGGGTTGAGCACGGAACCGCGCTCACCACCGGTGCAGGTCACGACGTGCACGTCGACGCCCTCCGCGACGTACATCGCAGTGCTTGCCGCGCCCTTGCTCGACTCGTCGTCGGGGTGGGCATGCACGTGCATCAGCCGGAGCGGCTCCTGGGGAGGCATGCGGAGATTCTAGGGAAGGGTGCGCGTGGCACCATGTCGCCGTGACCGATCTCGCCGACCGCTATGGCCGTACGCCGCGTCCCAGGAGCCCGCGTCGTGGCTGGGTGATCGTCGCGATCGTCGTGGCGACGCCGTTCCTGGCCTGGCTGGCCTGGGTGATCTGGATCTTCTCGACCCCGTCGGTCCAGTCCGAGATCGAGTCGTTCTCGATCCCCGACGCACACACCGCCGTCGCGGTCGTCAACGTGACGCTGTCCGACGACGCGGTGGATCCGACGTGTCGACTCCAGGCAGCCTCGACCGACAAGACCACGGTGGGCGAGCAGCGGTTCACCCCGGTCGAGGGCAGCAACCGCGTGGAGTTCCGCACCGAGCGCCAGGCCACCTCGGTCGAGCTGATCGGGTGCACGGCCAAGGGCCAGACGACCCCCCGCTGAGCGGCCGACCGGCGAAAATGCGTCTGCGGAGCGTCGGATTGCTACGCTTGATCCTTTGCGATTCCGACATGGGTGCGCGCGATCAGCTCGCGGTGCACTCCCCCCACGCTGAATGCAGGAGTGATCACCATGACCGAGCAGGACACCATCTGGCTCACCCAGGAGGCCTTCGACAAGCTGTCGGCCGAGCTGGAGAACCTGAAGGGCCCGATCCGTCAGAAGGTCGTGGAGCAGATCAGCGCTGCGCGTGACGAGGGCGACCTCAAGGAGAACGGCGGCTACCACGCTGCCCGCGAGGAGCAGGGCAAGATCGAGGGCCGCATCAAGCAGCTCGAGCAGATGCTGCTCAAGGCCGAGGTCGGTGCCGCGTCCAGCAACGGCATCGTCGAGCCCGGCATGGTCGTGACCTACAAGTTCGTGGGCGATGACGACGACGAGGCGGAGAAGTTCCTGCTCGGCGCGCGCGAGATCGACCCCGACGGACTCAACGTCGTCTCCCCGCAGTCCCCGCTCGGTGGTGCCGTGATCGGCGCCAAGAAGGGCGACACGGTCGGCTACGAGGCACCCAACGGCAAGACCCTCGAGGTCGTCGTCCTCGACGCGGTCCCCTACGCCGGCTGACGCAACCCTTCGATAGTCCCCGACGGGTGGACCCTCTCCAGCACGGATAGGGGTCCACTGGTTGGGGACTGTCTGCGATTTCAGAGCACCCGGTAGCCGAGGGCGCGCAGCCTCGCCAGCAGCGCCTCGGTGTGGGCACCACCGCGGGTCTCGGCCTCGATGCGCACCTCGACCTCGTCCATCCGCAACGACGAGGACGTCCGGTCATGCCCGATCGAGCGGATGTTGGCCTGGGCCGCAGCGATCTCGGTGAGCAGCCCGTTGAGGGCACCGGGAAGATCCGGCAGGCTCACCGACAGGTTGAGGAACCGCCCGGCTGACGCGAGTCCGTGGCGGATCACCTTGCCCAGCAGGAGCGGGTCGATGTTGCCGCCCGAGAGCAGCGCGACCACGGGCCCCGGATAGGCGTGCGGGCGCTCGATCAGCGCAGCGACGGCGGCAGCCCCGGCGGGCTCGACGACCAGCTTCGCGCGCTCGACGAGGCTCAGCAGCGCCTGCGACATCGACTCCTCCGAGACGCTCACGACCTCGTCGACGCAGTCGCGGATCAGCTCGAGCGGCACGACACCGGGACAGCCGACCGCGATGCCGTCGGCCATCGTGTGCATCTCGGCGAGCGGCGTCGGCACCCCGGCGAGCAGGGACGGCGCGATCGCAGCAGCCCCCTCCGCCTGGACCGCAACGATGCGCACGTCGGGACGCACGCCCTTCACCGCGAGCGCGACTCCGGCAACCAGTCCACCGCCGCCGGCGGGGACCAGGATCGTGGCCGCGTCCGGGACCTGCTCGATCATCTCGAGGCCGACGGTGCCCTGTCCGGCCACGATGTCGGGGTGGTCGAAGGGGTGGATGAAGGTCGCGCCCGTCTCCCTGGCGTGGTCGAGCGCGCGCCGGAGTGCGTCGTCGAAGACCCGGCCGGCGAAGACAACCTCGGCGCCGTAGGCCCGGGTGGCCCGCTCCTTGGGGATCGGCGCCCCCTCGGGCATGAACACGGTGGAGCGGATGCCTAGCTGCTGGGCAGCGAGCGCGACACCTTGCGCGTGGTTGCCAGCGCTGGCTGCCACGACACCCGCGTCACGCTCGGCGGCCGACAACCGGCTGATCCGCACGAAGGCGCCGCGGAGCTTGAACGAGCCCGTGCGCTGGAGGTTCTCGCACTTGAGGTGCACCGAGGTGCCGGTCAGGTCCGAGAGCCAGCGCGACTCGACCACCGGAGTGCGTACGGCGACGTCCCCCAGCGTCTCGCGGGCGGCGAGGACGTCGGCGTAGCTCACGCTCATGCTGGTTGGTCGCTCTCGATCGCGTCCACGGCCGCGTCGTACTGCGGATCGTTGAGGCGACTGAGATGGGTGACCACGGCGTTGCCGACCGCGGCCAGCGGGACTGCGATCAGCGCGCCCGCGATGCCGGCCACGAGCACGCCGCAGCCGATCGCGACGATCACGCCGAGCGGGTGGACGGACACGAAGCGGCCCATGACCAGCGGCTGCAGGACGTGGCCCTCGAGCTGCTGCACCGCGATGACGACGCCGAGCATGATCAGCGCCTGCAGCGGCCCGACGGTGACGAGTGCGACGAGGGTGGCGACCAGGCCCGCAACGGCTGCTCCGACCATCGGCACGAAGGCTCCGAGGAAGACGAGCACACCGATCGGCAGGACCAGCGGCAGGCCGAGGGCCAGCGCGCCGAGCATGATGCCGATCGCGTCCACGAGGGCCACGATCACCGTCGCCCGCACGAACTGGGTCAGCGAGATCCACGCGACGCGACCCGACGAGTCGACGTTCTCACGGGCAGCGCGCGGGAAGACGCGGACGATCCAGCCCCAGATCCGGTGACCGTCGGAGAGGAAGAAGAAGGTCGAGAAGAGCACGATGAAGAAGCCCGCGAACACGTGTCCGATGGCGGTGCCGAACTCGGTCAGCTGCGCGACCTCGATGCTCTTCGAGCGCTCGGTGATCGATTCCTGGGCGCTCTTGATCCAGTCGTTGATCTGGGAGTCGCTCGCGTCGATCGGGCCGTCCTTGAGCCAGCGCCTGATCTCGCCGAGGCCGACGACGACCTGGTCGGCGAGGTCGGAGGCGCCTTGCGCCACCTGGTTGCCGACGAAGGTCAGCAACCCGATCACGGTCGCCAGGCCGAGGACGACCACGAGGCCCGCGGACAACGCACGGGGCACGCCGATGTCGGCCAGGCCGCGGACGACGGGCGCCGCGAGCGCGGTGATCAGCAGCGCCACGACGAGCGGGAGCGTGATCACCGCGAAGTAGCTGAGCACCCAGCCGGTGCCGAGCGCGGCGGCGGCGATGATGATGAGCCGCCAGGACCACGCCGCGGCCAGGTCGAGACCCCACGGCACCTGGGCGCGGGAGAAGTTGGAGGGACCGGTCCGGAACGGCTCGACCTCGGGCCGACGCTCCGAGCGCAGCTGCGACCACTGCTGCGCGAGCAGGTGGGTCAGACGCTCGGTGCGGCGATCGTCGGTCTCCTCGGCGTCGTGCCCGTGCTCCGGCTCCTCGGCCGCACTCGTCGGTGCGGATTCGTCCTTGACCGGGTCCCGGCCTTCAGCGTCATTGCCCACGAGCGACAGCATGCCGCATCGCGCCAACGGCGGGCCGGAAGTGGCCAGCGGAGTGACCGGAGCAGCGGTCGGTCAGGAGAGCGCCTGGTCGAGGTCGGCGAGCAGGTCCTCGACCGTCTCGATGCCGACACTCAGCCGGATCAGGTCCGCCGGGACCTCGAGGTCGGTGCCCGCGACACTCGCGTGCGTCATGCGGCCCGGGTGCTCGATCAGCGACTCGACGCCGCCGAGGGACTCTCCGAGCGTGAAGACCTGGGTCTTCTCGCAGACGCGGAGCGCGTGCGCCTCGCCACCGGAGACCCGGAACGACACCATGCCGCCGAACCGCTTCATCTGCCTCGCCGCCACCGCGTGGCCGGGGTGCGACTCGAGACCGGGGTAGATCACCTCGATGACCGCCGGGTGGTTGCTCAGGAACTCCACGATCCTCTCGGCGTTGTCGCAGTGCCGGTCCATGCGCACTCCGAGGGTCTTGAGCCCGCGGTGCGTGAGGAACGAGTCGAACGGGCCCGCCACCGCGCCCATGGCGTTCTGGTGGAAGCCGATGCGCTCGGCCAGCTCGAGGTCGCGCACGACCACCGCTCCGCCGACGACGTCGCTGTGCCCACCGACGTACTTCGTGGTGCTGTGCACGACGACGTCGGCGCCGAGCGCCAGCGGCTGCTGGAGGTACGGCGATGCGAAGGTGTTGTCGACGACGAGCAGCGCGCCGGCATCGTGGGCAACCGCCGCGAGCGCCTCGATGTCGCCGATCGTGAGCATCGGGTTGGTCGGCGTCTCGACCCAGACCAGCTTCGTCTGGCCGGGGCGGATCGCTGCGCGGACCGCGTCGATGTCATCGATGGCGGCAGGCGTGTGCTCGAGGCCCCACGGCTTCGCGACCTTGTCGAAGAGCCGGAACGTGCCCCCGTAGGCGTCGTCCGGGATGACCGCGTGATCGCCCGGCGACGTCAGCGAGCGCAGGATCGTGTCCTCAGCAGCCAGCCCGCTGGCGAAGGCGAAACCGCGCTCGCCGTCCTCGACCGCAGCGAGCACGCCTTCGAGTGCTGTGCGGGTCGGGTTGGCGGAGCGGCTGTACTCGTAGCCGCCACGCAGTCCGCCGACCCCGTCCTGCTTGTAGGTCGACGTCGCGTAGATGGGCGGGATCACCGCTCCAGTGGTCGCATCGGGCTCGTAGCCGGCGTGGATGGCGCGGGTCTCGAAGCCGCCCTTCTGGGCATGTTCCTGGGTCACGCTCGCGAGCCTAGCCCGCAGGCGTTGTGAAACCCGGACGATGATCAGAGTGATTGTCCCCAACCCCTCCCCAGACCACGGCCCACTCGACATAGTGGGGAGATGGACGCATCACAGCAATCGGTCGACGAGTTCGGCGAGCGCTTCTTCGGCTCGATGCTGGGCATGCTCGAGGTCATGTCGGCGTATCTGGGCGACCGGCTCGGCTGGTATCGCAGCCTGACGGACGATGGGCCTGCCACCGCCCGGCAGCTGGCTGACCGCACCTCCACCCAGGAGCGCTATGCCCGCGAGTGGCTCGAGCAGCAGGCGGTCATCGGGTTCCTGACGGTCGAGTCCGGGACGACTGCCGACGACCGGACCTACGCCATCCCACCCAGCGTGGCGGAGGCCTTCACCGACGGCACCTCGCTGGCCTATCTCGCTCCCGTCGCGCGCATGTTCGGCTCGGTCGGCCCGGTGTTCCCGCAGCTCCTGGAGGCCTACCGCAACGGCGGCGGCGTCAGCTGGAGCGAGCTCGGCACCGACGCCCGCGAGGCCCAGGCCGAGCAGAACCGACCGTGGTTCGAGCAGGAGCTGGCCCCTGCCCTCGCCGTGGTCCCCGCGGTGCAGGACGTGTTGACCCGCCCCGGCGCCCGGGTCCTTGATGTCGGCTGCGGCGCGGGATGGTCGACGATCGGTCTGGCCGCCGCTCACCCCGGTGCGAGCTTCCTCGGCGTCGACATCGACCCGCCGACGATCGACCTGGCCAACGCGAACGCCGCGGAAGCGGGCCTGGGCGATCGCGTCCGGTTCGAGTGCCGCGATGCGGCGGACCTGCCCGAAGGCACCTTCGACATCGCCTTCGCGTTCGAGTGCGTCCACGACATGCCCCGGCCGGTCGACGTACTCGCCGCAGCACGGCGTGCGCTCGTGCCCGGAGGTGCGCTGATCGTGATGGACGAGGCAGTGGCTGAGGAGTTCGCTCCGAACGGCGACGAGATCGAGCGGGTGATGTACGGGTTCAGCCTGTTCGTCTGCCTCCCCGACGGGATGTCCAGCCCGCCGAGTGTCGGCACCGGCACGGTCATGCGACCCTCGACACTGAAGACGTACGCCGAGGACGCCGGGTTCGCGGGCTTCGAGGTGCTGCCGATCGAGGGCTTCAGCTTCTTCCGCTTCTACCGGCTCTCCTGAGTGCCGCGCCTTGCTCGCCCCGGCAGAATGGGAGCGAGCAAGGAGGCTCTGATGTTCTTCAAGAAGACCGAGATGGTTGCCCCCGACCGCGCCCTGCCCGGCCGCCCCGCATCGCCGTTCGCCCTGGCTGACCGGCACAAGGTGCTCGATGCGCCGCTCGTGACTGATGACGTGCCGGAGGGGCTCGAGGTCGCGCTCTTCGGACTCGGCTGCTTCTGGGGTGCAGAGGAGATCTTCTGGCGCATCCCCGGTGTCTGGTCGACCTCCGTCGGCTACGCCGGCGGCACCACGCCCCACCCGTCGTACGACGAGGTGTGCTCGGGGCTGACCGGCCACACTGAGGCGGTTCGCGTGGTCTTCGACCCCGACGTCGTGTCCTACGCCGATCTGGTGCGTGCCTTCTACGAGGTGCACGACCCGACCCAGGGCTACCGCCAGGGCAACGACATCGGCACGCAGTACCGCTCCGCGATCTACTTCACCACTCCCGAGCAGGAGGAGGTCGCCCGGTCGGTCACGGAGGCCTACGGACCCGTCCTCGAGCGCGCGGGCTACGGAGCGATCACGACCGAGATCAAGCCGGAGCCGACGTACTTCTACGCGGAGGACCACCACCAGCAGTACCTCTTCAAGAACCCGAACGGCTACCGCTGCCACTCCGCGACCGGCATCAAGGTCCCGAGCTGACCGGGCGAGACGCCACCTCGTGAGCACGACCCCCGACCCCGGATCCATACGCCTGCAGTGGCGGAGGGTCGCCCTGGTGACGGGGGTCGTGCTGCTCGTCGCGGCCGTCGCTGGGATCACCCTCTACGGGGCCATCGACGATGGTCCTCCCGCCGGTGACGGACCGAGCGTCGGGCTCACGGTGGACTGGGGCGGCAGCGAAGGGCAGCCGAGCTGTGCCTACGACCCGGTGAGCCGGACCGTCGAGGCAAGGATCAGGATCGACGGCACGGCGCCCCGGGCCGGACAGTTGACCGTGACAGTCACGGCGTACGCCGACGAGAACACCTCCCGACCGGTCGGTTCGGGCAGCCGCACCGTGGAGGTCGACGGCGTGGTGCACCGGCTCCTCCTGATCACCGTCCCCGTCACGAAGCCCCCGCACCTGGGCGAGGACGGCGAGACGGCCTGCGCCCGCTCGGTGACGTACTGACCCGCAGCTGCCGCAGAGCTGCCCCCGGAGCTGCCCCGGCCGCCAAGGTCCCTGCCGGACCAAAGTCCGAGCGACCGTCGATACTGGGCCCATGACCCAGAAGCGCATCCTCCGAGCAAACGCGCGAAACGCGCTCCGCGAGCAAGGTCTGGCGCTCCGCGAAGCGTTTCGGGCCTCTGGCGCTGACCTCGACGATCCCCATGCCGTCAACCTGATCACGGAGCTGGCGCAGAACGCCCCAGAGCAGACGGCACTGAGCTTGTTCGGGATGGCGAACCGCCTCATCGAGGAAGTCGCTGAACTCACCGGGGAGAGCCGCGAGACCGTCTACGCCAGGGTTCAGCCGGACTGACCGGCAATGAACCGGACCGTCATCTTCAGGGGCCGCGGTCTGGGCAGTCATGATTCCTGACGTTTCGGGGTACCGGACACTCGTCGCATTCCGCGACGCCGTCGGTCTTCCGACGCCGGAGAAAGGAACGCCCATGATCGTGCTCGGCATCGTCCTTCTGATTCTCGGAGCTGTCCTCGACATCTCGATCCTGTGGACGCTCGGCATCATCCTGGTCCTGGTCGGAGCCGTGCTGTGGATTCTCGGTGCCGCGGGCCGGCCCATCGGCGGGCGCGCGCACTACTGGTGACCGCGCCTGACCTGAGGCAGCCACGAGGGTGAAGACTTTTCGTCACATGCCGACGAAAAGTCTTCACCTTATTTGGGTCCGGCTCAACCGGTGATGAAGCGGACGGTCTTCCTCAGCGCTGCCCGCGCCTCACTGATCGGCAGGATCGGATAGACGTGCAGCAGTCCGTGCCCGACCACGAACTCCAGGTCCCAGCCCACCTGCGCCGCACGATCGGCCAGGGCGACCGAGCCGGCGTAGAGCATGTCGTGGGTGCCGCAGAAGAGCAGCGTGCGGGGCAGCCCCTCGAGGCCCGCAAGGGCGGGCGAGACCTCGGGCCGCGCGAGATCGTCAGCGGAACCGGCCCAGAAGAGCGCGTAGATGTCGTGGTTGTCGATCGAGAGCCACGGGTCGCGCGCTGCGGCCTCCTCGGTGCCCGGAGCCGACCGCGTGAGGTCTCCCCAGGGCGCGATCAGCACGAGGCGTGACGGCTGCGCTCCCCCGAGATCGCGGACGCCCAAGGCGACGGCGAGCGCCAGCCCGCCACCGGCCGAGTCGCCACCGAGCACGACCTCGCCCTCGGCGCAGAGACGCGCGACGTAGGAGGTCAACGCAGGGATCGAGTCCCGCCAGGTGTGCTCGGGTGCGAGCGGGTACGCCGGGAACACGAGCCGCGCGTCGGTGGCAGCCGCGAGCTTCGCCGCCCACTTCCACTGCTGCGGGTGCGCGATCGCGGTGAAGGAGCCCCCGTGCAGGTGGACCACCGTGCGCGACCAGGTCCCCGACTTCGGGGTCGCAACGTGCACCGGGAACCCGATGTCCTCGACCGCGACGTCCCAGTCCTTCGAGAGCCACTCGGGCGGCGTCGTCGCCCGCTCCCTGTTCTTGCGGATCAGCACCGACCGGAGCTTCTCGGCGTCGGTGACGACGACCTTCGGGTTGAGCCGCGGCAGCGCGAACGCCACGACGCGGTGGCTGAGGCTGGGGCGGCGAGGACGCGACACTCGAGGCAGACCGGACACGTCCGCACGCTATCCCGACGGCGCGCCACGACAGCGGCGGGACCTCAGGTGTGACGGATTCCGCGGAAGGTCCTAGGCTTCCTGTGATGTCCTTCACCGATTACCCCCGCCTCTGCCCGTGCGGCACCGGGTCGAACTACGGCGTCTGCTGTGGTCGGCTGATCAGTGGTGCCGCCGAGGCCCGCACGGCGGAGGAGCTGATGCGGTCGCGCTACGCGGCGTACTCGCTCGGAGAGCTGGACTACGTGTTCCGGACGTGGCACCCGAAGACGCGGCCAGCCGACGTCTCGCCTGCGCCGGGCATCACCTTCGTGGGGCTGACCATCGACGACCTCGTCGCGGGCGGCACCGACGACGACCTCGGCGTGGTCGAGTTCACCGCCCGCCTGCGCACCCCGCGGGGCAACGACGAGATGCACGAGCGCAGCCGGTTCTCCAAGCGCGCCGGGCACTGGGTGTACGTCGACGGCGACCTGCCCGACGTGGCTCCCGTGGTCAACGAGGGACGGCCCGTCGACCGCGGCCCCACCGCGTTCCGCCAGCACGGCCACCAGGCCTGACGCGCGGGTGCACTGACGGCGATGGCGCGCTACGGCATCACCGTGAAGCCCGGCTCGAGGAAGGGCCCCCTGGTCGAAGTCAGCGATGACGGCACACTGGTCCTCTTCGTCCGTGAGCGTGCGGTGGATGGTGCCGCAAACGACGCCGTGATCCGGCTCCTGTCCGATCACCTCGGGGTGCCGAAGTCACGGATCGAGATCGTGCGCGGCCACACCAGCCGCAGCAAGCTCGTCGACGTCGACTGAGCGAACGCGGCGCACTGCCCCGGGCTGACCGGCGGGGTCAGCCCCACCAGCCGAGGACGTCGCCGCCGATCCGCACGATGAAGGCGCCGACGACGAGGATGAAGAAGACCCGCACGAAGCCGGCTCCCTTCGACACCGCCACCCGGGCGCCCAGATAGCCCCCGACCAGGTTGGCCACACCCATCGCCAGCCCAATCCCCCACAGCACAGCGCCCTGCGGAACGAAGACCACGAGCGCCGCGAGGTTCGTTGCCCAGTTGGCCATCCGGGCCTTGGCGGACGCCTCGAGGAACGAGTAGCCGAGCAGCCCGACCAGCGTCACCACGAAGAACGAGCCGGTGCCGGGGCCGAGCGCTCCGTCGTACGCACCGATGACGAGGCCGATCAGCATCGCACCGGCCAGGTGGCGGCGGTCGGCGTACTTGAGCTCCGTCTCGCCGCCCACCGATGGCCGGAACAGCACCCACGCGCCGATGACCAGGAGCGCCACGAGCACGATCGGCTCGAACGCCTCACGCGGTATCTGCGAGGCGAGCAGTGCCCCCGCGAGCGAGCCGATGAAGGCGCAGATCATCAGCGGCACGAAGGTGCCCGGGTGCGGCCGGACACGACGGTAGTACGTCGCCGAGCTGACGCTCGTGCCGCAGATCGAGGCGAGCTTGTTCGTGGCGAGCAGCTGCACAGGAGACGCACCCGGCAGGCCGACCACCAGCGCGGGGAGCTGGATCAGCCCGCCACCGCCGACGACCGCGTCGACGAAGCCCGCGGAGAGCCCGGCCACGACCAGCAGGATGACGACCGTGACGTCGAGATCCATCAGGCGGGGCTAGGACCGGCCGCGCGCGATGTAGGCCAGGAAGTCCTGCCGGGTGACGACGCCGACGGGCTTGCCGTCCTCCTGGACCAGCAGCGCGTCGACCTCCTCCAGCGCAGTGACCGCCTCCGAGGCGGGCGCTCCGGCGCCGATCGTGTGCAGCGGCGGCGACATGTGCTTCTCGACGGAGTCGGTCAGCTTGGCGTGGCCGGCGTAGAGCGCGTCGAGCAGGTCGCGCTCCGAGACCGACCCGGCGACCTCGGCGGCCACGACGGGCGGCTCGGCGCGGACCACGGGCATCTGGGACACGCCGTACTCCTGGAGGATCTGCACGGCCTCGGCGATCGTCTCCGTCGGGTGCGTGTGCACGAGGTCGGGCAGCTGGCCGGACTTGCCGCGAAGCACCTCGCCGACGGTCTTCTGCGCAGCGTCCTCGCTGCCGGTCGGGAAGCCGTAGCGGGCGAGCCACTCGTCGTTGAAAACCTTGGTCAGGTAGCCGCGGCCCGAGTCCGGGAGGAGTACGACGATGACCGCGTCGTCGCGTCCCTCGGCGGCGAGCTCCTCGGCGAGCTGCTTGGCCGCGAAGGCCGCCATGCCGGACGAACCGCCGACCAGCAGCGCCTCCTCGCGCGCCAGGCGCCGGGTGAACGCGAAGGAGTCAGCGTCGGAGACCTCGATGACCCGGTCGGCGATGGTGCGGTCGAAGCAGTCGGGCCAGAAGTCCTCGCCGACGCCTTCGACCAGGTACGGCCGGCCCGTGCCGCCGGAGTAGACGGAGCCCTCGGGGTCGGCACCGATGACCTGGATGTCGGGGTTCTGCTCCTTCAGGTAGCGACCGATGCCGCTGATCGTGCCGCCGGTGCCGACACCTGCGACGAAGTGGGTGATCTTGCCGTCGGTCTGCCTCCAGATCTCCGGACCGGTGGTCTCGTAGTGCGACCGCGGGTTGTTGGGGTTGGAGTACTGGTCGGGCTTCCAGGCGCCGGGCTGGGAGGCCAACCGGTCGCTCACGTTGTAGTAGGAGTCCGGGTGCTCGGGGGCCACCGCGGTCGGGCAGACGACCACCTCGGCGCCGTAGGCCTTGAGCACGTTGCGCTTGTCCTCGCTGACCTTGTCGGGGCACACGAAGATGCACTTGTAGCCCTTGGACTGCGCCACCATCGCCAGCCCGACACCGGTGTTGCCGGAGGTCGGCTCCACGATCGTGCCGCCGGGCTGGAGCGCGCCGGACGCCTCCGCCGCCTCGATCATGCGCGTCGCGATCCGGTCCTTCACGGACCCGCCCGGGTTGAGGTACTCGATCTTGGCCAGCACCATCGGGCCCTTGCCTGCGAGCCCGTCGAGCGACGTGTTCAGCCGCAGCAGCGGGGTGTTGCCGATGAGGTCCAGGAGCGAGTTCGCGTAGTCCACGCCCTCAGGCTAGCGGGGCGATCCGTAGAGTGGGCCCGTGGGGAAAGTGGACACCGCCCGCAGGATCGCCTCCGCCGCTGCAGTGAGCGGCGGAGGTTTGTCTGCGCTCGGACTCGGCGTCTACGGGCTCATGCGCGCTGAAGCCATGCTGGCCCGTAAGGCCATCGGCGACCCCTTGGAAGATCCGCCCCCCAACTCCTCGGGGTGGTACGGCCGCCGACGCCCGGGCCCCGCGATCAAGGTCGCCCTGCTCGGCGACTCCGGCGCCGCCGGCTACGGCGTCGACCGGGTCGAGGACACGCCCGGCGCCCACCTCGGCACCGGCATCTCGACGTACGCCGACCGCCGGGTCTACCTCGGCTCGTTCGCGGTCGTCGGGGCGCAGACCTCGGACCTGATGGACCAGGTCGAGCGTGCGCTGCCGATCGAGCCGGACGTCGTCGTGATCTCCATCGGCGGCAACGACGTCACCCACGGCGTGACCCCGGCCCGGTCCGTCGAGCACCTCGAGCCCTGTCTCGGCCGGCTCCGCGCAGCCGGCATCCAGATCGTCTTCGGCACGTGTCCCGACCTGGGCACCGTGCGCCCGATCAACCCGCCGTTGCGCCAGTGGGCGCGCGTGATGTCGCGCCGGCTCGCGGCGGCCCAGGCCGTGGCCGTCGTCCAGGCCAACGGCCGCTCGGTGTCCCTGGGGTCGATCCTCGGTCCCGAGTTCGACGCCCGTCCGCTCGACCTCTTCGGCCCGGACCAGTTCCACCCGTCTGCCGAGGGCTACGAGCACCTCGCCGCGGTGCTTCTTCCGTCCACGCTGGCCGCGCTCGGGCTCACGCCCGTCGACGACGCGCCGGTGGCCGGCCGCGGCGAAGGCGTCCTGCTGCTCTCCCGCGCGGCCACCGAGGCCGCCCGCACCCCGGGCACCGAGCTCGACGGCACCGCCTCCGCACGTCGCGGCGTACGCGGCAAGCTGGTCGAGCTGCGGCACCGTCGCCGCCAGCCGCACATCGAGTCCGAGTCGCCCGACAGCGAGCTCGAGCCCGCCTGACCTCCGGCCCTTGCCCGAGGGCCCACATCGCCGATCCCGGACACCTGGGCCCCTGGAACGGCACGAGGCCCCTCCCGACGTGGGAGGGGCCTCGCGGATTCCGGGCGGGCTGCTCGTCGCTGGTCGAGCTCGCTACACGGAACCTGGTCTTGAGTCGTCAGTCCTGGTTCAGGATCGAGAGCAGGCGCAGCAGGTAGAAGTAGACCATCACCAGGCTGGCCGTCAGTCCGAACGCAGCGGTCCACGCGAAGCGCTGCGAGACGCCGGCGGCGATGCCGCGCTCGACCATGTCGAAGTCAAGAAGCAGGCCCACGACACCGAAGCCCAGGCCAGCGAGGGCGAAGACGAAGCCCATGCCGCCGTCGCCGAACAGGCCCAGACCGTTGCCGAACGCGCTCAGCACCATCTCCAGGAGCATCAGGCCGAGGAAGCCGAACGACGCGGCGATGAAGCCGCGGCGGAACTTGTCCCCGATCTTGATGTTGAAGAACTTGTACGCCGCGAGCATGCCGCCCGCGGCGGCGATCGTGCCGAGAATCGCCTGCATGACGATCGGGCTGTCGACCTGCGCCTGGATGACCTTGCTGATGCCACCCATGAAGAGGCCCTCGAGCGCGGCGTACGCGAGCACGAGGCCGGGGCTGAGCATGGACTTCTTGAAGGCGGCGACGAGACCGATGATCAGGCCACCGATCATGCCGACGGCGGTGAGGCCGATCAGCATGCCGTAGTTGCCGTCGGCGGTGCTGATGTCTCCGGTGCCGAACCAGAGGGCAGCCGCGACAACGACGACGAGACCGAGCGAGATGCCGGTCTTCTGGACGACGTCATCGATCGTCAGCGCGCGATCGGCCTGGACCGGAGCGCCCGGCGTGCCGGTGCCCCAGCTCGACGCATCGCCGTACTGCTGGCCGGGGGCCGGGTAGGCCGCGCCCGCACCGGGGTAGGTCTGGTTGCCGTAGGTGCTCGCACCCTGGCCGTTGAAGGCCGGGGAGTTGTTGAACACCGGGTTGTTGCTGTTCATGAGGTCTCCTAGTGAAGGCCTGGAGGGCGCCGTCTCCCTGACGGGTCGCACCGTGCACCACCAGTCTAGGCAGCGCGGTACTGATGACAACGTCTGAGGCGAATCCCGCGTTCCCGAATCCAGCCAGATCCAGCCGAATCCAGCCGGGATCGTCCGGAATCACGTCAGGATCGCGCCTGAATCAGTCGAGCGCCTCGAGCAGCCGGTCGGTCAGGCGGCCCAGGTCGGCGTACTCCTCCGGCGTGAGGTGGTCGACGACGAGGCGCCGCACGGACTCGACGTGGCCCGGCGCGGCCGCCCCGATGGTCTCGCGACCCTCCTCGGTGATGCCGACGAACGAACCCCTGCCGTCCTCCACGCACTCCGAGCGCTCGACGAGCCCGCGGCCCTGCATGCGCTTGAGCTGGTGGGAGACCCGGCTGCGCTCCCAGCCGAGCTCATCGGCGAGCTCCGAGATCCGGACCCGACCGGACGGGACATCGGTGAGCTTGACCAGGACGGCGAAGTCCGCCATCGAGAGGTCGGAGGCCGCGGCCATGTCGCGGGCCAGGGTCGCATTGAGCTCGCGGTTGAGGCGCAGCCAGTTGCGCCAGATCCGCTGCTGTTCGTCGGTGAGCCACTCGGTCGTCATGAAGACATCATACGGGAATAGTTGACACATCACACAGAGTTGAGCAAGATGTAGATGACACATCACCCACTGGCGATGTTCCCCATCTTGAACACCACCGAACCCACCACTGAGGAGAACCCCATGAGCACCGCAACCGTTCCCGCCACGCTGACCGACCTGACCGGCACCTGGGCCCTGGACCCGAGCCACTCCCGCGTCGGCTTCGTTGCCCGCCACGCGATGGTCACCAAGGTCCGCGGCGCGTTCAACGAGTTCGAGGGCACCGCGACCATCGGCTCCGACATCAACGACACCGCCATCGCGCTGACGATCCAGGTCGGTTCGGTCGACACCCGCAACGCCGACCGCGACGGCCACCTGAAGTCCGGCGACTTCCTCGAGATCGAGAAGTACCCGACGATCACGTTCACCTCCACCTCGACCAAGGCCGTGGGCTCGACCCTCGAGGTCACGGGCGACCTGACCATCAAGGACACCACCAAGTCGATCACCATCCCGTTCGAGTTCGAGGGCGCTGCGCTCGACCCGTTCGGCAACGTGCGCGTCGGCTTCGAGGGCTCCGTCGCGATCAACCGTCGTGACTACGGTGTCACCTGGAACGCGGCCCTCGAGACCGGTGGCGTCCTGGTCAGCGACAAGATCACCCTCGAGTTCGAGGTCTCCGCGATCAAGTCCGCCTGACCCGCACCGCCCCGCACCCGCACCGCACCGCACTGAACCGGCCCACCCCGGCCCCTCGACGTACAAGGAGCAAGTCAATGGCCAGCCCCGAGATCGAAGTCCGCGACAACCCGACCGAGCACCGCTACGAGATCCACGTCGACGGCGCGCTCGCCGGATTCACGGTCTACGAGCCCGGCGAGAGCTTCCTCGCCTTCGTGCACACCGAGGTCGACGATGCGTACGCCGGGCAGGGGCTCGCCAAGGTCCTCGTCACCGAGACCCTGGACGACGTCCGCAAGCGCGGACTCGCGGTCTTGCCGTTCTGCCCCTACGTGCGGGGTTTCATCTCGAAGAACCCCGGGTACGTTGATCTGGTGCCGGAGTCCGAGCGCGCGAAGTTCGGCCTCTGAGCCACACCCCGAGAGGGCCCGCGAACGCAGCATCCCCCCGATGCGTCGCGGGCTCTCGCGGATTTCCGGCGAGGTTGCCGGAGTGCCCCCGGTGGGGCTCGAACCCACACTGGGCCGCTTTTAAGGCGGCTGCCTCTGCCGATTGGGCTACGGGGGCGCACCAACACTAGGGGGTCCCGCTTCAGGGGCGCCGCAGCCGTCGGCCCACCCGGCCCGCTAGCGTGCCGACATGACCGAGCTCCCGTCCGGCCGGATCCCGCCGGCCCAGATTCAGTTCGCGCAGGCTGCTGACGGCCCGCTTGCCTACGTACGCCGCGGCGAGGGCCCGCCGCTGCTGCTGGTCATGGGCGTCGCCGGCCACCACAGGATGTGGAGCGAGGAGTTCCTCGCCGCGCTTGCCGAGCAGTTCGACGTCGTGGCGTTCGACAACCGCGGCATCGGCGAGAGCTTCCTTGCGGCGTCGGGCTTCACCCTGGACGACCTGGCGGCGGACGCGGTGGCGGTCATGGACCACGTCGGCTGGGACAGCGCGCACGTCGTCGGCATCTCGATGGGCGGCGCGATCGCACAGCTGGTCGCCCTCGACCACCCGGCACGCGTCCGGACGCTGACGCTCGGCTGCACGTGGGCCGAGGGCTCGGACGCCTGGGCGCCGGGTGTCGGCAAGCTCGCCGAGGCTGCCACGAGTGGAGATGTCGCGACCGCGGCCCGCCTGATGTTCGAGGCCAACGTCTCCCCCGGCTTCGCCGCAGAATCGGGTCACTTCAAGGAGTTCACCGAGATCGCCGGATCGGTCAAGGTCCCCGGCCCGGTGGTGCTCATGCAGATGAACGCCGCGATCGCACACGACACCACCTCGCGGCTCGGTTTGCTCGAGCGGCCGACCCTCGTCGTACACGGCACGGCCGACGACGTCATCAAGCACGAGGCGGGCGAGCGTCTCGCGGCCGCCATCCCGGGCGCGACCCTCGACCTCTGGGACGGCGTCGGGCACCTGTTCTTCTGGGAGCAGCCCCAACGAGCCGCCGACGCGATCGCCGCCCACGCGCTGGGCTGATCCGCCCGCACTTCGCGCGCGTTTCGGGCACTTGTCGTGGCGTGCACGGCACGACAGGTGCCCGTTTCACCGGCCGGCCGGTGAAACCGCGAGCGGTCAGCGGAGCGCGGCGGCCTCGCCGAGCACCGCGTCGAGCATCTCCTCGGTCAGGCGGCCGGTGAAGGTGTTCTGCTGGCTGGGGTGATAGCTGCCGAGCAGCACGACCTCGCGACCGTCCGGACCCGTCAGCACAGCCCGGGCACCGTGACCGAACTTCGGCTTCGGGCGGGGCGCGGCGTACCCGGCAGCGCGGAAGGACCGCAACGCGGCATCCCACCCGTAGGAGCCGAGGGCAACGACTGCGCGGACGTGCGGCGCAACCAGAGCCACCTCGGCATGCAGCCAGGGGGCGCAGGTGTCGCGCTCCTCGATCGTCGGCTTGTTGTCCGGCGGCGCACAGCGGACCGCCGCGGCCATGCGGGTGTCGATGAGCTGCTGCCCGTCTCCAGCATGCTCGCTCGTCGGCTGGACGGCGAGGCCCACCCGGTGGAGGGACGCGAAGAGCCAGTCGCCCGAGCGGTCTCCGGTGAAGATCCGGCCCGTGCGGTTGCCGCCGTGCGCGGCGGGCGCCAGTCCGACGATCAGCACGCGCGGCGTCGTGGAGCCCCAGCCGGCGATCGGGCGACCCCAGTAGGGCTGGTCCGCGAACGAGGCGCGCTTCTCCACCGCCACCTTCTCCCTCCAGGCCACCAACCGTGGGCATGCCCGGCACACCGACACCCCGGAGTCCAGGACGGCGAGACTGCCGGCGTCCGCACCGTTGCGGACACCGGCAGCCGAAGTCGCCGGTGACGTTCCGGGCAGGAAGGGGTCGTCCGGCCACCCGCTCGGGGAAACGGGTGACGTGAACGTGTCACCGGTGACGGGGTGCGGGCGGAGGGATGTCACCCGCACATCTTGCCGCCGACCGGGCCCGGTCCGTCAGGCCGGCCCCATCAGCGGATCAGGTCGGTCGCGGTTGTTCTCCAGGGGCGAGCGGCTCATGCCCGCTGCCGGGCCGGTCTCCGGCGACATGTCGGTCAACAACGGATCGGCAGGGTCGAACCGCTCCGACCCGTCGGGAAGATCGCTGCCCACCGTGTGGCGCACCTTCCCGGCGGCGGCCATCACCTTCTCGCGGGCTACCTCACTCGCGTGGGGCGCCTCGTGCATCGCGTGCCGGATCTGCTCGTAGCGCTGCCGCCCGGCCTTGGCCCCGAGCACGTATCCGACGCCACCCGCGGCCAGCATGCTCATCCTGTGAATACGCATGTCTGTCTCCCTTCGTCGCCTGGTCAGTGCCCAGGATGACGACGGGTAAACCCCTCACACCTTCGACCAGCCGTTGAGGGTCGGCTCAGTCGCTCGCTCGCGCCTCGCTCGGCTCAGTCATCGACCAGGCGATCCCGTCGAGGATGTCCGACTCACTGACCAGCAACTCGGGCCGATCCGTGCGGCGCAGGACCCGGTCGAGGATCAGGGCACCCGCACCGATCACGTCGGCGCGACCGGGGTGGAGGAAGCCGAGAGCACGCCGCTCGGCGACGCTCATGCCGAGCAACCGATCGCAGGTGTCCAGGACCGACTCGCGGGAGAGCACGGCGTGGTGGATCGCCTCGCGCTGGTACGTCGGGAGGTCGAGCACCGCGGCGGCGATCGTGGTGATCGTGCCCGCGACTCCGACCACTGTGCGCGCGGCGGAGATGTCCACGCCGAAGGCGGGAAGGGTGTCGAGTGCCGCATCGATCACCCGGGCTGCCTCGGCGATCTCGGCGGCAGACGGCGGGTCTCCGGCCAGCAGGCGCTCATGGATGCGGACCGATCCGATGTCGAGGGAGTGGCCGGCGGTCACGTGACCGTGGGCATCACCCACGATCAGCTCGGTCGAGCCGCCGCCGAGGTCGATGACGACGATCGGCCCCTCGACCTGCCCGTCGACCACACCGAGCGATCGGGTCGCGCCGTCGTAGGAGAGCTGGGCCTCCTCGGCGCCGCTGACCACCTCGGGCAGGATGCCGAGGCGCTCGCGCACACCGGCCACGAACTCGTCGGCGTTGCTGGCATCGCGTGATGCCGAGGTGGCGCAGAACCGCATGCGCTCGATCGGGTAACCGGCCATCGTCGCCTTGAACTCGTCGATGGCCGCGAAGGTGCGGGCGATCGCCTCGGGGTCGAGGCGGCCGGTGCGGTCGACGCCCTGCCCGAGGCGGACCATGCGCATGTCGCGGACCAGCTCGGTCTCCTCACCCGTCTCCGGGTCGAGGCGGCTGATCAGCAGCTTGATGGTGTTGGTGCCGCAGTCGAAGGCCGCGACAACGTGCCCGACCGAGTCGAGCGAGGGACGAGCGAGCGACCGAGGGGACGCCAGCGGGTCCGTCATGAACCAGACTCCGCCGGGTCAGACGCGGACTCAGACCGGGCAGACACGCACGGGCCGGACTTCCACCACTCCCCGAGGATGTCGAGCACCTCGTCCCCGAGCGGGTTGACGCCCCGGCCGCGGGCCAGCGAGTGGCCGGCGAGGACGTGCAGGCACTTCACGCGATCCGGCATGCCGCCGGCGGAGATGCCCGCGATCTCGGGCACGTCGCATCCGGCCTCGACGCCGATCGCGGTGCGCGCGGCGATGTAGTCGTCGTGCGCAGCGGCGTACGACGCGGCGAGCTCGGGATCCGTGCCCAGCCGGTCCTGCATCTCCTTCATCAGCCCGGAGGCCTCGAGGGTGCCGATCTTCGACGCTGCGCGGGGGCAGGTCAGGTAGTACGTCGTGGGGAACGGCGTGCCGTCATCGAGCCGCGGCTCGGTCGCGACGACGTCGGGGTTGCCACAGGGGCACCGGTGCCCGACGGAGTGGATCGACCGCGGGCGGCGGCCGAGCTGAGCCTCCACCGCAGCGATGTCCGCTTCGTCGATGCGGCTGGGGCTGGCGGGAGAGGTCAACGTGCTTCCTTGTTGTCGCCGGCAGCCTCGACGGACTCCCAGGCGGTTTCGTACCAGGCAACGGGCACCTGGCCGGGCAGGTTGCCCGGGTCGGCCAGCTCCTCGACGGCGCCGATCGGCTCGCCGTTCTCGTCGAGGGCCTGGAAGCTCTCCTCGCCCGGCATCACGTAGCCGAAGCGGAGACGCGCCTGCTGCTTGACGTAGGCGTCATCGGAGTAGCGCCGCTTCTCGCCCCGGAGGTCCTCGATCTCGGCCTGGGTCTGCGCGATCTGGCTGCGGAGGTCGTCCATCTCCGCGCGCTGCTGGAACCACGCACGGAACGACGAGGCCCACGAGACCGCGAGCATCGCGACGACGAGCAGCAGGATCACCGCACGCTTGGTGATGCGGGGACGCTCCCGGTTCGCAACCGAGGCAGCGGCCGCGGCGGCACGCAGCGTCGTACGTGCGCCAGGCATGGATGGACCGGTCGAACGACCGGGACCCGCCTGTCCCCGTGAGGGGGTACGACGCTGCGTGGCCATTGCGTGTGTCAGCCCTTGAAGCGCGGGAACGCGCCGGCGCCGGCGTAACGAGCCGCCTCGCCGAGCTCGTCCTCGATGCGCAGGAGCTGGTTGTACTTCGCGACGCGCTCGGAGCGGGCCGGGGCGCCGGTCTTGATCTGGCCGCAGTTGGTCGCGACGGCGAGGTCGGCGATCGTGGTGTCCTCGGTCTCGCCGGAGCGGTGCGACATCATGTTGCGCATGCCGCTGCGGTGGGCGAGTTCGACGGCGTCGAGCGTCTCCGTCAGCGAGCCGATCTGGTTGACCTTGACCAGCATCGCGTTGGCCTGGCCGCCGGCGATGCCGCGCTGCAGGCGCTCGACGTTGGTGACGAAGAGGTCGTCGCCCACGAGCTGGGTCTTGTCACCGAGCTGGTCGGTGATGGACTTCCAGCCGTCCCAGTCCTCCTCGTCGAGGGGGTCCTCGATGGAGACGATCGGGTAGTTGGCGACGAGGTCGGCGTAGTAGGCGATCATCTCGTCGGAGGTCTTCTTGGCGCCCTCGAACGTGTAGAGGCCGTCCTCACAGAACTCCGTGGCGGCGACGTCGAGCGCGAGGACGACGTCCTTGCCCAGCTCGTAGCCGGCCTTGGCGACGGCCTCGGCGATCAGGTCGAGCGCGGCGCGGTTGGACTCGAGGTCGGGCGCGAAGCCACCCTCGTCGCCGACCGCGGTGGCCAGGCCCTTGTCCTTCAGCACGCCCTTGAGCGTGTGGTAGACCTCGGCGCCGACGCGCAGGGCCTCGGAGAACGTCGCGGCACCGATCGGCGCGATCATGAACTCCTGGATGTCCACGTTGGTGTCGGCGTGCGCGCCACCGTTGAGGATGTTCATCATCGGGACCGGCAGCACGTGGGCGTTGGGGCCGCCGACGTAGCGGAAGAGCGAGAGGCCGGCGGACTCGGCAGCGGCGCGGGCAACGGCGAGCGAGACGCCGAGGATGGCGTTGGCGCCGAGGCTGGCCTTGTTGGGCGTGGCGTCCAGGTCGAGCATCGTCTGGTCGACCAGGCGCTGGTCGTCGGCCTCGAGACCGATGATCGCGGGCGCGATGGTCTCGACGACGGCCTTGACCGCGTTGACGACGCCCTTGCCGAGGTAGCGCTCACCGCCGTCGCGAAGCTCCATGGCCTCGAAGGCACCGGTCGACGCACCCGACGGGACTGCGGCGCGAGCGAACGCGCCGTCCTCCAGCTGGATCTCGACCTCAACAGTGGGGTTGCCGCGCGAGTCGAGGATCTCTCGGGCGCCGACAGCAGCGATGGAAGCCACGGGTTTGCTCCTGGGTGAAGACGTGATGGGGGACCGCTGGCCAGCCTAGGGGACTACCGCGCGGTAATCGGGCACCCCGCGCGACCGTGGAATGCCGACACGGCGCGACCTTGATGTCGACACGGCGCGACCTTGATGTCGACACGGCCCAACCTGGATGTCGACGCGGCGCAACCTTGCGGCGTACGCCCGAACTTGCGCCGTGTCGACGCCGAAGTTGCGCCGTGTCAACGCTGGGGGTTTGCGCGCTCGGCGGCCTTCGCGGCCTGCCAGAGCTCCTCGATCTCCTCGAGGGTGAACTCCCGTCCCGACTCGGCCTCGGGGCCGAAGACGTGAGGGTTGCGGCGGAGCATCTTCTCGGTCAGCCCGGCGATCACGTCGTCCATGGTGAAGGCACCTGCCGACTCGGCGATCGCGGCGTGGAAGTAGATCTGCAGCAGCAGGTCACCGAGCTCCTCGCGCAGGTGGTCCCACGATCCCGTGGCGGTGCCCTCGTCGATGGCCTCGAGCACCTCGTCGGACTCCTCGCGGAGGAAGCGCGCCAGCGACTCGTGGGTCTGGGCGCCCTTCCATGCGCACCGATCGCGCATGGTGCGCATCAGGCCGAGGAACTCGACGAGCCCCTCACCCGATGCGGGCCGCTGCTCGGTCACCGACGGATCACCGCCCGATCACTGCTGGGGCGGAGCGGGTGTCCCGCAACGCTGGGCCGCAGGCAGCTCGGCGACAGCGGCCTGGTCCATCGCATTGCCGCTCGGCTCGGCAGCGACCGAGAGCGAGCCGCTCGCGCCGCTGAACTGGAAGGTGTCGAGGTCGACGTCGCCGAACCGCGGGTCACGGACCAGGTCCGCGTCCTTGCGGAACTCGGCGAACACCGCGCGGCCGGCTGCGCTGGCGGCATCGGGCGAGGCGTCTCCGCCCGGGACCGTGGCGCCGACGATCTGCAGCACCGCGCGGCGTACGCCCTCGAGCGCGAGACGGTCGAGGGCCGTGGCCTGCTGGGAGTCCGGGAGGTCGGTGATCGCCTTCTCCGCCTCCTCGCGCACGCCGCTGCGCACCTCCGCCAGGTCGACATCGTGCTCCGTGGCGAAGTCCTCGATCAGCACGTCGGTGATCAGGGTCTCGACGGCAAGGCTGCGCACGAAGGACATCGGCACCCCGGCACCCTGCTGGGCGAGCCCGCGCTCCTCGAGGGCGCACGTGGCCAGGGCCAGGTCATCGACCTCGGTCAGGCCGATCCGCTCCCCCGAGACCACGGCCGCATCGCCCGGGTGGAGCGCCGAGCCGTCGGAGCAGCCACCCAGGGCGGGAATCGCGAGCAGGAGCAGGAGCGAGGCGCCGGTGCGCCGGGCCGGGAAGCGGATCGAGGTCACCCGGCCATTGAATCAGTAGCCGCGCAGTGAAGCGGTGATCAACCTGCTCACCTCGCGGTCGCGGCGCCAGCGCTCGAGCCGCGAGGGCTCCCGCTGAGCCGGGACGGCAAGCGTCTCCATGAGGTGGCGCACCTCGTCGATGCCTTCCTGGATCGAGTGGCTCGGACGCAGTGCGCCGATCGCGTGGGCCAGCTGCGCGTTGTGGTGGTCGGTGAGCCCGGCGAGGACCCGCGAGTCCGCGAAGGTGGCCAGCACCCGGCGCAGGTCGGGCGCGTGCCGTGCGGCCGTCACGTAGGCATCGCAGAGTGCGTCCGTCGGAGACCCGTCGCCGGTCTCGAGCTCGGTCTCGAGGCAACCGTCGAGCAGGTGGACCCAGCGCTGGTGCAGCTCACGGACCAAGTCGTCCTCGGTGGGGAACGCCTCGTGGAACGCCGGGGACATGGCGGTGCCGCCGCTCTCGAGGTATTCGTCGATCAGCTGCCGGTGGGTGTGGACCTCGTTCCAGTCGTGCATGGTCTTCTCCGAAGGGGTGAGTGGGGAGCCACCAGATTCACTCGCGGGCTGAGCAACCCGCATCGGCCAGGTGGCCTAGATCCGGGTCTCATTTCGGGTGTCAGCCACGCCCGCCGCAACCAGGCCCGCCAGCTGCACGCGGGAGGAGATCGTCAGCTTGGCGTAGGTGCTGGACAGATGGGCCTGCACGGTCCGTGCCGAGAGGAACAGCTCGGCAGCGATCTGTGGATTCGTGAGGCCCTGGCCGGCCCGGATCGCAACGGCCCGCTCGGCACGGGTCAGCGGCGCGAGCGGGTCGACCCGGACCACCGGCAGCGTCGTCGCGCCCGTGTGGCGCGCGAGCAGCAACCCGGCCGCGATCAACGGTTCGCGGGCCCGGAGCCCGTGGAAGATGTCCGTCGCCTCGCGCAGCAGGACCACCGCGTCCGCCGGCCGGCCGCGCGCGATCCACCCGCGCGCGGCATCCAGGCAGGCCTGGCCGAGAGCAAACGGCCGACCACAGGAGCGGTAGCGCTCGACCGCACTCAACAGCGTGTCGATGTCCCCGGAGAGCAGCCCGGCACACTGCAGCGCCGACGCATCGGCGCTCGCCACCCCTCCGGCACGCCGGGCACCCTCGGCAGCCTCGAGCGACACCTCACGGGCCAGCTCCAGGTCACCACCGGCAACGGCGGCACGCACGAGTGCGGGCGCGAGCGGACGCCAGATGACCATCCAGCGGTGGCTGCGTGTGCGGTACCAGGCCTCGGTCAGGGTCTGCCGGTACGCCGGCAGCTGCTGCGCCGCGGTGGCCCGGCCCACCAGCAGCCACTCCTCGCCGTACCTCCCGAAGGCGCCGAGGCGGTTGGCGCCCGCCGCGTCGAGCAGGGTGGTGGCCCCGCTCGCGTTCCCGCGCAGGGATTCCACGATCGCGGCGACGCCCCATCCCCACGGTCGCGCGGCGAGCGAGCCGGACCTGTCGGCCTCGGCGAGGTTCGAGTGCGCGTCCATCAGCGCGCGGTCCCAGTCGCCGGCAAGCAACCGGACGATCCCGCGCAGGCCGAGGAGCCACGGGCGATGGGCGGCGGTCTCAGCGACGGCCGGGCTCGCGAGTGCCTCGCTCAGCAGTCGGTCGGCGTCGGCGAGGAGGTCGAGATCAACCATCGCCGCGGCGAGGGGCAGCACCGGAAGCGGACGTAGCCATCCCGAGCGCGGGCCCGAATGCGGGGCGATCGAGCCCAGCCGCGACGACCGACGGGCCAGGTCCACGGCGAGTCCGGGATACCCCTCGGACTGGGCCACCAGCGCCAGGTTGGCCAGCGACTCGCAGACGGCCGCTGCGTTCCCCGAGCGCTCCCCCAGCTCCAGCGCCTGGTTGGCGGTAGTACGGGTCGCTGTGAGGTCTCCGCCGAGGAACTGCACCTCCGACGCCTGAGCCAGGTACGACGCGCGGAGACCCGGGTTGTCCGTGAGGGACGCGGCGAACAGGAAGTGGTCACGGGACTCGACCACGCGCCCGACCCGCTGGAGCATCACGCCGAGGGCGGACTCGACCTCGGCGCGTACCAACGGGTCGGGCGCGATGAAGAGCAGCCGGGCGGCAGTCCCCGCAGCGGCATCGAGACGACCGGTCTCGATCTGGTTCCGCAGCAGGTCGAGCGTCCGGCGAGCCTGATCGCCGGGAGTTGCCACGCGCTCAGCCTTGCACCGCCGTGCCCGGTCGGTCAGCGCCGGATTGGTCATCCCGGGGATCCCGGCCGGGCCTGGTCCCGGGGGAACCGTCCGGGGTGCGACCCCTTGCTTGCTGGAGGCAAGCACCGTCAGGCGTTCGGGGCCTTGCCTGCGGCACGCTGCTAGCTGGTCGGGTCGAGCACAGTGTCGATGACGACCGTCGCCCAGGCCAACAGCTCGAGGTCGCGGATCGGCTGGCCGCCGATCGGCTTGGTGAGCGGCCGCGGCACCAGCACGGTGGAGGTCGCCGGCTTCACCAGCGAGCCCGCGTAGATCCGGTTCAGCCGGACCACGCGCGAGTCGGGCAGGTCGACCGGCGCGAACCGCACGTGCTTGCCGGCGATGGTGACCTCGGAGATGCCGGCTTGGCGCGCCCGGGCCCGGAAGCGGGCGACCATCAGCAGGGACGCGACCGAGGACGGCGGGTTGCCGTAGCGGTCGAGCAGCTCCTCGTGGATCGCCCTCACGTCGTCGTCGCTGCGGACCTCGGCCAGCCGCTTGTACATCTCCAGGCGCAGGCGCTCGGTGGGGATGTACTCGTGGGGCAGGTGGGCGTCGACCGGGAGCTCGATGCGGACCTCGCCGAGCTCGGTCTCGGTGTCGCCCTTGAACTCCGCAACGGCCTCGCCGACCAGCCGGACGTAGAGGTCGAAGCCGACGTCGGCGATGTGGCCGGACTGCTCGCCACCGAGCAGGTTGCCCGCGCCACGGATCTCGAGGTCCTTCATGGCGATCGCCATGCCGCCGCCGAGGTCGGAGTGTTGCGCCAGGGTCGCGAGCCGCTCGTGCGCGGTCTCGGTCAGCGGCTTCTCACCGGGGTAGAGGAAGTAGGCGTAGGCCCGCTCGCGGGAGCGACCAACACGACCACGGAGCTGGTGCAGCTGCGAGAGGCCGAGCATGTCGGCGCGCTCGATGATCATCGTGTTGGCGTTGGAGACGTCGAGGCCGGACTCGACCAGGGTCGTGCAGACCAGGACGTCGAAGGTCTTCTCCCAGAAGTCGAGCATCACCTGCTCGAGCTGCTTCTCGCCCATCTGGCCGTGGGCCGTCGCGACCCGCGCCTCGGGCACCAGCTCGCGGATCTTGGCGGCCGCCTTCTCGATCGAGTTGACCCGGTTGTGGATGTAGAAGACCTGGCCCTCGCGCAGCAGCTCGCGACGCACGGCGGCGACGACCTGGCGGTCCTCGTAGGCGCCGACGTAGGTGAGCACCGGGTGGCGCTCCTCCGGCGGGGTGGCGATCGTCGACATCTCGCGGATGCCGGTGATCGCCATCTCGAGCGTGCGCGGGATCGGGGTCGCAGACATGGCGAGCACGTCGACCGACGTGCGCATCCGCTTCATCTGCTCCTTGTGCTCGACACCGAAGCGCTGCTCCTCGTCGACGATGATCAGGCCGAGATCCTTGAACTTGACCTCGTTGCCGAGCAGGCGGTGGGTGCCGATGACGATGTCCAGTGAGCCGTCCGCCAACCCCGCAAGTACTTCCTTTGCTTCCTTGTCCGTCTGGAACCGCGAAAGCTGGGCAAGGTTGACGGGGAACCCCGACATCCGTTCCACAAATGTTGTGTGGTGCTGGGTGACCAGGAGCGTCGTCGGCACGAGCACCGCGACCTGCTTGCCGTCCTGCACTGCCTTGAACGCGGCGCGCACCGCGATCTCGGTCTTGCCGTAGCCGACGTCGCCACAGACCAGCCGGTCCATCGGGACGGTCGAGCGCATGTCGGCCTTGACCTCGTCCACCGTCGAGAGCTGGTCGGGGGTCTCCTGGAACGGGAATGCGTCCTCGAGCTCGCGCTGCCACGGGGTGTCCGGTCCGAAGGCGTGGCCCTTGGTGGCCTGCCGCGCGGCGTACAGCTTGATCAGCTCGGCCGCGATCTGGCGCACGGCCTTCTTGGCCTTGGCCTTGCGGTTGGTCCAGTCGGCGCCGCCGAGGCGGTCGAGGCTCGGCGCTTCTCCGCCGACGTACCGAGTGACCTGCTCGAGCGCGTCGGCCGGGACGTAGAGGCGGTCGGGAGGAGAGCCCTTCTTGGATGCGCCGTACTCGAGGACGAGGTACTCGCGCGTGGCTCCGCCGACCTCGCGCTGCTTCATCTCGATGAAGCGGCCGACGCCGTGCTGCTCGTGGACGACGAAGTCGCCGGCCTTCAGCTCGAGCGGGTCGATCTGCTTCTTGCGGCGTGCGGGCATCTTGCGCATGTCGCGCGTCGAGCTCTTCTGGCCGGACAGGTCCTCGCCGGTGAGCAGGGCGAGCTTGACGCCTTCGTGCACCAGGCCTTGCGCGAGGCTGCCGGTCAGCACGCCGACCACGCCGGTCCCGGGCTCGCCGAGGCGGGCCGCGACGTCGTGCTCCGCGAGCACCTCGACGGTGCGCTGGGCAGGTCCGTGGCCGGGGTGGATGATCGCGACGGTCCAGCCGTCGGCGAGCCAGGTGCGGACGTCGCGGACCACGGCCTCCATGTCGCCGCGGTACGCCGGGGCGGGCTGCGCCGGGACGACGAGGTCGCCGTCCTCATCACCCGCGTCGAGGCCGAACGGGCTGAGCGTCCACCAGGCCCGGCCGCCGCGCAGGGCGGTCGTGCGGACCTCCCCCAGCTCCTTGTACGACGCGGCGCCGAGGTCGATCGGGCTCTGCCCGCCACTCGCCGCAGCCGCCCAGCTCGCGCCGAGGAACTCCTCCGCGGTCGCGACCAGATCGTGGGCTCGCGAGCGCGCACGCTCGGGGTCGAGCACCAGGACCGTCGTGTCGGCGGGGAGCAGGTCGACCAGCAGCTCCATCTCGTCGACGAGCGCCGGGGTGAGGGACTCCATGCCCTCGACGGCGATGCCCTCGGCAAGCTTCTCGGTGAGCTCCTTGAGCTGCGGGTGCGCCTCGCCGAGAGCCCGGGCCCGCTCGCGGACGTCGGGAGTCAGGAGCAGCTCGCGACAGGGCGGGGCCCAGAGCCGGTCGACCTTCTCCAGCGTGCGCTGGTCGGCGACGGAGAAGGAGCGGATCTCCTCGACGTCGTCACCCCAGAACTCCACCCGCAGCGGGTGCTCCTCCGTGGGCGGGAAGACGTCCACGATGCCGCCGCGGACGGCGTACTCCCCCCGCTTCTCGACCAGGTCGACGCGGGCATAGGCAGCGTCCTCCAGGCTGCGCGCGACGTCGTCGATGAGATGAGTCTCGCGCGGCTTCAGGGCAACGGGGACGAGGTCACCCAGGCCCTTGACCTGCGGCTGGAGCAGCGACCGGACCGGAGCCACGATCACCTTGATCGGGCCCTCCTCCTCGGGGTGCACGATGCGGCGCAGGATCGCCAGGCGGCGGCCGACGGTGTCGCTGCGAGGGCTGAGCCGCTCGTGCGGGAGCGTCTCCCAGCTCGGGAAGTAGGCGACCTGGTCGAGTCCGAGGAGGTCGCCGACCTCCCCCACCAGGTCCTCCGCTTCGCGACTGGTCGCGGTGACCGCCAGGACGGTGCGGCCGGTGCCTGCCAGGCCCGCAACGACGAACGGACGGAGCGCGTGCGGACCGGTGATCTCGAGAGCATCGGTGACCGCGGCCTCGCCGAGGGCGCGGGCCAGGTGCGGCTCGGCAAGAACAGCGTCGACGAGTCCGTTCAACCCGGACAGCTCGGCAGTCACGATGATCCCCTTCGGCAGCACTAACGCCCCCTGCCGACGCGGCGAGGGGGTGAGGCGCTCAGTCTACGAGCGCCCACCGACAGGACCTCACGACTGGGCTGGCTTCACGAAGCCTTCACGTTGAGCCGGACCCGGCGTCGTACGGTCAGCGCATGCTCGGTACCCACTTCCCTGGCCTTCGCTTCCTGGCCCTCCCGACCCTGCTGGGCTCCGTCGCCATCGGGTCGCTCTCGGCGTGCGGCGTGACCGACGCGCTGACCGACCCCGTGGCCTTCACGAGCACCGTCGAGCCGGTCGACCTCCAGCTCGCGGCGCCCACGCTCGCGACCGCGGTCAAGGGCGGGCTGCTGCTCCGCTCCGGCAAGGTCGAGCGCACGATCCCCCACGCAACCAGTGCCGACTGGCTGCCCGGCGGCCGGGCGCTGGTCCGGTTCGACACCCCGCGCACCCACCTGCAGATGTGGGATCCGGCCACCGACTCGCTCAGCAAGGACGTCCCGCTCCTCGACCCCAACCGCTCCGTCTCCGCGATCGCGATGCTCGGCCGCAGCAACCCGCCGAAGCGGAAGCCGGGCGACGAGCCCGTGGACCCCACGCCGTTCTGGGACGAGCCCTACCGCCTCACGACGTACGACGTGGAGGGCCGCGAGCAGTGGCACACCGATCTCCCGCTGACCGACAATCCCGATGCGGACAAGGGCAACGAGCTCGAGCGCAGCTACCTGACCGCGCACGTGATCGACGGTGCGACGTTCCTCGCCTGGCACGACGGCAGCGAGTACTACGAGTTCGGCGACTACGGACTGCTGCGGGTCGGGCCCGGCGGCAAGGGGTTCAGCAACACCTTCGTCGGTGACGGCCTCAAGTCGATGTGGCTCAGCGCTGACGGGGCATCCCTGCTGGCGACCCGCCGTCCGCACGGGAAGCCGTGCGGCGGTTGCCAGGTCAAGCTCGAGCTGATCGAGATCGACCCGGCCACCGGCAAGCTGGCCGCCGACTACGGCATGCCGGACGGCTACACGAAGGACTGGGACGTCCTCGAGGTCGACAAGGTCGGCGACCGCGTCGCGATCAGCTTCACCGAGGCCGTCTGGGAGAACGAGCTCGACTTCCAGCAGACGCTGCGCGGCACCTGGGTCCACGATGCCGACGGCTGGTCGATGGTCCCGGGCAGCGACAAGGAACGCTCCTGGTGGCAGGGGCCCGACGACCGCGTCGTCGCCGTGCCGAGCCCGCCGACGAAGAACAGCTACGGCGAGCAGTACCGGTACTTCTGGGAGCACGACGGCAAGCGCGCCCCGTTGACCGGCGCGACCACCTCGGGCTGGAGCGTGCTCGAGCACTACGCGGGAGGCGAGTCGGAGCGGATGCACCACGGCTCCGACTCCAGCGTCCCCGGCCAGCTCCTCCCGCCCGCCCGATAGCCCGGCGCGGACAGGAGTCAGCCGGTGCGGTCGGCGTAGGCCGAGGCGGCGGAGAACACCGAGTCGACGTACTCCGTCGAGTGGTTGTAGGAGAAGATCGCCGCGCCCCAGCCGGCGCCGCTGCCGAGGTCGTGGCCGTCGGCGCACAGATACCGCCCCGCCGCGTACGCCGCGTCGTCGAGGTCGTTGGGATCGCCGATGCCGTCTCCGTCCGCGTCGGAGGTCCAGCGCGCCCAGGTCGAAGGGATGAACTGGAGCGGCCCGACGGCGTGGTCCCATGCCGCGTCTCCGTGCCACTGGGCCGACATCGCCGACGCCGGGATCGCCGCGAACGCCCCCTCGCCGTTGAGGGCCGGACCGAGGATCGGGGTCGACGAACGCCCGTCCTCACCCAGCGAGCGCGAGCCGATGGTGCCGTGGCGGGACTCGATGTAGCCGATGCCGGCGAGCGTCGTCCAGGCCAGGTGGCAGCTCGGCGATGACTGGTGGAGCAGCAGCTCTGCCCGCGCGTAGGCACGGACGGCAGGGGCGGGGATCCCGGCGCCCGATGCCGACCGGGCCACCCAGCGCGGGTCGACGTCGACACGACCGGAGACCACCGCGGCAGAGGGGTCCGCAGGCACGAAGGCCTGCGGTGCCTGGGCGTACACCGGGACCTCGGTGCTGAGCACCGGGTCGCTCACCACGTCGTCGTGGTCGCTGACGGCCCCGGCGAACGCCACCGGGACCGCCAGCAGTCCGAGGCCACCCAGGAGGGCGGCGGCCACCGCCACGCGCATCGGCTCAGCCGAAGCGACCGTGGACGTAGTCCGCGGTCCGCTCGTCGCGCGGGTGGGAGAACATCGCCTTGGTGTCTCCGTGCTCGACGATCACGCCGGGGGTGCCCTGGGCGGCGAGGAAGAAGGCGCAGGTGTCGGAGACACGCGCCGCCTGCTGCATGTTGTGGGTGACGATGACGATCGTGACCTCGCGGGCCAGCTCGAGCATCGTCTCCTCGATGACGCGGGTCGAGGTCGGGTCCAGGGCGGAGCAGGGCTCGTCCATGAGCAGGACGCGCGGCTTCACGGCCAGCGAGCGCGCGATGCAGAGGCGCTGCTGCTGGCCACCGGAGAGGCCACCGCCGGGAGCGTCGAGGCGGTCCTTGACCTCGTTCCACAGCCCGCCCTTGATCAGGCACTCCTCGACCAGTGCGGCCTTCGCGGACTTCGACGCGGTGGTGCCGGTGAGCTTGAGCCCGGCGAGGACGTTCTCGCGGATCGACATCGCGGGGAACGGGTTGGGCTTCTGGAAGACCATGCCGATCGAGCGACGCGCGTCGATGAGGCGCTTGTCCGGGTCGTAGATGTCCTCGCCGTCGAGGAGCACCTGGCCGGCGAGCTGGGCCGACGGGACCAGCTCGTGCATGCGGTTCAGGATGCGCAGGAAGGTCGACTTGCCGCAGCCGGACGGGCCGATCAGGGCAGTGATGCCGCCCGCGGGCATCGTCAGCGACACCCGGTCGAGGACCTTGTGGTTGCCGAACCAGGCCGTGATCTCCTCGGCACGCAGCTCCGCGAGGCCGCTGACGTCGTGGTGCACGGCGGCCGCGAGCGCGGCCTCCTGCGCAGCGAGGGCGGCATCCGGCGGGACGGCAGGGAGCACCGAGGTGTCGTCGATGTTGATCGGGTTCATGGCGTTCCAGATTCTCGGGTGAAAGGAAGTACAGGGTGGATCGGGGATGGATCAGGGATGAAGTCCGGCCGGCGGCCCGAGCCGCCGACCGGAATCACGGGGTGGAGCGGTGGATCAGCGCTGCGTGAGGTAGAAGTTCAGCGACTTGGCCGACACGTTGGCCGAGCCGAGGTACTTCACGGTGAGCAGCTTCTTGCCACGTGTCAGCTTGGGCAGCGTGATCGTGACCTGGCCGTTGACCAGCGTCACGCTCTTGAGGAGCTTCGTGCCCTGGTAGATGCGCACGGTGCCGGTCGGCTTGACCGTGCTGCCCGCGATGGCGACCTTGACGACGCCCTTGCCCGGCTTGCCGGCCAGGGTCGCGGTCGGGAAGGACTCGGTCACGGTGGCGGCAGCCTTCGTGATCACGAGTGACTTCGAGGCGGCCGACGTCGCGGTCGATGAGTTGCCGAGGTACGACGCGGAGACGGCGTACGTGCCCGCAGCCTTGGTCGCGCCGACGGTGTACGACGCGACGCCGTCGACGAGCGCAACGTTGACCGCAGCAGCGGTGCCGACCTTGATCGCGACGGTTCCGGTCGCGGCGACGCCACCGGTGAGGACGGTCGCCTTGATGACGCGCGACTTGCCGAAGGACGAGGTGGCCGGGCTGAAGGCAACGGTCGTCGACGACGCAGCCTTCACGACCGCCGAGGTGGTGCCCTCGGAGCCGAAGTACGCGGTGCCGAAGTCGTTGGTGAACACGGCCTTGAAGGAGTGCTCGCCAGCGGTCAGGCCGGTCGCGTTGAACGTCGCGACGCCAGCCTGGGTCTGGGTGACACCCACGGAGGCACCGTCGACGAAGAACTCGACGTCACCCGCAGCGGCCGGGCTGACGGTCGCGGTGAGGGTGGCCGCGCCACCGGCGTTGCTGGCCGCGGCCAGCGCGGTGGTGGTCGCCGTCGCCTCAGTCGAGAGGTTGGTCGGTGCAGACGTGGTGGCCTGGCCGCACACGCCACCCTGAGCCGGCGGGAGCAGCTGGGTGAAGCCGCCCTGCGTGATCAGGTCCGTCGCCGCGGGCGAGCAGAGGAAGCCGTTGGAGCCGAGGAGGGCGTCGAGCTTGGGGTCGCCGAGTCCGGCGCCAGCCTCCGACGAGGTGCCACGGACCACGTTGTAGAGGGCCCGCTGCTGCTGCCAGCCGCCGAGCATCTTGGTGGTGGTGCCGAGCAGGGCGGCACGACCGATCGAGAACGGGGCAAGTGCGTTCGGGTCCTCCTTGACGTTGACGTCGCTGTGCTCCTGCCAGGTCACGTCGACGTTCGAGCCGAAGGTGAACGCGCCACCGTTCTGCGCCTCGAGGGCCTTCTTGAAGAACTTCGCGGTGCCCGAGCCCTGCTGCAGCGCGGACGGCTTGATGGTGTCGGTCGACGTGCCACCGACACAGGTCCAGACCGTGCACTCGCCCTTGTAGATCGAGAGGATCTGGGCGAGCGACAGCGAAGCCGGAGCGTTGGATGCGACGGTGTTGGAGACACCCATCTTCATGGTGTCGAGCGCGAACGGCAGCAACTGCAGCCCGTGCGAGACCTCGAGCTTGTCCTCGTTGAGCGAGTCGGACGAGCGGGCGAAGTCGATGTTCGGGTTGTTGGTCGCACCGTGCAGCGTGTTCTTGCCGTTGGTGGACCCGTTCGGGCGCGTGATCTCGGTGCCGTCGGGCAGGGGAATCGTGCCACCGCCACCGGCCTGGTAGCTCGCCGCGTTGAACTCGGCGGCCGTGTTGTTGAACGCCTTGGTCACCTTGTCCATGGCGATCTCGGTGGTGTCGGAGCCCACCGTGATCAGGTCGGCGGCAACGGGAGTGAAGTCGGGGTCGAACGGCTGCGCCGTGTAGACGGCGTGCGCCGGCGCGGCGACGGCGAGGACCGAGGTGGCCACCGCGGCCGAGGCCAGGCTCGCGAACTGCTTGCGGAAGGACATTGCTGTTTTCTCCTGGGATTGGTGGAGCTTCGAGGTGTGAAACAACGAGACCAACGTCAGATCAGGTTGGGCAGGAGCCGCATCACCACATCCGTGGTCCCCCACGACAGCGCGACCACGATCGGGGCAGAGATCACCCAGACCAGCGCTGTCGACCAACGTTGACGAGCTGCGATGACCCCGAGCGTCATCGCCACGAGCAGTGCCAGGCACAGGGCCAGGAGCGGTAGCGCTCCGTAGTCCGGGGCCATGACCTTCTCGGCTTCGGGGACGGCTGCCGGCCGTCCAGCGGGTGCGGGGAAGGCCTTCGCCGCGTCGGCGTCGACGTACACGGCGTTCCCCGGGGTGAGTCCGGTCCTGGCGCCCTCGGCCGTGGCGAGGACGAGTCGCGCCCGGCCAGCGGCGACGGGCGGGATCGGGTCCCCTGCCCGGCGTACGCCGATCACGGTGAAGCTCATGCGGCCTTGACCCGTGACCGTGGTGATCCGATCTCCCTTGCGGAGCTCCGTGATCGCGTGGAAGGGCCTGCCGTAGGTGAGGCTGCGGCCGTAGACGACCGACACCCCCTCCTGACCGGGGAGGACTGAGTCGCGGCGATGACCGGGGCCTGTCAGGAGGTCACCTGATGCCGTGCCCTCCACGACTACCTGTTGCAGGTGGATTCGGGGTGCCATGAGGAGTGCCACCGGAGCGCCTGGCTCCAGCAGCTCCTGCCCGGAAGCGTCCAGCGGATCGCTCGACCCGACCGGGGCCACCGCGGAGGCGAGCTGGGTGCGGAACTCCTGGTGGAGGAGGGTCTGGGCCCGGTCCTGGGAGAGCGCGCCCAGGAAGATCAGCTGCGCGGCCATCCAGATACAGACGATGGCGACCATGATCAGCACTGACGAGACGAGCGCGATCTTCTCCTCGTCGGCAGTCAGCGGGCGCTTGCTGGCTCGCCGAGAGGGCTCCCGGGGGCCGGGCCGCTGCGCCTCTCGCTGGCCCGGCGATTCAGCAGGGCTGGGCAGCTCGCGGTCGTCGACAACCGTCATCGGCGCACCGCCAGCACGATCTGCGCGACGGCGCCGAAGAGCGCACCCACCAGCCCGAGGAGCAGCAGGCCCGGCAGGAGGAGCACTCCGACCGGCGAGTGCGCGGAGGCCGTCTTCACGATGGGCGCATTCGTGATCGGAGCACCCGCCGCGGCTGCGGGGTCGCCGGCTGCAGCAGCCGGAGCGGCAGCCACGGGCGCCTCCTGCGGAGCGTTGCCGGCGGGCACGGTGCCCGGGGCTGCCTCAGGCGCCGTCGGGGTCGCCGCCGCGCACTTCTGGGAGGCGACGGCCTGCGCCGTCGCGTTCGCTGCGTCGAGCAGCGGCGCGGTGGCGCCACGCGCGCTCATCGGCAGGAAACCGGCCGCGAGCTCGCCGTTGCCCGAACCGGCGCGTTGGCCCTCGGTGGTCGAGATCCGGATGAACTGCTCGACCTTTCTGGCCTCGGCCGCAGGCAGCTTGCAGGTCCGCGCAGCGGTGTAGACGACCATCGTTCCCGGGTAGGCCGTCGCGGATCGCTTGACGGCCGCCTGGTCGAGGGCGAATGGACCGAGCTTCGCGTCCTGCTTCATCAACGCCACCGCCGAGCTGAGGCCCTGGACGGTGGCCCCGACGTAGGTGTCGGGCTTCGTCTCGAGGCGGGCGGTGCGGATGCCGTAACGGGCAGCGTCACCCAGGCTGACGACGCCGAGCATGAAGCGTGACCCGTAGTTCTGGCGGGCGACCCGTCCCTGCTTGTACGTGGCCGGCGAGGTGGTGATGTCCTGGTCGCACCGGGTCTGCACGTTGGGCCAAGCGTCGACGAGCGCCTGGCTGATCGACGCGATGCGCGTGACGGGAGCGGCCACCAGCGACAGGTAGACGCCGGGGTTCGCCTTGCGGCACGGGTCCTCGGACTCGGGAACGTAGGTGTCCAGCAGCCGCCACTCGGGAGTGGGCACCTCGACGTCGCGGTACGACGGGTTGACCTTCATGCCCCAGGGGTCGGCCTTGCCCCCGATGAAGTCCATCGCGTCCTTGTCGTGGGCGATGTAGTCGGTGAGCTGGTCGATGACGTCGGAGGCTTCGGACAGGCTCAGGAGGGTCGCCGCCGCCTCGGACGTGGTGCGGGTCAGCCCCGGGTTGAGGGCGATGAACTCCGGGTCGAGGTTCAGCGACCACGGGTTCTCGGACATCCCGGGGTGCCCGGTGCCGAGACTCGACCCCGGGTAGGACTGGGTCAGCAGCTTGGCGATCAGGCGGGCATTGATGCGGAGGTCGTCGAACTCGCCGCCCTCGAGTGGATCGCCGTTGTCGTCGCGCAGGGGCTTGTCGATGACGTAACCGATCCCGAAGCCGGTCACAGCGGTCGGGGCGTAACCGACAGGGACCCCCGCCGCGTCGTGCTCCGACGACACCACGGCCGCCGGCGCTCCGCCGTTGCGCATCAGCGTGAACCCGGCCGCGTCGGACATCTGGTTGTGCTGGAACTTGAAGCGGTCCTTGCGCAGGCAGTACGCCGGGGACCACTGCAGCGACGTCTGGGCGAGCAGCTCCGAGCCGTAGAAGCCGGTCGGGGGGCGTGAGTCCAAGATGTCGCAGGTGTCCGGCGGAAGGCCGAACGTGATCGGGACGCTGATCCGGTTGTTCCAGTTCGACGGCGTCCACCACAGCGATGGCGACACCGCGAACTCGACCCCGAGCTTGTCGAAGTTCGTCGAACCCTCCGGCCGGGAACGACCCCGCTTGCACCCGGCGTCGGCCAGGTCGGGGGTCACGGCGGGGATCTTGCAGCTGGTGCCCATGATCGGGATGACGACGACGGAGCAGGCGGTCTCGTGGTTGCAGCCGAGGGACTCGTTCTCGACATCGCTGCGAACCTCGAACTTGACCTGACCGGTGCCGTCCAGACCCGTGTACGCCGCGACCTCGGCCGGCGGGTACGCGGCGCCAGCTCCCGCCTCGGGAGGCATGTGCGCACCGTCGCAGGCCGAGTAGACCGTCCCGTTGGCGGCGCGGAACGGCGTCAGGTGGGTGGCGTAGGTGAAGCCCGAGGCCGCATCACCGTTGACCGCGGACTCGCAGTCACCCTTGGCCCCCGTCGGATACGGGCTCATGCCGGTCTGCAGGCCGAGGTCTGCACCCGGCGTCGGGTCCTTGGTCCAGATCGCGCGGTCCGGGGCCACCTTCACCTGCGACCGCTGGTAGTGCGTCGAGGTCCAGCAGGTCTCCGGGGAGAGTCGCTGCGCCTGCGGGGCACTCGGGTCGTCGATGCCGCGGCACTGGAGGACGACGACGGGCAGCTCCTGATCGAGCCCGTTCTCGCCGTAGGGGTTTCCCGCCCGGGCGGCGCTCGGAGCTGCGCCGCTCCAGGAGATGCCGATCCGCTGGCGGCCCCGGAGGTTGCGGGTCTGGTCTGCCTTGACGGTGACCTCGTAGGGCTTGCCCGTGGCCGGGTCGGTCCACTCGTTCGCAACGAACGAACCCGACGATGCGCGCCAGGTGGTCCGCTTCACGATCTTCGTCGCCGTGAACGACTCGTCCTCTGGCGCAGCCCCGGCAGACGTCATGGGGCCCAGACCGACCACGGCGGACGCGCAGAGCACGGCCAGCGCAGCGACAAGCTGCGGCATGCGGCGCGCCATCAGAGGCCTGCCTTCCGGCGCCGGCGCAGGAACGCGACGTACATCCCCGGCGCCGTGACCAGCGCGAGGAACCCGACCGCCGAAGCGATTGCGAAGGGCATGCGGTCGTCGGCACGGGATGAGACGAGCTCGGTGACTGCCGCGGTCACCGGCTGCCCCGCAGCTGCCGTGCCTGCCACCAGGGCACCGGTCTCCGGATCGATGACGGCCGGGCCTGCCCCCGCGGCGGGCGCGGCGGCGACCGCGCCCGGGGTCGTCGTACCGCCGGTGGTCCCGCCAGTAGCCGGGGTGTCCGTGGACGGCTTGTTCGTCCCGGTGTCCGTGCCGCAGGGGCCGGCGTTGACCTTGTCGCAGGTGGCCGGCTGGGGCGCGATCTGCGCCAGCTTGTTCTGCTTGAGGTTGCCCGGCACGAAGGTCGGGTTGTTGCACTTGGTCACGTCGCGGGAGGTCAGGTTGACCCCGGAGTCCGCAGCCTTCAGCTTCTGGATCTGGGTGAAACCGGCCTGCACCAGGTTGAGCGGCAGCGGCGAGTATCCGTAGGGACCGGCCTTCGTCTGGCCCGCGCAGAGCGAGTAGAAGAGGAAGTCCGCGAGGGTCTGGCGCTTGGCCGTCGTCATGCGGGAGTCGGTCTTCCCCGTGGGGATGATCATGTAGGAGTACGACGACAGCGGGTACGCGCGCGGGTCGGTGGCGTTGTAGACACCGTCGAGGATCTGGGTCAGGTAGAGCTGCGAGGAGGCGTCCTCGTTGATCCGGGCCTTCGTCAGCGCGACCGCGACGTTGTACTGCGTCGGCTCGACGTAGTAGCCACCCCTGTTGAGCAGCTTCACGACCGGGAACGGCTTGCCGTCCTCCGCCGTCTTGTTCAGCGGGTAGGAGTACTCGATGTAGCCGATCGTGCCGTTGCCCGTGCGGGCCGCGATCTGGTTCATGACCTGGTCAGAACCCGCCGCACCGATCATCCGGCCCTTGCGCGGGTAGTACGACGTCAGGCCCGAGCGCCCGAAGTACGGCCGCCAGATCGAGGAGTACTCCTTGTCCAGCCAGGTGGTGAACTGGGCGGTCGTGCCCGAGCCGTCCGAGCGGACCACCGGCGTGATCGGGAGCGACGGGAACGTGCGCCCGTTGTTGTCCTTGGTGATGGCCGGGTCGTTCCAGTTGGTGATCTTGTTGGCGAAGATCTTCGCGAGGGTGTCACCGGACAGGCGCAGGTTGCGCACCATCGTCGTACCCACCTTGAGCTGGTAGGTGAACGCCGTGCCGCCGGCCACGATCGGCAGGTAGGCGTAGTCGCGACCACCCGAGGTGTCCGACGCCCCGTTCTCGTCCGTGCCCTGGTAGGGGATCTCCGAGATCGCGTAGTCGACGCTGCCCTTGGCGAAGTCCTGGCGTCCCTTGGACGAGCCTCCACCGGTGTAGACGACCTGCATGCCGTTGGAGCTCACGTCGGCGATCCACTGCATCACGATGTTCTGCGACCACGTCGAGCCGGTGCCCTCGATCTGGGCGTACGTCGCGGCGTGGGCGGCCGAGTTGCCTGCGAACAGCGCAAACACGCTCGCGGCAACGGTCAGGTAGATCGCGCGGGGGTTCATCGGGTCACTCGATTCGACTCAGGCAGGTCCGCGCGGCCGACGGTCATCGTCGCGCGGTTCAGGGTCAGCAGGTTGCGCACCAGGCGCAGGAAGGCACGCACCGGGCGCCGCCGGACGCGGTTGCTGCGCGGGCGAGCCACGAGACGGGCCACCACGAAGAGCGCCAGGACCAGGATCAGCAGCACGGCGGCCGCGCCGAACGCCCGCTGGATCGCGATCGGCTCACCGGAGCGGACCAGCGTGAAGATGTAGAGCGGCAGGGAGTTCATGACGCTGCCGGGGTCGACCTCGGTGGTCGGCGCCGCAGCCGAGGTGAGCAGCACCGGGCTGGTCTCCCCCACGCCGCGCGCGACACCGAGGATGACGGCGGTGGCGAGGCCCGGACGCGCGGTCGGGAGCACGACGTGCCAGACCGTCTTCCAGCGGCTCGCGCCGAGCGCCAGGCTGGCCTCACGAAGGTTGCCGGGGACGACGCGCAGCACCACGTCGGACGCGCGGGCGATGATCGGCAGCATCATGACCGCGATGGCGAGGCCTGCGGCCAGGCCCGATCGCGGGTAGCCGAGGGTCAGGATCACGACCGCGTAGACGAACAGGCCGGCGACGATCGAGGGGAGGGCCGTCATCGCCTCGACGACGGTGCGCACGACCGTGGCGAAGCGGCCGCCGACCTCGTTCATGAAGACGGCCGTCCCGATGCCGAGCGGCAGCGTGATCGCCAGTCCGATCCCGAGCTGGATCAGCGACCCGATGACGGCGTGCTTCACGCCGCCGTTGAGGAGCAGGTCCTTCGGACCCACGCCGTCCATGTCGTCGAACCAGAAGTTGGAGTGCGTGAGCGGCCGCCAGCCGCGGAGGAAGACGAAGATGACCGTGCTGACCAGCGCGCCGAGCACGAGCGCGAAGGCCCACTGGATCGTGCGGCGGGCAATCGTGTCGGCGACGTCCGGCCAGCCACCGCGCATCCCGGCGACCACGCCGCCGATGAGCAGGCTGAACAGGAACCAGACCGCGAGGAACCACGCGGTGCCGGCCAGGGGCAGCAGCTGCTGGGTGACGATCCACGCGAGCGCGAACGACGCCGCCAGGGAACCCCAGCCACGCATCCGCTCGTCAGCGGTGGGCTTGCCGAGCCCGGCCCGAGGAACGGCCGGCGCGGCATCCGCGTCGTACGTCGGGAGGTGGGTGGTCGGTGTCTCGGAAGCCATGTGCATCACGCCTCAGCTCCTGCGCCCGAGCGGCTCCGGGCGACGACCATCGCCGCGAGGGTGTTGACGCCGAGCGTGATCACGAAGAGAACGAAGCCGGCGGCCAGGAGCGCGGAGAGCTGCGATGCGCTCGCCTCTCCGAAACGGCCCGCGATCAGCACGCTGACGGTGCTTCCGCCGACCTCGAGGAAGCGGGGCTTCATCACGAACTCGGGCGAGAGGATGAGCAGGACCGCGATCGTCTCGCCGAGCGCGCGGCCGAGGCCGAGCATGGTGCCACCGATGATGCCGCCGCGGCCGAACGGGAGTACGACGGAGCGGATCATGCCCCAGCGGGTGGAGCCCAGCGCGAGCGCTGCTTCCTTCTCCCCCGGCGGGGTCTGCGAGAAGACCTGGCGCATGACCGCGCAGGCCATCGGCATGACCATCATCGCGACGGCGATGCCGGCGCAGAACGAGCTGGAGATGTAGCGGGTCGCGTCCGTGACGGCCGCGTGCGGGTCCGCGATCACGATCGCGCCCGAGTCGCTGACGGTGTTGACCCGGAAGAGCGGGATCCAGCCGAGGTACTGCTGGAGGAAGACCGCGAAGTCGCCGGCGTAGGGCATCACGAGGAAGAAGCCCCACAGCCCGTAGACGATCGACGGCACGGCGGCCATCAGGTCGATCATCGAGACGAGCGTCGACTGGATCTTCGGCGGCGCGTACTCACTGATGTAGAGCGCGGTCGCGAGCGCCAGGGGCACGGCGAAGACCATCGCGACGAGCGCGACCGAGATCGTCCCGGTGAGGACTGCGGCGATGCCGAGGACATCGGTCTCGGGCGACCACTGGCTCTCGGTGAAGAACGAGAACCCGTAGTGGCGCAGGGTCGGGACAGCCTGCCAGGCCAGGAAGAGGCCCACTCCGCCGGTGATGACGAGCACGGTGGCACCGACGACCCGGGAGGTGTTCTCGAAGACGGCGTCCGCGCCGGAGGCCTTGCGAGAAATGCGTCGAGGCTCGGGCGGCGGCCCTACGGGGGCAGCCTCCGGCATCAGGTCGGTGCGAAGGGTGGTCACGCTGTCATTCCGGCTCGTAGGGCGAGATCGGATGAACCGTGATCAACTTCGAAGAACGGACAGTCCGCACAAGGTGGACATACGTTGAACGCGGAGCCCCCGGCGGTGGAACATGCCCGCACCGCGCTCAGCGTTCACGCTCGGCGCGTGATCCACGCGACACCTGGTCTAGTCAGGAGACGCCCGTCGACACGTCGCGACCTCGATGTCGACACGTCGCAACCTGGACGCCGACACGTCGCGACCTCGACGTCGACACGTCGCAATCTGGACGCCGACACGTCGCAACCTTGTGGACTCCCGGTGCCCTAGGGTGCGCTCATGATCGGGCGACTCGTGAAGCTCAGTGTGCTGGTCGGGCTGGCCGGCGTCGTCGTGGGCGTCTGGCTCGGATCGACGCGAGCAACCCTGGGCCCGGCGCCGCTGAAGACGGTCGATGCCACCGCGACGTACGAGAACGGCTTCGGCCGCGCATCGACCGAGGACGACGAGCAGCAGTTCGTGTTCGACGTACGCCGGATCCCGTGGGTGTCCGGCTCGAAGGTGGGCAAGGGCGACCCGCCCTGCCTCCGTACGCCGGGGCGCAAGGCTGACGTGGAGATCGGCTACCGCGACATCCGGCTACCCGACGGGCGCACCACCGCCGACGTGGCGCTCTGGATCCGCTGCCGCTGACGCTCTCCGACCCTCTGCCGGACGATCAGTCGGTGCCGTGGGCCTTCACGAAGGCGACGATGCGCTCGGCCAGCTCGGGCCGGCAGACGATCAGGTCGGGGAGGTAGACGTCCTCCTGGTTGTAGACCAGCGGAGTGCCGTCCACACGAGAGGTGAAGAGCCCTGCAGCGCGGGCGACCGCCACGGGGGCGGCGGAGTCCCACTCGTACTGACCACCGGCGTGCACGTAGGCATCGGTGATGTCCCGCGCCACGCTCAGCACCTTGACGCCGGCCGAACCCATCGGCACGAGCTCCGCGTCGAGTTCTTCAGCCAGCGCGGCGACGAAGGCCGGCGGGCGGCTCCGCGAGACCGCGATGCGCGGACGGCTGGCCGTCGACGCAGGCACGACCGGCGGGGTGCCGGTGTTGAAGGTCTCCCCCAGCGCCGGCTGGGCGACCGCTCCGGCGACGAGCTCGCCGTCCTGCCACAGCGCGACGTGGACGGCCCAGTCCTCGCGCGGGACCTCGGAGAACTCGCGGGTCCCGTCGAGCGGGTCGATGATCCAGACCCGGCTCGCGGAGAGACGGGCGCTCTTGTCGGCCGCGCTCTCGAGGGCTTCCTCCGAGAGGACGGCATCGTCGGGCCGGTGCTCGGCAACCAGTGACATCAGCAGGTCGTGCGCGGCCATGTCGCCGGCGTCCTTGAGCTCCTTGCCCTCCAGCCCCGACGTGGCGCGCACCTCGAGCAGGCACTCACCCGCGACCGTGGCCAGCCAGGTGGCGAGGACGTGGTCGTCAGTGGCAGCGGCGTCGGGCGCAGGCGAGAAAGTCACGCGGCAACCCTACGGCGTGCGAGTGCGGCTGAGCGCCAGGGCCTCTCCACGCGAGCTCACACGACGCGTGCCAACCAGACGGCCGAGCTGGGCGTCTCACCGATGACCCCCATTCGAGGAGAGGAGCCCCTCATGATGCGCCGCATCCTGGCCGCCCTGGCCACTTCCCTGTTGATCGGCGCCACCGTCGCAACGCCCGCCCCCGCGACGAGCGCACCGGCCTGGCAGAACGCACCGACCAGCTGGACCAACCCCAACGGCGGCCTACCGAGAATCACGGCCCTCCGCTACGCCACGCACCCGGGCTTCGACCGGGTCGTCATCGATGTCCGCGGCAAGCTTCCGAGCTACCGGACCCATTACGGCGCGAGGTTCTACTACGACGGCAGCGGTGCGCTGGTGCCGATCCGCGGCGGGCTCGGGATCACCTTCAACCCCGCCTACGCCCACCGCAACGACGGCACGTCGACGTACACGGGTCCGAGAATCGCGCGTCCCGGCTTCCGGACGTTGAAGGCGATCGCGTTCACCGGCGACTACGAGGGCTACGTGAACTTCGCTTTCGGGCTGTCCTGCGACGGATCGACCAGGGCGCCGTACCGCGTCATGCGGTTGCACGAGCCGCAGCGGATCGTCATCGACTTCAAGCACTGCTGACTTCAAGCACTGCTGACGTCGAACAGGTCAGGAGTTGAAGCGCTGCTGGGTCTTCTCGAGTCCTTCGGCGATCAGGCACTCGACGCCATCGGCCGCGTCGATGACCTGGAACGGAAGTTCCTTCTTCTCGACCGTGGAGTAGTTGGACAGCACGAAATCGGCGACCTCCTGGCGACCGGGAGGTCGTCCGATGCCGGCCCGCACCCGGAAGAAGTCACCAGTGCCGAGGGACGAGCGCATCGAGCGGAGGCCGTTGTGCCCGTTGTCGCCGCCGCCGAGCTTGACGCGCAGCGTGCCGAACGCGATGTCGAGCTCGTCGTGGATGGCGATCACGTGGTCGGGCTCGACCTTGTAGAACGAGGCGAGCGCCTTGACCGGCCCCCCGGACTCGTTCATGTAGCAACGCGCCCGTGCCAGTACGACGCGTGGACCGCCCGGCTGGAGCCGTCCCTCCACCACGTCGGCGCGGCCGGTCTTGTGGGACTTGAACTTCGATCCCATGCGCTCGGCCAGCACGTCCGTCACCAGGTAGCCCACGTTGTGCCGGTGCCCGGCGTACGACGGACCGGGGTTGCCCAGGCCGACAACCAGCCAGACGTCGCTCTCACTCATGGGAGAAGTATCGCGGACCCGTGGAACGAGCAACGCCCCGTCCGCGCAACCTCCGCCGCCGCAGAGTGCGGCAGAAGTGCGCTGGACAGGGCGTTACCGGTGGGCGCGGGCTTCACAGCCGGCGCCGGGAGGTCACTCCGAGGCAGCCTCGGCGGACTCGCCCTCCTCGCCCTCGACCTCGGCGATCTCGCCGAGGTCAGCCTCGACCTCACCGGTGACGTTGATGATGAGCAGGTCGGCGTCGGCGAGCAGCGTCGAGCCCTTGGGCAGGACGAGCTGGCTGGCGAGGATCTGCGTGCCGGCCTTGAGGCCCTCGATGTCGACCTCGACCGACTCGGGGATGTGGGTGGCCTCGGCCTCGAGCGAGATGGTGTTGTTCTCGATCTGGACCAGCGTGCCCTTCTCGGCGTCACCGACCGTGAGGACCGGGACGTCCACGGTGACCTTCTCGCCCTTGATGACGACGACGAAGTCGATGTGCTCGATGACGCGCTTGATCGGGTCGACCTGGATCGCCTTGACCAGCGCGAGCGACTCGGCGCCGTCGACGGTCAGGTCGAGAACGGCGTTGGCACCGAGGTGCTTGATCGCCATCGTCGTCTGGTGCGACGGGAGGGTGATGTGGACCGGGTCGTTGCCGTGGCCGTAGATGACCGCGGGGATCTGACCGTCGCGACGGGCACGGCGGGCAGCGCCCTTGCCGAACTCGGTGCGGGTCGAGGCCTTGATGTGGGACTCGGAAGTCGAGGCAGACATGTGAACTCCTGTGCGGTGGGTGGTGACGATGTGGGGGCCACCGGTCCGGAACGCACAAAGAGCGCCGTGCTCATGACAGCAGCACAGCGCTCCGGAGAGAACCAGCCCTGTCGATCACGGAACTCCCCATCACTGGGGCATTCCCTCGCCGAGGCAACTGGAGAAGCGTACGCCGCATCCGCCGTGCCCCCCAAATCGTCCACACGTCGCAACTTCGATGCCGACACGTCGCAACCTCGACGTCGACACGGCGCAAGTTGGGAGGCTCACGCCCAGGGATCGGTGATCTCCCGCAGTTTCTCGAGCGAGTCGGTGAGCTCGCGCAGGCGACGTACGCCGAGGTGCTGCTCCCACTCCGCGCGGATCTCTTCCTCCACTCGCCTCGCCACCGCGAGCACCTCACGGCCTCGCGGCGCGAACTGCACCAGCTTCGCCCGGGCGTCCGAGGGGTCGGGGATCCGCTCGACGTACCCCGCCCGCTCGAGCTGGTCGACCATCGCCCCGGCCGTCTGCTTGGTGACCTGAGCAGCCGCGGCCAGCTCTGTGAGCCGCGACCCCTCGTCCCCGATCCGTGCCGCGACGCGCGCCTGGGCCAGCGTGATGTCGTCGAACCCGGCAGCGACGATCGCGTCGACGACGCGGGTCTCGATGTGGCGGACGGCGACGAACATGAGTACGCCGGGATGGAGCTGGTCGGCCACAGGTCCTCCTTGCGCGGGTCTTGACAGTTAAGTCAGCCTACCTGACTATTTAGTCAGGTAGGCTGACGATTGGGGCAGTGATGAGCACAACGGCGCAGACTGGCCGGGCGCACAGGAGGAGGGGCATGGACCCCGCGACGACCTGGCAGCACATCCACCGCGAACGCCGCGCCCTCGCGTCGCTGCTTTCCGACCTGCCCCCGGAGGCCTGGCAGCAGGAGAGCGTGTGCCCGGGATGGACAGTGCTCGACGTCGCGGCGCACATCATCTCCAACCCCCAGATCGGCTGGTCTGACATCGGCCGCATGACCGTCCGCAACCTGGGCCACAGCTACAACACGATGCTCTATCGCGCAGTGAAGGACTGGAGCACCGACCAGACACGCGAGCTGGTGCTCGCCGACTTCGAGACGTACGACGGGTCCCTGCGCCACGTGCCCGTGACGACCCGGATCGAGCCGATGCTCGACGTACTCGTGCACACGCAGGACATCCTCCGACCGCTCGGGCTCGCCCACGACATGCCTGTCGACGCCGCAATCGTCGCCGCCGACCGGGCCCGGCTTCACGCGCGGATGATGGGCTGGCGCACCGGCCACGTCCGCCTCGTCGCCACCGACGCCGACTGGGCGCGCGGGCGCGGCCCGACAGTCAGCGGGCCCATGCAGGAGCTGCTGCTCGTGAGCACTGGCCGAGGGCGAGTCGCGAAGGAGCTGACCGGCGACGGCGTCGCGCTACTCCCCTGACGGCGCCGACTTTGCGCCGTGTCAACGCCAACTTTGCGCCGTGTCAACGCCAACTTTGCGCCGTGTCAACGCCACACTTGCGACGTGCGCACTCGCTCGGACAAGCACGAGCAAGCTCGACTTGCCGCTCGCGCAGTCGTCGTCTCGACGAACTACGCCTGGCCGTCGAACATCGAGGTGACGGAGCCGTCCTCGAACACCGCTCGGATCGCGCGGGCCAGCATGGGCGCGATCGGGAGGACGGTCAGCTTGTCGAAGCGACGGTCGTCGGCGATCGGCAGGGTGTCGGTGACGACGACCTCGATGGCCGGGCTGTTCTTCAGCCGGTCGACAGCGGGGTCGGAGAGGATCGCGTGGGTCGCCGCGATGACCACACCCGCGGCACCATCGGCCATGAGCGCCTCGGCGGCCTTCACGATGGTCCCGCCGGTGTCGATCATGTCGTCGGTGAGGACGCAGATCTTGCCGCGCACGTCACCGACGACACGGTTGGCGACGACCTCGTTGGCGACGTCGGTGCGGCGGGTCTTGTGGATGAACGCCAGCGGCACGCCACCGAGGCGACGGGCCCAGCGCTCGGCGACCTTGATCCGGCCGGCATCCGGGGAGACGACCGCGAGCTCCTGGTCGCCGTACTTCTCCTTGATGTAGTCGGCCAGGATCGGCAGGGCCATCAGGTGGTCGACGGGGCCGTCGAAGTAACCCTGGAGCTGGTCGGCGTGCAGGTCGACGGTGATGATGCGGTCGGCGCCGGCGGTCTTGAACAGGTCGGCGACCAGACGGGCCGAGATCGGCTCACGGCCACGGTGCTTCTTGTCCTGGCGCGAGTAGCCCCAGAACGGCAGCACGACGGTGATCCGCTTGGCCGAGGCACGCTTGAGCGCGTCGACCATGATCAGGTGCTCCATGATCCAGGAGTTGATCGGAGCGGTGTGGCTCTGGATGACGAACGCGTCGCAACCGCGGACGCTCTCCTCGTAGCGGACGTAGGTCTCGCCGTTGGCGAAGTCGTAGGCCGAGGTGGGCACCACGTGGACGCCGAGCTCGGCCGCCACCGCGTGACCGAGGTCCGGGTGCGCTCGACCGTTGAAGACCATCAGGTTCTTCTCGGTGGTCTTCGTGTATGCCGTCACCCTGTAGCTCCTCGCCAATGCCCTCGCCGCCGCGGCCAATTCTGCCTCAACAATCTGCGTCGTTGCGCCCGGTCCAGCCTTCGAGGTTGCGCTGCGGCCCGGACGACACTGCCAGAGCACCCGAAGGTACGTCGCTGCGCACGGTCGTGCCGCCGCCTGTCATCGCGTCGTCACCGATCTCGACGGGCGCGATGAAGGTGTTGTTGGAGCCGGTCTTGGTGCGGCTGCCGATCTTCGTGCGGTGCTTCTTCTTGCCGTCGTAGTTGGCGAAGATCGTGCCGGCCCCGATGTTGGAGTCCTCGCCGATCTCCGCGTCGCCGACGTAGGAGAGGTGCGGCACCTTGGAGCGGTTGCCGATCTGGGCGTTCTTGGTCTCGACGAAGGCGCCGATCTTGCCGGCGGCACCGAGCACGGTGCCGGGGCGCAGGTAGGAGAACGGCCCGACAGTCGCCTCCATGCCGATGACAGCCAACTGCCCATGCGTGCGTACGACGCGAGCCCCTGCTCCGATCTCGCAGTCCTCGAGCGTCGTGTCCGGACCGATCACGGCATCCTCACGGACGACGGTGGCACCGAGGAGCTGCGTGCCCGGCAGGATCGTGACGTCGGGCTCGAGCACCACGTCGGACTCGATCCAGGTGGTGGCCGGGTCCATGATCGTGACGCCGTCCTTCATCCACTGCGTGACGATGCGCTGGTTGAGCACCCGCCCGAGCTCGGCGAGCTGGGCTCGGTCGTTGGCGCCCTCGGTCTCCCGCACGTCCTCGACCGGGTGCGCGGCGACCGGACGGCCGGCGGCGCGGGCGATCTTCACCGTGTCGGTGAGGTAGTACTCGCCGTTGGCGTTGTCGTTGGTGAGCTGGCCGAGGGCCTCGCTCAGGAAGGCCGCGTCGAAGGCCAGGATCCCGGAGTTGATCTCTGCGATCTCCCGCTGCGCAGGCGTGGCGTCCTTCTCCTCGACGATCGCGTCGACGCCGCCGGTCGAGTCGCGCACGATGCGGCCGTAGCCGAACGGGTTCGGCACGATGCCGGTCAGAACACTGACGGCAGCAGCACTCTCGACGTGGGCCTCGACGAACGAGGCCAGCGACGAGCCACGCAGCAGCGGCGTGTCGCCCGTGACCACGAGGACGGTCCCGCTCAGCGGCGTGCCGACGCATTCGACGGCGACGCGGACCGCGTGGCCGGTGCCGTCCTGTGTCTCCTGCACCGCGAGCACTGCGGCGGGGGCGTACTCGAGCACATGCGGACCGACCTGCTCACGCTGCGTGCCGACCACCGCGACCACCCGCGTCGGTTCCGTCGCCGAGACCGCGGTGAGGACGTGGCCGATCATGCTGCGGCCGCCGATGCGGTGCAGCACCTTCATGGTCTTGGACTTCATCCGGGTGCCGCCGCCAGCGGCCAGGACGATGACGGTCAGGTCGTTGCTGCTCACACGCCGAGGCTAGCCGGTCCCCCGGGCCGATGACTCTGGGGCGCACTCCGGGGCGCCCCGGTCCTTGACCACCTGCGGGTGTCATTGCGCGCTCACCCCCGGGTTCCTAGCGTCGAAAGGTCACCCGGCGCCGACAACCGGCCGACGCCCGTTCCCCCGGGAGAGTCCCCCATGCACCGCACCAGCCTGATCCGGCCGCTCGCGGGTGGCGCCGCAGCGGCGTTCGCCCTCATCGCGCTCAGCACCACAGCGGCTTCCGCTGGCGAATGGACCGGCAACGGCCAGAGCCTCAAGGACGAGGACGGGCACCTCAACGGCTCCTCGATCTGTGCCTTCTCCGGGCTCAACGACACCTACAGCGGCAACCCCGACGTCCCCGACGGGGACGGGTTCACCCGCACCCAGAACTGGGGCCAGGTCGACCCCGAGACGCGAGCGCTACTCGGGACGATCGGCCTGCACCCGGGCGACTCCTGCAAGCCGGGCGGCGGCGGGCACTGACGGCCCGGCGCTGACCGCCCGGAACTGACCGCCCGGAACTGACTGCGGGCTGACGACGCTGCGATCAGCGCATCACTGCGCTGACCGCCCGGTCGATGTACGGCGTGAGCGTGGCCGCCCAGGTGCCCGTCACGTGTGAGGCGTCGCGGTAGACCAGCACGTGCCCGATCACCGGTGGGCACATCGTCTCGTCGCAGTAGAAGTCGGACAGGTCGACGAGGGTCGCGCGCGGGAAGCGCTTCACGGCCTCGGCCTGGCCGTCGAACCGGCTGAAGGCGATCGACCTCGGCACGGAGCAGCGCTCGTTGGCCGTGGCGTGGTCGCGGTCCACGCAGACCTGCGTGTCGCGCGGCACCTTGGGGTTGTCGACGATCGCGATGACCGGCACGTCCGGGAGCCGCTCCCACGCCGCGACCATCCCGTCGACGGTGACCTTCTCCATCTGGTCCGCGGGCGCCACGACGGTCCGGTCGCCGGACGAGTGCGTCACGATCACGGCGTCCGGGGTGTTCGTGCCGGCCCAGTCGAGGACCGACTCCTTCCATGCGCGGCACGTGGCGGCGTGCGCAGCGGACGGCTGCAGCTGCTCGGCCTCGGTGAGGTAGCAGCCGCCCAGCCCTGCCGACATCACCCGCCAGCCGTGTGCGCGACCGACCTTCTCGTAGACCCCGATCAGCGTGTTGGCGTGCGAGTCGCCGACGGTCAGGATCGTGCGTGTGTAGTCCTTCGGCGCGACCACGGTGCAGACGCGGGCCTGGTCACGCTCCATGCCCCAGCAACGCGCACGGTTCTCGTCGTCGCTGGCAGCCACTGCGGGCTGCGGCACGAGCAGGCCGTCGAGGTCGTGGTTCACACAGGGCGCCAGCGCGGCATCGCGCGACTGGGCACCCAGGCAACGGGGCGGTGACGCCTTGAAACGCTCCACGGTCGAGGCGAGCCGCTCGTCATCACGCTTCTGCGCGGTCGCGGCACCCTGAGCCAGGCCAGCCACCACGACGACGCCGACCGCGCTGACGGCGATGGCTGTGCGCGAGCCACGCAGACGGGGCGCGAACCGCACCGGCTCCTCGACGTACTTCGTCGAGAACCAGGCCACGGCGACCGTCGTGACGGCAATGGCGACCTTCTCGACGTGCGTGAGGTCGTGACCGGTCACGAGAGGCATCAGGATGATCGGCGGCCAGTGCCACAGGTAGATCGCGTAGGAGACCCGGCCGACCAGCGCCACAGGCGCCCACGCCCCGATCCGTGCGAGCGCCGAGGCGGGGCCGGCCCAGAGCGCGAGCGCCGTGCCGACAACCGGCAGCGCCGCCGCCCACCCCGGGAACGCGGTCTGCCCCGAGAACGCGACGTACGCCGCGGCGACGAGGCCGATGCCGACCCAGGCGATCGTGCCGGGAACTGCGACAGCGCGCACCCGTGCCGGGAGGGCTGCCGGGCGCAGCAGCTTCGTCGGGAGACGGGGGTCCGCCGCCGCGAGGAGGCCGCCCGCGGCGAACTCCCAGGCGCGGGTGAAGGTCGAGAAGTAGGCGACGCCGGGCGTGGTCTCCGTGAGCCAGATCGAGTACGCGAGCGAGAGCACCACCACTGCGCCGAGTGCGACCGCGACGGCGCGCTCGGGGCGTGCGCGGCGGGCGATCGCGAAGACGGCGAGCAGGAGCAGGGGAACGACGAGGTAGAACTGCTCCTCCGTGGAGAGCGACCAGAAGTGGCGCACCAGCGAGGAGCTGTTCTCCTCGGCGAGATAGTCGACCGAGTCGAGCGCGAGACGCCAGTTCTCGGAGTAGAGCGCCGACGCCGCGATCTCGCGCAGGTTCTGCAGGCGGAGCGGGGCAGGCACGAGGGTCACGGTCGCGATGGTGCAGACCAGCAGCACCAGCAAGGACGCGGGCAGGAGCCGGCGGGCCCGTCGTGCCCAGAAGTGCCCGACGTGCACGCGGCCCTCGACCGCCCGCTCGCGCAGCAGGTGGCCGGTGATCAGGAAGCCGCTGATCACGAAGAAGACATCGACACCGACGTAGCCGCCGGGCAGGGCTCCAGGCCAGAGGTGGAAGACGACGACCCCGCCAACGGCGAGGGCGCGCAGGGCCTGGATGTCCGGTCGGAATCCGTCGGTCGCAGGAGTCGGGCGCACCGGGAGACGGTACATCGCGCTGACACTTGCTCCCCGGGTAGGAGTCGAACCTACGTCGCTAGTCCTGATTCAAAGTCAGGCGGGCCCTGCCGGCAGACCAACCGGGGAAAGACCGATGACCACCGAAGACCGGGGTTACCACTGGGAACAGTGGACGCACCCCTTGCATCCGGCGGAGACGGCAGTCCCACCCTAGAGCGCGGCGGCGGAAGTGCCCGAACCGACCCGGGGCCAATGGACCGGCTGTCCGGGGTTCCCCGGACAACCGGGCAGGCATCGCCCCGGGCGACACCCTCGTCCGGTCCCCAGAGCCGGGAATGACCACAGACGGGCCTGTTGGCCGATGGCGGTTCGGCGAAAGGTGTGGAACGAGGTGCCCTCACCTCTTGCTCCGCGCGCTCGGGCGCACTCCCTCCCTGACCCAGGAGCACCACCATGAAGCGCCTGTCCCTCATCATCGCCATCCTGACGAGCCTGTTCGCGTTCGCCGCCCCCGCGAGCGCAGCCGGCCCCCATTTCATGAAGACCGCCCCCGCGTGCCACGTCTCCGGCGACACCGTCACCTGCGACAGCTCGACCATCGCTGGGGTCGGCAACTACAACGCCGTCGCGACACTGAACGTCTTCACCGTTGTCTCGGTCGAGTGCCACAACCCCGGCACGAATGACAAGTGGGTCCCGCCGCACGACACGACGAACCAGTCGAGTGCCACGAGCGGCCAGCTCGAGCCCAAGAACGGCAAGCTGGTCATCCCGCAGCTGTCAGCGAGCGCTGACACCTCTGTCCCCGCGGGCACCTGCCCGAACGGCAACTGGAACACCGTCATCACCGACGTCGACTTCAGCTACACCTACACGATCACGTTCCTCTCGAACCCGCCGAAGACGTTCTTCAGCACGAGCGGCTGATCACCAGACCGGGAGGCGCCCTGGTCAATCCCCCGTCGGGGCGCCTCCCTCCCACGTCGTCAGTCCTAGGCTCGGCACATGGACCTGCCCGTGATGCCGCCCGTCCTCCCGATGCTCGCGAAGTCGGTCAAGGGTGTTCCCCACCGTGACGACCTGAGCTTCGAGCCGAAGTGGGACGGATTCCGCTGCCTGGTCTTCAAGGACGGCGACGAGATCGAGCTGACCAGCCGCAACACCAAGCCACTGACGCGCTACTTCCCCGAGGTGGTGTCGGCGATGCGCGAGCAGCTGCCCGACCGCTGCGTCCTCGACGGTGAGCTCTTCGTCGCATCTGCGGACCGCCTCCAGTTCGAGGCACTCCAGGAGCGCATCCACCCCGCCGCCTCACGGGTCGCGAAGCTCAGCGCCGAGATGCCCGCTGAGTACGTCGCGTTCGATCTCCTCGCGCTCGGGGACACGTCGTACGTCGAGCGGCCGTTCGCCGAACGCCGCGCGGCCCTCGAGTCAGCGCTGGCGACGCTCGCGCCGATCACTGAAGTCAGTGAGGTCACCGGTCGCGGCGCGCGCGTGCACCTGACCCGCACGACTACCGATCCGGACATCGCGGAGCAGTGGTTCGAGAAGTTCGAGGGCGCGGGGCTCGACGGTGTGGTCGCGAAGCCCCTCGACGCGGCGTACCAGCCCAACGCGCGGACCATGCTCAAGATCAAGCACGAGCGGACCGCCGACGTGGTGCTCGCCGGCTTCCGGCTGCACAAGACCTCCACGCCCGAGGCGCCGCTGCTCGGGAGCATGCTGCTGGGGCTCTACACCCCCGAGGGGCTGCAGCACATCGGCGTCGCCGCGAGCTTCACTGCCAGGCGCCGGGCCGAGCTGATCGAGGAACTCGCTCCTCTGGTCTGTGACCTGAGCGAGCACCCGTGGGGGCACTGGGCGGAGTTCCTGACCGCCAACCCGGGCCGCACGCCCGGCACGCAGAGCCGCTGGAGCCAGGGCAAGGACCTCTCGTTCGTCCCGCTGCGGCCCGAGCGCGTGGTCGAGGTCGGCTACGACCACATGGAGGGACGACGCTTCCGGCACACCGCTCAGTTCAAGCAGTGGCGGCCCGACCGCGACCCGGAGTCATGCGGCTACGAGCAGCTCGACGAACCGGTCTCCTACGACCTGTCGGAGGTCCTCGGCGCACCCTAGAGTGGGGTGCAGGAGGCGATACCGATGGATGAAATGCCTGATCCGACGAGTCCCGCAAGCAGTTCCGCGAACGAGCCGAAGTACGACGTCGTCCTGCTCGCCGAGCAGGCGCTCAGCGAGGTCGACGCCCGTGAGGTCGTCAGCCTGCACGAGGAGCTGGATCTCGACCAGGAGGTCCGCTACCACCTCCTGATCCCGGTCGAGGACGCCGCAGCACGCGTCGAGGCGACCCTCGGCTCGCTCGCCGCTGGCGAGGTGATGCTGGCCCCGCCGCCGGCGATGGCCGACATCGACATCAAGAAGGTCCGCGAGGAGTGCGAGGCCGAGTCGCAGGACGCCCTCGACGCGAGCATCGCGGCGCTGCGGTCGATCGGCGCGGAGGTGGTCGGCAACATCGTCCACGAGGCACCGGTCGATGCGCTCGCCGCCAAGGTCACCGAGGTCGACGGCCGCGAGGCGATCATCCTGACGCGCGCGCACCTGGTTGCCGAGTTCTTCCACATGGACTGGACGTCCCGCGCGCGGCGCAAGCTCGGCGTTCCGGTTCTGCACCTGATCGAGCACGAGACCCTCGAGGAGCAGTCCGCGGGCGGAGGCGAGGGCGTCAGCGGGTTCTAGTCCCGTTACTCAGTGATGCGGTTGCCGGCTGAGTCCCAGTGCTCGGCGACCTTCTTGCTGGGCTGCACGCGAGGTGGCTCGCCGGGCATCTTCGGGTAGTCCGGCGGCCAGTTCGCCTCGCTCGGATCCGCCTCCCACAGGTCGAGCAGCGGAGTCAGGTCGCCCTGCTCCGCGGCGTACGTCGGGAAGTCGCCGGCCGCGATCCGCTCCCGGACCGTGACGAGGTTGAAGACCCGGGGGTCGGTGATCCCGGACAGCTCCTCCCAGGTCACCGGGGTGGAGACGGGCGCTCCCGGAAGCGGGCGCAGCGAGTAGGCGCTGGCGATCGTGCGGTCGCGGTTGTTCTGGTTGAAGTCGACGAAGATCCGCTGGCCGCGCTCTTCCTTCCACCACGCGGTGGTCACTCGCGCGGGGTCGCGCTTGGCCAGCTCACGGCCGAAGGCGAGCGCGGCGTGACGGACCTCCTCGAAGGTCCACTCGGGCCGGATCGGGACGAAGACGTGGACGCCCCGGTTGCCGCTGGTCTTCGGCAGGCCGGTGAGGCCGAGCTCGACGAGGAGATCGCGAGCAGCGCCGGCGACCCGGACCGCGTCGGTGAAGGTCGTGCCGGGCTGCGGGTCGAGATCGATGCGGAGCTCATCGGGGTGATCGGTGTCGTCACGACGGCAGGGCCACGGATGGAAGGTGAGCGTGCCCATCTGGGCCGCCCAGACAGCAGTCGCCGCTTCGGTCAGGCAGACCTCGTCGGCAGTGCGCCGGCTCGGGAAGGCGATGCGTGCGGTCTCGACCCAGTCGGGAGCGCCCCGGGGGATCCGCTTCTGGTAAAAGCCTTCGGCATCCTTGTCCTGCGGGCCGGTCGCCAGCTTCATGCCCTCGCGCCAGCCGTCGGGCCAGCGCTCGAGCGCGGTCGGCCGGTTGTGGACCCACTCCTGCATCGCATCACCGACGGCAGCGAAGTACTCCGCCACGTCGAGCTTGGTGATCGCGGGCGTCCGCTCGGTCGCCTCGTAGATCACCCGGTCCGGGCTGGAGATGCGGACCGCGCGGCCCCCTGCGATCACCTCTGCTGCTGGCGCCTTCGGCATGCGCCCAAGGTATCCGAGTCGAGTGCGCAGCCATCTGGAGATGGCGACCACCTGCGCACTCGACTCGGGTAGGTAGGCTCGGGGGCGTGGGATATGACGTGGAGAAGTCCGACGCCGAGTGGCGCGAGCAGCTGACCAAGGACGAGTACCAGGTGCTGCGCAAGGCCGGCACCGAGCGCGCGTTCACCGGTGAGTACACCGACACCGAGACGACCGGTGTCTACAAGTGCAAGGCCTGCCAGGCCGAGCTCTTCCGCAGCGACACCAAGTTCCACTCCGGCTGCGGCTGGCCGTCGTTCTACCAGCCCGAGTCCGACGCGATCGAGTACATCGAGGACAACACCCACGGCATGAAGCGGACCGAGGTGCGCTGCGCCAACTGCGGCTCACACCTGGGGCACGTCTTCCCCGATGGCTACGGCACCCCGACGGGTGACCGCTACTGCATCAACTCGATCAGCCTCATTTTGGATGAGAAGTAGCAGGTCAGTCTGGGAAGCAGATTTGGTCCATCTTCACGTCGGGCCGGACCTGTCTCATCTGTCAGGATTCGTCCGGTCCTGAGGCAGTGCGGATGGCCTGAACGAATGGTTCATCCTCAGCCTGAATGTCAGGTGCCAAATCGTCGAACGAAACCATCGACTCGTGTCGTTCGCCCTTCGCCTGCATCCACGCCACCCACGCATCATGGACGTCTCGTCGGGTAACGGATTCGCCTTTGACCCGCGCCAGAAGGGCATAGAGGCGGAACAGATCATCTGACGCGTCTGGGATGCCTACCTCGGCGGGAACGGCTAACCGAACACGCTCGGCAAGTTGGTCGAGGTACGTCGTCATGAGAACAGGATGAACGAAGCCAGGACAAGATCGATAGCGCCAAATAAGGCAGGGCCGAGTCGCTCTACCGAGCCTAGTTCCGCGTACCTGCCGCGCCAGCGGGCAATCGGGTCCTTCTTGAGAGAGGACCACTCATCTGCAAACAGAGCGACGGGGAGGTCATGCTCCAGACGAAGGATCACCTCGAACTTGGCCCGGTTCAGGTCGCGGTAACTCCGGAGCAGAAGGAACCAGACAAGGCTGGCAGCAACTCCCACCACACACATCGCGATGAGATACCGCTTGGCGGGCTCAGGCGACTGGCTGGAGAGAAAGCCGAGCGCCGCAACGACCGCGCCCTGAACGCTGAGGAAGAACGTGTTCGCAGCGCCCCGCCTCGCCGAGACGCGATCAGCCATCTCAACGGCGAGTTTGTACAGGTCGAGCAACCCGGGATCCGCGCCAGGAGTGCTCAACGGTTGCCTGCGATCAACAGTTTCAGGTTGGCCCAGGTCCAGTTGTAGGTCTTGTCGGCAGGCTTGGCAGAGGTCGGCTTCCGGTTCACACCGCCGCTGTAGCCAGCCAAGAGGAAGTAAGGCTTGCCCAGTTCCTGCGCGACGCTCAGTTCGTACGCCACACCCACAGCACCATGGGTGTGCTTGCCGCAGATCACTGCAACCACGCTGCTCGCCGCGATCCTGCGCCGCGCCTCGTCCTTCCAACCAGGCGAAGCGACCTTGATCGAGTAGTCCGAAATCGCGAACGGCGAGTCCGGCAGCCTTGATTGGCCGACCAGCGCCTCCTTCAGGAACGAGTCGTTGTCGTAGTCGTAACTGACGAACACTCGGGTTGCCATATCTTGAGTCCTTCTCTGTGTGCGCGATTCGAGCGGATGGATGAATTGCCAGCCCATGAGCCGAAGTGCACCAGATGGCACCGACACAGACCCGTCACCGGGGCCTACAGGTACACCCGAACTGGATGTCGCCCAGGCGCTCAGCGCTGACCTTCGTACACCGGCGGCAGCGAACATGGTGCGGGTCGTCAGGCAACGACGGGGCGGTTAGGGGCCCTAGGTACTCGTAGCCGTTGTCCTCGGCCACCGCCCGAGCCTCTTCATCGTAAACCGGGTCTCGCCTAGCCCACGCGCCTTGAAGGGCCCGCGTCTCCGCCGCCCACTTGCGCCAGTAGCACGCACGGCACGTGCGCTCGCCCCAACCGTTCTTCTCAACCGTGTAATTGAACCGGTAGTGAGCCGATACGGAGCATGTCAGACACTCCGTCAACTGCCAGTCATCGGGATGTGTGAAGGACTCGAGTGGGCGGATTCCCCCGTCCCGCTGGATCTCGATGATGTGCTCTGCGCACCATGTCGGCTTGGTCCGGGTCTTGAACGCAGCGCCGCGCCCGCAGCCCTCAGCCGAGCACGACTGGTCGGTTGGAATCGGCTTCCGGCGCAGCGGCTTTGGAGGCTGGGGCCACTTGGGAGCAGGCCGGGACTCGATCGGCACCGAACGCAGCCGACTTGGCGTCTTTGCAGGCATCTGAGCGTCCGAGGCAGCGATGAGTTCATCCGCTCCACCGAGCGGCTTTCCTTCGAGGCAGCGGAGGAAGTCATCCTCAGTCATGACCTCAATCTCTTGCCCCTTGTCCTGCAGTTCGAAGGCCTTTCGAGCTTTCCCCGTGACGTTGGACCCCGGCCTCAGGACTGCCGGGTTTATGTCGCCCACCACGAGTACATTTGTCCGCAGCGTGGTGCTCTGCTCCGGAATGGCACCAACCTTGGCGCACTCCTGGCGGGCTATATCCCGCGTCATCGACATGAGAGTTCCTGTAAACACAACGACCCTCCCATAGAGGTAGCCGTCCGCGTCAGCGTCGGCATTGACCTCAATGGGCGCGAAACCCCTGCCTCCCGAGCCAAGAGCAACGCTGCCCTTGTAGATGCCACTACTCATGCGGCCGATTCCCACGCCGACCGACTCGGCAAGCGACGCAAGGTCCGTAGCGCCCTGCTCCCCCGCAAGGCCGGTAATCACGTCGACCACGGCCCGCGCGTCTGCGAGTGCGTCGTGGTGGTCCTCAAGCGCAAACCCAAGGGACTCCGCCACGAACGGCAACCTGTACGTCGGAAGTCTGAGGGCTCGGCGCGCCATCACCAGGGTGCAGAGGAACCGCATCTCGGGCCACTCGATGTTGGCGACAGCGCACGCGTATCGGATGACTCCAATATCAAAGCCCGCGTTGTGCGCGACGACGACGTCATCCCCGATGAAGTCGACGATGAAGGGCAACACGTCCTGCCAGCGGGGCGCGAGCTCAACCATCTCGGCGGTGATGCCGTGGAGGGCTGAGTTCCACGGGTCGAAGTGGTCCACCCGCTCCGGGGGGCGGATCAGCCAGTGCTTCTCGTCGACTGTCTTGCCATTGCGCACGCGGACAAGGCCGACGGAGCACGGCGAACCGCGGTAGGCGTTCGCGGTCTCGAAGTCGATGGCAACGAAGTCGAACATGCTCACACCACGGACTGAACTGTCATGGCCGCAAGGAAGCGGTCTGGGAAATCCGGGATCTTCGCGTTGTTCATGTCAATAGGCATCACCCAAGGGGTCAGGCCTGTCCTTGGTTGAACAGTCCGCTTCCTGCGCTCCTCATCGGTCTCCAGCCAAGCCGACCAAAGCCTCATAACCTCGTTGGCCAGCGCGAACGCCCGCTCACTTGCGGTCAGATGAGAATCTGCCCCATCGACCGGAGAAATCGCCGGGAACTCCGGCTCGGTGAGCGTTCGGGAACGTGACTTCCTCTTGTAGTCGGCGACTACCGAGGAGATACGCGAGCGGTGTTCCTCGATCTCAGCGATGAAGCCGTGCAGATGCTCTTCGGACAGCGGCATTCCGTCGACCGGGAAGCCGTCCAGGGTCGTTCCAGCGGTAACCAGGACCACCGCACATCGCGTCAGCGAGCGGACCTTCTCGACCAACATCGGGTCATCCGACTCAATGACGACCGCGTTGGCGTGAACGGCATGCGAGCCTCCCCGGCTCGTCACCCAGATGGCGACCGACTCGTCAGCCGACTGGCGGTCGATTGTGACGATGCTTCGCATGTTCCCTCGCTTCCTTCGGTGGCGCGAGGCTAGCCACGACACCCGACACATCGCAGCGGAACAGCACACAACTACCCGAACGGGGATAAGGACTACTCCGGCAGCCCAGGCACGTGGCCCCAATGGGTCTACCTCTCCTGGACACTGTCTCGGTCGTTCACATGACACGTGCCGGAGCGACCGGGCGGCCTTTCCGCGAGACCGGCGAACCTAAGGGTGGGGCCCTTCTCTCACGAGGCTTGGTCAGCCAGAGCCCGGTAGACGGCTGCTCGACTGACACCGACGACCTTCGCGATCCGCACCGCGCGCGAAGGCGTTTCCGAGTTGTCCGTAATCCTGGAGTTCTGCATCAACAGCATCTCCCTGACCCTGGACCCGACCGACTCCTGACCGTCGAGACGTCGGTCGCTTCGTTCGACGTCAGCGGCCGGGTTCGGCGGCGATGAGCTCGACCCTGTCGCCGCGGAAGACGTAGCGGTTCATCGCGTCCAGCCGCGGCGAGTAGGCGTGCAGCGACAACGCCGGCTCGTTGCTGCGGTTCTTCACGTCGTGCACATGCCCCGCGGCGTACGCCCGTGCGTCGCCCGGGCCGACGTCGGTGAGCTGGAGGCTGCCGTCCCACTCCTGCTCGACGAGGCTGCCGGCCAGGACGGTGTAGGCGCCTGCGGCGGAGCCGTGGTCGTGCCAGCCGGTGCTGCTGCCGGGCGGCCAGGAGATCAGCCAGAGCTGGTAGTCCTCGTTCTGCTGCAGCAGGAAGAACTCGCGCTCGTCGGTCGGCTCGTCGAGCAGCTCGTAGAGAACCGGGTCGTCCGCGTGGTCGCGGAGCGCCTCGAGCAGCGGGAGGATCGCCAGCGGCGACGTGCGGGCGGCAGGGGTGATCGTGGTGATGCGAGACATGAGAGGTCCTTCGGGTACGTCGAGTGGTGGAGGTCAGCGGACGGAGCGGTGCTCAACGACAGCGACAACAGCGTTCGACGTTCATGATGCTGAATCTATATCAAATCCCTAGACTTTGCCAAGCCAATGCCGACACGGCGCAACCTTGGCCTCGACACGGCGCAAAGTCCGGGTCGAGACGTCGCTAGGTTCGTGCCTCGTTCAAACGAAGCGCCGTGTCGTCGCGAAAGTCGCGCCGTGTCGACGGCAACGTCGCGCCGTGTCGACGGGAGGGTCAGGGCAGGCGGTCGAGCAGGTCCGCGATCTCGACGCGGGCGCCGGTGTAGAACGGCACCTCTTCGCGGACGTGGCGACGCGTCTCGGAGCCGCGCAGGTGACGCATCAGGTCGACGATGCGCGAGAGGTCATCTGCTTCGAACGCCAGCATCCACTCGTAGTCACCCAGTGCGAACGCGGGCACGGTGTTGGCGCGGACGTCCGGGTAGTCGCGAGCCATGCCACCGTGCTCGGCGAGGAGACGGCGACGCTCCTTCTCGTCGAGGAGGTACCACTCGTAGGAGCGGATGAAGGGGTAGACCGCGGCGTAGGCGTGGGCGCGCTCGTCGGCGAGGAACGCCGGGAGGTGCGAGCGGTTGAACTCGGCCGGCCGGTGCAGCGCCATCTGCGACCAGACCGGCGCGAGACGACGGCCGAAGGCGGTGCGACGGATCCGGTGGTAGGCATCCTGCAGTTGATCCGACGTGGATGCGTGGAGCCAGAACATGACATCTGCGTCAGCACGAAGCCCGGCGACGTCGTACACACCGCGGGTGGTGACATCGGCCACGGCCAGCTCGTCGAGGAGTGCAGAAAGCTCGACGGCCTCGGTCTTGCGATCCGCGTCGCCCAGGACGTCGGAGAGCTTGAACACCGACCACATCGTGTAGCGGATGGTGTCGTTGAGCTCGTTGATCTTCGCGGCGTTGGACTGGATGTGGGCCTGCGGGTCGGTCATGCGGCCTATTCTGCCGGGCCGCCGGTGGCCGTCCGGACGCGGTCCGCTGCCGCACGGGCCGAGGAGATGACGGCGGGGATGCCCACTCCGTCGTACGCCGCGCCGCAGACCGCGAGCCCGGGCACCGCAGCGACACCGGCACGGATCAGGGCGACCCGGTCGAGGTGGCCGACGGCGTACTGCGGCAGGCCGGCGGGCCAGCGCTGCACCTGCGTCGCAACGGGCTCCAGGCGAACCCCGGTCGCCGCATGGAGATCGGTCAGCGAACCCACCTCGAGCAGGTGGTCCGCAAGCTGCAGCGCGCGCTCGCGATGGCGACCGAGCGAGGTGCGCAGGAAGAGCAGGTCCTCACCGAAAGCCCCGGCCCCCCGACCCGCAGAACGCACCCAGTCCCACTTCGCGAAGGACCAGGTCGACGCCTTGATCGCGCGCCGCTCCCCCGGCGGGACCAGGAATCCCGAGGCACCGAACTCGAGCAGAGGCCGAGCCTCGACCTCACGGACCGCGAAGGTCACGACGGCGACGTCGGCGGACTCGACCCGGGCGAGCTCCGCGGCGGCGTCGGGCGCGAGGTCCATGAGCAGGAAGGCGCTCGCGGCAGCGGGGGTGGCGATGACGACGGCGTCGACGGTCAGGACCTCGTCCGACTCCAGCGTCACCTCGAAGCCGACCGCGACGCGCGCGACGCGCAGCACCGGCGACGACGTGCGGACCTCGAAGCGGCCGGACGCAGCGAGCGCTTCGGGCAGCAGGCCCATGCCGCCGGTGACGCCGGCGAAGACGGGTACGTCGGACGCGGGCAGCGCCGCCGCGGCCTCGAGCAACGAGCCGCGGGCGGCCATCGCCACCAGCTGCGGCACCGCGGCGCGTGCCGAGATCTCGCGGGCGCGGCCGGCGTAGACGCCGCCCAGCAACGGCTCGACGAGCTGGTCGACGACCTCGTCACCGAACCGCTCGGCAACCAGGGCGCCGACGCTCACATCACCGGCGAGGTAGGACGAGGGCAGCGATGGCTCGGAACGGACCCGGGCAAGACCCTCATCGGAGAGGACGCCGGAGGACGCAAGGTCGGAGACGTCGAGTGGCACGCCCATCAGCGAACGCGGCAAGGCCCGCAACGAACCCCGGGTCCAGAGCCGGGATGACGCGATGGCCGGGTGCTCGAGCGACAGCCCCAACTCACCCGCCAGTGCCACACCCTCGGGGCGCCGGTTGAGCATCGCCTCCGCGCCGACATCGACGCGCACACCGGCGACCGTCTCGAGCCGGAGCTTGCCCCCGACGCGGTCACTCGCCTCGAGGACCGTCACCGCGTGGTCGACGGAGAGATCCCACGCGGCAGCCAGACCGGCAATGCCGCCACCGACGACCACGACGCTCTTCACGCGCTCACCCTACGTAACGGTCCCGCCACGAGTTTCGGCGTACCGCCCCACCAGCGCGGTTCGCGGGTCGAGCATGAGCCATGGCCCTCGACCAGACTCGTCTCGCCGTTCTCATCGATGCGGACAACGCCCGATCCCGACTCGTGAGCGAGATCCTTGAAGAACTCGCGAAGTACGGGACTCCGACCGTCCGGCGGGCGTACGGCGACTGGGGTTCCCCGCACCTGAAGACCTGGCGCGAACTCCTCAACTCCCACGCGATCCAGCCCATCCAGCAAGTGGCTTACACCAAAGGCAAGAACGCGACCGACTCTGCACTGATCATCGACGCCATGGACCTGCTCTACGCGGGCAATGTCGACGCCTTCGCGATCGTCTCCAGCGACAGCGACTTCACCCGCCTCGCCACCAGGCTCCGCGAGTCCGGCAAGACGGTCTACGGCCTGGGTGAGCAGAAGACCCCCGAGGCATTTCAAAAGGCGTGCGACCGGTTCGTCTTCCTTGAACTTCTCGGCGAGGCCGAGGGGCCCATGACGTCAGGCATCGCAGTCCCCGTGACCACGTCGGCGCTGCCGGACCTGCGAAAAATCCTGGAGTCTGCCGTCAACGGAGCCTCGGGCGAGGACCGATGGGCGCAGCTGTCCACCGTTGGGAGCATCATCTCAAAGACGCACCCTTCGTTCGATCCTCGTCTCTACGGCTACGCCAAGCTCGTTGAGCTGGCGGAGGCGCAGACCTTCCTCGACGTGGAGCGACCCAAGGTGGGGCAGCCCCGCGTCCGGCTGCGCTCGGCCCGACCACGCAAGAAGCCCTAGCCAGCGCGACCACGTCGGGAACCAGTGCGTCGTACGGACCGTCCCACCCTCATGAGCATCCGATTGAACGCCGGCATCGCAGCCGCTGCGGCCGCGACCCTCCTCACGCTCAGCGGCTGCGCTGGCAGCGCAGGCGAGGCCGACATGGGGTCCCCAGCGGCGATGACTGCCGGGGACAACGCTGCAGAGGGCGGGCGTGGTGACCAGCCGGAGGCCATGCCGGACGAGGGGTACGACGCCCGGAGCGGCATCGCGGACGGATCAGCCGTGGCCGACCGCGACACGACGGCAGACACGAAGGCCGAGGCGCCCACTGTGGCGGTGATCTCGACCGGCCAGGTCGCGCTCGAGTCGTCGGACGTCACGAAGGCGAGGCGCGATGTCCAGCTCGTCATCGACACCTACCTCGGCACGATCAGCGAGGAGGAGACGACGACCAGCGACGACGGCGTCCCTGAAGCCACGCGAGTGGTGATCCGCGTGCCCAGCAAGCACTTCGCCAAGGCGATGAAGGACCTCGAAGGGGTTGCCGACCTGCGCTCGAGCACGTCGAGCTCGGAGGACGTCACCACCCAGGTCATCGACAACGAGGTCCGGCTCCGGGCCCAGGAGAAGAGCCTGGAGCGGATCGAAGCCCTGCTCGCCAAGGCGGTCAACCTCAACGAGGTCATCGCGATCGAGTCGCAGCTCGCGCGCCGCCAGGCCGACTTCGACGCGCTCAAGTCCACCCAGGCGTGGCTCAAGAGCCAGACCACCCTCTCGACGATCACCCTCAACCTCCAGCTCACCGAGGAGCCGGAGAAGGACGACGAGGGCACCGGATTCTTCGGCGGGCTGGAGCGTGGTTGGGACGGGCTGGTCGCAGCCCTCGTCGGCCTCGGCACCCTGCTCGGTCTGGCGCTCCCGTTCGCAGGGGTGGTCGCGCTGCTCGGCATCCCGCTCTGGCTCGTGCTGCGCGGCGTACGCCGCCGCCCCACCGCCGACCTGTAAGGCGCAGTTCGTCCGACTCGTGCCGTCGTAGAGCAGGGCGGTAGTTCACCGAACTGCGCGTTACACGGGGTGGGGAAGCGGTCAGTGCACTGGCTCGCCGTTGATCCGGCCGTCGAGCTCGGACGGGTCGAGCCCCGATCGATCGAGCTGCGCGAACACCGAGCGATGGAAGATCAGTGGCGCCTTGCCCTCGCCGTCCTCGGCACCGCGCACCTCGAGCAGCACGATCACGTGGTCACCGGCATCGATCTCGCTGTGGAGCGTGGTGGTGAAGTTCGCGACCGATTCACGCAGGAGCACCGCTCCCCCGCTCGTCACCGAGAACCGCAGGCCCGCGAACCGCTCCGGCACCGGGCCCGCGAGCTGGCGGCACACGATGTCCTGGCGGTCGGCGAGGACCGAGATCCCGATCTGTCCCGCCTTGCGGAGCGACGGCCAGGTGTTGCTGGTCCGCGCCACCGAGATCGAGACCAGTGGCGGGTCCAGGGAGACCGAGGTGAACGATGACGCCGCGATTCCGGTCAGCTGTCCGTCGACATGGGCCGCGACCGCGACGACCCCGCTGGGGAACGCGCCGTACCAGCCGCGGAGGGCCTGAGGGTCGAGCGCAACCGAAGCATCTCGGGAGTCGGCGACCTCGGCAAGCGCACGGCCCGGCGGCGCGTTGCCGATGACAGCAGCGGTCCGGGCGCTCATGAGACCACCACCGGGATGCGGTCGTCGGCACGGGCACCGAACGGCACCGCAGCACGGCTCGGACTGGCGACAGGCGCCGGATGCGACCACAGGCCCCGGCGGGCCAGCTCGGGCAGCACGCCTTCACCGACGCGGTAGGCCTCCTCCAGGTGGGGATAGCCCGACAGCACGAACTCGGAGATGCCTGCCGCTGTGTACTCCTCGATGAGGTCGGCGATCTCGGCGTGGCTGCCGACGAGCGCGGTGCCCGCTCCACCGCGGACCAGACCGATACCGGCCCAGAGGCCCGGGTGGATCTCGAGGCCCTGGCGCGAGCCGCGGTTGAGATCGAGCATGCGGCGCTGCCCCTCGGACTCACTGCGGCGCAGACCGTCCTGGATCCGGCGGATCTGCTCGTCGGAGATCCCGGTCAGCAGCCGGTCGGCCTCGGCCCACGCTTCCTCGTGGGTGTCCCGCGCGATCGCGTGCAGCCGGATCCCGAAACGGATCTCCCGGCCCTGCTCCTCCGCGAGCCGACGGACGGCGTCGACCTTGCGGCGTACGGCCTCGGGCGGCTCGCCCCAGGTCAGATAGACGTCCGCGTACGCCGCGGCGACGTCGAGCGCCGCTGGCGACGAGCCGCCGAAGTAGATCTCCGGGAGCGGGTCCGGGATCTGCGCGAGCACGGCATCCGAGAGTGCGAGGTGCTCGCCGTGGAACGTGACCGGCTCCCCGCTCCACAACGCCTTGACCGCGTGGAGGAACTCACCACAGCGCGCATAGCGGCCGTCCTTGTCCAGGAAGTCGCCGTACATCCGCTGCTCGTGGCTCTCGCCGCCGACGACGACATTCAGCAGGAGTCGTCCGCCGGTGAGGTTCTGGAAGGTGCCGGCCATCTGCGCGGCGAGGAACGGCGAGACCAGTCCGGGGCGGAACGCGACCAGGAACTTCAGTCGCTCGGAGGCGCTGCTGATCATCGCGGTGGTCAGCCAGGCGTCCTCGCACCAGGCCCCGGTCGGGGTGAGCGCGGCCTCGAAGCCGAGCTGCTCGGCGGAGCGTGCGACCTGCCCGAGATAGGGCACCGACGCGGGGCGGCCGGCGGGCTCGGCAGCGACGCCGTGGCCGCCTCCGACCACGTCTCGGCCGTCCCCGCCGTTGGTCGGCAGGAACCAGTGGAACGTCAGGTTGCTCATGATCCTTCTCGTGTCTGTCGGCCGGCCCGATGGGGGCCGGCGGGGTGGCAGCTGGTCAGAGCTGCCCGTGGTTGGGAGGCAGGACGCCGTCGGCGACCCAGCGACCGAGGTGCTGCACCTTCCACGCTGCCGGGTCGTGGAGGGTGTGCGTGCGGGCGTTGCGCCAGTGCCGGTCGAGGTTGAGCGCCGCGAGCGCCGACCGGGTGCCCGCGACCTCGAAGAGCCTGCTGGCGGCGGACAGTGCCGCCTGGGTGGTCGCGGCGCGGGCAGCTGCCACCGCGAGGCTCGCTGCGCCGGCGGTCTCCTCGGTGAGGTCGGCGTTGGCGACGTCGACCAGGGCGGCCGCCTCGCGCACCAGCGCCTCCGAACCGCGCACATGCACCTCGACCTCGCCGAGCGCCTGGACGACCAGCGGGTCCTCGGCAGCGCGTTCGACTCCGGCATCCGGATAGGGCCGGCTCTTCGTGCGGACGAAGGTGGCCGCCTCGGTCAGCGCCTCGCGGGCGATGCCGGCGTCGATCGCGGCGTGCAGCACCTGCGCGAACGCACCGTAGGTCTGCGGCCGCTCGAACGTCAGGTGATAGGGCGTGACACGGTCGTCCGCCACGGCGACGTCCTCGAGCCGGACCGAGCCACTGGCCGTCGTGCGCTGGCCCAGCCCGTCCCAGTCGTCGACGACGGTCACACCCGGCGCGGTCCGCTCGACCCAGGCGACGTGCAGTGGGCCGTCGACGTACTTGTGGGTGAGGACCGGGATCCAGTCCGCGAGGAGCGCGCCTGTGGCGTAGCCCTTGAGTCCGTTGAGTCGCCAGCGCCCATCACCCGCGACCGCATCCGGCACCAGAGACGTCCGGATGTCGCGCACGTGCTTCGTGCCGACCTCGGACTGTGCGTTGCCGAAGCGCTTGCCCGCGAGCACCTCACCGAAGAAGAACTCCTGCTGCTCCGCGGACGCTTGCTCGCGCAGCGCGTTGACGTAGACGAAGTGGCTGTGCGGGATCTGGGCGATGTTGGGATCGCCCGCCGCGAGCAGCCGGAACACCTCGGCGACGACGGCGACCGGCAGGTCCGCACCTCCGTACGAGGCCGGCACGGTGATCGCGAGCAGGCCGGACGCGGCGAGGCGGGCAGTCTCCTCGACCGGGATGATCCGGTGCCGGTCGCGCTCCGCGGCCCCGGCGGCGTACTCACGGGCGAGCACGGCCGCCTCCCGGATCGCCTCCTCGGAGGAGAGGACGGGGACCCGGGTGGCGCCGCTCCGGCGGGCCCGGTCGCTGGTCTCGAGCACGGTCATGGCTCAGACCCGGGCGAGCTCGGCGGCCTCGAGCTCACGGACGATCGGGAGGATCTTCTCGCCGAAGTGAACGACGTCCTCGTGGTAGTGCAGGAAGCCGAGCAGGAACAGGTTCACGCCCTTCTTCTTGCACTCCAGCATGCGGTGCGCGATCTGCTCGGGCGTGCCGACCAGACCGGTGCGGAAGCCGTCGTTGTACTGGACGAGGTCGGCGAACTCGGAGTCCTGCCACATGCCCTTCTTGTCCCCCGCGGACTGACCGGCCTGCTTCACCGCGCCACCGAAGCCCTCGACCGCCTCTCGGTCGGCCTTGTCGATGATCTCGCGCAGCACGTTGCGGGCTTCCGCCTCACTCTCGCGGCCGATCAGGAAGCCGTTGACGCCGAACTTCACCGACCGGTTGTGCACCTGCGCGACCTCCGTGACGTCGCGGATCTGCTCCTCGATGCCCTCGGGGGTGTTGCCGTTGGCGAAGTACCAGTCGGCGACGCGGCCGCCCTGGCCGCGGGCGGCAGTCGAGTTGCCGCCCTGGAAGATCTCCGGGTGCGGACGGCCCTCCGAGGTGACCGGTCCGGGCTTCAGCTGGAAGTCGTGGATCTGGTAGAAGTCGCCCTGGTGCGTGAAGGGGCCCCTGTCGTTGGACTCGAACAGGCCGCGCAGCACCCGGATGAACTCCTCCGAGTTGCGGTAGCGCTCGTCGTGCTCGAGCCAGCGGACGCCGAGGTCGACCGCCTCGTTCTTGAACCAGCCCGACACGACATTGACGGCGGCCCTGCCGCCGGAGATGTGGTCGGCAGTGATCAGCCACTTGGCGAGGACGGCGGGGTTCCAGAAGTACGGGTGCACGGCCGCGATGACCTTCAGGCGCTCGGTCTGCGTGAGGAGCCCGAGGCTGAACGACGTCGACTCGTGCTGCTGGTCCGCTCCGTACGACGCGGTGTAGCGCACCTGGGAGAGGGCGTAGTCGAAGCCGTTGTTCTCGGCGAGCTGGGCGAGCTTGACGTTGTAGTCCCAGCCCCAGTCGGTGCGCTGCTCGATCTTGCTGACGACCAGGCCACCGCTCACGTTGGGGACCCAGTAGGCGAATTGCAAGGGCTGCAAGGGCTCGGTGGCCGGTGCGGTCATGTCCTGCTCCTTCTCTGCTCTAACTTAATGTCTTTAATGGACTTTACGGAACGAATGGGTGATCCACCCCCCGCGGCCATCCGGATCGGCGAGGAGGTGATCGGCGATCCCTGTCACTGCGGCAGGGACCACCGATCACGAGGCAGTCGGGAAGCCGCTGCTCAGGTGTACCAAGTGGGCTCGGGCAGCTCACCCCGCAGCGCATACCGGCCGACCTCGGCGCGCTTGTGCGCAATCGGGTCGTGCAGGCTGTGCGTGCGGACGTTCCGCCAGTAGATGTCGAGGCCGACGGCGCTGGCGGTCGCACGCGCGCCGGTCACCTCGAAGACCCGCGTGCCGATCTCGAGCGCGGCATCGATCGCGACCTGCTTCGCGGCGGCGATCACGACGGCAGCCTCGCCCCGCTCCTCCGCCGTCACGTCGTCGGCGTGTGCGTTGATCGACTCGATCAGCGTCGCCGCCCGCTCGGCGAGTGCCTCGGCGGCCCACAGCTTCGAGCGCAGGTCGCCGTAGACCTCCTGCACGTAGAACTCGTCCGACGCACGCTGCTTCACGTCACCGGCGTAGGGCCAGGCCCGCGTCGTGTCCCTGGTGTACGTCGCCGCGGTGGCCAGCGCACCCTCGGCGATACCGACGTAGAGGTTGGCGAAGATGAGCTGGATCAGCGGGACGTTGAGCGAGTTGTAGACCCGCGGCAGGAACACGTGCTCGCCGTCCTTCTCGATGTAGCCCGCCGCGGCCTCCCACGGCACCCGGACGTTCTCGATCCGCACGCCGCCGGACTCGGTCAGGCGCTGCCCGAGGCTGTCCCAGTCACCCTTGAACTGGATGCCCGGCTGGGCCGTCGGCACGATCGCGAAGATGTGCTTGTCGGTGCCCTCGAGCACCCCCTCGAGCACGGTCACGTCGGAGATCTGACCGCCGGTCGAGAACGACTTCTCGCCGTTGTAGACGAGTTCGCCACCCTCCTCACGGATCACCAGGTCGGCATCACGCGGGTTCACCGCGCCGCCGAAGAACCAGGTCTCCTTCGTCGCCGCCTCCTCCACCGCGGCGATCTGCTCCGGCGTCCCGACGAGGCGCGCGGCCCAGGCCCACAGGTAGTGGTAGCCGAGCAGCTGGCCGATCGACCCGTCGCCCGCCGAGACGGCGCGGATCACCCGCAGCGCGGTGGTCCAGTCCTGACCGCCGCCGCCGTGCTCGGCCGGGCCGAGCAGGGTGACGAGTCCGCTCTCCTTGAGCAGCTGCACCTCGGCGTACGGCGTCTGGTTGGCGCGGTCGCGCGCCACGGCGTCGACGGCCAGCTCGGTGGCGACCGCGCGGGCCCGGTCGAGCCACTCCTCCGGCGTGGTCGGAGTGGTCGTCCAGCGGGATGCCTGTGTGGTGGTCATGGTGGTGCTCGCTTTCGTCGTTGAGAGAGGTGGTCGGTCAGAAGTAGGCGTTCGCCGGGAACCCGACGCCGTTGACCAGGTGGTCACCGACCGCGGACGCCTTGAGGAACGTCGGGTTGTGGGTCGAGATCGTGCGGACGTTGCGCCAGTGCCGGTCGAGGTTGTGGACCGCCTGCGTGGCCGAGGTGCCGCCGACGTCGAAGAGCTTCGCGGCGGTGGCGTAGGAGAACCGGTCGATCGCGACCTTGGCCTGCGCCGCTGCCAGCTGGGCCGCATCGGCCGCCTCCGCCGTGGGCACGCCGTCGACCACGGAGTCGGCGGCGGCCTGGATCGCCTCCGCTGCCCTCAGCACGATCGCCTCCGCAGCGAAGACGTCGGCCGAGATCTCGCCGACCACCTGGAGTACCTGGCGGTCCTGGGCCGGACCCTGCGGAGAGCCCGCGTGGCTGTAGTTGCGCGCCCGGCGCTTGAGCAACGCGACCGCATCGTTGCGGACGCTCCGGAGGATGCCGGCGGTCACGGCCTGGAGGAAGAGCTGCAGGAACGCACCCTGGTAGCCGGGAACCGGCTCACCGTTCGGATCGCCCAGGTCGAAGAACTCCCCTGCCTCGACGCGCACGTTGTCCAGGTGCGTCGTGCCCGTGCCGGTCAGCCGCTGGCCGAAGCCGTCCCAGTCGTCGAGGATCGAGACACCCTCGCGGTCGACAGGGATGACGGCTCCGGCGATCCGGCCCTCGGGAGCCGCTGCCCAGATCTGGGTGTAGTCGGAGTAGATGCTGCCGGTCGAGTAGTACTTCGTGCCGTTGAGGCGGTAGCCATCGCCTTCCGGGGTGAAGGCGGTGTCGAAGGAGAGCCCGACCGGCTTCCTGCTCTGCTCGCTGAAGCCGTTGCCGACCAGCTTGCCGTCGACCGCCAGCGCGAGCCGCGCCCGGAACGCAGGGTCGTTGCTCGCCTGGAGGTGCTGCTCCACGAACCAGAAGTGCGTGCGCAGGATGTGCGGCACGCTCGAGTCGGCCTCCGCGAGGTCGATCAGCGCCGCGAACAGCTCCGGCACCGAGAGGCCCGCCCCGCCGGCCTCGACCGGGATCCGGAGGCGACCGACGCCGGCCTCCTTCAGCCAGCCGATGATCTCGTGCGGGGCGACGCGGTCACGCTCCCGCTCCGCGGCGCCCTCGGCGATCCGCTCGAGCAGGGCGGCCCACTCCGGCGTGCCGGGGCGGGTCGCGGCAATCGTGGTGGCGGTCGCGGCAGTCGCGGCTGTCGTGGTCCCGGGAGTCGCAGTCGTAGTCATGACGCAGCCCCCGTCAGCTCGCCGAGACCGGGGCCAGCTGGCCCTTGAGCGACGGGTCGTCATTGGTCTTGAGGTAGGTCTGCACCGCGGGGTCGAAGAAGATCTCCTTGAGCACCTTCACCTGCGGGTCGTCGAGGTACTTCGTGCCGACGACGAGCTGGCCGGCGAAGTCCTTCGGGGCGTCGGGGGCGAGGATCCGCTCGGAGTCCGGAGTCCCGGCGTCGACGAAGCTCATGTTGTAGTCGATGACCGCGTCGACGGAGGGCAGCGAGCGCGGGCCCGCGCCGTACTCGATGTACTTGAACTTGAAGCCGCGCGGGTTCGTGGCGATGTCCTGCTCGGTCGCCTCGGCCGGGTCGACGCCGTCCTTGAAGGTGATCGCGCCCTCACGCTCGAGGATCCACAGCGCCTGCGCGGTGTTGGCCGGGTCGTTGAGCAGCGCGATCGTGGCGCCCTTGGGAAGCGCGTCGAAGCTGTCGTACTTCTCGGAGTAGACCGAGTAGGACCACTGGAAGACCGGGCCGAGGGCGCTGAGCTTCCAGCCGGTGGAGTCGGTGACCTGCTTGAGCCAGTGCTTGTGCTGGTAGATGTTGGCGATGTACTTGCCGTCGGCCGTCGCCTTGTCGAGCTGGTTGCCGTCCTCGATGCCGACGGGCTCGATGGTGATCCCGTGGTCCGGGGCGATCTCCTTGTCGAGGTACTCGAGGAATGCCTTCTCGCTGGCCGAGCTGGCCTGGTAGGCGATCTGGACGTTCTTCCCGAAGTGACTGCCGTCCGCCTTCGTCTCCTCGTCCGAGCCACCGGCCACGCGCCAGGCGACGACGCCGGCGACGATCAGCGCGACGACGGCGATGGCCGCGACCAGGATCCGGCGCCGACCGCCACCGAGGTCGATGTCGAAGTCGTCGGAGCCGCCGGGACCGCCGGGACCGCCCAGACTGCTGTTGCTCTTCTCCGTGATGGACATGTGTTTCCTTCTTCCTGAGGGATTGCGGGCGCGCGGGATCGCGCGAAGTGAGACCTAGTGAGAGAGGGCGCGGACCGCCCGGTCGCCGCTGAACTGGATGGCCTGGACGAGGGCGATCAGCACGACGATGCAGGCGATCATGATGTGCTCGTCGAAGCGCCGGTAGCCGTAGTTGACGGCGAGGTAGCCGACTCCCCCGGAGCCGATCGCGCCGGCGATCGCGGAGTACTCGATCATCGCGACGAGGTTGAGGGTGAAGGCGGCCACGAGCCCCGGGACCGACTCCTTGAGCTGGATCCCCGAGACGATCTGCCACCGTGTCGAGCCGCCCGCGAGGCCGACGTCGAGCAGCTCGCGCGGCACCTCCCGCACGGCGCTCTCGGTGAGGCGGGCGAAGAACGCCACCCCCGCGATCGACATCGGGATGATCGCGGCCTGGAAGCCGACCGTCGTCCCGAAGACCAGCTGGGTCAACGGGATCACCGCGGCCATCAGCACGAGGAACGGCAAGGAGCGCCCGAGGTTCGCGATCCAGCTGATCGACACGTGCACCGGCCGGTTCGGGGCCAGCCCGAGCGGCGAGGAGTTGAAGATCAGCAGGCCGAGCGGCGCCCCGAGCAGCACGACGATGGCCATCACGAGACCGACCAGGCGGGCGGTCTCGCCGAGCGCAGGGCCCAGCAGATCGGGCACGTCGGGCCAGGGCGTCGAGATCATCGCGGTCATGCGGCCGGCTCCTCGCCGACGATGCCGCCCGGACCGGTACGCCGCTCGGCCGCGATGCCGAGCCCGCGGAGGACCGCGCGCACCCGCGCCTCCTCGATCCCGGCGTCGATGCCGACCACGAGGCGACCGACACCCTCCCCACCCGACTCCTCGACCAGCGCGGAGAGCACGGCCACGTCTGCTCCGAGCTCACGTCCGGCACGCGCCAGCCAGTACGGCGAGACCTCCCCGGCGTCGTACCTCACGCTCCACTCGCGATGGCCGTCCGGCGTCACCACGGCGGCCGGGACGGGGAGCAGCGAGCGCGACAGCTCGGAGTCGGACCGGCGCACGACCTCGGCGACCGGGCCTTGCTCGACGATCCGTCCGTGATCGAGCTGGGCGACGTGGTCGGCGATGCCGCGCACGACGTCCATCTCGTGGGTGATCACCAGGATCGTGACGCCGAGGTCGTCCCGGAGCTCGCGGAGGAGCTCCAGGATCGAGCCGGTCGTCTCCGGGTCGAGGCCGGAGGTGGCTTCGTCACTGAGCAGCACCGAGGGGTGCAGCGCCAGACCGCGGGCGATGCCGATGCGCTGGCGCTGGCCGCCCGAGAGCTGCGATGGGTAGTGGTGCGCGCGGTGGAGCATGCCGACGCGGTCGAGCAGCTCGTGGACGCGGCGGCGTACCTGCGCCTCGGGGACGCCGTGGTGCCGCAGCGGCAGGGCGATGTTCTGGGCGGCGGTCAGCCGGCGCAGCAGGTTGGCCGACTGGAACACCGTGCCGATCTCGCGGCGGGCCTGCCTGAGCTCGCGCCCGGAGAGCGCCGTCAGATCGCGGCCGTTGACCGCGATCGTGCCGCCGGTCGGCCGCTCCAGCAGGTTGATGCAGCGCGCCAGGGTGCTCTTGCCGGCACCGCTCGGCCCGACGACGGCGGCGATCCGGGCGTCGCCGACCGTCAGCTCGATGCCGTCCAGGACGGTCGTCGCTCCATAGGACTTCGTCAGTCCGGAGATCTCGATCATGGCTTTCCTCAAGGAGGGAGGGATGGGTGACGGCGCGCGCCGTCCATCCCGAGGCGGGCGGGGCGCGACAGCGGGTGGGGTCCGACCACACCCGAGAGCGGTCGGGGCGTCAGCGACAGCAGGCTGCGCACAGGAGGTCGCTACAGCGGCAGATGACGAGCCGGACTGACTGCATCGATGCGTGGTTCATGGGGGCGACCTCCTTTCGACTTAACTCTAGTATTTTGATCTACTTTGTCTAGCGATCTGAGGCAGGGATGGCCGATCACCCCGTCGATGCATCCGATCACCGCGACCGATCGGCCACCACCAAGAGCCCGGGCCGGAACAGCAGGCCAACCCAGCAGCAAGGAGGAGCGATGAGGATCGAGCAGCTCGAGTACATCGCAGCCGTCACCGAGTTCGGGTCGCTGCGCCGTGCGAGCGAGCACCTCCACGTCTCCCAGCCCGCACTCAGCGACGCGGTCAGCAAGCTCGAGCGCGAGCTCGGCGTGACCCTGCTCGACCGGCACCGCTCCGGCGCCCGGATCAGTGCCGCGGGACGCGAGCTGCTGGCGAGCATGGTCGAGGTGCTCGAGGCCGTCGACCGCCTGCGCGCGGCTGCCGGTGACCAGCTCGCCACCGGGCGCACGCTCCGGGTCGGCTCGGTCAACGCCGGCACCGCGACCCTGCTGCTCCCCGCCGTGCACGCGCTGCGCACCGAGCGACCGCAGGCCTCCGTCGAGATCCGCACGATGCAGCAGGAGGAGATCAACCTCGGCCTGCTGGAAGGCGCGCTCGACGTGGGCCTCGTCAACCTGCTCAGCGGGGACGACCTCCCGCCCGACCTCATCGGCACCGGCCTGCTCCACGGCCGACCGGTCGCCGTACTCCCCGTCGACCACCCACTCGCAGCGCAGGACGAGGTCACCGCCGACGACCTGCGCGAGGAGCCCTTCGTCGCGATGCGGGCTGGCTACGTCATGCACCGCTTCGCGCACCGCCTCTTTGGCAGCGACCTCCCGCGCAACTGGCACAGCACCGACGGCGCGGAGATGGGCAAGCTGATGGTCGCCGAAGGACTCGGCCTGACCGTGCTCCCCGACTACAGCGTGATCGGTGACCCGCTGGAGCGCACCGGCCTGATCACGGCTCGCCGCATCGCCGGCGACCACACGGGCATCCGGCTCACGGTCGTCCAGCGGCGGCAGAACCGCACGCCCGACGCCGTACGCCGCCTGGTCGCCGCCCTCGTCGCGCAGGCAACCCTGCAGGGCGACGCAGCCTCCGCCGCCGTGTAACGCGCAGTTCGGCCGACTTCCGCCGTTCTCGACGAGGGCGGAAGCGCACAGAACTGCGCGTTACACGGAATGTGGCGGAGCGGATGCTTGACGCCAAGGGTGACGGCAGCCACCGATCAGCAAGTACCGATCGCCAAAAAGGGGGACGATTCGGACCCTCCGGCCTTACCCTCGCCACGGGGGTAACCATGAATCTTCGCCACAAGTCGGTGCTGCTCGCACTGCTGATCCTGATCAGCCTGCTCCAGCTCTCCGTGACCGCGCCTGCCGATGCGGCGATGCGCCCGCGGGTCACGTCGGTCGCACCGCAGGCGGTGACCACACACGGCGGCACTCGGATCACGATCCAGGGGCGCGCCTTCGTTCGCGTCCGACAGGTGACGATCGGTGGGCAGCGCGCGACCTCGGTGAAGGTGTTGTCCCGCACAAGAATGACCGTGGTCACGCCGCGCAATGCGGCCGGCTGGCGGCGCGTGCAGGTCGTGACGCGAGCCGGTCGATCGGCGTACACGACGGCATCGCGGATCCGGTACGTCGCACCCCCGGCACCGACGCCGACCGTTTCGCCAACCCCGACAGCAACCCCGACAGCAACTCCCACGCCGACGCCGACTCCGACCCCCACCCCGACGCCGACTCCCCCTGCCCTCCCCGACGGATGGCGCGCGGCCGGCACCGTCGACCCCCCGACCTCGCGGCGCATCATCAGCTGCCTCGCACCCGACCACTGCGTCGCGGTCGACCGTCGCGGCAACACCTCGACGTACGACGGCACGGCATGGAGCCTGCCGAAGCTCATCGACACGGAGGCAACGGACTTCACCGGTGGCTTCACCCAGGTCGACTGCGCCTCGCCCACCTTCTGCATGGCGATCGATCGCGAGGGCAGGGGGCGCACATTCAACGGCACTGACTGGGCCGAGCCCCGACCGATCTTCGACCCGGCACTGACCGGCGTTCCCGAGAGCGACTGGCCCTACCTCGCGGCACCAGTCCTCTCCTGCACGTCAGCCACCTTCTGCATGCTTGCCACGAGCGGCGATCACACCTGGATCTACACCGGCGGTGCCTGGTCAGCCGGGCCCGCATTCCCCGGGGCCAATGGCTACGCCCGCTCCATCAGCGCGCTCGACTGTGCCGACACCACCTGCATGGCACTCACCACTCAGGGCGACGCCTACCGCTTCAACGGAACCGGATGGGCACTCACCCAGAACCTCTGGTTCCAGGGCTCCGTAGGCGAAATGTTCGTCTCGTGTCGCACAACCACCTTCTGCATGGCCACGAACAACAACGCCGTCCCCCACACCTGGAACGGAACCTCCTGGGCGGCGACAAGCCCGCTCGGCGAGACCGCGCCAAGCCGGAGCGGCGCGCTCAACTGCGTCACGACCTTCTGGTGCATGTACGCCGTCGACCTGGGACTGCAGGTCTGGTCGGAGAACCGCTGGCGGTACGTGTTCACCGGCCTCAACATCCAGGAGTTCGCGTGCGATCCGGCCCGGACCTGGTGCCTGATCCCCGCATCCGGCACGGCCGACCACTGGCTCCGGACCTACCCGTGGGCCATCGGCACCGGAGCGACGTACCTCGATCGGACCGCCGTCGCCCCGATCGACTGCCCGGAAGTCAGCTGGTGCCAGGCGATCGGTGGTCGTCGACAGGCCTTCGAGGTCGACGCCACCGACCAGGTCACGCCCGTCGACTTCGTCGCCAGCACCGCGGCGTACGACGTGGCGCTGCCCCACGTGCTCATGCACGACGGAAGGCGCCCGACGCGCGCAGGGCTCGACTGCTTCTCCTCGACGCGATGCGTGGCCGTCGGCATGCAGTACCAGACTTCCTATCCCGACAAGCCGGTGTGGATGCAGTTCGACGGGACGTCCTGGTCCGCACCGACGGTGGTCGATGGCGTCGAGCGGTTCGCCGACGTGGCGTGCCCCACCGCGACCACCTGCCACAGCATCGACGGCGCCGGAAACGTCCGCACGCTCAGCGGGGAAACGTGGTCGGCGCCCCAGCTGATCGGCGATGCCAGCACGTCTCCGATGACTTCCTCACTGGCCAGCATCTCGTGTCCGACGGCTTCGTTCTGCGCAAGCGTCGGGGCGATGTTCACCGGCTACGGGTGGGGCGGACAAGCCGTGATCATGGACGGCACGTGGAGCGGCCGGACGGTCCCCAGCCCGCAGCACGCGCTGAACGACGTGTCCTGCACAGCGACGAAGTTCTGCATGGCCGTCGGCCGTGACGGCGCTGCACTCGCCTACCGCGACGGCGCCTGGTCGGAACCGGTCACGCTGGACGCCACGGTGCACCTGTCAGCGGTCTCGTGCGCCAGCGAGAACCTCTGTGTTGCGATCACGGACAACGCTGCGGCGTACGTCTGGAAGGGCGACGCATGGAGCAGTGCCCAGGTGCTCGCACCCGGACGTCAACTGCTCAGCGTGTCGTGCCCGGCAGACGACGCGTGCATCGTCCTCGACACCGCCGGCCGCGCGTTCCGCTGGACTGGAGACGCGGCGTAGGGCTCAGTCCAGCGGGTAGGACTGCACGAATTCCGTCAGCTTCTTGAGCTGGTCGGGGTTCGTCGACGGGATGACGCCGTGACCCAGGTTGAAGATGTGGCCCTTGGCGGCACGGCCGGCCTCGATCACCTCGGCAGCGCGATCCAGCATGACCTCGGTCGGGGCAAAGACCAGGGTGGGATCGAGGTTTCCCTGCACTCCCCGGTCGCCGACCCGGGAGATCCCGTCGGCCAGCGGGGTGCGCCAGTCGACGCCGACGACGTCGGCGCCGGCTTCGCCCATCAGGGTCAGCAGGCTGGAGGTGCCGACACCGAAGTGGATGCGCGGGACGCCGAGCTCGCCGGCCTCCGCCAGCACCCGCTGCGAGTGGGGCATGACGTGCGAGACGTAGTCGCCCGGGGTGAGCGCGCCGGCCCACGAGTCGAAGAGCTGCACGGCCGAGGCGCCCGCGGCCACCTGCACCCGCAGGTACGCCGACGAGATCTGCGCGATCTTGCGCATCAGCGCGTCCCAGACCTCAGGAGCGCCGAACATCATGGCCTTGGTCTTGGCGTGCTCCTTGGACGGACCACCCTCGACCAGATAGCTCGCGACGGTGAACGGTGCGCCCGCGAAGCCGATCAGCGGCGTCGGTCCGAGCTCGCCGACGAGCTGGCGCACGGCGGCGGTGATGTAGGGGACGTGCTCCGGAACCAGGTCCGGGATCGCCTCGACGTCGGCCAGGGTGCGCACCGGCGAGGCGACGACCGGACCGACACCGGGCTTGATGTCCAGGTCGACGCCGACGGCCTTGAGCGGCAGCACGATGTCGGAGAAGAAGATCGCCGCGTCGACGCCGTAGCGGCGTACGGGCTGGAGGGTGATCTCGGTGACCAGGTCCGCGTCCATGCAGGACTCGAGCATGCCGACGCCCTCGCGGAGCTTGAGGTACTCCGGTAGCGAGCGCCCGGCCTGCCGCATGAACCACACCGGCGTGTGCGGCACGGACTCGCCACGGGCGGCGCGGAGGAACGCGGAGTCGGCAGGAGTCACCGGGGCAGTTACGGAGGTCACGACCGAATCCTCGCAGGTCAGGCGGCGCGGCACACATCCGGCGAACGTGATGCGCCCTACGCTGGAAGGCATGGTCGTCCGTCAGGAGACGCACCCGGGATCGGGCGCGGCAATGCAGCCCGAGGAGTTCCGCACCGCGGTTGCCTCGATGCGAGCAGCTCGTCTGCGCCCCGAGGTCTTCTGCGAGGACATGCCCGCACCCCAGCGCATCGCGCCGTACGCCGCAGCGCTGAGCGCCGACGTCACGGTCGACGACGAGGACCTGGGCACCGGGCGGATCATCCTGCTGCACGACCCCGTCGGCAACGAGGCCTGGGCCGGCACGTTTCGCTGCGTGGCCTATGCGCGTGCCGACATCGATCCGACGATGATCACCGACCCGCTGCTCGCCGAGGTCGGTTGGGCCTGGCTGACCGAGGCCCTCGAGACTCACGGCGCGGCCTACTCCAACGCGTCCGGCACGGTCACGCGCGTCGCAACCGAGAGCTTCGGCGGCATGGGGGATGAAGAAGGCAGCGCCCAGATCGAGATCCGCGCGTCGTGGACGCCGACGGACCTCGAGATCGCGCCGCATGTCGAGGCGTGGGGCGAGCTGCTCTGCACGGCGGTGGGACTGGAGCCGGTCCCCGAGGGCGTCACGGCAATGCCCAGCCGCCGGGGACAGCGCGGCTGAGCGTGTCGGAACACGAGAGCAACCCGGTCGCTGCCCGGCCTGACGACGAGCCCGCCGGCGAGCAGGCGCCGACCCCGATCCCGCTCCTCACCCTGCGCGACGGGCTGTCCGCGGTCATCGAGACGGACGAGGCGCTGATCGAGGTCGCCAAGCGCTTCGCCGCCGGCACCGGACCCGTCGCCGTCGACGCCGAGCGCGCGTCCGGATTCCGCTACTCGGCGCGCGCCTACCTGATCCAGCTGCGCCGCGAGGGTTCCGGCACCGCGCTGATCGACCCGATCCCGCTGACCACGCTGGCCCCGCTGGCCGAGGCGCTCGAGGGCACCGAGTGGATCCTCCACGCGGCCACCCAGGACCTCGCCTGCCTTGCCGAGGTCGGCCTGCACCCCACGTCCCTGTTCGACACCGAGCTCGCCGGGCGGCTGCTCGGCCACCCCCGCGTCGGCCTGGCCACTCTCATGGAGACGGTGCTCGGCTTCAGCATGAAGAAGGAGCACTCGGCAGCCGACTGGTCGCGCCGTCCGCTCCCCGAGTCGTGGCTGGAATACGCCGCCCTCGACGTCGAGATGCTCCTCGAGCTGCGCGAGGCGATGGTCGCCGAGCTGGCCGAGGCCGGCAAGGAGGAGTGGGCGCGTCAGGAGTTCGAGCACCTGCTGGGCTTCGAGCCCGCCGTCCGCGTCGACCCGTGGCGCCGCACGTCCCAGCTGCACAAGGTGCGCGGCCGCCGCGGTCTGGCCGCGGTCCAGGGACTGTGGGAGGCGCGCAACCAGATCGCCGCCGACCGCGACGTCACGCCCGGCCGGATCCTGCCCGACTCCGCGATCATCGAGGCCGCGATCGCGCTGCCCGGTGACCGCACGGCGCTGCTGGCGACGAAGGGCTTCCACGGACGGGGCGCCGAGCGCTACGCCAACCGCTGGGTGGCCGCCCTGCAGCACGCGCTGGCCATTCCCGAGTCCGACCTCCCCCCGCGCACGCTCCGTGGTGACGGACCTCCGGTCCCGCGCGCCTGGGCAGAGCGCGATCCGGTCGCCGCCCGCCGCCTGGCCCACGCCCGCGAGGCGATGGCCGCGCTCGGCGAGGAGCGCCACATCCCGGTCGAGAACCTCCTCACGCCCGACTACCTGCGCCGCCTGCTCTGGGCACCGCCGCGCACGCGCAAGCTCGACGAGCTTCCCGACGCCATCGGCGACCTGCTCGCGTCCTACGGCGCCAGGCCGTGGCAGATCGACCTGGTCGCTCCCCTGCTCGCGGAAGCGGTGCTCGAGGGCGACAAGCCGGTGCCCGTCGCTGACGACCTGTCCGTCGACGACGCGACAGAACCCGAGCCCGGCTGCGAGTAGGGCCTGCAGCCGACCGGTTATCCGCCGGCGGTCGCTGACGCGCTGGGAGAACCCGACGGGCTCGGTGTCTCGGTCGGCTCAGGTGCGAGGACGGCCTTCGAGAGCTCGTCGATCGTCTTCGTGAGCTCCTCGATGTCGATCACCCGGTTGTAGAACAGCTGGTAGACCGCGTCGTGGACGGCGGCCTCGAGCGTCGGGTAGGAGTCGATGAGCGGCGGCGTCACGATGTCGCGCACCGAGCGGTTGAAGACGTAGGCCGACTTCGGCATCCGGTCCTTCTGCTCGAACGCATCGGACTCGGCGACCTGGTTGTTGGCCGGCACCAGGTAACCCGCGCGGGCGACGTCGGACACAGCGTCCTTGCCGATGGCGTGGACCACGAAGTCCGCAGCCGCGCTGGTGTTCACGGCAGTCGAGGAGATGCACAGTCCGCTCACGTCGCCGACGGTGCGGTCCTGGCCCAGGCTCGGCATCGGCATCACGTCGAAGCTCAGTCCCGGAGTCTTGCGCAGCTCGGGGACCAGCGTGCGGAAGCCGGCGATCATCGCGAGCTTGCCGTCCTTGAACTGGTCCAGCGCCGGCTGGCGGCGCAGCTGCCGCGGAGTGGGCGTGAAGTCGGTCTGGCGCAGCAGCTCCAGCGACGTGCTCAGCGACTCGAGCGTCGCGCCCGAGGAGAGCTCGAGGCTCTTCGGGTCCTTCTCGTCGTCGAAGAGCTGGCCACCACCGGAGTAGAGGAACGGCGCGAGGCCGAGAAGCGACGGCTCGATGTAGACACCCTTGGCACCGCGCCGGCTACCGAACTTCGCGGCCTCGGCGAACTGCTCGAAGGTCCAGCTCGAGTGCGTGGGCTGCCCGCCCTCATCGAGCGGCACGTCGAGCTCGGCTTCAGCCATCTCCTCGAAGTCGACGAGGTTGGTGTTGTAGTAGATGACCATCGGTGACGTGCCGTAGGGCATGCACTCGAGGGTGTCGTTGTGCGCGAAGGCGCGGACGCTCTCGCGCTTGAAGAAGTCGCTGAAGTCGATGCCGCGCGAGTCGAGGAGCTCGTCGATGTGCTGGTTGAGCCCGGCGTCGACGACCTCACCCAGGTCGCGGCGCGACATCAGGAACACGTCAGGCACGGGCCCCTTGCGCAGCCGGTCGAGGACGTCATCAGGGGAGGCGACCTCGGTCAGCGTGACGACGACGCCCGGGTTGTCCTTCATGTACGACGCGACCATGTCCCGGTACGCCGCAACCTCGGGCTGCGCGCCGTAGGCGAGGAACGAGATCTTCGCCGGCTGGCTGGCGGACGTCGTGGGCTCGGGGGTGGTGACCGGCTCGGCGGTGCAGCCCACCGAGAGCGCCGCGACGAGCGCGGTTCCAGCCGCCAGTGCAGATCGCCTCACGGCTGCCGCCCTCCTGTTTTCATGCTGATCAGTTGCGTCAGACACCTTATCGGGCGCCGGGTGATGCGCCCCTCCCGGTAAGTCACGACTCGGCGGGTAGGTACGGGCGTGCCGCTGAGACGACGGCCTCGAACACCTGCTGCGGCAGGGCACTGCCCTCGCGGCGTACCGACGCAGCGTCGAGGCGCAGCAGCCGGTCCAGCCGCACCTCGCTCGGTCGTCCGCGGCTGTCCCAGGCGCCGGAGCCGACGTCCATCCAGAACCTTCCCTCGCCCGCCTCCTGCGCGACGTCGCGGTCGTGGTCCTTGGACGTCATCGGCAGCGCGAACCAGGTGTCGCCCTCCAGCGCCAGCAGCACGACCGGGCGGTCCTTGCCGCGCGACGCGTCCTCCTCGAAGGGAACCCAGGCCCAGACGACCTCGCCGGGGTCCGGACTGCCGTCCGCTTGCGGGGCGTAGGTGGGCTCCATGTCACGACCCTAAGCGCGGACGGGGGCTGGATGCGTGAACTAGAATCGCCGACGTGTGCCGGGCCGTGGCAGCCCCGGGTCCCAAAATTAGCCGCTTCGAGCGGCCACGCGCCGTGAGGCGCTCCCGGCCCGGCACACAATCACCGGCCTCAGGATGTACGCCGCCCCGCGGTTGCGGGGGTCAGGCGACGGGTGTGCCCTGGTGGAACCGCTGCAGCCAGCGCTGGCCGTCACGGACCCACAGCGAGCTGCGCAGCGAGTCACCCTCGTCGGACGACGCGCGCCAGATCAGCAGGAGCGCCCCTGCCCCCACCCGCTCGATGCGTACGACGTCGAGTGCCGTCTGTGGGAGTGGAGCGATCCCGGCGAGCATGTCGTCGCGGGACCACACCTCACCGCTGGCCCCGATCTCGGTCCACTCGGGGTGCAGCAGCGCCGCGACGGTGGCCGGGTCGCGGCGTACGTCATCGGTGAGGAGGGAACGCTCGAGCGCGACGACCTGCTCCTCCTCGGACGGCTCGGGCCCCGACAACTCAGCGTCCGCCAGCGAGAAGAGGTCGGCCTCGGGCTCGGTCTGGCCCACGCGCGCGTCGGGATGCTCGACCGAGGAACCGGCGAAACCCGGGCCCGGGTCCGGCGCGACGCCGTCCTTCCAGGATGCGGCCGCTGCGGTGGCGAGGCGGTCGGCCTCCTCGTTGAGCGGGTGACCGGCGTGGCCCTTGACCCACTCGAACCGCACGCGTCGGCCCTGCATCGCGGCGTCGAGCGCCTTCATGATCTCGACGTTGAGGACCGGCTTGCCGTCGCCCTTCTTCCAGCCCTTGCGCTTCCAGCCGGCCATCCACTTCGTGATGGAGTTGATGACGTAGGTGCTGTCGCAGTAGATCAGCAGCTCGTCGTCGATGTGGGCGGTCTGCTGCAGCAGGTCGAGGACACCGGTCAGCTCACCCATGTTGTTGGTGCCGTGGGCCCAGCCGCCGCACGCCCAGTGGTCCTCGTCGGAGTACCAACCCCAGCCCGCCGGGCCGGGGTTGCCGAGGGCCGAACCGTCTGCGGCAGCAATGATCGTCACAAGCCCACATCCTTCCATCCGCACGACTAGCCTCGAACCGTGGCCGACGACCAGGAACGCTCCCGGATGCGGCGCAGCACACTCGGACGCGGCGCCAAGCTGGCCACGCTTCCGCTCGGCTTCGCCGGGCGCACGGCGATCGGCGTCGGCAAGCGGGTGGGCGGGAAGCCCGCCGAGGCCGTCTTCAGCGAGATCCAGCGCCGCACGGCGGACCAGCTCTTCACCGTGCTCGGCGAGCTCAAGGGCGGCGCCATGAAGCTCGGCCAGGCCATGAGCATCTTCGAGTCGGCGCTGCCCGAGGAGCTCGTCGCGCCCTATCGCGAGGTCCTCACCAAGCTGCAGGACGCGGCTCCCCCGATGACCCTGCGCATGCTCGAGGAGGTGCTCTCCGAGGAGCTCGGTGAGGACTGGCGGGCAGAGTTCAAGACCTTCGACGACCGGCCGGCCGCGAGCGCGAGCCTCGGCCAGGTCCACCGGGCGGTCTGGTCCGACGGCACCGACGTCGCGGTCAAGATCCAGTACCCCGGCGCGGCCAGGGCGCTCCGCTCCGACCTGCGCGCCATCAGCCGCCTCGGCCGGCTCTTCGCAGTGCTCGCTCCCGGCATCGACCTGAAGGCACTGCTGGCGGAGATCGAGGCGCGAGCCACCGAGGAGCTCGACTACGAGCTCGAGGCGAGCGCACAACGCGTCTTCGCCGCCGAGTACGCCGACGACCCCGAGGTCGTCGTCCCCTACGTCCTGCACGCCACCCCACGGGTCCTCGTGACCAGCTGGCTGGAGTCCGACCAGTCGATCGCCGGCGTCATCCGCAACGGCAGCCCGGAGGAGCGCGACCGCGCGGGTTTCCTCTACGCGACATTTCTCGTCAGCAGCCCCGCGCGCACCGGCCTGCTCCACGCGGACCCCCACCCGGGCAACTTCCGGCTGCTCAGCGACGGACGGCTAGGCGTCGTCGACTTCGGTGCCGCGGCGCGGCTGCCCGACGGATTCCCGCGACCGCTCGGCGAGCTGCTTCGGCTGGTCTCCGACGGCGACTGGGAGGGGGCGGCCGCATCGCTCCGCGCCAACGGGTTCCTGCTCCCGCACACGAGGTTCGAGCCCGCGGAGCTAGCCGACTACCTGGGCCCGATGCTCGCTCCCGCACGCGAGGAGGTGTTCGGGTTCAGCCGCTCGTGGCTGCGCGGCGAGGCCGCGCGCGTCGCCATACCGACCCCGGAGAACTTCTCGCGGGCGGTGAAGATCAACCTGCCACCGGAGTACATGCTGATCCACCGCGTGTGGATGGGCGGGATCGGCGTCCTGTGCCAGCTCGAGGCGACGCTCCCGTTCCGCGGCATGCTCGCCGACAACGTCCCCGGCTTCGCCGACTGAACCCCGCGGAACGTCATACGGTGGGAGCCGTGGATGACACCGTCCGCATGACGTCCCCACCGGGCAGCGCCGTGCCGGCAGTGAGCCGCGCGTCACACCTTCTCCCGTCGGTTCGGCCATAGCGTCCCGCGCCGATAGACTCGCGTGGCTGCCCAACCGTCCGGGCGCCACTCCTCGAACGAAAGCAGTCGGCACTCGCATGTCCGCAACCACTCGCTCTGACATCCGCAACGTCGCCATCGTCGCGCACGTCGACCACGGCAAGACGACCCTCGTCGACGCGATGCTCAAGCAGGGTGGCGCGTTCTCGGCCCACCAGGTCGAGTCGGGCGTCGAGGACCGCGTCATGGACTCCGGTGACCTCGAGCGCGAGAAGGGCATCACGATCCTCGCGAAGAACACCGCGATCGCCTACAACGGCGAGCACTCGCCCGAGGGCGGCATGACCATCAACATCATCGACACCCCCGGCCACGCCGACTTCGGTGGCGAGGTCGAGCGCGGCCTGTCGATGGTCGACGGCATCGTGCTCCTCGTTGACGCGTCCGAGGGCCCGCTCCCCCAGACCCGCTTCGTGCTCCGCAAGGCTCTCAACGCCGACATGCCGGTGATCCTGGTCGTCAACAAGACCGACCGCGGCGACGCCCGCATCGACGAGGTCGTCGACGAGTGCTACGAGCTCTTCATGGACCTGCTCGACGACTCGCACGCCCACGACGCGCTCGACTTCCCGGTCATCTACGCCTCCGGCAAGGCCGGAATCGCCTCGCTCGTGAAGCCCGAGAACGGCACCATGCCTGAGGGCGAGAACCTCGAGCCGCTGTTCAAGACGATCCTCGACACGATCCCCGCTCCGGCGTACGACGACGAGGCGCCGCTGCAGGCCCACGTCACGAACCTCGACGCCTCCCCGTTCCTCGGTCGCCTGGCGCTGCTGCGCATCAAGCAGGGCAACCTGAAGAAGGGCCAGATGGTCGCCTGGATGAAGACCGACGGCACCGTCAAGAACGTCAAGCTGACCGAGCTCCTCATCACCCAGGGTCTCGAGCGCGTCCCCGGCGAGTCCGCCGGCCCGGGTGACATCGTCGCCATCGCCGGCATCCCGGACATCATGATCGGCGAGACCATCGCCGACCCGGAGAACCCGATCGCGCTGCCGCTGATCAAGGTCGACGACCCGGCCATCTCCATGACCATCGGCACCAACACCTCGCCGCTGGTCGGCAAGATCAAGGGCTCCAAGGTCACCGCCCGCATGGTCAAGGACCGCCTCGACTCCGAGCTCATCGGCAACGTCTCGCTCAAGGTCCTCCCGACCGAGCGTCCCGACGCCTGGGAAGTCCAGGGCCGTGGCGAGCTCGCGCTCGCGATCCTGGTCGAGCAGATGCGTCGCGAGGGCTACGAGCTCACCGTCGGCAAGCCGCAGGTGGTCACCAAGGAGGTCGACGGCAAGCGTCACGAGCCCGTCGAGCGCCTGACGATCGACGCCCCCGAGGAGTACCTCGGCGCGATCACCGAGCTCCTCGCTGTCCGCAAGGGCCGCATGGAGAACATGATCAACCACGGCACCGGCTGGGTCCGCATGGACTTCGTCGTCCCGGCCCGTGGCCTGATCGGCTTCCGCACCGACTTCCTCACCGACACCCGCGGCACCGGCATGGCGTCGTCGATCTCCGAGGGCTACATGCCGTGGGCCGGCGAGATCCGCGCCCGCAACAACGGCTCGCTGGTGGCCGACCGCGCTGGTGCGGTCACCGCCCACGCCATGACCGGCCTGCAGGAGCGCGGCACGCTGTTCCTGAAGCCGGGCACCGAGGTCTACGAAGGCATGATCGTCGGCGAGAACTCGCGCCAGGACGACATGGACGTGAACATCACCAAGGAGAAGCAGCAGACCAACATCCGGTCCGCGACCTCCGACAACTTCGAGAAGCTCACCCCGCCGCGCGAGCTCTCGCTCGAGCAGTGCCTCGAGTTCTGCCGCGACGACGAGTGCGTCGAGGTCACCCCGGAGATGACCCGCATCCGCAAGGTCGTCCTCGACAAGAACGAGCGCGCGAAGACCGCGAGCCGAGCGCGTAAGGCGTGAGCTAGCGAGCCGGAGCGAGGAACGAGCGGAGGTTTGCCTCCGCACGTCTTACGCCCGAGCGCGTAAGGCCTGGCCCCAGCAACATCACCGCGGCGCCGTACTCCTTCGGGAGTGCGGCGCCGCGGTGCATTCGGGCGCGGGTACGACGAGGCCCTTGCCGCAGCCAGCGCGACCGCCGCAGGCCGGGCGATCGGCGTACGACATGCGGCTTTCCTGACATACTCCGGGGGTCGGGGGTGCTGCATCGGGAAGGCACGATTGAACATGGGGAAGGCGAGCACGGTCGGCTCCCGGGATCACGGGATCGAGGGCCTGCGGGGTCTTGCGGCCTATTCCGTCCTGATCGCACACTGCGCCACGATCTTCGCGACAGCAGGCGTCTCCGGCGGCTACGTCGCCGGCCAGGGATTCGCACTGATGACGCACGGTGTGACGCTCTTCTTCGTGCTGTCGGGCTACCTGCTCTACCTGCCGTTCGCGCGCAACCTGATCGAGGGGCACCGGGCGCCGAGCATCCGCACCTTCTACCGCAACCGGGTCCTGCGGATCTATCCGGCGTTCCTGGTCATCCTGGCTGTCAGCGGCTTCGTCCTGGGCACGACGGTGATCCGTCCACAGCCACTGGGGGTTGACGTCGGTGACCGGCTGGGCTACCTCACCGATCCGATCCTCCTGCTCAAGAACCTCACGCTGACCCACGGTTACTTCGCCTCGTCCTTCGACTCCGGCATCAGCCCCTCCTGGTCCCTGGTTCCCGAGATCGCCTTCTACGCGGTCCTGCCGGCAACCTGGCTGCTTGCCCGCCGGCTGCGCGGGCACCGCACCGGCACACGCGCCGCACTCCTGCCGCCACTGCTGCTCATCGTCCTGGGCACCATCGGGTACGCCGCGGCGGTGGTGCTGATGGCCACGCAGGGAGACAATGCACTGTTCGCCTCCACGTGGCCGGCCGTGTTCCTGCACAGCTTCCCGGCCACCTGCGAGCTCTTCGGCTTCGGCATGCTGATCGCGGTCGTGGTCACCGCCCTGCGGGCACCACAGTGCGCGGACGCCACAGTCCGCCGGGCGCGACGGCTCGCCGTGGTGGCGCTGGCGCTGGCTGCGGTCGGCTACTTCCCCGCCCTCATGCTGAAGGTCCCCTACTACGACGTCGGCATCGCGTGTGCTGCCCTCGTGCTGCTGACGGTGGCACCGGGTGGCGGCCGGATCCAGGACGGGTGGATTCGGTTCCTCGAGTCCGCGCCGGTGGCCCGCGCCGGCCTCATCTCCTACGGCGTCTACCTGTGGCACTACCCGCTCGCGCTCTTCCTGCGGCGTGAGTTCCCCGACCTCGCCTACGGCACCTGGGGCGGCATGCTTGTCGCCCTGCTGGTGATGGCAGCCAGCACCACGGTGCTCTCGGTGCTCACCTACCGCTTCGTCGAGAAGCCGGCGCTGGCCCACAAGAAGTCGATGGTCGCCACGGAGGCCCCGGCCCCGGTCGTGTCTCAGTCCTGACCTCGGTGTGATGGCCACAGGGCGCTCTGGCGAGAATGTGTCCCGTCATCCCCTGAACGAAGGAACGAGATGCAGGTAGAGAACACCGCCGCGATCGTCACCGGTGGAGCGTCCGGCCTCGGTGCCGCGACCGCCGCCGCCCTGGCCGCGAAGGGCGCGACCGTCTTCGCGTTCGACCTGGCCGGCTCGATCGAGAAGGCTCCCGCGGTCGCCGGCGTCCACTACGTTCCGGTCGACGTCACTGACCCCGAGCAGGTCCGCGAGGCCGTCGCGACCGCGGCGAGCGCCGGCGTCCCGCTCCGCACTGTCGTGAACTGTGCCGGCATCGGCACCGCGAGCCGGATCCTCAACAAGGCCGGCGAGGCCAACGACCTGGCGATGTACGCCAAGGTCGTGCAGATCAACCTGATCGGCTCCTACAACGTGCTCGCCCTCGCTGCCGAGCAGATCGCGAAGACGCCCGAGCTCGAGCACGGTGCCCGCGGCGTGGTCATCAACACCGCCTCTGTTGCGGCGTTCGAGGGCCAGGTCGGCCAGGCGGCGTACTCGTCGTCCAAGGGCGGCATCCTCGGCCTCCAGCTGCCGGCCGCCCGCGACCTCGCGCAGTACGGCATCCGCGTCAACACGATCGCCCCGGGCATCGTCGAGACCCCGATGCTGGCGGGCGTGAGCGAGGAGTTCCAGAAAACCCTCGCTGCCGGCGTGCCGTTCCCGAAGCGCCTCGCCCGCCCGGACGAGTACGCCCAGCTGGCGTGCTTCCTGGTCGAGCACGACTACATCAACGGCGAGGTCGTCCGCATGGACGGCGCGCTGCGCATGGCCCCCCGCTGACCCGACGTAGCGCCGTCTCAACTTCAAGGTCGCGCCGTCTCAACGGAGGTACGACACGATGCCGGCGGCGAGGGCGCGTGCGTAGCGCGTCCTCCCGCTGAGGGTCGTCATCCGGGCGGCATCGGCGCGCGAGCGCATGTTGCCCAGCTCGACCATCGCGGCCGGGACGTCGGAGAGGTTGAGTGTGCCGAGGTCGCCGCGCAGGTCGAGGCCATCGCCCCCGCCCGTGTACGCCGCGACGGGGAGCCCGGCGGCCAGCAACGCCAGCCGGACGCGCTTCGCGAGCACGAGCGACGATGCCGCGATGTCGTCGGTCCAGCCCGCGCGTGAGGTGGGCGCGATGACGTGGAAGCCCGGTCCCCCGCCGATGTTGCCGTCGCCGTGGACCGATAGCTTGAGGTCGGCCCGCACCCCGGAGCTCGCGTTGCCAGCGCGGCCACGGACGTCGACGCACGGACCCCACCGGTCCTCACGGTTGGCGTAGCGCGTCATCACGACGCGCGCCCCCAGCGCCTCGAGCCGTCGCTTGAGCAGGCGGGACACCGACATCGCCATCGTGGCCTCGGGGTAGCCGCCGTTGGTCGAGGTGCCGGTCGTGTTGCACGGTTTGGTCATGCCTCCCGCAGGCACGAGTCGCGCGATCTCGCGGGGGAAGTTGCGGTTGCCCAGCTGGTGACCGGGGTCGAGGACGATCGTGCGCCCGGCGAGCGGCGTACTGGTTGCAGCGACGCGGGTCAGTGTCCCCGGGGCGTTGCTCGGCGGCGCGACGAGCAGGCTCGTCGACAGCGCCAGCGTCGTGCCCGCAGCCGCAGCAGCGAGCGTCCCGAGAGGTCTCACCGGCCCAGTATCCCCGAGCGTCTGCATCGGCCCGATATCCTCGGCAGGCATCGCCGCACGGGCGGCGGGCGCGAGACGGAGGAGAGCCACGTGAGCTGGTTGGTGACGGGCGGAGCGGGCTACATCGGCGCCCACGTGGTGCGGGCGTTCCGCGAGGCAGGCATCGACGCGGTCGTCCTCGACGACCTGAGCACCGGCTTCGAGGCCTTCATCCCGTCCGGGGTCCCGTTCGTGCGCGCAACGCTCCTCGACCGCGACGCGGTCCGGAAGACGTTCGCCGACCACGACATCGAGGGCGTCGTCCACATCGCCGGCTACAAGTACGCCGGGGTGTCGGTCCAGCGCCCCCTGCACTGCTACGAGCAGAACGTCTCCGCGATGGTGATCCTGCTCCAGGAGATGCGCGACGCGGGCGTCGACAAGTTCGTCTTCAGCTCCAGCGCCGCGACCTACGGCACTCCCGACGTCGACCTGGTCACCGAGGCGACCGCGACCAGTCCGCAGTCGCCGTACGGCGAGACCAAGCTGATCGGCGAGTGGCTGCTGAAGGACGCGGGCGTCGCCCACGACCTGCGGCACACGAGCCTGCGCTACTTCAACGTGGTCGGCTCCGGCACGCCCGAGCTCTTCGACGCGAGCCCCCACAACCTCTTCCCGCTGGTCTTCCAGGCGCTCTACGAGGGCCGCACCCCGCGGATCAACGGCGACGACTACGCCACGCCCGATGGCACCTGCGTGCGCGACTACATCCACGTCGCCGACCTGGCCGAGGCACACGTGGCAGCCGCCCGGCGCCTCGGTGCCGGCGAGACCATCGAGCCGGTCTACAACCTGGGCTGTGGCGACGGCTCGTCCGTGCGGCAGATCATGGACACGATCAGCAGCGTGACCGGCATCGACTTCACGCCCGACGTGCACCCCCGCCGCCCCGGCGACCCGGCGCGGATCGTGGCCAACGGTGACCTCGCCGCGCGTGACCTCGACTGGCAGATGCGTTACTCGCTCGAGGACATGGTGGCCACGGCCTGGGAGGCCCGGCAGAAGGCCGGAGACCGCTACCCCTCCTGACATCCGCCTCTGGCAGAATCCGGGCCATGCCTTCTGCCCTCGTCACCGGTATCACCGGCCAGGACGGTCCCTACCTCGCCGAACTCCTGCTCTCCAAGGGATACGACGTCTACGGCCTCATGCGCGGGCAGAACAACCCCAAGCGCGCCATGGTCGAACGCGAACTCCCCGACGTCAAGATCCTCACCGGCGACCTCACCGACCAGTCCAGCCTCATGCGCGCACTCAACGACAGCAACCCCACCGAGGTCTACAACCTCGGCGCCATCTCCTTCGTGGCCTACTCCTGGGAAAACGCCAAAGTCACCTCCGACGTCACCGGACTCGGCGTCCTCAACCTCCTCGAAGCCGTCCGCCTCCACGCCGGCAACGACCCCGCCTCCGTCAAGTTCTACCAAGCCTCCAGCTCCGAGATGTTCGGCAAGGTCCAGCAGGTCCCCCAGTCCGAGGAAACCCTCCTGTGGCCCCGCTCCCCCTACGGCGTCGCCAAGGTCTACGGCCACTACATGACCATCAACTACCGCGAGTCCTACGGCATGCACGCCTCCTCCGGCATCCTGTTCAACCACGAATCCCCCCGCCGCGGCCCCGAATTCGTCACCCGCAAAGTCACCCAGGCCGTCGCCCGCATCCAACTCGGCCTCCAACACGAAATCGTCATGGGCAACCTCGACGCCCAACGCGACTGGGGCTACGCCGGCGACTACGTCGAAGCCATGTGGCTCATGCTCCAACAACCCCACGGCGACGACTACGTCGTATCCACCGACGAAACCCACACCATCCGCGAACTCCTCGACCTCGCCTTCGCCCAGGTCGGCATCAACGACTGGGAACGCTACGTCCGCCAAGACCCCCGCTTCATGCGCCCCGCCGAAGTCGACCTCCTCATCGGCGACTCCACCAAAGCCCGCACCACCCTCGGCTGGACACCCAAGGTCAACTTCCCCGAACTCGTCGCCATGATGGTCGACTCCGACCTGGCCGAGCAGAAGAAGCTCGCCGGCCTCTGATGAGTCCCCACACGTCCACGGACCGCCGGCGCGCCTTCATCACGGGCGCGTCCGGCCAGGACGGCAGCTACCTTGCCGAGCATCTCGTGGCCGATGGCATGGAGGTGCACGCGCTCACCCTGTCGGGCGAGCGCGCAGCCGACCTGCCCGACGGGGTCGTCCTGCACCACGGCGATCTGACCGACGTGGCAGCGACCCGCGCGCTCCTGCGCGACCTCCACCCGCGCGAGATCTACAACCTGGCCGCGATCAGCTCCGTCGCGCTGGCCTGGGAGCAGCCGGACCTCTGCGCGGAGGTCAACGGCCTCGCCGCCGTCGCCCTCATGGAGTCGGCCTGGCTGATCGCCGAGTCGACCGGGCAGGACGTCCGCTTCGTCCAGTGCTCCAGCGCCGAGATCTTCGGGGAGCCGTCCGAGTCGCCGCAGACCGAGGAGACCCCCCTCCGCCCCCTCAACCCGTACGGCGCGGCGAAGGCCTACGCGCATCTCATGGCCGGTGTCTACCGCTCGCGTGGGCTGCACACCTCCAGCCTGGTGCTCTACAACCACGAGTCGCCTCGGCGCCCGACACGGTTCGTGACGCGCAAGATCACCTCGACGGTCGCCGCGATCGCCCAGGGCCGGGCCACTGAGCTCGTGCTCGGCAACCAGGAGGCCCGTCGCGACTTCGGCTGGGCACCCGACTACGTCGACGCGATGGTGCGAGCCGCCCGCCACGACGTGGGCGGCGACTACGTGATCGCGACCGGCACCAGCCACAGCGTTCGCGACTTCGTGGCGGCTGCGTTCTCACATGCCGGGGTCACTGACTGGGAGCGGTTCGTCCGCACCGATCCTGCGCTGCTGCGTCCGACCGATCCGACCGACCTCCGCGGGGATGCATCGAGGGCCCGCGTCGTACTCGACTGGGAGCCGACCGTTCCGTTCGACGAGATCGTCGGCCGGATGGTGGACACGGATCTCGCGTGAGCGCAGGCGAGCCCGGCGGGTCACCTGCGCGGCCACGACCTAGGATCGACAGCATGCACACCCTGACCGCACCGTCCCGGATCCGGATGGCGGTGGGTGCGGTGACGTTGGTCCTGGCCACGGGGTGCGCCGGCGAGGCACCGAGCAACAGCGAGCTCGACAGGGTTCCCTCCACGCTGGCCGCGCGTCCCACCCCGCGAGCCCAGCCCAAGATCACGCTCGAGATCGACACCCCCGCCAGGTTCCTGAACGGGTACGCCGAGTCGTCAGGCGACGAGGTGTGGCAGAAGTCGATGGATCTGCTGCGCGACTGGACGTTCAACCCCGAGCTGGTCCAGCCCCACACTATCAAGAAGGGCGAGCTCGACGGGCTGCTGCCACTCCTCACCGGCGAGGCCGAGCAGCGGTGGCGCAAGGCCATCCGCCGCGCGCTGCCCCTCTGGATGAGCCCCTCGCCCAAGATGAAGAAGATGGCACGCGCTCAGCTGGAGATCCTCCAGCTGGTGATCTGGAACATCCGGCCACCGACGACGCGCGGTTGGGGCAACCCGATGTTCACCCCGGTGCGGATCACGCATGGCCGGATCCAGGGGGGCGGCGACCTGGGCGTCATGTTCCAGGTGCACACCGCGCTTCGCTGGCGCGGCCACGGCCTGGAGTACGAGGTGCCCTACGACAGCTTCATCCAGATGAACTGGCGACGTGTGGACGGTGAGTGGAAGATCGCGGCCATCAACCGCGCGTGGACCCTCAAGGAGGAGCGGCTGGTCGGGCCGCCGGAGGCCGTGAAGAGCTCCAGGGCGGCGGCGAAGGCCAGCAGGAGCGCGGAGCCCGCGCCCAGCGAGCGCCCGTCGACGCGCCCCTCCGTCATCGACTCGGCGCCCTAGGCAACCCGACCCCGCCACACTCCGCGGAAATGGCAGGAACCCCCGGACCTCGTCGGTCCGGGGGTTCCTCCGTTCAAGCGGTGATGCTGAGGCTCAGGCCTCGGTCGCGGGCGCAGCAGCCTTCTTGGCCGGAGCCTTCTTGGCCGGGGCCTTCTTCGCGGGAGCAGCCTTCTTGGCGGCCGGGGCCTTCTTGGCCGGAGCCTTCTTGGCGGCCGGGGCCTTCTTGGCCGGGGCGGGCGCCTCGGTCTTGCGGATCTTGGCGAGGATCTCCTGGCCCTTGGCAGCAAGCTCCTCGTAGCGCTTGGTGACGTCCGCGAGGACGTCCTTCAGCTCGTCCTGAAACTTGGCCGGGAGGGCCTTGACGTCAGCCTGGAGCTCGGCGAGCTTCGCCTCGGCCTTGGCCTGCAGGTCCTTGAGCTGGGCCTGGACGTTGGCCGGGGCACCCTTGAGCTGCGCCTCGAACTTGGCCGGAGCGGCCTTGACCTCAGCCTGCAGGTCCTTGATCTTCGCCTCGACCTTGGCGGGAGCGGTCTTGGCCTCGGCCTGCAGCTCCTTGACCTTGGACTCGAGCTTCGCCTGCGCCTTGGTGGCCTCCGCCTGGAGACCCTTCAGCTTCGCCTCGACCTTGGCCGGGGCAGCCTTGGCGTCAGCCTGCAGACCCTTGACGCGGGCCTCGAGCTTCGCCTGGGTCTTCTTCGCCTCGGTCTGGACGTCGGCAACCTTCGCCTGCAGGTCAGCGGCGTACTTCTTCACGTCGAACTTGGTGGCCATCGTGGCACTCCTTTGGTTTGGTGTGTCCGGTGGGCGGGAGCCGCCTCACCTTGCGGGGTGGGTCAGCTCTCGCCTTCGTCGTCGCGCTCCGCAGCATTGATCGCGAGGAACGACGCGTAGACATCGAGCAGGGACTGCTTCTGTCGCTCGGTCAGGCCCGAGTCGGCCAACACCGCCAGCTCCACGGAACCGCCGACGCCATCCTCGGGATTGAGGATGCCGGCACGGATGTAGAGCTGCTCGGCGGAGATCCGCAGGGCCTTCGCGATCTGCTGAAGCACGTCGGCGGAGGGCTTGCGCAGACCACGTTCGATCTGCGACAGGTACGGGTTGGACACACCGGCTGCCTCGGAGAGCTGGCGCAGCGACAGCTTGGACGCCTGTCGCTGCTCCTTGAGGTACTCCCCCAGATTGCCGACGGTCTTACCGACCATTCCCTTTGCCATGTCCCCATTGTTGCTAACTATTGTTAGCAAAAGCAAATGTCTGCATCGTGAATCACGCCACACTGACGGCGATTCCCCTGCCACACAAGGGATCTGACGCCAGAAACCGTTGCTTGCTACTGCTTGCACTCCCCGCCGAGAGGCCAGGTCTGGCGCGCCGAACCGCCAGGTCTGGTGCGCCGAGTGGCCAGGTCCGGCGGGCCGAACCGTCAGATCCGGTGGATCGAAGCGTCGCCACCACCTCACCGATCCCGCGCCCGGTCGCCCGACGCCCACCCCACCGGCATCGTGCGAGGATGACGGGCGTGTCCAGCCAGAACCCGCAGCCGGTGCCCCAGCACTGCCCGACCGCCCGCGAGCTCGACGACCTCGAGTTGCTCCTGAGCGGCGCACTCGCCCCGCTGACCAGCTTCAACGAGCCCGGATCTGCGGTCACGCTGCAGCTGCCCGAGGAGCTCGTCGCCCGCCACGAGATCGAGCTCGTCGACCCCGAAGGCCTCCCCTTGGCTCGCGTCACCAACGACGCTGGTCGGTGGACCCCGCTCGGCCTCAGCGCTGCGGCGTACGGACCGTTCCGGCGGCTGCACCTGACGCCGGCCGACGCGAGGACGAAGTACGCCGGGGCGACCTGGACGCCGCTGACCGACGCACTGACGACCGACGAGATCGCCGAGCTGTCCGCCATCGAGGGTCCCAGGGTGCTGCTCGCACTGACCGGCCGCGGCACGCCCGACGACCTCTCCCCCGTCGGCCTGGTCCGCGCGTCGCTCGCGGCCGCTGACCTCATTGGCGACACCGCCGTGATCGCAGTCCCGCTTGCGAGCCACGGGGATGCCGACGCGGACCACGCGCTCGGCACGCAGGTCGTGCAGAACTACGCCCTCGACGACCAGATCCGACCTCTCACCACGCCAGACCTGACCTCTCGGCACGCCAGACCTGACCTCTCGGCGTATCCGGAGGGGATCAGGGAGGTGGTCGAGTTCGACCGGCCGCCGCTCGACCAGCGCGGGCTCGTCCTCTTCTTCACTGGCCTGTCCGGCTCCGGCAAGTCGACGCTCGCGCGCGAGCTGGTCGACAAGGTCCTCGAGCAGGGACACCGCACGGTCACGTCCCTCGACGGTGATGTCGTGCGCCGCAACCTCTCCGCCGGCCTGACCTTCTCCAGGGAGGACCGCGAGACCAATATCCGCCGGATCGGCTGGGTGGCCGCCGAGATCGCCCGCCACGGCGGCCTTGCGGTGGTCTCCCCGATCGCCCCCTTCGACAGCACGCGCCAGCAGGTGCGGGAGTACGTCGAGGAGGCCGGCGGCACGTTCTTCCTGATCCACGTGGCCACTCCGCTCGAGGAGTGCGAGCGCCGCGACCGCAAGGGGCTCTACGCCAAGGCGCGCCAGGGCCTGATCCCGGAGTTCACCGGCATCTCCAGCCCCTACGAGGAGCCCGAGGACGCCGACGTACGCGTCGACACCACCGGTCACACCGTGGAGAGCGCGCTGTCCGTCGTCGAGAAGGCGCTCGAGGCCGCCGGGCTGTTGGCGCTCTGATGTTCCGGGTCCTCTTCGTCTGCACGGCGAACATCTGCCGCTCGCCCTACATGGAGCTCGTGGGTCGCTGGGCGCTCCCGGAGGACAGCAACCTCGCGTTGAGCTCGGCCGGAACGCTCGGGTTCGTGGACCACCCGATGAACGACACGATGGCGGAGACGCTGGCGGGCGACGACCGGGGCGGCATCGACGCGCAGGCCTTCCGAAGCCGCCGGCTCACCTCAGCCCTGGTGAACGAGGCCGATCTCGTCCTGACGGCAGAGGACGAGCACCGCCAGTTCATCCTGCTGGAGCAGCCCGCGGCGTTCCGCAAGGTCTTCTCCCTCGGCCAGTTCGCCACCGTCGTCCAGCGACTGGATTCGCAGGCTTCCGGATCAGCTTTGGTGGATGCTGTCGCCAACACGAGCGGGATCGCCCAGATCCGTGCCGACGTGGCCGACCCCTACCGCCGGGGCCGACGCGCCGCCGCGAACTGCGCGCGCCAGATCGACGAACTGCTGGCTGTGGTCCTGCCAGCACTCGACAACCACGCCGGAGCACGGCGGTTGCCCGATACTCGGTCCACACGGTCCGGCACGGAAGGCGAGGAGTAATGGACGAGCGGTCCGAGGAGATGCATGTCCTCCACGAGGACATGCACTTCGACACGGTGAAGCGTGTTCGCCGCCGACGCCGCAACAGCCTCTGGGCCCGCAAGACCCGGCGGCTGCGCCACTGGATCAAGGAGCACAAGGCGCTCTCGGTGCTCATCGGGATCGTCCTGTTCCTCCTGCTGATCCTGCTGCTGTGGCTGCTCTGGCTCTGGATGCACCTGAACGAGGTCGAGCGCTTCGACCTCGACCTCGACGACCGCCCGCCCTACTACGGCGGCCAGAACATCCTGCTCGTCGGCCTCGACTGCGACGCAGAGGCGCCGGTCTCCGACTCGCTGCGCCACTGCAACCCCGACGAGGGCACGGACCTCTCCGACCTCGAGCACGCCAGCGCCACCGGCAACCGCAGCGACGTGATCATGGTCCTCCACGTCAGTGAGGACGGCAGCAAGGCGCAGCTGGTCTCGATCCCCCGCGACTCGTACGTCGAGGTGAAGGGGCACGGCCGCACCAAGATCAACGCCGCCTTCTCCTACGGGGGCCCGAGCCTCCTCGCCCACACCGTCGAGCAGGCGACCGGGCTCTACATCAACCACATGGCAGTCGTGGACTTCCACGGCTTCAAGGGCATCTCCAACGCGATCGGCGGCGTCCAGGTCTACGTGAAGGACGAGATCACCGTGCCCGGCACCGGTCAGGTGGCCTGGCCCCAGGGGTGGCAGACCATCAAGGGCGAGGACGCGTTGACCTACGTCCGCACCCGATACGGCCTCCCGCGCGGCGACTTCGACCGCGTCCAGCGTCATCAGAACTTCCTGCGGGCGGTCATGCAGCGCACCCAGTCGATGGCGGTGCTGGCCAACCCGCTCGCGGTGACCAGGCTCGTGGGTGAGGTCACCGGCAACCTGGCGGTGGACTCCGGGTTCAAGAACTCCGAGATCCTGGACCTGACCTTCGCCGGTCTCCAGCTGCGCATGGACGACATCTCCTACGCCACCGTCCCCTACGAGGGCAGCGCCATGGTCGACGGCGCCTCCGTCGTACTCCTCAAGGAGAAGGAGATGCGCGAGCTGTTCGACGCGATCGCGCACGACAGGTTCATCAGCTACGTCAACGACCACCCGGTCGAAACCCTTCCTGCGGATCAGGACGTCGACTGACCGATCCGCCCGAGCCGATACGATGTCGGCTGCTTGTCCCGACGAGAGGCCCAGACACATGGCAGAGCCAGCAATGGCTTCTACACGCTCCGACTACCAGCTGAGTCAGCTTGACCAGCTGGAGGCGGAGTCGATCCACATCTTCCGCGAGGTCGCCAGCGAGTTCGAGAAGCCCGTCCTGATGTTCTCGGGTGGCAAGGACTCCATCGTCATGCTCCGCCTGGCGGAGAAGGCGTTCTACCCGGCGAAGATCCCGTTCTCGATCCTCCAGGTCGACACGGGTCTCGACTTCCCCGAGGTCATGGAGACGCGCGACCGCTGGGTCAGCCGCCTCGGCGTGAACCTCGTGGTGGCGAGCATCGACGACGCGATCAAGAACGGCATCATTCCCGACGCCGCGAAGATCAGCCGCAACCGCCTCCAGATCCCCACGCTGCTCAACGCGATCGAGGAGAACGGCTTCACCGCTGCCTTCGGTGGTGGCCGCCGCGACGAGGAGAAGGCCCGCGCCAAGGAGCGCGTCTACTCCCACCGCGACGAGTTCGGCCAGTGGGACCCGAAGATGCAGCGTCCCGAGCTGTGGAGCCTCTACAACGGGCGCCTCCACGAGGGCGAGCACATGCGCATCTTCCCGATCTCGAACTGGACCGAGCTGGACGTCTGGGACTACATCGGCCGCGAGGGCATCGAGATCCCGAACATCTACTTCAGCCACCAGCGCCGCGTCTTCGAGCGCGACGGCATGCTGATGAGCGAGACGCCGCTCAACCCGCTGCGCGAGGGCGAGGTCGTCACCGAGCGCACCGTCCGCTTCCGCACCTGTGGCGACATCACGCTGACCGGCTGCGTGGAGAGCACGGCGTCCACCATCGACGAGATCATCGCCGAGGTGTCGATCGCCAAGAAGACCGAGCGTGGCGCCACCCGTGGCGACGACCGGTTCTCCGAGGCTGCCATGGAAGACCGCAAGAAGGAGGGCTACTTCTGATGGCCAGCACCACCGAAAAGCCCATGGACCTGCTGCGCTTCGCGACCGCCGGCTCCGTCGACGACGGCAAGTCGACCCTCATCGGTCGCCTGCTGCTCGACTCCAAGTCGATCTTCGAGGACCAGCTCGAGGCCGTCGAGGCCACCTCGGTCTCCAAGGGCTACGACTACACCGACCTCGCGCTGCTGACCGACGGTCTGCGCTCCGAGCGCGAGCAGGGCATCACCATCGACGTGGCCTACCGCTACTTCGCGACCCCGTCGCGCAAGTTCATCATCGCCGACACTCCGGGCCACGTTCAGTACACCCGCAACATGGTCACCGGTGCGTCCACCGCCGACCTCGGCCTCGTCCTCGTCGACGCCCGCCAGGGCCTCACCGAGCAGTCGCGCCGCCACGCGGTCATCCTGTCGCTGCTCCGGGTCCCGCACCTGGTGCTCGCGGTCAACAAGATGGACCTCGTCGACTTCGACGAGAAGGTCTACAAGAAGATCCAGGACGAGTTCACCGCGTTCGCGACGAAGCTCAACATCCCGGACCTCGAGGTCATCCCGATCTCGGCGCTGTCCGGCGACAACGTCGTCAACCGCTCCGAGAACATGCCGTGGTACCAGGGCCCGACCCTGATGCACCACCTCGAGCACGTTCACGTCGCGTCTGACCGCGACCTGATCGACGCCCGCTTCCCCGTGCAGTACGTCGTTCGCCCGAAGTCGGACGAGTTCCACGACTACCGCGGCTACGGCGGCATGGTGGCCGGCGGCGTGCTCAAGAAGGGCGACGAGGTCGTCGTCCTCCCCTCGGGCATGACGTCCCGGATCGCGGGCATCGACCTCTTCGACCAGGAGGTCGACCTGGCCTTCCCGCCGATGTCGGTCACCGTGCGTCTCGAGGACGACGTCGACGTGTCGCGCGGCGACATGATCGCCCGCGTGAACAACGCTCCGACGGCGTCGCAGGACATCGACGCGATGGTCTGCTGGATGACGACCGAGCCGCTTCGCCCGAAGCAGAAGCTCGCGATCAAGCACACGACCCGCAACGGGCGCGCGCTGGTCAAGGACATCCAGTACCGCCTGGACGTCAACACGCTGCACCGCGATCTGGAGACCAAGGAGCTCGGCGTCAACGAGATCGGCCGTGTGCAGCTGCGCACCACCGTCCCGCTGCTGGTCGACCCCTACTCGAAGAACCGCACCACCGGTTCGTTCATCCTGATCGACGAGGCGACCGGCATCACTGTCGGCGCCGGCATGATCAACGGCTGATCCAGCCTCAGTACGACGAAGCGGCGGTCACCCTCCGGGGTGGCCGCCGCTTCGCATTTGGATGAGTTCGCGCAGGACTACAGCTTGCCGCGGCGCCCGACGGCGCCCTCGAGCTCCGTGACGGTCGGCGCCCCGAACATCGGCAGGCCGTGCTGCTTGCGCAGCGCCCCCCAGACGAGAGGGACCAGCACCAGCATCGCGATACCGACGCCGGCGATGGTGATCGCCTCGAACGTCTCCTGGCCCTCGCCGTAGGGGTGCAGGCCAGCCTTGAAGAGCAGCGCAACCCCCGACATCGTCAGCACGACCACGATCCCGCGCCGGATGATCGACTGCGGGACGCGGGGAGCGAGCCGGCTGCCGATGAGGGTGCCGGGGACCGAGCCGAGCACGAGCGGGATGAGCAGGCTCCAGTCGAGCCCGTGGATGGCGATGTTGGACAGGGCGGCGGCCAGCACGAGAGGCACGGCCTGCACCAGGTCCGTGCCGACCAGCTTCACGGGCGACAGCCCGGGGTAGAGCATCAGCAGGGCGACCATGATCACGGAGCCGGAGCCGACGCTGGTGATCCCGACGAGCAGGCCGCCGAGGGCACCGACGAGGAGCGTGGGGACCGGCCGGATGTAGGGGTGCTCATCCGGCTGCACACCGCCACGACGGACGTTGCGGAGGTTGATGTAGAGGCGCACGGCGTACGTCGACGCGGCAAAGAGCAGCGCGATGCCGATGCACAGCTTGAGCGTCTTCTCCAGCGTCTCCGGGTCATCCGTGACCGCGCTGACCAGCCACGGCCCGAGGAAGGCCATCGGGACCGAGCCGATGATCAACCACTTCGCCAGCGCCAGGTTGGGTGATCCCCCGCGCCAGTGGGTGATCGCGCCGCCGGTCTTGTAGATCGCGGCTGCCGTGAGGTCCGCCGTGACGATCGCCGCCGTGTGGCCCACACCGAGGAAGATCAGCGCAGGCGTCATGAGAGCCCCGCCGCCCATGCCTGTCAGGCCGACGACGATGCCGACGAAGAATCCGGCGGCGAGGATGGAGAAGAACGCCGTGGTGATGAGCTCGGGCAAGACAGTGCACCCTGTTCGTGTGAGGTCATGGCAACGCAGAAGCCATTCTGCTCAACAAACCTTAGTGGCTATCTCGAGTTACCGGACGACAGTGCGAGCAGGATCTCGCCGAGCAGCGCGCTGATCTGGTCCGCCGCACACACGCCGGCGGCATCAACGGCCGCGGCATCAACGGCTGCGGCTCAACCTGCAGCGTGGCAACCGGTCGAGGTCGACAGGATCGTGTTGACCGACATCGCGAACGTGTAGCGGGCACCCACTTCGTCCTCCGCCACGATCTTGAGGTAGTCCGGCCTCTCGACGACGAGTTCCGGGTCGCGGAAACCGTTCTCCTTGCCGACCGCGATCACGAGATCGCGGACCGCGTCACGCTGCTCGATCGGATAGGTGCCCTCAAAGCGACGGCGCGGGAGGACGGCCTCGAGGCCGGAGTCCCCCTCGCCGCAATACGCGCGTCCACCAGAATCTGCGGCCGTCTCCCACGGGCGGGTGCCGAACTCAGCGCCCAGCCGATCGATCACCGCGTCACTGAACGCGTTGTAGTGATCGACTGCCTGGTCGATCGTGAGCGTGGAGTCCATGGGCTCTCCTGCCTTGTCCTTGTCCGAGGTGCATCCCGTGAGGGCGAGTGTTGCTCCGAGGAGGAGCGCGAGGGCACGGCTACGCATCATCCGCCGGTCACCTTGTTCCATCCGTCACTGATCTTGTCGCCGACCCAACGACCGCCGTCCTCGACCTTGTCGCCCGCCCAGACGGCACCGTCGCGGCCCGCCTCGACGGCATGGTTCGCAAGGCTGCCGGGGAGCCCGAGGTCCAGCTCGTTGGTCTGCACGAGACGATCGTGGTCCGCGCCGACCGCGACGACTGCCATGTTGTGCTGAGGGGTGGACTGGTCCATCAGATACTCCGAGTGCCACTCCGACTCACTGAGCTCAACGCCGTCGACCTCACTCGAGCTGGTGGACAGCCGGTCAATGCCGGGGATGTTGTCCGGATCCGCACCGAACTGGCCGGCGTCACCGACCTCATCACTGCTGGCCTCCATGTTGAACGCATGGCCCTCGGAGAGGCCGAGGTCTGCCAGGTTGTCGGTGCCGAGTCCCGGCGAACCGAAGAACACGGCATCGTCGACTCCCGTGCCCTGCTGGAGTGCGAACCCGAGTGTGGTCGAGCCGTAGGAGTGGCCCAGGGCGGTGATGTGGGCGTCATCGCGGCGCATCGCGTCAAGTCCGTTGTAGAACCCGGCGAGGTCGTCGCCGCCCGCACGGGCGAGGTCATCGTTGGCGACGCTGGCCGAGGAACCGTCGAAGCCGGGATCGAGTACGTCGGTGTTGAGCTGAGGCGCTTCGTAACCCAGCCAGCTGACGACCGCTGTCGACTCGTCGCGTCCCGCGAGGTCGAGCTCGCCGTCCATCGTCGCCCGGAGCTCGAGCATGTCCTTGTCATAGCCCTTGAGGCTGTCCTCAACGGTCGTCGTGAGACCCGGCGTGAACACCGCGATGTGATCCGCCGTGTCAACGTTGCCGATGGCAACCGCGGCCTTCAGCTGCTCCTCACCCGAGATGTCGAGGGTGAGCAGCTGGCGGTCGCCGAGTGCAAGAACCTCCTCGACGCTGTCCAGGCCGTCGAGCTTGTTCTGGATGATCTCGGCCTGGTCGTCATCGCCGCGCGCACGCGCGTCGGCGAGCTGCTGCTCGAGCTCGTCGCGGTACTGAGGAAGCAGTGCCCGGTTGGCCTGGTCGCGGACGGAGCCGGGGACGCCGTCGAGGTTGCCGACCCACTCGGGATGGAACTTGAGGACGGCGGCCTTCTCGGCATCGCTGAGCTCGTTCCACCACGTGGCGTTCTGCCCAGGCGAGCCGGCGCGTGGCGGGCCGGACGCAGGAAGGTCCGCGATCGTCGGCACGATGACGTCAGACCGCGCGGCTGCCGTTGCTGCAGCGACGGCGGCGGCAGCTGCGGCATCCTTCACTGCGTCGACGACGCCTGCGAAGAATCCACCTTCCGAGCTGGTGCGGTCCTGGTCCTCCGCGTTGGTCTCCGCCGTCACGCTGAGGAGGCGGACACTCGCACCGGCCTGCTGGAGGCCGAGGCGGTGCTCTCCCTCCCAGCTCGCCACGAAGTCCTGGCACTCCGGGCCCTCCCACTGGGAGACGGCGTCGCTGACCAGCCGCTGGATCGTGACGCTGATCGAATCGAGCTGATCAGCCGAGCCGCCCAGGAGCGAGGCAAGACGTCTGATCGCTGCCGGGTCCATGCCGACGAACGTGCCCATCGGGACTCCTCTCGGGCGGATGCGGACGGGGGGTCACTCTCGATGCAGAACGGCCGGGCGACTCCCCCGCGGGGCGCCCGGCCGTCCGTTGACCAACCGGTGGTCAGGCGTTGGAGGTGGTCTCCTGCTGGTCAGCCTGCTGGTTGGCCGACTGGCTCAGCTGCGAGATCGCGTCGGTCGCGGTCTGCAGGGTCACCTTGTGCTGGCCGGACCAGTCGTTGACGAAGTTGGTGGAGTCGAGACCCTTCCAGTTGGCCTCTGCCTCCTGGATCGCGGACTCGACGGTGGTGATGACCGAGTTCAGCGACTCGGCGTTGTTCGACAGACCGGTAGCGACCTGACGGATCGCTTCCGGGCTCATTCCGACAAAAGCCATGGTTCTGTTCCTTTCGGGAACCGGCACCCGAGGTGCCGGGAAGACTGGGTGGTTGAGGTGACCTGGGACGGTCAGCCGGCGGAGGTCTGCTCCTGCTCGTCCGCCTGCGAGGAAGCGGTCGTGGCCAGCTGGCGGATCGCGTCCGCAGCGGCGGTCAGCGACGGCTTGTGCTGCGCGTTCCAGGAGTCGATGAACGCCGTGGCGTCATCACCCGTCCAGTTGTTGCCAGCCTCAGCAATCAGGCCATCGACCGCCGCGATCACGGACTCGATCTCGTCTGCCTGGCCGGTCAGCTGCTGCGACACTCCGCGGACGATCTCGACGTCCATTCCGAGCATGCTCATCGATGTTTCCTTTCCTTGGTGGGGCCTACCCCCGATGTGAAAAAACCTATGGTGGATCCGGCTACACGTCGATGGGGAGAACTACCCATCCAGATCGGGTGTGGCGATCTGGACCAGCGACGCTCGTCCCGAGCCGACGAGGAATCCTCGACCGAACGGGAAGTCATTGCGGTTGATCCGCGGGAACGGTGTGTTGAACATGCCGAGGCCGCTCTCCTGGTCCGGCTGCAGCGACAGGCCTCGGCGGCCGGCCTTGACGAGGCCGATGAAGCCCATGCCGGTCTTCAGCGTGCTGACCTCGCCCTCGACCACGAACCACTGGTCCTCGGCCATGCACGCCTTCACCAGCTGCTGGAACGCCGCGTCGGCCGGGCTCGACACGTAATCTCCGGCCGCCTCGACGACCACCATCACCGGCGGCGCGCCCGCGGGCCGCTGCTGGATCAGGGGCGTGAGCTCGTTGGCGTTGCGCACGGCGTCCTCGATGGTCGTTGCCGAGGACTTCCACCACGGCTGGCCGGCGAGTGCCGAGCGCCGCGGGCCGAAGTAGTGCAGCTCCGCATCGGGACGGGTACGCCGCAGCGTGGCGATCATCGTCGCGAGCGCGGTGCTGCGACCACTGCCCGGAGGACCGATCAGCAGGAAGGAACCGGCCGGCTCGATGGCGAACGGGGCGAGCGTGTCACCCGCGATGCCGAGAGTGACCTTGCCGTCGCTCGCAACCGGAAGCTCGCCCAGCGAGACCTCGGCGTTGAGGCTCCGGATCGGCGGCGCCGCCGGGACACCGGCGTCGCGCATTGCCTCCGCGAGCGCGCGCACCTGCTCGGCCTGGCTCAGCGAATCGGGGCGCTCGCCGAGCACGGCGACCTGGATCTGGCGCTCGTCGTCGACGGCACGGCCGGCGGGCGTCGTGCTGTCGAAGACGTCGTTGGGCACACCGAGCATGGCGTAGTCGTCTGCCGTCGCCATGCGCATCACGATGCGTCGCTGGACGGCGGACGAGAGTGCCGTCGGCAGGCCGCTGCGCACCTCGGATGCGATGACCACGTGGATGCCGACCGGTCGGCCTTCGCTCGCGATGCTCGTGACCATGTCGACGTAGCGCACCCGGTCGGTGCTCTCGTAGGCGGAGCGGAAGGCCGCGATGCCGTCGAGCAGCAGCAGGATCCGCGGCTCGTCGGGCTGCCCCGCGAGGCGTCGGTAGTCCGTGATCGTCGCAGCGTTGACCGCGCTGAACCGCGCCGCACGCTCGTCGATCTCCTGGCGCAACCAGGTCAGCAGGCGCACCAGCCTCTCGTGGTCGTTCGACGAGATGATGCTGCCGACGTGGGGCAGGTCCTCGAGCATGGCGAGGCCCCGTGATCCGAAGTCGAGGCCGTAGACGTGGCACGGTCCGCCGCGGTGCGCGAACCCTGCGGCCAGCGCGATCGAACGGAGCAGCGTGCTCTTGCCCGAACCGCCGGTGCCGAAGACGGCAAGGTTGCCCTCGCGGTCGGGCCGGAACGAGATCGCGGGCTGGCTCTGGCGCTCCGGGTCGTCACCGACCGCGAACGTCAGCTCCTCGTCGCGGCGTCGGGCCGGCAGAGTCGCGATGTCGTACGTCGTGCGCAGCTCGGGCAGCCAGGCCTTGCGCGGCGGCCGCAGCTCGGCCAGGGCGTTGGCCTTCACGATGTTCTGGACGAGAAGCTTGATGTCGGTGGCCGAGCGGTCCTTGTGGACCGGCGGCGGCTTCGCCATCTCCCAGCGGGTCGGCGCTCCGAGGCCGAGCTCCTCGACGAGGATCTCCGGCGGCTCGGGCTCCGACGAGGTCCAGCCGCCGGCGTACGCCGTCTGGAAGGACGTCAGCCGACGCGGGCCGGACTTCGACATCGCGCGGCCCGGGATCGCCGGGTCGAAGTGGGCGGCGGCGTCGGTGCCGAGGACGTCGGTGGAGTCCGCCTCGTCAGCCATGCGGAGCGCGACGCGGAGGTTGGTGTTGGCGCGGAGGTTGTCCTTGATGACACCGGCCGGGCGCTGGGTGGCGAGGATCAGGTGAAGGCCGAGGGAGCGACCGCGCTGGGCAACGTTGACGACGCCGTCGACGAACTCCGGCACCTCCTTGACCAGCGCTGCGAACTCGTCGACCACGATGACCAGGCTCGGCGGAGCACCGACGACACCGTGGCGCTCGAGCTCGATCAGGTCCTTGGCACCGTGCTCGGCGAGCAGCTCCTCACGGAAGCGCAGCTCGGCGCTGAGCGAGGTCAGCGCGCGACGGACCATCGCCGGCGACAGGTCGGTGACCAGACCGATGGTGTGCGGCAGGTCTACACAGTCGGCGAACGCCGCGCCGCCCTTGTAGTCGACGAGCAGGAAGGTGACGCGCTCGGGGCTGTGCGCACCCGCGAGCGCCGTGATCCAGGACTGGAGGAGCTCGGACTTGCCCGCACCCGTGGTGCCACCGACGAGGGCGTGGGGGCCGTCGGCGCGCAGGTCGATCGCGTGGTGGCCGGAGGCCGACTGGCCGAGGAGCGCGCGCAGGTGGCCCGCACGCTTCGGCCGCTCCGCCGGAGCACGGGGACCCGACAGCAGTGAGCCGTTCTCCAGCCAGCGCTCGAGGACGACCTCGGGGTGGTCGCGAAGCTCGTGCCCCAGCAGCGCGAACTGGGTCACGGCACGCGGGAGGTCGCTGGCGTCCTCGGCGCGGGCGCCGGCGTCGTTGACCGGCGCCAGCGAGCGTGCCACCGTCATCGCGGAGGCGGCATCGAGGCCGTCGGCGGTGACCGGGCTGACCGTGTCGCCCTCGATCACGAAGCCGACGTGCGAGGTGCCGTCGCTCGGGACCAGCTCGAGGAAGACCTTGCAGGCGGCAGGGAGGACGCGCGGGGATCCGGCCAGCCACAGGACGTGTACGCCGCGGGCCGGGCCACGCTCGGCGAGCGCCACGAGGCGGGCGTGGTCGGCGGTGGTGCCGGGCTCGATCACCACGAGGATCGCGGTGTCGCTGTCCTTCTCGCGTGCCTCGATGAGCTCCTCGAGCTCCGACAGCAGCGCAGTCGCTCCCGCCGGCGTGCTGGCGAGGTGTCCGGCGGTCAGCGGGCTGCTCGCCGGCATCGTGTGCGGGAGCCAGGTCAGCCAGCCCCAGTCGGGAGCGTTCGCGGAGGCGAGGAAGCCGGCGACGACCAGCTCGGACGGAGCGTGCAGCGTCGTCGCCTGGACGACGAGTGCGCGCGCGACGTCGAGCACGCGCGTGCGGGGTCCGGCCACACCGATCGCCGTGGTCGCGAGCTCCCCGACGATCGGCACGCCGGTGACGTCGCGGTGCTTCTCGATGAGCTCCTCGAACTGCTGGACGAGCTCGTAAGGCGCCTTCGTGGCACGCGGCGACGCGATCGTCGTGCGGCTCGGGAGGGACCCGAGACCGAGCCGGAGCTCGGCGAAGCGGGGCTGGTCGGGGCGGCGGCTCCACACCAGCGGTCCCAGCTCGCGCACGGACTCCACGCAGTCGACGACCGACGGGTGCTCGGCGAGCCGGGACAGCACCTCCGCCTGTTGGTCGGCGGTGATGTCTTCGGAGAGCGCGGAGAGGTCGGCGGCGTACTCCGCCTGGAGGCGCTTCCACTCCCGCTTGGTGGAGATCTTGGACTCGAGGACGCCCATGAGTGCCATCAGCGGCGACATCGCCACGAAGATCAGCGAGGTCAGCCGCTCCGTCACCAGGTAGAGCACGCCACCCATCAGGATCGGCGCGACGAAGATCAGGGGCGACAGCGGGCGGGGCCGGGGGCGCTCCGGGGCAACGATCGCGTCGAACTCACGGCCCTCGTGGAGCTTCTGGACGACGGGCGAGCGGATGAACTCGACCTGACCGGCAACCTGCGCCGGGTTGGAGAGCCGCTCCACGGTGAACTCGGTGTCGCCGATCCGCACGCGGTCGCCGGGGCCGACGATCGCGCGGACCGAGGGCTCGCCATCGATGTTGAGACCGTTGGCGGAGCCCTGGTCGATGACCTCGATGACGTCGGTGACGTTGACCCGCACGTGGCGCCGCGAGACCAGCGGGTCGCCGAGGACGATGTCGCAGTCCTGCTCGCGGCCGATCATCACGGAGCCCAGCGGGATCGGGAACTCGCGGCCCTGGTCAGGCCCGCTGACCACCTTGATCCGGGCGGCGGCGTTCTGCGCGGCGGGCGCGGTGTAGCGGTCGCTCGCCGGCGCCAGGGTCAGGGTCACACCCGAGGCGAGGGCCGCCTCGCCGACGTGGAGCTTGGGGTCGAGCAGACGCCCGTGGTCGGCCAGCGCAAGCGTGAGCGCACGATCCGGGGAGGCACCCCCACCCCGCGGGTCAGACGCCGCGAGGTGCGTGGCGAGGTCGCCGATCGTCGCGGTCGCGTCAACGTGCGCCACCAGGTCCGTGGCCGAACCGCCAGGGCGGCGCAGGGTGAACTTGAGCTTCACGAAGATCCTTCCATCCGCCGGAAGCTGGCGAGGTTGACCGCGACCTTGAGCCGGGCGAGACGGCTGAGCGGCTTGGCCATCTCCTCACGGAGCGCATCGGCCTTGTCCCAGTACGTCTTTGCGTGCTCGTCGGTCGGGTCCTCGATGCCGAAGATGTGGCCGTCGGCGCCGCGCGCGAGGTCGTTGAACCCCGCCACGCCGATCGCCGTCGCCTGCTCCCGTCGGGTGGCCCGCGCGGTGACCGCGTGCCCGTGGTCGCGGGCGTGGTCCAGCAGGTCGCGCCAGGCCAGCGCGAGTCGCGTCGCCGGCGTGCCACGGGTACGCCGCAGCGCGCGACGCCGGCGCTTGGCCCAGATGATCAGGCCGAGGATGCCCGCGATCAGGACGAGCGGCAGGACGACGTACTTGAGGAAGGCGATGACGAAGCCGGGGATCTGGAACGAGGAGTCCCGGTGCTGGTCGAGGCGGTCGAGGCTGTCCTCGACCGGGTCGCCCGCGCTGGACGGCGGCCGGACCGGCGCCGGCGGCGGGATCACCTTGCCGGCGACGAGCTTCTTCTGCTCGGGGGTCTCCTGCTGCGGCGGGGTCTCGGTGTTCATGAACTCCTCGGTCGGGAGCGTGCGCCACGTCCCGTCCGCGGCGCGCAGCTCGACCCAGGCGTGCACGTCCTTGCCCTTGATGATGCCGTCCTTGGGCACCTGGGCACCCATGGCGACGCGTGCCGGCACACCGGCCTGGTTGGCGAGGATCGCCATCATCGCCGCGAACTGCTCGTCGTTGCCGGCCATCTGGCGGTCGGCTGCGGTGAACTCGGTGAGCCGACTCAGGGAGTGCCCGGGGCGGAACTGCTCGAAGCCCGAGCCACCGTCGGTGTACTTGCCCTGGGACTTCAGCTCTGCGGCCACCGCGAGCACCCGCTCGAGAGGCGTCTCTGCCGTTCCCGCGAGCTGGCCGGCGAGGCTCTGGAACCGGCTGGCCGCCTCGACGCCGGGCAACGAGCCCGACCACGTCTGCAGGCCCTTGCCGAGGTCCCCGTCCGGCAGCACGGCACGGAAGCTGTAGCTGTCGCCCGGCTGGATGCCGCCGGGGAGCACGCCCGTGTCGGTTGCGAGGTTGTAGCGGAACGCGTCCTTCTGGTCGTCGAGGCCCTGCCCGAGCTTGATGCCCGTGAGCGCTCCTGCTTCGGGGAGCCAGACGCTGCGGTAGCCCTCGAGAACCTTGACCGTGGCCTCGACCTCCTTGCCGCCTGTCTCGGTGGCCGGGTTGTCGATCACCGAGCCGACCTTGCGGAAGGTGTCAAGGTTGCCCGGCTCCGTGCCCGAGTCGTTGGCCGCGCCCCAGACGATGCCGTTGTAGCTGTCCATCCCGGCAAACCGCACCCGCGTGCCGGCGGGCAGGCCGTCGACCTCGAGCAGAGGCTTCTCGTGGAGCTTGAGGTGCTCAGGGCCGACGTAGTCCTTGGTGTGCTTGCGGAAGGAGGCGAGCGGGGAGGGGTACTGGCCGACGTCGAACGGCGGCTCCACCCAGGTGCGCAGGACCACGCGCTCCTCCCCCATGCCGGGAAGGCGCGGGCCGGCGAAGACCGCGATCAGTGCCGCGGCGCCGCAGAGCGCAGCACCCAGCACGACCCGGCTCCTGCTGCGGCTGCCGATGTTGACGGTGCTGGACTGCCAGCGGGCCCGGATGACGACCCACGCGACGCCGAGCACGCCGGACAGCAGACCGATCACCGCGAGATCGTCGGCGTGCTGGACACCGAGCAGGATCACAGCGGCGAGCAGTGCGAGGGCACCGAGCAGCGGCAGGTACGCCGAGCGAAGGCGCCGCGCGAGGGTCAGCGTGCCGGCACCGGCGAGCAGGCCGAGCAGGTAGGGCAGCGCCAGCAGCGGCCCTCCGTCGACCGGCGGAAGCGTGGTCAGCAACTCCTTCCACCCGTGCACGGACTGATCGGCGAGGTCGACGAGGGTCCCGGGCAGCGGCAGTGCGGCAGCTGCGCTGTCGGGGCCCGCGACGGCACCACCGAGCAGGAAGAAGGCCACCACGACGAAGAGGGCCAGCACGACGACCGGCTGTGCCAGCTCGACGGCGAGGTGCGCAAGCAGGACGCCGAGGACGAGGCCGAGCACGCCTGCGAGCAGGTAGGTCCACCCGTGGAAGGTGTCCTTGAACCCGTACATGGCGACGGTGCCGAGCGCCAGGACGAAGAGCAGGTCGACCAGCGCGCGGCCGGTCGGGATCAGCGAAGCGGGTCGCTTCATGTCACAGCCCCCACTTGAGCAGGCCGGGAAGCTCGGAGAGCTTGCCGAGGGTGAGCAGCGGAAGGTCCGACACCGCCTTGAGCGATGCGGATGCGGTGGAGTCGACGATCATCGCGATCTCGCCCACCTCGATCGGGAAGTGCGACGCCGAGCGCTTGAGGGTCGTGAACGGCGCGTGGGGGCCGGTCACGAAGCAGACCAGGCTGGTGTCGGGGGCGAGTCGCGCGCCACGACCGGACACCTCTGCCAGGGCCTCGCCGGTCAGCTCAGCCCGGGAGCAGGAGTCGAGCGCCGAGCGGCCCGTGCCTCGGGTCATCGCGTGCTCGCCGCAGAGGAAGGTCGCGTCGAAGCCGTCCATGATCGCGCGCACCAGCAGCGAGGCGGCCGCGCTGATCGCCAGCTCGAAGTCCTCCGGGTCGCGGTACGACGCCGGGTCGGCGTCCACGATGACCTGGATGTGTGAGCGGCGGGTGTCGAGGAACTGGCGCACCAGGAGCTGGCCGTGGCGTGCCGACGAGCGCCAGTGGATGTGCCGCAGGTCGTCACCCGGCGTGTACTCGCGCAGCGCGTGGAACGCCAGGTCGCTCTGGGAGGTGTGCTCGGAGACGTTGCCCTCGAGGTCACGGATCAGGCCGGCACCGAGCGGCTCGAGCGGCGTGATGGCGGGGTGCACGAAGATCTCGGTCACGTCGGTCCAGGTGACCTCGCGGCGGAACAGGCCGATCGGGTCGCCACGGCCGGTGGTCACCGGGCCGACCTGGATGACGCCGCGGCGCTGGGTCGGCACGACGAAGAGCTCGGAGTGGACGCTGCCGGGGCGGAGTGCAGGCAGGTCGAAGGCGACACCGCCGGCCCCGACGGGCAGCTCCAGCCGCACGGGCAGGAGCGGGGTCTTCGCCTTGTTGGTCACCTCGACCTCGCCGGTCACCGGCTCCCCCACGGTGACCCGCGGCGGCTCGGTGATCATCTTCACCGCGAGGTTGGTGTGGCCGATCATGAAGAGCGCGGCCAGGGCGAGGAGGACCAGGATGCCGGCGGCGACGATGGCCATCTCGGCCCAGCCGCCCCGTGCCGCAGCAACCCAGGCGACGAGCGCGACGACGAGCAGCGAACGGGCAGCCGGGGTCAGCGTCGCCCACGCGGGCTTGACCCGGTCAGCAACCGGTGCCGCAAGCTCACCGGCACGCTCACGCCCGCGGCGTACGACGGGCGGAACGCGCCGCAGCACGTCGCCCACAGCGGCGGCGGCACTGCCTGCCATCGCCGCTGACCGGCGGCCGCCACCCGCGGGTGACCCCACCCGTGGCGCCGCCCGCTTCCCCACTCGTCGACCAGCCACGACTCAGGCGACCCGCTCGCTGGGCGGTGCCACGTCGTCGAGAAGCTGGCTGATGACCTGCTCGACGGTGACGCCGTTGAACTGCGCCTCGGCGTCGAGCAGGAGTCGGTGGCACAGGACGGGGACCGCGAGGTCCTTGATGTCGTCGGGGATCAGGTGGTCGCGACCGTCAGCGAGCGCCCACACCTTGGCGGTGCGGACGTAGGCGAGGCAGCCGCGGACCGACAGGCCGAGCTTCACGTGCGGGTGGCGACGCGACTCCTCGGCGAGCTGCGAGACGTAGCGGACGATCGCCGGGTCGACGTGGACCTGGCCGCCGAGCTCGCTCATCTGCGCGACGGTGGCCGCGGTGATGATCGGCTCGACCAGAGCCGCTCGGTCGCGGGTGCCGGCGTTGAGCAGGATGTCGACGGTCGAGCTCTCGTCGGGGTAGCCCACCGACGTCTTCATCAGGAAGCGGTCCAGCTGCGCCTCGGGCAGGCGGTAGGTGCCGGCCTGCTCGATCGGGTTCTGGGTGCCGATGACCATGAACGGGCGACCGACCGAGTGGGTCGTGCCGTCGACGGTCACGCGGCCCTCCTCCATGACCTCGAGCAGGGCCGACTGCGTCTTCGGCGAGGCACGGTTGATCTCGTCAGCGAGGACGATCGTGTGGAAGATCGGACCTGGGTGGAACTCGAACGCGCCACGCTTCTGGTCGTAGACCGTCACGCCGGTCACGTCGGAGGGCAGCAGGTCCGGCGTGAACTGGATGCGCGAGTTGGAGCCCTGGACGGTGTTGGCCAGCGCGCGCGCCATCTGGGTCTTGCCGGTGCCGGGGAAGTCCTCCAGGAGGAGGTGGCCCTCGGCCAGGAGGCAGGTCAGCGCGAGCTTGACCACGTGGCGCTTGCCGAGGACCGCCTTCTCGATGTTGTCGGCCATGCGGTCGAAGGTCTGGCTGAACCACTGGGCCTGGTCGGTGGTGAGGGTCATCGGTTCTCCTGGAGGTGTCGAGAGATGTACGTCGTCATGAGGGCTGCTAGTTGTCCCACTCGTAAACCGGCGAGTTCGCTCCGTTGGCGCACCCGATGTACCACCGGATGTTCGGCCCGACCCACACGGTGGTCCGGTGCGAGCCGTCCCGCTGCGTCCACGCGCCCGTCTCGAACGGGGACCCGCCCTCGTTGTAGACCCGGCAGCTCACGCCTCCCACGAAGTTGTTCGCGTTGGAGACGATGAAGTAGCAGGTGGCCGTCGCTCCACACGGGATCGTCGCGCCGGTGCAGCTGCTGCCGGAGCAGCTGTCGCCCTTGGTCGCCCAGACCGACGGGTTCGGTTCCGAGCCGGTGCGGGCGGTGTCGGAGTCCTGCTTGCCCGCGCGGCTGCTGCCCGCCGTGTCGCTCACGCGCACCGTGTAGGTGTACGTCGTGGAGTAGCTCGGCAGGTTCTCCGAGCCGCTCCGGCTGAACGATCCGGTGCCGGTGGTGCCGTTGGCGATCTGGGTGCCGTTGCGCAGCACCACGTAGGTGACCGCCTTGCCATTCGGGTCGATGTTGATCGACCAGTTGGTGCTCCGGTCACCCGCAGCCGGGGCGTCGGGCGTCGCGTTGATCGACACGGCGCCGATCGGTCCGTAGGTGACGACCTGGGCCTGGTCGGAGACGCAGAGGTTGGCCGTGCCGCCGTTGCACGCGCGCAGGGTGACCGTCGAGCTGCTGCCGTCGGGCAGGCCGGTGATGGTCCGGGTCTGCCCCGAGGCGCCTCCGTTCGCGAACGTCCAGCTGCCGCAGCCGCCGGCCGAGCTCGTGCAGGTGACGGTGTTGGTCTTGCCGTGCGAGGCACCCACGTCGAAGACGATCCGGGCAGTGCCGTCGGCGCCGGTCGGGGTGAGGGACTGGATCACGATCGGGTCCGGCGGGGCCGAGGCCTCGATCTGGCTACCGCCGGACCAGTCCGAGATGTGCTGAGCGGAGCCGCCGGCGACCCGCTCGCGCTCGGAGTCGGCCTCGGCGTTCTTGGCCTGCACCTGATACGTGTAGACGGTGCCGTCATTGGTGACCTCGTCGGCGCACGAGGTCGCCGTCGTCCAGGCGCACACAACCGTCGTCCCGGAGCCTCCACCCGACCGCTGCACCTGGTACGACGCAGGGCCCGGGCCGTTGGCACCGACGGCGCCCCACGACACGGTGATCGCCTTCGTCGCGTTGCCGGGCCGGTTGGTCGGGGACAGGTTGGGGGCGCTCGGGGCCGCCGGCTTCCCGGCTCCCATGCCGGTGACGGTGGTGACCGGTCCGCTGTTCTCCTGGATGCCCTTCTTGTTGAGCGGCACCACGGAGATGGTGACGTTCTCGCCATTCACTCCTGGCCGCGCCGTGAAGGTGCGCGTGCCGGGCGCAACGTCCTGGACGCCGCCACCGGCGTAGGAGACGCGGTACTTCTGCACGTCGCTGCAGTCACAGGGGGCCGGGGCGTCCCACGCGATCTGGACCGCGTTGTCGCGCTGCAGCACGACGCGGAGGTTGCCGACCGGGCCGGTGAAGGCGTCGGGGGTGGCCTGCGTGGTGTTGCTGTACTCGGACCATCCGCCGTTCTGCTGGGTGGCGTTGTGGGCGCGGACCTTGAACGTGTAGGGCTCGCCGTTCTTGAGATTCGTGACGCGACAGGGCGATCCCGCACAGCGGAAGGTGCCGTTCGTCGGGCCGCTGTAGGCGACCTCGTAGCCGTCGATGCGCAGGCCGTTGTTGTCCGGGGTGCGCCAGGTCAGCGCGACCGTGTTGGAGAGCATCTCCTGCCCGGCAACCAGGTTCGTCGGGGCGTCGGGGCGCGCCACGACGGCGAGTACGACGTCGCCGACGGCCGTCGGGCGACCACTCGTCGCGCTGCCGCCGACATCGGAGACCTCGATGCGGTAGCGCATGACACCGTCGGTGTCGGGCTTGGGCGTGAAGGTGATCTTCGAGCCCTCGAGGGTGGTTGCCGCGGAGGCTCCGCCGGCCGCGGTCGCGCTGAGGACCTTCGTCTCGCGGCTGCTGGGCGGCAATGGCGAGTTGAGGTACTGGTCGACATCGACGCTGACCGGCTTGCCGGCCTCGGTGTCGAGCTTGATCGGTGCCAGCTTCGGCGCCGGAAGGGCGACGACGCGCACGAGCAGCTCGCCGGTCGCCTCGAAGCCGTCCGCACCGATCGCGAGTGTGCCGACGTCTCCCCGGCGCGCGTCGCCATCGGCCACGAGCTGGACGCCGCCGCCATCGGTCGAGACATCCACGCCGTTGATGGCTTGCTTCCAGTCAGCCGAGAAGTCGAGCTTCTGCGCTTCGCGCGGGTCGGCCGTCCAGACATGGCAGACCGAGGCGATGTCGATCGTCTTGCTGACGCCACCTTCGGGAACGTCGACGGGCTGCGTCGGGCAGTTGATGACCGGCTTCTTCTCACCGACGTGGACCGGGACGGAGATGTAGGCCGTGTGGGCCTCGGGGTCGGAGAGCTTTGCCCGGTCGGAGACCTCGAAGACGATGGAGCCGGGGCCCTCGCTCTTGGTCGCGGTGACGGCGAGCGTGTCCTTGTCGCTGCCCTTCACCGCAAGCCGGTCGAGCGGCGAGGCACTGAGTGCGTCGACGGTGGTCAGGACAACCGCGTCGCCCTCGGGGTCCTCAACGAGGTCGGTGAGGTCGACCTCCTTGGTGCTGCCCGGATCCATGTGGATCTCGGCGTCCGGCTTGAGGTACGGCGCTCCGGTCGGCTTGGCAGGCACGTAGATCGCCGCGGCGGCGGCTGCCCCGTCCCCGTCGAGCACGCGGTAGGCAAGGACCTGGGCCACGCCGGTGATCGGGACGATCACCTTGCCGCCCTTGATCTTCGCGCCGACACCCTCCGCGGAGGTCTCGACCCCGGTGACGGCATCGAGCTTCAGGTCGTTCTCGGGCCCGTCGACGTCGTGGACGCCGGCCAGTACGTCGACTTCGACGGTGGTGGCACCGGCCTCCGGCGTCGCGTAGAGGTCGGACGTGATCGGCGGGTTGTTGTAGCCGTCGCGACCCTTGATCGTCACGACGCCGCGGGACTCGTCGAGGCCATTGCTGATCGTGTACGTCGTGCGGCGGCTCGCGCCGTGGTCGGGGGCGTCCACGCTGATCGGGCCGGTGCTCGACTGGAGCTTCACCCCCTCGGGTGCGCCTTCCAGCGGCAGGATCCGGACCTGCGTGCCGGGGGTGCGCAGGTCGTTGGCAACCGCGTCCACGTCGACGGTGCGGTCGGGGTCGGCGAAGTAGGTGTCGTTGATCGCGAGTGGTGCCTGCGGGGCACCGGCCTGGACGACCCCGACCCGGACCTGCCCGGTCGCCGTGGCGCCGTAGGGGTCGGTGACGGTGTAGGTGAACTCATCGGTGCCCTGCGCGTCCGGGTAGGCCTGGTAGGTCAGCGAGTTGGCACCGAAGGCCAGGATGCGGCCGAGCTTCGGGGCCGTCGCGACGCCGGTCACGGCCACCGAGTCACCGTCAGGGTCGGAACCGACCGCGGGCAGCTTGAGCGTGAGCAGATCGCCCTGGACCGTGCGGCCCTCCAGCGCGCGCGGGGTCGGCGCGAGGTTGGGGTTGGTCTTCGACGGGGGCGGCGTGATGTGCACCTTCAAGGTGCCGATCGAGGTCTCGGCGGTCGGGTCGCCGGTGTTCTCCACGACGTACTGCACATCGACGTCGACGGGGCCGTCGACCTTCTCGGGCGCGACGAAGCGGACCTGGCGGCCAGCGACGTACGCCGTGCCGACGGCCGGCAGCACGCGCAGCTCACCGATCGGCTCGATCGACGGGTCGAGGACGAGGCCCACGGGGTCGCCGGACGGCGTGGCGTCATTGTCGAGAACCGGTGCCGCCGCGGTGTCGCCGGCGCGGACGCTGATCCGGTCCATCTGCGCGATGGGGGCGTTGGCGGCACCGGACAGGGCGTCGCGCTGGGTGACGTTGATGGACCCGGTCGCGGTCGCACTGCCGTTGCTGATCGTGTACTCGACCGACTGGCTCTTCGGCGTCATCTCGCCGTCGGTGGCGTTCACGCGGACCCAACGACCGTCGATGACAGCCACCTCCAGCTGGCTGTCCTCCCCCGACGGCTTCGCGTTCTGCACGACGAGCATGCGACCGCGCGGGTCGAAGTCGTTGGCCAGCACGTCGACCGTGACCGGCGAGACGCCGTGGACCGCGGTCACGTCCGGAGTCGCCACCGGCTTCTCGCCCTCGGGCGTCGCCGGGCTGATGTCCACGCGGATCTGGCCGTCCGCGCGGTTCGCCGCGCCGAAGCCAGCCCGGTAGTTGAGCAGGTAGGTGCCCGGCTTGCTGCCCTTGATGATCACCTTGCCGGACTCGAGGTCGGTCTCGACGTCGAGGCCTCCGACGGGTGCCACCCGGCCGGCGATCGTGAGCTTCGCACCGGAGTCGGAGCCGTCAGCGCCAGGGATGTCGTTGTCGAGCGGACGCACCGTGATCACGCCACCGACCTCACCGGACACCACGTCCGGCTCGGGCTGTGCGGCCTCGGTGCGGGTGCCGGCGGGGATCACGTGGACCTTGACGGTGCCGTTGACCGCGGCGCCACCGGTGGTCACGGAGTAGCTCACGGTCTGGAGGCCGCCCTTGCTGCCGACCGGAGCCTCGAAGCGGATCAGGCCGAGCGCCGTGGTGCTGACCTCGGCGTCCCCGCTGGTCTTCACGGACTCGACGACGATCGGGTCGCCGTAGTCGTAGTCACGCCACTCAGGTGTCACGGCCAGCTCGATGACGCCACCGGCAGCGACGAAGTACTCGCGGACCTTGGCGTTCTTCCTCGGTTCGGGTTTGCCGCTGGCACCGTCGGCCCGCAGGTTGAGGGTCACCTCACCGTCGTCCTGCGAGGTCTTCTTCGCCGTGCCGTCGTCGATCGTGTAGCGGAACTTGGCGGTGCCGGTGGCGCCGCGGGCGCCGGGGGCGACCGTCGCGAGGAGCGACTGCCGGTCCGGAGCGATCTGGATCTGCACGTCCTCGCGGTTGACACCCTTGATGCCGACGATCGAGAGGATCCCCTCGGACGCGATCAGGTCGTTGTCGAGGACGTTGAGGACAGTGGTCCGGCCGGTGCGCGCACCCAGCTCGTCGTCCGTGGCCTGCGGCGGCTGGGTGGTCTCCGCCTCGGTCTTGTGCGAGTCCGAGTCGTCCTTCTTCTCGGTCTGCGGCTGGAACGCCTCCCAGTTGGAGATCTCCTGCGGCTCGGCACCAGTGACCGTCCAGGCCATGCCGCTGCGCTGGTCGTTGAGCACGACCTGGTTGCGGTTGACCCGGAAGACGAGCTCCGCGCCGTCCTCGATCGCGAAGTTCTTGGTCTCGGCCTTCGCCTCGCCACACGCTGAGACAAGCGTGCCGGTCTCCCCGGAGCCCCAGGCCGCGAACGCGCAACCGTTGGGAAGCGTGACAGGTGCGGCGACGCCGCCCTGGGCGCCGACGTCGGCGACCTCACGCTTCTTGCCGCCCTGGACGGCGACGGCGACGAGCGACTCGGGGGTCGCCACCAGGACCTCGTCCGCCTGCGGACCGGACTGCTGGAGGGCGGCTCCCGCGCCGACGTTGCCGAGGTTTGCGGACGACGCGAGGAGGTTGCCCTTCTCGTCGATCATCACGGGTACGTCGCCGACGACGGTCATGCCCGTGAGAGCTCCGGCTGGCTTGACCCCGATCTCGCCCGTCGCGGGCTTCTCGAAGCCGGGGCCACCTGCTGCCCTGCGGAGGGTGACGGTCTCGCCGGAGTCCGTGGACGCGGCGTACACGGTGCCGTCGAGGCCGGCAGCGCCGACGGTCCCACCGCCGACGGTGGCGAGCGGCTTGCTGGAGGAGACGAGGTCGGCCAGCGAGGCGACGCCGGTCTCCGGGTCGACCTCGGTCGCCCAGAGCTTGCCGGTGTCGGGAGCGACCACACCGAGGGAGCCGCCGCCGAAGACGGCAGTGCCGCCGACGCTGACCTTCTGGTCCTCGAGCCCGGTCGCCATCGAGACGTCGATCGGCATGAGCGTGTGGCCCGCCTTGTCGACGGAGATGACCGCGGAGCCGTCCTGGAGGACGTCGAGCTCGGGAGAGGCGGTGAACGGGGTGCCGTCGAAGACGCGGCCGTCGATCTGCGCCACCGGGACGTTCTGCCGGCCGACCGCACCCATCGACTGGTTGGTGATCCAGATGCCACCGTCGTTGAGCTCGGCCTTGTGGACCGGGTAGCCGTCAGCGTTCACGGCATAGGCCACCAGCACACCGGACACCGTCGCCAGTGCCGTCCACGACGCAACCGTCACACGATGACGGCGCAGGAAATCCCGAGTCTTTCCGGCCCGCACGCAATTCCCCCTTGGATGCTACGAACTTGGCGTAAACATATAGTCACCTGCGTCACACGTCGACAGGGGCGGTCAGAACGATCCCCACCTTCGCCCAGCAGCCGGGCCCTGTCCATGGGTAGGACTACCCACCGACCTCTCACGGAGCCGTCCCTGGGCAGAACCCCTCCGTCCGGAATCCGCCGGGCCGAAGCGTGCACACCTAACCCACCGTGATGCTTGAGCTGAGCCCGTTGGCACACGAAACCGAGTACCTCTCTCCGGGCGACGCGCGGAGAGCAGAAATCCATACCGTGTTGTTGCCCAGGCTGAAGGACCTCGTGGTGACGGCAGGTCCCGAAGCCGTGCAGTTCGTGGGCGCAGGCAGGTTGTGACCGGTGACGGTGACACTCCAACATGCCGGCTCATAGCAGCGGTTCCACCGCTGGCACTCGTAGTCATCCGCGGCACATGTCGAGTGCGAGTCCGCCATGGTCAGGTAGGCACCACTGCCGCCACCACCCGGTGGCGGCGGGGGCGGCGGGGGCGGCGGGGCGGAGCCGGTGCGGGCTCCGTTGGAGTCCTGCTTGCCAGCGCGGCCGTTGCCACTCGCGTCGGTGACGGTGACGGTGTAGGTCACCGAGGTGCTGTAGCCGAGGGTCTCGCCACCGGAGCGGGAGAAGGCGCCGTTGCCGCTGGTGCCCTGGGCGATGACCCCGTTGACGGAGCTGCGGACCGTCCAGTGGACGGGAGCCCCGTTGGGGCTCACGTCGATCGACCAGTTGGTGGTGCGGTCGCCCTGGGCCGGCGAGTCCGGAGTGGCGTTGATCGAGACGTTGCCGATCGGGCCGTAGGTGACGACGCCGGCCTGGTCGGTGACACAGATGTTGGCCGTGCCGCCGTTGCAGGCGCGCAGGATGACGGTCGAGGTGCTGCCGTTGGATCCGCCGGTGATGATCACGACCTGACCGGAGGCTCCGGAGATCGGGTAGGTCCTGGGCCAGCTCGGGCCGCACGATCCGCCGTCGATCGTGCAGCTCACGATGTTGGTCTTGCCGTGGGAAGCACCCACGTCGAAGGCGAGCCGCGCGGTGGAGTTGGCGCCCGTGGGAGTGAGCGAGGTGATCCGGATCGGGTTCGGCGGGGCCGAGGCCTCGATCTGGCTGCCGTTCGACCAGTCCGAGATGTGCTGAGCGGAGCCTCCGGCGACCCGCTCGCGCTCGGAGTCGGCCTCGGCGTTCTTGGCCTGCACCTGATACGTGTAGACGGTGCCGTCATTGGTGACGTCGTCGGCGCACGAGGTCGCCGTCGTCCAGGTGCAGACGAGCTTCGGGCCGGCGCCGCCCGTGCGCTGCACCTGATAGGAGACCGGGCCCGGGCCGTTCGCGCCCACGGCGCTCCACGACACGGTGATCGCCTTCGCTGCGTTGCCGTCGCGGTTGGTCGGGGACAGGTTGGGAGTGGCAGGCGTGGCCGGCTTGCCGGCGCCCGTGCCGGTGACGGTGGTGACGGGTCCGGTGCTCTCCTGCACGCCCTTCTTGTTCAGCGGGACCACCGAGATCGTGATGTTGTCCCCGTTGGGCGCAGGCGTTGCAGTGAAGGAACGCGCACCCGGACTGATGTCACGGACACCGCCACCCGGCCAGGAGATCCGGTACTTCTGCACGTCGCTGCAGTCACACGGCGACGGCGGCTCCCAGGCGATGTGCACTGCGTTGTCACGCTGGAGGACCACACGCAGGCCGTTGACCGGGCCGGTGAACGCATCGGGGGTGGCCTGCGTGGTGTTGCTGTACTCGGACCAGCCGCCGTTCTGCTGGGTGGCGTTGTGGGCGCGGACCTTGAACGTGTAGGGCTCGCCGTTCTTCAGCCCGGTCACGCGGCACGGCGATCCGGCACACCGGAAGGTGCCGCTGCTCGGGCCGCTGTAGGCGACCTCGTAGCCGTCGATGCGCAGGCCGTTGTTGTCCGGGGTGCGCCAGGTCAGCGCGACCGTGTTGGAGAGCATCTCCTGCCCGGCGACCAGGTTCGTCGGGGCGTCGGGGCGCGCCACGACGGCGAGTACGACGTCGCCGACGGCCGTCGGGCGACCACTCGTCGCGCTGCCGCCGACATCGGAGACCTCGATGCGGTAGCGCATGACACCGTCGGTGTCGGGCTTGGGCGTGAACGTGAGCTTCGAGCCCTCGTAGGTGTCGGTGGCCGAGGCCCCGGCACCGGCCGGCGTCACACTCATCACCTTCGCTTCACGGGTCTCCGCCGGAAGCGGCGAGCTGAGGTACTGGTCGACATCGACGGTGACCGCCTTGCCGGCCTCGGTGTCGAGCTTGATCGGTGCCAGCTTCGGCGCCGGAAGGGCGACCACGCGGACCAGCAGCGTGCCGCTGGCCTCGAATCCCTTCGCACCGATCGCGAGCGAGCCGTGCTCGCCGCGGCGCGCATCGGCGTCGGCCACCAGCGTGATGCCCGTGCGCCCAGCCGAGACATCGACCCCGGTGAGGTCCTTCTCCCACTCGGCCGTGAACTCGAGGTCGCGAGCGTCAGCGGGATCGGCCGTCCACACGTGACAGACCGAGGCGACGTCGACGGTCCTGCTGACGCCGCCCTCGGGGACGTCGAGCGGCACGGTCGGACAGTTGATGACGGGGCTCTGCTTGCCCACCTGGACCGGGACGGAGATGTAGGCCGTGTGGGCCTCGGGGTCGGAGAGCTTTGCCCGGTCGGAGACCTCGAAGACGATCGAGCCGGGGCCCTCGCTCTTGGTCGCGGTGACGGCGAGCGTGTCCTTGTCGGCGCCCTTCACGGAGAGCCGGTCCACCGGCGACGCGCTGAGGGTGTCGACGGTCGTGATCACGACGTCGTCGCCCTCGGGGTCCTCGACGAGGTCGGTGAGGTCGACCTCCTTGGTGCTGCCGGGGTCCAGCTGGATCTCCGCATCCGGCTTCAGGTACGGCGCACCCGTGGGTCGCGCCGGCACATAGATCGCCGCGGCGGCAGCCGCCCCGTCCCCGTCGAGCACGCGGTAGGCAAGGACCTGGGCCACATCGGTGATCGGCACGATCACCTTGCCACCCTTGATCTTCGCCCCGACACCCTCCGCGGAGGTCTCCACACCGGTGACAGCATCGAGCTCCAGGGCGTTCTCCGGACCGTCGACGTCGTGGACACCGGCGAGCACGTCGACCTCGACGGTCGCGGCCCCCGCCTTCGGGGTCGCGTAGAGGTCGGACGTGATCGGCGGGTTGTTGTAGCCGTCGCGACCCTTGATCGTCACGACGCCCCGCGACTCGGCCAGGCCGTTGCTGATCGTGTAGACGACCCGCTTGCTGCTGCCGTGCTCGGGGGCGTCCACGCTGACCGGACCGCTCGCGGACCTGAGCTTCACGCCTTCCGGCGCCTGCTCCAGCGGCAGGATCCGGACCCTGGTGCCAGGGGTGCGCAGGTCGTTGGCCACCGCGTCGACATCGACCACCCGGTCGGGGTCGGCCAGGTAGGTGTCGTCGATGGCCAGCGGGGCCTGCGGCGCGCCCGCCTCGACCACCCCGACGCGGACCTGCCCGGTCGCCGTGGCGCCGTAGGGGTCGGTGACGGTGTAGGTGAACTCGTCGGTGCCCTGGACATCGGGGTAGGCCTGGTAGGTCAGGGAGTTGGCACCGAAGGCCAGGATGCGGCCGAGCTTCGGTGCGGTGGCCACCCCCGTGACTGCGACGGAGTCACCGTCAGGATCGGAGCCGACGTAGGGGAGCTTGAGGGTGAGCAGGTCGCCCTGGACCGTGCGGCCCTCCAGCGCGCGCGGGGTGGGCGCGAGGTTGGGGTTGGTCTTCGACGGGGGCGGCGTGATGTGCACCTTCAAGGTGCCGATCGAGGTCTCGGCGGTCGGGTCGCCGGTGTTCTCCACGACGTACTGGACGTCGACGTCGACGGGGCCGTCGACCTTCTCGGGCGCGACGAAGCGGACCTGGCGGCCAGCGACGTACGCCGTGCCGACCATGGGCAGGACCCGCAGTTCACCGATCGGCTCCACCGACGGGTCGAGCACGAGGCCGACCGGGTCGCCCGACGGTGTGGCGTCGTTGTCGAGAACCGGTGCGGCCACGGTGTCGCCCGCGCGCACGGTGATGCGGTCGGCCTGGGCGATCGGAGCGTTGGGCGTGCCCTCCAGCGCCGGGCGCTGGGTGACGTTGATGGACCCAGTGGCCGTCGAGCTGCCGTTGCTGATCGTGTACTCGACCGACTGGCTCTTCGGCGTCATCTCGCCGTCGGTGGCGTTGACGCGGACCCAACGCCCGTCGATCACGGCCACCTCCAGCTGGCTGTCCTCCCCCGACGGCTTCGCGTTCTGCACCATGAGCATGCGACCGCGCGGGTCGTAGTCGTTGGCGAGCACGTCGACCGTGATCGGTGAGACGCCGTGGACCGCGGTCACGTCCGGAGTCGCCACCGGCTTCTCGCCCTCGGGCGTCGCGGGGCTGATGTCGACGCGGATCCGGCCGGCGGCCCGGTCGGCAGCCCCGAACCCCGCCTTGTAGTCGAGGAAGAAGGTGCCCGCGCGCTGCCCCTTGACGCTCACCTCGCCGGACTCGAGGTCGGTCTCGACCTCGAGGCCGCCCACCGGAGCCACGCGGCCGCCGAGTGAGAGCTTTGCCCCGGCATCGGAGGCGTCGGCGCCGGGGACGTCGTTGTCGAGCGGGCGGACGGTGATGGTGCCATCCACCTCACCGGACACGACGTCCGGCTCGGCCTGGGCGGGCTCGGTGCGCGTGCCCGCGGGGATGACGATCACCCGGAACGAGCCGTCGGTCGTCGCGCCACCGGTGGTGACGGAGTAGCTGACCTTCTGTGACCCGCCCCGGGTGCCCACGGGCGCCTCGAAGCGGATCAGGCCGAGCGCCGTGGTGCTGACCTTGGCATCCCCACTGGACCTCACCGCTTCCACGACGATCGGGTCGCCGTAGTCGTGATCGCGCCAGTCCGGCGTGGCCGCGACCTCGATGACGCTGCCCGCTGCGACGTAGTACTCACGGGTGCGCGGGTTGAGCCGCAGCTCCGGCTTGCCGCTCCCCCCGTCGCTCTTGACCTGGAGGGTGACTTCGCCGTCGTCCTGCGAGGTCTTGCCCTGGGTGCCGTCGTCGATGGTGTAGCGAAAGTTGACCGATCCCCTGACCCCGTCGGCAACCGTGGCCAGCAGCGACTGCCGGTCCGGAGCGATCCTGATCTCGACACCCTCGCGGTTGAGGCCCTTCAGCCCGACGATGGAGAGGATCCCCTCGGACGCGACGAGGTCGTTGTCGAGGACGTTGAGGACGGTGGTCCGGCCGGTGCGCGCACCCAGCTCGTCGTCCGTGGCCTGCGGCGGCTGGGTGGTCTCCGCCTCGGTCTTGTGCGAGTCCGAGTCGTCCTTCTTCTCGGTCTGCGGCTGGAACGCCTCCCAGTTGGAGATCTCCTGCGGCTCGGCACCGGTGACCGTCCAGGCCATGCCGCTCTTCTGGTCGTTGAGCACGACCTGGTTGCGGTTGACCCGGAAGACGAGCTCCGCGCCGTCCTCGATCGCGAAGTTCTTGGTCTCGGCCTTCGCCTCGCCACACGCTGAGACAAGCGTGCCGGTCTCCCCGGAGCCCCAGGCCGCGAACGCACAACCGTTGGCGAGCTTCACCGGCGCGGCGACATCGGCCTGGGCGCCGACCTCCGCGACCTCGCGGTGCGTGCCCTCCGCGACCGCCACGGCCACGAGCGAGTCGGGCGTTGCGACCAGCACCTCGTCGGCCGCCGGGCCGGACTGCTGCAGGCGTGCACCGTTGCCGAGGTTGCCGAGGCCCTTCGACGCAGAGAAGAGGTTGCCCTTCTCGTCGATGAGCATCGGCTCCTCACCGACGACGCTCATGCCCATGAGCGCCGAGGGCGGCTTCGCGCCCAGCGTGCCGCTGACCGCCTTCTCGAACCCGACGCCGTCGGAAAGCCGGCGCAGCGTGACCAGCTCGCCCGAATCGGCGGAGGCGGCGAAGATCGTGCCGTCGACGGCTGCGGCGCCTGCTGCCTGGCCTCCCACGGTGGCGACCGGCTTCGTCGAGGAGGCCACGCCGACGAGCGACATCGAGCCGGTCGCGGGGTCAGTCACCGTCGCCCACAGCTTGCCGGCGGCGGGATCGAGTACGCCGAGCGAGCCGCCGCCGAACACCGGCTCGGCTCCGCCGGTGGTGACCTTCTGGTCCTCGAGCCCGGTCGCCATCGAGACGTCGATCGGCATGAGCGTGCGGCCCGCCCGGTCGACGGAGATGACCGCGGAGCCGTCCTGGAGGACGTCGAGCTCAGGAGAGGCCGCGAACGGGGTGCCGTCGAAGACGCGGCCGTCGATCTGCGCCACCGGAACGTTCTGCCGGCCGACCGCACCCATCGACTGGTTGGTGATCCAGATGCCACCGTCGTTGAGCTCGGCCCTGTGGACCGGGTAGCCGTCAGCGTTCACGGCATAGGCCACCAGCACACCGGACACCGTCGCCAGTGCCGTCCACGACGCGACCGTCACACGACGACGGCGCAGGAAATCCCGAGTCTTCCCGGCTCGCATGCAAATCCCCCTTGGATGCTACGAACAGGGCGTAAACATATAGTCACCTGCGTCACACGTCGACAGAGACCGTCAGGTCACCTCCGCTCGGACCAGGAGATTGCCCGTGCAGCTCGAGATGGGAGCCGCCTCCCACGTGGGTGCGGTACGACAGGTGAACGAGGACGCGTGCTTCGCCGCGACACACCTCGCCCTGGTCGCCGACGGCATGGGCGGTCACGCCCGCGGCGACGTCGCCAGCCGACTGGCCATTGACCCGTTCCGCGCCCTCGGAGCGCGCACCGACCTGGTGCCCGCGGACATCCAGCGTGCGCTCGCCGAGGCCAACGCCGGCATCGTGGCCGACGCTCGCGAGCACGCCGAGCGCGAAGGCATGGGCACGACCCTTGCGGGCATCGCACTCGTCGACTACTTCGGCTCCCCGCACTGGCTGGTCTTCAACGTCGGGGACTCGCGGGTCTACCGCCTGGGCGCCACGGCCGTCTCGCTGCTCACCCACGACCACTCCGAGGTGCAGGAGCTCGTCGATGTCGGGCGCCTCACCAACGAGCAGGCGCGCGTGCACCCGCTGCGCAACATCGTGACCCGTTCACTCGGCACGGACCCCGCTCCCGAGGTGGACGTGTGGCTGCTCCCGCTGGCACCCGACGACGTCTTCCTGGTCTGCTCCGACGGCTTGACCAACGAGCTCGACGACGCGACGATCGCCGCGCTGGGCAGCGTCTCGTCGCCCACGGGTGACGCCGCGGCCCGCCTCGTTGCCGCCGCGGTCGAGGCCGGCGGCCGTGACAACGTGACAGCAGTCGTGGTCCGGGTTCCGCGGGCGGCGACGGTCGAGGATCCGTCCCAGGTCGCTACCGGGCCACGTAGCGCCCACCTCTCGGAGGAATCGCGATGAGCACCCCACAGACCAGCTTCACCCCTGGCGGCGCCGTTGCCGTGTGCGGGGCGAACGCCTGGATGGTGGTCCACCTGACGTTCGAGGACCCGCGCCTGGGCAAGCTCTGGGGCGCCTTCTCCGCCGCCGAACGTCCGCTCGATGCGGTCATCGAGTCGCTCCTGGCCGATGGCCTGGCCACGATGCCCGCCTTCGCCAGCGTCGCGTACGACGAGGGGTCCTGCCGCGTCGTCGTACGTCATCCCGCGGTCGCCGACGTCACCGCCGACGGCGCCACCACCCGCCACTCCTCGACGCCCGGCGGCACCTGGACCGACATCACCGTGTCGGGAGCCGCAACGGTCGTGCTCCGCGCTGACTCGGGCGCAGAGACCGCCGTCCAGCTGCCGTTCCACAGCGGCATGACGCCCGCGAGCGCCGTCACCGTGAGCTTCGATGGTGCCTCCGCGGCGGAAGCGGCACCCGATTCCGGTGCCTCAACATCTGTTGTGGCACCGCCCGAAGCCACCCCGGAACCGGCCCCCGAGCCGGAGCCCGAACCCGAGCCCGAGCCCGAGCCGGAGCCGGAGCCGGACCCCCTCGCGCAGCGCGCTCAGACCTTCCGAGCGCTGCTCACCTCCGACACGACCGACCGCGACGCGCTACTCGCGGAGATGGCGGCGGACCCTGATGAGGACACCGTTCCGGACACGCCGGTCCCTCAGACAGTCGAGGAGCAGGTACCCCGAGCCGGCCCGGCCTCGTCGATGACAGCGGTCTGGAACGTCAACGACCTCCCGCCCGCGCCACCGACGGCGGCAGCCGAGGATGATGAGAGCGCGGAGGATCCGGCCGCAGAGGAGCCCGCGGCAGCCGACCCGGCGCCCGCATCCTCGAGCGGCCTGATCGACGGAGTGCCCTGGCTGAAGGCTGACTGGAAGCCGTCCCCGCCCGTCACGCCCAAGGCCGCGCCCGCACGGCCGGCCCCCGCTCCCCCGGCGGCCGCTCCGGCTGCTCCGGCTGCGCCACCCGTGGCCTCACCGCCCGTGGCCTCGCGGCCCGTGGCCTCACCGGTCGCGGCAGCTCCGGCGGCCACAGCACCTGACCAGCAGGCCGAGACCCGCACGCTGACCCGGGCGGACCTGATGAAGTCGCTCGGTTCGGCAGGCGTGGTCGGGCCTTCCGTGCTTGCGGTCTACTGCCCGGCAGGTCACACCACGGCAGCCCACGAGCCGACCTGTCGCGTCTGCGGCGAGCCCGTGCCCGAGCAGGAGCCCCGCCAGATCGCCCGCCCGGCGCTGGGCGCGCTGGTCCTGGCCAACGGCGACCGGCTGGTGCTGGACAAGGACGCCGTCCTCGGCCGCGCGCCGTACGAACCCGAGGAGTCCACCGAGCGCCCGCACCTGCTGCGTGTCGGCGACTCGGGCGAGATCAGCCGGCAGCACGCGCGGATCATCCTCGACGGATGGCACGTGATCGTGCGCGACCTCGGCGCAGCCAACGGCACGACCCTGACGCTGCCCGGCGGCAGCCCGCAACAACTGCGGGCCAACGAGGACTACCAGCTCGAGGACGGCGCCGAGATCGGCCTCGCGGACGTCGTGAGCCTTCGTTACGAGGTGAAGCCGTGAGCAACCAGCCGGACGAGCAGCGCGGCCCCGACCTCCCGGGCCTGCAGTTCCAGCGGAAGCTGGGCTCCGGCGGGTTCTCCGACGTCTACCTCTACGAGCGCGAGCAGCCCCGCATGAAGGTGGCGGTGAAGGTGCTCAAGGCCGACGTGATGGACGAGGCGCAGCGCGCCCAGTTCGTCGCCGAGGCGGACACGATGGGCGAGCTCGCCGAGCACCCCTACATCGTCCCGGTGCTGAGCGCCGGCACGGCAGCTGACGGCCGGCCCTACCTCGAGATGCGCTACTACCCCGGCTCGGATCTTGCCGAGAAGGTGCGCGCTCAGCCGCTTGCCGTGGCCGAGGCGCTGCGGATGGGCATCCAGCTCGCGAGCGCAATCGAGACCGCGCACCGCGCCGGCATCATCCACCGCGACATCAAGCCCCAGAACGTCCTGATCAGCTCGTACGGCGTGCCCGGCCTCACCGACTTCGGCATCGCCGGGCGTCTGGGCGACGCGGAGGAGGACGACACCAACGTCGGTGTCTCGATGCCGTGGTCCCCGCCCGAGGTGCTCACCGGCACCTCGAACGGCTCGCACGCCTCGGACGTCTACTCCCTCGGCGCCACGATCTGGAACCTCCTCGTCGGGCGTTCGCCGTTCAGCATCCCCGGCGACGACAACTCGCAGCGAGCGCTCTTCACCCGCATCGTCCACTCCAAGCCACCGATGACGGGGCGCGCGGATGTGCCGAGCAGCCTCGAGCGACTGCTCTCCCAGGCGATGTCCAAGAAGCCGGAGCACCGCCCGCGCAGCGCGATGGAGCTGGCCCGCCACCTGCAGCGCGTCGAGCAGGAGCTGCGCCTGGCGCGCACCGAGATCGTCGTGCTCGAGCACAGCCATGACGGCAGGAACCTGACCGAGGTGGTCCCGGAGGCCGGGTCGACGACGCCTACCGCGACCCTGCCCGAGACGAACCCGGGAGGGCCGCTCAGCGCCGAGCGCACGACGCTCCGCGTGCCCATCCGGGCCGATGGGCCGCAACCTGCGAACGGCAAGAGCAGTGCGCCCACCAGCCGACGACCGGCGCGAGCCGAGACGGGGGCCGCCCCCACCACGGCGCGTCCCACCCGCACGGACACCGGAGCAGCTCCGACCACCGCCCGCCCGGCGCGCGCGCAGACGCCGCCCCCCGGCGCCTCCGCACCGACCACACATCGACCGTCCCGCGCGAACACCGGCGCAGCTCCGACAGCCGCGCGCCCCTTGCGCTCCGGCCAGCCCACCGCGGAGACCGAGCCGACGACCGAAGGGCGCGGCATCGGCACCTGGATCGCGGTCGGCGTCGTCGGTCTCCTGCTCGTCGCCGCGGTCGGCATCGGCGCCATGCTCAGCCGGGGCGGTGGCGGGGAGCGACCCGATCCCGATGCAACCACCCAGGCACCGGGCGCGAGTGAGGGCAGCGAGGTCATCGCGGGCGATCTGCTCCCGTCGCCGCCGCAGGTCCGCGTCGAGAAGTCCGGCGACAAGTCGGTCACCTTCGCGTGGGACCGCGAGCAGAAGGGCGACACGTACGCCGTACAGGTAGCGTCGAAGAACGGCGCGGTGAGTGAGGCGTGGCGGCAGATCGACAAGACCTCGATCGAGGTGAAGCGACTTCCCGACGGAGCGACGTGCCTCCAGGTCTTCGCACGGCGCGGCTCGCAGTCGTCGGCCTCACCGGGGCAGACCTGCACCAAGTGAGGGGAAGAACGTGAAGGCGACGGTCGACTACTGCGGCGAGATCCACCAGGTCACGGCGGGCAATTCGGTCTGCGTCGGGCGCGAGGGCGATCTCGTCATCGACGACAACCTCTACCTGCACCGTCGGTTCCTCGAGTTCACGTTCATCGACGACCTGCTGTGGATCTCCAACGTCGGCACCGCCCTGGCAGCGACCGTCGCCGACAGCCACGGTCTCGTGCAGACCTGGCTCTCCCCCGGTGCCCGGATCCCGCTCGTCTTCCCGGACTGCGCCATCTGGTTCACGGCCGGCCCGACGACGTACGAGCTCGAGGTCCAGCAGGAGGGCGCGCCCTTCGCGAGCGCAGTCGAGGAGCAGCCCGGCGACGGCACCACGACGATGGGCCGGGTGGCCTTCACTCCCGATCAGAAGCTGTTGATCCTGGCCCTCGCCGAGGACATCCTGCGGCGCGGCAACCGTGGCGCAGGCGCGATCCCGCACTCCACGACGGCGGCAGAGCGGCTCGGCTGGACGACGACGAAGTTCAACCGCAAGCTCGACAACGTCTGCGAGAAGCTCGCCAAGATGGGCGTCCGCGGCATGGTCGGCAACACCGGCCGCACGGCGAGCAACCGCCGCGTCCGGCTGGTCGAGTACGCCCTCGCGACCCGGCTGGTCACGACCGACGACATCGTCTGGCTGGACAGCATCGATAGCAGTCCGCAACCCTGAATCGTTCTGCGATACTCGCCGCGTGAATCGCCGCCTCGACATTCAGGGACTTCGCGCGCTCGCGGTATCGCTGGTCGTTCTCTACCACGCGCAGCTGCCACTCCTGCCCGGCGGGCTGATCGGCGTCGACGTCTTCTACGTGATCAGCGGCTTCCTGATCGTGGGCCTGCTCACCGACGAGGTCGGCCGCAGCGGCCGGGTCGGCCTCGTGACCTTCTGGTCACGGCGTGTGCGACGCCTGCTCCCGGCATCGTTCCTCGTCCTGATGGTGACGCTGTTGGCGAGCAAGCTCTTCCTGCCCCCGTTGCTGATGAAACCGATCGCTGGGGACGGCGCCGCGGCGGCGCTCTACTACGCGAACGTGCACTTCGCCTTCAAGGGCGTCAACTACTTCTCCGTCGACTCGCCCTCACCGTTGCTGCACTACTGGTCGCTCGCTCTGGAGGAGCAGTTCTACCTTTTCCTCCCGCTCGCGATCGCGCTGATCGCGCGCTTCACCCGCAAGCCGTTGCGCTGGATCGTCTGGCTTCTCGCGCTGGGCTCGATCGCCTCGTTCGCGATGTGCTTGCTGATCACGACGCAGTGGCAGCCGCTGGCCTTCTTCCTGCTCCCGACCCGCGCATTCGAGCTCGGGCTGGGTGGGCTCGCCGCAATCTGGGTTCGTCACCGCCTTGCCCGTGGGGACCTGGATTCACTGCGCTGGCCTCCCCTCGTCGGCCTGCTCGGACTGCTGGCCGTCGCCGCCTCCGCGGTGCTGATCAACGACCACGTGCCGTTCCCCGGCTGGCGCGCGGCGATCCCGGTCGCCGGGACGGCCGCGATCCTCGTCGCGGGCGCCTTCCACCAGGGACGCCTCCAGCAGGTGCTGTCGTGGCGTCCGATCGCCTGGGTGGGCGACATCTCCTACTCCTTCTATCTCTGGCACTGGCCCTTCCTGGTGATCCCGGCCATCGCCGTCGGACATGAGCTCTCCGCTGCCGCACGCGCGGGGCTCGTCGTGGGGTCGCTGCTCGCCGCCGCAGTCACCTACCGCTTCGTCGAGGACCCCGTACGCCGCTGGCGGCCGGCCGCGCGGCGCCCGCGCCTGACCTACGCGAGCGCGGTCGCGGTCACCGTCGTCTCGGTGCTGGCGTGCAACGTGGCCGGTCGCCTTCCGGACCTCGATGCGGGCGAGCCGGTCGCAGCATCTGCGGGTGGCCCGGTCGCGGACATCAAGCCCGCGTCGTACATCCCGACGAACGTGGAGCCGACCCTTGCCGAAGCCGGCGTCGACGGCAGCAAGGCGCTGATCGACGGTTGCCTGATCCCGTTCACGGAGTCGGTGCCGCGCCCGTGCAGCTATGGACCAAAGGGTGGGCCGACCGTCGTGCTCTGGGGCGACTCGCACGCCGAGAGCTGGTCCGGGACGTTGGAGAAGCTCGCCGACGACCACGGCTTCCATCTGGTGACCTACCTCAAGGCGGCGTGCCCGGTGAGCGACGTGAAGGCGTGGCAGACGCTGATGCAGCGGCCGTTCACCGAGTGCGACACGTGGCGCGAAAAGACCCTCCAGACGATCGCGGACCTCAAGCCGGACCTGGTGGTCCTCACCGAGCAGCGAGGTCGCATCGTGATCGGTGACAACTCCCGCACCACCCACGCAGCCTCGGTCGCCGCCACGGTCGGCAAGCTCCACGACGAGGGCCTGCCGGTGGTCTGGCTGGCCGACATCCCCGAGTTCCAGCGGGCGGTCCCGGTGTGCCTCTCCGCTCACCTCCACGACCCGGAAACCTGCTCGGAGCCGCGCAGCGAGACCGTTGACGATGCCTACCGCGCGTCCGAGAAGGCCGCGGTCACTGCAGCCGGCGGCGAGTGGGTCGACGCCACGGCCTGGGTCTGCCCGGGTACGACGTGTGCCGGCGTTGCGGGCCCTTACGTGATGTACCGCGACCGTCATCACCTGACCGCGACCTACGCGAGGACCTTGGCTACGACGATGTGGCCCTACCTCTCCTCCGCAGCCCGCGGCGACGCGCTGCACCCCTGACCTCCACCCACGAAACGGAGCCCTCCTTGGCATCGTCAGCCACTCGGCACAAGCTCGGCGACCGCATCGAAGGACTCGACCTACTCCGCGGCTTCGCACTTGCCCTGGTCTTGGTCCACCACTCCTGGATCACGTTCTTCGGCGCGGGCGGCATCGTGGGCGTGCTGATCTTCTTCACGCTGAGCGGCTACCTGATCACCGGTCTGCTGATGGGTGACCTGCGCAACTACGGGCGGATCCGCTACGCCCGGTTCTATCGCAACCGGGCGCTGCGTTTGCTGCCTGCGCTCTACGTGCTGCTGGCCGGTCTCGTCCTGGTGACGCTGACCATCGACCCCCGCAACGAGCGCGACGCGCTGCTCGGTGGAGTCCTGGTGTCGGCGTTCTACGTCGCGAACCTGCCGCTGGGCGTCGACTTCTTCACAGTGGTCCACATGTGGACGCTGTCGACGGAAGAGCAGTTCTACCTGGTCTGGCCTGTCGTACTCGCAGTCGGCGTGCGTCTGCGCATCCTGAAATGGATGGTGGCGCTCGCGGGCCTGGCGATCATGGGGATGGTCTTCCTGACCCTGCAGGTGGCGAACATTCCTGCGGAGATCTACCCGTTGCCGTCCTCGTGGTCCGTCGCGATGGTGGTGGGCGCCGGGGCGCGCCTGGGGCAGGAGCGGATCGCGCGGCTGTTGCCGGCGCCCGGCGGCGTCGCCTTCCGTCTCCTTCAGCTGGTGGTGCTGGCCGTGCTGCTCGGCATGTGCCTGCTGCCACTGCCGGACAACCACGCGATCAGCTACACCGTCGGCGGCCCACTGGTGTCTGCCCTCAGCGTGGTCCTCATCTTCGGCGCCCGCGAGTGGAAGACGATCCCCACCCCCGCGCTGCGACCACTGCTCGCGCTCGGCAAGGTGTCCTACGCGGCGTACCTCTGGAACTGGCCGATCGCGTTCTGGCTCGGCGTCGACACCAACCACACGGTCGCCCCGGTGCTTGCGATCGTGCTCACCTTTGCTGCAGCCGCGGTCAGCTGGTGGGTGGTGGAGCGGCCGATCGCGTTGTGGCGCGCGCGCATGAACGAGCGCGATCCACGGCATGTGACGCCCGAGACCGTGGTCAGCGCGGAGTCACGCCGAGGCTAGCGGTGGCGCCAGACGAGGGCGATTGCCTTCGGCAACTGGGGTACGACGTCGCGCAGTCGCCACCAGCGGGCCAGCCACACGCCCCGGCGTCCGGGCGGTGCCTGCGGGTTGTTCTTGCGGAGGTCCCACTCGCTCGCGCCGAGGAGCGCGCGGAGGATGGCGAACGGCCAGCGCCACCAGGGCTGACGGCGGAGCTCCTGGAGCCAGGCAACAGCACGGGTGTCGCCCTTGGCGGCGTGCAGGCGCCACTGCTGCAGCTGGTGTCGATCAGCGTCCGATTCGTCCGCAGGAACGGATCCGAGCGACGGCATGAGAGGCGCCAGCGGCACGGCTGACCCGGTCACCTGGATCAGGGCCAGCACCTCCGCTAGCGTCTGGTCGCTCGCCCTGTCGCGCAGATAGGTCTGCAGCTGGTCGAGCTCCACCACGTGGCGAGGCATGTCCGGCACGCGCAGTGCGTGGAGCGCCGCGATGACGATGCTGCCGGCCAGACCCGCGGCGGGCAGGTCGATGCCACCCAGCGTGATCATCGAGCGATCCGCCCAGAGCGCCTCGAAGACGTCCGCGTCATCGGCGAAGAAGCCGGGGAACATCCGGTGCACGTCGAGCTCGCAGACCCAGTGCTCGTGCCGCATCGCCTCGGAATGGCGGACGTCGAGCACGGACGGCACGTCGCCGCCCGGGATCCGCCAGCCGAGCTCGGTCAGACGGGCCACGAGGTCCTCGAAGCGAGCCGGCTCGACCATGAAGTCGACGTCATCGGAGAGCCGTGGCGCCCGGAGGCCGTGACCGGTCACCACTGCGCCCTTGATCAGCAGGACCCGCGCGCCGATCTGCTCGGCCACCGATGCGACCAGCACCGGAAGGAGCTCGAGCGCCTCGGTCTGGCTGAGTGTGTTCACTGGGAACGATCAGGCAAGCGCGGCGGTGCTCAGATCAGGACCGCACTGACTCTGTTGTTGGCGTTGGCGTTGCCGTAGGTCAGCGAGAAGTTGAGGTTCTCGCTGGCCGGTCCTGCAACGCAGTCACCGAAGACCTTCGAGAACAGCCAGGGGCCCGTGCCGGTGCGTGCCCATCCAGATGCGCTGGGAGGAGTGGTGACCGCGCCACCCGAGGCGGTGACCTGAACCGTGGCCGTGTCGGAGGCGCCGGTGTTGGTCACGACATACGTGCCCGTCCACACCTTGTTGTCCGTCGCGCTCTTCGCCGAGGTGCCGGTCATGCTGAACGCAGTCGGCTGAGTGCCGCCGGAGCAGGTGGCAGCACTGGCCGACACGGTGGTGGCGATCTGGATCGCCGGGATGGCCCACGCAGCGTGGGCAGCAGTGCGAACGACCGCGCGGCGGCCGACGTGCTTCGTGATCTCGACCTGATCGGTCATCAGTGGAACTCCCCATGTGACGCCCGAGAAGGCCGCACCCCATGCGCGGCCCACGTGAAAACGGTAACTCGGGCTTTCGGGGGAGACGCGTCGTTCGGGCGAAAAAAGGTGCAGAGTTCAACCATCTAGACAGATGACCAGACGGAGCGGGGCGAGCCGCTTCTACGAGCAGAAGCGCCCCTGACCAGCGAAAATGCCGGCGCCAGCCCGTCTCAGGCACCCCGGCGAGGGTGCCGGAGAGCGGGATCACTGGTCCAGTCCAGAAAACGGGGACACGTCCCGCATCAGGCAATCAGGGCGTGACGGTGACCGTCACGGTGCTCAGCCCCGGAGCGCCCAGGTAGGTGAAGGAGAAGTTCGCGGGCGCCAGAGCACAGGCCCCGATCGCCTTCACGTAGGTGAAGGTGTTGGTGAGGCCCACCCGCACCGGGCCGGTCCACCCACTGATACTGGGTCCAGTCAGCGAGAAGGAGAGGCCGCCGACCGCAAGGGTGAGCGTTGCATTGCCAGCCTTGCCGGCGTTGGTCACCGAATATGTGCCCGTCGCGGTGGTGGTCGTCAGCCCCGTCTTCACCGTCGAGCCCGTCGCTGTGAAGTCGGCTGGGGCGGTGGTCGCGGCGGAACACGTGGCCGCGCTGGCATCGACCGCCGTGGCGAACTGGATCGCGGGCACTGCCCAGGCGGCGTGGGCGGCGGTGTGTACGACGGCGCGGCGCCCGAGGCGCGCGCCTGACTGCTTGACCTGCTCGGTCATCGGGAGCTCCCTCTGCTCAGCGAAACCGGGGCCCCTCAGCCCCGACTCCGAGAACACTAGACGGAATCCCCGCCATGTCTGGACACTTGACCAGATTGGATACCTTCAAATCCCAAGCCGCGCCTCCGGGCACTAACCCCGCTCGACCAGTCCGGCCGACTCCAGCTCGCTGACCAGTGAAAACACCGCTCCATCGGGGTCAGGGGCCGCCCCGAACAGCGCCTCGAGCGCCACCCGAAGATCCGCGCCACTGGTCCAGACCGGTCCGAGCGACGAGAGCGCCGCGGACGCCAGCGGCGACAACAGGACTGCCCGCTCCTCGAGCAGCACGACGGTCTCGCCGTCACGCGTCAGCTCGTCGAGCACCGGCAACCGGCGGACCCTCATCGCCCCTCCAGCATCCCGGCGACGAGCGGCGCCAGCGACGACGCCTCGGCGTACGAGACCTCGACAGCGCCGCCGACTCCGTCCACCACGTCAGCCATGAAGGACAACGGGGACGCCATCCGCGCCAGGTACGACGACTGCTCGGCGAGGCGGACCAGCGCCTCGAGGGTCCGCATGGGTCGCGCCACGGGCTCGGCGTACGCGGCGGAGTCGGCGGGTCGGCGCAGCAGCACGATCGCGCCCAGCCGGACCGCCGCAGGAGCCGGGAGCAGCCCGAGCGCGGCCGGCGAGACCTGCTGCTTCCACGGCGAGGTGGGAACGATGAGCGAGAGCGGCTTCGGATAGGGCTCGATGCGGCCGGAGCGCGAGACCGCAGTGGTCTCGTCGGTCGCGTAACCGAGCGAGCGTGCCAGCACGCGCGCGGCTGTGGTCTTGCCCGTGCCGGACGGCCCGACCAGGGCGACCGCCGCACCCGAGGGCGCCACGAGGCAGGCCGCGTGCAGCATCCAGAACTCGCCGGCAGACGCATCGATGGCGGCCATCGTCACGTGCTGCGAGAGCAGGTGGAGCGCTTCCTCGACGGTGGATGCCGCGCAGTCGCCTCGCGCCCTGCCAGCCGCGACGACCTCCGGCGCGGAGTCGATCACGACACGTACGACCACCGGCTTCCCCGAAATCCCGGCGGCCTGTGGGGACCCTGACCTACGCTCGCACCACGCCCAGGGCTCGACCATCGCGTCGCACAGTTCGGGAGCGCGGTCCCCGGAGACGGTCACGTCGATGGGGACGCCCAGGGCGATCAGACGGACCAGAAGGGATCCGGACCACGTGGGGTCCGGCATCAGTTCCATGCGCGCAGCATAGGGACCGCCGCCTGGGACCGCCGGCAATCCGGACAGCAATGGAGACCTACGTGGAGATCAGCGACTACCTGCGGGCACTCCGCAACCACTGGGCCGGCGCGATGGCGCTGACCATCCTGGTGGGTGCCGCCGCGTTCGGCTTCAGTCTGCTGCAGCCAAAGGTGTACGCCGCGAATGCGAACGGCTTCGTCGGCACGGGCTCCAGCGAGAACGGTGCGCTCGGATCGGTCAACGACCAGCTGGCCAAGTCGCGCGCGACGTCGTACGTCGACATCGCGAAGAGCCGCGCGACCGCGCAGGACGTGATCGACGACCTCGGCCTGGACGCGAGCCCCTCGGGGCTCGTCGGCCGCATCGACGTGCAGCAGCCGCTCGACACCGTCAGCCTCCACATCACGGCACGCGCCTCCACCCCGCGCGAGGCCCAGGAACTCGCCGACGCCTGGGTCCGCGCACTCGCCCTCCAGGTGCGGGAGATCGAGTCGCCGAACACCGACAAGGTCCCCGACGGGACCCCCCGCGTGATCCCCGTCGAGTCGGCCGAGCTCCCGACCAGCCCCGTGTCCCCGCGCACCGATCGCAACACCGCCCTCGGGCTGGTGCTCGGCGCCCTGCTCGGTCTCGGGTACGCCGTGCTGCGCAGCACGCTCGACCGGCGCCTCCGCACGGCATCCGACGTGGAGTCGCGTTTCCCGGTGCCCGTGGTCGGCTCGATCCCCACCTCGACCGCCCTGCGCAACCGCGACACGACCGACCCGACCCGCACCTCCTACGGCCACGAGGACCCCTCGGCCGGCGAGGCGTTCCGCAAGCTGCGCACGAACCTGGTCTACATGGACGTCGACAGCCCGCCGCGCGTGCTGGTCGTGACCAGCCCGAAGCCCGGCGACGGCAAGTCCACCGTGGCCGCGAACATCGCCATGACGCTGGAGACCTCCGGCCAGAAGGTCGTCCTCATCGACGCCGACCTCCGTCGTCCCACGGTCGCCGACGCGTTCGGGCTCGACCCGGCTGTCGGCCTCACGAGCGTCCTGTCCGGCCAGGTGCCGATCTCCCTGGCCCTGCGGGAGGTCCCGGACCGCTCCAACCTGCGGGTGCTGACCGCGGGTCCGCTGCCTCCCAACCCGAGCGAGCTGCTCGGCTCCAAGGCGATGGGCGCGCTCATCCGGTCACTCGCGGAGGGACCAGAGGGCGGCTACGTCATCATCGACGCCCCTCCGCTGCTGCCGGTCACGGACGCGGCCATCCTCTCGACCTCAGCCGACGGCGCCTTCGTCGTGGTGTCGGCCGGCAAGACCCTCGACACCGAGCTCGCCTCGGCGCTGGGGTCGCTCGAGTCCGTCGGCGCACGCACCCTGGGAGTCGTGATCAACCGCACCGCTGCACCCGGTCGCGGCTACGGGTACTACGGCTACTACGCGGCAGTTGGCGACAAGGCCGGTGCCAAGGGCGCCGCGAAGGCCAGGACGAACGTCGCGGCGGAGGCCGGGGCAGCTGAAGGGAAGCGGGCCGGTGCCCGACGTGCCGGACGCTGACCCCAGCGGGGCCCGCTGGGAGGCCGTCCCCGGTCTTGCCCAGGTGGCCTCGGAGGGCCGCGTTGTCATCCTCGACCCCTCTCGTCCCGCCCAGCCACCCGTGATCCTCGAGCACGCGGCGGCGGCGATCTGGACTGCGCTCGCGACCCATCCGGTGTTGGCCGACCTCATCTCGGAGCTCCGGCCCGTCGCCATCCCGGGTGACCAGGTAGCCGGCTTCCTCGCCGCGCTCGAGGACGCCGGCCTCGTCCGTCGTACGCAGTAGGCCGGACGGGGCCGGGCACCGAGGCACTCGGCCGTCGACCTGGTGGCAGCGGCACGCCTCCCCGACATCCGCCGTAGACTCACCGTCCGTGAACCAGTTCGACAACGTCTCCGTGATCAAGCAGGCCAACGTCTACTTCGACGGCAAGTGCGTCAGCCACACCGTGGTTTTCCCTGACGGCACGCGCAAGTCGATCGGCGTGATCCTCCCGTCGCACCTGGTGTTCACCACCGGTGCGCCCGAGGTGATGGAGATCAGCAGTGGCCGCTGCAAGGTGCGCCTGGCCGGCGAGACCGACTGGACCGAATACACCGCGGGCCAGAGCTTCGACGTCCCGGGCGACTCGTCGTTCGACATCGAGGCGCTCGAGACCCTCGACTACGTCTGCCACTTCGGCTGAGCCGACCTAGGCGCCGGGCGACTCGTCGGCACCTGGTTCGGCAGGCTGGTCAGGACTGACCCGCGGACGCGGGCCGGGGCGGCGGCGTACCCGGGCCAACTGGTCACGCCAGGTCGGGAACTCCTCGTCGCCGACGCCCAGCACGGAGAGCAGGTCGGCCAGCACGCGCGGCTGCGTCAGCGACGGCAGATGGCGGCCGCTGAAGTAGCCACCGAGCGTGCCCGACGGGATGCCCGTGCGGCGCGAGACCTCGCGAACGGTGAGCCCGGCACGCCGCCTCAACGCAGTGAGTGCGAGCGAGAAGTCGTCCGCTGTCTGCACGCGACAACCCTCCGCTCTGCACAGGTACGGCAGCTCGCCGGCCAGGATCGGGGGATTCCGGGCCGGCGAGCGCCCTCGGCGATTGGGGATCAGCCCGAGGAGTGGTGAACACTCAGACGGAGGGTTTCACCTCGTTCCGTGCCGTGCAGGGTTTTCCCGATTTCCCGTACAAATCGGCATAGACCAGGCAGAGGGCGTGGCCGGCCTCAGTCGTCGAGCAGACCCAGCAGGTAGGCGCCGTAGCCGCTCTTCACCAGCGGCGCAGCGCGCTCCGCGAGCTCCTCGTCGGAGAGGAAGCCCTGGCGCCAGGCGACTTCCTCCGGCGAGCCGATCTTCATGCCTTGGCGTCCCTCGAGGGTGCGGACGAAGTTGGAGGCGTCGTTGAGCGAGTCGAACGTGCCGGTGTCGAGCCACGCGGTCCCGCGCGGCAGCACCTCGACCTGGAGCGTGCCCGCCTCGAGGTAGATGCGGTTCAGGTCGGTGATCTCGAGCTCGCCACGCGCCGAAGGCTTCAGGTCACGCGCCAGGCCGACCACGTCGTTGTCGTAGAAGTAGAGACCGGGGACCGCGTAGTGCGACTTCGGCTTCTCGGGCTTCTCCTCGAGCGAGATCGCGATGTTGTTGTCGTCGAACTCCACGACGCCGTACGCCGTGGGGTCGGCCACGCGGTAGCCGAAGATCGCCGCGCCCTCCAGGTCGGAGTACCGGTGCAGCTGGTTGCCGAGGCCGGGGCCGTAGAAGATGTTGTCGCCGAGCACCAGCGAGACCTTGTCGTCGCCGATGTGGTCGGCGCCGATCGTGAAGGCCTGGGCCAGGCCGTCGGGCGAGGGCTGCTCGGCGTACGTGATCGAGATGCCGAACTGGGAGCCGTCACCGAGCAGGCGGTGGAACTGCTCCGCGTCGTGGGGCGTCGTGATGATCAGGACGTCCCGGATGCCGGCCAGGATCAGCGTCGACAGCGGGTAGTAGATCATCGGCTTGTCGTAGACGGGCACCAGCTGCTTGCTGATGCCGTGCGTGATCGGGTGCAGACGCGAGCCGGTGCCACCGGCGAGGATGATCCCCTTCATTCGTGCGAGCCTAGGAGTTCCGCGGCGGTCTGTCAGTTCATGACCAGACCTGCACTGTGATCCGCCCCACCGCCACCGGACATCCCGGACCCGCGGCGTCTGTGTTCCCTAGACTTCGGCCATGCAGAAGATCCTGGTTACCGGCGGTGCAGGCTTCATCGGCTCCAACTTCGTCCACCACCTGGTGCGATCGACCGACTACACGGTCACGGTCGTCGACAAGCTGACGTACGCCGCGTCCCGGGAGTCGCTGGCCGGCCTCCCGGAGGACCGCGTGCAGCTGGTGGTCGGCGACATCGCCGATGCGTCCCTGATGGACGACCTGGTCAGCAAGACCGACGCCGTCGTCCACTACGCGGCCGAGTCGCACAACGACAACTCGCTCAACGACCCGAGCCCGTTCATCCAGACGAACATCATCGGCACCTACACGATCCTCGAAGCGGTCCGGAAGCACGAGAAGCGCCTCCACCACGTCAGCACCGACGAGGTCTACGGCGACCTGGAGCTCGACGACCCCGAGCGCTTCACCGAGAACACCCCCTACAACCCATCGAGCCCCTACTCCAGCTCGAAGGCCGCGTCCGACCTGCTGGTCCGCGCGTGGGCGCGCAGCTTCGGGGTGCAGGTGACGCTGAGCAACTGCTCCAACAACTACGGGCCGTGGCAGCACATCGAGAAGTTCATCCCGCGCCAGATCACCAACCTGATCGACGGCGTGAAGCCGAAGCTCTACGGCGCCGGCCTCAACGTGCGCGACTGGATCCACGCGGACGACCACTCCTCCGCGGTGCAGACGATCCTGGAGAACGGCCGCATCGGCGAGACCTACCTGATCGGTGCCGACGGCGAGAAGAACAACCTCGAGACCGTCCAGCTGATCCTGCGCCTCATGGGCCACGACGAGAACGACTTCGAGCACGTCACCGACCGCGCGGGCCACGACATGCGCTACGCGATCGACTCCACCAAGCTGCGCGAGGAGCTGGGCTGGAAGCCGGAGTTCCAGGACTTCGAGGCCGGCATGGCCAACACCGTGCAGTGGTACCAGGAGCACCAGGACTGGTGGCGTCCGAAGAAGGCCGAGATCGAGGCGGCGTACGCCGCGCAGGGGCAGTGATCACCCGGTGGCTGAGCTGAGCATCGACACCACGCCCATCCCGGGACTGCTCGTCGTCCACCTGCCGGTGCACGGTGACGCCCGTGGCTGGTTCAAGGAGAACTGGCAGCGCGCGAAGATGACCGCGCTCGGGCTCCCGGACTTCGGCCCCGTGCAGAACAACATGTCCTTCAACGCCGCTCGCGGCGCGACGCGCGGCATCCACACGGAGCCGTGGGACAAGTTCGTCTCCGTGGCGGCCGGCCGCGTCTTCGCGGCGTGGGTAGACATGCGCGTGGGTGACACCTTCGGCAACACCTTCTCCGTCGAGATCGACGAGTCCGTGGCCGTCTTCGTGCCGCGCGGCGTCGGCAACTCCTACCAGGCGCTGGCTGACGGCACCGTCTACTCCTACCTGGTCAACGACCACTGGAGCCCGGGCCCGACCTATCCGGCGCTCAACCTGGCCGACGAGACCGCCGCCATCCCGTGGCCGATCCCGTTGGACTCCGACGAGGTCGAGATCTCGGACAAGGACAAGGCCAACCCGCGCCTCGCGGACGTCACCCCGATGGAGCCCAAGAAGACCCTGATCATCGGCGCCAAGGGCCAGCTGGGCCGCGCCCTGCAGGCGGACTTCCCCGGCGCTGACCTGGTCGACCTCGACGAGCTCGACGTGTCGTCCGCGGCTGCTGTGGACGCGTGGCCCTGGCACGACTACCAGCTCGTCCTCAACGCCGCGGCATACACCGCGGTCGACGTGGCCGAGACCCCCGACGGCCGGAAGATCTGCTGGGCGGCCAACGCCGTCGCGCCGGCGCACCTGGCCCGCGTCGCCACCGAGCACCGGCTCACGCTCGTGCACGTCTCGAGCGACTACGTCTTCGACGGCACCGCCGAGCTGCACGCCGAGGACGAGGCGTTCTCGCCGCTGGGTGTCTACGGCCAGGCCAAGGCCGCCGGCGACATCGCGGTCGCGACCACGCCGAAGCACTACATCCTGCGCACCTCGTGGGTGATCGGCGACGGCAACAACTTCGTGAAGACGATGGCCCGCCTCGCCGACAACGGGGTCTCCCCCAGCGTCGTCGACGACCAGTTCGGCCGGCTCACCTTCACCAGCGAGCTCTCCCGCGCGACTCGCCACCTGGTCGACTCGGGCGCTCCCTTCGGCACCTACAACGTCACCAACTCGGGTGACGCGCAGTCGTGGGCCGAGATCGCGCGCGACGTCTTCGAACTCCGCGGCCGGGCCCGTGAGGATGTCGCGAGCACCAGCACTGCGGCGTACTCAGCGGAGATCGAGTTCTTCTCGCCGCGCCCGACCCACAGCGCGCTCTCGCTCGAGAAGATCGAGGCCACCGGCTTCCTGCCGCTCAACGCGCAGACCGTGCTGAAGGAGTACGTCGCGACGCTGCCGTCTGCCTGACCCAACACCCCCGCGTGTAACGCGCAGTTCGGGCGACTACCGCCGTCCTCGGAGGGGGCAGAAGTCGCGCGAACTGCGCGTTACACGGGGAGCAGGGTTGCCTCAGCGCACCTTGGCCGTCGCGGCGGTGGTCTTGACCACCGTCGTGTAGCCGGCGCGGATGTAGGTGATCGTCAGCGTGATCCGGCGGCCGCGGTCCCCGCGCACGAGCTTGTACGACGATGCGGTGGCCCGCGAGATCGCGGCACCGTTGCGCTTCCACTGGTACCTGACCGTGGTCGCGGCGGGTGACATCGTCGGCGGGCCGTACTTCAGGATCTTGCCGACTGCGGCGGTCCCGACGATCCGGGGCGCGGTGCTGAAGGTGAAGGTGCCCGCGGCGACGGTGGTGGCGGCGGAGACTCCCGATGCCGTGCCGTAGCTCGCCTTGGTCGCGGTCACCCGCACGGAGAGCTTCTTCGCCGCGAGGGAGGCCGGGATGGCGTAGGTCTTCGCCGTGGCACCGCTGATCGCGACGCCGCCCGACAGCCACTGGTAGGCCAGCGCAGCATCGGCCTGGGACACCGTCGCGTTGGCGGTGACGGTCTTGCCGACCTTCACCGTGCCCGAAACCGTGACCGACACCGTCATCGCGCCGGGCTCAACGGCAGCGGTCGGCGCGGAGGCGACCGTCTCGGTGACGTGACCGGGCTTGCTGGCCGTCACCTTGACCGTGATCGGCTCACCGAGGTCGGCGGACGTCACCGCATAGGAAGCCGCGGTGGCGCCGTCGATCGGCGTCGTGCCGCGGAACCACTGCCGGGTGAAGCTCAGCCCGGTCTCGGTCCAGGTGCCGGTGTCGGAGGTCAGCGAGGACCCGACGGCTGCGCTTCCGGAGATGGCCGGGGCGACCGTGTTGTGCAGCGGCGCCGGAGCAACGGCGGCGGTCTCTTCCGAGATCGCCACCCCTGAGGTCCAGCCGGTGCGCGCTGCGGTCGCCTCGACGGTGATCTTCTTGCCCACCTCCGCCGCGGTCAGCGTGTACGTCGAGGCGGTGGCGCCGGAGATCGCGACACCGTCGGCCAGCCAGCGGCGGGTGACGGTGACGGTCGCGGGCGACCAGGTCCCGTCGGTGACGCTCAGCGTCGAGCCGACGACGGCGTCTCCGGTGATGACGGGGGCCGCGGAGTTCGCGACCGTGCCGGCAGCGACCGCAGCAGTCGCCGCGGACGTCGCGGAGGCCGAGGACCAGCCGGTCTTCGATGCCTCCACCGTCACGGTGATGACCTCGCCGAGCAGCTCCTCACCGAGGACCAGCGTCGCCGCCGTCTCGCCCGGGAGGACGGAGCCGCCCGCCCGCCACTGGAAGGCAGTGGCGACCGAGGAAGGCTCCCACGTGCCGGCGGTGGCGGTCAGTGTGCCACCGACCGTCGCAGCTCCCGAGATGGTCGGGACCGCGGTGTTGGCGATCGGAGCACCCGTCACAGGAGCGGTCGGCTCCGAGGAGGCGACCCCGTCGGTGTGGTCGGGTGCCGATGCGGTGACCCGGGCGGACAGGGCCTTGCCCTGCTCGCCTGCCGTGACGACGTACGCCGCGTCGGTGGCGCCGGCGATCGGCACACCGTCAGCCAGCCACTGGAAGGCGGTGGTGACCGAGGCGGGATCCCACGTGCCGGCGGTGGCGGTCAGCGTGGAGCCCACCACGGGCGAACCCGTGACCACGGGGACGGCGGTGTTGGCGACGGCAACCGGCGTCGGGTCGACGACAGCACCGAGGACCAGCGGCCCGTCGAGTGCGACGTTGCCCGTGCGGGTGGCGTCGATCGGCTGCGCGTCTGCAGCGTCCGCCGAGAGCGTCTTGTCGCCGTCGTACCAGCCCGTCTGGCCCACGCCAGCGCCCGCTCCGACGTGGCGTCCGCCGCAGCCGCGGAGAAGTACGCCGAGCGGAGCCTCGCCCGCACGCCGGAGACCTACCAGGCGCGCCTCGCCCTTGCCGTCGCGAAGGTGACCGAGGGTGACCTCCCTCAGGCTGTCGACATCCTCGATCGCCTGATCGAGGACTACCCGCTCCGCCCCGACGCCTGGGTCCAGCGCGGCATCGCCCGCTTCGGCCAGCGTGACGCTGCGGGTGCCCGGGCGGACCTCGAGCACGCGATCGAGCTCGCCCCCGACGACCGCACCGCCAAGCGCGTCCTGAAGCGGATCAACGAGCGCCTCGCCGGCCAGTAGGCCAACCGGCGTCACGGTCGGCGGAAGTCCTCCACGCCCATGGTGCCGCTCTCCAGCGACTCCCTGTCCGCCGCGCGATCCACGAGCGCCCGGTACGCCGCAGCGCTGACCGCCTCGTCGTAGTCGGCCGCCAGCTGCACCAGGGTCTCGTCGGACACCCACGGGTTCTCGGCGACGACCCTGCGGAACAGGCGGCCGATCGAGTACGCCCACACCGCCAGCACACCCGGACGCTCGCAGCTGGCCAGTGCCCGCACGAGCTCGTCCCGGGGAAGCGCAGCCAGGAACGCAGCGACCACGTCATCGCTTGCCTCGGCATCGTTGAGCACAGCGGCCCGCTGGCTCACCTCGAGGTCATCGTCAAGGAACTGCCGCATCGCCGCCAGCGCTCCAGCCAGCTGCGGCTGCTCCCAGGACGTCATGCCTCGACGCTAGGAGACTCGCGTTACAACCAACCGCCTCAGGGGCGTAGGTCACACCAGCGGTCCAGACCAGGCGCCAGACAGGCTGCCTCGCGCTGAACAGGAACCACGAGTCCGCTCGCCTCGGGCGGCTCGTCGTGAGTCTCGCCAGCTCCACCCACACAGCAGACGGCCCCTGGCCCGTGGACGCCGAGCTCAAGGTAACGCTCGTCGCATGGGCACATAGCCTGACTCCCACCACCAACGCTGTCGCTCCGCTCGACGCGGTCGTCCAGTCGCCACCACCGTGCAAGCCTCACGGCTGTCTCCTGCTGAAGTTGTCGCCCCAGCGCACGTCCCGAACTGCACACAACGGCGTCGTCGGTCATCGGATTCCAACCATCGTCGCGCATATCTGGGCGCAGCCATCAGTCACGTGGAACAGGTCACCCGAGAGGACCAGTCCAGTGATGCGCGCCGTGGGGCACTCCCCCCTCCCACCAGCCTCAAGCGTCCTCCCATCAGCCGGTCCAGGCCAGCCGGCAGACAGAAGCAATGCGTTGGACGCTCCAACACCAAGGTTGCGGAACTATGCACGGCATCATTTAGTGCGATTCGCCACGTTCATCCGGAACCGGGGCCGGGGCTTCTGGAGATCAATAGACTGCGCGAATGGAGAAGCGGGGGGGCCCGACGGCGGTCGAGCACTTGGCCGGCGAGGCCAGCCCTGACCGCGGTGAGTGCCGATGAGCACGAGTCTTGGTGCAGGTGTCGCCTGCGAACTTTGCTCTGGCCCGGGCGGGCGACTCGTTTGGTCCGATGAGGACTGGCGAGTCGTCCGAGTCGCAGACTCAGAATTCCCGGCGTTCTATCGAGTGATCGCGCTCGAGCATGTTCAGGAGTTCTCCATGCTCAGCGGGCCACAACGCCGCCGGTGCATGGACCTTGTGTGCGCGGTGGAGTCCACTCTCCTCCATGTCCTGACCCCGAGATCGATCAATCTCGCCGCTCTCGGCAACGTGGTTCCACACCTGCATTGGCACGTCGTCGCGCGTTTCGAATGGGACAGCCACTTTCCCAACCCAATCTGGGGCCCCGAGAAGCGGCGCGTGAGACCGTCTCCAGCAGAACATCTGTCGGTTGACCTTGCCGAACTCGACGCGGCTGTTACCACCTCACTGAGTCAATGCGCGGCGCTCTGATGGGCTCATCACGATTGCTCAAGGTCCTCAACACGCTGGTTCTACGCGGGCTGGGATCGGGCATCGCGGTGCTCTTGACCCTGCTCGCGAGTCGATACATGACAGTGACGCAAGCAGCGGCCTTTCTCCTGCTCTTCAACGTCACCACCGTCGGCGCAGTGTGCTTCCGGTGGGGACTGGATGACGTCATCGTTCGCCGAATCGCGTCTTCGTCAGACCCTGCGGCCCGCGAAAGCACCGCAGGGCGTCTGATGCTGTTGGCGCACCGTCGCGTCGCAATCTTTGGGCTGGCGGCAGCGGCCATCGCGGTCATCGCAGGCGCGGCCGGCCTGGACTCTGGGCTACGACCTGCGGAGCTGGCAGTCGCTTTGGTCGTTGCCCTCACCGTCGCCCTCACCGCATGCGCTGGTCGGATCACTCAGGGCAAGGGCCAGACGAACGAGGCAACAGTGATCCTCAACGTCCTGGCTCCCGGCTTGTGCCTCGCGGGTTTGATCGCATTCGTGGGCTTCGGCGAATCGCCAACGTCGGGCGACCTGATGGCTGTCTATGGCGGCGTTTCGCTGGCTGCCTACGCGATCTTCGTGTGGCTTCGAGCCGGTGCCCGCCCGCGCCGCCTCGACACGAGCGAGGGGCGCGCTGCCGACACCGCAGACCGCGCGGCTGCCAATCGCCTCGGCGGCGTGGTCCTCGCGCAGCAGGCGCTGAACTGGGGAGCATTGCTCGTGGTCCCCCTGGCGTATGGAGAACGCACCTTTACCAGTTTCATGGTCACCTACAAGGTCGCGATGCTGGTCAGCCTCGTCATGCTGGCGATCAACTTCACCTTCGCCTCGCGCATCGCCGAGATGCACGCGAATCAGAACCGGCATGAGCTCCGAACGCTCACGCGGGCGATGACTTTGTCAGTGGGCGGAGCCAGCATCTTGGCAGCGATCCCGATTCTGCTCTTCAAGGACACCATCTACTCGCTGGGTCACGTGCCGGAGAGGCTCGACGTCGTTCTCGGGATTCTCCTCGTTAGCCAAGCGCTGTTCGCGATGGCAGCGGTCTACGCGCTCGTACTCAGCATGTGCCACCAGGAAGCATTCCTCCTCTACACGCAGGGCGGCATCGCAGCACTCGGCCTCGCGGTCTTCGTCGTGGTCAGCGTCGTTGCGCCCATCGAAGTAGCCGCACTAGCCCTTGCGGGCAACTACGCAGTGCTCACGATCGCCTTGCAGCGTCGGGTTGGAAGGCTTCTGAAGTGAACAGGCCAGCCAGATCAGCGGAGCCGAATGTCCGCCATTCAACCGGAGGTCGCCGACAATGAACGACGCAAAGAACGCAGACCGGGGCGAACTGCCGCTGCTGAGCGGACTTCGCGGAGTGGCCGCAGGTATCGTCCTGGTCTCCCACGCGGCCATCATTGGCTTCCTGCCATCGCTGCTTGGGCATGGCTTTGGCCAGGTGGGCGTCATGATCTTCTTCGTCCTCAGCGGCTTCCTGATGGGCCATCTTTATCTGCCGCGCGAAATCTCCAGACAGGCGATCGGAACGTACCTCCGTGCGCGAATCGGCCGCGTGGTTCCGTTGTACGTGGCCGTGATCGCCATCTCGGTGGTGCTGACCACCTGGGTCGACTCCGATTTCCGGTATGCGATCGACGTCAGTTCGATCGACACCCTTGCCCCTGCGCTCCTGTTTGTCAGCGCGCCCTACGAGTTGTGGACGATCCCCGTCGAGATGCAGTTCTATCTGGCGTTCATCCCGGCGTGGTGGCTCTTCCGGAAGTACGGGGTGCTCGGGGTCCTTGTCGTCGCGGCGGCCATCTCCGTCCCAGCTGCGTTCTACTTCGTCTTTCTACATGAGAAGTACTCGATCCTCCCGACCTACGGTTTCGCCTTCTTCATCGGCACAACCATCGCCGCGGTCCTTCCGCGCCTGAAGACGGCTCTCGAAGGGCGGGTCCCCGCTGCGACCGGCGCGCTCGTGTTCGGTGCCGTGTTCATCAATTCACCCGGCCTCCGCGAGGCGCTGGGCCTGTCCCTCGCACCGGGGCAGTACTACATCGCCGTTTGGCTCGACCCGATCACCTGGGCGTTGGTCTGCGGCCTGTTCGTCTGCTGCCTGCTCAACCAACGTTCGCTGCACTTCCTCGACGGACGCGCGTTCAAGTTCCTCGGAGACATCTCCTACGGCCTGTATCTCCTGCACTACCCAATCCTCGAACTGTTCTCACGGCACTTCGGCGAATCGCCGCTCTCCTTGATTGCCGGAGTCACAACAACAGTCGGCACCGCGTGGCTGTCGCACCGGTACTTCGAGATCCCGGTGATGCGCAAGATCCGCGCACACCGCTCCCACCCTGTGTTGAACCAGTCCCAGGCCCCTCAGAGTTAGCCGTCGAGCCGGTCGACGGAGGGCCGCGCCGATGGTTGCCCTTCTGCGGAGAGTTCGTACTAAGCGTGGTGCGCGGGCCAGATGCTGCAGAGGAGCGGCCGGCCTACTGGCGAGGGAGCTGGTTCGTGCCCGCCTCATGGTCGGCATTGGCCTCGCGCATCAACAAGAACGCCATCACGATGACCAATAGGACGCCGTTCGAGTAGTACTCCCCCATGCGAAGAAGAACCACCAAGAACGTGGCCAGGTAGGCAACTGCGATGGGTGCATTAGGACCTTGGCGTACGGCACGCACAAGGCATCGTCCAGTCCACCCAACGATGGCAAGGCCTATCACCCCCAACTCAGCCGTGATCCTGAGTAGGAGCGAAGTCGCCGAACCACGACCGGGCAGCGCGCGATAGTCCGGAACCTCGTAGAGATAGAGGAACCGGTCGAACACCACGCTGTACATTCCGAATCCAGCGCCGACCCCGAAGTTCTCTTGAAAGGCTCGGATCGTCATTGAGGCGTTGACCACGAGTGCATAGCTGCTGATGTTTCGGCCATTCATCGAGGTGATGTGACCACCGCCGAGCATCGCGATCGTGTCTTGCAGCCTGAGCTGGAAGAAGTCCTGTCGGAACATCCATTCCATTCCAATGACCAACAGAGGAGCGGTCACCACAAGGATCCAGGCGCGCGATGCTCTAAAGTTGAGCAGAGTCGAGATCACGATCGCCAGCGCGATGCCTAGGTATCCGAGCGACGAGGTCGAGAAGATCACGGCCGTGATCGTGAGGACTGCTCCTGGACTCACTGCGATATTCCAAACAAGCTCGGCTGAATAGTAAGCCGCCGCGGGGAGCAAGGCACAGGCATAGAACGCTGGCTCGACACTTAGCCCCGCGATGCCCAAGTACCACCCGTTCTCCTTGGCTCCGGTAGCCAAGAACCCGAAGATGTCGACGTGGCCGGCGACATAGATCGCCTGCTGGAGGATCCCGAGCGCGGCGAAGAAGGCCGCGACGCGCAGATACTCACGAAAGAGATTGTTGACCGAACTCCCGCACAGCACATAGATCGACAGGTAATAGGCGAGGAAGAAACACGCGAGAGCCACTTTCGCAACGATCGGCAACATCCGATCCGAGAATCCGGGCCCATAGAAGTCGAGGGTCATCCAGACCGAGGCCATTGAGGCCACCAACAATCCGAAGAAGACTCCGATGAGGCCCTTAGGAAGGCTCGCTGTTCGGTTCGAGACGGCCATCAGGAAGTAGGTCCCGAGCATCACAAGATATGACAGCTGGAGGACTCCACCACCTGTCGCTAGGTTCAATCCCGACACGAAGATCGTCGCAAGCGAGACGCGGATAAGGAACCGGTGCTTCAACGGCTCGTTGGACGTGGCATCCGACGTTGATGTCATCGCCCCCGCCCTCATCGCTGTACGAGGTCGAGTCAGCGGACCGACGGAGGACGCACGCACTGCGTGTCTCATGACGTCACTTCTTCAGCACTCCAGCCAACTCGTCTCCGTTGAAAACCAAAAGCGCTGAGATCGAGTGGCGCTCCATCTTGGCCAGGGCGTCCTCCATGCGCGTTCCGACGGAAACTGCCGCAGGGTTCAGAGTCATCAGATCCGCCGCTGTCCGGTTGAAAACGTCCTCGCTGAACTTCTCGATGGCACGGCGAACGTCGCCGTCCGTGATGACTCCCCAGCCTGACTCGGACCTGACCAACGCTAGTCCCAGCCGCGAGCCGGTGATGGCACTGATGACGTCCATGGTGCCGGCGCTTCCGTCGACAATCGGTAGATCACCGACGACCATCTCGTCCTCGACGCGACTCAACAGGCGCCGCCCCAACGAGCCCCCCGGGTGGAACCGAGCAAAGTTCTCGGGCTGAAAGCCCCGGGTTTCCATGAGCGCAACCGCGAGTGCGTCACCCATCGCCAACGTCGCCGTCGTCGACGCGGTAGGGGCAAGTTGCAGCGGGCACGCCTCTTGGGCGACGCCCACATTGAGGTGGAGATTCGCGGCGCGAGCGAGCGTCGATTGAGGGCTTCCCGTCATGGCAATGAGGACGTTCCCATTGGCGGCAAGGAACGGAAGCAACTTGATCACCTCATCGGTTTCTCCCGAGTTTGAGATCGCAATGAAGGTGTCTGACGGGTCCACCATGCCGAGGTCGCCGTGGTAGGCCTCACCGGGATGCATGAAGAAGCTGGGGGTGCCTGTGCTCGCAAACGTTGCGGCAATCTTTCGGCCGATGATTCCTGACTTGCCCATCCCGCACACAATCGCTCGGCCTTGAGAGCCGATCAACTGACTGACGGCAGCCACGAAGTCCCCATCGACGGTTGCCGCGAGCGCTAGCACCGCTTGCGCCTCAATCTCAAAGACGCGGCGTGCCGCGTCCAGGGCAACCCGGCCTTCCGGACTCTGCGCGGTCATGCTGATACTCCTTCGAGCACCGCGGAAACACGTCGGACGTCCTCGGGAGTATCGACTCCCCCGGGGGGCGCCTCGAACCAGCGCATGACGTGGATCGGGATTCCGATCCATAACGCACGCAACTGTTCGAGCTTCTCCGTTTCCTCCGCGATCGACGGCGCGGCACTAGTCAACGATTGGAGCACGCCGTTGCGATACGCGTAGAGACCGAGATGCCTGAGGTAGCGATCCAGCATCCACTGCGAGGGCTCCCGGTCCCGGTCAAAGGGGATCGGGGACCGCGAGAATGTGATGGCGGTGTCATCACTCCGAACCATGAGCTTGACGACGTTCGGATCATGGACCTCGTCCAGTGTGGCGACGGGGGCCGACACGGTCGCCATCGCAATGCTCTCCGAGACACAGAACAAGGCGAACGCACGAAGCAGGTCAGCCGGGAGGAGCGGTTCGTCTCCCTGGACGTTGATCACCAGATCGTCAGCTCCCCAGCCGCGTGAGCGGGCGACCTCGGCGGCTCGGTCCGTCCCGGACAGACAAGAGGTGCTCGTCATCAGGCCATCGAGGTTGAAGGACCCCAGGACATCCAGAATGCGCTGATCATCGACCGCCACCACAACTTCGGCTTCCGGCAATGCCTCGATCACGCTCTCGGCAACCCGGACAACCATGGGCCGTCCAGCAAGGTCCACGAGGGGCTTTCCGGGAAGGCGGACCGACCCGAACCGGGCAGGAATGACCACTCTCACGCGCGGCTCACTGAACGGCATCAAAGCGGTCCCAATCCTCAATCAGGGGGGCGTACGCCTCCTCGATGGTCAACCCGCCCGCAAGGAGCACACGCTCGGCGGCCTCTCGTCCGGCGCCGCGGCCCCCGGCGGCCGTGAGCACGTAGTCGGCACGTCCCAGGACAAGCGGGTGTGCATCAACTGGAGCAAAGAAGAAGCCCACCTTGCCGGCAAGGGGAAGGTCCACAACATCATCGCCCACGTACGCGATTTCCGCGTCGGATAGGCCTTCCTGGGCCTTGATCTCCTCATATGCCTCGCGCTTCGCAAGGCGGCCCGTGATTGCGATATCGAAACCGAGTTGCTTCACCCGGAAGTCGAGCGCAGGCGACGACTTCCCAGACAGGACACCACTTCGAATCCCGTGCGCCCGAAGGAGAGCAATCGCCAACCCGTCCCTGACGTTGAAACTCTTGAGGACCTCACCGGTGCCATCCACATGGATAGACCCGTCGGTGAGGACGCCGTCGACGTCAAAGATGACAAGGCGAACTGATCCCGCGTAGGGCTGCATCAGCTGATCTCCAGCACAGCGAAACTCTTGACGAGGTCGTCGACTGCCTTGATCTGAGCAAGGAACGGCTTCAGCATCGAGAGCGGGAGTGCGCTCGGGCCATCGCAACGCGCGGAGTCGGGGTCCTCGTGGGCCTCAAGGAAGAGTCCAGCGAGACCAAGTGCCATTCCGGAGCGGGCCAGTTCGAGCACCTGCCGTCGCCGACCACCCGAGGCCGCGCTTCCGGAGTCACGGCGCTGGAGGCTGTGCGTGACATCGAAGATCGCCGGCAGCCCACCGGTCGACTCGATCATCTCCCGGAAGCCCAGCATGTCGACCACGAGGTTGTCGTACCCGAACTGTGAACCGCGCTCGCACAGAATGAGGCTCTCGTTCCCGGCCTCGCGGAACTTGGAAACGATGTGGGACATCTGGGACGGGCTGAGGAACTGGGGTTTCTTGATGTTGACGACCCGACCGGTCTTGGCCATCGCGACGACAAGGTCGGTCTGACGGGCCAGGAAGGCCGGAAGCTGGAGAACATCAGCAACTTCAGCGACCGGGGCTGCCTGCGAGGGCTCGTGGATGTCAGTGATTACGGGGACCCCAAACTCAGCCTTGACCGCAGCAAGGATCTTGAGTCCTTCATCAAGCCCGACGCCTCGGTAGGACGCAACCGAGGAACGGTTCGCCTTGTCGAAAGACGCCTTGAACACGTACGGGATGCCGAGTTCACCGGTCACCTCTACGTAGCGCGCTGCAGCAGAAAGCGTTGAGTCGAGGTCCTCGAGGACGTTCACCCCGCCAAACAGAACGAACGGGGCATCGTTGGCGACAACGATGCCTGCGCCTACTTCGACTGCCTTGGTAGCCATGGACTCTTCTCTTTCCTGATGATGACTTAGCAGTTTTCCCAGACGCGGGAATCTGCGTTGAAGCGCTTCACGATCCGCGCAGGGGCACCGACGATCACGCAATGGTCTGGGAAATCGCCTCGAACGACCGCGTTCGCGCCAACGATGCACCCGCGACCCAGAGTGGTGCCAGCTTGGAGCCGCGCGCCCATGCCCACGAAGCAGTTCTCGCCAATGTCAGTGCGTCGGTGGATGTACTCCTGCTCCAGAACTGGACGATCCACGTCGCGATACTCGTGATCAATGTCAGTGACCATGACGAATCCCGAGATGACCGTGCCTTCACCGATATGGAGATCGCCCATCGCGGTGATGTGGAAACTCTGACCGATAGCGACGTTGTCGTGGATGTAGATCTTCCCGCCATGGTGTGACTCGGCGCGCATCCCAGGGAGGATGCGTACGCGGCGACCGATGAAGAAGTTCCGCGGGTGGAGCAGGAGAAGCGACGGGCCCATGTACGACGGCATTCTGAGCGCACCGAAGAACGGCGAGAGAATGAACGCCCGGACCATCCAATAGCCCTTCTTGAACCTATGCATCGGCCAGTTCCTCTCGCCCAAGGATCGCGGTCTGGATCCGCAGATCCTGGTCAGTGTCGTCATTGAACCAACGAGACAGTTTGAGCAAGCGTTCACGCGCAACGGCAGGGTCGCGCCGATCTTGCTCGACCGCGGCGATCAGGTCCTTCGCTACGAAGTTCAGGCCATCGACCATGAAGGCCTCGGCAAGTCGGCCATCGTCAAGGACATAGACCGGGCAACCGACCAGCAGGAGTTCGATGACTGCACCCGACATGTGCGCGAGGCTGAAACTCGTTCGAGCCAGATAGTCGTCGGGCTGAAGTATCGCGATCTCGGTGCACCGCGGACCGACAAGCTTTCGATAACGGTCAGGGTCACGCGCAGGATGCACTCGTACGACGTAGGTCAGGTCAAGCATGGCGGCCAGATCGTCTGCGGCGGCTAGAAGGTCTGAATTCGACTCCTCGCCATTTTCGCCATTCAGCATCACGCCGAAGACGCCGGGAGGTCCGAAGGAGTCGACGCGCCCGGGGCGGCGACGAAGCCAGCCCACGATACCGAGTCTGGCGGGATCCACTCCTGCTCGCCTGAATTCATCCTGAGTCGCCGCTCCCCAGCAGAGCAGCTGGTCGCTGACGAAGTTCGCATAAGCCTCCGCATCGGGGCTCATGTTGGCCTCGCTGAGGCACCTGTACTGCCCATGCTGCGCGGTCACCGTTCGAACTCCCCCGAGCGCTGCGAGTTGCGCAATCAAATTGTCATAGGGAACTGCGTCGCAGAAGGTCACCGCAACGCGGTGACGCGCCAGGAGACCCTTGAGCCTTTCGGTTTCACTCACGAACTTGGCGATCAGAAGTGCAGCCACCCACCGTGACATCCACCCGCCGGCGAGTCCTCGCGAGGCTCGGCGAGCTCGAGGCAGCTGGGCAAGGGTTCGAACGACCTGACGCAGCGAAAACGCGTTCTGCACTTCGACAAGTCGACTTTCGTCCCCAAGCAGGCCATCGATCCCGTCAACGATGTAGTCGTAGTCCGAGCGCCCCTTGTCGCGGTAGGAGTAGAAGAGCAGCGCGGACGCGTGACCAGGCTCGATCCGAGGCACTCGGCAGGCAAACAGGAGGGCAAAAGCCACCCGCTTGACCAAGGCCCTCCACGAGCGGTCGTACAAGAGAATGGCGATGACGTGGGCATAGTTGACACCGTCGATGACGGCTGTTCGAGCGCGCTTGAACTCCTGAATCCGCTCGAACTGGATCATCGCGTTGCCCGTCATTGCGTTCATCCCCTCCGTCAGACCACTGCGTCCACGCCAGCGCTCGGAACGCTGATTGCACGAACCCAGGCCGCGAGTGAATAGGCATCGAAGCCCTGCGGGGGGCCGGAAGGCTTGTCGAGACCGGAAAGCGTGGCGAAGACCGCCGACGAGTCAAGCGCAGAGATGTCGGCGGGCACGACAAGGATCCTGGCGGGGTCGTAGAAGGGTTCACGCACGATCGACGCATTGGTCGTGACCAGGATTGACCCGGAGGCGAGGACCTCGAACGTTCGCATGGTGAGGCCTGCCTGCCCTGCACGCTGCATGTCGAGGACCGCGTCGGACTCTCGGAAGATCTCGGCAATTTCCCGTCGCTCCAGCGAGGCGAACGACACATCGCGCCATGGCACCGACCAGTGCTCACGGGTCAGGTACTTGATGATCGCGAAGTACCAGCGGGCCTGTACGAAGAAGAAGCCGAAGGTGCGCGCCCGGTCGCCGAAGAGCTCCTTTGCGAATGCGTACCGCTCCGAGTGCAACGTGCCGACAAAGCTCAGACTGTGCCGACGGGGTCGCAAAGCCTCTGACTGCGGAAGTGCGCTGTAGTCGGCAGTGTAGAAGAGCGGCAAGTACGAGAAGTTCGGACGCTCAGCCACGTCGTCTGGATCGAAGCTCCAGAGCTCGTCGAAGCACTCCAGGACATCCAGGCAGTTGCTGGCATTGCTGATCGCGTCGAACGTGTAGAAGACGAAGCGGGCATCTGGACTCTGACGCCGTAGCTCCTCAAGAAACCACCGCGGAACTACTTCGGCCTTGATGACCAGGACGAGGTCAAACACCTCCGTCGACAGGTCGGCCAGTCGCGCGTTGTAGTAGGCCTCGATTCGTCGGTTGATCAGGTTCTTGCGAACCCGCAGAATCGCGCGCGAAAAAGCTGTGTTGGACGGTCGCTCGTCAATGAAGGTAGTCGAGAAACCTTGGTTCTCGAGTTCGGCAACGATGTCCTTCTCGTAGCCGAAGAACGCGGGGGTAATGAGCAGCGCTGATCTGCTGCGATCACCCATCACTTGAGCAACTTCTTCTGTCGCATCTCCTCAAGCGATGCCTCATAGCCGCCGTCAACGACATCTTGGCTGGCCACCCACGCTGCAAACTTCTCAACGCCGTCGCGGAAACTCACCTCAGGCTCGAAGCCGAGCGTCTCGCGGATCCGGGTGAGGTCCGCGATGTTATGGCGAACGTCTCCAAGTCGGAAGTTGCCAGTTACCTCGACTGGGACCTTCTGGTCGTACGCGCGAATCAGTTCGTCGACGACCGTGTTCACAGTCGTGCCGACACCGCTTCCGACATTGAAGATCTGGTTGTTCGCACGCGAATCCAGGCTCGCCTGCATCGTGGCTCGAACGACATCGTCAACGAAGACGAAGTCGCGACTTTCCAACCCATCTTCGAAGATGTTGATCGCGCGTCCCTGCCGGATCAGCGTCGAGAAGATCGACAGGATCCCGGTGTACGGGTTGGTGAGCGACTGACCGGGGCCATAGACATTCTGGTACCGAAGCGCGACCGGACTGATGCCGAGAGTCGGGCAAACGGTCATCACCAGCGCCTCCTGGGTGTGCTTGGTGATCCCGTACACCGACGAGGGCTGAATCTTGGAGTCCTCCGAAGTGCCAACCAGCTCGAGGGCACCGGACCCCGGATAGGTCGGCTCAAACCGCCCCTCCAGCATGTCGGTCTCCGAACGACTTCCCGGGTAGACGTAACCAAGCTCGGGGCTGAGGTACCGGCCTTCGCCATAGATCGACCGGGATGAGGCGATGACTACCTTCTTGACAGTCCGCGACGAGTCATTGGCAAGGATGTCGAGAAGGATTGCCGTGCCACCTACGTTGACCCGGTTGTAGCGCTCTACTTCGTACATCGATTGCCCTGTGCCGGTCTCGGCCGCCAGGTGCACCACCACATCCTGTCCGGGAAGGACAGCCTCAAGGTCTTTTCGGCTGCAGACATCGCCTACGACGACGGTCGCCGCCTTGCTCGCGAGCTGATAGAGCTCACTGGACTCGGGCGACGTTCCATGCACCTGGGGAAGCAGGTTGTCGAGAACCGTCACCTCGTGGCCGTCTGCCGCGAAGGCGTTCGCAAGGTTGGATCCGATGAAACCGGCACCGCCGGTGATGAGGATGCGTGACAAGGCAAGGTCTCCCTGGGCGTGCGGATGGTGTTAGGCGAGCCGGCGAGCCAACCCCGCGGGTCAGTAGGCCCCGTCTGAAGCGACCACCGCACGGAATGTCTTCCACAGGATGATGAGGTCGCTGGTCATTGACCAATTCTCGACGTAATGGACGTCGAGCCGGATCGATTCGGCGAAATCAAGGTCAGATCGGCCCGATACCTGCCACAGGCCGGTCATACCTGGCCGCACGGTCAGGCGGCGATTGGCGACGTGGTCGTACTGCTCGACCTCGAAGTCCCGCTGGGGACGGGGCCCCACAAGACTCATGTCACCCTTGAGCACGTTGAGGAGCTGGGGCAACTCGTCCAGCGAGAAGCGGCGCATGACGCCACCCACCTTGGTGATGCGCGGGTCGTTCTCCAGCTTGGGCAATTCCGCAAGGCTCTTTCCCTCGGAGGCCAGGAGCGCGGCCAACTCGGCATCTGCACCGACGCGCATCGAACGGAACTTGATCATGCCGAAGACTTCACCGTTCTTGCCGATGCGCTCCTGGCGGTAGAAGACCTGTCCTTCGCTCGTCAGCTTCACCAACGCCGCGAGCACCAGCATTACCGGCGAGAACGCCAACAGGATCAACGCGGCACCGACGCGGTCGAAGGCCATCTTCACGAAACGGCTGGCCCCGGCGTACTGGGGCTCGTCGAGGTGCAGCATCGGGAGGCCCGAGAGCTCGTGAAGGTGGAGGCGGGATCCGACCACATCGATCACGTTGGGCGAGAGCATCAGCTCGATGCCCGTGCTCTCCAGCTGCCACGCGAGCTCGCGCAGGCCGTCGGGGCCGAGGTGCTCTGTATCGGTAACCATGACCGCCTCGGACTGGGTGCGTCGGATCATGCCGGCGAGCGTGTGCTCGCGACCGAGCACAGGCACCTTGCAGCGCGAACGGTCGAGGCCCTCGACAACGTCAACGTCGGGGATCCAGACGCCACCGACGCGGTACCCCGACTGCGGGTGCTGGTGGAGGTAGCTGTTGATCCGGTAGGCCGACTCAAGTCCTCCCACGAGCAGTACATTGGCCAGTCCAACGCCGTTTCGCCGGCGCCGGTGCAACAGGGCTCGCGCGGTCTTCCGCCAAGCGAGCAGCCCGATCAGGCCGAGCGGGAAGGCGACCGCGACGTACGCGCGGGAAGCATCGACCTTGAGTGCCACCGACACCATCGCCAGGCCCGCGAACGCGGCCCAGGTAGCGCGGACGACGCGGCGATACTCCTCCGTGCCATGGCCGATCAACCGCGGGCTTCGGGTGCGAGTCAGGTTGAGCGTCATCCACCAGACGAGAGCCATGATGACCGCAAGGGACGCGTATGGCAGATCGATGCCGCCGACGTTCACCTCGGCCACCTCCGTGCCGAAGCGGACGAAGGCCGTGGCTGCAAGAGCCAGCAGCAGGACAACGAAGTCTCCCGCGGCGAGGAGCCGGACGTAGCTTGTGCGCCAGTTGCCCGCGCGGACGAGCCGTGGCACGCGGCGCGCAAAAGTCGGTCGGGGCCCAGCGTGCACCGACAGCGGGCTGATACTCAGTCGTTCACTCATCCCGGACCCCCGTCCACTCGTTGACGGGGCGGACGACTCGACGCCGCCCAGAAGACATGTCCAACATGTCCACGCCCCGAGTGATCACGACACTAGGGCGGCTGATTGCCAGAAATGCCTGCTTCCGGCAACCATGTGGACCGGATCACATGGGCGGTATAGACCAGTCGATTTCACGGCCGTTGCCGATTTGACTCTCAACGTTTCGGCCCGGCGATTTCGTGCGAAATGCAGTCCGGCCCGACCCCTTTTCAGGGTCGGGCCGGACTCGGAGTTCGCGTCGGATTTCAGGCGCGGGCGTGCTCGATGATCGGGACGACGCCGTCGCCGTGGTCCTCGTCGCAACCACAATCCTCGCGGCCGTAGTCGTCCTCAAGGCGCTTGATGTCGTCCTCGCCCGTGTAGGCACCGCGCTGCACCTCGATGATCACCAGCTCCTCGGCGTGCTGGTTCGTGATCCGGTGAGCAGCACCTTGGGAAACGTCGATCGAGTGACCAGGCCCGGCCACGATCGTCTCGCCCTCAACCACGCACGTTGCGATCCCGAAGATGACGACCCAGTGCTCCGATCGGTGCTCGTGGGTCTGGTAGCTCAGGCGCTGGCCGGGCTTCACGTGGATGCGCTTGACCTTGTAGCCAGCGGCTTCGTCGATCGTGTGCCATGAGCCCCAAGGGCGCTCAGCCGAGTCGGCAGCCATCGAATCCTCGTCCTTCATCGTTGAATCGGGTGTTCGGAGACCAGCCTAAGCCGGGTTCAGACCGGTTGGCGCTCTGTTGGACAAACGTTCAAACCCCAGAAACGTTAGGCCGGGGCTTGGTCAGCGCAGGTTGGGGCGGATGTGCATGCCGACCTCGGGGTCGACGATGACCTCCTGGGAAGCCGGCATGCCGTCGGCGTCGAGCTGGGCATCGACGGCGACGTTGCGCTTGACCAGCGCAAGGGCGATCGGACCGAGCTCGTGGTGGCGAGCGGAGCTGCCGATGACGCCGACGGCCTTGCCGTCGAGAAGGAGCTCGGCGCCCTGCTTGGGCAGCCTGTTCTCCGAGCCGTCGAGGTGCAGCAGCGTGAGCCGGCGCGGGGGCCGGCCAAGGGTGTGCACGCGGGCGACGGTCTCCTGGCCGCGGTAGCAGCCCTTGTCGAGGTGCACCGCGTCCATCGGTCCGCCGATCCAGCCGACCTCGTTGGGGATCGTGCGGTGATCGGTGTCGATGCCAAGGCGCGGCTCGCCGCGCTCGATGCGGAGGGCCTCGAAGGCCCAGAGCCCGGCAGCGGGCCCGGCCGCCTCGGCGTACGCCGCGAGCCGGTCGCGCGGGATGAACTCGTACTTCCCCGGGCCGCCACCGCTGCCGACCGGGCGCCACATGGTGGCGAGCTCGGGGGTGGCGTCGGTGATCTCGACGCGGGTCATGAACTTCATCCGCTCGAGCCACGCGATCAGGGCAGCGCCGGCACCGGGCTCGGTGTGCAAGGTGAAGGACTCCCCGTCAGCACCGTCGTCGACGCCCGTGAAGGCGTGCTCGACGTGCCCCTGGGGGCTGAGGATCAGCGCACTGGTCCACTGCTGTGGCGCGAGGTCGAGGAAGTGCTGGCTGGTCAGCGAGTGCAGCCAGGTCAACCGGTCGGGGCCGGCGAGGCGCACGACGTCGCGGTGGGACAGGTCCACGAAGCCGTGCCCCGCGACCAGCGCCCGCTGCTCGGTGTTGAACGACCCGTAGTGACCGGCCACCGGCGCATCGATGCCGTCGCCCGCCACTGCTCCGGGAAGGGACAGGAGCGGACTGGGCTGCTGCGGGTGCTCGTTCACCTCACCAGCGTACGGGCTGGGATCAGGCAGAGCGGGCGGGGCTGTCGAAGCGCACCATCGGCCGGGTCAGGTTGTCCACCCGCACGTGCTCCGGCATCCAGTGCAGCGCGAACTCGCCCGCGGGAGCGTCCCCCCGGGCCACGTCGGCCATGGCCTCCCACTGCTCGGCCGCCTCGGTCGTCACGCCCGGGTGCATCTCCAGCCAGAGCCGGGACGCGCGCTGCGCGATGTCCTGCGCCAGCGCGTGCACGTCGACACCTGCGTCGAAACCGATGGTGAGGACTGCGTAGTCGCCCGCCGACCGCTGCACCACCAGGCGCAGCTCGTCGTCATCGAAGCGGCTGCTGCCGGTGCTGCCGCCCACCGCGACCAGCCATGGGTACTTCACGTGCCCCGCCAGTACGCCGTGGTGCCCGGCGTGCTCGGAGCTGACCACGACCCGCGAGTCGGTGATGAGTACGTCGATCCCCCGACGTCGCACTGTCACCAACTCACGGACGTGGCCATCGCGCTGGGTGCGGACCGTGATCTCACGGGCCTGGACACCCAGCGTTGCCCCGTCGTCCGAGTGCAGGACGACCGGCAGATCTGCCGTCGGCGCGGCGACGACCGGAAAGAGATCATCCGGCTCGTGATGGTGCGACCGGACAGTGACAATCGGGAACGGCATGACCAACCTCAGCTGTGACGAAGCAGAGCACCGTTTCCCGAGTGGACGGCTTGGAGATCCCCAGTATCTATTGTCTAGACCGGGGGTAGGCAAGGCAGTTGCCTGTGACATGGTGCACAAGGAACTGGATTCGAGTTCCTGGGTGCATTTCCGCAGGTCAGCGCGGTCCAGCGATCAAGATCTAGACAGTTGTCCTGTCCAATTGCTGGTCAGACCGCGGGCGACAGGGCCCCGGTGGCGGCCTCGGGGACGCGCTCGTACTCCGGCATCCAGTGCAGCGCGAACTCGCCGGGTCGCGCGACCTTTCGCCGTGCCCCGACCGTCGCCGCCCACTCCGAGCGCCGCGCGCTGTCGGCTCCGGGGTGCTCGCGAAGCCAGCTCCGGCCGGCCCGGTCCGCGATCACGGCGGCCAGGCCGTAGACGTCCGCGCCCCAGTCGACGTGCCGGTCGAAGCCGAGGGTGAGGACCGCGTAGTCACCGCTCGCGGCTTGCACGATCAGCCGGAGCTCGTCGAGCCCGTGCCGGCCATCCGCGCGGCTGCCGCCCACCGCGACCAGCCACGGATACCGCACATGTCCCGTCACGATGCTCCGTCCCTCCACGTGCGTCGAGCAGACCACCACCCGTGCGTCGGTCACCATCAGCTCCGACCCGTGTCGTCGGACGTGGACGACCTCGCGCACGTGACCGTCGAGCTGGCTCCGCACCGCAACCTCCCGCACCCGGAGCGTGGACACGGCGCCATCGCCGGGCTCGAGGGTCACGAGACGCCCCGTCCCGGGAGCAGCCATGAGGGGAAAACGCGCGTCGGGCGCGTGCTCCAGCGATCGGACGGTGACCATCGGGAAGCTCATCGGACACCTCGCAGTTCGCTGAGTGATTGGCCGCCTGCCCGAGCCGTCAGCGCTGGATAGCCCGAGTCTCCTGCTGGCGCCGGCGTTTGCGCCGCTCAACACCGATTTCTGGGGGTCCGCCTTCGTTCGGACAGGCATCGCCGCAGGTCAGCGGCCCTTTGGGTGACGCAACCTGACTGGACCGCCTGGGGACTGGGGTCGCCCACAGGACCTGCACGTGCGGCGGACCTGCGCGGGCTGCTCTCAGCGACAGTCGGCGCAGGTGCCGAAGACCGTCAGGTGGCCCACGTCCGGCACGAAGCCGTGATCGGCGTCGAGCTGCGCGAGCAGCGGCACCAGCGTCTCGGTGCCCACCGAGATCACGCGGTGGCACGAGCGGCAGACCAGGTGGAAGTGCTCGTGGTCCCCCACCGAGTGGTACGTCGGGGCGCGGTCGCTGAGGTGGGCGTGCCGCACCAGGCCGAGCTCCTCGAGCACCTCGAGGTTGCGATAGACGGTGGAGATGCTGAGCGTCGCCTGCGCCTTGCGGGCCTCCGCCAGCACCTCGTCAGGCGTTGCGTGACCGAGGACCCCGACGGCGTCGAGGATCAGCCGCCGTTGCGGGGTCAGCCGCTTCCCGCTGTCGCGGAGCTTCGCGCTCAGGTCCAGTGTGGACGGGTCGCCGGAATCTGCTGACGGTTCGTGATCGTGCGTCTCGCCCACGGCGTGCGACCTCAGGCGCGCTGGAGGCGCGCCCACAGGTGCGACTGGAGCGGCTGCCCCATCGCGGCCATGTCGAACGCGTAGAGCAGGTCGCCCTCGACGTTGCCGTAGAGCCGCTTGCCGGCGGTGTATTCCTTGGCGGTCTCCGTGCGGCCCACCGCGTCCGTGACGATCTCGAGCTTGCCGCCCTCGGCCGTGCCCACCCAGATCTCGACGATGCCGGTGTTGTGCGTCATCACGAGCTCGATCGTGCCGGTGCCCTTGCCGTCCTGCTTGCAGCGCAGGAAGCCGGTCTCGATCGCCGCGTCGCGGACCTTCTCGCCCGTCTCCGGGTCGATGATCCAGCTGCGCGCCATGTAGTGGAAGAACGGTCGCCCGTCCTGAGCGAAGATCAGCTCCTGGCCGTACTCGAAGCTGTCGATCGTCGGATACGCACCATGGCCGTTGCCGCGCCAGGTGCCGAGCATCCAGGCCACGGGGCCCATGTCAGGGTGCAGGTTCTCGGGGATCTCGAACGCCATGCCCCGCATCCTATTGCGCCTCCCGTGCACCGGCTCCACGCCGGGCACAAGCCGCCGCCGGGGCGGCCGGGTGCGCGCGGGTCTAGCCTGAGGGCATGCGCAGTCTGCGAATCAAGGTCACCTGTGGCGCCGAGGACCCGGAGCGCTGCAACCAGGCGTTCACGGTGGCCGCGATGGCGGTCGCTTCGGGAGCCGATGTCGGGCTCTGGCTGACCGGCGAGGCCGCGTGGTTCGGCGTCGCTGGCCGTGCGGAGGAGTTCAGCCTCCCCCTCGCCGCCCCGCTGGCCGACCTTCGCGACGCCGTGCTCGCCGGCGGACAGCTCACGGTCTGCACCCAGTGCGCAGACCGGCGCGGCATCACGGCCGCCGACGTGCTTCCCGGCGTACGCATTGCCGGCGCAGCCGTCTTCACCGAGGAGATCCTCGGCGACGGCGTCCAGGCCCTCGTCTACTGAATCAGTGGAAGCCTCGGTAGTGCGGGCAGTTGAAACCGTGTCGTCGCACGCACCGTAGCCTGCGACGCAGCTTGCTCCAGGATTTGGCCATACGCCCTTGGTAGCAAGGGGAAAGTCCCGCGACCAGCGCTATCCATCAGGAGCGGCGCAGGTCACAGCCGCGGACCAGACCAGCTTCAGCAGGCCGGGGCGACGACCGACTTGTCCTCCGGGTGAACGCCAGCACTCACGCGGACGACGACGGGCTGGTCGGATGCGGCGCTGTCGGTGTTCATGGTCCAGGTGATCTGGTGCTTGGCACCTGCTCCGAGGAAGACCGCGACCGACGTGGTCGGGTGGTTCAGATAGCTGGAGAACTCCGCATTGGCCTGGTCCTCCCCGTCGAACTTGATCCGTCCGAGCGTGCCGCCCTGCGGTCCGAAGAGCTCCACGGAGACCAGGTGCTCGCCCTTCGCAGTGCCGAAGATGCCGGGACCGGTGACCGCCTCGGGGAGCTTCGTGCCCGGCTTGAGGCTGGAGGAGATGTCCATCGTGGCAACGAGACCGCGACGCTTGCCGCCGTCGCACGACGACTTCACGGTCACGTCGTAGTCGAGGAACCAGCCCATCTTTGATGCGGTCGAATCGTTCAGGTAGACACCGGCCTGCGGAGCCGCCTGGGTGGATGAGGGCACCTCGCCGGCGACCTTGGTGCCCGCCAGCTCGGCCTGCTCCTCGTCGTGGAACGACGACACGTAGATGCGGCCCTCGTCGACACCGCGGGCCAGCTCGCGCACGAGCCTCTCCCCGTCGACCGGACCGTCACTGATCCGCTGGAACACGCTGCCGGCGACTGACTCGAACCAGAGGTCCTGCAGCTTGGGGTCGGGCGTGCGCAGGTAGGCGCCGTGCAGGAGCTCCTCGGCCACGTTCTCGGAGGTCAGCTCGACGTTGCCGACCTTGATCGGGCCGGTCGCCTCCATCAGGTAGCCGAGCGCGACCGGGTCGATGGCCACGACGCCGTCCAGCTCCTCGTCGTACTCCTGGGTCCAGCGGGCTGCGATCAGCTCCGCCTCCCTCGGGAAGTGGGGGGTGAACGCCGCGTCCATCACGAAGGTGCCGAGCTGCGGTCCGAAGCGCGTCTCCTCGTCCTTGGTGATCGGCAGGACCGGGGTATCCAGCTCGCCGAAGCTGCTCGCCGATCGCTGGCGCGCCAGCTCGAGGCGACCGTTGCGGACGTCGATGGTGGCCAGGCTGCCGGGCATGCCACCCGGGGCGCGCGGCTCGGCGTTGGTCTGGAAGACGAGGAGCTGCTTGCGCGGACCGTCGGCGCCCAGCATCGCGGGCAGGACGCGAGCGGTCACCCGGCCGGCCTCGAGACCGTCGGCGGCATCGCGGACATCGCCCATGGCCTGCTTCCACCGCGACGCGAGCGGGCCGACGAGCCCGTCGGCGTCGACCGCGGAGAGCCGCTTCTCGGCGACGGCAAAGGCTTCCGCGGACGTGGAGATCGGAGCGGAGAGCTTGTCGATCCGGGTGAGGTCGATCCGCCCGTCCTTCGGAGCGAACCCCTCGAGGTCCAGCGCTCCGGCATCGACCAGGGGCGCGACACCGTCGCCGGACAGGTCGAACGCGACCGCGCTGATCACCCGGACCGCGTGCGCGTCGTCCCCGACGAACGGCAGGCGGGTGAGCACGGACCAGGTCGGGCCGCTCGTGCCCTCGTCCGCAGCGGCGGCGTGGGCGCGGAGGGATGCGAGCGCATCGTCGGCAGCCTTGTCATCGCCCGACTGGAGCGCGGACCTCAGCTCCGAGGCGGCATCGACCGCCCCGCCGAGCTCGTCCTTGACCTGGAGCGCGCGCCACGCGGCGTACCCGCCGACGGCGAGCAGCACCACGACCACCGCAAGAACGATCCAACGGGTCCGCTTCCGCATTGCGTTTCCCTCCATCAAGCCGCGTGACCGCGGCATCCACCCGGACGCGAAACCGGCACCTGCTGCGAGGGAGCGCAGGAGGTGCCGGTTCCTCAGCTACCGGACGATGCCGGCTGCCGTCGTGCTTGGTGCTTCAGATCAGCGACGGACGATCTGGCGAGCGTAGTCGCGGCAGTTCTTGAAGACCGACGTCGAGGGGGTCATGAGGACCACCTTGACGACATACGAGCCACGACCGAGCTTGGGGCCCGTGTAGACGCGCACGCCACCGGAGTACGAGCGCTTGTAGAGCTTGACGACCTTGCCGGTCGACTTGCGGATGTAGGAGACCTTGACGGTGCCCGTGGGCGTGCCGTTGCCAGCTGCAGCGGTCGCCGAGAAGGCGACGCGCGGAGCGGTGGAGGGCTTGATGTACAGCTTGCTCGAGGTCGCCGAGCAGGAGCTCGAGATCGACTTCGGGTAGGCGGCGTGGGCCGGGGCGGAAACCACCAGCAGTACCGCCGAGACCAGGAACGCGGTGATGACAGCGGAAAGTGTCTTCATCGTTGTGAATCCCCCAGAGTTCGGTGTTAGCTGCGGTTGAGCCACCGCAGATGCTTGACTGCCGCAACCTAACCAGCCCTGTGTTTCACCCTTATGACTTTGGGCAAATCGATCAGTGACCTGGGCCACAGTTGCACGATGCACCCGCACGGCGGCGCACAGTCACCTAGGCTCCACAGGCCGCTCCAATCCGGCGAAAAGGGCATCTGACGAGGGGAAACCTGCATGGACCTGCGCGATTACCTGCGAATTCTCCGTCGGCACTGGCTGCTCATCGCCCTCTGCTTCGCAGCCGCACTGGTCGTCAGTGGTCTAGTCACGTCCCGGATGATTCCCCAGTACTCATCGAGCTCGCGGATCTTCATCTCGACCAACAACTCGTCGTCGGACCAGGCCTACCAGGACGGTCTGTTCTCCACGCAGCGCGTCGCGTCGTACGCCGATCTCGTTACTGGCAAGGACATGGCGGCCGATGTCATCGAGGACCTCGGGCTGGACATGAACCCGACCGAGCTGGCCGCGAACGTCACCGCTCAGGCCGTTCCCGAGACCGTGCTGCTGACCATCTCGGTCACCGACCCCGACCCCGACCTGGCCCAGCTGCTGACGCGCACGTACGGCGAACAGCTGGCGCTCCTGGTCGCGGACCTCGAAACCCCGCCCGGTGGCGACGGGCCCGTGCTGAAGGCGACCACCGTCGACTCCGCAGGCCTGCCGACCGCCGCGGTCAGCCCGAACTGGACCCGCAACCTCGGCCTGGCCGGTGTTCTCGGCCTGCTGCTCGGCTTCGGCCTCGCCGTGCTGCGTGAGCTGCTCGACACCTCGGTGAAGTCCGCCGAGGACATCACCGAGCTGGCCGAGTCCTCGGTCATGGCCTCGATCGCCTACGACCCCGCGACCGTGAAGCGCCCGCTGGTCAGCGACCTCGGCTCCCACGAGCCTCGAGCCGAAGCGTTCCGCGTGCTCCGCACCAACCTCCAGTTCGTCGACGTCGACGCATCGTCGAAGGCCTACGTGGTGACCAGCTCGGTCCCCGGCGAGGGCAAGTCGACCACCGCGCTCAACACGGCCATCACACTCGCGCAGACCGGGCAGAACATCCTGCTCATCGACGGTGACCTCCGTCGCCCCCAGGTCGCCAACGTCCTCGGCCTCGAGCCCGCCGTCGGCCTGACCACCGTGCTGGTCGGCAAGATCGACCTCGCTGCTGCGGTCCAGAAGCACGAGACCGGCCTGCACGTCCTGACCAGCGGCACCGTCCCGCCCAACCCGGCCGAGCTTCTGCAGTCCCAGGCCATGGCCTCGCTGCTCACCGCCGCCCGCTCGACCTACGACGTGATCGTGATCGACGCTCCCCCGCTCCTCCCGGTCACCGATGCCGCCCTGCTGGCCTCGATGACCGACGGCGCCCTGCTGGTGGTCCGGCACTCCCGCACCACCCGCGACCAGCTCCGTGGCGCCCACGACCGCCTCGAGAGCGTCGGTGCCGACACCCTCGGCGTCGTCTTCAACATGGTGCCGAAGAAGGGTGGCGGCGCCTACGGCTACGGCTATGGCTACGGCTACGGCTACGCCCCCGAGCCGGAGCCCGCTGGCAAGCGCCGTGGCGCGAAGGCCGTGAAGCCTCCGAAGCCCGAAAAGCCCGCCAAGGCCTGACACCCCGCCCCGCCCCCTTTTCCGCGTGTAACGCGCAGTTCGCTCGACTTCTGCCGCCCTTGAGGACGGCGGAGGTCGACACAAGGGGGCGGTAGCGCTCAAGCCGCCTTCCGCCGAAGTCGCAAGGCCCCGTTTTCGCGCACAACCGCCGAGACACGGGAGCTGCTCCACCGCCCGAGCCGCGTGGGCCCCGGAGGGCGTCGGGGCGGAGCGATGCTCCAGCCATGCCAAACCAACGCGCAGCACTCGTACGACGCCAGCACGGACTGATCACCGCCCAAGCCGCCCTTGACGCGGGCCTCGAGCGCTTCGAGATCGCCGAGCTCCTCCGCAGTCGGGAGTGGGCGAAGGTGCGCCGGGGCGTCTACATCGATGCCGAGCAGTGGGCCGGCGCCGAGAAGTGGCGGGAGCAGCCCCTCATCGAGGTCCGCGCCGCCCACCTGACCCTGCGGCGCCCACATGTCTTCAGCCACGACTCAGCCGCGCTGATCCACGGCCTCCCGCTGCTTCGCGACGACAGCCGTCTCGTGCACGTCACTCGCGCGGGGGTCACGGGCAGTCGACGGCGCAACGGCATCATGCAGCACGGTGCGGCCTACACCGACGACGACGTCGCACAGGTCGGCGGGCTCCAGGCACTCGGCATCGGACGCACGGCGCTCGACATCTGCCGAGAGCACGGCTACGGCGCGGGCCTGGTCGCCTGCGACGCAGCCTTGCGCCACGGCGTACCCCGCTCGGAGCTGCTCGAGATCGCGGGATCCATGCACCACTGGCCTGACATCACCGCGGGCCGCGCCGCGGTAGCGGATGCAGACCCGGGCGCCGAGAGCGCCGGCGAGAGCATGGCCCGGATCCTCGTCAAGGAGCTGCAGATCGGAGACCCGACAACGCAATTCCCCGTGCGGCGTCCCAACGGCAAGACAGCCTGGCTCGATCTCCTGGTCGGCTGCCACGCCTTTGAGTTCGACGGCCGCACGAAGTATCGCAACGTGGCCGACGGGGGAGTTGCCAGGCGGGACGCCGAGGCAGTCGTGTGGGAGGAGAAGGAGCGGGAGATCGACGTCCTCGCCCAGGGTCTTGGCGTCTCGCGCATCACGTGGCGCGACTTCTGGGGCGCCGGCCGGGTCGCAGCCAGGACACGGCTCCGCCGGGAGGCCGAGCTCACTGCACAGCGCCATGGGACCGTCCCGCCCCGCGAGCTCCTCGCGTACGCCGCCCGCATGGCCGACGCCCGCCGGCAACGGTTGCTGATCGCCACGGCGCCGGACCGCCTGATCTTGCCGGCTCGCTGATCCGCAACGTACTTCCGCCGTCTGGGGCAAACTTCCGCCCCGCTCTACGGCGGCAGAAGTTGCGCGAACTGCGCGTTACAGCGGGCCAGACCCGGGTCAGTAGGCGCCGTGGGACAGCAGCACCGCGCGGGCGGTCTTCAGCATGATGATGACGTCGCTGACGATCGACCAGTTGTCGACGTAGTAGAGATCCATGCGGACCGCCTCGTCGAACGGCAGGTCGGAGCGTCCCGACACCTGCCACAGGCCGGTCAGGCCCGGGCGGACGAGCATGCGGCGGTGCATCTCCGGCGGGTACAGCTCGACCTCGCGCGGAAGCGGAGGGCGGGGGCCGACCAGCGACATGTCGCCACGGAGTACGTCGAAGAGCTGGGGCAGCTCGTCGAGCGACCACTTGCGGAGGGGGCGCCCCACCACGGTCACGCGGGGATCGTTGCGCATCTTGAAGAGCACGTCGTCGACGTCGTTGAAGTCGCTCAGCTCGTTGATGCGGCTGTCGGCGTCGACCACCATCGAGCGGAACTTCGTCATCCGGAACGTCGAGCCGTTGCGCCCCGACCGCTCCTGGCGGAAGAGCACGGGGCCACCGTCGGAGACCTTGACCGCCAGCGCGATCGCCATCATCAGCGGCGAGAGGATCAGCAGCATCAGCGAGGCGACCACGACGTCGAATCCGCGCTTCGCGAGGCCGCCGGCGCGGCGTACCTGGGGCTCTTCGATGTGGACCAGCGGCAGGCCGCTGAGGTGGCGCATGTGCACGCGGGGGCCAGCGACGTCGATGAGCGACGGCACGACGACGAGGTCGATGTGGCGACCCTCGAGGGCCCAGCCGATCTGCCGGAGCGCACGGGAGGTCGAGGCCCCACCGCCGCCCACCAGCACGGTGTCGGCGGCAACGGCCTCACAGGCCGGGACGATCTGGTCCACGCCGCCGAAGCGAGGGACCGGGAGGGAGACGTCGGACTCGAGCCCGGAGCCGGGAAGGCAGGTGCCGACGACCTGGTAGCCGAGCTCGGGGAGCCGCGCCAGCGTCGTGACGAGCTCGTCGAGGGCGCCCGGCTCGCACACCGCGATGACGCGGGTGAGCAGGCTGCCGCGCTTGCGGAGCGAGTGGACCACCTTGCGCACGGCGTAGCGCTCCACGAGCAGCCCGATCAGGCCGAACGCGAAGCTGGCCACCACGAAGGGGCGCGAGATGTGGATGTCGGTCACGAAGCCGACGGCGAAGGTGATGCCGGCCGCGAGGGCGGTCGCGCGGACCATGATCTGGAACTCGTCGTGCCCGGCGCCGATGATCCGGCGTCGGTAGGCCCCGCGGACCAGCAGGCAGCACAGCCAGATCGCGATGATGGCGGGCGCGGCAGCCAGCAACCGCCCCGTCTCGTCATGGATCACCGGGAAGAACCGGGCGATGAACGGCGTGATGAAGGCGGCGGATGCGACGGCTCCGGCGAGAACCGCGAGGTCCAGCACGCCGATCGCAGCGACGACGCGGCGCAACTGCGAAGCGAGCGGCAGGGCGCGCTCAGCCTGCAGCGCGCTAGGTCGCTCCGCGAGATTCGTCACTAGCCAGGTCCCCTTCGAGAAAGACCCCCCGGTCGTCAGCACAACGAATGTAGGGCGACTGAGTCACGGTCGTCCCGACAACCGTGAAACCAGCCTGCGACGGGCGTCACATCGTGCGCCGATCCGCGCCTGCCGCATCAGAAGGACACGCGCGTGTCTAAACTCTGCGTGACTCGGCATCCGTCTCACCTCGGAAAAGGTTGAACGTGGACTTCAAGGAACTGTTCCGCACGCTCCGTCGTCGCTGGAAGACCATCGTGGCGCTGGCTCTCATCGCCACGTTCGGGAGTCTCGCCCTTTCGCTGACGACCACGCCCACCTACGAGTCGAAGACGAAGATCTACGTCACGTCCGACACCTCGACGCTGCAGGACCAGTACGCCGCCACGCTCTACGCGAGCCAGCGCATCGCGTCGTACGCCGAGCTGGCCAACCACCGCGTCCTGCTCCAGCGCGTCGTCGACGACCTGGACCTCGACATGACCGCGTCGGAGCTGGCCGAGAAGGTGAAGGCCGAGGTCGAGACGTCGACCGTCATCCTCCAGATCACCGTGACGGACACCTCCGCCAAGCGGGCCCAGGAGATCGCCAACGCCGAGGCCGACCAGCTCGTTGAGTTCCTGCAGGAGCTCGAGACGCCTTCGACCTCCGATGTCTCGCAGATCCTCCCGACGATCACCGACCCTGCGACGTTCAACGCGAACCCCGTTGCGCCCCGCACCGTGCTCAACACCGTCGTCGCCCTGCTGATCGGCCTGACACTCGGCACGGCTGTCGCTGTCGCCCGCGAGCTGCTCGACCAGACCGTCTCCTCGGCCGAGGACGTCGACAAGGCCACGCAGGTCCCGATCATGGCCGCGATCGGCCTGGACCCGTCCGTCGCCAAGGACCCACTCCTGACCGACCTCACGACGTTCTCCCCGCGGGCCGAGGCGTTCCGCCTGCTGCGCACCAACCTGCAGTTCCTCGACCTCGACCACCCGCCGCGGTCCATCGTCATCACGTCGTCCGTGTCGGGCGAGGGCAAGACGACCGCCGCGACCAACCTCGCCGTTGCGCTCGCCCAGGCCGGCCGACGCGTGCTCCTGGTCGACGGTGACCTCCGTCGTCCGCGTGTGGCGGCACTGCTCGGCCTCGAGGGCTCGATCGGCCTCACGACCGTCCTGGTCGGGCGCACGAAGATCGAGGAGAGCGTGCAGAAGCACGAGGCGTCCGGCGTCTTCGTGCTCGCCAGCGGCCCGACCCCGCCGAACCCGTCGGAGATCCTGCAGGCCAAGGCCACCCACGACCTGCTGGGCAAGCTCCGCGACACCTACGACATGGTGATCATCGACGCGCCGCCGCTGCTGCCCGTCGCCGATGCCGCCATCCTCGCGACCGCCACCGACGGCGCGATCATCGTGACCCGCCACGGCAAGACCACCCGCGACCAGCTCGAAGGTGCGGCCACGCGACTGAACACGGTCGGCGCGCGGACCTTCGGCGTCGTGCTCAACATGGTCCCGAAGCGGTTCGGCCAGATGAATTACTACTACTACTACTACGCCGAGGAGTCGCAGCCGAGCGGCGGCAAGCGCTCAGCCGGCCGCGGCAAGGGCTGACCCCAGCGCCCCTTCATGGACACCAAGAGCATCCTCCTCAACATCGTCGGCGCCGTTGCCGCGCTGGCGCTGGTGGCGCTCACCTTCGTCAACACGATCGCAATGCTTTTCGCGGTGGTGCTGGCGATCGGGCTGCTCCTGGTCGTCGCCCTCGGACCGGAGCGACTCGGCGCCTTCCTGGTGCTGATCGGCGTCTTCCTCACCCCGATCAACGCCTTCCGCCCGCTCGTCTCACCGTCCTTCGCCTGGTCGGACATCCTGCTGGTTCTCGGGTTCGGACTCCTGCTCCCCCGGCTCCTGCGCAACCGCGCCCGCGTCCCGTCGCTCTTCGCGGCAGGTGCGCTCGGCGTGGTGGTCATGTCTGTCGCCTCGTCCCTGGTCGCTGCCAACGCCGGCAAGAGCGCCTACCTGAGCGGCTTCTTCCTGGCCGCGGTCGTCATCCTTCCCCTGCTCTTCAGCCTCTACTCCCCCGAGCACCGGCAGTTGGTGACGCTGGCCTCGGCCTTCGTTGCCGGCCAGGTCTTGAGCGCCTTGGTCGCTCTGGGCGAGGGCGCCGACGCCAGCGGCAGGTACGACGGCCTCACCTACCACTCCAACTACCTGGGGGTCGGCGGCGTCATCGCGCTGACCCTGTGCCCGTTCCTCCACGGTGTCGCCACCACGCGGCTCTGGCGCACGGTGATCCTCGGCGCGGGCGCGCTCTCAGGCGCCTCGGTCTATCTCAGTGGCTCGCGCGGTTGCCTGCTGGCCATCATCGCGATCGCCATCGTGTACCCGCTTTTCGAGCGGTCTGCCGTCTCGGCGTACCTGCTGTTCGGAATCACGATCGGCCTCGTGCCCCTGCTCGGCCTGATCGCCGCCTCGGTCGCCGAGGGCTCGGCCCTCGGGCGCCTGCTCGGCAAGGATCCGACAGCGTCAGGCTCCAACGACATCCGCCGCGACAAGCTGAGCGACGGCTGGCATCGGTTCCTCGACAGCCCGATCGCCGGATCCGGATTCGAAGGCAACCTCAGCTATCACAACATCTTCCTGCAGGTGCCGATCGCCATCGGCGTCCTCGGCTTTGCCGCGTGGCTGGTGATGCTCTGCGCCTTCATCTCGCCGCTCTTCGGCAACTCGCCGTACCGCCGGTTCGGCTATGTCGCACTGGCCTACCTCGCCATCGGGCTCACCGAACCGCTGCTCTTCGACCGGGTTGCCTGGGTTCCGATGAGCTTCGTCCTGCTTGCCGCACTGGCACCCTCACGTGGCCCGACCGAGGGCGCTGAGTCCGCTGAGGTCTCCGGCAGCAGCGCGACGCCGGCCCACCCCTTGCGCTGACCTCAACGCCCCGTGAGTCCACAGCAAACAAGCTGGCCCGCTGCCCCCGAGGGGACAGCGGGCCAGCTTGCGCTCTGACGGGTCAGAGAGCGATCTCGACCTCGGCGATCGAGCCGACGGCGGCGACGACCGTGCGGTCGACGGTCTCGGCACCGGGCGCCAGGGTGCGCAGGGTCCACTCGCCGTTGCCGGCGAAGAACCGGAAGTGACCGGTCGCGGAAACCGGCACCTCGGCGGTGAACTCGCCGCTCTTGTCCAGCAGTCGCACGTAGGCGACGGAGACGGGCGAGCCGCCCTTGGTCACCTGGCCCTGGATGATGGCCTCGATCTTGGTGTTGATGCCGTCGAGCGGCAGACCGCCCTCAGTTGCTCCACACATGTGTCTGTCTTCTCCTCAGAAGGGGGGTTTGCTCAGGCCTCGCCGCGCTCGTCGCCGAGCGCGATCGGGACGCCCACGAGCGAACCGTACTCGGTCCACGAGCCGTCGTAGTTCTTGACGTTGGGCTCACCGAGCAGCTCCTGCAGCGCGAACCACGTGTGCGACGAGCGCTCACCGATGCGGCAGTAGGCGATCGTGTCCTTGGTCCAGTCGACGCCGGCCTCGGTGTAGATCTCCTTGAGCTCCTCGTTGGAGCGGAAGGTGCCGTCGTCGTTGGCAGCCTTCGACCACGGCACGGAGGCGGCGGTGGGGACGTGGCCGGCGCGCTGGGCCTGCTCCTGCGGGAGGTGGGCCGGGGCGAGCAGCCGACCGGCGTACTCGTCGGGGGAACGCACGTCGACGAGGTTCTGCACGCCGATGGCGGCGACGACGTCGTCACGGAAGGCGCGGATCGACAGGTCCTGCTCGGAAGCGGTGTACGACGTGGCGTCGAGCTTCACCGGCTCGTCCGTCAGCTCGCGGGCGTCGAGCTCCCACTTCTTGCGGCCGCCGTCGAGGAGCTTGACGTCCTGGTGACCGTAGAGCTTGAAGTACCAGTAGGCGTAGGCCGCGAACCAGTTGTTGTTGCCGCCGTAGAGCACGACGGTGGAGTCGTTGGCGACACCCTTGTCGGACAGGAGCGCCTCGAACTGCTCCTTGCTGACGAAGTCCCGGCGGACCTGGTCCTGGAGGTCCGTGGTCCAGTCGAGCTTGATCGCGCCACGGATGTGGCTGCGGTCGTACGCCGCGGTGTCCTCGTCGACCTCGATGAGGACGACCTGGGGGTTGTCGAGGTTGTCCTCGACCCACTGGGCGGTGACGAGCACGTCTTCGCGAGCCATGGTTCTACCTTTCGGATGTCCGGGGGCCGTCTGCGGCCACCCGGGGCGGGGTGTGATTTCAGTTCTGCGGTGCTGTTCAGATGGGCTGTTCAGATGGGCTGTGCGGTGCGGGCGGTCAGGCGCTTGAGCACGAGGTACATCTCGCAGCCCAGGCAGAACCGGAACACCGCGTTGAGCAACGCGGCGGTCAGGGCGAACCCGACAGCGATCGCGCCCGCGATCTCGCTGCCGAGGAGATAGCCGAGGAGGCCGGCCACCGCGAACGCCAGGCCGACGGCCTGGGCGAAGCGCGGCGGCGCGGCGTCCTCGAGGTGGGTCGGAGGGGAGAGTCGCGGCCGGACCACGGTGCGGAACACCCATGCGTGAGGGGTGTGCTGGATGCCGCGGACGGCGCCCAGCGCGAAGAATCCGGCCTGCACTGCCAGCAGTGCCACCGCTGCGGCAGAGGGCGCCAGCAGCAGGACGGCGGCAAGCACGACCGCGGTCAGGGCGGCAGTGAACTGCGGCCCCCGCGGATCGATCTTGTTGGTGCTCATGTCTGTCTCCTGATCGCCCCGTGCTCGTCGAGCAGGCGGACGGTTCGCGTCACGGATGGTTCGAAAGCGAGCTCCCCCAGAGGGAGCGAGACGTCCTGCTGCGGCGCTCAGATGGCCGCAAGAAAATAGGGGGACGCCCCGTCAGGACATTCGACACAGCGACGAGCGGACGCGCATGTGATCCACCGCGCGGCGCTTGGTCAGCAGGGTCGTGAACATGCGGACAGCGTAGGGGCGGCCGGACTGCCCCCTCAAACGCGGATCCCAATATCCGAGACACGTGTCCGAATATTGGGATCTGAGCGGGATTTGAGCGTGCCCAACCGTCGACACGGCGCAACTTCGACGTCGACACGGCGCCTTCTCGAGGTCGAGGTAGCGCCGTGTCAACGAAAAGGGGTCAGGCCTTGGCGGTCTTGTGGAACAGGAAGTACTCGTCGCCGACGCCGATCATTTCGCGCAGCTCGTCGGACTGGTAGACGGGCCGGTTGTCCTCGAGGACGTAGCCCGCGGCCAGCACGTCGGGCAGGAAGTCCTCCCGCTCGCCGCCGACCTCGGTCGAGAGCAGCTCGCCCTCGGTGTTCGGGACGATCAGCAGCCACTCGATGTCGCGCTCGGAGATGCGGTCGAGCCACCAGCGGATCGACGCGTGGGACTGCTCGGAGAACGAGTGCACGTTGACCGCGACCGTGTAGGAGTCGCGCAACTTCTCGATCTCCGACAGCGGCACGACGCGCACGGTGTCCGGCAGCTCGCGGAAGCCGGTGTAGTACTCGCACAGGAAGGTCGAGACCGCGACACCGTCCGTGCAGTCGTACGCCGCGAGGTTGGGCAGCGCTTCCGACATGCGGTGCGCGAGACGGCCGTAGCCAGCACCGATGTCGAGCACGGTGGGCGCCTCGAGATCGGCCAGCCCGGTCAGCTCGTTGAGGTAGTTGATCTCGTTGACGCTGTCGAGCAGGTCACGGCTGACCGGCTCGCGGTCGCCGAAGAGGAAGGTGAACGCACCGAAGAGGCCGTCCTCCTTGAGCTTGCCCATCAGGCCGAGCTTGTCGCGCGAGGCGACGTCGAGCATGGCCAGGTAGTTGCGCGTGCGGGCGCTGCTCGTGAACAGGCGCAGCTGCCACACGTAGGCGTTGTCGCCGCGGAACCAGGCCAGCGAGAGGTTCTTGGACAGGAAGGTGTCGTTCCACTGCGTCGGCACCGCGGAGGGGTACTCCAGCGCGTTGTAGGCCTCGCGCAGCTCGGTGAGCCGCGGGTTGTCCTGGCGCAGGGTCTCCTCCGCTCCCGGGGGCAGCGGCACGTCGCTGTCGTGCGACACCTCGAAGTAGCGCAGACCATCGTCGTCGATCTTCGTCACGAGGTAGCCGGCGCGTGCCAGCCGCAGCTGCACCCGCTGCTTCACCCACGCGCGCATCGGCGTGACGTCGGCCCGCTTCAGGCGGGAACGGATCGAACCGGCCACATTCGTCATCTCTGCCTCGGATTCCGCAACTCTGGAGAACTCGTCTAGGGCAAAACTGGTGGTGCGTGGGTCCCCCGCCAGCCACGACCGCAACGGGCCCGAGGGGCATCGCGATCGGTGACAGCGCGGCCACAGTACCGTTCTCCCGTGTCCGACATGACAGGTACCCCACACGTTCCGGCGAACGCCCCGGACTCGTCGTACGGACTCATCTTCGTGCTCTTCCGCCCGACCTCCCAGCACGTGGAGAACCTCCGCGCGGCCCGGTCGCAGTGCGACGCGATCGTCGCGGTCGACAACACTCCCGAGCCGGATCTCGCGCTGCACGACGAGTTCCGCGCGGCGGGGGTCGACGTGGTCGACAACCGCAACGCCGGCGGCCTCGCCGGTGCCTACAACCGCGGCACGGAGCTGCTGCTCGAGCGCGGCGTCGAGCTGGTCTTCCTGCTCGACCAGGACTCCACGATCGACGACTCCTTCTGCCAGCGGATGGCGGCGGACTGCGCCCCGCTGCGGGGTACGCCGTTCCTGGTCGGCCCGCGGATCCACGAGACGCGCGCGGGCAACCTGATGCCGCTGATGCCGCCGACGAATCCCGGCTTCGAGGTCCCCGAGGTCGACGGGCTGACGCCGGTCGAGTTCCTGATCTCGTCGGGCTCGGCGTTCTCGGCGGAGGCCTTCCGGGTCCTGGGCGAGTTCCGCGAGGACTTCTTCATCGAGTCCGTCGACATCGAGTACGGACTGCGCGGGTGGGCCCGCGGCGTACCCAGCTTTGCGAACACGCGCGTCACCCTCGACCAGACGACCGGCAACATCTCGGTGCACGGAGAGAAGTTCACCTTCAACCACCACGCCGAGCGCTGTTACTACCGGGCGCGCAACTACCTCTTCACGCTGCGTGAGTACTTCCCGCCGCGCCAGGCCGCCCGCGCGCTCCGGTTCGCGCTGCAGCAGGTCCTGCTGGTGCTGCGCTTCGAGGACCGCAAGGCGCAGAAGGTCGTCGCCACGCTGGCCGCGGTCTACGACGGCCTGCGCGGCAACCTCGGGCGCTTCGAGGACGTGCGCCCCCGGACCGCCCGCTTCTGCACCCGCCGCTAGCCCGTTGACACGTCGCAACTTCGACGTCGACACGTCGCAAGATCGAGGTCGACGCGGCGCAACTTGGGCAGGACAGCCGAAGTCGCGCCGTGTCGACAGCCGAAGTCGCGCCGCGTCGACACCCAAGTCGCGCCGTGTCGACACCGAAGTTGGGCCGTGTCAACGGGGGACGGTCAGCGAGCGGCGGCGATGAGGATCTTCTCGAACCTGTCGGCACAGCCGGACAGTTCGAACTCGCGCTCGGCCAGCGCACGTGACGCCTTGCCCACCTGCGCGGCCCGGGCCGGGTCGGCCAACAGGTCGCGGACCCACTCGGCTCCGGCGGCGACCGAGGACTCCTCCGGCGACAGCACGCAGCCACCGGTCTCCTCGATCAGCTGAGCGGCGAGGTTCTCCGACGGCACGAACCCGATGATCGGACGTCCCGCGCAGAGGTAGGAGAGCGTCTTGGACGGCACGGAGAAGGCACCGGCGTCGGCCTCGAGGAGGACGACCAGGACGTCACCCGCGCCGAGCACGTCGGGCAGCGACTCGTAGGGCTGGAACGGCAACAGCGTCAGGTCCACGCCCAGGGCAGCAGCGTCCGAGCGGAGCACGGGCTCAGCCGCCCCCGCCGTCACGACGACCAGGTCGACCTCGGTGCCCAGTGCCGAGACGGCAGCAGCAAGGCGCGTCAGCAGGTGCGGGTTGTGCTTGAGCCCGAGCGTGCCGGAATAGACCAGGCGCGGCTTGGACGTGAGCCCCTGCAGTGCAGACCACTCGTTGTCCCGCGAGCGCGGGGTGATCTCGTCGACCGGCGCCCAGTTGGGGATGACGGTCGTCTTGTCAGCGGTCCCCCACAGCTCGTGCACTGGCACGAAGGAGTCGGCGATGACGACCACGGCAGCCGCACGCCGCGAGCACCAGCGCTCTGCCTGCCAGAACATCCACGCCACAACACGAAACTTCGAAGACAGCTTCGTGCCGGCGAGCTTGCGCAGCGCGATCGCGTAGATGTCCTGGTGCCACAGGATCCACGGGCGGCGGAGCACAGCCATGATCGCCGCGAAGATCACCATGGTCGGGATCTGCACGTTGGACAGCATCACGACGTCGGGGTTGACCTGGCGCACGTGGCGCACCAGCTGGAAACCCCGGAGGACCTCGCGCCCGAGCCGCTTGGCGTAGGCGCCCTGTTCGATCTTCGCGTCGCCGCCGATGCCGACGTACGTGATCGACTCCCCGGGGACCGCCGAGAGGCGACCCTTGCCGGAGACGTAGCCCGCGACATACGAGTGAGTGACCTCGTGGCCGCGGCGCGCGAGCTCGCGGCTCAGCTCGGCCTGGAAGGGGTGTCCGCTGTGGTCGTGGACCAGGATCTTCAAGAGATCAGCCTGCCTGAATTGACTCTGGCCCGATCAGCCCGGACCCGATCAACCCTGGGCCTTCACCTGGTCGTAGACCCAGCGGTAGGTCTTCTCCATGCCTTCCTTCAGGGTGATCGACGGCTCCCAGCCGTAGATCTCCTGGACGAGGGTGTTGTCGGAGTTGCGACCACGGACGCCCTGCGGCGCGTCGAGCTGGTAGTTGCGCTTGCACTTGATGCCCGCGAACTCCTCGACCATCGTGTAGAGGTCGTTGATCGAGATCAGCTCGGACGAGCCGACGTTGACCGGCACCGCCGAGTCGCCGTGCAGGACCATCTGCGAGCCCTTGACGCAGTCGTCGACGTACATGAACGAGCGGGTCTGCTCGCCGTCGCCCCAGATGCTGATCTCGTGGTTGCCGGAGATCACCGCCTCGGCGATCTTGCGACAGGTCGCGGCCGGAGCCTTCTCGCGGCCGCCGGTCCAGGTGCCCTCGGGGCCGTAGACGTTGTGGTAGCGGGCGACGCGGGTCTGCAGGCCGAAGTCCTCGAGGAAGTGGCGGGCCATGCGCTCGGAGAAGAGCTTCTCCCAGCCGTAGCCGTCCTCGGGGAGCGCCGGGTAGGCGTCCGACTCCTTGAGCGCGGTCACGTGCGCGTCGGTCTGCTTGTCCGCGGCGTAGACACACGCGGACGAGGAGTAGAAGTAGCCCTCGACCTCAGCGGCCTTGGCCGCCTCCAGCATGTGCGTCGAGGTGAGAACGGTCAGCATGCACGCTGCCTTGTTGTTCTCGATGAAGCCCATGCCGCCCATGTCGGCAGCCAGCATGTAGACCTCGCGAGCACCGGCCGTCTGCTCGAACGCATCGGAGCGCAGCGACAGGTCGGCCTGGACGTTCTGCACGCCCTCGTGCACCTGGTACCACTGGTCGAGCGGCTTCACATCGACCGAGCGAACGGTCAGCCCCTGCTTGAGGAGGTCGGCCACCAGGTGACCGCCGATGAAGCCGCCGCCACCGGCAACCAGAACGTCAACGTCTCGAGAACTCACAGCGATCCTTGTCATTTCCGAGTAAACCGACCCCCGCCGACAGGTCCCAACGCGAACCTGCGGAAAGCGTAACGTCGCAATCTCAGCGCCGCTCGGCGACCCGGCAATTCGTCCCAAAGGAATGCCTGCTTCACTCGGATCGGCGCCAGACGGACGTCCGGACTCGTTATGCTCCGGCCGGGCGGGGGCCAACGGGGTAAGGCCAATCCGGGAAGGGGCGTCGCGTGAGGGTCGTCATCGACGCGATGTGCGCCGAGTACGGCGGGATCCGCACCTACGTGGAGCACCTGCTGCTCGGCTGGGCCGATGCGCACCCCGAGGACGAGGTCCACGTCGCGCTCCGCGCGGGCTCCACCCTCGCCACGCCCGGCCTGACCCGCCACGAGTACGCCGTGGGCCGGCCCGACGCGTTGAGCCGTCCGTGGATCCAGGCGACCGCGATGCACCGGATGATCAAGTCCGTCGCGCCCGATGTCGTGCTCGCGACCGCCCCGACCACCGACGTACGCCGATCGGACGCAGCCCTGGCCGTCGTCATCCTCGACCTGCGTGCCGAGATCCTGCCGCACCAGTTCAGCCGGGGCCGGCGCCTGCTGCGCAAGGTCTCCTACGAGCGGGCCTACTCGCTGGCGGACGGGTTCCTGTCGATCTCGCAGCGCAGCCTCGACGACCTGCACCGCCTCCACCCCGACACTGCTGCCAAGCCCGGCACCGTTGCCTACCTCGGCGGCGACCACGCCCGCGCCTGGCCCACCTCCACCTCCACCCCGCCGAAAGGTCAGGTCTGGCGCGGCGAGCCGTCAACGATGGCGGGCCGAGAGGTCAACGATGGCGAACCTCGCGACGTGTCAACGGAAAGACGGCCGGCGATCGCGTTCGCGCACCACACCAACAAGAACCCCCAGCTGGTCATCGACGCCTGGGCGCTGCTGCGGGCCCGCGGAGTCGACGTGCCTCCGCTGACGTTCCTCGGCGTCTCCGGCGAGCTGCGATCGGGGCTCACCGAGTCCATCGAGAACCACGGCCTCACCGACGAGATCACGCTGTCGAAGTTCCTGCCCGACGAGGAGTTCCAGCGGACGTTCGCGGACGCGTCGATGGTCGTCTTCCCCAGTGACTTCGAGGGATTCGGCCTGCCGGTCGTTGAGGCGCAGACGCTGCGCAAGCCGCTCGTCATCGCCCCCGATGCCGGGCTGGTCGAGGTCGCCGGCGGCCACGCAGCTGTCACCACCGATTGGACCCCGTCAGCACTCGCGGAGGCGATCGAGCAGGCGATGGAGACCAGCGACGAGCAGCTCGACGCCGCCGAGAAGTGGGCGGCCGAGTTCACCTGGAGGCGCTGCATCGAGGTCACCCATGCCGCCCTCACCGACCTCGTCAGCGCCCGGCCCAGCAACCGGCCCGGCAACCGGCCCAACAACCGGCCCAGCAAGGGGAAGAAGCGATGAAGACCCCCGCCAGGAAGGTTCCGATCGCGCTGATCGCGTTCAACCGCCCGCAGCACACCGCGCGGACCCTCGAAGCCATCAGGGCAGCAGCGCCGGACCAGCTCTTCGTCGTACTCGACGGAGCCCGGCCGGACCGGCCCGACGACGCCCCCAAGTGCGCCGAGGTGCGCGCGCTCGTCGACGCCATCGACTGGACGACGGTCAGCGTCCGCGCCTCCGACGAGAACCGCGGTTGCGAGGGCAATGTCGAGACCGGCCTGGACTGGGTCTTCACCCAGGTGGCCGAAGCGATCGTGCTCGAGGACGACTGCGTCCCCGACCCCACGTTCTTCGGCTATGCCGAGGAGCTGCTCGACCGCTACCGCACCGACACACGCGTGTGGCAGATCGCGGGCAACAGCCACGGGGTTCCGAGCACCCTCTTCGGCGAGGACAGCTACCGCTTCAGCAGCTGGGCCAGCGTGTGGGGCTGGGCGACCTGGGCAGACCGCTGGCAGCGGCACCGCGAGGTGTTTCCCCGGACCCACATCGGCAAGAGCGGCATCGTGCCGATCCGCACGACGTCGTACGCCGCGAGGCCAGGTGCGCTGGTCACCAGGAGTGCCCGCAAGCACTTCGAGGAAGCCTCGACCTCCGGCGACGTGATCACCCACGGCTGGGACAAGCAGTGGTGGATCACGATGATCAGCGAGGGCGGGCTGGCCGTCTCCCCCGCGGTCAACCTGGTCGAGAACGTCGGCTTCGGCGCGGACGCGACGCACGGCGTCGTGGAGCGCGAGATGGACCCCGCGCACGCGATGACCTTCCCCCTGCAGCACCCGACGACGGTCGCGGTCGACACCGAGGTCGAGCGCGAGCTCGAGCTGCTGCTCAACCGCGTCGGCGGCCGGGCGGCACGTGTGGCACGGAGGCTCGTCAGGTCACCTCGCGCCCGTCGCGTCCTTCGTAGGATGGCCGACAGCAAGACCGCGGTCCGGGCCGCCCGGGCCGCCTCACGACTGCGCGATCGCGGGACCTCCCCCCAGTCCGGCAACCAGTCCGGCGACCAGCCCGGCAACGAAAACGGCTAGGAGCCATCGACGTGCTCAGCACCCCCGTCGTCCTCATCGTCTTCCGGCGACCCGAGGTCACGCGTCGCAACATCGACGCCCTGCGGAAGGTCCAGCCGACCGAGCTCTTCGTGATCGCCGACGGGCCGCGCCCGGGCCGCCCCGAGGAGGCCGCCCAGTGCGAGGCCGTCCACGCGGTCCTGCGCGAGGTCGACTGGGACTGCACCATCCACACGAAGTACGCCGAGCGGAACCTCGGCCTCGAGGCCAACGTCGAGCTCGGTCTGGACTGGGTCTTCTCGCAGGTCGACCGCGCGATCGTGCTCGAGGACGACTGCATCGCCGACCCCTCCTTCTTCGCCTACTGCGAGGACCTCCTCTCCCGCTATCGCGAGGAGAAGAGGGTGTGGCTGATCGCCGGGGACAACAAGCTGGTGCCGCGCCGGATGTTCCAGGGCCGCAGCTACGACTTCGCCAGCTGGGCGAGCGTCTGGGGCTGGGCGACCTGGGCCGACCGCTGGCAGGCGCACCGCGCGTTGTTCCCCCGTGACCACGCCGGCGCCGAGGAGCGGGTCAACTCGACACCTCGCACGGCCGATGCCACCCGCCCAACACCCGCGATCCCCCGCCGCGAGGCACTGGTCACCGACAAGGCCTTCGAGCACTTCAGCAACGTGGCCGTCGACACCGACGGTGACTCGCGCGGCTGGGACCACCACTACTGGGTGACGATCATGTCGGAGGGCGGTCTCTGCGCAACGCCGGCCTACAACACGATCGAGAACGACGGCTACGGCGAGGGCGCCACCCACACCCGGTCCGCCAAGGCACCGACACCCGCGGAGCCGATGCCGTTCCCGCTGGTCCACCCGCCCGCAGTCGAGCTGAACAAGGACGTGCAGGCCGAGCTCGAGCTGGTCCTGCTCCGCATCGACGGCCGGCTCTCCCGCGTCGTCCGCAAGGTCATCCGTCCATTGTGGATGCGCGCCATCGTCCGCAAGGTCATCACCCAGCCGCTGATCTGGCGCTTCGTGCGCAAGATCCTGGCGCGCTGAGAACGGGCAGGCAGACATGGCGCTCCCCACGCGACTCCAGCCCTACTGGCCGTTGTTCAAGCGACTGCACCGGCTGCTCACGCTGCTCGCCGGCCTCGTCTTCCGGCGTACCTCGTTCCTGTTCGGCGACCGCGGCGTCCCGACCCGAGCAACCGAGACATCGGTCGAGACCGCACGACGTGAGCCCGGCACGGTGACCGTGCACCACGGTGGTCCCGCCGAGACGATCCACCGCAGCGCCGTCACCGGCACCCCGGCCGACCACTGGGTCTTCACCGGCGGCCGCGACGCGACCGTCCCCGCCCGCTACACCCTCGAGATCGCGGGCGGCCGGATCACCGGCGACTTCGGCGCCACCACCACCCCGAAGAAGCGGCTCGACTACCAGACCAGCGGCTACTTCGGCCTCTCCTCGTGGCGCGAGCACCCGGTCTTCCTGCGCCCCACGCTGGGCACCGTGGAGCACGTCCCCGGCACGGTCCTGAGCCTGACCACCCGCGGCGCTGCGGCCAACTACTACCACTTCATGTACGACGCGATCGCGCGCTACGGCGTCTTCGAGGAGTCCCTGGCGGGGACGCAGATCGACGCGGTGATCGTGCCGCACGCGACCCGCTACCAGAAGCAGCTGCTGGAGCTCGCGGGCATCGAAGGACCCTGGTTGCAGCCGCGCGCCAACCACACGTTCACCGCCGACCGGCTGCTGGTGCCGAGCACGCCCAACCAGGCCCTCGATGCCCCGCGCTCCGCAGTTTCGTGGCTTCGCAAGAGGCTGCCTGCCACTGGCAACGGCGACACCCCTCGCCGACTCTTCGTCACCCGTGGCAACAAGCCCGGCACTCGGCGGTACGTCGAGGAAGCAGCTCTCAGGCCCTGGCTCGAGAAGAACGAATTCGTCGTGGTGGACCCTGGCACGCTGAGTGTGCAGCAGCAGATCGACCACTTCGCAGGCGCCGAAATCGTGGTCGGGCCACATGGCGCGGGCCTCACGAACATCACCTTCTGCCCGCCCGGCGCGAAGGTGCTCGAGCTCTTCGCGGCGTCGTACGTGCATCTGGGATTGCGGAACATCGCTGAGGCAACCGACTGCATCGACTACCAGTACCTGACTGCCGAGGGTGACCACCCGGCGGGGAAGCCGATGCTCGGAATCTACGACGATGTTTCGATCCCGCCGGAGCGCGTGATCGAAACCATCAGGTCCATGATCGGGAGACCCGGATGACCACCGCACGACGGCTGACCGAGGCCAGGGGCCAGGCCCGGAGGCTGGCGGGCAGCGATGCGGCGAGGCTCGTGATCGTCGGCCTGGTCGCCCAGGCCGTCACCGTGCTCTCGGGCCCGATGCTCGCGCGCATGCTCGGAGACGTCGGACGCGGGCAGCTGGCGATCGTTCTTGCTGCTGCTCTGGTGTGCAATCAGTTGGCGCTGAACAGCTTGGGAGCCGGCATCACGCGGGCCGTCGCGAGCCGTCACCGTCCTGCACGCGACCTGGTCTTGCGGCACCTGCCGCGGTGGATCGCATGGTCGGCGGTGTCCGCAGTGGCGGCGGCAGGGTGCACCGCCGTCTTCCTGCGCGACTCGGGCTCGGTCTGGCCACTGACCGCGATGGCCTTCCTCATCTGCTTCACCGGTGCCGTGCTCGGCCTGCTGCGCGCCATGGTCCGCGGCGAGAACGGCCTGAAGTACATCAACCGCGCGGACCTCGCGATCACCTTCGGCTACGTGGGGCTGGTCGTCATCCTGTTCGTGTTCTGGCGACAGGCGCCCGCGGTCGTCGTGCTCGGGACCTTCCTCGTGGGCCAACTGTTGTCCCTGGCGATCATGTCCCGTGGCCTTCGCCCGTCGCTCGATCCCACACCCGACCTGACGGTCGCCAAGGACGTCCACGGCTTCGCGAGGCGGGGCTACTTCGCCTCCATCGGCACGCTCGACCGCCTCGGCCTCGACACCCTGATCCTGGGAGCCATGCTAGGCACGGCGATCGTCGGCCAGTACTCCATCGCGTCCTCCATCGCCGCCCTGCCGGCCCTCCTCGTCGGCCGCCTGGCGGTCGCCGTCCTCCCGCGCATGGCGGCGTACCCGCCCGCCGAGGCCGCGGCATTCCTGCGGCGATGGACCGCCGGCGCGCTGCTGCTGATGGCGCCTGTGATCGTGATCCTGTGGGTGCTGATGGATCCGCTGGTGAACGTCCTCTTCGGCGAGGTCTTCGCCCCGACGGTGTGGCCGAGCCGCATCCTGCTGATCGCCAACAGCGCCTTCTCGATCCGGCTGATCTTCACCGCTGCGGCTTCGGCGCAGGGCCGCGAACGGGCTGTCTCGGTGATCTCGCTGGTGTCGAGCGCCGGGCTGGTGGCCGCCCTGGCCATCGGCGCCCACCTCGATGGCCTCACCGGCGCCGCGATCGGCGTCACGATCGCATCGGTGGCCGGATGCCTGGCAGTGGCCCGAGCCGTCTCCTGGACTGGCCGGACCGACCTCAGGACCGACTCTCGTTGACCCAGGCCCGGGACCGGTCGCGCAGGTTGCGGCTGATCCGGCTGATCTGCTGACCGCGGAACCGGGCATGGAGGTACGCCGGGACCATCCGGTCGGCGGCGCGCATCCGGCCGGACTGGCTGCGGGCCGCCAGAGTGGCGGCAACGGCTCGCCGCTGCCCAGCCAGGCCATCGGGCGCTGCGGCGGTGACTGCAGCAGCGGCGGCCCGTGCGGACTCGTCGGCACGCTGAGCGAGGCTGCGGGACCGCTCGGCCTCGCCGACGCTGCCGCGCAGGGCAAGCGCCTGGCCGATGGCGTCGTCCAGGTCATCAGGATCGACATCGACCGGACCCGGTTCCTCCCAGGTCCTGAGGTAGTGGGTGAGCTTCTCGTTGCTCAGCGCCACCCGCGGGACCCCGTACGCCGTGCTGATCACTGCACAGTGGAGTGACGTGCTCACCATCAGGTCGGCACCCGCGATCGTGGCCACCTTGGCCAGCGGGTCGTTGTCGCGCAGGACCTCGATGGTCCGACCGCCTGCCTGACGCTCGAACTCCCGGGCCACCTGTTCGTACAGCTCGATGGAGTCGTGTCCCGGCGCAAGTCCCGCCGCCAGCAGACGCACGTGAAGCGGAACCAGGTGCCGGCTGCCCGCCAGGGCAGCGGCCAGTGCCTCGGGGCCGATGAGCGAGAGATATGCCTCGTTGACCTGAACCACCGCGTAGGCGTCCGTCGAGATGGCCCGCGACGGCACGTGCGCGGCGATCGAGTGCATTAGGTCGGGGGCGAGGCGATGCTCGACGCCAAGTCGCGACAACAGCTTCGCCGACCCGGCATCACGCACGGAGAGGTAATCCAGCTCGCGCAGCGCGGTCACTGCCTCAAGCCGTGCGGTGCCGATCAGCAGCGACATGTTGCGCAACCCGACCGAGTTGACGACAGCAACGCTTGAGGACGTGCCGGAGAGCGCCGACATGCGGGGAAGGTAGGCCTGCCCATAACGGCTGAGGCCCTGCTCCTGCTCGTCGAACTCAGACTGGTGGCGCAGCTCGCCGTGCGGGCCGCCAACTTCGCCGCCAACGACCCAGACCGGGTGGGGGCCGGCGCCGTTCCGCACCACGTCGACGTACCGGTGGACCTGCTCGCCCAGCATCTGCTGGGTGCTGGCCGCGACCGGCGTCGCCAGGATGGAAGCCGCATCGCCGAGATAGCGGCGGCTCACGATGGGAAAGAGGAGATCGCCAAAATTGTCACGCTCGAACGCGCCCACCAGGACAACGGGGGCCTGCACCTCAACCACAGTCACACCTTCCTGTCGGCGGGACGCTAGCACGCTGGAGGACACCGACGATGCGCGGATCCAAACGCCGCGTCGGCACGCCAACTGGCCACACAGGACACGCTGATCCTCCTATGCTGTGCCGGTGCACATGAATCTTCCGCACCAGGCCGAGCGACTCAAGCGCCGGGCCGGGTGGGCCATCCGTGACCGGTTCCCCCATCGCCGTGTGGTGCGGGTCGTGCAGGGCGTCGAGATGACCCTTCCCTGGTCCCACAGGCTCCCGGACTACACCCGCGACGGGTCGGTCTACGGACAGAACCTCGTCGAGCTGGCGCGGGCACTCACCCCCGCCGATGGACCCGTGGTCGTCATCGACATCGGCGCCAACGTGGGCGACTCCGCCCTCCAGGTGCTCGACGCGACCGACGCACGCTTCATCTGCGTCGAGGCCGACGACTACTACCTGGACTACCTGCGCACCAACGTCGGCGACGACGAGCGCTGCCGCATCGAGCCCGCGCTGCTGATCCCCGACAACTCGGCGTCGACCAACGTCTCGGTGGTCCGTGAAGGCGGCACGGCCCGCTTCGTCGAGTCCTCCTCGTCGACCTCAGACGTGTCCGGTGTGACCCCCGCCGAGCTGCGCGCACGCCACCCGTGGACTGCCGACCTCCGCCTGGTCAAGAGCGACACCGACGGGTACGACGTCGCGCTGGTGCCCGCACTGGCCGCCGAATTCGCCGATCTCTCCCCCGTCCTCTTCTTCGAGTACGACCAGCGCCTCTCCCGCATCGCCGGCTTCGAGCCGACCGATGTGTGGAGCGCGCTTGCCGACCTGGGCTACACCGAGGTCGCGATCTGGGACCACGGCGGCGCTCCCGTGGGCCGGATCGGCATCGAGGACGTCGCTGTAGCGGCGAAGGTGCTCGACAACGAGGTCAACACCAAGCTGCGCGCGTACTGGGATGTCGCCGTCGTCCACGGCCAGGACGCTTCCGGCCTCGCCGCGATCACGGCCCTGGTCCCCGACACCCTCTGACCCGTCTCCCCCGGTAGCTGATCCTCAGCCGTTGCGGTGGCGCAGCGCCCACAGCCGGTGCCGGCTCGAGCGGGCGGCACCGTGGAGCCGGGAGGAGAACAGCAGCCGGGTGCGGGGGTCGAGCGGCTTGCGGTGGAACAGGTGCCAGTTGGAGCCGTTGCTGGTCACCTCGAAACCGAGTGACTCACCGAGGATGCGCAGCGACTCGACGGTGTGGAAGATGACGTGCTGGCCGACCTCGGGCCAGTAGTACCACCAGTCGCCGACCTTCGGCGCGGGCTCGGGCACGAGCTCGGTCGAGAAGAAGACCAGGTCGGTGCGCTCGGCGAGCTTGGCCAGCTGGCCCCGCGGATCGGGCAGGTGCTCGAAGACCTCGAACGCGGTGACCAGGTCATAGCGACCAAGGCCGTCGTCCTGGAACTGGCGCGCGAAGACCGGCGTGGCGTACTCGTCGAACTGCCAGAAGTCGTGTGCCGCCTCGCGCATGAACTGAACGAAGGTGCCGTAGCCCGACGCGAAGTCGAGGAAGCGCCCACCGGTCAGTCCCTCGAACCGGATGATCGCCGACGTCAGCCGGGTCATCAGGCGCGCACGGCGCATGAGGCCCGAGTCGCAGTCGTGGATCGCGCTCGCGTAGGCCTCGTCGAGGAAGGGCAGGTCGAGGATCGCGATCAGGCCGCACGCGGTGCAGCGGTGGTAGTCCGCGTCGTACTTCCCGAGCACCAGGGCGTTGTCGAACAACACCATGGCGGCATCGCAGACAGGGCAGCTCGGGCTGCCGGAGTTCGAGGTCACGTCTGATCTCCCGGAAGTGGTGGGATGAGGGCCCGGGCGATGGCGCGGGCCAGCTTGAGCCGGCCGCTGATGGAGAAGTGCTCCGTCGCGTCCGTCGCGTTGGCGAAGTCGACGTCGTCGAGGTCGCCGCCGACGATCTGATAGTCCGCGCCGGCGGTCGAGCGGATCGCGTCGTCGACCAGCTTGATGTTGGACTGCGCGTGCGCCTCGAACTCGCCGGGAAAGTTCAGCTCTCCCCGCGCCATTGGCGCCGCGGTGCGGTAGGAGACCGTCGGAACGCCGTACGCCGCGACCTGGCGGCCGAACTCGACCCAGTCGGCGATCCCGGGCGTCTCGGAGGAGTACTCCTCACCGTGGAAGTAGTCGAACAACGCGCGCTCGTGCTCGATCGGCCACGGCGGCGGACCTTGGCCCTTCAGCCGGTCGCGGAACGCACCGATGGTGCTCGCGCCACCCCATCGAGTCGTGACGGGCAGCGCATGGAACCGGTCGTACGCCGACGGGTCGGTGCGTGGCTTGCGGTGCACGTAGCGGATACGGCGTGCAGCCGAGTCGATCTGCGCGAGGTGCACGCGCGTGAGCTCATAGGAGTACGTCGGGTGCTGGGTCACGTGGACCGAGCAGCCGGTGCGCACACAAACCGAGGTGACGAGGTACTGCGGGCGGACCGGGAGCGTGCCGAGGATGCGGAGGAACTCCGCATGCTGCCTTGCGCTGTAGCCGGCGCCGGAGATCGCCGCGACCCGCAGACCCCCGAGCTCGCGGGCGATCAGCTCCGGGATCATCGCCGTGTCAGTGTCACCCGCCGCACCGAAGAGGCAGGACGAGTCGCCGAGGAGCAGCACGTCGACCTCGCCACGGAGCAGCTGGCGACGCACGCGGGCGAGCTGTCGCAGCGTCGGGTCGACGTGTCGGTCGCGGAGCTCGCGCACCTGGTTCCGCCGCCGCAAGACCCACGGGTGATGCCTCAGCGACACAGGGATTCCTCCTCCACGAGATCGGTCACGGCGAGCCTATCGAGGCAACGGCCCTCACCGCCGGGGAGTCCGGTCAATCGGCAAGCGCAGCATCGAGCGCCGTGATGACCTGTGCCTTGGACGGCGCTCCCGAGGCCCGCTGGACCTCGTGGCCGGCCCCGTCGAGGACGACCGTCGTGGGCGTGCGCATGATGCCGAGCCGGCGGACCAGGTCGAGGTGGTGCTCCGCGTCGATCTCGATGTGCACGACGCCCGGCACGACCGCCGCGACCTCACCGAGCGTGCGCCGGGCCACCCGGCACGGGGCGCAGAACGCGGTCGAGAACTGGACGAGCGTCGCCCGCTCACCGATCTGGTCGGCCCACTCGGTGCCACCGAGGAGCGGATCGGCACGGGACGCCGGGGTCCCGGCCGGCGGCGTACCGTCCGGGTGGGCCGCGTGGCTGTCCGGGTGGGCTGCGTCGTGGCGCCCGCGCGCAGCGTGGCGCTCCGCGTGGCGGATGGCGTGCGTGCCACTGAAGCGGCCGTCGCTGATGAGCCGGTACGTCCCGAAGACGACCGCGACCACGACAGCCGCAATGAGGACGATCAGTCCCGTGAGCGTGGGCTCCGAAGTCATGCCGATCCCAACTGCCGCACCAGGCCAGGCATTCCTCAGTCCTTGGAGGGCCGGTTGATGACGTCGACCCAGGTGACCGTCTTGACCTCGCGCGCGGGTGCGCCGACGACGACGGTCAGCTCGGGGACGTCGCGGGTGACGACCGAGTTGGCGCCGACCACGCAGCCGTCTGCCAGCGAGCGGCTCCCGAGGACGACCGCGTGGGCGCCGAGGCTCACGTAGTCACCGAGCGTCGGGAAGCCCCGGTTGGCGTCAGCACCACCACCGGCAGGCTCGCCGAGAGTCGCGCCCTGCGCCATCCTCAAACCCTTGCCCGCAACGACTCCGCCGCCGATCACGACACCGCTGGAGTGCATCAGCGACATGCCCGGGCCGATCTGTGCGTCCGGGTGGATCTCCGCGCCGGAGATCATCAGGCCCCATGCCCTGAGCACAAAGGCCAGCGGGCGAAGCGGGGTGCCCGCCACTGCGTGGCCGATGCGGAACAGCACCACCACCTGCACCTGCGGCGTGATCAGCAGCTTGCCGAGCACCTTCACCCAGAACGCCGCGCCGAACACCCGCGTCTGGTCGACGCTGGCCTTGAGGTCTTCCCGGATCAGGCTCCACATGGACAGCATCCTGTCAGCCCCCGGCGAACGGCGGCAGGAACTCCACCGTCATACCGGCCTCGAGCACCTGCTCACCCGCGGGCGTGCCGGGCTGGCGGCCGTCGACGAGCACCGAGCAGACAGCGAGTACGGCGGGGAGCCGGTCGCTTCCGGGGTGCCGCTCGAGGATGCGTGCCCGGAGGTCGTCGAGGGTCAACGGCGACGCAAACGTTTCCGCTCCGATGCCGGCCGCAGCGCGTGCAGCCGCCCAGTAGCGCACCGTGATCCCCGTCTCGACACGTGCCACGCGCTCACCTTCCGGACCCATGTTCGATAGTCTCGCAGTCACCGAGGTCACACTCGCCTTCCGGGGCGGCCATGGAAGGAGGCAGCGATGAGCGCTCTGCTGCTGCTGACCAGCGCCCTCCAGTCATCGTCTGACGTGCTGCCGGGGCTGTCGCTGCTCAGCCACCAGGTCAAGGTGCTCCCCGCCGAGGGCAGTGCCCTCCTCGAGGCACCCGAGTCCGACCTCGTGCTCGTCGACGGCCGCAGCGACCTCGCCCACGCACGCGACCTGTGCCGCCTCATGCAGACCACCGGCGCCGATGTGCCGGTGATCCTGATCCTCACCGAGGGCGGGCTCTCCGTGGTCGGTGCCGACTGGGGCATGGACGACGTCGTCCTCGGCACCTGCGGTCCGGCCGAGCTCGAGGCCCGCATCAAGCTGGCGATCGGCCGCAACAGCGCCCGCCGCGACGCAAACGACCCCGACTCGCACGTGATCCGGTCCGGCGAAGTCGTCGTCGACGACGCGACGTACACCGCGCGGCTGGGTGGCCGCCCGCTCGACCTCACGTTCAAGGAGTTCGAGCTCCTCAAGTTCCTCGCGCAGCACCCGGGCCGGGTCTTCTCCCGCCAGCAGCTGCTGCAGGAGGTGTGGGGCTACGACTACTTCGGCGGCACCCGCACGGTCGACGTCCACGTGCGCCGCCTCCGCGCCAAGCTCGGCCCCGAGAACGAGACCCTGATCGGCACCGTCCGCAACGTCGGCTACCGGTTCGTCATCCCGTCCAAGAACGCCGCGCTCGGTGGCGACAAGAGCGATGACGATGACACCGACGGCGACGGGGCGGATGCCGCCGAGGCCGAGCACCCCCTCGACGCCTGACCACTCCGCCGAAAGGTCAGGTCTGGCGTGCCGAACCGTCAGGTCTGGCGTGCCGAACCGTCAGGTCTGGCGTGCCGAACCGTCAGGTCTGGCGTGCCGAACCGTCAGGTCTGGCGTGCCGAACCGTCAGGTCTGGCGTGCCGAACCGTCAGGTCTGGCGTGCCGAACCGTCAGGTCTGGCGTGCCGAACCGTCAGGTCTGGCGTGGCCGAACCGTCAGGTCTGGCGGTCGATAGGGTCAACCCATGGTCGACGTACGCCGAGTTCCACCGGATCAGTACGCAGGTGCTCCCGCCGCAGCCCTGGCTGAGCTGCTGGCCGCGTGCCGCGCGGCTGACGGGCGCGACCCCCTCGACGAGGCAGCGCGCCTCCACCTGCACAACCACGGACTGGCCGGAGCCGATCTCTGGCTCGCCGAGGGCGGCTTCGCGCTGGCCCGAGCGGGCCTTGGCGCCAGCGCACTCGACCTCGCTGTGTCCCCGGCCCATCGACGTACCGGCGTCGGGCGGGCGCTGCTCGAGACCGTGGTCGAGTCGACATCCGGAGCGATCGACGCCTGGTCACACGGCGACCATCCTGGCGCCGATGCTCTCGCGAGGACGCACGGCTTTGGCAGATCCCGCGAGCTCCTCGTGATGACGCGACCGACAACGAGCACCGACACCCACATGGACGTGGACCCCCGGATCCGCGGCTATCTCCCGACCGACGAAGCCGAGTTGCTTCGCGTCAACGCATCGGCTTTCATCGCCCATCCGGAGCAAGGCGCCATGGACGCCGACAATCTCGCCGAACGAATGGCGGAACCGTGGTTCGACCCGGACGGCTTGCTCGTCGCTACCGACCGTTCCCGCCTCCTCGGCTTTCACTGGACGAAGGTCCATCGCGGCGCACAGGGCGAGATCTACGTCCTGGCTGTCGCGCCTGAGGCGCAGGGGTCAGGCATCGGCCGCGCTCTCACCCGCGCCGGCCTCGCACACCTTGCGCGTCGCGGGTGCACTGCCGTCCATCTGTACGTCGAGGGGACCAACGCCCCAGCCATCGCGCTGTACCGCGCATTCGGTTTCGCACCCGACCACACGCACGTGCAGTACCACCGAGCGTGAGTGACCTCCACCAGACCTGACCCCTCGGCAGACCAAACCTGGCCTCTCGGCGCACCAAGCCTGGCCTCTCGGCGCACCAAGCCTGGCCTCTCGGCGGGGAGGGATCAGAGGGATCAGGACAGGCCGGCGGCGAGTGCTGCAGCGATGCGCGCAACGGCCGCGGGGCCCGAGCGACCGATGCCGACCAGGTTGAAGAACCCGTGGATCTGGCCGTCGAACCGCTCGAGCTCGACCTTGACGCCGGCAGCGGAGAGCTTGGCGGCGTAGGCCTCACCCTCGTCGCGAAGCGGGTCGAAACCGGCCGTGCAGACATAGGCGGGCGCAACGCCCTCGGGCACCGGCGCCAGCAGGACCGACACCCTCGGATCACTCCGCAACGCGACGTCCGGCACGTAGGAATCGGCGCCGAGATCCATCATCGCCTTGGTCAGGTAGAACCCGCCGCCCCCGAACTCGCGATAGCTCCCGGTCTCCGAGTCGGTCAGGTCGGTGGCCGGGTAGACCAGCAGCTGGAAGGCGAGCGGCAGGCCCTCGGCAGCTGCCGCGAGCGCTACGCCCGCCGCAAGGTTGCCGCCGGCCGAGTCGCCGCCGACAGCGAGCCGGTCCGGCGATGCCCCGACCAGCGCGGCGTTGGCAACCACCCAGCGATAGGCATCGACGCAGTCGTCGTACGCCGCGGGGAACGGGTGCTCGGGAGCGAGCCGGTAGTCGATGGCGAGCACCCGGACGCCGGCCTGCTCCGCCAGGAACCGGCACGGCGCATCGTGCGAGTCGAGGTCGCCGAAGATCCAGGCACCGCCGTGGATGAAGACGAGCAGCGCATCGGTGGGCGTCGAGGGCACGTAGAGACGCGCCCGTCGCCCGGCAACCTCCAGCGACACCACGGAGGAGATCGGCTGGTGGCCACCGACCATGCGTGCGTCGGTCAGCATCTGCACCCGCCCCTCCGGCACGGACCGCGAACCCAGAACCGGCTCGTGGAGGAGCTTCTGCAGCCGGACCGCGAGGTGCGGATCAGGGTCGAGGGTCAGGCCCTGCCGCACGATCGGCGGGCCCGTGATCACCCGCCTCACCACCGGCGGGAGCGCAAAGGCTGCACGCAGCGACTGGGTCTTCAGGGCGGCCGGGATCGAGAGGTGCACGCGCTGACGCTATCCGCCGGGAGACTGAGCCGTCACCGTGCGTTAACCCACAAGTGCCAGACTGCACCCGTGACCCAGGAAGCACTGCCCTCGCACCTCAGCGGCTCGATCGAGGAAGGTCCCGTCGACCTCCTCCCGGTCAGCACCAGCGAGACCTTCGACGTCGAGCCGCCCTACGTGCCCGGCGACGAGGAGCTCGCAGCTCTCGAGGCGTTCCCCGACCGCTTCCTCGACCGCGAGCAGTCCTGGCTGCACTTCAACCAGCGTGTGCTGGAGCTGTCCGAGGACCCGAAGCTCCCGCTGCTGGAGCGCGCACGGTTCCTGGCCATCTTCGCGAGCAACCTCGACGAGTTCTTCATGGTCCGCGTGGCCGGCCTCAAGCGGCGCATCGCCGCCGGAGTGGCCGTGCGGGCGGCCAGCGGCCACCTGCCCAAGGAGGTCCTCGAGTCGATCTGGGCAACCACCGCCGAGCTGATGGAGCGCCACGCGGCCGTCTTCCAGGACCAGATCATCCCCGCGCTCAAGAGCGAGGGCATCGAGCTGGTCCGTTGGGCCGACCTCGACCTCGACGAGCAGAAGAAGTGCAAGAAGCTCTTCAAGGAGCGGGTCTTCCCGGTGCTGACGCCGCTGGCGGTCGACCCGGCCCACCCCTTCCCCTACATCTCCGGCCTCTCGCTCAACATCGCCGTCCTGGTGCGCAACCCCAAGACGAAGAAGGAGCGCTTCGCCCGGGTCAAGGTCCCGCCGATCTTCAACCGCTTCGTGCCGCTGGGCAACCAGCGCTTCGTGCCGCTCGAGGACGTCATCGGTGAGCACCTCAAGAAGCTCTTCCCCGGCATGGAGGTCCTCCAGGCCCACACCTTCCGGGTCACCCGCAACGAGGACCTCGAGGTCGAGGAGGACGACGCCGAGAACCTCCTCGCCGCCCTCGAGAAGGAGCTCCTGCGACGCAAGTTCGGACCGCCGGTGCGCCTGGAGGTCGAGGAGTCGATCGATCCCGAGGTGCTCGACCTGCTGGTCTCCGAGCTCGGCATCACCGAGTCCGAGGTCTTCCGGCTGCCCGGCCCGCTGGACCTGCGCGGCCTCCACGACATCGCCGACATCGACCGCGAGGACCTGAAGTACGACGCGTTCGTGCCGTCCACGCACAAGCAGCTGGCGCCGGTCGAGTCGGCCAGCCCGGTCGACGTCTTCAAGACCACGCGCCGTGGCGACGTACTCCTGCACCACCCCTATGACAGCTTCGCGACCAGCGTCCAGCGCTTCATCGAGCAGGCCGCAGCGGACCCGCACGTGCTGGCGATCAAGCAGACGCTCTACCGGACCAGCGGCGACTCCCCCATCATCGATGCCCTGGTCGACGCCGCCGAGGCCGGCAAGCAGGTGCTCGTGCTGGTGGAGATCAAGGCCCGGTTCGACGAGTCCAACAACATCCGCTGGGCGCGCAAGCTCGAGCACGCGGGTTGCCACGTCGTCTACGGCCAGGTCGGCCTGAAGACCCACTGCAAGCTCGCGATGGTCGTGCGCGACGAGGTGGAGCGGGGTGGCGGCATCCGTCGCTACACCCACATCGGCACCGGCAACTACAACCCGAAGACCGCGCGCCTCTACGAGGACTTCGGCCTGCTGACCACCAACGAGGCCATCGGGCTGGACGTCGCGCACCTCTTCAACAACCTCAGCGGTTTCTCCCGCAACGCGCAGTACGACGAGCTGCTGGTCGCCCCCGACTCCGTCCGCGACGGGCTGATCGACCAGATCCACGCCGAGATCGGCCACCACCAGGCCGGCCGCCCTGCGCGCATCCGCCTGAAGGCCAACTCGGTCGTCGACGAGGCGATCATCGACGCGCTCTACCTGGCGTCGCAGGCAGGAGTGCCGGTGCAGCTGCTGGTGCGCGGCATCTGCTCGGCCCGACCGGGCGTCCCCGGCCTGTCGGAGACGATGGAGGTCCGCTCGATCCTCGGTCGGTTCCTCGAGCACAGCCGGGTCTTCTGGTTCGAGAACGGTGGCGAGCCGCAGGCCTGGATCGGCTCGGCCGACATGATGCACCGCAACCTGGACCGTCGCGTCGAGGTGCTCGTGCGCCTGCCCGGCGAGCAGCCGGTCGAGCACATCGGCGCACTGCTGGACCTCGCCTTCTCCCCCGAGACGGGCGCGTGGGAGCTCGACGGTGACGGCGTGTGGAAGCACAACGGCGGCACCGGCGACCTGCAGAAGATCCTGATCGACAAGCAGCGTCGCCGCGGACGGTCCTCTAGCAGGACGCCAGCAGCACAGGACCCTGCGTCGTCTCGCTGAGCGCGTAGGACGAGCTGGCCGCTCGGCCGTGCAGCACGACCATCCGGTCGTCCCGCTCGGCCGAGTCGAGCGTGAAGAGGTCGGGGTAGGACTCCATCTGCCCCGGATCCTCCGCGCGGGCGAGTGACTGGCGCGAGCGTGCGTCGTGACGTGCCTGGGCGACGGTCTCGAACGCGAAGCCCGCCGTCCACGCACGATCGGGGCCCAGGGCGACGAGATAACCGACCAGCGGCGAGACGCCGCCGGCCTCCTCCACCACGCGCGTCGCGGTGGCCCGCGCACCGGGATCGGCAGTGGCCATCGAGAGGGCTTCACAGGCGAAGTCGTCGACGAAACCCACGGCGGACAGCGGCTCGGTCACAGCACCCGCGAGGTCCCACGACAGTCCGCCGTCGCGAGCCGACTTCACGGCCCTCGCCAGTGCGGAGGGGCTGTCCGAGCTCAGCAGCAGGTGGTCGTCACCGAGGAACGCGACGTGCTGCAGGATCGGCTCCGCCAGATCGGGGATCCGGGCCAGCGCATCGGGTCCACCCGACCAGACGGCTCCGTCCAGCCGCCGCTTGCCGGGGTCCGCGAATCCGTGCTCCTCATAGCGCTTTGCGATGCCGTCGAGCTCCGAGGATCCGGCATCGACGATCAGGACCTGCCCGTTGCGCCCCTGTCCGAGCACCTCCCACTCGATGCTGCGCGGTCCCCAGCCGAGTTCCTCGTCCAGCGTGGGTGCCAGGCCGGCGATCACCGAGGACGAGGCGAGCTCGGAGCCGTCGAGCACGCTGGCTCCGTCACAGTGCGGCCAGGCCGTGCACCCCGCCGCGTCGGCATCCATCTCGTCGCGCACACCGGACCAGTCGGTGAAGGCGATGCGCAGGGTGTCCTTCGGGAGCAGCGAGGTCGCGCGCTCGAGGGTCGAGCCCGACCGCGGCCACGCGGCGTACAGGATCGCGGCGATGACGACCGCCAGGACGAGGAGGCCTGAGAGGAGGACCCGCGGGCGTCCTGACATCGAGTTGCGCAGGCGGTCCAGCATCGGCGAGGTCCACTCCTCAAAGCAGCAGGGTGGTGTGAGACTAACGCCATGTCGAGCACGCCCCCTCCCCGACCGGCTGCACACCCGGTCGTCGCCGCGGGCGCCGTGGTGCTCCGCAAGGCTCCCCCCGCGGGCACCGATCCGCGCGTGCTGGAGGTGCTGCTCGTCCACCGACCGAAGTACGACGACTGGTCGTTCCCCAAGGGCAAGGTCGACCGCGGCGAGCACGTGGTGACGGCCGCGGTGCGTGAGGTGGCCGAGGAGACCGGGCTCGCCGTCCGGCTGGGGCAGCCGCTCGACTCCCAGGAGTACGTCATCAGCGGTGGTCGCCTCAAGGTCGTCCACTACTGGGTCGCCCGGGTCCTCGACAGCGACGACGTCTCGGCCTACGTGGCCAACCGGGAGATCGACCAGGTCCGCTGGGTGCCGGTCGACGAGGCGCGGGAGCTGCTCTCCTACAAGTACGACCGCGCCACCCTGAAGCAGGCGGTGAAGCGCCGCAAGCGCACCACCACCGTCATCGTCCTGCGCCACGCCCACGCCCGCGCCCGCTCCCACTGGCGCACCGACGACCGGTTCCGGCCGCTCCTCAAGCTCGGCACGATGCAGGCCGACCGCCTCGTGCCCCTCCTCGCGGCGTACGACGCGACGCGGCTGGTCACTTCCAGCAGCCTGCGCTGCGTCGCGACCGTCGTCCCGTACGCCGACGCGTGCGGCCGCAAGGTGGTCACCGAGGACCGCCTCTCCGAGGAGGACGCCACCACGCGCGGCGTGACCGACCTGGTCGAGGAGCTGGTCGATGCCGACAAGCGCACGGTGCTCTGCACGCACCGTCCCGTCCTCCCGGCCGTGTTCGACGTGCTCGGGCTCGAGGACCCGCGGCTTGAACCCGGTGAGATGGTGGTCGTTCACCTTCGCCGCGGTGAAGCCGTCGCCGTCGAGCGCCACGGCGTGCGCTGAAGATCAGGAGCCTCACGTGGACGCCTTCCCCTTCCGCAAGGTCATCACGCCGGTCGTCTGCTCGCTGCTGCTCGCGGCAGGGGGCACGGCCTGCAGCGCCGGCAACGAGGCTCCGCGGGACGCGGACACGACCGACGCCGCGCTGACCGGCACGCTGACCGGCGGCGGATCGACCGCCCAGGAGTCGGCCCAGTCCACCTGGATCACCGCCCTGCGCGACGCCAACCCGGGCCTCGAGATCACCTACGAGGCTGTCGGTTCGGGCGACGGCCGCGCCAACTTCATCAACGGTGCCTACGCGTTCGGCGCGACGGACTCCGCCCTCGGCGAGGACAAGGGCGCGCTGTCCGCGGCCCGGAAGCGCTGCGGCGGCAACCCGATCCAGGTCCCGGCCTACGTCTCCCCGATCGCGGTCGTCTACAACCTCCCCGGCGTAGATGACCTGCAGCTCGACCCAGCAACCGTCTCCGGGATCTTCGCGGGCACCATCACCTCGTGGGACGACCCGGCCATCACGGCGACGAACCCGGAGTCCGACCTTCCGGCAACCCCGATCGTGCCGGTGCACCGCTCGGACAACTCGGGCACCACGAAGAACTTCCTCAGCTACCTCGCGGAGGCTGGGTCGTTCCCGGCGGATCCCGCGAGCCTCTGGCCCGTCGAGGGCGGGATCGCCGCCGCCGGCACGTCGGGCCTCGTCGGCGCGGTGTCCCAGGACGAGGGCACGATCGGGTACGCCGACAACTCGGCCACGAAGGGCATGCAGGTTGCCCGGCTGAAGGTCGGATCCGCATTCGTCGTGCCCTCGGCCGAGGGCGCTGCCAGACTCCTGTCGATCTCCCGCCCGGCCGGGGCGTCCGCACGCGACCTGGCGCTCGACCTGGCCCGCGCGACCGACGACCCCTCGGCGTACCCGAACGTCCTCGTGTCCTACCTCCTCGCCTGCCCGACCTACGACGACCCGGCCACGGCAAGGCTGGTCAAGGCGTACCTGACCTACGTCCTGTCGGAGGACGGCCAGAAGACGGCCGCCACCGAGGCCCGTTCCGCACCCCTCGAGCGCGACATCGCCAACAGGGCCCAGCTGCTCGTCGACAAGATCGCCTGACTGCCATGCCGCGAAGTGCGGCATGCCGTCAAGGTCTAGACCGGCTCGTTCACGTGATCGCCGTCTCACGCACGCTCAAGCGTGGCCTTGGCGCCCAGAACCGTTCATCGCTCGTTCACCTGCACCCGCAAAGTCGGACACCTGCCCTCCTTAGGTTCGCCGGGACAGTTCAACTCAAATGCATCAGGAGAATGAAGTGAACGCCACTTCCATCCGCCGGGCGACCGCCCCGGCCCTGGCCCTCGCGGCCCTCTCGCTCTCGCTCGCCGCCTGTGGTGGCGAGTCCGAGCCCAAGGCTGGCGACGCCGAGCAGGTCACCGGCTCGGTCGCCATTGACGGTTCCTCGACCGTCTACCCGATGAGCATCGCCGCCCAGGAGCTCGTCGGCGAGGAGCAGCCGGGCATCAAGGCCACGGTCGGCGAGTCCGGCACCGGCGGCGGCTTCGAGAAGTTCTGTGCCGGCGAGACCGACATCTCCGACGCGTCGCGCCCGATCAAGACCGACGAGGAAGCCCCGGTCTGCGAGAAGGCCGGCATCAAGTACACCGAGCTCCAGGTTGCCACCGACGCGCTGACGATCGCCGTCCACAAGGACCTCGCCGTCGACTGCCTCACCGTCGACCAGATCAGCAAGCTCCTGATCCAGGGCTCGAAGGTCACCAACTGGAACCAGCTCGACAAGTCGTTCCCGGACCAGAAGATCTCGTTCTTCATCCCCGGCGAGGACTCCGGCACGTACGACTACATGGCCAACGACGTCTTCGACAACGAGTCCGAGAAGCTGCGCACCGACGTTGAGTCCTCCGAGAACGACAACGTCCTGGTCCAGGGTGTCTCCGGCACCAAGGGCGCCGTCGGCTTCTTCGGCTACTCCTACTTCGAGGAGAACGCCGAGACGCTGAAGGCCCTCGAGGTCGACGGTGGCGAGGGCTGCGTTGCTCCGTCCGCCGACACCGCGCGCGACGGTTCCTACACCCCGCTCGCCCGCCCGCTGTTCATCTACACGAACAACGCGTCGTACACCGACAAGCCGGCCGTCAAGGCGTTCACCGACTTCTACATCGAGAACCTCGAGACCATCGCTGAGGAGTCCGGTTTCATCGCGCTCAGCGACGAGCAGTACACCGCCACCAAGGACGCCCTCGCGGCGATCAAGTGACCTTTACCTCGGAGCACTTCCGAGGTGGGTTCGATAGGACAAACTGTTGGCCATGAACGCCACCAACCCAGCTGGCCCGCCCCGTGTCGGGGCGGGCCAGCCCGGTGTTCCGGATCTGTCTCACAAGGTCCGGCCCGGGGAATCCGTCATCAAGGCCGCGCTGGTCACCGCCGCAGTGCTCTCTGTCGCGATCACCTTCGGCATCCTGTTCGCGCTCATCGAGCCGGTCATCCAGTTCTTCCGCAACGTGCCGCTCGGTGACTTCTTCGCGCTGGAGGACAACCCGGGCGCACAGGTCGGCGCCGCGGTCTTCCCGTGGATCGCCGCGACCCTGGAGGTGACCGCGATCGCCCTCGTCGTGGCGGTGCCGCTCGGCCTCGGAGCCGCGATGTACCTCTCCGAGTACGCCTCGCCTCGCGCACGTAAGGTGCTCAAGCCGACGGTCGAGCTGCTGGCCGGCGTCCCGTCGGTTGTCTACGGCTTCTTCGCCCTCACCTTCGTGACCCCGACGCTCCTCAACAAGATCCTCAACCTCGAGGTCAACTTCACCAACCTGCTTGCCGCGGGCGTCGTGCTCGGGGTGATGATCATCCCGACCATTGCCTCGCTCGCCGAGGACGCGCTCACCGCGGTGCCGCACGCTCTCCGGCAGGGCTCGCTGGCCATGGGCGCCAACAAGATGCAGACCACGCTCCGCGTCGTCCTCCCCGCGGCGATCTCGGGAGTCTCGGCCGCGATCGTGCTCGGCATGTCCCGCGCCATCGGCGAGACCATGATCGTCGCCCTGGCCGCCGGCTCCCAGAAGCAGCTGACCCTCAATGTCACCGAAGGCGCCCAGACCATGACCGGCAAGATTGCCCAGACCCTGGGCGGCGAGGCCGCGGTCGGCTCCGACAAGTACTACCTGCTCTTCGCGATCGGCCTGACGCTCTTCTTCATCACCCTGGCGATCAACGCGATCAGCATCACCCTCGTCCGTCGTTTCAGGCAGGCCTACTGATGAGCACCGCTACCACCACCGCACGCGAGGTCACGCAGCTGGGTGCCGGTCGCAGCCGGGACCGCTCGACCGGGTCGCTGGTCTTCCTGGGCGCCCTGTGGTTCTCGCTCTTCTTCGGCGTGGCCGTGCTGGCCACCCTGATCATCGATACCGTCATCTCGGGTGCTCCCCGGTTCGACGCGAACCTCTTCACCGAGTACCAGTCGACGATCCGCGAGGAGAGCACCGGCTTCCGCGCCGGCATCCTCGGCAGCCTCTGGCTGATGGTCACGACAGCCATCATCGCTGTGCCCCTGGGCATCGCCGCGGCGCTCTACCTGGAGGAGTTCGCGGACAACAACAAGTGGTACAACCGGCTGATCGAGCTGAACCTGCAGAACCTCGCTGCGGTGCCGTCGATCATCTACGGCATGCTCGCCGTCGCGGTGATGGCCCTGTTCAGTGTCCAGCGCACCGGCACCGTCATCGGCGGCGCCCTCGCCCTCGCCCTGCTGATCCTCCCGGTCATCATCATCACGACCCGGGAGGCCGTGCGTGCGGTCCCGACCGAGATCCGGCACGGCTCACTCGCACTCGGTGCCACGGTCTGGCAGACCACCTGGCGCCAGACGCTGCCGTCCGCCATCCCGGGCATCGCCACCGGCACGATCCTCGGACTCTCCCGCGCCATCGGTGAAGCTGCTCCGCTTCTCGTGGTCGGTCTCGCGACCGTCCGGTTCGACCCGACGGGCCTGACCTCGGAAATCACCGCGCTGCCGATGCAGATCTACAGCCTGGCGTCCGAGTCCAAGCCCGAGTTGCAGACCGCAGCCAGCGCCGCCATCGTCATACTGCTCGTGATGGTGCTCGGACTGAACGCACTCGCAATCATCATCCGTAACAAGTTCACCCGATCCTGGTGAGGAATCCGATGTCTCAGACCCCCAACACCTTCACCATCCGCCCCGGAGGCGATGGCGACAAGCACGTCGAGACCCTCGCGGCGGCCCACTCCGAGGCCGAGCGGGTGCTGCCGGACCTCCCGCCCGCACCGGTCATCGAGGCTTTCAACCTCAACGTCTTCTACGGCAACTTCCACGCCGTGCACGACGTGAACCTCTCGTTCGGCAAGAACGAGATCACCGCCATGATCGGTCCTTCGGGCTGTGGCAAGTCGACCGTTCTCCGATGCCTCAACCGGATGAACGACCTGGTGCCCGGCGCGCGCGTCGAAGGTGAGATCACCTACCACGACCAGAACATCTACGCGAAGGGCGTGGACCCGATCGCGGTCCGCACCCACATCGGCATGGTGTTCCAGAAGCCGAACCCGTTCCCGAAGTCGATCTACGACAACATCGCCTACGGCCCCCGGGTCACCGGCATGAAGGTCGACAGCATGGACGACCTGGTCGAGCAGTCGCTGCGCAGCGCGGCACTGTGGGACGAGGTCAAGGACAAGCTCAAGCAGTCGGCGTACGGCCTCTCGGGTGGCCAGCAGCAGCGCCTCTGCATCGCACGGACGATCGCCACCAAGCCCGACGTCATCCTGATGGACGAGCCCTGCGCCTCGCTCGACCCGATCGCGACCTCGAAGATCGAGGACCTGATGCTCGAGCTTCGCGAGGACTTCACCATCGTCGTCGTCACGCACAACATGCAGCAGGCGGCCCGCGTCTCCGACCGCACGGCGTTCTTCACCGCCCGCCCGGATGAGACCACCGGCAACCGCACGGGCCTGCTGGTCGAGTTCAACAAGACCTCGACCATCTTCACCAAGCCCAACGACCAGCGCACCGAGGACTACATCTCCGGTCGCTTCGGCTGAGCAACCCTGTGGGCGATAGTCCCTAACGAAAAGCGCCTCTCCTGGCTCAGGGGAGGCGCTTTTCGTTAGGGACTACAGCGGTGGGTCGCGGGTCCTGTGGAGAGCCGGATGCGGGCGCGCACCATCTGACGCACGCTCGACCAATGACTCCGGACGTGCCGCCTTGGTGGGCGAACCCATGCCGGGAATCCGTGGTCTGGCCGGCACGGATCGACCCCAACGGGAATGACGGGCCCACGCGCCATCAGGCCCGCCGATCGCACTGGCGCCCGACCAGCCATGGGCTCTACGTGCCCGCCGATGTGGAGGTGACGCCTGAGCAGCGCATCGCCGAGGCGCGTCCGCTCCTCCCCCGGCCGTTCGCGGCCGTGACCGGATGGGCGGCGCTGCGATGGCTCGGATCCGCATGGCTCGACGGGTCAGGCAGGCGGCCCGACGAAGAGCTCGATGTGCAACTGGTCACCGGTGGATTGCATGCTCGCCCTCAGCAGGGCTTCGCGATCAGCGAGGAGCGGCTGAGCTGGACTGACCTGATCGATGTCGACGGTCTCAGGATCACCCGCCCCGTGCGGTCGGTCTGTTTCCTGATGCGTTACGCGGCTGGTGTCCGCGAGGCGGTGCGCGCCCTCGACCTCGCGGCGTACAACGACCTTGTTTCCATCGCCGAGGTCCGCAAGTACGCCGACGGGCTGGGTGGGTGGACCGGCATGCCGCAACTCCGCGCCGCGCTCGAACTGGCTGACGAGAACGCTTGGTCGCCACGCGAGGTCGACCTGAGGCTGATCTGGGAGCTCGACGCTGGCCTCCCCCGTCCGCTCTGCAACGTGCCGATCTTCGATCTCCGCGGCAACCTGATCGGGGCGCCGGACGTCCTGGACCTGGAGGCAGGAGTGGTGGGCGAATACGACGGCGCGCTCCACCTTGAGGGTGCCCAGCGCACCCGCGACGTACGCCGCGAAGCGCTGTTCCGAGGACACGGTCTGGAGTACGTGACCATGCTCAGCTCGGATCTGCCTGACCCGTCTGGAGTAGTCGGTCGCATTCTCGCGGCACACCGACGGGCCAGCCGACACGACAAGGGCGAGCGAACATGGACGGTCCAGCCACCCGCGTGGTGGACACCCACGTTGACCGTCGACCAGCGCCGCGCGCTCACTACAAGTCAGCGCGAGCGGTTCCTGTCCATCCGCCGGCGCGCCGCATGACCCCCGGTAGTCCCTAACGAAAAGCGCCCCATCCGTGTCAGATGAGGCGCTTTTCGTTAGGGACTACCAGGAGACGGAGAGCCGAGGGTCAGAGGACCTCGAGCAGCAGGTGCGCGATCCAGTAGCAGCAGCCCGCGATCAGGGCGGCGGCCGGGAAGGTCGACACCCAGGCAACGACGATCGACTTCGCGACACCCCAGCGCACGGCGGAGAAGCGCTTGGTGGCGCCCACGCCCATGACGGCCGAGGTGATCGTGTGGGTCGTGGAGATCGGAGCCTCGAAGACGTACGCCGTGGAGTAGAGCACCGACGCGGCCACCGACTCCGCAGCGAACCCACGGGGCGGGTCGAGGTGGATGATCCGGCGGCCGAGGGTGCGCATGATCCGCCACCCGCCGGCGTAGGTGCCCAGCGAGATCGCGGTCGCGGCCACGATGATGACCCAGATCGGCAGGTCGTCACCCTCGGACACGAAGCCACCGGCGAGGAGCGCCAGGAAGATGACACCCATCGTCTTCTGGGCGTCCTGGAGTCCGTGCCCGAGTGCCATGGCGGCCGCGGAGACGGTCTGGGCGACGCGGAAGTTGCGGTTGGCCTTGGCCGGGTTGATGCGCCGGAAGATCCACATGATCGCCAGCATCACGGCGAAGCCGAGGCTGAAGGCGACGAGCGGCGACAGGATCATCGGGATGACGACCTTGTTGACGACCGTGTCCCAGTTGACCGCGACGCCACCGGCGATCGCGGCGCCGCCGAGGCCACCGATCAGCGCGTGCGAGGAGGACGAGGGGATGCCGAAGTACCAGGTCAGCAGGTTCCAGGAGATCGCGCCGAGCAGTCCGGACATGACGATGATCAGCGCGTGCACCGTCACCGAGGTGCTCGCATCACCCGCCAGCGTCGCGTCATCGAACTGGATGACATCGGCGACCGTGTGGGCGACCTTCTGGCCGAGGAACGCACCGATGAAGTTCATGACCGCGGCCATGATCAGGGCCACGCGCGGCGTCAGCGCACGCGTCGACACCGAGGTGGCGATGGCGTTGGCGGCGTCGTGGAAGCCGTTGGTGTAGTCGAAGATCAGGGCGACGGCGACTACCGCGATGATGATCGCGAGTTCCACCGGTCAGGACTCCTTGACGGCGATCTGCTCGATCGTGTTCGCGACCTTCTCGAACGCGTCGATCGCACCCTCGAGGGACTCGACGATGTCCTTCAGCTTGAGCACCTCGAGCGCCTTGAAGTCACCGCTGAAGAGCTTGGCGAGCAGGCGACGGAAGGTCTTGTCTCCGGTGTTCTCGAGGCGGTTGATCTCGATCCAGAACTCGGAGAGGTCCTTCATCGAGCGCAGTCGCGGCATCGCGTCGGCGGTGAGCTCGGCGCACTGCTGGAGCACCTCAACCTGGACCGAGAGCTCCGGGGGAAGCTCCTTGACCTCGTAGAGCAGGACCAGGTCCACTGCCTCGTCCATCATGTCCATGATGTCGTCGAGGCCGGACGCGAGGGCGTAGATGTCCTCGCGGTCGAACGGCGTGATGAACGTGCTGTTCACCCGGCGCACGATCGAGTGCGTGGTCTCATCGGCCGCGTGCTCAGCGTCGCGCATGCGCTGCGCGACGTCCTCGCGGTCGGCCCCTTCGGCAAGCATCTCGGCCAACAGCCCCGCGCCGATGACGAGGTGCTGTGCCGACTCGCTGAACAGGTCATAGAACGTCGCGTCGACAGGTCGAATGCGGAAAGCCACGGCGAACTCCAGGTGGAGAGGGTCTGAACGGCCAACATGCTAGGGGCATATGTGGCGTGTCGTGCAAACAGCAACGACTGCCGCCCTACGCCGTCACGGCGCGGAAGCGCTTGAGCCTCAGGCTGTTGGTGACCACGAACACGGAGGAGAGCGCCATCGCGGCCCCCGCCAGCATCGGGTTGAGAAGGCCGGCCGCCGCCAGCGGGAGGCCCGCGACGTTGTAGGCGAAGGCCCAGAAGAGGTTGCCGCGGATCGTCCGGAGAGTACGCCGCGAGAGCCGGATCGCCTCCGGCACCAGGAGCAGGTCGCCCCGCACCAGGGTGAGGTCGCTCGCCTCGATCGCGACGTCGGAACCGGTGCCCATCGCGAGGCCGAGGTCGGCCTGCGCGAGGGCAGCAGCGTCGTTGACGCCGTCGCCGACCATGGCGACAACCCGGCCCTCGCCCTGCAGCCTGCGCACCACGTCGACCTTGTCCGCAGGGAGGACCTCCGCGATCACCTCGGTGGCGGGATCCAGTCCCACCTCGCGGGCGACCGACTCGGCGCTGCGCCGGTTGTCGCCGGTCAGGAGCACGGGGCGCAACCCGAGCGCCCGGAGGCGGCGTACGGCCTCGGCCGAGGTCTCCTTCACGGTGTCGGCAACAACGAGTACGCCGCGCGCCCGGCCGTCCCAGCCGACGGCAACGGCGGTATGACCCTGCGCCTCCGCGGCGTCGAGCGCGTCGACCAGCGATGTGGGCAGGTGCTGCGACCACTCCTCGAGCAGGCGAGGGCGACCGACCAGTACCGCATGGCCGTCGACGATGCCCTGCACCCCCAGCCCGGGCACGTTGGCGAAGTCCTCCACCGTGGGCAGCCCGGACCCGGCGCCACGGACCACCGCACGCGCGACGGGGTGCTCGGAGCCGGCCTCGAGGGCAGCCGCGAGTCGCAGCACCTCGTCCTCGGCCTCCCCCTCGGCGACGTGCACGACGACCAGGTCCATCTCGCCGCGGGTGACCGTGCCGGTCTTGTCGAGCACGATCGTGTCGACGCGACGGGTCGACTCGAGGACCTCGGGTCCGCGAATCAGGATCCCCAGCTGTGCCCCGCGACCGGTGCCCACCAGGAGCGCGGTCGGCGTGGCCAGCCCGAGGGCGCAGGGGCAGGCAATGATCAGGACGCTCACGGCAGCGGTGAAGGCGAACGAAGCCCCGGCGCCCGTGCCGAGCCAGAAGCCCAGGGTGCCCGCGGCCAGGGCGATCACGATCGGCACGAAGACCCCGGAGATGCGGTCGGCGAGCCGCTGCACCGGCGCCTTGCCGGCCTGCGCCTCCTCGACCAGCCGGGCCATCTGCGCGAGCTGGGTGTCGGCGCCGACGCGCGTCGCCCGCACGATCAGGCGGCCGCCCGCGTTGACGGACGCGCCGACCACCGAGTCGCCGGGCCCGGCGTCAACCGGCACCGGCTCACCGGTGAGCAGCGAGACATCGAGCGCGGAGGTCCCCGACTCGATGACGCCGTCCGTGGCGACCCGCTCCCCCGGCCGCACCACGAAGCGGTCGCCGACGGTCAGCTGCTGGATCGGGATCCGCTCCTCCTGCTCGCCGCGCAGGACCGCGACGTCACGGGCACCCAGCTCGAGCAACCGGCGCAGGGCGTCTCCGGCCCGCCGCTTGGCGCGCGACTCGAAGTAGCGCCCGAGCAGCAGGAACGTGGTCACGCCCGCAGCTGCCTCGAGATAGATCTGCCCGCTGCCGTCCTCACGACGAGGCGTCAGGTCGAAGCCGTGCACCATCCCGGGCTCCCCGGCTGTGCCGAGGAACAGCGCGTAGAGCGACCAGCCCAGCGCGGCGATGATCCCGACGCTGACCAAGGTGTCCATCGTCGAGGCGCCGTGGCGCAGGTTGACCCAGGTCGCCCGGTGGAAGGGCCAGCCACCCCACACGACGACCGGAGCCGCGAGCACGAGCGAGGCCCACTGCCAGTTGGTGAACTGGAATGCCGGCACCATCGCGAGCACGACGACCGGCAGCGTCAGCGCCGCGCTGACCAGCACTCGCTGCCGATCGGCGTCAGCGCCGTGGTCATGCCCGCCCCCGCCTCCGTCGCCGCCTCCACCGAGATGCCGCTCCTCCCCCGCCGAAAGGCCAGAAATGGCGTGCCGAGAGGTCGATTGTGGCGCCGGCAGCACCGAGTAGCCCGCCGACTCCACGGCCGCGACCAGCTGCTCGCGGGTGATGTCAGGCTCGTGGACGACCGATGCCTTCTCGGTCGCGTAGTTCACGGACGCGGTGACGCCCTCGAGCTTGTTGAGCTTGCGCTCGATCCGGTTCGCGCAGGACGCGCAGGTCATGCCCGCGATCTGCAGGTCGACCCGGTCAGTGGTCATGACCGCTCATCTCACCCATGTCGTCATCACCCATGTCGTGATCGCCCATGTCGCCCTCCGGCGCCGTGCTCGCCTCGGCGTACTTCTCATAGACGAACGTCGCGGAGTGCACGGTCCCCTCAACCTGGAAGTCGAAGTGCAGGACGTAGCGCCCGGGCTCGTCGAACTCGACGTGGAAGCCGATCGGCTGGTCGGTGCCCTCCATCGGGTGGGCGTGCAGGTAATCGAGGTCTTCCGCGCGGATCGCGACGAGATGCCCGCCCGCACCGAGGTAGGGCTCGAGCTGGACAGGCCTGCCCCCACGCTCGACGGTGAAGCTGAGCATGTTCCCGGCCTCTGCGAGCCCGACGGTGAACCCGTCGACGGTGGCCTCGACGTTGGGCGACGCCAGCGGGTCGTGAGGCGGCCGCGACCCGACGGCCTCGAGGTCGGCCGTCAGCACCACGGGCTCGGCACCGCTCGGCTGCGTGTCGGCGTACATCCGCCAGGAACCCGGCCCGAGGTCGAGCGCGATGGTCCACACACCGTCATCGCCCAGCTTCGGGTGGACGTGCTGGTAGATCCGCGGGTCCAGCTTGTCGACCAGGATCAGGTGCAGGTCGCGCTCGTGCCGCTCGTCGTACGCCGTGACGGCCTTGCCGTCGCCGTCGAGCACCTCGAAGCGGAGAGTACGCCGACCGGCCGGCGCCGCGGCGTCGCCGACAACCTCGACCTCGAACTCATCCGCCTCCGCCTCCGCCGAGGACGCGTCGTGCTGGTGCGCGGGAGCTGGCGTCGGTTCGTCGAGATCGATCACCTGGCCCGCGAGGAACGCCACCAGGAAGACCCCGACGACGATGAACGGGAAGGCCGCGACCCTGATCCGCGCCCTCATGCGAGCACGTAGCCGGCCTCGCGGACAGCAGCGTCCACGGCGGCGCGATCGAGGGGGTCCTCGCTGGTGACGGTGACCAGCCCGGAGTCCAGGGTGATCGCTACGTCGGTGACGCCGGCGATCTCCTGGATCTCCTCGGTCACGGAGGCGACGCAGTGGCCGCACGTCATCCCGGTCACGGTCCAGGTGGTGGTGTTGCTCATCGTTGTTCTCCTTGGTTTCCGAGATCCGTCACGACCGCACGAGGCGGGCGATCGCGTCGGAGGCTTCCTTGACCTTGATGGCGGCTTCGCGGTCGCCGGCGCGCGCGGCGTTCACCACGCAGTGACCGAGGTGCTCCTCGAGCAGGCCCAGCGAGACCGCCTGCAGCCCCTTCGTGACCGCACTGACCTGCGTGAGGATGTCGATGCAGTACTGCTCCTCCTCGACCATCCGCTGCAGGCCCCGGACCTGGCCCTCGATCCGCCGCAGACGCTTGAGGTAGTCGTCCTTGTTCCCGATGTAGCCGTGCCCGGTGTGCTCAGTCATGCATCTACCCTACCCCCCTAGGGTATAAATGCAAGGGCGCGAGACAACGACGTACGCCGTGCAGGGCGGGTCAGGGCTGCGGGACCTCGGGAGCTGCGATGCCGAGAATGGCGTCGATCTGCTCCTGGCTGAGCGGCCCGGCGGACTCGCTCGCGGCGATGATCAGGTTGGTGGTGATCTCCACCTCGCGCAGGAGGTCGGTGTCCTCAAGCGTCACGTCGAACTGATCAGCCATGCCGGATCGCCTCCCTCCTCGTCGAGCACTGTGCACGAACTTCCCCAAGGACATCGTGCCCTCAGAAACGTCCGGAGGCGACCACTTCGTAAAAATGGCCCAGACGCGCCGATGCCCCAGACCTGAGGTCTGGGGCATCGGTTCGACTGGGTGCAGTCGGTGTCTGTTCTCAGACGGGGCGAACGTTCTCCGCCTGCGGGCCCTTCGGACCCTGCGTGACGTCGAACTCGACCTTCTGGTTCTCGTCCAGCGACTTGTAGCCGTTGGTCTGGATCGCCGAGTAGTGCACGAAGACGTCGTCGCCGCCGTCTTCCTGCGCAATGAAGCCGAAGCCCTTTTCGGCGTTGAACCACTTAACGGTGCCCTGAGCCATGATGCTCTTCTTTCGTAATATCGGAGCAGGCCGCCAGTTCGGCAACCTCACAACACGTGCGGTGACACGTCGCTCCGACTCGAAGATCTGGCAGAACCCGAAGAAGAAACGCCGTTGGATCACAAACTCCGCGGGCGTCAACCTGCTGGAACTTGCACCTGTTGCACTCCAAAGCGTAGCAACCAGAGCCCCGAAGGGCGCCCCCCGACGGTGAACTCTCTGGAACGAAGTTGTTACGGCGAGATCAACCCCTGCCGCCGCGTCCGAATCGTCCCGCGCCGTACACTCGCGGCGTGCTCGACCGACGGTCGACGCGGGCCCTTAGCTCAATTGGCAGAGCATCGGACTTTTAATCCGCGGGTTGTGGGTTCGAGTCCCACAGGGCCTACGCAACAGTCAGACGGGCGGCGTGACTAGGATTCGCGCCAATGACACGGGGCAAGCTTTCCTCCAGGGAGAACCGATGACCGAGCCCGGCGCGACAACGTTCGCCAAGCTCCTCCGACAGCACATCGAGACCGGCGTCATCAAGCCGGACGACAGCGTGCTCGTGCAGTTTGCCGGCGAGTTCGACCAGAAGGTGTGCGCCGCTGTCGGCCTGACCAACTGCAACTTCGCGAACATCGCACCCGAGAGCCAGAGCGTCGGCGAGTTCACCGAGGCCGCGTTCATGGACGCACACAAGATGCCGTACGACGATGGCTCGTTCGACCACGTGATCGGCCACTCGGGACTGCACCACTGCTCGCGCCCGCACGAGGCGCTGCACGAGATGTACCGGCTCGCGCGCAAGACGGTGCTCTTCGTGGAGAACCAGGACTCGATCATGATGCGCGCGGCCACCAAGGCTGGCGTGGTCACCTGGCACGAGCTGGCCGCCGTCATCGACGGCGACTTCAAGGACGGCGGCGTCGACGGCACCGGCGTACCCAACTTCGTCTACCGCTGGACCCGCCGCGAGGTCCGCAAGGCCGTCGCGTCGTACGACCCGGCGTACCACGTCCCGCTGGAGATCCACGCGGAGTGGAACCTCGGCACCGGACGGGTCGCCTCCGCGGTGCTCCAGAAGAAGCTGCACCTCAGCGACCAGAACGCCGAGAAGACGTTCCTGTGGGGACAGAAGGCGTTCAACAAGGTGTTCGGCCGGCAGGGCAACATCTTCGCCGTCACGATCCGCAAGGACCTGAAGGTCCTCCATGCCTGGATGGCCTCGCCGACCGAGATGGAACGTCCCTGACCGACGTCTCGCCGCACGCGCCACACGCGTCCCGCGGAATTGCTCGCGGTGACCTGCGTAACGTGCGACATTCGCGGTAGTTTCGTAAGTCATGGAGCCCAAGACACCCGAGCCCGGGGACGCGCAGGCGTCACCGGAGGGCAAGGTGTCGCAAAGCAACGCACGCAGGAGAGGGAACGAGGACGCCGTGTCGGCTGAGACCAGCGAGCCCACGCCAGAGGTGGACGTCGCAGACGCCATCGTCATGGCGATGGCGCAGCAGGCGGTCGACGACAACCAGGACCTCGCCCCGCGGATGCCCCCGACGCGTGCCGCACGCTGGCGCAAGGGCCGCTCAGGTGCGGAGCAGGACCCCGAGCCGGAGCTGCCCAAGCTCCCCTGGGTCCCCGTTGACGTGCCGCTCCCCGACATCGACATCAGCGCCGCGCTGGGCGGCCGCATCGGCGACGACGCGGTGTTCCACCAGACGCGCAAGGGCTTCATCGAGGCGGAGGAGGCCGAGCCCACCCCCGAGCCGGACCCTGAGCTCGAGCAGCCGGCCGACGTCGAGTCCGACACCTCGGCGACCGTTCCCGCAGATCACCGCGGTGGCCGCCGCTGGCGTCGTGGCGCCCCGGACCCGAAGGATGCGGCCTCCGGCGCGGCTGCGGGCCTCCCCGACGCCCCCGAGATCCCGGCCGCGTTCCTGAAGCCTGCGTCGATCAACGACGATGTCGACACGATGCGCAGGGCCGCGGTTGCCCGCGCCACGCAGGGCCTCGCCGCCGCCGCCGAGCGCGCAGCCGCCGAGCAGGAAGGTGCTGCCCGCGCCGCTGCCGAGAAGGCCGCCCGCGACATGGCAGCTGCCGAGATGGCAGCCGAGGCCGAGCGCGTCGCTGCTGCCCGCCTCGCCCAGGAGCAGCGTGCACTGGAGAGCGCAGCCGCTGCAGAGCGCGCAGCCGCCAGCCGTGCCGCGCGTGAGGAGGCAGCCGCCGCTGAGCGGCTCACTGCCGAACGCGCAGCTGCCGAGCGGGCCATCGAAGCCGAGCAGCAGGCCGCTGCGCGCGCCGAAGCCGAGCGGCGTGCCGCTGAGCAGGCAGCCGTCGCCGAGCGCGAGGCCAACGAGCGGGCACTCGCCGAGCGCGCCGCCGCCGAGCAGGCCACGATCGCCGCCCAGGCCGCCGCTGACCGCACCGCCGCTGACCTTTCCGCCCAGAACCGCGCCCGGCTGGCCGAGGAGGCCTCGGAAGCCCGTGTCATTGCCGAGCGCGATGTCGCCGACCAGCTCGCAGCCGAGCGTGCGGCCGCCGAGCAACGTGCGGCTGCCGAGGCAGCTGCCGCCGCCCTCGCGGGCGAGGCGGAGCGGCTCGCCGCCGAACGTGTGGCCGCCGAACGCCGCGCCGCGGGTCACGCCGCCGAGGCCGAGCGGCTCGCCGAGCAACGGATCGCCGCCGAACGCATCGCAGCCGAGCACGCAGCGGAGATCCAGCGCCTCGCTGGCGAGCGCCTGACCGCAGAGCGCGCTGCCCGCCAGCGTGCCAACGAGGCCGAGCAGTTCGCGGCCGTTCGTCTCGAGGCCGAGCGTCGCGCCGCCGAGGAGGCCGCCCTCGCCGAGGAGGCCGCCACCGCCCGTCGACTGGCCGAGGAGCAGGCGCGGCTGGACGTCCAGCGCCGCGTCGCCGAGGAGAACGAGCGCCTCGCCGCCGCACGCGACGCCGAGGACCAGCGACTTGCCGCGGTCGCTGCTGCCGCAGCCCGTCAGGAGGCCGAGCGCCTCGCGGCTGAGCAGGCAGCAGCCGAGCAGGCCGAAGCCGAGCGCCTCGCGGCCGAGCTCGCCGAAGCCGAGCGCCTCGCAGCCGAGCAGGCAGAGGCCGAGCGCCTCGCTGCCGAGCTCGCTGCCGCGCAGCAGGCCGAGGCCCAGCGCCTCGCCGACGAGCAGGCCCGACAGGTCGCCGCACAGCGCGTGGCCGAGGAAGCCGCCCAGATCGAGGCATCCCGGCTCGCGGCCGAGGAATCGGCCCGCGTCGAGGCCGAGCGCCTCGCGGCCGAGGAATCGGCCCGCGTCGAGGCCGAGCGCCTCGCAGCCGAGCAGGCAGAGGCCGAGCGCCTCGCTGCCGAGGCGGCACGAGCGGGCAGCCACGCCCTGGCCGCGCCGTTCGAGGGGCAGGCAGCACCCGAGCATCCTCTCGTCGTCCCTGCACAACCCGCGCGACACCGCGTCGAGGAGCCGGCCGGCCCCCTCGGCCTGATCGATGCAGCGCTCGACCGCTCGGGCGCTGCCGAGACCGGCGAGCTCCCGGTGATCGCGGACGACACCGCGACCCTGCCTGCGGTCGCGGAAGGCGACGTACCGACCGTCGATGCCGAGGGCCACGTGCTCCCGGACGACGTCGTCGCGCGCGCCGTTGCAGGCATGCGCCGGCCCAAACCGGCACCGCTCTCCCCCGAGATGGCCGAGAGCCAGCAGAACGCCGTCGAGACTCCGCTGGGAGTCTTCGACTTCGGGCGCCGCGGGCCCGCTCCCATCGTCAACGGGATGCTCCAGGCAGTGCTGTTCGCGCTCGCCTGTGCCGGCATCTACCTGGCCTACCAGGAGCCGACGCGAGTCACCATCGCCGTTGCCGGCATCCTCTCGGTCCTGCTCCTCATCGTGGCGTTCCGGTCACCTGCCGGCCCCAAGCGCTTGCGGATCGAGAACGGCATCCTGGACGTGCACGCGGGCGAGTCCCGCTACAAGTTCGACCTGGCCAACCCGCGCGTCCAGCTCGAGATGCCCTACCCGCCGACCAGCCGTCGCTGGAGGGTCCTCGTGCACCGCACCGGCATGGCTCCGTTCGCGATCGACCCGTCGATGGTGGACCCGCAGGAGTTCACGGACGCCATCCGTCAGTTCCGCCCCAACCTCTGACGGCTTCGCAGGACCGCGGGCACGACGCCCCGGTGTTCGGGATGCGTCCGTGGCTCAGCGGCGGATCCGGCGTCCTTCAGGACGGTCGCGGCGTGGACTCTGGACAACGGCCACAGCAATCGCCGTCGTCACCGGAACAGCGAGCACCAAGCCGATCGCGGACGCGAGCGTGCGCACGATCTCCTCGCCGAAGCCCTCGTCGACGAGCCGTTCCAGGAGCGTCCGGTCGTAGAGCGACACGAGGATGAGGATGACCAGCGCCGTGCCGGCGTACGCGAAGACGATGGTGTAGATGGTGGAGGCGATGTGGTCGCGTCCGATGCGCATGGCACTCGTGTAGAGCTCGCGCCGGGTCGCATCGGGGCTCACCGCTCGGAGCTCCCAGACCGCTGAGCTCTGCGTGATCGTGACATCGTTCAGCACACCCAGCCCGGCGATGATGATCGCGGCGATCAACAGGCCGCGGAAGTCGAGCTGCGGCGCCTGGGTCCGGAGGATCTCCCCCGCCTCGTCGGCGACTCCGCCCAGGCGGCTCGCGCCGACGGCCCACCAGCCGATGCCGGCGGTGATGAGTACGCCGATCATGGTGCCGCCGAGGGCAGCACTGGTGCGCATGGTCAGGCCATGGGCGAGGTACAGCACCACGATCATGATCGTGCTCGAGGCGACGAGTGCCACCGCCGGAGCCGGGGAGCCAGCGAGCAGCGCGGGCAGCATGAACCACCAGATCACGGCTCCGGCGAAGCCGAGGCCGAGGATCGCGAGCAGGCCGCGGAGCCCGGCGACCAGGCCGACCACGAGGACGAATGCCACCGCGAGGACGGCCAGCGAGTGGCCGCGTAGCGTGCCGGACCAGGCATAGATCGGATCGCCGCCTGGCTCTCCGGGGATCCGGAGCAGCTCGACGGTGTCACCCTTGCGGAGCCCGGAGTCGGGGACGCCCGGCGGGACCCCCACGGTGACCTGCTCGCCACCGGCGAGCTCCACGGTCACCTTGCCGCAGCCCTCCACCCGCGGAGCCGAACCGTCAGTGGTGACCGGACAGCTCGGTCCGAGCGAGAGCACCTCGGCGTGCGGGAAGGTCACGCCATCGGCGGCGTACTCCGAGGTCGGGCGCGGACCTTCGGGCCAGAGGACGAACAGTCCGACCACCGTGGCCGCGAAGGTCACTGCGAGCGCGATCAGCAGCGCCCGGCGCGGCACTGTCGCGGTAGCCACGGAGGCCACGGACACGTCGTGTCCGTGGCCTCCGTGGCCGTGCGAGTGGTGAGCGCCCACTGGTCAGCGAGCGTCCTGGTGGACGCCGCGCTTGCCCTTGTCGGTGAGCTCGGCCTCGAGGAGCGCCTGCTCCTCGAGCGAGGCCCGGACCTGGTTCCAGTCGTCCGGCGACGAGGCCACGGCGGCGGTGCCGCCCTCGAGCCTCTTGATCGCCCGGCGCGCGAAGATCTGCTGCTCCGTGGTGACGCGCTCCGAGCGGCCGCGGCCGAGGAAGCTGGTCAGCCAGTGGCCGAGCGCGTAGACCCGGTTGCGGTAGCCGGTCATGTAGGCCAGGTGGACGGCCAGCCACATGAACCAGGCGATCACGCCGCTGAGCGTGAACTTGCCGATCTTCACCACGGCGCTGAAGCGCGAGATGGTGGCCATCGAGCCCTTGTCGAAGTACTTGAACGGCGGCAGCGCGGGCTTGCCGGCGAGGCTGTGGTCGATCGCCTTCGCGGCGTACTTGCCGCCCTGGAGCGCGACCTGGGCGACGCCCGGGAGGTTGTCGAGGCTGATCATGTCGCCGACGACGAAGACCTCCGGGTGGCCCGGCAGGGTGAGGTCCGGGTTGACGCCGATGCGGCCGGCGCGGTCGAGCGGGGCGCCGGTCTGCTCGGCAAGTGTCTTGGTCAGCGGGTTGGCCTGGACGCCAGCAGCCCACACCTTGCACGCCGAGAGGATCTCCTGCGTGGGAGCGTCCTTGAACTGCACGGTCAGGCCGCGCTCGTTCAGGTCGGTCACCATGCCGCCGAGGATGACCTCGACGCCGCGCTTCTCCAGCGACTTCTTGGTCACGGCACCGAGCTTGGCGCCGAACGGCGGCAGCACCTGCGGAGCGGCGTCGAGGAGGATCACGCGCGCCTTGCGGGTGTCGATGCGACGGAAGTCGTGACGCAGCGTGCGGTGGGCGAGCTCGGCGATCTGGCCTGCCATCTCGACACCGGTCGGGCCGGCACCGATGACGACGAAGGTCAGGAAACGCTCGATCTCCTCCTCCGTCTCGGCCAGCTCGGCCAGCTCGAAGGCACCGAAGATGCGACCACGGAGCTCGAGAGCGTCATCGATGCTCTTCATGCCCGGCGCGAACTCGGCGAAGTGGTCGTTGCCGAAGTACGACTGCCCGGCGCCTGCGGCGACGATCAGGGAGTCGTACGGCGTGACGGTCTGCCGGCGCTGGATGTTGGAGGTGACCGTCTTGTTGGCCAGGTCGATCTCCGAGACCTCACCGAGGATCACGCGGGCGTTCTTCTGGCTCGACAGCACGTCGCGCGTCGCGGGCGCGATCTCGCCAGGAGCCAGGATGCCCGTCGCCACCTGGTAGAGCAGCGGCTGGAAAAGGTGGTGCGTGGTCTTGGCGACCATCGTCACATCAACATCGGACCGCTTGAGTCCCTTGGTGGCGAACAGGCCACCGAAACCCGATCCGATGACCACTACCTGGTGGCGCTTGCCGCTGTCTGTCATCCGTTGGCCTTTCGTGGCGTTCCCTCCCCGAGGGCGCTTGCGGTCATAGCCTGCCATCACCAGCCCCTATACCGTCCACCACCCCGCCGATGCAGTGTCATGGTCCGAGATGTCGGGTATGGGACCATGAGATGTCCCACACCCGCTCGCCCACCCGGACCCCCTCCCGAAGAGGTTGCCGTCAGTGCCGCTCAACCAGGAAGCCATGGCCCTCCAATCCGGCCTGCGCTCCGTCATGGATGCGCGTCGCTGGGTTGCGACCGCATGCCGTGCGATCGGTCGCGAAGACCTCCTCGAGGCCGCCGAGATGGGCACTGCGGAGCTGGTCGCCAACGCCCTCATCCATGCGCGTCCGCCGATCCACGTGCGCATGCGCGGCACCCGCGAGCACCCGCGCGTCGAGGTCTTCGACGGATCGCACCAGCCACCGGCACCCAACCTCCGCATGACCGAGGACGACGAGCTGCTCTCGACCATTGGCCGCGGCCTCGGCCTGGTGGCGATGTGCGCGACCGCGTGGGGCGCCGAGATCCAGCGCACCGGCAAGGTGGTCTGGTTCGAGCCAGCCGCCCAGATAGCCGAGCAGCCCGAGGTCGAGGGAGATCTGTTCGAGCCCGACGCCATCGAGTCCCGACGCATGGTGACCGAGGGTCAACGCGTCGTACTCCTCGAGCTGCCGACGCAGATCTATGCCGACTTCCAGCGCCACTACCAGGAGCTCCGTCGCGAGCTGCGGCTCCTGGCCCTGGCCCATGGCGACGCATACCCACTGGCCACGAGCCTCTCCTCGGCGTTCCGCGCCTTCGATGACGACCTGAGCCGGGCGCAGGGCATGGCCGACCTCGACATCGCGCTCGAGGACGGCGACGAGCAGGTCGACGTCGAGCTCCTGGTCACCACCACCACGGCCAGCAACTCCGCGCGGATGATCGACATGCTGGAGCTGGCCGATGCGTTCTGCCGCTCCGAGCGGCTGCTGTCACTGGCAACGCCTGCAGAGCAGAAGGCGTTCCAGCGCTGGTTCCTCGGCGAGTTCGTCCGCCAGGCAGCGGGCGAGCTGCCCGAGTCATGGAGCGCGCGCCCGCGCAACTCTGCTGTCCCGCGCTTCGCCCCCGGACGTCCGTGAGGCGGTCGCTCCCTCCGGTGTCGCTGCTCGCCGCAGCCTCGCTCGGAGGCATGATCGGCGCGCTCCTGCGCTGGTCACTCGGAGAGGTCGTCCCGGACTCGTCGGGGTTTCCCTGGACCACCCTCGCGATCAACGTGACCGGCTGCTTCATGCTGGCACTGCTCCCCGCAGCTGGGTGGGTGCGCCAGCACCCGGCGTTGCCCGTCTTCCTCGGCACCGGCGTCCTCGGCGGCTACACCACGCTGTCGACGTACGCCGAGCAGGGGCGGGCCCTCCTGGCTTCCGGTCGGCAGGGTGAGGCGCTCGCCTATCTGGCGGGCACCCTGATCGCCTGCGTGCTCGCGGTCCGGCTGGCCCACCACTGGTCGACGCGCGCAGATCAGGCCGAGTTCGAGGCTGAGGAGGGCAACGAATGACCGCGCTGCTCGTTGCGCTGGGCGCAGGCGTCGGCGCGCCACTGCGCTTCCTCGCGGGCCACTATCTCGACGGGCGATACCCGCTCGGCACGTTCCTCGTGAACATCGCCGGCTCGTTCCTCCTCGGCCTGTTCAGCGGCATGTCGCTTTCCGGGCACGAGGCAGCGCTTCTGGGCACCGGGTTCTGCGGCGCGTTCACGACGTACTCCGCGCTCGCCGTGAAGAGCGTGGAACTCGGCCGCCTCGCCGGCACGACGTACGCCGTCGGCACGGCGCTCGCGGCCCTCGCCGCCGCCTGCGCTGGCTACGCCGCCGCCTGACCCTCCCCACCCGTCGACACGTCGCAAGGTTGACGTCGACACGTCGCAAGGTTGACGTCGACACGGCGCAACTTCGTAGTCGAGACGTCGCAAGGTTGCTAGTTATCCCCAGCCGAGGTCGTGGAGCCGATCATCGTCGATGCCAAAGTGGTGCGCGATCTCGTGGACGACGGTGATCCGGACCTCGTCAGCGACCTCTTGCTCGGAGTCGCACATGTCCAGCAGATTGTCACGGAAGACGAAGATCCGGTCGGGCAGCTCGAAGGAGTCCTGGAGGCTGCGATCGGTGAGCGCGACACCGTCGTACAGGCCGAGGAGGTCCGGATCGTCAGCCGGCGCTTGCGCTTCGACCAGGACCACGACGTTGTGGACCAGCGAGGCCAGCTCCTGCGGGATCCCGTCGAGCGCCTCATCGACCAGGGCGTCGAATCGCTCGGGGGTCATCTCGATCGGCACGCCGCAACGGTATCCGTGCCAACCTTGCGCCGTGTCGACGTCGAGGTTGCGCCGTGTCGACGTCGAAGTTGCGCCGTGTCGACGTCGAGGTTGCGCCGTGTCGACGGGAAATGCACGAGCGCCCGGATCCAGTGGATCCGGGCGCTCATCTGCGACCCCGACGGGACTCGAACCCGCGGCCTCCGCCGTGACAGGGCGGCGCGCTAACCAACTGCGCTACGGGGCCAGTTCTTCTTGCGAAGCGGTGGAACTCTAACCCATCTTTGCCCCGACTTCCCAATCGAGGTCGGCGACGAACCAGAGAGCACCCCCAACGGGATTCGAACCCGTGCTACCGCCGTGAAAGGGCGACGTCCTAGGCCACTAGACGATGGGGGCCTGCTCCGTCCCAGCGGACCGAACCGGAGCCGGACCAGCATAGGGGCAGGTCCACGAGAGCCCCAAATGGGCCGTTTTCATGGAGACCGCACCTCTGCGGTATGGTTTCCGACGGCCCGGCCAGGTAGCTCAGTTGGTACGAGCGACCGACTGAAAATCGGTAGGTCGGCGGTTCGACCCCGCCCCTGGCCACCACCCGACAGCCGCAGGTCCCCGGACCTGCGGCTGTCTGTGTTTTGGCTCAGCCGAACTTCCAGACGCTGCCGCGGACATCTGAGTAGGAATCCCCTCACGCGCGGGAGCCAGCGGCCCCACGATGGGGTCATGTTCCAGTACGCCGACCGCACGGCCTGCCCCCGCTGCCGCGCCACGCTGCCGCCGCTCTCGAGGAGCTGCGCGTCGTGCGAGGCCGACCTCACCACGACCGCGGCGTACGACGTGTTCCTGGCGCTGCAGAGGGTGGACGAGCTCGTCGACCGGCTGCACGACGTCGCGCCAGTCGTCGCGCCTGTCGTCGCGCCCCAGGCAGAGCCGGCGCTCCAGCCCGCCGCTGCCGCCCCACAAGTGATCGCTGCCTTCACCGCTCCCGACGCGACCCCCACCGGGGAGATCCCTCCGGTCCCGCCGCTGCCGCCCTTCCGGTCGTCGGTCCCCCGCGCAGGGGCACCCCGCACGATCCTGAGCGGCCTGACCGTGCCGAAGATCCTGCTGGGCCTGGGGGCACTCTGCCTGGTCGTCGCGGCACTGGTCTTCCTCGTCGTGGCCTGGCAGGACCTCGGCGTCGCCGGACGCACCCTGGTCCTCGTCGCGTTCACACTGATCGCGACCGGCCTCGCTGGCTGGAGCGCGCGCAACGGGCTGCGGGCAGGCGCCGAGTCGCTGACGGTCGTGGCCCTCGGCCTGCTGCTCCTCGACCTCGCTGGTGCGCGGACGTCCGGCTGGTTCGGTGACCTGGGCGAGGCCGGGTTCGCGGTCCTGGCCGGCACGGTCATCGCAGCAGTTTCGGTCGCCGGAGCAGTCGCCGCGCGGCGTACCCGGGAGCCGAAGCTCGTGAGCGCCGAGATCGCCGCCGTCCTCGGACTTCTCGCGGTGGACGCCGGACTGGGCGGTGTCGTCGGCGACGACTGGACCGCCACGGCAGTGTGGGCGACTTCAGCGCTCGCCGCGAGCGGAGTCGCCGCGGCCCTCACCGCCACAGCACGTCTCCGGATCAGCGCGATCGGCATCGCAGGACTTGCCGGAGTCTCCTGGCTGGTCCTGGCCCTGACCGGGCTCGGCCGGCTGATCGAGCACCCCTCGTGGGCCGAGCTCGGTGACGGCTTCCGGATCTGGCCGCTCCTGCTCGCCGCTGCCGTCGCAGGCGCAGCAGCCACCGCGCCCCCACTCCCGTTGCCGGCGCGCGTCGCGGGCGCCGCGAGCGCGGTCCTGCTGCTCTCGACGATCCCGGTCGGGCCCGTCACCGACGCCTCCGGTCACGCAGTCGCCCTGGCGCTCGCCGGCCTCGTCGCGGTGCACGCCGCCGCGGCCTGGCGCCTGGCGCTTCCCTGGACCTGGGTGACCGCGGTCCCGACCGCACTCGCCGGCGGGTACCTCGGACTCGCGGCCACCGGCGTTGCCGGCTTCGCCATGACCCGGGTGCTCGACCACGGTCTGTGGACCGGCACGACCCGCACCGTCGCGGATCACGGTGACCTCGCGGAGGCCTGGGCGTTCGTGCTGCCGCTCACGGTCGCGGCCGCCGTCTTCGCCGGCTCGACCCTGCTCCGCTGCGTCGACGTGGCGCCCACCCGCCTCCTCCTCCCGGGCATCGCGGCCACGGTCGCCGCGGCAGCCATCGCTCCCGTACTGCACGGCGTCCCTCTCGCTGCAGTGGCCGCCACCCTCGTCGCGGGCACCGCGGCCCTGGTCGCACTCGCTCTCCGGAGCACCGAATCGGTCGAGCGCATCGTCTGCTGGTCGATCGCCTGCGTCACCGGGATCCTCGCCCTCGGCGCCGCACTGGTGGACGACGGCACGACTGTTGCGGTGCTGGCCGTGCTCGTCGCCGCCCTCGTCGCAGCTGAGCTCCGGGGTCCGGAGACATTCCGCGAGGTGGGCCGCTGGTCGCTCCCTCTCGCGGCGGCCGCCCTCGTCTGGTCCGTCGCCTCCCTGTCGGAGCAGCCACTCGAGTGGCGCGCGACGCCCGTCATCGTCGTACTCGCCGCCCTGGCCCTGCTCCGTCCCGCTGACGGGCACGAGGCCTCCGGCTTCGGCGCCGGCCTGGCCGCGACCCTAGCCTCGGCGGCACCCCTCTTCGAGGCCGACGCGACCGGCGACCAGCGCCTGCTCGCGGCCCACCTGGCCGCGATCGCGGCCGTCGCAGGCACCATCTCCCTCCTCCGCTCGCGCGACCTGGCGGGGTTGGCCGCCCTCGCCGTCTTCCCGCTCGCCGTGCTGGCCGCCTGGCCCGACCGGCTCACCGCAACGCTGGTCCTCGCCCTGTTCACGGGCTTCGCCCTCGCCCTCGACGTACGCCGCGTGGGCGGCGCCCTGCCCGTCTGGCAGATCGCCCGGATCACTGCGCCCCTGGCGGGCGGCGGTCTGCTCTGGACCGTCACGCAGCTCGCCGTGGAACAGGGCCTCGGCGTCGACCGCCCGTGGACGGCGCTCCCGGTGGTGCTGGCGATGGGTGCCGTGGTGCTCCGCTGGCCGTCCTACGACCGGGACAGCGCCGCCGGCATCGCCGCCACCCTTGCGGTCCTCGCCGCCACGTTCGGGCCGACCACGATCGCCACGGACGCCCTGGCCTGCTACCTCGCGCTCGCGGCGATCACCTGCACCGCCTCTGCCCTGATGCACCGCGATCGCACACCGCTGGCCTGGGGCGGGATCGGCCTGTTCGCGGTTGCTGCCGTCGTCGCGGTCGAGCACCCCTGGCTGCAGCTCGGCCTCCTGGCGACGCTCACTGCCACCTGCGTCCTGCACGAGCTGCGCGACGACGAGGACCTCGCCCGCGCCGGCCGCATGCTCGCTCCCCTCGCCGGCGCCGGACTGCTCTGGGTAGGCACCGGTCTCACCGATGTCCCCGCTCTGGCACGTGCGATCCCGGTCGTCGTCGTGCTCGGTGCCCTCGCCGTGTGGCGGGCAGAACCCGAGCGGGAGATCCCGTCCGCAGCAGCCGCAGCCCTCGCCGCCATGGCCAGCCTCACCGGCCCGCTCGGTCCCGACCAGACCTGGCTCGCGCTGTACCTGACCCTGGGCGGCGTCGCGACGACCGCCTCCTCACTCCTCCACGAGAGCCGTCGCCGCCTCGCCTGGGCCGGTCTCGCGCTGTTCTCACTGGCCCAGTGGCTGCGGCTCGAGGAGATCGGCGTCGACACGGTCGAGGCCTACACGCTCCCGCTCGCGGTCGTGCTCCTCGTCGTCGGCACCCGAGCGCTGCTCACCGGCGACCGGAGCAGCCTGCGGACCCAGGGTGCAGGACTCGGCCTGGCCGTGGTCCCGACGCTGCTGCAGGTGCTCGTGGAGCCGCTGGGCCTGCGGGCCGTGCTGCTCGGCGTCGGTTCCCTGGTGCTGATCGGCGTGGGCATCCGGCAACGCTGGGCAGCGCCGTTGCTCGCCGGCGGCGGCGCCATCGCCGTACTCGTCCTGCGGCAGGCCACCCACGCCTCCGTGCTCCCCCAGTGGGCGCTGATCGGGCTCGCAGGCGTCGTCCTCACCTTCGTCGGCCTCACCTGGGAGCGCCGCCTCGCCGACGTACGCCGCGCAGCTGACTACGTGCGCGGCCTGCGCTGACGCTGCAGCCACAGCAGGCCGAGGACCGGCAGCACCGCGGGGACGAACCCATAGCCGACACCGAACCCGGACCACACCGACGCCTCGGGGAACCACCCCGGCCGGACCAAACTGAGCGTGCCGACCCCGAGGACACCCGCGAGCTCGATCCAGAGCATCACCGAAGCGAACCCGAGCCGCCCCGCCGCCGCGCGACGGATCGCCACCCATCCGAGCGCGTAGGTCACCGCGGCGACCACCGACAGCGAGTACGCCGCCGGGGCAGCGTCGAAGTCCCGGGCGATCTGGACTCCGCTGCGCGCGGCAGCCGAGAGCGTGAAGATCGCGTAGACGGTCAGCAGCAGCGTGTGCGGTCCGGACCGGCGCTCACCCACGGGGTCACTCATGGGGTCACTCACTGGGTCACCGTCAGGCGCCAGCCGACGACACTGACGGCGACTGCGGCAATCGCGATCACCCAGACCGACCACACGGACTCGTCGTCGTCGACCGCCTGGAGCGCGATCGGCAGCAGGGCGACCGAGGTGATCAGGTAGCCGACGTAGGTCGTCATCGAGGCCGGCCGGTCACCGCCGAGCAGCTCCCCGACGCCGCCGAGGGCGCGGATGCCGACCAGGAACTCCAGCATCCAGACGGTCGATGCGAGCCACGGCGGCCGTGCCCGCCAGCGCCACGCGGAGAAGACCGCGAGGAACACCACCAGGGCGCCGTATCCGATCGCGATCCAGCTGATCATGTCGAGCGTGCTCACGGGCGACATCATCGCCGACGATTGCCGCGTCACGCCTCCCGGGGCGCACTAGGGTCGCACCGTGTTCCCTCGCTTCGTGCCCGCCCACCGGTTCCGCCCGGTCGCTCTCGTGCGCGACGAGCGGACCGGCAGCTTCCGCGCGCCGTACGTCGCGATCGAGGCAACGCCCGCTGCCGGCGCCGCCGCGGTCCACCTCGACCTCGTCGCGACGGACGGCACCCTCCTCTCCACCGCGTACGACGCTGTGCGCCGCGAGATCAGCGTCGAGATCACCCGGGCCGGAGGTCGCCGCGAGACCCACCGCAGCAGGCGGCTCGGCCAGCTCGACGCCGCTCCTGCCGCCCCGGAGCACGCCCCGCAGATCGCCCCGCAGATCGCCCCACAGATCGCACTGACCCTGACCGGGCGATGGCTCTGCGCCTGGTCACGCGCAAGCACGGACGAGGAGTGGCTGGCCCGGGCACGGGTCCCGCTGACGCCCCGCCTGGACCCGCAGCGGCCGGCGTTCCTCGACGGGCTCACCGCACGCGTGCGATCCCCTGCGACGGTGACGCAGTGGAAGGCCGGCACGTTCGGCCAGCTGGGGCTGCGCGACCTGCACCTGGTCACGCATGCCGACGGCACGTCGTACGAGCGCGAGGGCCGCCTGTTCCTGACCGCCACCCATGCGGGCCCCGGGTTCGGCGACGCAGCGCAGACGGGCATCTGGTCGTGGGAACCCGGCACGGCCGACCTGCGCCCGGAGTCACTGCTCTGGTGGCAGCGCGACGGCCGGGTGGTCGGGGACCACGCCACGCACCTGGTCCGCGACGACGACCGCTGGCTGGTGGCCACGAGCACCTGGGGCGACTTCGACCGCAAGCGCGTGGCGATCACGCTGACGGAGTCCACCGAGGACCTGCTGGCCGGGGAGCACGTGCTGACCGGTTGCGAGCTCACCGCGCCGATCGCGCCCACCGGAGCCGGCGGCCCGCTCGGGCGCACGGCCGCGGTGTGGGACCCGCACCTGGCGATGATCGACGGGCACTGGCACGTCGCGTTCGTGGCAGCGCGGAAGTTCTTCGACTTCCGCCCAGCGCTCGCCCGAGCGGTCCACCCGGGTCGCGCGGGGCTGAGCGGCCCGCTCGAGCTGATCGGCAGCCTCGAGGACCGGGTCGCCACCGAAGGCTGCCTGCTCACACAGGTCGAGGATCGATGGGTGCTGCTGGCCAGCGACGGTCCAGACAACGACGCGGCGCGGCGCCACCGCTATCCGGTCTTCGACCTGACGCTGCAGGAGATCGGCACCGTCGACGCGTCGTACGGAAGCAACATCCCGTGGCCGATGGTCGTCCGGAACGGACCATCCGGCAACCGGGAAACCCCCCAGGAGGCGTGGTCGATGATCACCTTCGACGGCACGCCGTACGGCGGAGAGCTACCGGGTTACGGCACGCACGGGGACGTGCTCGTGCTGGAGGGAGAAGGAGCTCACTCCTCCTCGGAAGCGGCCTCCAGCAGCGCCTTGACCTCCGACTCGCGGAACCGGCGATGACCACCGAGAGTCCGGATCGAGCTGATCTTTCCGGCCTGTGCCCAGCGGGTCACGGTCTTCGGGTCCACGCGGAACAGACCCGCAACTTCCGCCGGCGTCAGCAGCGGATCTTCTTCGACAGCCATGTTCATCGTTCGTGTCCTCCGAGTCGGTTCACGCCAGCGGGGGCCGAGTCCTACGCTGGGTCATGGGTCCGCACCACCTTCATGCGCACCCCGTAAACGGGACAAACCCTGCCACACACCACGTGGCAACACCTAAGAGGAAGGTCGCCACCGTGACCGAGTTCACTCTCCCGGATGCCGTCGATTTCGGGATTTCAGCCCCGGTTTCCGATACCTGGCCCGACCATGAGCAAGTGGTCTTCTGCCACGATCCGGCAAGCGGTTTGCGGGCCGTCATCGCGATCCACTCGACCGTGCTCGGCCCCAGTCTCGGCGGCACGCGCTTCCATCCGTACGCCGCCACCGCGGACGCCGTGGCCGACGTCCTGGCGCTGTCGAAGGGCATGACCTACAAGGCCTCGCTGGCCGGACTCGACCTCGGCGGCGGCAAGGCCGTGATCCTCGGGGACCCCCACCGCGACAAGACCCCGGACCTGCTCCGGGCCTACGGCCGCGCCGTCGAGTCGCTCGGCGGGCGCTACCTGACCGCGTGCGACGTCGGCACCTACTCGGTCGACATGGACATCGTGGCGGAGGAGTCTTCCTTCGTCACCGGGCGGACGGTCGAGCGCGGCGGCGCGGGCGACAGCAGCGTCCTCACGGCGTACGGCGTGTTCGAGGGCATGCGAGCCGCGGCCGAGGCCCTGTGGGGTGAACCCACACTGGCCGGTCGCACCGTGGGCGTGAGCGGCGTCGGGAAGGTCGGGCACCACCTGGTGACCCACCTGATCGAGGACGGTGCCTCCGTGGTCGTCACCGACGTCTGGGAGCCCGCGCTCGAGCGTGTGCGCGACGAGCACCCCGAGGTCCGCGTCGCGGGCAGCACGGGTGAGCTGGTCAACGAGCAGATCGACGTCTATGCACCGTGCGCACTCGGCGGCGCGCTCGATGACGACGTGGTGGCCGCGCTCGCACACGGAGGCACGAAGCTCGTGTGCGGCGCCGCCAACAACCAGCTCGCGCACCCGGGCATCGAGAAGGAGCTCGAGGCGCGCGGCATCCTCTACGCGCCCGACTACTGCGTGAACTCCGGAGGCCTGATCCAGGTCGCCGACGAGCTCGCTGGTTTCGACTTCGAGCGTGCCCGGCTACGGACAGCGGGCATCTTCTCGACGACCCAACGGGTCATCGAGCGGGCACGCCTCGACGGCGTGCCTCCCGCAGTTGCTGCAGACCGCCTTGCCGAGCAGCGGATCCGCGACGCCAGAGGCGCGCGGGCAACCCGGCAGGGCCGGGCTCAGTCGCGCGAGTCGGAGTACTCGGACCAGTCGTCGTAGTCGTCCTCGGGGGCCGGAGGGGCCACCGTCGGCTGACTGCTGCCGGTCTGTGTGTGCAGCTCATTGGCCAGCGCGCCGAAGTCCGTCTCGTGAGTCCGGTACTTCAGGTCGCGTGCGACCTTCGTCTGCTTTGCCTTGGCTCGGCCGCGTCCCATAGGAGCCGACCCCCTCGCGCGTCTGCCGGACGACAGCTCATCACTGTCGCACCCGGTCTAGGTGTGATGTCTCGTGAGGGCAACGCTACCCGGTCCACGGGTGTTCCAGCGAACGAGGGCGGGCAATTGGGACGTGGCGACTCTCACGACACCGTTTGCCGCGGCGTCACCAGCCTGCGTGCTGGCCCGTCAGGGTCACCGAACCGTCGCCCGGGGTGACCTCGCCGGCGACCCAGGCCTCGATGCCGAAGCCGGCGAGGGTGGCGATCGCGGTGTCGACGTCGTCAGCCGGCGTGAGCGCGACCATGCCGACGCCCAGGTTGAGCGTGGCCTCCAGGTCGGGCTGCGGGACCGCGCCGACCTTGCGGACCAGGTCGAAGATCGGCTGCGGGGTCCACGTCGCCCGGTCGAGGGTGGCGGAGAGCTCCTTGGGCATCACGCGGGCGAGGTTGGCAGCAAGACCGCCGCCGGTGATGTGGGACATCGCGTGGGTGCCGGTCGCGTCAGCGAGCGCGAGGCAGGCCTTGGCGTAGATCCGCGTCGGGACCAGCAGCTCCTCGCCGAGACTCGAACCGAGCTCGTCGACCTGACGGTCGAGGTCCCAGCCGGCCTTGTTGAAGAAGACGTGGCGCACGAGCGAGTAGCCGTTGGAGTGCAGGCCGCTCGCCTTCATCGCGATGACGACGTCGCCCGCCTCGACCTTGTGGGCGCCGAGCAGTCGCGACTTCTCGACGACACCGGTCGTCGCGCCGGCCACGTCGTACTCGTCGGGGGCCAGGAGGCCGGGGTGCTCCGCGGTCTCGCCGCCGACCAGCGCACAGCCGGCCTCGACGCACGCCTCGGCGATGCCCTTGACGATCGCGGCGATGCGCTCGGGGACGACCTTGCCGGTGGCGATGTAGTCGGTCATGAAGAGCGGCTCGGCGCCACAGACGACCAGGTCGTCGACGACCATGCCGACGAGGTCGAAGCCGATGGTGTCGTGCTTGTCCATCCTGCGCGCGATGTCGACCTTGGTGCCGACGCCGTCGGTGGAGGTCGCGAGCAGCGGGTGCTCGTAGTTCTTGAGAGCAGAGACGTCGAAGAGACCCGCGAAGCCACCCAGGCCGCCGATCATCTCGGGGCGGCGGGACTTCTCGACCCAGCCCTTCATCAGCTCGATGGCGCGGTCAGCCGCCTCGATGTCGACGCCGGCCTCGGCGTAGGCGTTCGGGGTCTCGGTCACTTCGGCTCCCTCAGGGCGTTCAATCACTGGCAATCTCTGGCGATCACTGGCAGGCGGTGGCAGGTCAGGGGCGGTCGAGCGCGTCGGCGGCTCCGCCACCGGCAACAGAGGCCAGCCCGACACCATCAGGGGTGTCGAGCGGGTCGACCACGCAGCAGGGGTCGTTCTGGATCTCGAGGAGGTTCTTGCCCCGCCGCTCCGGGTCGGGCAGTGCCACCGGGTAGACGCCGTCGAAGCAGGCCCGGCACAGGTGGTCCATCGGCACCGTGGTCGCTTCGACCAGGTCCTCGAGCGAGATGTAACCCAGCGAGTCGGCGCCGATCGAGGTGCAGATCTCGTCGGTGGTCAGGCCGTTGGCGATCAGCTCCGCGCGCGTGGCGAAGTCGATGCCGTAGAAGCACGGCCACTTCACCGGCGGGCTGGAGATCCGGACGTGGACCTCCTTGGCGCCGGCCTCGCGCAGCATCCGCACCAGCGCGCGCTGGGTGTTGCCGCGGACGATCGAGTCGTCGACGACGACGAGGCGCTTGCCCTCGATGACGTCGCGGAGCGGGTTCAGCTTGAGCCGGATGCCGAGCTGGCGGATCGTCTGGCTGGGCTGGATGAAGGTGCGTCCGACGTAGGAGTTCTTGACCAGGCCCACGCCGTAGGGGATCCCGGACTCCTCGGCGTAGCCGATGGCCGACGGGGTGCCGGACTCCGGGACCGGGATGACCAGGTCGGCATCAGCCGGGAAGGCCTGCGCCAGACGACGGCCGATCTCCACGCGGACGCTGTGGACCCGCTTGTTGGAGATGATCGTGTCGGGGCGCGCGAGGTAGACGAACTCGAACAGGCAGCCCTTGGGCGCCGGCTCGGCGAAGGTGCGCGAGCGCAGGCCGTCGGCGTCGACGATGATCATCTCGCCCGGCTCGACCTCGCGGACGTAGGAGGCGCCGACGATGTCGAGGGCGGCGGTCTCGCTGGCGATGACCCAGCCGCGCTCGAGGCGGCCGAGGACCAGCGGGCGGATGCCCTGGGGGTCACGCGCGGCGTAGAGGGTGTTCTCGTCCATCCAGACCAGCGAGTAGGCGCCGTGGACCTGGGGCAGCAGCTCCATCGCCTTGTCCTCGACGCTGCTGTCGCGGTGCAGCGCCAGCAGGGCGGTCAGGACGGAGGTGTCGTTGGTGGCGCCCTCGGGACCGCGCACGTCGAGCGGCAGGCGCCCGTCGAGCTCGGTGATCTCGTCGACCATGCCGGCCAGGTCGGCGGTGTTGGTCAGGTTGCCGTTGTGCGCCAGCGCGATCGAGCCGTTGGGCGTCGGGTGGAACGTCGGCTGCGCGTTGTGCCAGGTGCTCGCGCCGGTGGTGGAGTAGCGGGCGTGGCCGATCGCGAGGTGGCCCTTGAGGGACTCGAGCGTCGACTCGTCGAAGACCTGGGAGACCAGGCCCATGTCCTTGTAGACCAGGATCTGCTTGCCGTTGCTGACCGCGATGCCGGCAGACTCCTGGCCGCGGTGCTGCAGCGCGTAGATGCCGTAGTAGGTCAGCTTGGCGACGTCCTCGCCGGGGGCCCAGACACCGAAGACACCACAGGCGTCCTGGGGTCCCTGATCCTGAGGATCGAGGGCCGCGGTCAGTCGGCCGTCGCCCCCCTTGCGCGCGCTGGTGTGGGACACACAGAAGATTCTAGGTGGAGATCGGTGGTCCTCAGACCGCCATCCAGTGCGATCGCTCACAACCTGGACCGGCACCCCCCGCCGAGATGTCGCTGATGGCCCGCCGAGACGTCGCTCGTGGCCCGGCGAGATGTCAGTTCTGGTCGCGGCCGAGGTACTCCAGCAACAGGGTCTCGGCGACACACACGCGCTCGAACTCGGCCAGGTGGAGACCCTCGTTGGGCCCGTGCGCGCGGGTGTCGGGATCCTCGACACCGGTCACCAGGACGCTCGCGTTCGGAAACGCACCGAGGAACTCCGCGATGAAGGGGATGGAGCCACCGACACCCATGTCGACCGGCTCCGTGCCGCCCCAGGCGTCGCGGAACGCGGCCCGCGCAGCGTCGTACGCCGGGCCGTCGGCCTCGATCTGCGTGGCCTCGCCGGCATCGACGAGCGTGACGGTGAGCTCGGCACCCCACGGCGTGTGCTCGGCGAGGTGGCGCTCGAGACAGGCCAGCGCGTTGGCCGTCGTGTCGCCGGGGGCGATGCGCATCGAGATCTTTGCGCGCGCGGACGGGACGAGGGTGTTGCTCGCGCCGTCGACCTTCGGGGCGTCGAGGCCGGTGATGCTGAGGGCCGGCCTGGTCCACAGCCGCTCGACCGCGGAGCCGTCGCCGATCCACTGGATCCCGGCCACCGCGCCGGACTCGGCACGCAGTCGCTCCTCCGGGTAGTCGACGTCGGCAGCCGGCCCCGCGTGCAGGCCGGCGACCGCGACGTTGCCGACGTCATCGTGCAGGCTGGCGATGAGGCGGCTCAGCGCGACCAGGGCATCCGGGACGAGCCCGCCCCACATGCCCGAGTGGACGGCGTGGTCGAGCGTGCGCACCTCGACATCGACCCGGACCAGACCACGGAGGCTGGTGGTCAGCGCCGGCACACCGATGTCCCAGTTGCCGGAGTCCGCGATCACGATGACGTCGGCGGAGAGCTCCGCGCGGTGGGAGTCGAGGAGCTCGGGCAACGTCTCCGAGCCGACCTCCTCCTCGCCCTCGATGAAGAGCTTCACCGTCACGGGCAGGTCGTCGCCGAGGGCACGGACCGCGGCCAGGTGCGCCACGATGCCGGCCTTGTCGTCCGCCGCGCCGCGCCCGTAGAGGCGGTCCCCACGCTCGGTCGGGGTCCACGGGTGGGAGTCCCACTCACGGTGGTCGTTCTCGGGCTGCACGTCGTGGTGCGCGTAGAGCAGCACCGTCGGCGCGCCCGCGGGGCCGAGCTTCTCACCGATGACCGCCGGCGGAGCACCGTCGTAGGCGCGGATGATCTGGGTGCTGAACCCCTCCGCGTCGAAGAGGGCCTGGGTCGCCGCGGCGCTTCGCTCAACCTCGGCCGCACGGGCCGGATCGGCGCTGACCGACTGGATCCGGACCAGGTCCTCGAGGTCGGAGCGGAGCTGCGGAAGCAGCTCCTGGATCTTGGCGCGGGCTGACTCGACGGGCATGCCGGTCAGGCTAACCGCGCTCGCTCACCGGATCCGGTCCGCTGTGGTCACGACCTGACAACGTTTGGGCGATCGACCAGACGAGGGCTGCCGCGACCGCCACCGCCGGCGGCGCCAGCAGGTACGCCGAGGGGTGGCTCGCCGCCGTGAACACGTCGAACGTCGAGTCGATCAGCTCGCGCAGGCCCGCGCCACTGCCCATCCCGCTCGAGCCGTAGACCGCGGCGTACGAGAGGGCGGTGAAGAACGGCTGGGCGAAGGTCACCACCACGACCGGGACCACCCAGCCGAGAAGGTGCCACACCGGCCGCACTCCCGCGCGGGCCAGGACGACCGCGAGCGCGGGCGCGAGGAGCCAGTGGGCGCGGTGCACGAGGCCATCGAGCCCGACGGCGAGCACCAGCGGCGCCGTCCACGACCCGACCATGGCGGCGACGACGGTGCCTCCGGCGACCTGCGACCAGCGCCGGCCGCTGGCGATGCCCAGCCCGGCGAGGACTCCGAGAACCGGTGCTGTCACAGCGGCGGCGACGAGGACGACCACGAGCAGCACCGCTGCGTCCGTCTCCTCACGGAACGGACCGACCACGTCCCACGTCTGGGCGAGAGCGCCCGCGAAGCCAGCGAGCGCCCCGATGGCACCCGTGTGGTGGCCGATCCGGAGCAGCCTCGGGATCACGACGCCCGCAGCGCCGCCGATCCCGCCCGACACGATCAGCAGACCGAGCGCGTACTCACCGAAGGGCAGTGCCACCCAAGGCGTCTCGTCGGGCTCGATCGAGCTCCACGCCGACGAGACCTGCAGTCGGCCGCCATCGACGAGCCAGGGCAGCACCCCGACTGTCCAGCCCGCCACGGCGCCGACGATCAACCCGAGAAGTGAGCGCATGGGACGACCGTAGTTGGTCGCTACAACGGGAGGTACGACGCCAGGTCGGTGCGCTCGCCACTGGCTCTCACACGCCCGCTGCCCAGTCCGTCAGCCCAGGCGAGCCGGCCCGTCGCCAGCGCCAGCCACGTCTCTGCGTCGGTCTCGATCACGGCAGGCGGCGTGCCCCGCGTGTGACGGACGCCCGCGATGCACTGGATCGCGGCATAGGGCGGGATGCGCACCTCGACGGAGTTGCCGGGCGCCCTCTCCTGCAGCACCGCGAGGTGGTGCTTCACGAGCAGTCGCAGGTCGGCCGGCGTGGCCGACCCCGCGTCGTACGCCGTGCGGGCTGCCGCGAGCTGGTCAGCAGGGGCGGGCGTCAGTCGGCGGGGCACTCCCCCATTGTCCCCTCCCGGTTCAGTCGAAGTTGCCGCTGCGGCCGCGCTTGATCTCTCCGCGCTGCTTCTTGCCGGCGAGCCGGCGCTCCTTGGAACCGCGGGTCGGCCTTGTGGGGCGACGCTTCGCCGGCGGTGGCGCGGCCGCTTCACGGAGCAGCTGGGCCAGGCGATCGCGGGCGGCGCGGCGGTTGGCCAGCTGGGAGCGGTACTCACTCGCGGCCAGCGTGAGCACGCCGTCGACGAGCCGGGGGCCGAGGCGCTCCAGCAGCCTGGCCCGCAGGTGCTCGGGCACAGCCGTCGACCGGGCGACGTCGAACGAGAGCTCCACGCGGCTGTCGGCGGTGTTGACGCCCTGGCCGCCGGGACCCGACGAGCGGGAGAAGCGCTCACCGAGCTCGCCGTCCGGGACGACGAAGCTGCGGGTCACGACGAGATCCTCGGGCACGGCTCCATCATCACCCGGCTTGTCCCAACCGTGACCTTCCAGCAACGCACCAGTGACCCGGGTCACAGAGGGTGCGGAGGGTCGGCAGCCCGCCGACACCTAGGAAAGGTCTGCACGTGAGCATCTCAACCCACCTCGGGGTGGGCCGCCGCCGGAACGGCATCACCGTTCTCAGCGCTGGCATCGCCCTGCTCGCCACCTCTGCTGTCGCCACCACCGCCACCGCGGCTCCGACAGCCACCGGGGCCGATCGCACCAACACCACCTCCAAGACCCTCCGGTCCGCCGTCACTCCCGCAGGCGTGATGGAGCACCTCAACGCACTCGATGCCATCGGCGCGGCCAACGGAGGCACCCGCGCCTCGGGCACACCCGGCTACGCCGCCTCGCGGGACTATGTGGTCGCACAGCTGGAAGCGGCCGGCTACGAGCCGACGGTCCAGGCGTTCGACTTCCCGTTCTACCGCCAGCTCTCACCCGCCACCTTCGAGCAGGTCGCGCCCAGCCCGGCGACGTACGCCGAGGGCACGGACTTCGCGTCCATGACCTACTCCGGATCCGGTGACGTCACGGCGACCGTGCAGGGCGTCGACCTGAACCTCGGCGACCTGGCTGCCTCCACCAGCGGTTGCGAGGACGCCGACTTCGCCGGGTTCACCGCGGGCAACATCGCGCTGGTCCGTCGCGGCACCTGCACGTTCGGCGAGAAGGTCGTCAATGCGCAGGAGGCCGGAGCTGCGGCGGTCGTCGTGATGAACCAGGGCACCGCGGGCCGCACCGATGCGTTCGCCGGCACCCTGGGCGCACCCGTCGCCACCGTCCCGGCGTACGGCACGAGCTTCGCGATCGGCCAGGCACTGGCCGTCGACGGCGCCGTCGCCCACGTGGCGATCGAGACCGAGTCCGAGACCCGCACGACCTGGAACGTGTTCGCAGAGACCGCGGGTGGCGATGCCGAGAACGTCGTCATGACCGGCGCCCACCTCGACAGCGTGGTGCCCGGACCGGGCATCAACGACAACGGCAGCGGCTCCGCTGCGATCCTCGAGGTCGCCCAGCAGATGGCCAAGGTCAAGCCGAAGAACAAGGTGCGGTTCGCGTGGTGGGGCGCGGAGGAGCTCGGCCTGCTCGGCTCCGAGCACTACGTCGCCGACCTCGAGGCCAACGCGCCGTCCTCGCTCGAGGACATTGCCCTCTACCTGAACTTCGACATGGTCGGCTCGCCGAACTACGCGCTCTTCGTCTACGACGGCGACAACTCGAAGTTCCCCGTCGGCCCGAGTGCCGCCGAAGGCCCCGAGGGCTCGGGCGCGATCGAGAAGCTGTTCCACGACTACTTCGCCGGCGAGGGCACGCCCTCCGCGGAGACGCCGTTCAGCGGTCGCAGTGACTACGGACCGTTCATCGCCGTCGGCATCCCGGCCGGTGGCCTGTTCACCGGCGCCGAGGGCGTCAAGACGGCGGAGGAGGCCGCGCTGTTCGGCGGCACGGCCGGTGTCGCCTACGACGCCTGCTACCACCAGGCCTGCGACACCATCGCCAACGTCAACGTGGACGCGATCGACCACAACTCCGACGCGATCGCGCACGCCATCCTGACCTACGGGATGAGCACGCAGGCGGTCAACGGCGGCAAGGGTCGTCCGGTCGGCCCGCCGTCACCGGACGGCGTACCGAGCGGCAGCGGCACGAGCGAGGGCGGCGGTCTGCACGCCGACCACGACCACGAGCTGCCGTTGTCCTGACGGAACCTGGGGGTGAGGCCCCGGGTCCGCGCAAGCGGGCTCGGGGCCTCGTCACGTCAGCAAATGGCGATAGTCCCTAACGAAAAGCGCCTCATCCGGCTCGGGTGAGGCGCTTTTCGTCAGGGACTATCTGACGGTGGGTCAGGCCATGGCGGCGGGGAGCGTGGCGGTCCACGCCTCGCGCAGCTCGGCGATCGGCAGGTCGAACTGGCCCTCGACCACGATCGCCTCGCCGCCGGTGGTGCCGAGCGCGGTGAGGGGTACGCCGTGCTTGCCGGCCAGCGCCTCGAGCTCAGCGACCTTGCCGGTGGGGACGGTGACCAGCACGCGGGCGGTCGACTCGGCGAAGAGCGCGAGGAACGGGTCGCCCGGGAGCGTCACCGTGGCGCCGATGTTGTTCTTCAGCGCCGACTCGGCCAGCGTCTGCGCCAGGCCGCCGTCGGAGAGGTCGTGTGCCGAGGCCAGCAGGCCGACGCCCTCGAGGAGCAGCGCAGCGAGCGCCTTCTCGGCAGCGAAGTCGACCTTCGGCGGCAGGCCACCGAGGTGCTGGTGGACGACGTGCGCCCACTCCGAGCCCGAGAGCTCCTCGCGGGTCTCGCCGAGGAGGTAGACGGCCAGACCCTCGGCCTCGAACGCACTGGGCGTGCGGCGGGTGACGTCGTCGATGACACCGAGGACGGCGACCACCGGGGTCGGCAGGATCGCGGTCTCGCCGGTCTGGTTGTAGAGCGACACGTTGCCGCCGGTGACCGGGGTGCCGAGCTCCTTGCAGCCCTCCTTGAGGCCCGTGCAGGCCTCCGCGAACTGCCACATGACGGCCGGGTCCTCGGGCGAGCCGAAGTTGAGGCAGTCGGAGACGGCCAGCGGCTGCGCGCCACCGGTCGCGACGTTGCGGTAGGACTCGACCAGCGCCAGCTGCGCACCCGCGAACGGGTCCAGCTTGGCGAAGCGGCCGTTGCAGTCGGTCGAGACCGAGACGCCGAGGTTGGTGGACTCGTCGATGCGGATCATGCCCGAGTCGGACGGCTGCGAGAGGACCGTGTTGCCGCGGACGTAGCGGTCGTACTGGTCGGTGATCCACGACTTGTCGCACAGGTTCGGGGATGCGGCGAGCTGGACGAGGGTCGAGCGGAACTCCGCGCCGGTGGTCGGGCGCGGGAGCTTCTCGGCCGCGTCGGCCTGGAGCGCGTCCTGCCAGTCCGGGCGGGCGAACGGGCGGTTGTAGACCGGGCCGTCGTGCGCGACCGATCCCGGCGGCACGTCGACGACGCGCTGTCCGTGCCAGTCGATCTCGAGGCGACCCGTGTCGGTGACCTCGCCGATCACAGCGGCCTCGACGTCCCACTTGGCGCAGATCGCCATGAAGGCTTCGACGTTTGCGGGCTCGACGACCGCCATCATGCGCTCCTGCGACTCGCTCATGAGGATCTCCTCGGGAGAGAGCGTCGAGTCGCGCAGCGGCACCTTGTCGAGGTGGACGTGCATGCCGCCGTCACCGGCAGAAGCGAGCTCGGAGGTGGCACAGGAGAGACCGGCGCCGCCGAGATCCTGGATGCCCGCGACCACGTGGGCCGCGAAGAGCTCGAGGGTGCACTCGATGAGCAGCTTCTCCATGAACGGGTCGCCGACCTGGACGGCCGGGCGCTTGGCCGGGCCGGAGTCCTCGAACGTCTCGCTCGCCAGGATCGAGACGCCGCCGATGCCGTCGCCGCCGGTGCGCGCGCCGTACAGGATGACGAGGTTGCCCTTGCCCGTGGCGTTGGCCAGGTGGAGGTCCTCGTGGCGCATGACGCCGATCGCGAGGGCGTTGACCAGCGGGTTGCCGAGGTAGGTCTCGTCGAAGACGGCCTCGCCGCCGATGTTGGGCAGGCCGAGGCAGTTGCCGTAGCCACCGACGCCGGAGACGATGCCGGGCAGCACGCGGTGGGTGTCGTCGGCATCGAGCGGGCCGAAGCGCAGCGGGTCCATGACCGCGATCGGGCGGGCGCCCATCGCGATGATGTCGCGGACGATGCCGCCGATGCCGGTCGCGGCGCCCTGGTAGGGCTCGACGTACGACGGGTGGTTGTGCGACTCGACCTTGAAGCTGACCGCGTAGCCCTGGCCGATGTCGAGCACGCCGGCGTTCTCACCGATGCCCGCGAGCATCGGGCCGCGCGGCGTCTCCTGCGCGAGCTCACCGAACTGCTTGAGGTGCACCTTGGAGGACTTGTAGGAGCAGTGCTCCGACCACATCACCGAGTACATCGCCAGCTCGGAGCTGGTGGGACGGCGCCCGAGGATCTCGCGGATCCGGGCGTACTCGTCCTCCTTCAGGCCGAGGTCGGCCCACGGCTGCTCTCGGGTCGGGTCGGACGTGGCGACGTCGACGGTGTCCAGGTTCGAGGCGCGGGTCTCAGGCACGTGCCTCATCTTATGCGGCGTACGGCGTGGCTCCGGACCGCGGTCCGCTCGCGGACTTTGCGCCGTGTCGACCTCGAGGTTGCGCCGTGCCGACCTCGACGTTGCGCCGTGTCGACTCCGAGGTCGCGCCGTGTCGACGTCGAGGTTGCGCCGTGTCGACGGGGCTCTGACCTGCGGAAACTACAAGTTTGTAGTTCATCGGGAGCCCTGTTGCTGGTGTGACTCATGGGGTTAACGTGATGAGGTTCCACGCTGCCACACCTGTCTTCCCCACCCCCTTGGAGAACCCCACATGCGCCCCCAGAACCGCCCTCGGACGGCCTTCCGGACGCTCCTGGCCACCACCTGTGCGGCCGCTGTCGCCGTCACCACCGCCATGGCGGGCACCTCGCTCTGGCAGTCGCAGGACGGTGCGATCAACCTCGTCGCGAGCACGAACCCGGCGACGCCCGGCAACTTCACCGGCTACGGCTTCGACCAGTGCCTCGCGCCCACCCAGGCCAAGATGGACACGTGGCTGAACAGCTCACCGTTCCTCAGCGTCGGGATCTACATCAGCGGCAACTCGCGCGCCTGCCGGGACCAGCCGAACCTGACCCCGACCTGGATCGCGAGCCAGCTCGCCAAGGGCTGGAAGCTGCTCCCGATCACGCTGGGCCCGCAGTCGACCTGTGTCGGCCGCTACCCCCGCTACGGCGCCTCGATCGATCCCACGATCAGCAACAGCACGACCAACAACCGCGCAGCCGCTCGCAGCCAGGGCACGGCTGAGGCCGACAAGGCGGTCAGCGTCGCGACGGGTCTCGGGATCGTGCCGGGCAGCACGCTCTACTACGACCTCGAGGGCTGGTCGGACTACACCAACGCGACCTGCCGCGAGTCCGCGCTCGCGTTCCTCACGGCGTGGACCAACCGGGTGAAGTCCCGCGGCTACCTCTCCGGCGTCTACTCCAGCGCCGGCTCGGGCATGCGGATCCTCGACAACGCCCGCAAGGCCGGTCGCACGGATGTCGCCCTCCCCGACCAGATCTGGATCGCCCGCTGGGACGGCGTCGCCAACACCTCGACGTCCTACATCAGCGAGGCAGGCTGGCAGCCACACAAGCGGATCAAGCAGTACCACGGCGGGCACAACGAGACCTGGGGCGGTGTCACCATCAACATCGACCGCAACTGGCTCGATGTCGGCCGTGGTTCGTACGCCGCACCCGAGACGCACTGCGGTGGAGTCAACCTCGACTACACGGCGTACCCGCGCCTCGTGCCGGGCACCAGCCGCCCCGAGGTCCGCGCCCTCAAGTGCCTCCTGCGCGAGCAGGGCTACTCCGGCATCCGGCTCACCCAGTACTACGGCCGCGGGCTGACCACGGCGATCACCTCGTGGCAGAAGGCGCACGGGTTCGCCGCGAGCACGACGTGGAAGGGTCCGCACTGGCGCGCGATCCTGGCCCAGGGCAGCACGCCTGTCCTCAAGGTCGGCTCCGCCGGTCCGGCCGTACGCCGCGTCCAGCGCGCGCTGAACGCCGGCACGTTCGGTCTCCCGGTCACCGGCCTGATGGACTCGGCCACCCGGTCCGCCCTCACCAAGTGGCAGTCCGCGCGCGGCATCACGGCCAACGCGATCGTGACCGCCGACGACTGGGCGCTGCTGCAGCGCGGCCGCTGACGTCCCCGACCTGGCCCGGCGGGCGCGAACTGACGCGCACGCCGGGGGCCGGGAAGCACCTCGATTACGCCACATCCCTACCCTCGTCCGGCACCCTCGGGCCCGTTCGGTGGGACATCCTCGGGTCATGGTTGTGGAGCACGCGCCCTGGGAGGCGTCCGACGGACTGCGCTCCGCGCTGCGCTCCCACCTGTCCGCCGGCCCCCTGCACACCGTCCATGCCGCCTTGCTCGACGCGGCGACCGATGCGGTGGTCGCTGTCCTCGAAGGAGTCGACCACCCACGCGCCGACGACTCTCTGCTGACGCTGGTGAAGAACTTCCACGACGATGCCCGCCTCGCCTCGAGCCGGCTCGCGAGCGGCGAGCGAGTCGCCGACCGCGCGAACGCTGCCCGGATCCGGATCCGCCTGGCAGTGGAGGCACGCTTCGGCGACAGCGAGGCGGAGTGCCTCATGCGTGCTGCGCTGGTGCAGGGCTATCTCGACCCAACCGCCGGCCACAGCGCCGCGGAACGCAACCTCCACCTGAGCCGCTCCACCTACTTCCGCGTGCTGCGCCGGGCCCGGGCCCGCCTGGCCGACTGACCCGGTCAGTCGGACACGACGACCACCTCGGGAGTCGCGATGCTCGTGACGAACTTGTCGAGATCAGGCTCCGCCGGACGAATCGTCGCAGCGACGACCCGGGGCTCGAAGGTGCAGCCGCTGGCCGCCTCGACCTGGACGTCCACCGTCCGCGGCTGGAGCTGCGCGACCGCGTCCGCGTAGCTGTTCCGGTTGACGCCAAGCGCGGAGCCACCCGCCCAGGCACCCTTGCCATCGATCGGCGTCTGCTCGCGCATCCCGAACACCCAACTGCCCCACGGCGGGATGGAGCGGAACTGACCCGACGTGTTGGGCATGACGACCCGCACCTTGCACACCACACCGGTGCCGTCGGCGCTTGCCTTCGTCAGGTGTGCCTTCACGTCGACCCGGAGCGGCTGCAGCTCGGCTCGCGGGTCGGGCGTCATCGTGAACCCCTCGACCCCGGGGAAGCTCGGTAGACCACTGGCAGAGCCGACTGTCGACATCGCCTCGGCCCCAACCTGGTCGCGGACCGAGTCCAGCAGCAGCGTCGCGACGGCAAGGCAGGGGTCCTCGGCCGCGTTGCCGACCTTCGGTGCGTCGAGCGCCGATGACGCCTGGTCGAGCGCGGCACCGAAACCGGGCGGCGCCTTCACCTCCTCGCAGGGGATGCCGGCGCTCGCCATCAGGTCGGCGCCGAGCTGGGCGAACTCTCCGGACGCGGCCGCCACGAGGGCGTCCCCGCTCGGCAGCGCCGGCGGCAGACCGACCGATGCAAGCGCAGCGGTCACGGCTGCGCGGGTCGCGATGCCGACCACGGTGGCGCAGGCTTCGTCATCCCCACCTGCCGCACCGAGACCGACGCAGAGCGGGTTGTACTTCGCAATCGCCTCGACCACCGCGTTGATGACGCCGTTGTAGACGTAGGAGACAAGGGAGACCGCCTCGATGATGAAGCCCACCACCACGCCCGCGGCATCGACGACGAACTCGATCGCGCCACAGATCAGGTCGTCGCACTCGGCAGGGGCGAACTCGCCGGGACAGTGCACGCCGCTGACCGGGTAATAGGCACTCGCCGCCGCGATCGAGGACTTCTCGTAGTAGGAATCCCAGGCTTCTGCCGTCTGGAACATGCCGTTGGGCATCTCCGGACGCAGCTGGGTGCCCTGCCACGGGACATCGACGTACACGCAGCCCATGGCCGGCGCGTACGGCGCACGTCCCGCGTCCACCCGCACCTCGTCCAGGGTGACCGAGACCTGGGAGGACTTCGTCTCGTGGGTGGGCATCCTCAACGTCACCGGTGCTGAAGCCGCCCACGGGTTCTTCGGGTCGGTGAGCACCCGGACGTGGACCTCGTCGCCCTCACGCGGCAGGGTCACCGGGTTCATGACGGCGCTGCCGAGGTCCGTGACCGGCGTGATCTTCCCGTACTTCGCCCCCGCGAGGGTCGGCGCTGAAGCCGCATCGATCGGCGGCGCGAGGATCTGGGCGACACCGGGCTGCGCCGGCGTCGCGTCGTACTCGCTCGAGAGCGGCTCCGACGCGTCCAGCGGGATCTTTGCGGTGTCGATGCTGAAGGTGCCGGCGCGGCCGCCGTCCTTCGCCGTGCCGCCGTCGGCGTCGGCGATGCCCGCCGCGATCAGGCCGGGCGGCACCAGGCTGAGGTCGTTCGGGTCGATCGGGCCGGCGATCACCTGCCAGACGACGCGGTCCACCCGCGACGACGCGGCCTGCCAGGAGAAGTCGATGCTTCGGTGATCGTGGCCCGTGTCGATGACGGGTGGGTAGTTGCTGATGTCGGCCGAGGTCAGCGTCAGCGCGGACGGCTCACCCACGATGTCGGCAAGTCGCACCCCCTCGGGCACCGTCAGCGAGCCGGTTGCCAGGGGCTCGGTCGGCGGGTTCTCGAACTCCTTCGTCCCCTTCCACACCTCGAGGTCCAGGCGGTGACCGTCGAGTGCGGGAAGGTACGCCGCCACGTTGGCGCCCGGGTAGAGGGGAAGGCTCTGGCTCGGCGATTGCGGGACGCGAAGCCACGGACGACCGTCGACGGACAGGAGCAGCCAGCCCGCGCCCGCGGGAGTCTTGAGGATCCCGTTGACGATCGAGGCGTTCCCCTTCCACCCGGCACGTTCGGCGCACGAGGCCGGGACGGTCACCTGCACCTGCCCGCTGACCCCTTCGTCATCGGTGGCGTGGAAGAGGTGGGGTCCGGCTGCGAGGAGCTTGATCGCGGCGCGGTCACGCGTGGCTCCACTGACCTCGGCCCATCCCGGGATCGAGGAGCTGGAGTGCCAGAACGTGACCTCGCCGCTCCTGTTGGCGGCCTTCAGCTCGACGCCACAGCCGGTCGGCTCGGCTGTGAGCGCGAGCCGCGCAGGAAGGTCGGGCACGTCGACGACCGCAGAGCTGCCGGTGATGGCGGCCACTCCTGCATCGGGCGCAACGAGGGCGATGGCCTTGCGCCGGGACACGACCAGCTGGTCGGCGGGCAGCCCGAGGCGGGCGGCAACGTCCTTGGCCCCCTCACCATCGAAGACCTGCACCGGGACCGGGATGAAGTCCTGATCCGGCTCCGGGCTCTGCGTCTGCCCGGGAGCCTGGTGGGCCTTCGGTTGGGCCTTCGGATGGGCCTTCGGTTGGGCCTTCGGTTGGGCCTTCCGTTGCGCGCCGGGCGCCACGGCGATTGCCACCGGGACCGACCGCGAGATCTCTCCGTCAGTGCTCTCGACCTCGATGTGCACGAGGTGCGAGCCGACAGAGAGGGCCGGGAAGTCGAGACGGACGGCGCCGGCAGTCCCGACGCCGTCGGACTGCCCCACCTGGCGTGCCCCGTCGAAGAGCCGGACGCGCTTCGCCGGGGACGCGCCGTACGAGCTGGCGAGGAGCGGGACGCTGCCGCCCACCGAGGTCGTCTGCGGTCCCACCACATTGAGGACCGACGGGAACGCCCAGGACTCCAGGCGCGGGGTGTCGTCGCGACCCGGCAGGTCGACGACCCCGCTGCGATGGAGGACGGCGATGACGCCCGAGAGGACCAGCACAAGGGCCAACACGTGCACCATGACCCGCGATGACCTCACCATGGTCGTCACGCTAGAGACGCCGGGCGGCGCCGTCCGTCGGGAGCGGCGAAGCTGACACTGAAGTGAGACTGGCACCCGGTCTGCAGGGGCACTGCGGACCGTAGCGTCGCCACCATGGCCTGGCCCCTCGCTGCATCCGGCGCAGCCGCCACCCTCGGGGCGGCGGCCACCGGCGTTGTCCTGCTGATGCCGATCGACGGTGGCACCCAGGCGTGGATCGATTCACCGACCGCTGGCGCAACGCTGATGGCCGGGAGCATCGTGGTCACCGCACACGCGACCGATCCCGATGAGATCGATGCCTTGACGTTGACTGTCGACGGAGAGCGGGTCGATGACGACAAGGCGCCCGACCGCACCGGACTGCTCGCGTTCGGCGTGTTCGACTGGATGGCAACTCCGGGCACCCACACGCTGCGCGTCGCCCAGGTTGGCGGATCGGAGACCGTCTCGGACGAGCTCGTGGTGACGGTCCTCGATCCGAGCGTGCCCGCAGCTCCCCCGGTGGTCGAGCCGACGCCCAGCGCCACGGTGAGTGCGACGCCATCCGCGAGCACATCGCCGTCGGCGTCTCCGACAACCTCCCCGACGCCCACCGGCTCGGCGAGCGAGATCCCGAAGCCGACGAAGCCGGTCCAGCCAACGAAGCCGGCGCCGAGCACCACGGCTGCCCCGCCTCCAGCGCCTGCCCCGGTCATCGACTCGGCCGCGTTCACCGGCCCGTGGGCCAGTGACCCGAAGCTCTACACGTTCGCGAGCTGTCCCTACACGGTCCGGGTCGAGGCGCGGATCCGGAACGCCACCCAGGCACGGGTCGCGGTCTCGGGGGTCGGATCGTTCCCGATGAGCAGCAGCGGGTCGACCTGGGCAGCGACCCTGGTCTCCGGCTTCGACGCCGGACAGGTCGGCACACACACCGTCAGCGTCACGGCCTCGGGCCCTGGCGGCACCACCAGCAAGACCGTCGGAACACTCACCATCGCCCCTAGCTGCCCGAAGGACTGACGACACCATGACTCACCTGAGGACCCGCCTCGCGGCGCTCGCCACGCTTCCGCTGATCCTGCTCAGCACCTCGTGCGGCGGCGACGACGCTGCTCCGACCGCACAGTCCGATCCGGACTCGACCACCTCGACGGGTGACACCGGATCGGCGTCGATCCCGGATGAGATCTGCTCCGTGTTCACCGCTGCTGACTTCGAGGCCGTGGTTGGCGCTCCCGGGACCCTCGAGGAGCAGCCGGGCGGCGGCTGCGAGTACTCGCAGGAGGACCCTCGCGATGTGACCGTCACGATCAACGCGCTGGTCGTGGCTGCGGAGAGCGACTACGACGCTGCCCGTGGTGGCGCGACGGGCCCGATGGACGAGCCGGTCATCACCGACGGCGACAGCCCGGGCGACCACTCATTCATCGGAATCGGGACCATGTTCGGCGGTGACAACCTGCAGGGCTCCGGCGGTGCCACCAACGGCAAGGTCATCGTGCTGACGAACGTCATCCAGGCCCGGGGCCTGCCCAGCGAGGAGATCACCCGGATCAGTACGTCGCTGCTCGAGCTCGCCGCCGCGAAGCTGTTCTGACAGGCCGCGCCAGCGCAGGATCAGGTCCAGGCGGCTCGTGGCGCCCAGCCTGGCCGAGGCATCGGCCAGGTGCTTCTCGACGGTCTTGACGGTGACCCCCAGGAGCTCACCGATGGCTGAGTTGTTCTCGCCGGCAGCCGCCCTGGCCACGACTTCGCGTTGCCGCGGCGTCAGCTCGACATCAGGGATCGGCTCGGGCGGACGCGCGCCGTGCTCGGCGACGAACCGGGCGACGAGCTGCACCCTCGTGCCGACGCCAAAGGCAGCAAGGATCCGGGATGTGTGGACCCGCACCGTCTGCGGGGAGATCATCAGGGCGCGCGCAATCGGAACCGTCTCGTGGCCAGCGAGGATGAGGTGGGCAATCTCGGCCTCTCGCACCGACAGGCTGGCCCAGCCCTCCCCCACCACCGGCGGCAGGCGGCGGCCAGCGCGACCGAGCTTCTGCCCGACCGAGCGGCGTACGGCCTTGTGGCCGAGGCGGTCGCTCTCGGCGACGAGCTCGCGAAGCGTGCGGGCCGCCCCGGCGACATCACTGCTGGCAAGTCGCGCCTGACCAAGGACCACCTCGCTCTCGGCGGCCTCGACGCCGCGGGCCTGCGCCCGGCACACGGCGGCCGAGCGCTCGGCGAGGGCTGCCGCCCGTGCGGAGTCACCATCAAGCATGGCCAGTCGCGCATTGAGGCGATCCACCGTCGGCGCCGCGATCGGGTGAGCGGCCAGCATGTCCGCCTGGGCGCCCCACGCGTGTGCCGCATCTCCGTCGCCAGCAGCGATGCTGCCCGCGACGAGGAGCTCCAGCCCCAGGGCCCGGTCGATGACCGTGAAGCGCGTGAGCCCGGCATCACGGCCCGCAGCCAGCACTGCGTCGGCCGATCGGACGGTGTCTCCGAGCGCGATCGCACCGAAGGCGCCCAGCAGGAGGATGCCGCGTCCGAGGTGGTCGACAAGGTTGACGTCGGCCTCTGCGATCGAGGCAAGCAGGCGTTCGGTCCCCTCGACATCCGCGGCGTTGCCTCGCACCAGGCTCTCGATCGCGTCCGCGAGGAGCACGGTGCGTGGCGATGTCACGGTCGCTCGAAGCGTCACCAGGGCACGCTCGGCATCGGCGACCCGTCCCTCGAACAGCGCGATGCGCACCACCGCCCCGGCCATCATCGCCGCGTAGGGGTGGGGCGCCCACAGCTCCGCCGCACGTGCCGCCCAGCCACTGACAGCTGACGCCTCCGCGAGCCGCGCGTGGGTCAAGGCCGCCTCTGCCACCAGGTATCCGACGAACGCATCGACGCGACCGCGCGGGCCCGTCGGGTCCAGCGCTTCAACCGCCCGGGCCACGACGTCGCCTGTGAGGGGAGCGGATCCGGACGAGGAGATCGCCAGCGCGGCCAGGGCCAGCCGCCGTTCGGCGGGGGTGTCCGCTTCGGCCAGCGCGCGTTCAGCGGCTTCGACAGCGCAGTCGAAGTCTCCCACCCAGAAGTGCGTCACCGCGAGCAACGAGCTCGCCGGGGAGCCGACCTGCCTCGCGAGCTCGCAGGCCAGCTCGTGCCCGCGCCCGACAACCAGGCCGTCCAGGACATCGGACAATTGGGACTCGAACTCCACCGCCGCAGCCTAGCCGCAGGTCGAGTGGCGGGTACGGCGCGCCGCGGGTCACTCAGCCGGCAGGCGGACCCACGAGCAGCGCGACGATCGTCAGCACGGCAAGCGCGATGACGAAGAGGACCAGCGCCTGGCGGTGGTGACCCAGCAGCCAGCAGACAGCGCGCTGCCGAGCGGTCGGGCTGGTCTCGGAGCTGTGCCAGTGGTCGTCGAGGAGCCCACGCTTCTCGGCGCTCCGGTCGAACCAGATCGTCGCGAACGGCGGGATCGAGCTCGCCAGACCAACCAGGGTCCGGCCCTTGCTCCAGCCCTGGTCGATGGCCACGACCAGCGTCACGAGGCAGAACGCGAGGAAGGCAACGCCGTGGATCGGCCCGAAGACCTGCACGCCGAGGTCGGTCGTGTGGGTCACGCGCTTGAGGAACATGCCGACCAGCAGGCCGGCCCACGTGCACGCCTCCATGACAGCGGCCAGGCGGAAGACGCTGAGCGGCGACAGGCTCGTGCCGGTCGCGGTCTCCTCGGTGACGCTCATGCGAAGACGGTGGCGGCGAGGCTCGTGAAGAAGCCCAGGCCGTCGGTGCCGGGGCCGCAGAGGTCCTCGACCGCGTGCTCCGGGTGCGGCATCAGGCCGACCACGTTGCCGCGCTCGTTGGTGATGCCGGCGATGTCGCGCAGGGAGCCGTTGGGGTTGCCGCCGAGGTAGCGGGCCACGACCCGCCCCTCACCCTCGAGCAGGTCCAGCGTGGCCTCGTCGGCGACGTAGGAGCCCTCACCGTTCTTGAGGACCACGGTGATCTCCGCGTTCTTGTCGTAGGACGAGGTCCACGGCGTCGAGTTGTTCTCGATCCGGAGGACCTGGTCCTTGCAGACGAACTTGCGGTGGTCGTTGCGGATCAGCGCACCCGGCAGCAGGTGGGACTCGCAGAGGATCTGGAAGCCGTTGCAGATGCCCAGGACGGGCATGCCCTTCTTCGCCGCCTCGATCACCTCGGTCATGACCGGGGAGAAGCGGGAGATGGCGCCACAGCGGAGGTAGTCACCGAACGAGAACCCACCCGGGAGGACGACAGCGTCGACGCCCTTGAGATCGTGGTCGCCGTGCCACAGCGCGACAGCCTCGTTGCCACCGATGGTGACCGCGCGGGACGCGTCGACGTCGTCGAGCGTGCCCGGGAAGGTGACGACGCCGATCTTCACGCGGTCGCTCCGGAGGGGTCCTCCACGCGGACCACGAAGTCCTCGATGACGGTGTTGGCGAGCAGGGTCTCGGCCATCTTCTCGACCTCGGCGAGCACCGCGTCGGTGACCTCGTCGACCTCGATCTCGAACCGCTTGCCCTGGCGGACTCCCACCACGTTGGTGAAGCCCAGGCGGGGCAGGGCACCCGCAACGGCCTTGCCCTGCGGGTCGAGGATTTCCGGCTTGAGCATGACGTCGACGACGACACGGGCCACGGTGGCGCTCCTTGAAGAGGTGGGGCGATGCGGCCCCAGTCTACGGAGCGCCACCCGTGGCGTCGTACTCGCGTCTCAGCGGCGGTCGGAAGGGCGCACGCCGACGATGATCAGCGCCACTCCCAGACCCGCGATGAGTGGTCCGGCCATCGCCCAGAACGACTCCCCCGACATCGAGCTGCCGCCGACGTAGCCCAGCCCCTGGAGGGTGAAGAGCAGGCCGGCGGCCGCCATGAGGGCGCCGACGACGATCGGGATGGCACGACCCATCAGCGGAGTTCGCGCTTGAGGATCTTGCCGGTCGCGGTCATCGGGAGCGCGGGCACGATCTCGACCAGGCGGGGGTACTTGTAGCCGGCCATCTGCTCCTTGCCCCACGCCACGATCTCCTCGGCGGTTGCCTCGACGCCGGGCTTGAGGATCACGAACGCCTTGATCTCTTCGCCGTGGCTGTCGTGGGGTACGCCGATGACGGCGGACAGGCTGATCGCCGGGTGCGTCAGCAGCACCTCTTCGATCTCGCGCGGGTACACGTTGAAGCCGCCGCGGATGATCATGTCCTTGGAGCGGTCGACGATGTAGTAGAAACCGTCCTCGTCCTTGCGGGCCAGGTCGCCCGACCGGAACCACCCGTTCTTGATGACCTCTGCGGTCGCCTCGGGGCGGCCGTAGTAGCCCTTCATGATGTTGTGGCCCTTGATCGCGATCTCGCCCACCTCACCGATCTCCGTGACCTCGGACCAGTCGTCGTTGATCAGCTTGACCTCGACACCCCAGATCGGCACGCCGATCGAGCCGGGGCGCGGCTCCATGTCGGGGTCGGAGAACGTGGCCACCGGCGACGTCTCGGACAGGCCGTAGCCCTCGAGGACCGTGACGTGCAGACGCTCCTTGACCTGGCTGATGATCTCGACCGGGAGCGCGGCACCACCCGAGACACCGATGCGCAGGTTCTTGGCGATGCGGTCGACATCGACCTCGGGCGTGAGCGCCTGGAGCAGGCCCCACCACATGGTCGGGACACCCGCGAAGAAGGTGATGTCCTCGGACTGCATCAGCCCGACGACCTGCTCGGCATCGAAGCGCGGCACCAGGTAGAGCGTGGCAGCCATCGAGAAGCCCGCGTGCATCTGCACCGTCGCACCGAAGGTGTGGAAGAGCGGGAGGCAGAGCAGGTGGCTGTCGGTGCCCGGCTTGCTCTGGAACAGGCGGTTGCTCGTGACGACGTTCATCATCGTGTTGGCGTGGCTCAGCTCGGCACCCTTGGGCTTGCCGGTCGTGCCCGACGTGAACAGGATGATCGCGGTGTCGGTGGCCTCGGTGACCACCGCGTCGAAGACGGGGCTCTTGCCCGCGAGCGCGCGGCCCATGGTCTCGGCACCCTCGATCGGGCTCTCGGCAGCCGGGTCGGCGGTGATCAGGAAGAAGTGCTCGACGTCCGCGACCGACTGGAACGCCTTGAACCCCTCCTCGCCCATCGGGAGGTCCGGGGTGCCCTGGAAGCAGAAGAACGCCTTGACGTCCGCCTCCTCGAGGTGGAATGCGATCTCGCGCGACTTGAGCAGCACGTTGAGCGGGACCACGACCGCGCCGGCCTTGAGGATGCCGTAGTAGACGATCGGGAAGTAGGGCAGGTTGGGGCAGCTCAGGGCAACCTTGTCGCCCGGCTTGATGCCGCGCTCGACCAGCAGGTTCGCGACCTGGTTGGCAGCGCCGTTGACCTGGGCGTAGGTGAGCCGGGTCGGGCCGAGGACCAGGGCGTCACGGGTGGGGTACTTGCGGGCGGAGTCCTCGAGGAGGGACGACAGATTCAGCATGCCGCCCAACCTAGCGACGGAGGTCACACGAAGGGATGTGCCCGGGCACAAAATCGCAGGGTAGGCCTTGTGCAGGACCTCCTGGTCACCGCGCGAGGATGGCGGCCGCGCGGCGCAGGTCGGCGCGGATCGCCGGGATCGAGGCGACCGTGATCAGCCGCCCGAGGCCGAGCCCCAGCACCCGGAAGCGTGCCGTGACGACGCAGCCGTGCGCGGCCGGCTCGAAGGCCAGCTCGAGGGTCGCGCGGAACGGCCCGAAGGCTCCGGACTCGATCCAGCGCTGCGCGTCGTCGTACTCGGTGCGCATGCGGGGCCGGATGCCGGGAACGACCGTGACATCGGTCCACGTCGCCTCCACGCCGCCCGCTTCGCCGTCCCGGCCGGGCACGACGTCGGCGACGGCACGCAGGGACGACTGCCACGCCGGACGGTTGCGCGGATCGCTCAGGTAGGCCCGGGCAACGGCGCACGGGACCGCGAACTCGACAGCGATCCCCTGGCGTGGCATCAGAACGTCAGACCAGTGAGCTTCTCGTAGGCCTCGATGTACTTGGCCCGGGTGTGCGCGATGACCTCGTCCGGCAGGGCCGGCGGCTGCTCGCCGGAGCTCTTGTCCCAGCCGGAGGCCGGCGAGGTGAGCCAGTCGCGCACGATCTGCTTGTCGTAGGACGGCTGGGCCTGCCCCGGCTTCCACGAGTCGGCCGGCCAGAACCGGCTGGAGTCGGGGGTGAGCACCTCGTCGGCGAGCACGAGGGTGTTGTCCTTGAGCTTGCCGAACTCGAACTTGGTGTCGGCCAGGATGATGCCGCGCTCGCGCGCGATGGCCTCGGCCTTCCCGTAGACCAGCAGGGTCTGGTACTTCAGCGCGGCGGCAGCCTTCTCGCCGATCTCGCCGACGACGGCGTCGTACGAGACGTTCTCGTCGTGGTCGCCGACGGCCGCCTTGGTGGCCGGGGTGAAGATCGGCTCGGGCAGGCGCGAGCCGTCCTCGAGGCCGTCGGGCAGCGCGATGCCGCAGACCTCGCCGGTGGCGCGGTAGTCGCTCAGGCCCGAACCGGTGAGGTAGCCGCGGGCGACGCACTCGACCGGGAACATCTCGAGGTCCTGCACGATGACGGCGCGGCCCTTGACCGCCTCCGGGACATCGGTGGACAGCACGTGGTGGGTCACCCCGAGGGTGTCGAACCACCACAGGCTCATGCGCGTGAGGATCTCGCCCTTGTCAGGGATGGTGCTCTCCAGCACGTAGTCGTAGGCCGAGATCCGGTCGCTGGCGACCATGAGCAGCTGGCCTGCGAACTCGCCCTCGTCGATCCGGTAGAGGTCACGGACCTTGCCCGAGTGGAGGTGCGTCGTGCCGGGGATCGCCGGTGCCTGCGGGATGTTCAGCATGGGCGCCAGCCTATCTTCGGGCGGGTCCTAGGCTGGCGGCATGTCCGTCGTGAAGATCAACGCCATCCATGTCCCTGCCGGCTCCGGCACCGAGCTCGAAGCACGCTTCGCCGCACGCGCCGGGACGGTCGAGAACTCCCCCGGTTTCCTCGGCTTCCAGCTGCTCCGCCCCGTCGCGGGCGACGAGCGCTACTTCGTGGTGACGCAGTGGGAGACCGAGGAGGCGTTCGCCGCCTGGCGCGACGGCTCCGCCAAGGCGGCCCACGCGACCCCTCCGGGCGAGGCACCCAAGCGTCCGGTCTCCTCCGGTGCCGACCTGCTCGAGTTCGAGGTCGTCCTGGACGTGAAGCCCGCCTGATCTCTCAGCGCAACGTCAGTCCCGAGCGCCTGGCCCGAGCAGTCAGAGGACGTCCGAGACGCCGGGCATGCTGACGCCGCCGCGGCGTACGAGCTCCCGCTCGCCATGGGCGACGACCTTGTAGAACTCCTCGCTGCGCCCGCGCATGAGCGGGGTCCGCGCGAGCAGGGAGACCCGGCTGTGCGCGAGCCGGCTGGCCCGCGCGATGCCCTGCAACCGCAGCTCGTCGTGGCGGCCCCAGGGGATGTCGAGCAGGTCGCGGACCCGCGGCGCGAGCGAGCCCTGGACCACCGTCGCGAGCGCCGGCGACGAGATCGCGTGCGCCGGCAGGTTGTAGCCCGACATGCCCGCGATGTGCCGCGCGACCAGGCGCGCCTCGTCCACGGGCCACGGCTCCTCGGAGGCGAGCCAGCTGTCGAACGCGCTCCGGAACTCCTCGTACGACGCCGGGGCGGCGTCGCGCGGCATGCCGAACAGCTCCGCCCAGAGGACGAATCCCTCGAACAGCTCCTCGCGCTCGCGGTCCCGCAGGCGGCGTACGAGGAGGTCGTGCATGTGCTCGACCGAGTCGAGCGTGAACGCGGCCGTCCACCACATCAGGCCCGGATCCGCCGCGGAGTAGGGCGCGCCCTGTGGATGGGCGGGACCGCCGTCGACCTGCATCCGGCCGTGCACCGGCTCGTGGCGCTTGGCGGCAAAGCTCAGCGCGCGGTCGGCCTCCTCCTTGTCGCCAAGGAAGACCGCTTCGAACAGTCGGGCCGTGAGCCCGAGCCGCGTGTACGGCGTCTGCCGGTGTGTCGTGTGCTGTGCGGTGCCGACGAAGAGCCGCGGGTGGAGCGCCCCGGTGACCAGCGCCCGCTGCCCGTAGGTCAGCGCGACCGCGCGGGTCCCCATCGCGCGCACCACCATCGAGTCCGGTGCGAAGTAGCCGTCCATTCCTGCAGTCTCGCACGAGTGACAACGCGTGATGTCAGGTTTGCTGGCGCGAAGCTCCCCCGCCCACGTGTAACGCGCAGTTCAGTGCACTACCGCCGCCCTTGAGGACGGCAGAAGAGTCGCGAACTGCGCGTTACACGCAGGCACGAGGGGTGGATCAGAGGATCGCGCCGGGCGAGTACGCCGCGGCGTCGGGGAAGCGCTTGGCCAGCTCCTCGACCCGGGCGACGACCGAGCGGACCTGGTCGACAGCCGCACCGGTGAACTCGATCGGGTTGGCGACCAGCTCGTCGATCTGGGCGCGGGTCAGGCCCAGCTCCGGCGAGGCGGCGAGCTTGGCGAAGACGTCGTTCTCGACCTGGCCGGCGCGCATCGCGAGCGCGGTGCCGACGGCGGCTTCCTTGATCACCTCGTGGGCGGTCTCGCGCCCGACGCCGTTGCGAACGGCCGACATCAGCACCTTGGTGGTGGTGAGGAACGGCAGGTAGCGGTCCAGCTCGCGCTGGATGACGGCCGGGAACGCGCCGAACTCGTCGAGGACGGTCAGGAACGTCTGGAACAGGCCGTCGACGGCGAAGAACGCGTCAGGCAGCGCCACGCGGCGGACGACGGAGCAGGAGACGTCGCCCTCGTTCCACTGGTCACCGGCGAGCTCGCCGACCATGGAGAGGTAGCCGCGGGTGATGACGGCGAGGCCGTTGACCCGCTCGCAGGAGCGGGTGTTCATCTTGTGGGGCATCGCCGACGAGCCGACCTGGCCCTCCTTGAAGCCCTCGGTCACGAGCTCGATGCCAGCCATGAGGCGGATCGTCGTGGCGAGGTTGGAGGGGCCGGCGGTGATCTGCACCAGCGCGGAGAGCGTGTCGAAGTCGAGCGAGCGCGGGTAGACCTGGCCGACCGAGGTGAAGACCTGCGAGAAGCCGAGGTGCGCCGCGACCCGGGACTCGAGGTCGGCCAGGTCGGAGGCCGAGCCACCGAGCAGGTCGAGCATGTCCTGGGCCGTGCCCATCGGTCCCTTGATGCCGCGCAGCGGGTAGCGCGCGAGCAGCTCCTCGATGCGCTGGATGCCGGTGAGCATCTCGTCGGCGACAGTGGCGAAGCGCTTGCCGAGAGTCGTGGCCTGCGCGGCGACGTTGTGGCTGCGCCCGGCCATGACGGTGGCCTCGTGCTCGGAGGCGAGCCGGGCGAGGCGGGCGACGGTGGCCACGGCGCGGTCACGGACCAGACCGAGCGAGAGGACCACCTGGAGCTGCTCGACGTTCTCGGTGAGGTCGCGCGAGGTCATGCCCTTGTGGATGTGCTCGTGGCCGGCGAGCGCGCAGAACTCCTCGATGCGCGCCTTCACGTCGTGGCGGGTGATCCGCTCGCGAGCCGCGATGGAGTCGAGGTCGACCTTGTCGATGACGGCCTCGTAGGCCTCGATCACGCCGTCGGGGATCTCGATGCCGAGGTCCTTCTGCGCCTTCATCACAGCGATCCAGAGCTGCCGCTCGAGCACGATCTTGTGCTCGGGCGACCAGATGTCGCGGAGGTCAGCAGCGGCGTAGCGGGTCGCGAGGACGTTAGGCACAGTCACGGGACCAGATTCTCCCACGATCTGCGAGCACCCCTCCCCGACGTGTCCAACGTGCCGGAAATGAGTAGGTCTGCTCCGGCGCGGACCCGTCAGCCGAGCCCATCCTTGAACACATGCCCGAGCTACCCGCCACCGCAACTGCCAGCGCCACCGAAGCTGGTCGCCCCACCACGCAGCCGCGCCAGCCGATCTCCCTGGCGACCGTCTCCTGCTTCCTCGGCGTCCTCAGCCTCGTCGCGGTGCTCTGCTTCCACTTCCCCGACCTGCTGACCAGCCGTGAGTTCCGCGCGATCTACACCGAGGAGTTCGCGAGGACGCTGCTGCTGGCCGGGATCGCCGCCGCCTTCATCACCGGCACGGTCGCGGTCCTGCTGGACCAGCACAAGCGGGTCGCCCTGACGGGCGTCTGCGCGGCGACCGGAGCCGTGCTCCTCGGGGGCAGCGACGTCCCCTTCGACGGCCCGATCAGCCACACGCCGTACTCGCTGGGGCTGGACTGGTTCGTCCTGGCGCTCTTCTTCTCCGCGCTCGTCTTCATCCCGCTGGAGCACCAGTTCGCCCGGCGTCCGGTCGCGGTCTTCCGCAAGGGGTGGCGCACCGACGCGGCGTACTTCTTCATGAGCCACGTGCTCGTGCAGTTCATCCTGATCGTCGTCACGGCCACGACCTCGCTCGTCGTGGACACCGCGAAGGTGCCGCACGTCCAGGCCTGGATCGGCGGGTTGCCGTTCCTGGCGCAGTTCCTGCTGGCGGTCTTCGTCGCGGATGCCGCGCAGGCGACCCTGCACCGCTGCTACCACCGGATCATGGTGCTGTGGCGCTTCCACGCGGTGCACCACTCCAGCCCCGAGCTCGACTGGCTGGCCGGCTCACGCGTCCACTTCGTCGAGACCGTGATGACGCGCAGCATCGTGCTGCTGCCGCTGCTCTTCCTCGGCTTCTCACAGTCGGCGGTGAATGCCTATGCGGTCCTGGTGGGCATCCAGGCCGTCGTCGCGCACGCCAACATCGGCGTCCGTTTCGGCTGGCTCGAGTACCTCATCGTGCTGCCGCGCTACCACCACTGGCACCACGCGCGGCACACCGACTACTGGGACCGGAACTACGCGATCCACCTGCCCGTGATCGACATGCTCATGGGGTCCTTCAAGCTGCCGCGCGATGGCAGCTGGCCCGAGGAGTACGGCGTCTTCAAGCAGGAGTCGGTCCCGGAGGGGATCGTCGCGCAGCACCTCGCACCGTTTCGCGGCGAGCGGACCTACGACGACTACGTGCACTGAGCAGACGCCGCGGGATCAGCCCTCCAGGACTGCTGCGCCCTCGATGACACCGAGCGGCTCGGCAGCGATGTCGGAGCGCCGCTGCATGCCGTTGAACGCGATCAGGTCGGCTGCGGCGTAGGCACGCGAGCGAGCATCGGCCACGTCGTAGCCGATCGCGCGCACGGCGAGCACGCGGCCACCGGCGGTGACCAGGTGGCGGTGGTCCGGATCGCCCGGCTCGGGGGCGTCGATGATCGCGGTGCCGGCGTGGATCACGTCGACGTCGGCGACCCCGTTGGCGTTGCCGGTGCCGCGGATGACATCGCCCGCGGAGGACGACTCGGGATAGCCCGCCGAGGCGAGGACGACCGTCACGGACGCGCCGTCACGGAAGACCGGCGCCTCGATCTCGTGCAGTCGACCTCGAGCGGCCGCGAGCAGGAGCTGGCCGACCGGTGACTCGATCAGCGCCAGCACCGGCTGGATGTCCGGGTCGCCGAACCGCACGTTGAACTCGATCACCCGCGGGCCGGCGTCGGTCAGCGCGAGGCCGACGTACAGGCAACCGCGGAAGGGCATGCCGCGGCGGGCCATCTCGTCGAGCGTCGGCTGCACGACCTTCTCGATGACGGTCTCGCGCAGGTCGGCGGGCGCCCACGGGAGGGGGCTGTAGGAGCCCATGCCGCCCGTGTTGGCGCCGAGGCCGCCGTCGAAGATCCGCTTGAAGTCCTGCGCAGGCTGGAGCGCGTACGCCGTGGCGCCGTCGCAGACCGCGAAGACCGACACCTCGGGTCCCTTGAGGAACTCCTCGACCACGACGCGTCCGCACCCGGCCGCGTGGGCCAGCGCCTCGTCGCGGTCGTTGGTCACGACGACACCCTTGCCTGCAGCGAGCGCGTCGTCCTTGACGACGTACGGCGCGCCGAACTCGTCGAGCGCAGCCGCGACCTCGGCAGGGGTCGTGCAGGTGAAGGAGCGAGCGGTCGGGACACCGGCGGCTTCCATGACGCCCTTCGAGAACGCCTTGGAACCCTCGAGCTGAGCGGCGTCGCGCGAGGGACCGAAGACCGGGATGCCGGCCTCGGTCACCGCATCGGCGACACCCGCGACGAGCGGAGCCTCGGGACCGACGACGACCAGGTCCGCACCGATCTCGAGCGCCAGGGCCGCAACGGCCGCCCCGTCGAGCGGGTCGACGGAGTGCAGCGTCGCTACCGCGCCGATGCCCGGGTTGCCGGGTGCGGCGTGCACCTCGGTGACGGATGCGTCGCGGGAGAGCGCGAGCGCAAGCGCGTGCTCGCGGCCGCCGGTGCCGATGACAAGGGTCTTCACGCCGCAGGATTCTACGGGCGGGCGAGCCCTCTCCCGATTTGCCGGTCAGTCGCGGATGCCCTGGGCGGCGAGGAACCCGGTCGCTGCCTCGGCGACGCCTTCCCAGCTGCTGTCGAACACCAGCGAGTGCCCGCGCCCGGGAAGCTCGAGCCACTCGGTGACGCCGGGGTTCTTCCGCTGCTTCTTGTACGCCGCGTAGGCGAGCCGGCGGGGCACGATGGTGTCCTTCTCGCCGTTGAGCACCAGCAGCGGGCCGCGGTCGGGGTTCTTCTTGTCGGCGCGGGCCTCGGTGCCGGGGTCGATGTTGGCGGTCGCGGCCTGGAAGAGCGGGCGACCGGGCGCCGCGACGTGGGACGACTCGTAAAGCGCCCGGGCCTCCGCCTCACTGACCGCGTTGGCGAAGCCGTAGCGGAACTCGTCGAACGTCAACGTGACCGCACGCTTGCGGTTGGCCGTGTTGCCGAGCACCGGGAAGGCTGCCTTGAGCGCCGTGAACGGCAGCGGGAGCACGCCGCGGCTCGGGGCCGGGTCGATCGCCACCGTGGCTGCAGCAAGACCGCGCCCGGCGATGATCTGCGCCAGCAGTCCGCCGAACGAGTGCCCGATGACGGCGGGCTTGCGGTTGAGGCGGGTGATCACCTCGGCGATGTGGTCGGCGACCTGGCCCACTCCCTTGCCCGCGAAGACGTCGGGGTTGCTCCGCGCCTCGGCGACCGAGGTCGGGTCGTCGGGCCAGTCGACGGCGACCGCGGCGTAGCCCTGCTCCTCGAGCAGGTGGCGCCAGCCGTCCCAGGACTCGGCGAGCAGCCACAGGCCGTGGATCAGCACGACGGGCTGGCGGCCGGACTCGTTGGCGGCAGCGATCTCGGCTGCCTCTCGGGGCGTGATGGTCATCGGGCACTCCTTGACGTAGTAGATAGAACGTTCGTTCTTCCTCTAGAATGGGGCAAGCAAGCCGTCAGGTCAAGAGAGGAGGAGCGCGTTATGGTCAGCCCCGTGTCCCCCACCCCCTCAGAGCCGCGCCAGCGCCTCCTGCGCGTCGCCTCGGGGCTCTTCTACCGCGAGGGCATCAAGGGCGTCGGCGTCGATCGCGTGCTCGCCGAGGCCGGTGTCACCCGGGCGACGATGTACCGCCACTTCGCCGGCAAGGAGGCCCTCGTCGCGGCGTACCTCGAGCAGGAGGACGCGACCATCCGCGGCTACTTCGCGGCGGCGGCCACAACCGGCGGCTCACCGACCGAGCTCCTCGAGCTCGTGATCGCCGGCATCGCGGACGACGCACGGCGCTACCACGACCGGGGCTGTCCGTTCATCAATGCCGCCGCCGAGTACGCCGACCCGGAGAGCACGGTGCGCCAGATCGTCGCCGGCCACCGGGCGTGGTTCCGCGGTGCGCTGCGTGATCTCGCTGCTGCCGCGGGCCGCCCGGATCCTGCCCAGCTCGCGGCGGCCCTCGTGCTGCTCCGCGACGCCGCCCTGGTCGGGGTCTACCTCGACGACGGCGACCAGGTGGTGGCCGCGTTCAGCGCCACCGCCCGTCAGGTCGCCGGGCTGGACTGACGCGCCGCGGCGCCTGCTTCGATCTTCGGCCACCACAGCCGCGGACCGACCAGCGCCGCGAACGCCGGCACCACCAGCGTGCGGACGATGAACGTGTCGAGCAGCAGGCCCATGCCGATGGTGAAGCCGATCTGGGTGAGCGTCAGCACGCTGCCCGACATCATCGCGAACACGCTCGCCGCGAAGATCAGGCCGGCTGCCGTGATGACGCTTCCGGTGACTGCGAGCGCCCGGGCGACGCCCTCGGGTTCGCCGTTGGGCGCCTCGTCACGGATCCGCTTGATCAGCAGCATGTTGTAGTCCGCGCCGACCGCGACGAGCAGCACGAAGGCGATCGACGGCACGGTCCAGTCGAGCGGCTTGTCGAGCAGGACCTGCCAGAACAGCACGCCGAGGCCGATCGCCGCGGCGTACGAGAGCACGACCGACGACAGCAGGAAGAGCGCCGCGACGACGCTGCGCAGCAGCACCAGCAGGATGATCAGGACGACGAGCAGGGAGAGCAGCGCGACCATCCGGAAGTCGCGCGTCGAGAGCTCACGGATGTCGGCGAGCGAGGAAGGCATGCCCGCGGCCTCGATGGTGCTGCCCGCAAGCGGACCACCCGCGAGGGCGAGTTCCGTCGCATCAAGAAGCTCCGCGGACCGGTCGATCGACTCCTTGCCGAAGGCATCGGTCGACCCGACCACGATCATCCGCGCCGACTTCCCGTCGGGCGAGATGAAGAGCCCGCGCGCCAGGGCGAACCGTTCGTCGTGGAACGCCGCCGGCGGGAGGTAGAAGCCGCCGAGCGCGGGGTCCTTGGTCTCGGCCGCCGTCTGGTTGAGGTAGGACGACGCATCGGTCAGGCCGGTGCCGAGCTCCTCGATCCGGCCGGCCACCTGGGAGGTGCCACCGGCGACCTTCTCCGATCCCTCAGCAACCTGACCCGCTCCGGAAGCCAGGTCGCCGAGCTTGTCGGCGAGCGTCGCCTGGCCGGCACGCAGCTGAGCGGCACCTGCATCAGCCTTGGAGAGGCCGGCCTGCATCTGTGCCAGCCCGTCCTCGAGGGATGCGCTGCCATCGGCGATCGCGCGGGCGGCAGCGACGGCGTCGCGCAGGCCCGGGATCAGCTGGTCGCGCTCGCCGACCCAGATCTGGCGGATGCCGTCACGGGCACGGGAGCAGTAGGGGTCGAGTCCGCACACCAGGCTCTGCCTCAACGCGTTGTAGGCGAGGCCGAGCCCGTCGACGGCGACCTGCGCCTGGTCGAGTCCTGACTCGAGGCCGTCAGCAAGCTGGTTCGCGCCGTCACGGAGCCGGCGTGCTCCGGCTGTCGCAGAATCCGCGCCGGCGGCCAGTCGCGCGACACCCGAGGCGAGCTCGTCGGCCCCGGCGAGCAGGCGGTCCGCACCGTCGACGGCGCGGGTGGCGCCGTCGGCGACCTGACCGGCGCCGGTGCTCAGCTCGGAGGCACCGGCGGAGAGCTCCTCGGCCGACTTCACACCCTTCTGGACACCGGCGGAGGCCTTGCCGAGGCGGTCACCCGCGACGCCCATCTGGTAGCCGAGCGAGGCCTGCTCCAGCGTCGTACCGAGCGGGCGGGAGACGGTCCGCACGGACTCGACACCAGGGAGCCGGGCGACCGAGGCCGCCGCCTGCTCGATCGCAGCGATGTCCTTCGAGTTGCGCAGGTCGTGGTCGCTCGTGATCAGCACGTAGTCGGCGAGCACCTCGTTGGCCGGGTAGTGGTCGGCGAGCAGGGCGTAGCCGTCGTTGCTCTCGGTGTCCTTCGGCTGCACGCGGCGCTGGTCATAGGCCAGGTCCATGAACGGGTAGAACAGCGCCAGCAGGATCAGCGGCAGCAGCCCGAGCGCGAGGACGCGCGCCGGCCGCGCGACGACGTACGCCGCGACACCAGCCCAGCGTGCCTCGGACCTGGCGGGCTTCGGGTCGACCCAGCCGCGCGGGCCGATGAGGGCCAGCATCGCGGGCAGGAGGCTCAGGCAGAGCAGGAGCGTGAACGCGACCGCGAGCGCGATGGCCGGGCCGGTGGTGCTGAACATGCCGATCTCGGCCAGGCCCATCGCCGCAGTGGCGAGGACGACGGTGAGGGCGGAGCCGACGATGACGGAGGAGACCTTGACCGTGGCCGCGCGCGCAGCCTCGCGCGCCTCGACACCGGCCCGCCGCTGCTCGTGGAACCGGCTGAGCAGGAAGATCGCGTAGTCGGTCGCCGCACCCAGCACGATCGCGGTCACGAACGACGCGGTGAAGGTCGAGACGTGGAACCAGCCCATCTCGCCACCGAGTGCCGCGACCGCGCGGCCGGCGCCGAGCGCGGCACCGATGAAGGTGAGGACCAGGACCGTCACGCCGAGCGAGCGGTAGAGCAGCAGCAGGATGATCGCGATCAGGACGACTGTCACCACGGTGATCTTGGCGATGTCGTGCTCGATCGTGTCCTGGGTGTCGGTGATCGTCGCCGCGGGCCCGGTGACCGCGACCGAGAGGCCTGCGGGCACGTCGGTGGCGACGACCTCCCGGACCTCGTGGATCTCCTGCGACGCGGTCGGCGTGCCCACGTCGGAGGGCAGCCCGACCTGCAGGTAGACCGCCTCGCCGTCCTTGCTGACCAGCGCCTCCCAGACACCCTTGCGGGTCAGGTCGGTGGTCGTGGTGACCTCGTCCTCGGCCGCCGCGATCCGTCCGGAGAGGGCCGTGAACCACGCCCTGTCGGCAGCCGTCAGGCCGCCCTCCCGCTCCCCCGCCACGAACACGACGGCCTTGGTCTCGCCCGTGCCGAACGCCTGGTCCATGTGGGAGTACGCCGCGATGGACGGCGCGTCCTCAGGGACGAAGGCGGTCGTGTCCTTGGCGATGACGGCCTCGAGCTGCGGCACGCCGATGTTGAGTCCGACGATGATCGCGAGCCAGAGCAGCACCACGAAGGGTGCACGCCGGACGGAGAGGGAAGCCAGGGCACGCATGGGGTCAGGCGCTCGCCTTCAGTCGAGGGGCACGGGTGAACGGGCCGCTGGTGAACGGGGTGGTGAGGCGCTCCGCGAGCCAGCCGTCGCGGCGAGCGGGTACGACGACGCGAGCGGTCCGCGCACGGAACGCCGCACCGCGTGCGGCGCTGACCGCGAGCGGGTCGCCGACAGTGGCCAGCCCGGCCGCCAGAGCGATCATCCGGTCGGCGTTGGCCCGGTGGCGCGCGAGGGCCGGGTGGTGCGCGTGGGCGTCGAGCACGCGGCGTACGGGGGCGAGGTCGGCGGCGACTGCGGCGTAGGCCTCGGCGACGCTGGCCTCCGGGATGTCGTGCAGCTCGAGGGCCAGGTCCAGCCGGGCGGCGAGCCGGCGCGACCAGAGATCGTGGAGGGCGACCAGCAGATCGGCACGGTCGGTGAAGACCTCCGCGATCACGTCGTTCCACGGCAGCCCGGAGCTCTGCTCGGAGTTCTTCTCGGGGCGCTGCTCGAGCCCGGTGATGACATCGCGCAGCACCGCGGCGCGGTGACGGTAGGTCTCCCAGGCGTTCTGCGGTCGGGCTGCTGATGCGTTCATGGCCGGCTCCTCGTTGGTGCCCATCCGCAGATGGGAGTGGGTGGCGTCTGTGGTTCCCGACGCTACGCACGGCCAGCCCTGCTCACAGCGTGCCACGGGAGGGTCCTGCTGGTCCTCCCACGGGAGGAACCCGGGGTGTGATCCTCCACCCACGGACGGATGTCCCGGGGGTGCGCGCGGACCTACGCTGGGGTGGTGTCCCTCTCGTCCCTGACCTCGAAGCTGTCCGCCCGCTGGGCGCGCCACGGCTATCCCCAGTTCGTCTGGTGGATCCCACTGGTCATGTACGGCAGCACCGCCATCGCCCTGGTCATCGGCGTGGCCCAGCGCTCTGGCTCTGGTGATGTTGCGGCGGCCGCGGGACTCGCGCTGATCTCGTCGATCCCGTGGGTCTTCGACGCGTTGGCGATCCGCCTGCGGTGGTGGCTGACCGCACCCCTGGCCGCGGTGCCGACACTGGTGCTGATGGCGCAGTACCCGGTCGGCTACGACTTCGCGATCTTCTCGCTGGTGATGCTGGTCGGCCATCTGGGAGCGCTCGAGAAGTTCGTCGAGAGCCTGGTTGCCACCGCTCTCGTCTGCGCTGCGGTGGGCTTCCTCGGCGTGACGGGTGACGTCGAGGCGTCGGCGTTCTGGATCGCCGGCATCGTCGTCGGCTGGGACATCGGTTTCATCATGCAGTACCAGCAGCGCCGCCTCGACGCGCAGGAGTCGATGGCTGTTGCCGCGCAGGCCGCGGCGGTCCTGGAGGAGCGCCAGCGGATCGCCCGCGAGGTCCACGACGTCATCGCGCACTCGCTCAGCGTCACGCTGCTGCACCTGACCGCGGCCCGCCGCTCGCTGGAGGACGAGGACGTCGATGTGGCCGAGGCCGCCGAAGCGCTGCTCGACGCCGAGCGGCTCGGGCGCCAGGCGATGGCCGAGATCCGGCACACCGTCGGGCTGCTGGGCCAGGGTGGCGGTGCTCCCCGACCGGCGCCCGACCTGCTCGACGTGACCGCTCTGGTCGAGGAGTTCCGTGGCGCCGGGCTCGACGTGGTGCTGGAGATCTCGGGCTCCCCCGAGGACGTGCCCGCTCAGACGGCACTCGGTCTCTACCGGATCGCGCAGGAGTCGCTGGCCAACATCGCCAAGCACCAGCCCGCCTCCCGCGCGGTGGTGGTCCTGGAGGCCGATGCGTCACGGCAGGCGCTCCAGATCTGGAACACGCTGCCGTCCCCTGCCGCCCAGGGACCGCGCGATGGCGCCGGCCTCACCGGCATGCAGCAGCGCGCCGCGCTCCTCGACGGACACTTCGCCGCCGGGCCGCGCGACGGGGTCTGGGTGGTCGAGGTCGCCGTTCCGGCCCGCGCTGCCGAGACGTGCCGCCTCGGCCTCCCCAAGATCCTGCGGCCCGGCTTCCGCGCCGCGCCCTCTCCTGGAACGGTGACCCCATGAGCGGCAGTGCAGCCACGGCGAAGACTTTTCGTCACATGCTGACAAGAAGTCTTCGCGCAGATCGTCTGGTTCGCACGGCTCAGGTCGAGGAGCGCCAGTGACCGCGACCGCCGACATCCGGGTGCTGCTGGTCGACGACCAGGAGCTGGTCCGGTCCGGGCTGCGCCGCATCCTGCGCAAGAAGGACGGCTTCGATGTCGTGGGCGAGTGCTCCGACGGCTCCGAGGTGCCTGCTGCGGTGGCTTCCTGCCAACCCGATGTCGTGATCATGGATCTCCGCATGCGCAACGTCGACGGCATCGAGGCCACCCGCCGCCTGCGCTCTGCTCCTGACGCGCCGCCCGTGCTGGCGCTCACCACGTTCGACGACGACGAGCTGCTCTCGGGTGTCCTGCGCGCGGGCGCGGCCGGCTTCCTCCTCAAGGACTCCCCCGCCGAGGACCTGATCCGCGGCGTACGCGCTGTCGCCACCGGCCAGGCCCTGCTCGACCCAGCCGTCACCGGCCGGGTGCTGGCCACCTACCGCACGAGTACGCCGGGCGGCGCGGGCGCCGACGACACGACCCTGAGCGCGCGCGAGCTGGATGTCCTGAGGCTGATCGGGCGCGGGCTCTCCAACGGCGAGATCGCCGAGACGCTGGTGATCTCCGAGGTGACCGTGAAGAGCCATGTCGGCCGGATCTTCACCAAGCTCGGCCTGCGCGACCGGGCCGCCGCGATCGTGTTCGCGTTCGACCGCGGCATCGTCTCCCCCACCGCCTGACCCTCCCCCTACGTCGACACGTCGCAAGTTGGAGGTCGACACGTCGCAACTTGGACGAGGCGCGGCCACGTAGCGCCGTGTCGACGTCGAAGTCGCGCCGTGTCGACGTCGAAGTCGGGCCGTGTCGACGTCGAGGTCGGGCCGTGTCGACGGGAAAGAGGGGCGGGTCAGTCGCGGGGCGGGACGATCGTCTGCTCGCGGCCGGGGCCGACGCCGATGCCCCAGAACGGAGCACCCGAGATCTCCTCGAGCGCCTTCACGTAGACCTGGGCGTTCTTCGGCAGGTCCTCGAAGGTGCGGCATCCGGAGATGTCGGTCTTCCAGCCCTCGAAGTACTCGTAGATCGGCACCGCGTTGTGGAACTCGGTCTGCGTCATCGGCATCTCGTCGTGGCGCACGCCGTCGATCTCATAGGCCACGCAGACCGGGATGCGCTCCCACGAATCGAGCACGTCGAGCTTGGTCAGGAAGAACTCGGTCAGGCCGTTGACCCGGGCGGAGTAGCGCGCGATGACGGCGTCGTACCAGCCGCAACGACGGGTGCGGCCGGTGGAGACACCGATCTCGCCGCCGATGCGCTGCAGGTTGGCGCCGTCCTCGTCGAAGAGCTCGGTCGGGAACGGGCCCGAGCCGACGCGGGTCGTGTAGGCCTTGATGACGCCGATGACCCGGTCGATGCGGGTCGGGCCGACACCAGCGCCGACGCAGACGCCACCGGCGACCGGGTTCGACGAGGTGACGAACGGGTACGTGCCGTGGTCGACGTCGAGCATCGTCGCCTGGGCGCCCTCGAACAGCACCGTCTTGCCGGCGTCGAGCGCCTGGTTGAGCAGCAGCGAGGTGTCGACGACCATCGGGCGCAGCCGCTCGGTGTAGGCGAGCAGCTCCTCGACCACGGCCTCGACCTCGACCGCGCGGCGGTTGTAGACCTTGGTCAGCACGTGGTTCTTCATGTCGAGCGCGGCCTCGACCTTGGCGCGCAGGATCTTCTCGTCGAAGAGGTCGGCGACACGGATGCCGACGCGGTTGACCTTGTCGGCGTACGCCGGGCCGATGCCGCGCCCCGTCGTGCCGATCTGGTTCTTGCCGAGGAACCGCTCGGAGACCTTGTCGATCGTCGAGTGGTACGACGCGATGATGTGCGCGTTGGAGGAGACGACCAGGTTCGCGACATCCACACCCCGCTCGATCAGGCCGTCGAGCTCGCGGAAGAGCGCCTCGGGCGACACGACCACGCCGTTGGCGATGACCGAGGTCGCACCCGGCGTGAGGATGCCCGAGGGCAGCAGGTGCGTCGCGAACTTCTCGCCGTTGACCACGATGGTGTGGCCGGCGTTGTGTCCGCCGCTGGTGCGGACGACGTAATCGATGGGGTCGGTGGTGGCGAGCAGGTCGGTCGCCTTGCCCTTGCCCTCGTCGCCCCACTGGGCGCCCAGAACCACGATCGCTGGCATGTGGTGCTCCTTCGTAAGAGATTCCCTACGGAGTCCCTCCGCCCTTATCCATATGAGGATCAGCGGCTGCTCGACGCATTTTTGTCCGGTCCAGAAATGCAACAGGCCCCGGCAAGACCGGGGCTCTTGCGACCACACGCTACCAAAATGCAGCGTTCTGGCCACCATCCGGAAACGAGTGCGTCGCGTGCCGGCACGAGTACGGTCTGCGACGTGACCGACTTCCTGGTGATCAGCAACGCGGACGCAGGCACGGCCGACGAGGAGTCCCTCGAGGCTGCCCTCGGCATCCTTCGGGCGGGAGCCTCCGTCGAGCTCCTCGCGACCTCGGGCATCGAGGAGCTGGACGAGGGTCTGGCCCAGGCCGGCGACCGGACCGTGGTCGTGGCCGGCGGCGACGGGTCCCTCCACGCCGTGGTGCAGTCGCTGCACGGGCGCAACGACCTCGCCGGGCGCACGCTGGGCCTGCTCCCGCTCGGCACAGGCAACGACTTCGCCCGGGGCAGCGGGGTGCCGCTGGACATCATGGAGGCCGCCGGGCTCGTCCTCCAGGGAGAGGCCAGGCCGGTCGACCTCATCGTCGACGACCGCGAGCAGGTGGTGGTCAACAACGTGCACGCAGGTGCTGGTGCAGCCGCGAGCCGGGTCGGTGCGCGGTGGAAGTCGCGCCTCGGCCACGTGGCGTCGGTCGCGCCGCTCCCCACTGGCTTCACCAAGGGCCTCGGGCGGCTCGGTTACCCGATCGGCGCCCTCGTCACGGCCGTCAACCCGCCCACCGTCCGGATCCGCGTCACCGTCGACGGCAACGTCGTCCACGACGTCGACTCCGAGATCCTGATGGTCGCCATCGGCAACGGCGCGCACGTCGGCGGTGGCGCTGCGATCAACCCGGACGCCGACCCGGAGAGCCGCGTGCTCGACGTCGTGGTGACGCGCGCGCTCGGCCCCCTCGCCCGCATCGGGTACGCCGCGCGGCTGGGGCGCGGCACGCACACCGACCACGACGAGGTGCTCCACGTGACGGGGCAGTCGATCACCGTCGACGGCGAGGCGTTCTGGCTCAGTGCCGACGGGGAGATCGAGGGCCCGATGGAGCACCGGACCTGGCGCCTCGTGCCCGCGGCGTACTCGCTGCTGCTGCCGCGCTGACCGCCACGCCCCAAGGACGGCGACGGCCCCGCACCGGGGAGGGTGCGAGGCCGTCGGTCTGTGTCCTCAGACGCTGACGAGCTCCCGCTCATCCGCATCGAGGTCGTCGCCACCGTCTCCAGCCGAGTGACGAAGACGCTGCAGGCCCTCACCCTCGACGTCGACGTTCGGCAGGATCCGGTCGAGCCACTTCGGCAGGTACCAGGCCTTCTCGCCCATCAGGTACATCAGCGCCGGGATCAGCGCCATGCGCACCACGAAGGCATCGATCAGGACCGCGACGGCGAGGGCGAAGCCGAGCGACTTGATGATGACGTCGTCCATCAGGATGAAGCCGGAGAAGACGGCCGCCATGATGATCGCCGCAGCGGTCACGACGCGGGCGCTGTTGCGGAAGCCGTCGACAACCGCCTCACGCGTGGTCATGCCGTGGACGTGCGCCTCACGCATCCGGGTCACCAGGAAGACCTGGTAGTCCATCGCGAGGCCGAACACGATGCCGATCAGGAAGATCGGGATGAAGCTGACGATCGGCTGCGGCGGGAAGAGCCCGAACGCACCCTCCTGGAAGACTGCGACCGTCGCACCGAGCGTGGCCAGCACCGACAGCAGGAACCCGAGCGTCGCCGTCAGCGGGACCAGCAGCGACCGGAAGACCAGCATCAGCAGGATGAAGGCCAGGCCGATCACGAGCGCGAGGTACGGCACCAGCGCACTGTTCAGCTTCTCGGAGATGTCGGCCATGACCGGCTGCGTGCCGGTGACGGCCAGGTCGACGCCGAGCTCGTTCTCGAGCTCCGGCTCGCCTGCCCGGATGTTGTCGAGCAGGGTCTGGGTCGCGTCGTCGTCCGGCGCGGTCTCCGGCTCGACGAGGATGATCGCGCCCTTGTCGGTGCCGGGCTGGGCCACGACCCGGGCGACGCCGTCGAGCGAACCGACCCAGTCCACGACCTTCGCGTACGCCGCCTGCTTGCTGGCTGCGTCGCCGTCGCTCTTGCGGGCGTCGACGATCAGCATCATCGGGTCGAGGCGGCCAGGACCGAAGCCCTCCTCGATGAGCTTCACGGCCTGGTAGCGCGAGCTCTCGACCGGCGCCGTGTTGTCGCCGGGCATGCCGAGCTTGAGGCTCGTGAACGGCAGGGCGAGCGCACCGAGCGCCACCACGACCAGCACGACCACCGCAACCGGACGCTTGCCGACCAGACGGGCCCAGCGGACTCCGTTGTTGACGATCCGGCCGTCCTCCTCCCGGGCGGGGCGGTAGCGGCGGAAGGTGCCACCGAACGCCTTCGACTTCAGCACGCCGAGCAGCGCGGGGAGGAAGGTCAGCGCCACCAGCACCGCAACCGCGACGGTGATCGCCGCGCCGATGCCCATCCAGCCCATGAACGGGATGCCGATGACGGTGAGGCCGGCCAGGGCGATGATCACGGTGAGGCCCGCGAAGACGACGGCGGAACCCGCCGTGCCGACGGCGATGCCGACGGCCTCCTGTCGGTCATCCGTGTGCTCGAGCTCGCTGCGGTAGCGCGCAAGGATGAAGAGCGTGTAGTCGATGCCGACCGCCAGGCCGATCATCATGCCGAGCATCGGGGTGCTCGACGGAAGATCGGTGAACGCGGTCAGCGCCGTGATGCCCACCGAGCCGAGCGCGACGCCGATCAGGGCGGTGACGATCGGCAGACCGGCGGCCATGAACGCCCCGAAGGTGAGCGCCAGGACGACGAGGGCGACGCCGATGCCGACGAGCTCAGCGGTGGCGTTGATGGCGCCCTGGGTCTGCATGCCGGCACCGCGGACCTCGACCTGGAGCCCCGTTTCGTCGGCGACCTGCTCAACCGTGTCGATCACCTCCTGCTGCATCGCGGGGGTGACATCGGCGATCGTCTCGACGTCGAACTGCGTCGACAGCAGGCCGATCCGGCCGTCCTCCGACAGCGACGGCTGGGCCTCGATCTGGGCGAGCAGCATCTGCTCGGCCTGGGCCGGCGTGACGGCTGCCTCAGGGGTGGACATGGCCTCCGCCATCGCGGGAGCCAGTTCCTTCGCCTGCGCGGCGGTCCAGATCACCGGGATCTGGTCGGGCACGTTGTCGAGCTTGCCGAGTGCGGAAGCGAGCTCAGCGACGCCGTCGGCGTACTTCGCCTCGGTGAGGGTCGCGCCCTTCGGGGCAGCGACGACCACCTCGATCGAGGCGGCCTCCATCGGGGACTGCTCGCCGTCCATCAGCTCGGGAATCGTCTCCGCAGCCTCGACGGACTCGAGTCCGGGGATCGTGAACGCGTCCGAGAACGGCTGGGACTTGGTCGCCGCGACACCGCCGACGGCGGCGATGACCAGCAGCCAGCCGACGAGGAAGAAGGGCCAACGCCGGTAGGCGGTGCGGCCGAGGCGGTAGAGAAGGGTTGCCATGTGGCGGACTCCTTGGAGTTCGGGGATAGCTAATCGTTGCAGTCTGCAACCGTTTGCCCCACCTACTTTGGTCGGGACCTGCTGTGACTCAGGTAGCGTTTGCGGCCGCACAACTCTCGGCACACCGACAGAAACCACGCAGGAGCGGCACACCCATGGCACGAGGCGGCAAGACCGGGCAGCAGGACCCCATCGACTGGGTGACCCGTGCCGCGGACGACGCGATCCGCCACGCCGCCGGCACCGGCTCCCCTGAGGGCATCGCCGCCTTCGTGGAGTCGGGGCAGACCGTTACGGTCGCGTCCGGCGCCTCGCCGTCCGGCCCGATCCACCTGGGCAACCTGCGCGAGTTCCTGACCCCGCACTTCGTGGCCGAAGAGCTCCGGCGCCGCGGCGTACCCACGCGGCACCTGCACAGCTGGGACGACTTCGACCGCTACCGCAAGGTCCCGTCTGGCGTGCCGGCCGAGTGGGCCGAGCACATCGGCAAGCCACTGACCGCCGTCCCGGACCCGTGGGACTGCCACGACAACTGGGCCGACCACTTCAAGGCGCCGCTCCGCGCTGCTCTCGCCGAGATGGGCGTGGAGATGGAGGAGGTGTCGCAGACGGAGATGTACCGGGCGGGCACCTACCGCTCGCAGATCCTCCTCGCGGTGTCTCGCCGGGATGAGATCGAGCGAGTGCTCGAGCAGTACCGGACGAAGGCCGCCGTCCCGGTTGCCGAGTCCGAGGAGGAGGCTGCGGCCCTGGCCGACTCGGTGGTCGCCGAGGACTCGGCTGACGAGCCAGCGGGCGATCTGGCGCGCTTCCCCTACAAGCCCTGGTGCGCCGTCTGCGGTCGCGACACCACCACGATCACGTCGTACGACGAGGCGGCGCACGACCTCGCCTACACCTGCACCGCGTGCGACCACTCCGGCTCCACGAACCTTGCGACCGAGGACAACGGCAAGCTCGTCTGGAAGGTCGACTGGCCGATGCGCTGGGCCTTCGAGGGCGTGAACTTCGAGCCCGGCGGACTGGACCACTCCACGCCCGGCTCGTCCTACACGGTCGGCAAGGAGATCGTCGAGATCTTCGGCGGCCGCGCCCCGGCGTACGTCGCGTATGCGTTCGTCGGCTTCGCGGGCATGCAGAAGATGTCGTCGTCCTCGGGCGGTGTCCCGATCCCGGCCGACGCGCTGAAGGTGCTCGAGGCGCCGATGGTGCGCTGGCTCTACGCGCGCAAGCAGCCCAAGCAGGCCTTCACGATCGACTTCGGTCCCGAGGTCGTGCGTCTGTACGACGAGTGGGACGCGCTGACGAAGAAGGCCGCCGACGCGACCAAGCGGGACGTCGCCGTGCTGGCCTATGAGCGGGCAGCGTCGACCGCCTCCGCCGGCACGCTGCGGGTGCCCGAGGTGACGGTGCCGTTCCGCGTGCTCTCCGGCGTCGCCGACGTGACCGCAGGTTCGGCCGACCAGATCAGCCGGATCGTGTCGCACGTGGGCTACGCGCACGACACGGTGGAGGAGCTGGAGCCGCGGCTCGGCCGTGCCATGAGCTGGACCGAGGAGTTCGTCCCGGCCGAGGACCGCACCATCGTGCGTGACTCCGCCGACACCGAGCGCCTGGCCGCACTGACCGCCGACGAGCAGACCTGGATCTCGCTGTTGCTCTCGCGCCTTCCGGAGGGCGAGCTCGAGCTGGAGCCGGTGACCACGCTCGTCTACGGCGTGCCGAAGCTGGCCGCGGGTCTCGCGCTCGAGGACCAGCCGACCGAGCAGGTGAAGGCCGACCAGAAGGCGTTCTTCGGGCTGCTCTACAACCTCCTCGTCTCCGCCGAGCGCGGCCCACGCCTGCCCACCCTGATCGTCGCGCTGGGCACCGACAAGGTGCGGTCGCTCCTCGCCCCCTGATCCGCCGAAAGGTCAGGTCTGGTGCCGCGAGCCGCCAGGTCTGGCGCGCCGAAGGGTCAGGTTTGGCGCGCCGAGCCGTCAGCCGTCAGAGCGACACCCACTCGGCAGCGGCTTCGCGCAGGCACTGCTGAACGAGTGCCACGACCGGATCGACCGCGCCCCGGCGTACGACGAGGTAGAGCGTGTTCAGCGGCGCGAAGTCGGGCTCGTGCAGGCGGACGAGCGCACCTGCGGCGAGGTCCTCGGAGGCGACGTACGTCGGCAGCACAGTGATGCCAGCGCCCGCACGAGCAAGCGCGCATGCTGCCCGCAGGTCCGGAACGATCACCGCCACAGGATTGGACGGGCGGCGGCCGAACTCGCTGCGCCAGTAGCGGCGGATCACCGGCAGCTCCTCGCCGTACGCGATCAGCGGCAGATGACCCAGAGCCCCCGCGGGATCGGCAGCGAGGCGCTCGGCATCGACCGTGCGCGCCATCCCAGGCGAACCAACGAGGACGAACTCCTCGTCAATGAACGGCGCCGCCACCAGCGGACCGGGAACCGGTCGGACCGACGAGACGACCAGGTCGAGACGGCCCGCCCGGAGGTCGTCGAGCAACTCGGCGGCCAGACCGAGGCGGGCCTGGCAGGTCAGCCCGCGGCCGACCAGAGGTGCCAGCGCGGGGAGGATCTGGAGTGCCATCACGTCGGATGCACCTCCGATCCGGACGGTGCCGGTCAGTGACGACTCCGGCGCGGGCTCGGCGACGGCGCCGCGAAGAGTGTCGACCGAGGAGCCGATCCGGGCAGCGAGGGCAGACGCCCGCGGTGTCGGGGCAGCTCCGTCGCGGGACCGGACGAACAGCTGCTCTCCGAGCTGCGCCTCGAGTCGCGCGAGGTGGCCCGACACCGTCGGCTGGCTGACGCCGAGCCGGTCCGCCGCAGCCGACAGGGACCCGGCGCGGTGGATCTCGAGGAAGGTCGCGAGCAGATCGAGGGAGGTCACGCAAGAACCATGCCATAAGAATCCTGATGGATGACTCCTTCTATCGGGGAACGAGGTGATGGTCCGGAGAGTTGAGCCGAACGCCCCGGAGAACCCGGGCCGACACCTCACCGAAGGAGCAACCCATGCCCCGCGTCCTGCTCGTCCTCTCTGCCGCCGACAGCCTCGAGCTCGCCGACGGATCCGCCCACCCGACCGGATTCTGGGCCGAAGAGGTCGCCGTCGCGCACCAGGTACTGACCAGCGCTGGCGTCGACATCGACATCGCCACCCCGGGCGGCGTCCGGCCCACCGTCGACCCGATCAGCCTTGACGAGCGCGGCGGCGTCGACCCGGAGGAAGGCAAGAAGCATGGCGCCTACCTCGACAGCATCAGGACGTCGCTCGACACCCCGCTGGCCCTCGACGACGTCGACGGATTGTCGTACGACGGGATCTTCCTGCCCGGCGGCCACGCACCGATGGCCGATCTGGCGAGCGACGCCACCCTCGGCCGACTCCTTGACGGTGCCGAAGCCGGCGGCTCGGTCGTCGGCGCCCTGTGCCACGGCGTCGCGGCCCTGCTCAGCGCCAACGGCACCGACGGCGCCTTCACGTTCGCCGGCCGCAGGCTCACCGCGTTCAGCGACGAGGAGGAGCGCCAGGGCGGCCTCGGCGACGCAACGCCGTACTTCATCGAGGCGAAGTTGCGCGAGCGCGGCGCCACGGTCACCCCCGGCGCACCGTGGAGCAACACCGTCGTCGTTGATGGGCGCCTGGTCACCGGCCAGAACCCGCAGTCGAGCCGCGAGACGGCCGAGCGCTTCGTCGAGCTGCTCCCGCGCTGACGCGCTGAGTCGAGTGCGCAGGTGGCTGCATCCGCCACATCGCTGCGCACTCGACTCGCTCAGGCGTCGCCCAGCAACACGTCGTACGCCGTCGGGCTGGAGTCGCGCAGGAACGCCGAGCAGCGCTCCCACTCCTCGGTCTCGCCGATCTCTCCGGCGGCGGTGGCGAGCAGCGCCAGGGAGCGCAGGAACCCGCGGTTCGCGTCGTGCTCCCACGGGACGGGGCCGTTGCCCTTCCAGCCGTTGCGCCGCAGCAGGTCGAGCGAGCGGTGGTAGCCGACCCGCGCATAGGCGTAGACCTCCACCGCGTCCGCGTCGCGGTCACGAGCCGACTCCGCCAGGGCGGCCCAGGCCGCGGGCGACGCCGGGTGACGGCGTACGACGTCGACGACTGCCGCGCCGTCGGCGAGCTCGACCTCGGCCGGGTCATCAGGGAGGTGGGTCGGCGGCGGAGTGGGCATGAGGTCCTGGAGGTTCATGCCACCAGCCTGCCACCTCGTCACACCAGCCCTGACGTCTCAGTGCACCAAACCTGACCTCTCGGCGGGAAAGGGCGGGGAACAGTTGTCTGTCGCAAGTGGTTGACTCACTTCGTGACCTCGCCTGACACCTCCGCCGTGACGAATCCGCCGACCGAGAAGGACCCGTGGCCGGCGCTGTGGGCGCTGGTCCTCGGCTTCTTCATGATCATGGTCGACTCGACCATCGTGACCGTCGCGACGCCAGCGCTGATCCAGGACCTCGACGCCGAGGTCAACAGCGTGGTGTGGGTGACCAGTGCCTACCTGCTCGCCTATGCCGTGCCGGTGCTGATCACCGGGCGGCTCGGTGACCGGTTCGGGTCGAAGAACCTCTACATCGCAGGCCTCGTGGTCTTCACGCTCGCCAGCCTCTGGTGCGGCCTCACCGAGAGCGTCGGCATGCTGATCGTCGCGCGCATCGTGCAGGGTCTCGGCGCGAGCATGATCACGCCGCAGACGATGGCGATCATCACGCGCATCTTCCCGGCCGAGCGTCGCGGCCAGGCGATGGCGCTGTGGGGCGCCACCGCGGGCGTCGCGCTGCTGGTCGGCCCCCTTCTCGGTGGCGTCCTCGTCGACGGGCTCGGCTGGGAGTGGATCTTCTTCATCAACATCCCGGTCGGCATCATCGCGATCCTGCTGGCGATCCGCCTCGTCCCCCGGCTCGACACCCACCCTCACCGCTTCGACTGGCTCGGCGTCGCGCTGAGCGGCGCGGGCATGTTCGCGCTGGTGTTCGGCATCCAGGAGGGTCACCAGTTCGACTGGGGCACCGTGACCGGCGTGATCACCGTGCCACGCCTGATCATCGGCGGTCTCCTGATCCTCGCCGCCTTCGTCTTCTGGCAAGCGCGCAACAGCTCCGAGCCGCTGGTCCCGCTCGGGCTCTTCAAGGAGCGCAACTTCTCGCTGGCCAACCTGGCGATCATGACGATCAGCTTCGCGTTCACGGCGATCGGCTTCCCGCTGATGCTGTGGGCCCAGCTGGTCCGCGGCCTCTCGCCCACGCAGTCAGCGCTGCTCCTGGTCCCCATGGCACTCATGTCGATCGTGCTCGCACCCGTCGTCGGCAGGCTCACCGACCGCCTGCACCCGCGCTCGATCACGGCCGTCGGCTTCACGACCACCGGCCTGGCGCTGCTCTGGCTGGCGCTCGGTCTCTCCCCCGACGTCCCCTACTGGCACCTGCTCGCCCCGATGGCGCTGATGGGCGCCGGCAGCGCGGGCATCTGGGCGCCGCTCTCGGCCACTGCCACCCGCAACCTCCCGCAGCACCTCGCCGGTGCAGGCGCCGGGGTCTACAACGCGACGCGACAGATCGGCGCGGTCCTCGGCGCAGCCGCCATCGCCGTGCTCATGGACGCACGCCTCAGCGCCAACGGCCTGGAGTTCGACCCGGCGCATGCGGTCGCCGGAGCGGCGCTCCCGCCGCAGGCGCACGCTGCGTTCGCCAACGCCATGGGCGAGGCGCTGCTGATCACCCCGGCGGTGCTCGTGCTCGGCCTCGCGGCGGTGCTCATGTTCACGCGGCCGGCGCACGCCCAGCGCTGACCTGACGGCTCGCCGCGCCAAACCTGGCCTCTCGGCGGATCAGATGCCGAGGGTGGTGCCGGCGGAGCGGAGGTCCTGGCAGGCCTGCACGATGCGGGCGGCCATGCCGGCCTCGGCAGCCTTGCCCCATGCGCGGGGGTCGTACTGCTTCTTGTTGCCGACCTCGCCGTCGACCTTCAGGACACCGTCATAGCTGGTGAACATGTAGCCCGCGACCGGACGGGTGAAGGCGTACTGGGTGTCGGTGTCGATGTTCATCTTCACGACGCCGTAGTCAACCGCCGCGGAGATCTCCTCGGGCAGCGAGCCGGAGCCGCCGTGGAAGACGAAGTCGAACGCGCGCTCCTTGCCGAACTTGTCCGCGACCGCCTGCTGGGCGTCGAGCAGCACCGACGGGCGCAGCTTCACGTTGCCGGGCTTGTAGACGCCGTGCACGTTGCCGAAGGTGAGCGCCGTCAGGTAGCGACCCTTCTCGCCGAAGCCGAGCGCCTCGACGGTCGCGATCGCGTCCTCGGGCGAGGTGTAGAGCTTCTCGTTGATCTCGTTCTCGACGCCGTCCTCCTCGCCACCGACGACACCGACCTCGATCTCGAGGACGATCTTCGCGGCGACGGACGCGGCCAGGAGCTCCTGCGCGATCGCGAGGTTCTCGTCGAGCGGCACGGCCGACCCGTCCCACATGTGCGACTGGAAGAGCGGGTTCTCACCGCGGGCCACGCGCTCGGCCGAGAGGGCGAGCAGCGGGCGGACGAAGCCGTCGAGCTTGTCCTTGGGGCAGTGGTCGGTGTGCAGCGCGATGTTGACCGGGAAGTTCTTCGCCACCTCGGCGGCGTACGCCGCGAAGGCGGCCGAGCCGGTGACCATGTTCTTGACCGTCGAGCCGGAGAGGTACTCCGCGCCACCCGTGGAGACCTGGACGATGCCGTCGGAACCCGCCTCGGCGAAGCCCTGGAGGGCAGCGATCAGCGTCTGTGAGGACGACACGTTGATGGCGGGGTAGGCGAAGGCGCCGGCCTTGGCCGCATCAAGCATCTCCGCGTAGATCTCGGGGGTGGCGATAGGCATCGGAGGATCTCCTGGTGCTGAGGACGGTAGTGAGCGACGGGGCCGAGCAACTGGGTGCGGCCGATCGGGCCACGCACACTCTATTGAACGTACGCCGCGGCGCGCAGCCGCGTGGCCGCGCTACTGGACGGTCACCATCATGCGCGGCGGGGCTCACCCCGAGAATTCACCCCCGCAGGCGAGCGCAACTGCACTCAGCGGCAGTCCACCGCGAGCACGGGCCGGATACCGGTGCCGTCGACGTCGACCGTGCGCGGGGTGATCAGGATGTGCGCGCTGGTCGTGCGCTCGTTGAGGCAGGGCGGCCATCCGTCCTCGTGGAACGTGCCGTCCTCTCCGATCCAGGCGACCGATCCGCGCACGCCGTAGGTCCAGCTGCTGCCCTGGAACGACGCCACCTTGGTCTCCGCCGAGGCGTGCGCAGGCGTCTGCTGCCAGCGGGGCGCGGCCTTGCTGGATCCGAGACCGAACCCGAGGACCAGGCCGATGGCGAGAAGGAAGACAGCGAACGCGGCGAGCAACGGCTTGGGCATGCGGCCAAGTCTCCCACCCGCCCATGCGCTCAGCCGCGCCAGACCCCGGCTTCGGCCGAACCACCGGCGCCACCGAGGTCGGCGTACTCACGGATCCAGGTGTGCATGGCGATCGCTGCCGCCGCCGAAGCGTTGATCGACCGCGTCGACCCGAACTGCGCGATCGAGAACGTGCCATCACACACGGAGCGCGCACCCTCGGACAGGCCCGGCCCTTCCTGTCCGAACAGGAAGCAGACACGCCGTGGCACGGCTGTCGTCTCGAGGTGCAGCGAGCCCGGCAGGTTGTCGATGCCGAGCAGGGTCACGGGCCCACCGGGAAGCGAGTGCAGGTACGCCGCCAGGTCCGCGGCCGACGCATGGTGCCGGATGTGCTGGTAGCGATCGGTCACCATCGCCCCACGCCGGTTCCAGCGCTTGCGGCCCACGATGTGCACCTCGGCCGCGAGGAAGGCGTTGGCGGAGCGCACGATCGTGCCGATGTTGAAGTCGTGCTGCCAGTTCTCGATGGCGACGTGGAAGTCGTGGCGGCGCGTGTCGAGATCGGCGCGGATCGCCTCGAGAGTCCAGTAGCGGTAGCGGTCCACGACGTTGCGGCGGTCCCCTTCGCGCAGCAGCTCCGGATCCCACTGCGGACCCTCCGGCCACGGTCCGGACCACGGTCCGAGGCCGACCTCCTCCGGCCCGTGCGGCATGGGGTCGTAGGGCGCGCGCTGCTCCGCGTCGTACTCGCCGTCGCGCACTGGATCGTCCACGGGACGCAGGTTAGTCGGGACCCGCCCGGAGGGTGGGGTTGCCCGGCTACTGTGCTCTCGTGATCGCTGACCTGATGTCGCCGCTGCTGCTGGGCATGGACTGGATGGAACCGCAGTGGTGGCTCGACCACTTCGGCACCGAGATGGTGTGGCTCAGCCTGATCATCCTGGTGATCGAGTGCGGGCTCTTCTTCCCGTTCCTCCCCGGCGACACGCTCCTGTTCGCGATCGGCCTCTTCATCGCCGGTGACCAGGTCTCGATCGTCCCGGGGCACCACTCCATCGACCTGGTCGTCGTGATGGCGCTCTTCGTCGGAGCCGCCTTCCTGGGCAACGTGGTCGGCTACGAGATCGGCCGCGCCGTCGGACCGCCGCTCTATGAGCGCGACGGCCGCATCCTCAAGCGGAAGTACTTCGACCAGACGCACGCCTTCTTCGAGAAGCACGGCACCAAGGCACTGGTCATCGGCCGCTTCGTGCCCGTCGTGCGGACCTTCGTCACGGTCGTCGCAGGCGTCACCCGCATGGACCGCCGGGTCTTCCTGACGTGGAGCTTCATCGGCGCTGTGCTCTGGGTCCTCTCGATCACGCTGCTCGGCTACTTCCTCGGCCAGGCCTTCCCGAGCCTGGGAGAGAACCTCGACAAGGCGATCATCGTCATCGTCGCGGTCTCGCTGATCCCGGTCGCCTACGAGTGGTGGGCGCACAAGCGGAAGTCCGCCGCACACTCCTGAGCACGGCTCGCCACCGCTGACCGGGGCCTGACCTAGGCTCGGAGCCATGGCAGTACGACGCGACGCCGACCGTCTCGCGGGCATCCCGCCGACGGTGTTCAGCCGCATGTCCGCACTCGCCGCCTCCACCGGGGCGGTCAACCTGGGCCAGGGCTTCCCGGACCGCGACGGTCCCTCGACCGTGATCGAGCGCGCGGTCTCGGCCCTGCGCGACGGCGCCAACCAGTACGCCCCCGGCGCCGGCATCCCGGCGCTGCGCCGTGCCATCGCCGACCACCAGCTGCGGCACTACGGCCTCGATCTCGACCCGGACACCGAGGTGGTCGTGACCACCGGGGCGACCGAGGCCATCGCCGGCGCCATGCTCGGCCTGGTCAACCCCGGCGACGAGGTCATCGTCCTCGAGCCCTGGTATGACAGCTATGCGGCGATGATCTCCTTCGCCGGCGGAGTGCTGCGGCCGGTCACCCTGCACGCGCCGGAGTTCCGCCTCGACGTCGATGCGCTCGAAGCCGCGGTCACCTCGTGCACGAAGCTGCTGCTGATCAACACCCCGCACAACCCGACCGGCACCGTGCTGACCCGCTCCGAACTCGAAGCCGTCGCCCGCATCGCGATCGAGCACGACCTGATCGTGGTCACCGACGAGGTCTACGAGCACCTCGTCTTCACCGGTCACACGCACGTCCCGATCGCGACCCTGCCCGGCATGGCCGACCGCACGCTCACCCTGTCCAGCGCCGGCAAGAGCTACAGCTTCACCGGCTGGAAGGTCGGCTGGGCGACCGGCCCGGCCCCGCTCGTCGGGGCAGTCCTCGCCGCCAAGCAGTGGCTCAGCTTCACCTCCGCCTCCGCGCTCCAGCCGGCGATCGCCTGGGCGCTGGAGCACGAGGCGGCGTACCCGCGCGAGCTGGCGGTCTCCCTCGAGGAGCGACGCGACCTGCTCTGCGACGGACTCTCCGCGGTCGGGCTGACCGCACGCCGCCCGGAGGGCACCTACTTCGCCACGACCGACGTCGCTCACCTCGGGTGGAAGGACGGGCTGGAGTTCTGCCTGGCCCTGCCCGAGCGTGCGGGCGTCGTCGCGATCCCGATGCAGGGGTTCTACGGGTCGCCCCGGTCCGGCCACCACCCCGGCAGGCACCTGGTGCGCTGGGCCTTCTGCAAGGAGCCGGATGTGCTTCAGGAGGGGCTGCGCCGTCTGTCCGCGGCCGACCTCAGCGCCTGAACCTCGCCACCGCAGTCACCTTGGCAGCACACCTGTGCTGGTTCGCCGGAGCGTCAGCGGCCGTTGAGCCAGAGGGAGACCTCGGGCCGGAGCAGCAGGTAGGCGGTCACCATCCCGGCGACCGCGGTCACGATCGGGGCGATCGCGGTGACGAGGGCGAACGAGAGCATCCCCGAGAGCACGGCCGACGCGATGAGCAACGGACGCGCCCAGCGCACGCGCAGCACGACCAGCAGCGCCAGCCCCGCAGCCACGATCGACCAGGTCACGAAGATGCCGATCATCGCGAACGCCGTGGTGCGCACCTGGTCCGCGGTCAGGCCGAGCTCGGCGAACCGGTCCTGCTCCTTGAGGAGCTCATCGACGGTCGTGGGTTCGAGCGCGATCGCCAGCGCGGACAGGGTCAGCAGGCCCGCGACCAGCAGGGTGCAGACCCAGGTGACGACACAGGCTGCGACCAACGGCGCGGGCCGCTTCGTCAGCGGAACCGTCGACTGCTCGGCGCGCGGGGCCCCGAAACCGGAGTACGGCGCTGCACCGGTCGACACCGGCGATCCACCCGCGGGCGGCCACACCGGCGGGGGCATGTGCGGGGGCATCGGCGCCGGGGGCCGCGTCGGATCCGCGGCCTGATCCTGGGCCTGATCCTGGGCCTGACCCTGGGACGGGGGCTGCTGGCGCTCGGGCCGGCGGGGCACCGTCTGGCGCACGGCCCGACCGGCGAACCAGTCACGGGCCGGCCCGGTCCACAGCAGGACGGCGCTGACCGCGACGAGTGCCGAGGAGAACGGACCGCCGATGAAGCCGAGGAAGAAGAGCGGGACCGCAGCAGCACTGAGGCCCGCCCTCGCGCCCTTGCTCTTCTGGAGCACATAGAAGCCGCAGATGCCCGCGACCGCCGCACAGGCACCCGCGACGATGAACGCGGTCTGGCTGAGCTGCAGCCACTCCTCGACGTTCATTCCGAGGCTGGAGTACGGAGGGGACTTGAGCTTGGCGGCGACCAGCTCACGGTTGTACAGCGAACGCAGCTTGGCGATCGCGTCGTACAGGCCGAGGACGAGAAAGGCGGACCCGACCATGGCCACCCACCCGGCCATCGTGACCTGGGGTGGGCGGCCGGCGGCCTGAGTCTGCTGCGTCATGCCCCCATTCTGGGGGTGAGCACCAACCCGTCGGTACTCGGCCCGGAGACACGGTCCACCACGACACTGCCGCCGTCGGTGACCTCGCCCGCGATCAGCAGCCGCGCCAGCGGGTCACCGATCGAGCTCTGGATCAGGCGACGCAGCGGCCGGGCGCCGTACGCCGGGTCGTAGCCGGTCTCGGCGAGCCACCGCTTCGCGTCGTCGCTGATCTCCAGCCCGATGCGGCGCGCCTCGAGGCGCTTGGTCAGCAGCGCGAGCTGGAGGTCGACGATGTGGGTCAGCTCGTCCCTGCTGAGCGCGTCGAAGAGGACCACCTCGTCGAGCCGGTTCAGGAACTCCGGCTTGAAGTGGCCGCGCACGACGCCCATCACCGACTCCTTCTTCACCTCGGGGTCGAGCGTGGGGTCGACGAGGAACGTCGATCCCAGGTTCGACGTGAGGATCAACAGGGTGTTGCGGAAGTCGACCGTGCGGCCCTGGCCGTCGGTGAGCCGTCCGTCGTCGAGCACCTGGAGCAGGATGTCGAAGACCTCGGGGTGGGCCTTCTCGACCTCGTCGAGGAGCACGACGGAGTACGGGCGCCGTCGGACCGCCTCGGTGAGCTGGCCGCCCTCGTCGTAGCCGACGTAGCCGGGAGGTGCACCGACCAGGCGCGAGACGCTGTGCTTCTCGGAGTACTCGCTCATGTCGATGCGGACGATCGCGCGCTCGTCGTCGAACAGGAAGTCCGCGAGAGCTTTCGCCAGCTCGGTCTTGCCGGTGCCCGTCGGGCCGAGGAAGAGGAACGAGCCCGTGGGTCGGTTGGGGTCCGCGATGCCGGCCCGCGAGCGGCGTACGGCGTCACTCACCGCGAGCACCGCAGCCTCCTGGCCGATCAGGCGCTTGCCGATGACCGACTCCATCTCGAGGAGCCGTGCCGTCTCTCCCTGCAGCATGCGACCGGTCGGGATGCCGGTCCACGCCTCGACGACGTCGGCGATCTGCTCGGCGCCGACCTCCTCGCCGACCAGCGGCTCGGCCTTGGCATCGTCGCTGGCCTGGTTCTTCTCGACGGTCGCCAACCGGGCCTCGAGCTCGGGGATCTTGGCGTAGTTGATCTCGCTGGCCTTCTCGAGGTTGCCCTCGCGCAGCAGCTTGTCGGCCTCGCTGCGCAGCGCGTCGAGCTGGCGGCGCAGGTCGCCCTCGCCCTCGAGGTTGGACTTCTCCGCCTCCCAGCGGGCCTCGAGCGCGCGCAGCGCCTCCTCGTCGTCCGCGAGGTCGGCGCGCAGCTTCTGGAGGCGGTCCAGGCTGGCCGGGTCGGACTCCTTGGCCAGCGCGAACTCCTCCATCTTGAGCCGGTCGACCTGACGCCGAAGCTGGTCGATCTCCTCGGGCGAGGACTCGATCTCCATGCGCAGGCGCGAGGCCGCCTCGTCGATGAGGTCGATCGCCTTGTCCGGCAGCTGGCGGCCGGTGATGTAGCGGTCACTCAGCGTCGCGGCCGCAACGAGGGCGGCATCGGTGATGCGCACGCCGTGGTGCGCCTCGTACTTCTCCTGGATGCCGCGCAAGATCTGGATGGTGTCCTCGACGCTCGGCTCACCGACGAAGACCTGCTGGAAGCGGCGCTCGAGGGCAGGGTCCTTCTCGATGGACTCGCGGTACTCGTCGAGGGTCGTCGCGCCGATCATGTGCAGCTCGCCGCGCGCCAGCATGGGCTTGAGCATGTTGCCCGCGTCCATCTGGCTGTCACCCCCGGCGCCCGCTCCGACGACCGTGTGCAGCTCGTCGATGAAGGTGACCACCTGGCCACCGGCGTCCTTGATCTCCTCGAGCACGGCCTTGAGCCGCTCCTCGAACTCGCCGCGGTACTTCGCACCGGCCACCATCGCGGCCAGGTCGAGGCTGAGGACGCGGCGGCCCTTGAGGCTGTCGGGGACGTCGCCGGCGACGACACGCTGGGCGAGGCCCTCGACGACGGCGGTCTTGCCGACGCCGGGCTCGCCGATCAGGACCGGGTTGTTCTTCGTGCGGCGGGACAGGACCTGGATCACACGGCGGATCTCGGCGTCACGGCCGATGACCGGGTCGAGCTTGCCGTCCTCGGCCGCCCGGGTCAGGTCGACGGAGTACTTCTCCAGCGACTCGTACGTCGACTCCGCGTCCTGGCTGGTCACGCGCCGGTTGCCGCGGACGGCGGTCAAACCCTCGCGGAGGTCCTTCTCGGTCAGGCCAGCGTCGGTGAGCAGCTTCTTCGCGCTCGACTCGACGGTGGCGAGCGCGATCAGGAGGTGCTCCGTCGCGACGTACTCATCCTTGAGGGACGCGGCGAGGTCGATGGCACTGGCCAGCACGCGGGTGAGCGCGGCCGACGCGGCGGGCTGCTGGACCGTTGCTCCGGTGGCGCGCGGCAGGCTCGCGACGAGCTGCTCGGCCTGCGCCGCAATCGCGGACGCGTCGACGCCGGACTTGGTGATCAGGGTGCGCGCGGTCCCCTCGGGGTCGCGCAGCAGCGCGGCCAGCAGGTGTGCCGGCTCCATCGTGCTGTTGCCGCCGGTGGTGGCAGCGAGCTGGGCAGCCTCGATCGCCTCGCGGCTGCGGGTCGTGAACTTGTCCGCTCCGAACGCGCTCATGTGGTGGGGTCCTCCTCGACAAGGGTCTCAATGCATCGTGGCGCACACGAGCCCTCCCTGTGGAGGGCCCTTGGTCACCTGTCGCAACAACGCCAGAGTTGAGTCCATTCCACTCAACTCTGACAACTTCTCCCCGTCGACACGGCGCAACCTCGAAGTCGACACGGCGCGACCTCAACGCCGACACGGCGCTACTTCCCGTGTACTGCGGGAAGTAGCGCCGTGTCGAGGCCAACTTTGCGCCGTGTCGGCGCCGAGGTTGCGACGTGTCGACGTTGCTAGTCGAGGTCCTGGGGGGCCTGGTGCTCGGGGAGAGCGGCCAGGTCATCGGCCTCGGTGACCAGGCAGGTGCGGCAGAAGTCCTCACCGAAGGGCGTGAGGTGGATCGAGCGACGGACCACCTTGTGCGAACGGACCGAGTGCATGGCCGCGAGGACGTCGGGCTGCGCCTCGACGACCTGGTACTCGAGCGGGTCGGACAGCTGCTCGCGGGAGAACCAGATCAGGCCGAGGCGGAACAGGTTGTTGAGGTAGGACGGCACCTGGTCGAGGTAGCGCACCCCGGCCCGCGGGCCGATCATGTTGAGGCCGGGAGCAACCAGCGTGGAGCTGACCATGCCGATCGCGCCACCGGTGCGGACGTCGACCGCCGGCTGCGGGCCGCCCTTGAGCAGCAGCATCAGGACGCGGCCCTCGTCGGGCGCCATCTCACTGAGGATGCGGGCGTACGCCGGGTGGCCCTGCTCGTTGTTCCACACGTCGCGCGAGCGGGCGAGCAGCGCCTGCCCCTGCTCACGCAGCGACTGCTGCTTCTGCAGCTCACGACGAGCCGCGGTGGCCGCGATGGCCTCCACGGGCTGGTGGTTGGACGAGCCGAGCGATGCGCTGACCTGGATGACCGCCTGAGGTAGCGAGACACCGCTGCTGACCGCCTTGGCGAGGTCGCCGAAGATCGCGCCGGCCTGGGCCACACCCGCGGCGAGGTCCTTGGCACTGCTCGGGTTGGTCGCGGCGGAGAGGACCTTGCGGCCACCCTTCACCCCGGCAACGACGGTCCACTCGGCAGTGCGCAGCCATGACGTGGCCGCCAGCCGGACCAGTCCGGGGAACGCGTCCATGCGAGGTGTGGCGAGGGCCGTCGAGGCCGCCCGCTCAGGAAGGTTGTTGCTGCTCATCCGCCACCAACTCCGAAGATCGCGTAGTGGATGAATCCACCTGCCAGGCCCATGATCGCTCCGTGAGCGTAGAGCATCCACTCGTCTTCCTTGATGGCGGAGCGCATCATCTCGACGAAGTCACGTGAAGGAAGTTCCTTGGTGCGGGCGGCGATCAGGACCCGGATCTTCCCCGACTGGGCGCGGGAGAACTCCTCGTCCTTGAACGGCGTCATCGTGCGACCGACGGCCTCGCGGGCAAAGCCTTCCTTGATCGCGTCGTAGGCGCGGGCGCCGATCGCGATGCGCGCAGCGCCACGAACCGGGCCGGCGGCACGGTCGATGGCCGGGCCGAGCGCCGTCGCGAGCATCTGCCGCGTGCGGTCGCCGCGGGGACCATCCATGAGGAAGTCACCGATCCGCTCGAGCGTGATGACGTCGTCGGCGATGATCTTGGCGTAGACCTCGGCGGCCTCGTTCTGACGCCGGAGGAAGAGTCCGTGGAACTTGATGCCGAAGTAGCGCTTCGGCTCCGTCGGCTCGAAGATCAACCACATGCCGAGGGCGTTGGTGACCCAACCGACGACGACACCGAGGACGGGCAGCAGCCACCACTGGTGGAACCAGTGGTCGGCGAAGGCGACGGGGACGCCGAGCAGGAAGCCGAAGAGGAAGCCGAAGTTGACCATCATGTTCAGCTCGCGCTGACCGATGTCCTTGAAGACACGGATGACCAGGCCGGGGTTCTTCCGGAAGTGGTCGATGACCATGATCTTCGGGTCGAGCAGCTGGTCGATGTGGATGCCGATCTCGTCGGTGATCGACGTGACGACGCTGGGCAGCTGCTGCTGGACGCGGGAGATGATCGCCCGCTTGCCGCTCGCCGGCAGGTCCCGCCAGAAGGCCGGGTTGCTCTGACGCATGACCTCGTCGACGAGCTCGGGGATCTCGCGCTCGAACATCGTGACGATGTGCTCGGCGATCTTGTCCGGCTCGAGCTGCTGGTAGAACTCAGCAGGCGTGCCCAGCTTGGCGATCGCCTTGTCGACGGCGATGCTGCCCATCTTGGCCGCGCGGGCCGGGACGATGCCCTGCCAGCCCAGGCCACCCTGGAGGATGCCGGGCACTTCCTGCAGCTTGTGCGGCAGGAGGCGGGCGATCTCCTTCATGCCGGGGACCTTGAAGCCATGGAAGTTGACCGGGTAGAAGAGCATGATCAGGCCGGTCCAGTTGATCAGCCAGCCGACCACTGCGGTGAAGAGCGGGATCGACAGGAACGCGATCCACTCATGGGTCGTATTGATGTTCTGGAGCGCCCAGTCGACATGACTGAGGTAGTCCAACACTGCGTCAAGCAGCGCACTCACCGCCTTGCTCCACGACCTGCGGCCAGGTCGTCACCTGTGGGATCCATCACTTGCTACTGCAGGGTAGCGGCAACACACGCCGCCACCACACCGATCCGGGATCCGGGCGAATCAGGACAGTTGTCCAGTGCGGAACGGTCTAGTGCGGAACGGGCACGGCGTCGCCGATCGTGTTCCAGCACTCCGTGCCGCCAGCCGCCTTGGGCACCACCGTGATCGCCAGGCCCGGCAGGGTCAGCGGCCCGCCGATCTCTGCGTCGTACAGGAAGCCCTTGGCATTGAAGATGTCGCCGGCCGTCGCATCGATGCCCCACCAGCCGATGCCGGTGGGGGCGCCCAGGGGGTTGTCGGTGTTGGGCAGCGTCGTGATGTCCTGGCTCGCCATGCCGATCTGGACACGTCCGTCGAGGTTCACCCCGGTGCCGTTGCCGCGCAGCGACGCGATGTCGAACTGAACGTTGGCCGCGGAGATCTCGCGCGTCGCAGCGTTCCCGTCTCCCGCCCTCACCTTGATCACGACATCACCGATCACGGGGACGTTCTGGACCTGGGAGAGACAGAACCCGTCCAGGCTGCCGACCGCGAAACCGGCCGACAGCACGTTCTTCGTCGACACCACGCCCCCGGAGGACTTCGAGCTGAGCTGGCGCATGCCGAGCCCGATGTCCTGCCCGGTGACGCGCCCGGTCGAGAACTTGGCGGCCGTGCCCTGGTAGGTCACCGCCGCCGCGAACACCTGCTGCTTCAGCATCACCAGGGTCGCCGCCATGGCCGCGAGCGCGAGCAGCATCAGCGGCAGCGCGCGCCGCCAGGAGGTCCCGTACGCCGCGTGGTCGGCGCCGCCCGAGAAGTCGTCCATCACGACACCGTCACCGCGGTGTTGGGCAGGTTGACCGAGTAGGCACCCGAGATCTCGCCGTTCGCGCCGGACGACGTCGTCACGGCGTACCTGATCTTGAGGTTCATGCCGCATCCGGTCGCGCTGACATCGATGAAGACGTCGGCGAGCGTCCACAGCAGGTCGTCGGGTCGCACGTTGTCCTCACACCCGAAGGTGAGGAACGACAGGTTGATGATGCTGTCCGCGGTGACCCACAGGTCGGTGTAGATGGTCGTGCCGCTCGCGTTGCCGAGCTTTGCCGCCGAGTCCGGCTTCAGCGTGACCGCGTAACCGGCTCCCCCGGACGTGCTCAGGGTCGCGTCCTTGTGGACCTGGAACTGCTGGAAGGTCACCCGGTAGAGGCCCGACTCGGTCGACCCGTCGGCGTACTTCAGCGTCTGGCCGCCGGTCTTGCTCACCGCGGTGATCTGCCACTTCCCCGCCTCATAGCAGGGCTGCAGCCAGAAGGTGCCGCAGCCGGTGCTCGAGGTCTGGGTCCGCGGGACGTTCATGACGGTGGTGACCTTGGACAGGCACGGGCGCAGCGTCACGCCGTTCTTCGTGGTGAGCACGGCCCGGTTGGCGTCGCTCGTGCCGCAGGCCTGTGCCGCCTGCGCCGCCTCACGCGGGGCGTCGGGCCACAGGCCCAGCGCCAGTACGACGCTGAGGACTGCGGCGAAGACCACCCACCGTTGTCCGCGGCGACTCACGCTACGGATCCGGTCCGCCGTCCCCGTCGGGAGCGCGTCCTGCCGGGCGAGCCCTTGCCGCGACGCGGCCGCAGCTCTCCCCAGCCCCAGATCATCGAACCTCCGATGATCCCGAGCACGGTCCCCACGAGAAAGCCGCCGAGGTTCGACCCGACGAACGCCGCCATCGCGGCAAGGACACCGAAGAGCCCGACCAGGCGTGCGTAGATCGGCGAGACCCAGGCAACCAGCCCGAACATCACCATGGCTCCGCCGAGAATGTAGCCGGCGGAGCGGTTGAAGCTGCCGGCCATGGCCACGCCGAGCGGATAGCTGTTCAGCTTGATCACGACCAGGCCGCCGAGCATCAGCCAGAGCCCACCCCAGAACGGGCGGGTACGCCGATAGGCACGCGCCCAGCGCACCGCATCGGTGCCGGGCACGCGGCGGTTGGGGCCGAGGCGATCTGTCGAGGCGATCATGAGTTGCAGTCCGCCTTCGTCTTCACGCCCGGCAGAACCCGGATCTTCAGGTTGGGCAGGTTGATCTGTCCCTGCAGGTCGATGCCGTAGGAGTCCGCGTCCAGGTTGGAGACGTTGAGGGTCTGGGCCTGCAGGCCGAAGGCGCCGGGCGTGCCCGCGAAGGGGAGCGTGTCCATCATCAACGTGTCCGCCGACTGGCCCAGCGTGAGCTTGGCGATCTGGTCACCCGTGCCCGTGAGGTTGTCGGAGGCCAGGTAGAGCTGCTGCGCGTTGATCTCCTGGCCGGCCGGGTTGGTGGTCGCGCCGTCGACCGGCTCCCCCGCGGAGACCACCAACGAGACGTCGCCGATCACCGGCAGCGTCTGCTTCGCGATGGCACACAGACCGTTGAGCGTCGCCGTCTTGAACCCGAGCTGCACCACGGCGTCGTCGGTCGCGCCGTACAGGTCCTGGACGTTGAGGTAGCCCGCGGCATTGAGACCGGAGACCTTGTCCGTGTAGACCTTGTACGACGTGTTGGCGGTCGTGAAGTTCACGGCCAGGACGTTCTGGCTGACCCCGAGGAACATTCCCGCGAGGCCGGCCAGGCCGATGCCGGCGAGCACGCCCGACCGCTTGCGCGTGCCGCGGCGTACTCCGTCGTCTGCGCGGGCGAGCATCGCATCGGATGCCGAGTGCACGGCGGCGAGCCGCTCAGCCATCGCCTGTCGACGACGGTGAGCGACTTCCCGCAAGCGCGTCCGGAGGGCGCGTCGTCTCATGCCGCCGACGCCATGCCCGAGTCGACGGGCGTGCCCTTGCGTGCTGCCTTGCGGGCCTGCTTCTCGGCAGCCTTCTCCTCGATGCGCCACAGCTGCTTCTCGCTGTAGGGCGTCCAGGCGAAGATCAGGCCACTGCCGACGATGCCGAGCACCATGCCGATCAGCCAACCACCGAGGTTGGCCAGGGGCAGCGACGTGATCGAGAAGGCCAGCGCCATCAGCGCAGGGAAGTGACGCTGCGCCGGCACGAAGAACGCGACGAACGCCGCCGCGACCATGCCGCCGCCGAGGATGTAGACCTGCGCGCCACCCACCCCGAGGTAGGACAGGAACTGGAACGTGCTGCCGATGACCGGCTTGAGGACGAAGTAGCCGCCGAGGGCGAGCAGGACGCAGCCGATGGTCGGCCGGGTCTTGAGGAATCGGTAGAGCGAGTGGCGCACGCGCGCCACGGTTGAGTTCTGCATCGGTCTTTCCCCTCCCAAGGAATTCCACGAGGTGGAGGTCCGCTGCCCCCGTCGGGCATCGGACTTCCGGACCGTGCCGGCGGCGGACGATCAGGCCGCCGCCGGCACGGTCCTTCAGCTGATGAGCTCGATCAGTTGCAGGTTGCGAGGCCCGCGGTCGGGGTCAACGTCACGCCGGTCAGGCCGATGGAGCTGAGCGCCACCTGGAAGACGTCGGCGTTGATGTTGTCGAGGTCGACGTTGGTGACGTCGTTGGCAGCGCCACCGGTCGTCCCCTCGCCGGACTCGATACCGAAACCACCGACGTTGGCGCCATTGGCGACACCCGCCTGGTGGTTGAGCTCCTGCTGCGCCACACCCACGGAGACGTTCTTGAGAACGGCATCCGTCGTGACGCCCTGAGCGTTGAGGTCCACCGAGTCGCCCAGCGAGACCGCGCCCGGGAGCGAGATCCTCAGGCCGATGTTCGGCATGAACCCGAGGCCGGTGGGCTGGTTCGCCGCGAGGCAGACGGTGTTGACCGTGCCGTCGTGGAGAGTCACGAACGCGGACTGCTTGTCAGCAGAAGTTGCGTCCGTCTGCGACGCCGCTGCCTGCGCCGCACGCAGCGACAGCTCGACGCCGGAGCCACTGCCGGTGGCAGCCGTGACCTTGAACGGCGTCGTCGAGCTGAGCGACGCGGAGACCGCGCCCTGCAGCATCGCCACGCCGAGGCCCACCGAGACAACGGCGGCAGGCAGCGTGACAGCGGCGAAGCGTCCGAGCCGCACGCGGCCCATTCCCTTTTCCTTCATGTGGATTTCCCTCCCAGGAAAAACGCACGCCCGCACTCGCGGGTATGCGGCAGCAGCCACCGCTCGAGATTGGATTTCCCTCCCCAATCCTGCGCCGAGACCCGGACTCCCATCCCGGGCTGGTCAGTTCTCCTCTCCCCAGAGGAACGTGACCACGGCGACCGCTGTGTAACGTATGACACGTTCGTCCAGAATGTAAACCAACGTGACACAAGCGTGACCGGACCCACACAAGGGAGTTTCAGTGGCCAGTCGCCGACGCGACGAGAGCGGCTCGATCGGCGCAGCACTCGGCTGGGCCGCGTTGATCGCAGGACTCCTTGCCCTGTTGACGATTGTCGCTGCGCTGGCCTTCTCGGTGACGGTCAAGGGGCAGTCGATGGAGCCCACCGTGCGCGAAGGCGACCGATTGCTCGTCAAGTTCTGGGACCGCGGCACGATCAAGCGTTTCGACCTCGTCGAGGCACGCGTCGGCGTCGCGAAGACCCCGGTCGTCAAGCGCGTGATCGGCCTGCCGGGCGACACCGTCTCGATCCGCTTCGATCGCGGCGCACCTGTCGTCGCCGTGACCCCGGCGGGCTCCGAGACGGCGCAGTACGTCGTCAACCCCACCTGGGAGGGCCAGATCGGCGACCGCGTCGCCCCGTGCTGCGAGGACGACGGCACCGCAGGCACACAGTTCCACGAGGTCGTCGTGCCCGACGGCAAGTACTGGCTCCTCGGCGACAACTGGGGCTCTTCCGACGACAGCCGGACCTACGGGTTCGTGCCCGGTGCCGACATCGGCGGCCACCTCAACCTGCGCTTGCGGCCGCTCGGCTCGTTCGGGTCCATCGAGAACCCCGCGACGCTCGCCGACCAGCCCTGAGCCTTGGGTTCCCGCGGGACGTCGTCGTTCTCACCGCGGCCGATCAGGACGACGGGGCGACGCCTGCGGTCTTGAGGAAGTCGGGGACCTTGCAGCCGGCCTCGCCGTTCGGGCAGCCGGTGATGCTGCGGACCCACGTGTCGACCTCGTCCGTCAGGTCCGGGCCGTCCGTGGGCGGGGCGTAGTAGAACGCGTAGAAGCCCGCCCACCACGTGTGCCGCGACTTCTCCGCAGCCGCGTCGGTGAAGATCGCGGGGTTGGCCATCAGCCAGTTCTCGGCATCGACCGGCGTCTGGAACCAGATCGCGTAGAACGAGCCGAATCCCTTCACTGCCTGCCGATCCGTCATGTTGGCGGCCACCCCGATCACGCGGTAGTCGCCCTTCTTCGGCACCGCTGCGTGCCTGGCGAGGCGGCCCTGGAAGGCCGCGTCGGCGGCGTACGGACCCTCGCCCGTGCGGTTGCTCCAGTCCTGCCGCACCACGATGCCGAGGTCGTCGCCGGTCTGCTTCTCGAGCCGCTCGACCCACGGCACGGGCACCTGCCCGGGCGGCAGCTGCCGGTGTACGACGGTCACGTAGGCGAGCGGGTTGTCGCCGGAGCTCACCCCGAGCTTCAGGTACTTCGTCACGTATCCGTAGGCGAAGGGTGCCGCTGCGACGACGAGGACGAGACAGAGAACGGCGAGGACAGCGCGGGACCGGACAGACATGCCGGACAGCATGCCCGGGCGGACCCGATCGGCCTGTCAGCCGATCGGTCAGGAATACGTCACACCCGACGCCGAACTTGCGCCGTGTCAACGCCGAACTTGCGCCGTGTCAACGCTGGTCGCGACGCCAGACGACGATCTGCGACGAGGTGTCGGGGCGCAGGGCGGGCAGGGTGCCCGGCGGGCGGGGGGCGACCGCAGCACGGGAGGCGACCAGGGACTGGAGAGCCTCGCGGGTGGCATCGAGCTCGGCCTGGAGCTCGGCGTTGCGCTGCGCGAGCGCCGCCGCCCGGTGCTCGAGATCGAGGATGCGGCGCACACCTTCGAGGCCGATGCCGTGCCCCGTGAGGTCGGCGATCTCGCGCAGCAGCTCGATGTCGGTGTGGGAGTAGCGACGACCGCCGCCCCCGGTGCGCCCCGGCGTGATCAGGCCGAGGCGCTCCCAGGTGCGCAGCGTCTGCGGATGGAGCCCGGTGAGCTCCGCAGCCACGCTGATCACGTAGACCGCAGCGTCAGGGGCCGGACGCTCCGGACCTGCACCCCTGGCCATGTCAGTCCTCCTCGAACAGCTTCGTGCGCAGCGGCTTGCCTGCCGTCGCTGCCCGGTAGGCCTCGACCGCTTCGCGGGCAGCTGCGTCGAGCACTGCCGGCACCTGGACCTCCACGGTCACCAGCAGGTCACCCTGGGAACCATCGGCCTTCTGGGCGCCCTTGCCACGCACCCGGAAGGTGCGTCCGTTGGGGGTGCCAGCCGGCAGCTTGAGCGTGACCGGTGCGCCGCCGAGGGTCGGCACCTTGATCTCCGCGCCCAGCGCCGCCTCGTCGAACGAGACCGGCACCTCGAGGGTCAGGTTGTCGTCCTTGCGGCTGAACAGCCGGTGGGGGCGCACCTTCACCGTGACGTAGAGATCACCGTGGGGACCGCCGTTGTCACCCGGGGCACCCTTGCCGCGCAGGCGGATGCGCTGCCCGTCCTTGACCCCGGCGGGGATCCGGGCCTGGATGGTGCGGCTCGACGTGCCGCGGCCGGAGCCGTGGCAGACCGGGCAGGCCTGGTCGTAGACGAGCTGGCGACCGTGGCAGGTCGGGCAGGTCTCGTTCATCGAGAACGCGCCACCCACACCAGCCACGACGTAGCCCGCGCCGTCGCACTCGGGACAGACGTGCGGACGCGTGCCGGGCATGCCGCCCGTGCCGCCGCACTCAGGGCAGGCGCCATCGCTGGCCAGCCGCAGGCTGACCGTGGCGCCGTCCATCGCATCGGTGAAGCCGATGGTCGCGGTGGTCTCCTGGTCCTGGCCCTTGCGCGGCCGGGGCTGGCGCTGCCGGGCACCTCCGAAGAGGTCGCCGAACATGTCGCCGAAGCCACCGGCACCTCCGCCACCCGCACGCTCGCGGAGCAGGTCGTTCAGGTCGAAACCGCCTCCGCCGAAGCCACCGGCTCCGCCGCCGAAGCCACCGGGATAGCCGGCAGAGACGGTGCGGAACTCGTCGTACTCCTTGCGCTTGTCGGCGTCGCCGACGACGTCGTAGGCCTCCGCGACGGACTTGAACTTCTCGTGCTTCCGCTCGTCGCCCGGGTTGGAGTCCGGGTGGTTGGCGCGCGCCAGCTTGCGGTAGGCCTTCTTGATCTCATCCTGCGACGCGTCCTTCTTGACGCCGAGCTCGGCGTAGAAGTCCTTCGACGCCCAGTCTGCCTTCGCGCTCATGCGCGCTCCTCCCCTCCGCTACTCGAATGTGTGGCGATCAGCTGTCGGCCGGGTCGACGACCAGGACCTGCGCGGCACGCACGACCCGGTCACCGATCTTGTAGCCGACCTTGGCGACGTGCTGGCAGGTGGTGACCTCGACCGCGGCGTCGGTGCCGAGGTGCGTGAGCGCCTCGTGCAGCGTCGGGTCGAAGGCATCGCCGGGCTCGCCGAAGCGGGTCAGCCCGAGGTTGCTGACGATGCGCTCGAGCTGGTCGGCCACGGCCTTGAAGCCGCCGTCCAGCTCGCCGTGCTCACGGGCCCGGTCGATCGTGTCGAGCACGTCGATGATCGGGGCAAGGACCTTGTACGTCGCGTTCTGGGCGGTCAGCTCCCGGTCACGGTCGACCCGCTTGCGGTAGTTGGAGTACTCCGCCTGGAGGCGCTGGAGATCGAGCGTGCGCTCCTCCAGGGCCATCTTGGCGACGACGAGCTCGTCGGCCGCCGACTGCTCCGCCGTGTCGGACGCAGCGCCCTCGACCTCGGTCTCGTTGGCCATCTCACCCGCGGAGTCGCCGAAGCTGTGACCCTCCGGGGAGGGAGCCGCAGTCTCCTGCGGCTCCCCCTCCGGGGTGAGGTTTTCCTCGGTCACTTGGAGTCGTCCTCGTCGACGATCTCGGCGTCGACGACGTCGTCATCGGCCTCGCCGGTCGCCTCGCTGGAGCCGCCGGCAGCGGCCTGCTCGGCCTCTGCGGCGGCGTACATCGCGGCGCCCATCTTCTGCGAGGACTCGCCGAGCTTGGTGACGCCGGCGGTCAGCTCCTCCGAGGTGGCCTCCTCGTTGGCGAGGACGGCCTTGAGCGCGTCGACGTCGGCGGCGACCTCGGTCTTGACCTCGTCCGGGATCTTGTCGCCGTTGTCGGCCAGGAACTTCTCGGTCGTGTAGACGAGCGAGTCGGCCTGGTTGCGGGCCTCAACCGTTTCACGCCGGCGAGCGTCTTCTTCGGCGTACTGCTCGGCCTCCTTGACCATGCGGTCGATCTCGTCCTTGCCCAGCGCCGAGCCACCGGAGATGGTCATCGACTGCTCGCGGCCGGACGCGTGGTCCTTGGCGGAGACGTGGACGATGCCGTTGGCGTCGATGTCGAAGGTGACCTCGATCTTCGGCACGCCACGCGGCGCCGGCGGCAGGCCGGTCAGCTCGAAGTTGCCGAGCGGCTGGTTCTGCGACCACATCTGGCGCTCACCCTGGGCGACCTTGATCTCGACCGACGGCTGGTTGTCGTCAGCGGTCGTGAAGATCTCGGACCGCTTGGTCGGGATGGTGGTGTTGCGCTCGATGAGGGTGGTCATGACGCCACCCTTGGTCTCGATGCCGAGCGAGAGCGGGGTGACGTCGAGGAGCAGGACGTCCTTGACCTCGCCCTTGAGGACACCGGCCTGGAGCGCGGCGCCGACGGCGACGACCTCGTCCGGGTTGACGCCCTTGTTGGGCTCCTTGCCGCCGAGCAGCTCCTTGACGACCTCGGTCACCGCGGGCATGCGGGTCGAGCCGCCGACGAGGACCACGTGGTCGATGTTGGCGATGGCGACGCCACCGTCCTTCAGGACCTGCTGGAAGGGCTTCTTGGTGCGCTCGAGCAGATCAGAGGTGATCTTCTGGAACTCCGAGCGGGTCAGCTTCTCCTCGAAGTGGAGCGGGCCGGACTCGCCGTGCGTGATGTAGGGCAGGTGGACCGTGGTCTCGCTCGAGGAGGAGAGCTCGATCTTCGCCTTCTCCGCGGCCTCCTGGAGGCGCTGCTTGGCGATCTTGTCGGCGCCCAGGTCGACGCCGTTGTTGGCCTTGAACTTGTCGATCATCCACTGGACGACACGGTTGTCCCAGTCGTCACCACCGAGGTGGTTGTCACCGGAGGTCGCCTTGACCTCGACGACACCCTCGCCGATCTCGAGCAGGGACACGTCGAACGTGCCGCCACCGAGGTCGAAGACGAGGATGGTCTGGTCGTCGCCCTTGTCGAGGCCGTAGGCCAGCGCGGCCGCGGTCGGCTCGTTGACGATGCGGGAGACGTTGAGGCCAGCGATCTCGCCGGCTTCCTTGGTCGCCTGGCGCTGGGCGTCCGAGAAGTACGCCGGGACGGTGATGACCGCGTCGGTCACGGTCTCGCCCAGGTAGGCCTCGGCGTCACGCTTCAGCTTCTGCAGGATGAAGGCGCTGATCTGCTGCGGGTTGAACTTCTTGTCGTCGATCTCGACGGACCAGCTCTCACCCATGTGGCGCTTGACCGAGCGGATGGTGCGGTCGACGTTGGTGACCGCCTGACGCTTGGCGACCTCGCCGACGAGGACCTCGCCGTTCTTGGCGAAGGCGACGACGGACGGGGTGGTGCGAGCGCCTTCGGCGTTCGCGATGACGGTGGGCTCTCCACCTTCGAGGACGGACACGACGGAGTTCGTCGTGCCGAGGTCGATGCCGACTGCGCGGGCCATGTGTTCCTCCGTGTTGCTAGTGCTGGACCCGGTGTCTCTGTGTCGAACCGGGCGAAGTCTGGGATTGCGGCCATCCTGCCGCGATGCGGCCAGTCTGCCAAACAAGTTGAGTGTTGGCAACTCAACTTTGCTCACTCTGCCCAACGAAGGTCTGGGCGGTCTTGTTCCCGGATCCTCGAAGAAGATCTCCGGGGCAGTTGAACCGGGGTGGTTGGCTCGGAGTCATGACGGTCCCGGCGCTCACGCTCAACGACGGTTCGACGATCCCGCAGCTCGGGTTCGGCGTCTTCCAGGTCCCGCCCGCGGAGACCGCACGCACGGTTCTCGAGGCTTTCGCGGTGGGTTACCGCCACATCGACACCGCGGAGATGTACGAGAACGAGGCCGGGGTCGGCGAGGCGATCCGCACCTCGGGCCTCGACCGCGACGAGATCTACGTGACCAGCAAGCTCAGCAATGCATTCCACCGGCCCGACGACGCTCGCCGCGCGTTCGACAGGACCCTCAAGGACCTCGGCGTCGACCGGATCGACCTGTTCCTGGTCCACTGGCCGCTCCCCACCCTGTACGACGGGGACTACTCCTCCACATGGCGCACGCTGGCCGAGTTCGTCGAGGACGGCCGCGCCCGCAGCATCGGTGTCTCCAACTTCCAGCCCGCGCACCTCGAGCGGATCATCGGCGAGACCGGCGTGGTCCCGGCGGTCAACCAGATCGAGGTGCACCCCTACTTCACCAACGAGGGCGCCCGCGCCGCGTCGTACGCACACGGCATCGTGGTGGAGGCGTGGTCCCCGATCGCACGCGGCCGCGTGGCGGACGAGCCCTCGCTGGTGCGGCTCGGGGAGAAGTACGACAAGTCCGCGGCCCAGGTGACGCTGCGCTGGCACATCGAGCGCGGCGACATCGTCTTCCCGAAGTCGATGCACACCCCGCGCATGCGGGAGAACCTCGAGGTCTTCGACTTCAGACTCACCCCCGACGAGGTCGAGGAGATCAGTGCGCTGAACGAGGGAGCGAAGGGACGGACGGGTCCTGACCCGGACGTCTTCGACTACGTGCCCTGAGGGCGCAGCGCCCCCGGGTTCACTCGTCGCCGTGCAGGACCATGACCTCGTTGGACTCGAGGCCGGTCTCGGGGTCCTGGACGCGCCAGGCGATCCTGCCCGTCTGGTAGGTCGCAACGAAGACCTGGAAGACGCCGCCATAGACGTTGACGTCCAGGTTGAACTCCTTCCAGCCCGTGCCGTTGACGTCGTACCAGATGTCGAGGACCGAGCCCTCGCCCCGCGAGTAGGTGCCGCTGAGCATCAGCTCCTCGCCGGAACCGACCTGCGACGAGCCGGCGCTGAGTCCGATCCTGGCGTCTCGCGGCGCGGCCGACCCGGTCGGTGAGGACGAAGCGGTGGCCGACGCGGACTCCGTGGCCTCCGTGACAGCGGGGGTCTCGGTGACGGCCGGGGCCAGCGTCACGAGCAGGCCGGAGTCGAGCTCCGTCGGCTGGAGCGACGGCAGGTAGAGCGAGTCGCCGACGGCGACACCGTCACCGGAGCTGGAGCCACCCGACCCGTCCAGTCCGAACAGGCGCGTCCCGAGAAGCGCGATGATCGCCGCGAGCAGACCGATCACGAGCCCCACTGCGACGAGCGCAACCAGGCCGTTGGCGACCGGGTTCTCGTTCTGTTCGTCCACCGCTGCTCGCTCCACGCCTGTCGGGTCCTCGTGCCGGCCCATCGTCGCACAGCCATCCCACCCGGGGAGGCACTCCCTCCGGTCCAGCCCGGTCTATCCGGGTCCACCGATTCCGCTCCGGGGCAGCGGGACGCGGCGTACAGTGACGGACATGGGAGGGGAGCCCGAAGTTCGAGCGATCAATCATGCCCGCGCTGGCATGGACGTCCTGGCTGCGCTACGCGCGGAGCCGGTGCCTGCAGGTGTGCCCGTTGCGGCGCCCGAGGTGCCCGTCGGCAAGGACCGGGCGGCTCCGCCTGTGCCGAAGCGTCGACGGCGATCCGCCCCTGCTGCGCCCGCCGTCGAGCGGCCCGTTGCGCGAGCGGCCGAGCAGCCCGCGCCGGTCCGTGCGCCGGCACGTGCCCCTGCAGCGCCCGCGCCGGTTGCGGCCCAGGTTGTCGCACCTGCCCCGGTCACCGCACCTGCTCCGGTCACCACCGGTCGACCCGAGGCTCCGGTCGCGCCCACCACACGCAGCACCCGCCTCGACTTCCGCACGCGGCGGGGTGCCCAGCGACTGGCGGGCGCCCTGGTCCTCGTGACGCTGCCTGCCACCGCGGCGGTCGGCTGGCTGGCCTACGACCAGCAGGACCCGACGTACGCCGGGCTCGCGCTGATCCTCGCGACCCTCACGCTGGGTCTGTGGTTCCTGCGCGTGATGACCGTCCCCGTCTCGGTCTCCGCGGTCGGCCCGATGCTCGAGGTGCGGCAGGGCGAGCGCCGGCTGCAGTGGGACCTGGCAAGCCAGTACTCCCCTGTTGACCACGTCCGCAGCCGCCCCGGGCGCTCGGGTTGGCGCGTCGTCATGCGCAACCCCGATGGCACGACGTTCGCGATCGACGGAAGCATGGTCCCGGCCGACACGTTCATGGAGCTGCTGCGCCGCTACCGGCCGGAGCTCTGAGGATCAGTCCACCCGCCAGGCGGTCGACGGCTTCTCCACCTCGTCGGCACAGCTCTGGCGCATCGGCGGCTCGTCGATCGCAGTGACGCGGACGCTGGCCTCGCCTCCAGCGTGCCGGAAGGTGACGATCGTGTGCGCGCCGACGACCTCGCTCGCCACCAGCGCGAGTGCGTCGATGGCGGTGAGCCCGAGCCGGTCGAGCAGCTCGACCTCGGCGGCCTGCACCGCGCCGTCGTACGCCGTGCGGCCCCGCAGGTACGGCGCGACCACGTGGCCCGAGGCCGACGCGCGGGCGATCTCGACCGCGGAGTCGGGATCCACACGGCCGTAGGAGAGCCCCGCCGGCAGGGTCAGCAGCGCGCCCGCGAACCGGTGCCCGCCCAGATGGGTGGTCTCCCAGGTCTCCGCCGGGTACGCCGACGCGAGGGCCGCCGCGATCGGGCGGCCACGTTCTGCACAGCAGACGTCGCGACGGCCGTTGGTGCAGACGAGGAACAGTGGCCCGTCCTCGAGCGCGAACCCCTCGGGGGCGCCGGCGTCGAGGGTGCCGAGCGCGAGGGTGAGCAGCTCTGCAGGGTCCTCGAGAACCGTCGCCGCGAGCCAGCGAGCCCCGGGAGAGGTGTTCGCGAGGAACACCCGGAAACCATCACCACGCGGCGTCGCGCCCGGGCGCCGGATCAGCTGGACGCGAACGCCCGCGTCCTCCGCACGCGCGGCGAGTGTCGTGCGCACGTCGTCCGGGAGCCATCGGCTCTCCGCCAACGCCTTGCGTCCCCATGGCCCCGGGTGCTCGATCAGCAGGAAGCCGCGGTCGTGGGCAGCCGTGCCCGCCATCGGTTGCTCCGCGGCAGCCACGGAGCACCGGTACGACGTCATGGCGTCATCCTGCCCGATCGGTCAGTTCTTCCCACCCGCACGGGGGGATCGTGACGACGCACACGTGGAGAGTCGCACGATCTGGCAGACTGCCCGGCATGGCTGAGAACGACGACAAGCCGCAGGACGTCAACCTCGAACTCCCCACTTTCGGCCTGCGCCGCAAGCGCAAGGAGAAGCAGGAGACGGACCCGGCCGATGAGACGACGCCCGCGGAGGACGCGAGCCCGACTCCTGTCCCCTCGTCCGACGTCACGCCCGCCGCACCCGTCGTACCCGCGCCTGCCGTGACCCCGCCCGCGGCCCCGCCCGCGGAGACCACCCGGTTCGCTCCCCCGGCGGCTCCGGCGGCTCCGGCCGCTCCGGTTCCGGCTCCGGCGCGCCACGCAGCACCTGCAGCCCCGGCGCCCGAACCTGCGGCCTCACCGATCAGTGAGGTCGAGGCATTCGCACCGGTCACCCCGGCTGCGCCGCAGGCAGCGGCCCCCGTTCCGCCGCCGGCGCCGGTCACTCCGCCCGCACCCGTCACGCCGCCCGCAGCGGTAGCGCCCGCGCCCGCGACCCCGGTCGCATCGGCCCCCGCTGGTCCGCACCCGGCGTCACTTGCACCCGACCTCGCCGACGAGCTGACGGACGAGCCCGCCAAGCCCGGCGGCCCGCGCTTCCAGGCGCCGAAGATGCCCGAGCTCCCGCGCGTCTCCGGCGCGATTGCCGCTGTGATCACCGGCCTGATCATCGGTCTGCTCGCCTGCGGAGCAACATGGGTCAGCCTCCAGGGCTGCGAAGCGATCCGTGGCACGAGTTCCTGCGGCGGGCCTGGATTCCTGCTCCTCCTCGGGATCCTGATCATCCTCGTGCTGGCCGGTTCCGCGCTCCTGAGCCTCCTGCGCGTTCCCGAGGCGGCCAGCACCAGCTTCCTGGCCGTCGGTCTTCTGGCGATGCTGGTGCTGCTCGTGCTGACGAACTGGATCTTCCACTGGTGGATGGTCCTGATCATCCCGCCGCTGGCCGCCGGCACCTACACGCTCGCGCACTGGGTCACGACCCACGCTGGCGAGGACTGACGATCTCAGATAGTCCCTAACGAAAAGCGCCCCATCCGAGTTGGATGGGGCGCTTTTCGTTAGGGACTATCCAGAACCGGGGGCTCAGAGCTGAGCGGCGATGATCTCGGCGATCTGGACGGTGTTCAGCGCGGCACCCTTGCGCAGGTTGTCGTTGCTGATGAAGAGCGCGAGACCGCGGTCACCGTCGACGCCCGGGTCCTGGCGCAGGCGCCCGACGTACGACGGGTCCTTGCCGGCTGCTTCGAGCGGGTTCGGGATGTCGACCAGCTCGACACCGGGAGCGCCAGCCAGCAGCTCGGCAGCACGCGCAGGCGTCAGGGCCGAGGCGAACTCGGCGTTGACCGCGAGCGAGTGGCCCGTGAAGACCGGGACGCGGACGCAGAGGCCCGAGACGCGCAGGTCCGGGATGCCCAGGATCTTGCGGGACTCGTTGCGGAGCTTCTGCTCCTCGTCCGTCTCGTTCAGGCCGTCGTCCACGAGGCCACCGGCGAACGGGATCACGTTGTAGGCGATGTTCTTCTTGTAGACGCCCGGCTCGCCGAAGTCGACGGCCTCGCCGTCGTAGGCGAGCTCGGTGGCCTTGTCCCCTGCAGCGGCGACGCCGTTGGCGAGCTCCTGGACGCCGGCGACTCCGGAGCCCGAGACCGCCTGGTACGACGACACGATGAGGCGGACCAGGCCGGCCTCGTCGTGCAGCGGCTTCAGGATCGGCATCGCGGCCATCGTGGTGCAGTTGGGGTTGGCGATGATGCCCTGTCGAGCCGCGATCACCGAAGCCATGGCCTCCGGGTTGACCTCGGAGACGACCAGCGGGATCGCGTCGTCCTTGCGGAACGCCGAGGAGTTGTCGACCACGATGACGCCGGCTTCGGCGAACTTCGGGGCGAGCGCCTTGGAGGTCGCGCCGCCAGCGGAGAAGAGCGCGATGTCGAGACCGGTCGGGTCGGCCGTGGCGGCGTCCTCGACCACGATGTCGCGGTCACCGAACGGGATCACCTTGCCGGCCGAGCGGGCCGAGGCGAAGAAGCGGATGTTGTCCGCAGGGAAGTTGCGCTCGAGGAGGATCTGGCGCATGGCGACGCCGACCTGGCCGGTGGCTCCGACGACTCCGATGTTGACGCCCATGTCAGCGACCCGTCCCGCCGTAGACCACGGCCTCGATCTCGTCGGTGCCCAGGTTGAAGGCACCGTGTGCAGCGTTGACCGCCGTCTGGATCTGCGCCTCGGAGACGACGACGGAGACGCGGATCTCGGAGGTGGAGATCATCTCGATGTTGACGCCGGCCTCGGACATCGCCTCGAAGAAGCGCGCGGTGATGCCCGGCGACGTGCTCATGCCGGCACCGACGATGGAGACCTTGCCGACGGAGTCGTCGTACTGCAGGCGCTCGTAGCCGACCTCGGCCTGCAGGCGCGAGAGTGCGGCCATCGCGGCCTGGCCCTCGCCGCGGGGCAGCGTGAAGGAGATGTCGGTCAGACCGGTCGCGGCAGCGGAGACGTTCTGCACGATCATGTCGATGTTGATCTGCGCGTCGGCGACGGCGCGGAAGATCGCGGCGGCCTCGCCGACCTTGTCGGGCACGCCGACGACCGTGATCTTGGCCTGGCTGCTGTCGTGCGCGACGCCGGTGATGATGGCGGCTTCCATGGTTTCCTCCGAAACAACGTCCTGGGCCTTCACGACCCAGGTGCCCTCCTTGTCGGAGAAGGACGAGCGGACGTGGATGGGCATGTCGTAGCGGCGTGCGTACTCGACGCAGCGCAGGTGCAGGATCTTGGCGCCCTGCGCGGCCATCTCGAGCGTCTCCTCGTAGGAGATGCGCGGGATCTTGGTGGCGCGGGGCTCGATGCGCGGGTCGGCGGTGAAGATGCCGTCGACGTCCGAGTAGATCTCGCACACCTCGGCCTTCAGCGCCACCGCGAGTGCGACCGCCGTGGTGTCGGAACCGCCGCGGCCGAGGGTGGTGATGTCCTTCGTCGTCTGCGAGACGCCCTGGAAGCCGGCGACGATCGCGATCGCGCCCTGGCTCAGCGCCTCCTCGATGCGACCCGGCGTGACGTCGATGATCTTGGCCTTGCCGTGCTCGGCGTCGGTGATGACGCCAGCCTGCGAGCCGGTGAACGACCGGGCCTCATGACCCAGGCTCTGGATCGCCATGGCCAGCACGGCCATCGAGATCCGCTCGCCGGCGGTGAGCAGCATGTCGAGCTCGCGCGCGGGCGGGAGCGGAGAGACCTCGTTGGCGAGGTCGATCAGCTCGTCGGTGGTGTCGCCCATCGCGGAAACCACGACCACGACCTGGTGGCCCTGCTTCTTGGTGGCGACGACGCGCTGTGCGACCCGCTTGACGCCGGCTGCGTCGGCCACGGAGGAGCCGCCGTACTTCTGCACGACAATGCCCACGGTTCTTCCCTCACGATTGCTGGACGACGGTCCGGGCGGCGCCACCCCGCACACGGCGGAGGCAGGACACACGACCCTCGTGACGGGATTCTACCGGCGGCACCGCAGCGTCGCCGCTCGATATCTCAGGGGCGGGACAGCGGAGTACGCCGTCGCGCCGGCGCCGTCGACCGGTCAGTCGCCGAGGATCTCCTCGACGGCAGCGAGGTCCTCGTCCTCGCCGGTGAACTCCGCGTCCATGCGGTCGTGGGTGACGACCGACAGCAGCGCGTTGAGCGCAGCTCCAGCCAGGTTGCCCCAGCTCGAGACATAGGAGAACTGCCACCACCACAGGGCCTCGGCGACGTTGCCGCGGCGGTAGTGGCGCAGGCCGTTCTCGAGGTCCGTGGCGATGCTGGCGAAGTCGTCGGAGAGCTGGCTCTCGACCACGTCCGGCACATAGGGGTCGAAGACGAAGCTGTAGGTGTCGAGGTTGTCGAGCAGCTTGGCGAGCGCCAGGCGGAGCCCGTCGACCTCTGCCTCGGGGCCCACGTCGGGCTGGAACTCCTGGCCCGGGCTGAAGTCCTGCTGGGCGCCCAGGCGGGCACCGGCGAGCAGGATCTGCGAGACCTCGAGGAGCAGCAGCGGCACCGCGGCGCTCGGCGACTCCTCACGGGCGATGGCACCGAGGGCGATCAGGAAGCTCTCGACCTGGTCGGCGATCTGGACAGCGAACTCCTCGAGCTCGCCATCGATCACGAGTTGCTCAGTCATCGGCGGATCTCCACTCAACTCAGTCGTCGGCGGAACGCCGACCTGCGAACGCGCGTCCCAGGGTGACCTCATCGGCGTACTCCAGATCACCACCTACGGGTAGTCCACTGGCAAGTCGGGTCACGCGCAACCCCAAAGGCTTGAGATTGCGGGTGAGGAATGTCGCGGTGGCCTCGCCCTCGAGGTTGGGATCCGTGGCCAGGATGACCTCGGTGACCGCCCCGTCGGCAAGCCGGATCAACAGCTCACGGATGCGAAGCTGGTCCGGACCGATGCCGTCAATGGGGCTGATCGCGCCCCCGAGCACGTGGTAGCGGCCGCGGAACTCACGCGTCCGCTCGATCGCGGCCACGTCCTTGTACTCCTCGACGACGCAGATCACGCTCGGGTCGCGCCGCGGGTCGCGGCAGATCCGGCACTGCTCCTCCTCGGAGACGTTGAAGCAGATCGAGCAGAACTTCACCTTCGCCTTGACCTGGATCAGGACGTCAGCCAGACGGCGTACGTCGGCGGGGTCGGCCTGCAGCAGGTGGAACGCGATGCGCTGCGCGCTCTTGGGACCCACGCCGGGCAGCCTGCCCAGCTCATCGATCAGGTCCTGGACGATGCCTTCATACATCGGGTGGGTCAGCCGCCCATGCCGGGGATGCCACGGCCGAGGCCGCCGGTGATCATGCCGATGCTCTGCTCGGAGGTCGCATCGGCCTTGGCCTTCGCGTCGCGGAACGCAGCGACGATCATGTCGCCGAGGTCAGCCAGCTCGTCGGCGTTGGACCCGTCGAACTCGCCCGCCTTGATCTGCACACCCAGCAGGGTGCCGACGCCGTTGACCGTCGCCGTGACGGCTCCGCCCGCGACGGTGCCCTCGAACTCGGTGCTCGCGAGGGTCTCCTGCGCGATCTGGAGGTCTTCCTTCATCTGCTGGGCCTGCTGGAGGAGCGCTCCCATGTCGAAGCCTCCGCCGAAGGGGTTCTCCGGGCTCTCGGTCATGCGTTGCTCTCGCTCTCAGTCTTGGCCACGTCAGTCATGTCGGATCTCATCGATGATGGTGGCGCCGAGCTCGCGCTGGATCAGCTCGGCACCGGACAGGCTCCCCGACTCGACGTCGGGGTCGTCGCGATGGGCATCCGCGTCGGCAGCGAAGCGGCTCTCGCGCGCCTGCGGAGCCGCACCGGGCTGGCGGGACTGCTCGAAAGCCTCGCGCGCCGGGTTGCGGACCTGTCCTGACGGGCCGGCGTCGACCGCGGCTCCCCCTGCCGGGCCGTCGGGCTCCGGCGGCTCCGTCTCAGCGGGCGGCTCCGTCACCCAGTCTGCCGGTCCGCTGCCGACAGGACGGGGCGCGGCGGGCTCCGTGGTCGCGGCGTCGGCGGGCGCACCCGCGGGCGGCGGGGTGTTGACGCCCGAGCCGGTCGACGCTGCCGTGGCGATGATCGCCTCGATGCGCCACTCGTGGCCGACCACCTTGATCGCAGCCTTGCGGAGCAGGTCGCCGCTGCCGCTCTTGTCGAAGCTGTCGCGCGCGCCCGCGCTGTCGAAGCCGAGCGTCAGCGTGCGGTCGTCGACACTGACCACCTGGGCGTTGTTGCTGAGCAGCATCCAGGTCAGGCGGCGCATGCCCTTGACCTGCTCGACCACGTCGGGCCACAGCTTGCGCACGTCGGTGAGGCCGAGGCGGAAGGCGCTCGCAGCGGGCGCCTGCGCGGGTGCAGCAGCGGCCGGCGCGGGGGCGGCTGGCGCAGGCTCACCGGGACTCGGCGGGGTCCCCGGCCGCGCCTCATCAGTGTGTGGACTCTTCGTCACCGGCTGACCAGAAGTCCGCGTCTTGTCGACGGGTGCCGCCTCGAGAGGAGCCCCGGACGCGGACGGCCCTGACGGAGACCCGGATGCAGGCTCACCATCCGTCGAGGTCGACACGGGCGCAACCGGTGTCGAGGTCGCCGCGGGCGCCTGCTCAGCGGGACGGGAGGCACCCGGGACGACATTGGCCACCGAGCGCGCGGCAGCACGAGCTGCCGAGATGCCGGACTGCGCGGCCGCGATCCCGGAGGACGCGACAGCGGTGCCGGCTTCGGCGATCGCCTGGACGGGCGTCGCCGACGGAGGCACTGGCGCGGTGGCCGGTGCACCAGAGTGCTCGGCTGCCGGCACGGCCGCACGGGGAGCAGCGGGAGCGGCGGCGGGCGCGACGGCAGCGGGCGCGGGCGCTGATCCACCGATCGCGATCCGGCGCTCGAGCCGGTCGAGCCGCGCAAGCACCCCGTCGGAGGTGTCGTCGGCACCGGGCAGCAGCACGCGGGCGAGGATCAGCTCGAGGAGCAGCCGGGGTGCTGTCGCTCCGCGCATCTCGGTCAGGCCGGACGCAACCAGGTCAGCAGCGCGCGAGAGCTCGATCGCACCGAACCTCTTGGCCTGGGCGATCAGCCGCTCCCCCGCGTCCTCGGCAACATCGAGAAGGCCCGTCGCGGGAGCGTCCGGGACGGCCGTGACGATGACCAGGTCACGCAGTCGGCGGAGCAGGTCCTCGGTGAAACGTCGCGGGTCCTGGCCGGTCTCGATCACCTTGTCGACGACGCCGAAGACGCCCGCGCCATCGCGCGCGGCGAACGCGTCGACGACCTCGTCGAGGAGCGAGTCGGGGGTGTAGCCGAGCAGGCCAGCGGCCAGGTCGTAGGTGACTCCGGCGGGACCGGCGCCGCCGAGCAGCTGGTCGAGGACGGAGAGCGTGTCGCGGGCCGAACCGCCACCGGCGCGCACGACGAGCGGGAGCGCAGCAGGCTCGATGGCGACACCCTCGGCGTCGCAGAGCTGAACGAGGTAGGTGGTCAGCAGCCGCGGCGGGATCAACCGGAACGGGTAGTGGTGCGTGCGCGAGCGGATGGTCGGCAGGACCTTGTCCGGCTCGGTCGTCGCGAAGACGAAGCGCAGGTGCGGCGGGGGCTCCTCGACGAGCTTGAGCAGGGCGTTGAAGCCCTGCGTCGTGACCATGTGGGCCTCGTCGATGATGTAGATCTTGTAGCGGCTCTTGACCGGGGCGTAGAACGCCTTCTCGCGCAGGTCGCGCGCGTCATCGACGCCACCGTGCGAGGCCGCGTCGATCTCGATCACGTCGATCGAGCCCGGGCCGCCGCGGGCCAGGTCGCGGCAGGACTCGCACTCGCCGCACGGATCGGCGATCGGAGCCTTCTCGCAGTTCAGCGCCCGCGCCAGGATCCGGGCAGAGGTCGTCTTGCCGCAGCCGCGCGGACCGGAGAAGAGATAGGCGTGGTTGACCCGGTTGTTGGCCAGCGCAGCACGAAGCGGGTCGGTGACGTGGTCCTGGCCGATCACCTCGGCAAACGTCTCCGGTCGGTACCGGCGGTACAGAGCGAGGGGTGCATCCACGTCCTGAACCCTAGTTGCCCCTTCCGACAGAGGCCATGGCAGTGCCGAACCCGCCCACATTGCGCCGTGTCGACGTCAAGGTTGCGCCGTGTCGACGTGGTCAGGGGCGGACGAACCACTCGCCCAGACGACCGCCGTGCCCGGGGCAGGTGACGTTGCGATCGCGGTCGTCCTCGACCCACTGGGCCAGCACCGCGCGCCCACCGCCGAAGGACCAGTCCTCGCTGCACCGGTCCAGCGCAGCCGTCAGGGAGGTCTGCCCTGCCGCGCGCCACTCGGGGGCGTTGACACGCAGGTCGCCCACGACCCGCTGCCACAGTGACTTCACCGAGTAGTAGCCGATCCGCAGGCCGGCATCGCGATAGCCACGGGCCGTGCCCTCGACCACGGCAGCGTTGGCTGCCAGATCAGCACTCCAGTCGAAGTCGGGCACCGGCTCGACGTCGATCCAGACCGCGGGAGTCCGCAGGCCCGCCTCGCGCATCGTCGCGATCGTGAAGAGCGCCGCCTGGTAGCCGGCGTTGCGGAGCGCCCCGAGGCGGGTCGCCCCGTCGTACGGACCCTTCTTCCCGACCTTCGCGAGCTGGGCGTCCGTGGGCCACGAGACGACGGCGTACGCCCCGACCATCAGGTCGCGCTCCCGCACCCACGCGAGCTGGTCGGCAAGGCACGGGTTGGGGGTGAAGCTCGGGCCGTTGGTCAGGCCGAGCACGACGAACTCGGCGGCGTCGGTGGGCATCGGGGCGCCCTTCGACTGCTTCTGCGGGATGCCCATGCCTCGGGGGCACTGGGGCCAGCTCGCGTCCGCGCCGAGGACCTGGCGGTCCGGCCCGTTGGGGATCGACCCGGCGTTGGCGTTCGCCGAGGCGACCAGGTCGTCGAGGTTGCTCGGCACGTCGATGGCGGTCTCGGTCGGACGGTTGCCCGGGAGCGCGGCACCGGGAGTGAACGAGTCCGACGCACCCGCAGGGACCTCCGGCGCTGCCGGCTCACGCGGCGTACCGCCGCAGCCCGCGACTGCGAGCAGGACAGCCGACGCGGCGAACAGGCTCCGGATCATCACCGGCCCCACGCTACGTCGCACGATCCATCCGGGTGGACGAAATGAAGGACGACCCGGAAATGCAGAGGCCCCCCATGCACCCGACAGAGCTCACCTGCCCTTGCTGCCTTCCGGCCCTGGGGGAGTTCAGCGAGATGCCGCCACATGGGGGGTTGCCCCGAAGTCTAGAGGGCACGCTCCGAGCGCCCAAATGGTGGGTCCCGAGCCGATGGATGGTGGACCGATTTCAGGCGAACACCCAACCACGGGTAACCTCCTCCACGGATCTGTCGCCTAGTGGCCTATGGCGCTCGCTTGGAAAGCGGGTTGGGTTAACGCCCTCGGGGGTTCGAATCCCCCCAGATCCGCCATGTGAAGCGCCGCCCCTGCCGTCAAGGCCGGGGCGGCGCTCTGCGTTGCGGGGGTTCAGGCCTCGTGGAGCGGCTGCTTCGGCAGCTTCTTGACCTTCGACCGGCGCTTCGGGCGGGCCGGGATCATCGAGCGCATCTCCTCGAGCTTGCCGAAGCAGAGCAACCGGTCCTCGGCCTCGAGCACGTTGCGCGGCCGCGGGTTGGGGATCACCAGGGTGCCCCGGTGCAGGGTCAGGACGGTGATGTCCTTGTCGCGGAGTCCGGACTCGGCGATCGTCTTGCCGACGAGGTCGGCATCGCCGTGGACCACGAGCTCGGCGACGCCGTAGCCGGTGGAGACCGACAGCCGCTCACGCACGTCGATCTGCGGGAACGCGACCTGGTTGTCGATGTGGTCGATGATCGCGCCGGCCACGTCGAGCTTGGTCGCGGCCTCGATGCCCTCCAGCCCGGGCGAGGAGTTGACCTCCATGACCAGCGGTCCGTCGACACCCTCGAGCATGTCGACGCCGGCGACCTTGAGGCCCATGATCTGCGCGGCGCGCACCGCGACCCGCTCGTACTCCGGATCCAGATCGACCCTCTCCACGGACCCGCCGCGGTGGACGTTGGAGCGGAACTCGTCGCCCTTCGCCGTACGCCGCATGGCAGCGACGACGCGGTCGCCGACGACCAGCGCGCGGATGTCGCGCCCCTTCGACTCCTTCACGAAGGACTGGATCAGCACGTTCTGCTTGGTGCTCTGCAGGGTCTCGATGATCGCCTCGGCGACCTTGATGTCCGGAGCCAGGATCACGCCGATGCCCTGGGTGCCCTCGAGCAGCTTGATGACGACCGGAGCTCCACCGACCCGCTCGATCGCCGGGATCACGTCGCCGCGGTCCTGCACGAACGTGGTCGCCGGCATGCCGATGTTGTGCCGCGACAGGATCTGCGTCGCCCGCAGCTTGTCGCGACTGTTGGCGATGCCGTTGGCGGTGTTGGGCGTGTAGACGTCCATCTGCTCGAACTGCCGCACGACGGCGGTGCCGAAGTAGGTGATGGAGTTGCCGATGCGTGGCAGCACCGCGTCGTAGTGCGACAGCTGCTTGCCGCGGAACTGGAGGTCAGGTTGGTCGCCCGACAGGTCGATGCTGAACCGCAGCGTGTTGAGCACCTTGACGTCGTGCCCGCGGTCGAGGGCTGCTGTGCGCAGCCGCTGGGAGCTGTAGCAACGCGGCGCGCGGGAGAGGATCGCTAGCTTCACTGTTTGCCTGCTTGGATGGGGGCCGTGACGGACTCCCATCTAACCAACCAGCCGCACACGGCCGGGTGGCGCGAGTGGGTGAGTCTCCCGGATCTCGGCGTGCCGTGGATCAAGGCGAAGCTCGACACTGGCGCCCGTTCGTCGGCGATCCACGCCTTCGACCTGGAGGAGTTCGAGCGCGACGGCCAGGCGTGGGTCCGGTTCTCGATCCATCCCTGGCAGCGCACCTCCGAGGAAGCGGTCGTCGTCGAGCTCCCGGTCCACGACCGACGAGCGGTGCGCAGCTCGTCGGGCCACGCCGACGAGCGCTACGTCGTCCTCATGGACGTGCGCCTGCTCGACCGGGTCGTCACCACGGAGATGACCCTGAGCCGACGTGACGAGATGGGGTTCCGCCTGCTGATCGGCCGTGAGGCGCTGCGCCAGGGCTTCCTCGTCGACGCCGGCCGCTCCTACCTCGGCGGCCGCCCGAAGCGCGCCGTGCGCCGCAAGAACCGGGGCGTCTGACATGGCACGCGAGTCCTTCGCCATCGGCAACGTGCGCGTGCGCGCCGGCTCCGCCAAGGAGGTCGAGCTCCCGATCACCCGGCTGGTCACCGGCGGTGACGTCACCCTGCCTGTGCGGGTGATCCACGGCCGCGAGCCGGGTCCGGTGATCTGGGTCAACGCCGCCATCCATGGTGACGAGGTGCTCGGCGTCGAGGTGATCCGGCGCGTGATGGCGGGCCTCGATCCGAAGAGCCTGCGTGGCACGCTCGTGGCCGTGCCCGTGGTCAACGTGCTCGGCTTCATGACTGGCGACCGCTACCTCCCCGACCGCCGCGACCTCAACCGGTCCTTCCCAGGCTCGGCCCGCGGGTCGCTCGCCAGCCGGATCGCGCACCTGTTCATGACCGAGGTGGTCTCCAAGTGCGAGCTCGGCATCGACCTGCACACCGCCGCCGACAGGCGTGACAACTACCCGCAGATCCGCGCCGACCTCGATGACCCCGTGACGCACCGGCTCGCGCTGGCGTTCGGCGCGCCGGTGATGGTGCACGCGAAGATCCGCGACGGCTCACTGCGACAGGCCGGCCTCGACGTCGGTGCCCGGGTGCTGCTCTACGAGGCTGGCATGGCGATGCGCTTCGACGAGGAGCCGATCCGGGTCGGCGTCGAAGGGGTGCGTCGGGTCCTGGTCCAGCTGGACATGCTCGACTGCCCGCCCGAGCTGATCGATCCGCCGTACGTCGAGGAGTGCCGGACCAGCGGCTGGGTGCGCGCCCGCGGCACCGGGATTCTGCACCTCGAGGTGAACCTGGGCGCGGAGGTCTCCGCCGGCCAGCGGCTCGGCGGGCTCTCCGACACGTTCGGTCGCCGGGTGCGGCTCGTGCACGCCGACCGGTCGGGCGTCGTCATCGGCCTGACCCGCGCCCCGATCGTCAACGCCGGCGACGCCCTGGTGCACATCGCCCAGTAGGGCCTGAACCCCGCGGCCGGCGCGGCGTACGACGTCAGGCGGGGTGCTCCCCCGTCGCCGCGGCGATGACCTCGGTCAGCCGCCGGTGCATCTCCATCAGCTCCGGCAACGGCATGCCCAGCCGCTGAACGACAGCCGGGGGAATGGCCAGGGCGTCCTCGCGCAGCGCGCGGCCCTTCTCGGTCAGCACGACCGCCAGGGCACGCTCGTCGTGCGGGTCCTTGTCGCGCCGGAGGTAGCCGAGAGCCTCCAGCCGCTTGAGCAGCGGGGAGAGCGTGCCGGGGTCGAGCTGGAGCAGCTTCGACAGCTCTCCGACGCGCAGCGGCTCGTGCTCCCAGAGAGCGAGCATCACGAGGTACTGCGGGTGGGTCAGACCGAGCGGCTCGAGCAGTGGACGGTAGAGCGCGATCACGCTGCGCGAGGCGATCGCCAGCGCGAAACAGACCTGCTGCTCGAGGGCCAGCGGGTTCTCGATGCCGGGAAGGGCCGGCGGCGTCTTGCTCGTCACATTGCGAGCGTACCAAATGTTGGTGTACAAACTGTTAGTACACCAACTACCTACAGGAGGAACCCCATGGCCCGCACCGACGTACTCGTCGAAGCCGCCTGGCTGGAGGCCCACCTCGATGAGGCCGGCCTCGTCGTCATCGAGGTCGACGAGGACACCGCAGCCCACGGCATCGCCCACATCCCGGGCGCGATCCAGCTCGACTGGCGCCGCGACCTGCAGCACCCGCAGCGCCGCGACGTCATCGACCGCGCCGGCTTCGAGGCGCTGCTCTCCGCCAAGGGCGTCTCCAACGACGACACCGTCGTGCTGTACGGCGGCGACAACAACTGGTTCGCCGCGTATGCGTACTGGTACTTCAAGATCTACGGACACCGTGACGTCCGCCTGCTCGACGGTGGCCGGAAGAAGTGGGAGCTCGACCGCCGCCCGCTCGAAGGTGCCCCGGTCACGCGGCCCACGACGTCGTACGTCGCACAGGAGGCCGACCTGTCGATCCGCGCCTTCCGCGATGACGTCATCAACGCCATCGGCACGACGCCGATCCTCGACGTGCGCTCCCCCGCGGAGTTCAGCGGCGAGATCCTCGCCCCCGCGCACTTCCCGCAGGAGCAGCCGCAGGTGCGCGGCCACGTCCCCACCGCGGTCAACGTCCCCTGGGCGAAGTCGGCAGCCGACGACGGGACGTTCCGCCCCGACGCCGAGCTCCGCGAGCTGTACGCCGAGGTGCTCAGCCCCGCGGCGCCCGGAAGCGACGAGGTGATCGCCTACTGCCGCATCGGCGAGCGGAGCGCGCACACCTGGTTCGTCCTGCGCGAGCTGCTCGGCGTCCCGAACGTGCGCAACTACGACGGCTCCTGGGTCGAGTACGGCTCGCTCATCGGTGCACCTGTGGAGGTCTGATGTCCGCGAGTCCGACGGCCCGTCCGCGCCGCCACCTCATGGATCCGGCACGCCCGGTCCGACTGGTCAACGATGTCTCGCTGACCAGGGTTCAGCAGTGGGTGGCGTCGGTCCTGACCGTGACCACCGTCGGTCACCTTGCCGTCGGGCTCGTCGTCGCGGCCTTCGCACTGCCAGCAGGGCACACCGGAGGTCGTGCGGGGTTGGCGGTGATCGCCGGCGCGTTCGGCATGCTCGGAGTTGCCGGGGCGCTGGCGATTCACCGCCGCCCGATCATCAGCCCGTGGTTGCTCTGCGGCTTCCTGCCGGGGGCGGTCGGACTGGCGCTCGTCGCGCGGTGAGGCGAGGCGGGAGGCAGGCCCATCTTCGTGGAACACACCACACTCCTGCCCGCGTCACGAATCCGCTGGAGAGCCGTTGTTCCTGTAACGGCCGCGCACTCGGGCGCGGCCCGGACCACGAGGATCCACCATGACCGTCATCCCCGAACGCCTTCGACCGCCGACGACGCGAGCCGACGAGCAGCCCGACGAGCGGCTGGGCCTGGCGCTGGTGCTCGCGATCATCCTGCTCATCGTGGCCTGCAGCTTCCTGCTGGCCTGACGCTCCACCGGCTCAGGGCGTGACGGCGAGCCCTGCCGCGACCTGACGACCCAGGTCCTCGTTGCCCTCGATCGCGACGGCAACCTCCTCCGCCGACCGCCGACCACCCGCGAGGACGATGAACGCCTCACGGTCCAGCGAGATCGTCGTGGTCGGTTCGGCGACCTCCGCCGGCTTTGCGCGGCCGTCGTCCCCGACCAGCACCGTCACCGGTGCGCACCCCTCGACGACGAGCCGGACCGAGTCACCCGGTGCCGCGTCGGTGCGCTTCCCCACGACGTACCCGAGGCTGCGCTGGAAGACCCGGATGACGTGCTCCGCGACGGGTCCGGCAAGCCCACCGGGGCGGCCGGTCGCACGCCGCACGTCCTGCTCGTGCATCCAGATGTCGAAGGGTCGGTTGCTCAGCAGGGTGCGGTTGTCCCAGCCCATCAGCCCGAAGACGTCCGGAGCCGGCGCCGTCGGGTCCGGCGGGGCCAGGAGCAGCTCCGAGTGGCGCGTCGCCGTCGCCAGCGCGATCTCCTCGAGCAGCTCCTCCCGAGTGCGCTCGCGCCGGGCCACGACCCCCTGCTCCGTGTAGGTGCCCATCGGATTGGCCACGTGCGCGGCCTCGCCGATGTCGACCGGCTCGTGCGGCGTGCCGGCGAGGACCCCCTCGAGGTGGGCGATGTGCGCGACGACCGCCGCGACGTCCCACCCGGGCAGGTCGGTCGGCTCGTGCCACTCCGAGGGCTCGATCTCGCGGACGTACGCCGAGAAGTCGGCGACGGCGTTCCACCACAGGTCCACCAGGGGACGAAGGTCAGTCATGGGAGCCATGCCTATCACGCCGGCCAGCACGCGGGGCGGACATCAAGCGGCCGACTCACAGCATCCGCACAGGCCGGCCGAAGGGCTGCCACATCCGGCGCCGACAGGGTCACGGCATGCGATTCCTCAAGGTGCCCTTCGCGACTCCGCGACGGCGACTGATCCTGGCCGCGGCGGCGGTCCTGCTCGCGGGCTGCATCTGGTTCCTGTGGCCCTCCGACGCCCGGACCGCCTCGACCACCGTCACGGCCGAGGCCACATCGTCCACCATCAAGGACACCGTGACCGGCTCCGGAACCCTCGAGGCAGCCCGCTCCGAGGACCTGTCGTTCGCGTCCAGCGGCACGGTGACCGCGGTGAACGTGAAGACCGGCGACCGGGTGAAGAAGGGCGATGTCCTCGCCAGGATCGACACCGCGTCCCTCCAGGCGGCGCTGACTTCCGCCCAGGCCCAGCTCGACTCCGCAGAGACCACGGCGGCCAACGACGGCAGCGAGACAGCCTCACGCCGGGCGGCCAACACGGCGGCCGTCGCCAGCGCCCGGGCCGGCGTGGCCGAGGCACAGGATGCGCTCGACGCAGCCACGCTGAAGGCGCCGTTCACCGCAATGGTGGCGACCGTCGACATCGCGGTCGGTGACCAGGTCAGCGCGTCCAGCGGTGCCCCGACAGGATCGGCCGGATCGACCGGGACCACCGCCGCGATCACGGTGATGACGCCCCGCTCGTTCGTGGTCACCGCCGACGTCAGCGCCGATGACGTCGCCCGGCTCACGACCACGATGCAGGCCGAGGTCACACCCGCCGGCGCGACCGACCCCCTCTACGGAACCGTCACGGCGGTCGGCAAGGTGGCAGAGGTGTCCGACTCCGGCACCGCGACCTTCCCGGTGACCGTCACGCTGACCGGCAAGCAGGACGACCTCTACGCCGGCACGAGCGTCGACGTCGCCATCACGGTCTCCAGCCGTGACGACGTCCTCACGGTGCCCACAGCGGCAGTCACCACCGAGGGCGACGCAACGTACGTCCAGAAGGTCAGCGACGGCTCCACGACGAAGACGGAGGTCGAGATCGGCGAGACCTACGGACCGACCACCGAGATCGTGTCCGGCCTGGCGGCGGGCGACACCGTCAGCTACACCCGTGAGACCCGGATGCCGGGCGGCGGAACCGGTGGTGTGACCTTCCCGGGCGGCGGCGAGCTGCCGCCCGGGTTCGAGGGCGGCACGTTCCCGGGTGGCGGAACCTTCGCCGGCGGCAGCCTCGGCGGCGCCCGATGAGCGCGCTGCTGGAGCTCCGCGACGTCCGGAAGATCTACCAGACCGGCACGGTCGAGGTCGCTGCGCTCCGCGGCGTCGACGCCCGGATCTCGGCGGGCGAGTACGTCGCCGTGGTCGGCCCGTCCGGCTCCGGGAAGTCGACGCTGATGCACATCCTCGGCTGCCTCGACGTGCCCACCAGCGGCAGCTACCTGCTGGCCGGCGAGGATGTCTCGACGCTCCCCGAGACGCGGCTCGCCGACGTGCGCAACCGGCTGATCGGCTTCGTCTTCCAGCAGTTCAACCTGCTCCCCAGCCTGCCTGCCTGGCGCAACGTGGAGCTGCCCCTGGTCTACGCAGGGGTTGGCCGGGACGAGCGACGGGAGCGGGCGCTGCAGGCTCTCGACCGGGTCGGCCTGGCCAACCGCGCCGACCACCGCCCGGGTGAGCTCTCCGGCGGTCAGCAGCAACGCGTGGCCATCGCGAGGGCCCTCGTCACCGACCCCGCCCTGGTGCTCGCCGACGAGCCGACCGGCAACCTGGACAGCCAGTCGACCGCCGATGTGCTCGGCCTGCTCGACGAGCTCTCCGCCATGGGTCGCACGATCGTCCTCATCACGCACGAGCACGACGTCGCCGCGCGCGCCCACCGCCAGCTGCTGGTGCGTGACGGCGAGATCGTGCTTCCGGCCGGGAGTCCCGCGTGAACTGGGCGGAGACGATCCGGACCGGTCTCGAGGCGATCCGGCACCACGCGCTCCGGTCGATCCTGACGATGCTCGGCATCATCATCGGCGTCTCCTCGGTCATCCTGACCGTCGGACTCGGGCAGGGCGCGCAGGACCAGGTCGCCGAGCAGATCGACGCCCTCGGCAGCAACCTCCTGGTGGTGTCCCCGGGCAGCACGACGAGCGGCGGGATGCGCGGCGGCTTCGGATCGGCGACCACACTGACGCTCTCCGACGCCACCGCGATCGCTGACGACTCGGTTGCTCCGGATGTCGCCCACGTGGCTCCCGCGACCTCTACCCAGACCTCCCTGGCCAACGGCACGACCAACTGGACCACCTCCCTCGTCGGCACCACCGCAAGCTGGGCCGGTGTCCGCAACCGCGGCCTCGAGGCCGGGCGGTTCTTCACCTCGAAGGAGGTCGAGGCCCACTCGCGTGTGATGGTGATCGGTCCGGACACGGCCGACGAGCTCTTCACCGGCTCCGCGGTCGGTGAGCAGGTCACCGTCGACGGGACGAAGTTCACCGTCATCGGGGTCCTCGCCTCGTCCGGCGGATCGTCGTCGGAGACCAGCCAGGACGACACCGCAGTGGTGCCGCTCGGGGCAGCAGCCGACGTCACCGGCTCAACCGGCACGACGCTCTCGACCATCTACGTCGAGGCGGCCTCCGCCGACCGGCTCTCCGCGGCGTACCAGGAGATCGAGGCGGCGCTCACGAACCTGCACGGCATCACCGGCGCAGCCGAGGCGGACTTCACCATCACCAGCCAGGAGTCGCTGCTCGAGACCGCGAACTCCACCAACGAGACACTCACGGTCCTGCTGGGCGGGGTCGCCGCGATCTCATTGCTGGTCGGCGGCATCGGCGTCATGAACATCATGCTGGTCTCGGTCACCGAGCGCGTGCGCGAGATCGGGCTGCGCAAGGCCCTCGGCGCGACGCCCTCGCTGATCGGGCGACAGTTCCTGATCGAGGCCTCGATCCTCGGCCTGGCCGGCGGACTGGTCGGGGTCGCCGTCGGCGTTGTCGGCGCGTTCGCGCTGCCCCCGCTGATCGGGCAACCCGTCTCCCTCTCGCTCCTGGCCACCGCCGTCGCGGTCGCCACCTCTCTCGCCCTGGGCCTCGGTTTCGGGGTCTACCCCGCGACCCGCGCGGCCCGCCTCACCCCCATCGAAGCCCTCCGCAGCGAATGAACCCTCCAGGAGATTCCCCATGAAGACGCCCCTCGCTCCCACCCTCGCTGCAGCGGCCCTCGCGCTCTGCCTGACCTCGTGCGGCTCCGAGGACCCAGTGGTCAGCAACACCACCGCAGCAGCGGGCCAGGAGGCCGCCGCTCCTCCGATGCGCGAGCAGCCCGGCTCCGGCAAGGTCGCGGCGGTGCAGGGATCGACCGCCCAGGTGCAGGGTGCTGACGGTCAGACCGCGGTCTCGTGGACCAGCTCCACCAACTTCACCCAGCAGGTCACCGGCGCCCTTGCCGACGTCAAGGTCGGCGCCTGCGTGATGGTGATGAGCAGCGCAGCCGCCACCGACGACGCGGCCGCAGTCGCGGCCTCGACGGTCCGGATCACCCCCGCGAGCGACGACGGCACCTGCGAGGCAGGCCCGGGTGGCGCGGGTGGTCCCCGCGGCGAGCGTCCCGCGGGGATGCCCACCGATCGCCCGACCGACCTGCCCAGCGGGATGCCGGACGGCGGCCCGGGTGGTTTCGGCGGGTTCGTCAGCGGCGAGGTCACCGCGGTCAGCGCGACCGGCTTCACGATCGACGCCGTGGCACCTGGGTCCGAGGACACCACCTCGCGCACCGTGACGGTCTCCGGCGACACCGCGTTCACCACGACGGCCACGGCCACGGCCGCCGACGTGAAGGTCGGCGTCTGCGTGACCACCCGCGGTGACACCGACGACACCGGCGCGGTCACGGCGACGTCGATGCAGATCAGTGAGGCTGCCGACGGCACCTGCCTGATGGGCGGCGGCATGCGGCGGATGGGCTCGAACCCGTGAGCGGCCGGGCCCGACGGCGTACGGCGCTGGCGGCTGTCGCCGCGATCGTCGCGCTCGTGATCGGCCTGGTCGCCGCGACCTCGTCGGCGGGGGCGTCCCGCTACCGGACCGCGACAGCGGTGACCGGCGACGTCGAGCAGACGGTGGGGTACGACGGCACGATCGCTGCGTCCCGCCGTCGTGACCTGTCCTTCGGTGCTGGCGGGACCGTCGCCTCGGTCGGGGTCGAGCCGGGCGACAGGGTGAAGGCCGGCCAGGTCCTCGCGCGGCTCGACACCACCGATCTCTCCGCTGCGGTCACGGAGGCGCAGGCTGACCTTGCGGCCGCGAAGGCCACCCTCGAGGACGTCGAGGACGGCCAGGTGGACGCCGTGACCGGGGACGCCTCGACTGCGTCGGCTTCCCCCGCGAGCGCGACCGGTTCCCTGCGCGTGGTGGCAGCCGTCGCCACGCGGAGCACCACCACCCAGGCGGACCAGGCCGCGACCTCGCCCGAGCTGGCCGCCCAGCTCGCGGCCCTCGCGAAGCAGCAGGCCGCGGTGACGTCCTCACAGACGGCGGCCACCGAGGCGATCGCCGCCGCGAAGGACGCACTCGCGGCCCAGACCAGCGCGTGCGCCAGCCCGGAGACGGACCCGACCGGGGCCGTGGGCATCGCCGAGGAGTGCTCTGCCGCACTCGCGGCCGTGCAGGATGCCCAGGAGGTCGTCGCCGCCAGGCAGGAGGCACTCCAGTCCGCCCTCGACGCCCTGTCGTCGACGCTCAACGAAGCAGTCGCTGCACTCGGGAAGTCGACGACCGAACCCGGCGGGCCCACACCGGAGACCCCGGGCGCACCGTCCGGGAAGGCACCCGAGGCTGCACCACAGACCCCCGACGCGCCCAGCGGCAACCAGGGGTCCGGCGACAACTCCAGCCGCAGCGCGACCGCGGCCGACCTGGCCAGTGCTCAGGCCGCGATCGACGTGGCACGCGCCAAGGTCACGCAGGCCGAGGCCGACCTCGACGCCGCCCTGCTCACGGCTCCGTTCGCCGGAACGATCCGAGCGGTCGACATCGCCGCCGGTGACGACGTCGCGACCTCCGACCGCGCGATGGTGCTGATCGGCACCGGCGACACGACCGCGACCGCCAGCGTGCCGGTCGACGATCTTGCCGCCCTCGAGGTCGGCCAGCGGGCCCGGGTGGTCGCTGGCACCGGCGACCCGATCGCGGCGACCGTGTCGAGCATCGGGCTCGCGCCGGAGCCCACCACCGACGGCTCCTCAGCGACCTACCGCGTCACCGTGACCCTCGACGACGAGACGACCGCACCTGAGGGCACCACGGTCCGGGTCGAGGTCGTGACGGAAACGGCCGCGAAGGCAGTCACGGTTCCGGTCTCGGCGGTCACACCCCTCAGTGCCGCGACCGGCACGGTCCGCCTCGTCCAGGGCGAACAGGTCACCCGGACCCGGGTCACCCTCGGTGCGCGCGGCGACACGTCGGTGGCGATCACCGACGGGCTCGCCGCGGGGGACCTCGTCGTGCTCGCCGACCTGGAGGCAGAGCTGCCCAGCGGAGGCACGCAGACGCGATCGACGCTCCGCATCGGAGGCGGCGGCACCATGACCGGTCCCCCACCCGGGATGGGCAGCGTGCGGTGATCGCCGGTCAGCCGAAGAGCGCCTGGATCCGGTCGATGGCGGGGCCGAGCTCCGGGAACGCTTCCTCGTCGAAGCTGGGTCCCTTCAACGGGACGGCATCGCCCGGGCGCACGGGGGCGCCACACTTGTCGCAGCAGACCGTCGGATTGCTGATCTCGCCGCACCCGAGATGGCGCCACAGCACCGGCGGGCCCTCCTGCGCGAACGACCACCTGTCGCCGAACTGCTGCAGCGCGAGCACGACCATGGCGAGGTCGTTGCCCTTCTCGGTGAGCGTGTAGTCGAACCGCGGCGGATTGTCCTGGTACGCCGTCCGGGCGATCACCTCGTGATCGAGCAGCGACTGCAGGCGCTGGGTCAGCACCTTGCGCGAGAGGCCGAGGTTGCGCTGGATCGCGTCGAAACGGGAGATGCCGAGCGCCACGTCGCGCACGATCAGCGAGGTCCACCGGTCGCCGACGACGTCGAGGGTCCGGGCGACCGAGCAGTGCTGGTCTTCGAAGGATCGAGCCATGGATCACACTCTAGGCGAAGTAGGTTCCCAAAGGGAACTCGCCCTGCTACGTTGCCGTCATGTTCGATGGAATCCTGCGGCGCACGTCGTCGCTCACCTGGCGGCATCCCCGTGCGCTGCTCGCCGCGATCCTGCTCTTCGCCGCCGTCGCGGGCTTCTTCGGCCACGACGTCGAGCGGCACCTCTCCGCAGCCGGGTTCGCCGATCCGGCTTCCCCGAGCGAGAAGGCCAGCCGGGTGCTGGCCGACGAGCTCGGCCACTCAGCAGAGCCCGGCCTGGTCGTGCTGGTCCGGCCCGCGGACGGCGACGTGCTCGACGTGGCAGACCCCGCCATCCGCGCGGAAGTGGGACGGCTCGCCGGCCAGGTGGCCAAGGGCGAGTACATCGGGCGCGTGGACAACCCGCTCACCGCACCCGACCCGGCAGCCACCGGTCTGGTCTCGACCACCCCAGACGGCAAGGTGACCTCGCTGGTCCTCGCCGCCTACCTGACCGACCCTGACGTCGAGGACAAGGGCGGCGTCGCCGACGAGTCCGTGCGCAAGCTCGTGAAGTCGGACCTGGTCGACGTCGGTTTCGGTGGCTACGCCCCGAGCTTCAACGAGGTCAACGACCAGACCCGCGAGGACCTCACCAAGGCCGAGCTCATCGCCTTCCCGATCCTCGGCATCCTGCTGCTGCTGGTCTTCCGATCCCTGATCGCGATGTTCATCCCGCTCGTCGTCGGCGGTCTCTCGATCATCGGCACCCTGCTCGCACTGCGCATCATGTCGTCCTTCGTCGACACCTCCCTCTTCGCGCTGAACATCGCCACGGCGCTCTCACTCGGCCTGGCCGTGGACTACGCCTTGCTGATCGTGTCGCGCCACCGCGAGGAGGTGGCGAAGCACGGCTACACGGAGACGGCCCTGCGCAACACGATCTCCTCGGCCGGGCGCACCGTGCTCTTCTCCGGCCTGACGGTGGCGGGTGCGATGACGGCCCTCGTCCTCATGCCCCAGCGTTTCCTCTACTCCATCGGAGTAGCGGGCGGCGTGGTCGGCATCCTCTCGGCAGTCATGGCCGTGCTCGTCGTTCCGGCCGTGCTGGCCTGGCTCGGGCCGAACGTCAACAAGTTCTCGATCCGCACGGGCCCGGCGGTCTCGGATGCGTCGACCGGCTGGCTCCGGCTCGCGCGTGGCGTCATGCGCCGTCCGGTCCTGGTCGCGGTGGCCACGACAGTCGCCCTGCTCACGCTGGCCTGGCCCCTGGCCGACACCCACCTGACCGGCCCGAGCTCACAGGCGGTCCCGCCCGGAGCACAGGCCTACGGCGTCACGCAGTACCTGAACGCGAACTACCCGCGCGCTGTCATGGAGGGCGTCTCCCTCACCGTCACCGGCGAAGTCAGCGACGCCGAGCTCGAGCGGCTGACCCGGGAGGTCGGCGCCGTCGCACACGTCGACGGAGCGGTGCCGCCGTTCCAGCGTGTGTCGGACGACCTCGCCGTGACCACGCTCGCACTCGACGGACCGGCCCTGTCCGAGACCTCCCAGGACGCCGTCCGCGAGATCAAGGACCTCTCCGTCGGCAGCGGGGAGCTGCTGGTGTCCGGCAACACCGCGCGGTTCATCGACCAGAAGGTTTCCCTCGCCCAGAACGCACCCATGGTCGTCGGACTGATCGTGCTGCTCACCCTGGTCCTGCTCTTCCTGCTGACCGGCTCGGTGCTGCTGCCGCTCAAGACGCTGGTCATGAACGCCCTCACACTCTCCGCGGTGCTGGGCATCCTGGTCATCGTCTTCGAGAAGAAGGTGGGCGCCAGCCTGCTCGACTACCCCGGCCCGTATGCCGTCGAGGTGACCAGCATGGTCTTCCTGTTCGTCGTGACCTTCGCACTCGCCACCGACTACGCAGTGCTGGTCATGGCGCGGATCAAGGAGCTGCGCGACGGTGGCATGACGAACGAGGAGGCCGTCGCCCAGGGTGTCGCCCGCACCGGCCGGATCATCAGCGCTGCAGCACTCATGATCGCGGTGGTCTTCGCCGCCTTCGCGGTCAGCCCGGTCTTCTTCATGAAGCAGATCGCGGTCGGCATGGCCCTGGCGGTGATCATCGACGCGACCGTCGTACGCGCACTGCTGGTGCCGTCGCTCATGCGCCTGCTCGGTGAGGCGAACTGGTGGGCGCCGAAGCCGCTGCGGCGGTTCCACGAGCGGTTCGGCATCCGCGAGGGCTGAGCCCCGCGGCGCCTCAGTCGTCCTTCTTGCCCTTGCCCTTGCTCTCGTCGTCATCGCCGTCGTCGTTGCCCTTGCCGGACTTCTCCTCGCCCTGGTTGCCGCCGCCCGACTGGTCAGGCGGGGTGGCGGTCCGGGTGGGCGTGGGCGACGGGGTCACGGCCGGCGGCGGGGTCGGGAGCGCGTTGAGCATCCGCGTCGCCGCGGCGATCACACGGTCGGCATCGGCATGATCGAGATCGCCCGCGGCACGGGCCTCCTCGGTCGAGGTGATCAGGGCGCGCAGCGCGGCACGCGCCTGGCGCCAGTGACCGTCGGCAATGAGCCCGTCGATCGCCTCCAGCTGTGTGCCGAGGGCAGGCACGGCCTCGGCAGGTGTGGGTTCGGCATCGCCGCAGCCACCGAGCAGGAGGACGGTGGCGAGCGCGAACGCGAGGCGCTTCACGGCGTGCTCCCGTGGATCGCCTCGTGCAGGCCGGCGAGCGGCGCCCGCAGATCCGTGCGTACGTCAGTGGGCACGGGCGGCACCATCGGGTTGTCGTCCTCTGCACCTCCGACCACGAACCAGCCAGCGACGAGCGCGATGGCGGCGACCCCGACCCCGGCCATGACCTGGAGGCGCCTGGGCCGGCCCGGCACCTGGAGGGGTGGGGGTTCCCGCAGGACCTGGGTCTCCGTAGCGAGGTCGAAGGGAGCGGTCCGCTCGGCGTCACTCCCGTCCAGGGCGGCGACGACCCGGTCCGCTGTCGGCCGCGCCGATGGGTCAAGAGCGGTCATCGCGGTCAGCAGCTCGACCCAGCGCTCGCCGAGCCCGGACGGGACGAGGGGCGGAGCCTGGAGGCGCGCGTAGACGACCTCGGACGTGGTGCCGCGGAAGGGTCGCTCCCCCGTCAGCGCCTCGAGCAGCATCAGCCCGAGCGAGTAGACGTCAGCAGCCCCGGAGAGGTCGCCTCCACTCACCTGCTCCGGCGCGAGGTACGCCGGCGAGCCGATCGCCTGCCCCATCGCCGTGTGGCGGGTGGCACCGTCGACCAGCTGCGCGATGCCGAAGTCGGCCAGCAGCACCCGGTCGTCATTGCCGAGCAGCACGTTGCCCGGCTTCACGTCACGGTGCACGATGCCCTGCTCGTGCGCATAGGCGAGGGCCGCGGCGACTTCACGGCCGATCCGGGTGACCTCGGCGTGCGCCAGAAGTCCCTCTGCGAAGCGCCGGCTCAGCGTCGTACCGTCGACGAGCTCCATCACCAGGAACATCTGCTCGTCGTTCAGCCCGGCGTCGAGGAGAGTCACGATCCCGGGGTGGCTCAGCCGGGCGACCGTCCGCGCCTCGGTGGCGAACCGGAGCCGGCCCGTCTCGCCCTCCGCCTGCTCGCGCAGAGCCTTCACGGCGACGGGCCGATGGAGCTGCACGTCCGTCGCGCGGTAGACATCGGCCATGCCACCCCGGCCGATGAGCTCCTCGAGGAGGTACCGGTCAGCGACCCGTGACCCGACTTCCCACGTCATGCATCCAGCCTACGGAGTGTCTTCACCACGCCAGGTGACACCCTCACGGATCACCCGGGCGGGGACTCCCGCGACGGCCGTCCGCGGCGGGACCTTCTGGCCGCGGACCATGCTCCGCATGCCGACGACAGCACCGTCACCGATCTCCACGTGGCCGCTGATGATCACGTCGCGCCCGAGCCAGACGTGCCGGCCGAAGCGCACGTGCGCGCCGTACGAGTTGATGCGGGCGCCGGTCTCGACGTCCTCGAGGCGGTGCATGTCGTCGGTGACGATGTAGACGTAGGCCGCCCAGAGCTGGTCGGGCTGGCAGACGATCGAGCCGCCGTTGCGCGCGTCGACGACAGCACCGCGGGTCGCCACGACGCCCTCGTTGAGCACGATCGTGGACTCGCCACCGCAGTAGATGTCGGCGGCGGTCATGAAGGTGTTGGGGCCGATGAAGACAGTCGCGCTGTCGCCACCGATCAGCAGGCTCGAGAACCACTCCATGCCGGTGCCGAGCACGATCAGCACGTCGCGGAACGGGTAGGTCGCCATGACCTCGATCAGCTTCTCGGGCACGGTCATGCCGTCGCGCAGGTAGAGCGCGTTGCCGTGCTCGTGCCACCACTCCGGCAGCGGACCGGTCACGTTGCGAAGCGTGAGGTCGTCGAGGACCTCCGGCAGGACGCCGCTGTTGACCAGGCGCGAGCGGTGCTCGGCGGTCAGCGGCTCGCCGCGGGTCCAGGACATGCCGCTCAGGATACGGGTACGACGCGTCCCCAGCGTCGGTGATCAGCTCGCAGGACCTGCGCGGTCGGCCGCCGCCACGAGCATGTCGACGCAGTGCTCGACCAGCCGGTCGCGGCCGACGTCCAGCGTGCCTCCCAGGAACTGGGTGAACAGGGCCGTCAGCGCACCGACGAGCTCCACGGAGAGCAGCCGCCTGGCGTCCTCGGCGACATCACCCTGGAAGGCCGTGGCGACGAGGTCGAAGAACTCCGGCTGGTGACCGAGTCCGACCTCGACCAGGACCTGCTCCCGATACGGCGCGAGCATGAGCACCCGGCCCTTCTCCGGACTGTCGATCACCAGGCTCACGAAGGCGTCGACGGCCGCCGACGCGAGCGCGCGGTAGTCGCCACCGCTCTCGGCCGCCTCCACCAGCGCAACCCGAGCCTGCGCCGTGACGTCCTCGAAGACCGCGCGGACGAAGTCGTCACGGTTGCCGAAGATCTCGTAGAAGTAGCGCTCCGTCACACCGGTCGAGCGACAGACTGCCCGCACGTTGACAGCACCACCCTCGATCGCGCCGAGCAGCCCGACGCCCGCGTCGAGCATGGCGCGACGGCGTACGGCGTTGCGGTCGGGCTGAGCGTCAGAGGGAGCGGGCACCGGGTCAGGCTAGCGAGTCGGGCCGGTCAACAGGGATCGACTGTCAGCAGCTCGGGACGCTCGCCGATCTTCGCGCGGATCAGCAGCGGCGGCTCGACCACACCGGGGCCACCCGCCTGCACCCAGTCGATCACCGCCTGGGTCTCGCGCGGGAAGAGGATGCGCGCCAGCCAGACGGGCTTCACGCCAGCCGCGCGCTGGGCGGGCGCGGGCGACACGACGACCACGTTGGAGCGCTCACACGCCAGGAGGCACTGCGAGACGACGACCCGGCCGAAGCCGGCAACGCCCTCTCGCAGTGCCTCCAGCTGAGCGTCATGATCGGCGCTCGGGTGCTTGCGTGTGGTGCCGCAGCAGCAGTCACGGCAGACCGTGACTGCTGGCCCGGCAGTGGAGCTCACGCTGCGACGGTCGCCCGGTCCGGCTCGACAGCTGCAGCCTTGCGGCTGACCAGCAGGCCGAAGACCAGGCCGATCACCGCGAAGACGGCCGCGCGCAGGCCGATCGAGGCGATCCGGAAGTCCCACACGATCTGTGCGCCCATGTCGGAGGCGATCGAGTCCGGCGAGTCCGGGATCGCGACCAGCGCGGCCGCGAGCACCACGACGAACGACACGGCAACGATCGAGATCCGGGCAGGGGCGGACAGGTTCTTCTCGGAGAGGAACCTGTCGAACGAGAACGCAGCGATGAGCAGCGCGACCGAGATGATGATCGTGAGCAGGAAGACCAGCTCGCGCTGGTTGACCGAGCCCGGGTCGCCGACGGCCGGCGGGTTGGCCGGGATGGTGAGCATCGGGGCGAGGGCGAACGCGAGGAAGCCGAGCGCCGCGAGCGCCAGCGAGCGACCGAAGTCCGTCGCACCGGGCAGGCGGTGCCGGGTAGCTGCGAAGACGACCGCGAACACCACACCGAACAGCAGGCCGATGATCAGCGCGGTGCCCATGCCGCCGATCACCTGCAGGGTGCGGGAGACCAGCGGGTCCTCGGTGTGAACGTGGCCACCGGCGGCGATGAGCGCCTTCGTCTCCTCGGCACCTCGCGCGTCCTCGACCTTGAGGGCTTGGCGCAGGACCGGCTCGACGACGAGCCAGAGCATCAGCGCGGCGGCGCAGCCCGCAGCAGCTCCGGCCGCAAGTCCGCGGCGGAGCAGGTCACCCAGGCTCATCAGTGACAGGGAACGCCGAGCGCGTGACGCGCGTCGTGCGTGAGCTCGTGGAGGTACTCGGCCTGGCCGGCGCTGAGCAGCGCGCCGTTCTCCTGCGTGAGCAGGTAGAAGGCAAACAGGGCGACGACCGCCAGGGCCCAGGCCCAGGCGGGAACGCGAATCGCGGTGAGGTTGGTCATTGGTGACCCTCTTTCTTCCATTTCCTCGTGGGTGTGTGCCGCAGCCGGTCTCCTGGCTTCCGGATCAACGCCCCACCTCGCCTTCCCAGCCGAAGCCAGTGGCAGGTTGAGGAGGGGCTCCTCGGTCACAGTGGCGAGGACCACGCCGGAATCTCACCGGCTTCCCGTGCACTGCAGCAAGGCCACCTTCTCACGAGAGGGGGTGCAGCTGTCCATGCGATCGGGGGACGGAACGCGTCGTGCACATGTGATGCAGCCCTCCGTCCGGCTTACCTGCCTGTAACCAAAAGTGCACTTGCTCGCTACTCATTGAGTTCACCATGGATCCAACGCCCGGCGAGACCCGCCGGCGCCGACAAAACGGGGGAACCGCGAGTCGGCTCAGCGACCCACACTGAGGAGGCCCACCATGACGATTCACCAGATCGACCAGAACGCCGCCACCCGCGCCGGCTCCAGCCCCGCCACCCGCGCGGCCACGGAAGTCAGCAAGCGCACCGATTCCCAGGTCCGCCACGCGCGTGAGCTCGTTTCGCTCTTCGACCGGCACCGCGAGCTGCGCGGCGTGAGCGCCATGGCCGACTTCTTCGACGACGCAGTGCGCTGGACTGCCTGATCCAGCCACGCAGCAGCGGCGGTCCCGGTCTCCGGGACCGCCGCTGCTGCGTTCCTGCCCGGGCGCCACAATGAACGCGTGACCGACGAGATCAGCCAGGGCCAGTTCGCCGACGGGGTGCTGGCCGACGTGCTGCTCGCGATCGCGATGACGATCATCGCGACGACGGTGATCTACCTGGTCTTCGTCGCCCTGGTCCGGGTGCTGGGCACCCGCACGATGGCGAACCTCTCCACCTTCGACTTCGCCTGCATGGTCGCCGTCGGCGCCGTCGTCGGCCGCACCGCCGTGCTCGCCAAGCCCAACCTGCTCACCGGCGTGGTCGCCCTGATCACGCTCTTCTGCCTCCAGGGCACGTTCGGCTTCATCCGCGCCCGTGAGCGCGGCAACCGTTGGGTCAACCCGCGACCGGTCGTCCTGGCCCGCGACGGGGTCGTCGACCACGACGCCCTGCGCCGCGTGCACCTGGTCGAGGATGAGCTGCGCTTCGCCGTACGCCGCGCAGGCCTGCCCGGCCTGGCTGCCGTCGGCCTGGTGGTGCTGGAGTCGAACGGATCGATCAGCGTGATCCGGGCGGCCCACCGCGAGGCCTGGCTCGAGGCTGACCTCCCTGGTGCGATCGTCCCCGTTGCCGACGAAACCGCCTCAGACGAGGCCGGTACGCCGCAGGGCTGAGGTCAGCGCCGCGACGTCGGTGCTGTCCCGCGCCGCGAAGCGCAACCACTGGTCGTCGAGACCGGGGAACGTGTCGGCCCGTCGCACGGCGACTCCCTGCTCACGGAGCCTGGCGCGGATCAGTCGTGCGTCGGGGTGGCGGGCGAGCACGAATGGACCGCGCGGGTCGTCGACGACCGTGAAGCCGTGGGCGCTCAGCGTTGTTGCCATGTCGGCGAGCTTGCGCGGGAGCTCAGCGCGGACCTCGTCGGCATGGGCGAGGCCGACCGGCGAGAGACAGGTCCGGGCCGCGACCGCAGCGAGCGTGCCGACGGGCCAGGGGTTCCTTCGGGCAGCGAGGCGGGCGAGCAGGTCGGGGTGGCCGATCAGGTAGCCGATCCGCAGTCCCGCGATCGAGTAGGTCTTGGTGAGGCTGCGCGCCACCAGGTAGCCCTCGTCGGCGGCCGCACGCCTGGCGAGCGAGTCGACCGGAACGTCGACCGGTTCCACCGCGTCGAGGAACGCTTCGTCCACGAAGACCAGGCGGCCGGGGGCGGCCAGCGACTCGATCTCGGAGCGGGGGTGGAGACGGCTCGTCGGGTTCGTCGGGTTGCCGATCACGACCAGGTCCGCGTCACCTGGGTCGAGGCCGGCCAGCCGGAATCCGCTTGCCTGGTTGAGGATCAGGCGCGCTGGCTCGTGTCCCGCGGCCCGGAGTGCGGCCTCAGGCTCGGTGAACTGGGGGTGCACGATCGCCGGGCTGCGCCACGGCTGCTGCGCGACCAGCGTGAATGCCTCCGCCGCTCCGTGGGTGAGCAGCACACTCTCGGGCGCGACACCGTGCGCAGCAGCCACCACAGCGGTCGCGGCACGCGGATCCGGGTAGCGCGCCAGGTCCCCGATCGCCTCGCGGAGCGCCTCGGCCAGGAACTCCGGCGGCTCCTCGCTGTGCACGTTGACCGCGAAGTCGAGCATCCCCCGGGTGACCTCGACATCCCCGTGGTGCCCCAGCTCATATCCGCCGAGACGCCAGGTTTGGTGTGCCGAGAGGTCAGGTCTGGCGGGCTGAGAGGCCAACAATTGCGCGACCACGACGACCCACCCGTCCGCCTTCACCGGCGAAGCGAGCGGGGTCGCGCCACAGGCCCGGACCGCGGCCTCGGCGACGCTCGGCGTACCGATGTGGCGGGCGACGGTCGAGCTCGGGTGGTCGACCGGCTGGGTGGCGAGCTCGTCGGCGGTGAAGTCACGGATCCCGGCCTCGGCGACGACCGCGAGGAGCTGGATGCCGGGGTGGGACGCCCGTGCGTCGATGGTCGCCAGGCACTCGACATCGGTCAGCGCCAGCCCGTGATCGGCCAGCGCCTTGGCGGCGAGGTCGAGCAGCGCGGACGGCTCCGCCCCCTCGCGCCCGCCGATGCCGAGGACAGTCATGCGGTGACGCTCGCGGCGTACTCCGTCGCTGCGGCAACCAGGCGCTCCGCGTGCTCCGGGTGCCCGGCCCCGTGCACATGCAGGTACGACGCGTGGACGTTGCCGCTGACCCAGCCCTCGGTGGCGGGGGTGCCGTCGTGGAGATCCCAGCGCCAGGCCGGGGCGGCCGAGCCGTCGTCGTAGGTGACGGCGGTCTTGTGGAACTCGTGACCGGTCACTTCCTCACCGGCGCGGACCATCGGGCCATCGACAAGTGCCGTGGCGCGCCGGTAGCCGAGGGTGAGCCGCCTGGTCATCGCGGCGGTCATCGGGACGACCTCCGCCATCGGCACCCCGTCGAGCGCGCGGCCGAGGTAGAGCAGGCCGGCGCACTCGGCGACGACCGGCCCACCTGCACTGGCGAAGGCAGCGACATCGGCGAGGAGCTCGGCGTTGGCAGCGAGCGCGTCGAGGTGCATCTCCGGGAAGCCACCGCCGATCACCAGCGCAGACGCGTTGGCGGGCAGCCGGTCGCCCCGGAGTGGATCAACGGTCACGACCGACGCGTCAGCCGCCGCGATCTGCTCGACGTTCTCGGCGTAGGTGAAGGAGAAGGCCGGGCCACCGAAGACGGCGACGACCGGGCCACCATTGCTGGCCTCTCGGCCCGCCAAACCTGGCCCCTCGGCGCGCAAGGCCTGGCCTCTCGGCGGGGAGGGAGACCAGGGATCGGCGTCGAGGTCGGGGGCGGCGGCAGCCAGGGAGAGGAGCAGGTCGAGGTCGACGTGGGCACCGATCAGATCGGCCAGCGCGGAGACGGCGGCGACTGCTTCGGGGGTGCGCTCAGCGACCGGGATCAGGCCGAGGTGGCGCGACGGGACGACGATCTCGGGCAGGCGCGGGACGACGCCGAGGATCGGCACGCCGACGATGGAGGCGCGGACCTCGGCCTCGTGCCGGGGAGAGGCCACGTTGTTGAGGATGACCCCGGCGACACGGACGTCAGCGTCGTACGTGGTGAAGCCGTGGACGACCGCACCGACCGAGCGGGAGGCGGCGGCGCAGTCGACGACCAGCACCACGGGGGCCGCAACGAGCCGCGCGACGTGGGCAGTCGAGGAGAAGCCGGAGCCGCCGAGCTGACCGTCGAACAGGCCCATGACGCCCTCGATCACGGCGACATCCGCCAGCGACGGGGTGGAGGCACCGTGCAGCAGCAGCGGCACGATCCGCCCCTCGCCCTGGAGCATCGGGTCGAGGTTGCGACCGACCCGCCCTGCGGCCAGGCCGTGATACGAGGGGTCGATGTAGTCGGGCCCGACCTTGTGCGGCGACACCTTCAGCCCCCGCGCACGCAGCGCGGCCATCAGCCCGGTGGCGATCATCGTCTTGCCGTGGCCACTCCCCGGAGCGGCCACGACAAAGCGAGGAAGTCGCGTCACCACGCCCTCACCATTCAATGCCTCGCTGGCCCTTCTGGCCCGCGTCCATCGGATGCTTGATCTTGGTCATCTCGGTGACCAGGTCGGCCACCTCGATGATCTCGGGTGCGACGTTGCGACCGGTGATGACGACGTGCTGGTGGCCCGGGCGGTTCTTCAGGAAGTCAGCGACCTCCGCCGCGTCGATCCATCCCCACTTCACCGGGTAGGCGAACTCGTCGAGGATGTAGAGGTCATGCTCCTCCGCCAGCATGCGGCGCTTGATCTCCTCCCAACCGTCGCGCGCGACCTGGGCGTGGTCCTCGTCCTCGCCCTTCTTGCGCGACCACGACCACCCGTCGCCCATCTTGTTCCACTGGACGGGGCCGCCAGCGCCAGTCTCCTCGTGCAGCTTGCCGAGGGCGACGTAGGCGGCTTCCTCGCCGACCTTCCACTTCGCCGACTTCACGAACTGGAAGACCGCGACGTTCCAGCCCTGGTTCCAGCCACGGAGGCCGAGGCCGAAGGCAGCCGTCGACTTCCCCTTGTTCTCACCGGTGTGGACCATCAGCAACGGCCGGTTGCGGCGCTGACGCGTGGTCAGGCCGTCGTCGGGGACGGTTTCGGGAACTCCCTTTGGCATCAGGCTGCACCCTTCTTCTCGTTCACGATGTTCTTGAGGGTGGACGCAGCGACCTCGCCGAGCGGCAGGTGGTCGGCGCCGAGACGGACAGCCAGGTCCTGCGCCAGCCCGAGGCGTACGACGGCGCGCTGGTCCTCGGCGTCGACGACGACCCAGGGGGTGCCGTGGGTTCCGAGCAGGTCGGCCGTGCGCTGGGCACGGGACAGCGCGCCCTTGCCGGAGGTCGCGCGGCCGTCCGTCACGAGTACGACGAGGGGCCGGCGCTGCGGGTCGCGCGCGCGTTCGCGGCGTACCACCTGCTCGGCGGCGACAAGTGCCTCGGCCAGCGGCGTGCGGCCACCGGTCGGGACATCGCCGAGCATGCGCTCCGCGCGGTCGACGGAGCTGGTCGGCTCGAGCGCGACCGTGGCCTTGTCACCACCGAAGGTCACCACGGCGACCTTGTCGCGGCGCTGGTAGGCGTCGAGCAGCAGGCTGACCACCGCGGTCTTGATCTCCTTGACCCGGCGGGCGGCGCCCATCGAGCCGGAGGTGTCGACCACGAAGACGACGAGGTTGCCCTCCTTGCCCTCCTTCAGCGAGCGCCGGAGGTGCTCGGGTCGCAGGCTGACGCCCGGCGTGGACTGGTCCACCGCCGAGGCGAGCAGGGTGCCCGTCACGGAGAGGCCCTGGCCCTGCGGGTTCTTCAGCGGTACGGCGCGCAGGTGACGGCCGACCGCGGTGATCGCGGTGCTGCGGCGGCCGGTGACCCCCTGCCCGACGCGGTCGACGGTGAGCAACCGGGCGGCGTACGGGGTGCCGGCGACCTCGCGGGTGCGCTCGGCGGCGTCGTTGCTCAGGTCCGTGCCGCGGTCCTTCGGCTCGCGGGCTTCGGGGGGCTGCGGGGCGGAGGACTGGGGAGGGTTCTGCGGGAGCTCGACATCTGTTGAGCTGTCCGGAGCCTCGACGGATGTTGAGGTCGCGGGCGACCCTTCCGGAGAACCCTCATCCCCACCATCGGGGCCACCCTCCGGGCCACCGTCGGGGCCAGCGTCGGGGTCGGTCGGGTCCGGGTCCGGCTCATCGTCGGGCGACTCGGGGGCGTGCTCGTCGAGCAGCTCCTCGAGGTCGGCGCCGGAGTCGTGCGAGTCGAACGGGTTGCGCCGGCGGCGGTGCGGGAGCGCCAGCCGGGCGGCCACACGGACGTCCTCAGCAGTGACCACGGTGCGACCGCACCAGGCCGCGTGGGCGACAGCGGTGCGGGCGGTGACCAGGTCGCCACGAAGACCGTCGACGTCATAGGCAGCACAGAGGGTCGCGATCTGGAGCAGCACCTCATCCGGCAGCTCGACCGACGGCAGCAGCGTCTGAGCGGCTGAGATCCGCGCGGCCACATCCGCATCGGCCGGACCGTGCTTGGCGACGAACGCCTCCGGGTCGGCCTCGAACGCCATCCGCGATCGGATCACCTCGACGCGCGACTCGGGGTCACGCGAGGCAGCAACATCCACGGCCAGCCCGAAGCGGTCCAGCAGCTGCGGACGGAGCTCGCCCTCCTCGGGGTTCATCGTGCCGACGAGCACGAAGCGCGCCTCGTGGGTGACCGAGACGGCCTCGCGCTCGACGCGTGCACGGCCCATGGCCGCGGCATCCAGGAGCGAGTCGACCAGGTGGTCGGGCAGCAGGTTGACCTCGTCGACGTACAGCAGGCCGCGGTGGGCGCGGGCGAGCAGGCCGGGCTCGAAGGCGACCTCGCCGGAGGCGACCAGCTTGTCGAGGTGCAGCGAGCCGACGACACGGTCCTCGGACGCACCGACCGGCAGCTCCACGAGCGCTACGGGCCGCTCGACGACAACGGAACCGTGGACAGCGACGTCCGGGCAGGACAGGTCAGGAGCGTCCGGCGCGCAGGAGAACCGGCAGCCGTCGATCACGGAGAGGGGCGGCAGCACCGAGGCCAGGCCCCGGACCATCGTCGACTTCGCGGTGCCCTTCTCGCCGCGGACCAGCACGCCACCGATGGCGGGGCTCACGACGGCCAGCGAGAGCGCAAGGCCGAGGTCGTCCTGGCCGACGACGGCGGAGAAGGGGAAGACCGTCGAGTCGCTCATGACTGCGACCGACCCTCGATCTCGCCCTCGGTCTCGAGCATGATCTCCGCGAGCGCCTGCTTCATCTCCGCCGACGGCTGCTCCCACAGGCCACGAGCCTGCGCCTCGAGCAGTCGTTCGGCCATGCCGTGCAGCGCCCAGGGGTTCGCCTCTTCGAGGAACGCACGGTTCTCCTCATCGAGCACATAGGTCTCGGTGAGCTTCTCGTACATCCAGTCGGCGATGACGCCCGTGGTGGCGTCGTACCCGAAGAGGTAGTCGACGGTCGCGGCCATCTCGAACGCGCCCTTGTAGCCGTGGCGACGCATCGCCTCGATCCAGCGCGGGTTCACGACACGAGCGCGGAAGACGCGGGACGTCTCCTCGACCAGCGTGCGGGTGCGGACCGACTCGGGACGGGTCGAGTCACCGATGTACGCCGCGGGGGCCGTGCCCGTGAGCGCACGAACGGTGGCGACCATGCCGCCGTGGTACTGGAAGTAGTCGTCCGAGTCGGCGATGTCGTGCTCGCGGGTGTCGGTGTTCTTGGCCGCCACCGCGATGCGCCGGTACGCCGTCTCCATGGCGTCGCGGGCCGGCTCTCCGTGCAGGTCGCGACCGTAGGCGTAGCCACCCCAGGTCGTGTAGACCTCGGCCAGGTCGGCGTCGGTGCGCCAGTCCTTGGAGTCGATCAGCTGCAGCAGGCCGGCGCCGTACGTGCCCGGCTTGGAGCCGAAGATCCGGCTGGTGGCGTCACGCTCTCCAACACCCGAGGCGAGGTCGGCCTGGACATGGGCCCGGACGTAGTTGTCCTCAGCGCTCTCCTCCGCGGACGAGGCGATGCGGACGGCGTCGTCCAGCATGGAGACGACGTGCGGGAAGGCGTCGCGGAAGAAGCCGGAGATGCGCATCGTGACGTCGACGCGCGGCCGGCCGAGCTCCTCCAGGGAGATCGCCTCGAGGTGGGTGACGCGACGCGAGGCCTCGTCCCAGACAGGGCGAACGCCCAGCAGGGCAAGGCACTCGGCGATGTCGTCACCGGAGGTGCGCATGGCCGACGTGCCCCACATGGAGAGGCCGACCGACTTCGGGTAGGCGCCGGTGTCGGCCTTGTGGCGCTCGAGGAGCGAGTCGGCCAGCAGCTGGCCGGTCTCCCACGCGAGCTGCGACGGGATCGCCTTCGGGTCGACGGAGTAGAAGTTGCGACCGGTCGGCAGCACGTTGACCAGGCCACGCAGCGGCGAACCGCTCGGGCCGGCCGGCACGAAGCCACCACGCAGCGCGTTGACGATGTTGTCCAGCTCGTCCGTGGTCTTGTCCATGCGCGGGGAGACCTCGGCGATGGCGAACTCCAGCACACGCCTGACCTCGACCGCGTCGGAGTCCGCGGGGATCAGTTCGAGAGCCTTGTCGATCGCGGAGTCGGACCAGCCGCCCGCGTCAATGGTCGAGATGAGCTCGCGAGCGATCGCCTCGAACTTGTCGGCACCCTTGCGGTCGCGAGCGTCCTCGTCGAGGCCGAGCGCCTCGCGCAGGCCGACGACGTGGCGGTTGCCGCCCCAGAGCTGGCGGGCCCGCAGCACCGCGAGGACCAGGTCGATCTTCGGCTCGCCGGCCGGGGCCTGGCCCAGGACGTGCAGGCCGTCGCGGATCTGGGAGTCCTTGATCTCGCAGAGCCAGCCGTCGATCTGCATGATGATGTCGTCGAAGCGCTCTTCGTCCGGCTTGTCGATCAGGCCGAGCTCGCGGTCCATCTTCGCCGCCTGGAGCAGCGTCCAGATCTTGCCCTGGAGCGCCGGCACCTTGGCCGGGTCCATCGTTGCGACGTTGCCGTATTCATCGAGCAGCTGCTCCAGCCGCGAGATGTCGCCGTAGGACTCCGCGCGCGCCATCGGCGGCACCAGGTGGTCGACGAGCGTGGCGTGCGCGCGGCGCTTGGCCTGCGTGCCCTCGCCCGGGTCGTTGACGAGGAACGGGTAGATCAGCGGCAGGTCGCCGAGGATCGCGTCAGGCGCGCAGTCGGCGGAGAGACCGGCGTTCTTGCCCGGGGTCCACTCGAGGTTGCCGTGCTTGCCGAGGTGGATGATCGCATCGGCACCCCAGCCGCCCTCGCTCTCGGGAGCTTCGAGCCAGCGGTAGGCAGCCATGTAGTGGTGGCTCGGCGGCAGGTCGCCGTCGTGGTAGATCGCGATCGGGTTCTCGCCGAAGCCGCGCGGCGGCTGCACGAGCACGACGATGTTCTGGCTCTGGATGGCAGCGAGGATGATGTCGCCGCCATCCTTGCCCCCGTCCTTGGCAGCGTCGACGAAGAGGGAGCCCGGTGCCTCGCCCCAGTGCTCGACCATGTCGTCGCGCAGACCGGACGGGACCTTCTCGAACCACTTCTTGTAGGTGGCCGCAGGCACGCGGTTGGTGTTGGCGTCGAGCTGGCCCTGGGTCAGCCAGTTCTCGTCGTAGCCACCGGCCGCGATCAGCGCGTGGATCAGGGCGTCGCCGTCCTTCTCCTTGACGCCGGGGAGCTGGTCCGCACCGACCCAGCCCTCGTCCGAGAGCCGCTGCAGCAGCGCCATCGCCGAGGCACCGGTGTCGAGCCCGACCGCGTTGCCGATGCGGGCGTGCTTGGTCGGGTAGGCCGACAGCACCAGCGCGATGCGGTGGTCCGCAGGATCGATGTGGCGCAGGCGGCCGTGGCCGATCGCAAGACCGGCGACGCGGAGAGCGCGCTCCGGATCCGCGACGTACGCCGGGAGGCCCTCCTTGTCGAACTCCTTGAAGGAGAACGGCACGGTGATGATGCGGCCGTCGAACTCGGGCACGGCGACCTGGGTCGCTGCGTCGAACGGCGAGACGCCCTCGTCGCTCTCCTCCCACGTCGCGCGGGAGGAGGTCAGGCAGAGCGCCTGCAGGATCGGGCGGTTCAGGTTGGCCAGCGCGCCGGCGTCCCAGGCCTCGTCGTCGCCGCCGGCCTGGGCCTTGGCGGGCGTGGTGCCACCGGCCGCGAGCACGGTGGTCACGATGACGTCGGCCTCGGCGAGTGCCTCGAGCAGCGTGGCGTCGGCATCGCGGAGTGACGCACACCAGATCGGGAGGGCGACGCCGCCCTTGGCCTCGATCGCGTCGCAGAGCACCTCGACGAACTCGGTGTTCCCGGACATCTGGTGGGCGCGGTAGTAGAGCACCGCCACCTTCGCCGAATGGTCAAGATTGGTGCGCCCAGAGGTCAGGTTTGGCGCGTCGAGAGGTCGGGCCTGGCGCTCGAGCCGCCCCCACGCCGGCGACGCGGCCGGCGCGTCGAAGCCCTCGCCGGTCAGCAGCACGGTGTCGGAGAGGAAGCGCGCCAGGTGCGCGAGGTTGGCCGGGCCACCGTGGGCCAGGTAGGCGTGCGCCTGCGCAGCGACTCCGGCAGGCACGGTCGAGTGGCCCATCAGGTCGGCGTCGGGCGCCTGCTCACCGGTCAGGACGACGACCGGCTTGCCGCTCGCCAGAAGGGCATCGAGGCCCTCGGCCCAGGCCTGGCGGCCACCGAGCAGGCGTACGACGACGAGCTCGGCGCCGTCGAGCAGATCGGGAAGGTCCGCCAGCGCGAGCCGCGCAGGGTTGGAGTAGCGCCACTCGACAGTGCCTTCGTCGGTGACGTTGGCAGCGCGGGCGCTCATCAGGTCCGTGTCGGAAGTCGACAGGAGCAGCAGCACGGGAATCCTCTTCCTGGGGTGTCCTCGCCCCGGGTTCAGGGTTTTGGGTGACGGGAGTTCCTGACTCGGCCGCGTTGCTCACGCGGCGTACACAGTGGCGGGACCGTGCCGGAATCACACCGGCTTCCTCCGCGTGTCACCTTCAACTTCGGGCGGGCACCCGGACGGGCGCACGCCCGACGAGCATAAACCGGGCGCGGGCGGGCCTCAGACCGTCACCAGATGGCAGTCGCTCCGCCCCCGCGTACCAGCGCTGCTGCAGGCTGAGCGCGGCCCGCGCCCGAGGACGTAGCCTTGTCGATCGTGATCCCCTCCCCTGACCGCCCGAGCAGCGACGACAGCTGCCCCGGTGCCGTGCGCCTCCACGCCGCCGACGACGGGTACGTCGCGCGGGTGCGCATCCCGGGTGGGCGGGTTTCGCCGGCGCAGCTGGTTGCGCTGGCTGATCTCGCGGAGTCCGCGGGCGACGGACACCTCTACCTGACCTCACGCGGCAACGTGCAGCTGCGCGGGCTCGGCTCCGGGTGTGGCCAGGACGTCGCCGATGCCCTGTACGCCGCGGGCCTGTTGCCGTCGGTCAGCCACGACCGCGTGCGCAACGTCGTCGCCTCGCCGCTGTCCGGAGTGGTCGGACCCGACATCGAGAGCTTGCTCTCCGAGCTCGATGCAGCGCTCCTCGAGGACGAAGCACTGGTTGCCCTGTCGGGGCGCTTCTTGTTCGGCATCGACAACGGGACAGGCGATGTCCTGGCGCTGAAGCCCGACGTTGCCGTCATCGTCGAGGCGGGCGACACGGTCCGCCTCGCCATCGCAGGCCAGCCCACGGCCGTTGCCGCCCCGACCGATCTGGCCGTTGACCTGCTGATAGGCGCCGCCCACCGGTTCCTCGCGCTCCGTGCCGAGCACGGCCCGACAGCCTGGCGGGTCAGCGACCTTCCGGATGCTGCGCTGGTGGAGTTGGCTCCGGGGCGCCCCGGTCCAACTCTCGGCGCGCCAGACCTGACCTCTGGGCACACCAATCTTGACCTTTCGGCGGGGGAGGCGGCGGGGCTGGGCAATCACGGGTCCACGGTCGTCGCGGGGGTTCTCCTCGGCAGCGCACCGGCAGAGGCCTGGCGCGCGATCGCGGCTCTCGTCCCCGCGGACGCGGCCGGCGCGATCCGGCTGACGCCGTGGCGTTCGGTCGTCCTGATCGGCCCGACCCCGGACGCCATCGACGTCCTCGCGTCGCACGGATTCCTGCTCGACGACGCCGACCCGCTCGCCCCGGTCACCGCCTGCATCGGCCGGCCCGGCTGCGGCAAGGCGCTGGCCGACGTACGCACCGACGCCCTCACCCTGGCCACAGATCCGACGTTGGCCACCCCGGGCGCGCGCCTCCACGTCTCCGGCTGCGACCGCCGCTGCGGCCACCCGACCGGACCCCACCTCTCGGCCGTCGCCACCGGTGACGGCTACCAGATCCAGGAGCTGTGATGCAGTACGAGAAGGACGGCAACGCGATCTACGCGGAGTCGTTCGCGACCATCCGTCGCGAGGCTGACCTGTCCCGGTTCGACGCCGACACCGCCCAGGTCGTCGTACGCATGATCCACGCGTGCGGCCAGGTCGACCTCGCCGCCGACGTCGCCCACACGCCCGGGCTGGTCACGGCCGCGCGCGAGGCACTGAACGCCGGCGCGCCGATCCTCACCGACGCCAACATGGTCGCCTCGGGCGTCACCCGTGCCCGGCTGCCGAAGGACAACGAGGTGCTCTGCGCCCTGCGGGACCCCGCGGTCCCCGCGCTCGCCAAGGAGCTGGGTACGACGCGGTCCGCTGCCGCGCTGGAGCTGTGGCGCGACAAGCTCGAGGGCTCTGTCGTCGCGATAGGCAATGCCCCCACCGCGCTCTTCCACCTGCTCGAGATGATCGCCGCCGGCGCCCCCAAGCCCGCCGCGATCATCGGCATCCCGGTGGGATTCGTCGGCGCGGTCGAGTCCAAGGTCGCGCTCGCCGAGAGCAACCTCGGCCTCGACTGGATCGTCGTGCACGGCCGTCGCGGCGGCTCCGCGATCACCGCTGCCGCCCTCAACGCGCTGGCGACCGAGCAGGAGATCATGCGATGACCCACTCCGCGATCGAACCGGGTCATCTCTACGGCGTGGGCCTCGGCACCGGCGACCCGAAGCTGATGACGCTGCGCGCGGTCGAGGTCATCGAGGCCGCCGATGTCGTCGCCTACCACTCCGCGAAGCACGGCCGCTCCAACGCGCGTCGCATCGCCGCCGCGCACATCCGCGAGGACCACATCGAGGAGCACCTGGTCTATCCGCTGACCACGGAGACCACCGATCACCCGGGGGGCTACCGCGGCGCGATCGAGGAGTTCTACGAGGAGGCCGCGGCTCGGCTGGCAGCCCACCTCGATGCAGGTCGCTCGGTTGCGATCCTCTCCGAGGGCGACCCGCTGATCTACTCGTCGTACCAGCACATGCACAAGCGCCTCGCGCACCGCTACCCGACCGAGACCATCCCCGGCGTCTCGTCGATCCAGGCCTCCGTCGCCGCGCTCGGCGTACCGCTCACGGAGGACCGCGAGGTGCTCACCGTCCTCCCCGGCACGCTGCCGATGGAGGAGCTCGCCGCACGGCTGGCCTCCACCGACTCGGCCGTGATCCTCAAGATGGGCCGCACGTTCCCCGCGATCCGCGAGGCCCTCGAGAAGGCCGGACGCCTCGACGACGCCTGGTACGTCGAGCGGGCGACGATGCCTGAGCAGCGGGTCGAGAAGTTGGCCGACGTCGACCCCGAGAGCGTTCCGTACTTCTCGATGGCCGTCCTCCCCTCCAAGGTCGCCGGCATGCACGTGCCCAACCACGGACGTCGAGACGTCGCTACTTCGGCGCTCGACAAGCCTGCTGGGAAGGTCACGGTCATCGGCACCGGCCCGGCCGGCCCGATGTGGCTGACGCCTGAGGCGAAGGGGGCACTCTCCGTTGCGGATGACCTCGTCGGCTATACGACGTACGTGAAGCGGGTGCCGGAACGTCCCGGTCAGGTCCGCCACCTCTCCGACAACAAGGTCGAGTCGGAACGGGCCGAGTTCGCGCTCTCGCTGGCGCGCGAAGGACGCAACGTCGTCGTCGTCAGCTCCGGCGACCCGGGGGTCTTCGCGATGGCCACAGCGGTGCTCGAGGTGGCCTGCGAGGAGCAGTACTCCGACATCGAGGTGAAGGTCCTGCCCGGCATGACCGCCGCGCACGCAGCCGCCTCCCGCGTCGGCGCACCCCTCGGTCACGACTACGCCACGATCTCCCTGAGTGACCGGCTCAAGCCGTGGGACGTCATCGCCCAGCGCATCCGCGCCGCCGCGGAGGCCGATCTCGTGCTCGCGATCTACAACCCGGCCTCGAAGGAGCGCCGGCACCAGGTCGTCGCGCTCAAGGAGCTGCTGCTCGAGGTCCGCAAGCCGAACACCCCGGTGGTGCTGGCCCGTGACGTCGGCGGGCCGACCGAGGTGATCCGCATCGTCGAGCTCGGCGAGATGGATCCCGAGGTCATCGACATGCGGACGCTGATCCTGGTCGGCTCGAGCCAGACACAGATGGTTGCCCGCGCGACCGGCGAGACCGTCGTCTGGACTCCGCGCCGCTACCCCGACTGATCAGAGCAGGCGGGCTGCCCAGTCGACGGCAGCCTCGACCTCACCGATCATGTCGGCGCCCTCGGGCACCGGCGGCCGGGCAATGACGATCACGCGCATGCCCAGCTGAGCGGCTGCGTCCAGCTTGGCTGCGGTGGCGGACCCGCCCGAGTCCTTGGTGACCAGGGTGTCGATGCCATGGCGCTGCATCAGCTCGACCTCGTCCTCGAGCGCGAACGGACCCCGGTCGAGCAGGAGCACGTGGTGGTGCGGCAGCACCGTCGGTGGGTCGATCGCCCGGATCAGGAATCGCGCATCCACGTGCGCGAAGGCGGCCACGTGCTGCCGCCCGATCGTCAGGAAGACGTGGGCACCGGGCTCGATCGCGGCTGCCGCGTGGTGCACGTCCGGGACCACCTCGAACTCCGGATGCAGGATGAATCCGGGCCGGCGCAGCAGCAGGTGGTGCGCGCCGACGTCGCGCGCCGCGGCGTACGCGTTGGCGCTGATGTGCTCGGCGAAGGGGTGCGTCGCGTCGACGACCGCGTCGACCTTCTCGTCGCGGAGGTACGCCGCGAGGCCGGCGGAGCCGCCGAACCCCCCGATCCGCACGTCGCCCGCGGGCAGCACCGGCTCGGCAACGCGGCCGGCAAGGGACGAGACGACATCGAAGCCGAGGGCAGTCAGTCGGGGGGCGAGTTCACGGGCTTCGGTGGTGCCGCCCAGCAGCAGGATCCTCACCCGCGCCATCATGCCGCGTCGAGGCGCCTCAGAACGGAAGCAGGCCGATCATGTACAGCGGCCAGAGGAAGATCTGCGCGAGATAGTCGATCGCACCGAAGGGCGTCAGCAGCTCGATCGAGGACGCGTGCGAGTTCATGTACAGCAACCCGGCCACGAGGTACGGAATGCCCAGGATCACCGCGACCGTCATCCACCCCGGCGCGTGATGGTGGGCGATCGGGTCCCAGTCGGACTCCGGCGTGGTCTTGTCCTTCATCTCCATGAGGTCCCTCCCGTGGGTCAATGCACCGACGATAAGGGAGTTCGCGACCAATTACTACAGTTAGGTAGTAATTGGTCGGGGCACCGGTGGGCAACAATGTCCGCGTGACCAGCGAGCAGTCGTCCCCGAGCGGGCGCCCGGCCCAGCTCGAGCGCACCGGACTGCGCTCCGGCTGGACGACAGGCGCCTGCGCGACGGCCGCGACCACTGCGGCGTACACCGCGCTGCTGACCGGCGAGTTCCCCGATCCGGTCACCATCAACCTCCCGACGGCCTCCCCCGCCTTCGCGCTCGCCGTCGAGGCCGTGTCGACCGGTCCGAGCGACCGGTGGGCGATGGCCGGCATCGTCAAGGACGCCGGCGACGACCCCGACGTCACCCACGGCGCGCTGGTCCGCGCGACGGTACGCCGCGGCGCGCCGGGCTCCGGCGTGACCTACGTGGCGGGTCCCGGTGTCGGCACCGTGACCAAGCCCGGACTGCCGCTCGCGGTCGGCGAACCCGCGATCAACCCGATGCCGCGGCAGTTCATCGCCGAGCATGTCGCCGCAGTCGCCGCGGCACACGGGGACGCCGGCGACGTCGTCGTCGAGATCTCGATCGACCACGGCGAGCTGCTCGCCACCAAGACCTGGAACCCGCGCCTGGGCATCCTCGGGGGGCTCTCCGTGCTGGGCACGACCGGCGTCGTCGTGCCCTACTCCTGCTCAGCCTGGATCGACTCGATCCGCCGCGGCATCGACGTCGCCAGGGCGGCCGGCCACACCCACGTCGCCGGGTGCACGGGGTCGACCTCGGAGAAGGTTGCCGTGTCGACCTATGACCTGCCCGATGATGCACTGCTGGACATGGGCGACTTCGCCGGAGCGGTCCTGAAGTACCTCCGCCGGCACCCGATCGACCGGCTCACCATCGTCGGCGGCTTCGCGAAGCTCTCCAAGCTCGCCGCCGGCCATCTCGACCTGCACTCGGGGCGCTCTCAGGTGTCGGTCGCGCACCTGACCTCACTGGCAGCTGCCGCAGGTTTCGCGCTCGACCTGACCGACTGCAACACCGGCCTCGAGGCGCTGCACCGGGCCCAGGCCTCGTCCGTGCCGCTCGCCGACCTGGTGGCTTCGGCTGCGGCATCCGAGGCGCTCGCCGTGCTGCGTGAGGCGCCCGTCGTCGTCGACGTGATCTGCATCGACCGCGCCGGCACCATCGTGGGCCGCTGCGAGCCGCGCAGCCGGGCTCAGTCCTGAGCGGTCAGCTCAACGAGCGGTCCCGGTCGCAGCTGTAGAGGTGCGAGTCGCGGAAGCCCTCGGCGGCGAGCGACCGGCCGACCATGATGACGGCCGACCGCTTGAGGCCGGCGTCCTTCACCTGCTGTGCGATGTCGCCGAGCGTGCCGCGCAGGATCACCTGGTCGGGCTGCGAGGCCTGGAAGACGACAGCAGCCGGGCAGTCGAGACCGTAGTTGGGAAGCAGCTCGCGCACGACCTCGTCGACCAGGTGCGTGGCGAGGTGGAGCACGATCAGCGCACCGGCCTTGCCGAGGTTGTCGAGCGTCTCGCGCGGCGGCATCTTGCTTGCCTCCCGAGACAGCCGGGTCAGCACGACCGACTGGTTGACCTCGGGGACTGTGAGCTCTAGACCGAGCGCAGCCGACGCGGCCGCGAAGGCCGGGACACCCGGCACCATCGTGGAACCGATGCCGAGCTCGTTCAGTCGACGGACCTGCTCGGCGACGGCCGAGTAGATCGACAGGTCACCCGAGTGCAGCCGCACGACGTCCAGGCCGGCGTCGCGCGCCGCGGCGTACTCGGCGGTGATCTGCTCCAGTGTCAGGTGCTGCGTGTCGACGCGCCTGGCGTCGGCGGGCACCTCGGCGAGGAGCTCCTCGGGGACCAGCGCACCGGCGTACATCACGACGCGGGCGGACTGCAGCAGGCGCAGGCCGCGCACAGTGATCAGGTCCGGGGCACCGGGTCCAGCACCGACGAAAAATACGGTTGTCACTTCGCTCCCTTTTCGGCGCTCCACTGCACCACGGTCATGGCCGCGCGCCATCCGGTGAACGCGCCGACCGGAGTCGAGCGCGCCACATCGATCTTCACGAGCTCGCCGCCGCGCTCGGCGCGGAGCCGGGTGACCAGCGCCTGCGACTCGAGCGTGACGGCGTTGGCCACGAACCGACCGCCGGCCGGCAACGCCGCCCAGCACGCGTCGAACACACCGTCCGCGGTCAGCCCACCGCCGACGAAGACGACGTCCGGGGTCGGCAGACCGGCCATCGCCTCGGGCGCGCCGCCGGTCACCACCTCGAGCGCGGGTACGCCGAGTGCCGCGGCGTTGGCGACGATGCGCTCCGCACGAACCGGGTCCTTCTCGACGCAGACCGCCCGCATCGACGGGTGGGCGCGCAGCCACTCGATGGCGATCGAGCCCGACCCGCCGCCGATGTCCCAGAGCAGCTCACCAGGGCGGGGTGCGAGCGTCGACAGGGTGAGTGCGCGGACGTGGCGCTTGGTCAGCTGGCCATCGCTCGCGAAGGCCTCGTCGGGCAGCCCGTGGGTCTCCGGCAGGGAGGGCGCGCCGGCGAACTCGACCGCGCTCACGCTGACCCCACCCACCGCCTGGCTGCCCCAGTAGTCCACCTGGTCGGCGAACCCGCGCAGGCTGCGCTCGCGACCGCCGAGGTCGGACAGGACCGTGATCCGGGAACCGCCGAAGCCCGCCTCGGTCAGCAGCCCGGCAAGCGCTGCGGGTGTGCCGGCGTCGCGGTTGAGGACGAGCAGGCGCCGACCCTGGCCTGCGTGACGCAGCACGGCGGCCAGCGGAGCGGTCAGCGTCGAAGCCACGGGCGTCGACTCGACCGCCCAGCCCATGCGGGCACAGGCGAGCGAGACCGAACCAGGGTGCGGGATGACCTTCACGTTGGGCTGGCCCAGCTCGTCGATGAGCGTCCGGCCGATGCCGTGGTGCATGGGGTCGCCGGAACCGAGGACCACCAGACCGGCGTCGCGATGTGCCTCGACCAGCTGTCGCACGGCGGGGCGCAAGGGCGTCGGCCAGGTGACGCGCTGCGCGGTCACGCTGGCGGGCAGCAGCTCGAGCTGGCGGGCGCCGCCGATGACCACGCCCGCCTCGTCGATCGCGGTGCGCGCGGAGGGCGCCAGCCCGTCGTAGCCGTCGACACCGATGCCGACCACGATCACCCTGTTCCTGAGGTGCTCGGTCATGAGGTGCCTCCCGCCTGCTCGCACAGGTCCATCAGCGACGTGAACCCGACGTTGTCATCGAGTGCATCCGCGAGCCGGTCCAGCATCTGCTCCCGCCGGTCCGCATAGCCAGCGGCGTCGGGCACGGGCTGCCACGACGAGCCCGCACGCTGCGCGACCTCGGTCAGGAACGCACGCCGGAAACCATCGTTCTCGAAGGCGCCGTGCCACGTCGTCCCCCAGACGGAGCCGGAGGTGAACCCGTCGAGGAACTCCTCGGCATCTCCCCCGGACGTGAGCGTGGTGACGCCGTGATGGATCTCGTACGCCGTGACCGGCTGTCCGCGCCACTCGCCGGTCGGGCGGCCGAGCAGCTTGTCGGCGCCGAAGAGCACTCGCGTCGGCAGCAGGCCCAGGCCCGCAACGGTGCCTCCGCCCTCGATGCCGTTCGGGTCCTCGATCACCTGGGCGAGCATCTGGTTGCCGCCGCAGATGCCGAGGACAGGACGGCCGTCCGCGACCCGCTTCGCGATCACCTCGTCGAGTCCGCGCTCGCGCAGCCAGGCCAGGTCGGACATCGTCGCGCGTGAACCGGGAAGGACGACCAGGTCAGCGTCGGCCAGGTCGCCGCCGCGGACGGTGAAGGAGACGTCGAGGCCGGGCTCGGCGGCGAGCGCGTCGATGTCGGTCGCGTTGGAGATCCGGGGGAACCGCACCGCCGCCACCGTCAGCTTCGGTCCGCTGCGGGTGTCCTTGCTCCAGCCGCCGATCGCGAGCGCGTCCTCCGCGTCGAGCCACAGGTCGGGCAGCCACGGGAGCACGCCGAGCACGGGCCGCCCGGTGCGCTCCTCGAGCGTGACGAGCCCGGGCCGCAGGAGGTCGAGCGAGCCGCGGAACTTGTTCACTATCCAGCCCTTGAGGTGCGCCTGGTCCTCGGGGTCGAGCAGCGCGAGCGTGCCGTACATCGCCGCGAGCACGCCGCCCCGGTCGATGTCACCGACCACCACGACCGGGAGGCCGACCTCGCGGGCCAGCCCCATGTTCACGTAGTCGCCGCCGCGCAGGTTGACCTCGGCCGGAGACCCGGCGCCCTCGGCCAGGATCACGTCGTAGCGGCTGGCGAGATCGCGGAACGCCTCGAACGCGGCCGCGGCGAGATGGCGCCGGCCGGTGGCGAACTCGCCCGACTCGAGCGTGCCCGCCGGCTGTCCCATCAGCACGATGTGGCTGCGGCGGTCGGAGCCGGGCTTGAGCAGCACCGGGTTCATGGCCGCCTCGGGCTCGACGCGCGCTGCGATCGCCTGCAGCCACTGGGCCCGGCCGATCTCGGCGCCGTCCGCGCAGACCATCGAGTTGTTGCTCATGTTCTGGCTCTTGAACGGCGCGACCCGCACCCCGTTGCGCGCGAAGAGCCGGCACGCGGCCGCGGTCACCAGGCTCTTGCCGGCATCCGAGGTCGTGCCGGCAATCAGGAGGCCCTTCATCGCCGCGCTCCCCGGCTCGCGCCGATGGTGAGCGCCAGCCCGGCCGCAGTGAACAGTGCCGCCGACGACACCTGGCGCGAGAGCCGGTTGGCGCGAGCGACGTCGGCAACGGCGACCTCGCGCCCGTCGCCGAGTACGCCGCGCTGCTCGGTCACGCCCTCGTAGGTGTTGCTGCCACCGAGTCGCACCCCCAGCGCCCCTGCGTACGCCGCCTCCACCGGGCCGGCGTTGGGCGAGGGGTGGAGTCGCGCATAGCGGCGCCACGTCGTGAGCGCCTCGCGGCGACCCGTGACGATGAAGACGAGGAAGGCAGCGATGCGCGCAGGGACCAGGTTGAGCCAGTCGTCCAGGCGCGCGCTCGCCCAGCCGAACTGCTCATACCGCGGCGACCGGTAGCCCACCATCGCGTCGAGGGTGTTTGCAGCGCGGTAGCCGAGCAGGCCGGGAGCGCCCAGCAACCCGCCCCAGAGGAGCGGTGCGACCACGGCGTCGGAGGTGTTCTCGGCGATCGACTCGACCGTTGCCCGGGCCAGGTCCGGCTCGCTGAGGTTCGAGGCATCGCGTGCGCAGAGGTGGGAGAGCCGCTGACGGGCGCCGGGCAGGTCGCCTCCGTCGAGCAGGCCAGCCATGGCGTCGCCCTCCCGGACCAGGGAGGTGCCGCCGAGCGCGATGAAGGTCGTCGCCGTGGTGAGTCCGAGCTCGGCGAGAACGGGCCCGACGCCAGGGAGGCGCTGGAGACCGGCACGCGCGCCGAGGGTCGCGGCGGTGGTGCCACCGACGAGGGCAGCGGAGTAGGCGGCACCGCGAGCTCGCGAGTCGGCGTAGACGCCGTGCTCCAGTCGCCGGGCGAGGGTGCCGAAGAGCGCGACCGGGTGGTGGCGCCGCGGATCGGCGAACGCGAGGTCGAGAGCGAAGCCGGCGCTCAGTCCTGCCGCGCGTGCCGCCATCACCTTGCCGCTCATGGTGCCCGAGCCTAGTTGCCCCGCGCGGCCTGATCCTGCGCAGCCCCAGCGGAGAGACGGGCTCATCGAAGAGGCAGCGTCCGCACGACGTCGAGCACGCCCGCGCTGACCACCAGGAGCGGGAGCAGCGCGATCATCAGCCATGCCTCCGCCTGGTCCAGCGCCAGCGCCATCCGCGGAGAACTGCCGCGGTCGCACAGGACGTGGACCGGAACGAACAGGCCGATCAGCGCCGCAGCCACTCCGAGGTACGCCGCCCAGGCCGGCCAGAAGAGCAGCGCCGAGCCGCCTGCGACGGCCAGCCCGGCAACTCCGAACCCGAGGCCGAGCAGCACCTCCGCGGCGCTGTGGTGATGCCGCGCACGGACGATCGGGAGCAGCGCGGCGGTGACGGCCAGGAGTGCGCCCGCCCAGCCAGTCCGCACCGCCGCCGGGATGAGGACCAGGGCGAGCAGTCCGGTGGTCGCCTGGAGGGCGCGGAGGATGTCGTGCCCCGTCGCCACTGTCGCGGCAAGGCCGGGCGACCGGTCCCCGGACGCCAGGCCGCTCTCCGCGATCGTCAGGGCCACCCGCGGCAACCCCGGCGCAACGACGACCGTGGCCGCGAGCGCCACCGCAGCCAGGAAACCGGTGTCGAGCGACGTGTGCGCCTCCAGGGCACCCAGGGCGCTGAGCACACCGCCGGCAACGACCGCGGGAAGGACCAGCAACCACCGGTCGGTGAGCGCACGCGTGAGGAGCCCACCTGCGATGCACGCAGCGGCACCCGCGAGGGCAGCACCGCCGATCAGCTGGCCCCCTGCAGCCGCGTAGGCGATGCCCGCCCATCCGGCCAGGAGAGCCACCAGGCCCTCCTGGCGTCGGCGATCGAGCGCCGCGGCCGCCACCACGAGGACGGATGACACCGCGAGCGCCGCGGCACCCGTCCACGCCACAGCACCGAGCAGCAGGGCAGCGAGCCCGATCGCCAGGGCGAGCGCTCCCGTCGCGAGGGCGGCTGGGCGCGCAAGCGCCTGGTGCCACGGCAGACAGGTCTGCACGACGGCGTCGGCCATCTCCTCGACCGGGTCATCGAAGCGGGTCCGCGCCAGGTCGTCATCGGGGACCAGCGACAGGACCTGCCCGTCCCGCACTCCCTGGGCCTCGAGCCCAGCCTCCGCACGGAGCACCTTCCCGGCTGGATCGACCAACCGATGCGCCCGGGCCGATCCGGATGGCTCCTGCAGCCCCACCGCGGCCGCCAGGTCCGGGAGCAGCTCAGCGACGGCCAGCGTGCCGGGCACTGCCAGGTCGGCCCGACCCTCTGCCCCTGCGACCGTGACCCGCACCAGCTGCCCCATCTCTCAGCCGCCGAACCTTCGGGCGTTGGCGGTCTCCGCCGCCCGGTAGTCGTCCGCCGCACCGTCGACGGCCTGACCAATCGCCTGCAGCACCTCCTTCATGTCACGCATCGCAGCGCCCCACTGCAGGCGCGCCTGCGTGAATGACTCGGAGGCGGCACCGGTCCAGTCCGGCGCGCGACCCTGCATGCGCTGCTCGAGACCGGTCAGCTGCTCCTCGATGGCTGCGGCCGCTGAACGGAGCCCCGCGCCGGCGTCGCCGAGTGCGGCGTACCCGACCTTGAGTGTCCCAGTCATGATCCCAGCCCCTCAGCCCAGCAGCCCGGCATAGCGATTGAGCGCAGCGGCAACGCCACCGTCGGTTTCTGCATAGGTGCCCTCGGTCGCCCGGAGCTGTGACTCGAATCCGTCGAGCGCGGCGATCACCTGGTCGGCGCTGCGCTGCCATGCCTCGATCGCGCCGCGGAACGCACGCTCCCCCTGGCCCTCCCACTGCCCGGAGAGCTGCTCGAGTCGCGTCCTCAGCCCACTGAGGTCACCGGTGAGATCGGCGCGCGTGCGCGCGACGTCGGCAGCAGCCGCGACGAGGACGTCGTCGGTCTTGCTCAGTCCAGCCATGTTGCTCATGGTCATCCCTTTCCACGCCAGCGGTCGCGGCGTCGTACTCGGTGACTCCCCTTCATCCACGCCACCCAAACCCGGTTGTCCACAGGCCCGGGAGGTAGCCCTCCCCAGATGTCCGTACGTCGACCTACCGTCGTCGGCATGTCCCCGGAAACGCTCCGCCTCTCCCCGCCTCCGGCCCTGCGGCCGCGCGAGGGGAGCGGCTCCGCGCTGCTCCTGGCGCTGCCCGCGCTCGGTGGCGTCGCCTCGGTCGCGCTGGTCGCGAGCATGGGCATGGGTGCGAGCGGCACTCTGCGGACCCGCAGCCTGCTCGCCGCCGGCGTCGTCCTGGTGACCACGGTCGGGTTCGTCCTCGTGCAGCTCGACCGGCAGCGACGGCAGCAGCAGCTCCAGCGGGGCGGATCCCGGAGCGACTACCTCGACTACCTCGGTGGGATCCGGGAGACGGTGCGCGAGGCAGCGGCACTGCAGCGTGCCTCGTTGATCGCGGCGTTCCCCGATCCGTCGGCCCTGCCCTTCCTGACTCGGGCCCCGACCGCACCGGCGGCAGCCGGGGCCGGCCCGTTGCCGGTGCGCGTCGGGCTGGGCAGCCGCCCGCTCGACCTGCTCCTGGTCCCGCCCGAGCGGACTCCGGGCGAGCCGCCGGATCCCGTCGCCGCGACGGCGCTCGAGCGGCTCCTCCACCTTCACCGGACCCAGCCCGACCTGCCCGTGACCGTCGACCTCGATGCGCTCCGACGGATCGAGGTCGACCGATCTGGGGCCCGGGCACTCGTCTGCTCGGCTGCCGCGCGCTACGGCCCCGGCCGCCTGCGGATCGCCGTGCTCGCCAGCCCCGAGCTGCTCGGCCGGTGGGAGTGGGCCAAGTGGCTGCCTCACGCCGGCTCCCTCAGCGAGGACGACGAGACCGGGCCGGCCCGCCTCATCGCCACCGACCCGTCCGCCCTCGCTCTCGCGTCGAGCGATCCGGGGCATCTGGTGATGGTCCTCGACGGCGTCCCGCATGACCAGGACGTGACGACCCTGCTGGGGCGGATGAGCTCCCACTCGGTGATCGAGATCAATGCCGAAGCCGCACCACTGGCCACAGCGCCCGACCGGTGCAGCGTGGCGACAGCTGAGGTCATCGCCCGTCGGCTCAGCTCACGGCACCCGCAGACGGCGGGCTCCCCCGACACCCTGGCGGACCTCCTCCGCGCAGATGCCGGTTCGCGGCAGCGGCTCCGGGTGCCGATCGGAGTGACCCACTCCGGCGCGCCGCTCCTCCTCGATCTCCGCGAGTCGGCAGAGGGAGGCGACGGACCCCATGGGCTGGTGGTGGGCGCCACCGGATCGGGCAAGTCCGAGCTGCTGCGCACGCTGACCGTCGCTCTCGCGCTCGTCCACCCGCCGGAGGAGCTCAACCTGGTCCTCGTCGACTTCAAGGGTGGGGCCACCTTCGCCGGTCTGGGCACCCTCCCCCACACCTCTGCCCTGATCACCAACCTGAGCGACGACCTCGCGCTCGTCGACCGCATGCACGATGCGCTCGCGGGTGAGCTGGTCCGCCGCCAGGAGGTCCTCCGTGCGGCCGGTGACTTCGCCTCGCTCCGCGACCTCGACGCCGCGCGCGCCTCCCGCGCGGACCTCCCGTCGCTGCCAGCCCTCCTCGTCGTCATCGACGAGTTCTCCGAGCTGCTGACCACCCGTCCCGAGCTGGCCGAGCTCTTCGCCGGCATCGGCCGACTGGGTCGCTCGCTCGGCATCCATCTCCTGCTGGCCACCCAGCGCCTCGACGAAGGCCGCCTGCGCGGACTCGAGGCGCACCTCGGATTCCGGATCGCGCTCCGCACCTTCTCCGCGGCCGAGTCCCGCGCAGCGATCGGCGTCACTGACGCGCACGACCTGCCACGCACGCCGGGTGTCGGCTACCTCTCGACCGGCCCGGGGGCTCTGGTGAGGTTCCGCGCCGCTCATGTCTCCTCTCCGGTCGCACCGCGCGACACGACCCCGCCGCGCGTGCTGCCGTTCACGGCGGCGCCAGTGGTCGCACCTGATCCGCCGGCCATGCCGGGCCAGCCCGCCCCTTCCTTCCTCGACTCCGCCGTCGCCGCGGCATCCGAGCAGGCAGGGGAGGACCGCCGAGCCCACCGCATCTGGCTCCCGCCGCTCCGCGGCACGGTCCCGCTGACGGCGCTGGTGCCCGATGTTGCCGCGGACCCCGACCTCGGGCTGGTCTCGCCGGCGTGGCGCAGCGTTGGCCCGCGGACCTTCCCCATCGGCGTCGTCGATCGCCCGCGGGAGCAGCGTCATGAACCGCTCGTGGTCCGGCTCGACGGCGCCACTGGCCATGCTGCGGTCGTCGGCGCACCACGATCGGGCACCAGCACCCTCCTGCGCACGCTGGTCACCGGGCTTGCTCTGACCGGCACGCCTGCAGAGACGCAGTTCCTCCTGGTCGACCTGGCCGGGGGTGACCTGACCTCGCTCTCCGGCCTTCCCCATGTCATCGCCACGGCGGATCGCCGGCAGCCCGAACGCGTCCGCCGCATCCTCTCCGAGGCGATCACGCGGGCAGATGGCGACAACCCGTCCGAGCTGTTCCTCGTCATCGACGGCTGGGGTGGTGTCCGCGAGCTCTTCCCGGACCTGGAGGCCGACCTGGCCGCGCTCGCTCAACGGTCGCTCTCCTCGGGCGTCCACCTGATCGTCTCGGCGACGCGGTGGGGTGACCTGCGCCCGGCGTTGCGCGACGTCATCGGCACCCGGCTCGAGCTCCGCCTCGGCGACCCGTCGGAGTCCGGGCACGGCCGCCAGCTGGCCTGCCTGGTGCCGGTCGAGCCCGGGCGAGGGCTCGCTCCCGGCGGTCACCACTTCCTCGCCGCCCATCCCGGTGATCCTGGCGAGTTCACCGCACGGGTGCGCGAGGCCTGGCGGGGACCGGATGCACCTCCGCTGGTCGACCTGCCCTCTCAGGTCGACCTCGCGCGGCTCCTCCACGAGCACGCCCCAGGTTCCGCAGACACCCTCACCCTCGGCGTCGGCGAGGACCTGGCACCCCTCAGGTTCACTCCCGCCGAGCTCCCCCACCTGATCGTCTACGGCGACAGCGGATCCGGAAGGAGTGCGCTGCTCCGGACCATCGCCAGCGAGGTCGTCCGCACGCACGAGCCCGAGGAGGCGCGGATCGTGGTGGTCGATCCGCGCCGATCACTGCTGGGCGAGGTGCCCGAGCGCCATCTGCTCGACCATGTGGCGACCCCCGACGCGATCACGTCGGCGATGACGGACCTGGCCGAGGTGCTCCGCGGCCGACAGCCACGGCCCGACGTCAGCCGGGCAGAGCTCCGGGCCCGCAGCTGGTGGACGGGGCCCGAGGTCTGGCTGCTCGTCGACGACCACGACCTGCTCACGGCCGGCGCGGCACTGATGCCCCTCCACGACCTGCTGCCGCACGCACCCGAGATCGGCCTGCACCTGGTGGTGACCCGGCGGGCGCACGGGGCCGCGCGGGCCCAGCACGAGCCCACCCTCCGGATCCTCCGCGACAGCCGTGCGCCGGTCCTGCTCCTCGACGGGCCACCCGAGGAGGGCCCGCTCGCCGGGCCGCACCGTGCCGCGCCGCAACCGCCCGGTCGGGGACTCCTCGTCACCGGCCGAGCGGCCAGGCAGGTGCAGCTCGCCTGGCTCGATCCTGCGGAATGACGCGGTCCGCTCAGCGGCGGCCAAACACTCCCTTGAGGATGTTCGTGACGTTGCGAGCGAGCTGCTTCTTGCCACGGGGAGCAAGTGCGGCAGCGATGTCATCGGCGCTGCTCCAGGCCGCGTCTGCGATGGCACCACTCCGGCCACGCTTGCCCGGCGACCCGGTCTCCTTTGCAGTGGGCGCCTCTGCGCGCTTCTGCTCGGACTGAGCCCGCTCCGCCTCCACCTTGGCGGTCTGCTCGGCAGCCTTCCCGAGCTTCTCGGCGGCAGACTCGGAGTTCACGACTTCGGCGTACTTCGCATACAGCGCGCTGGCCTTGACTGCTGCCTCCATGGCCGAGGTCTCGGCGGGACCCATGAGCGACTCGGGAGCGCGCAGCCGGGTCCAGGCGACCGGGGTCGGCGCGCCCTTCTCGTTCATGACGGTCACGACGGCCTCACCGATGCCGAGCGACGTGATGACCTCGCCGAGGTCGTCGTACGCACTGTTGGGGTAGGTGTTGACGGTCTGCTTGAGCGCCTTCGCGTCGTTGGGCGTGTGCGCCCGGAGCTGGTGCTGGATCCGGGAGCCGAGCTGGGCGAGCACCTCGTCGGGCACATCGGTCGGCGACTGCGTCACGAAGAAGACGCCGACCCCCTTGGACCGGATCAGCCGGACGGTCTGCGCGATCTGCTCGAGGAACGCCTTGCTGGCATCGGCGAAGAGCAGGTGGGCCTCGTCGAAGAAGAAGACGAGCTTCGGCTTGTCGAGGTCGCCCTCCTCCGGGAGCTCACGGAAGAGCTGGCCGAGCAACCACATCAGGAACGTCGAGAAGAGCGCCGGACGGTCCTGGAGGTTGGGCAGCTCGACGAGGGAGATGACGCCCTTGCCGTCGCGCACCTGGAGGACGTCCGTCACCGCGAACTCCGGCTCACCGAAGAACGCGTCGGCACCCTGGTCGGAGAAGCCGATCAGCTCACGGAGGATCACGCCCGCGGTTGCCGCGGAGAGTCCGCCGAGCTCCTTGAGCGACGGCTTGCCCTCGTCGCTGGTCAGGAACTTGACGACCTCGCGCAGGTCGGCGAGGTCCACCAGCGGCAGGCCGGCCTTGTCGGCGTAGTGGAAGACCAGCCCGAGGCTCGACTCCTGGGTCTCGTTCAGCCCGAGCACCTTGCTGAGGAGCACGGGGCCGAAGGACTCCATGGTGACCCGAAGGGGTACGCCGATGCCGTCGCCCCCGAGCGCGAAGAACTCCGTCGGGAATCCCTGGGCGGTCCACTCCTGACCAACCGACTTCGCGCGCGCCTGGATCTTCTCGCCGCCCGCACCGGGCACCGAGAGGCCGGAGAGGTCGCCCTTGATGTCGGCCGCGAACACGGGCACGCCGTTGTCGCTGAGCTGCTCGGCCAGCAGCTGCAAGGTCTTGGTCTTGCCGGTGCCGGTCGCGCCCGCGACGAGGCCGTGGCGGTTGAGCATGCCGAGCGGGATCCGGATGTGGACGTCGGAGAGCTCGTCGGCGTTGAGCATCAGCCCGCCGAGCTCGAGGGCGGCGCCTTCGAAGGTGTAGCCCGGACGGACGGCCTCCGCGATCGCGTTGGAGAGAGCGGGCGCTTCGGACGGCGCCGGCGCCGGCGCAGGTGCAGCCTCGGCTGCGGGAGCAGAAGCAGCGGGCGCGTCAGGAGCGGGTGCGTCAGCCGCGGGCGTCTCGGTCATGCGCGCAGCGTAATCGCGGATCCCTCGCTGCGGCAGGGTCCGCCGCGAACCAGCACGGGGGTCTTGGCGACACACGCGTGCGGGTTCGGCGCCTAGTGCGACGAGGTGCCGGTGGTCGCCAGGGTGGCGCCGAGGCCGATCATCATCACGCCACCGGTCGCACCGAGGCGGTCCAACCGCTGCGGCTCCCGGGCGAACCACTCCCGGGCACGGCTGGCCGCGAAGACCCAGACCGAGTCGGACGCGATCGCGAGGACCGAGAAGACCAGGCCGAGGAAGACCAGCTGAAGACCAGCTGACCCCGACGGAGAGACGAACTGGGGCAGGAAGGCGGCGAAGAAGACGATGGTCTTGGGGTTGGTCACTCCGACGATCGCGCCGGTCCTGATCGAGCCCCAGGTCGACATGCCACGCACGGCAGCCTCGGCCCCGCCCAGCATCGCGGCACGCGCATCACCGCGGTGCCGGATCGCCTGGATGCCGAGATAGACGACGTAGGCCGCGCCGGCCAGCTTGAGCGCGGTGAACGCCGCGGCCGACGTGGCCACGAGCGCCCCAAGTCCCAGCGCCACTCCGAGCACCTGGCCGAGCAGCCCGAGGGCATTGCCGACGACCGAGAGGAGCGCGTCGCGGCGGCCGACCGTCAGCGCCCGACCGATCGTGAAGAGCAAAGAAGGTCCGGGCACCTGGATGAAGATGAGCGACGCGAGCAGGAACGCGGCGAAGTGACCGGAAGTGGGCATGTCCTCGATTGTCCGGACCGTCCGCTTCTGTGGCAACTGCAATAGCCGGACCGGGCCTCGCCCCGGCCGCGCTGCCCTAAGATCGGCGGCGTGATCTTCAAGCGCGTCGGCGAGAGCCGCCCCTACCCCGAGCACGGGACGACCTCCCGCGCCTGGAGCCAGGTGCCGCCGCGTCAGGTGCGTCTGGACCAGCTCGTCACGACCAAGGACACCCTCAAGCTGACCTCGTTGCTCGATGAGGACTCCACCTTCTACGGCGACCTGTTCGCGCATGTCGTGCAGTGGCAGGGCGATTACTACCTCGAGGACGGCCTGCACCGCGCACTGCGGGCGGCTCTCCAGCAGCGCCACGTCATCCACGCCCGTGTGCTCGTCCTGGAGGACTGAATGGCCACCGACACGGACCACAAGGACACCTCGGGTCCGACCATGATCACGCTGGTCCTGATCACCCTCGTGATGCTCTTCCTCGGCCTGCACTGGGTGCGGCAGAGCTTCCCCGACCTCGCGTCGTACGCCGATGACTCGGCGTGTGTCGACACCCGGGTGGAGGCGGGTCAGACGCTGCACACCCGCGACATCCTGGTCAGCGTCTTCAACGCGGGCCAGAAGTCCGGCACGGCGAGCGCCACCATGAAGAGGCTCGAGAAGCGTGGGTTCGTCGCTGGCGACACCGGCAACACGAGCGTTGCCGGCGGGGTGCGCGGTGTCGAGATCTGGGCCGACTCGGTCAACCCGGCGGCGCTGCTGGTCGCGAAGCAGTTCGGTGCCGGCACGCAGATCGTCGCTGGTCACGATCAGCTCGGCGACGGCGTCGTGGTCGTCATCGGTGACAACATGAGGCGGATGAGCGCGCCCGTCGAGTCGCTCGTGGCCGAGGAGCAGGCCTACATCTGCGGCCCGCCGGTCCTGCAGTAGGTCACTCCTCGACGGGAGCCGGGCCCTTGCGTGGGTCGCTGCTCAACCACTGGGCGAGGCGGCCGGAGCGCGACACGACGCGCAACCGCTCCTCGGTCGCCGTCCGGAGCTTGCGCGGCGTCACGACGAGAAGGTCGTCGCCGTGGCGCAGCACCGTGCGCCGCTCCGGGACGATGGACTCCCCGTTGCGGATGATCAGCGAGATCGACGCCCCCTGGGGCAGGCGGAGCTCGCCGACCTCGACGCCGTGCATCAGCGACTTGCTGCTGATGTGCACCTGGAGCAGGTCGGCCGCGATGCGCTCGAGCGGCGCGGCCTCGATGCCGAGCTCGCGCGGCTCGGAGCGCCGGGCGACGCCGAGGAACCGCGCCATGCGGGGCAGGGTCGGCCCGGTCAGCATCGTGAAGACGACGACCAGCACGAAGACGATGTCGAAGAGCTGCTCCGCCCCGTCGACGCCGTCGGCCAGGGGGATCGTGGTGAAGACGATCGGCACGGCGCCGCGCAGGCCTGCCCAGGACAGGAAGGCCAGCTCGCGGCGTGGCAACGGACTGACCACCGCACTCGCGAACACCGACAGTGGTCTGGCGACGAAGGTCAGCAGGAGTCCAGCGCCCAGCGCGAGGGCCACGATCGACAGGTCGATCCGGGCCGGGGACAGCAGCAGGCCGAGCATCACGAAGAGGCCGATCTGTGCCAGCCACGCGATGCCCTCCGAGAAGGAGCGCGTGGTCGCCCGGTGGGGCAGGTCGGAGTTGCCGAGGACGAGCGCCGCGACGTAGACGGCGGCGAAGCCGGAGGCGTGGATCGCGGCGCCGGTGCCGTAGGCCAGGACGCAGAAGGCGAGCACGGCAAGGGGATACAGGCCCGATGCCGGGAGCGCGGACCGGCCGAGCGTCCACGCACCGAGGAAGCCGACCGCGAGACCGAGCACGACGCCGACCGCGAGCTCGTAGACGATCAGGCCGGCCATCGCCAGCAGCCCGTGCTCCATCGCCGCACCGGACGAGATCAGGACGACGAGGACCACGGTCGGGGCGTCGTTGAGGCCCGACTCGGCCTCGAGCGCTCCGGTCAGCCGCTTGGGAAGGGGTACGACGCGGAGCACGCTGAACACGGCCGCCGCATCGGTGGCCGACGTGACCGCTCCGAGCAGGATCGAGATCTGCCAGGAGAGCCCGAACAGGTAGTGCCCGCCGAGCGTCATCACCAGCACCGAGACCGCGACGCCGATGGTCGCCAGCGAGACGCCCATGCGCATCGATGGCTTGAGGTCTCCCCAGTGGGTCGTCAGACCACCCTCGGCCAGGATCAGCACGAGCGCGCCGAAGCCGAGCGCGTGCGCGACCTGGGCGTCCTCGAAGTGCAGGCCGAGACCCGACTCGCCGAGAGCCACACCCATGAGCAGGTAGAGCAGCAGGCTGGGGAGACCGACACCCGCCGACAGCCGGACCGCAAGGATCGCGAGCAGCGTGATCGCCGAGCCGGCCAGCAGAATCGTGTCGAGCTGGTGGGCGTCGAAGGTCAAGCCGTCACCTCGCTCGGTCTGGCAGCTCGTCGGTCGGATCCGCAGTCTATCGGGGCACGACCACCTGACCGCGAGCATTCACCTCAACCCCACCCGGACGTCATCTCTGCGGGGTGGAGTGGGGTCATGAAGCTGCGCATCTCGGGCGCCGTCGTCGCGCTGGCCGCCACGCCCCTCCTCGTCCTCTCCCCCTCCACGACGCACGCCGCGTCCCCGTCGAGCGCCTCCGCGGAAGCCACCGCCGACCCGGTCGTCATCGGCCACCGCGGCGCATCGGGCTACCGGCCGGAGCACACGCTGGCGGCGTATCGCCTGGCGATCGCCCAGGGCGCCGACTACGTCGAGCCCGACCTGGTCTCCACCAAGGACCACGTGCTCGTCGCCCGGCACGAGAACGAGATCAGCGGCACCACCGATGTCGCGGGCCACCCGGAGTTCGCGGCCCGGAAGACCACCAAGGTCATCGACGGCGTGACCACGACCGGCTGGTTCACCGAGGACTTCACGCTGGCCGAGCTGAAGACGCTGCGCGCGATCGAGCGGCTGCCCCAGGTGCGGCCCGCCAACACGGCGTACGACGGGCGGTTCGAGGTGCCGACGCTGCAGGAGGTGCTCAACCTCGTGCGGGCCGAGTCGCGCCGCCACGGCCGCACGATCGGGATCTACCCGGAGACCAAGCACCCGTCGTACTTCGACGGGATCGGGCTCTCGCTCGAGGAGCCGCTGGTCGAGGCGCTGCGGAAGTACGACCTCGACGATGCGGACGACGCGGTCGTGCTGCAGTCCTTCGAGACCGCCAACCTGCGCGAGCTCAACGGCCTGGTCGAGTCCCCGATCGCCCAGCTGCTCGACGGCTCGGGCAAGCCCTGGGACTTCCGCGTGAGCGGCGACCCGCGCACGTACGTCGACCTCACGTCGCCGGCGAACCTGGCCTGGATCGCGACGTACGCCGACGGGATCGGCGCCCACAAGAACCTCGTCCTCCCGCGGACCGGCGGGGCGACCACCACGCCCTCCGCCCTGGTCAGCGATGCCCACGCGAACGGGCTGATCGTGCACGTCTGGACGCTGCGCGCGGAGAACCAGTTCATGGCCACGAACTTCCGCATCGGCACGGACCCGAACGCCCACGGCGACCTGGCCGCGGAGACGAGGGCGTTCCTCGATGCCGGAGTCGACGGGGTCTTCAGCGACCAGCCGGACCTCGCCGTTGCCGCGCGCGATGCCTGGCTCGGCTGATCGTCACAGGATGTCGTGCACGAACTCCGACAGCTGGGTGAGGTTGCGGCACTCCGCCATGGGCACGAGGTCGGCGTACCGGCTGGCGACCGAGTCGCCGGTGTCCCAGTTGCGCCGCACCTCGGGGTTGAGCCACCACTGCTTCTTGGACTTCCCCACCAGGTCGCGAAGGACGTCCATCTGCAGGTCGGCGTAGTTGGAGCGGGCGTCGCCGAGGATCAGCAGCGATGACTTGGGGCCGAGCGCGTCGGAGTACTTCTCCTGGAAGCGCTTGAACGCACGCCCGTAGTTGGTCCGGCCGAACTGCGCAGCGTGGGCGGACTGGGCGACCAGCTCGGTCATGATGTCGACCAGGTCGCCGCCGGGCACGAACGAGTCCGTCACCTCGACGATGTCGTCGACGAACGTGAACGCGCGCACCTTGCCGAACTGCTCGCGCAGCGCGAACACCAGCAGCAGCGTGAACGAGGCGAAGTTGGCCACCGACCCGCTGACGTCACAGAGCACGACCAGCTCGGTCTTGTGCGGCCGCTTGGGCTTGTGGTGCGTGGTGAGCGGCACCCCGCCGGTCGAGATCGAGGCGCGCACGGTGCGCCGGAAGTCCAGCGGACCGCGCCGCTTGGCGTGGTGCTCCTGGGTCAGGCGCGTGGCGAGGCGGCGGGCCAGCGGGTAGATCTGGCGCCGCATCTCCTCGATGTCCGTGCGGCGCATCGAGAGGAAGTCGAGCTTGTCGATGGTCGGCGGCACGACCTGGCTGCCGACCTGCTCGACGCCCTTCTCCTGCGCGATCCGTCGGAGCGCGTCGGCCTCGGCCAGCCCGGTGAAGGACGCGATCCGGCGCGTGGCGGTGGCCCGCGCCTCCTCCTCGCCGATCCCGCTGGCCTCGAGCGCCTGCATGATCCGGAAGGCGAAGTCCTCCGGGCGCACGCGCTTCATGGCGGTGTACGCGCTCCAGGTCGAACGACCCGGTCCCTGCCCGGGCAGGGACCCGAAGGTGCCGACACCGAAGATGGCCAGCTCGCCGATCCGCTGCCGGTCGTCGGCCTCGAGCGCCTCGCCCAGCTGCTCGCGGAACTCGGTCAGCGACTCCGGGCCGTCATCGACGAGCAGCTCGCGGTCGCCCTCCTTGGTCGCGATGTCGTAGAGCTCGGCATCCTCGGTGTTGAGGGTGCCGAGCCGGCCGTCGCCGATCAGGGCGGGGAACCAGAGGTCGAAGAGTGCGTCGAAGCCCGGGCGGTGGGTGTCGCGCTTGCACAGCGTCGCGGCGTACGTCGCGCGGACAGTCTCGCGGTCGTCGAAGTCGATGTGCATCAGCGCCTGCGCGGCGTCGATGTCCTCGGCGAGGCTCACGGTGAGGCCCGCTCCGCGGAGCGCCTCCACGAAGCCGATGTGCCGATCGAGCAACGCCATCAGCGGGCCAGCTTCAGCTCTCGGATGGCGCGTTCATGGTCGGAGTGGTGCTTGAGCACGACACCGAGCGTGCGCGTCACGGCGGCGTCGTCGAGCTTGCCGATCTGCAGGGCGACCAGCGTGCGCGCCCAGTCGACGGACTCGGCGATCGAGGGGGCCTTCTTGAGCTCGAGCTCGCGCAGGCGTCCGATCATCGCGACCAGCTGGCCGGCCAGGCGGTCGGAGATCTCGGGCACGTGCGAGCGCACGATCTCGGTCTCGCGCGCGGCTTCGGGGTAGGCGATGTGGAGGTAGAGGCAGCGACGCTTCACCGCCTCGGAGAGCTCGCGCGACGCGTTGGAGGTCAAGATGACGAACGGCCGACGGACCGCCTCGACGGTGCCGAGCTCGGGGATCGTCACCTGGAAGTCCGAGAGGATCTCGAGCAGCAGGCCCTCGACCTCGACGTCGGTCTTGTCGACCTCGTCGATCAGCAGCACCGTCGGCTCCGAGCGCCGGATCGCGGTCAGCAGCGGACGGGTCAGCAGGAACTCGTCGGTGAAGATGTCGTCGTGGGTCTGCTCCCAGTCCTGGTCCGCATTGGTCGCCTGAATGCGGAGGAGCTGCTTCTTGTAGTTCCACTCGTAGAGCGCACGGGCCTCGTCCAGGCCCTCGTAGCACTGCAGGCGGATCAGCTCGGCACCCGTGGCCCGCGCGACGGCCTTGGCCAGCTCGGTCTTGCCGACACCTGCGGGGCCCTCGAGCAGCAGCGGCTTCTCGAGTGCGCCGGCGAGGTAGGCCGTGGTGGCCGTGGGGGTGTCGGTCAGGTAGCCGACCGCGTCGAGGCGCCTGGCCGCTTCGGCGGGGCTGGAGAACCAGGTCGGGGCCGTGGAAGTCGTCACCGGCCGAGCATAGGGCTCATGCTGGGTCCGCGAAACAGACCGTGACTGCGCTCACCGTGCCCTGATCCCCAGACGTTGGACGCGTGACCGGAATCGCAGTAGCCAAATCGCGCCTGCGGCGTTGTATGGGCGTGATGATCCGGACCCGCCAGCGCACCCTGCGCCAGTCACTGCGCCTCGCAGTGGCGAAGGCGTGCGCGGCGACCGCTGCACTCCTCGCGGCCCACGTCACGCTGTCGGTCGCCACCGACCTCTACGGCTTCGCGGCTCCCGAGCCGGCCGCCCCGGTCCCGGCCGAGGTCGTCGTGACGGTCGAGCAGACAGTGGTCACGCCCGCGACGATCCGCAACGACTGATCCTCCCCCGCGGTCAGCAGTCCTTCTGTGACTCCAGCCGCGCGCGGTAGGCGATCCGCTCGGCGCTGTCCGGTCGCATCGCACGGTCACCCTTCGCGATGCGACGCACCAGGTTGAGCATCGGCTCAGGCGTCACGGAGGCGACGTTGGCCAGCCCGCCGACGTACGACGGGACGGCGGTCTCCGCCTTCCGGTTCGCCAACGAGTCCACGACGGCACGGGCGACATCGGAGGCCTGCACCTTCGGGATCGGTCGCATGTCGAGGCCGGAGGCCAGGGCGGTGTCGACCGCAGACGGCAGGATCGCCGAGATGCTGACGCCCCGGTCGGCGTACTCGAGGCGGGTCGCGGCGGTCAGCCCCACCACGGCGAACTTGGTCGCGTTGTAGACCGCGAGACCCGGCACCGGGAACTTCCCGGCCAGCGAGGCGACGTTGACGACATGGCCACGCCCCCGCTCGAGCATGCCGGGAAGTGCGAGCCGCATGCCGTTGATCACGCCGAAGACGTTGACGTCGAACTGCATCCGGTCGGTGCCTGCGTCGAGCTCGAGGAAGCCCCCATTGGGCATGACGCCGGCATTGTTGACCAGCACGTCGAGCGGCCCGAGGTCGGCGGCCGCCGCCTCCAGGAACGCCTGGTACGACGCGTGGTCGCGCACGTCGAGCCGGTAGGCGACTGCTCCGATCTCGGCCGCCGTCTTCTCGGCCTTCTCCAGGTCGAGGTCGCCGATGGCCACCTTGGCACCGCGAGCGATGAACTGCTCGGCGGTGGCACGGCCGATGCCCTGGGCAGCGCCGGTGATGGCGACGACGGCGCCGTCAAGGTTGATGGACGGGTAGCGGTTCACGCGACGGCTCCTGTGGCGATGGCGCGGCGAACGCGCGAGGGGGTGTGCAGACGGGCGGCTTCGACGGTGGCCTGGCGGCGCGTCGGATCCATGAAGTTCGGACCCATGACGGCGAGCTCGCGCTCGCCCGGCTCGACCCGGATGACCCGGGTGCCGGCGGCCTCGAGCAGCGCCTGGTCGCGGTCGACCCGCCGCGTCATCGCATGGCGCACCACCCGCTCGGCCCGGGACAGGCCGCGAGCCGAGGCACCGCCACGTGTCGACATGGGCGCCACGATGATGACCTCGTCGAGCCCTAGTGGCACGAGCAGGTCGGCGGACGCGTGCGAGACACAGCCCCCGTCGAGGTAGTCGCGGCCCATCAGTGACACCGGCGGCATCCACCCCGGCACCGCCCAGGACGCCGCAATGGCGTCCGCAAGGCCGACGCGAGGAGCACCGGGTGCGCCGAAGGCAACACGCTCACCGGTGTCAGCCGCGGCTGCGACGAGCCAGACACCCGGGTGATCGACCCAGCCGTCCTCGTTGGCCAGGCGCTCCCCGAGGGCACGCAGCCAGCTCGCGTCTCCGCGACCACGCGGCAACAACCCGGAAGCACCCGCGAGCAGGTCCACGTCACGCCGCGCGGCGCGACCGATGAGCCCGAGCGCGGGCCACCTCAACGCGGGTAGCGGAGGTGCTCCTCCCGGCCGGCTGGCGAGGTGCCGGGCGACGACGCTGTCCTCGGTGGAGCCGTCCAGGGCTGCGACGACCGTGTCGACCGTGCGGCCGCTGCCGAGCAGAGCTGCCATCTCGGATCCGGCAGACGTCCCGACGATGACCTCGGCGGTGCGGGCGTCCCAGCCGAGCTGGCGCTCGATGGCCTGGAGCGCGATCGCGGTCCACGCGAAGCCGAGGGTGCCGCCGCAGCCGAGCGCGAGCCCGCGCCGCGGCGTACCTCCACCGACGGAGGCCTCAGGCATAGGTGTAGTCCTCGAGCGGGAAGCGGGCGGCCTCGCGGTGCGCGGCGATCGTCGAGGTGGGGCGGAGCAGCGTCGCCTCACCGTGCTGGTTGAAGTAGTAGCTGTTGGCCGTGGCGCACTGACCGAGCGCGAAGACGGAGACGCCGACCTTCTTGCGCATGCGCTCGAGGAACTCGTCGTTGGCCTCCTGCTTCACCTCGAAGACGTCCGCGCCCCGCTCCTGCGCGGCAGTGAGGAGGCGGTCCATGTGCTTCATCTGGCACTCGACGGTGGTGAAGTAGGACAGGCCGCTGTAGGAGTACGGGCTGTTCAGCGAGAGCAGGTTGGGGAAGCCCGGCACGGTGATGCCCTCGTAGGCCTGGAAGCGCGTCTCGCGCCACCACTTGCCGAGGTCCCTGCCCTGCTTGCCGATGATCTCGATCGCCGGGAAGTTGACGTCCCAGAGGTTGAAGCCGGTGGCCAGCAGCAGCACGTCGATGTCGGTGCGGTGGCCATCGGCTGTCACGATGCCGGACTCGTCGATGCGCGTGATCGAGCTCGTCTCCAGGTGCACGTGCGACTTGTTGAACGTCGGGAAGTACGTGTTGGAGAACGTGGGTCGCTTGCAGCCGAAGGTGTAGTCCGGGGTGAGCTTGCGACGCACCTCCGGGTCACGAACCTGACGGCGCATGTGCGCCTTGCAGGCCTGCTCGGCGATCTTGCCGACGAAACTCATGTTCTTGTACTCCAGCACGCCCGCGACCATCAGCAGCTCGAGGATCGAGGTGCCGGTCAGGCGGACCGCCTTCTGCGTGAAGGGCAGCGCGGCGAACGCCTTCTGCACGATCTTCGGGATGCCGGTGTCGGACTTCGGCGAGACCCAGATCGGCGTGCGCTGGTAGACGGTCAGGTCCGAGACCTGCTTCGCGACCTCCGGGATGAGCTGCACCGCGGTGGCTCCCGTGCCGATGATCGCCGCGCGCTTGCCGGTCAGGTCGTAGGAGTCGTCCCACGCGGTCGTGTGGATGACCTTGCCCTGGAACGTGTCGATGCCCTCGATGTCGGGCATCTTCGGCTGCGAGAGGAAGCCGGTCGCAGTCACGAGGTACGTCGCGGTGACGGTCTCGCCACCCTGGAGCGACACACGCCAGACCGACTCGTCCTCGTCCCAGGTTGCGCCGGAGACGACGGTGCCGAAACGCATGTAGCGCTTGAGGTCGTACTTGTCGGCGACGTGCACGGCGTACTTCTTCAGCTCGGCGCCGGGCGCGAAGAGCCGCGACCAGTAGGGGTTCGGCTCGAAGGAGTACGAGTACGTCGACGACGGGATGTCGACGGCCAGGCCCGGGTAGTGGTTGACGTGCCAGGTGCCGCCGAGGTCGTCCTCGCGCTCGAGGATGAGCAGGTCGTCGTAACCGTTGCGCTTGAGCTGGATGGCGGCGCCCATGCCGCCGAATCCGGCACCAACGATCACTGCGTCGTGGTGGGTGGACATCAGGAATCTCCTAGCGCGGAACGAAACATCAGTAACGGAACGGTATGTCATTTCTCGGAGGTCAGCAATAGACTCAGCCTCGTGAGCGCATCCGAGGAGATCCCCGAGCTGAGCCGTGCCGCACGGCGCAAGCTCGAGCTGCGCCGCGAGATCATCGACGCCGCGTTCGAGTGCTTCGCCGAAAAGGGCTACCACGCGACCGGCATTGCCGACATCGCCGCGCGACTCGGGATCGGGCACGGCACCTTCTACCGCTACTTCACGAACAAGCGCGACATCGTCGAGCACGTGATCACCGACCTGATCGAGCGGATCATCGGCACCCTGGCGGCGGAGAACGCCCCTGACGCGGTGCACACCCTCGAGGACTACCGCGCCCAGACGGTGCGCATCGGCGACGCCCTCGCCCAGGTCTTCGGCGAGGACCCACGCGTGCCGCGGATGCTGCTGCTCGAGGCGCCGGGCATCGACAAGGAGATGGGGGCACGGATCCTCGAGTTCTTCGAGCTCGCCACCTCGCTCACCGCCACCTACGTCGCCCACGGCGTGCAGGACGGCTACCTCCCCGACGACCTCGACGTCGACAACACCGCCCGCGCGATCAACGGCATGATCCTCGGCTCCGTGCTCGCGGCGCTGAGCGATCCCACGCTCGACGAGCGCCGGCTGCGCACCGCCATCCAGCGCGTGATGTACGACGGCATCGCCGGTCGCAGCTGACCTCGAGCCGCCCGTGATCGGGCCGTGATCGGGCCGTGACATGCGGGTTCCTGCAATGCAGGAACCTGCAGCCCGAGAACGCTTCCCTTGTCGATCGCTGCTTCCTAGGTTGGCGCCCACCTGCCACCGCAGGTCACCAACCGAGCAAGGGGAGCACACCCGATGAACCTCGCCAGGAAATGGAAGATCGGCTTCGCGGCCGTCGCCCTCACGGGCCTGACGACCACGGCCTACGCGGCCACGGCGCCGACCTTCCAGGAGTTCGCCGCGTCGACGTACACCGACCCGACCGGCGTCAAGATCGTCAACGGCGACGAGCCGGTCGACAGCGCAGGTGAGCTGCGCCAGTTCTACGACGACCTCGTCAAGGCACCGAAGACCCAGGAGGACGGCCTCATCGTCAACCGGGTCAACGGGGTCGACGACAAGTGGTCGGCCAGCCAGGCGCTGAACCTGACCTACTGCGTCAGCACCAAGTTCGGCACGCGGCACGGCGACGTCGTCAACGCGATGGCCGGCGGAGCGGGCCTGTGGGAGAGCGCGACCTCGAAGGTCAACTACACCTACGTCGCCTCGCAGGACGCGAGCTGCAACACCCGCAACAACAACGTCCTCTTCTCCGTCGAGCCGGTGGCGACCACGCAGTACATCGCGCGGGCGTTCTTCCCCAGCACCTCGAAGCGTTCGCGCAACGTCCTGATCGACGACTCGATCTGGACCTCGGGTTCGTGGACGCCGACCAACATCCTCGGCCACGAGCTCGGGCACACCCTCGGCCTGCGCCACGAGCACACACGACCGGAGTCCGGCACCTGCTTCGAGGACAGCAGCTGGCGCCCGCTGACGCCCTACGACTCGGCGTCGATCATGCACTACCCCCAGTGCAACGGCACGTCTGACGACCTCAGCTTCACCACCGAGGACGGCAACGGCATCCGCGCCCTGTATGGCAGCTGAGCCACCCCCAAGCACGAGGCCCCGTCCCCCCTCCCTCGGACGGGGCCTCGTTGTCTCCCCGGGTCGACCCGTTTGAACCGACGGCGCGTGGGCACCGTCGGCCAGCCAGGGTCACGCGGCTCAAGAGCGTGACCGACCCGATCCGAAGGAGCCACCATGGGACTCGACGACAAGTTCGCCAACAAGGCCGAGGAGCTCAAGGGCCAGGCCAAGGAAGCAGTTGGCAAGTTCAACGACGACCCCGAGCTCGAGGGCGAGGGCAAGGCCGACCAGGTCTCCGCCGGCGCCAAGCAGAAGGTCGAAGACCTCAAGGACGCCATCAAGGGCAAGCTCAGCTGAGGAAGTCCGCCAGCGAGACCGCCGCGCGGCCGGTGAGCAGTTCGACGTCGGGCGAGACCCGCTCGTGCTCACCGGCCGCGATGGCGGTGTAGGTCGAGACCCACGCGTCGTACTGCCACTGCGGGGCGGGCCACTTCAGCCGCGACGCGTAGGCCTCCTCGAGCGTCTCGTCGCGGAAGCTGACCTCGCGTCCGGTGACCCGGGTGATCGTTGCGGCGATCTCACTCATCGTCAGGGCCTCCGGCCCGGTCAGGTCGTACGCCGCGTCCCTGTGCGCCGCAGGGTCGAGCAGCACCGCAACCGCGGCGCGGGCGATGTCCTCGCGGGCCACCGCGGCCACCCGCCCGTCGCCCGCGGGTCCGCGCAGCACGCCGTCCTCGCCGACCATGTGCGGCAGGAAGTCGAGGTAGAAGTTGTCGCGCAGGAACGTGTGCTCGGGAATGGCCGCCTCGATCAGCTGCTCGGTGGCGGCGTGGTCGCGGGCCAGGGTGAACGTCGAGTCCGGCGAAGCACCGACAAAGGATGTGTAGACGATCTGCTCCACGCCCGCATCGGCCGCAGCGTCGATGAAGGACGCGTGCTGCTCGAGCCGATCGGCGGACTCGTGCGCCGAGACCATGAAGAGGGTCGTCACGCCATCGAGTGAACGGCGGGCCAGTTCGCCGTCGCCGTAGTCGGACCGCACGACCTCGGCACCGTCGAGCCGTGGCGCCCGCGACGGGTCGCGGACCAGGAGACGTTGGCTGATGCCGCGAGCGGCGAGGTCGCGCGCGACCAACCCGCCGAGCACACCGGTGGAACCTGTCACCGCAAGGAGGCCCATGCGCCGAGAGTAGCCTCCGGTTCATGGCGATCGCAGTGGTGACAGGGGCGAGCAGCGGCATCGGCGCGGCAACCGCCCGCAAGCTCGCAGCGCAGGGGTACGACGTCGTGGTGGCCGCGCGCCGGCTCGACCTGTTGTCGGCGCTGGCCGACGAGATCGGCGCCCGGGCGGTGGCGCTCGACATCACCTCGGATGCCTCGGTCGCGGCGCTCGCCGAGGCAGTGCCTGAGGTCGACCTGCTGGTCAACAACGCCGGCGGAGCCCTCGGCGCCGACCCGGTTGCCACCGCGTCGCTCGAGGACTGGCAGCGGATGTACGACGTGAACGTGCTCGGCACCCTGCGCGTGACCAAGGCGCTGCTGCCCGCCCTCCGCGCAGCTGGCGGCGGCACGATCATCACCGTCACCTCGACGGCTGCGCTGATCACCTACGAGGGTGGCGCGGGCTACACGGCCGCCAAGCACGCCGAGCGCGCGATGGTCGAGACGCTCCGGCTCGAGCTCAACGGCTCACCCGTGCGGGTCGTCGAGATCGCGCCCGGCATGGTGCACACCGAGGGCTTCTCGCTGACCCGGTTCGGCGGCGACTCGGCCAAGGCAGACGCCGTCTATGCCGACGTCGACCGGCCGCTGGTCGCGGCCGACGTCGCCGAGTGCATCGCGTTCGCCGCCGGGCTCCCCCTGCACGTCAACATCGACCGCCTCGTCGTACGTCCGCTGGCGCAGGCGGCCCAGCACAAGCTGCACCGCGGCCCGCTCTTCTCCTAGCCCGCGGCCGCGTCCTCCTGGCGAAGTGCACGCTCGCGGTGCGCGAGGAAGAGCGGCACGAAGGTGCTGATGCCGATCAGCAGCGAGCCGACGACGTACACCGCGACCCACTTCGTGGCGATGCCGAGCTTGCGGGCATCAGTGATCAGCAGGACGAAGATCGCCACGCCGAGCACCGCGATGTCGATCGCGAGGAACCGCGCTGCGTCGTTGGTCGTGAGCGCGTCACGCCAGAAGTCGGCGGTGCCGCCGATCGGGCCGGCGTCGACGTAGCCGAGCACCTGCGAGCTGGTGCCGACGAAGCCGAGCACCGCGAGCGCGTAGTAGATCTTCTCCCTGGTCATGGGAGCAGCCTCGCACCCAGCGCGCCGGAAATGCCGAACAGATCCTCACGGGACCTTTCGCGGTGACCTCATCACCGAGCCTCACCCTTCTCTGCTTGCCAATTCACAACGGCGACTCGCGCAGTTCAGTACCCTCGCTGCCGGAGGCCGAGGCACAGATGGTGATTTGGGTTAATGACCAGTTCGAACTGGGCAAGAACTCTTTTGGCGACGAGCGCGTCGTGGTCATGCGACGCACGGACCGCGAACGCCCCAACGCTCTCGTTGTTCTCATACATGGCCTGGCTGGCTCCGGCTACGGAACATGGCACCACATCCCGAGGAAGATCCTGACGTCGAATCTCGTCAACGCCGATGTGGCTGTCGCCGATTATCCCAGCGCGTGGCGCCAGCTCCGCAAGAAGCCAGCGCTCCCCGTCCTCATCGATCTACTTTGCGACCAACTGCAGACGTTGGACTACAAGTCGATCGTTCTGGTGGGCCACAGCATGGGGGGCCTCCTTGCTGGAGCAACGGTCAGACAATGGCAACAGACCCTGAGCCCTCCGCTACCGGTGGAAACCATTGCAGGGTTGATCTTCGTTGCCTCCCCCAGGGCTGGCTCCAAGTGGCCTGTCCCCACCAAGGAGCGGCGCGTCCTGGGCATTCATAGCCCACTGCAGACTCTGAATGATCGATTCTTCTCCTCGCATGTAGACGCCACCATCGAGCGAAGCGGTAGTGGCCCACTAAAGGTTCCGTGTTTCGCGGTGACCGCTGACAATGACATGTGGGTAGACCCGTTCAGTTCAGGGCTGGGCATCACAGATGCGCAACGGCAAACGCTCCCCGGTACCCACACCTCCGTGATGCGCACGGATTCATTCTGGTCATGGATGGATCGTCGGCTGGCAGATCTACTGCAGGTTCACAAGACCCCAACACACCCCGAGCCTGGTTGGAACGAACTGACCACCCAGTTCCGGGGCGACCCACGGCATGGTGTTTGGGAGGACGTCTACCGTCGCGTCCTTGAGCAGTACACCGAGCAGAGCCTGATTCCGCTTCGAGACGTGCCCGGGACGGCGGATGGCGTGGGCCTAAGGATGCGTGTGGTCGCCTCGGATTCAGCCCTCCAGGGTTCCGGAACGGCGGCCGTCGGACGAGACACGGAGGACCACGCGGCGAACCGCATTCGGGCTCTCGGCGTGGCCACCTTTGGATCCGAAGAGGCCGCACACCATGCGGTTACCACAGCTGTGGGGACGGGCGAGAAGCGGTGGGTGACACAAGTCGCCAGCATCTCCGAACTGGAGTCCGAGATGACGAATTGGCTAAGCCGCGTCGCGATCAACTCCTCCCTCGAAACACGACACCGAACCGCCCGACGCCGCGACTTAAGCGACAACGAGGAGTCCTTCCGATGACGAAGCTGAAATGGGTCGCTGCCATCCTCGCGAGCAGCGACATCGCACCACACCCGAATTTTCGTTCCACGGAAGCGCCGTCCATGGAAGCCGCGCTCGCCCTCCACTTTCTTGGTCGCTCACACGAGTCGCAGCAGTACGTTGACTCAGAGGACTTTGCTGGGAGCAAGGCGGTCGATCCCGACGGTGCGGCACTTTTGGTAGCCGCGATGAAGGCCACCCAAACAGCAACGATCGATGAAGGCGTGCGGGCACTTTCGGATCTCGCGCGGCGAGCAACCGATCCAGCGGTAACAACCGTCGCTGCACTGGTCGCTGCCCAAGCGGCCGCCGAACTCGACCGACTCGAGACCTCGATTGCAGTGCTCCGAGCAACCCTCGACCAGACGGACAAGGACCAACATTTCCTGCGGGCCCTCCTGCTACAGAACATCGCCCACCAGCTATGGGACTTCGGCGAGACCGGTGAAGCGGAATCCGCGCTCGCCGCCGCAGAACTGGGCTCCTTCGATCCGAGGACCGTTGCCGAGTTCGAGATGAGCAAGAGTGTCGGACGCACTTCTGCCGACACAATTGCCGACATCGCAGCTCTAGCGCTCGACGCAGCCGAGGCCCAGGCGTCAACCGTCAAAGGCGGCTTCGAAGGCTGGCTTGACCGACTGAAGACCGAGCGCCCTCGCATCGCACGGGATATGGAAATCCGAGCTGGCCAGGCAGTTATCAAGCTTCAACAACGCACCCTCGCGTCACATCTTGCGGGGCACGGCCGCGGGATGACCTGGCGGTCCGAGGCGGGCGATGAACCAGTGGTTCATGCACTCTATGTGTTTGAGTTCGCTGGACACCCCCGCGCCAGATACTTCCGTGAAGTGACCGCGGAGACTCGGATGACGCTCGCGCTTCACCATGACGGACCGCCGTGGTTGTACCAGGAGTCCCTCCGGCTCTTCCGTCAGGCCGGCAGCAAGAAGTCACTCGAGGCTCTGTCCCGACGAATGGACGAATCCGGTCCCCTGCAGGCCCTCCGCAACGAAACGCAACGAGTCGCCAAGGCATGCACCACTGCCAACCAACTCAATGAATGCGTACTTTACCTTCTGCGGGTCGGGGCCGAGACGCTGGGCAAGGATGAGGCGAGGCAAGCGTTCGAACGAATCGCGGCGGTACGAAACGCCAGACCAATCGAGCGCGGCGGAAACTGGCAGTCCGCGGGTGCCCGACGAGAAAGCGTCTGGCGAACGCTCTTCGCCCTAAGCGGCGCGACAGGGCTCTCGAATGACGCAATCCGCCTCTTCCTCGCCGATGTTGACGACGCCACCGCCGCGGACTTCGACCTCTACTACTCAAAGGCAGTTCCGCGTGCCAGCCAACTAGACGGCGAGGCAACCTCGACGATCCAAGAATGGCTGCACTCAACCAAGGCTCAAGCGAGACCCGAAACAGCCGCCGCGCTAAACGAGCGCGTTCAACCCACGGCGGTCGAGCAACTTGGAGAAGGCGCAGACCTCGAAGAGATCCGTCTCTATCTCAACGCCAATCTCGAAAACAACACGACTCCGAGCGTCACTAGCTTGAGGGTGCTTGAACAAGTTCTGAAGCGCGAACTCGCTGAGGTAGTCGAGTCGGCGAACCGCGGCAGGCACTCGTTCGGCGGCCCGATCCCGACGGCGCTGGCAATCGCAGCCCTCCGCTACGGTGCAAACCTGTCCGATGCGGTCGCAGACGTCCTCCTAGATCCCCGGGTTGCCCGGGCGAGCAAGGCCGACGCACTAGACCGTCTCGCAGGAATGGGATCCGACCTGCCCGCTGGCTTGTCGGCCCGCCTCGCGGGGCGCGCCACCGACCTTCTGGAAGGCCCGTCGGTGTTTCGCGAGACAGTCATCGACCCATTTCCTGAGGGCCTACGCGCGGTCGGCTCGCTGAACTTGGCGCCGAGTTCCGACCTTCAGATCCTGGTGGGGCAGCTGCTCGGTCACAGTGACGGCGAGGCACGCTACGAGGGTGCCCAGACTCTTCGCCGATGGGCGATGTCCGGCCGGACCGACCAATGGCTCGAGACCCTCGTGGTTCACGCCTCCCACTCGTCAGACCGCGATGTCCGCGGAATTGCCGCGAACGCTCTGTGCCACCTGTTGGTCCGTCGGGATGGTCTGAGCCCAGCGGCAGAGACTCGGATCGCCCAACTGCTCCACGAAGACGGGTCACTCATTCCCCGTCAGGTCCTCAACGGCCTCAAGGAACTCGGCGACCACATGAGCAGGAACCTGACGGCTCGCGTTGCGGCCATTGCCGAGCAACACCTACATCGCCAAGTTCGCCTTGTTGCGGCCCAGGTCCTCGAACACAGCTAGCTGACTCCGCGGGAGGTTGCGAACCCAAGCAATCCTGCTCATCAAGGGCCTCGACGTACACATCATCAACGCCATCACCGGGAGAGCTCCTCAGAGAACTCACCATCAACCCAGAACGCGACTACCAACGCCTGAAACAAAAAACCCGGACCTGCTTCCGCAGGTCCGGGTCTTTCACATGTCTTGCGACATCACATGGCGGTGTCGGAGGGATTTGAACCCTCGGTGGACTTGCACCCACAAACGCTTTCGAGGCGTTCTCCTTAGGCCGCTCGGACACGACACCGGGGGGAACATTACCGGAGCGCCACCGTCCAGCCGAAATCGGTGCCGGACTCCGGCTGCAACGTGGATGCAACGTCTGCCGGTCCACGGTGACCTCGAGGGCCGACCGGTTGTCGCCGGGGAGCGACCGCTCGGCGCAACCACCCTTTCGACTCTGGTCCCGACGGAGGTCCCCGGTGTCTACTCGATCCATGGGCACGACGGGCATGCGCGCAGAGGTCGCCGACTCCTGGCACCGCTCCGCCGCGGCCGGAGTCCCCGCGGACGAGGTCGCTGCGCCGATCACGCTGCCCGACGACGACCTGCGCGACCTGCGCGAGGCACACCCCCTGGCGCGGGTCTTCCCGCTGCTCGATGACGTGCTCGGCCAGGCAGCGCGCGACTGCGACGCGATCATGGCCGTCTCCGACGAGGTCGGTCAGCTGCTCTGGGTCTGCGGCACTCCGTCCGTGCTGCGCCGCGCGGAGGGCATCGGCTTCGTCGAGGGCAGCAACTGGGACGAGCGCTTTGCCGGCACCAACGCACCCGGGCTGGCGCTGCGCCTGGACCAGCCCGCCAGCGTGGTCCGCGCCGAGCACTTCCGGCACTCCGTGCAGCGGTGGAGCTGCGCCGCGATGCCGATCCACGACCCCGGCTCGTCGCGGCTGCTCGGGGTCCTCGACATCACCGGCGGCGACGAGATCGTGGTGCCGCAGACGATGGCCATGGTGCGCGCCGCCGCCCGGCTGGCCGAGTCCGAGCTCGCGCGCGACCTGCTCACCCGCCGCGTCCCCGAGCAGCGTCAGGCCGGCAACCACCTGGTCATCGAGTCGCTCGGCCGGTCCGACTCACTGGTCTCGCTCAATGACGGCCGCGGCCACCAGGCCAACCTCCGGCTCTCCCCGCGCCACAGCGAGATCGTGCTGCTGCTCGCCTCCGCTCCTCGCGGGCTCTCCGGCGACGAGCTCGCGGTGCTGCTCTACGAGGACGACGGCGGCGGCTCCACCATGCGCGCCGAGATGAACCGGCTGCGCCACCTGCTCGGCGAGGAGCTGCTCGCCTCCCGGCCCTACCGACTGGACGCCCGGATCACCGCCGACTGGCTCGGCGTCGAGGCGCGGCTCGCGTCCGGTGACCTCGCTGGTGCGATCCGCGACTACCGCGGGCCACTGCTCCCCCGGTCGACAGCACCCGGCGTCGTACGCCTGCGGGAGAGCCTGGACGGCGCACTGCGCGCCGCGTTGATCCACTCCGGACAGGCCGACCTGATGTCGGCCTGGACCCGCTCTGCCTGGGGCACCGACGACTACGAGATGTGGCTTGCGCAGCGTGACGCCGTCGACGCGACGTCGCCGATGCGCCCGTTGATCGCCGGCCAGATCGCGCGGCTGGACCGCGAGCTCGGTCTCTGACCACAGGCACCTCCTCGGTGCACGACGCGCGCCACCTCGGCGGGCAACGTGAGTGCAACGTCGATCTTCCTAGCGTGTGAGGACGGTCACAAACTGCGTGGCCTACCCCGTTCGCCAAGGAGCACCGCATGACCGTCTACGCAGCACCCGGCCAGCCCGACTCACTCGTCACCGTGCAGAACCGCTACGGCCACTGGATCGGCGGCCAGTGGGTCGACCCGATCAACGGCCAGTACTTCGAGAACATCTCCCCCGTGAACGGCAAGCCGTTCACCGAGATCGCCCGCGGCACCGAAGCGGACATCGAGGCAGCACTCGACGCCGCCCACGCCGCCAAGGACGCGTGGGGCAAGACCTCCGTGACCGAGCGCGCCAACATCCTCAACAAGATCGCCGACCGCATCGAGGAGAACCTCACCTCCCTGGCCGTCGCCGAGAGCTGGGACAACGGCAAGGCGGTTCGCGAGACCCTGGCCGCCGACCTCCCTCTGGCCGTCGACCACTTCCGCTACTTCGCCTCGGCGATCCGCGCCCAGGAGGGCAGCGCCGGCGAGCTCGACGAGAACACCGTCGCCTACCACTTCCACGAGCCGCTCGGCGTGGTCGGCCAGATCATCCCGTGGAACTTCCCGATCCTGATGGCGGTCTGGAAGCTCGCGCCCGCCCTCGCCGCCGGCAACTGCGTCGTGCTCAAGCCTGCGGAGCAGACGCCGTGGTCGATCCTCAAGGTCGTCGAGCTCGTCGGCGACCTGCTCCCGGCCGGCGTGCTCAACGTGGTCAACGGCTTCGGCGTCGAGGCCGGCAAGCCGCTGGCGCAGTCCTCGCGCATCGCCAAGATCGCCTTCACCGGCGAGACCACCACGGGCCGGCTGATCATGCAGTACGCCAGCCAGAACATCATCCCGGTGACGCTGGAGCTGGGCGGCAAGAGCCCGAACGTCTTCTTCGAGTCAGTTGCTGTCGAGAAGGACAAGTTCTACGACAAGGCCCAGGAGGGCTTCGCGCTCTTCGCCCTCAACCAGGGCGAGGTCTGCACCTGTCCGTCGCGTGCGCTGATCCAGGACTCGATCTACGACGAGTTCCTCAGCGATGCGGTCGTCCGGGTCGAGAAGATCATCCAGGGCAACCCGCTCGACACGACCACGATGATCGGCGCTCAGGCGTCCGAGGACCAGCTCGAGAAGATCCTGTCCTACATCGACATCGGCAAGGCCGAGGGCGCCAAGGTGCTCACCGGCGGCGAGCGCAACGTCCTCGAGGGTGACCTCGCGGGCGGCTACTACGTGAAGCCGACCATCTTCGAGGGCCACAACAAGATGCGCATCTTCCAGGAGGAGATCTTCGGGCCGGTCGTCTCGGTCACGCGGTTCTCCGACGAGGACGAAGCCCTGGACATCGCCAATGACTCCCTCTACGGCCTGGGCGCCGGCGTGTGGTCGCGCGAGGGCTCGCAGGCCTACCGCGCCGGCCGCAAGATCGAGGCCGGGCGCGTCTGGACCAACTGCTACCACCTCTACCCGGCAGGTGCCGCCTTCGGCGGTTACAAGCAGTCCGGCATCGGTCGCGAGAACCACAAGATGATGCTCGACCACTACCAGCAGACGAAGAACCTCCTCGTCTCCTACTCGCCTGACGCACTCGGCTTCTTCTGATGCCCGATCCGCTCTCGCGGGTAGCTGTCTCCGGTGAGGCGGCGGAGCTCCTCCGTCGCCTCACCGGGCTCCACGGTCCCTTGATGTTCCACCAGTCCGGCGGCTGCTGCGACGGCTCGTCGCCCATGTGCTACCCCGACGGGGACTTCATCGTCGGCCCCGCCGACGTCCACCTCGGGGCACTGGACGTCGGGCTCGAGCGGCCGGTCCCGGTCTGGATGTCCAAGGCGCAGTTCGCCTACTGGGAGCACACCCACCTGACCATCGACGTGGTGAAGGGCAGGGGCGCCGGCTTCTCCCTCGAGGCGCCTCACGGTGTTCGCTTCCTGATCAGGTCGCGTCTGGTGACCGATGAGGAGTACGAGGCCTACGCTGCGGAGCATGCAGCGGACTGACGTCACATTCCCCTCCGGCACCGACCTCTGCGCGGCCTGGCTCTACCGGCCCTCCGGCCTCGAAGGCGCAGCGCCCATCGTGGTGATGGCCCACGGCCTCGGGCTGATCAAGGAGGCCGGCCTCGCGCCGTACGCCGAGCGGTTCGTCGAGGCGGGCTTCGCGGTGCTGGTCTTCGACTACCGCGGTTTCGGCGGGAGCGGCGGCAAGCCACGGCAGTGGCTGGACATCAAGCGACAGCTCACGGACTGGCGCTCCGCCATCGCGTACGCCGCGGAGCTCGAGGGCATCGATCCGTCACGGATCGCGCTCTTCGGCACCTCCTTCAGCGGCGGCCACGTCATCCGGACCGCGGCGGCAGACACGCGCGTGGCGGCGGCGATCGCGCAGTGCCCGTTCACCAGCGGGCCGTCCTCGACGACCACGATCGGCGTGAAGGGCCTCGTCAAGCTGGTCCCGTCGATCCTCCACGATGCCGTGCTCGGTCGCTTCGGGCGGGCACGCGGCGTTGCCCTCGCGGGCTCACCCGGCGATGGCGCCCTGATGAACGCCGCCGACGTCGTGCCCGGCTACTTCGGGATCATCCCGCCGGGAGCGGAGTTCGACGACCACGTCGACGGCCGGATCGCGCTGCACGTGCCGTTCAACATCCCCGGACGGGCCGCGAAGGACGTCAAGGTCCCGATCCTGTTCGGCATCTGCGACAACGACACGGTCGCGCCCGCCGGTCCGACGCTGCGCTACGCGAAGCAGGCCCCGAAGGGCGAGATCAAGCGCTACCCGGTCGGGCACTTCGAGGTCTACGTGGGCGAGCCGTTCGAGGTCGCCGCCGCCGACTACGTGGACTTCCTGACCCGTCATCTGGGCTGAGCGTCAGAGCCGCCGCTCGGCGAAGAAGTCTCCGAGCAGCTCCGCAGACTCGCGCGCGAGAACGCCCGGCAGCACTTCGGGCCGGTGGTTCAGGCGGCGGTCGCGCACAACGTCCCAGAGCGACCCGACGGCACCAGCCTTGTCGTCGTACGCCGCGAAGACGAGGCGCGAGACCCGCGACAGGACGATCGCGCCGGCGCACATCGTGCACGGCTCGAGGGTGACCAGGAGGGTGCAGCCGGTCAGCCGCCACTCCCCCACACGGCCCGCGGCTTCGCGGATCGCGACGACCTCGGCGTGCCCGGTCGGATCGCCGGTGGCCTCGCGGATGTTGCGGCCCCGACCGATCACCTCACCGAGGGGGTCGAGGACGACCGCGCCGATCGGGACGTCACCGGTGGCCAGCGCGGCGCGTGCCTCATCGAGGGCCAACCGCATCGGCTCGACCCAGCGCTCCCGGGGAATCACGCGCTCGTGAGCCCGACGAAGTCGTCGAAGGCGGCTCCGAAGCCCAGGCTCGTGGCGATGTCGGACAGCATCTCGTCAGGATAGAGATCGAAGTCGTCGATCAGCACGCCCATGTCGATCGCGGGCATGCCGAGGTCACCGAGCAGGTCGAGGTCGCCGGCGGGGACGGGCTCGTCGTCCTCCTCGGGATAGGGCAGGCCGAGCTGCTCGATCGCCTCCCGGGCGAGGTCGAAGACGTCGGCGGCCGTCACGTCGGAGAGCAGCACCCGCACACGGGGACCGACAACGCGGACCACGAGGAACACGTCCTCGTCGAAGGCCAGCAGTGCGAGCGCGCCACCGTCACCAGGGAAGCGGCGCAGCGCCGACGAGAGGGTTTCCAGGCTCGCGAGAGCCGTGTCCGCCAGCTCCTGGAGCTGCCAGACCCCCTCCTCGCGGTACGCCGCAAGTGCGATGTCGACCTCGTCGGGACTCGCCATGGCCCAAGAGTGACAGGTTTGCCCAGTCGCTCCAAGCCCGATTTTCGTGAACGCTGACTAGAGTTTCGGCATGGAGACCCGAGTCGTCGACCACCCGCTCGTCGCCCACAAGCTGACCACCCTGCGCGAGGAGACGACGGACAGCCCGACCTTCCGCCGTCTGGCCGACGAGCTGGTCACGCTTCTCGCCTACGAGGCCACCCGCTCAGTGCGCGTCGAGCCGGTCGCGATCACGACCCCGGTGGCACCCACGACCGGGATCCGGCTGAGCAGCCCGAAGCCCCTCGTGGTCCCGATCCTGCGCGCCGGCCTGGGCATGCTCGACGGCATGATGCGGCTCATGCCGACGGCCGAGGTCGGCTTCCTCGGCATGGTCCGCGACGAGGCCACGCTCGAAGCAACGACCTACGCGGAGCGCCTCCCGGCCGACCTTTCCGGGCGCCAGGTCTACGTGCTCGATCCGATGCTGGCCACCGGTGGCACGCTCGCCGCCGCCATCCGGTTCCTCGTCGACCGCGGCGCCGACGACATCACCTGCATCGTGCTGCTGGCCGCGCCCGAAGGCTGCGCCAACCTGTCCGCCGGGCTCGAGGGCGTCGACGTACCCGTCACCGTCGTCACCGCAGCCATGGACGAGCGGCTCAACGAGCACGGCTACATCGTGCCGGGCCTCGGCGACGCAGGCGACCGGCTCTACGGCGTCGCGCACTGACGGCGACCAATCGCGACACGAAGGGCCTCGACACGCCGGCTGTTCGGCGAGTCGAGGCCCTTCGTCGTCGCGCGTGGTCGGTCAGGGAGCGACCGGCTGGTTGCGCAGCGACTTGAACGTGTACGCCGCGGCGATCGTCGTCACCGGGATCGCGACCAGCAGGCCGACAAGGCAGGCGCAGGCACCGAGGATCACGATGACGAACGCCAGCAGGAACAGCAGCAGCAAGTTGCCGGCGTTGTCCGCGGTGAACCGGAGGCTCGACTTGATGGCGTCGATCACGCCCTGTCCCTCGCCCACGACGAAGTAGGTCGCGAAGTAGGTGAAGAACATGACCGCGAGGCCGGGCAGGATGCACATGAGCAGGCCAACGGTCGTTGCGATGCCGACGACGATCGACAGCAGCAGGACGGTCAGGAGGTTCCAGCGACTGAACACCGCGCCGATCGATGCCTTGCGGCCCTCGGTGACATCGAGTGCACCGCGGACAAGTGCGGCGGTGATCACGAGGGACGCGACCTGAGCCGCCAGGCTGAACAGGAATCCGACGACACCGGATCCGCCGCCTGCCGTGATCTTCACGATGTCGCTGACACCGGGGTTCTCGATGACGGTCGCGCTCGTGGAACTCCCCAGGGATCCGATCAACGAAAGTGCACCGGGAATCAGGATCGCGAGCAGTCCGAGCACGAGGAACGCTCCGGCGTTCTCCATGAACTTCTTCCAGCCGTACTTGACTGCCTCGATGACGTCATAGGCCGGGTAGCCATAGCCGCCGTAGCCGCCTTCTCCGTCGTGTGTCGGCGGCGGGGGCGGAGGCGGAGGGGTCCCGTAGCTGCCGCCGTAGGGCGGAGTCGGCGGGGGCGTGGCCGCGCTCGGCGGCAGGTTCGGGTCCTGAGGCGGGTACGGCGGCTGGTCGCTCATGCTCGTGAGAGTAGCGGCGGCTGGCCGCGCCGTGGGTTACGCGACGATCAAGAGATGACGGACAACAGCTGCGTTGCGCGGGTCAGCACGACGTAGAGCGTCGCGCGACCGGTCTGCGACTCGTCCTGGATCTCCTGCGGGCGGACCACCACGATGCCGTCGAACTCGAGACCCTTGGTGTCGAGACCCGTCAGCACGACGACCCGGTCCTGACCCGAAGGCGACGCGGCGGAGTCGATCGACGCACGGGCGGAAGGCGCATCGGAGGCGAGCTCGGGCCACGAGGCCAGCCAGGAGTTGACCTCGGAACGACGGGCGACCGGGACCACGATGCCGACGGTGCCACCGACCTCGCCGGCCACCCGCACGACCTCGGCCCGGACAGCGTCCTCCAGGTCGCCTTCAGCAAACAGCTCCACCGGCTCGACACCGGTGGAACGGACGGCGGTCGGCAGGTCGGCATCCAACCCGACCCGCTTCGCGTAGGCCTCGGCGTAGGCGTAGATCTCGGAGGAGTTGCGGTAGTTGGTGGAGAGGTGGAACTCGTGGAGCTCCTTGCCTTCGAGGGCAGCAGCGCGGGCCTCGGCGGATTCGGCAGGCACGGGCCACGACGACTGGGCCGGGTCGCCGACGATGGTCCATGACGCCAGGCGACCGCGGCGGCCGACCATCCGCCACTGCATCGGGGTCAGGTCCTGCGCCTCGTCGATGAGCACGTGGGCGAAGGGGTCGTCCTCGATGCGGTGGGTGGGCGGCGCCCAGGCACGGCCCTGGGTGTACTCGCGATCGGAGGCAGTCGTCAGCTCCTGGATGTTGCCGCCGACGTGGTCGTCGTACTCGTGGTCCTCGTCGGTCTTCAGCGGCACGTCGCCGATGGCGTAGCGCAGCTCGTCGAGCAGCGGGACGTCCTCGATCGAGAGATCCGACCGTCCCGACCACGACTTCAGCAGCAGCGCCTGGTCCTCGGAGCTGATCACGCCGTCGCCGACGCGGGCGAGGAAGTCGGCGTCGCGCAGCCAGGTCAGCACCTCGCGGGCCTCGAGCGGCGGCCACCACGCGGAGGCGAAGTCGAGGAAGACCTGGTTGGACAGCAGGTCGTCCTGGAACGCCTCGCGACCGCGCTCGCGGCCACGCTCGCCGCGCACCTGACGCCAGAGGGCATCGAGCAGGGCGGCGCCGACGCGCGGCATCTGCTTGTTGCGGTGACCCTGGGACAACAGCTGGCGACGGATGCGGCCGAGCAGCTGCCGGTCCAGGACGAGGGTGTCGTCGCGGTAGAAGAGGCGGAACTCGCCCGGCGCACCGGGGACCGACTGACGCGCTGCGCGGCGGAGCAGCTCGGCCATGCGGGCCGAACCCTTCACATCGGCGACGGCCGGGTCGTCGTGACGGCTCGCCTTGACGCCGTTGACCACCTCACCGAGGGAACGCAGCGCAACCGCGGTCTCGCCGAGGGACGGCAGCACCCGCTCGATGTAGCGCATGAAGACGCCGCTCGGGCCGATGATCAGGACGCCGCCGGACTCGTAGCGACGACGGTCCGTGTAGAGGAGGTACGCCGCGCGGTGCAGCGCGACGACCGTCTTGCCGACACCGGGGCCACCGCTGATGATCGTCGCGCCCTTGCTGGGTGCGCGGATCGCCTTGTCCTGCTCGGCCTGGATCGTCGCCACGATCGAGTGCATCGTGCGGTCACGGGCGCGGGAGAGCTGCGCCATCAGCGCGCCCTCGCCGACGATCGGAAGCTCGTTGGCCCGCGGGTCCTCCGGGTTGAGCAGCTCGTCCTCGACACCGGTCACGGTGGTCGACGTGGAGCGCAGCACGCGACGTCGCACGACGCCGTGCGGGGTGGCCGCAGTGGCCTGGTAGAAGACGGCTGCCGCGGGTGCGCGCCAGTCGATGAGGAGCGAGTCGCGGTTGGCGTCACGCAGTCCGATGCGGCCGATGTAGCGCGGCTCGGGGTCGATCTCGGAGCTCAGGTCGAGGCGGCCGAAGACGAGTCCTTCGTGGGCTGCGTCGAGCTGGGCGATGCGGCGCGCAGCCTGGAAGAGCATCGCGTCGCGCTCCACCAGTCCACCCTCGTGGCCCAGGGCACCGCGACCGCGGCCTTCCTCGGCCAGGGCAGCGGCCTGCTTCTGCGACTCCTCGAGCTGCGCGTGGACGCGGTCGACGAAGGCCTGCTCCGCGGCAATCTCGCGCGCGGCGACATCCTCGGACAACGGACCCCCTCCAAGCGGTACACGACAAGCGAGCACACAAGGTTACCCGGGCGGGTGAGGCCTCCCCGCCACCGGATCGCAATTGTCGTCAGTCGACCCGCTCGTAGACCGCGAGGCCCATCGTTCCCTGGACGCGCCCGCTGGCGGTGAGGCGCAGGACCAACTGCGACCCGGACTCGCCCGTGATCGGATCGCCGGTCGTGGAGAACTGTCCACCGCTGACGTAGACGCCGTTGAGCTGGCGACCATTCAGGCGCAGGTCCAGCTTCACGACCTGGTCGATGTCACCGGTGTTGCCGATCACGACCGGGACCACGTCATCCGAGGGAATCTCCATCTCGAGCGGCAGCCCGCCGGCGGGGCCATCGGTCGAGGCGAGAAGCCGCCACGTGTGGCCGTCATGCTCGATCAGGCGCTCGAGCTGCTGTCCCAGGACCTCGTCGGAAGGCTCGCGCGTGACGTAGATGCCGAGTCCCAGGATCGCCTTCGGGTCCTTCAACGCAGGCTGGGTCGCATCCTGGAGATCGGCGTCCTTTCCGATCAGGCGCATGACCGCATCGCCCTCGCCGATCAGCGGCAATGCTCCGGCGGCGGAGTAGTTGGACGGCACACCGGCATCGAACTCGCGCCCTCGGCACTCTCCCGAGAGCACCACCGCATCGCGCACGATCACCTGGAACTGGGCTCCAGCGACCGCTGACTCGCAGGCCGGGGAGAAGCTCACGCGAGCCCAACCCTTCGCGGGCTGGAAGGCGCCCTGGACCGAGATCTCGCTCATCCCGGGGGCACCGGTCGTGCCGTTGACCAGGTCGGACGTGCCGATCGTCGAGCGGAACAGGATTCCGGACGAGCCCGCACCGTCGGGTGAGGACGTCAGCTCATAGACCGCCAGCGCCACCGCGCCTTCGCCGTGAACGGCGAACTTCCCCTGGAAACCAGCGGGCAGGATCTCGTTGTTCGCGAAATCGCCAGCCGGGGCGGTGTAGCGGACATCCTCGCCAGCGAGGGTGCGCTCGATCTCGATCTGCCCGTCCCCCGCCTCAGCCCACGTGACGAGCACAGGAACATCGCCGGTCCGGAGCTGGACCTCGGCGCTCTGCGAGCCCTCCTCCATCCGGTCGAACGCGAATGTGTATCCGAGGTGACCGATCGTCTTCGGCGCCGTGAGGTCACCGAAGGTACGGCTGGCAGGCGCAACCTCGAGACCACCGGGCAGCAGGACGGCCAGGCCAGATCCAGCCAGCACCACGGCGGCGGCCGCGCCAGCGAGCGTGGCCCGGCGGCGACGGCGTACGACGCGGACCCGGTGCTTCACGCTGCCGAGCCGGGCGAGCGCGGCGGTGTCGTCGAACTGTGCGTGGGTCTCGAGCGCTTCGCGCAGATCGTGGGTGCTCATCGGGCTTCCCCCTCCTGGACGGCAAGCGCGGGATCGAGCCGCAGCTTGGCGAAAGCCTTGCTGGTCTGGGACTTCACGGTGCCGACGGAGCAGTCGAGCACCGTAGCGGTCTGGGCCTCGGTGAGGTCTTCGAAGTAGCGGAGTACGACGACGGCTCGCTGCCGGCGCGGCAGCCGCTCCATCGCGGTCCAGAGGTCCTGGGCGGCCTCGCCGTCAGCCGGGGCAGACGCGTGCTCGGGCAGGAACTCGGTCGGCTGCTCGCCGTGCCACTTGCGGCGCCAGGCACTCGCGTAGGAGTTGACCAGGATCTTGCGGACGTAGGGCTCGGGGTTGCCGTCGATGCGGCGCCACGCGAACCACGCCTTCGTCAGGGCCGTCTGGAGGAGGTCCTCCGCGAGGGCATGATCGTGGGTCAGCAGGAAGGCTGTCCGCAGCAGAGCGCTCGAGCGGAGGGTGACGAACTCGTCGAAGCCGATCGAATCCGTCACCCGTCCCCCCGAGTCGAGCGCAGTGGTGCCAACTGATGTGGTCATGCCCGTTGATACGCGGCGGGCATCACCATTGGTTGCCCCAGATCTTGCCGGACTACTTGCCCTTCATGAGGAAGGCCATCATCGCCTCGCGGGCCTCGTCGGTGCCGAAGAGCCGGGCCGAGAGCTTCGCCAGCTCGGCGCCGCGCTCGTCGATCCGGGCCAGGATGTCGCGGTTCAGCAGCGCTTTGGTCTCGCGCAGTCCCTGCGGGTGACCGGACGCGAAGGACGCGCAGACGGCAGCGACGCGGGCGTCGAGCTGGTCGGCGGGGACGGCCTCGGTGATCAGCCCGAACTCGGCAGCCTGGGCAGCGGTGAACTTCTCGCCGCCGAGGAAGGTGAGGGAAGCCGCGCGCGAGGTCATCTTGGGCAGGATCGTGAGCGAGATGATCGCCGGCGTGACGCCGAGCTTCACCTCGGTGAGCGCGAAGTGCGCCTCCTCGCTGGCGATCGCGACGTCAGCGGCGGCGACGATGCCGGTGCCGCCCGCGCGGACCGGGCCGTCGAGGCGGACGACGACCGGCTTGTCGCAGGCGACGATGCGGCGCTGCAGCTCGACGATCGCGAGCGCGCCCTCCTCCATCGGCGTGCTCGCGGCCTCGGAGAGGTCGGCGCCGGAGCAGAAGACGCGGTCGGCGGAGCGGATCAGGATGACGCGTACGTCGTCTGCCGCGACCGCCTGCTCGAAGCCCTGGTAGAGCTCGGTCACCAGCTTGCGCGAGAGCGCGTTGCGGTTGTGGGGCGAGTCCAGGGTCAGGGTGGCGACGCCCTCCTCCACGGAGTAGCGGACGAACGGGGCCTCGGTCTGCTCGGTCATGGGTCCCTTTCTATCGGGTACACGGCGTCCCCAGCAATCCGCCGGGCCCGCCGCGACGAACCAGTTCCATGGACCTCTCCTCACGTACGGCGTACGCGGGCGCCGGCCTGCTCGCCACCACCGCCGGAATCGCCTTCGGGCACCTGACCGCCGCCTTCGTGAACCCGTCGGCCTCCCCGGTCCTCGCGGTCGGCTCGACAGTCATCGACCTGACCCCGACCCCGCTCAAGGAGTGGGCTGTGCGCGAGCTCGGCAACGCGGACAAGCCGATCCTGCTGGCCTCGGTCGCCGCGGGCACGCTGGTCCTGGCCGGTGGCGCCGGGGTGCTCGCGCGCCGCTCCTTCCCCCTCGGCGCCGGGCTGCTGATCGCCCTCGTCGGCCTGTCCGGTGTCTTCGCGCTGATCCGGCCGGTTGCCGCACCGATCGACGCACTGCCCGCCGTGGTCTCCGGACTGGTCGGGCTCGCCGTGCTCACCTTCGCCGTCCACCGGCTCGGCTCCCGGACGGCCGCTCCCGATCCCGGCACTCCCGAGGCGGTCATGGCGGCACGCTCCAGCCGCCGCGGGTTGCTGATCGGGGCCGGAGCAGTGGCCGCCCTCAGCGGCGTCGCCGCGGCCACGGGGCAATGGGTGATCCGCACCGGCAGCTCGATCGCCAACGTCGTCCTCCCCCGAGCGACCTCTCCCCTCCCACCACTGGCCGAAGGGCTCGAGCAGAAGCACCGCGGCATCAGCCCGTTCACAACGCCGAACAGCGACTTCTACCGCGTCGACACGAACCTCGTGGTCCCGCGCGTGGACCTCGACCGCTGGACCCTGACCATCGACGGAGACGTGGCCCAGACGCTCGAGCTCACCTTCGACGACCTGCTGGCCATGCCGCTGGTCGAGCGCGACATCACGCTGACGTGCGTCTCCAACGAGGTCGGCGGCAAGTACGTCGGCGCGGCCCGCTGGCTCGGCGTACCGCTCATGGACCTGCTCGACCAGGCTGGCATCGGTGACAAGGCCGACCAGCTGCTCAGCACCGCGGTCGACGGATTCACGATCAGCACCCCGCTGGATGTCGTCCGCGACGGGCGGGACGTGCTGCTCGCGATCGGCATGAACGGCGAACCCCTCCCTGCCGCACACGGCTTTCCCGCACGGCTCGTGACCCCCGGGATCTACGGATTCGTCGGCGCCACCAAGTGGTTGGACCGGCTCACGTTGACGACGTACGCCGCGAAGAAGTCGTACTGGACCAAGCGCGGCTGGGCCACCGACGCCCCGATCAAGGTGTCGGCGCGCATCGACACGCCGAAGCCGTTCTCCACCGTGTCCGCCGGGCAGACCGTCATCGGCGGCGTCGCCTGGGCGCAACACCGCGGCGTCGGCCGCGTCGAGGTCCGGATCAACGGAGGGGCCTGGCAACCGGTGCGCCTCGGACCGGACGCCGGCGTCGACTACTGGCGCCAGTGGTACCTGCCGTGGGATGCGCCGAAGGGCCGCCACCTGGTGGCCGTGCGCGCGATCACGGAGGACGGCGACGTGCAGACCGGCGTGCGGCGTACGCCGTTCCCGGAGGGCTCGAGCGGCATCCAGGAGGTCGTCGTCAACGTCAGCTGAATTCACACCAATCCGGATCCCCCACCGCACCGAATACCCAACACCTGCTCGTCCCCACCGAAAGGCACCACCATGAACCTCCCCATGATCGTCCGCACCGGCTCCGCAGCCGTCGTCCTCGGCACCCTGTCGCTCTCCCTGATGGCCTGCGGCTCGGACTCCGAGGAGCCGAAGGCGTCGCCCGAGACGACCGCCTCGGACACCATGAACGCCGGCGCGGACACCTTCGGCCCCGGCTGCTCGGCCATCCCGAAGGACGGCGCGGGCTCCTTCAACGGCATGGCCACCGCCCCGGTCGCCACGGCCGCGAGCGCCAACCCGCTGCTCGAGACCCTCGTCGCCGCCGTTGGCGCCGCTGAGCTCGGCGACACGCTGAACAGCGCGGACGGCATCACTGTCTTCGCCCCGACCAACGACGCCTTCGGCAAGATCCCGAAGAAGGACCTCGACGGCGTGCTCGCCGACAAGGCCCTGCTCACCAAGATCCTGACCCACCACGTCGTCGCCGGGCAGCTCTCGCCCGACGAGGTCGCCGGCACCCACGAGACCCTCGCGGGCGACAAGATCGAGGTGAAGGGCTCCGACGAGGAGTTCACCGTCGGCAAGGAGAACGCTGCGGTCCTGTGCGGCAACATCCCCACCGCCAACGCGACGGTCTACGTCATCGACACCGTCCTGATGCCCTGATCCCCTGATCTCCGCAAGGATATGAAGATGACCGGGCTCCGAGCCGTTCCCTCTGGCGATTCGTCGCCGGGGGGAACGGCCTCCCCAGATCTCGCAGGGCTGCTGCGGCTCTCCTCCCGAGGAGACGAAGCAGCCTTCGCCACCCTGTACGACGCCATGGCGCCTCGGGTCTACGGCCTCCTGCTCCGCGTGGTGCGTGACCCCGCCCAGGCGGAGGAGGTCGCCCAGGAAGCCTTCCTGGAGATCTGGCGGACAGCGTCCCGGTTCGACCCGAGCCGCGGCAGTGCCGTCGCCTGGATCCTGACCATCACGCACCGCAAGGGCGTGGACCGGGTCCGTTCCGCCGAAGCAGCATCCCGCCGGGACGCGACGTACCACCGCGAGACACCGACCACCGAGCACGACGTCACCGCCGAAGCGGCCACCGCCTCCCTCGAGGCCGGTCGCGTGCGGCAGGCCCTCGAAACGCTCACACCCACCCAGCGCGAGGCCGTCGAGCTCGCGTACCTCGGGGGCTATACCCACACGGAGGTGGCAACCATGCTGGACCTGCCACTCGGCACCGCCAAGACAAGAATCCGCGACGGACTGATCCGGTTGCGCGACACGATGGGAGTCGGACAATGAGCGAGATCCACGCGCTCTCCGGCGCCTACGCGATCGACGCGCTCGACGAGCACGAGCGGGCGCAGTTCGAGCGCCACCTGGCCGAGTGCGCGGACTGCCGCGCCGAGGTCGACAGCCTGCGCGGCGCCGCTGCCTCGCTGGCCGATGCCACCGAGGTCGCCCCTCCGCCGCAACTGCGCGCCGATGTGCTCGCCGCGATCACCAAGGTCCGGCCCCTCCCGCCTCTGCCCAGCCAGCAGCCGGGCCACGGTCGTGGCCGCCGATTTCGCGGGCTCCTCGTGGCCGCAGCGGCGGTGGCCGTGGTCGGCACCGGACTGGCGGTGACCCAGCCCTGGGCCGACGAGCTCACCGCCGTCGACCAGGTGATGGCTGCGGCCGACGCAGATCGGGCCTCCGTGAAGATCGACGGCGGCACGGCCACGGTCTACCGCTCCGAGTCGCTCGGACAGGCAGCGCTCGTCACCGACGACCTGCCGGCCGTGCCCGACGGCAAGGTCTACGAGCTGTGGCTCCAGGTCGACGGCGCGATGGTCCCGGCCGGCCTCCTCGATGCCTCGGGTGATCAGGAGTTCCTGCTCACCGGCGACGCCTCCCAGGCCACCGCGGCCGGCATCACCATCGAGCCCGACGGCGGTTCGAAGCAGCCCACGTCCGCTCCGATCGCCCTCTTCGATCTGACCCAGGAAACCTGATGCACAGCTCCTCACCGGCCCGGGAAACCCCGCGCCGGGTGGCTGTCGTCGGCTCAGGAGTCTCCGGGCTGACCGCCGCCCACGTCATCGCCAAGACCTCCACGGTCACCCTCTTCGAGGCCGACGACCGGCTCGGCGGGCACGCAGACACCCACCGCGTGTCCACTCCGGACGGTCGTGAGCTCGCCATCGACACCGGCTTCATCGTCCACAACGAGCGCACCTATCCGACGCTGCTGCGACTCTTCCGGGAGCTCGGCGTACAGACGCAGCCCTCCGAGATGTCGATGTCCGTCCGCGACGACGCCTCCGGCCTGGAGTACGCCGGGGCGCTGGGCGCGCGCGGCCTCTTCCCGACCCGTGCCAACCTCGGCCGGGCGGCGTACCTGCGGATGCTGGTGGAGATCCCGCGCTTCCACCGGGCAGCCCGCCGGCTGCTGGCGTCGACGGACAACGGCGACGAGACGCTGGCCGCGTTCCTCGAGCGGCACGACTTCTCGGCGTACTTCCGCCGGCACTTCATGGAGCCGATGGTCGCCGCGGTGTGGTCCTGCGACCCGGAGACCGCGCTGTCCTACCCGGCGCGCTACCTGTTCACGTTCCTGCAGCACCACGGCATGCTGGCGATCTGGGGCTCGCCGTCGTGGCGGACCGTCACCGGCGGCTCGCACGCGTACGTCGACCGGGTCGCGGCCCGGCTGACCGACGTGCGGACCGGCACCAAGGTGACGTCCCTGCGCGAGGTCCCCGGTGGAGTCGAGCTGACCGACGGCAACGGGCGCACCGAGCTCTTCGACGCCGTCGTCGTGGCGACACACCCGCACCAGGCACTCGCGATGCTGGCCGAGCCGACCGCGACCCAGGCGGAGGTGCTGCGGGCGATCGAGTACTCCCCCAACACCGCGCAGCTGCACACCGACACCTCGTTGCTTCCCCGCGCCGAGCGGGCGCGGGCGTCCTGGAACTTCCGACGCCGCACGCAGGGCAACGGCCGGGTGACGGTCACCTACGACCTGACCCGGCTGCAGCGCCTGCACACCGACACGGCGTACCTCGTGACGCTGGGCGGCACCGACCTGGTGGACCCGGCGACCGTGATCGCCACCCGGGAGTACGAGCACCCGCTCTACACCCCGGAGTCGGTCGCTGCGCAGCGTCGGCTGCCCGAGTGCGACAGCGACCGGATGGTCTTCGCCGGTGCCTGGCACGGCTGGGGCTTCCACGAGGACGGCGCGCTCTCCGGCTTCCATGCGGCCCAGCAGCTCGGCTTCACCTGGGAAGGTCCCCCGCCGCTCCCGCGCGGGGGCCGTGTCTACGAGACCACCATCAGGCACACCCGGACCGCCACCCGCACCCGCCGGTTCAGCTACCGCTCGCGGACCTGGCTGGTCGACCTCGACGACCTCCCGGCGCCGCGCGCGCACCGCGAGTTCAGGGCTGCGGACCACCTCGGCGACCCGTCACGGTCGATCCGCGAGAACGTGGTCGACTTCCTCGCCCGACGGGACATCACGGTGGACGGCACGGTCCTGATGCTCGCCCACCCGCGCGCGTTCGGTCACTGCTTCAACCCGATCACCGTGTTCTGGTGCCACCGGTCCTCCGGAGGGCTCGCATGCGTGCTGATCGAGGTGCACAACACCTACGGCGACAGGCACGCCTACGTGGTCCACCCCGACGAGCACGGCCAGGCGGCCGTGCCCAAGGCCATGCACGTCTCGCCTTTCCACGACGTCACCGGTGACTACCGGATCAGCGTGCCGATGCCCGGTGACCACGTGGCGGTCGGCATCAGCCTCCAGCCCCATCGCTTCGCCGCATCCCTCACCGGCACCGCACTCCCGTCCGGCCGGCGGGCGGCACTGGCCACGACCCTCCGCACTCCGTGGCCGGCCCTGCTCGGCCGCCTGCGCATCCAGTGGCAGGGCCTCCTGCTCTGGCTCGGTCGCGTGCCCCGCCACCCCCGGCCCCACCACGACCCCCAGGACGGAATCCGATGACCATCACCTCCTCCCACCCGTCCGTCACGTCGCGGCCGCAGCCGGACCCCGAGCTCTGGCCCGGGCTGGCCACGATCCCCTCCGGCCCGCGGGCGCGGGTCTCCGCCGCGATCGCCGGCAGCCTGCTCCGGGCGGTCTGCCGGCGGCTGGAGATCCAGCTGGTGACCCCGGACGAGCTGCCGCTTCCCGGCCTGCCCGCGATCGTGGTCCACGACGAGGACGAGTTCCTCCGCCGCGTCGGCGCGGACGGCCTGATCGGGTTCGGCGAGGCCTACCTGACCGGCGCCTGGGACTCACCCGACGTCGCCCTTCTGGTGACCGCGCTCGCCGCCCGCGTGGACCAGCTCGTGCCGCAGTGGATGCAGCGCCTCCGGCGCGTTCACGTACGCCGCGAGCCGCGGCGCCACCGCAACACCGTCACCCAGAGCCGGTCCAACATCTCGCACCACTACGACCTGTCCAACGACCTGTTCGCGCTCTTCCTCGACCCGACCCTGAGCTACTCGTCGGCCCTCTTCGAGGTCGTCGATGGCCGCCCGCACGGTCCCCTGGAGGCGGCCCAGCACCGCAAGATCGACCGACTGCTCGACCAGGCCGGTGTCGGGCCGGGCACCCGGCTGCTGGAGATCGGCACCGGCTGGGGCGAGCTGGCGCTCCGCGCGGCTGCCCGCGGAGCCACCGTCCGCACCGTCACGCTCTCCCAGGAGCAGCTCGAGCTGGCCCGGGCCCGGGTGGACGCGGCCGGGCTGGCGGACCTGGTGAGCATCGAGCTGCTCGACTACCGGCTCCTCGACGGGCAGTACGACGCAGTGGTCTCGGTGGAGATGATCGAGGCGGTCGGCGACGAGTACTGGTCGACGTACTTCCGCACGGTGGATGACCTGCTCGTGCCGGGCGGGCGCTTCGCGCTCCAGGCGATCACGATGCCCCACCAGCGGATGCTCGACACCCGTGACGACTTCACCTGGATCAAGAAGTACATCTTCCCCGGCGGCCTGCTGCCCTCGGTCGAGGCGATCGAGGAGATCACCCGTACGGAGACACAGCTCAGCGTGACCGACCGGCTCTCGATGGGCGCGCACTACGCCGAGACCCTGCGGCTGTGGGACCAGCGGTTCTGCGACTCGGTCGACGAGGTCCGGGCCCTCGGGTTCGACCCCACCTTCCTGCGGATGTGGCACTTCTACCTGGCCTACTGCCAGGGCGGCTTTGCCGGTGGCTACACGGACGTGCAGCAGATGACCTTCGTGAAGGATGCCCATGAGCGCACTTCCTGACCTCGTCGCGGTCCTCGCCGTGGAGGTCGCGATCGTCGTCGTGGCCATGGCGATCACGGCATGGGCGTCACTCCGGGCCGGACGCTACTCGGTCGTGGACACGACGTGGGGTCTGGCGCTCGCGGCAGTCTCCGTCACGGCGGCCGTCGGCGGCAGCGTGCTCGGTGCAGGCGAGCCGTGGCGCTCGTGGCTGCTCGCGGCGCTGGTGTCGATCTGGGGGATCCGGCTGTCGTGGCACATGCACCGGCGGAACTCCGGGCACGGCGAAGACCCCCGCTACGCGGAGCTGCTGGCCGGCAGCACGCCGCTGCAGCGCGTGGTGAAGGTCTGGATGACTCAGGGCGCAGCAGTCCTGCTGGTGGGACTGCCGGTGACCGTCGCATCGGTGACCGCAGGCGGGTGGGGCCCGCTGGTCCCGGTCGGTCTGGCGCTCTGGCTGCTGGGCGTCTCCTTCGAAGCCGTCGGAGACGCTCAGCTGGCCCGGTTCAAGGCCGACCCGGCCAACCGCGGCAAGATCATGGACCGCGGCCTCTGGTCGTGGACGCGCCACCCCAACTACTTCGGCGATGCCTGCGTCTGGTGGGGTGTGTGGGTGCTGTCCCTGACGACCCCGTGGTCGCTGCTCACCGTGATCGGTCCGCTGGCCATGACCTGGTTCCTGGTCGTCGCCACAGGCGCCCGGCTTCTCGAGCGCCACATGGCCGGACGGCCCGGCTGGGCGGAATACACGGCCCGCACCAGCATGTTCCTTCCCCTGCCGCCCCGACGCGGCACTCGACGCAACCCTCGGGAGACCCGATGACCACCCTGTCCGACTTCACCGCAACGACGCTCGACGGGCGCGAGCAGCCCCTCGCGGCGTACTCCGGGCAGGTGGCGCTGGTGGTCAACACTGCCTCGCAGTGCGCCTTCACGGGCCAGTACGCCGGCCTGCAGGACCTGCATGCGACGTACGCCGATCGCGGCTTCACCGTGCTGGGTTTCCCGTGCAACCAGTTCGGCAACCAGGAGCCCGGCGACGCCGAGGCGATCGGCGCGGTCTGCCAGCGCAACTACGGCGTGGAGTTCCCGATGTTCTCGAAGGTCGACGTGAAGGGCCGCGACGCGCACCCGCTCTTCCGCTGGCTGACCCGCGAGCGTCCCGGCCGGCTCGGACGCACGATCCGCTGGAACTTCACGAAGTTCCTCGTCGACGCCGAGGGTCGCGTCATCAAGCGCTACGGGAGCACGACGAAGCCCGAGCAGATCGCCCGCGACGTCGAGGCGGCGCTCGCTCGCTGAGCTCGGGTCCGAGGTGGTTCACTCGAAGGCATGGACGCCGTCGCGGCTGCCTTCGATGTGACCCCACGGGCCGACTTCCTGCCGCCTGAGCTGCGCCAACGCGCCGACCACGACGGACCGCTCGCGATCGGGCGTGGCGCCACCTGCTCCCAGCCGCGCACGGTGGCGGCGATGCTTGGACTGCTGGCGGTCCAGCCCGGGGACCGGGTGCTCGACGTCGGCGCCGGATCGGGGTGGACCACTGCGCTGCTCGCCGCGCTGACGGGTCCCTCCGGGCTGGTGATCGGGGTCGAGCTCGAGCCGGAGCTCGCCGACTTCGGTGCCGGCAACGTACGCCGCACCCAGCGGCCGTGGGCCTCCGTCACGGTCGCGGCGGCCGGGGTCCTCGGCGACCCGGACCACGCGCCGTACGACCGGATCCTGGTGTCGGCGAACGCCGCTGTCCTGCCGTTGACGTTGGAGGACCAGCTGGCTCCGGACGGGCGGATGGTCGTCCCGGTGGCAGGCGTGATGACCGTGGTGCAGCTCGGTGCCGAGCGGGTCGTCACCGAGCACGGCCGGTACTCGTTCGTCCCGCTGCGCTGATGCAGAAAACCCGGCTCCACGTACGTGACGGACGTGGAGCCGGGCTGGGAGGGACCTTGCACGTACGCAGCGCGTACGCCCCCAAAATCTGGTCACCTGGTCCTCAAGAACTAGTGCAACCCCAGTGACACTCTGTTCGGCTCCCTTTGGGTGCGCTTTGGGCTAGGTTCGAGTGGTTTCTCGGGGACAACATGGCAGGTTCACGAATGTGCCCTCGGGAGGGGCGATGTCCATCGACGCCCCCCGCGTTCCGCCGCAGCGTGCTGCGAACCACGGGGAAGTTGCGAACACGATCCGGGTGATCACCCTCGGTCAGTTCGCCGTGCTCCGCGACGGGGTCGAGATCCCCCATCCCGACTGGCAGTCACGCAAGGCACGCAACCTTTTCAAGCTGCTGGTCTGCCGTCACGGCCGCTCCGTCCCGCGCGAGGTGGCGGCTGACCTGCTCTGGCCCGAGCAGCCCGGGCCGCCGGGCAACCGCTTCTCCGTCGCGCTGTCCACCGTGCGCAAGGTCCTCGATCCTTCGCACCGCCATCCGGCCGACCATTTCGTGTGCGCTGAGGATGGCGCAGTCCGGCTGCGGTGCGAGAACGTCGAGATCGACATCGCGTCGTTCCTCCGGCTGTCTCGCGACGCGACGGTCGCGGTCTCCCGCGGGGACTGGTCGCGCGCCGAAGACTTGCTTCGTTCGGCCGAGCAGCTCTACGCAGGTGAGTTCCTCGAGGAGGACCAGTACGTCGACTGGGCAGTGCCATGCCGCGAAGAGGCACGATCGGCAGCCTTGGGCGTGCTCCGGATGCTGGCCCACGTCTCGCAGAGTCGGGGCGATCCGTTGGCGACGGTCGCTCATCTGCAGCGGATTCTCGAGCTCGACCCGTACGACGAAGCAGCATGGCTCGACCTGATCGCTGTCGAGTCAGCACACCGGCACCACGGCGAGGCCCGACGGCTGCACACCGTCTACAACCTGCGGATGCTCGAGATCGGCGTCGCTGCTGCGCCGCTGCCGCCCGTGTCCATGGTGGGTCCAGGTGTCTCGAATGAGTCTTTCAAACCGTTGCCATTCCGTGATCCAAAGGGCGTCTGATCTGGGCCTCTTCAGCCCAATCCTGTCGGTGGCGAGTGCTTGAGTAGACCCATGGCCAGCCCCGGTGCGGTGTTCGACGAGATGTCGAGGAGTGACCTCCTCGACACCGCCGGCATGCTCGCCCAGGTCGAGCGCGAGGCCCAGATCGACCAGCTCCGCCTCGCGGTGCAGTGGGCAATCATGAACGGCCCCGACACCGTCGATCCCGATCGCGCAGGTCTGCCCGGGCGGCCCTCGATGCGGTTCTACGGAGGCCACGGCACCCCCAAGGTCGCCACCGGCGCGGGCGCCGACCTCGGCGCCAGGTTGGGTCGGTCCACGACCTACGGCGACCTGCTGATGGCCGACGGACTCGACATCGAGTTCCGGCTCCCCGAGATCCGGGGCCGCGTCGAGGCCCACGAGGTCCTCCCTTCCTACGCACGGTTCGTCGCGAAGAAGACCCGCGACCTCGAGCCCGACGAGGCGGCGTACGTCGATGCGCGCGTCGCCGAGGCAGCCGACGGCCGCGTCACCTGGTCCCAGTTCGAATCCCTCGTCGAGGCCTCCGTCATCGCCGCCGCCCCCGCGATCGCCGCAGCCAAGGAGCGCGCGCTGCGTGAGTCCCGGTTCGCCCGCGCCACCAGGTCAGCGGCCAATGGCATGCGCGGGTTCTACCTGCGCACCGACACCGCCGGTGTCGCCAAGCTCGACGCGACCGTGGCCCACATCGCCCAGGTCCTGGCCGACCTCGGCTCGACCGAGACCCTGGACCAGCGCCGCGCCATGGCCGCCGTCATCCTCTCCTCCCCCGGCGAAGCCGTGCAGCTGCTCGCCGCCCACGCCGCCTGGCGCGACCGCCCCACCACCGCCTCCGACGCTGAGCCCCAGCCCGAGCCGGAGTGGTCGAACGAAGACGAGAATCCGAGCGGCCCCGGCACCGAGGGCGGCATGGAAGACCCGGCCGACAACATCGACGCCGACCCCGACGAGCCCATCGACCCCGCCGCCCTCGACGCCGCCGCAGCAGACACGACCGCCGACGTGATCGCGAAGGCGATCGAGCTCTGGGCCAACCACGGCAACGGGCAGCCGCTCGGCGACAAGCCCGTCATCAACTGGGCCAAGGTCCTGCCGACCGTCACCCTCTACGTGCACCTCTACGGCGGCCGCGTCCACGCCTCCGATGTGGCCGGCAGAGCCGTGATCGGTGCTGACCGAGGCGAGGCCCCACCGATCGTCCGCATCGAAGGCATCGGGGCAGTCACCGAAGCCTGGCTCCGCACCCACCTCCAGCTCCACCCCGACCACAAGCTCATCGTGAAGCCCGTCATCGACCTCGAAGGCCAGGCGCCGGTCGACTCGTGGGAGATCCCCGACCGACATCGCGAGGCCGTGCGCCTCATCACGCCGGCCGACCGCTTCCCCTGGGCAACCGCGACTGCCAATCAGTCAGGCGGCTGGGCAGGCATGCAGATCGACCACACCATCGCCTGGAAACCCGGGAATACCGGTCAGTCCCGCATCGGGAACTACGCACCCCTGACCCAGCGCCACCACAACCTCAAGACCCACGGCGGCTGGCAGTGCGTGCAACCCTTCCCCGGCATCTACCTCTGGCGCGACCCCCACGGTGCCTACTACCTGGTCGACCACACCGGCACCCGAGCACTCGGCGACACCGCCTGATCGATCCGCGCGATCGTCGCCTGGCTTAGTCGTCCCATGCGACGCCGTATCGCCGGCGAAGTGCATCCATCGCGTCGACTCCGGCCTGGCTCCCGCCCTCCAGCCAACTGAGCTTGTCTGACTTGGTGCCGAACATGGCAGGAGGCGCGCTGGTGATCACGAGTTCGAGGTCCGCGTCATGGGCGGCCCACCAGGTCAAGGACTCGTCCCAGACCAGGAGCCGGCCGAAGAATCCGTGCGTTGAGTTGATCCAGTCCCCGAACGTCGCGTTGTCACGAAGAGCGCTCTCAGGAACCAGTACGGGTTCGACCGGAACGTGAAGCCTTACCGTCCGCAGACGACGTGGCGGACCGGCCTTCCATTCCTCAACGGCTTGGTGAGCGTCGATCCGGACCGTCAGCCAGCCATGATGTTGCGGCCGCGAGGACGGGCGCGGAAGATCGAACGCCATGTCTCCGAGAACCAGACCGGCTTCATAGAACGTCACCGCAGTGCCGTCGATGCTCTCCGGCCACCCATCGCGAACGACAAACGGCAGCGCCTCGGGGGCAGGGGTGGTCATGATCGAATCATCGCCCGCGCAGGCCCAGATCAAGGGCGCATGCGCCGCGTCGCGCTTGTCAGGTGTCGCTGACGGCGCGCTCCAGCGCGTCGACCTCGATCTTGCTCATCGTCAGCATGGCTTCCATGGCGCGGCGAGCGCGCTCTGGATCGGGATCATCAAGCAGCTCGTTGAGCCGGCGCGGGAAGACCTGCCACGACAGGCCGAAGCGGTCCTTGACCCACCCACACGGACCCGGCTCCCCGCCGTCGGCCGTGAGCGTGTCCCACAGCCGGTCGACCTCGGCCTGGTCGTCGCACTCGATGGCGAAGGAGACCGCCTCGTTGAAGGTGAACTCCGGGCCGCCGTTGAGGCCCTGCATCGGCTGGCCGGACAGCGTGAAGTCGACCGTGAGCACCATGCCCTCGGGGCCGGCGGGGGTCTCGGCGGGCGATCGCCAGACCTTGTCGACGTGGCTGTCGGGCAGCAGGGTCACGTAGAAGTTCGCCGCCTCCTCGGCGTCGCCGTCGAACCAGAGGCACGGAAAGAGCTTGGGCATGACGTCCTCCATCCAGGCTTGCTGAAAGTACCCACCCATCCTGTTCCTGAACCAGCGAAACGGCCACAGCGCTGCGCTTGGTTGCATTCCGGCAACGAGTGAGGAAATCCGTCCTCGATCTCTCGCCTCCAGGGCCGAACAACCAGTAGCCTCCACCTACTGTGACGCTCGTCACAGAGGGAGGTTGACGGGCTGATGCTGGCGGTGAAGAACCTCGAGGTCGTGTACGACGACGTGGTGCTCGCCCTGCGCGGAGTGAGCCTTGAGGTGCCCGACGGCCGGATCGTCGCCCTCCTCGGCGCCAACGGTGCAGGCAAGTCGACCGTGCTGCGTTCGCTCTCCGGCCTGCTCGACATCCACGAGGGCACGATCCGCAAGGGCGGTGTCAGCCTGGACGGCGACTCCGTCGGCCACCTCAGGCCGTCAGCCCTTGCCAGCAAGGGCGTCCGCCACGTGCTCGAGGGCCGGCGGATCTTCAAGGAACTGACCGTCGAGGAGAACCTCCGCACCGGCGCGCACACCGCGCGCCGGCAGCTCAAGGCCAACCTCGAACGCGTCTACGGCCTCTTCCCCGTGCTCGCCGATCGCCGCCAGGGACAGGGCGGCCTGCTCTCCGGCGGCGAGCAGCAGATGCTCGCCATCGGGCGCGCGCTGATGTCCAACCCCCGTTACCTGCTGCTCGACGAGCCCAGCCTGGGCCTCGCCCCGAAGGTGGTCGAGCGGATCCGCGACATCATCGTCGAGATCAACAGCCACGGCACCGGGGTCCTGCTTGTCGAGCAGAACGCCACGATGGCGCTGCAGATCGCACACCACGGCTACGTCATGGAGAACGGCCGGGTCGTCATGGACCGTCCGGCCGAGGAGCTGCTCGCCGACCAGGACGTGCGCGAGTTCTACCTCGGACTCGGTGCCGAGGGCGAGGCCCGCAAGTCGTTCCGCGACGTCAAGCACTACAAGCGCCGGAAGCGGTGGGCCTCATGACTGAGCCCTTGCTGGTCTTCGACGACGTCCACCTCTCCTTCGGAGCGGTGAAGGCGGTCAACGGCGTCTCCTTCGACGTCGGTCGCAACGAGCTGTTCGCGGTGATCGGCCCCAACGGCGCCGGCAAGACCTCGATCTTCAACGTGCTCTCGGGTGTCTACCGCCCGCAGCAGGGCAGCGTGCGACTCGGCGGCGACGAGCTGCTGCGCAAGAGCCCGCCCACCATCGCCCGGCTCGGCATGGCGCGCACCTTCCAGAACATCGAGCTCTTCACCAACCTGACGGTGCTCGACAACCTGATGCTCGGGCGCCACCAGCACATCAACTACACGGCACTGGAGGCGTTCGTCTGGGTCGGCCGGGCGCGGCGCGAGGAGATCCGTCACCGGCGGCTGGTCGAGGAGATCGTCGACTTCCTCGAGCTCGAGCAGTGGCGCAAGATGCCCGTCGGCCTGCTGCCCTATGGCGTGCAGAAGCGCGTCGAGCTGGGCCGGGCGCTCGCGATGGAGCCGAAGATCCTGCTCCTCGACGAGCCGGTCGCCGGCATGAACCTCGAGGAGACCGAGGACATGGCCCGCTACATCCTCGACATCCGCGACGAGCTCGACCTCTCGCTGATCATGGTCGAGCACGACATGGGCCTGGTCATGGACATCGCCGACCGCGTGATGGTCCTCGACTTCGGCACCCGGATCGCGATCGGCACTCCCGCTGAGGTGCAGCGCGACCCCGCCGTACTCCATGCCTACCTCGGCGGCGAGCTGACTGATGGCGAGGTCGCCGGATGACCACGACCGTCGCCACCCGCATCCGCGACCGCGCGCAGAGCACCCCGAACGCCGTTGCCCTGCGCCGCAAGGACCTCGGCGTCTGGCACGAGATCACCTGGGCGGAGTACTGGGAGGAGATCCTCCTGGCCGGCCATGCCCTGCTCGCCCTCGGCGTGGAGCCGGGCGACCGGGTCGCGATCCAGAGCGAGGGCCGCCCGGAGTGGCTCTACCTCGACATCGCCACCGTCGCCGTCCGCGGCATCACGGTCGGCCTCTACCCGACCAACCCCGCCGCCGAGGTGCGCTACCTGCTCAGCCACAGCGGCGCACGGGTCCACCTGGCCGAGGACCAGGAGCAGCTCGACAAGGCGCTCGAGGTCCTCGACGACTGCCCCACCCTCGACCGCATCGTGTACGTCGAGCCCCGCGGCATCGCGCACCGCTACGACGACGAGCGCCTGCTCGCCTGGACCGATCTGCGCCAGCTCGGCGAGGAGCACCGGGCAGCGCACCCGGGCGCGGTCGAGCAGCGCATGAGCGGGGCCCTCGACGACGACGTGATGACGCTGGTCTACACCTCCGGCACCACCGGACCGCCGAAGGGCGCGATGCTCACCGTCGGCAACGTGGAGTGGGCGATGCACACGGTCATCGAGGAGGGCGGCTTCGTGTCGCCGCCGCCCAACCCCAAGGACCTCACCCTCTGCTACCTGCCGCTTTGCCACGTCGCGGAGCGGGTCTTCACCACCTGGTACAACGCCTGCGCAGGCACCCAGGTCAACTTCGCCGAGTCGATCGACACCGTCCCGCAGAACCTCCGGGAGGTGCAGCCGACGCTGCTCCTCGCCGTCCCCCGCATCTGGGAGAAGCTGCTCGCCGCGACCCGCATCCGGCTGGAGTCGGCGACGCGCGGCAAGCGGATCTGGGCGCACTTCTGGCTGGCCCGCGCCCACTGGATCGGTGAGCAGAAGGCCGCCAACGGAGGACGCCACACCTTCGCGACCCGCCTCGTGTACGCCGTCGGCTGGGTGCTCTTCTTCCGTCCGCTGCTCGACCGGCTCGGCCTCCGCCGGGTCCGCTACGCCCTCTGTGGTGCAGCACCGGTCGCACCCGACGTACTCACCTTCTTCATGGGCATCGGCGTGCCCGTCGTCGAGGTCTACGGGATGACCGAGAACACCGCTGTGGCCACCGGCAACCGCCCCGGGCGCGTGAAGGTCGGCACCGTGGGCGAGGCGCATGCCGGGGTCGAGCTGCGCATCGACGAGCAGACCGGAGAGATCCTCACGCGGCACCCGGCGGTCTTCGCCGGCTACTGGCGGGACCCCGAGAACACAGCGGCGACGGTCGATGCCGACGGCTGGCTGCACACCGGCGACGTGGGCGAGCTGGTGGACGGCACGCACCTGCGGATCACCGACCGGATGAAGGACATCATCATCACCGCCGGCGGCAAGAACATCTCGCCCTCGGAGATCGAGAACGCGCTCAAGGCATCGCCGTACATCAAGGAGGCGGTGGTCCTGGGCGACGGTCGCTCCTACCTGACCGCACTGATCGGGATCGAGCTCGACACCGTGAGCCAGTGGGCCAGCCGCAAGCGGCTGGGCTTCACGACGTATCGCGACCTCACCGAGAAGCCCGAGGTCCTCGCCCTGGTCCAGCAGGCCGTCGACGCGGTCAACGCGGTCCACAACCCCGTCGAGCAGATCAAGAAGTTCCGGATGCTGCCGAAGGAACTCGACCACGAGGACGGCGAGCTGACCGCGACCCAGAAGGTCAAGCGCTCGGCGATCAACCAGACCTTCCAGGATCTCGTGGAGTCGATGTACGCCGGGGTGCGCTCATGACGGAGTTCCTCACCGCTGCCTCCAGCGGCCTCGGGCTGGGGTCGATCTACGCGCTGCTCGCGCTCGGCTTCGTGATCATCTACAAGTCGATGCGCGTGATCAGCTTCGCGCAGCCGGCCTTCATGATGTCCGGGGCGATCCTGGTCTCCTACCTGGTGCCCACGGTCGGCTTCGTCCTCGCCGTCATCATCGGCACGCTGGGCATCGCCCTCCTCGCGCTCGTCGTCGAGCGGATCGCGATCCGGCCGATGGTCGGCAAGGCGGTCTTCGTCATCGCCATCATCACGATCGGTGTCGACGTGGTGGTCCGGGTCGTCGCGGGCGCCTTCGTGGGTGTGGACGGCCGGGTGATGGGCGACCCCTGGGGCCTCGACGCGACACGGATCGGCGACGTGACCATCGCTCACCGCCACCTCGCGGCGTTCGTGACCGCGGCGGTCATCGTCGCCGCCCTGTTCGCCTTCTTCCGGTTCACCTCCCTCGGGCTGGCCATGCGCGCAGCCGCGCTCGACCAGGAGGCCGCGATGGCCCAGGGCATCAACGTCGGCACCGTCTTCGCCGCGTCGTGGGCGCTGGCGGGAGGACTGGCCGCCGTCGCCGGCGTCTTCGCTGCGACCGGCGGCACCCTCGACCAGAACCTCTGGGTCATCGCCCTGGCAGCGCTGCCGGTGATCATCCTCGGCGGTCTCGACTCGCTCGGGGGCGCCGTGGTCGCCGGGCTGCTGATCGGGGTCTCCCAGGAGGTCGTCGCGACGTACCACCGCGATCTCTTCCCCGGTCTCGACAGCAACATCGGCTACATCACCCCCTACGTCCTGATGCTGCTGGTGCTGCTGGTCCGGCCCTACGGGCTGTTCGGCACGAAGGAGATCGAGCGCGTATGAGCAGCCGGTTGGGGCGCCCCGAGCTCTACACGAGCTACCGCCAGGACATGGCGCTCTTCAACACGCGCGCCAAGCAGATCGGCGTGCTCGCGATCCTGCTGCTCGCGATCCTGCTGCCCCTCCAGCTCGAGGACGACCTGCTGCGGATCGGGTTCACCGGTCTGGTCTTCGCGATCGGGGCGATCGGTCTCAACATCGTCACCGGGTACGCCGGCCAGGTGTCGCTGGGGCACGCGTTCTTCGTGGGCGTCGGCGCCTACACCGCGGCCGTGATGTCGGGCGATCCCGACGGCCGCTCGCTGGGCTACGGCATGGACTTCGCTCCCCTGTGGATGCTCGGCGCCGGTCTGGCGGCGGCGCTCTGCGGAGCGATCATCGCCCCCATCGCAGCACGGCTTCGCGGGCTCTACCTGGCCATCGTCACGCTCGGACTGGTCTTCATCGGCGAGTACTTCTTCGCCGAGTGGACCTCGCTGTCGGGCGGCGACCAGGTCGGCCGTGACGCCGCGCAGCCCGTCCTCTTCGGCATGGAGCTGACCCGCGACGGCGCCTACACCGAGGAGCAGAAGCTCTACTGGCTGGCACTGGGCACCCTGGTCGTGATGGCCGTGCTGGCACGCAACCTCGTGCGGTCCCGCGTCGGGCGGGCGTTCGCAGCGGTCCGTGACCGCGACGTCGCCGCGGGCGTGATGGGTGTCGACCTGACCCGCACCAAGCTGGTCGCGTTCACGGTCTCGTCCTTCTACGCCGGCGTGGCGGGCTCGTTGCTCTTCGCCCTCAACGGCCACTTCAGCCCGGACAAGTTCGGCCTGCTGCTCTCCATCCAGTTCATCGCGATGGTGCTGATCGGCGGGGCCGCCACCATCTCGGGCGCGATCATGGGGGCGATGCTGATCGCCTCGCTGCCGCGCATCGCCAGCGAGCTGCCCGCGCTGGTCCCGTTCCTCTCGAGCTCGGCCACCGAGCACCCGAACATCTTCGAGTTCGAGCAGGTCATGTACGGCGTCCTGATCATTGCGTTCCTGCTGTTCGAGCCACGGGGGCTCTTCGGCATCTGGATGCGGATCCGGACGTACTGGAAGAGCTTCCCCTTCTCCTATTGAGCCGGGGACCGCACCAATACAGGAGGAACCGTGAACCGTAGGACCATGCGATTCGGCGCGGCGGCGTCAGCGCTCGCGCTCACGCTCGCCGTCAGCGGCTGTGGCCGTGAGGACGAGACCACCGACGCCGTCCCCGGTGTCACCAGCAAGGCTTGCCCCAAGGCTGTCGATGACTCGAAGGGCTGCATCTACCTGGGTGTGCTCACCGACCTGACCGGCGTCTTCAAGGGTGTCGGCGTGCCGTTCACCCAGGCGCAGAAGGACTTCTGGGCGAAGGTCAACGCGGATGGCGGCATCGGCGACTACGAGGTGGACGTCGTGACCAACGTGAAGGACACGAAGTACGACACCGACACCCACGCGCAGATGTACCAGGAGATCCACGAGGACGTCCTCGCGATCGCCCAGTCCCTCGGCACCGCCCACACCAACACGATCCTGCCCGACGCCAAGGACGACGAGATGATCATCGGCCCGGCCTCGCTGGGCTCGAACTGGATCTTCGAGGACAACACCATCGAGGTCGGCACCAGCTACTGCGCCGAGGCCATGAACATGGTCGACCACGCCGTCGACACCCTCAAGTCCAAGAAGGTCGCGGTCGTCCACTTCCCCGGTGACTACGGCGACGACGCGATGGTGGGCGCCCGGATCGCGGCCGAGGAGCGCGGCATCGAGTTCGTCGACATCACCACCGAGCCCGGCCAGGAGAAGCAGGGTCCCGTTGTCGCAACCCTCCTGCGCGAGAAGCCCAACGCGGTGATCATCGCGACGTCACCCACGGAGATGGCAGCCGTCGTCGGCGGCGCGGCCCAGCAGGGTCTGCAGGTGCCGTTCCTCGGCTCGATCCCGACCTGGAACTCGCTGGTGCTCGGCACCCCGGCCGGCCCGGCGATCACGGCGCTCTACCAGCAGGCCACGTCGTTCCCGAACTGGGAGGACGGCGGCGAGGGCTTCGAGGCGATGCGCGCGGCGGCTGGCGAGACTCCGCCGAACGACTGGTACGCCCTCGGCTGGGCCGGCAGCTACGTGATGCAGGCCGTCCTCGAGCAGGCCATCGAGGATGACGACCTCACGCGCGCCGGTGTGCTCAAGGCCGCTCAGGGCCTCGATGGTGTCGACGGTGACGGCTCGCTCCCCGACGGCGCGGGCAACTACGCCGCCGACGCCCAGGATCGCGCGGTCCGGGTGACCCAGCTGAACAAGGTCGACCCCAAGGCCCCGTCCAAGGTGAGCGTGGCGACGGAGCCCTTCACCGGTCCGACCGCAGAGGGCTACGAGTTCACGAAGCCCTGCTACGAGCTGAAGTAGCAACCGGCTGTACGGCGACGGCCGGGCCCACCCGCAAGGGAGGGCCCGGCCGTGGCATGTCGTGTCCAGCCGACTCAGTAGGACTTCGGCAGGCCCAGCGTGTGCATGGCGACGAAGTTCAGGATCATCTCGCGGGACACGGGAGCGATCCGGCCGAGGCGGGCGGCGATCAGCAGGTTCGCCAGGCCGTACTCCTCGGTCAGGCCGTTGCCACCGTGGGTGTGGACCGCGACGTCGGTGATGTTGCAGGCGACCTCGCCGGCGGCGTACTTGGCCATGTTGGCGTACTCGCCTGCACCGAAGTCGTCCCCGGCGTCGTACATCGCAGCAGCCTTCTGCCACAGCAGCCGGGCCTGCTCGAGCTCGATCTTGGCCTTGGCCAGCGGGTGCTGGATGCCCTGGTGCGCACCGATCGGCGCGTCCTTCCAGACCGAGCGCGCCTTGGCGTACTCGACGGCCTTCTCGAGGGCGTAGCGGCCGAGACCGCACGACATCGCGGCGCCCATGATGCGCTCCGGGTTGAGGCCGGCGAAGAGCTGCCACAGGCCGCCGTCCTCGTCACCCACCAGCGCATCCGCAGGAACCCGCACGTTGTCGAGGAAGAGCGTGAACTGCTTCTCCGGCGCCTTCCAGGCCATCGGGATGGGCTGCTTGGTGAAACCCGGAGCGTCCGTCGGGACCATGAAGAGCGCCGGCTTCAGCTTGCCGGTCTTCGCGTCCGCCGTGCGCGACACGATCAGGACGACCTGCGCCTCGTCGACGCCGGAGATGAAGGTCTTCTGGCCGTTGAGCACCCACTCGTCACCGTCGCGGGTGGCGGTCGTCGTGATCTTGTGGGCGTTGGAGCCGGCGTCTGCCTCGGTGATGCCGAACGCGGCGGTCACGCTGCCGTCGGCGATCTTCGGGATCCAGTGCTGCTTCTGCTCCTCGGTGCCGCAGCGGGCGATGATCGAGCCGACGATGGCAGGCGAGACGACCATCATCAGGAGCGGCGCGCCCGCAGCAGCGGCCTCCTCGAGGACCGCAGCGAGGTCGGCCATGCCGCCGCCACCGCCGCCGTACTCCTCGGGGAGGTTCACGCCGAGGAAGCCGTTCTTGCCCATCTCGAGCCACAGCTCGGTGGTCTTGCCACCCTCGGCCGCCTGCTTCTCGATGTACTCGCGGCCGTACTTGGAGGCCAGCTTCTTGACGGCCTCACGCAGCGCGACGCGCTCTTCGGGCTCGGTGAACATGGTGCTCATCAGTTGGCGTCCTCTTCGGAGTCATCGGAGTCGGGGGTGACGACGGCGAGCACGGTGCCCGCCTCGACCTGCTGGCCCTCGGCGGCGGCCAGCTCGGTGACCGTGCCGGCGTACGGCGCGGAGATGGTGTGCTGCATCTTCATGGCCTCCATCACTAGGATGGGCTGGCCCTCGGTGACGACGTCACCGACCTGGGCGCGGATCGCGATGATCGATCCGGGCATGGGCGCGAGCAGCGAGCCGGCCGCGACCTGCGAGGCCGGGTCGATGAAGCGCGGCTTGCGCTTGAGCGCGACATGTCCGAGCGACGACTCGACGTCCACTGCATCGCCGCCGACGTGCACCGCGAAGGTACGCCGCACCCCGCCCGTCTCGAGCACGACCGTCTCGGCGGTGGCCGAGCGCACGATGACGTCCTCGAGGTCGGCGGAGGTGAAGGACCGGCCGCCGTACCAGTGCACGGGGACCTCGACGTCGCCGAGCAGGAACACCGTCTCCTGCGGCTGCGACGGGACGTTGCGGAAGCCGGCCGGGATCCGGGTCTGGACCGGACGGGAGGCGCGGGACGCCTCGGCCAGCGCGATGGCTGCGGCGAACGCCGACTGCGGCACCGCATCGGCACCGCCGACCGGCGCACCGAGCACCGACAGGTCCGCGCCATCGAGCCAGGTGGTCTCCATCGTCGCGCCGACCACGACCGGGTCGCGGAGCAGGTTGACCAGGAGGTCGCGGTTGGTCTTCAGGCCGTGCAGCTCCGCCTTCGCGAGGGCACCGGCGAGCTGGCGCAGGGCCTGCTCACGGGTCGGGGCCCACACGATGACCTTGGAGATCATCGCGTCGTAGAAGGTGCCGATCTCGTCGCCGGAGCCGACACCGGAGTCGAGGCGGATGCCGTAGCCGGTGGTGGTGAACTCCGACACGACCCCGGGCATCTCGAAGCGGGTGATGCGCCCGGACTGCGGCTGGTAGCCGTGCGCCGGGTCCTCGGCGTACAGGCGGACCTCGATCGAGTGGCCCTTCGGCTCACCGACGACGACGTCCTCGAGCGAGCGCTCCTCGGCGACAGCGAGCTGCAGCGCGACCAGGTCGACACCGAAGACGGCCTCGGTGACCGGGTGCTCCACCTGGAGGCGGGTGTTCATCTCCAGGAAGTAGAAGCGGTCCTTGGCCACGTCGTAGAGAAACTCGACGGTGCCGGCGCCGCGGTAGTCGATCGCGTCGGCGGCAGCCTTGGCTGCCTCGTGCAGTGCCTTCCGCGTCTCCGAAGGCAGCGCGGGGGCCGGGGCCTCCTCGATCACCTTCTGGTGGCGGCGCTGCACCGAGCAGTCGCGCTCACCGAATACCAGGGTGCCGTCCCTGTCACCGGTGCCGACGACCTGGACCTCGATGTGGCGGCCGGACTGGATGTAGGGCTCGACGAAGACCGTGCCGTCACCGAAGGCGGATGCCGCCTCGGACGAGGCGATGTCGATCTCCTTCGCCAGGTCAGCAAGGGAGTTGACGATGCGCATGCCCCGACCACCACCACCTGCGGACGCCTTGACCAGCAGAGGCAGGTCGGCCTCGGTCGCGGAGTCGGGCGTGAGCGAGCCGAGCACCGGGACCCCCGCGGCCTCCATGAGCTTCTTGGACTCGATCTTCGAGCCCATCCGCTCGATGGACGACGGGTCCGGGCCGACCCAGATGATCCCGGCGTCGCGGACCTGCTGCGCGAACGCGGCGTTCTCCGAGAGGAAGCCGTAGCCGGGGTGGATGGCGTCAGCGCCTGCCTTGAGCGCTGCCTCGATGACGAGGTCGCCACGGAGGTAGGTCTCGGCCGGGGTGTTGCCGGGCAGGTGGACGGCCATGTCGGCGTCCGCCACGAACGGCATGCCCGCGTCGGCGTCCGAGTGGATGGCGACGGTGTCGATGCCGAGCTCGCGGCACGTGCGGAACACGCGCCGGGCGATCTCGCCACGGTTGGCGACGAGCAGTCGGGTGATGGTGGTCATTGGTGGCCTCACATCCGGAAGACGCCGAAGTTCATGGCGCCTTCGATCGGCTGGTTGTCGATGACGGACAGGCAGATGCCCAGGACGGTGCGGGTGTCCCGCGGGTCGATCACGCCGTCGTCATAGACGAGGCCGGAGAGGAACTCGGGCAGCGACTGGTCCTCGACCATCTGCATGACGAAGGCCTTGATGCCCTCGAACTCCTCCTGGTTCCACGGCTTGCCCTTCTTCTCCGCGGCCTCGCGCATCACGATCTCCATGACGCCGGCGAGCTGGGCCGGGCCCATCACCGCGGACTTGGCCGAGGGCCACGTGAAGAGGAAGCGCGGGTCGTAGGCGCGGCCGTTCATGCCGTAGTTGCCGGCACCGAACGAGGCGCCCATGATCACCGTCAGGTGCGGGACCTTCGAGTTGGAGACCGCGTTGATCATCATCGCGCCGTGCTTGATGATGCCGCCCTGCTCGTACTCCTTGCCGACCATGTAGCCGGTGGTGTTGTGCAGGAAGAGCAGCGGCGTGTCCTTCTGGTTGGCCAGCTGGATGAACTGCGCCGCCTTCTGCGCCTCCTCGGACATGAGCACGCCGCGGGCGTTGGTCACGATGCCGATCGGGTGGCCGTGGAGCTTCGCCCAGCCGACGCAGAGCGAGGAGCCGTAGAGCGGCTTGAACTCGTCGAACGCCACCTCGTTGCTTGCCGAAACCCCGTCGACGATCCGGAGGATCGCCTCACGCGGGTCGAAGGGCTCCTTGAGGTCGGTCGGGATCAGCTCGAGCAGGCCCTCGGGGTCGAGGTCCGGCTCGGCGTACGACGCGGGGTCGGGCGTGGTGCCCTTCTTGCGCCAGTTGAGCCGGGCCATGCAGCGGCGGGCGAGACGGATCGCGTCGTACTCGTCGACGGCGAGGAAGTCGGACGAGCCGGAGATGCGCGAGTGCATCTCCGCGCCGCCCAGCGACTCGTCGTCGGTCTCCTCGCCGGTCGCCATCTTGACCAGCGGCGGGCCGGCCAGGAAGACCTTCGCGCGCTCCTTGACCATGATCACGTAGTCGCTCATGCCAGGGACGTAGGCGCCGCCGGCGGTCGAGTTGCCGAAGACCACCGAGACGGTGGGCAGCTTCATCGCCGACGACCGGGTCAGGTCGCGGAAGCCCTTGCCGCCGGGGATGAAGATGTCCTTCTGCGTCGGCAGGTCAGCGCCCGCGGACTCGGTCAGGCTGATCGACGGGAGCATGTTCTTCTCCGCGATCTCCGCAGCCCGGAAGGACTTGCGCAGCGACATCGGGTTGAGCGCTCCGCCCTTCACGGTCGGGTCGTTCGCGATGATCATGCACTCGACGCCGGAGACGACGCCGATGCCGGTGATCAGGCTGGCACCGACCGCGAAGTCGGAGCCCCAGCCGGCCAGCGGCATCAGCTCGAGGAACGCCGAGCCCTCGTCCACGAGCAGCTCGATGCGCTCGCGGGCGGTGAGCTTGCCGCGCTCCTTGTGCCGCTCGATGTACTTGCCGCCAGCGTTGACGGCCTTCTGGTTCTGCTCGTCGATGTGCGCGATCTTCGCGAGCATCGCCTCGCGGCGGGTCTCCTCGAGCGTCAGCTCGGGCTCCACCTTCTCAGCGGTCACTTCGGCACTCACTTCTTGGCTCCCGGCGCGTAGCCCAGCAGACGGGCGGCGAGGTCGGTGAGGACCTCGGTGGAACCACCGCCGATCGGCAGCAGGCGTACGTCGCGGTAGTGGCGCTCGACCTCGGACTCGCGCATGTAGCCCATGCCGCCATGCAGCTGGACGGCCTGGTCGGCAACCCAGACGGAGGTGTCGACAGCGGTCTGCTTGGCCATGCAGGCCTCCGCGATCACGGTCTCGCCGGCGTCGTAGCGGCGCGCGATCTCGAGCGTGTAGGACCGGGCGATCTCGACCTGGCGGCGCATCTCGACGAGCTTCGCGCGCACGACCTGGTTGGCGACCAGCGGCTTGCCGAAGGTGTCGCGGTCCTGGCAGTACTTCGCGGCGAGGTTGAGGCAGCGCAGCGCGTGGCCGTAGCCCATCAGCGCCAGCCAGATCCGCTCGGTGACGAAGTTGTTGGCGATGTAGTAGAACGCGTGGTTCTCCTCGCCGACCAGGTTGGTGAGCGGGACCCGCACGTTGTCGTAGGTCAGCTCGCCGGTGTCGGAGGCCAGCCAGCCCATCTTGTCGAGCTTGCGGGAGACCGTGAAGCCGGGCGTGCCCTTCGGGACCACGATCAGCGACAGGCCGTGGGCGCCGTTGTCCGACGTGCGGCACGCGGTGGTGACGAAGTCGCCGCGGACGCTCGAGGTGATGAACATCTTGGAACCGTTGATGACCCACTCGTCGCCGTCACGGACGGCGCGGGTGGTGAGGCCAGCGACGTCGGAGCCCGTGCCGGGCTCGGTCACGCCGAGCGAACCGATCAGGTCACCGGCCAGCACCGGGCGGACCCAGGTGTCGATGAGCTCCTTCGAGCCGTTCTGGATGATGTGCGGGATCGCGATGCCGTGCGTGAACGCCGAGGCCATGAGGCCGCCGGACCAGCCCGCCTCCATGAATCCCTCCTGCAGCGCACAGATGTCCATCAGGGTGCCGCCGTCGCCGCCGAACTCCTCGGGGACACCGACGCCGAGCAGGCCGGCAGCCGCCAGAGTCTTCTGGAACTCGCGCGGGATCTCGCCGTCCTTCTCCCACTGGTCGATGTTCGGCGTCACCTCGCGCTTGGTGAACTCCATGGCGGAGTGCTTCAGAGCGAGCTGCTCCTCGGTCCATCCGTAGGTGGGCGAGTAGTTCACAGGAGGTTCCCTTCGATGTTGGCGAGACGGCCGCGGACCCATTCCGCAAGGCCCTTGGCCTGCGGGTCGAACCGCGAGGTGGCGGCCACGCCCTCGTCGAGCAGGCCGTGGATCAGGACGTTGACGCCGCCCAGGTTGGGCAGGCAGTAGACCTCGATGTCGAGGTCCTTCGACTCCGGGATGAGCTCCCGGACCTGGCGCGGAGACATGTACTTGGTCAGCCAGGTGACCCGCTCGGCGTACTTCGGGTGACCGTCGTTCTTCACCCACAGGCCGATGTTGGCGTTGCCGCCCTTGTCCCCGGAGCGACCGTGGACGAAGGTGCCGAGCGGCACGCGACGGGTCAGCGTGTCCGACGGCGCCGGGTACGGCGAGGGGCGCAGGCCCTCGCTCTTGTCGAGCGGCACGTCGGAGGTCTTCGGGTCGGGGATGACCTCGACGGACCCGTCCGCGTGGACGACCGTGTGCTCGACGCTGTCACGCGGGATGTACGCCGGGGCGTAGACGCCGTAGGCCGTGCCGGGCGCGGGCATGCGGGTGACCGAGAAGCCCGGGTAGGAGCCGAGCGCCAGCTCGATGACGGGGGCGGTGAAGCCCTTGCCGACCTTCTGCGCGTCCAGGTCGAAGGCGCTGACCCGGAGCAGCAGCGAGGCGCCCTCCTCGGTGTCGGCGTCGGCGTTGACCTGGCGGACCGGCGACCACTCGACGCGGGCCGGGCGCTCGTCACCGAGGGCGGTCTCGATCTGGGCCTTGACCCACTCCGCCTTCTTCTCGACCTCGAGGCCGGTGATCACGAACTCTGCGCTGTTGCGGTAGCCGGCGAAGTAGTTGAGGCAAGCCTTGAGCTTCTCGGGCGCCTCGGAGCCGGTGATGCCGGTGACGGCGACGCGGTCCTCGGCCTCCTGGGTCAGCGTGATCGAGGTGAGGTCGACCGTGACGTCGGGGTTGAGGTACTTCGTCGTCTGGATCTCGTAGACCAGCTGCGCGGTGACGGTGTCGACGGTGACCGCGCCACCCGTGCCGGCGTGCTTGGTGATGACCATGTCGCCGTTGGCGGAGATCTCCGCGATCGGGAAGCCGAGCGGCTTGGCACGGGCGGCCTCGGGCAGGTCGAGGAAACCGGAGAAGTTGCCACCGACAGCCTGCGTGCCGCACTCGATGATGTGGCCTGCGATCACAGCACCGGCCAGCTCGTCGTACGACTCGGGGGTCCAGCCGAAGTGTGCGATGGCGGGACCGACGACGACCGACGCGTCGGTGACGCGGCCGGTGACGACGAGGTCGGCACCCTGGTTCAACGCGGAGGCGATGCCGAAGGCGCCGAGGTAGGCGTTGGCGGTCAGCGGGTTGCCGTAGAGGTCGCTCAGGAGTCCGAGCTCGGCGACCTTCGGGCGGATGTCGTCGCCCGCGACGTGGGCGATCTTCGGGTCGAGGCCGAGCCCCTTCGAGACCTCGCGCAGCTTGTCGGCGAGACCGGCCGGGTTCAGACCGCCGGCGTTGACGACGACCTTGACGCCCTTCTCGAGAGCGAGCCCGAGCGCGTCCTCGGCCTGCTTCACGAACGTGCGCGCGTAGCCGAGGTTGGGGTCCTTGAACGTGTCCTTGCCGAGGATCAGCATGGTCAGCTCGGCGAGGTAGTCACCGGTCAGGTAGTCGAGCTGGCCTCCCTCGAGCATCTCGCGGAACGCCGACAGGCGGTCCCCGTAGAAGCCCGAGCAGTTGCCGATGCGTGCGATCTCGTTGCTCATCAGTTGTTCCCTCCCTGGTTCATGGGCTCGCGGCCACCACCGGCGGGGCCTGCGAAGGCCTGCGCGATGTCGAGCCACTTGTCTGCGTCGGCGCCGGTGGCGACGAGTGCGAGGTCCGCGCGGTGCCGACGCTGGGTGACCAGCAGGCAGAAGTCGTACGCCGGGCCGGTCACCCTCTGCGCGGCATCCTCCGGCCCTGCGGTCCACAGCTCACCGGACGGCAGCGTGAGCTCGACGCGGAAATCCTCGGCCGGCTTCTCGAGGCCGCTGTTCACGAACGAGTAGTTGCGGGTGCGGTGGCCCAGGCTCGCGACGTTGCGGATCCGGTCGCTCTGCTCGTGGACCAGGCCGAGGCCCTCAGCGACGTCGATGCCGTGCGCCCAGGTCTCCATGAGGCGGGCGGTGGCCATCGAGGCCGGGCTCATCGGCGGGCCGAACCACATCAGCTTCTGGCCGTCCGGCACGGTGCGGAGCTTCGCGTCGAGCGCGACCCGCGACTCCTGCCAGCGCGCGAGCAGATCGGCGCCGGTGTGGGTCTTGGCGAGGTCGAACGCCTCGGTGTCGACGAACCCGGCGGGGTCCGCGAACGCCTTCATCACGACCTCGTCCCAGGCCGCCTTGTCGCCCTCACCGTTCAGCAGCAGGGTGCCGTCGATCGCCTTGACCGAGGTCTCGTCGGTCCAGAGCAGGTGAGCGATCGTGGTCGCGATGTCCCAGCCTTCAGCAGGCGTGGCGGTGCGCCAGCCCGGCTCGTCGAGGCCGGCGACAAGGGACTCGACGTACTCGCCCTCGGCCTTGAGGTCGGCGAGGACGCCATCGAGGACGGTCATGAGAGCTCCTTCAGTTCACGGTCAAGGGTGTTGGCCCACTGGTCGAGGATGCGGCTGCGGCGTCGGCTGTCGTCACCGAGCGTGTTGGCGAGGCCGAGGCCACGCAGGAGGTCGAGGGTGGCCTGGATCAGCTCGCGCACACCGGGCTGGGTCTCGTCGACACCGAGGAGCTCGACCGCGATGCGGTGCAGCTCACGACCGACCTCGATCTCGAGGGGCCCGACGGCAGCGAGCAGCTGCTCGTCGCTGCGAGCGGCGACCCAGAGCTCGAGGGCCGCGGTGAAGAACGGCGAGGTGACGTAGTCAGCCATCTCCCCCAGCACCGCGCGGGTGCGTCCCTTGCCCGTCGGAAGCTGGTGCGTGACCCGGGCGAACTCCTCGCGCCGCTGCTCCGCGAGGTGGCGGACCGCTGCGACCACGAGGTCGTTCTTGGTCGGGAAGTGGTGCAGCTGGGCACCGCGGCTCACGCCGGCGACCTTCGAGACGAGCGTGGTGGAGGTGCCGGTGAACCCCGCGTCGACCAGGCACTCGACGGTGGCCTCGAGAAGACGCTGCCGCATCGCGCGGGTGCGCTCCTCCTGCGGGATGCGCACGACCGAAGTCGCCGGGTCAGCAGTCACGGCTACATGGTGTCCCAGACACAAAGAAACAGTCAAGCCTGACTTTAAGTTCATCGACTTGTGCACCTGTGGTTGCCCGGCGGTCGGCCGACCGTGAGGATCAGCCCCATGACCGAACAGCCGACGGCGTACGCCGCGCAGCCCGAGCCCACCTCGACGTACGCCGAGTGGGGCGACCGTGCGATCGCCTACCTGTGGGACGTGCTCTACATGTGGCCGACGTGGATCGCGTTCATCGGCAGCACCGTTGCTCTCGTCGCCGGCCTCATCGCCAACGACAACGACGGTGACAGCGGGGTGGCGCTGATCATCGCGGGAGGCCTCGGCCTGCTCGTCGCGACGGTCTGGTCCGTCATCCGGTTCGTGCGCAACTCGATGCTCCGCCAGGGTCGCACCGGACAGACCTGGGGCAAGGCCAAGGTCGGCATCTGGGTCGTCTCGGCGCAGACGGGCAGCGTGCCGGGCGTCGGCTCGTGCGTCGGCCGCTACTTCCTGCACTGGCTGATCAACCAGGCGTTCTACCTCGACTACCTCTGGCCGCTGTGGGACCCGCAGAAGCAGACGCTCACCGACAAGATCCTCACCACGGTCGTCATCAAGCCCCAGAGCAAGCCGCAGCGGTGAGCCGGATGACGGCAAGCGAGACCCTCCCCCGAGCGGTCCCGCTTGCCGTCTCCCCCCGGGTCAGTCGATGCGGGCCACGACCGGCAGCCGCGACGTCGCGAACAGCCCGACCACCAGCGCGGTGAACAGCGGGAGCCCCAGCACCACGGCCGAGATGAGCAGCCACGGGACGTCGATCGTGTGCGAGCTGCCCTCCCCCGGCATCCAGCTGCTCGAGGTCAGCGGCCACGTCGCCGCAATCCCGGGCACGAAGCCCACGATCGCTCCCAGCACCGCGCCGATCCCGCCGATCACCAGCGCGTACGCCGCAGCGACCACCCGGCGGGTCCGCGGGGCGGCACCGACCGCCGAGAGCGTCGCGAGGTCCGGTCGGGCGTCGCTCAGCGCCAGGAACGTCGCAGTCAGCGTGCCGCCGAGCATCAGCAGGGAGCCGAGTCCCACCAGGATCCCGAGCATCACCCCGTAGAGCGCATCCCGCTCGTAGCCGCGCTCCACATAGAGCCCGGACTCCTCACTGATCGCGTTGAGGGCCTCGGCCAGGTCCTTCTCCTGCGCGACGGTGACCTGCTCGTTGATGACGAGCCCAACCGGGCGCACTGCGGCCCCGAGGCGCTCCACCGCAGCGGGCGGGAAGACCACCTCCGCGCGCGCGTCACCATCGACCTCGACGAAGTAGGCCGGCAGCGTGACGTGCTCGGTCTCCGGCTGGTCATTCGGGTCCGACGCGTCCCAGTGGTCGACGTTGACCTCGACCTCGTCGCGCTCGATCCGGTGGTCGGCAAAGACGACGGTCCGGCCGTCAGCGAGCGCTTGATCGGCTCGGACCCGCTCCTCATCGGAGATGTTCAGGTCCATGGCCGGCAGCTTCTCCCCGACCATCCGGCCCGACAGCATGCCGCCGTCGTAGTAGGCGAGGAAGGCCTCTTCGTCGGGGCCGTGGATGTAGAAGGACGTGCTCTTCCCGTCGACCTCCGTGTGCTCGGAGACAGCGTTGACCGGGACGGCATCCGGGAACATCGCGTGGGTCGCGCCAACGGTCTTGGTCCAGTCGGCCGCCACCTCGTCCTCGGGACGCCCCTCGCCGTGGAAGTACACGGCGCCGGTGCCCATCGCTGCGCGCGGCTGATAGGTCTCGCGGTTCTGCGCCTCGTCGCTCGACACCGCGATGCCCAGCGCGACCACTCCGGCGACCGAGGCCAGTGCAGCGCCGATGGCCGGCACCGTCCGGGCGCGGTGCCGGGCGGCGTCGCGCACGGCGTACCGGAGCGGGAGGAAGGTCCGCGACGCCAGGCGACCGACCACGGCAAGGAAGACCGGGACCAGGAGGACCGTGCCGAGCACGGCGAACACTGCCCCGAAGCCGATCCAGGTCTCGCCCATGCCGGGCCGGGGCCGCACGCCCTGCCAGGTCAACCAGAGCCCGACACCGATGAGAACCAGACCGAAGATCGGCGACGTGGGGCCGGGCTTGCGGTCACCACGACGACCGGACAGGACCTGGACGACGTCCTGCCGCGAGGCGATCCAGGCGGGGACGATCGCAGCGAGCAGCGCACTGATGAACCCGAAGGAAGCAATTCCGAGCAGGTGCAGCCAGGGAACGTCGAGCGGTCCGAACCACTCCGAGGACCACTGCTGGGCCACCGGGCTCAGTGCCCAGCCAAGCGGCACGCCGAGCAGGACTCCGAGCCCCGCTGCCAAGGCACCGACCACGACGCCCATCGCGAGCACTGCCCGGCGCAGCTGACGCGGCGTACCGCCGTTGGCAGCGACGATCGCGAGCTGGCCCTGCATGCGCCGGGCGCCGACAGCGAAGGACGGTCCCGCAAGCAGCACGACCTCCAGCAGCGCCATGATCACGATCAGGATGTAGATGGCGACCTCGTCGTCCGACGGGCCGTAGGAGTACTCGATCGCAGAGGTTGCCTGACCGGGATTCTCGAGTACGTCGCGGCTCACCGCGACCGCGCCGAGCCGGTTGAGCTTCAGGACGTCGGACCAGGTGACGGGCTCCTGCGTGTCGATGAGCCACCCGCCGTTGAGGCCGGTCGCCGGCTCCAGGTCGAATGCACCCGGGAGCGACCAGGCACGCCCGGGCTCCTGGTACTCCGCGTTCTCGACGAGACCAACCACCTTCAAGGCAGGGCCATCGGCCACCTCGAGGAGCTCGCCGATCCCGGGACCGCGCGAGGCGAGGTAGGGGTTGACCGCAACCTCGCCCTCGGCCTGGGGCAGGCGGCCCTCGACGAGCCGGTAGGTGCCCGTGAGCAGCGGGTCACGCAGATCGGTCTCCGTGACTTCCGCGGTGGTCGAGCCCTTGTCCGTGGCGACCCGCGACGAACCGCGGTCGAGTGAGATTGCACGCGAACCGGGGCCGAGCACTGACAGCACCTGATCGATCGTCGGCGCCTTGCCCTCGATGGGCGGCCCGCCCATGTCCTGACCGTCGACCGACTGGCCCTCGACGCGACCACGTCCTTCGGCGATGCCGACGAGAGCGTCCGCCGTGCCGACCTTGCGCTCGATCCCCTCGCGCCGATCGACGGAGGCCGTCGAGGCGAGAACGTCGGCGGCCGTCACGCCGAGCACGGGGAGGCCGATCATGAAGAGGACGAGCAGAGTCCTCCCCTTGTGCCGCAGCAGATCCCGCCAGGCGAGGCGCAGGAGCGCGCGCCAGCCGGTCATCGCAGTGCCTCTTCGGAGAGCAGGTCGTCCGGGCCCTGCATGGACCGACCACCGGACTCGTCGACGACCAGGCCGTCACGGAGGAACACGACCCGGTCAGCCCAGGCGGCGTGGCGCGGTTCGTGCGTGACGAGCACCCCTGCGGCGCCTGCGTCGCAGCGGGCGCGGAGCAGCTGGAGGATCTCTTCGCCGGTCTCGGTGTCGAGTGCACCCGTCGGCTCGTCGGCCAGGATCAGCCGGCGGTCCCCGACGATGGCCCGGGCGATGGCGATGCGCTGCTGCTGGCCGCCGGACATGTCGTCCGGGTAGCGGTCGGCAAGATCGGCGATGCCGACCTCGTCGAGGGCAGCGATGGCCGCGGCGCGGGCCACTCCGGCGCGGACGCCGTCGAGCTCCTGCGGGAGGGCGACGTTCTCGGCGGCGGTCAGGGCCGGGATCAGGTTGAAGTCCTGGAAGACGTAGCCCACCGTCGTACGCCGCAAGCGTGCGCGCTGCGTCTGCGACAGGCCGACCACGGAGGTGCCGTCGATGATGACGTCGCCGGCGGTCGGCTTGTCGAGTCCACCCGCGAGGTGGAGCAGGGTCGACTTGCCGGAACCGGACGGCCCCATGACCGCGACCAGCTCACCCGGACGGGCGGTGAAGGTGATCCCGCGGAGCGCGTGGACCTGGGCAGCGCCGACACCGTGCACGCGTGTGACGTCGGCCAGGGTGAGGACGGGGTTGAGGTTCGGGACGTTCATCGGAGACGCTCCTCTGCAGTGGCAGTGCGGGTGGCGAGCCGGCGAAGGCGGGTCTCGCAGTGGTCGAGCCAGCGGAGTTCGGCCTCCGCGGCGAAGATCAGGGAGTCGAGGACCAGGCTCCAGGCCAGGTCGGCGAGCTCGTCGGTCGAAGCGGAGCGCTTCAGCCGGGTGTAGTCCTGGAGGGCAGTCATGGTCGAGCCACGCTGCCGCTGCACCAGGGCGGTGACGTCGACCCCGGGGAGCGTGACCGCGATGGCCAGCTTGATGGCCAGCTCGTCGCGCGGCGGCTGCCCGCGACCCACTGGCTCGTCGAACCAGGTCGCCACCTCGACGCGACCATCGGTCGTGATCTCGTAGCTGTGCTTGCCGTCCTCGGACTCGTCGCCCTCGGCGACCCCCTGGATCAGGCCGTCCCGCTCGAGACGGGTCAGCGTCGTGTAGACCTGCCCGATGTTGAGCGGCCACGTGGCACCCGTGCGTCCTTCGAACTCACTGCGCAGCTGGTAGCCGTACATCGGTCCCTGCTCGAGCAGAGCCAGCAGTGCATGTCGTACTGACATCGTTCCCCCTTCCGAATACTCGGTATGCACATACTAGGTATGCACGAGCCGATGTCAAGGAAATTCGGTTGAGAGGCCCGCGCGCGGCGTCGTACTGTCGGCTCCGTGCCGCTCCCGACGAGCGCCTGATGAGAGGAGTCGTGACATGTCCATCGCTGTTTTCGGCCTGCCCGCCGACCACCTCTTCCCTCCCAGGAGCACGCATGCACTCCGAGGAACTCCCCTCACCTGACCAGTCGATCGACCGGGCCTTCGTCGTCGACTTCATCCCGTACGACGACGGCGACCCCGACCACGACGACGCGCTCGGCGACGGGCGCCGCTGGTCGACCTGGCTCGACGTCGAGCCGCTCTGCCGCGGTCCGCAGCCGCGCCCCGACTGGATCGTGACCTCCCAGGGCGCGATCGACACCGAGCTCGGGGTCCTCAAGTCTGGCAAGGAGGCCGACGCCTTCCTGATCGAGCGCGCCGACCCCCACCTCCCTGACCAGGGCGTCGTGATGGTCGCGAAGCGCTACCGGACCAGTGAGCACCGCAGCTTCCACCGCGCCGCGGCGTACACCGAAGGGCGCAGCACGAAGCGCTCGCGCGACCAGCGAGCCCTCAAGCGGAAGTCGACCTGGGGCCGGACGGTCGCGAACACCGAGTGGGCGAATGCCGAGTGGGCCGCACTCGTGCGGTGCTGGCAGCTCGGCGTACCGGTGCCCTATCCCGTGCAGATCGACGGCACCGAGCTGCTCATGGAGTGGGTCAGCGTCGAGGGCGAGGACGGCCCCGAGACCGCACCCCGGCTGGCCCAGACCCGACCGGCGCCCGTGCTCCTCGCGTCGTACTTCGAGCAGTTGCGCGATGCCCTGCACACCATGGTGCAGGCCGGGTTCGTCCACGGCGACCTCTCGGCGTACAACCTGCTGGCGGCCGGGGACCGGCTGGTCGTCATCGACCTGCCGCAGGTCGTCGACCTGGTCGGCAGCAGCTCGGGCATGGACTTCCTCCTGCGCGACTGCGCCAACGTCTGCGGCTGGTTCCGCAGCCGTGGCCTCGAGGCGGACGAGCACGCCCTGTACGCCGAGCTGGTTGCGCATGCCTTCTGACTGCGTGCCCAAAGCGTGATTGACTCCGCGGGTCGACCTGCGAAAGGAACCACCCCATGATCCGGCTGCCCCGGCTGACCCGACCGCTCGGAGGGCTCGCCCTCGCGGCCGCCCTCACTCTTTCCGCCACCGCGTGCGGAGAGGAGGAGCCGAAGCAGCCGGCCGTGACCGAGGCCGACCTGGCGACTGCCGCGATCGCCTCCCAGCTGGCCGTCAAGCTCGAGATCGACCAGGCGCTCTGCACGGCCAAGGCGCTGGTCAAGGACCTCGGGGTGAAGCAGCTGCACTCCTCGGGCGTCCTGAACGACGAGGACATCGCCCAGCTCGATCGCCGGTTCGACCAGGAGACGGCCACGGCGCTGGCCGATGCCACGGTGGCCTGCTGGGACTGGCGCACGCACACCACGACCCTGGCCTCGCTCTACCCCGAGGCCGAGACCGACGCCTGGGACGCTTACGTCGCGTGCACGGAGAAGCTCGACGAGAAGCTGCGGGCGTCCATCGCCGAGGCCAACGCCAGGGACGGCAAGACCGGCGCCCAGCGCGAGCTCGCCGCCGCGGAGCAGCAGTGCCGCAAGCCACTCGGCAAGGCCGTCGCCGCCAAGTAGCCCCAAACACAGATAGTCCCCAACGGCAGGACCCCAGCTCCGAGGAATCGGGGTCCGCCTGTCGGGGACTATCGCGTTGTTGCGGTCAGGCGGTGAAGCTCTCGCCCTTCGCGGCGAGGTCGACCAGCGTCTGCGACGGGCGGAACCGCTCGCCGTACTTGTCGGCCAGCTCGTTCGCACGGGCCACGAAGCCGGCCAGGCCACCCTCGTAGTTGTTGATGAAGGTGATCGTGCCACCGGTGTTCGGCGGCATGCCGATGCCGAAGATCGAGCCGATGTTGGCCTCGGCCGTCGAGTCGAGGACGCCCTCGTCGAAGCAGCGGACGGTGTCCAGCGGCATCGGGAAGAGCAGGCGGTCCTGGATCTCCTGGATCGAGGGCTGCTCGTCCGCGACCGGGTACAGGTCGGCCAGACCGGCCCAGATCGAGCCGCGCTTGCCGTCGGCGTAGTCGAAGAAGCCCGCGCCACGGAGCTTGCCGGCGCGACCCACCTCGATCATCTTGTCGACGACCGCCGTGCCCGGGTGGCCCGGGTAGTCGGCGCCCATCGCGGCCTTGGTCTGGTGCTCGATCTTCTGCATCGTCTCCATGTTGAGCTCGTCGGAGATCTGCAGGGTGCCGACCGGGAAGGCAGCCATGGTGGCGGCCCGCTCCAGGGAGTACGGCGCGACGCCCTCGGCCAGCATCGCCAGGCCCTCCATGATGAAGGTGCCGATGACGCGCGAGGTGTAGAAGCCGCGGCCGTCGTTGACGACGATCGGGGTCTTCTTGATCAGCATCGTGATGTCGATCGCCTGGGCGATGGACTCCGGCGACGTCTTCTCACCGCGGATGATCTCGACCAGCGGCATCTTGTCGACCGGCGAGAAGAAGTGCAGACCGACGAAGCGCGGCGCGTCCTCCTCGTTCTCCAGGCCCTGGGCCAGGCCGGTGATCGGCAGGGTCGAGGTGTTGGAGCACAGCAGCGCACCCGGCTCGAGGAACGGGATGACCTCGGCGAAGACCTTGGCCTTCAGCTCCGGGTTCTCGAACACGGCCTCGATCACGCAGTCGGCGCCCTTGGCGTCGGCAGCGTCGGCGGTCGGGGTGATCCGGGCGAGCAGCTCGTCGGACTTCTCCTGGGTCAGCCGGCCACGAGCGATCGCCTTGTCGTTGATCGCCTGCGAGTAGGCCTTGCCCTTCTCGGCGGCCTCGATCGAGATGTCCTTGAGGACGACCTCGACACCGGCCTTGGCGTAGACGTAGGCGATGCCCGCGCCCATCATGCCGGCGCCGAGCACGACGAGCTTCTTGGGCGTGTACTTCTCGATGCCCTCGGGACGCAGCTTGCCGGAGTTGATCTCCTGCAGGTCGAAGAAGAACGCCTGCGTCATCGCCTTGGCGACGCGACCGGTCGCCAGGTTGACGAAGTAGCGCGACTCGATGCGCGAAGCGTTCTCGAAGTCGACGCCCGCACCCTCGACCGAGGCGGACATGATGGCCTCGGGGGCGGGGTACTTCGCGCCCTTGAGCTGCTTGGCCAAACCGGCCGGGAACGCCGGAAGCATCTGCGCCAGCGACGGGCTCGTGGGCTTGCCGCCGGGCATCTTGTAGCCCTGCTGGTCCCACGGCTGCGACTTGGCAGCGTCGTTGTCCTTGTTCTCCGCGATCCACGCCTTGGCGGCGCCGACCAGGTCAGCACCCTCGGCGAGGACCTCGTCGATCAGGCCGACGGACTGGGCCTTGGCCGGCTGCATGCGCTGGCCCTGGAGCAGGACCTTCTGCAGCGCGTCGGAGACACCGAGCATGCGGGTGACGCGGGTGACGCCGCCACCGCCCGGGAGCAGGCCGAGCATGACCTCCGGCAGGCCGATCTCGAAGCGACCGGCAGCCGCGATGCGGTGACGGAACGCCAGCGCGATCTCGAGGCCACCACCGAGGGCGGCGCCGTTGATCGCGGCAACCGTCGGCACACCGAGCTTCTCGATGCGACGCAGCTGCGCCTTGACGGTCTCGACCTCGTCGAAGACCTCCTGGGCGTTCTCCGGCTGGACCTGGATCAGGGTGGTCAGGTCGCCACCTGCGAAGAAGGTCTTCTTCGCCGAGGTGATCACGACACCGGTGATGGACTCGCGCTCGGCCTCGAGGCGGTCGACGGTCGCGCCCATGGAGGCGACGTACGTCGCGTTCATGACGTTGGCGGAGCCGTTGGGGTCGTCCATCGTGAGGACGACGACGCCGTCGGCGTCCTTCTCGAACTTGATCATGTTGTCAGTCATCTCTGTCCAGGCCTCTCAGATCACTTCGACGATGATGGCGATGCCCATTCCGCCACCGACACAGAGCGTGCAGAGACCACGCTTCTTGCCGGTGCGCTTGAGCTCGTCGATGACGGTGCCGATGATCATGGCGCCGGTCGCACCCAGCGGGTGACCCATCGCGATCGCGCCACCGTTGACGTTGGTGATCGACTCGTCGATGCCCATGTCCTTGATGAAGCGCATCGCAACAGCCGCGAACGCCTCGTTGATCTCCCACAGGTCGATGTCCTCGACCGTCAGGCCGGCCTTCGCCAACGCCTTGCGGGCAGCCGGCGCCGGGCCGGTCAGCATGATCGTCGGGTCGGCACCGGAGACGGCGGTCGCGAGGACCTTCGCCTTCGGGGTCAGGCCGAGCTCCTTGCCGATCTCCTCGGTGCCCACGAGCACCAGCGCCGCACCGTCGACGATGCCGGAGCTGTTGCCGGCGTGGTGGACGTGGTTGATCTTCTCGAGCTGGTGGTACTTCTTCAGCGCCACGTCGTCGAAGCCCACGTCACCGAAGAACTGGAACGACGGGTTCAGGCCGGCGAGCTTCTCAGGCGTGGTGCCACGCTTGATGAACTCGTCCTTCTCGAGGATGGTCAGGCCGTTGCGGTCCTTGACCGGGACGACCGAGCCGTCGAAGTAGCCGGCGTCCTGAGCGGCAGCTGCGCGCTCCTGCGACTGCGACCCGTAGCGGTCGACGTCGTCGCGGGTGAAGCCCTCGAGCGTGGCGATCAGGTCAGCGGAGACACCCTGCGGGATGAAGTAGGTGTCGATCGCGGTGCGCGGGTCCATGGCCCAGGCGCCACCGTCGGAGCCAAGGGCGAGACGGGACATCGACTCGACGCCGCCGGCGAGGATCAGGTCCTCCCAGCCGGAGCGGATGCGCTGCGAGGCCTGGTTGACGGCCTCCATGCCGGAGGCGCAGAAGCGGTTCAGCTGGACACCGGCAACGGTGTCCGGGAGACCCGCGGCGATCGCAGCGGTCTTCGCGATGTCAGCACCCTGGTCACCGACCGGGGTGACGACACCGAGGATCACGTCATCGATCCGGCTCGTGTCGAGCTGCGGGTTGCGCTCACGGATCGCGTCGATCAGTCCCACCACGAGGTCGAGGGGCTTGACCTCGTGCAGCGAGCCGTCCTTCTTGCCCTTGCCACGCGGCGTGCGCACGTGGTCATAGATGAAAGCCTCAGTCATCTGGATTCCTCACAGAGTGAATTGGTACACCGTGTACCCGGTACATGGTGACATACATGTCCTGATGCGCCGAGGTGTCCAGCCAAAATGTCGGGGGCCGCAGATTCAGACCATACGGCCGATGAACGCGAGCAGCCGGGTCTGAGGGTCGGCGTCATCGGCGACCGGCTGCTTCGGGCCGTAGTGGCCGCTGGTCCGCAGCACCTCGTCGAGCGGCTCCATCCCGGCGAGCATCACGGCGCAGCGCTCGGTGTCGAGGTGCTCGTCCTGGCCGGTCGCGCGAGCGAGGTCCCAGCTGTGCAGGAAGACGTCCCCGGTGAAGAACATCGCGATCGCCCGGTCGAGCGGGTGGGTGCCGGGCGGGCCGGTGTAGCTGATCGCCGCGGTGGCCGGATCATCGAGCAGGGCCTGGACCTGATCGCTCATCGTCGTCCACGCGGCGTACGGGTCCTCGTCGACGGAGGGGCCGGGCGCGAGCTGCACGCCGGCCCCGTGCGCGAGGAACCCGGGGAACCAGGTCACGAGATGGCGTACGACGTCGCGGGCCGCCCAGCCCTCGCACGGCGCGGGATCACCCCACCGTGCTGGATCAACACCGGCGACCAGCTCGGTGAAGTGGCCGGCGATCTGGCGGTACTCATCGGCAGGAGTCGTCATGTCGGCCAGCGTAGATCGGCCAGGAATGATGGCAGGATGAACGCGTGAGCCAGAAGACGATCGCCTACCAGGGCGAGCCGGGGGCAAACTCCGACATCGCCTGCCGTGACGTGTATCCCGACTGGGAGACGCTCCCCTGCGCCTCCTTCGAGGACGTCTTCGCCGCGATCGAGGAGGGACGCGCCGACCTCGGCATGATCCCGATCGACAACTCGCTGGCCGGGCGCGTGGCCGACATCCACCACCTGCTGCCGAAGTCGGACCTGCACATCGTGGGCGAGTACTTCATGCCGATCCACTTCCAGCTGCTCGGCGTGCCGGGCGCGACGCTGGAGTCGATCAAGAGCGTGCACAGCCACGTGCACGCGCTGGGGCAGTGCCGCCGGATCATCGGCAAGCTCGGGCTCAAGCCGGTGATCGCCGGTGACACCGCCGGCTCGGCCCGCGAGGTCTCCGAGTGGGGTGACGTCACCCGTGCCTCCCTCGCGCCGGCCCTCGCCGCACAGGTCTACGGTCTCGATGTGCTCGCGGAGAACGTCGAGGACGAGGACCACAACACGACCCGGTTCGTGATCCTCTCGCGGGAGTACGCCGAGGCGCCGGCGCCTGCCGCCGACTCCGGCGACATGGTCGTGACCACCTTCGTCTTCCGCGTGCGCAACCTGCCCGCCGCGCTCTACAAGGCGCTCGGCGGGTTCGCGACCAACGGCGTCAACATGACCAAGCTCGAGGCCTACATGGTCGACGGCGAGTTCACCGCGACGATGTTCCTCGCTGATGTCGAGGGCCACCCGTCCTCCCCCGCACTCGCGCGTGCGCTCGAGGAGCTGGAGTTCTTCACCGACGAGCTGAAGGTCCTCGGCGTCTACCCGGCCGCGCCCTACCGCATCGAGGGCGAGCACCAGCCGAAGTAGAGCCGTGTCGCTTCGGGGTGACGGGAACGGGAGCGAAGCAAGGCGTGGACTTCTCGTCACATGCTGACGAAAAGTCCACGCCTTGGTGAAGCTCAGCTGCCCCCGATGAGGTCAGCGACCCCGCGAGAACGACGACGCGCTGTGCGAGCCGGAGCCACCGGCGCTGCGGCCGGGCCCCGTGGACGTACGACGCTGGCCACCCTGGCCACCGGAGGACTGGCCCTGGCTGGACTGACCGCCGCTGCGGGAGCCGCCGGAAGACTGGCCGCCGCTGCGCTGACCACCCTGGCCACCACCGGACGACTGGCCGCCGGAGCGAGCCTGACCGCCGGAGCGACCCTGGCCGCCGGAGCGAGCCTGGCCGCCGCCGGAGCCGCCACCGCTGCGTGAGCGGTTGCGACCGCCACCACCACCGGAGCGCCCGCCACCGTTGCCGCCACCGTTCGAGGCCGGAGCCTCGACGACGAGTCCACCGGGGACCTCGGTGCGCTCACCGGGAGCGAGTGACTTGAGGATCGGGTGGAAGGCATCGCCGACGATCGTGGTGGTCGGCTTGATGCCGGCAGCCCGGGCCAGCGCGCGGACATCGCGCACCTGGTCGTCGGTCATCAGGGTGACGACAGTGCCCTCGGCACCGGCGCGGGCGGTGCGGCCCGAGCGGTGCAGGTAGGCCTTGTGCTCGGACGGCGGGTCCGCGTGGACGACCAGCGCGACATCGTCGACGTGGATGCCGCGGGCAGCGACATCGGTCGCGACCAGGGTGGTGGCCTTGCCGGAGTGGAAGGCCTCCATGTTCCGGGTGCGCGCGTTCTGCGACAGGTTGCCGTGCAGGTCGACCGTCGGGACGCCGTTGGCGTTGAGCTGACGGGCGAGCGCCTTGGCGCCGTGCTTGGTCCGCGTGAAGATGACCGTGCGACCCGGGGCCCGGGTCAGGTCGATCAGGATCGGCAGACGCGACTCACGGCGTACGTGCAGGACGTGGTGGTCCATCTTGGCGACCGGCGACTGCGCCGAGTCGGCCTCGTGGGTGACCGGGTTGTTGAGGAACTTCTTGACCAGCTGGTCGACCGCGTTGTCGAGCGTCGCGGAGAAGAGCAGGCGCTGCGACTTCGGCGGGGTGGCCTGCAGCAGCCGGCGCACAGCCGGGAGGAAGCCGAGGTCGGCCATGTGGTCGGCCTCGTCGAGGATGGTGATCTCGATGTCCTTCAGGGAGCAGTGACCCTGCTGGATCAGGTCCTCGAGGCGACCCGGGCAGGCCAGGATCACGTCGACGCCGCGGCGCAGACCGTTGACCTGGGGGCCCTGGCCGACGCCACCGAAGATGGTCTGCGTGGTCAGGCCGAACTCAGCCGCGAGGGGCTTGAGCGAGGCCTCGATCTGACCGACGAGCTCACGCGTCGGGGCCAGGATCAGCGCCCGCGGAGCGCCGGGACGCGGCTTGCGGTTGGACGCAGCGAGGCGACCGACCATCGGCAGGAGGAAGGCGAAGGTCTTGCCGGAGCCGGTGCGGCCGCGGCCGAGCACGTCGCGACCCGCAAACGAGTCAGGCAGCGTGGCCTTCTGGATCGGGGTGGGAACCGTGATGCCCTGGGCAGCAAGGATCGTGACCAGCGACGTGGGTACGCCGAGGTCATCAAATGACGCAGTGATGTCAGTAGACAAGGGGTTGAAGCCGTTCGTTCGGTGTCTCACCGAAACGTGCCCGCCGCAGCGGGTTCGTGCCTCGCAGGTGCGAGGGGCGGCCCAATGAACGGGGCCGGCAGCTCGCGGCAAGACTGGCCGAGCTGACTTATGTCAACTCTAACGGTTGCAACGATCAACCACCGCATCCGCGGACGTGAGTTCGGACACCTGTCCAGGCCCACGCCCGCGGCACGCAGCTCAGATCAGTTGCCGCCGTCGAGGTCCGGCTGGGCCGGAGCGACCGCAGCGCGCTTGCCGCTGAAGCCCGGACCGTCGCCGACGAAGCCCTTGATCAGGGCCTCGATGTCGACGCCGGTGGTGTTCTTGAGCATCTCCATCGTCTGGAGCATGTTGTTCATGACCTGGCGCGGGAGCTCCGCGGTGCCGTCGGTCGAGATCACGGTCAGCTTGTCGATCGCCGCGAGCGGGCCCGCGATCTCTCCGGCCATCTTCGGCAGGGTCTCGATGAGCATCTGCAGGACCGCAGCCTCGTTGTACTGACCGAAGGCCTCGGCCTTCTTGTTCATCGCCTCGGCCTCAGCCTCACCGGTGGCCAGGATGGCGGCCGCCTGTGCCTCACCCTCGGCGCGCGTCGCGTCGGCCTCGGCAACACGGCGGGCCTTCTCGGCCTCACCGCGGCGGGCACCCTCGATCGCCTCCGCGTCAGCGAGCGCGGACCGCTTCGACTTCTCACCCTCACCGCTGAGGCGCGACTGCTCTGCCTCGGCCTCGGCAACGGCGATCGCCGACGCCTTGCGGGCCTCCGCGTCGAAGATCGCGGCCTGGCGGCGGGCCTGCGCCTCGGTCTCGACGCGGTAGCGCTCGGCGTCGGCCGGCTTGCGGACCTCGGTGTCGAGCTGGCGCTCCTTCAGCGCCGCCTGACGCACGGCGACCTTCTCCTGCTCGGCGAGGATCGCCTGGTCCCGGTCGGCCTGGGCCAGCGGTCCGGCAGCGGCAGCCTGGGCCTTCGCGGCGTCGGTCTCGGCCAGGATCTCGGCGGTCTTCAGCGCGAGCGCACGGTTCGCGATCGCGATCTCCTGCTCGGCGGCCAGCCGCGCCTGCTCCGCGGCCTGACGCGCGTTGGCCTCCGCGATGGCGGCGACCTGCCCGACCTTGGCGGCCTCGGGACGACCGAGGTCCGAGAGGTAGCTGCCGTCGTCGGTGATGTCCTGGATCTGGAAGGTGTCGAGCACCAGGCCCTGGCCGCTGAGCGAGGACTCGGCCTCATCGGCGACGCGCTGGGCGAAGGCGGCACGGTCGCGGATGATCTGCTCGACGGTCAGCGAGCCGACGATCGAGCGCAGCGAGCCGGCGAGCGTCTCCTGCGTGAACGTCTCGATCTCGCCCTGCTGACTGAGGAAGCGCTGCGCAGCCGCACGGATCGAGTCCTCGTTGCCGCCGACCTTCACGATCGCTACGCCGTCGAGGTTGAGCTTGACGCCCTGCCCGGAGACCGCGCCACGGATCTGGATCATGATCCGGCGCGAGGACAGGTCGAGGATGTGCAGCTTCTGCACGAACGGGACGACGAAGACGCCGCCACCCATGACCACCTTCTGGCCGGACAGGTCGGTGGAGACCTCGCCGGTGGCGGAGCGCACGGCCTTGCCCTTGCGCCCGGTGACGATGAAGGCCTCGTTGGGTCCGGCCACCTTGTAGCGGGTCGTGATGAGTGCACCGAGAAGTCCGACGAGGACGACGATGCCGACGATGGCGATGGGGAGGATCGGGATCTGGTCGAGCATCAGGTCTCCAAGGAGTTCGGGGAACGCAGAGGGTCAGCAGCGGGTCAGCAGCGGGTCAGCTGCGGGCGACGTGAACCGCGGTCGGGCTCAGGACCGCGGTGATCGTGACGGAGGTGCCGGTCGCGAGCGGCTCCGCGGCACGGGCGTTGAGCCGGGTGATGTGGCCGGAGACGACCATCGTCACCTCGCCATAGCCATCGGCCGGGATCGCCGAGACCACCGTGGCCGCACGACCGGCCAGCTCACCGGTGCGCACGTTCGACTCGTCGCCGCCCTGCTTGAGGCGCAGCGAGACCCAGCCGGCAGCGAAGCCGAGGATGCCTCCCGCCGCGATGCCGACGAGTGCCGAGGTGGTGAGGTTGTCGGTGCTGTCGTAGACAGCGGCGCCGACGAAGCCGAAGGCACCCAGGAACGCCGAGATGGCGGCGCCGGAGAACAGGTCGCCACCGAAGTCGAGGAGGCCGTCGAACAGGTCACCGACGACGAGACTGAAGACCAGCAGAGCGATGCCGACGCAGCCGACGATCAGGAACAGCAACACCCGACAACCCCCCAAGATTCGGTTTCACCGAGATCCTAGGGCCGATCCCCTCCGGGCGGAGCGGAATTTCCGGCTCAGCGCTGGCGCGGGCCGTAGGACGGCTGGGACTTGTTGAACGCCGCGTTGCGCGCCGCGGTGGTGTTGCGGGCGAAGAGCAGCCACAGCTGCTCGGCCCGCTCGCGCGCGAAGGTACGCCGCGCGGACTGGGTCGGCGCGGCGTTGAAGAGGCGCTTGGCGGCAGCCAGGGCATCGGGCGAACGGCCCTTGAGCTCCTCGGCGAAGGCGAACGCGGCCGCGAGCGGGTCGCTGTCGAGCTCGGTGACCAGGCCGAGGTCCTTGGCCTCCTTGCCGCTGACCATCTCCGCGGTCATCGTGAGCTTCTTGGCGGTGTCGACACCGACCAGCTCGGAGAGCGCACGCACTCCGGACATGTCGGGGATCAGGCCCCACTTGCCCTCGAGCACGGACCAGGTCGAGTCGGGCGTGGCGATGCGGAAGTCCGCAGCGAGGGCGATCTGGAGGCCACCACCGAGGCAGTTGCCGTGAACGGCCGCGATCACCGGGACCGGGATGCGGCGGAAGGCCCACGGGGCCTCCTGGAACGTGTTGGTGCCGCGCAGCGGGTTGGGCACGAACGCCTTGACGACACCCGCCGGCGTCTTGAGCACCTTGGCGAAGTCGAGGCCGGCGCAGAACGACTCGCCCTGGCCGCTGATCACCACAGCGCGCAGCTTCTTGTCCTTGCGCAACTGCCGCGCGGTCTTCTTGAGATCATCGAGGAGGTCGAGCGTCAGCGCGTTCATCTTCTCGGGACGCGCGAGCTGGACGTGGGCGATGCCGTCGACGGTGGTGCAGGAGACGTAGGACATGACACCAACGTTACTCGTCAGTAGCCCTGCAGGCGAGAGCGATACCGGTCACACGGGTAGCGTGCCGGACATGCGCGACATCAGCAGCAACGTCCGGCTCTCCGTGACCGAACCGGCCGATCTGGTCTTCTCGGTCGCGGTCGCGTTCACCAACACCATCGAGTCGGAGACACTCACGGTCACCCTCGACGGCAGCCCCCTCGACGCCTCGGCGATCGTGGAGCTCACCGATGCGCACGGCACCCGGCTGCACCGCGTGACCGCGCCGACCGGCGTACTCGAGGTGGCCTACTCCGCGACGGTCAGCGGCAGCACGCCGCTCGACGCCGAGTCGATGGACCACGTCGAGTACCTGCGCCCGAGCCGCTACTGCGACTCCGACCGGCTGGCCAACGTCGCCTGGTCCCACCTGGGTCCGAAGCAGGGATGGGACCTCGTCGAAGGTGCGCGGCGCTGGGCACTGGAGAACATCGTCTACGCGCCCGGCAGCACTGACCCCGTCGACGGGGCGCTCGAGACCTACCTGAGCCGCGAGGGTGTCTGCCGCGACAGCAGCCACCTGATCATCGCCTTCCTGCGGGCCCGCGGGATCCCGGCGCGGCTCGTGTCGGCCTATGCGCCGGGGCTCCTGCCGATGGACTTCCACGCGGTCGTCGAGGTGCTGATGGACGGCGCGTGGTTCGTCATTGACGGCACCGGCCTCGCCTCGCGCCCTGCACTGGTCCGGATCGCCACCGGTCGCGACGCCGCCGACACGGCATTCCTCACGATCGTCAGCGGGCGGGCCGACCTGCTCACCATGGAGGTCAGCGCGATCACCCGCGAGCCGCTTCCCTACGACGACGGGCGCCAGCAGGTCCGCATCGGCTGACTCCTGCCGGAGCCGGCACTCAGAGGAGCGCGTCGACCCGGTTCACGTCGACGGCGACCTTCAGCGACGAGTTCTTGGACTCGCTGAAGACCACGCCCTTGAGCGGCGAGACGTCGCGGAAGTCACGCCCCCACGCGGTCACGACGTAGCGACTGTCGCAGAGGTGGTCGTTGGTCGGGTCGAGGTCGACCCAGGCCCCGCCCGGCACCTGCACGGAGAGCCAGGCGTGCGAGGCGTCGGAGCCCTCGAGCTTCTTCTGACCCGGAGGGGGCTGGGTCTCGAGGTAGCCCGAGACATAACGCGCGGGCAGGCCGAGCGAGCGCAGGCAGCCGAGCGCCAGGTGGGCGAAGTCCTGGCAGACGCCGGCCCGGATCTCGAGCAGCTCGGGCAGCGTCGTGCGGACGGTGGTGGCGCCCGAGCGGTACTCGAAGTCGCGGAAGATGCCCCGCGTGATCGCGACGAGTGCGTCACCGAGCGGCATCTGGGGACCGATCACCGAGCGGCAGTACTCGACGACGGTCGGGTCGGGCTGCACCAGCGGCGAGGGCAGGAGATACGTCGCCCGTTCGACCGGATCGCCCTCCTCGGCCAGCGCACCGACGGCTCCACCGACGGTCCAGCGGTTCAAGGCGTCGAGGTCGACCTGTGCCCAGGAGACGTCGAGGACACTCGTCTTCTCGACGACGAGCTCCGTGTGGGACGTGCGCACCTCGACGTAGAAGCTCCGGTTGCCGAAGTGGTCGACGTGCTCGCTGATCTGGTGCGGCTCGGGCGAGACGTGCACCTGGTTGACCACGACGCGTTGCGTGGGCGTCTCGCGGGGCGCGAGGAAGCCGCGCTCGTAGCAGGACTCGACCGGACCGTCGTAGGTGTACGTCGTGCGGTGCCGCACCTCGTAGCGGCGCGGCGTGAAGTCCTCGGGTCGCTGGCTCACATTCCACCCCAGTTGAACGGCATCGTGTGCTGCGCGGCCTTGCGGCGGAAGCGGCGGCGGGACAGCTCGTCGGAGACGCTGTGCAGGGTTGAGCGGACCCCGATCAGGACGTCGGCGAGCGCGGAACGATCGCCGGCGCAGACGTCGACGAGGTCGACGCGGGCCAGCTCGGCGGCGAGTGCCTCGGCCTTGGCGACGAGCACCTCGTCACCGATCAGGCGCAGGTCCTCGACCAGCCGGTCGACGCAGAAGGAGACCGAGCGCGGGTTGCCCTTGTCGAGCAGGAGCAGCGACACGGCCGAGTGCACCGGCCAGACCGGGCCCTCTCCGGCGACCGTGCGCCGGCGGTGGGTGATGATGCTCTCCCCCACCTCGAGGACGGCCTCGGTGACCTGACCATCGATGATCGGCGGACGCTCCTGGGCGAGGGTGGTGAGCAGCAGGGCGACGGTGAACTGGGCGCGCTCCAGGCGCAGGCCGCCGTCCAGGAAGCCCCAGGACTCGTCGCGGACCATGCTCTCGGAGATCACACCTGCCACCGCGAGCAGCGACTCGAGCATGTCGTAGATCTGCGGCTGCAGCTGCTGGTCCTCGGACGGGATGTGGCCGATCGTGCGCTCCAGGCGACTCAGCACGTGCCAGATGTCGTAGGAGAGCTGGTCGCGCACCCGCTGCGACGACTCGTTGAGCCGCTCGGCCGCCCATGCGACCGTGCCGGGCTGGCTGGCGTCGGCGACCATGCGGCGTACGTGCTGACGCGGGGGCTGGCCGGCCTCGGGCAGGACCATCGTGATCGCGGCGGCAGCGTCGACCATGGCGCGCATGGCGGCCTCGCCGGGGGTGCCGGGCCGGGTGGAGTGGTCCTCGACGAGGTCGTCGGCGACGCGCAGGAGCCGGGCGGCGCACTCGGCCCGCTCGGTGTAGCGGCCGATCCAGAACAGGTTGTCGGCCACACGCGGAGCCACGATCGCCGGCGGCCGCACGGGCACGAGCGACGGCTGCGCGCGACCGGCCCACTCGGCCCAGCCGGCTTCCTCGGTCTCGCCCGCGAGGACCCAGACGTCCTTGGCGACAGCGCCTGCACTGCTCGAGACGTGGATCGAGCTCATCTCGGTGTTGACCCGCGCGAGGCCACCCGGCATCACGTGCCGCTCGCCGTCACGGGTCACCCAGAACGACCGCAGGACGAGGCGGCCGGGCTGGAGCCCGGTGGGGGTGACCACGGGGGTGGTCGAGAGCGCGATCGGCTCCTGGCCGACCCACGCCCAGGGCTCCGCCTCGATCCGCCGCCGCAACGTGGCGAGCTCCTCCGCGCTCAGCTCAGGGCCATACATCGCCGGGTCGGCCACCCCGCGCGACAGCGGACGCAGCACGAGCTTGTCGAGCCGGTCCAGGACGTGGCGGCGGGCATCGGGATCTCCGCACCACCATGACGGCGCCGACTGCAGGAGCAGCTCCTCGCCGAGCAGGGCCTTCGAGGCAGCGGACAGGAACGGGGCCAGGCCGGGGTTCTCCAGCACCTGCGCGCCGAGCGGGTTGGCCACGGTGACGAAGCCGCGGCGGGTCGCCTCGACCAGGCCGGGCAGGCCGAGCTGGGAGTCGGAACGCAGGTCGAGCGGGTCGCAGTACTCCGGGTCGACACGGCGCAGCACGACGTCGACCGGCTCCAGCCGGCCTGCCGCACGCAGCCACACCTTGCCGTCGCGCAGGGTCAGGTCGTCGGCCTCGGCGAGCGGGAAGCCGAGCAGGCTGGCCAGGAAGCTCTGGTCGTAGGCGGTCTCGCTCATCGCACCCGGCGAGAGGAGAACGACGCGGGGCACCTCGGCACTCGCGGGGGCGACGTCGCGAACGGCGGCGCTCATCGTGTGGAAGAAGCCACGCAGCCGCTCGAGCTCGGTGCTGCGGTGCAGCCCGGCGAGCACGCGGGTGGTGATCCGGCGGTTGGCCATCGAGTAGCCGGCACCGGACGGAGCGGACGTGCGGTCAGCCAGCACGCGCCAGTTGCCCTCGACGTCGCGACCGAGGTCGTGCGCACCGAGCACGAGCCCGCCACGGCTCTTGATGCCGTCGACCTGGCGCAGGAAGCCGGGGTGACCGATGACCACCTCGGCCGGGATCACGCCGCGGCGCAGCAGCTGCCGGTCGCCGTAGAAGTCCTCGTGCAGCGCATCCAGCAGTGCGGCGCGCTGCTGGATCCCGCGCTCGAGCTGGGTCCACTCGGCGTGGCCGAGCACGACCGGGAGCGGGTCCATCCGCCAGCTGCGGTCACGTCGCGAGGCGCCGTCCCACACGCCGTAGCGGATGCCGTCGTCGTTGACGAGGCGGCGGGTCTCGGCGCGCGCGGCGAGCAGCCCGGGCAGCGCCATCGACTCGATCGCCTCGGCCAGGAACGCCTGCTCGGGGCGGACCGAGTCGGCGTCGGCGAAGAGTTCGTCGACGCCATGGAGCGCCCCCCGGTCCGCGAGGCGTTCGCGGTAGCCGGCGAGTGGGCCGAAGCCGCGATCAAGCGATTCGGCTCCGAGGGGCGAGAGGGTCACCCGGGCACCCTACGACGAATGACCGGGGCTGAAACGCCGAAGGTCCAGCGTGGTGGGGTACTCCACTCCGCTCGAGCCGTCGACGGCGAGCACCGTGTCGACGTCCATCGGACCGGCGGTGTGACCACCTGCGTGGAAGCGGCTGGCCCGCCGCGCCTCCGCCGACATGGCGTTGACCGGGTGGTCCTCGTAGGCCCGGCCACCGGGGTGGACGACGTGGTAGGTGAAGCCGCCGAGGCTGCGCTTGTTCCACGTGTCGACCAGGTCGACCACGATCGGACCGTGCACACCGATGGTCGGGTGCAGCGCGGAGTACGGCGCCCAGGCGCGGTAGCGGACACCGGCCACGAACTCGCCCGGAGTGCCGGTGGCCGTCAGCGGCATCGGGACGCCGTTGCAGGTCAGCACGTGGCGTCCCTCGACCAGGCCGCTCGCGCTGACCTGGAGGCGCTCGACGCTCGAGTCGACATAGCGGGCGGTGCCGCCGAGAGCCATCTCCTCGCCGAGGACGTGCCACGGCTCGATGGCCTGACGGGCCTCCAGGTGGACGCCGGCGACATCGACCTCACCGAGCCGCGGGAAGCGGAACTCGAGGAACGCGTCGAACCAGCTCTTGTCGAACTTCGGAGAGTCGGGGTCGTGAGCGGCGAGCCAGGTGTTGAGCTCGTCCACGACCTCGTGCAGGTCAGCGGTGGCGAACTCCGGCAGCAGGAAGCGGTCGTGAAGGCGCGTCCCCCAGCGGACCAGCGGTGCCTTGTAGGGCTCGTTCCAGAACCGGGCGACCAGCGCCCGGACCAGCAACGCCTGGACCAGCGCCATCCGCGGATGCGGTGGCATCTCGAAGCCGCGGAGCTCGAGCAGGCCGAGTCGTCCGCGGCTGCCGTCGGGGCTGTAGAGCTTGTCGATGCAGAACTCCGACCGGTGCGTGTTGCCGGTCAGGTCGGTCAGCAGGTGGCGAAGCAGGCGGTCGACGATCCACGCCGGCGCGACACCATCGGGGGCTTCGCGCTGTGCCCGGTCGAGCTCGGCGAACGCGATCTCCAGCTCGTAGAGGGTCTCGTTGCGGCCCTCGTCGACACGGGGCGCCTGGCTCGTCGGACCGATGAACCGGCCGGCGAAGACGTAGGAGAGGGCCGGGTGGTGCTGCCAGTAGGTGAGCAGGCTGCGCAGCAGGTCGGGGCGGCGCAGCAGCGGGCTGTCGGCCGCGGTCGGGCCGCCGAGCGTGAAGTGGTTGCCGCCTCCGGTGCCCGTGTGGGTGCCGTCGACGTCGAACTTCTCGGTCGCCAGGCGGGTCAGCTTCGCGTCCTGGTTGAGCGACTCCGTGAGCTCGCGCAGCTCGGGCCAGGTCGACGTCGGCTGGATGTTGACCTCGATGACTCCGGGGTCAGGTGTCACGCTCATCGAGATCGTGCGGGGGTCGCCGGGGAGCGGGTAGCCCTCGATCACCACCGGCATGCCGACCTGGGCGGCGCTCGCCTCGATCGCCGCGACCAGCTGGAGCGCACGGTCGAGGTCGGTCAGGGGCGGCAGGAACGCGAACAGGTGTCCGTCGCGCAGCTCGACCACGACCGCGTGGCGCGGCGCGTCCGCGATCGGGTGCACCTCGGCGGGCTGCGCCGCGCCGGTGGCCGCGTCGTACGCCGTGAGGGGCGGACGGTCAGCGAACGGCGAGACCTCCGGGAGGTCCGGCGGCGGGTTCCAGGCGAGCGAGTCGAGCGGGAGGCGGAGGCCCGCGGGCGAGTCGCCCATCGTCAGGTAGAGCCGACCACGGCGCAGCTTCCAGGCGGCGGTGCCCCAGCCCTCGCCGTCCGGGTTCTCGAAGACGGGGACGACCCAGGCCTTCTCCGTGGCGAGCGCCTTCTCGTCGATGGAGTCGACCGGCGGAGCATCGGGGTCCTCGGGGTCACCGAACGGCTGCCTCGCGTCGTTCCAGCGCGCCCCGTAGGGATCGTCGTACGCCGCGCGGACGTGATCGGCGGGCACGCCGAGGCGAGCGGCCAGCGCGAGGGAGATGTCGCGGACCTGGCCCCTGGTCGGGTGGGTCTTCTCGCCCCAGGGGTGGTCGAGCAGCGCGGGATCGGACCAGATCGGCTGGCCGTCGGCGCGCCAGGTGATCTGTGCCTGCCAGCGCGGCAGCGGCTCACCCGGGTACCACTTGCCCTGCCCGTGGTGGACGACACCGAGCGGCGCCCAGCGCTCCTTGAGGCGCTGGGTGAGCTGGCGCGCCAGGTCGCGCTTCTCGGGGCCGTCGGCGGCGGTGTTCCACTGCGGGCTGGCCTGGTCGGCGACCGAGACGTAGGTGGGCTCGCCACCCATGGTCAGCCGCACGTCGCCGGTCTCGAGGAGCCCGTCGACGTACAGGCCGAGCTGCTCGACGGCCGCCCACTGGTCCTCGTCGTAGGGCAGCGTGACGCGCGGGTCCTCGTGGATCCGGGTGACGGTGTTGTGGAACGCGAAGCTGACGTTCGTCGGCGCGGTCGCGCCCGTGATCGGGGCGGAGCCCGACGGGTGCGGCGTCGCGGAGAGCGGGATGTGGCCCTCGCCCGCGAACAGGCCGCTGGTCGGGTCGAGCCCGATCCAGCCGGCACCCGGGATGTAGACCTCGGTCCAGGCGTGCAGGTCGGTGAAGTCCTCGGTCGGGCCGGACGGGCCGTCGATCGACTTCTCGTCGGAGGTCAGCTGGACCAGGTAGCCCGAGACGAAGCGGGCCGCGAGGCCGAGCTGACGAAGGACACTCACCAGCAGCCAGGCGGAGTCACGGCAGGAACCCAGCGCCATCGACAGCGTGTGGTCGGGTGACTGGACACCCGGCTCCATGCGCACGGAGTAGGCAACGTCGCCCTGCACCGCCTGGTTGACCTGCACCAGGAAGTCGACGATGCGGGTGCCCTGGCGCTGGGCCAGGCCCTGCTTCTCCAGCCACTCCTGCACGATCGGGCCGGGACCGACGCCGTCGAAGATCTCGTCGACCGGGCGCAGGTAGGGCTCCAGGTCGGCGAGCAGCTCCGGCGGGTAGCTGAAGCCGAACGTCTCGGCGTACTCCTCGACGAAGAAGTCGAAGGGGTTGTGCACCGTCAGGTCCGCGACGAGGTCGACCCGGATGTCGAGCTCCTTGACCGGGTCCGGGAAGACCAGGCGCGCCAGGAAGTTGCCGAAAGCGTCCTGCTGCCAGTTGATGAAGTGGTTGCGCGGGGTGATCGTCAGTGAGTACGACTCGATCGGCGTTCGCGCGTGCGGCGCAGGTCGCAGCCGCACGGTGTGCGGGAAGACCTGCACCGGCTCGTCGAAGGTGTAGGTCGTTCGGTGCTCAAGCGCCACTCGGATCGTCACGCGTGACACCGTACGGCGAACACGTTGCGCGCGCGTTTCGCGAGTCCGTCAGGCGGCGGCCTGGTCGAGCTCGGCCTGGATCGCCTTGCGGACCTTCCGGCCACCGGTCGACATCTTGTAGAGCTGCGCGACCCGCTTGGGAGCGTTCTTCGGCGTGGTCGAGGCGAGCCAGCCGTTGGGCAGCGAGAGCCGGATGACCTTGTGCCACGCGCTGCCGAGCTGGCGCGGGAACGAGCCGGTGACGTAGGGCAGGTCGTACTTCTCGAAGACGGCACGCACCTGGGGAGCGACCTCGGCGTAGCGGCTCGAGGGCAGGTCCGGGTAGATGTGGTGCTCGATCTGGTGGCTCAGGTTGCCCGACATCAGGTGCAGGAACTTGCCACCGGAGATGTTGGCGGAGCCGAGCATCTGGCGGAGGTACCACTCGGCCTTGGTCTCGCCCTCGATGGACGCCTTCTCGAAGACGCTCACGCCCTCGGGGAAGTGGCCACACATGATGATCGAGTGGCTCCAGATGTTGCGGCTGACGTTGGCGATCACGTTGGCCGCGAGGGTCGGGAGGGCCGCACCGAACGGCAGCGCGATGAGCGGGTGGACGACGTAGTCCTTGGTCATCTGCTTGCGGATCTTCTGGAGCGTGGCCTTGGCGCCAGCCTTGAACTCGGCGCTGCGCTCGTCCTTGGGGACCTTGAGGTTCTTGCCCAGCTCGAGGTCGTAGGCCGCGATGCCGTACTCGAAGATCAGCGCGTTGATGACGTTCCAGAACGGCTGCGCGAGGAAGAACGGGTGCCAGCGCTGGTCCTCGTCGACCCGCATGATCGAGTAGCCGAGGTCGTTGTCCTTGCCGAGCACGTTCGTGAAGTTGTGGTGCAGCTCGTTGTGGCTGTGCTTCCACGCCGACGACGGGGTGGCGTTGTCCCACTCCCACGTCGAGGAGTGGATCTTCGGGTCGCGCATCCAGTCCCACTGGCCGTGCATGACGTTGTGCCCGATCTCCATGTTCTCGAGGATCTTGGCGACGGTCAGTCCGACGGTGCCCGCGACGAACAGCGGCGGAAACAGGCTGCCGAGCAGGGCGGCACGCGAGCCGAGCTCCAGGTACCGCTGGGTCTTGATCAGCTTGCGGATGTACGCCGCGTCGGAGGCGCCGCGGGTGTCGAGGACGGACTGGCGGATCGCCTCGAGCTCACGACCCATCTCCTCGATCTGCTCGGAGCTGAGGTGGGCGATCGGGTTGTCGGCGAGCTTCTGAAGGGCAGTCATCGTGATCTCCTGGGTGATCGAGGATCAGTGGTCGAGGTGGCAGGCGCCGGCGGCGGCGCTGATGCAGGTCTGGATCTTGACCGGGCCGGTCATGGCGTCGGCGGTGATGACGTCTCCGGTGCGGAGGTCGCGCACGGCGCCCTCCTTGAGCGGAAGGACGCAGCCCATGCAGATGCCCATCCGGCAGCCGCTGGGCATGAGGACGCCGGCCTCTTCGGCGGCGTCGAGGAGCGTGGTGGAGCCAGCGGCCTCGACTTCGACACCGCTCACGTGGAGCGTGCCGCCGTCGCCGGCGTTGATGGTCGTGACGCGGAACTGCTCGGTCTGGAGCGGCAGGCCCTTGGCCTCGTGGTGCGCCTCGAGGGCGGACAGCAGGCCACCCGGACCACAGGCGTACGTCGAGCGCTCGGCCAGGTCGGGCACGAGCGAGCCGAGGGAGTCGACGTCGAGCACGCCGTGCTCGTCGTCGTAGCGGGCGATGAGGTTGATCGCGTCCGCTGCATCCAACGCGCGAAGGTCCGCCAGGAAGATCGAGTCCGGCTCGCTCGGCGCGACGTGGACGACGGTGATGTCGAGGCCTTCGCTGCGCTCGGGCTTCAGGACACCCTCGTCGGTGGAAGGGAAGAGGTTGCGCAGCATGCCGACCACCGGCGTGACACCGGAGCCGGCGGTCACGAAGAGCAGCTTGCCGGTGGTGGTCAGGTCAAGGACGAACTCGCCGGCCGCCTGCTCGAGGTGGACCAGCGTGCCCGGCTCGGTGCGGTGCACCAGGAAGTTGCTGACCTTGCCGTCCGGCACCGCCTTGACGGTGACCGAGATCAGGCCGTCGCGGCGCGGGCCGTGCGTCAGGGAGTAGGCGCGCCAGTGGCGGACGCCGTCGACGTCGATGCCGATGCGGACGTACTGACCGGGGATGTGGCCCGCCCAGTCGGCACCGGGCTTGATCACGATGGTGGCCGCGTCGCGGGTCTCCGGCTCGACGGCGACGATGCGACCGCGGAGGTCGGCACCGGAGCGGAGCGGAGCGAAGAGGTCGAGGTAGTCGGCGGGCAGCAGCGGCGTGGTGGCTGCCTCGAAGGCACGGGTGAGGCGGTGCGCCAGGCGCGGGCGGCGCTCGGCCGTGGCCGGGGCGGCGTCTGAGGTGAGGAACATCGAGCTCATGCCCTTAAGTCTGGGGACCAAGCGGGTTAAACTCCTGACCTGAGCCGGTGAATCTGGACGGCTTTATTGTTCATAATGAACAAATCAAGGAGTCGCCGTGACCGAGGGCCCGCTCGCCGAACCGCTCAGCCTGACCCCTGAGCAGGTCACCGCACTGCGCGGGCGTCTCCCCCGAGTAGGCGAGAAGGTCGTGGCTGCGGTGATCGCCGAGGTCCCGAGCTACTCGGTGCCCTTCCAGGGACGGATGGGCCGCACCATCGAGGGAGCAGTCACCCTCGCCCTCTCCGGCTTCCTCGACATGGCGGTCAACTCGGCCGCGAGCGGCACGAGCGGCACTCGCGAGCGGCCCCAGCAGGTCTTCGACGCGGCGTACGCGCTGGGCCGGGGCGAGGCGAGGTCGGGCCGGACGATGGATGCCCTCACCGCGGCGTACCGGATCGGGACGGCGACCGCCTGGCGCGAGATGAGCCGCACCGCCGTGTCGCACGGACTGCCCGCGGAGGGCCTGGTGCGGTTCGCCGAGCTGGTCTTCGACTACCTCGACCAGATCTCTGCGGTGAGCGTCGCGGGGCACGCCGACGAGCTCGCCCGGACCGGCCGGCTGCGCGAGCGACACCTGTCCGAGCTGGCCGTCGCCCTGCTCGCCGGACGCGAGAAGGAGCGGCTGGAGCAGCTCGCCGAGCAGGCCGAGTGGAACGCACCTGCGTCCCTGACCGCAGTCCTCCTCCCCCAGTCGGCGGCCCGGGCGACGCGCCCGCTTCTCGACCCGCGCACGCTCGAGCTGGCCGGCGACGTCGAGGCGCTCGACGGGTGGCCCGACCACGCCGTCCTGCTCGTGCCTGGACGATCACGCGCTGCCGTCCTGCGGTCCCTCGGCGAGGTGCCCGGAGTGGTCGGGCCGACCGTTCCCTGGACGGCGGCTTCCCGGTCGTTCCACCGCGCCCTTCGTGCACTTGAGCTCGGCCTGGCCGCCGAGTCGCAGGCACTGGTGGACACCGAGACCCGACTGGCCGAGCTGGTGGTCCGCGCGGACCCGTCGGCCCACGAGGACCTGCGCGCCCAGGTGCTCGCACCCCTCGCCGACGCCCGTCCCGCTGCCGCGGAGAAGCTGACCGAGACCCTGCGCGCCTGGCTGCTGCACCAGGGGCGTCGCGACGACATCGCCGAGGCGCTGTTCGTGCACCCGCAGACCGTCCGCTACCGCATGGGGCAGCTGCGCGAGATCTTCGGCGACCGCCTCGAGGATCCCTCGTTCGTGCGCGACGCGACCATCGCCCTGTCCTGATCGAGCAGCAGAACTGGGGTCCACCCCAGTACCCGGCACGCCCCGTGTGGGCTGGGGTCCCCAGACCCGCCCCGATTCCGCTCCCCGCGCGGCCCCGAAGCCGCGAGCATCGAAACCATGAATCGGACGCGCCTGGCAGCAGTACCGGTCGCGATGCTCGGGATCGTGGCAAGCGGATCGGTCGCGGCGGCAACGCCGAGCGACCCCGACCCGGTGGACAGCACCTCCACCAGTGCGCCGCCCGTCTCCCGCCAGATCCCACGCGGGGCCGGTCCCCGGTCAGCAGGCGACGAGAACCTGCTGGACGTGCCGGAGCGCGCCCTCGCGGCGTACCAGCGCGCGGCCGCTGTCATGGCGCCCGCCGACGCCGACTGCCACCTCTCCGCCGAGCTGCTTGCCGCCGTCGGTCGGGTCGAGTCCGACCACGGCAGGTACGACGCGTGGCGCCTCGGCCCGAGGGCCCGGATGTTCCCCACCCTGATCGGATCTCCCGTGCCGACGACCTCGCGCCAGGCACCGGCCACCCCGGTGGCAGACACCGATGGCGGGGTCTTCGACCACGACGACGCCGCCGACCACCCGCTCGGCCCGCTGCAGATCCTCCCCGGCGTGTGGCGCCAGGTTGCGGTCGACGGCGACGGCGACGGGCAGCGGAGCCCCGACGACCTCGATGACGCGGCCCTGGGACTGGCCATCGCCCTGTGCGACGGCGACCTCGACCTCGCCACGCCCGCGGGGCAGGACGAGGCACTGAGCCGGCTCAACATCCGTGCGCGCTACCTCCGGGCGGTCGAGGCCTTCCGCTCGGCGTACGCGGCACCGCTCCCCGTCACCCCCGTGACCGTCTACGCGATCGGAACGATCGTCACGCCGCCCGAGGTGGAGCCGAGCGACGAGCCGACCAAGGACGCCAAGGAGACCGAGCCGACGAAGCCCGCGCCTGCCTCCCAGCCGGGGCACACCCCGTCGACCTCCGGGCCGACCTCGGGACCCGCCACGCCGACCTCGCCGACGCCCACTCCGACCCCGACGCCCACTCCGACTCCGGTTGAGCCGACCCCGACGCCGGAGCCCACGCCGGAGCCCACGCCGGATCCCGTGCCGGAGCCCACCGCGACGGAGTCATCCGAGCCGGCGCCCGACGCCACGCGCGAATCTGCACCCGCGCCGACCGAGAGCGTGGACGCGCCCGCCGAGTGACCGGGCCTCAGGGCTCCAGCCGGTCAGGCAGGAAGCTCAGGGCTGGGCGGCTGCGCCCGACTCGATCAGGGCGTCGACGTCGTCGATGCCCCAGGCCGCGAGCGCGTCGCGGGTGTGGCTGCCCGCCGCGGCCGCGGGCATGCCGATGCTCGGGGCCGTCCGCGAGAAGCGGGGGGCGGGAGCCGGCTGCAGCATGCCGTCGCGGTCGGCGTACACGCCGCGGGCCTTCATGTGCGGGTGCTCAGCCGCCTCGGGGATGGTCAGGATCGGCGCGACGCAGGCGTCGGTGCCCTCGAAGACCGCGGTCCACTCGGCCATCGTCCTCGTCCTGAAGGTGCGGGCGATCAGGTCGCGCAGCTCCTCGACCCGGTCGAACTCGAACTGCTGCGGCGCGGACTCCGCGATGCCCAGCAGGTCGACGAACGCCGCGAAGAACTGCGGCTCGATCGCACCGACGCTCATGTGCCGGCCGTCCGAGGTCTCGTAGACGTCGTAGAAGGCGGCGGCACCGTCGAGCATGCCACTGGCGCGCTGGTCCGGCTGGGCCAGGCCGATGCCGACCATCAGGGCACCCATCGCGTTGAGGTGAGCCGTGCCGTCCACGATCGCAGCGTCGACGACCTGTCCCTGGCCGGAGATGCGCGCCTCGAGCAGTGCGGCGAGCACGCCGACAACGAGGTACATCGAGCCGCCACCGAAGTCGCCCAGCAGGTTGGCAGGGAACTGCGGCCGCGTCTTGTCCTGGCCCATGGCGAAGAGGGCACCGGCGATGGAGATGTAGTTCATGTCGTGCCCGGCGGCCTGCGCGAGCGGCCCGTCCTGGCCCCACCCGGTCATCCGTCCGTAGACCAGCTTCGGGTTGCGGGCGAAGCAGTCCTCAGGGCCGAGCCCGAGGCGCTCGGTCACACCCGGGCGGTTCCCTTCGATCAGGACGTCGGCGCTCTCGACGAGCTTCAGCACCGTCTCGACCGCGGCCGGGTCCTTGAGGTTGAGCGCGATCGTCGGGCGGCCACGACCCATGAAATCCTTCTCGCCGAACGACAGCATCTGGCCGCCCGGGCGGTCGATGCGGATGACATCCGCACCGAGGTCCGCCAGCGTCATGCACGCATGCGGACCCGGACCGATGCCGGCGAGCTCGACGATCTTGACTCCACGCAGCGGGCCCGTGCCCTGACCAAGTTCCATGACGGAGACAGTACCGGGGACACGGTGTCCCCGTAACTGGGACATCACATCCCGAAGGCTTGCAACTTGTTGCATAGGTGCCGCACACTCGTCCCATGGCCCTCGAGCACGCGATCCTCGTCTCCCTGCGCGAACGCGCAGCGAGCGGCAGCGAGCTCACCCGCAGGTTCGACAAGTCGTTCGGCTACTTCTGGTCGGCCACACACCAGCAGATCTACCGGACGCTGGCCCGCATGGAGGCCGACGGTTGGATCGCCTCGGTCGTCGTGCCCCAGCAGGGCAAGCCCGACACCAAGGTGTACGACGTCGCCGACCGTGGCGCCGAGGTCCTCGCCGCGTGGCTGGTCGAACCCACGCCGGCGACTCCGCTCCGCAGCGACCTGGGCGTGAAGCTCCGTGGCGCGTCATTCGCCGGCGACCGGGATGCCGTCCTCGACGTCGTACGCGGGCAGCTCGCCGACCACCACGCCCGCCTGGACCTCTACCGGCAGATGTGCAAGCAGCAGTTCCCCGAGCCCGAGCTGCTCCGCGGCGCCGACCTCGACCGCTATCTCGTCCTCCGGGGCGGGATCCGGTTCGAGGAAGGCTGGATCGGCTGGCTCACCGAATACGTCACCGCTCACGAGATGGCCTCGTCGAGCTCGCCCCTCCCCCAGAAGGACGCATGATGACTGAGTACCCCCACCTCCTGTCCCCGCTGAAGGTCGGCACGACCGAGCTGCGCAACCGCGTCGTCATGGGCTCGATGCACAACGGTCTCGAGGACAAGGTCGCTGACATCCCGAAGCAGGCGGCGTTCTTCGCCGAGCGTGCAGCGGGCGGCGTCGGCCTCATCGTCACCGGCGGCTACGCACCCGAGTGGCAGGGCTGGGTCAAGCCGTTCGCGGGCGGCATGCGCACCCGCAAGGACGCCATGCACCACCGCGAGATCACGGCCGCCGTCCACGAGCACGGCGCCAAGATCGTGATGCAGATCCTGCACACGGGCCGCTACTCCTACCAGCCGTTCAGCATCTCCGCCTCGGCGATCAAGGCTCCGATCAACCCCTTCAAGCCGAAGGCGATGTCGGACAAGCGGATCCAGAAGACCATCAAGGCCTTCGCCCGCTCCGCCTGGCTGGCCCAGAAGGCCGGCTACGACGGCGTGGAGATCATGGGCTCCGAGGGCTACCTGATCAACCAGTTCCTCGCCGAGCGCACCAACAAGCGCACCGATCGCTGGGGCGGCTCACCGGAGAACCGTCGCCGCCTCCCCCTCGAGATCGTGAAGGCCACGCGCAAGCTGGTCGGCCCCGACTTCATCCTGCAGTACCGGATCTCGCTGCTCGAGCTGGTCGAGGGCGGCCAGACCTGGGACGACACCGTGGCCCTGGCCAAGGAGCTCGAGGCCGCCGGCGTCGACATCTTCAACACCGGCATCGGCTGGCACGAGGCCCGGGTCCCCACGATCATCACGCAGGTCCCGCGCGGTGCCTGGATCGACAGCACCTCGGCGCTCAAGCCGCACGTGAGCGTCCCGGTCATCGCCTCCAACCGGATCAACACCCCGGAGTTGGCCGAGCAGATCCTCGTCAACGGCCACGCCGACGCGGTCTCGATGGCCCGCCCGTTCCTCGCCGACTCCGAGTTCGTCAACAAGGCCGCAACGGGCCGGGCCGACGAGATCAACATCTGCATCGCCTGCAACCAGGCCTGCCTCGACCACGCGTTCAAGAACCAGAAGGTCTCCTGCCTGGTCAACCCGCGTGCGGGTCGCGAGACTGAGCTGATCCTGACCCCGACCCGCTCGAAGAAGAAGGTCGCCGTCGTCGGCGCCGGCCCCGCCGGACTCTCTGCCGCGGTCTCCGCGGCCGAGCGCGGCCTCGACGTCGCCCTCTTCGAGAAGAGCTCCGAGATCGGCGGCCAGTTCCGCCTCGCCATGCAGGTGCCCGGCAAGGAGGACTTCAAGGACTCCGTGCGCTACTTCGGGCGTCGGCTCGAGGTGCTCGGCGTCGACGTCCGCCTCAACACGGTCGCTGACCCGGCCGCGCTGGCCGGCTTCGACGAGGTCATCATCGCCACCGGCGTCGAGCCGCGCATGCCCTCCATCCCGGGCATCGACCACCCCAAGGCTGTGTCCTACGCAGACGTCCTCGACGGCAAGGTCGTCCCGGGCAAGAAGGTCGCCGTGATCGGTGCCGGCGGCATCGGCGTCGACATCTCGGTGTTCCTGACGCACGAGGAGGAGACCCTCGACGAGTGGAAGGCGCACTGGGGCGTCGGCGACCCGGCCATCGACGAAGGCGGCCTGACCGAGAAGAAGCCGCGCAACCCCGCCCGTGAGGTGTGGCTGCTGCAGCGCAAGACCTCCCGCATCGGCAAGGGCCTGGGCAAGACGTCCGGCTGGGCGCACATGGCGCACCTCAAGCAGGACGGCGTCCACCAGATCACCGGTGCGTCGTACGACCTGATCGACGACGCCGGCCTGCACATCACCATCACGTCCAAGGATGGCGAGGTCACGAAGCAGGTGCTCGATGTCGACCACGTCGTCATCTGCGCCGGCCAGGAGTCCGTGCGGGGTCTGTACGACGACCTCGTGGCTGCCGACAAGGCCGAAGGCCTGCACCTGATCGGTGGCGCTGACGTCGCCGCCGAGCTCGACGCGAAGCGTGCGATCAAGCAGGGCACGGAGACCGCCGCGGCCCTCTGAGCCTCCGGCAGGTCTGCGCGCGACGACGAGCGACAGCTTGGGCCCGCGACACTCGCTTCGGCGGTGTGTCGCGGGCCCTTGCCGTCGTTGCGGGCCTCAGGCGAAGGTCCAGAGCATCAGCTGCCCCGGCTCGATCACCGTCATGTCGAGCCCTCGGCCCGCCAGCCGGACCGCGTCGCCCTCGCCGAGACGCAGCCCCCCGTCGGTGCCGACCGCGAGCGGACGGGAAGCATCAGGACGGGACTCGACATCGAGCAACACCGCGCCCGTCGCCACGAACAGGTGAGCGTGCGGCACGTCGGGAACCACGAGCGGCGCGCCCGGCACGACGTCGGCGACCCAGAGCGTGGCGCCCCGGCTGCCGATCGGCAGCGCATCACCGCCACCCGCACCACCGCCACCCGCATCACCGCCACCCGCGCCGGCCGCGACCGCCGTCCAGCCCGGCCCCGGCGACACGTCGGCCGCCGCATAGCGCGGAGCAGCGCCCCACGAGTCCGGCCGCACCCAGGTCTGCACGAAGCGGGTGACACCCGCGCCGGGCTCCGCCCTCTCTGCGTGCACGATGCCCGTGCCCGCCGACATGACCTGGAGCTGACCCGGCACGATCACGCCAGCACGGCCCGAGGAGTCCGAGTGCGCCAGCGCTCCCGACAGCACCCAGGTCACGATCTCCATCTCCTGGTGCGGGTGATCGGGATAGCCCGCACCCGGCTGCAGCAGGTCGTCGTTGTGGCTGACCAGCAGGCCGAAGCCGAGGTTGGCCGGGTCGTAGTGCGGGCCGAAGGAGAACGAGTGCCGGGTCACCCGGCCCTGCTCGACGGTGACGAACCGTTCGCCCGCACGGCGCACCTCGATGCTCATGTCTCCATTCTCCCCGCACGCCGGCGCTCAGACCGGCAGCAGCACCCGGAGTGCGCCGGGGACGACCTCGATCCGCGCCGGCGGATCCGTCAGGCCGGGCAGACGGCCGAGCGGTTCGCCGTCGCCACCCATCGGCACCGACGGCACCCCGCTGATCTCGATGACCCGGCCGCGCAGGACGGTGACCTCGTCGAGGGCGACGTGCCGGCCGTCGTACACCTTCGGCATGGCGCGGATCAGTCGGCCACGCGATCCGGCAGCGATGACCACGACGTCGAGCAGGCCATCGGTGAGCGAGGCATCAGGCGCGATCTTCATGCCGGCGCCGTAGTACGCCGAGTTGGCCACGACGACGGTGGCCGCGTCGGCCGTGAGCACCTCGCCGTCGATGCTCACGCGGACCCGCGTGGGGGTGTAGGACGCGAGCGAGCGCACCGCGGCGACCTGGTACTGCAGCGCGCGGGGTGTCCACCGCATCCGCTCGACCATCTCGGCGGCGATGGCGTCGACGCCCGAGTAGACCGAGCCTGCGACGAGCTGGCGCGGCCGGTCGCCGACGGTGCACGAGATCAGGTCCAGGCTGCGCACGGCGCCGGCGGCGAGCACCGTCGCCAGCCCGTGTGCGTCGGATGGCAGCGCCAGCATCCGCGCGAAGTCGTTGCCGCGCCCCGTCGGGACCACCCCCAGGGTGCCGCCGCACCTGGACACCAGGCCTGCGAGCGAGGCAAGGGTGCCGTCACCACCGACCGATACGACCACGTCGCCGCGGGCAACGGTCGCCGCGACCAGTGCGGCGCTGGCCTCCACTCCCGAGGAGAGGTGGACCTCGGCGGCGTGACCGCCGGCCCTCAGGATCTGGGCAATCACCTCGGCAAGCTCGCGTCCACCACCTCGTCCGCGACCCCGTCCGGCGCCACCTGCACGCGGATTGACGAGGAAGGAGTACGCAGTCACGGACGACAGCATGCCGCGATCCGGGCCGATTCGCGCCGCAGAGGACTACTTTTGCCCCAGTAGTCACACATTTCGGACATTGTTGAGACAGGCCAAGCAACACGGTCGTAACGTCGAAGGATGCAGTCCCGCATGGTGGAGCGGGACGCGGAGTTGGCTATTCTCGGCAAGCTCATTGACCGCGCCGGTGTTGGCCGCGGGGGCTTGGTGGCGTTCGACGCGCCCGCTGGGATGGGTAAGTCCAGGATGCTCTGGCAAGCCCGTGAAATGGCCGCGCAGGCCGGGTGGAGAACCCTGGACGCGCGGTGCAGCCCCATGAGCCCGAGCATCGGGTTCGGAGTACTTCGTGACTGGTTCGGCCTGCTTGCACACCGTGCAGGGCTGGGCGTGCATCCCTTCGACGGACCCGGCCAGGCGCTCGCCGAGGTGGTCGACGGAGGAACCAGGCAGCTCGGCGACCTCGTCTACGGCGCACGCTGGGTCATTGAGGAGCTCACCGCCGAGCGGCCGCTGCTGGTGACGGTGGACGACCTCCAGTGGGCTGACTCCGGCTCCCTCCAGGTCCTCGACCTCCTCGCGCCGGCCCTGGAACAGCTGCCCTGCCTCTTCGTGTACGCCGTGCGCAGCGGCGAGCTGAGCGCCGAACCGGAGGAGCTGGCCCGGATCCGCGAGGTGAGTGACGTGATCACGCCCGCCGCGCTCTCGCCATCGGGCGTCGCGGCCGTGATCGAGGCGCAGGGCGGGGACATCGGTCTGGCTGCAGCGATCCACACGGCGACCGGCGGCGTACCTCTCTTCGTCAACGAGGTGATCGCAGGCGGCGGCGTCGACATCCCCGAGTCACTCGTCGGGTCGATCGCCGGAAGGCTCGCGAGGCTCTCCCCGACTGCGCTGGCCACCGCACATGCGGTGGCCGTCCTCGGCAGCGAGGCGTCGATCGCGACCGTCGCCGAGCTGAACCTCATGGCGCCCGACGCCGTTGCGCACGACCTGGGACTGCTCACCGCAGCGCAGCTCGTCACGCGCGACGGAGGGCACCTGCACCCCCGTCACCCGCTGGTCGGCGAGGCCCTGCTCGCCGGGATGACCGCCACCGAGACCGCAGACCTGCACCGGCGGGCAGCCGCGGTCCTCCGGCGTCACGGCGCCGCCCGGATCATCGTGGCCGGCCACCTGCTGCTGACCACGCCGGGCAGCGATCCCGACGTACGCGCCCGGCTTGCCGAGCAGGGCCGCCACGCGTTGGCGGCCGGAGCACCCGAGCGCGCCCACCGCTATCTCGAGCGCGCGCTCGCCGAGGGGCCGGTCACCGCCAACGAGATCCCGCTGCTGTCCCGGCACGCCATTGCGCTGACCGGCCTGGGCGAGATCGACGCCGCCCTCGCCTCGTGGGAGCGCGCGTCGTCGCTCACCGACGACCCGGACGTCATCGCGTCCCTGCGCTCCTCCTCGGGCGACGCACTGCTGATGGCCGGGCGGCACAACCAGGCGCAGCGCGCGTTCGGATCGCTGCCCGACGCAGGCCCCGCGACCAGCCCGGGTGCCCAGCGCCTGGCCAGCCGCATGGTCTTCGCGGGAATCCTCACGGGCATGCCGGCCGCGGAGCTCCGGCAGCAGTGCGACCGGGTGCTCGGCCAGCCGGACGAAGCGACCACCAGCGAGGACCGGCTCGCGCTCGCCGCCTCGGCCGCCGTCGGCGTCGTGTCGTGCCAGCCCTCGGCGGAGGTCCGCACGCTGGCGATGCGGGCGGCTGGCGAGGGCGCCCTGCTCGACGCGGAGACGGTCGACGGGACAGCCGTCTTCATGGTCGCCTGCTCGCTGGCCTGGTCGTCAGCGCTCCATGAGGCCGACAGCCTGCTCGACACCGCACTCGAGACCGCGCGCACCCGCGGCTCCGTGCTCCACTTCGCCAACGCGGCCGCCTGCCGCGGCCTGGTCCGGGCCCGGATGGGGCTCGCCGTCGAGGCGACCGCCGACCTCGAGTCGGCTCTCGAGCAACGCGCCCACGGCTGGAACGCCGGGCTCGCGATGCTGCTGGCCAACCTCGTCGAGTGCCGTATCGCGCGCGGCGAGCTCGACCGCGCGATCCAGCACCGTGGCAGCCTCGAGTCGTTCGCCCACACGCGCGGGATCTCCGGCGCGTTCGCCAGCTCCGCGCTCGCCGACCTCGCCGAGGCGCACGGCGATCACGAGACCGCTGCGCGGCTGTACGCCGAGGTGGGCCGACTGGTTGCCGAACGGATGGACAACCCGGCGGTGCTCCCCTGGCGCGCCGGCCGGGCGCTGGCCCTGATCCGGCTCGGCGAGGGCCGCGAGGCCGCAGCGCTGGCGCAGGAGAACCTGGTGCGCGCCGAGGCGTTCGGCGCGGCGTACACGACAGCGCAGGCGCTGCGCACGGTCGCGGCCGTCGACCCGACCTGCGACCGGGTCCGGATGTTGCGCCGGGCGCTGGGCCACCTCGCCGGTGTGCCGGCCGGGCGCCTCGAGGCCCAGGTGGCCACGGACCTCGCCGGCATGCTGATCCTGCTCGAGGGTCCACCGTCGACCGTCGAGGCGGTCGCGCTGCTGCGCCGGGCAGAGACCTGGGCGCAGGGCCACGAGCTCCGGCCGCTCGCGGAGCGGGTGCAGCGGCTGCTCGCTCGCGTCGGCGAGGTGCCTCACCGCACCGACGCGGATGCTCTTGCCCTGCTCACCCCGTCCGAGCGGCGCGTGGCCAACCTGGCTGCGACCGGGCGCAGCAACCGGCAGATCGCCCAGGAGCTCTTCGTGACCGTGAAGGCGGTCGAGTGGCACCTGTCCAACGTCTACCGCAAGCTCGGCATCCGGAGCCGCACGCGGCTGCCAGCGCTGCTGTCGGACTAGCCGTTGTCGGCCTGGGTGGGCCGCCACTTGCGCTCGAACGGCAGCCGCCAGGCGAACGGCGCGATCAGCGCGTGGATCTGGTTGGGGCCCCACGAGCCGGGCGAGTAGCGGCGCACCGGCGGCGGGTTGTCGAGCAGGGGCTGCGAGATCTCCCAGAGCCGCTCGACGCCGTCGGCCGTGGTGAACAGCGTGTGGTTGCCCTTGACCGCCTCGAGGATCAGCCGCTCGTAGGCTTCCAGGATCGAGCCCGCCCAGTCGGTGTCCTCCATGGCGAACTGCATCGAGAGCTTCTGCAGCCGGAACCCGGGACCCGGGCGCTTGCCGTAGAACGACAGCGACATCTTCGACTTGTCCGACAGGTCGAAGGTCAGGTGGTCGGGGCCGTCGTCGCCGATGCCGGAACCCTCGGGGAACATCGACTTCGGAGGCTCCTTGAAAGCGATCGAGATGATCCGCTGGCCCTCGGCGAGCTTCTTGCCCGTGCGCAGGTAGAACGGCACGTCCGCCCAGCGCCAGTTGTCGATGAAACACTTGAGCGCGATGAAGGTCTCGGTCTCGGACTCGGGTGCCACGCCAGGCTCGGCGCGGTAGCCGTCGTACTGACCGCGTACGACGTTGTGCGGGTCCAGCGGCAGCATCGACCGGAAGACCTTGTTCTTCTCCTCGGTGATCGACTGCGGGTCGAGGGCGGTCGGCACCTCCATCGCGGCGAACGCCATCACCTGGAAGAGGTGGGTGACCACCATGTCGCGGTAGGCGCCGGTGCCCTCGTAGAAGCCGGCCCGGCCCTCGAGCCCGAGCGCCTCGGGGATGTCGATCTGGACGTGGTCGATGAAGTTGCGGTGCCAGATCGGCTCGAAGAGACCGTTGGCGAAGCGCAGCGCCAGGATGTTGAGCGCCGCCTCCTTGCCGAGGAAGTGGTCGATGCGGAAGATCTGGGTCTCGTCGAAGACCTCGTGGATCGAGGCGTTCAGTGCCCGGGCGCTCTCGAGGTCGGTGCCGAACGGCTTCTCCATGATGATCCGGCTGCCCTCGACCAGCTCGGCATCACGCAGCGTCTCGACGACGGCGAGCGCGGCTTTCGGCGGCACCGACAGGTAGTGCAGTCGCTGCCGGGGCTGGTCGAGACCTTCCTCGGCCTCGGCCACCCCTGCCTTGAGCTCATCGACCCCGGAGTCCGCCCAGAAGAGGTGCTTGGCGAACTCGTTGAACTCCTTCTTGTCCGCCGCGTCGTCACTGAATTCCTCGATGGCCGCGCGCGCCATCTCGACGAACGAGTCGCGGTCGTGGTCGTGAAGGGCGGTGCCGACGACCTTCAGGTCGGGCAGGAGGCCCGAGCGCCACAGGTGCAGCAGCCCGGGCAGGAGCTTGCGTCGCGCCAGGTCGCCGGTCGCGCCGAAGAGCACGACGGTGGTGGGCGGTCCGGGGGTGCCTTCAGCGTGGGCTGCCATGGCGGCAACCCTAGTCGCCGCGGTTGTTACCGCCCAGTGTTCGGGCACCGGGGTTCGGGCTCCAGCCTTGCCGCGAGCCATCCGATCGCGGCCATGGCCAGCGCGACCAGGGAGGCCAGCACGAAGGCGCCCTGCCAGCCGCGGTGGTCGATCGCGATGCCGGCCAGGGGCGCACCGACCGCCGACCCCACGGTGAACGCGACACCGTGCCAGCCCATGACCTCACCCAGGACGCTCGCCGGAACGATCCGGCTCAGGGTGTCGGCCGTCGCGGTGATGGTCGGCGCGCAGAAGATCCCGCAGACGAACAGCAGGGCGGCGAGCTGCAACCGGTCCGTGGCCAGGGCCACCGGGACAGTGGTCGCGGCAAGCAGGCCCAGCAGCACGAAGACCGACACCGTCCGGTGCATGGCGCCGTAGACCAGCGCGCCGATCGCCGAACCGAGGCCCCACACGGCGAGCACCCACCCGATGGAGGAAGGATGCTCCATCGCTCGGAGGGCTGCGACGACGCCGAGGTCGGTCGCGGTCAGGACGATGGTGGCTGCGGCACCACAGATCAGGACCGCGACGACGGTCGGGCTCCACCAGCCGCGCACGCGCCCGATCGCGGGCACCAGTCCCGCTGCGGCCGGCGCGACGAGCGGCGGGTTGACCACGAAGAGCAGCACGCCCCCGAGCACGCCGACCATCTGGAAGCCGAGCAGGGACCACTCGGTGCCGATCCAGGTCGCCACGAGGACGCCGAGAACCGGCCCGATCATGAACGAGATCTCGGTGGCGAGGGCATCGAGCGAGAGTGCAGCGGTGCGGTGCTCGTCGTCCACGGACGCGATCAGCGACTGCCGCACGATCGAGAAGGTGGGCACGGTCGCCAGCCCGCTGACGACCACGAGCGGCAACAGCACCGCATACTCGACGAAGGGGGCGACGGACCAGACCGCGAGGAGTACGACGAGCTGCGGGGCGACCGTCGCCCGTAGCCCGATCCGGTCGAGCATCCGACCCCGCCAGGGCCCGGCGACGGCCAGCGCGATCGTGCTCAGGGTGGTGACCAGACCCGCCTCGGAGTAGCTCCGGTCGAGCCCGCCCACGACGTGCAGGGTGAGCACGATCATCGAGGCCCACAGCGGGACCCGGATCACGAAACCGAGGAGGAGCACCGCGCGGACCCGATCCGTGCCGAGCACTGCCCGGTATGCCGCGATTCCCACTGGCTCATGATCGCAGGCAAGCGCTTGCAGTTGCCACGCATTTTCCGGAGCCCGGAGCCCGGAGCGGAGCCGGTCAGGAAATGAAGAAGCCCCTCTCGACTCATGGGGTAATCGAGAGGGGCAGAGCCAGCCTAGAACGTGGCGGTCGTCACGTCAATCGCGCTGTCGCACGTATCCTTCGTCCGTGCGGAAACCCCCCGAGCTGCTGATCACCCTGGCCCCTCTGATCGTGATCGCCCTCGTTGCTGTCATCGCGGCACTCGGCTTCGGACTGACCCGCCAGGACGACTCGACGCCGTCGAACGCAGCGTCGGCGACCGTCACCGAGACGACTTTCGGCGCGCCCGCCTCGACCCAGACCGGACCCACGGAGCCCGCCGCGCCCGCCGCGCCCGCCATCGTCCGGCCGACCCTGCTCGGCCCTCGCCCCACCCTGAAGGCCAAGCAGTTCTTCCGGGTCCAGCCGTCGTTCGCGTTCCAGATCGCCACCTTCAACGTCCTCGGAAACAGCCACACCGTCCGCGGTGGCGACCGCGCGGCGTACGCCGACAGCCGCACGCGGACGGGCTGGGCGGTCGACGCGCTCCGCGGTGCGAGCATCGACGTCGTCGGATTCCAGGAGCTGCAGACGCCGCAGTACCTCGCCTTCCGGGCGCGCACAGGCGGCACCTGGGACAGCTGGCCCGGGACCGCGATCGACCGCCTCGACGTCGACAACACCCTGGCGTGGGACACCTCGATGTTTCGCGCGGTGGAGCGCAAGACCGTGGCGATCCCCTACTTCTTCGGGCGGGCGCGCAACATGCCCTACGTGCTCCTGGAGCACATCGCCAGCGGCCAGCGCATCTGGGTGGCCAACTTCCACAACCCCGCCCACAAGTACGGCGCGTCCCAGGCGCAGCACCGGCGCGAGGCGACCCGGCGCGAGATCAACCTCGCGAACGAGCTGGCGAAGACCGGGTTCCCCGTCTTCTTCACCGGCGACATGAACGAACGCGAGCTCTACTTCTGCCCGCTCACGCAGGGCACGACCCTCAAGTCCGCCAGCGGTGGCTCCACCGGTGCGCCGTGCCGTCCTCCGGGGCGCATGCCCGTCGACTGGATCTTCGGATCCGACTCGGTGACGTTCTCGGGCTACGCCATCGATGAGAGCAAGTGGATGCGCCGCATCACTGACCACCCGCTGGTCCATGCAACCGCGACAGTGCCCGAGCGGCGCATCCCGATCAAGCAACGCTGACCGCGGCGGAAATGACATCGACCCCGCCCTCGGGGAGGACGGGGTCGACGAAGCGCGGTCGGGTCAGGCAGCGTGGTGCTTGCTCGCCGGCGCGCCAGGGTGGACGACCACCCACTGGGCGACGAGCCGCTTGCGACCGTCAGCGCCCTTCTTGCGCTTCCAGACCAGCTCGAGGTGTTCCTCGTTTGCGTGGCTGTCGTTCATGTGCCACCTCCTGTTCACCGTTTGTTCACTTTGAGTATGACACGGATTTCCGAGGAACACACGCCTTCTAGCGCATCAGTTGGCAAATCTCCCCCACCCAGGATGCGATTTCGCCTCAAGAACGGTCGAGCCCCTCCACTTTGGCCCATTTCATGGCGCATCGCTGTTTTCTGGAACACCGTGTGCCACATTTGTCCTCGGCACGCGGCATGTCGCCGCTCGTGCGGTCGCCAGGGAGGCACCACTCATGACGTTCTCGTCGCTCGCGCACCACCGTGCCGGATCCGGAGAGCCGCTGATTCTCGTGCACGGGATCGGCCACCGTCGCCAGGCGTGGTACCCGGTCTTCGACCGTCTCGCCGAGCGCTACGACGTGATCGCGGTCGACCTTCCCGGCTTCGGCGAGTCGCCCGCGCTGCCCGATGGCGTTCCGCACACGGTGGCCGCGCTGGCTGACCAGCTCGAGGCCAACTTCGCCGCCTGGGGCATCACCCGTCCGCACATCGCCGGCAACTCGCTCGGCGGCGCGGTCTCGCTCGAGCTCGCCCGCCGCGGCACCGTGGCCTCCGCTACCGCGCTGAGCCCGGCCTCGTTCCTCACCTTCAGCCACCTGCTGGTCGCTGCCTTCCCCCTGACGCTCATGCGCATCGCCTCGTTCGCGACTCCTCGCCCGGTCCTCCGACTGGTGACGCGCTCAGCCTCGGTCCGCCGGATCCTGGGCTGGCCGCTCTACATGCACCCCGAGCGCCACGACGCGGAGTCGACGTACGGCGACGCGCTGGCGATGAAGAACGCCCGGGGCTTCGAGCGGACCATGCTGCGGTGCATCACGCCGGCGTTCCGACCCTTCCGCGGTCCGCTGCGCGCGCCGGTGACCATCGCGTGGGGCACCCGCGACCGGCTGCTGCTCCCGAGCGAGATGAAGCGTGCGCGCAAGCTGCTGCCGCAGGTGCGCTACGTCGAGCTGATCGGCGCCGGCCACGTCCCGATGGGCGACTGCCCCGACCAGATCTTCGCCGTCATCAACGAGACCACGGGTGCTGCCGCGCAGCCTGCGAGCGACGTAGCCTGACCTCCATGAGCTTCGAGCCGGATGTCATTGTCGTTGGTGCCGGCCTCGCCGGCCTGGTCGCGACCTACGAGCTGACCCAGGCGGGCCGCAAGGTCCTCGTCCTGGACCAGGAGAACCGCGACAACCTGGGCGGCCAGGCCTGGTGGTCGCTCGGCGGGCTGTTCTTCGTCGACAGCCCCGAGCAGCGCCGCATGGGCATCAAGGACTCCCTCGAGCTGGCCTGGTCCGACTGGCAGGGATCGGCAGCCTTCGACCGTCTCGACGGTCCCCAGGACGAGGACTTCTGGCCGCAGCAGTGGGCGGAGGCCTACGTGACCTGGGCAGCCGAGGGCAAGCGTGACTACGTCCGCGGACTCGGCCTGCGCTCGCTTCCGTTCGTCGGCTGGGCCGAGCGGGGCAGCGGCTCGGCGTCCGGCCACGGCAACTCGGTGCCACGGTTCCACCTCACCTGGGGCACCGGCCCCGAGGTCGTCCGGATCTTCCTCGACCCGGTCCTTGCCGCCGAGCGCGAGGGGCTCGTGCAGTTCGGCTTCCGGCACCGCGTGGAGGACCTCGTCGTCGAGGGAGATGCCGTCGTCGGCGTCACGGGTCACCTCCTCGAGGAGTCCGACGAGGTGCCGCGCGGCCGCGCGTCCTCCCGCACCGAGGTGGGCGACTTCGAGCTGCGCGCCCGGGCCGTCGTGCTCTCGTCCGGCGGCATCGGCCACAACTTCGACCTCATGCGGAAGAACTGGCCGGTCGACCGCGTCGGTCCGGCGCCGAAGCACATGATCGCCGGCGTCCCGGCGTACGTTGACGGGCTGATGCTCGGCGTCGCCGAGTCGCACGGCGCCCGCCTGGCCAACCGCGACCGCATGTGGGCCTACGTCGAGGGCATCCACAACTGGGACCCGGTCTGGCCCGACCACGCAATCCGGATCCTGCCCGGCCCGTCGTCGATGTGGTTCGACTCGAACGGCAAGCGGCTGACGGGCATGTCCGGCGTGCCCGGCGCGGACTCGATCGGCTCCATGAAGCAGATCCTCAGCACCGGCGATGACTACTCCTGGTTCATCCTGAACCAGTCGATCATCGAGAAGGAGTTCGCGCTGTCGGGCTCCGAGCAGAACCCCGACCTGACCGGCAAGGACATCGGCTTCCTGCTCAAGTCACGGCTCGCCAAGGGCGCACCCGCCCCGGTCGAGCGGTTCAAGAAGTACGGCGAGGACTTCGTCGTCGCGGAAACCCTCGAGACGCTGATCGACGGCATGAACAAGCTGGCCCGCGGTCCGCAGCTCGACGTCGCCACCGTGCGCCAGCAGATCGAGGCACGCGACCGGCAGCTCGGCAACGAGTTCAGCAAGGACGTCCAGGTCATGGCGATCCACAACGCGCGCAAGTCCCGCACCGACAAGCTGATGCGCGTCGCGAAGCCGCACCGGATCCTGGATCCCGAGCACGGCCCGCTCATCGGCGTACGCCTCAACATCCTGTCCCGCAAGACGCTCGGCGGCCTGCAGACCACGCTCGGCTCCGAGGTGGTCCGGCCCGACGGCTCGATCATCCAGGGCCTGTACGCCGCGGGCGAGGCCGCCGGCTTCGGCGGTGGCGGCGTCCACGGCTACAACGCGCTCGAGGGCACGTTCCTCGGCGGCTGCATCTTCAGCGGCCGGGCCGCCGGTCTGGCCCTCGCCGCCGACCTCTGACCCTGCGGTTTCACCGGCCGACCGGTGAAACGGGCACATGTAGTGCGGAGCACCGCACAACATGTGCCCGAATCGCGCGCGAAGTGCGACCTGGTCAGCTGAAGAGCGGGCCGGTCACGGTGAGCGCAGGAGCGACCGAGAACGCGAAGGCCAGGGCGAGAGCCGCTCCAGCGAGGGCGATGTCCTTGTTGAACGAGATCTGGGCCATCGACTTGGCCTGCGCGTCGGTCTCCTTCCAGAACGTGTGGAAGACGAACGCGGTCGGCACGAGGACCGCGGCGATCACGAGCGACGCCAGGTCGCCGTACACGCCGAAGGCGATGGCGAGACCGCCGAGCAGGAACACGACGCCGCTGCCCAGGACGGAGAGCTTCGCGAACGGCAGGCCCTTCGACTTGGCGTAGCCGGCCATGTACTCGGTCTGCGTCAGGTGGCCGACCGCGGAAAGGATGAAGAGCACGGCGAAGAGAATGCGGCCGACGAGAAGGACGACGTCCATGGGGTTACCTCCGGGTGAGAAGTTGACTGGCGGCCACAAGACCGCCCTACCCCATAAGCGTGACACGTCATCTATTTAAATGACAAGTCATCTATATGTGAGGTCCGTCTCGCCGACTCCCGCGACAACCCCCCCGAAATCGCCGATAGTCCCCAACCGGGGGATCCCTATCCGCACGGATAGGGGGCCTGTGGTTGGGGACTATCGGGAAAAGTGGGTCAGTCCTTGTGGCGGGGCTTGCGGTCGCCCTGGTAGCCACCGCGGTCGCTGGAGCCCTTGTAGCCGCCACCGGACGGCCGGTCGCCGTAGCCGCGGTTCGGAGCGGCGCTGCGGATGCCCGGGCCCTTGTCCTTGGCCAGCTCGATCAGCTTGCCGGAGATGCGCGTCTGCTCGAGCAGGCGGAAGGTCTCGGACGACAGCTCCGCCGGCAGCTCGACCAGCGAGAAGTCCGGACGGATCTGGATCTTGCCGAAGTCGCTGCGACGCAGGCCGCCCTCGTTGGCGAGCGCGCCGACGATCTGGCGCGGCTCGACCTTGTGGCGCTTGCCGACGTTGATCCGGTACGTCGCGAGCGGGACGCCGCTGCCACCCCGGCTCTCACGCTCGGGACGCGAGCTGAACTCACCGCGCGCGCCACGGTCGGGCCGGTCGCCCCGGTCCGGGCGATCGGCAGAAACCGTGTTCACGCGAGGCATGTCGCGCTCGCTGAGGAGCAGCGGGGTCTCGCCCTGCAGCACCACGGCGAGGGCGGCGGCCACGTCGGCCTCGGGCACGTCGTTGTTCTTCACGTAGTGCGCGATGACGTCGCGGTAGGTCTCGACCTGCGGGCCGGCGAGCGCCGCGGTGATGGCGTCGTCGAAACGGGCCAGGCGGGTCGCGTTGATGTCGTCGACGCTGGGGAGGTTCATCAGCGTCATCGGCTGGCGGGTGTGCTTCTCGATGCTCTTCAGCAGGCCACGCTCACGCGGGGTCACGAAGGAGATCGAGTCGCCGCTGCGGCCGGCGCGGCCGGTGCGACCGATGCGGTGCACGTAGGACTCGGCGTCGGTCGGGATGTCGAAGTTGACGACGTGGGAGATGCGCTCGACGTCGAGACCGCGGGCGGCGACGTCGGTGGCGACCAGGATGTCGAGCTTGCCCGACTTCAGCTGGTTGACCGTGCGCTCACGCTGGGCCTGGGCGACGTCACCGTTGATCGCGGCGGCGGAGAAGCCGCGCGCACGCAGCTTCTCGGCGACCTCTTCGGTGGCCTGCTTGGTGCGGACGAAGACGATCATCGCCTCGAAGTTCTCGACCTCGAAGATGCGCGTGAGGGCGTCGACCTTCTGCGGGAACGAGACCATCAGGTAGCGCTGGGTGATGTTCGTGGCGGTCGCGGTCTTGTTCTTGACCGTGATCTCGACCGGGTCGTTCAGGTACTTCTTCGTCAGGCGCCGGATCTGGCTCGGCATCGTCGCGGAGAAGAGCGCGACCTGCTTGGTGTCCGGGGTGTCGGCGAGGATCGTCTCGACGTCCTCCGCGAAGCCCATGTTGAGCATCTCGTCGGCCTCGTCGAGCACCAGGAAGCGCAGCTCGCTCAGGTCGAGCGTGCCCTTCTCCAGGTGGTCCATGATCCGGCCGGGGGTGCCGACGACGATGTGTACGCCGCGGCGCAGGGCCGAGAGCTGCACGCCGTACGCCTGACCGCCGTAGACGGGGAGGACGTGGACGCCCTTGATGCCGCTGGCGTACTTCTCGAACGCCTCGCAGACCTGGAGCGCGAGCTCACGGGTCGGGGCCAGGACGAGCGCCTGCGGCGTCTTCTGGGAGACGTCGAGCTGGGACAGGATGGGCAGCGCGAAGGCAGCGGTCTTGCCCGTGCCGGTCTGCGCCATGCCGAGGACGTTGCGTCCGTCGAGCAGCGGCGGGATGGTCTGCGCCTGGATGGGGGAAGGCGTCTCGTAGCCGACGTCCTTGAGTGCCTTCAGCACCCGCTCGTCGAGGCCGAGGTCGGCAAACTTGATTGATTCAGGAGCCGCGACGACGTCGTTCTCGACGGCGGAAGCAGGGTCGTTCACAGGGTCACTCACCGGTCAAGGGTAGTGGTGCGGCACCCTATACGGCGATTCGTAGTTGCGGTGAGCCTGCACACCCTCTCACTCGACGTCACTTGTCGCCTCACCGGTCAACGGTAGGTGAGCAGCGCCCGATCGTGCTCGACGTGCGTGTGCTCGTTGTACGACGACAGCGTGAGGCCGCTGCGGCCGCGGACCACCTTGGTCACCCCGGTGTTGACCGCGACCTTGTTGAGGGTGGCCCACAGCGACGCGTCACCGGCGAGCAGGTGCGAGGCGACGAGGCCGATCGGGCCGCCGGAGCTGACCACGAGCACGGTGCCTGCCGAGTGGGCGGCGGAGCGGCGGGCCGCCGCATCGACGCGCTCGGAGAACGCCGTGAACGACTCGCGGTAGTCGGCATCGGCGACTCCTCCGGTCCAGCGCTCGGTGGCCTCCTCGAACATCGCCTGGAAGCGTGCCCTGCGCTCACGCGCCGGGGTCCTGACGTAGTCGGCGAGCATCAGCGTCCGCGAGCGGTAGAGGGGCTTGTGCACCTCCATCACGTGCTTGAAGTCGAACTCGTCCCAGCCGGGGTCCACCTCGATCGGCAGCTCGGCGCCAACCCCGCCCAGTCCTTCGAGGATGCCCTCGGCGGTCTCCCGGTGGCGGCGCAGCTCGCCCCGCACGATCACGTCGGGTACGACGCCGCGCGCGGCCAGGGCGCGCCCGAGCACCCGCGACTGCTCGTGACCGACCTCGGACAGCGCGTCGTAGTCGCGCTTGCCGAAGGAGGCCTGGCCGTGGCGCACCAGCAGCAGGACGCTCATCCGACGCTCCGGATGAGCTTCCGGGCCCGTCCGTGCAGCACGTGCGAGCCGAGCCAGAAGTTCTTGAAGCGCGGGTTGGTGGTCTGCTTGTGGTGGTAGCGGTAGTAGATCTGCTGCAGGATCACCGCCAGCCGGAACAGGCCGTAGACCTCGTAGAAGGCCCACTCCTTGTCCGTCAGCTCGATGCCGGTCTTCTCGCAGTAGTAGGCGACCACCTCGCGGCGGGTCAGCATGCCCGGCAGGTTCGTCGGCTGCATGCGGAAGAGCTGCTCGAGGCGACCGTCGCCGGCCTCGATCCAGTAGGACAGGGTGCAGCCGAGGTCCATCAGCGGGTCACCCACGGTCGCCAGCTCCCAGTCGAGCAGCGCGACCGGCTTCGTCGGCTCCTCCGAGGAGAGCACCACGTTGTCGAAGCGGAAGTCGTTGTGGATCAGCACCGAGCCACGATCGGCCGGCTGGTTGGCCTCGAGCCAGGCGATGACCTTCTCCCAGCTCGGCACATTCCAGGTCTTCGCCTTGCGGAACCGGCCGGTCCAGCCGCCGACCTGCCGCGCGACGTACCCCTCGCCCTTGCCGAGCTGGTCGAGACCGGCCGCAGCCGGATCGACCGAGTGCAGGCCGATCAGGAGGTCCAGGACGTTGGTGCACAACAGGCGGACGTCGTCGCTGGACAGCGAGAGGCCGAGGTCCTTGCGCGGGATGTGGCCGGCGACGCGCTCCATCACGTAGAACTCCGAGCCGAGGACCGACTCGTCGGAGCAGAGCGCGACCATCGGCGGCGCGAACGGGAACACCGGCGCCAGCGCGGCCTGGATCCGGAACTCGCGACCCATGTCGTGCGCGCCCCTGGCCTTGGTGCCCGCCGGCGGCCGGCGCAGGATCAGGTCCTGCGCCGGGTAGCGCAGCAGGTAGGTCAGGTTGGAGGCACCACCGGAGAACTGCTGCACCTCCGGGAGCCCGTCGCCCCAGGCCTGGACGTCGACCGCGTCAGCCGCCGCGCGCAGCCAGGCATCGACCGCGGCGACATCGAAGGCGTCCTCGCCCCGGACGCTCCTTGCTCCGTCGACCGTCCCGCCCCGTTCGGCCATCTCCTCGCTTCCCATCAGACTCAGAAGAGCTTCCGGACGACGGACATCGGGGCGTTCTTCAGCGCGTAGCCGATCGGCACCCACGGCCACGCCGGGACGTATGCCTTCTCCTTGCGCTTCTCGATCGCGTCGACCATCGCCTTCACGCCGGTCACGGTGTCGACCATGAACTTCGTGTTCTGCGCGACCTTCTCGTTCATCTCCGAGCGGATGTAGCCCGGGTAGATGATCGAGACGTCGATGCCCTTGGCCTTCACGTTCTCGTTGATCAGGCCCTCGGCCAGCGCAGCGACGCCGGCCTTCGTGGCGGCGTACGTCGTGATGGTCTTGCGCATGCCGCGCAGGGCGGAGATCGAGCTGATCATCACCAGGTGGCCGGACTTCTGCGCGCGGAAGATCTCCATCGCGGCCTCGGTCTGCGCGAGCGCGGCGACGAAGTTGGTCATCGCGGTCTGCCGGTTGGCGTCGTAGCGGCCGGTGCCGAGCGGAGCGCCCTTGCCGAGGCCGGCGTTGATGATGACGCGGTCGAGCTTGCCGAACTCGGCAGCGACCTCCTTGAAGACCGAGAAGACGGCCTCGTCGTCGTTGACGTCGAGCGCCTTGGTGATGACCTTGCGGTCGGCGTTCGCGCCGGTGATCTCGGCGGCCAGCTCGTCGAGCCGCTCGGTACGCCGCGCGGTGATCGCGAGGTCGTAGCCGAGGGCGGCGAACTGGCGCGCCATCTCCGCGCCGAGGCCGGAGCTCGCGCCGGTGATCAGGATCGTTCCCGTGGTCATCAGTTGTCCTTCGTGGTGAGTGCGTGGATGCGGTCCGCGAAGCTGCGCTGCTCGCGGTCGTAGAGGGGGCGCGCGAAGCGCTTCATGAGCACAGCCTTGCGTGCCGGGGCGTCGGGGACGATGACCATCCGCCGCGCGTCGATGCCCTTCATCACCTCGGCCGCGACCTGGGCGGCGTCGAGCGGTGACTTGTCGATCAACCGGGCGGCGATCTTGTCCATCGCAGCGTCGGAGCCATTGAGCGAGCTCGCGAGGTTGGTGCGGAAGAAGCCGGGGCAGACCGCGGAGACGGCGATCCCCCACGGGTGCAGCTCGTAGGAGAGCGTCTCGCTGACGGCGACGACCGCCGCCTTCACCGCGGTGTACGACGCCATGGCCGGCGGGTGGACCAGTCCGGCGAGGCTGGCGGTGTTGACGATGTGACCCGGCTCCTGACCGTCGTCCGACTGGGCCTTCATCAGGGGCACGAACGTGCGGCAGCCCCGGACGACGCCGAGCAGGTTGATGTCGATGACGCCCTGCCACTCCTCCATCGACACGACGTCGATGCGACCGCCCGTCGCGATGCCGGCGTTGTTGACCAGCACGTCCAGGCCGCCCCACTGCTCCTCGACCCAGGCCCGGGCGGCGGCCCAGTCGGCATCGCTCGTGACGTCGAGGCGGAGGTAGCTCACACCGTCCGGAGCCGCGAACGAGTCGGCGAGATCGCCGATGACGACCCGGTCGCCGCGGCGTACGAACTCGGCGACCAGTGCCGCGCCGAGACCGGAGGCGCCACCGGTGACGAGTACTCGTCTGCTCATCGCGAGACGCCATGCTTCATGAGCTCGAGGCGTGCGATCAGGCCGAGGTGCACCTCATCCGGGCCGTCGGCGAAGCGCAGCGAGCGGGCGCCGGTCCAGGCGCCGGCCAGCGGGAAGTCGTCGGTCATGCCGCCGCCGCCGTGGATCTGCATGGCGAAGTCGATGACGTCGAGGGCCATGCGCGGAGCCGCGACCTTGATCTGGGAGACCTCGGAGATCGCGTTCATCGCACCCCCGACGTCGAGCTTCCAGGCGGCGTTCAGCACGAGGAGGCGGGTCGACTCGATCGCGATGCGAGCCTGCGCGAGCCGCTCCCGGTTGCCGCCGAGGTTGATCAGCTTCTTGCCGAACGCCTCACGCGAGGTGCCGCGCTCGATGGCCAGCTCGAGGGACTTCTCAGCCAGTCCGATCAGGCGCATGCAGTGGTGCACGCGACCCGGACCGAGGCGGCCCTGGGCGATCGCGAAAGCCTCGCCCGGACCGGACACGAAGTTCTCGCGCGGAACGCGGACGTCGGTCAGCGAGACCTCGCCGTGGCCGTGCGGTTCGTCGTAGAAGCCCATCGTGTTGAGCATGCGCTCGATCTTCACGCCGGGGGTGTTGCGCGGCACGAGCACCATCGAGTGCCGGTGGTGGCGGTCGGCCTCGGGGTCGGTCAGCCCCATCACGATGAAGATGTCGCAGTCGGGGTGCCCGACGCCGGTCGAGAACCACTTGGTGCCGTTGAGCACGATCGAGTCGCCGTCGATGACCGCGGTGAGCTCCATGTTGGTCGCGTCCGAGGAGGCGACCGCGGGCTCGGTCATCAGGAACGCCGACCGGATGCGGCCGTCGAGCAGCGGGTCGAGCCACTCGTCCTTCTGGGCCTGGGTGCCGTACTTGAGCAGCACCTCGGAGTTGCCGGTGTCCGGCGCGTTGCAGTTGAAGACGTAGGGCGCGATGAACGAGCGGCCGGTCAGCTCCGCGATCGGCGCGTAGTCGACGTTCGACAGCCCGGTGCCGCCGAGCGTGCCGTACTTCTCGGCGTAGGGGCCCTCGTGGCCGGCCGGGAGAAAGAGGTTCCACAGGCCCTGTGCGCGGGCCTTGGCCTGCAGCTCCTTCATGATCGGGAGCTCCTGCCACTGCTCGCCCTTGCCCGCCTCGCGGCGGCGCTTCAGCTCCTGGTGGTACGCCGCCTCGACGGGCTCGATCTCTTCGGTCATGAACGCCCTGACCAGCTCGGTGAGCTCCTGGGCGCGGGGGGAAGGTGCGAAGTCCATGGCTTGACCATGCCACACCTGTTGAGCAATGCTCAATAGCGTGACCGAAGATCGTGACGCAGAACGCACCCGCACCCGCCTCAGCCCGGAGGAGCGACGCCGGCAACTGCTCGGCATCGGCCTGCGCATGCTCGTGGAGAAGCCGATCCAGGACCTGCCGCTCGACGCAGTGGCCGCCGAGGCAGGCATCTCGCGCGGGCTGCTCTTCCACTACTTCCCCACGAAGACCGACTACTACGACGCCGTGATCGCGGCGGCGCTGCGCCGCGTGCTGCGCAACATCTCGCCCGACGAAGGCGCCGCCCAGGACGAGGCGCTGCACCAGTTCGTGGACCGCTTCTACGCGCAGATCGAGCGACGTCGGAGCTTCTACCTGGCGCTGGTCTTCGGCAACGGCTCGCTCTCGCTCGGCGGCGACGGCGTCGACACCCACCGCATGACCATCGCGCGGCGTGTGGTCACCGCGACCGGGCTGCCCGAGGCTGCCCTACCCGTCGCGCACGGCTGGACGGCGTACGTCGAGGACCGGGCGCTGCGCTGGTCCGGACTGCCCTCGGACGCCCGGGCTGACCGCGACACCGAGGTCGACCACGCCTGCCGCGCGCTGCACGCCCTGCTCGCACTCGACGGACCCGACGGAGAGAACCGATGACGGACAAGAGCTGGCCCGACGGAGTCGTCGACCCGCACATCCACCAGTGGGACCCGCTGACCACCGAGCGGATCGTGTCGAAACAGGCCCGTGCCTTCCGCCTGCTCCCCCGCGTCCCGCGGGCGCTGCGCTGGGTGCTGCCGCGGGCCGACCGCGAGTTCGTGGGCAACCCGCACCACGTCCTCAAGCCGTATCTCCCGCTGGACTACCGCCGCGATGCAGGCGAGGTCCCGGTGGCGACCGTGGTCCACATCGAGGCGGCGTGGCCGCACGCCGAACACCGCGACGCGGTCGGCGAGACCCGCTGGATCAGCAGTCTCCCGTTCGGCGTCGACGGTGCCCCGGAGCTCGGCGCCATCGTGGCCCACGTGGACCCGCGGTGGTCCGACGCCGGAGAGGTGCTCGACCTGCACCTGGCGGCGAGCCCGCTCGTGCGCGGCGTACGCACCTCGGCGGCCAACCATCCCGACCCCGGAGTCCGCGACTTCGAGGACGCGCCACGGCTCTGGGCCGATCCCGCCTTCCTCGAGGGATTCACGGCCGTCGCCGAGCGGGGCCTGAGCTTCGAGCTGTGGGGCTACGCGCACCAGCTGCCTGATGCGCTCCCCCTGGTCCGGGCCTACCCCGAGACGACGTTCGTGCTCGACCACTACGCCACCCCCGTCGGGCTGCTGGGTCCGCGCGGCACCTCGACCGGCCGCAGTGAGCGCGTGCGGGCAGACCAGCTCGCGCGGTGGCGCGACGACGTGTCAGCGCTCGCGGCCCTGCCCAACGTGGTCGCCAAGCACTCCGGACTCGGCATGCCGGTGGTCGGCGGCGAGGTGCGATCTGCGCGGACCGCGCCGCTGGACGCGCGGTTCGTCGACACGGTCGCACCCCTGATCCGGCACCTGCACGATGCGTTCGGCGCCAGCCGCACGATGTGGGCGTCGAACTTCCCGATGGACAAGCCCGGCCTGGGCATCCCCGCCAGCATCGCGCTGCTGACCGAGGTGCTGGGGACCGACGCGGATCTCGACCTGCTGCTCCGCGGCGTCGCGCTGAGGAGCTACCGGATCAGTCGCCCTCGCTGACCTTTCCACGCTTCACGATCAGCGGGTCGGCCGCACCGACGACCTCGTGGTTCTTGCCCTCGTAGTCGACCTGCGAGAGGAAGTAGCGAATCGCGTTCAGCCGGGCGCGCTTCTTGTCGTTGGACTTGACGGTGATCCAGGGCGCGGTCCGGGTGTCCGTGCGCCGGAACATCTCCTCCTTGGCCGCGGTGTAGGCGTCCCACCTGTCCAGGGACTCCAGGTCCATCGGCGAGAGCTTCCACTGCCGGACCGGGTCGATCTGGCGAATGATGAACCGGGTCCGCTGCTCGGACTGGGTGACGGAGAACCAGAACTTCGTCACGGCGATGCCCGAGTCGACCAGCATCTTCTCGAAGCGCGGCGCCTGCTCCATGAACCGCTCGTAGGCGTCGTCCGAGCAGAACCCCATGACCCGCTCGACACCGGCGCGGTTGTACCAGCTCCGGTCGAACAGGACGAGCTCGCCAGCTGCGGGCAGGTGCTGGATGTAGCGCTGGAAGTACCACTGCGTGCTCTCACGCTCGCTGGGCTTGACCAGCGCGACTGTGCGCGCATGGCGCGGGTTCAGGTGCTCCATGAACCGCTTGATGGTGCCGCCCTTGCCCGCGGCGTCGCGGCCCTCGAAGAGCACGACGTGGCGACTACCGGTGCGCTGCTGCCAGTTCTGGAACTTGATCAGCTCGACCTGGAGCGCGTACTTCTCCATGTCGTACAGCGCGCGGTCGAGACGCTCGTCGTAGGGGTAGTTCTCCCGCCACGTGTCCACGGCCAGCCCCTGAGGGTCGATCAGGATCGGATCGTCATCGTGGTCGTCGCCGATGGTGTGTCCCTCGACCTGGAGTCGGTCGATGTGGGCCCTGAGGTCCTCGATCATGCCTGCGACCGTAGGCACGGATCATGAACAACAGGCGACGCGACTTGTCCGTTAGCGTGCGCCCATGCCCGACGTACGCCGCCACCCGGTTGCGCTCGGCGCGACCGCGGCCCTCGCGGACCACCTCGGATCACTGCTGGGGCCGGGTGTCGTGACGAGCGGACGCCTCTGCCCAGCATGTGGGTCGGACCAGCACGGCGCCCCGTGGGCCCGTCTCGACGGGCAGGCGTTCGCGGTCTCGGTGAGCCGATCGGGCTGCCATCTCGTGACGGCGATCGGGACGCACGGCCGGGTCGGCGTGGACATCGAGTCCATCGACGCCGTCGCCCGCGGCTGGGATCCGGGCATCGTGCTCGCGGAGGGCGAGACAGCCGACACCGCCGAGGAGCAGGCCTGGCACTGGGCCGCCAAGGAGGCGGTGCTCAAGGCGATGGGCGTCGGCCTGGCCCGCCCGATGACCAGCGTCGCGCTCGCGGATCACGACGTACGCCGAGTTCCGTCGCCAAACGGCTACGTCACCGCGGCCACCCAGTTGAGTTGAGTGCGCAGACGTGTGGCGAACACAGCCACGTGCGCATTCAGCTCGCGGGCAGCGGCGGGAGCGCGGTCTCCTCGAGCCAGTCTCGGAACAGGCCCGCGAGCGGCTTGCCCGAGATCTCCTCGCAGTGGATGACGAACTGCGGCGTGGTGATGGTGCCCCCGTTGTTGTCGGCCACCCAGCGCCGCAGGATCTCGAAGAACGCCTCGTCGCCGACCGTGATCCGCAGTGCGTGCAACGTCAGCGCACCGCGCTTGTAGACCCGGTCGTCGAACATCAGGTCCGGGGTCGGGTCGGCGAGGACCAGGTCCTGAGGGAGGTCGGAGAGCTTGCGGTGGTAGTGCTCGACCCACTCCGCGGTCGACTTCGGCCCGGCCTGCTCGGACCAGAGCCACTCGCTGTAGCAGGCGAAGCCCTCGTGCAGCCAGATGTCCTTCCAGTGCCGCAGCGTCACCGCGTTGCCGAACCACTGGTGGGCGAGCTCGTGCGCGACCAGCCGCACCTCCGACCACTCCGCCGAGGCGAAGTTGCGGCCGAAGGTCGACAGCGACTGCGACTCCAGCGGGATCTCGAGGTCGTCGTTGGTGATGACAGTCGTGTAGCCCTCGAAGGGGTACGGGCCGAAACGCTCGGTGAAGAACTGCATCATCTTCGGTTGCTGCCCGAACGACGCGTCGTACGCCGGGCCGCGGACGTCGGCTGGCCGCACGACGCGGATCGGGACGACGCCGGGCTGCTCGCTCACCACGTAGCGGCCGATCTGCACGGTCGCGAGGTACGTCGCCATGGGCGCGGTCTGCTCGTAGGACCAGGTCGTCGAAGCGCCGCTGCGTGACGAGGAGAGCAGCGCGCCACTGAAGGCGACGTGGTAGTCCGAGGGAGCACTGATGCTGATCGCGTAGGTCGCCTTGTTGTCCGGACGGTCGTTGCAGGGGAACCAGGACGGCGCACCGTGGGGCTGGGCAGCAACGATGACACCGTCGTCGAGCTCCTCCCAGCCGGCATCGCCGAGGGCCCTGGACTTCACCGCGGTGGGGGCGCCGGAGTACTTCACCGTCACGCTGAACCGCTCACCCGTCAGCACCGGTGACTTCAGCCGGATCCGCAGTTTGTCGTTGCGGTGCGCGAACTTGTCGACGCCGTGACCGGCGACCGACACCCGGGTGACGCGGAGGTGGTGGAGGTCGAGGACGAGGTTGTCGAGCTCGTCGAGCGCGACGCAGCGGAGCGTGGCCTCGGCGTCGAGCCGGTTGCCTGCGGGCTTGTAGCGGAGGTCGAGGTCGTAGTGCTCGACGTCGTACGCCGCGTTGCCATGGCCGGGGACGTACGGGTCAGTGCCGGGCACTCAGTCCTCCTCCCAGGGTCCGATCGGGTTCCCGATCCATCGCGTGCGTGCGGGGACTCCCTCGCCCCTCATCACCAGCGACACGGGTCCCACCGTTGCATGCCGCCCGATCGTAGCCGCGGGCAGGATCACGCTGTTGGGTCCGAGGGTCGCTCCGGCGCGCAGGATCACCTTGTCCATGCTGAGCACCCGGTCGTGGAAGAGATGGGTCTGCACGACGCAGCCGGCGTTGACCGTGGCACCGTCGTGCAGCTCGATCAGGTCTGTCTCGGGCAGCCAGTAGGTGTCACACCAGACGCCACGGCCGACCTTGGCGCCGAGCACCCGCAACCAGATGTTGAGCAGGACGGTGCCCTGGGTGACCGCTGCGAACCACGGAGCCGCCAGCACCTCGATGAAGGTGTCCGCAAGCTCGTTGCGCCACACGAAGCCCGACCACAGCGGGTGGTCGGTGCTGCGGTGCCGGCCGACGAAGACCCACTTGGCGAGCGCCGCGACGAGGGCGGCGGCCAGGCCACCGAGTGCGAGCACCGGGCCGCCGAGGACCACCGCAACCAGCGGCTGCCAGGCGAGCAGCCCGAGCAGGGTCGACGCGACGGCGGCGTAGAGCAGGACAGCGACCAGCACGGGCAGAACCCGCCCGAGCTCGACCAGGCTCCGGTAGAGCTTCAGCCGGAGCGGCGGGTCGTAGGTGCGGCTCGAGTCGGTCTTGCCCGAGGAACGGCGCAGCTTCGTCGGCGGGCTGCCCATCCAGGAGGTGCCGGCCTTGGCGGAGCCACGCGCCGGCGCTGCGGAGAGCACGGCGACCAGAGAGGACTTGGGCACCTTGCGGCCCGGCGCCAGCATCCCGGAGTTGCCGACGAAGGCACGCTTGCCGACCTTCACGTGCTCGACCCGGATCCAGCCGCCGCCGAGCTCGTAGCAGCCGATCAGGGTGTCGTCGGCGAGGAAGGCCTGGTCGTTGACGGTCGTGAACTTCGGGATCAGCAGGACGGTCGACGCCTCGACCCCCTTGCCGATCTTCGCGCCGAGCAGGCGCAACCACAGCGGCGTCAGCCCGCTCGAGTAGAGCGGGAAGAGCCAGGTCCGTGCCTCGTCGAGGACGCGGAGTGTGGCCCAGATCCGCACTCCCGCCGCGGATCGCACCGGGTGGTGGCCAGCGGTCATGCCGGCCCCCAGCACGCGGACCAGCAGCAGGATCGCGAGCGCCAGCACGGAGTACGCCGCGAGGGCAGCCAGCGGGAGCCACGGCAGTGCACGCAGCAGGAAGTCGCCGGCGGAGGTCGCCGAGCGCACCTGCGGCAGGACGACCGCCACGCCGGCGAGCGTCGCCATGCCCGGGAGGCCCGCGATCAGCGTCGACAGGACGCCGTAGAGGCCGAGCCAGATGCCCTCGTGCGGAGGTTCGTTGTCCGACCACGGCCCGCGCGCGACCGAGCGGTGGCCGGCCGGCGAGCCGGCCCAGAACTCCTCGTCCGGAACGGTGCCGACGACCAGCGAGCCGGGTGCGATCTCCGCACCCTCGCCGATGTCGGCGCCGCCCTCGAGGGTGCTGCGGGCACCGACGCGGGCGCGGGCCCCGATCCGCATGGCACCGAGGTGCACGACGTCGCCATCGATCCAGTAGCCGCTGAGATCCACCTCGGGCTCGACCGCCGCACCCTCGCCGATCTCGAGGAAGCCGGTGACGGGCGGGAGGGTGTGCAGGTCGACGCCCTTGCCGACCTTGGCTCCGAGCAGGCGGGCGTAGTGCGGGAACCACGGGGCGCCGCTCAGCGAGGTCGCCGCGAGCTCGTCCTGGATCCGGCCGGCCAGCCACACCCGCAGGTGCACCTTGCCGCCACGGGGATAGCGGCCGGGCTCGACGCCGCGGAGCGTCAGCCGGATCAGGCCCGCCGCCAACGTCATCCGCCCGGGCGGAACCAGCAGGAACCAGCTGGTCAGGATCAGCAGCCAGACCGGGAAGGTCGGCAACCACGTGGTGTCGAGCAGCGGCTGGGCGATGGTCGAGAGCAGCGCCAGCCAGGCCAGCCAGCGCGCCGCGGCGAGGCCACGGAGCGGGAGCAGCGCCGCAGCCTGCCCGAGCTGGGTCTTGCGCGGGATCGGCTTGACGTGACGGTCCGACTTCTTGACCGTGCCCCCGTGCGTGTCGAGGACCTCGGCGAGTCCGGCGACCGACGGGTGCTCGTAGAGATCGCCGACCGCGATCTCGGGATAGCGCTCGCGCAGCCGGCTGATCACCTGCGCCGCGGTCAGCGAACCGCCGCCGAAGGCGAAGAAGTCGTCCTGGGGGCTGGTCACGTCGGCGCCCAGCACGTCCTGCCAGATCTCCGCGATCCAGGCATGCACACCGTGCAGGCCACCCCCGTCGCCGGAGCCGGCACCTGCTGACGCCGGCAGTGGCCAGGGCAGGGCGTCGCGGTCGATCTTGCCCGAGGTGCGGGTCGGCATCTCGTCGACCACGGCCAGCCGCGGGACCAGGGTCGCGGGAAGTCGCGTGCGCAGGAGCTCCTGCGCCGATGCCGCGTCGTACGTCGGGTCGACGGCGAGGTAGCCGACCAGCAGCTTGTTGCCGGACTTCGTGGCCCGGACGGCGGTGGCCGCCCCCACCACTCCCGGGAGACGGAGCAGCTGTTCGTCGATCTCACCCAGCTCGATCCGGCGACCGCCGAGCTTGATCTGGTCGTCCGCGCGACCACCGAAGAGCAGGCCCGCCGGGTCGTTCACGACGACGTCGCCGGAGCGGTAGGCGCGGTCCCAGCCAAGGGTGGGCATGGGACCGTACTTCTCGGCGTCCTTCGCGGGGTCGAGGTAGCGGGCCAGCCCGACGCCGCCGATGATCAGCTCGCCACTCTCGCCGATCGCGACCGGGTGACCGTCCGCGTCGACGACCGCGAGGTCCCAGCCGTCGAGCGGCAGGCCGATCCGGACAGGAGCGGAGCCGTCGAGCTGGCAGCCGCACGCGACGACGGTGGCCTCGGTCGGGCCATAGGTGTTCCAGACCTCGCGCCCCTCGGACTGGAGGCGGCCGGCCAGCTCGGGCGGGCACGCCTCGCCACCCATGATCAGCAGGCGCACGTTCACCAGCGAGTCGAGCGGCCAGAGTGCGACGAGGGTCGGCACGGTGGAGACGACGGTGATGTCGTTGGCGACCAGCCACGGCCCGACGTCGACGCCGGAGCGCACCAGCGAGCGGGGCGCGGGCACCAGGCACGCGCCGTACGCCCAGGCGAGCCACATCTCCTCGCAGCTCGCGTCGAAGGCGACCGAGAGGCCGGCCATCACCCGGTCCCCGGGGCCGATCGGCTCGTCCTGCAGGAACATCCGCGACTCGGCGTCGACGAAGGCTGCGGCGTTGCGGTGGGTGACCGCGACGCCCTTCGGGGTGCCAGTGGAGCCGCTGGTGAAGATCACCCAGGCGTCGTCCTCGGGAAGCGGATCGACCACGACGACGGCCTCGGGCTCCTCGACCGGCTCGCCCGGAACCGCGATCGCGAGCTCGTTGCCGATGACGGCCCGGACCCGGGCCTCGGCGAAGACCACCCGCGCGCGTTCGTCAGGGTCGTCAGCATCCACGGGCACGTACGCCGCTCCGGCGTTCAGGACCCCGAGGATCGCGACGTAGAGCTCGGTCGTGCCGGACCGGATCCGCACCCCGACCTTGTCGCCGCGGCCGACGCCGGCCTCGACCAGCTGACCGGCGAGGTCAGCGGCCGCCTCGGCCAGCTCGGCGTAGCTCAGGACGGCGACACCGCTGTCGACCGCGAGCGCTTCGGGGTGGGCGGCAACCGTCGAGCGGAAGACATCGACCAACGTGCGTTCCGCCGGGGCATGGCCTGACCGGAGGAACTCCGCAGGCACTGGGTTGATCGTCACGCGCGTGAGTGTGGCGGATCGAGGTGAACTTCCGGTGCACGGGCACAACGAGGCCGCCGAAGCCCTTGTGAGCGTCTGCCCGGGTGCGCTTCACTCGGCTCGGGCGCCCGCCCGCCGGAGCTCGGGATCCGTTGTTTTGCTGGATGCACTCGGAAGGTGAAGGCATGGCAGGCAAGTTCGAGGTCTACGAGGACAAGGCCGGCAAGTTCCGGTTCCGCCTGAAGGCCGCCAACGGTCAGGTCGTCGCGGTCGGCGAGGACTACGAGACCAAGGCAGCAGCGATCAAGGGCACGGAGGCCGTCCAGCGCGCCGCCGAGGGCGCCACGGTCGCCGACCTCACGGAGTAGCCCGGGGGGACTCCACGGCGCCCGCGCGCAGGGCGGACACCAGCGCACGCGCGTCGTCGGCGTACACCCGGACCGAGCTGACCCCTGTCCTCCCGCGTGCGAGGGCGGGGGTCAGCTCCGCGTGGAGCCGGATCTCGACATTGGTCTGGCCCAGCTGGGTCAGGGCGAGGACCGGCGAGTCACCTTCCTCGACGCGGATCCGACGCATGCCCTCGTAGTCGTGCCGCGTCGACCGCACCGACGCGATGTCGGTCCAGGCGATCGGGAGGTCCACGGCGCTGCCATGACGCAACCGGACGCCGTCATCGCCGACCAGGTGCGGGTAGACAGTGACCGCTCCGAGCATGCCGAGCATCCAGAGCAGGCCCCAGATGCCCAGGACCAGCGCCGGGAGCTGGATCGCCGGCCAGCGCTGCAACAGGAGGTGCACGGCAAGCACCTCGATCGCCGAGCCGACGATGAACGCCCAGAGTGCCGGGCGCACGATCGCGACGTAGGGGTACGCCGTGACACCGGGCCGTAGCCCCGGACGCCGCCGCCCGAGCCAGAGGAACAGGCTGCGCCACATGTCGATCTCCTGGCGCACGAGCCACCTGACCACGCCCGGCAGCTGCTGGATTCCGACGGCTCTTCCCATGCTCCGAGGCTAGTGCTCGGGGCGGCTTCGGGGATCGGCCCGAAGTCGCTCGTGACCCCCGACAAAAGTTTCTTGAAAAAAGATCTCCCGGGGCCGTAACCACCTCAGCGCTGCCGCGTTTAACCAGCACAACGATCGGGGACAACCTCCCTCCCAGTCCCCGGTCGCTACGCGCCCGTCGCAGCCAGCACTCCCTCCCTCCCGCTGGCCCGCGACGGGCGCGAATACTTTCCGGGGTCGTTTCGCCCGAGGCTGAGGAATTCGCCGGGCGCCGCGCCGAACGTAGGATCAGCCGGTGCAGAACCCCGACGTTTCCCCCATCGAGCCCGACTCCGGGCCCGAGGCAGAGCCCGACCAGAGCCCGCTCGACCGCATCGATCCCGACAAGCTCGCGATCGCGATCGAGGTCCTCAAGGACATCCCGCGGCTGGACCCGGAGCACCCGGACGTCACGACGATGAAGCGCGCCGCGTCGTACATGTACAAGCTGATCAAGAAGCAGCGTCGCGCCGAGATCCGCCAGGTCCGCATCGACCACGACCAGGCGATCATCGAGTCGACCGCGACCGGGTCCGCGATGCGCATCGACGACGAGACCGCCGGCATCCCGCTGGTCTCCAACGTGAAGGGCGCCTTCGCGGGCGAGCTGATCACTGCTCGCGGCTGTTACATCTGCAAGCAGGACTTCACGCTGGTCGACGCGTTCTACCACTGGCTCTGCCCCGAGTGCGCGGCGTTCAGCCACACCAAGCGCGACCAGCGCACCGACCTGACCGGCAAGCGCGCGCTGCTCACCGGCGGCCGCGCCAAGATCGGCATGTACATCGCGCTGCGCCTGCTCCGCGATGGCGCACACACGACGATCACGACGCGCTTCCCCAAGGACGCGGTCCGGCGCTTCGCCGCGATGGAGGACTCCGCCGACTGGATCCACCGGCTCAAGATCGTCGGCATCGACCTGCGCGACCCCACCCAGGTCATCGCGCTCACCGACGACGTCGCGGCCGACGGCCCGCTCGACATCATCATCAACAACGCCTGTCAGACCGTACGCCGCCTCCCCGGCGCCTACTCGCACCTCACCGACGGCGAGCTGGCACCGCTGCCCACCGCAGAGTCCTACGGACTCCGCGAGCTGCCCGAGATGCTCACCTTCGACCGGATCTCCGAGGCCCACCCCGCGGCCATCGCCGGTGCGCTCGACACCAGCGCGGTGGCCCACCACGAGGGCGAGTCCCCCGAGCACGCGATCGCTGCCCACAACGCCGCCTCGATGACCGCCCTCGCGCTCAAGGCCGGCAATGCCTCACTGGACGCCCACATCGCCGGCACCGCCGTCGATGCCGGCGGCCTGCTGCCCGACGTGCAGGACAACAACTCCTGGACCCAGGTGCTCGACGAGGTCGACCCGCTGGAGCTGCTCGAGGTCCAGTTCTGCAACTCGATCGCGCCGTTCCTGATCAACTCCCGGCTGCGCCCGGCCATGCGCGCCGCCGTGCAGAAAGGCGCGCGCCGGGCCTACATCGTCAACGTGAGCGCGATGGAGGGCCAGTTCGGCGGACGTCGCTACAAGGGCGCCGGACACCCGCACACCAACATGGCCAAGGCCGCGCTCAACATGATGACCCGCACCTCGGCGGGCGAGATGTTCGAGACCGACCGGATCCTGATGACCGCCGTCGACACCGGCTGGATCACCGACGAGCGTCCCCACTACGAGAAGCTGCGGATCGCCGCGGAGGGCTGGCACGCGCCGCTCGACCTGGTCGACGGCGCGGCCCGGGTCTTCGATCCGATCGTGCAGGGCGAGGCTGGAGTGGACATCTACGGCGTCTTCCTGAAGGACTACAAGACCGCCGCCTGGTGACGCTCCGGAAAAGTTTCCGGGAAAGTCGTAAGGATCTCTCCGGCCTGCTCCTCCATCCATCACAACCCCGATGGACACCCCCAGGAGCCAGTCATGAAGATCCGCACCGCACTCGCCACGACCCTTACCTCCGCCGCCCTCGCGTCGGCCATCGGCGCTGCCCTGCCGAGCGCCGCCCACGCCGACGGCCTCCCCCTGGCCAACACCCAGGCCAGCGTCTCGGAGATGCGCACTTCGGTCGCCACCCAGATGCAGGGCCGGGCCTTCGGCTGGCAGCTGGCCATCTCCCAGAACGGCGCCCTCAAGGCCGCTGACGCGGGTGGGTTCGCGATCTCCGCCGCCGACAACAACGGCGTCGCGGTGCCGATGCAGGCCGGCATGCAGATGGAGCTGGCCAGCGTCACCAAGAACGTCACCGCGGTCGCCACCATGAAGCTGCTGCGCCGCAACGGCCTGACCCCGGAGACCCTGGTGTGGCCCTATCTGCCGAAGGGCTGGGACGTCACCAAGTTCAAGCAGGTCCGATTCCGCCACCTGCTGACCCACACCTCCGGCATCAACCAGGCGCTCGCCGCGATGGCCAACCCGCCGTCGAACAACAGCTGGGCCGCCATGCAGGTCGTGGTCGAGAACGGGACCACCGTCGACTCGCAGCGCGCCTACAAGAACGCCAACTTCGCGCTCCTGCGCGTCATCGACGCCGAGCTGTGGAACCGCAGCGGCGGCAAGAAGTACTCGAACGCTGCGGAGGAGCTGCCGATCACGGCCGCCAACCACACGGCGTACGTGCTCGAGTTCATGACCGAGCACATCTTCAAGCCGGCCGCGATCGCGGGCATCGGCTGCATCACGCCCGGCACCACCACGGGCGTGCGGTCCTACCCGCTCAACGCGACCCAGGCCAGCACGGGCGTCGTGCTCGGCACCAGCAGCGCGGAGTGCGCAGGCGCCCGCGGCCTGGCGATGTCCTCGGCCCAGCTGGTGCAGTACCTCAGCAAGCTCCGCGCCGGGACGATCATCACCCAGGCCGACCTCGACTGGATGGACGAGTTCCGCGCCGGGTGGAACGAGGACTCCAACGGCGGTGACGGCGGCCAGTTCGGCGTGCCGGACGGCGTCGCGGACAACTTCCGCTCCCCCGGTGCCTACTGGCACGGAGGCGACCTGCTCGGGTCCCGCGAGCTGCACACCTGCGCCATGACCTTCGACGACGGCACCCAGGCCACGCTGCTGGTCAACTCGGAGCTGACGTCCGGCACGCAGTGCGGAGTCCTGCTGAAGGCCTGGTACGAGGCCAAGTAGCACGGAGTGACGGTCTTCACGCCGGATGCCGGGACAGGGAGTCCCGGTATCCGGCTACTGTCCTGTCATGGCCAATGAAGTGACCGTCGACATCGAGATCGACGCCCCCTCCTCTGTCGTCTTCGACTTCGTCGCGGACTACACGAACGCCTCCTCCTACATGTACGGGCTGGAGAAGCTCGTCGCGCTGACCGATGTCACCCGCGGCCTGGGCGCGAAGTTCGAGGGCACGATCAAGCTCGGCGCCTCGCTCAACTCGTTCCTCGAGGTGACCGAGTTCGAGGAGGGCACGAAGTTCACGCTCGCCTCCTACAAGGGCATCAAGAACACCTCGTTCTGGACGCTCGCGCCGGTCTCCGAGTCCCAGACCCGCACGGTCCTGCGCTGGGAGTACGACCTCGGCAGCGGCATCACCGGGCGCGCGCTCGGCAAGATCGTCGAGCCCTTCGTGAAGATCGCCGCCGCTCACTCGAGCAAGGAGCTCAAGAAGGCCATCGAAGCCTCGCTCTGACCCCCGCTCTGTTCACCGCCCCACTCTCGACACTGTCGGTGGTGGGGTGTTGGCTATTTGTGACCATCCACCCGATCACCCGAGGAGCACCCGTGGCCAGCCGCCTCAACCCCTACATCAACTTCAAGGACAACGCCGCCGAGGCGATGGAGTTCTACCAGTTCGTCCTCGGTGGCGAGCTCGCGGTGAACAAGTTCGGAGACATGGGCGACACCGGTCCGGCCGCGGAGCTGACGATGCACGCCATGCTTGAGACCCCCCTCGGTTTCACGCTCATGGCATCGGACTCGCACCCGGACATGGGCCCGTTCACCGCGCCCGCTGGCTTCTCGGTCTCCCTCTCCGGTGACGACGAGGAGGAGCTGACCCGCTACTTCAACGACCTCGCCGCCGACGGCACCGTGGGCATGCCCCTGGGTCTGCAGCCGTGGGGCGACGTCTTCGGTCACGTCATCGACAAGTTCGGCGTCAGCTGGATGGTCAACATCACCGGTCCCGGCAACGCTGCCTGACCCGCGCGCGTCAGCCCGTTCCCGGTTGAGGGCACGGGCTGACGCTGCTCCCTGAAGAGCGATCCCCAGGTCGATCAGGGCGTGACCGGCAGGACCAGGGTCTGGCCCGATCCGGCCGCGATCGTCACCGGCGCTCCGACGATGCCTCCGCGGTAGTTGACCGAGCCACCCGCGACGACCAGCTTGAGCTGGTGGCCCGCGGCGAAGCGGTGCACGATCGCCGGCAGGGTCACCTTGACCGGCGCGTTGACGTTCGGGACGCGGATCGGCGCCTCGAGCCCCTTGATCAACGACGCCTTGCCGTCGGGCGCCACATCGACGAGCTTCACGAAGAGGACCAGCTGTCCGGCCGGTCCCGTCGCCTGCGTCAGCGCGGCCGTCGGAGCTTGCAGCGAGACGGTGAGGACCGGGGAGCCGACGACATCGAGGTTGGCCGAGAGCGCCGGGGTCGACCAGGCAGCGAACGTGCCCGGCAGGTCCAGCGTGGTCTCGTTCGGCAGCGGCGCGTAGCTGCCCAGCACGTCGAACGGGTTCAGGCTCGTGGGCAGTCCGCCGGTCGTGGTGAGGAAGGTCTGCATGCCGAGCATCGGCGTACCGGTGGTGAGGGTGCCCGGCGCGAGGAGGCCACCACCCGACAGCTTCCAGGTGCGCGCACCGCCGACCGGGTACGACGGCGAGCTGGCGTACGCCGGGGCGGCGTTGCCGGTGTAGGTGATCCACGGACGGAACCAGGAGAAGCCCGGGCCCGTGCCGACGTCTGTTCCCTTGAGGTAGTGGTCGAACCAGTTCAGGAACCGGCCGGTCTCGTACTGCGTGGCCGGGTCCGGGTTGTCGAGGTCGACCTCACCCGGGGCAGGCCCGCCGGAGTGGCCCCACGACTGCCAGATCATCTTCACCGGAGTGCCCTGCGCCTTGAGCGCCTTGTACGTCGCGATCGCCTCGTTGAGGTTGAAGAGGGTGTCGTTCTCGCCCTGCACCAGGAGGGTCGGGATCGTGATCCGCGGCAGGTACGACGCGACCGACGCGTGGTGCGCCGCCGCCGTCGCCGCGGCATCGAAGTAGCCCGTCGTGCCGGCCAGCACCAGGGCCGGGCAGACCCAGTCGGCGAAGTTCGGGCAGGGAAGCGGCTCACCGGGGACCTGGCCGTTCTGCGCGTCACCGGTCAGACCGAGCGCAGAGAAGCCGAGGCCCCAGAACAACTTGGTCGCACCCGGGGTCGTCGAGGTGACGCCGGGGCCCTGCGCGGTGTTGTTCGGGTTGAGGCTGTAGGGGAGGTCGTTCCAGGTGATGATCGGGACGATCGTGTCGACCCGGGGGTCGACCGAGGCCGTCGCGAACTGGTTGCCGCCGCCGTAGGAGCCGCCGATCATGCCGACCCGCGGGTCGTTGACCGAGGCCCGGCCCGCGTGGTCGCGGTGGTCGAGCTGGACGACGTCGAGCGCCGGCGCGGGCTGCGTGTGTGCCGCGTCGAGGAAGGCGACCCCGGCCTTGCCGCCCAGGTAGCCGACGAGCTGGCTTCCGGCCTTGCCGTCCCAGTCCGGGTCGTCGAGGGTGATCTTGCAGGTCGAGCCGCCGAAACCGAGTCCGGAGTAGGACAGCACGACGTAGCCGCGTGAGGCGAAGGCCTTGCCGATGCCCGCCTGGTCGGCCTTGCTGCCGCCGAACCCGTTGGTGGTCAGGATGGCCGGTTTGCGGCTGGTCGGGCTCGCGTCCGTGGGGACGTAGAGGTCACCGACGATGTCGCAGGGAATGTCGCTGGCGGGACCGGTCAGCACCGCGAAGTGCAGCGCCTGCACGGTGTACGCCGGGTCGGCGGCCGCTGCGGAACCAGCGAGGAGCCCGGGCGCCAGCAGCGCGGGGGCGATCAGGGCGAGACTGGCTGCGAAGGCACCGCGACCACGGTGGAGAAGATCCATGCAGGGACCAACTGTGATGGCCGTCACAAGTTACGTGGCGGCCACCTCAGACCTGCTTCCGCTACGCGTCACCGCGCGTCTGCATCACCGTGCTCGTGGTCCCAGTGCTCGAGGTCCTGGTCTCCCAGATCCCGGTTCTTCACCGACAGGGAGATGAAGATCGAGACGATGAACGCAACGAGGATCAAGACCGCGATGGCGATCTCCCACCCGGTCAGAACGGCCCAGGCATGCATGGCGCCTCCAATGGACGGTCCCCGCTCTTCGAGCGTACTCCGCCAGCACCCGCCTGGGGAGTCCCCGATCGAGCCACTCAGGGAGTGGTCGGGTCCTCGGGAGCGTGCTCCAGATCGTTCAGGACCGCGAGGTGCTCGCCCTCCTCCTTGTCCTCCCACGGACGGGCGAGGCCCATGAGCCCCGCGGCCACGAAGAAGATGACGATGACCAGGCTGATGATGATTTCGCCGGCGCCCATGGCGTGCCTCCTCAGACCTGAAAAGTCTACTCCTCGAACGTGCCGTGGCGGCCGGCTCCGGCGGCGAAGGTCCCCGCTCCCGACATGGCCTCGACCAGGGACTCGACGCCGTGTGCCCACTCGCCCTCGATGGCAGCCACCAGGCCCTTCCCGTGCTGCTCGTGGGCAGAGAGCCGGTCGTGCTGCAGACAGGTCTGCGGGAACGCCGCGAGCTGCTCAGCGAGCTCGATCGCGTCGGCGAGCGCGGCTCCCGGAAGCGAGACCCGGTTGGCGAGCCCGATCTGCAACGCCTCCTCCGCACCGACCGGTCGGCCGGTGAGGATCAGGTCCATGGCGCGCGACTGACCGATCAGCCGGGGCAGGCGCACCGTGCCACCATCGATCAGCGGCACGCCCCAGCGCCGGCAGAAGACGCCGAAGATCGCATCCGGGTCGACGACGCGCAGGTCGCACCAGATCGCCAGCTCCAGCCCGCCAGCGACCGCATGGCCCTCGACCGCTGCGATCACCGGCTTCGAGAGCAGCAGCCGGGTCGGGCCCATCGGCGCCGGCCCGTCGGTCGCGGGCGGATCGGCCCGCATCGTCCCGGCACTGACCGCCTTCAGGTCGGCGCCCGCACAGAACGTGCCGTGGGCGCCCGTGAGTACGGCGACGCTCGCGGCATCGTCGGCGTCGAAGGCGAGGAACGCGTCGTACAGGGCCCGGGCGTGCTCGGTGTCGACGGCGTTGCGGACATCCGCCCGGTCGAGCGTGATGACGGAGACCGGACCACGTCGCTCGACGTGGACGCTCATCCGGGGAAACCGGTCTCGGTGCGGGCCAGGATCGGGCCGAGGTCGAGCCCGGCGGGCAGCGTGCCGAAGGCGCCGCCCCAGTCGCGGCCGAGGCGGGTCGCGCAGAACGCGTCAGCGACCGCAGCGGGCGCGTGGCGCACGAGCTGCGAACCCTGGAAGACCAGCGCCATCTGCTCCACGATCCGGCGCGCGCGGTGCTCGATGTCGTCGAACGAGGTGAACTCCTTCTTCAGCCGGTCCACCGCCGCGTCGTACGCCGCGTTGGCGCCGCCGGCGAGCTCCGCCTCCGCGAAGAAGGCGTCGAGCGTGTGCGGCTCCTTCGCGATCGCGCGCAGCGCGTCGAGGGCGGCCACGTTGCCCGAGCCCTCCCAGACCGACAGCAGCGGCATCTCGCGGTAGATGCGGGCGAGGTCGAAGTCCTCGATGTAGCCGTTGCCGCCGAGACACTCCAGGGCCTCTCCGGCCATCATCGGGGCCCGCTTGCAGACGTAGTACTTCGTGACCGCCAGGGCGATGCGGCGCAGCGCTGCCTCGCCCTCGTCGCCGCGGATCGCCCGGTCGTTGGCGCCGGCGAGCCGCATCATCGCGGTGGTCGCCGCCTCGGACTCGACAGCCAGGTCGGCGAGAACGTTGCGCATCAGCGGCTGCTCGATCAACGGCTTGCCGAATGCCGAGCGGTGGCGGGCGTGGTGCGCCGCCATCGTCAGGGCCGTCCGCATGCCCGCCGATGACCCGATCACACAGTCGAGGCGCGTCATGTTGACCATCTCGACGATGGTGCGCACGCCCCGGCCCTCCTCGCCGACGAGCCAGCCGACGGCCGCGTCGTACTCGATCTCGGAGCTGGCGTTGGACTTGTTGCCGAGCTTTTCCTTGAGCCGCATGAACCGCATCGCGTTGCGCTCCCCACCGGGAAGGACGCGCGGGACGAGGAAGCAAGTCACTCCGGCAGGCGTCTGGGCGAGGGTCAGGAAGAGGTCGCTCATCGGCGCCGACGTGAACCACTTGTGGCCGCGCAGGAGGTAGGTGCCGTCTGCCTGTCGCGTCGCGGTGGTCGTGTTGGCGCGGACGTCGGAACCGCCCTGCTTCTCCGTCATCGACATGCCGGCGATCAGGCCGCGCTTGGTGGCGGGGTCGGCGAGGACCGGGTCGTAGGCGCGGTTGGTGAGCAGCGGCTCGAACTGCGCCGAGAGCTCGGGGTTGGCGCGGAGCGCGGGGACGACGGCGTACGTCATGGAGATCGGGCAGCCGTGGCCGGCGTCGACGGACCAGACCATGAACTTCGCGGCGCGGGCCACGTGGGCGCCGGCGCGGTCATCCGCCCAGGGAGCAGCGTGGAGCCCGTGCTCGACCGCGGTCGCCATGAGCTGGTGGTAGGCCGGGACGTACTCGACCTCGTCGACCCGGTGCCCGGAGCGGTCGTGGGTGTGCAGCCGCGGCGGCACCCGTTCGGCCAGCCGGCCCCAGCCCTGTGCCTCCGCGGTGCCCGCGAGGCGACCGAGCTCGTGGATCTCGTCGACGGCCCAACCCGCCCCCTCGCGCTCGAGGCCGTCGAGCAGGGCCGGGTCTGCGGCGGTGTCGTGGCCGACGAGCGGAGGCACCTGGTTGACGACGTCGTGGGTGCGGTGGAAGGTCTCCATCACTCGATGTTACGGATATTGATGCAACTGTGTCCATAGATGTTCGTGCGACCATGGTTCCGTGCCCGAAGACCTCGCTCCGCTGCCAGCACGATCGGTCGTGCTGAGCCTGCTCCTGGGTGCCCACCCCGCCCAGCTCTCCAGCAGCGAGCTGACCCGGGCCGGCGACCACTTCGGCATCTCCTCGCCCACGCTCCGGGTCGCACTGAGCCGCGCGGTCGCCGCCGGTGACCTGACTCGCGAGGACGGGACCTACCGGCTCGGCCCGCGGCTGATCGCGCGGCAGGTCCACCAGGACGAGGCCGCCGAGGATGCCGAGGCAGCCTGGGACGGCACCTGGGAGATGGCCGTGGTCGTGGTCGGTGGCCGCTCGGGGGCGGAGCGGGCGAGCCTGCGCAGCACACTCGCCCGGGCCCGCCTCGGCGAGCTGCGCGAAGGGGTGTGGACGCGGCCCGCCAACCTGCGCCGCGCCGCGCCGTACGCCGACGAGCCGGTGCTGTCCACGTTCCGCACCCAGCCCGTTGACGACCCCGAGGCGCTGGCCAGCCGCCTGTGGGACCTCGATGCGTGGGCCACGGAGGGACGCCGTCACCTGGGCCTGCTGGCTGCGACGACGGAGCCCGCGCCCCGCCTGGCCGCGGCCGCCCGCCTGGTCCGCCACCTCAGCGAGGATCCGCTCCTGCCCACCCCGCTGCTCCCGGCCGGATGGCCCGGTGCCGAGCTGCGGGCTGCCTACGTGGCGTACCAGGAGGAGCTGCGGGCGCTGACGCTCGCAGATTCGTCAGTCAGGAGCGAGCGCGCTTGACCCTGCGCACGACACGGGCCGGGGCCCGCTTGGCGATCTCGCGAAGTCCGGTTGACCGACGCGGCCGGACGACGAGTTCGCCGGCGCAGTTCGGGCACGACTCGAGCGTGGCGTGGCACGCCGGGCAGTAGGTGCACTCGTAGGAGCAGATCCAGGCCTCGGCGGCGTAGTCGAGCCCGGTGCCGCAGAGCTCGCACTTGCTCTTCATCGACAGCATGCATCACATCGTGGGCCATCGAAGGCCGCGCGTCACGCGGAATCGTCAGGCAGGGTGCGAAGAGGACAGCTCGTCGGTGAGCTCGTTGTGCTGGGCGATGACCGCCGAGAGGATCACTCGGGCCGACGCGAGCAGGTCGCGGACCTCGGGAACGCTGACCGAGTAGACCACCTCGCCGTTGACGCGACGCGACACCACCATCGACGTACGACGCAGCACGGCGAGCTGTTGCGAGAGGTTGCTCGGCTCGATGGAGATCAGCTCCAGGAGCTCGTGAACGGCGTGATCGCGCTGCGAGAGGAGTTCCAGAATCCGGATACGGGCGGGGTGCCCGAGCGTCTTGAACAGCTCGGCCTTAGCCTGATACAGCGGTACACCCATCTCACACCTCCTCGCTCGACACCCATCGACAGTCGAGAGCGACGTCCAGCCACCCTTGGACTTGAAGGCTACACGAGTTGCGAAACTCTTCATCTCAGGTAGCCTGCCAATTGTGCGATCCGAGGGCGTGTCGTGTGCAATGACAGTCGGATGTGGAGAGGACACACCAAGTGACTGACGTCGAGAACGTGCTGGACCAGGCTGGACTGACCAACGCTGACGTACGCGAGTACGTCAAGGAGTGGGCAGCGATCACCGGGGCGTCCCGGATCGAGGTGGTCAGCGCAGCCGACGACGCTCGTCTGATTGCTGCAGCGCTTGAGGCGGGTGAGCTGCTGCCCGCAGGCGAGGGCTCGTACTACTCGCGCTCCTACTTCAAGGACACCGCGCGCGCCGAGGAGCGCACGATCGTTGCGACCAGCGACGAGCGTGACAAGGGCACCTACAACAACTGGCGGCCCTCCGCGGAGATGAAGCCGAAGCTCATCGAGCTGATGACCGGCGCCTCCGAGGGCAAGACCATGTACGTGATCCCGTACCTCATGGCACCCGCCGGTGGACCGCTCGACAAGTTCGCCGCTGGCGTCGAGCTCACCGACAACGTCAACGTCGTCCTGCAGATGATCCGCATGGCTCGCGTCGGCGTGGACTACATCAACCACCTCGGCAACGACTTCGTCCGCGCCGTGCACGTCACGGGCGACCTGCCGAACCTCGGCCAGGGCACCCCGGACGACAAGCGCTACTTCGTGACCGTCGCCGACGAGCGCACGATCCTGCACTTCGGCTCGTCCTACGGCGGCAACGCGCTGCTCGGCAAGATCGCCCACGGCCTGCGCCAGGGCTCGTACGACGGCTGGAAGAACGGCTTCCTCGTGGAGCAGTTCATGCTGCTCGGCATCTCCGACAAGGAGACCGGCAAGAAGTACAACATCTGCGGTGGTTTCCCGTCGGCCTCCGGCAAGACGAACCTCGCGATGACGCTGTCGCCCGACGCCCTCGGCGACCGCTACCACGTCGAGTTCTACGGCGACGACATCGCCTGGATCTGGGTCGACGAGAACGGCGTCCTGCGCGGCTTCAACCCGGAGAACGGCGTCTTCGGTGTCGCCAAGGACACCAACGAGCACACCAACCCGACCGCGATCGAGTCGATCAAGCCGGGCCTGGGCGTCATCTACACCAACGTCGCCTACAACGAGAAGACGCAGGAAGTCTGGTGGGAGGGCCGCGGCGACAAGCCGACCGACCTCGACGGCTGGCTGGACTGGAAGGGCGAGAAGATCGCCGACCGTTCCGCCGATGAGGCCGACGACAACTGGGCGCACCCGAACTCGCGCTTCACGACGACGCTCGCCAACGTCCCCAACGTCGCTCCCGACTACGACGACGCTGCCGGCGTCGAGATCCACGGCATCATCTTCGGTGGCCGCACCCGCGACCGCGAGCCACTGATCCGCGCGATCAACGACCTCGCCGAGGGTGTCTACGACGGCCTGACGCTGGGCGCCGAGGCAACCTTCGCGGCCGACGGTCTCGAGGGTGTCCTCCGCTACGACCCGATGTCGATGCGTCCGTTCATGTCCTACCCCGAGGCGGACTACGGACAGCACTGGCTCAACGTCGTCGGCAAGGCCACGAACAACCCGATCTTCGCCCACGTGAACTGGTTCCAGCGTGGCGAGGACGGCCGCTTCCTGTGGCCCGGTTACCGCGAGAACCTTCGCCCGCTGGTGTGGCTCATGCAGTACCGCAACGGCGAGGTCTCCGGTGTCGAGACGCCCGTCGGTGTCATCCCGGCGCGCGACGAGCTCCTGCTCGACGGCCTCGACGAGCAGACGCTCGCCGACCTCGACACGGTGCTCACCATCGACAAGGACCGCTGGATCCAGGAGATGGGCTACCGCGAGAAGCACCTGGCCCAGTTCACCGGCCTGCCCGAGGAGATCTGGGAGGCCCACCGCCGGGTCGCCAAGGCGCTCGAAGAGGACTGACCCCAGCACAAGCTGAAGGGCCGCTACCGTCGCAAGACGGTGGCGGCCCTTCAGCCATTTCAGGCCCGGAGCCTCCCGATGGGTTCCGTTCCCGACTGGAAAGAGTTAGTTTCTATTAGCGGGAGGTTGGGCCCGGGACCTATCGGGAGTCCCGGGCCCTTCCGTGCCACTTCGGAGTTGAGTGCGCACGCATGTGGCAAACACAGCCACGTGCGCACTCGACTCGGCCCGGGTCTGGCCGTCGGACAGACCTGCGCGGTCTGCGATCGAGCTGGCGAGTTCGGTGCGGTTCACCGGTTTCCTCTTCTCAGCCCTGGCGAGCCTTCAGTCGTGGGTTCAGCTTGTTGATGACATAGGTACGGCCGCGGCGGCGTACGACCTGGGCGCCGGGCTGGTTCTTCAGCGAGCGGAGCGAGTTGCGGACCTTCACGGGCTCTCCTTCGGGTGCTTGACGGGACGGCCGGTCGCCGGGTCGACCAGCCCCCGGTGCACGGCTGCGGCCAGTCGCCGCGGGACGGCGTGGACCTCACCGTCGATGACCACGGGCACCAGGTCGGCCGGGGCTGCCTTCCACTGGCTACGCCGGTGGCGGGTGTTGCTGCGCGACGTACGCCGCTTGGGAACTGCCATGTCTCTCCTCGATGGTCGGGCAGGGGATGCTCAGGTGCGTCAGGCGGGAAGGTCGAGGTCGCGGATGTTGCCGAGCCAGGGCTCGAAACCGTCCTCCTCGACGCGCCAGTTGCGGCCCTCGAGATCGGGGCCGAGCAGCAGGTCGTCGAAGGCGTCCTCGAGTCCCGCCGGCGGCTCGCCGACACCGGTCAGCACGATCCGGGTGAAGGGCGCGCGACGACCCCAGGGGCGACCGGTGCCAATGCTGAGCTGGCCGCCCGCGCCGTCCCAGACCAGGGCCTTGCCAGGACGCGACGGCAGCCAGAAGCAGCCACGCGAACGGTGCTCCCCTCCGCCGATGAGCTCGAGGTCGGCGAGCAGGCGGTCGGGGTGGAACGCGCGGGGCGACCTCAGGTCGATCCGCCAGATCTGCGGGAAGGCGGGCTCCGGCAGCTCCTCGTCGAACGTCGGGTCGACCCAGGCAACCGCTGCGTCGTGCGCGTGACTGCGGTCGAGGAGCTCGGCTCCGTCGACGTGCTCGGCACCCTCGACCAGGACCGCATCGGGCCGCGCGAGCGTGCGGACCAGGCCACGGCCGACGGCGTCCGAGCCGCCGGTGACGACCACGAGGTCGGCGTACTCGATCTGGGCGCAGGCGACCTCGCCGACCCCGCGGGTGTCGTCCGCTGCGCTGTGGAGGCCCCGCTCCCGGAGCAGGGCATCTCCGAGGAGGTCGGCGACCAGGGTGCTGCCGTCAAGGGCAGCGACGACCCCGGCGATCCGGATGTGGCGCGCCAGACGGGTGTCCCAGTTGACGACCGCACACACCTGGTCGCCCTCCGCGCCGACCGGCAGGTGCGCGATCACCGTCTTCCAGCGGCCGTCGCGGGCACATCGCTCGATGGTGGGGATGACGTCCTCGCGGATCGCACAGGTGACGCAGGCGTGCTCGAGCGCGATCTCCGCACGGTCGAGCACGCCGGTCATGTCGCTGACGATGCGGTGCAGCACCTGCCGCTCGGGGTCGATCCGGTGCTGGACCGCGACCGCATTGGGCAGATCCCACTGCAGTCCGACGGTGACGGCCGACATCGCCGTGGGGTCGACGCCGGTGACCAGGACGACGGGCGCCCTCATGCCTTCGACACCTGTGACCCGTAGCGGCGGTGGAAGGCCTCGACGCGACCCTCGCTGTCGACGACCTTCGCCGTGCCGGTCCAGAACGGGTGACTGTCGCTGGTCACGTCGACGTCGAGCACGGGGTAGGTGCGGCCCTCGACCTCGATCATCTTCTCGCTGGTTGCCGTCGATCCGGTGAGGAACAGCTTGCCGGTGCCACGGTCGCGGAAGACCACGGGCCCGTACGCCGGGTGGATGTCCTGCTTCATGGTGTGCGAACTCCTATGTAAGAATGAGAATCGTTCTCATCATGACAGAAGGAGCAAGCCCATGTCACGCCACTGCCAGGTCACCGGGCGCCAACCCGGCTTCGGGCACCACGTCTCGCACTCGCACCGCCGGACGAAGCGGCGCTTCGATCCGAACATCCAGCGCAAGACCTGGTGGGTGCCCTCACTGCACCGCCGGGTCACGCTCCGGGTCAGCACGAAGGGCATCAAGGAGATCGACGTCCGCGGCATCGACGCCGTCGTCGCCCGGCTGCTGCGCGAGGGGGTCAAGCTCTGATGGCCGGCAAGGGAAGCGATGTCCGGCCGATCGTGAAGCTCCGCTCCACTGCAGGGACCGGCCACACCTACGTGACGAAGAAGAACCGGCGCAACGACCCCGACCGGCTGGTCCTGCGCAAGTACGACCCGAAGATCCGCAGGCACGTCGAGTTCCGGAAAGAGCGCTGATGGCGAAGAAGAGCAAGATCGCAGCCGAGAAGCGGCGGAGGGAGATCGTCGCCCGCCACGCCGAGCGACGGGAGGCTCTCCGCGCCCTGGTCCGTACGTCGACTCCGGGATCGCTGCAGCAGCAGGCGGCCATCCGCGAGCTGGCGGCCATGCCACGCGACTCCTCACCCGTGCGCCTGCGCAACCGCGACCAGGTCGACGGTCGCCCGCGCGGGTTCCTCCGGAAGTTCGGGCTATCGAGGATCCGGTTCCGGGAGATGGCGCACCGCGGCGAGCTCCCGGGGATCACCAAGTCGAGCTGGTGAGGAGCGTCGAGCAGTCCCCCGAGTGGAGTTTTGAGAATGATTATCATTATGATCATGGTTCCCTTCCCAAGGAGAACTCCATGTCCCCGTTCCACCGCGGCGCCCGCCCGACCCTCCGCGTCCTTCTCGCCGTCCTGATCACCGCCGGCCTCTCCTCCTGCACGGCGAGGGCGAGCGAGCACACCGCGCCCAATGCGCGCCTCGACGTCGTCGGCCCCTACGAGATCCACGCAATCGAACCGACCACCGCCCAGGGCATCTTCACCCGGCTCGGCGCCGCCGAGACCCTGGTCACCGTCGATGCCGACGGCACGATGCGACCCGGTCTCGCGACCGCCTGGGAGTCGTCCGACGGCCGCACCTGGCGGTTCACGCTCCGCGACGGCGCCACCTTCCACGACGGGAGCCCCGTCGACGCGCGCGCGGTCGCCCATGCCCTGACCGTTGCCCGGAAGACCGGTGCGAGCACCCTCACCGAGGCCGGGGTGACCGCAATCCGGGCCGACGGGGACGAGGTCGTGATCGAGCTCGGCAAGCCGTTCGCCCAGCTGCCGGCCGTCGTCGCGCACACGAGCACGCAGGTGCTCGCTCCGGCGTCGTACGACGCGACGGGCAAGGTCACCCGGATCATCGGCAGCGGTCCGTACCGCGTGGTGTCCGTGAAGACCCCGTCGCAGGTCGACCTGGTCGCTAGCGAGCACTGGGACGGCGCGGCTCCGGCACTCGAGGAGGTCCGCTACCTGAGCGTGGCCCGGTCCGAGAACCGCGCGCTGATGGCTGAGTCGGGCGAGGCGGACATCAGCCTCGGCATGGACCCGACCAGCCTGCAGCGACTGCGCTCGAGCGACGACGTGCGCATCGAGTCAGCGCTCCTTCCACGCACGATCGTGCTCAAGCTCAACGCCGCCGACCCGCTCCTCGCCAACATCGACGTACGCCGCGCACTGAGCCTCGCCCTCGACCGCGAGGCGATGGCGACCGCCGTGCTGCGAGACCCCGACATGGCGGCGGACCAGCTCTTCCCGCCGACGCTGGAGGGGTGGCACCAGGACGATCTCGCTCCGCTGGAGCACGACGTGGAGCAGGCCCGTGCGCTGCTCGAGGAAGCCGGCTTCACCGCAGGGAGCGACGGAGTGCTGGCGCGCGACGGCAAGCGACTCGAGGTCTCGCTGCTCACGTTCCCTGACCGGCCCGAGCTGCCGCTGCTGGCGGCCGCGATCCAGGACCAGCTCGCGAAGGTCGGCGTCGCCGTCGACGTACGCGTCGAGAACTCCAGCGAGATCCCTGCACGTCACGCCGACGGTTCCCTCCAGCTCGCGCTGTTCGCCCGGGGTCTCGCCCTGATCCCCGACCCGACCGTCACCCTGCTGGGCGACTACGCCCCCGAGGGCAGCGACTGGGGCGCGATGGGCTGGAGCGACACCGCCCTCAACGACGCCCTCGCGCGGCTGACCGCCCCCGGGCAGTCCGCCGAGGAGGTCGCGCAGGACCGGGCCACCATCGCCCGGTCGCTGCAGACCGGCCTGCCGACCGTTCCGCTCGCCTGGTACCGCCAGAGCGTCGTCCTGGGCGCCCACGTCAGCGCCGTCGAGCTCGACCCGTTCGAGCAGGACTGGCACCTGGACGAGGTCGAGTGGCGATGACCAATCCCGGCTCGATGATCCTCACCGCCCTGCTGCGCCGTGCGCTGCAGGCGGTGGGGGTCACCCTCGCTGTCACCACCGCCTGCTTCGCCATGGTGCAGGCCCTGCCCGGAGACATCGCCTACCGGATCGCCGCCGGCCGCTACGGCTACGACCGCGTCGACACGGCGGCCGCCGACCTGGTCCGCGAGGCCGCCGGCCTGGACCGGTCGGCGGCGGCCCAGCTCTGGCAGTGGCTCATCGACCTCGCGCACCTCGACCTCGGCCGCTCGCTCGTCACCGGGGAGGAGGTGACCCACGAGGTCGCGCACGCGCTGACCGGTAGCGTCCAGCTGGCCGTCGCAGCGCTGGCGCTGGCCCTCGTCCTCGGCGTCGGTCTGGGCCTTGCGGCAGCCCGCCGGCCCGGCGGAGCACTCGACCGGCTCACCCACCTGTGGGTCGCGGCGAGCCGCACGGTGCCGCCGTTCCTGCTCGGGCTGATCCTCATCCTGGTCTTCTCGGTCCAGCTCGGCTGGCTGCCGGCGGCCGGCCACGACCAGCGCAGCAGCGTCCTGCTGCCTGCCCTCACGCTGGCGGTCGGCCTCTCCGGCCCGTTTGCCCGCGTCACCCGGGACGCCGTCGTGCGTGCGCGCGCCGCGGCGTACGTCGACTTCGCTCGCACGCGCGGCCTCTCCGAGCGGTCGGTCGTCGTCCGGCACGTGCTCCGGAACGCCAGCTCGACGGTCGTCGCGTATGTCGGGGTGCAGGCGCTGATCCTCGTGGAAGGCGTGATCGTCGTCGAGAGCCTCTTCGCCTGGCCGGGGCTGGGGCACCTTCTCGTGCACGGCATCTTCTGGCGGGACATCCCGTCCGTGCAGGCTGCCGCCCTCGCGCTCGCGCTCCTCGTGGTCGTCATCAGCACGCTCGTCGACCTCGCCACCCTCGCCCTCGACCCGCGTCCACGGAGGACCACCGCATGAGCACAACCACGCTGACCGCGTCTCCCCCGGTCCAGGCCGAGCCGGCCCCGCGAGCCCCGTCCTCCCGGCACAGGGTTCGCTGGGCCCCCGCCCTGCTCATGCTGGCGATCGCGGCGTTCGCCCTCATCGGCCCGCTCGTCTGGCGCGACCCGGCTCACCAGGAGCTCGCCCGGTTCCTGGAACCGCCCAGCTGGGGCGACCCGCTCGGAAGGGACCACCTCGGGCGCAGCGTCGCCGCGCGACTGGCCCACGCCACCCGCCTCTCGCTGGGCCTCGGGGCGCTCTGCGTCGCCGTCGCCGCGCTCGTCGGCAGCGGCCTCGGCCTGCTGGCCGCGCGGCTCGGTGGACCGGTGGACGCCGTGCTCCGGTCGATCTCCGAGGTGATGATGGCGCTGCCCGCCATGCTGGTCGTGCTCCTGGTCGCGGCCTTCGCCTCCGGAGACCTGTGGACCCTGTACGCCGGCATGGCCATCGCCCAGTGGATCGAGTACTTCCGCGTGGTCCGCGCGCGCAGCGGCGTACTGCTCTCCGGACCGGCCGTGGAGGCCGCCCGCCTGCTGCAGCTCGGTCCGCTCCACGTCCTGCGTCGCCACGTGTGGCCTGAGCTGGGAGGGCTGCTCTCCACCATGGCCACGTTCGGCCTGGTCACCTCGATCCTGACCATCTCCGCACTCAGCTACGTCGGCGTGGGCGTGAAGCCGCCGCGCGCGGACCTCGGGCTCATGCTCACCGAGTCATTCCCGCTCTACCACGAGGCGCCCTGGCTGGCCCTGGGCCCGGTGGCCGTACTGGCCCTGCTCACCGTCAGCCTGCTGACGCTGCGCCGACAGGAGGAGAACGCATGATCAGGCTCGCCGACATCCGGATCTGTCACGGGGCACGAGTCCTCGTGGACATCGAGGAGGTCGCCCTGACGCGCGGCTCCGCGGTCACGCTGGTCGGCGAGAGCGGCTCCGGCAAGTCCCTCCTCGCCCAGGCGCTCGTCGGCAACCTGCCGCACGGTCTGGAGGTCTCGGGCCGACTGGACATCGACGGCAGGGTCACCCGGCTCGACGACCTGAACGCGCGCCGTGCGTTGTGGGGACGCCGGATCGTCCAGCTCCCCCAGGAGCCGGCCCTCGCCCTCGATCCGACCATGCGCGTGCTCGGTCAGGTCGCCGAAGGTCACCCCCGCCGCGCTCGGCGTCGCGGACGTTCGGATGCCCACGCCGCCGCACACGAGCGACTGGCAGCCGTCGGCCTGCCGCACGTGTCACGGGCCTGGCCGCACACCCTCTCCGGAGGCATGGCCCAGCGGGTCGCCTTCGCCGCCGCGACCGTCGGCGACGCACCGCTGCTGGTCGCCGACGAACCGACCAAGGGCCTCGACCCCATCGCGGTCGACCGACTGGCCACCCTGCTCGAGGAGCACGTAGCCGCCGGCGGAGCGCTGCTCACCATCACCCACGACCTCGACCTCGCCCGACGACTCGGTGGCCAGGTGCTGGTGATGCGCCGGGCGACCGTCACCGAGTCCGGGCCCGCCGACCAGGTCCTGGTCAACCCGGGCTCGCCGTACACACGCCGGCTGATCGACGCCGAGCCACGTCACTGGGACACCGCCTGGCCCGTCCCGCCTGAGGGCCAGACCCTGATCCGGGGCACCGGTCTGACCAAGGCGTACGACGGGAACACGGTCCTCGCCGACCTCGATGTCGACCTGGCCGCAGGTGAGCGCGTGGCCCTGACCGGGCCGAGCGGCGCGGGAAAGACCACGCTGGGCAACGTCCTCGCGGGGCTCGTCCGTCCCGACACCGGGGTGGTGGAGCGCTCCGCGGCACTGCGCTCGGGTGGGGTCCAGAAGCTCTACCAGGACCCGGTCCTGAGCTTCCCGCAGCGCCAGCGACTGCAGTCGGCGTTCGGCGATGTGCTCCGCAGGCATCGCATCGACCCGACCGAGCTGGACCGGCTGCTCGGCGAGCTCGGCCTCGATCCGTCGCTGCTGGCGCGCCGGCCCGGCCAGGTCTCCGGAGGCGAGCTCCAGCGGCTCGCGGTGATCCGCGCGCTGCTGGTCCGGCCGCAGGTGCTCCTCGCCGACGAGCCGACGTCCCGCCTCGACCCGATCACCCAGGAGGAGACCGTGCGGGCTCTCATGGATGCCGTCGTGGCGCGCGGCATCGCGCTCCTGCTGGTCACCCACGATCCGGATCTGGCGCGCAAGGTCTGCCAGCGTTCGATCGAGCTGGGTCGTCAGCCCTCCGGGCCGGAGCCTGCCGCGATGTGCTGAGCGAGGTAGCCCTCGATGCCGACACGCTCGATGGCGTCGAGCTGGCTCTCGAACCAGTCGGCGTGCTTCTCCTCGTCGCGGACCATGTCCTCGAAGACAGCGGCTGTGCCGTGGTCACCCAGCTCGTGGCACTCCTGGGCCGCAGCGTTGAACTGGGCGACGGCAGCCTTCTCGCTGGCGAGCGCCAGGGAGAGCATCTCCTGGGCGGTCTCGCCGACGGTGATGGCGCCGAGCTTCTGGAGGTTCGGGTGGCCGTCGAACATCAGGATCCGGTTGATCAGGTCGTCGGCGTCGCGCATCTCGTCGATGGACAGGTCGTAGAAGACCTTGCCGAGCTTGCTGAAGCCCCAGTTGTCGAGCATCCGCGCATGCAGGAAGTAGGTGTTCGTGACGGTGAGCTCAAAGGTGAGCGCGTCGTTGAGAAGCTCCGTGATCCGGGGACTAACTGGCTGCACCGTCGACCTCCAGGATTGCCTGTTCCTGCTGCCGATGCTGGCACACCAGTGCCTTCACCGTGAAGATGCAGGAACCACAATCCTGGGCAGCCCCGGTGCTGCGGCAGACGGCTCCGACTGATCGGGCGCCGCCGGCGAGGGCAGCGTGGATCTCGCGGTCGCTCACGACCTTGCAGTGACAGACGATCACGGTGCCCTCCTTTCCTCGTCACTCAAGGTTAGGTAAGGCTTACCTGTCTGTAAATGAGTAGTCCGTCACACGGACGCCGCGGCCCTACGCTGGGCCCATGGGAGTCGATGTCGTCGTCGAGACCGTGATCGCACGTCCGGTGGCCGAGGTCGCGGCGTACTCAGGCGATCCGGGCAATGCCCCGGAGTGGTACGTCAACATCCGGAGCGTCGAGTGGCGGACCGAGCCGCCGCTGGCGATCGGGTCGCAGCTGGACTTCGTGGCGCACTTCCTCGGCAAGCGGCTCGCCTACACCTACGAGGTGAGCGAGCTCGTGCCCGGCGAGCGGCTGGTGATGCGGACCAGCGACGGTCCGTTTCCGATGCAGACGACCTATACGTGGACGCCCGCGCCCGAGGGCACGCGGATGTCGTTGCGCAACGCAGGGAAGCCGAGCGGGTTCGGCGCGCTCGCGGCGCCGGTCATGCGGCGCGCGATGCACGTCGCGATGACGAAGGACCTGCGGCGGCTCAAGAGGCTGCTCGAAGACCGGCGGTCGACCTGATCCTGTGCCGCGTCAGGCGGCGGGCTGCTCCAGCAGCTCGACGAGGCGGGCGAGGTTCTTCCCCATCGCCTTCGCGAGCGCCTTCTCGAGGATCGAGGCGGCCAGGCCGACGCCGGGGGCATCACCGGTCTGGCGGAGCGTGACACGGGTCCAGGTGCCCTGCGGGACCCAGCTGTAGGTCGCCTCGAAGGCCACCGGGCCCTGCTCGGACCGCAGGATGATGTGGCTGGACGGGTCGTAGTCCACGACCTCGAAACCGAGGGGCACCCGTCGGCCGAGGACGTGGGGCTGCCACTCGGAGGCCGTGCGCACATCGATCGCGTGGGCGGCGACATCCGCCATCGAGCGCCGGACCAGCGACGAGACGCTGACATCCATCGCGGGAAGCGTTCCTGCAGTGCTCATGCCACCTGCCCTTTCGGAGCCGATGGCCAGATCCGAGTCTGGCCACTCGACCAAGAAACGACGCAGCGGCCGAAAGATGACGCCGATCGGGCGATATATCTCGTCCGATCGACGTCCGGGAGACAGCGATCGGGTGCGCGACCTGGCGGTTGACGCAGGTTAGGGTGCGATCACTGCAGCATCTCTCGGAAAGAAATGGACTCGGACATGAACATCCTCAAGAACTGGGCCGCCACCGTTGCGGGCGCCGTGATCGTCCTGCTGATCGTGCTCCTCGAGGTCACCGACTCGGCCAACACCGTCAAGGCCTTCGTCTGGATCATCGGCTTCGTCCTGCTCGCCGCAGGCATCGCCTTCGACCTGTTCCGCCAGAAGAAGCTCAAGCTGCCTGCCTGATCGGCCCACAGCTCAGGACGGCCCGGATCCAGCGGATCCGGGCCGTTCGGCGTTTCGGCATTCCTCCCAGGTTCGCACTGGCCTCTCCGGCTCGGCCGGAGCACACTGGAACGGCGGGGGCAGACCCGGATCGAGGAGGGCTCATGCTCACTCTGACAGGCGTGCTGATCGCCATTGTGGTGGTGATCAGCATCGGCATCGGCATGTCGATCCTGACACTGATGCGACGTGAAGAAGCGCTTCCACCGCCGCTGCACGGCGCCGCCGGCGCCTCCGTCGAGTACGTCGTACCGGACGGCGTCGATCCGTCGATCGTGCGGGGCGCACTGAAGATGGCCGGCTTCACCAGTGCCTTCGAGGACCGTTGGGGTGAGGAGCACCTGGTGATCCCGTGCCAGCCGCGGGACCGTGAGCAGGTACGCCGCGTGATCGCGCAGGTGCAGTCACGGCACTACGTCCCGGAGCTGCACCTGGACACGGTGCGCTTCCGCGACGAGGACCACCCGGCAGCCTGACGGGGTGTCAGTGCAAGTGGTCGGTGAGCCTCCCGTCGGGCCCGAACAGCTCGGCCGTCCAGTGCTCCACCAAGGCGGTGTTGTCGTGGTCGTCGGGATGGAAGCCCGTGCGGGTGTAGTCGCGCAGCTGACGCACCACGTCGCGCTGGAGGAACGGTGAGTGCCGCAGCCTGAGCAGGCTGCGGACCAGCCGCACCGGGTTGTACGTCGACCGGTCGCCGAGCATGGACAGCGCGGTGGCGATGACGACGAGACCGATCAGCCCGACGCTCTGGATCCGGAACCCCCAGCGCCGCATGCGCTCGGTGCCGCCGACGGCCCGGTAGACGTCGAACGCGACGGCCTTGTGCTCGGTCTCCTCGAGCGCGTGCCAGAGCAGGATGTTGCGGACCTCGGTGTCGCCGAGCAGCCGTTGGGCCTCGGGTTTGGTGAGCAGGCACTCCGCGATCGTCGCGGTGTAGTGCTCGAGCGCGGCCGTGTAGGCCAGGCAGAGCTTCTTGGGTGCCCGCTTCCACGCGTCGGCCAGGGCCCAGCGCACGAAGGTCGACACCCGGTGCGCGGGATAGCCCATCGCCTGGAGGCGGTCGTTGAGCTCGCGGTGCTCACGCCCGTGGGTGACCTCCTGGCCGATGAACCCCTTGACCTGCTCCTTCAACAGCGGGTCGGTCACCCGGTCGCTGAAGTGGCGCACGGACTGGACGAAGAAGTCCTCGCCGGGCGGGAACGTCGCACTCAGCACGGCGACCACATGGCTCATCACCAGGTCGCCCTCGACGAAGTGCCGGTCGAGCGATCCCTGCGGGTAGGCGAACCGGATCCGCCGGGCGTGGACCGCCCGCGGAGGAACGGGTTCAGGCATTGCTGACGTCACTCATCGAACGTACGCCCGCGCTCACCGCCGGTAAAGAATCCCGGCCACCGCCCCGGTCGCCTGTCGCGGCCCTCCCTCCGCACAGGCGACCGGGCAGTGCGTACGGCGGAGCGCTCGGGGGCGCACGCCCCGCCGTACGGTCTCAGCGACCGAGGATCCGGTCAAGCAGGCTCCGCTCACTCGGAGCGTGGCCGTCGCACCAGCTCTCGGGGCGGACACTCGCCTTCACCGCGGCCACGTGCTGGCCGCAGCCGGCCCAAGTGGTCTTGCCGCATGTCTTGCATCGGGTCGGTCGGCACATCTCGATCTCTTCTCGTCCGGTCGGTTCGTCAGGCGGGCGCTTCGCCGGCCTCGAGGGCGTCGGCGAACTCGCAGAAGGCGTCGTAGGCACGCGGGCCGTGGATGGTTGCGGGACCGCCATGCATGAGGAAGGTGACTCCGATCGCCTCGGCTGCCTCCTGGCGCGTGGCCCCTGCCCGGACCGCCGCCTGGGCATGGGAGGCGATGCAGCCGTCGCACCCCTCGACCACTCCGATCGCCAGCGCGATCAGCTCCTTGGTCCGCGAGTCGAGCGCGCCCGGCGCGAAGGCCCCCCGATGGAGCTCGGAGAAGCCCTTGTAGACGTCGGGGATGGCCCGACGCAGCTCGCGGTGGAGCGGGGACAGCTCGGTCAGGACGGCCTTGCCGTGGGGACTGGCGGTGGTGGTTGTCATGTGTTCCTCCCTGGATCTCATTAATACCCTAGGGGGTATTATCGGAGAAGGCAAGACACCCCCTGGGGTATCGTCTTCACTCATCCAGAACGAGGAGTGGCCATGCAGCTCGACCCGACCGAGATGACCCCCGTGATGAACCGGATCAAGCGCGCCCGCGGCCAGCTCGACGGCGTCCTCCGGCTGCTGGAGGAGGGCCGCGACTGCGCCGATGTCGTCACCCAGCTCGCGGCAGTCTCGAAGGCGCTCGACCGCGCTGGATTCGCGATCATCGCCACTGGCCTGCAGCAGTGCATCGCCAACGGCGACGGCACGGACAGCGTGGACATGAAGCAGATGGAGAAGCTCTTCCTCTCCCTCGCCTGACGACGAGCGCTGAACACGGCGCGGCTCCTGACCAGGGAGCCGGGATAATCGGGCGACCCATCGTCGTACGCGCCTGAGGAATCCCCGTGAGCCCCGAGAACACCGCCCCGACCGATGCCTACGCCCGCTTCCTCGGCGTCGAGATCACCCAGCACGGCGGCGGCCACGCCGAGTCGCGCGTGACCGTCACGGAGAACCACCTCAACCCGCACGGCACCACGCACGGGGCGTTCCTCTTCTCCGTTGCGGGTATCGCGCTCGCGGCCGCGGCCAACAACGACACACACTCCGGCGTCGTGAGCCATGTGGCCATCGACTACCTGCGACCCGTGCGCGCCGGCGACGAACTCGTCGCGACGGCCGAGGTCGACGAACGCCTCCCCAAGGAGGACATCTTCGTGGTCCGCGTACGCCGCGGGGACGAGGTCGTCGCCCGAGCCACCGGTCGCGCCAACCGCCGTGAGCGCTGAGGCGTGAAGTTCACCGAGCGGGAGATGACGGTCGGTATCGACATCGTCGCCCAGCGGATGCATGCGGCGCTGCGCGGGCCGTTCCGCAAGCGCGACGCTGCGGCAGCATGGGAGGGCCTGGCCGCCTTCGCCAAGGACCAGCGTCGCGCCGCCGTCGGCGAGGCGGTCATTCCGGCGTTGCTCGCCCTCCCCGAGCGGCCGACCGTCGGGGCAACGCCGGAGTTCACCGCTGCCGAGTACGAGGCGGCGGCCGAGGAGTCGACCCGCAGCCTGCTCGAGGTCCGCAAGCCCGGAGCCTGGGAGGACCTGTCGGAGAAGAAGCGCACGCGTCTGACCCGCGCCACGGCCGCCCTCACCCGCTCGGTGGTCGAGGCGATGCCGCTGCGTCAGGACCCCGACGCGCTGATCGTCCCGGACGACCTCGGCGGGCTCAGCTGACGGGGTACTCCCGGGCCAGCCACACCTCGAAGGTGCCGCCGTCGATGACCGCGCCGGCCGGTGCCTGCAGCACGCCGGACCGGATCTTCTTCGCTGTCGCACCCGGCAGCCACACCGGTGCCACCCACAGTCGCTGGCCGCGGGCCTTCGCGATCGCACGGGCTCGGTCGGCGAGCAGCGACTTCTCGGGGCCGGCGAGGTCGCGGCGTACGTGCTGCTCGGTGGTCTCCTCGTGGGCCATCGCGACGAGCTGGTCGGCGACCGCGTCCACGTCGACGGTCTGCACCGGCTGCTTCGGACAGGGCAGCACACCGCCCTTCGCGACCCAGTCGATCAGCTGGCCGGCGAAGCCGTGGAACTGCGTCGCCCGCAGGATCGACGTCGGCACGGAACCCGCCTCGGTCGCCGCCTCCTGGGCCCGTTTGCCGTCGTAGTGCGCGAACGGGCCACCGCCCAGACCGTCGATGCCGACGATCGACAGCGTCACGATGCGTCGTGCGCCGGCGGCCGCGCCTGCCTGCTGGAGGTGCTCCGCGACGGCACGGAAGAAGGCGACGTACTCGGCCGGCTTCTTCGCGACGATCGACGTGGTGTCGATGACGACGTCCACGCCCTCCAGCGCATCAGCCAGTCCCGCGCCCGTGGTCAGGTCGACGCCCGCTGAGCGGGCCAGGATGACGACGTCGTCACCACGCGCACGCAGCCGCTCGACGACCTTCGCGCCGACCAGCCCGGTGCCTCCGGCTACCGCTACCAGCATGTCTTCCTCCGAGGCCGTCGTGCGGGCATGGAAAAAGCGAGGAACGAGTCCCTCGCCACTTCCAAGGTATAGCCGGAAGGGGGCCTTGCGGCAAGGCCCCCTCCGTGCCGCAGAATCACCCGCCGAGGGATCGGCCGCCTGCACCCATCGAGGGGACGGCCGACGGATGGGGACCGGAGAAACATGAGCTCGTTGTCGCACGAAGCGTTTGACCTGCCCGCGCGCCTGGCCGCCAAGGCCGAGCCGTCACTGATCGCGGAAGACGTGCAGCACTTCGCCGCGATCGCGGCGAGCCTGGAGCGGTCGGCCGCCGAGCTGACCGCCCGTCTCGACGCCGAGCGCAGGGCCCCCGGCGGGATCGGCCAGGAGGCGATGGACCGCGACCTGGAGATCCACCGGCTGGCCGCGCGCCTGCGCACGCTGCGGCGCTACAGCCTCGACCTCTGCCTGGGCCACATGGTGAGCACTGAGGGCGAGACGACGTACGTCGGGCGGCTGGGGCTCACCGGAAGCGACGGCCAGCGGTTGCTGGTCGACTGGCGCTCCCCCGCGGCCGAGCCGTTCTTCGGTGCGACGCACGCCAACCCCATGGGGCTCGCGAGCCGGCGTCGCTACCGGTGGACGGGTGGCCGGATCGCCGACTACTGGGACGAGGTCTTCGCGGCCGACGAGCTCGCCGGGCACTCCGCGGCGCTCGACGACCAGTCGGCCTTCATCGCCAGCCTGGGCAGCAGCCGCTCGCCGCAGATGCGCGACGTGCTCGGCACCATCCAGGCCGACCAGGACGCGATCATCCGCGCGGGCTCCCGCGGCGCTCTCGTCGTCGACGGAGGGCCCGGCACGGGCAAGACCGTCGTGGCGCTGCACCGCACGGCGTACCTGCTGTATTCGGACCCGCGCCTCGGCCACGCGCGCGGAGGCGTCCTGTTCGTCGGCCCGCACCAGCCCTACCTCGCGTACGTCGCCGACGTGCTGCCCAGCCTGGGCGAGGAGGGTGTGCAGACGTGCACCCTCCGCGAGCTCGTGCCCGAAGGCGCAGACGCCGAACCCGAAGCGGACCCGGCAGTCGCGCGCCTCAAGTCGGCGGCGCAGATGGTGTCGGCGATCGAGCCGGCGGTCCGCCTCTACGAGGAGCCGCCCACCGAGGGCATGGACGTCGAGACCCCGTGGGGTGACATCTGGGTCAGCCGGTCCGACTGGGCCGAGGCGTTCGAGTCGGTCGACCCCGGCACTCCGCACAACGACGCCCGCGACCAGGTGTGGGAGGAGCTGCTCGGGATCCTCATCGACAAGGTCGACGACGAGGAGGTGTCTGAGGACCTGTTGCGCCGGGCGCTGCTGCAGAACGGCGAGCTCCGCGAGACCTTCACCAAGGCCTGGCCGCTGATCTCGGCGACTGACCTGGTCGGTGACCTGTGGACCGTGCCCGCCTATCTCCGCATGTGCGCGCCGTGGCTGACCGAGGACGAGGTGCGGCTGCTGCGCCGGGAGAACCCGAGCGCCTGGACCGCCTCCGACCTGCCGCTCCTCGATGCGGCTCGCCAACGACTCGGCGACCCGGAGGCCTCCCGGCTTCGCCGGCGCCGTGCGGCAGCGATCGCAGCCGAGCGCGCGCGGATGGATGACGTCGTCGACCACCTGCTCCAGCTCGACGACGAGGACGGGATGATGGCCCAGCTGCGCCAGGAGGGCATCCGCTCGGCGCTCATCGACGATGGCGCGCTGCCCGAAGAGGCGACCGACCTGCTCGCCGGCCCCTTCTCGCACATCGTCGTGGACGAGGCCCAGGAGCTGACCGATGCCGAGTGGCAGATGCTCCTGGCCCGGTGCCCCTCACGGAGCTTCACGATTGTCGGCGACCGGGCGCAGGCGCGGCACGGGTTCACCGAGTCGTGGGCGGACCGCCTCGCGCGGGTGGGTCTGGACCAGATCTCCCTTGCCAACCTGGCGATCAACTACCGCACGCCGTCCGAGGTGATGGTCGAGGCAGAGCCGGTGATCCGGGCCGCGCTGCCGGATGCCAACGTGCCGACGTCGGTCCGCAGCAGTGGCGTGCCGGTCCGGCACGGGTCGGCAGGCGAGCTTTCCGCGATCCTTGACGCGTGGCTGGACGAGCACTCTGAGGGGATCGCCTGTGTCATCGGCTCCCCCGATTTCGCGGCGACCTCCCGGGTCCGCTCGCTCACGCCGGAGCTGTCCAAGGGACTCGAGTTCGACCTCGTCGTACTCATCGATCCGGAGGCGTTCGGCGACGGGATCGAGGGCGCCGTGGACCGCTACGTCGCGATGACGCGAGCGACCCAGCAGCTGGTGATCCTGACCAGCGACTGAGCCGACGGTGGCGGTCGGCCAGCGTGAGATGGGCCACGAAACGGGGGCCTCGGCTGGCCAGACCACCCCTGGGCGACATAACGTCGAACGGGATGAGCCAAGTCAAGAACGTGACCATCCGCCCCATCAACCCCCAGGACCTCGACACCATCGTCGACCTGAACCAGGCCGCCCTCGAGGGCGTCGGACCGCTGGACCACGAGTCCCTGGCCCTCCTGGTGAAGCAGGCCGATCAGGCCCTCGTGCTCGACGACGACGGCGACGTCGCCGGCTTCGTGATCACCCTGCCGACCGGTGCCACCTACGACTCGAGCCGCTACGAGTGGTTCGAGGACCGGCTCGAGGACTACGTCTACCTCGACCGCATCGTCGTCGCGGAGACGCACCGCCGTCAGGGCGTCGCCTCGAAGCTGTACGACGCGATCGAGTCCGAGCTGCCTGTCGCGCTCGAGGTCTACGAGACCAACACCGGGTCCCGCGAGTTCCACCGTCGCCGTGGCTACCAGAAGGTCGGGGAGCTCAAGCACGCCGGCAAGACCAACCTGATGCTGCTCAAGGCCAGCTGACTCCGAAGTGTCCTGAGCGGGCCCACTACAGTAATTTGGGGGCATGGATCGCCCTCGAAGTCGCTGCCGTTCACTCCCCATCACGATGGGGGGTGAACGGGCCTGATGGACACTCAGACCTTCGTCAACCTGGGACTGGTCCTTCTCTTCGTCCTCGTCGGCGGCGTCTTCGCCGCCACCGAGCTGGCGCTGGTCTCGTTGCGCGAGAGCCAGCTCACGGCCATGGAGCGTGCAGGCTCACGCGGAGCGCGCGTCGCCTCTGTCGCCCGCGATCCCAACCGCTTCCTTGCGGCGGTCCAGATCGGCGTGACGGTCGCGGGCTTCCTCTCCGCGGCGTACGGCGGCTCGACGCTCGCGCCCGACCTCGCGCCGTACCTCGAGCACCTCGGTCTGGGCGAGGCTGCCGCGGACTCGACGGCGCTGGTGCTGCTCACGCTCTTCATCGCCTACCTCTCGCTGGTCTTCGGGGAGCTCGTTCCGAAGCGGATCGCCATGCAGAAGTCGGCGGGGGTCGCTCTGGCCGTCGCACCGACGCTGGATCGATTCGCCACCCTGATGCGCCCGGTGGTCTGGCTTCTCTCGGTGTCGACCAACGGCGTCGTCCGGCTGCTCGGTGGCGACCCGCATGCTGCGAGCGAACAACTCTCGGAGGACGAGCTCCGTGAACTCGTCTCCACGCACGAGGACCTCGACGAACAGGAGCGCCGGATCCTCCGCGATGTCTTCGCAGCAACGGACACCAGCCTGAAGGAGGTCATGCGTCCGCGCGGCGATGTCGCCTTCCTCTCCGGAGACCTGCCCCTCGCCGACGCAGCGGAGCGGGTACGCGACATGCCGTACTCCCGCTACCCCGTGACCGGCGACGACTTCGACGACGTGATCGGCTTCCTCCACGTCCGCGACCTGCTCGGGGTGACTCCGGACGACAGCCGGAGCGTGCGCGCCGTGTGCCGACCGGTCGCGATGCTGCCGGGCACCAAACGTGTTCTTCCCACCGTCGCCAGCATGCGCGAGGGCGGAAGCCACCTGGCCATCGTCGTCGACGAGTACGGCGGCACCGACGGCATCGTGACACTCGAGGACCTCGTCGAGGAGCTCGTGGGCGAGATCCGCGATGAGTACGACGCCGCCGAAACGCACCCCGAGGGCGACCTGGGGCGCCTCGATGCCGGCATGAGCCTGGAGGAGTTCGCCGAGACCACGGGCATCGAGCTCGAGGACGGCGGATACGAGACCGTCGCCGGCTATGTGGTCGCCCAGCTCGGCCGGATCGCACGAGTCGGCGATGTGGTGCAGATCGCCGGGGGCCAGATTGCGGTCACGGGCATCGCAGGAGCGCGGATCACCGAGGTCGCCTGTGACGTCCCGCCCACCTCACCGGACGACGGCCCGGAATGAGTCAGCCTGCCCCCGGAGAGGCAGGAATCCCATGTCCGAAGCAGTACGGCTCCGGGTGAGCGAGGCCCTTGTCTGTCACTTGGGGGCGGGGCAGTGTGGGAGTTCCGGGGGCGACACCACCATGGGTTGACCAGGAGCACGCATGAACATCGTGATCATCGGCGGAGGCCTTGCTGGTGCCTCGGCAGCGGAGGAGCTCCGCACCCAGGGGCACGACGGCAACATCACGCTGATCGCCGCCGAGCCCCATCGCCCGTACGAACGCCCGCCGCTCTCCAAGGGGCTGCTGCTCGGTGACGCCGGTCCCGACTCGGTCTACGTCCACGCCTCCGGCTGGTACGCCGAGCACCACGTCGAGCTGATCACCGGCTCCCCTGCCACCGGGATCGATCTCGCAGCGGGGCAGGTGATCCTGGAGGACCGGACGATCCCCTTCGACCGGCTCCTCCTGGCGACCGGCTCGACGCCACGCCACCTGGCGATGGCGGAGCAGTCCGGGGCCGACGTCCGCTACCTCCGCACGCTCGACGACTCGCTCGCATTGAAGGCGCGACTGGCCGATCACCTGCTGATCATCGGCGCTGGCTGGATCGGCCTCGAGGTCGCCTCAGCGGTGCGGAAGGCCGGCGGCGCGGTCACCGTGGTCGAGAGCGCTCTTCTGCCGCTCGCTGCCGTGCTGGGTCCTGAGCTGGCGCCGGTCTTCGCCGAGCTGCACCGGTCGCACGGCGTCGATCTCCGCCTCGGCACCTCGCTCGAGTCCCTCACGCACGAGGCCGGGTGCACGACTGCCCGGCTCGGCGACGGAGACACGGTCACCCCGGACCTGGTCCTGGTCGGTATCGGCGCGGAGGCGGATGACTCGCTGGCTGCCGAGGCCGGGCTGGCCGTGGACCACGGCGTACTCGTCGACGCGGGGTTGCGCTCCAGCGACCCGCGGGTCTTCGCCGCGGGCGATGTCGCGCGACACGACCATCCGGTCCACGGACGGATCCGCGTCGAGCACTGGGACTCCGCCATCCACCAGGGCCGTCACGCGGCCCGCGCCATGCTCGGCTCCGAGGAGCCCTACACGCGCGAGCCCTACTTCTTCACCGACCAGTACGACCTCGGCATGGAGTACGTCGGACACGTCGGCGCCGACGGCTACGACGAGCTGGTGATCCGCGGCGATCTCCCGTCCCGGGTCTTCAGCGCGCTGTGGATCAAGGATGACCGCGTGGTTGCCGGCATGCACTGCAACGACTGGGACGCGATCGACCCGATCCGGTCGTGGGTCGGCCGTGGAGCGACCGACGCCGCGAGGAACAAGGCCAGCAAGCTCATGCCGGCGCCGGCCTGAGCCTCCGGTCAGCCGCGCAGCGCGGAGGCGAACACCGACGGGAGCTTGCGCCAGCGCGGCGCGATCGAGAACCGCACCAGTCGCTCGCCGGTCGTCGCGGCCGTGCGGTTGTGCACGAACCACGGCGGCACCGGGGCCAGGCTCATCTGCCCGGTCGCCATCGACCGGGGAAACGGCCGGAACGGGCCACGGACGACGGTGCGCTCCGGCCGTGCGAGGAGCAGTCCGTTGTGCACGACCCCGTGACCGGACTGGATGTCGTCGGCTGTGTGGCCGGGGAAGGCACCCCAGGTCGCGAACGGTGAGAGGTAGCCGACAGCGGTCCAGGCGTTGAGCGCGATGGTGCCGTAGCGCAGCCCGGCGAGCATCTCGTCGAGGCGCTCGGATCCGATGGCCCGCAGGTCCCGCGGGTGGGCCACGATGTTGGCGCCCAGGGTCCCCCGGAGCCGGTCGTTGGAGAAGTCGATGGCCCGGGCCAGGAAGTCGGCGCCGGTGCCGCCCAGCTCGGTGACGCCGAGGACGGGCCCGAAGAACTCGTTCTCGAACGCCGGCTCGTCCCGGCCGGAGTCGAGGACCGGCAGCAGGGTGCGCTCCGGCGTACCGCCGACGGCTTCGTGCGGAGTCACACCGTCGCGTGCTGCCGCGACCCGGCCGGCACTGCCGGGGTACCAGGCAGGGCGCTCCGGGGCGTCGGCGAGTGCCCGCCGCAGCGCCGTGAGGAACTCGCCCTTCTGCGCCCAGTCCGAGCTCAGCACGACCACCTGGCCTGCGACGCAGTTGGATCCGGAGTTGTGCAGGCGCATGGTCGCGACGTGGCGGGCCTGGAACTCGAGGTCGCGCTTCGACCACCGGCCCGGGACGACGATCACCGGCGAGACACCACCGAGCTCGCTGGTGATGGGCTTGCGCAGCCTGGGCGTGCCCGCGGTGCGATTGGCCCGGCCCTCCTCACCGGGTCCCCAGACGATCGCGTCGTGAGTGGCCTCGGAGCCGGTCATGTGCACGGCGTCGATGTCGTTGTGAGCGATGACGGAGGCACCGAGCTCGAGGTCGCTGGTGAAGATCTGGACCGCGCCGATCCGGATGAACGGCGCGAAGATCGCCTGGAACATCGGGAGTAGCGCATCGGTGACCGGGTTGAGCTTCAGCGCGACCGAGCGGTTGTCGGCGTACAGGACGTAGAGCGCATCGAGCGGCGCGATCGAGAAGATGTTTCCGGCGCCCAGCACGACGCAGGTCCCGTGGACGTCTGCCGGTGCACGCAGGCCGAGGCCGGCGCTGGCCCGCACCTCGGTCTCGCTGACCCCGGGCTCGCACCAGACCTCGGCGGAGAACCCGGACAGCAGCAGCCGGTCCCAGACCGAGTGCGGGAGGACCTGCACGGCGACCCGGTCCCCCGGGACGGCACGCATCTCGAAGCCGTCGGTGGGCGTCCCCCCGGCTTCCATCTTCGCGACGGTCTGGAGCAGGTGACCGGCGTAGTAGAGCGTCGCCCACGGGCCGGAGATCCACTCCTCACCCACGGCCGGCGAGGCCGGGTCAATCCCCTTGATGCCCGTCGCGATCCGCACCCATTCGGAGGCGTGCCTCTCCACGAGGCCGGCGAACTGCTGCAGCATCTCGCGGCGCTGGGTCAGCGTGACCCCGGACCAGGCCGTCGCGCCGGCCCTGGCAGCGGCGGCGATCCGGTCCGCCCGGACGTCAGTCGTCTCCACCGTCATCTCGATCAGGCTCCTCGTTCATCAGGTCAGCGGCCTCTCGCCGATGAGCACGTGGGTGCGTGGGTGACTCCCATGCTCCGGCGCCGGACCACTCCACCGCTAGTGAGGGGAACCACAGTCCGGGGCCCCTCTTGTGACGGAGTCCAACGCTCAGCCGATCTCAGCCGATCTCGGCCCATCCGGGTGCTCCCACGTGGCGGCTCGTGCCGGAGCCACGCCACCAGGGCGACGATGCGATCGCCGCCAGCCCGGCACCGGCGGTGTTGAGCAGCACGTCGTCGACGGACGAGACCCGGTCGAGCAGCAGGACGTACTGCAGGACCTCGATCACCGTCGAGCAGCCCGCAGCGAGCACGACGATCCGCGGGATCGATGCCCAGGTCGAGGACAGCACGGGGAGGCAGAATCCCAGCGCGGCCAGGATCAGGAGGTTCCCGACCACCTGGCCGGTGTCCATGGTCTCGAGGTCACGCAGCGGCACCATGCTCACGCTCCCCGTCACCTCTCCGGCCCGGCTGCCCGGCATCATCGTCAGCCAGACGAAGGGCACCGTTCCGTGGACGAGGCCGACCTGCGCCACCGACGTGCGCCAGGCATGCGGTCTCCTTCGCCACTGCCGCACCCCGGCGATGACGACCACCACGAGCGCGGCCAGCGGCAACGTGAACACGGTCAGCGCGGCGACCCCGGTGAAGGTGAAGAGCAGGTCGTGCCATCCCCGGATCACTGCTGCATCCGCGGGTCGCGCGAGGGATCGGCGTACGTCGCGGGGCAGCCGTCGGTGGCGGCGTACTCGCGAAGCTCGAAGTGCCACGGCTCGTTGTCGTAGACCTGGCACAGCCCGTGGCCGGCGCCGTGGACGGCGAGCCACCCGGCCCCCGCGCCACCGATGTCGACCGCGTCGCCTGACACATGAGGCGAGGTCTCGGGCGTGGCCACCCACCGCGCGGCCTCTTCCGCAGAGCCGCGCTCGGCAATCGCCTTCTCCAGCAGCCGCTCCTGATGCGCCGCCGAGCGCCAGCCGCTGTTGACCTCGAGCCGAAGGCCGTCGTCAGCCGCGGCGGTCGCGGCCCTTCGGAGGGCAGCCAGAAGGTCGGCGTCGAGGTTGGCCACTGCGGCGAACTGGTCGTCGAACACCGTCACGCCAGCAGGCACCGACCCCTCGGCGTACCGGTCGTTGCGGTTCTGCACGACGACGACGACGGCTCCGGTGACGGCGCTCGCGCGCGGTGCGCCGTCGAGCGGTGCGTCGTCGCCGGACGACCTCGAGGACGGGAAGGGTGGCTGCCAGGTCGCCAGTGCAGCGACGAGCAACGCTCCGAGGGCGGCGAGGGCGAGCAGGGACCCCGGGAACGTACGCCGGGCGGATGGGCTGGATGGGTCGTGACGGGTCATGCATCCAGTCAAGGAAGGTCGCTGTTGCGAGGGCGTATCCGATTTTCGATATGCCGGCGATATGCCGCGACTCGTAGCATCGGGATCACCATGCGCGTGCTGATCGTCGAGGACGAGCCCCTTCTGGCCGGAGCCATCCGCGACGGCCTCCGTCTGGAGGCGATCGCGAGCGATGTCGCGGGCGACGGCGACACCGCACTGGAGCTGCTGAGCGTCAACGGCTACGACATCGTCGTGCTCGACCGGGACATCCCCGGTCCCTCCGGCGACGAGGTGGCGCGGCGGATCGTCGGTTCCGGCAGCGGCATGCCGATCCTGATGCTGACCGCGGCCGACCGCCTCGACGACAAGGCCTCGGGCTTCGAACTCGGTGCCGACGACTACCTCACCAAGCCGTTCGAGCTGCGCGAGCTCGTGCTCCGGCTGCGGGCTCTCGACCGGCGGCGGCTGCACAACCGGCCCCCGGTGCGGGAGATCGCAGGGTTGCGGCTGGACCCATTCCGCCGCGAGGTCTACCGCGATGATCGCTACGTGGCCCTCACCCGCAAGCAGTTCGCCGTGCTCGAGGTGCTGGTCGGCGCCGAGGGTGGCGTGGTCAGCGCCGAGGAACTCCTGGAGCGGGCCTGGGACGAGAACGCCGACCCGTTCACCAACGCCGTGCGCATCACGGTGTCCTCCCTGCGCAAGCGACTGGGCGAGCCCGGGATCATCACCACCGTGGCCGGGGTCGGCTACCGCATCGAGACGTCGGTTGGCGGGGAGCCGAGCCGTGGCTAGCGAAACGGCCAGGAGGCCGGGACTCAGCGTCCGCCTGAAGCTCGCACTCAGCTACGCAGCACTGGTGATGGTCGCCGGGGTGATGCTGCTCGCTGTCGTGTGGGTCTTTCTGCTGCGCTACGTCCCGGACGCGGGATACATGCGGGTGCCCGGGCCCTCCCGTTCCGATCTGGAACGCGCCTTTGTCCCGAAGGCCGCGATGATGATGGGCCTCCTGCTGGTCTTCGGACTGGTGGGTGGCTGGATCCTTGCCGGTCGCATGCTTTCCCCCCTCGCGCGGATCACCTCCGCCACCCGTGTCGCTGCCACCGGGAAGCTCTCCCACCGGGTCGACCTCCCGGGTCGCCGCGACGAGTTCCGCGACCTCGCCGATGCCTTCGACGCCATGCTCGCCCAGCTCGAGGCGCACGTCGCCGAGCAGCAGCGCTTCGCGGCCAACGCCTCCCACGAGCTGCGCACTCCGCTGGCGATCACGCAGACCCTGCTCGAGGTCGCGCGCGAGGACCCGTCCCGTGACGCTGCCGCGCTCATCGAGCAGCTGCACTCGGTCAACACGCGCGCGATCGACCTCACCGAGGCACTGCTCCTGCTCAGCCGGGCGGATCAGGGCTCCTTCACCAGCGAGTACGTCGACCTGTCGCTCCTCGCCGAAGAGGCCACCGAGACACTCCTCCCGCTCGCCGAGAAGCGCGGGATCTCGATCTCCACGACCGGCTCGGTGGCACCGGCCTCCGGTTCACCCGCCCTGCTGCTGCAGATGGTGACGAACCTTGTCCACAACGCGATCGTCCACAACCTTGCGGACGGTGGCACCGTGACGGTGACGACGACCTCGGGTCCCCACGCCGTCGTACTGACCGTCGAGAACACCGGCCCGGACCTGAGCCCGGCGTTGGTGGCCACCCTCGTTGAGCCGTTCCAGCGCGGCACCGCACGCGTGCGCTCCGATCACGCGGGAATCGGCCTCGGCCTCGCCATCGTGAAGAGCATCGTGCAGGCACACGGCGGTCGGCTCCGTGTCGCTGCCCGGCCCGGCGGCGGGTTGCGCGTCGAAGTGGCCCTCGCCCTACCCTTGTCGCGTGGCTGACCTGACCGAACCCTGCCCCAACTGCGACACCCTGATGCGCTGGGAGACCTCCCATGAGCGCTGCGACGGCTGCGGCTACATCCGGCCGTGCTGCGAAGGCGCGCCCTGCAACTGACGCCTCGCTGCGCCAGAGTCGCCGCGAGGCCGTCAGTCAGCTGTTGAGATGCAGCGAAGAATGACAGGCTTCCCGCTGGAAACATGGACAGAACGTCGCTCCGCGGCAGCGGTTGTCAATCTTCGATTGCGGTTGAATCCTTCAGTTACTGGCGAAGGTGTCGGCCCGAGACCTTCGCGACCTTCCGCGGTCTGGGCGGACTCGACTGTTTGGCCCCGCTATCCGACTGCGAGCGATTCGTAGAACGCCAGGTGCTCTTCGGCCGCTCGTTGCCAGGTGTAGGAGCGCGCCAGCTCACGACCGGATTCGCGCGCGTCGTTGGCGGCGCAGTCGACGGCCTGCGCCAACTGGGTTGCAATTTCTCCCACGGTCGATGCGTAACGGATCTCATCCCCGAAGACCTCGCGAAGCACGGGGAGTTCCCGAGCAACAACGGGAACTCCTGCCGCGAGCGCTTCCATTGCTGCCAGGCCAAACCCTTCCTTGTTGGACACCATGGCGAGGGCGCTCGCTTCGGCAACGAGCGCGGGCAACTCGTCGTCGTCGAGTACGCCGACGATTTGAGGCTCGATGCCGAGCTCGAGTGCGCGTGCGTTGAAGGAGTCGCGGTAATCGCGGTAATCGAAGAGTGTTTCACCCCCGCCGAATGCGAGGTTCAGTCCCGGGTAGGCAGGGGCGATGCGAGCGAAGGCCTCGAGAAGGTCGATTGAGCCCTTGCGGGGTTCGATGCCACCGAGCGCGAGGACGTAGCGGCCCAAGGATCCTCGCCAGCCAGCACGCCCCACCGCGTCTGATGCGCCGGCTTCGAACCGTGCGGAGTCGACTCCGTTGGGGATGACCACGGGGTTCAGGCCCCAGCCCTTTGCGACCTCGTCCGCGACGGCTCTGGAGACGCAGATCCGTGCGGTGGGTGCTACGACAGCTCGTTCGTGGCAGGCAACGAGCTCGGGGGTCGTGAAGTTGTCGAGATGGTGGATGGTCCTGATGCACGGCAGCGCTGCATTCGCGGAGATGCAGTCCTGCGCGTGGACGATGTCGTACCGGTCGCGCTCAAGCGAGAACGCATCCCTGAGGGCCTGGATCGAGCGGGCGATTCGTGTGCCGACGTCTTCGCCTTCCTTGTCAGGGAATTCGACTGCTTTGATCGTGACGGCTGGATCCACCTTCCTGAAGAAGGTGGTATCGCCGCCCCTGGCCAGGGTCCAGACATGGACCTCTTGTCCGAGGTCGGCGAGTGCCTCGGCAAGGGCCAATGTGTGAACGACGCCGCCCCGAGGTTTGGTGGAATACGTGAGGAGGGCGATCTTCAAAGTCAAAGCTCCTAGTAGGCGGAGGGCTTCCGCTCGGCGAGGTGGTGCAGGATCCGTCGGGCCCGCGCGATCTCAACGTCCGGGTCCACTTCAACGATCGCCAGACCGCCCTTCGATCCGGTCCGCGCCAGGATGTCGCCGCCCGGACCGACGATCTTTGCCTGACCGAGGAATCTGAGCGCGCCCATCACGCCGGTCTGATTCGACGAGACCCAGACGACCTGGTTCTCGGCTGCGCGTGCACAGTCGTAGAGATCGAACAGTCGCGACTGGCGATCAGCCGGAAGCCTCGACGCTCGGTCGGTGACTGAGGCGGGCCATGCGGAGAGGCAGGCGAGAATTGAGGCGCCCTCCAGGGCGAGGCTGCGTGCGGCTTCAGGGAAGGTCTTGTCGTAGTCGATCAGCATTCCCATCCGGCCCACTGGGGTGTCGAACGCCTCGAACGTGGCGCCTGCGTCGTACACGAGCGATTCACCCGCAGGCTGATGGACCTTGCGGTGGACGCCGAGAACGCCGTCGCCGGTCACGCAGGCGGCCGAGTTGAAACTGCGCCCCTCGTGTTCCTCGGCGAAGCCAAAGCAGACGACCATGTCGCCTGCGATGGCGCTCATTCGTTGGATTTCCGGGGAGTCCAGGGACAGGGCGGGCGGCACGGCGTCAGGGTCGGGGGTTCGCAAGTCCGAGATGTATCCGCCGAGCGTCGCGTCCGGCAGGACGAGCAGTCCGACATTGGACGCGCGGGCGTCAGTGACGATGCCTTCGACCTTGGCCAAGGCGCGTGGGAGGTCACGACCGAAATGGGCGGCAGCGGCGCCGATCCGAAGGAGTGCCATGGCGGATGAATCTAACGTGCGTCCGCGTGCGTGCCCGCCTCAACGCGTGAGCCGACAATTTTCTCGACAACGTGGCCCGCGTCGCGCGCGATGCCGTGGAAGCGGCCCGAGCCCCACGTGTGAAGCCAGGGGAGGCCAAGGAAGTACAGGCCCGGCAGCTTCGTTTGGCCGCGTTCGTGAGCGGGGTGACCGCCGCCGTCGAAGACCGCAGTCTTGACCCAGCGGTAGTCAGCCCGGTAGCCGATCGCCCAGATGATGGAGGTGACTCCAGCCTCTGCGAGGTCGAGTTCGACCGGATCCGCGTCCAGCGCCCAGACCGGCGAGTAGTGAGCGCCAGGGGGCGCCTCGATGTCCTCCCGCTCGATGTAGCGGTCGATGTCGCGGCAGATGGAGTTGTACACCGCGTCGGCGCTGTCCAACGCCTCGGTTGCGGTGGGGAGGAACTCCAGACGGGTTCCCGCACCGTTGGCGAGCAGTCCGTAGAGCGACATTCCCTCGAGAGCGAACTGGCGCAGGTCGATGTCGCGCCCGCCGTCGCGGCCAGTCACGTAGTGATTGGTCTTTTCGCGAGCTGCGACGCCACCGGGGTACTTCTGTACCGGGGTGTCGTAGAGACCCATTTCGGCGAGCCAGGTCATCACGTCCTTGCCGCGGTAGGACCGTGCCACGCGAGGTGCGTCGCCGAGAGCGAGGTGAACGGTGCGGCCGGCGAGGTGAAGGTCTTCGGCGATCTGCGCGCCGGACTGGCCGGAACCCACGACGAGGACGGCCCCGTCTGGCAGCTGGTCAGCTTTCTTGTAGTGCGCCGACTCGAGCTGCTGGATGCTGCGGTCGATGCCTGCGGCCCAGGTTGGAACGATGGGCATGTGGTAGCCGCCGGTGGCAACGACGACGTTGTCCGCGTGCCAGGTTGATGAGCCATCCGGTCCAGTGACCGCGAGCTCGAATCCGCCGTCAACACCTTCTGTCAGGGAGTTGACCCGGGTGTGCTCCTTGACCGGCGGCCCGAACGACGGGGCGTAGCCGGAAAGCCACTCCACAACCTCATCGCGGGTCATGAACCCATCGGGGTCGGGACCGTCGTACGGGTAGCCGGGCAGTCGACAGTGCCAGTTCGGTGTCACGAGGGTGAAGTTGTCCCACCGGGTATCGGCCCATTCATGTCCGAGTGTCTTGGCCTCGAAGACGATGTGGTCGACGCCTGACTGAGTGAGGTGCCAGCTGGTCGAGAGGCCCGCTTGGCCGCCGCCGACGATGGCAACAGTGACGTGGTCGGTGGTCATGGTCAGCGCTCCTGAGAGGGAAGGTCGGGTGTCATGTTGAGGACCTCGACCAGTTGGTCGTCGGTGAAGGTAGCCGCTCGGGACTTGATGCGCGTCGAGGTATCGGCGGCGCTGCTGCAGAAGTAGCCGAACCTGGCCTGAACGCGTTCGCTCGCGAGCGTCAGGGCCTCGGTACTGCGAGCTACAAAGTCCTGCACCGTGTAGGCCGAGCCCGTGTTGAGGTAGTCATGCATGACCAGTGATGGCGAATACAGGTCGTCGACCTGACCTCCGGGCCACCGGACAGTGACTGTCATTTCAGGCATGGACGTTGCCCTTCATCGAGTAGAGGTCGGGACGGCGGTCGCCCAGGTGGAACATCGCCCGGCGTGCGGTGGCGAGCGTCTCGTCCACATCGAGCTGCGCGACGGCCATGCCAGCGCCGGTGCCTGTGGTGGCCAGAACGTCGCCACCGGGACCGACCACCTTGGCGTTGGCGACGAAGCGAAGGCGTCCGAAGGTCCCTTCCTGGTTGGACGCCAGCCAGACGACCTGGTTCTCCAGCGCCCGTGCCTGATCGAAGAGGTTGAAGCGCTGGGTCCATCGGTCGTCAGCCAACGAACCTGCCGTGGCTGTCCGTGCGGCCGGCCATGCGGAAATGCAGGTCACGATGTCGGCGCCATCCAGGACCACCGAACGCGCTGCCTCGGGGAATGCCTTGTCGTAGCAGATCAGCGCACCCACGCGGCCCGCCGGCGTATCGAATGCCTTGAGGTCCGACCCCGCCTCGTAGAAGAGGTTCTCGCCGAGTGGTTGGTGAACTTTTCGGTAGACGCCATGCGTGCCGTCGCCGCTGAGGATCGCCGCACTGTTGTAACGGTGACCGCCATCCTCTTCGCAGAAGCCGACCACGACGGTCATTTCGCCAGCCATCTCAGCGACCTTGCGCATGACCGGGCCGTCGATGTCGATGATCGGGGGGAGCGAATCGGGCTCGGCAGCGTGGGCACCGTCGCGTCCCGCACCTAGAACGGACAGGTAGCCGCCCAGGGAAGCCTCGGGGAAAGCGAGAAGGCCTACGCCCTGCTGGCGCGCGTCGTAGATGTACGCGCCGATAGCGGAAAGGCATGCATCGAGGTCCCGGCCGAAGTTCGCGGACACAGCGGCCACAGCGGTCATGAGGGGCTCCTTTCGAAGGCGTGACCAAGTCCGGTCACGGAGGACTGAACGGCGTCGGTGACCCGGCCGTCGGGCCAGCGGAGGCCGACGCCGGTACCGGCAAGTGCGATACCGCATACGTTGCTGGTGACGAAGTGGGGCAGCTCGGCGGCACTCGGCTGGATCTCTGCGGTGACCATTGCAAACCCGGGGAAGCAGGTTGCCCAGTCGCCCATCGATTCGGTGTGCGGGCGTGGGACGGCGCTCATCTCGAGCTCGACCCTGCAACCGCTGGCTTCCGCGAGCATCCCGGTCGTTCCGACAAGGCCAGCCATGGAAACGTCCTTGGCGGCGGTCGGTGCGAGAGCTGGCACGATCCTGCCGAGCGCGCGCAATTCCTCGCCGGTACGCCGCGATGAGGTGTCCCATTGGCCGCCCGTGTAGCCGGGGCGCCAGGAGCCGTCCAGATCGGCGGTGACGCGGATGCGCTGGCCGGGCGCGGCGCCGCCACCGGGGACCGGGTTTGTTGCGTGTCCGAGCGCCGTGACGGAGAGGGCGCCCGGCACCCCGACCTGGGTGTGTCCGCCGAGCACGGGAACGTCCCATGCGCGGGATGCCTCGGCGATACCGCGAACGATGCGCCGGACGAAGGAGGCATCGCGTCCCGCGACCGCGTCAAGGAGGCCGACAGGTGTGGCGCCCATGGCGAACAGGTCGTTGACGTTGACGAGCACTGAACACCACCCGGCCCATTCCGGATCGCGTTCCACCATGGAGGGCAGGATGGCGTCGCATGCGGCCACCAGGCTGGAGCCAGGGACCGGAACGCCGTCGTCACCGGTCCAACGGTCGCGAGGTAGAAGGTCGCCGACTATGCCTTCAAGGATTGCCTTCGTCCGGTTCACGGCGTTCTGGATCCGTGCGATCGGCCATTCGAACTCGATGTGCGGCCGGCCGCGGAGCATCTGGCGACCGACCGGTATCCAGCCAAGACCGGTGAAAATGCGCTCGTTGGCCTCCTGGACCACAGCGTCGAAGCGGAGGGCGCCTTCTTCTTCGGCCGCCGCGCACGCGGCACGGATCAGTGCGACGCCGACGCCGTGCGTGCCCCGCGCTCCGCGCATGACAGCCAACCGGCTTCCGCGCCACCAGCCGAGGTCCGGATCTGTCATCGGATGAATCCGCACGCCGCCAAGGACGGTGCCGTCCGGGGTGCGAGCGACGAGCACGATCGTGCGGAGGTCCTCGTCATGGTGGTCACGGTCGGAGCCCGAGAACAGCGCCTGCTCACGAATGAAGACGTCCTCGCGCAGACGGAGATAGGCGCCGCGCTCGGCCGCGTCGGCGCGGACGACCAGGAACTGATGATCGTGCGTTGGTCCGGGGAGAGTTCCCGCCAGGATCACGTCGGTCAGTGAGGTGATCATGCGGATACCTCGCAGGCGGGCGTGGTGGCCGCGCCGAGTGCAGAGCACGCTCCGCAGGAGGCGCAACCGGCGGCCTGGTCGGCTCCGGCCATTCCCGCCGTCCTGAGCGCAGCGGCAACGCGGCTGGTCACTTCGTAGCTATGCGCGAACGATGGGGCGGGAACATTGTCGACGTCCTTGGCGAGGGTTCCATCCAGTGGGCGGTAGGGGACCACAAACGGGTAGACGCCCATCGCGATGAGCTCTTCGCAACCTGCGACCAACTCGTCGACGTCCTCGCCCAGACCGATCAGGATGTAGGTCGAGACTTGGTTCCAACCGAAGATGCGGACGGCCTCTCGCCATGCGGCTCGGTACTCCGTCATGGGGACCGACCCCTTGCCCGGCATCCACTTGGTCCGTACGTCATCGTCGAGCGATTCGATGTGGATGCCGATCGAGCGGGCGCCGGCGTCGTAAAGCTCCTGAAGGGAGGCGAGGTCGCCGGGGGGTTCGATCTGGACCTGGATGGGGAGGTCCGGCACGGCCTCGCGGACTGCGGCGACGCAGCGAGCCAGGTGGGTTGCGCCCCGGTCTCGGCCGCGCGATGTTCCGGTGGTCATCACCATCTGTTCGACGCCATCGAGGGCCACGGCGGCTGCGGCGACCTCGGCGAGCATGGCGGGGGTCTTCACGGCGATCGTGGAGCCCGACTCGAGCGACTTCTCGATGGCGCAGAACCGGCATCTCTCGGCCTCGTCGTACCGGCTGCAGGTCTGGACGACCGTCGTTGCTAGCACGTTGGCGGAGTGGAGCCGCGCGATCTTGTCGTATGCGATGCCGTCCGAGGTCGCGAGGTCGTAGAACTTCGGTCGCTCGATCGCCTCGAGGCCGACCCCGGTATCAGCGCCGTCGAGAAGGAGTTTTCCGCCGCGAACGGTGTAGGGACTTCGTGGGTTAAGTGGGATGGCCGCGCCGATGCCGTCGAGGAGGACATGGCCGTCGTCGCTCGGGCCGGCCCCCGCCTTGCGAGTGACAGGGGTGTCGAGCAGACGGATGCCCTGGATCGCGACATCCACGCGGGTTGAGCGCAGGTTCTCGATGGTCATCGGCGCGGCCTCCAACTCAGAGGTTGTAGGTGGAGTTGATGATGGCGCCCTTGCGGGCGTAGTGGATGAGGGCGTCCTGAACGTCGAGCGGGTGCGTCGGGATGACGCCCTCGATCAGGTCTTCCTCACGCAGGCCGTGCAGCGACAGGCCGAAGCGGCAGCAGTAGACGGTGCCGCCCTCCTTGATGAAGGTCTCGATCGAGCCGTTCATGTTCAGCTCGCCGGGGAAGGCAGCGTCGCCGACGGTCGGAAAGCCGCGGGTCTGCATACAGGCGAGGGTGCCCGGGCCGTAGAAGTAGATGGCCGAGTCGAAGCCCTTGCGAAGCGCGCGCGTAGCCTGCAGGACGGCGACGAACGAGACGGAGGACTCGTGTGGGATGCCGTGGACGAGGGTGAAGTAGGTTTCGCCGTCTTCGGCCTGGAAGTCGGGGAAGACCTTGGTGGAGCCGTAGAGGTTCGTCCCGGCCGCCTGGCTCGGGTGGGGAACCTCGGCGAGGGACTTCGCCATGTTCTCCTGGATCAGGGCGTCGATGTCGCTGGTGGTCATGTTTTCTCCTGTGGATGTCGGTGCGGGGTCAAGGACGGGATCGGGGAGGAAGGCCGCCTTCATGCGGCTCCAGAAGGGGCTGTTCACGGGATCGTGTGGCCGCTGCCCAGCAGAGCGGCGGGCAGAAGGAACGTGTAGAGCGACGTCGCGACGAGCACGACGCCCAGCACCTGGCCGCGGAGCTTGCCGTAGACCACTGCGGCGACGGCGAGGAAGGAGACGACCCAGAACGCGAGGATCGACTTGAACATCCAGCCGCCGTCGAAGAACGGAAGCCAGGCCAACGGAACGATCGCAACAGCGATCGCGAGGTTCGCAACGGGGCGGAGATCGAGACCCTTGACGAGGCTGACGCCGAGGGCCACGAAGAAGAGCCCGTAGAAGGTCACGAGGCCGGCGAGCCGTACGCCGACATCGCTGCCGTCTGTGGCGAAAAGCTTCTGGATGATCCACAGAGCGTTGATGAGGTCGACGAGGCCGGCTACGAGTGTGACCCAGCCGACCGTGATGAGCGGATCCTTGCCGCCGGGCTGCGGCTTGGAGCCGAGGCCGAGGAAGGCCAGGCCGTTCAGCCAGACGGCGAGGCCGCTGACGACGAAAACGACGGTAATGGGGGGCATGCGGAGTCCTTTCGATTCGATCCGATACCGCGGCGGTGTTACCGTCGAAGTGATCGGATTCCCGCCCTCAGGGACTGCAATCCCTTTGGGCATCATTGGGTGTTTCGATCGCTCAGGTGGCGTCGTCTTCTTTGACGGCGCCACCTTCCTTCTCCCCGCCGGAGCGGGCCCTCAGCCGTAGAGCGCTGAGAAGTTTTCGTCGAACACCGCGCGCCCGAGCTCGCCGTCGCCAGCCGCAGCCCGGAGGCGGTGGTACTCCCCAGCGAAGTCCCCCCACGGCAGGTCGGACGCGAACAGGACACGGTCGTGTCCGATGCCCCTTCGCTCGATCTCTTGGGCAAGCCAGATCGGCGCAAAACCGATGGCCCAGCTGGTGTCGGTGTAGACCTTGAGCCCCTGCTCGATCCAGTCGAAGAATCGGCCGCCGATGAACTTCATGTGGCCGCTCATCCCACCGCCGAGGTGGACTAGGTGCACGCGGCTCCTATCGCCGTATCGCTCGACGAGAGTCCCGACCTGATCGATGTCCGAGGCTGCGCCGGGGCTGGTGTGCACGTGTACGGTGAGGTCCAGTTCGGCGGCGGTCGCGAAGATCTTGTCGAGCTGCTCGAGGCTGTCGTCATCAGTCGGATGGCCGCCGAGAAGGAAGCTCGTCTTGAGGGCAACGACACCCTCTTCGACTGCAAGAGCGAGTGCCGCATCGTTGCGATCGCTGTCGCTCCCTTTGGGCGATACCCACAACCCGCAACGGATGCGGTCGTCTGACTGAGCAGCTTCAAGGACCAGGTTGTTGAATCCGAAAGCCACATCCGGATCCGGAACCCCGTAGTTCGGGAGTACAAGGGCCCGTTCGACGCCTTCCTTGTCGAGGTCCGCGATGAGCTCGTCAATGGTCGTGCGCGCCGTGACGTCGGGGCTGATCGCCGGCCCGCCGTAGAACGGGAACGCGGGCAAACGGCCGAGGTGACGGTGTGCGTCGTTGATGCTCGTCATGAGAAGAGCCTGCGGGCGATGTGTTTCGGGTTGGTTACGGCCGGAATACGGTGGCGAACCCAGCTCGTAAGGTTTCTGTTACTGGCCTGGGTCTTCTGTGATCCGTTGGAAATCGCCACTAGTAAAGGTCGCGGCCGCCGTCCTTGCCGGCACCCATGGCCTGGACCCTGGCCCAAGCCCGCCGCTCGGTCCGGGCAGGTCGAGGCAGGTCGGCCATGGCCCCGTCAGGCCATCGGCGGCGGCCGACGAATGGTTGAGGAGCCGCTTTATCTGATTCAGATAAAGCGGCCTAAAGCTAGTAAGAGTCAGGCACGCCCGGACCGAGGACGACGTGGCCGGGTTGCGGCCAAGCCGGCAGGTGAGGCCTCACCGCCGCAGCCGTCAAAGTCGATCGAATGCGTAAACATTGACACCGACATGCTCGGTGTCAATCTTCGCTGCATCTCAACAACAGCCTTGCTCAGTGGGCCATGTCGACGAAGCGTGAGTAGTGACCCTGGAACGCCACGGTGATGTCGCGGGTGGGGCCGTTGCGGTGCTTGGCGACGATGATGTCGGCCTCGCCCGGACGGGTCGACTCACGCTCGTAGACGTCGTCGCGGTGCAGCAGGACGACCATGTCGGCGTCCTGTTCGAGCGAGCCGGACTCACGCAGGTCGGAGACGGCGGGGCGCTTGTCGGCACGCTGCTCGGGACCACGGTTGAGCTGGGACAGCGCGATGATCGGGATCTCGAGCTCCTTGGCGAGGAGCTTGATGTTGCGGGAGAACTCCGAGACCTCGAGCTGACGGGACTCGACCTTCTTGCCGGAGCTCATCAGCTGCATGTAGTCGATCACGATGAGCTTGAGGTCGTGGTTCTGCTTGAGGCGCCGGGCCTTGGCCCGGATCTCCATCATCGTCATGTTGGGCGAGTCGTCGATGAAGAACGGAGCACTCGAGATCTCGCCCATCTTGCGCGCGATCTTGGCCCAGTCGTCGTCGGTCATCTGGCCGGTGCGGATGTGGTTGAGCGGCACCTTGGCCTCGGCGCTCAGGAGACGCATGGTGATCTCCGAGCGGTTCATCTCGAGGCTGAAGAAGCAGCTGGTCAGGTTGTTGTGGATCGACGCCGCCCGGCAGAAGTCAAGAGCAAGTGTCGAGTTGTGCGTCGGGATCATCGACTCGCCAGCGAGATACATGTGGTCGTCGTTGTCGACCTGCACGCAGCGCACGGGAACGCTCTGGATCTCGCGCACCTCGGTGACGTAGCGCCGGCCGATGCGCCGCGTTGTGGCGGGCCGCTCCTCGATGTGAGCACGGTGCTTCCGCCCGAGACGGAAGACGTCATCGGTCGTCGAGAAGTTGAGGATGTAGCAGGTCGAGGTCTCCTCCGAGCGCCCCTTGACCCGGCGTGACGTGCGACCACACTTGTAACCCAGGCTCACGATCAGCTCGTAGACATCATCGGCTAGGCGCTTGCTGGTGACCGCGAACTGGCAGGAACCGACGCCCTTCACGAGCGTGCCGTCGGTGTCCATCAGTCCGGCCAGTAGCTCGCGTCGCAGAGGCTCGGCGGCGCGCAAGTAGCTGGCAGGGATGTGCTTCTCACCCAGGACACCTGCCTGGCGCAGGAGCCCCGTGAAGGTGCCGTGCGTTGTCCGGCAGTCCTGCGTGTAGGCGCCGCCACAAACGGGGCACATGCGACCGCTCGCGGTCTCGATCGGACCGGCAGAGCGGATCGAGTAGAGCATGCCGCCGCGGGCAGTGACCTCGTAGCCGCAGTCACGGATCAACGACGGGATCTCGTCGGTCTCACACGTGATGCGCGGGCCGGCGCTGTGCCCGTCTCCCAGCCAGGCACCCAGGACGTAGGGAGCGACCGGGAGCTTGTCCCACGATCCCTCGATCGCACTGGCGTTGAGCACTGCGTGGTTGGCGCGCTGTTCCTTGCCGACCCTGAGTGTCGCAGCCATATCGGCCGTCGTGGTGGTCTCCGCAAAGGTTGTCTGATTGCGGGTGCGGTTGTAGTGAGTCCGCGCAGCCCACTCGGACTTACGAGCCGCCCGCGTCTCCGTCATCCACTGGTGCTCAGCATCGGCAACGATCACGGAGCCATCCGAGAAGTGCACCTCGTAGCACGGGCGCTCCTCCATGACATCGGTCGCCGCAACCACTCGCGTCGGGCGCCCGGTGGCGTCGTACAGCAGGTCGCCGACCTGCACCTCGCCCATCGTGGTCCAGCCCGAGGGCGTCGGCAGCGGGGTGTCGAGGGCGAGCGCCTTGCCCATCGCGGGTCGCGCCGCGACGATGATCATCTGACCGCTGTGGAAACCGTTGGTCAGCTCGTCGAACTCGACGAACCCGGTGGGCACGCCGTAGACCCCGGCCTCACGGTTGCCGATCGCCTCGATCTCGTCGAGCACGCCTTCCATGACGTCGGACAGCGGGACGTAGTCCTCCTTGGACCGGCCCTCGGCCAGGCCGTAGACCTCGGCCTGCGCCTGGTCGACCAGGCCCGCGATCTCGCCCTCGCCCGCATAGCCGAGCTGCACGATCTTGGTGCCGGCGGTGACCATCCGCCGCAGGATGGCCTTCTCCTTGACGATCTCGGCGTAGTAGCCCGCGTTGGCCGCGATCGGCACATTGGCCGAAAGGGTGTGGAGATAGGGAGCGCCACCGGTGCGCTGCAGCTCGCCCTTGCGCTGGAGCTCGTTGGCGACGGTGATCGGGTCCGCCGGCTCGCCGCGACCGAACAGGTCGATGATCGTGTCGTAGATGACCTCGTGCACGGGGCGGTAGAAGTCGATGCCGCGCAGCACCTCGGAGACGTCGGCGATGGCGTCCTTGGAGAGCAGCATCGACCCGAGGACGCTCTGCTCGGCCGCGTTGTCCTGCGGCGGCGTGCGGTCGCCGGCGCTGCGGGGCTGCTCCCCCGGGGAGTACGCCGAGGGGCCGTCGCCCCAGGAGTCGGAGTCGGGCGGCTCCGGGGGCCCGGAAGACAGGGCCCCGCTGAAGTTGGTCATCGTCATGGCGGCGCCCCGTCCTCGTCGTACACAGCGTCGGTCGCTGCCTCTCACGCTAGGGACGACCACTGACATTGCGTCCCGCAGGCCCTGCGCCGATCACGCGAAGGTAGGCCCCAAAGCCCCGCCGCGCCAAGAACTTGACGCCGAGTTATCCACAGGGGGTGTGGACAACTTGCGCATTCGGTGGACGACACGCATGCAACATGTGCACAGACTGCGGAAAAGGGTGTGGACAGAGGTTCCGGAAATCTCCACTTCCCGTGCCTGACCTGCAGGAACGTGTTTCCACACCTGTGGATGAAAAGAATCTTCAGACCACTGGTCCGGTACTGAACGCCAGCCCAGGCGCCATGTTGTTTTGTCGACACGGCCTTCCTACCGCTCGGTATGCACAACTTCTCCACCGGTGACCTCAGGCATCCCCCACCGCACCACGGGATAGCGTTCGCCCGTGTCCGGCAGACCCTCCCGCAACCTGCGCATCCCCGCACTCGACCGCGAGATCCTGCGCCTCACGGGCCCGGCCTTCCTCGCGCTCGTCGCCGAGCCGCTCTTCCTGCTGGCCGATGCGGCGATCGTCGGCCACCTCGGCACACCGCAGCTCGCCGCCCTCGGCGTCGCGGGAGCGGTGCTCACCACGATCGTCGGGCTGTGCGTCTTCCTCGCCTACGGGACCACCGCGCAGGTGGCTCGCCGGATCGGCGCCGGCGACACATCGGGCGCCATCGCCCAGGGCATCGACGGCATCTGGCTCGCGGTCGCCATCGGCGTGCCGACCACCCTTGCCGGCATGGTGGCCACGCCGTGGCTGGTGCGGGTCTTCGGCGCCAGCGATGCGGTCGCAGAGCTCGCCGCGACGTACCTCCGCATCGCGGTCGTCGGCACGACCCCGCTCCTGGTCCTGCTGGCCGCGACCGGAGTGCTGCGTGGCCTCCAGGACACGCGCACTCCCCTGGCCGCCGCGGTGATCGGCAACGTCCTCAACGTGGTCCTCAACCTCGCGCTGGTCTATGGCATCGGTCCGGTCCCCGCACTCGGGCTGCGCGGCTCGGCTCTCGGGTCACTGCTCGCACAGCTCGCGACCGCCGGCATCCTCGTCGCCGTCGTGATCCGCGCCGCGCGCCGCCACGACGCGCGGCTCCGCCCCGACTTCCCGGGGATCCGGGCAGCCGCGCACGCGGGTGTCTCGCTCGTCGTGCGCACCCTGACGCTTCGGGCTGCGCTCCTCCTCACCCTGTACGCCGCGGCCGGGCTCGGCGGCGACGCCAAGCTGGCCACCCATCAGCTGGCCCTGACGATCTGGACGTTCCTGGCCTACTCCCTCGACGCGATCGCCATCGCCGCGCAGGCGATCACCGGCCGCGCACTCGGCGCCGGCGACATCGAGGGGACGCGTCGGGCCACCCGGCGCATGACGCAGTGGGGCCTCGCCTCAGGCGTGGTGTGCGGGCTGCTCCTCGCGGCGGCGTCACCCTGGCTGGCACCGCTGTTCAGCTCCGATCCGGCGGTGCACGAGCTGCTGGTCCCGGTCCTCCTGATCGCCGCACTCGGCCAGCCCCTCGCCGGGATCGTCTTCGTGCTCGACGGCGTGCTGATCGGCGCCGGCGACGGGCGCTACCTCGCCGCCTCGGGCGTCGTCGTACTCCTGGTCTACGTGCCGCTCGCGCTGCTTGCCGCCACCAGCGGATCGCTGGTCTGGCTCTGGGTGGTCTTCAGCTTCGGCTTCATGCTCGCGCGCGGCGCCGTGCTCCTGCATCGGGCCAGGGGCACGCGCTGGATGGTGACCGGCACTACTGTGTCCGCGTGACCGACGCTGTGCGCCCGCCGCGCGAACTCAAGCCCCTGCGCATGATCGGGCTCGGCCTGCTCTTCTCGCTCACGGTCGTCCGCGACGACTGGGACGTGCTGCCCGACTGGTTCGGCTGGCTGCTGATCCTGATCGCCTCGGTGGTGCTGACCCGGGGGATGGCGGGACGCGGCCCCCTGCTGATCTCGGCGACAGCAGCCGTGGTGGGGTCGGCGGTGCTGTGGCCCCCGAAGTGGGCCGCCGCGGTCCACGACGAGGACGTGGCGCTCGAGTGGGCGCTGCGCATCCCCGGCCTGATCTGGATGGTCCTGTTCTGCCTGCTCGCAGCGCACCTCTCCCGCCGGGAGCCGCAGGCGTCGGTCTGGTGGAAGTACCTCGCCTACATGCACATCACCGTTGGCGTCATGTCCGTGCTCGTCTACGGCGGCAAGCTCGACTCGATCGAGGCCACGATGATCCTGTTCCAGGTCTTCGGCCTGCTCGCCGCGATCGTCCTGGCCTTCTGGCACTCCAACCGGGACTGGGCGGTCGTCCCCGCGCGCACCTGAGGTCGCGGCCTCCGCACCAGCAAATGCAGCGGACCCCGGCCCACCCACGAGGGGCGAACCGGGGTCCGGCGTGAAGCGTGGTGCTTGTGTCAGCTGGCGATGACGTTGAGGGCGACCGTGGCCGACACCTCGTCGTGCAGCTTGACCGACACCTGGTGGGCGCCGAGCGACTTGATCGGGTTGCCGACAACGATCGTGCGCTTGTCGACGGCCTCGCCAGCGGCGGTGCCGAGGGCACCGGCGATGTCGGAGACCGTGATGGCGCCGAACAGGCGGCCACCGTCACCGGCGCGAACCTGGAGGGCAACCGGAGCAGCCTCGAGCTTCGCCTTGATCTGGGCCGCGTGGTCCAGGTCGCGCACCGAGCGAGCGGTGCGAGCAGCCTTGATGGACTCGACGGTCTTCTCGCCGCCACGGGTCCAGCGGATCGCGTCGCCGCGCGGGATCAGGTAGTTACGGCCGTAGCCGTCCTTGACCTCGACAACGTCGCCAGCGGAGCCGAGGCCCGCCACTTCCTGGGTCAGAATGATCTTCATCAGTGCAGCTCCCCTCAGCGACCGGTGGACGTGTAGGGCAGCAGAGCAACCTCACGAGCGTTCTTGACGGCAATCGCGACGTCGCGCTGGTGCTGGACGCAGTTGCCGGTCACGCGACGCGCGCGGATCTTGCCACGGTCGGAGATGAACTTGCGGAGGAGCGTGGTGTCCTTGAAGTCGACACCGGACGCCTTCTCCTTGCAGAACTGGCAAACCTTCTTCTTCGGCTTGCGGATAACTGCCTTGGCCATTGTGGTGCTTCCTTTCTAGAAGCCCGGCTGATGAGAGCCGGAATGGTTGGCGGGTAAGGGACGTATTCAGTTGGTGCAGCCGGCGCGAACGAACGCGACCGGCTTGCCCAGATCAAAAGACCTGTAGATCAGAGCGATCAGAACGGGGGCTCGTCGCCACCGACACCCGGGGCTGCCCACGGGTCGTTCTGAGCGGGCGCGGACGGGGCGTTCCAGCCGCCGCCCTGACCACCCTGGGCCGGCGCCGCGGGCGTGGCCCACGGGTCCGACTCGGGAGCGCCACCTGCAGGAGCTCCGGAGGGACCGCCGCCGAAGCCGCCGCCACCACCGCCGCTGTTGCCACCCGAGCGGGTGGTGCGGGAGACCTTGGCGGTCGCGTACTTCAGCGAAGGACCGACCTCCTCGACCTCGATCTCGAAGACCGTGCGCTTCTCACCCTCGCGGGTTTCGTAGGTGCGGGCCTTCAGGCGACCCTGAACGACGACACGCATGCCGCGCTGCAGGGACTCGGCGACGTTCTCCGCAGCCTGCCGCCAGACCGAGCAGGAGAGGAAGAGGGCGTCGCCGTCCTTCCACTCGTTGCTGTTCTTGTCGAAGGTGCGGGGGGTGGATGCGATCCGGAAGTTGGCCACTGCCGCGCCCGAGGGCGTGAAGCGGAGCTCCGGGTCGTCAACCAGGTTGCCGACTACCGTGATGACGGTCTCGCCTGCCATGTCAGGTCTCCTCTGATCCTAAAAAGATTTCCGTGTCGGGCCATCGTGTCTGGCTCCACCGACAAGCGGTAGGAGCCGTCCACAGATCAGGCGTCGGCGCGGAGGACCTTCGTCCGGAGAATGGACTCGTTGAGGGTCAGCTGACGGTCGAACTCCTTGACCGTGGCCGGGGTGGCCGTCAGCTTCAGGATGGCGTAGATGCCTTCGGCGTTCTTCTTGACCTCGTAGGCAAGACGACGACGGCCCCACACGTCCACGTTGTCGACGGTGCCACCGTCGTTGCGGATGACGTTGAGGTACTTGTCGAGCGACGGCTCGATGGTCCGCTCTTCGAGGCTCGGGTCAAGGATGACCACAACTTCGTATGCGCGCATTAGCGCCACCTCCTCTGGACTTCGCGGCCACGGTCTCTCCGTGGCAGGAGGGCAATGCGTTGTCCACCCGGTTGCGCCCGGCGGGAGCAGAGCCGAGAGGACATGGCAGGTTATCAGCGGCGCGGCGCCGCCACGAAATCGTCGTCCCCGTGCCCGGGAAGAAGTCGTATGCCGTGTGGCCGCTCGTCGCACGCTCGTCGACAGGACGTCGGTGTTCGTTCCTAGACTCGACCCCATGATCACCGTAGGAGCGCACGTCGACCAGACCGATCCGATCGCCGAGGCGCAGGCGCGCGGCACGACGCTGGTGCAGTTCTTCCTCGGCGACCCGCAGAGCTACAAGGGCCCGGTCATCGCCTACGCCGGTGGCGCCGAAGGGCTGCGCGCCGACGCTGAGGCCACCGGCATCGACCTCTACGTCCACGCGCCGTACCTGATCAACGTCGCGACCACGAACAACCGGCTCCGCATCCCCAGCCGCAAGCTGCTCCAGTCGCACATGGACGCCGCCGCCTCGATCGGCGCCAAGGGCCTCATCGTCCACGGCGGGCACCTCAAGGACGACGAGGACCCGCAGATCGGTTTCACCAACTGGCGCAAGGCGATCGAGGCAACGGACATCAAGATCCCGCTGCTGATCGAGAACACGGCCGGCGGCGACAACGCGATGACGCGTTACCTCGAGCGGATCGCCGGGGTGTGGGACGCGATCGAGGGCACCGAGCAGTCGGACATGGTCGGCTTCTGCCTCGACACCTGCCACGCGCACGCGGGCGGCAACCCGCTCGAGACGATCGTCGACGACGTCCGCGCCATCACCGGTCGCATCGACCTGGTCCATGCCAACGACAGCCGCGACACCTTCGACTCCGGCGCCGACCGCCACGCCAACCTCGGCGCCGGCGAGATCGATCCCGACCTCCTGACAGCCGTGATCCGCGACGCGGGCGCACCGGCGATCCTGGAGACGCCGGGTGGCGCCCCCGAGCACACTGCCGACGCGGGCTGGCTGCGCGAGCGGCTGGAGCACGCATGAGCCTGACCCTGTACGTCGACGGCACGAGGCTGCGCGACCATGTCGGCGCCGTCGCGGGCCGGACCCCCGGCTTCGTGCCCGTCGCGAAGGGCAACGGCTACGGCCTGACCAACCGGCGACTGGCCCTCGAGGCGCAGAACCTCCGCGCCGACACCCTGGCGCTCGGCACCTACGACGAGATCGAGCACGTCGCGCGGCTCTTCACCGGCGACCTGCTGGTGCTGACCCCATTCCGCCCGTTCGGGACCGCCGCGACGTTCACACCGGACCGCCGCCTGATCCACACGGTGACCCGGGTCGAGGACATCCCTCCGCTGCTGCAGATCGACCCGCACGCCCGGTTCGTGCTGGAGCGCATGACCTCGCTGCGCACGCACGGCCTCTCCGCCCGCGACATGCGTGCGATGGTGCATGCCCTCGCCAAGCACACCGGCCCCGACAGCACCGAGGGCCCGGTGCTCGAAGGCATCGCGTTCGACTTCCCCGCGACCGAGGGCGGTCACCTCACCGAGCTGCACCGGCTGATGACCGACGTCGTCAGCTCCGGTCTGCCCACGCGCACGATCTGGGTCGGCCACCTCACCGAGCCCGAGCTGATCGCAGCCCGCTCCATCTATCCCGACGTCGTCATCCGCCCCCGCCTCGGCGCGGAGCTCTGGCTCGGCGACCCCACCGCTCTGCGGGTGCGCGCGCACGTGCTCGACCTGCACCGGCTCGAACGCGGGTCGACCTTCGGCTACCGGGGCCGCGCGGTCCCGCGCCGTGGCCATCTGCTCGTCGTCTCGGGCGGTGCCGCCCATGGCATCGGGCTCGAGGCACCGGCCGGCGACCTCAGCCTCCGTTCACGGGCCACGACGCTCGCGCGCGGAAGCCTCGATGCCGCGGGCCTCGTTCGCTCGCCGTACGTCGTCGACGGCAAGCCGCGCTACTTCGCCGAGCCCCCGCACGCACAGGCGTCGCTGCTCTATCTCCCCGACGAGGCGGAGCTGCCGGCGATCGGGGACGAGGTCGAGGTGCGCGCACGGCTGACCACGATGACCTTCGACCAGACGGTCGTCAGCTGATCTCGCGCACCGGATCCGCCGCCGGGCGCAGCACGTCCCGGATCACGATCGCCATCAGGAACATCTCGCCGAGCACGCGCACGACGATGGCCACCCAGTAGAAGACGGACTGGTTGCCGCCCCCCGGGGCGAGCTGTCCGTCGAGGTACCACCAGACGCTCGCGAAGTAGAAGAGCTCGCACGCCTGCCAGATCAGCTGGTCGCGCCAGCGAGGTCGGGCCAGGACCGCCAGCGGCAGCAGCCAGAGGACGTACTGCGGCGAGTAGACCTTGTTGACCAGCAGGAAGCCGGCGACCACGAGGAAGCCGAGCTGGGCAAGGCGCGGGTTCATCGGAGCGCGCAGGCCGATGGCCAGGACGACCAGGCACCACACGCCGAACGCGGCCAGCGACACGTTGTTGATCAGCTCGGCCGTGACCGGGACGCCCGCCTGGGAAATCACCATCCAGAGACTGCCGAGATCCGCGCCGCGGTCGTCGTTGAACGCCCAGAAGTGCTTCCACTCGGCCCAGCCGGTCGCCATCGCAGGAAGGTTCAGCAGCAGCCAGGCCGCTGCCGTCGCGGCGCACGCCTTCGCCGCGTCGCCCCAGGCCCGACGGCGCAGGCAGATGACGAGTACGCCGCCGAGCAGGAAGAGCGGATAGAGCTTGGTGGCGGCGCCGAGCCCGATGAGCACGCCGGTGAGCACGGGCCGGTTGCGCGACCAGGCCAGCAGCGCACCGGCCACCAGCCCGACCGCGAGCAGATCCCAGTTGACCAGCGCGTTGACCACCAGGACCGGTGATGCCGCGAACAGCGCCGCGTCGTACGGGCGCGTGCGGTGGACGCGCACGAGCGCCCACGCGGCGAAGAGAGTGGCAAGGAACATCAGCAGCGTCGTGGCCACCACGAAACCGCGCATCTCGCGGCGTACCTCGGGGTCCTCGAGCAGCCTCCCTGCGTCGACCGAGGCCAGCGGCTCGACCGACCCGCCTCCGGTCAGCCAGTGCACGACGTGCGCGGTGCCCCACGCGGCGTACGCGATCCCGACGGGGTACTCCATGACCTCGTACTTGGCGCGGACCTCCGCATCGTCCTCGTAGGGCCAGAGCAGCTCGGCGAACCCCCGACCCGTGTAGAGGTAGGGCACGTCGGAGTAGCACATCTTCACGTAGCGCTCGTGCCCGTCGCCCCAGTCGTCGGCCCAGCAGGGCTGCTTCTGCAGCATGCCGAGCGCGAAGGCGAGCGTGACCAGCACGAGTACGACGCGGCCCGGAGTCCACCAGCGCGCAGGACGCGCATGCGCGCCGATGGGTCCCCCGATGCCCTCGCTGACCGCGGTCAGGACCGGGTCATCGAGGGTCGGGGCGACGTGTCGCTCCTGCACTGCGGTGCGTCAGTCCCTGGTGGCGTACAGGCGCGGCGCGACTCGACCGTCGCCGTTGCCGCCGCCGTTGCCCGGTCCGCCCGGATCGGTCGGTTCTGGGCATGTGCCCGGCGGAATGTCGACGCAGGGCGATGTCGTCGTCGTTGCCGTCGCTGTGTCGGTCGGCTTCCCGGTGTGCTTGGTCTCCGTCGGCGTCGCACTCGGCGTGGCCGACGAAGTCGCACTGGCGGTGGCCGTCGGCGTCTTGGTCGGCTTCGGTGCCACACAGTCGTCCTCGGAGGGCTTCTGGTCGCCCTTGCAGGTCGGCGTCTTGGTGGGCTTCGGGGCGTGGCCCGACTCCGGCGCCTCACCGTCGACGTACGCCGGCGGCGGGAACGACTCGACCGGCTCACCCTCGAGGGCAGATCGCATCAACGTGGCCCAGGTCCGGGCGGGATAACAGCCACCGAACTCACAGGAGAGATACCCGTCGAGGGCCTCGGGGCGACCATCAGCGCCGCTGCGCACGTACATCACAGCGGTGGAGAGCTGCGGGGTGTAGCCGACGAACCAGGCAGCGGAGGTGAAGTCCTTGCCTCCGGTCCTCGAGTCCGCCGTCGCGGTGCCGGTCTTGCCGGCGGCGGGGCGACCGAGCGCCGCTGCAGCCGTGCCGGTGCCCGACTTCACCACCTGCTGCAGGGCGTAGGTGACGTCCGCGGCGATGTCTTCGCTGATGGCCTCGCGGGTCTTCACGCGGTGCTTGTAGAGCACCTCTCCATCGCGGCCCACGACCTTGTCGATCACGAAGAGCTTGGCGGCCTGGCCGCCGTTGGCGAAGCTCCCGTAGGCGTTGGCCATGTTGACCGGAGCAACGGTCGCCGAACCGAGCGCGACACTGTAGACCGGCTCGAGACCAGGCGACTTGTAGAGGTTGTCGACGCCGCCCTTGCCGTTCTCGGGAACGCCGAGGCGGTTGGCCGTCTCGATGATCGTCTCGGGGCCGTTCGGGATCGACATGGTCAGGTCGGCATATGCCGAGTTGATCGACTGCTCGGTCGCCTTGATCAGGTTGACCGGGCCGTGGTCGATGCCGGTCTCCTCGTTGACGGCGAAGGCGCCGGTCCCCTGACCGTTGTAGTAGTACGGCGAGTCGCCGTCGAAGGTGTCCTTCAACGAGTAGCCCGCCTCGATGCCAGCAGCCAGTGCGTAGGCCTTGAACGTCGAGCCGACCTGTCCGCCGGCCAGTGCCCAGTTGATCTGTGAATCCAGGTAGTCCTGGCCGCCGTAGAAGCCGCGCAGGGCGCCGGTGCCGGGCTCGACGGAGGCCGAACCGATGTGCAGCTCCTTGAGGCCGTCGGGCCTGATCTCCTTGACCGCGTCCTCGTTGGCCTTCATGACCTTGCGGCTCAGCGTCGTGTAGACCTTCAGGCCGCCGCCGTCGATCTCGCTCTCGCTCGCGACGCCGAGCCGGAGCAGCTCCTTCTTCACCAGGGCGAGCGCGTGTCCACGCTGGCCACCGAGCGACGGCGTGGCGCGACCCTTGTGGAACTTCGGCAGCTCGGAGCCGGCCTCGCTGGCCTCGGCCCGGGTGATCTTGCCCATCTCGACCATGCCGGCCAGGACGCGCTGCATGCGGTTCAGCATCGCGTCGGCGTTGTCCTCACCGTTGGCGGGGTCGAACTGCGTCGGGTTGTTGATCACCGAGGCGAGCGCGACGCTCTGGCGCAGGTTGAGGTCCTTGGCCGGCACGCCGAACCAGGTCTGCGCCGCGGCCTCGATGCCGTAGGCACCGCGACCGAAGTAGATGGTGTTGAGGTAGCCCTCGAGGATCTGGTCCTTGGACTGCTGCTTGCTCAGCTTGCGGGCGACGATCGCCTCCTTGACCTTGCGCTTGTAGGAGCGCTCCGAGGTCAGGTAGAGGATCTTGACGTACTGCTGGGTGATCGTGGAGGCACCCTGCTGGGACCCGCCGCCCTTCGCGTTGGAGAGGGCCGCGCGGATGATGCCCTTGATGTCGATGCCGGGGTTGGTCCAGAAGGTCCGGTCCTCGGCCGCGACGACGCCGTCCTTCACGAACTGCGGCATGTCGGCGTAGTCGATGCGGTCGCGCTTCTGCATCGCGAACTGACCGATCTCGGTCTTCTTGTCCGCGTAGTAGACGTGCGTCGTCTGGGTCTGGAACTCCTTGTTGGGGTTCGGGATGTCGATCGCCTTGTAGAGGATCACGACAGCAAGAGCGCCGAGGAGCGCTCCCACGACGCCGAGGGTGACGAAGAGGAGCAGGACGCGTCGCAGCCAGGATCGCTTGGCTGCGGGACGCTTGCGGGCAGGGCCCGAGGCCCGACGCTTGTTTGCCACTGAGAGGTTCTCCACGAGTCTGCCCGGCGCCTCGCGGCCTGCCGGTGTTCCGGATCTGCATGGGGTCGTGCGCTGGCTAGGGTACGCGGCCGTCGACGCGCCATTGGTTCATCTGCAATTCACCATTCAGCGATATATCGGTACGATAGGTCTGTGGCAAAGCGTGGAGAGACGATCGAGCTGGCAGTCCTGGGGCTGCTGCACGAGTCCCCCCTGCACGGATACGAGCTTCGCAAGCGGCTCAATCTGATGCTGGGCTGGGGTCGTCTCCTCTCTTACGGCTCGCTCTACCCGGCATTGAAGAAGATGCTGCGGTCGGGGTGGATCGAGGAGCACACGGTTGCGTCCACGAGCCCGGCCAGCCGGCGCCCGCGGATCGTCTACCAGCTCACCGAAGCCGGCGATCGTGAGTTCGTCCGGCTGATGTCCGAGGTCGGCCCGGCCGCCTGGGACGACGACACCTTCGACATCCGCTTCGCATTCTTCGGTCGCACCGACATGGAGATCCGGCTGCGGGTCCTCGAAGGTCGGCGCACCCGTCTCCAGGAGCGGCTCGAGCGGGTCCAGGGCCAGCTCGCGCTGACCCAGAAGGAGATGGACCGGTACGCCGCGGAGCTGCAGCGCCACGGTGTCGAGTCAGTGGAGCGTGAGGTCCGCTGGCTCTCGGAGCTGATCAACGCGGAGCGCGCTGGCGCTCCGGTGGTTCAGCCCCCGCAGCCCGAACAGACCTGATCAGAACAACCAGAACAGCTAGATCACAGCGACCAGGAAGAGGAAACCGATGGGTTCCGTACGCGTAGGCATCGTCGGAGTCGGCAACTGCGCCAGCTCCCTCGTGCAGGGTGTTGAGTACTACAAGGACGCGGACCCGACGGGCACCGTCCCGGGTCTGATGCACGTCACGTTCGGCGACTACCACGTCTCCGACGTGAAGTTCGTCGCCGCGTTCGACGTCGACGACAAGAAGGTCGGCAAGGACCTCTCCGAGGCCATCAACGCCTCCGAGAACAACACGATCAAGATTGCCGACGTCCCGTTCGCCGGCGTCGAGGTCCTGCGTGGCCCGACCCTCGACGGCATCGGCAAGTACTACGCGCTGACCATCGAGGAGTCCGCCGCTGACCCGGTCGACGTCGTCAAGGCGCTCAAGGACGCGGAGGTCGACGTCCTCGTCTCCTACCTCCCCGTCGGCTCCGAAGAGGCCGACAAGTTCTACGCCCAGTGCGCGATCGACGCCGGCGTGGCCTTCGTCAACGCCCTCCCCGTCTTCATCGCCTCTGACCCGGTCTGGGCCAAGAAGTTCGAGGACGCCGGCGTCCCGATCGTCGGCGACGACATCAAGTCGCAGGTCGGCGCCACCATCACCCACCGCGTGATGGCGAAGCTCTTCGAAGACCGCGGCGTCGTGCTCGACCGCACGTACCAGCTCAACGTCGGCGGCAACATGGACTTCAAGAACATGCTCGAGCGCGAGCGTCTTGAGTCCAAGAAGGTCTCCAAGACCCAGGCCGTCACGTCGAACCTGACCGGCCCGCTGGCCAACCTGATCGACAGCAAGAACGTCCACATCGGTCCGTCCGACTACGTCGCGTGGCTCGACGACCGCAAGTGGGCCTACGTCCGCCTCGAGGGTCGCGCCTTCGGTGACGTCCCGCTCAACCTCGAGTACAAGCTCGAGGTCTGGGACTCCCCGAACTCCGCCGGCATCATCATCGACGCCGTCCGGGCCGCGAAGATCGCGCTCGACCGCGGCGAGGGTGGCCCGATCATCCCCGCCTCGGCGTACCTCATGAAGAGCCCGCCGGTGCAGATCGAGGACTCCGAGGGTCGCATCCTGCTCGAGAAGTTCATCCGGGGCGAGTGACCTCACCCGTCTGACACCCGAAACCGCCGGTCCCGTCCAGGGGCCGGCGGTTTCGTGCTTTTCGTCCGCAGTGTCCGGTCCAGACCACTACCGTTTGATCCGTGATCCTGCGCCTGCGCCTGCGAGGCGTTCGCCTCCTTCCGGCCCTGTTCGTCGTGCTCGGCACGCTCCTTGCTGCCGCGCCCGCCCAGGCCGCCGATGACGACTTCACCTTCCGGGGCACCTACCTCCGCACCGCTGACAACGGCTGCGACGCGGGCGACGTCCCGACCTTCGGCGGTCACTACTCCTCGTCCGGAAACCCGCTGCTGCGCTGGCATCCCGCCATGATCGGCAGCCGCGGCACCTGGGAAGCAGCCGCGGACACCACGCTCCACAAGTCCGTCGTCTGCCTCGACTTCGCCACAGCGGTGCCGTTCCGGATCGTCGAGGCGAACTGGACCCCCGGCACGGACAGCGGCGCGAGCGCCAGTTGCGCCCTGGGTGAGTACGCCGTCGCCGGCGGCTTCTACTTCCCGTCCGGGTTGCAGGGCAGGACCACAGCGAACCGCCCCGATGGCGACCGGGCATGGGGAGTCGAGGGCGGCGGCGATCCGCGTGCCAGCAACACGGCGTACGCCGTCTGCGCGAAGCTGCCCGCGGGCTTCACGACGTACTCGACCAGCGCCGACCGCGCCGACGCTGGCGAGGTGACCGCGACCTGCCGTGCGGGCGACGTGCCGGTGACGGGCGGCTGGGACGCGGCCAACGTCCGCGCCAGCTACCCGGAGCCGAACGGCTGGACCGTAGTGACCGGTGCCGGCGGCGGGTACTCCTCGGCGTTCTGCCTCTCCGGGCTGACGGATCGCGTCGAGACCCGGGTCGCGAAGGGCACCCATCCCTACCTCAACGCCGAGTGTGCGAGCGACGAGTTCCTCCTCAACGCCGGCTGGGACACCGGAGCCGGGATGGCAGACCTTCGGGTGTTCCTGCCCTGGAACAGCACCTCCCGCGGCTGGACCATCGCGTCCAACGAGGGCAACTCGTCGTCCTCGCTCGCGATCGGGCTCTGCGGCAAGGTGCTCCCGCCACCGGCTCCTTCCTGGACGGCCGAGCGCCTGCCCTGGACTGGCGCGATCGGCGTCGTCGGCCTCCTCGGGCTCGGCGTACTCATCGTCGGCGGCGGTCGGCTGACCACCCCGATCCGCGCCGTCGTCGGCGTCGGCACCGTTGTGGCCGTCATCGGCGCCGTCGGCGTCGGACTGGTCCCGATCGACGCTGGTGCCGTCACTCCGCCCGCGGACAGCGACACCGTCGCCCTCCCCTCGGGCATCCCGACAGCAACCACCTCCGCTTCCACGAGTGCCTCGCCGAGCGGGTCGCCGAGCGCGTCCTCCAGCGAGTCGGTCTCCGCCTCGCCGACCGAGTCGGACTCGGCGAGCGCCTCGGCGTCTGCCTCAGCCACCTCCGCGACCCCGAAGCCCTCGGCCACCAAGAAGCCGTCCGCCAAGCCCACCACCGCCAAGCCCACGACGCAGGCGCCCGCCCCGTACGTCGACTTCCGCGTCTCCCCCAACTCGTGGACCCGGGACTGCGGGGGGTCGAGTGGCGACCAGCTCACAGCGATCACGATCACCGTGGACAACAGCCGGAGCAACGAATCCGCCCTCTGGAGCGGCAGTGTGATCGCCAAGGGCGGCAAGAACTGGGCCTCGCTCAGCCCTGCGTCCGGCTCGGTCCCGGCTGGCACGACGAGGACCTTCCAGATCGTGCCCAACGGCGAGGCCTGCAACTGGGTGTACCTCAACGGCGCCTACGCGAACGGGTACAAGACCGGGCAGTTCAGCGTGAGCGTGAGCCACCCCGGCGGTCCGACCACGATCACCGGCACGGTTCGTTTCAAGATGATTCAGTAGCCGCCGCGTTCATCTGGGCGGCCACCTGTCAGCGCAACCGCCCGCGACTCGCCGTACGTGCCGCGGGTCGGAAGGCCTTGGCGTCGTAGCTGGTCGGGCCTGTCCGGGCCGGATTCGTGTCGCCGGCGCGCTGCCCGACCACCGGTCAGCAGTTCGAGTCGAACAGCGCGTTCTGGAGGTACGTCGCGGTGTGGGCGCCCTGCGTCGTGGTGAAGGGCAGCGAGACGGAGGTCAGGTGGTCGTCGTCGCGCGCGACGAACTCCGCGAAGAGGTAGTAGGTGCCGGCGTCCAGGTGCGCACCGTCGAGCGGCTTGCGGGCCTTCCAGTTGGTCGCGGTCATCTCGCGGGAAGGCAGGGCGCCGAGGATGCCCCCGGTCGGCTCCTGCCCCTGGGGCTTGGGGGCGTAGGTGACGTCATCGAGTCGTGCCGAGCCGTCGAGCACAGCGGCTCCCGCGAGGACCGGTCCCGTGACCTCGAAGGTGTCGTAGGCGACGTAGCGACCCGGACCTCCGCAGTACTGGAAGCCCTCGTTGCGGTCGGTCGGGATGACGGTCGGCTCCGGACCCGGCCCGTCGACGGCCCCACGGGTGGGCGCGCCCGCACCCAGCGGGACCTCCTGCGAGCAACTCGTCAGAGCAAGTGCGAGCAGGGCACCAGGGACGACTGACCAGGAAGACCGACGCGGCATCACGGTGACGATCCTGCCCCATGGATCCTGGAGTCAGTCGCGCGCGGCCCACCAGGCCAGCAACGCGTCGCGGGCCTCGTCGGGTGACTTCGGGCCCTCGTCGAGGCGGAGCTCCAGCAGGAACCTGTACGCCGCGCCGACATCGCGGCCGGGACCGATGCCCAGGATCTCCATGATCTGGACGCCGTCGAGGTCCGGGCGGATGGAGGCCAGCTCCTCCTCCTCGGACAGGCGGGCGATGCGGGCTTCGAGGTCGTCGTAGGTGCGGCGGAGCCGGTCGGCCTTGCGCTTGTTGCGGGTCGTGCAGTCGGCGCGGGTCAGGATGTGCAGGCGCTCCAGCTGGTCGCCGGCGTCGCGGACGTAGCGACGGACCGCCGAGTCGGTCCACTCGCCTGCGCCGTAGCCGTGGAAGCGCAGGTGCAGCTCGACCAGGTCGGCGACGGCGTCGATCTCGTCGTTGGAGAAGCGCAGCTCCTTCATCCGCTTGCGGGTGAGCTTGGCCCCGACGACGTCGTGGTGGTGGAACGTCACGGTGCCGTCGTCCTGGAACTTGCGGGTCCGCGGCTTGCCGACGTCGTGCATGAGCGCAGCGAAGCGCGACACGAAGTCCGGCGCGTGCCCCCGCTGCTGCTCCAGCTCGATCGACTGCTCGAGCACGATCAGCGTGTGCTCGTAGACGTCCTTGTGGCGGTGGTGCTCGTCGCGCTCGAGGGCAAGGGCCGGCAGCTCCGGCAGGACGTACGACGCGAGGCCGGTCTCAACCAGCAGCGCGAGGCCCCGGCGTGGCGACGGGGCAAGGACCAGCTTGACGAGCTCGTCGCGCACGCGCTCGGCAGAGATGATCGTGATCCGGTCGGCCATCGCGGTCATGGCGGCGACCACCTCGGGTGCCACCTCGAAGCCGAGCTGGGCGGAGAAGCGCGCGGCACGCATCATCCGCAGCGGGTCGTCGGAGAACGACTCCTCGGGCGTGCCGGGAGTGCGGAGCACCCGCCCGGCGAGGTCGAGGATGCCGCCGTAGGGGTCCTCGAGCACGCGACCGGGCACGGTCAGCGCCATCGAGTTGACCGTGAAGTCGCGGCGGCGCAGGTCGCCGACCAGCGAGTCGCCGTACTCGACGTCGGGCTTGCGGGACGTCGCGTCGTAGACCTCGGAGCGGTAGGTGGTGATCTCGATCTGCCACTCGCCCTTGCGGGCACCGATGGTGCCGAAGTCGCGGCCCAGGTCCCAGACCGCGTCGGCCCAGCCCTTGAGCAGGCGTTCGGTCACGTCCGGGTGCGCGGAGGTCGTGAAGTCGAGATCGTTCTGCAGACGGCCGAGCATCGCGTCGCGGACCGGGCCGCCGACCAGAGCCAGCTGCTCCCCCGCGGCCTCGAACCGCTCACCCAGCTCGTCGATGACCGGGGCGATGCGCTCGAGCTCCTGAGCCACACGCTTCTGGACGTCGGCCAGCAGGAGCGGAGGCTGAGTGGGCTGGGACACGGGAGACAAGGGTAGTCGGCGCGCGAGGTTCCTCTCGCCCCGCCGATAGAGTCGTCCGCGTGATGCGACTGCTGGCTGCCCTCCTTGCGCCACTCGTCGCCGTCATCGCCCTGCTGGCGTGGGTTCCCACGAACGGCGCGGCCCGTCTCCAGGCGGTCGGCGACGTCGCCGTGTCCCGGCTGGCGACACCGAGGGCCGAGTCCCCGGAGAGGTCCTCGGCGCGCCGATCGCCCTCCCGCGGAGCGCCAGCCGTGTCGGCCTCGCGCCACGCGGTCGAGGCTCCTCTTCCGCTCGGGGTGACGATGGACGTCCTCACGCCCGGCGTGGTCCCCAAGCGCGGACCTGTCGTCGTGCGGGGCAGGGTGGTCAACCGGTCCTCCGACACCTGGACGGACATCAACGTCTACGCCTGCACCTCCCACCAGCCGATCACGAGTGCTGCGGAGATCACGGCCGCCGCTTCCACCGAGAGCTCCACGGTCACCTGTGGCCGCACCAGCGTCTTCATGACGATCAAGAGCATTGCGCCGGGCCAGTCGAAGCGCTACCGCCTCCGGGTCGAGCGCGACGAGCTCGGCATCGGCACCACCCCGGGCGTCTACTGGTTCTCGGTGCAGGCGCTGGGCTCCTCGGCTGACGGCCGCGACGGCACCGCTGACGGCAGCGTCCGCTCGTTCCTGCCCCTCGTTGAGAAGCCCGGGACCACGGCCGAGGTCTCGCTCGTGCTCCCGTTGCGCCGCAGCACCGCGCACTCCTCCGACGGTCGCCTGGTCGACCCGGAGGGCTGGGCGGACGACCTCCGCCCGGGCGGGCGCCTGGCCAACCTCCTCGACCTCGCCGAAGAGGCACCGGCCGGCTCGGTCTCCCTGCTCACCGATCCGGCTGTCGTGGCGGCCGCACGCCAGATCGCCGGCGGCAACCTGCCACGCTCGCTCGGCCCGACGCAGGTCGCGCCGGCGCCCGACATCGACGCCGTCAGCCGCAGCGCGGCCGCTGCATGGGTGGAGCGGTTCCGCACGCTGGCCACCGGGCAGCGCGTGCTCGCCCTGCCCTACGGCGACCTCGACGTCGCCGCTGCGACGGAGCAGGACGCCTCCATCGTGGCGCGGGCGCTCGACCAGTCCGAAGACATGTTCCGCTCGCTCGAAATCAACGCCGAGCTCGTGGTCGCACCCCCGTCCGGAGTGCTCCCGTCGACCGCGCTCTCCGCGCTGAACCGGGCCACCGTCCTGCTCTCCGATGCGTCGCTTCCCGAGGAGGTTGCCGCGTCCGGAGAGGTCTCCGACGCTGTCATCTCCAACGGGAACCCGGTCCAGATCTACTCCGCCTCGCTGGCCTCGGGCGGCCCCGGTCCGACCAACGGCCTGCGCGCGGTCGCGCTGCGCCAGCGGATCCTCGCCGACGCATCGGTGCGGGCACTCGACGATGACGACCGGCCGATGCTCGTCGTACTCCCTGACCTGGTGGACCCCGGCGCCAACGCCGAGGAGTTCTTCGACGAGCTGGACCGCGACTTCCTCGACCTCGGCACCAGCCTCGCCGGCAGCGAGGAGCCGCCCGAGGTGGGCGACCTCGCCTACTCCGACCGGCAGGCCGAGGGACAGGTCGACGCTGCCCTCTTCCCGTACGCCGACCAGCTGATCGGCCTGGGCCACTCGCTCGACGTGCTGCTCCCGCAGGTGGACGACGTCGCGAGCACCGCTCTGCGCGAGGCGCTCTCCGCGGCGTCGTACCAGGCGGTCGAGAACGACGGCAGCAGCGCGTCGGCGCTGGCAGCACTCATGTCCACGGTCACCTGGTTCGAGGCACGACTCGACCAGGTCACCATCGACGCTCCGCGCTTCGTGATCCTCTCGTCCCGCACGGGCCTGTTCGCGATGACGGTCACCAACGAGCTCGACCAGCCGATCCGGATCAGCGTCCGGGCGCGCACCGACGACAGCCTGGTGATCCGGGCACCGCGGACCATCAACGTCCCGGCCGCGTCCAGCCGCACCGTGAACCTCTCGGCCGAGGCCAACGCGATCGGCGTCCACGCGGTCGTGCTCGTCGCGACCGACGCCGACGGCCGCGAGATCCAGAAGTCGGAAGAGATCAGCATCCGCACCAACAACTCGGGCCGCGTGATCTGGGTGATCATGGGCGGCGGAGCCGCACTGCTGTTCGCTGCGATCATCCTCCGCCTGGTCCGCAGCCGGAGGAATCGCGCATGAGCAACCCGACCACCGAGCCCGGCGACACAGCGGGCACCGGCGGCACAGGCGGCACTGACCGCTCCGTCCTCGACAACAGCGCCGTGATGGCTGCCGGGACGATCGTGTCGCGGATGAGCGGCTATGTGCGCTCGATCCTGCTCGCTGCCGCGCTGGGCATCGCCCTGCACGCCGACATCTTCAACATCGCCAACTCGGTGCCCAACATCCTCTACGTGCTGCTCCTGGGCGGTGTGGTCAACGCGGTGCTCGTGCCCCAGCTGGTCCGGGCTGCGCGTGACGACGCCGACGGGGGCGAGGCCTACACCAACCGGATCGTCACGCTGGCCGGGCTCTTCCTCATCGTCGTCACGGTGATCCTCGTGATCGCGGCGCCGGCCGTGATGAGCCTCTACCTCGACTCGGACTTCGGCGAGCCGGAGCTCGCGGCCCAGCGCCAGTCGGTCATCGACTTCGCCCGCTTCTGCCTGCCCCAGGTCTTCTTCTACGGGATGTTCGTGCTGGTGGGGCAGATCCTCAACGCCCGCGGCAGCTTCGCGCCGATGTTCTGGGCGCCGATCGCCAACAACCTGATCGCCATCACCGTGCTGATCACCTACCTGCTGGCCTTCGGCCCGGCGGCGGACCGCTTCGCCGCGTTCACGCCGCAGCAGGAGCTGGTGCTCGGCATCGGGTCGACGCTCGGCATCGTTGCGCAGTTCCTGATCCTGCTGCCCTACCTGCGCTCCGTCGGGTTCCGCTACCGGCCGCGGTTCGACTTCCGCGGCGCGGGACTGGGACACACCCTGCGGCTGGGCATCTGGACCGTGCTGCTGATCGTGGTCAGCCAGGTCGCCAACCTGATCGTGGTGCGGCTCGCGTCAGGCGGTGGCGCCGATGGCGGCACCGGCTACACCGTCTACTCCAGCGCCTCGCTGCTCGTGCTGGTCCCGCACTCGATCGTGACGGTCTCCCTGGCCACCGCGATCCTGCCCCGGCTCAGCGCGTCCGCGCACGCGGCCGACCGCGCCGCCATGGCAGCGACGCTGAGCAGCGCGCTGCGCACGGCGCTCTCGCTGGTGCTCCCGTTCGTCGTCCTGCTCCCGATCATCGCCGTGGACCTGGCCAACCTGGTCTTCGGCTACGCCGCCGCCAAGGAGTCCGCGAGCGACATCGCGCCGACCCTCGCGATGCTCGGCCTCTCGCTGGTCTTCTTCACGGCGCACTACCTGATCGTGCGTGGCTTCTACGCCCTCGAGCGCACGCAGCTGGTGTTCTGGATCCAGTGCCTGATCACGGTCGTCAACATCGCGCTCGCCTTCGCCTTCGTCGGCCAGGTGGATGCGCAGGGCACCTCGCCCGCACTGGCCCTTGCCTACACCGGCGCGTACGCCGTCGGTGCCGGCACGGCGTACGTGCTGCTGGCCCGGCGCCTCGGCGGCCTGGACACGGCGGTCCTCACGCGCTTCGTGGTCCGCATGGCCGTGGCCCTCACCATCGCGGCGGCGGTGGCCGTCGCGGTCGCCGTCGGCGCCTCCTCGGTGCTCGGCGACGACCGCAACAAGGCCGAGGTCGTCATCTGGCTCGCGGCCGTCAGCGCCTCCTACGGGCTCGCCTTCCTGGGAGCCGCACGGGCCATGCACGTCCGGGAGGTCACCGAACTGGTCGAGTCCGTGACGCACCGGATTCCCGGCCTCCGATAGGACCACCCAGCCATTAGGGTGAGTGACGATGCGGCCGGCACTCGGAGGCCGCGGAGGTGAGGAGGGACGGTGCCCGCGATGCGACCCGGTGACGTCCTCGCCAACCGGTATCGACTCGTCGTCCTGCTCCACGAACGCAGCGGTGGCCGCTTCTGGAAGGCTTGGGACAACGTCCTCGCCCGCTTCGTCGCGCTCCACCTGATCCAGGTCGACGACGACCGCTCGCCGCTCCTCCAGGACGCGGCGCGGCGCTCCGCGGGCGTCCATGACCCGCACCTGCTGCGGGTGCTGGACGCCAACACGCTCGACGATCTCTGCTACGTCGTCAACGAGTGGGGCGAGGGCACCTCGCTCAACAACATGGTCGCCGAGGAGCCGCTCCCGCCCCTGCGCGCCGCCTGGATCGCCGCCGAGACGGCCGCCATGGTCGCCGCCGGACACCAGGCCGGTGTTGCCCACGGTCGCCTGGTCCCCGAGAACGTCTTGCTCGACACCGATGGCGCCGTGAAGGTGATCGGCTTCGCGGTCGACGCTGCCCTCCACGGCCTGCCCCCCGAGCGCAAGGGCGCCGACCTCGTCGACATCGGCGGCATCCTGTACGCCGCGCTGACCGGCCGCTGGGCCGGCGTCTCCGACTCCGGCGTACCTGCCGCTCCCCTGGAGCACGGTCGACCGCTCCGTGCGCGCCAGGTCCGCGCCGGCGTCCCGCGCACCCTCGACGCGATCTGCGAGGACCTCCTCGGTGGTCGCGGCCGGCTGACCAGCATGGACGCAGTGGTCGACGCCCTTCTCGCCTACATCGGCGACCCGACCGTGGTCGCCCAGGCTGAGGGTGAGCGGGTCCGGTCCGGCCGGTCCGGGAGGTCCGTCGAGGACACCGATGCGACCGACCAGATCCCTGCCGTGACCGCTCCGGTGCTCGCCTCTCCGGAGGCCGCAGCCGACACCCCGCCGGCGCCCGCGGTCGACGACGGGCCGCCCACCCAGCTCGCCCCGATGGTGGCCGACGAGCAGCACACGCAGGCGGGGGCGCCCGCTTTCCTCGACGACGTGGACGAGGACAACTGGCACGCGCCGTCCGGCATCAAGCCACCACCGCCGCCGCCCTTCGAGGAGCCACCGGAGCGGCCGCTCTTCGCACCTGACCCGCCCGAGGGCCGGCTGCGCCGACTGCCTCCAGCCACGGGCGCCGAGGCGGGCTACTGGCCCTTCGCCGAGTCCAGCGGTCCCCACACCCCGATCCCGGTCGACGTGGAGGATCCCGACCCGACACCCGGCCGCAACTGGCTCCGCCTGGCCGGCGTGCTGATGGCGATCCTGCTGGTCGTGGTCGTCGTGATCTTCCTGATGAACCGCGGCGGCGAGCGGACCCCCGACGGCAACGACCCGTCCTCGGCCACCCCCAGCGGGAGCGTGCTGACCGGAGTGGCCGCCAGCGACTTCGACCCGTTCGGGGACCCGCCCAACGAGCACCCCGAGGACGTGGCCCTCACCGTTGACGGCAAACCTGACACGGCATGGGAGACCACGACCTACAAGCAGGACTTCGGGCCCGGCGGCCTCAAGCCCGGCGTGGGTCTGGTCCTCGACCTCGGGTCGAGCCGTTCGGTCAACAGCGTCGTGGTGAGCGTCAACGGTGACCCGACCGCGATCGAGCTGCGCACCGCCGGTGACGTCCGGCCGTCAGGCACCGGCGAGGCGTCACTGAGCGGGCTCGACGTCGCGGCGCGCGCCACGTCGTCGGGCGGCAAGCTGACCCTGACGCCCGAGAGCACGGTCACGACGCGCTACCTCCTGCTCTGGATCACCTCGCTCCCCACGGTGGGTGGCGAGTTCCGTGCGGCAGTCTCCGAGGTAGAGGTCCGCGGGTGAGTGGTCCTGACCGCTCGGACGCCGACCTGCTGGCCGCACACGTCGACGGCGACCCGGACGCGTTCGGTGAGCTCTTCACCCGGCACCGCGACCGGCTCTGGGCGGTTGCGCTGCGCACCACCGGCAACCCCGAGGATGCCGCCGATGCCCTGCAGGACGCCCTGGTCGCGGCCTTCCGCCGGGCTGCGTCCTTCCGCGGCGAGGCAGCGGTCACGACCTGGCTGCACCGCGTCGTGGTCAACGCCTGCCTCGACCGGGCTCGCGCCGCCAAGGTGCGTGCCGCCGACCCGCTGCCCGACGACCTCGAGCGCTACGCGCGCGGCGGTGCCCTCGCGACCGCGACCCCCGACGCCGGGCCCGAGGATGCGGCCGAGGCCGACGAACGCCGACGGCTCGTGCTCGCCGCCCTCGCCACCCTGCCCGCCGACCAGCGCGCAGCTCTCGTGCTGGTCGACATGGAGGGCTACCCGGTGGCCGAGGTCGCCGAGATGCTCGACTGCGCCGTCGGCACCGTGAAGTCCCGCTGCGCCCGCGCCCGGGCGAAGCTGGCCGTGCTGCTCGGCGTACTCCGCGAGACGCCTGACACACCCGACCCGGGGAACCCTCCCGCCGTCCGGCCCGTCCCATCCACGAAGACCCCGCGCGGACCACCACCCGCCCAGCTCGCCTGACCCGCGCCGACCCACCCGCATCCACCCGCACCCACGAGGAGGAGGTGACCTCACCATGAACGAACTGGACCCCACCCAGACCGAAGCCGTACGCCGCGCGCTCGCCGCCGCGCGCCACGACGAGCCGATCCCGGCCGAGGTCGCCGCCCGCCTCGACGCCACGCTGGCGGACCTGGTGGCGGAGGAGTCCGCCCCCGCGGTTGCTGCCGCCATGGTCGCGCCCGCCGATGCCACCCGGACCGCCACGGTGGTCCCGTTCCGCCGCCGTCGCCTGCCGGTCCTGCTCGCAGCAGCAGCCGCGGTGGTCGCCGCCGCGGTCGCAGTGCCCCAGCTCGTCGATCAGCCCGGCGCCAACGACGGCAGCACGGCCGCGCTCGAGTCCGTCCCCGCAACCACCGCGGATGAAGCCGGGGCGGGCGACCGGGAGCAGCGTGGTCCCTTGAGCGCCCAGGACCTCGACCACACCCTCAGCAAGGCCGGCGTCACCCAGCTCCGCGACGAAACCCTGCTGACCGACGTCGCGAACCTGCTCACGCTGCAGCGCCGCACGGCACTGGACGGGCTGTCCCAGGGATACGACAACCGGGGAGGCGCAGCCGGCGAGCTGGGGGGTCTGGTCGACGGCGCCACTCCCGACGCCAACAAGGCCGATGCCCCTGCCAACGCGGCTGGCCCCTGGGCAACCGCCGCGGGTCGCGGGTGCGGACCGTCCGAGCCGCCAGCGGGATCCCGGATCTTCGCCGCCCGCTATGAGGGCCACCGTGCGATCGTGGTTGCCTTCGCGGCCACTCCCGACGGCACACCGGTCCACGTCTACGACTGCCGCACTGCGCCGCGGGTGCCGACGCGACTGTTCACCCTGCCGCTCGCGGACTGAGGGTTCCTTTGGAACAAGGGCCGCTTAGGATCGGTTGAGCACGTGACAACCCCGTGTCATCCGTCGTACCGGCCAGGAGGCCAGCCCCGCATGAGCGAGATTCGCAACGTCATCATCATCGGTTCCGGCCCCGCCGGCTACACCTCTGCGGTGTACGCCGCCCGCGCGAGCCTCAGCCCGCTGGTCTTCGAGGGCTCGGTGACCGCCGGTGGTGCCCTCATGCAGACCACCGAGGTCGAGAACTACCCCGGCTTCCGTGACGGCATCATGGGCCCGGCGCTCATGGACGAGATGCGGGCACAGGCCGAGCGCTTCGGCGCCGAGCTCGTGGCCGATGACGTCACCGAGGTCGAGCTGTCCGGCGACATCAAGACGGTCAAGACCGCGGAGGGCACCTTCCAGGCGCGCTCGGTGATCCTGGCGATGGGCTCCGCGCACCGCAAGCTCAACCTGCCCAACGAGGACGCCCTCTCGGGCCGTGGCGTCTCCTACTGCGCGACCTGCGACGGCTTCTTCTTCCGCAACCAGGAGATCGCGGTGATCGGCGGTGGTGACTCCGCCGTCGAGGAGGCCACGTTCCTGAGCCGCTTCGCGTCGAAGGTCTACCTGGTCCACCGTCGCGGCGAGCTGCGCGCGTCGAAGGCGATGCAGGAGCGCGCCTTCGCCGACCCGAAGATCGAGATGGTGTGGAACTCCGAGGTCGCCTCGATCAACGGCACCGAGTCCCTCGAGTCGATCACGCTGCGCTCCACGACCGGCGACGGCGCGACCCGCGAGCTGCCCGCGACCGGTCTCTTCGTCGCGATCGGCCACGACCCGCGCTCGGAGCTGGTCAAGGGCCAGATCGACCTCGACGCCGACGGCTACGTGCTGGTGAAGAGCCCGTCGACGCACACCAACGTCACGGGTGTCTTCGGCGCCGGCGACCTGGTCGACACCCACTACATGCAGGCGATCACCGCGGCCGGCTCCGGCTGCGCGGCGGCTCTCGACGCCGAGCGCTACATCGCGATGCTGGACCACGCGGCATCCACGGCGGGCTCCGCCGAGGCCACCGCCGCCGAGGCCACGGTCTGAGCGACCCGTCCCGCGGGCCGGGAATGAAATGTCGGTCCAGTGCTGTTCACTGGTCCGTACTACTAAGCCTCTGAGCTGACGCACCCGGCCTGGCACCAGGACCGGGACAACGAAAGGGAACACCGTGGGCAACATTGCCGCAGTCACCGACGCCGCCTTCGACGCGGACGTCCTCAAGTCGGACAAGCCCGTCCTCGTGGACTTCTGGGCCGAGTGGTGCGGCCCGTGCCGCCAGGTCGCCCCGATCCTGGACGAGATCAACACCGCCCACGGCGACAAGATCACGTTCCTGAAGATGAACGTCGACGAGAACCCCGTCACCCCGTCGAACTACCGCGTCACGGGCATCCCGACGCTCGCGGTGTTCCAGAACGGTGAGGTCGTCAAGACGATCGTCGGCGCCAAGCCCAAGGCCGCGCTCCTGCGCGAGCTCGAGGCCTTCCTCGCCTGATCCGCTCGCCTGATCCGCTCGCCTGATCCGCTCGCCTGATCCGCTCGCCTGATCCGCTCGCCTGATCCGCTCGCCTGATCCAGGCTTCGGCTACGAAGGCCGTCCGTCCCGCACTTGCGGGCGGGCGGTCTTCGGCTGTTTCTGGGGTCGCAGCGTGCCGAGCAGCGCACCGATCGCCTGCTCGACCTCGTCGCGCCAGCTCAGCGTCGAGCGCAGCTCCATCCGCATGCGCGGGTGCACCGGGTGTGGCCGCTGGGTCCGGAAGCCGACCGCCGAGAGGAAGTCGGTGGGCAGGACGCAGTGCCCGGGTTCGAGCCGCTTCCGGCTGTCGCCGAAGGCCTCGATCGCCACGATGTCGCGGTCGACGAGATCACGGGCGGCCGCGCGCACGAGCAGCCGGCCCAGCCCGCCGCCGCGATAGCCCGGCTCGATGTGCACGGTGGTCAGCTGCACCGCGTCGGGCGTGATCGGCGCCGTCGGCAGCACCGACGACCCGGCCACGAACGCGCCAGGTGCGTAGAGCACGTAGGCGACCGGCCGGTCGTCGTCGAGGACGACCTGTCCGCACGAACCCCATTCACGCAGCACCTCGGAGACCCAGGTCTGCTTCTCCTCGGGCTGGTCAGCCGTGCAGACCCGGTCGCGGCGTACCGGATCGAGCTCCCAGAACAGGCAGCTGCGGCAGGGCTGCGCGAGGTCGACCAGGTGATCGACCGTCAGCCGCACCGGACGACGTAGTAATGCCATGGCGCCCACCTCCTATGCTTGTGTCCATCATGAGCGAGATCTCCCGCAGCAGCACCCGACTCGACCAGTACGTCGACCGGTACGCCGCGCGCACCAAGGGCATGACTGCCTCTGAGATCCGCGCGCTGTTCGCCGTGGCCAGCCGTCCCGAGGTGGTGTCGCTCGCTGGCGGCATGCCCAACATCTCCGGTCTGCCACTCGACATCGTCGGCCGCGCGATCGGCGACCTGATCAAGACCAACGGCCCCACCGCGATGCAGTACGGATCGGGTCAGGGCACCCCGGAGCTGCGCGAGCAGATCTGCGAAATCATGCGGATGGAGGGCATCGACGCCCACCCCGACGACGTCGTCGTGACCGTCGGATCGCAGCAGGCGGTCGACCTGGTCACCCGGATCTTCATCGACCCGGGCGACGTCATCATCTGCGAGGCCCCGTCCTACGTCGGTGCGCTGGGTGTCTTCCGCGCCTACCAGGCCGACATCGTGCACGTGGAGATGGACGAGCACGGCCTGGTCCCCGAGCTGCTCGAGCAGGCAATCGCGGCGACCAAGGCCGCGGGCCGCACGATCAAGTTCCTCTACACGATCCCCAACTTCCACAACCCGGCCGGCGTGACGCTGTCGGCCGAGCGCCGTCCCGAGATCCTGCGGATCTGCCGTGAGGCCGACATCCTGATCCTCGAGGACAACCCCTACGGCCTGCTCGGCTTCGACGGCCCGCCGCACCGTGCGCTGCGCGCCGACGAGGCCGAGGGTGTCATCTACCTGGGCTCGTTCTCCAAGACCTTCGCGCCGGGCTTCCGGGTCGGCTGGGCGCTCGCGCCGCACGCGGTCCGCGAGAAGCTGGTGCTGGCCCAGGAGTCGGCGACGCTCTGTCCGCCGGCGTTCAGCCAGATGGCCATCTCGGCCTACCTCGAGCAGCACGACTGGCAGGGCCAGATCAAGCAGTTCCGGGAGATGTACCGCGAGCGGCGTGACGCGATGATCAGCGCCCTCGAGGACATGATGCCGGCCTCGGTCCGGTGGAACGTCCCCGACGGCGGCTTCTACGTCTGGCTCACCCTCCCCCCGGGCATCGACTCCAAGGCCATGCTCCCGCGCGCGGTCACCGCCCGTGTGGCCTACGTGCCGGGCACCGCGTTCTACGCCGACGGTTTCGGCACCAGCTCCATGCGACTGTCGTTCTGCTACCCGACGCCCGAGCGCATCCGCGAGGGCGTACGCCGCCTCGCCGGCGTACTCGAGCAGGAGATGGAGCTGCGCGAGATGTTCGGCGCGACCGGCTCGATCCCGACCATTGCACGGAGCCGTTACGACGGCCCGGGAACGGACATGGCATGAACGCCGACACTCCCTCGCCTGAATCTGGCTCCATCGGCCGGGTCGTCGTGCTCGCCGGCGGCCTCTCGCACGAGCGCGACGTCTCCATCCGCTCCGGCCGCCGAGTTGCCGAGGCGCTGCGCTCGACCGGCCTCGAGGTCGAGGAGCGTGACGTCGACTCCAGCCTGCTGCCCGCCCTGCTGGCCGACAAGCCGGGCTGTGTCGTGCCGATGCTGCACGGCGAGACCGGCGAGGACGGCACGATCCGCGAGATCCTCGAGCTGCTCGGCATCCCCTACGTCGGCGCAACTCCTGCCGCCTGCCGCGTCGCGTTCGACAAGCCGGTCGCCAAGACCGTCGCCCAGCGCTACGGCGTGCACACCCCGGCCTCGGTGGTCCTTCCTGCCGAGTCGTTCCGTGAGCTCGGCGCCGCCGCGGTCATGGCGCTGATCGTCGAGCGCCTCGGCCTGCCGCTGATGGTGAAGCCCGCCAAGAGCGGCTCCGCCCTGGGCTGCGCAGTGGTCCGCACGCCCGAGGAGCTCCCGGGCGCGATGGTCAACGCCTACGCCTACGGGACCGTGGCGCTCCTCGAGCAGTTCATCGAGGGCGACGAGGTCGCCGTGCCGATCATCGACACCGGCGATGGCCCTCGCGCCCTTCCGGTCGTCGGGATCAAGCCCGACGGCGGCGTCTACGACTACACCGCGCGCTACACCGCCGGCAGCACGACCTTCCAGACCCCGGCGGGGCTCTCCGACGAGCTCACCGCCGAGTGCCAGCGGGTCGCGATGACCATCCACGAGAAGTTCGGGCTGCGCGACTTCTCGCGCTCCGACCTGATCGTCGACGCGTCCGGGACGGTGTGGTTCCTCGAGGTGAACGTGGCACCGGGTTTCACCGAGACCTCGACCGTGCCATTGTCTGTGCAGGCAGCCGGGCTCGAGCTCGGCTCCCTGATGGCGGGGATCATCCGGTCCGCCGCCACCCGCTGATCCAGGAGTCCTCCCCATGGTCGACGTGACCTACCCGATCATCATCGCCGCTGCGAAGTCGTGGTTCCGTGTCGGCGGCTTCAAGATCGACATGCAGGGCACCGAGCACGTGCCGGCGAGTGGTGGCGCCGTGATCGCGTGCAACCACAACTCCTACCTCGACTTCATCATGACCGGCTACCCCGGTGAGAAGAACAAGCGCTACACGCGCTTCATGGCGAAGAAGGAGGTCTTCGACCACAAGGTCGGCGGCCCCCTGATGCGCTCGTTCAAGCACCTCGCGGTCGACCGGTCCAACGGCGCCGAGGCCTTCGAGATCGCGGTCAACGCGCTCAAGAGCGGCGAGGTGGTCGGTGTCTATCCCGAGGCCACCATCTCGCGCAGCTTCCTGATCAAGGACATCAAGTCCGGTGCGGTCCGCATGGCCGCGGCCGCTGGCGTCCCGGTCGTCCCGGTCGTCCACTTCGGCATGCACCGCATCCAGACCAAGGGCCACGCGCGCGACCTGTCCCGCGGCAAGGCCGTCGTGATCCGCGTCGGCGAGCCCTACTTCCCCACCGGTGACGACGTCCCGGCCCAGACCGCCGAGCTCAAGCGCCGCATGGACGCGCTGCTCGACGAGTGCATCGCGGCGTACCCCGAGGAGCAGAAGCCCCCGGGCGCCTGGTGGGTCCCCGCGTCGTACGGCGGCTCCGCGCCGTCTCTCGAAGAGGCCGAGCGCCTCGACGTCGAGGAGAAGAAACTCCGCGCCGAGCGCAAGGCCGCGAAGGCCGCCACCAAGAAGGCGTGATTAAGCCGAGCGCAGACCGAGCTGTCGTGCGTCAGAGAGGGTGAAGACTTTTCGTCAGCATGTGGCGAAAAGTCTTCACCCTGATCCGCGGCAGCCTCAGAGCACCAGCCGGCGCACATCGGCAGCGACATGCGCGAGGTGTGCGGTGAAGCGGGCCGCGAGTGCCCCGTCGACGACCCGGTGGTCGTAGGAGAGGCAGAGCGGGAGCATGAGCCGCGGCTCGAACTCCTCGCCGTTCCAGACCGGCGCCATCTTCGACCGGACGACGCCGAGGATCGCGACCTCGGGGGCGTTGACGATCGGCGTGAAGTGCGTGCCGCCGATGCCGCCGAGGCTGCTGATCGTGAAGGTCGCACCCTGCATGTCGGCGACGGTCAGCTTGCCGTCGCGGGCCTTCGCGGAGAGCTCGCCGAGCTCGCGGCTGATCTCGGCGATGCCCTTGCGGTCGACGTCGCGGACGACGGGGACGACGAGGCCGTCGGGGGTGTCGACGGCGACGCCGATGTGGATGTAGTCCTTGAGGACGAGCGAGTCGCCGGCGAGCGAGGAGTTGACCTCGGGGAACTTCCGCAGCGCCGAGGCGGCTGCCTTGAGCAGGAAGCTCAGCAGCGTGACGCGGTAGCCCTCCCCCTTCGCGGCCTGGTCGAGCTCGCGACGGTAGGCGTCGAGGTCGGTGATGTCGGCCTCGTCGGCGTGGGTCACGTGCGGGACGTTGAGCCACGAGCGGTGCAGGTGCGGGCCGGAGACCTTCTTGATCCGCGAGAGCGGCACCGTGCGGACCGGGCCGAACTTCGCGAAGTCGACCTCCGGGATCGGCGGGATGCCCGCGCCGGACGCGGTGCCGGCGGCAGCCGGTGCGACCGACTTCTCGTAGTGGCCGAGCAGGTCCTGCTTGGTGATCCGGCCCTTCGGACCGCTGCCCGGCACCTTCGCGAGGTCGAGCTCGAGCTCGCGTGCCAGGCGCCGGACCAGCGGGGTCGCCCGCAGGTTGCCGTCGGCCTCGACCTCGGCCACGCCAGCGGCTTCGGCCGGCGCGGCAACTGGAGCCGCCGGGGCCGGCGCGGCGTGCTCCACGGGAGCGGTCTTGCCAGGCGCGGTCTCGCCGAGAACGGTCTCCTCGGGAGCGGCCGGAGCGGCGCCCTCGGCCTCCGCGATCGCGACGACCGTGCCCTCGCTGACCTTGTCGCCGACCGCGATGCTGACCGACACGATGGTGCCGGCAGCGGGCGACGGGATGTCCATCGTGGCCTTGTCCGTCTCGATCGTGATCAGCGGGTCCTCGGCCTGGACGACGCTTCCGGGAACGACATGGACCTCGATGACGGGTACGTCGGTGAAGTCACCGATGTCGGGAACCTTGATTTCCATCAGTGCAGTCCTCAGATGTGGGCCGGGTCGGCGCGGTCGGGGTCGATGCCGTACTTCTCGATGGCCTGCGCGACGACGTCGGCGGCGATCGTGCCCTCGTCGGCGAGCCGGCGGAGAGCGGTCACGGCGATGAAGTGGCGGTCCACCTCGAAGTGGCGACGCAGGTTGCGGCGGTAGTCCGAGCGGCCGTAGCCGTCGGTGCCGAGCGCGGTGTAGTCGCCCGGGACGAACGCGCGGATCTGGTCGGCGTACGACTTCATGTAGTCGGTCGCGGCGATGACCGGACCCGTGCGGCCGGCGAGGCACTGCTCGACGTACGACGCGCGGCGCTCCTCCAGCGGGTGCAGGGTGTTCCAGCGCTCGGTGGCCAGGCCGTCCCGACGCAGCTCGGTGAAGCTCGGCGCGCTCCAGACATCGGCGGCGATCTTGAAGTCCTTCGCCAGCAGGTCGGCGGCCGCGATCACCTCGCGCAGGATGGTGCCGGAGCCGAGCAGCTGGACCTTCGCGCCGCGCTTCTTCGCCAGCGGGTAGAGGCCCTTGATGATGCCCTCCTCGACGCCCTTCGGCATCTCGGGGTGCTCGTAGTTCTCGTTCATGAGCGTCAGGTAGTAGAAGACGTCCTCCTGCTCGACGTACATCCGGCGCATGCCGTCGGCCACGATCACCGCGACCTCATAGGCGTACGTCGGGTCGTAGGCGATGCAGTTCGGGATCATCGCGGCGTGGAGGTGGCTGTGGCCGTCCTCGTGCTGCAGGCCCTCACCGTTGAGCGTGGTGCGGCCGGCGGTGCCACCGAGCAGGAACCCGCGGGCGCGCATGTCGCCGGCGGCCCAGGCGAGGTCGCCGATCCGCTGGAACCCGAACATCGAGTAGTAGATGTAGAACGGGATCATCGGGGTGTCGCTCGAGGAGTACGACGTGGCCGCCGCGATCCACGACGACATGGCGCCGGCCTCGTTGATGCCCTCCTGGAGGATCTGCCCGCTGGCGTCCTCCTTGTAGAAGAGCAGCTGGTCGGCGTCCTGCGGGGTGTAGAGCTGGCCGACCTGGGAGAAGATGCCGACCTGCCGGAACAGGCCCTCCATGCCGAACGTGCGTGCCTCGTCAGGGACGATCGGGACGATCCGCTTGCCGATCTCCTTGTCGCGCAGGAGCTTGGTGAGGATCTGGACGAAGGCCATCGTCGTCGAGATCTCGCGGCCGTTCGTGCCGGCCAGCTGCGGGCCGGCGAAGTCCGCGACGGCCGGGATGTTCAGCGCCTGCGAGGTCCGGCGACGGGCGGGGAGGTAGCCGCCCAGCTCCTTGCGGCGCTCGTGCAGGTAGGTGTGCTCGCGGGAACCCTCGGCGAAGGAGACGTAGGGGTAGTCCAGGATGTGCTTGTCGTCGACCGGCACGTCGAAACGGTCACGGAATGTCTTGAGGGCTTCCTCGGCGACCTTCTTCTGCTGGTGGGCGATGTTCTGCGCCTCGCCCGCCTTGCCCATGCCGTAGCCCTTGACGGTCTTCGCGAGGATGACGGTCGGGGTGCCTGCGTGGGCATTGGCGGCCGCGTAAGCGGCGTACACCTTCTGCGGGTCGTGACCGCCGCGGGTGAGCCGCCAGATCTCGTCGTCGGTCCAATCCGCGACGAGGGCCTTCAGCTCGGGGTCGACGCCGAAGAAGTGCTCACGGACGTAGGCGCCGTCCTTGGACTTGAAGGTCTGGTACTGACCGTCGACGACCTCCATCATGCGGCGCTTGAGCGCGCCGGAGGTGTCCTGCTTGAGCAGCTGGTCCCAGCCGGAGCCCCAGACCAGCTTGATGACGTTCCAGCCGGCGCCGCGGAAGACGCCCTCGAGCTCCTGGATGATCTTGCCGTTGCCGCGGACCGGGCCGTCGAGGCGCTGCAGGTTGCAGTTCACGACGAAGACGAGGTTGTCGAGCTTCTCGCGCGACGCCATCGAGATCGCACCGAGCGACTCGGGCTCGTCGATCTCGCCGTCACCGAGGAACGCCCACACCTTGCGGCCGGCGGTGCTGGCCAGCCCCCGCGCGTGGAGGTACTTGAGGAAGCGGGCCTGGTAGATCGCCATCAGCGGGCCGAGGCCCATCGACACGGTGGGGAACTGCCAGAAGTCCGGCATCAGCCAGGGGTGGGGGTACGACGAGAGGCCCTCACCGCCGGTCTCCTGACGGAAGCTGTCCAGCTGCGCCTCGGAGAGCCGGCCCTCGAGGAACGCGCGAGCGTAGATGCCGGGCGAACAGTGGCCCTGCACGTAGACCAGGTCGCCGCCGTGCCCGTCGCCCGCCGCGTGCCAGAAGTGCTGGAAGCCGGTGTCGTAGAGGGTCGCGGCGGACTGGAAGCTGGAGAGGTGGCCGCCGAGCTCGCTCGACTCCTTGTTGGCACGGAGCACCATCATCATCGCGTTCCAGCGGACGGCGGAGCGGATCTTGTGCTCGATCTCGCGGTCACCCGGGTGCGTCGGCTCCTCGTCGACCGGCACCGTGTTGACGTACGGCGTGGTCGCGACGAACGGCACTCGGGCGCCGAGGCGCTGTGCCTCGGCCATCAGCTGGTCGAGGAGGTACTTCGTCCGCGGCTCTCCGTCGAACTCCAGGACGGCAGCGAGTGCTTCGCGCCACTCCTGCGTCTCGGCGGGATCGATGTCGGTCATACCGTGCCCTTCGGGGGATGGTGAGGTCAACCACCATCCTCCGGGCGCCCACGGGCATGCGTCCAATGCCTAATTCGCGCCCTATGCATGCATATGAGGCATGAATTGAGGCTCGTCCTAGCCGCGAGCGACCTTGCGCGCGTTGCCGATCACGTGCTGCCGGAACCGGTCGGACGCCGACGGGAGCCGCCGGTCCCGGATCCAGGCGATGCCGATCTCGCGTGAGGCCTGGACGTCCGAGACGCGGAGGTGTGGGGCGGCCGGGGCGCCGACCCCGTGCGGATCCGGCAGGAGCGCCACGCCGAGCCCCGCTGAGACCAGGCCACGGAGCGTCTCGACCTCCTCGCCCTCGAAGCCGATCTGCGGCACGAAGCCCGCCTCCACGCAGAGGTGCTCCGTGACGGCGCGGAGGCTGAACCCGGACTTGAGGACGATGAACGGATCCGCCGCGAGGTCGGCGAGGCGGACCGATCGGCGGCCAGCGAACCGGTGGTCGGGCGGGACCACGAGCCGCAGTGGCTCGATCAGCAGGCGCCGGCTCTCGATCTGCGGGTGCTCCGGCAGGCCACCCGTGATCGCGAGGTCGACCGCACCACCGAGCAGGTCGTCGACCAGACCCGCGTCGCCGTGCTGGCGCAGGTCGAACCGGACCTCGGGGCGCTCAGCGCGGAAGCTGCGGATCAGCTCGGGCACCAGCCAGGTGCCGAGGGTGTGCAGGAAGGCGAGCGGGACGAAGCCACCCTGTGGAGCCGCCATGTCCTGGACGGCCCGGACTCCGCGGTCGTAGGCCTCCACGATGCGGCGGGCGGAGTCGAGCAGCTCACGGCCCGCGGGCGTCAGCGTGAGGCCGCGGCCGGAGCGCTGGAAGAGCTCGGAGCCCACCTCCCGCTCGAGCCGCGACAAGGCCCGCGACAGCGCCGGCTGGGTGCGGTGCGCTCGCTCGGCGGCCACGGTCACCGTGGTCCCGTCGGCAACCTCGAGGAACGCCCTGATCGTTTCGATCTCCATGAACTCATGCTCTCAGTGCATGAGTCCGCCGCCAAGGCACGGCGTGCCCTGGGCAAATCAGCCGAGCAGCTCCGCCAGGATCGCGTCCTCGAGGTCGAGCAAGAGATCGCCCACCCCCACCGCGACCTCGGCAAGGTCCGCCGACGCACGGGCCCGGTCGTCGGCCGACAGCGTCAGCAGGTCGAGGACGTCGCGCGGGTCCCAACGGTCGTAGACGATGCACTGGAACCGCGCCCCCTCGCGCGTCCGCCTCTGCGAGATGCCGACTGCCTTGCGGCCGCCGACCAGCAGCTCCCCCGGCCCCATCGCGGCAAAGCAGACCAGCCGTCCCCACGGCGTCTTCTCGAGGCCCTCGTCGTAGAGCTCTGCTTCGATGCCGACGGCCGCGAGCGCGCGGGACCACGCGGCGCCCAGCCACAGCGGCGACCTGCGGACATCGTCGGTCCAGAGCCGGTCGTGGCGTGGCAGCACCACGTCCAGCCACAGGGACCGCTCGGGATCGACGTAGACCGCACCGCCCCCACTGCGGCGGCGTACGACGTCCACGGACGCCGCGGCGACAGCGACCGGATCGGTGACCGACTCGTCCTGGGCACTGCCCAGGACGAGGGTCGGACGCTCGGGCACGAAGAGCCAGGTCTCTGCCTCGGCCAGATCGGCAGGGATCTGGCGGGCATGGAAGTCAGCGACCGAGCCGTCGACGCGCTTCAGACGCATGCGGACACCCTGCCACGCCGCCGGCCGGGCACTACTCGGAGCGGGCGGCGTGGAACGGTTCGGGGGCCGTCCAGCCGCGCCACGAGGCAAGCAGTCGCCACACGATCGTGACCCCTGCGGCCACCACGACCACCAGCACTGTCGGCAGGTCGAGACGGGTGCCGACGACCGCGAGCCCCGCACCCGCCAGCGCGGGGATTGCGTAGAGGTCACGCCGGCGAAGGACGGTCGGGACCTCCCCCGCGAGCACGTCACGGATCACGCCTCCGCCCACTCCGGTGACCAGTCCGAGGATCGTGGCGGGCATCGGGCCCAGACCGTACTCGGTCGCCTTGAGCGCACCGGCGACGCTGAACAGCCCCAGCCCGATCGCATCGAAGACGTTGATCAGCGGCTGCAGTCGATTGATCGCCGGGTGCAGGAAGAACGTGATCAGCCCACCGAGCAACGCCGCCGTGAGGTAGCGCCAGTCGGAGAGGCCCGGCGGCGGGACGTCTCCGATGAGTACGTCGCGCAGCCAGCCGCCGCCGAGTCCGGTGACCGTGCCGAGCACTGCGACGCCGACGATGTCGAGCCGCATCCGCACGGCGGTGAGCCCGCCCGAGATGCCGAACACGAACATCGCGAGCAGGTCGACGATCACCACGAGATCACCATGCCCTCACCATGGCTGCGAGTGAACCACGCCCGCGGGTCGATAGGTTGGAGCCCATGACCACCTACGGCATCCTCGGTGTCGGATCCATCGCCTCCGCGATCGTCACCGGGCTGTGCGACGGGGTCTCCGATGCCCCCGAGATCGTGCTCTCACCGCGCAACGCGGACCGGGCCGCCGCGCTCGCCTCGACCTTCCCGTCCGTGCGCACGGCGACGACCAACCAGGCCGTGGTCGACGCCAGCGACGTGGTCCTCGTCTGCGTGCTCCCGGAGCAGGCGCCCGAGGTGCTGCGCGGGCTCGCGTTCCGCGCGGACCACCGGGTCGTCAGCGCCGTCGCGGGCCTCCCGCTCGGCGACCTCGCCGCGCTCGTTGCGCCGGCGCAGGAGATCGCGCGCAGCATCCCGCTCATGGCCGTCGCGACCCGCGGCGGCACGACGCCGGTCTTCCCTGCGACACCCTCCGCGACCACGCTCTACGACCTGCTCGGCACGAGCCTGCACGTCGACACGGAGGCGACGTTCGACGCGATCGTGGGCGCCTCCGCGACCGTCGCGGCGTACTTCGACTACCTCGGGACGATCACGGCGTGGCTGGCCGACCGCGGTCTGGCACCCGGCGACGCCGGGCCGTACGTCGCCGCGACCTTCGCCTCGCTGACCGACGAGCTGTCCCGTCCGGAGGTGGACTTCGGCGCGCTCGCGCAGGCCCACACCACCCCCGGCGGCCTCAACGAGCAGTTCGCCCGTGACCTGAGGCAAGCCGGCATCACGGACGCCGTGCGCCGCGGGCTGGACCGCATCCACGCCCGCGTGCGCGGCTGAGCCCGCCCTAGTCCTCCAGCACCAGCGGGGCGATCTCGTCGAAGACGTCGCCCGGGCCCGGGTTCTCCGGTTCGGTCGCGCCACCGAACTGGTGCATGACGCCCCACACCGCGTTGAGCGCGGTGGTGACCGCACCCTCGGCCCAGCCAGCCGTCCACGACACGTCGTCACCGGCCAGGAAGAGACCGCGGAAGTGCGGCGCCAGCCGGTCCTGCATGAAGTGCGTGTAGAGCCGCTCCTGGTAGCGGTAGTGCCCGGGCAGGTTGGCCTTGAAGGCACCCATGAAGGACCGCTCGGCCTCCCACGAGATGGTCACCGGGGTGGCGATGATGTGCGAGCGGATGTCGACCCCGGGGTAGATCTGGGCCAGCGAGTTGAGCATGATCTCGGTGCGCTGGTGCGCGTCGAGCGGCAGCAGCTTGAGCGAGTCGTCGGACCACGTGTAGCTCAGGCAGATCAGGCCGGGCTTCCCCTCGCCCTGGTCGAGCAGGTAGGTGCCGCGGCTCATCCGGTCGGTCAACGTCATGCTCATGACCTCGCGGCCGGTGCCTTCGTCGATGTCCTTCCAGAAGGGACGGTCGACCAGCACGAAGACCTTGCTCGAGCCCATGTAGTGCGTGCGCTCGATGGCGGTCCAGTGGTCGATCGGGAGCAGCCGCTCGTCGGCCCGGATCGTGTTGAGCAGCATCCACGACTGTGCGGTGTAGATGACCGCCGGGAACGTCTCGATGTTGCCGTCGGCATCGGTGACGGTGAAGTTGTCGGGTTCGGTGCGCCGGATCTCACGGACCGCTCCGCGGGGGCGGCCGTCCTCGTGCAGGGACTGCACCGACGTCCCCTCCGGCCAGTACGCCGCGCCCTCGACCGGGCGCGACCAGAGCCGCTCGGGCAGCTGCTGCGAGCCGCCGTCGATGCCGCGATGGTGGTCGTCAGCCGCGGTCAGGACAACGCGGAGGATCTCGAGGATCGAGTTCGGGTAGTCGGTGTCCCAGCCACCGGTGCCGAAGCCGACCTGGCCGAAGATCTCGCGCAGCCGGAAACTCCGGAACGCCTCGCTGCGGGCGAGGAAGCCGTAGAAGGTCTCGTCGTCGAGCCGCGTGACGAGGTCGTTCCAGATCGCCTTGAGCTTCACCGTGTCGCGGGTCCGGATCGCATCCTGCAGGGGAATCAGCTCGGCGTGCTGCTCGAGGGTCTGCTGCCACGCCTCGGCAACCGCGCGGTACTCATCGGGAAGGTCGTCGAGCGTGCGCGCGTAGTGCGTCTCCCCCTTGAGGTCGACGACGGTGCTCGGGGCAGCCTCGGAGAGCGGGTTGGGAAACTCGGTGGTGGTCAACCCCATCGCGTCGAGGTAGTGGAAGAGCGTCGTCGACGACGGAGGAAACCGCATCGAGCCCATCTCGGCGACGACACCGGGATGTCCCTCGAAGCCGACCGAGCGCATGCGCCCACCGATCTGGTCGGCCTCGTAGATGACGGGCTGGAAGCCCATGCGCAGCAGCTCACGGGCGGCGATCATGCCGGACAGCCCGCCGCCGACGATGGCGATGCGGCTGCCATGCGCAGTCGTCGGGATCGACCCGATCCCCGCGGGGTGCGCCACCCAGTCGTCGTACGCGAAGGGGAAGTCGGGTCCGAACATCGTGATCGGGGCGGCGGGCTCCTCCGCGTGGGAGGGCGTGGTGGGGATCGCCGAGGTCATCGGGCAGTCTCCTTCTCGGTGACGGCTTCCGCGACGGGTCGCTCCTCGATCAAGGATCGGTAGAGGGCGGGTCGACGGTCGCTGAGGTGGGTGTTGTCGGCGCGCGACATCGCGAGCCGGGCCGGATCGATCTCGGCCAGCAACAGCTCGTCACCGGAGCCTGCACGGGCGAGGTCGGACCCGTCGGGTCCGACCACACAGCTCTCGCCGCAGTAGAGGAGCGTGCCCTCGGCACCACTGCGGTTGGCGTACGCGACGTACACCTGGTTCTCGTAGGCGCGCGCGGGCACGATCGTGCGCGCGACCACCTCGTAGGGGCGCATCAAGGCGGTCGGCACCGCGACCAGGTCGGCCCCGGCCAGCGCGAGCGTGCGCACCGCCTCGGGGAACTCGACGTCGTAGCAGATCGCGATGCCGACGCGTACGCCGTCGAGCTCAGCCAGCGCGGTGAACCCGTCCCCCGGGGAGTACGACGCGAGGTCGACGTCGCCGTAGAGGTGGCACTTGCGGTGCTTGGCGAGTTGAGTGCGCAAGTGGCTGTCTTCGCCAGTTGGCTGCGCACTCGACTCAGTGAGCTGGCCGGCGATCAGCCCGCCGTCGATCAGCTGGGCGCTGTTGAAGACGCGGTCGCCGTCACGCTCGGGGAAGCCGTAGAGAATCGCCAGGCCTGCCTCGGCGGCGATCGCCGCGATCTCCTGGGCCCAGGGCCCGTCAGCGGGCTGGGCGAGATCGGCGATGCCGGGCACGGCGTACCCACTTGTGAAGGCCTCCGGGACGACGAGCAGCCGCGCACCCGCGGCGGCAGCCTCGAGGGCGCGCGAGCGGAGCTGGCCCAGGTCAGCCGATCCGGTCTGCCAGACGGCAATGCGCATGACGACAGCCTCAGGCACTGCGGCCGTTGAGCGCCATGAGCGAGACCAGTTCGTAGGCAACGTGTGATGCGGCGATGGCGGTGATGTCTGCGTGGTCGTAGGCCGGGGCGACCTCGACGACGTCGGCGCCGACGATGTTGGTGCCGGCCAGGCCACGCAGGATCGCGAGCAGCTCGCGGCTGGTCATGCCGCCCGCCTCGGGGGTGCCGGTGCCGGGGGCGTGGGCCGGGTCGAGGCAGTCGATGTCGATGGAGATGTAGAGCGGGCGGTCGCCGATGCGCTCGCGCAGCGCCTGGACGACGGCGGGGACGCCCTCGTTCATGATGTCCATCGCCGTCGTGATGCCGAAGCCCATGCGGGCGTCGTCGGTCAGGTCGTCCTTGGAGTAGAGCGGGCCGCGGATGCCGGCGTGAGCCAGCGCCTCAGTGTCGAGCAGGTCCTCCTCGAAGGCCCGGCGGAACGGCGTGCCGTGGGTGTAGTCGGCGCCGAAGTAGGTGTCCCAGGTGTCGAGGTGCGCGTCGAAGTGGAGCAGCGCGACAGGTCCGTGGCGACGCTTCATCTCGCGCAGCAGCGGCAGCGCGATCGTGTGGTCGCCACCGATCGTCACGATCTTCGAGCCGGCGTCGAGCAGGGTGGAGGCGCCCTCCTGCACGGCGTCGAGCGCCTCGGGGATGTTGTAGGGGTTGCACGCGATGTCGCCCGCGTCGGCCACCTGCACCGCGGCGAACGGCGAGACGTCCAGGCCCGGGTGGTAGGGACGCAGCAGCCGGCTGGCCTCACGGATCTGGGCAGGCGCGAAGCGGGCACCCGGCCGGTAGGAGACGCCACTGTCGAACGGCACGCCCATCACGGCGATGTCGGCGCGGCCGACGTCCTCGAGGCGCGGGAGCCGGGCGAAGGTCGCGATGCCCGCGAAGCGCGGGACCTTCGACGAGTCGACCGGGCCGACGGGTTCCGTGGACCCCGTGGACGCTGCGGTTGCGGTGGTGGCTTCGATCATGACGGGGTACTCCGGTTCAGTCGCGGGGAAGGTCGCGGGAGGGCAGATCGCGGGAGGGCAGGGCGGGCGAGAAGACCCAGAGCACCTGGGTCATGCCGTCGTCGAGCGCGCTGTGGAACGTGTGCTGGGCGTGGGGCGCGAAGGTGAGCGTGTCGCCCTGCTCGAGGACGATCTCCTCGTCACGCAAGGTCACGGTGAGGCGGCCGGAGACCACGAAGACGAACTCGACATCGGCCGGGAGGCTGTAGGGCTCGTCGCCGCTGCCCCCACCGGGCTCGATCTCGCTGAGGATGGCCTGCAGCCGCTGCTCACCCCGCGGGGTCAGCAGGAACTCGGTCATCCCGACGCCGCCGAAGTTGATGACGGGGTACGCCGCGCGGCGTACGACGTCGCCGGACGGGGCGTCGAAGAGCTCCCCGACGGAGATCTGGAGCGACTCGCAGATCCGCATCAGCGACGCCACGGACGCGGTCGCCTGGTCCCGCTCGATCTTGGACAGGAAGCCCTTGGTGATGCCGGCGGACTCGGCCACGTCAGCGAGCGTCATGCGGCGCGCCAGGCGCACTGCCTTGAGCTGCGCACCGAGCCTGGTGCTCTCGGGCTGGGCGCTCTCGGGACGGGCGGCTGCAGCAGTCATGTCGACGCTCCTTCGCGTGATGTCGGCGCACAACGTGACGGGGGCCACGCCGGGTGTAAACATCATGAAACACTATCGGCCTGTCAGGAAACAAGGGTTGACAGCAAGGAAACTGCGGGTCCATGCTCGGGTGACCCGGAACACATTCCAGCCGATCGCCCCCGATCCGAAGCCGCTGCTCCGGCCCTTGATCTCGCCCCCGAGCCCCTGATCCCCGAGGTGAATTCGCATGACCCCGTCGCTCACGTTCCGCCGCCCTGCCTCCTTGCTGGCCGCCGCCGCCGCAACCTGCGCCCTCCTCACCGCGTGCGGTGGCGAGTCGTCCGACGCGCCCAGGTCGGAGGCCACCATCGCCACGCAGAAGAAGGACGCCGCGCTCAACGCCAAGCTCCCCGAGGCGATCCGCGACGCCGGTGTCGTCAAGATCGGTACCGAGGCGCAGTACCCGCCGTTCGAGTCCCTCGCCGACGACAACAAGACGATCGTGGGTCTCGACCCCGACCTCGCGAAGGCAGCCGGCGAGCTCCTCGGCGTGAAGGTGGAGTTCACCAACACCGCGTTCGACGGCCTGCTCACCGCTCTCGACGGCGGCCGCTTCGACCTGGTGGTCGCTGCGGTGACCGACACCAAGGAGCGCGAGGCCTCCTACGACTTCGTCGACTACTTCATGACCGGTCAGTCGATCGTCGTGAAGAAGGGCAACCCCGAGGACATCACCGGGGTCGACGACCTCTGCGGTCACCCCGTCTCCGTCCTCAAGGCCTCCACCCAGCTCAAGCTCCTCGAAGGCTTCAACACCGAGGAGTGCAAGGACGACCCGATCGACATCACCGCCCTGCAGACCGACAAGGACGCGCTGCTCCAGGTGCAGTCCGGCCGCGCGGACGCATCGTTCACCCAGGACGCCGTCGGCGTCTACAACGCCAAGAACATCGGCGGCGGCAACCAGTTCGAGATCGCCAACACCGAGGCGCTGCTCCCCACCCCGGTCGGCATGGTCTTCACCAAGGAGGACACCGAGCTGCGTGACGCGTTCCTGGCCGCCCTCGCCGAGCTCGTGGAGAACGGCACGTACGCCGACATCCTGGCCAAGCACGAGATGAGCCAGGGCGCCCTCGACGAGCCGGCGGTCAACCTGGGCGGCGCGAAGTGAGCACGCACCTCGACAGCACGGCGCCGCCGGATCCGCGCGGATCGGCTGCCACGCACGTGCCGATCAAGGCGATCCCGGTGCGCCACTACGGCCAGTGGGTCTCCGCGGTGGTTGCCGTCGTCGTCCTCGGCGCACTCTTCTGGTCGATCGGCACGAACGAGGCGATCCAGTGGAGCGTCGTCGGCGACTACCTCTTCAACGGCACGATCCTGCGCGGCGCGGTCGTCACGCTCCAGCTCACCGCCCTCGCGATGGTCCTCGGCGTCATCGGCGGCATCCTGCTCGCGGTCATGCGGCTCTCCTCCAACCCGGTGCTCAGCACCCTGAGCGCCGGCTATCTCTGGATCTTCCGTGGCACGCCGGTGCTCGTGCAGATCGTGCTCTGGTTCAACCTCGCCCTCGTCTTCCCGAAGCTGGGAGTCGGCTCGTTCTCGGTCGAGACCAACGAGGTGATCAGCGCGTTCGGTGCCGCCCTTCTCGCGCTGGCGCTCAACGAGGCGGCGTACATGGCCGAGATCGTGCGCGGCGGCATCCTGTCGGTCGACCCCGGCCAGACCGAGGCCGCTCACGCGCTCGGCCTGAGCCAGGCGAAGACGATGCGCCGCGTCGTGCTCCCGCAGGCCATGCGCGTCATCGTGCCCCCGACCGGCAACGAGCTCGTCACCATGCTCAAGACCACGGCGCTCGTCGCCGTCATCGGCGCCAGCGACCTGTTCACCGAGGCCAGCAACTACGGGTCGAAGAACTTCACGACCTTCGAGATGCTGCTGGTCGCGAGCTTCTGGTACCTCGTGATGACCTCGGTCCTCAGCGTCCTGCAGTCGCGGCTCGAGCGCCGCTTCGCCCGCGGCACGCACGCCGGCACCGCTACCCGCACCGGCGGCATCACCCGCCTGTTCTTCCTGCGCAACGCCCAAGGAGGCGCCGCATGACCGCCATGGTGAAGTCCGAGGGCGTCCACAAGTCGTTCGGCCACGTCGAGGTGCTCAAGGGCATCGACCTCGAGGTGCAGAACGGCGAGGTCTTCTGCCTGCTGGGCCCCTCGGGCTCGGGCAAGTCGACCTTCCTGCGCTGCATCAACCACCTCGAGAAGATCGACGCCGGCCGGCTGTCGGTCGACGGCAAGCCGATCGGCTACCGCGAGGTGGGCGACAAGCTCTACGAGATGCGCGAGAAGGAAGTCGCTGCGCAGCGTCGTGACATCGGCATGGTGTTCCAGCGGTTCAACCTCTTCCCGCACATGACCGCGCTCGAGAACGTCATGGAGGCGCCGGTCCAGGTCCGGGGCGAATCCAAGGCGGTGGCGAGGGACCGCGCGGCCAAGCTGCTCGACCGGGTCGGTCTCGGCGACCGGGCGGGCAACTATCCCGCCCAGCTCTCCGGTGGCCAGCAGCAGCGCGTCGCGATCGCCCGTGCCCTCGCGATGCAGCCCAAGCTGATGCTCTTCGACGAGCCGACCTCGGCCCTCGACCCCGAGCTCGTCGGTGAGGTCCTCAACGTCATGGGCGACCTCGCGGCCGAAGGCATGACGATGATCGTGGTCACCCACGAGATCGGTTTCGCCCGCTCCGTCGCCGACACGGTCGTCTTCATGGACGGCGGCGTCGTCGTCGAGTCCGGCGCCCCCGGCCAGGTCATCGACGCTCCCAGGCACGAGCGCACGAAGTCCTTCCTGTCCAAGGTGCTCTGAGGCGTGACGGCACCGCTGGCGGTCTACGCCTACCTGGACGACGACGTCGCGCCGGGTGTGGCAGCGCTCGAGGCGGCGGGCTTCCGCGTCGTGCAGGCAGGGTCGGACGATCCGTCGGTCCTGGCTGAGGTCGGCGCCGAGGCAGTCGCGCTGCTGGTCGGCTACGGCATGGTCGACGCGGCGCTGCTCCGGAGGCTTCCGGCGTTGCGCGTGGTGTCCCTGATCTCGCAGGGCCACGACAACGTCGATGTCTCCGCGTGCTCCCATCTGGGGATTCAGGTCGCCCACCTGCCTGCTCTGGCCACCGAGGAGGTCGCGGTCCACGCGTGGGCACTCACCCTCGCGGCGATCCGGCAGCTTCCGTTCTTCGACCGGTCCTCCCGTTCGGAGTCGACGTGGACCGCACGACCGCGGTTCGTCCCGCGCCGGCTCTCGCGGCTCGAGGTCGGCATCGTCGGCACGGGCCGCACCGCCGAGAAGTACGCCGCCCTGGCCGGCGGGCACGTCGCCGCGATCCGCAGCTGGTCGCGGAGCGGGCGCACGCTCGCCGGTGCAGCTGGGGTGGGTGACCTGCACGAGCTGCTGGGGTCCAGCGACGTGGTCTCGCTCCATGTTGCGTTGACCCCGTCGACCCAGGGACTCGTGGATGACGACTTCCTCGCGGCGATGCGCCCTGGCTCCTGGCTGGTCAACGTCGGACGCGGCGGGCTCGTCGACTCTGCCGCCGTCGCGCGGGCACTCGACTCCGGCCGGCTCGCGGGCGTCGCGCTCGACGTACTCGACCAGGAGCCGGCGCAGCCGGGCCACCCGCTGGCCAGCCGTGACGACGTACTCCTGACTCCACACACCGCCTGGCTCTCGGAGGAGTCCGAGCTGGCCTACGTCGTCGAGCAGGCCAGCAACGTCATCGCCTGGCTGCAGACCGGCGCCGTGACCCACCCCGTCACACCGTGACTCATCGACCCACCTGCAAGGAGCACTGACATGGACGCCACCGAGCGCGAACTCCGCGAGCAGCTGGCCGCCGTCTACCGGCTGGTCGCGCACTACCGGATGACCGACCTGATCTTCACGCACATCTCGCTGCGGCTGCCGGGGCCGGACCACCACTTCCTGATCAACCCCTACGGGCTGCTGTTCGAGGAGATCACCGCATCTTCGCTCGTGAAGATCGATCTGAACGGGGAGAAGGTGGAGGAGTCGCCGTATCCGGTCAATCCGGCCGGCTTCGTCATCCACAGCGCGATCCACGCTGCCCGCGAGGACGCCCAGTGCATCCTCCACACGCACACGCGGGCGGGCTGCGCCGTCGCCGGACAGGCGCACGGACTGCTGCCGATCAACCAGATCAGCATGGAGTTCTTCGGCCGCACGGCCTATCACGACTACGAGGGCGTCGCGCTCTCGCTTTCCGAGCAGCAGCGGCTGGTGTCTGACATGGGCGACAACGACGTGATGATCCTGCGCAACCACGGCCTGCTGACCGTCGGGCGTACGCCGGGCGAGGCGCTGCTGCGGATGATCAACCTCGACAAGGCCTGCCAGATCCAGGTCGACGCACTCGCCGGCGGGTCTCCGCTGGTGCTTCCGTCCGACGCGTTGGCGCTCCGGACCGCGGCCCAGCTGGCCGGAGAGGACAGCGAGGGCGACGACTTCGTCGACAGCTTTGCGATGGACCTCGCCTGGGACGCGCTGCTGCGGCAGGCCGAGCGGATCGGACCGGACTTCCGCGACTGATCAGTCCGCCGAGGGGATCCGCTTCGAGGCGCTCGCGCCGTCGATCTCCTCGGGATGGGCTGCATGCAGCCAGGTCGGCGGCACAATCGATCGCATGGACATCGATCGCGTGGACGAGGTGCGGATCGCAACCCCGGCCGATGCCGCGGTGGTCGCGCAGATGCTGGCCGACTTCAACCGCGAGTTCGACGCCGAGGGACAGGATGCAGCGGTGTTCGCCGCCCGGCTCGTCGGGCTGCTCGCACGCTCGGACCTGATGACGCTCCTTGTCGGACCAGAGACCGCGCCGGTCGGTTTCGCACTGGTGACCTTCCGCCCCACGCCGTACGCCGACGGACCGCTCGTCCAGCTCGAAGAGCTGTACGTACGCCCGGGTCTTCGGTCGCAGGGCGCCGGCTCCGCGCTGATCGCCGCGCTGATGGTGGAGGCGCGGCGGCGTGGTGCGCTCGAGGTGCTGATCAACGTCGATGAGCCCGATGTGGACGCACGGCGGTTCTACGAGCGGCACGGGTTCACCTGCCTCGACCCGGACTCCGACTCGCTCATGCTCTGCTACCTCGGCGCGGTCGGCTCGGATTGAGCCCTGCCGTCCCGAGGGTCTTGTGCGAGCCCAGCGGCCCGGTCGCACCGTGCGAGGCCGGCCCGGTTTTCGTCCACAACCGACTCGGGGAACGAGCTGGTCGGCCCAGTTTTCATCCACAACGAAATAGCATCTGACCTGCACAAACGCTGTGGATCATCCCTTGACTCGAACGATTGTTCGAGGGAGAATTGGTCCATGGACAACCACTTCTCGGGGTCCACGATCGTCTCGCCGCTCCTGGCGATGACCCGGTCGGTGGACGAGCAGCTGAAGCAGGCACGGGGCGCCACCCCGGCCTTCCTCCCGCTGCCCGAAAAGCGCGAACTCCTCACCACCCTGGTCAGCCTGGGCAACCAGATCGACGGCCTCCTCGTCGAAGCCCTCGGAGTCTGCGGAGATGTGGCCGACGCCGAAGGATTCAAGACCGCCGGCACCTGGCTGGCCACCCAGACCCACTCGGAGCGTTCCGTGCTTGGCGGGCTGCAGCGCCTCGCTGACGACGTCACCGCCCGCTACCCCCTGGTCCTGGAAGGCATGCGCACCGGCAACGTGTCAGTGCGCCAGGCCGAAGCCATCACGCGTTCGCTGGACGCCCTGGGCACGGATGTCTCGCGCGACATCAAGGTCGAAGCCGAAGCCCGCATGGTCGCCTTCGCCGCCGAGTTCGACGCACACGAGCTCAAGAAGCTCGGCGCCGCGATCCTCGAAACCATCGACCCCGACACCTTCGAAGACAACGAACGCCAACGCCTCGAAGACGAGCTCCGCAAAGCCCACGAAGCGACCCGCCTCACCCTCCGCCAGCGCGGTGACGGCACCACCCGCATCAGCGGCGTCATCCCCGACGCCCTGGCCGCCCGACTCCGCACCTGCCTGTCCGCGTTCTCCTCACCCCGACACGACACCGCCACTGCCAACAAGGCGGCCAACCCGACGGGGACCACCGACAACCGTGACGGCGCCGACAGCGCTTCGGGCGACGTGCCGGACAACGCGGGCGGCAACGGCTCGCCAGCCGCTGATGACTCCCCCTACCTCGACCCCGTCACCGGCAAACGCCTCCCACACGACCGAGTTCTCGGCGAAGCCCTCTGCGCCTTCATCGAAGCCGCCGACCCCACCCGCATGCCCATCCAAGGCGGAGCAGCGACCACGATCATCGTCACGATGGATCTGGACAAGCTCCGCGCAGGAGTCGGCGTCGCCACCGCCGGTGGTGAGCGGATCCCCGCCGGTGAAGTCCGCCGGCTCGCCTGCCAAGCCGGCATCGTCCCCGCCGTACTCGGCGGGAAGTCCGAGATCCTCGACCTCGGCCGCACCAGCCGACTGTTCAGCCCAGCCCAACGCAAAGCCCTCCGGGTCCGCTACCGCACCTGCATCGTCGAAGGCTGCGACGTGCCCGGCGAGCAGTGCGAAGCCCACCACCACCGACCGTGGTCAAAGGGCGGACCCACCAACCTTGAAGACGGGGCACTGGCCTGCCCCCGCCACCACCATCTGCTCCACGACGACACCTACGAGGTGACCTTCACTCCCCAGGGAGAAGTCCGCCTCCACCGGAGATGCTGAACAGCACAAGGAAGCCGCCTTCGGCAGGTCTTCAGCCGGTCTTATGCCCTCAAGCCGTGTGCGCACCTGCCGATGCCACGACGTCAGCGGGCGCCTGGCTCACGAACCCGCTGCCTGAGGGAGTGCGCATCGGAGAGGACCGTCGCTTAGGGCGCAGTGCTCAGTTGAAGATGCTCGCGGATCGCGCCCGCAATCGTCACGGCATCGACGACACTCGTGTCGACCTCGAGGTCGTAGTGGATGCCACGGTGGACGCTTTCGGCCTGCTTCGCGGCCATGCCTTCGACCCGGTCAGCACGATCTCGCTCGCGTTCGGCAGCGACAGCAGGTGGGCAACGGACGCCGATCCAGGCGGTCGGGACCTGGCCCAGTGCCTCGCGCCAGCGACGCTGAGCGCTCGGGCCACTGACGAAGTTGTCCTCAATGATCACCAGGCCACCGGCGGCCGCGACCGCAGCGACTCCCTTCATCCACTGATCCTCAACGACAGCAAACGCGGGTCCGTGCGTGATGCTGCCGTCGGACCCAAGTTCAAGACCCCCATCGATGTCCAGCAGCCGCGGCGGCGCAGCCTCGATGAGGGTGTCGACGCCAAGGCGGAGCCAGAAGCCAGCCAGTTCGCGCTGCAGGGCCTTGGCCAGCGTGCTCTTACCCGAACTGGAGCCTCCGTTGAGGACGATCACCTGGCCGGTCATACGTTGCTCCGCTCATGTCGATGCCCGAGGGCGATCACGTTGACAGCGGCTGCGCCGCTCAGCGCCAGGACACCCGCGAGGTCTGTTGTCACCAGAAACCAGGTTGCCGGGTCGCCAGTCGTCGACGAATGGCAGATGCCATCCGCCGTGCATGATGCCGAGCCCGAGCTTGAGGAGGGGTTGGCGCCGGGCGCGAGTGCCAGCAGGCCGTAGGTCACGTAGTACCCGGGCAGCGCGATCAGGCTCGCCGGAAGCGACAACGATGCGGCGAGCAGGATCATGAAGGTGAAGTCGTTGATGAATCCGATCCCCGCAGTGACCAGGACTCCAAGCACATACGCCGCGGCCATCGTCCGGAAGCCCATTGGTCGAGGCTAGTCATGCTTCGCCATGGCGTCCGGCTACTGCCCCATCGACAGTGATCGAGAGCACTGTTGCGATCGTCAGCACTGTTGCGCCGACTGACCGCAGCTGGTGCGTCGGGTGCTCCCGTCGGCGAGGTGCACGGCGTACGACCATGTCTCGCCCTCCGGGTGGCGGGAGCTCTGCGCGATGCCGGGCCACCACGCAGCGAACCGGTCGCCGGCAACCGACGCCTGGATTTCGAGGCCTGAGGAGGTGTGCACGGTGACCCCCGTGACGTCGCTGCCGACGTGGCCCTCGAGCCAGTTGAACCAGCCGTCGTCGGTGCTGCCCTCCGCGCTCGTCTTCTCGACGATGCGGTCGGGGGCGAGGGTCGGTGGGCCGGCGGCGTCCGAGGGCGAGTAGCTCCCGAAGAAGTTGTCCGGTCTGCTGGCGTCCCCCACGGAGTCGTTGGGCAACAGGCAGATGGCTTCGGTGGCCTGGCTGACGAGCAGGACGTAGGTCCAGTCGCCACGTCGCTCCGCCACGGCGACGCGCCCTTCCCGGCCGGGGGCCCCGAGGGCCGCGCGGCAGGTGGCGGCCGCCTGGGCTGCGGCGTCCACGGTCAGGGGCTCAGGCGTCGGCGTCCACGAACCGTAGGCGTTGCCTCCACCGAGCAGCAGCCCAGGGATGGCGACTCCTGCGGCGCCGACCAGGGCCACCGGCGCCAGCAGCCAGCGGCGGCGGCGCGGCCGGACCGGCTCCAGCGGGACCGGTTCGTCGCTCGGCGTCGCCACGATGCGGGCGAACACCGCGTCAGCACGTTGCAGCTCCCTCTCGGTCAAGGAGGTCCCGGCCGCGGGGTCGAGGCGGCGCAGGGCTTCGGTGACCGTGGCGTCGTCGGGGTGCCTTCTCATCGGGGACTCCTCTCGGAAGCGGGGGCGTGCGGCAGGCGGTCGCCGACGGTGCTGGAGCCGAGGTGGCGCCGCAGGGTGCGCCGGGCACGGGACAACCGCAGGCGGAAGGCGACGGCGGAGATGCCCAGCACGTCCGCCGCCTCGGGTGCGGACAACCCGTCCAGGACGGAGAGGGCGATCGCCTCCTGGTCGGTGGCACTCAGCAGCGGCCAGGCGGCGGCGATGTCCACCCGGACGGCGACCACATCGGGGTGGTGGCTGTTGTCCGCAGGACCGTGCCAGGTCTCGGCGAGGCGGACCGCGACGGCATCGCGCCGGTCCTCACGGCGCCGAGCGTTCTGCAGGGTCTTGCGGGCCACGCCGAAGAGCCAGGCACGCGCTCCCGACAGATCGGCCGGTACGTCGTCGAGGCGGCGCCACGCGACGAGCATGACCTCGCCGACGACGTCCTCCGCCTGCGACGGATGCACACGCCTGCGCACGAAGCGGAGCAGGTCGCCGTACGCCGCGTCGTAGATCTCCCGGAAGCGCTGCTCACGCTCCAGCGGCGACGACGTCGATTCCATACCCTGTTCCTGTCCGGATGGACTCGAGTGTGTCACCCGACGTCGCGCTTCGTCAGGAACCTGCGCCGCCCTGCCGGGTGCGCAGGGCGACCCAGGCATCGACGCGCACCTGCGGGTCCATGAGGGACCGGTCGAGCAGCGACTCGATCCGCTCGACGCGGTGCCGCACGGTGTTGCGGTGGACGCCGAGGTCATCGGCAACCTTGAGCAGCGAGCCGTGGTGACGGAGGTAGGAGCCGAGCGTCTCGACGAGAGCGGGTTCGGCCTCCAGCGGAGCGAGGTACGACGCGGCGAAGGCCGCCGCTCGCGGCCCGTCCACCAGCGACAGCACTCCGCGACGTACACCTTCGGACCAGGAGACCACCGGTGCATCGACCGTGGTCAGCCGGAGCGCGTGACCCGCGGTCTCGTGGCTGACCGCGAGCTCTCCGATCGGTTGGGGCTCGCCGATCCCGATCCGCAGGCCCGCGGCCCGGAGGCTGCGCGCGGCGGACTCGGCGCCGTCGGCGCGGGTGACGCAGACCAGCTCGGGAGTGTCGTCGCGACCTGTGGCCCCAGCGAGGACACCGTCGCGCTCGAGCCGGGCCCGCCCGTCCTCGAGTGACGCGGCAGGCCCGGACGCGCGGAGGACCGCTGCCTGGCGCGGCAACCGGATCCGGGGCCCGCTGCTCGCCCCGAGCAACACCTGCGCGGTCCGGACGTCGCCGGAGGTGACCAGCTCGACGGCACGGCTGTGCAGCCGTCGATCGGCCTCGCGGCTCGCGCGACGTCGTTCCTCCGCGAGGCTCAGAAGAGCAACCGCAGTCGTGACCGTGCTGCGCTGGGCATCGCCCACACGACCACCAAAGCCGACCACCAGATAGCGATCAGGCCGCCCCTTCACACCGAGCGGGTTGACCAGCAGGGTGCCGCCCGGCGACGACAGGCTGGCCGCCGCCCGCAGGCCCTGTCGCCGGATCTGTGCCACGGCATCGCCCACCGTCGAGATGTCGAGCAGCTCCGGGCGCTCCCCGAACGGACCGAGAAGCACCACGCCGTCAGCACCGATCACGGCCGCCATCGAACCCGTCCGGGCCAGCTCCTCCACGAGCGCGCCCGGCTCGTTCTCGCGGAGGGCTGCCTGGGTGAGCGCGCGCTGCGACTCGAGTGCCGAGCGCGTTGCCGACTCCTCCTCGCGCTGGAGGTGCGAGGCCAGGGCCCGGCTGATCGCGACGAAGCGTGTTGCCCGTGGAACCTCGAACAGGTCGACCCCGTGCTTCCGGCAGGCCGACACCAGCTCCGGCGGGGGGACCGGATGAGTCATCTCGACTGCGAGGCCGATCGCCACCACGCCCACGGCGGACAGGCGCCGGACATAGAGGTCCCAGCGCGTCGTCCAGCCGACTGTCTCGAGTCCTGTGGTGAGCAGCACCTCCCCGCCCTCGAGGAACGGCGAGGGGTCGTCGAGCTCGCTGGTCGCCACCCACCGCAGCGCGTCACTCCTCCGCGCGTCGACAACCGGCACCAGTCCCAGAGCCGGGTCGTCGAGCAGGTCGGCCATCGTCACCACACTGCAAGTTTTGCACAGTATTCATCCACAGGTTGTGCAGAACAGGCATCGCTTCGACCACCGCAGCGGCCTACCGTCGATGACGTACCCCAAGCACCGATCGCGGAGGACCCCCATGTCTACGAACACCCCCACCCCCGGCGGCCCGAGCCTGCCCCAGGAGCGTCGCCTCGTCACCGCGATCCCCGGCCCGAAGTCGCAGGAGCTGCAGGCCCGCAAGACGGCGGCCGTGGCCAGCGGCGTCGGGACCACGCTTCCCGTCTACATCACGGCCGCGGGCGGCGGCGTACTCGTCGACGTCGACGGCAACTCGCTGATCGACCTCGGCTCCGGCATCGCCGTCACCACGGTCGGCAACAGCGCACCCCGCGTCGTGCAGGCCGTGCAGGACCAGGTCGCCGCGTTCACGCACACCTGCTTCATGGTCACGCCGTACGCCGGGTACGTCGAGGTGGCCGAGGCGCTCAACCGACTCACCCCCGGCGACCACGAGAAGCGGACTGCGCTGTTCAACTCCGGCGCCGAGGCCGTGGAGAACGCCGTCAAGATCGCGCGCACCCACACGAAGAAGACCGGTGTCGTCGTCTTCGACCACGCCTACCACGGCCGCACCAACCTGACGATGGCGATGACCGCCAAGTCGATGCCCTACAAGAGCGGCTTCGGCCCGTTCGCCTCCGACGTCTACCGGGCACCGCTCTCCTACCCCTTCCGCGACGACCAGCTCGACGGCGCCACCGCGGCCGCCCGCGCCATCGACGTCATCGAGAAGCAGGTCGGCGCCGACAACCTGGCCGCGCTCGTGATCGAGCCGATCCAGGGCGAGGGCGGCTTCATCGTCCCGGCCGCCGGATTCCTCCCGGCCCTCCAGGACTGGTGCACCGCCAACAACGTGGTCTTCATCGCCGATGAGGTCCAGACCGGCTTCGCCCGCACCGGCGCGATGTTCGCCGTCGACCACGACCAGGTCGTCCCGGACATCATCGTCACGGCCAAGGGCATCGCCGGCGGCCTTCCGCTCTCCGCGGTCACCGGCCGCACCGAGATGATGGACTCCGCCCACGTCGGCGGACTCGGTGGCACGTACGGCGGCAACCCGCTCGCCTGCGCCGCCGCACTGGCCGTGCTCGAGACGATCGAGGCCGACGGCCTGGTCGACCGCGCCGCCAAGATCGGCTCGCTCATGACCAGCCGCCTGCACGCCCTCCAGGAGCGCGACTCCCGCCTCGGCGACGTCCGCGGTCGCGGCGCGATGATCGCGGTCGAGCTGGTCAAGGCCGGCACCACCGAGCCCGACGCCGACCTCACCAAGCAGGTCGCCGCGGCCGCGCACCAGGCCGGTGTGGTCGTCCTGACCTGCGGCACCTACGGCAACGTGCTCCGCTTCCTCCCGCCGCTGTCGATCTCCGACGAGCTGCTCGAGGACGCCTGCAACGTGCTCGACGACGTCTTCGCGGCGACCAAGTGACGACCCTCCTCGAGCCTGCCGGCAACGTCGCGTCGTCCGCCGGGCCCATCGCCCTCGGCAGCACCGTCCTCGACGACGCGAAGTCGCAGCTGGCCGCCGCGATCGACGTACTCGGCTATGACCGCAACGTCTACGACATGCTCTCCGTCCCGCGCCGCGAGGTCACCGTCTCCATCCCGCTGCGGCGCGACGACGGCAGCCACGAGGTGCTGATCGGCCACCGCGTGCAGCACAACTTCTCCCGCGGCCCGGCCAAGGGCGGCCTGCGCTACTCGCCCGACGTGACGCTCGACGAGGTGCGCGCGCTGGCGATGTGGATGACCTGGAAGTGCGCCCTCCTCGACGTGCCGTACGGCGGCGCGAAGGGCGGCGTACGCATCGACCCGCGCATCCACTCGCAGGCCGAGCTCGAGCGCGTGACCCGTCGCTACACCTCCGAGATCAGCCCGTTCATCGGCCCCGAGCGCGACATCCCCGCGCCCGACATCGGCACCGACGAGCGCACGATGGCCTGGATGATGGACACCTACTCGGTGCAGCAGGGCCACACCGTCCTCGGCGTCACCACCGGCAAGCCGATCGCCCTCGGCGGATCGCTCGGCCGCGCCACCGCGACCTCCCGCGGCGTCGCGCACATCGCCTTCTCGGCGCTGGCCGACCGCGGCATCGCCGTTGCAGGATCCACGGCCGTCGTCCAGGGCTTCGGCAAGGTCGGCCGGTACGCCGCGCGGTTCCTCGCCGAAGCCGGGATGAGGGTCGTCGCGGTGTCGGACCAGTACGGCGCCGTCGCCGACGAGAAGGGGCTCGACATCGTCTCGCTCGAGGCGCACGTCGACGCCACCGGATCGGTCGTCGGATTCCTCGGCAGTGACGAGCTCGACGGAGTTGCCATGCTCGAGCTCGACGTCGACCTGCTCGTCCCCGCAGCGGTCGAAGGCGTCCTCAATGCGACCAACGCACCGCGTGTGAAGGCGCGTGTCATCGTGGAAGGTGCGAACGGCCCGACCACACCCGAGGCGGACGAGATCTTCCGCAGCAACGGGATCCTGGTCGCGCCGGACATCCTGGCGAACGCAGGAGGCGTCGTCGTGTCCTACTTTGAGTGGGTGCAAGCGAATCAGGCGTTCTGGTGGAGCGCCGAGGAGGTCGAGGCCCGCCTCGCCACCCGCATGGACCTCGCCTGGCGCGCCGTCACCGAGCACGCCCGGCGACTCGGCGTTCCGCTCCGTGCCGCCGCCACCGCCCTCGCCGTCGAGCGCGTCGCGCAGGCGCACCTGCTGCGCGGCCTCTACCCGTGACCCTTCCCTCCCGCAACTCACTCTCGAAGCGACCGGAGAATCCGATGACCAGCACCACGACGACCGACCTGGTTCCCGCGTCGGTCCACGCCACGATCAGCAAGCTCGACCCCGGGCACGGCCAGCACATCAACGGCCGGGGCGTCGCCGCCTCCTCGGGCAAGACCTTCGAGGTCCTGGACCCGGCCACCGGTGCCGTGCTCGCCGACTTCGCTGACGGCGGTGCCGCTGAGGCGACCGCCGCGGTCGACGCGGCCGCTGCTGCCTTTCCTGCCTGGGCGGCCACCGCGCCGCGGGTGCGCGCGGAGGTGCTGCGCAAGGCCTGGGCCCTGATGATCGAGCGCACCGAGGAGCTCGCGGCGCTCATGTCCGCGGAGAACGGCAAGTCGCTCGCCGACGGCCGCGCCGAGGTCGGGTACGCCGCGGAGTTCTTCCGCTGGTTCTCCGAGGAGGCCGTGCGTTCCGACGGCGACTTCGCCGAGTCCCCCGCTGGCGGCACGCGCACGATCGTGACCAGCCACCCGGTCGGCGTCTCCGCACTCGTCACCCCCTGGAACTTTCCGGCTGCCATGGCCACGCGCAAGATCGGCCCGGCCCTCGCCGCTGGCTGCACCGTGGTCCTCAAGCCCGCCTCGGAGACCCCGCTGACCGCCCTCGCGGTGGCCCAGATCCTCGAGGAGGCGGGTGTCCCCGCAGGCGTCGTCAACGTCGTCACCACGACGGCGCCGGGCGATGTCGTCGGCACCTGGCTCGCCGACGAGCGGGTCCGCAAGGTCTCCTTCACCGGCTCCACCGGCATCGGCCGGATGCTGCTCGGCCAGGCCGCCGAGCGCGTCGTGAACTCCTCGATGGAGCTGGGCGGCAACGCTCCCTTCGTCGTGGCACCCGACGCCGACATCGACGCGGCCGTCGCCGGCGCGATGATCGCCAAGTTCCGCAACGGTGGTCAGGCCTGCACCGCGGCCAACCGCTTCTACGTCCACGCCTCCGTCGCATCCGAGTTCACCGACAAGTTCGGGGCCGCGATCGAAGCGCTCCAGGTCGGCAGCGCCTTCGAGGAGGGCACGGCGATCGGTCCGCTGATCAGCGCCAAGGCCGTCACCGGCCTGACCGCCCTCGTCGACGACGCGGTTTCACGTGGATCGAAGGTCAGCCACCAGGCGAAGACCAGCCCGCTCGACGGCCACTTCTTCCCGCCGACGCTCCTGGTCGACGTACCTGCTGACGCGGAGATCATCCGCAACGAGGCCTTCGGCCCGGTGGCCCCGATCGTGACCTGGACCGACGAGGCCGACCTGCTCGCCCAGGTCAACGACACCGAGTTCGGGCTCGCGTCCTACGTCTACTCCGGCGACCTCAAGTGGGCGCTGAAGTTCGCCGAGAAGATCGAGGCCGGCATGGTCGGCATCAACCGCGGCATCGTGTCGGACCCGGCCGCCCCGTTCGGTGGCTACAAGCAGAGCGGCCTCGGTCGTGAGGGTGCACGCGAGGGCATGCGCGCGTTCACCGAGACGCAGTACTTCTCGGTCGACTGGAGCTGATCGCGATGAGCAGCACCGGAACGTTTCACGTGAAGCGCGGCATGGCCGAGATGCTCAAGGGCGGCGTGATCATGGACGTCGTCAACGCCGAGCAGGCCAAGATCGCCGAGGACGCCGGCGCCGTCGCAGTCATGGCCCTCGAACGGGTCCCGGCCGACATCCGCGCCCAGGGCGGCGTCTCGCGCGCCTCCGACCCCGACATGATCGACTCCATCATCGCCTCGGTCTCCATCCCGGTGATGGCCAAGGCCCGCATCGGCCACTTCGTCGAAGCCCAGATCCTGCAGTCCCTCGGCGTCGACTACATCGACGAGTCCGAAGTCCTCACCCCCGTGGATTACGAGAACCACATCGACAAGTGGGCCTTCACCGTCCCGTTCGTGTGTGGTGCCACCAACCTGGGTGAGGCGCTGCGCCGCATCACCGAGGGTGCGGCGATGATCCGCTCCAAGGGCGAGGCCGGCACCGGCGATGCCTCCAACGCCGTGACCCACATGCGGACCCTGCGCTCGCAGATCCGCCGCCTCACCACCCTCGCCCCCGACGAGCTCTACGTCGCCGCCAAGGAACTCCAGGCCCCCTACGAGCTCGTCGCCGAGGTCGCGCAGACGGGCAAGCTCCCCGTCGTGCTCTTCACCGCCGGCGGCATCGCCACCCCCGCCGATGCCGCGTTGATGATGCAGCTCGGTGCCGAAGGCGTCTTCGTGGGCTCCGGCATCTTCAAGTCCGGCAACCCCGCCCAGCGCGCCGAGGCGATCGTGAAGGCCACCACCTTCTACGACGACGCCGACGTCATCGCCAAGGTCTCCCGCGGACTCGGCGAGGCCATGGTCGGCATCAACGTCGACGACATCCCCGTCGCGCACCGCCTCGCCGAACGCGGATGGTAGCCGCCCACCCATCCGTCCCAGCAACCCTGCCCAACCCGATGAAAGAACCCGTCATGACCCCCGCACCGCCCCTCGTCGAACGACTCGAGCTCCCCGCCCGCGGCCTGACCCGCGACGTCGTACTGCGTGCCTTCGACACGCTGCGACGGCGCCTCGCGATCCGGTCGACCGGCACCGAGGGCGCGGCGGTCGGGTTCGTCGACCTCGACCTCGAGGTGCTCCCGGCGGAGATGACCGGGCACGTCGTCGTGCGCGCGACGGCGCTCGAGACCGGCGAGCACTGGCAGCGGGTTCGCTACGAGGCTGCGCTCCAGGAGTCGCCGGAGGTCGTCATCGACGGGCTGGTGGTCGAGCACACCTTCGGCCGCGCCATCGGTCAGACGGTTGCACTGTCTCCGTCACCGGTCGATCTCCCCGCTCCGAGCCTCCCGATGGTCGATCGAGTCGCCTGAGCAGGCGGAAAGATGAGAGCAGGGCCGGTCACCGACCGGCCCTGCTCTCACTTCATGAACTCAGTCGCGGTGCGTCACCATGCCGCTGCTCACCGTGAGCCGGATCGGCGCTTCGGCGAGCTCGTCGGCAGGCGCCTCGACCGGATCGAGCGCGAACGACGTCAGGTCGGCGCGATAGCCGACGGCGATGCGACCCGCGTCCGTCGCACCATCCGCGTAGGCGGCGTGGGAGGTCATGCCCTCCAGAGCCATCAGGCCGGTCAGCGCCTGCTCGGGGGCGACAGGCGCATCCGTCGTGCCGGGGGCGCGGCGCAGACGGGCGTGGGCCAGCACCGTGCGAGCGTCGTACGTCGCGATCGGCCAGTCCGAGCCGAGCACCAGGTAGCCGCCCGCGTCGCGGATGTCGCGGCAGACCCAGGCCCGGTCGGCGCGCTCCGCGCCGAGACGGGTGGACCACTCGTCGCTGTGGTCGGCCTTGGTGAACCCGGCGTGCACCGGCTGCATCGAGGCGACGAGGCCGGAGCGGACCAGCCGCGGCACGAGCTCCCAGGGCAGCGTCTCGAGGTGCTCGATGCGGTGCCGGACGCCGCCGGTGTCGACGTGCTCCAGCGCCTCGACCACGTGCCGCACGGCAGCATCACCGATGGCGTGGGTGACGGTCTGCACGCGGGCGTCCGCGAGCTGCTGCACCGCCTTCGTGTACGCCGCAGGGTCCCGCCAGAACGCCTCGGTCCCGGTGCCGTGGCAGTCGGGGTGCTCGAGCCAGGCAGTGCCGCCCTCGACCGTGCCGTCCATGAAGAACTTCACCGCCTCGACGCTCCAGCGCCGACCTCGACGTCCCTGCAGGTCGAGCACCTCGCCGACCTCGGCTCCCGGCATGCACCACGGGGCGACGCGGAGCCGGAGCGGCAGGTCCCCGTTCTCCTCGTAGCTGGCAAAGAGCTCGAGGGCGCCGGCCTCCGCATCCATGACGCAGCCCCCGGTCAGACCGGTTGCCGCCATCCCTGAAAGCGCCTCCCGGAGCCGGTCGCGCAGCACCGCGTCCGACACCGTCGGCAGCACCGCTTGCACCAGCTCCATCGCGGCGTGCTCGAGCAGCATCCCGGTCGGGACACCAGCGCGATCACAGATGACCTCCGAGCGCTGCTCGAAGTGACGCGGACCGGTGACCCCGGCGCGGCGCAGCGCCTCGGTGCTCGCGATGGCCGAGTGGCCGTCGTAGAGGCGGAGGAAGACCGGACGCCCGGGCAGGACCTCCTCGAGGACCGCGTTGGTCGGTGCCCCTCCGCCGAACACGTTGTGGTCGAGGCCCCATCCGACGATCCATCCGTCCTCGCCCGGAGCGGCGTCCGCCAGCATGCGGCGTACGTCGTCGAGGTCCAGGCAGCTCGTGAGGTCGGCGCCGTGGAACGTCGCTGCGCCGAAGAGCGGGTGCATGTGACCGTCGACGAGCCCGGGCGTGGTGACCGCTCCCCCCAGGTCGATGACCTCGGTGCCGGCCCCGCGGAGGGCGAGCGCCTCGCCGTCGAGTGCGACGATCCGGTCCCCCGCCACCGCAATGGCTGTGGCCGTCGGGCGCGCGGGATCGAGCGTGCGGGCGGTGGTGCCGACCACCAGCAGATCCGCGGGAGTCATTGCCCCTCTCATGGCAGAGGCGCCGTCTCACACGCCGCAGCCAGGGAGTCGAAGACCTCGCGCCGGCTGCGCCGCAGCCAGAGCGCCCAGCCGAATCCGACCAAGCAGGTGGCCGGGATGGTCAGCAGCAGGACCTGGTTGACCAGGCCCGTGGTGCCCGTGAGGAACGAGATGTTCTTGGCGGCCAGCACGCAGGCGCCGATCATCAGCGCGGCCGAGACGAGCGGAGCGACCACGGTGCTCCACACCTTCTCCGACGTTGCCCGGCGGCGGAAGAAGACCACGACGGAGATCGCGGCGGCGACCTGCAGCAGCAGGATGCCGAAGATGCCAGGGGTGTTCACCCAGATCAGGAGCTGGGAGTACGGGTCGGCCTTCGCGACGGCGAAGCCGACGACGATGACGAGCGCCAGGGCGGTCTGCGCCGCTCCCGCGACGTACGGCGAGCGGGTGCGCGGGTGCGTCTTCGCGAGCACCTTGGGCAGCAGGCCCTCCTCGGCGATGGCGAGGGAGTAGCGCGTGACCGCGTTGTGGAAGGCGACCAGGCTGGCGACCACGCTGGTTGCGATCAGCAGGTGCATCGCGGTGGTGAACCAGGTGCCGACGTAGGTCTCTCCGGCAACGAAGAACATGCCGACGCCGTTGTCCGTCGCGGCACCGACCGCACCGCTGGCGCCGAAGGCCTGCACGATGGCCCACACGATGAAGGCGTAGGTGCCGGCCAGCACGGCCACCGCGATGTACGTCGCGCGCGGGATGGTGCGGCGCGGGTTGCGGGTCTCGGAGCGGTAGATGACGGTGGCCTCGAAGCCCATGAAGGCGGCGAAGGCGGTAGGCACGATGACGGTCATCGGCTGGACGAACATGTTCGACGGAGCGAACGACTCCAGGCCCAGACCCTCGCTCGAACCACCCTGGACCACGATGGCCACGGCCAGGATGAGGAGCAGCGCGGTCTCGGCGACGAGCAGGACGGCGAGGAACTTCGCTCCGAAGTCAACCGTGCGGAACCCGATGTACCAGACGATCAGGATGCAGCCGACGGCGTAGACCCACCACGGCTGGTCGATGCCGAAGACCTCCGCGAAGGTGCCCTGGATGGCGACGCCCGCGAGTCCGTAGACACCGATCTGCAGCGCGTTGTAGGAGACCAGGGCGACCAGCGCGGCGATGACGCCCGAGGTCCGGCCCAGGCCGACCGCGATGTAGGAGTAGAAGGCGCCCGCGTTGTCGAGGTGGCGCGACATCGTGGTGAAGCCCACGGCGAAGATGGCGAGCGCGACGCCTGCGAAGACGTACGCCGCGGGGGCAGCGACGCCGCCGATCATGATGGCCAGCGGGGCGACGCCCACCATGACCATGAGCGGTGCGGCGGCGGACACGACGATGAAGACGAGGTCGCTGGTGCCGAGCGCGTTGCGCTTCAGGCCGGGACCGGTGGCGGTCTCCGGATTCGACGGAGTGGTCGTTGCCATCGTGACTCCTTTATCGAAAACGATTAGATTTAGGTTCCGCTACTGTAAGTCGGGCCACACGCAAATGGGAAGAGGTCAAAATGTCCGATGCTCCGCCACGGCGGGCCGGCCGCCCGAGCAAGGCCGTCCTCGACAAGGGGCGCATCGGCGATGCCGCGCTCGAGCTCGTCGACGAGACGGGCGACTTCACCCTTCCCGCACTCGCGCGTCGACTCGGCGTGCAGGCAGCATCGCTCTACCACCACGTCGACGGCCGGGCCGGCGTGATCGAGCTGCTCCGCGAGCAGGTCGCCAGCGCGATGGACCTGGGTCCGCTGGACGATCCCGCATGGGACGAGGCGCTGCTCGGCTTCTTCCGCTCCTACCGCGATGTCTTCGCAGCGCACCCTCGCGTGGTGCCCCTGCTGACGACCGCGACGGTTCGGTCGGCGAAGGTGATCGAGGCCTACGACCGGATGGCCACGCGACTCGGCGAGGCAGGCATCCCGCCCGCCCATGCCATGCGGATCCTGACGGCCCTCGACAACTTCGTGATCGGCTCCGCTCTCGACCTCGCGGCACCAGACGTCATGTGGGAGGTGCCCGAGGGAGTCGAGGCACCCGCCCTCGCGGCGGCCCTCGCCGCACAGCCGACAGGCCGCAATCGCGCCCGTGATGCCTTCGAGGAGGGCCTGACCCGGCTCCTCGCCTCGCTCGCTGCCGAGTTCGGCGTGGCCGGATGAGCGCCTCGCCCGCCCCTGCCGACTGGCGGGAACCCACCCGGCTCCGTCAGTCGTTCGCGTCGATGGACTCCCTGTTCCCGACCGCCGCCATCGCGCGCGGTGCGGCGCCCACCACAGCCCTGGAGCCGGCCTCCGCCGACGTCGCTGCCGCTGATCTGCTCGCGCTGCCCGTCGCCGGTGTGCACGGCACCGTCAGCGATGTGCTCGCGTCGACCGAGACCGATGCCTGGCTCGTGCTCCACGACGGCCGGGTTCTCGCGGAGAGCTACACCTCCCCCATGTCGCCGACGACGCGGCACCTGCTGATGTCGGTGAGCAAGTCACTGGTCGGCGTCATCGTCGGTGCCCTCACCGAGCGCGGCATCCTCGACCCCGCGCGCCCAGTGTCGGCGTACGTCCCCAAGCTCGCCAGCAGCGGCTACGCCGAGGCATCGCTGCGCGACGTGCTCGACATGCGCACGGGCGTGCACTTCTCCGAGGACTACCTCGATCCCGAGGCCGGGGTCTGCCTGCTCGACGAGGCGGTGGGCTGGGCACCCGCGCATCCGGGCAGCCCGGCCACGCTGAAGGAGTTCCTGGCCGGCCTGTCGACAGATCGACCCCACGGTGGCTACTTCCAGTACCGCAGCTGCGAGACCGACGTGCTCGGCTGGGTGATCGAGGCGGCCACCGGCCGGCCCTTCGCGGACATCGCTGCCGACCTGCTCTGGAGCCGGCTCGGCACCGAGGCCGACGCGATGATCACGGTCGACGCCGAGGGCACGGGCATGTTCGACGGCGGGATCTGCGCCACCCTGCGCGACCTCGCGCGGTTCGGCCAGATGCTGCTGCACGGCGGCGCGTCCCTCCCCGGCGAGCGGATCGTCAGCCCGGACTGGGTCGATGACCTCTTTGCGCGCAACGCGGACCTCGTCGAGGCATTCGCGGCCGGCCCCCACGCGGACCTCCTGCCCGGCGGCCACTACCGCAACCAGTTCTGGGTCCCCGCGGGCGGCAAGGTCCTGCTCTGCGTCGGCATCCACGGCCAGCTCGTGTACGTCGACCGGTCCGCCCGCATGGTCGCAGTGAAGCTCTCCAGCTGGCGGCTGCCCACTGACGCCGACCGCATGGAGGCGACCCTCGCGATGTGCGCTGCGATCGCAGACCACCTGGCACCTCGGTGAGAACGTACTCCTCGCGAGGGCCCCGCCGGGTTGCGAGAGTGAAGTTCGCCCCGATCGATCGCCACGGGTCTCCCACAGACGTACCCTGAGCCAACGTGAGCGGGAGGGATGTCCATGTCGGTCGCACTGGTCGCTGATCTCGTGCGTCGCGATGGCACATCGCTTCTGGACTCCACCGACGAAGTCGACGCCGTTGTCGAAGCCTGCTCCACGACGCTGCGCCCTCACCGGCTCCAGATGAAGCACCGCGACGGACGACTCTCCGCGCGCCTCCACTCCCTGACCAGCGGCGCCGTCGCGCTGAGCCGACTCAACTACGGCGCCGACGTCACCATCTCGGAGATCCGACCTCAGCAGGATGAGTTCATCCTCGCCCTGCCCGTGGCTGGGCATGCACGTTTCCGCTACGGGTCGTCGACCGCCGTTGTCTCGCCGGGCTCGATGGCCGTGGTCGGTCCCTACGACGGCTTCACCCTAGAAATCACCCGGGAGTTCGACCAGGTCCTGGTGCGATTGGACCGCACACGCGTCGAGAGTGCTGCAGCCTTCCTCGCGGGGTCGGGTGAGCTGGGACCCGTGCACTTCGACCTGGCCGCCGGGAAGGTCAGTCCCGCACTCACCGGACTTGTCCAGGCGGCGCTCCAGGTGTCTGCGGACCCAGCCGTCGAGAGACGCCCACGCCTTACCTTCCAGCTGGAGCGGCTCATCATCGAAGCAACGCTGTTGGGGTGCAGGAACAACCTCAGCGCGGCCATGGCTGGCCCCTCAGAGCGGATTTCCTCCGACCGTGTCGCCCGCGCCCAGGACTTCATGGTCGCGAATCTCGCGGACCAGTTTTCACTCACTGCCGTTGCCCGGCACTGCAGCGTCAGCCTGCGGAGCTTGCAACTCGGATTTCGTCGTGAGCTCGACATGTCACCCGGCGAGTGGCTTCGAAACCAGCGGCTTGATCTCGCCCATGCGCAACTCGTGATCGCAGTCGAGTCAGAGACCACGGTCACTGCGGTCGCCACTGCGTGCGGATTCGTCCACCTCGGCGACTTCGCCGCGCGGTTCAAGGACAGGTTCGGCAGCTCCCCGTCGGCCGTGCTTCGCGCACCGCGGTCCTGACGCTCCGCAAGGCCCACCGGAGGCGTTCGCGAACCCGGTAGCCCTGGTTCGCGAAGGCGATAGATGCTCGTTCCGCCGGTGAACAAACTCAGTGCACCGCGCGACCAATCCGTCGCGCCGAGCAAAGGAGATTCATCAATGCCTCTCTCCGTGGAAGACACACTCGCCATCGTCTCGCTCTCAAACGCGCAGATGCGGTCACTCGATGACCATGACGTCGACGCGTGGGTTGCCGCCTGGGTTCCTGACGGCACCTTCATCGCGACCTACGGCACCTTCGCCGGCCATGCCGAGATCCGTGCCTTCATCGATGGCCACATCGCCGCCGGCAAGGAAGACGGCGCCCGCCACCTCATGACGAACTACGTCGTGGACGGCGACGGTGACCGCGCGACCATCACGTGTGCCGTGACGAAGCTCCAGGTCGAGAAGCCGCCCTTCATCATTGCTTCCGGGATCTACCGTGACGTCGTCGTGCGGACAGACGAGGGCTGGCGCTTCGAGTCGCGCCAGCTCGACATCGACCGGGGAGTCTTCGCCCGGGCGGAGCTGGCCGCCGCCGAGATTGACGGCGAAGCTGGAGTCAACGCATGACAGGGCTCGCCGTCGAGAAGTGGGGCAGCACCGGGCCCCGAATCGTGATGGTTCACGGGAGCCTGAGTTCGGCCGCCGCGGCCTTCGGGGAGCAGAAGGTCCTCTCGGACCGCTTCCAGATCATCGCCCCATACCGGCGCGGCTACAGCCCGAGTCCGCCAACGGAGAAGATCGATCCCGATCGAGACGCCGCAGAAATCGTCGCGCTCCTCGGCGACGGCGCGCACCTCGTCGGCACGTCAATGGGCGGCGTCGTCGCGATGCGAGCCGCGGCACTGGCGCCGGACAAGGTGTGGTCGCTGACCGTCATCGAGCCGCCGGCCCTGCCGAACGGTGCGGGGCGCCCGGCTGCCGACGCGCTCATCGAGGCACTGCGCAACCACTGGGCGGCGGCCGATGCCGCCGATCTGGATGCCTTCGTAGCCGGCTTTCTGAAGGTGCTCGACGTCGACCTCGAGCTGCCCGCTCCGCTCCCGCCAGCCCTGGCGGAGGCCGTGCGCAACCTGACGACCGAGCGCCCGTGGGAGACGGGAGTTCCTGTCGACGTCCTTGCCGAAACGTCCTTCCCCAAACTCGTCGTCACCGGCGGGGGCACGCCGGGCTTCGAGGATGTCGCGGATGCGCTCGCCGAGGCACTGAACGCGCGTCGAGTGCTCTTCGACGGCAGCCCACATGCGGTCCAGCGAATCGGAGAGCCGTTCAACGACGAGCTGGTCACTCACCTCGAATCGGCCCGTTGATCCTTCGGCACCGAGGCGCAATGGACTGCGCCTCGGTGCCGAGGGGTCCGAAGCCTTCCGTCGTCAGTCGCGTCCCGCCTCGATGAACTTCCTCGCAGTGAGCTCCGGATCGGTCATCAACACCTCGTGGCTGCCCGGCATACCGACCAGCCGGAAGACACCGAGCCGGTTCGAGAGCCGGGGGTGCCTGCCCCACTCACCTTGGGTGATGTCGTTGTCCTCGTACGGCGCGAGGTAGCTGAAGACGTTCGGCACCCGGTCCCAGCCGGTCATGTCTGCCGGGTCGGTGAACGCGCCGTACGGCTGCGGCCGCAGCACGTCGTAGACCTGCTGGGCGTGCTCGGCGCTGCCGTCGTTGAAGAAGCCGTCTCGCCACACGAAGAACGGCAGCACGACCGAACCGTCACCGCGTTCGTCTGCGCTGGCCTGGAGGGCTCCACGTAGGTGCGGGGGCAGCTCGTCGACGAGAGACTTGCCGTGCTCGGGGACGAAGGCAGCGAAGTAGACCAGGCGGCGGAGCCGCTCGGGCATCTCGATCGCGACGCGCGAGATCAGGTAGCCACCCCAGCTGTGCCCGATCAGCACGTAGTCGGTCAGGTCACGCTCACGGATGTAGTCGATGATCGGCTGGGCAGCGCCGCGGAGGTCGACGTGCTTGTCGTCGTCGGGGCCGAGTCCGCCAGCCGTGGGCGTGTGCACCTCATGGCCAGCTGCCTCAAGATGAGCGCGGACCGGCGCCCACAGGTCGCCGTAGTGCCATGCTCCGTGGACGAGTACGAACTTCATGGGAATCCTCCGACATCTGTGCAATGGTCTGGAGTCGCCAGTCTTCGCCGTTGCCCGTTCGCCCGATATCGCGAGAACGTGGCCCGCTCAGCGCGTTTGCGCGGTGCCCGCGAGCACTGCCGAGGGCAGCACCCCGAAGCGGATCGTGAAGTGGTGGGCGAAGTCGCCCAGGTGGAACATTCCGACCGCACACGCGACCTCGGTGACGGTCGTGCTGCCAGGCTCGGCCCGCCTCAGCACCACATGTGCCTGGTCGAGGCGTCGGGCCCGCAGCCACTGGCCCGGAGTCACGTCGAGCTCACGACGAAAAGCCTCCTGGAGCGACCGCACGCTCATCCCGCAGTACGCCGCCACGGCAGCGATGCTGAACGGATCGGCCAAGTGGTCGCCGAGGTAGTCAAGTGCCCGTCGGAGCCGCCACGAAGAGGCAGACGCTGACGTGAACAATGCCGCCGTGACATTGCTCGGCTGGCTCAGCAGCAGCGCCTCGATGAGGACCTGCTCCAGCTGCCAGACCAGTGTCGGTCGACCAGACAGGACGGGCGTCGAGGCGAGCGCGACCGGCGTCGTGAGGAGTCCGACGACGGCGAAGACGCCAGGATCCGACCTCAGGTCGAACTCCACAGGTCCGTCGACGCCAGACATTGCGGCTGCGACGGTTTCAATGCGGCGGCGGTCGAGGCGCACGATCACCTGGTCGAAGGAACCGTCGATCGCGAACTCGAAATCCCGGTGCGGCCCCACCACAGCCCCGTGTCCCGGAGCGACATCCGCGGAGACCCCGCCGTAGCGAAACTCGGCCCGACCCGCGGCCGGCAGCACGAGCAGGAAGTTGTCCTCGTCCGGTCCGGCAGGGGCGACGGTCACGCTCGCACCGTAGGACAGGCGGTTCACCGACACGTCGCGGAGCGCGACCCGATCGAGCCTCGTCTCCAGAGCAGCATGTCCCGCGGGCACCAGCGTGTGGGGCCGGAGCGCGGTCGTGCACACCTCGACCACCTCGTCGATGTCGCCCGTCGCGTCGAGCACGCGCGCGCCACGTTCGGTGATCCCTCGGGCGAGGGCTTCGACGGTCATGGCTGCCTCCCGTTCCGGGCGCTGCTGGTGGAACCGGTTCCTGGATTCCTAGACCTGGTTGACGTCGTGCGGACAGAGGAGGTGAGCTCCGTCCGCACGACGTCGGCTCAGTGACCGACCGTGGCCAGGTCGGTCTCGCGGGTCTCCTTCGCGATGAGCGAGGCGACCAGCGAGATCAGGCCCATCGCTGCGAGATAGGCCGCGATGGCATAGCCGGACTCGTACTTCGTGTAGAGCCAGATCGCGATGATCGGCGCCAGCGAACCGGCGAGGACCGACGCAAGGTTGTAGGCCAGCGAGACGCCCGAGTAGCGCACCTCGGTCGGGAAGAGCTCGGAGAAGAAGGCACCGATCACCGAGCTGAACATCGCGAAGATGAACAGGCCGCCGGCGACCGCCAGGATGATCAGGCCCGGGTTCTTGGTGTCGAGCAGGCCGAAGAAGACGAAGGCCCACACGACCGTGGCCACCGAGGCGGTCAGGTAGATCGGCCGGCGGCCGATCCGGTCGGCGAGGATCGCGAACAGCGGGATCGAGACGATCGCAACGCCCTGCCCGATCATCACCGCGTTGAGCGCGACCGACGGAGCCAGGCCGAGCATCTTGGTGACGTAGGTGATCACGAAGAGCGAGTAGATGTAGAAGCCGGCGTTCTCACCGAAGCGCGTGGCCGCACCGAGCAGCACCATCCGCCAGTGCTTGCGGATCACCACCCCGGCCGGGAGGCCCTTGGGTGCCTGATCGGCGTTGCGGGCGGCTTCCTCGAAGAGCGGGGTCTCGGTGACGTAGAGGCGCAGGACCAGGCCGATGATCACCAGGATCGCGGAGAGGCCGAAGGCCACACGCCAGCCCCAGCTGAGGAACGCGGCGTCGGAGAGGGTGTTGCTCAGCACCAGCATCACGCCGGCGGCCATCAGGTTGCCGAGCGGCGGACCGACATTGGGCCACGCTGAGTAGAAGGCACGGCGCTTGCTGTCGCCGTGCTCGGAGACCAGCAGGACGGCGCCGCCCCACTCGCCGCCGAGGGCGAAGCCCTGGACCAGTCGCAGCAGCACCAGGATGATCGGCGCCGCGACGCCGATGGTGCCGTAGGTCGGAAGCAGCGCGATCAGGAACGTCGAGACGCCCATCAGCATCAGGCTCGCGATCAGGGTCGCCCGGCGGCCGCGGCGGTCACCGAGGTGACCCAGCACCACGGCGCCGACGGGCCGGGCGAGAAACCCCACGGCGTACGTCGCGAAGGCGAGGACCGTGCCGACCAGCGGGTCGGATGCCGGGAAGAAGAGCGTGTTGAACACGAGTGCGGCGGCGGTGCCGTACAGGAAGAAGTCGTACCACTCGACGGCGGTGCCGGCGAGGCTGGACGCGGCGACGGTGGTCAGGCTGGCCCGGCGCTTCTCCGCCTGCGGCGGAGGGTTGTCGATCTCATGGGTGGTTGCAGACATTGCGTCTCCTCAGGGTGTGGTGGTGCTCAGAAGAACCAGTGCTCGGGCTCGTGCCCGTGCTGGGTGATGTCGCTGAACTTGCCCCCGAAGAAGCCCAGCGGGTCACCATCCCGGGTGTTCACGCCGATGACGGCGCCGAACACGATCGTGTGGTCGCCGGCCTCGACGACCCGCTCGACGTCGCACTCGAGGTGCGCGAGAGCCTGGGGTACGACGGGCACCCGGTGCCCGGCGTACTCGAGGCCGAGGCCGGCGAAGTGGTCCTCTCCCCGGGCCGCGAACCGCAGGGCGATCGCCTGCTGGCGCCGGGAGAGGATGTTGACCACGAACCGGCCCGACGCCACCGCAGCCTCCGCGGTGCGCGCACCGTGGTTGAAGCAGACCAGCAGCAACGGCGGGTCCAGCGACACCGAGGTCAGCGAGTTGACGGTCATGCCGTGCGGGCCGCTGGCGTCCTCGGTCGTGATGACGGCGACACCGGTGGCGAAGCGACCCATCGTCTGGCGCATGGCCATCGGGTCGACGAGCGGAGTGGTCATGGTGCTCATCCCCTCGTCAGTCCTCGACGCGCGCGTGGTAGCGCACCTCGTAGGTGGTCACGCCCTCGTCGGTCTTCCAGGGACCGTGCGGCATGCCGGGCGGGCGGCAGGCGAACTCGCCGGCGACGAAGGTCTTGTCCAGCGTGAGGTCGTGGAACGACCCCTCGAGGATGTAGACCTCCTCCCAGAAGTCGTGCCGCTGCACGCCGAGCGCGGTCGAGTCCGCGCCGGGCTCGTAGCGCAGGATCCGGGTGGCCACGCCGCCGACCGGGTCGCTCGCGAGGATGCGCTCCTTGATCAGCGGGTTGTCTCCGGGGCAGAGCGTGTAGTCGATGTCGGTGACCGGGGTGAACTCGATCTCGGGCTTGCTCATGCGGAGACCTCCTCGGTAACCGCAGCGGCCGGGCCGTCGACGCCGTACGACGCGAGGAACTGCTCGACCGCCTGGAGCGGCTTGTTGTAGTCGTAGTTGCGGAACGCGTAGCCCTTCACGACGAACGGAGCGCCGGAGTAGAAGAGCTCGTAGCTCTGGTGGCGACCGGCGAACTCGCTGCCGACCGCGTCCCACGCCAGCTTGAAGAGCTTGACCCGCTCGACCGACGTGATGCCGGGGCTGGAGACGTAGCGCTCCATGTCCTCGGCGGTCTCGGAGTTGACCAGCTCGGCGACCGACGACGGCACCTGGAGGACGCCACCGCCGACCAGCTCGCGCAGGATGCCGATGACGCGGGGGTGCAGCTCGGCCTGGAGGCCCATCGCGGCGTACAGCGACTGGGCGCCGGGGCTGAAGAAGCCCTGCTCGTCAGCAGCAGCGGTGAACTGCGCGGCGTGCAGCGCGGACTCGACGACGGAGACCAGGCTGGCCAGCTCGCCGAGCTTCTCGACGACGCCGGGGAACTTGTCGACGCCGTTGACCGCGGCGACCTTGCGGGCGATGCCGGCCAGGAAGCGGAGCTTGGTGGCGAACCGGATCTGCGCCTGGAAGTTGCCGAGGACGTGGGCGCCGGTGTCGAAGAACTGCTTGCGCAGGCCGGGGACGTCCTTGTAGACGAAGACGTCCTTCCAGGGGATGAAGACATCGTCGAAGACCAGCAGTGCGTCGGTCTCGTCGTAGCGCGAGGAGAGGGGGTAGTCGAAGTCGCTCGTGGCGCCCGTGGCGTAGGGGCGGCGGCAGTAGAGCTTGAGGCCGTCGGCCGCGACAGGCACGGTGAAGGAGATCGCGAAGTCCGTGTCCTCGGGGGTCAGCGGCTTGATGCAGGAGACCAGGATCTCGTCAGCAACAGCACCGCCGGTGGCGAGCATCTGCGCACCGCGGACGACGATGCCGTCCTCGCGCTCCTCCTTCACGCCGACCTGGATGAAGTCGCCGTCCCAGGCGTGCGCGGTGGTGGCGCGGGAGACCTGCGGCGGGATGATCGCGTAGGAGATGTAGAGGTCGTTCTCCATCACGCGGCGGTGGAAGGCCAACACGTTGTCGGCCAGGCCGCGCTCGTCCGCGAAGGCCCCGGGGTGCGCGGAGAACGCCGCGACGAAGGCACCGACGTGGTCGGGCGAGCGGCCCACCCAGCCGTTGGTGTGGTTGGCCCAGACCTGCGCGGAGTCGCGCCAGGCGGCGAGGTCCTCGGCGTTGCGGGGCGCGACGTACATGCGGTTGACGGGGTTGCCGGTCACCTCGTCGGTGACCTGCATGCCGTTGGCCGGGTCGGCCGCGATGTCGAAGAGCTCGCCGACCGTGCGGGCGATGGGCGCGAACGCGGGGTCGGCGGCGACGTCGTCGACGGGCTTGCCGTCCACGATGACCGTGCGGCCGTCGGACAGGGACTTCAGGTAATCGGTGCTGGTGCGCATTTCAGTTGCTCCTCACAGAGACGGTGTAGCTGAGTTCGATGGGGGTGTGGCCGGGGACTTCGAGCTGCATCCGCCAGTCGCGGCCGTAGCGGAAGGTGCCGTCGATCAGCGGGCGGGTGCCGCCGAACAGGACGAGGGCGATGCCCTGGCTGCCGCCGATCTGGTCCCACTCGTCGAGGACCTCCGTGATCGGGAGCATCGTGGCGAGCGTGCCCTCCTGGTAGAGCTCACCGTCGACCCAGCTGCGGACCACGATCGAGTCCCAGTCGACGAGCGCCGGCGGGTCGCCGAGCTCGATGACCGTGTCCGCGATCGGCTTCGGGCAGGCCGCCTTCGAGAGCTGGATGCCGACCTTCTCCATCTCGCGGTCGGTGTGGTCCGAACCGACGGTCAGGTAGTAGGTGCCGTTGGCCCGGATCAGCACCGGCTCGACCTCGCCGGAGGTCTTGGTGCCGTCCACCTCGATCTGCTGGTCGGTGGTCAGGCAGGTGGTCGCGAGCGGGTAGAACGCGGGGATCGTGTCCGGCTCGGGTACGCCGATGGCGGCGAGCTCGTCGATGTGGTGCTGTACGGCGGCCCGGTCGCGGCCGGTGTAGCCGGCGACGACGAGGTGCGTGGGAGTGACCTCGACCTCCGCGCCATCGGTGGCGCGAAGTCGCAGCCGGGTGGCGGTGCCGGCGGGGCTGCCGGTGGTGGGCGTGGTGGTCATGCGGACTCCTTCGTGTTCTTCAGGACGGTGGTGGCTGACTGCGTGCCTGAGCTCTGGGGCGCAGACCAGCGGCGGTCGGCCAGCGCGGGGAACTCGGCGCGGACCTTGCGCGGGAGCTCGGTGTCGATGTCGGCGTAGGTGAAGCCCTCGTCCTGGCCGGCCTCGACGACGACCTGGCCGGTCGGGTCGACGACCCGGCTGTGACCGCCGAGGGTGACGCCGGCCTGCTCGCCGACGGCGTTGACCGCCACGACGTACATCTGCTGCTCGACGGCGCGGACGGTGGTGAACAGGCGCCAGTGGGCGAGGCGGGCCTCGGGCCAGGCGGCGCAGACGGCGGCCATCTCGGCGCCGGCGTCGACCAGGCTGCGGAAGAGCTCCGGGAAGCGCAGGTCGTAGCAGGTGGTGATGCCGGTCGCGAGGCCGTTGATGTCACTGGTGCCGATCGACTCGCCCGGGGTGAGCAGCTGCGTCTCCCGGGAGCCGTAACCGAACAGGTGCACCTTGCGGTAGACGTTGCTGACCTCGCCGTCCGGGTGGACCACCGCGGACGTGTTGTGCAGCCGGCCCTCGGCGTCGACCTCGACGAAGCTGCCGAGGTGGACGGTCAGGTCGAGGTCCCGGGCCCATCCCCGGGCGGCGGCCAGGGTCGGGCCCTCGAACGGCTCGGCGCGGGCGGCGTACTCGTCGAAGGAGAAGTAGCCGGCGGTCCACATCTCGGGGAGGACCAGGAAGTCGGCGCCGCTCAGCGCGCTCTCGGCGCGGACCATGCCGTCGACCCGCGCGAGGCGGTCGGCGACGGTCTCGGCGTCGGGGCTGGCGAGCTGGAGGAGTGCGATGTGCATGACCTCAGAGTCATGTGAGGGCGGCCACACTCGATATCGGAAGTACGACGCGGCGTACTCGGATTCGCGCACCCCTACAGTCCGGAACGGGTCCTGATCGGCAGGTTCCTCGCCGGAGCTTCTGCCGGATCAGACCAGTTGCGACGCCCGGGCCGTCAGCGGCGCGAGGTGAGGACCGCCGACGGCGTCGTGCCGTAGCGGGCGCGGAAGGCCACCCCGAACTCACCGAGGTGGAAGAACCCACAGCGGTAGGCGACGTCGGTGACCGACAGCCCGGGCGCGCCGGAGAGCAGCAGGGTGTGAGCGCGCTCGAGCCGCTGCGAGCGCAGCCACTGCACGGGGGTGGTGCCCAGCTCGGTGCGGAATGCCGTCTGCAGGCTGCGCACGCTGGTGCCGCACGCGAGCGCCACGTCGGCGACGCTCAACGGGTCGGCGATCCGGTCGATCATGAACTCCATCGCCTGACGCAGGCGCGGGGAAGTCATCGGGCGATCGCTCGGCTGAAGCCTCATCCGGTTGTTCGGCTGCGCGAGCAGGAGCGACTCGATGATCACCTGCTCGAGCTGCCAGAGCAGCTGCGGCCGGTGCTGGACGGCGGCCGAGTCGACGAGGTCCACCGCCGACTCGAGCATGCCATCAAGACGACTGACGTCAGGGGCCAGCGACAGGTCGAAGTGGACCGGGCCGGTCTCGCCGGTGAGCGCGGCCGCGACCGACTCGACGCGCGACCGGTCCAGCCGCACGACCACCTGGTCCCAGGCCTCGTCGAAGCCGAACTCGAAATCCTGGTGCGGCCCGATCAGCACCCCGTGCCCGACGCTGGCGAGCGCCGTGGCGGAGCCGTAGCGAAACTGGCCTGCCCCCGCGATCGGCAGCGTGAGGAGGTAGTCGTCGAGGGGTGCATCCCCTGAGCTCACGGTCACTCCTGCGCCATAGCGCAGCAGGTTGACGGAGACATCCTGCATCTTGACGCTCGCCAGGCGAGTGGCCAGCCGGGTGCCGGGCCGACTGAGAGTCAGCGCGTGCGGGCGGAGGGCCCCGGTGCAGGCGTCGACGACCTCGTCGGGGTCGCGGGTTCCGGACAGCACGACATCACCGCGTGTTGCGGCCAGCTTGGCAAGCGCTGTGGTTCCCACGATTCATCTCCGGAGCAGTTGATGAGTCCAGACTGCCACCGAACGATGCGCGCGTCTTCACGCGAAACGAGATCTTCACAAGGGCGCACGCGGCGACCTCGGCACCGAGAAGCCCCTGGGGCCCGAATCCTCGATCAGTGAGCGCCCTGCAGGTTGAGGACGACGACGCCGACGATGACCATGCCCAGCGCGACGACCTTCAACGGGTCGAGCGAATCGCCGAGCCACACCGCACCGATGACCGCGACGGCGGCAGTGCCCAGCCCGGCCCAGATCGCGTACGCCGTGGAGACGGGCATGTCGCGCACGACGAGTGCGAGCAGCCAGATCGACGCTGCGTAACCGGCAACCACGAAGACCGTCCACAACGGGTCCTTGAAGCCCTGGGTGCGCGGAAGTGCAGCGCTGGCGCCGACCTCGAGGGCGATGGCGGCGAACAGGAGTCCGAGTGCGGCGTACATGATTTCCTCCGGGTTGTGTAGCAAGTGCTACACACAATGTAGCAGGTGCTACAGTCCGGGGCAACGCCTCACCGCACCGACCCACCGACCCCGGGAGACCGTCATCGCCAAGGACCCTCAGCGTCGCGCCGCCTGGACCGAGGTCGCGACCGACTACGTGCTCGAGCACGGCCTGATCGGGCTGAGCCTGCGCCCCCTCGCTGCCGAGCTCGGCACCAGCGACCGGATGCTGCTCTACCACTTCGGCTCCAAGGACGAGCTGGTCGCCGACGTCCTGCGGACCTCCAACGACCGTGGCGTCGCACAGATCGACGCGCTCGCGCCCTCGACTGATCTCCGGGCAGCCGTCGGCGATCTCTGGGCAGCGGTCCAGAGCGAACCGGCAGACCGTTGCACCCGCATCTACGTCGAGGCGTCGGCGCTCGGGCTCTTCGGCCGCGAGCCCTACGCCTCCGTCGTACGCCGGGCCAACGCGCTGTGGACCGCGGCGCTCGTCGGACACCTCACCCGTTCGGGTGTCACCGGCCCCCTCGCCAAGCGCGCAGCCGAGCTGATCGACGCGGCGTTCATGGGCTTCCAGCTGGACCTGCCGCTCGACGTGGATCCCGACGCTCGCGCGCGTTCCGTCGCCGACCTGGCCGACGCCGTAGCCGCCCTCGCCTGACCCGTTCCCGTCGACACGGCGCAACTTCGGTGCCGACACGGCCCGACCTCGGTGCCGACACGGCGCAACGTGCATCGCTGACCAAACGCTCCCGCACCATGGATCCGGCCGCGCAGGACCGGGTCGAGTGGTCCGGCGCGGCCGGCGATGGGGCGGCTGAGCTCAGCCGTGCGCGTGCATCACGTGCTTGATGCGGGTGTAGTCCTCGAGCCCGTAGTGGGACAGGTCCTTGCCGTAGCCCGACTGCTTGAAGCCACCGTGCGGCATCTCGGCGACCAGCGGGATGTGGGTGTTGACCCACACGCAGCCGAAGTCGAGGTCGATCGAGCAGCGGTGCGCGGTGCCGTGATCCTTGGTCCACACGCTCGAGGCGAGTCCGAAGTCGACATCGTTCGCCATCTCGATGGCTTCCGCCTCGGTCTCGAAGGTCTGCAGCGTCACGAGCGGACCGAAGGTCTCCTCCTGAACGACCGGGTCGTCCTGACGTACGCCGGCAACGAGCGTCGGCGCGAAGTAGTAGCCCGTCGATCCGACCCGGACGCCACCCGTGACGACGCGCGCGTGCGCAGGCAGCGCAGCGACGACCGAGGTCACCCGCGCCAGCTGGTCGGCGTTGTTGAGCGGACCGTAGAAGGGGTCCTCGACATCCGGACCGGTGCTGACCTCGGCGATCGCCTCGACCAGCGCCTTCTCGAGCGGGTCCGCGATCGACGAGTGCGCCAGGATCCGGGTCACGGCCGTGCAGTCCTGGCCGGCGTTGAAGAACGCCCCGACCACGATGCCCTCGACCACAGCTGCGATGTCCGCGTCCCCGAACACGACAGCAGGCGCCTTGCCACCGAGCTCGAGGTGCACGCGCTTCACGTCGACGGCGGCCGAAGCGGCGACCTGCTTGCCGGCACCGGTCGATCCGGTGATCGAGACCTGCGCTGCGGCCGGGTGGGCCACGACGAGGCGGCCGGTGTCCCGATCACCGCAGACGACGTTGAGCACACCGGGCGGCAGGATCTCCGCAGCGATCGACCCGACGAGCGAGGCCGACGCGGGAGTCGTGTCCGACGGCTTCAGCACCACGGTGTTGCCGGCGGCCAGCGCCGGAGCGATCTTCCAGATCGCCATCATGAACGGGTAGTTCCACGGCGCCACCTGGCCGACGACGCCGACCGGCTCACGACGCACGTACGACGTGTGGCCGGCGAGGTACTCGCCCGCGGCCGCCCCCTCGAGCGAGCGCGCCATCCCGGCGAAGTAGCGGAGCTGGTCGATGCCGACCGTGATCTCCTCGTCGCGGGTCAGCTCTGCCGGCTTGCCCGTGTCGCGCACCTCGGCAGCCAGGATGTCGTCGGCACGCTCCTCGAGCGCGGAGGCCAGCGCGAGGAGCAGCTTCTGCCGCTCGGCCGGCGTCGTGCGACGCCAGGTCACGAACGCCCGCCGAGCCGCGTCGTACGCCGCGTCGACGTCGGCCGCGCCGGAGAGCGCCGCCTCGTCGTAGACCGACCCGGTGCGCGGGTCGATGATCTCGCTGGTGCGACCGTCGGCCGCGGGGATGACCTTGCCGTCGATGACATTGCTGATCATGGTCGTGCCTTTCACTGAACCGTTGAGGAGTGGCCGAGGATCTGCTCGGCGAGGCGGGTGCCGATGCGCACCGCCCCGTCGACGTGCTGGAAGCCGTGGCCGGCGATGTCGCTGGAGCCGAACCGGATCGGCCCGACCGGCTCGTGCAGCTTGGCGCCGTAGCGGGTCAGGCTGCCGACGTCGAAGCTGGTCGCGTAGGCGCCGCCGGTGAGCTCCTGGTGCTGCCAGTCGCTCTCGACGTACGTGCGCGGAGTGAGCGCCTCCTCGCCGAAGTACGCCGCGAGCGAGGCGAGGATGCGCGCCCGACGTTCATCGTCGGAGAGTCGCCCGACCTCGTCGGCGTTCACGTCGGAGACGAAGCCGACGATCGTTCCGGTGGCCGCCCCGGGGCCAGTCGGATGAGGCGTGTTGTCGTAGACCTCGTGCACGAGCTGCCAGGGACCGAAGCCGGTGCCCGACAGGCCACCCGAACGCCAGAACGGGGTGTCGTACTCCGCCTGGACCTTGATCACCAGGCCGAACGACTGGTGCTCGCGGGCGTGACGGTGCTCGGCGGGAAGCTCCGGGTCGATCCGGATCCGACGGACATGGGTCGGCGGGAGCGCCAGGACGACGCTCGTCGCGCCGACCTGCTCGCCGTCCACGGTCACCACTGCACCCGAGTCTGACCACGCGACGTGGGTGACGTCCGAGGAGAGGCGCACCTTGTCGCCGAGCCGCTCGGCCAACGCGGAAGGCACCGACGCGAGCCCACCGACGACGCGCTTGTCGAGGATGAAGTCGGCGTCGACCAGGTGGGTGAAGGAACCAGCGCTGGCCGACATGAGCACCGCGGTCAACGCAGAGAACGACCAGATCGGCTTGGTCAGCATCGCCGGGCCGAGGTAGAGCGCGATGTTGTCGCGCGCCTCCTGGTCGTCGGTCTGCGCGTCGAGCCACTGGGCGAAGCTCACCCTGTCGAGCGCCGCGGCCTGCGGGTGCTCCCACGGTCGATCGGGGTCCATGAGCTCGGCCAGCTCGTCGATGACGCCGATGATCCGGTCGATCTCCTTGGCGGTCTGCTCCTCGACCGGGAGGTCCTCACCGGTGAAGCGGCGCGCGGCGCCGGACCGGTCGACGTAAAGGGACTCTCCCGAGCGGTAGCGCGAATAGGTCTCCAGGCCGAGCTCCGCCACGAGCCCGATCAGCGCCTCCTGGTCGGGCGACACCCACTGGCCACCGATCTCGAACTCGGAGCCGTTGTGGTCCTCGGTGCGCAGCCGGCCGCCGGTGCGGTCGCGCGCCTCCAGGACGAGGACGTCCTGGCCGGCCTGGGTCAGGCGCCAGGCTGCGGTGAGGCCGGTGACGCCGGCCCCGACGATCACGGTGTCGTAGATCTTCATGTCGGTACCCATCTTTGAATGCTGTTCAAACGTGGATCCACCGTAAGCCTGCGAACTGCGATGCGCAATAGCCCGTCACCAACAGATCCGCCGGATCAGCCCTGCACGGTCTCCCGCGCGACGGCAGCGATCAGCTCGTCCACGTCCTCCTTCTCCGTGTCGAAGCTGCACATCCAGCGCACCTCACCTGCGGCAAGGTCCCAGTCGTAGAAGCGGAAGCTCGCGCGCAACCGGTCCGCCACACCGGCCGGCAGCGTCGCGAAGACGCCGTTGGACTCGGTCGGCCGGGTCAGCCGGACCCCCTGGATCGACCCGTCCGCCAGACCGGCCTCGATCCCCGCCCGGAGCCGCTGCGCCATCGCGTTGGCGTGGGTCGCGTTGCGCACCCACAAGTCGCCCTCGAGCAGCGCGATCAGCTGCGCGGAGACGAAGCGCATCTTCGAGGCGAGCTGCATGTCCAGCTTGCGCAGGTACTTCAGCCCGGTGGACGCGGCCGGGTCGAGCACGACGACCGCCTCACCGAGCATCGCGCCGTTCTTCGTGCCGCCGACGCTCAGGACGTCGACGCCGGCGTCGCGCGTGAACGCCCGCAGGGGTACGCCGAGCGATGCCGCGGCGTTCGCGATGCGTGCGCCGTCCATGTGCACCCGCATGCCGAGGCCGTGCGCGTGCTCGGTGATCGCGCGGACCTCATCGACCGTGTAGACCGTGCCAAGCTCGGTCGACTGGGTGATCGAGACGACGAGGGGCTGTGCGCGGTGCTCGTCGCCGAACCCCCACGCCTCGCGGTCGATCAGCTCGGGGGTCAGCTTCCCGTCCTCGGTCGGCACGGGGAGGAGCTTGATCCCCGCCACCCGCTCCGGCGCACCGGCTTCATCGGTGTTGATGTGTGCCGAAGCAGCGCAGACGACGGCACCCCAGCGAGGCAGCATCGACTGGAGCCCGACCACGTTGGCGCCGGTGCCGTTGAAGACCGGCCACGCCTCGACGCCTTCGCCGAGCTGCTGCGCGAAGACCTCCTGCAGCCGGACCGTGTAGACGTCCTCGCCATAGGCGACCTGGTGCCCACCGTTGGCTGCGGCGATTGCTGCCAGCACCTCGGGGTGGATCCCGGAGTAGTTGTCCGAGGCGAAGCCGCGGACCTCGCGGTCATGCAGCGTCATCACCGCTCCCCTCCGCTGGCCCGGCGGTCCCCACGATGCCCGCGGTCGACTCGATGACGGGCCGCATCTTCTTGTCGAGCGACTCGTAGAACATCGAGAGCGGGAACTCGTCGTCCAGCACCGCGTCCGTGTAGCCCTTCGTCGGCCCGGCCAGGATCTCGTCCGGGAGTCCCCGCGCCCACACCGACGCCGGGTTCGGCGTCAGGGTGCTGCGGATCAGCTCGTACGCCGCGAGCCAGTGCGCCGTCTTCGGCCGGTCGATCGAGCGCCAGTAGAGCTCATCGATCGCGTCGCCGAGCGCGACGACAGCAGCCGGCACGTCGTCCCAGTCGAACGCGAGCGAGGTGTCGGTCCAGTGGAGTACGCCGCGCTGGTGCAGCCAGGCGAACAGCAGCTGGCCACCGAGGCCGTCGTAGTTGCGCACCCTCGAGCCCGTGATCGCGAAGCGGAAGATGCGGTCGAAGATCACGGCGTACTGGACGAGCTTCGCGTGCTCGAGGGTCTCGACCTCGATGGTCTCCAGCCCGCCCACCCCGTCACGTGATCCGGACTCGTCCCGGCGGGCCGTGAGCTGCTGCTCCACCCAGACGCACTCGCGAAATGCGGTCAGGTCGCAGCGCAGCTCCTCGAGCGAGTAGAGGAAGTAGGGCATGCGCTGCTTGATCATGAACGGGTCGAACGGCAGGTCACCCCGCATGTGAGTGCGGTCGTGGATCAGGTCCCACACGACGAACGCCTTCTCGGTCAGCGCCTGGTCCTCGAGCATCCGGGCAGCACCCTCGGGCAGCGCGAGGTCGGTGATCGCCGAGGCGGCGCCCACGACGCGGCGGAACCGGGCGGCCTCACGGTCCTGGAAGATCGCGCCCCAGGTGAACTGCGGGGTCTCGCGCACGGCGACCGTCTCGGGGAAGAGCACGGCGCTGTTGGTGTCGTAACCGGACGTGAAGTCGAGCAACCGCAGCGGCACGAAGAGCCGGTTGCCGTAGTCACCGGCCTCGAGGTGCGCGATGAACTCCGGCCAGATCACCTCGACCAGCAGTGCCTCGACATGGCGGTCCGAGGAGCCGTTCTGGGTGTACATCGGGAAGACCACGAGGTGGCGCAGCCCGTCGACACGATGCTCCTGGGGCTGGAAGGCCACGAGCGAGTCGAGGAAGTCCGGGACCCCGAAACCACCATCGGCCCAGGTGGCGAAGTCCCGCACCGACGCCGCGAGGTATGCGTCGTCATGCGGGAACAGCGGGCGCAGCTCCTCGATCGCGGCCGTGATTGCAGCGACGTGACCCCGCGCCTCGGCGTGATCGGCGGCATCCGGGACGGACCCGTCCTGCGCCTGCAGGGGCTGAAGGGCCGTCGCAGCGGCCTTCAACGACAGCCACGCCGCACTCGACTCGACGCCCTGCGCGCGCGAGGTCCCGTCCTCGACAACCTCGGGCTCTCCGACGATGGCCTGGGTCGCCTGGACGTGGCTGGTGCGCATGGGAACCTCCGTTCGTGGTGTCGCGTACGACGTGTCCCTTCCAGAGTAGGGGGAATGTTTCCGCTCACATGCTCTTGCAGCAGGAAGTTTTCCGTTCGTTATCCCATCGTGCTGCTAACCTCGCCGCCATGGCCCGAAACGACAAGGCGCCGCATGAGCATGCGCGGACTGAGCAGGTGCCACCGGACGGCGCCCTGTCCGGCAAGGCCCCGGCCCGCATCGACGACGAGATCGACGCGGGGATCGTCCGCGAGATCTCCGCCAACGCCCGGGCGACCCTGTCCGATCTCTCCACGGCGGTAGCGCTCTCCGTCTCCGCGGTGCAGACGCGCCTGCGCCGGCTGGAGGCGCGTGGCGTCATCACCGGCTACCGCGCGATCGTCGAGCCCGCTGCCGTTGGCAAGCCGCTCGCCGCCTTCGTCGAGATCACGCCCCTCGACCCCGGCCAGCCCGACAACGCACCCGAGCTGCTCGAGCACCTCGCCGAGATCGAGGCGTGCCACTCGATCGCCGGCGACGCGAGCTACATCCTCTTCGTGCGCGTCGCGTCACCGCGCCATCTCGAGGGCCTGATCCGCGACATCCGCAGCGCCGCCTCGGTCAGCACCCGCACGACCGTCGTGCTCCAGACCTTCTACGAGAACCGCCCGATCCTCCCCGCCTGAGGTTCGGGGGTCAGGCCTCCGCGACCAGGCTTGCGTAGGTGTCGGGGCGGCGGGTCTGCAGGAACGGGAAGAGCGTCAGCCAGTCCTTGCGCTGGTCGAGGTCGAGCGTGGCAACGAGTACGGCGTCGCCCTCGCGCGGCGCCTGGGCCAGGATCCGGCCGTAGGGATCGCTGATGAACGACGAGCCGTAGAAGCTGACCCGGCCCTCGTCACCCCAGCGATTCGGCACGCACATGAACAGGCCGTTGGCGATGCCGTTGCCGACGATGACCTGCTGCCACAGCGGCTGGGTGTCGAAGTCGGGGTGGTCGGGCTCGGACCCGATCGCGGTCGGGTAGGCGAGCACCTCGGCGCCGGCCAGGGAGTAGGCGCGCGCCACCTCCGGGAACCACTCGTCCCAGCAGGTCGGCAGGCCGAGCTTCGGCGCGCCAGGCAGGTCGGCGACGTGCACCGGGTACGGCTCATCGGCCGGGCCGTGGCGGAAGAAGAGGTCCTCGAAGTAGCCCTCGGTCACCGGGATGTGCAGCTTGCGGGTGCGACCCACGAGCGCTCCTCCGGGCGCGACCAGGATCGCGGTGTTGTAGCCGAGGCCGTCATCGCTCCCCTCGGGAGCCGCAGCCGCCTCGTAGAGCGAGGCGTGCACGAGGACGCCGAACTCGCCGGCCAGCTTCGAGGCCAGCACGCGCGTCGGGCCGTGCTCGATCGACTCGGCCAGGTCGGCCGGGCGACCCGTGGGCCGAAGGTCGGCCGGATAGCGCGACAGCGTGAGCTCGGGGAGGAACACGACCTGCGCGCCGGCCTCGGCTGCGCGGCGTACGCCGTCGGTCAGGGCTGCGGCGTGCGTTGCGGGGTCTTCGTGCCAGTGCACCTGGACGACGCCGACGGTCAGGGTGCGGGCATCGCCCGGTGCGACGCGGGCGAGCGAGGGCTGGGGATTCGCGGTGATGAGCTGCATGGTTCGTGTCCTTGGCGAGATCGGGTTGGGGCGCTCAGAGCGCGGGCTGCTGCTGGGTGATGCAGTGGATGCCGCCACCGCGGTCGAAGATCGGGCGGGCGTCGATCTGCACGACGTCCCGCCCGGGGTACGCCGCGGCGAGCACCTCGCGGGCCTCGGCGTCAGCCGGGTCGTCGAAGGCGCACGCGATGACGGCGCCGTTGCAGACGTAGTGGTTGACGTAGCTCCAGTCGACCCACCCCACGGCATCGCGCAACTGGGTCGGCGCCGGCAGGGCAACGACCTCGATCGGCTTGCCCTCGGCGTCGTGTTCCCCGTGAAACACGGTCGCGAGCTCGCGGCTGACCGCGGCGTCGGGGTGCGCATCGTTGCGCTGCTCGTGCAGGAGGACGACCCCTCGGTCAGCGAAGGTGGCCACGATGTCGACGTGCCCGCGAGTCCCGAACTTCTCGCTGTCCCGGGTCAGCCCGCGCGGAAGCCAGATCACCTTGCGCGCACCGACGGTGCGGGCCAGCTCGTCCTCGACCGCCTGCCTGGTCCAGCCCGCGTTGCGCCCGGGGTCGAGCTGGACGGTCTCGGTGACCAGGAAGGTGCCCGCGCCATCGGTGTGGATGCCGCCTCCCTCGTTGACCATCGGCGAGTCGATCCGGTGCGCACAAGAGGCTGAGGTGGCGACGAGGCTCGCGACGGCGTCGTGCTCCCAGGTGGCCCAGTCCTGCTGGCCCCATCCGTTGAAGACCCAGTTGACCGCACCGAGGGCCGGACCGCCGTGCTGGTCGGCGCCGACGACGAAGGTTGGCCCGATGTCGCGGTACCAGGCATCGTCGAGCCGCACCTCGTGGAGCTCGATCGCGGGATCGAGAAGGCGGCGCGCGTGCGGACGCTCGTGAGGCGGGACCAGCATGCGGAGGGGCTCGCGCGCAACGATGGCGTTGGCGACCGCAGCCCAGGTCGCACGGGCGATCTCGGCTTCTGCCGCACTCTCCCCCAGGGTGTAGCCGCTGCCCGGCCAGGCCATCCACGTGGCGTCATGGGGCGCGGTCTCCGCCGGCATCTGCCATCGAGACGCCGGTTGATTTGAACGCAATTCAAACATGATCAGACGGTAAACCTGCGTCGCCGGCCGGCGCAAGCCCCTTCCGCCCACCGAGTCGCCGCGAAGCCTTCGGGAAGGCGCGGAAACACCGTCGGGCCCTGCTGCGCATGGGCAGCGGGGCTCGGCGTACGCGCAGGCGGACCGCGCGAGGGCTCGCGAGGTGGGGAGGTCGGGCTAGCGGACAGGCAGGAGTGCGCGGGCGTGCTGGACGGCGTCGGCAGCCGTCATGTCGGGCTCGCCCAGGACAACGGCGACGCTCAAGCCGTCGAGCAGCGCACAGATCCTCCGGGCGAGGTTCGACGACTCCGGAATCCCTTCGGCAGCCAGCAGCTCGGCGAGGGCGACGCGCCACACCTGGTCCAGCGCGTCGTAGGAGTTGCGGAGTGGCTCGCTGCGGAGCACGCGTGGCCAGAGCTCGATCCAGACCAGCCACCTCGGATCGCCGAGGCCGGTCGGGAGGAACTGCGTGCAGAACAGGTCGAAGCGCGCCTCGAACGACATCTCCTCGGTCAACGACTCGGCCCAGCGCTCCCACAGCTGGTCCTCGCTCCAGCGGAGCACCTCGAGCAGGATCTCGTCCTTGCTGCCGAAGTAGTAGAGGAGGTGGCCCGCGCTGGTGTCCACCCGGCGCCCGAGCTCGGCGAGCGTGAGGTCGGCGAGTCCCTTCTCGACGAGGAGCTGCCACGCCTCCTCGAGGACGCGCTCCCGCGGGCGATCGAGACGGCGATGGCGCCGGGGAGCCGCGGCGCCGTCGGCGGGGGCCTTTGTTAAATCGGACGACATTTCAGAGGTCACCCCTTGACCCTAGCCGTGAGCGAGGCGCATAGTCGGGGCACTCCAATTTGTATGTCGTTCAAATCACACTCATGAGGTGTCTAATGTCCACTGTGTCCGACTCCCCCGGCGTCCCGACGGCAGCCGCCTCCGATGACAGGCCCGTCGAGCACGGCCTCAAGCCAGTGCTCGGCCTGACCGCCGTCATCCTCCTGACGCTCTCCTGCGTCACTCCCGCCTCCAGCCTCTTCATCATCGTTCCCGAGCTGCTCGCCTCACAGGGCTCGGGCGTCGTGCTCACCCTGCTCGTCGGCGTACTCATCTCCGCGGCCGTGGGCATCTGCTACTCCGAGCTCGGCACGCGTACGCCGAGCAGCGGCGGCGAGTACGCGATGGTGACCCACACGCTCGGCCGTCCCGCGGGCTGGCTCACCTTCGCGCTCACCTCCGCGACCCTGATCGTCATCCCCCCGGTCATCGCCCTCGGCACCGCCGACTACCTGGCACCGATCGTCGGCCTGGACCGCGCGACCACCGGCGCCGTGGTCATGCTGCTCGCGACCGCCACCGGTCTCCTCGACATCAAGTCGAACGCCTACGTCACCGGTGCGTTCCTGGTCGTCGAGACCATCGCCGCTGGCGCGGTGGCGTGGCTCGGCTTCTCCCACGCGGAGCGCGGCTTCGACACGCTGTGGCAGGCACAGGTCAGCGACGGCAGCTCGCTCACGCCGTTCACCGCAGGCATCCTGCTCTCCGGCCTCGCCATCGCCATCTTCACCTGCTCGGGCTTCACCACCGCGACATACCTCGCCGAGGAGATGGTCGAACCCCGCCGCAACGTGAAGTGGGCGGTCCTCGGTTCCCTGGCACTCGGCGCCGTGATCATCATCGTCCCGACCATCGCGACGGTGCTCGGCGTCGGCTCGCTCAACGACCTCGCGACCGGCACCTTCCCCGAGTACGTCACCGCCTGGTCCAGCCCCCGCATGTCTGCCGCGATCAGCGTCGGCATCGCCGTGGCAATCCTCAACGCGGTCATCGTGATGGTGATCCAGAACTCCCGCGTCGTCTACGCCACTGCCCGCGACAAGGCGTGGCCCGAGCCCATCAACAACGCGCTCGCCACGCTGCACCCGCGCTTCGGCTCCCCGGTGATCGCCACGCTCCTCGTCGGCGTGCCCGGCGCGCTCATGGCTTGGCTCATGGACATCGAGGCGCTGCTCGGCATCACCTCGGTCATCCTGGCGTCGGTCTACATGACCGTCGCCGTGGCTGCCCTCTTCGTACGCCGCGCCCCCCACGCCGGCTGGAGGATGCCGCTGTGGCCCGCCGCCCCGGTCCTCGTGATCGTCGGCGTGGGCTACGCGCTCAGGGAGTCCGCTCTCGGTGACCTCGTCGCAGTGGGCGCTCTCCTGGGCGCGGCACTCATCTACTACGTCGGCTACCTGCGCCCCCGCTCGACCACGCACTTCCTGGTCGACGACCGGGCCGATTCCTGATCGCAGCCCGGAGACGACGGAGGGGCCCAGCAACTGCTGGGCCCCTCCGTTCTTTGCAGCTCAGATCTTCACGACCTCCGGGCCCTTGATTGCCTCGGCGACAGCCTTCGGCACCGCCGGGTTGAAGACGCTCGGGATGATGAAGCTGGCGTGGAGCTCCTCGTCGGTGACGGTCGCCGCGATGGCGTACGCCGCGCGCAGCAGCATGGCCGGAGTGATCTCGCTGGCGCGTGCGTCGAGAAGGCCGCGGAAGACACCCGGGAAGGCGAGCACGTTGTTGATCTGGTTGGGGTAGTCGCTGCGGCCGCTGGCCACCACCGCGGCGTACTTCGAAGCCTCGACCGGGTCGACCTCGGGGTCCGGGTTGGCGAGGGCGAAGACGATGGGCTGGTCGGCCATGTCCGCGATCCACTCGGCCTTGAGCACGCCCGGCCCGCTCACGCCGATGAAGACATCAGATCCGGCCAGGCCGTCGCGGAGCTCACCGCGGAGGCAGCTCGCGTTCGTGCGGCCGGCGAGTGCGGCCTTGGCGGGCGGCAGGGTGCTGTCATCGCGCGACAGGAGCCCTTCCCGGTCCCAGACCACGACATCGCCGACGCCGCCGGCGAGGAGCAGGTCCACGATGGCCGAGCCTGCAGCGCCGGCGCCCGAGACGACCACCCGCACGTCATTCACGGCCTTGCCGACGACACGGAGCGCATTCGTGAGCGCCGCGAGGACCACGATGGCGGTTCCGTGTTGGTCGTCGTGGAACACGGGAATGTCGAGCGAGGCACGGAGCCGACGCTCGATCTCGAAGCAGCGCGGCGCAGCGATGTCCTCGAGGTTGATGCCGCCGAACCCGGGAGCGATCAGCTCCACGGTGCGGACGATCTCGTCCACATCCTGGGTGTCGAGGCAGATCGGCCACGCGTCGATGTTGGCGAAGCGCTTGAACAGCGCGGCCTTGCCCTCCGTCACGGGCAGTGAGGCGCCCGGGCCGATGTTGCCGAGGCCGAGAACTGCGGACCCGTCGGTGACGACGGCAACGGCGTTGCCCTTGATGGTCAGCTTGGGAATGTCCTCAGGGTGCTCGGCCAGCGCCATGCAGACCCGACCAACCCCTGGCGTGTAGGCCATCGACAGGTCGTCACGGTTCTTCAACGGGACCTTGCTCGCGACTTCGATCTTGCCGCCCAGGTGCAGCAGGAACGTCCGGTCTGACACCTTGTGCACGGTGATGCCGTCGAGTCCCTCCACCACTTTCACGAGCTGCTCGCTGTGGTCGGCGTCCCGCGCACTGCACGTCACGTCGACGACCAGGCGGTCGTGCCGTGACTCGGCGACGTCGATGGCGGTGACGATGCCGCCCGAAGCGGCAATCGACGTTGCGACAGTGCCGACGACTGCGAAGTCAGGGCGCGTGTAGAGGCGGATAGTGACGGAGTACGACGACGGTGTGACGCTCATGGGCTCCACCTTCCTCCCCCAAGGGGCTTACGCGGAAGTAACAGAGGGGCCCGGTTCTGACGCCAGAGGGCCCGATGCTCCGTGGTTGTTTCACGGGAAACATCAGGCCCTCTGTGGTCGTCATGTCGACATATTGCTTTATTGTCTTATTGCTTTGGGGATCGCGCTGGGTCGACAGGCGTCCCGTCCCGCGGACCAGCCGTCACCCACAACGGGCCCGGCCGGTGATCGAGGCCTGGGCCTTCGAGCCTGGGCCTTCGGGCCCGAGGGATCAGATCGGGCGATCGTGACGGTTGCGCGGATCCACCACGTCGACGATCCGGCGCAGGTCGTCCAGTGAGGCGAACTCGATGGTGATCTTGCCCTTGGACTTGCCGAGCTCGACCTTCACGCGGGTCTCCAGGCGGTCACTCAGGCGCTCGGAGATGTCGTCGAGTCCCGGAGCCACCGGCTTGCGCCGCTGGGTGCGCTGGCCACCACGACCGTGTTCTCCAACGGCGACGATCTCCTCGAGGCCGCGGACGCTGATGCCCTCGGCCACGACGCGCTGGGCCAGACGGTCCTGGATCTCGGCGTCCTCGACAGCGAGGAGCGAGCGAGCGTGCCCAGCGGACAGGACGCCCGCCGCCACACGGCGCTGCACCGCAGGCGAGAGCTTGAGGAGCCGGAGCGTGTTGCTGATCTGCGGGCGCGAGCGGCCGATCCGGGTCGCCAGCTCGTCGTGCGTGCAGCCGAAGTCATCCAGGAGCTGACGGTAGGCAGCCGCCTCCTCGAGCGAGTTCAGCTGCGAGCGGTGGAGGTTCTCCAGGAGCGCGTCCCGGAGCATGTCGTCGTCCTCGGTCTGCCGCACGATCGCGGGAATCCGATCGAGGCCGGCCTCCTGCGAAGCGCGCCAGCGCCGCTCACCCATGATCAGCTCAAACGTGCCCGGACCGGACTCGCGGACCACGATGGGCTGCAGCAGACCGATCTCGCGGATCGAGTGGACCAGCTCTGCCAGTGCCTCTTCTTCGAAGACCTGGCGCGGCTGCCACTGGTTGGGCGTGATCTGCGTGATCGGGAGCTCAGCGAAGTAAGCGCCCGTCTCGATGACGCCGCCGGCGACCGCGGCGTGCCGGCCACCCTCACCGTTGGCTCCCGAGCCACCCGCACCACCGGCGGCGTCCGGAGCGGTCGTCGCCGCGGATGATCCCGTTCCCAGCTGCGAGCCGGTCGTCCCGGCAGCAGGGGCGTCTGGAGCCGACTGCGCGCCTGCATCCGACGTCGAGCCGTTGCCGTTGGTCGAAGGCGGGGCCTTCGGGAAGATCGGCGCCGGGGCAACTTCGTCATCCACGGGAGCCGTCGGGATGAGGGCACCGAGGCCACGTCCCAGTCCGCGTCGCTGGGGCTGTCGATCGTTCATCACGCCTGCGCCTTCCGTGCCATCTCGCGTGCCGCCTCCAGGTAACTGAGCGCTCCCGGTGAGCCCGGATCGTAGGTCATCACCGTCTGGCTGTAGGACGGCGCCTCGGAGACACGCACAGAACGCGGGATGTAGGTCTTCAGCACCGTGTCACCGAAGTGATCACGCACTTCCTCGGCAACACCGGCTGCGAGTCGGGTGCGCGCGTCGTACATGGTGATCAGGATGGTCGAGACCGAAAGCTTCTGGTTGAGGTGCTTCTTCACCATCTCGACGGTCTCGAGCAGCATGCCGAGGCCCTCGAGGGCGTAGTACTCCGCCTGGATCGGGATGACCATCTCCTCGCCGGCCACGAGGGCGTTCAGTGTGAGCAGGCCGAGTGACGGCGGGCAGTCGACCAGGACGTAGTCGAAGCGCTCGTCGCCCGCGACATCGGCATCGCCGACCGTCGGGTGACCGAAGATCGCCTTCTGCAGCCGGCTCTCGCGGGCGACCACGGAGACCAGCTCGATCTCAGCGCCGGCAAGGTCGATCGTTGCCGGGACCACCCACAGGTTGGGCTGGTCGGGACACGGCTGCACGACGTCAGCGAGAGCGTCGCCGTTCACGAGCATGTCGTACGTCGAGGGCACGCCACGGTGGTGGTCGATGTTCAGTGCCGTGGAGGCGTTGCCCTGGGGGTCGAGGTCGATGACCAGGACCCGCTGGCCGAGCTGCGCGAGCGCAGCCGCCAGGTTCACCGTGGACGTCGTCTTGCCAACGCCACCCTTCTGGTTCGCCACCACCATGACGCGGGTACGGCCCGGTCGGTGCAGCGGCGGACGAGCCATCGATCCCTGGCGTGCGAGGACGGAGTGCTCCGCGGCTCGCGCCAGCGGAGTGGTTTCGTCTGCGAACGTGGGTCCGGCGTCGGCGAGGTCTGCGGCGGTCCTGACCACGAATCCCGAGCCTGTTTCACGTGAAACCACGAGGTCCTCTTCCTGTGGATGAATTGCCTCCGCCTGTGGATGACGCGCTCACGGAGGAGGTTCTACCGGTGGAAAACCACCGTTCAGCTCCGCGAGCGACCAGTCCGGCCGCGGGCCTTGCCTTGGTTCCGCGAGCCCCTCGAAGCGGGACGCGCAGGGGTCAAAACTACCTTCCCGGGATCGGCCCAGGCCACCCGCACTGCACAGGTGGGATCGTCGATGAGACCCTCACCGACTGGCAGCACCTCCGGTGCCGCACAACCCAGCTGCGCGAGCACTGATGCGGCCTCCACAATCTCCTCGGAGATCGAGCTGCCCTTCAGCGCGACCAGAGCGCCGTGCGGGGCGACCAGGGGCATTGACCATCCCAGGAGGCGCTCCAGGGGTGCCACAGCGCGTGAGGTGACGACATCGAACCGGGCCTTGCCGTGGAGCTCATCCGCCCGACCACGGTGCACTGTCACATGGGACAGTTCGAGCTGCTCGACGATCTCGGAGAGATAGGTGGTCCGCCGCAGGAGTGGCTCGACCAGGGTGATGGTGAGGTCTGGGCGAGCGATGGCCAGCACCAGGCCGGGAAGACCAGCGCCACTGCCGATGTCGCACACGGTCGCGCCGTCAGGAATCAGGTCCGCCAGGGCACCACAGTTGAGAAGGTGGCGCTCCCAGAGCCGCGGAACCTCACGAGGACCGATCAGACCGCGGACCACGCCGTCCGTCGCCAGCGACTCGGCGTACGCGGTGATCAGGGGGAGTCGGTCGGAAGGAAAAACCCCCCGCACCGAAGCCGGGGGCTCCGGCAGTGCGGGGGGCGTTTCACGTGAAACGTCATTCACGTCAACACTCTCAGGCGGGCAGAACGACGACGTAGCGACGCGGCTCGGCGCCCTCGGACTCAGACTGCAGACCCGCAGCGGCGACCGCGTCGTGCACGACCTTGCGCTCGAACGGGGACATCGGCTTCAGCGACACGGGCTCGCCCGACGCCTTGACCTCGGCCACGGTCTTGTCCGCCAGCACCACGAGCTCCTCACGCTGGCGCGCGCGGTAGCCGCTCACGTCGAGCATCAGGCGGGAGCGCTCGCCGGTCTCGCGGTAGACCGCGAGCCGGGTCAGCTCCTGGAGAGCCTCGAGGACCTCGCCTCGTGCACCCACGAGCTGGCTCAGGTCCGCGCCGACGATGGAGACTGCCGCCCGGTCGCCCTCGACGTCCATGTCGAGATCGCCATCAAGGTCAGCGATGTCGAGGAGCTCCTCGAGGTAGTCCGCTGCGATGTCGCCCTCGTTCTCGAGGCGCTCGACACGGCTCGGACGTCCAGCGCCCGACTCCACGACGTCCTCGTCAGTGGTTTGCACGGTGGTGGTCTCGTCGCTCACTTCTGCTCTCCCTGCGGACGGTTCTTCTTGCGCTGCTCGCGCGACTGCTTCTTCGGCTGCTGCCGGACCGGGGCCTCCGGGGCGGGGGCCTCCGTGCCGGTCGCCGTGGACGTGGGTGCAACGGTGCCGCCGTGGCGGGCTGCCTTGTGTGCGTCACGCTTCGCCTTCTCCTCGGCGGCCGGCGTGCCGGGGCCCGGGTTGCGGCGGATCACGTAGAACTGCTGGCCCATGGTCCACAGGTTCGAGACGGTCCAGTAGACAAGGACACCGATCGGAAAGGCGATGCCACCGACCGCGAAGACGACCGGGAGGATGTAGAGCAACATCTTCTGCTGCTGCGCATACGGCCCCTCGAGCGCCGTCTTGGGCATGTTCTTGGTCATCAGCTGACGCTGGGTGACGAACGTGGTGATGAACATGGCGAAGACCAGGACCAACGCCATAACCTGCACGCCGATGTCACCATCAGCGCGCATGAACGTCGACGCGATGTTCACCCCGAACAGCTTGGCCTCACCGAACTGCTGAGCCTGCTCGAGCGTCAGGATGCCCTTGGGCTTCTCGTGAGCCGCCTGGTCGAGCAATCGGAAGAGCGCCAGGAAGATCGGCATCTGCAGCAGGATCGGCAGGCACGAGGCAAACGGGTTGGTGCCCGCTTCCTTGTACAGCTTCATCGTCTCCTGCGTGAGCCGCTCACGGTCGTGGCCGAACTTCTTCTGCAGCTCCTTCACCTGGGGCTGCAACAGCTGCATGTTGCGTGAGGACTTGATCTGCTTCACGAAGAGCGGGATCAGCGCGGCACGGATGACGATCGTGAGGCCCACGATCGACAGCACCCAAGCGGCACCGCTTTCAGGAGCGAGGAACGCGCTGAACAGCTTGTGGAAGCCGACCAGCACTAGCGAGATGACGTAGTAGAGCGGCGTCATGATGAAGCCGCCGATGGCGCCGAAGAAGGACACTCAAGCTCCTTGAATGGGGGCGGAGGGTGCAGGGCAAGCTGTGGGGGCCGAGCGAGGTGGAACCGGGTCGTAGCCGCCTGCTGCCCACGGGTGGCAGCGACCGAGACGGCGTACGGCGAGCCAGCTGCCGCGGAGGGAACCGTGCTGCTGCACGGCTTCCAGCGCGTAGGCCGAACAACTCGGGTGATAGCGACAGACCTGGCCGTAGAGCGGGCTGATCAACAGCCGGTAGAGCTTCAGGAACCCGATCAGCAGGTACTTCATCGAGCACTCGCCTTCATCAGGAAATCCGCTCCAGCGCGGTCGCCAGATCTCGACCCAGCTCGTCGTACGACGCGTCCGCTGAGGCGGGAAGTGCCCTGATCACGAGCACAGCAGAGCCCGGGAGCGAGGAAACTTGCTCCCGGGCCAGGTGTCGCAGCCGGCGCTTCACGCGGTTGCGGGTGACAGCAGGGCCGACGGCCTTGCTCACCACGAATCCGACACGGGCCGGCAACTCCTCCGATGGCACCCACAAGTGGGCGACAAGGGTGCGTGTGCCGGCTCGGCGACCATGTCGCGTTGCGCTCCGGAAGTCCTCACCAGACGTGAGCCGGTGCTCCCGGGGCAACAAGGCCGCGCGGATTCGTTGGTGGGCTCAGACGGCGATCTGCTTGCGGCCCTTGCTGCGACGCGAGGACAGGATGGCGCGACCGGCGCGGGTGCGCATGCGGAGGCGGAAACCGTGCTTCTTGTGACGGCGACGGTTGTTCGGCTGGTAGGTGCGCTTGCTCACGACTGATCTCCGATGCGGGGAATCGATTCCAGGGGGTGTCCACGACCCGGTGCGGCGGCGGAGCAGCTTTTCGGCTGGCACCGCCCACCCACGGCAACGCCCACCATGAGGTGGGTGTCCGTGGACATGCGGCACCGGTCGACACCGGGACGACCTAGCAACGGTACGCGCTGCGGAAACACAGGGTCAAACCCACGACTGACTTGCCTGTGGATGAACCCTTGCTGAGGCCTCGTTCGGCTTGTTACGTTCCCTGTCTTCCAGCGCGCTGTCCACCGCTCTCCACAGGCAGGATCGGAGGTGCTGTGGCGTGGCTCACATTGTCCCCAATTGCGCGTCTGACCTGCAGAAACATCAAGAACAGCGTGGCTTTCCGGGGAGCTGGGAGAGGCGTCATCCACACCCGGGGAGCATGGTTCACAACCTGTGGATAAAGTTGTGGAACAAGTTTCGTCGTCCGGCGTCCCGCTGGTGACGTGACAAGAAGTGTGACGGAGGCGACCGCATGGGCGGTCGGACGACACGAAGGAGTCTGGGTCGATCGTGGAGAACACCGAGGGAAATGCGCTTGACCTGGCAACGGTCTGGCGCAACCTGGTCAACGACCTGCAGCCCAACCAGCGAGCCTGGCTCCGTTCGAGCGAGCCGGTCACGCTGCACGAGACGACGGCGATCATCGCCGTTCCCAATGACTTCACCCGCACCCAGCTCGAGGGCCGTCTCCGGACCCGGCTCGAGGACTCGCTGAGCGACGCATTCGGCACCAACATCCGGATCGCGGTCACGGTCAACCCGCAGCTCGATGACGGCATCGTCGTCGAGGAGATGCCCCCGGTCGGGAAGCACATGGCTCCTGAGCCGGATGACGAGCCCGAGCCGACAAGTCACTTTGTCGACATGACGACAGAGACGTCGCCTTCGCCGAGCGCGCTCGAGACCCGCCTCAACCCCAAGTACGTCTTCGAGACCTTCGTCATCGGCTCGTCGAACCGATTCCCCCATGCAGCCGCCGTCGCGGTTGCCGAAGCGCCCGGCAAGGCCTACAACCCACTTCTGGTCTACGGCGACTCCGGGCTGGGCAAGACCCACTTGCTGCACGCCATCGGCCACTACGTCCGGTCGCTCTATCGCGGTGCCAAGGTCCGCTACGTCTCCTCGGAGGAGTTCACGAACGAGTTCATCAACTCGATCAAGGACAAGAAGACCGAGCAGTTCCAGAAGCGCTATCGCGACGTCGATGTCCTGCTGATCGACGACATCCAGTTCCTCGAGGGCAAGACGCAGACGCAGGAGGAGTTCTTCCACACCTTCAACGCGCTGCACAACGCCAACAAGCAGATCGTCCTCACGTCCGACCGCGCGCCCAAGCGCCTCGAGGCACTCGAGGACCGCCTGCGCAGCCGCTTCGAGTGGGGCCTCATCACCGACGTCCAGCCGCCCGACCTGGAGACCCGCATCGCGATCCTGCGCAAGAAGGCCGCGATCGACCGGCTCACCGCGCCGCCGGACGTGCTCGAGTTCATCGCGTCGAAGATCCAGACCAACATCCGCGAGCTCGAAGGCGCCCTGATCCGCGTCACGGCGTTCGCCAACCTCAACCGCCAGGAAGTCGACATGACCCTGGCCGAGATCGTCCTGAAGGACCTGATCCCCGAGGGTGGCGAGCCGCAGATCACCGCGGCGCAGATCATCGCCCAGACCGCGGCGTACTTCGGTGTCTCCATCGAGGAGCTGACCGGGCCGAGCCGCGGTCGCCACCTGGTCACCGGGCGCCAGATCGCGATGTACCTCTGCCGGGAGCTGACCGACCTCTCGCTGCCCAAGATCGGCAAGCAGTTCGGCGATCGCGACCACACAACGGTGATGTACGCAGACCGGAAGATCAACCAGCTGCTCGCCGAGCGGCGCGCCGTCTTCAACCAGGTCAGCGAGCTCACGAACCGGATCAAGATGCAGGCCCGTCAGGGCTGAGGAGCAGGGTCGCGGCTGACAAGACGTGCCCGAGCCTGTGGAATGAATGTCATTCCTGGTCCGAAACACACGCCTGTCATCTGTGCACAACTGTGGAATCAGCGCACAGGGCACCGACGAAACCACAGGCCGGTGCACGGGGTACGACGGCAGCGCACAGGTCCTGTGCACTCCAAAAGCACCTCTGACCTGCAGGAACAGTAGTTGTCCACAGTTTCCACGGACCCTATGACAACTAATAGACCTCTACACATCCCATCGACCGCCAACTCCCTGACGGCTGGCTTTCTGGGGAGAACCCCGTCCGGGGAGCTGCGGGGAAACCACAAGTCCCCCCGCGCCCTCCCCATGTCTCGGGCCACATGGCAGGATGCTCAGTCCAGACTTGTCATTTCCCCACGGAGGCCCGAGAAGTGAAGTTCCGCATCGAGCGCGACGCCCTCGCCGACGCTGTCGCCTGGGCCGCCCGCTCCCTGCCCGTCCGTCCCAGCGTCCCGGTTCTCGCCGGCCTGCTCATCGAAGCGGGCCAGGACGGGCTGGTCCTGTCGAGCTTCGACTACGAGACGTCCGCACGGGCCACGCTGGCTGCCGAGGTCGCCGACGAAGGCACTGCCCTGGTCAGCGGCCGCCTCCTGGCCGACATCTGTCGCAACCTTCCGGCCAAGCCGGTCGACGTCGTGCTGGATGGTTCGCGGGTGACGCTGACGTGTGGCTCGGCGCGCTTCTCGCTGCAGACGATGCCGGTCGACGACTACCCGACACTTCCGGACATGCCCGCGGCCACTGGCAAGGTGGCCAGCGACGAGTTCGCCCAGGCCGTCAGCCAGGCGGTCACGGCCGCCGGCCGCGACGACATGCTTCCGGTCCTGACCGGTGTCCGCATCGAGATCGACGGCGACACGATCAGCCTTCTGGCGACCGACCGGTTCCGGTTGTCGCACCGGGAGCTCTCCTGGTCCCCGAACACCCCCGACGAGTCGGTTGCAGCGCTGGTGCCCGCGAAGGTGCTCGCCGACACCGCCAAGTCGCTGACCGCCGGTTCCGAGATCACGATCGCGCTCTCTGCCTCCGGCACGGGCGACGGCATCATCGGCTTCGAGGGCTCGTTCGCCGGCGGCGTGCGCCGCACGACGACCCGTCTCCTCGACGGTGAGTTCCCCAAGGTCCGCAGCCTGTTCCCGCTGGAGCACCAGACCACCGCCATCGTCGACAAGGCGGCGCTGATCGAGTCGGTCAAGCGCGTCGCCCTCGTCGCCGAGCGCAACACCGCGGTGCAGCTCGCCTTCAGCGACGGCGTACTCACCCTGGACGCCGGATCCGGTGACGAGGCCCAGGCCAGCGAGTCGGTCCAGGCAGACATCACGGGCGAGGACATCACCACGGGCTTCAACCCGACCTTCCTGCTTGACGGCCTCGGCGCGATCGACGAGTCGGTCGTCGAGCTCGCCTTCACGCAGGCGAGCAAGCCTGTCGTGATCAGCGGCAAGGGCGAGGAGACCGGCGGGTTCCGCTACCTCCTGATGCCGCGTCGCCTCCTGTCGTAACGCTGCGCCAACCAAGCACCCCTCGACTCGAAGGAACTCGCATGGAGATCGGACTCATCGGCCTCGGCAAGATGGGCGGCAACATGCGCGAGCGGTTGCGCCGCGCAGGCCACACGGTCGTCGGTTTCGACCGTGACCCTGCGCTGGCCGATGTCGGCTCCCTCGAGGAGCTCGTCGCGAAGCTGCCCAGCCCCAGGGTGGTCTGGGTGATGGTTCCGGCCGGTGACCCGACGCGCTCGACGATCGGTGAGCTGAAGGAGCTGCTCGGCGAGGGCGACGTGGTCGTCGACGGCGGCAACTCCAAGTACACCGACGACGCGGTCAACGCCGCCTCGCTCGCGGAGAACGGCATTGGCTACGTCGACTGCGGTGTCTCCGGTGGTGTCTGGGGACTCGAGAACGGCTACGCCCTGATGTACGGCGGATCGGCCGAGCACGCCGCCAAGGTCATGCCGGCCTTCGAGGCGCTCAAGCCCGCGGACACCTCCGACGGGCTGGTGCACTGCGGTTCGACACCGGGTGCAGGCCACTTCGCGAAGATGGTCCACAACGGCATCGAGTACGCCATGATGCAGAGCTATGCCGAGGGCTGGGAGCTGCTCGACAAGGTCGACATCGTCGAGAACGTTCCGGAGATCTTCGCCTCATGGCGCACGGGCACCGTGGTGCGCTCCTGGCTGCTCGACCTCCTGGTCGACCAGCTCCGCGAGGACGAGCACCTGGACAAGATCCGCGGCTACGCGGAGGACTCCGGCGAGGGCCGGTGGACCGTCGAGGCTGCACTCGACAACGCGGTGCCGCTGCCGGCCATCTCGGCGTCGCTGTTCGCGCGGTTCGTCTCCCGCCAGGAGGATGACGTCGCGATGAAGGCGATCTCGGCGATGCGCAACGGCTTCGGTGGTCATGCAGTGAAGAAGGACTGACGACGCCCTGTATGTCAGCCACCTGACCCTGCACGACTTCCGGTCGTACGCCGACCTCGACGTCGCGCTGGAACCCGGGCCGATCGCGTTCATCGGGCGCAACGGGCAGGGCAAGACGAACCTGGTCGAGGCGATCGACTACCTCTCGCGGCTGTCGTCGCACCGGGTCTCGAGTGACGCACCGCTCGTGCGCGCAGGCGCCGAGCAGGCGATCATCCGCGCCGCAGTGGTCCGCGACGGTCGCAGCGCGACCCTCGAGATCGAGATCAACCCGGGCAAGTCCAACAAGGCCCGCGTCAACCGCACGTCACTCCCGCGTGCTCGCGAGCTGCTCGGTCTGGTGCGCACCGTGGTGTTCGCACCCGATGACCTCACGCTGGTGAAGGGTGACCCGTCGGACCGGCGCAAGTTCCTCGACGACCTGCTCGTTCTTCGGGCCCCGCGGTTCGCAGGGGTCAGGTCCGACTACGACCGGATCCTGCGCCAGCGCAACACCCTGCTGAAGACGGCTGGCATGGCACGCCGGGGATCGAGCAGCCAGGAGGGCGCGCTCTCGACCCTCGAGGTGTGGAACGAGCACCTCGCGCGGGTGGGGGCAGAGCTGCTCGCTGCGCGCCTTCGCCTCGTCGCGGACCTCAATCCCCATGTGGGCAAGGCCTATGCGACGGTCGCGCGTGGAGCGGGGCGCGACGATGCCCGGATCGAGTACAAGTCGTCGCTGCCGTCGGTGGCTGAGGACGGCACACCAGGGGGTCGGCCCGACCGGGAGAAGCTGGAGATCGGCTGGCTCGAGGCGCGGTTGCTGGACGAGGTCGAGCGCCGGCGTCAGGACGAGCTGGACCGCGGCGTCTCACTGGTGGGCCCGCACCGCGACGAGCTCGTTCTCTCCCTCGGCAACGGCGACCTGCGCCTGCCGGTGAAGGGCTATGCGTCCCACGGGGAGTCCTGGTCCTTTGCCCTGGCGCTCAAGCTGGCGTCGTACGACCTGTTGCGCTCCGAGGGTGACGACCCGATCCTGATCCTGGACGACGTGTTCGCCGAGCTCGACACCGGACGGCGCGAGCAGCTCGCTGACCTGGTCGCCGGTGCGGAGCAGGTGCTGGTCACCGCGGCGGTGGCCGACGACGTCCCGGCGGCGCTCGCCGGAACGCGGTACCTCGTCGGTGAGGGAGTTGTTTCACGTGAATCATGAGGACCCTGAGGCGACGGACGGCGAGACCGGGACTCTCCCGGAGAAGGCCGAGGCGGCGCCGGCGCACGACGACACCGGGCTGGACCTGGCGCGGAACCTGGCGCGCTCGATCGCTGGTGCGGCGAAGAACGCGCCGCGCCAGAAGCCACGCAAGAGCGGCAAGACCGGGAAGTTCGGCCCCGGCCAGCGGCGTACGACGGTGCCGAAGGCGTCGGGTGCCTTCCCTGACGAGCGTGACCCGCAGACCCTCGACACGACGCTCGGTCGGCTCGTCGCCGACCACGGCTGGTCCCTCGACCTCAAGGTGCAGAGCGTGTTCGGTCGCTGGCCCGAGATCGTCGGAGCGGAGGTCGCGCAGCACTGCCAGCCGACGGCGTTCGTCGACGGCAAGCTCGTCGTGCGGACCGCGTCGACGGCCTGGGCCACGCAGCTCCGGCTGCTGGCGCCGACCCTCGTGAGGCGCCTCAACGAGGAGCTCGGCCACGGATCCGTCACGCTGATCGAGATCGAGGGCCCGAACCTTCCGACCTGGAAGAAGGGCCGCTACAACAGCCGTGACGGGCGGGGTCCGCGCGACACCTACGGGTGACGGAACACCTCCGACATCTCGACCGGCCATGGGGAACATCTCGGCGGGCCACGGGGAACATCTCGGCGCGAGAAATGGCGATCTGACGGCATCGGATGCGTAGGGGGACCCAGCCGACCCCCCAGAAGGGCCTCCGAGAGGCCTTTTTGGGCCCGCTGAGGGCATTTTTGTCCACAGATCCCCCAATCCAGAACGTCTGGTCCTACGTTCTGGGCCTTCTGACCGGTAAGATGACGTATCTGGTCGCCCGCTATCCGCAGCGCGACCTTCTGCATGTACGGACCGGAAATGAAGAGGTTGCCGAGTGTCGGAGAACGACAAGGTCGAGACGTCCCCCGAGGCCGTTGGGACCAGCCCGACGCTCACCCCGAGCACCCAGGTCACCGCTGACTATGACGCGTCGGCCATCCAGGTCCTCGAAGGCCTCGAGGCGGTCCGCAAGCGCCCCGGCATGTACATCGGCTCGACCGGTGTCCGCGGTCTGCACCACCTGATCTGGGAGATCGTGGACAACGCGGTCGACGAGTCGCTCGCCGGTCACTGCGACAAGATCCTGGTGACGCTCAACGCCGACGGTTCCGTCAGCGTCGAGGACAACGGTCGCGGCATCCCGACCGACACCGCTCCCGGGCAGGATGTGCCGGCGGCGACCCTCGCGCTCACCGTCCTCCACGCGGGCGGCAAGTTCGGTGGCGGCGGCTACAAGGTCTCCGGTGGCCTGCACGGCGTCGGCTCGTCCGTCGTCAACGCGCTGTCGACCTCGCTGCGCCTCGAGATCAAGAACCGTGGCCGCGTGTGGGAGCAGGACTTCTCCTCCGGCGTCCCTGACTACCCGCTGCGCGAGCTGCGCGTCCTCGAGGACGGGGAGCGCACCGGCACCAAGGTGACCTGGTACGCCTCCGACGACATCTTCGAGACGACCGAGTACAACCTGGAGACGATCTCCAACCGCTTCCGCGAGATGGCGTTCCTCAACAAGGGCCTCCGCATCGTCCTGCGCGACGAGCGCCCCGAGGCAGAGTCCATCGTCGAGGCCATCGAGGACGACGCCGTCGCCCTGGGCGACACCGACGCCGAGCAGGCGACGCCGGACCAGCCGCACCGCGACGGTCACGCGCTCGAGCAGGTCTTCCACTACGAGCGTGGCCTGGCCGACTACGTCGACCACCTGAACAAGCGGAAGGCGACGCTCTCGCCGATCATCGCCTTCGAGGCCGAGACGTCGCAGGACGTCCCCAACCCGATGAGCCTCGAGATCGCGATGCAGTGGCAGGCCTCGTCGTACAACGAGTCGGTTCACACCTTCGCCAACACGATCAACACCCCCGAGGGCGGGACGCACGAAGAGGGCTTCCGCGCGGCGCTCACCACGCTCGTCAACAAGTGGGGCGAGACGTGGGGCCTGATCAAGAAGAAGGAAGACCGCCTCACTGGTGACGACATCCGTGAGGGACTGACCGCGATCATCAGCCTCAAGATCGGCGAGCCGCAGTTCGAGGGCCAGACCAAGGCCAAGCTCGGCAACACCGAGGCAAAGGGCTTCACCCAGGGTGTCGTCAACGACCAGCTCGGTGCCTGGCTCGAGCAGAACCCGAGCGAGGGCAAGGAGATCCTGCGCAAGGCACAGGCCGCGGCGACCGCCCGCATCGCCGCCCGCAAGGCGCGCGACCTGGCCCGCAACCGCAAGGGCCTCCTCGGTGGCGGCGGCCTCCCGGGCAAGCTGTCCGACTGCCAGTCGACCAACCCCGCCGAGTGCGAGGTCTTCATCGTCGAGGGTGACTCCGCCGGTGGCTCGGCCCGCCAGGGTCGCGACCCGCGCATCCAGGCGATCCTCCCCATCCGCGGCAAGATCCTGAACGTCGAGAAGGCGCGCATCGACAAGGTGCTCGCCAACACCGAGGTCCAGGCGATCATCTCCGCGCTCGGCACCGGCGTGCACGAGGAGTTCAACCTCGAGAAGCTGCGCTACCACAAGGTCGTGCTGATGGCTGACGCCGACGTCGACGGCCACCACATCAACACCCTCCTGCTGACGCTGCTCTTCCGCTTCATGAAGCCGCTGATCGAGCACGGCTTCGTCTACATGGCGCAGCCGCCGCTCTACCGCTTGCGGTGGAACAAGCCGGCCGAGCACGAGTTCGTCTACTCCGACTCCGAGCGCGACGCGCTCATGCGAGACGGACTGGCCCAGGGCAAGAAGCTCCCCAAGGAGAACCCGGTCCAGCGCTACAAGGGTCTCGGTGAGATGAACGCCGAGGAGCTGTGGGAGACCACGATGAACCCCGAGCAGCGCCTCATGCTCCAGGTGACCCTCGACGACGCGGCGCAGGCGGACGAGATCTTCTCGACCCTCATGGGTGAGGACGTCGAGCAGCGACGCTCCTTCATCCAGCGCAACGCCAAGGACGTCCGATTCCTCGATATCTGAGTCTCTAACCCAGACCTTAGATACCGGTAGAACGAGAGAGATCGCACAGTGACTGAGACTCCGACGGACGGCATCGTGTCGCCCGGCCCCCACGGACGCATCGAGCCCATCGAGCTGCAGACCTCCATGCAGCGCGCCTACATCGACTACGCGATGGCGGTCATCGTCGGCCGCGCGCTGCCCGACGTGCGCGATGGCCTCAAGCCGGTGCACCGTCGCGTGCTCTACGCGATGTACGACGGCGGTTACCGCCCCGACCGCGGCTTCTCCAAGTGTTCGCGCGTCGTCGGTGACGTCATGGGTCAGTACCACCCCCACGGCGACACCGCGATCTACGACACCTTGGTGCGTCTCGCGCAGCCCTGGGTCATGCGTGCTCCGCTGATCAACGGCCAGGGCAACTTCGGTTCGCCGGGCAACGACTCCGCAGCCGCCATGCGATACACCGAGTGCCGGATGGCTCCGCTCGCGCTCGAGATGGTCAAGGACATCGAGCAGGAGACTGTCGACTTCCAGCCGAACTACGACGGTCGCTCGCAGGAGCCGACCGTCCTCCCGGCGCGCTACCCCAACCTGCTGGTCAACGGCTCGGCCGGCATCGCGGTCGGCATGGCGACCAACATCCCGCCGCACAACCTGCGCGAGGTCGCCGAGGGCGCCCAGTGGGCGCTCGAGCACCCCGACGCCACCCGCGAGGAGCTGCAGGACGCGCTCATCGAGCGGATCAAGGGCCCCGACTTCCCCAACGGTGCGCTGATCGTCGGCCGCCAGGGCATCGAGCAGGCCTACCGCACCGGCCGTGGCTCGGTCACCCAGCGCGCGGTGATCGAGATCGACGAGGACGCCAAGGGCCGCACCTGCCTGTCCATCACCGAGCTGCCCTACATGGTCAACCCGGACAACCTCGCGCTGAAGATCGCCGAGCTCGCCGACTCCGGCAAGGTCCAGGGCATCTCCGACGTGCGCGACGACTCGTCGGGCCGCACCGGTCAGCGGCTCGTGGTCGTCCTGAAGCGCGACGCGGTCGCCCGCGTCGTACTCAACAACCTGCTGAAGCACACCGAGCTGCAGACGAACTTCAGCGCCAACATGCTGGCGCTGGTCGACGGTGTGCCGCGCACGCTGACGATCGACCAGTTCATCAGCAACTGGGTCACGCACCAGGTCGAGGTCATCCAGCGCCGGACGCGCTTCCGGCTGCGCAAGGCCGAGGAGGAGGCCCACATCCTCCGCGGCCTGGTGAAGGCCCTCGACATGCTCGACGAGGTCATCGCGCTGATCCGCGCGAGCGCCAGCGCCGACGCCGCCCGCACCGGCCTCATGGAGCTGCTCGACGTCGACGACCTGCAGGCCCGCGCCATCCTCGACATGCAGCTGCGCAAGCTGGCCGCCCTCGAGCGCCAGAAGATCATCGACGAGCTCGCTGCCCTCGAGCGCCTGATCGCCGACCTGCTCGACATCCTCGCCAACGAGTCGCGCCAGCGGCAGATCATCGCCGACGAGCTCCAGGCGATCGTCGACAAGTACGGCGACGAGCGGCGCACGCAGATCATCGCGGCCGACGGCGACCTGTCGATGGAAGACCTGATCCCCGACACCGAGCTGGTCGTCTCGATCACCCGCGGCGGCTACGCGAAGCGCACGCTCGCCGACCAGTACCGGACCCAGCGTCGCGGCGGCAAGGGTGTGCGTGGAGCCTCGCTCCGTGGTGACGACGTGGTCGAGCACTTCATCTCGACGACCAACCACCACTGGCTGCTCTTCTTCACCACCGCCGGCCGGGTCTACCGGACCAAGGCCTACAACCTCCCCGAGGCGTCGCGTGACGCGAAGGGTGGCCACGTCGCCGGTCTGCTGTCGTTCCAGCCTGACGAGTCCATCGCGCAGGTCCTCGCGATCCGCGACTACGAGCAGGCACCGTTCCTCGTGCTCGCCACGAAGAACGGCCTGGTCAAGAAGACCCGCCTGGGTGACTACAACAGCCCGCGCCAGGCCGGCGTCATCGCGATCAACTTCCGTGAGGACGACGACGAGCTGATCGGTGCCGAGCTGGTCAACAGCGACGACGACATCCTGCTGGTCTCCCGCAAGGGCCAGGCGATCCGGTTCAAGGCCGACGAGTCGCAGCTGCGCCCGATGGGCCGCGCCACGTCCGGTGTCTCCGGCATGAAGTTCCGCGACGGTGACCAGCTCCTCTCCATGGCTGTGATCCGCGCGGAGCAGATCGCTGCCGAGGAGGCCGCCGAGGCCGCGGGCGAGAGTGTTGGCGAGTCGGAGGTCGTCGAGCAGTACGTCTTCACGATCACCGACGGTGGCTTCGCCAAGCGCACCCGCATCTCCGACTACCGGCTGCAGTCGCGTGGTGGCATCGGCATCAAGGCGATGCGCCTGGCCAACGAGGACCGCGGTGTCCTGGTCGGTGCGTTCATCGTGGTCGAGGGCGACGAGATCCTCTCGATCACCAACTCCGGCCAGGTCGTTCGCAGCCCCGTCAACGCCGACTTCCGTCCGACGGGTCGCGACACGATGGGCGTCAAGTTCGTCACCCCGAAGAAGGGCGACGCGGTTGCCGTCGTCGCCCGCTCCGTCGAGGCCAAGGACGACGAGCCCGCCGAGGGGGATGCAACAATCGACGAGGCCGTCGAGGGAACCCCCGTCGACGCGGTCGCCGACGAAGCACCCACCGAGGCTGAATCTACTGAGGCAGGGGAGAACTGATGACCGAGGCGCCGAAGCAGACGCTGGGCGAGCGCATCACCAGCGCCATCTCGGCGGCTGGTGACGAGATGCGAGCCAGCGCCAACCCGGAGTCGAAGAGCGCGGCCGAGGCGGCTGCCGTGACCTCGGGTCTGCGTCCGCGGCGTGCGCGCCTGCGCCTGACCCGGATCGACCCGTGGACGGTCATGAAGACGTCGTTCCTGCTGTCGGTCGCCTTCGGCATCGTCACGGTGGTCGCGGTCTTCGTGGTCTGGATCGTGCTCGGCATGGCCGGCGTCTGGGACTCCATCAACGAGACCGTCGGCGGCGTGATGGGTGGCTCGTCCGCGAGCGGATTCGAGGTCGAGAACTACCTCGGCACCACGCGCGTGCTCGGGTTCACCATGCTGGTGTCGGTCGTCAACGTCGTCCTCATCACCGCCATCGCGACCCTGGTGGCCTTCCTCTACAACATGGCTGCGGCGCTGCTCGGCGGCATCGAGGTCACGTTGGCCGAGGACGAGCGCTGACCCGTTTTGGTAGTGGGGACCGCCCTCCGGTAATGTTCCCCCTCGGTTCACGACGGGATATTTCTTGTCGTGACTGGCCCGCGCCTATAGCTCAGACGGTTAGAGCACCACACTGATAATGTGGGGGTCGGAGGTTCAAGTCCTCCTAGGCGCACCGAAAGAACGGCCCCGCATCACGCGGGGCCGTTCGGCATTTCGGGGTGGATTGGTGAGGGGTCGTCGGTGCTTGATAACCTCCGCATCATGAAGAAGATCCTGCTGGTCCTCCTTGCCGCTGCTGGTGCCGCGTTCGCCAAGAAGAAGATGGGCGAGTCCAAGAAGGAGCAGGCGCTCTGGGCGCAGGCCACCGACAACGTCTGATCTTCACCCGGGCCGGATCTCCGGCCAATCCGGGGCCTTGGCGCAATTGGTAGCGCACCTGCTTTGCAAGCAGGGGTTAGGGGTTCGAGTCCCCTAGGCTCCACCGCTGGTGAGAGGCCCTTTTCCCGTGTGGAAGAGGGCCTCTCTCCACGTCCTGCAGCAGCAAACTGCAGCAACCCGGTCACTGTTCGCCCCCTGCCAGCCGTGATCCGAGCTGCGCGAGCGCGTCCCGAGTGCTCTGGGAAGTGACCTGGCTGTAGATGTCCATCGTCACCGCGATCTGGCTGTGGCGAAGGATCGTCATCGCGACCCGTGGGTGCACGCCGAGCTCGACGAGAAGCGACGCGCAGGTACGCCGCGTCGAGTGGACCGAGACCACAGGGACCCCGGCGGCCTCCGCGCGCTCCTTGAACTTGCGGTGGAAGTTTCGCGGGTCCAGCGGAAGCCCGAAGCGCGTCGTCAGGACGAGGCCCGACTTGTGCCATGCCTCGCCGGCGCGAAGTCGCGAAACCTTTTCCAGCGTCTGGTGTGACTTCAGGGCATCGAGTGCGATGTCAGGTAGGGGAAGTGCGGCATCCGAGGCGGAGGTCTTCGTCCTGCGACGGATCAGTTGGCCATCGACCCGTTGAAGTTGCCACTCGATCCTTGCCTCCCGGCCGTCTAGGTCGACGTCCTCCCACGCGAGGCCCAGGAGTTCGCCGCGGCGCAGGCCGAGGACAAGCATGAGGACGTAGCCGGCGTGCAGCGGATCGCCCGCGCTCCGCGACGATTCGAGGAACTTACGGGCATCGTCGACGCTCCAGACCGTGCGCGACTTCTTCCGTGGCACGGGGACTCTGACAAGAGCAGCCACGTTCCTCGACACGAGCTCGTCGCGCATCGCCTGGGTGAGCGCACCACGGAGGACCATCCACGCCTGATGAACGGTCCACTCCGCAGCCACCTGACCGCAGCACTTCCCCAGCTCGCAGCATCGCGGCTTCTCCCTCGCGGCGTCCTTCGCCTGGGCGCAGCACTGGCACCGTGTGCGAAGTGCATTGACCCACGTCTGGACATCGCGGACGGTCAGTCGGTCTAGCCGCTTCTTCCCCAGGTCCTGAACGATGTAGCGCCGACAAAACAGGTCGTAGTTCGACGCCGTCGACGGTGCCAGGCTCGGGCGGACCACCTCGGTCAGCCAGCCGTCCAGGTATGACTCGAGAGTCGGGAACTTGGTGTTGACTGGGCCGCGGGCCGCCGCAGATCGAATCGCCTGTAGCTTGTCGACAACCTCGGGCCTCGACTTCGCGCTGACGTACTTCCGTTGCCGCCGGCCGGACGGCGTCGTCACCCAGACATAGCCACGGAAGCCGTGCTCGTAGGGGTAGATCGAGCCCTCGCCGTTGAGCCGCTTGCGGGCCATCACGCGTCCTCGCCTTCGGCAGCGCGTCGGGCGACGTACTCGTCGACCCATTCCGGAAGGATCCGTCGCGAACGCCCATCCTTCAGGGAACGCAGGTCCCCCTGCAGGATCAGCATCCTGACCTTGGACTCGCCGTAGCCGAGCATCACCGCGACTTCCGCCACCGAGTGCCAGCGCGGGCGAAGGGAAACTGCCTCACTCATGGTTCCTCCCGAGAGATGTGTGGGTGGCTCGCGGCCGCCCGCCGTTGGATTGTTCGGTCTCCGTCCTGCCCGTCAAGGGCTTCGTCACTTCGTGATTCGCTCCGCTCACCCCTGACAGCCAGGACGGAGACCTTGCTGGCTGGCTATCGGGCGGCCGCGGGGTTGTGGTTGCCGAACGGGTTGTCCACAGGCCCGGGGTCACGCAGCCGGGCCGGCGCGGATCGCCTCCTTTGCGGCCTCGTACTGCTCACGCCACGCGCGTCGTTGCCTGATCGACTGAGCGATGGTCGCGGCGTAATTCCGTTCTTCTACCGGGATGTCTTCCCAGACGAACCGCGGCAGGCCGTCGTCGGCGATCACGTCAGGTGCGAGCCGACGAGCCTCGGGCGCTTCGATCCCTGCCTCTTCGAGCACAGCCCGCACAACAGCGGAGCGGTCGGCCTTGTGGTCGGCGAGCGTCTTGCCGGTCCAGTGCCGCGAGACCAGCACTCTCCGGCCCCCGAGGCCGAGGTGTTCGCGATCGTGCGCCTTCGAGTCGCATTGGCCCGGGACCAGTCCGGGCGCGGGGTCCTTGGGCGTGACGCCGTAGCGCAGCCAGTTGGCGCAGGTCTCGGAGCACGGCAGCCATCGAACCTGGGCATGGAGCCGGTCGATGTGCGCCTCGTACGCCGGATCGGGTGCTTCCTCGTCGGCGTACGTTTCGGCGACTGACTTGGTGAGGTACTTGCACAGGTAGGACACCGCGCGGCGGGTTTCCTCGCTGTCGCCGACGATGCCCTTGATGTCGACCTGGGCACCGAAGCGCATCACATGCGACGGCGCTTCCGACTCGGCTTCCTCAAGCGCCTGTTCCCAGCTCGGGAGCAGTGCCCTTGACGCGGGGTCGTAGTAGCTGCGCGATTCGGGGTCCCAGATCGGGAGAACGCGGTCGAAGACCACGCGGTCGGTTGGTGGCCACCAGAGCGCGAAGTACGTCGCCGCAGTGACCTGGCGCAGGGTCTGGCGAGGGATGGCACCGCGCAACGCAGTGTGCAAATGGGGAGCCAGCCGCTTCTGTGGTTCGACGGTCGCGAAGTACTGCACCTTGTAGCCGGCGCAACGCCGTAGGTTCTGCCACCAGCGGTCAACCAGCCGCGGGAACAACATCGCGTCGAGGGCGGCGCGGCGGTAGTCGTACCGGGATGGATCGATCGGGACACCGATCCCGGACCGGATGCGCCCGTAGCTGGGCAGGGTGAGGGTGATGAACATCGACGGCCGGAACGTCACCCCCGTTCGAGGATCGGTGAAGGTGCGCCCGAGGGTCGTGTACTCGGGCTGAACCTTCGGGAGATCCGAGAATCCATCGAGGCGCCGCGTCGACCGGACCCGACGATCACAATTCGGCTCCTGCTCATCCGGTTCCTCGTCATCCTCGTCAAGGTCCGGCGGGTCCTCGAGATCGTCGTCGGGGAGCGGGTCGTCGACTAGGTGCCACCCCTCGCGGCATTGCTGCATTCGAAGCCGGCGGGCCTTGTCAGCGCAGGCCGGGCAGACCGAGGCGCGGGTGGATCCGCACGGGATCGGGACCGAGGTGACCTGGCCGGTGAGCCGATCCGTGACCTTCCGGAGCAGCGGGCGCCGGCAAACTCCGACATGGTCTGCGCCGGCCTGCACCATCGAGGTCGTGATTGGCTCGGCTGTCGCGGTCAGCATCGGAGACCGGCGCATCAGGCCGCCCACCCGTCGTCGCCCACGTGGAAGTCGTCCACCTGGAGATGGTGGCGACTCTCACCGGCCCAGAACCCCGCCGTGATGTGCGCTTGATCCGCGAAGGTCTCGCACGAAGCTCGGACCGGGCACCCGGCGCAAGCCTCTGCCATCAGGTCGAGCAGGATGTCCGGCACGCGCCGCGGGTTCTCGATCCACGGGAGCCCCGGCATATGAACGCACGCGGCATCAGCCATCCAGTCGGTTCGGAGCCGGGGTGCCCGAACCCGGGGCGCCCGGCTCATGATGCACCTCCACCCACCGGGTCTTTGACCAGACGAATCGACTCGCGGTCAGAGCGCGGAGTGCGGGGCTTGCGCGCCCGGGGAGCAGCCGCCTCTCCGAACTCGGCATTGAGCGGATCGGTGGTGCGTGGTGGCGCGACATCGATGCGAACATCGGTCCGATATCGGGTCGCCAGGTCCCGGATCAGGTCGTCGGGCCAGTAGTCCGCCCGCACGCGATCGGCGGCGCCCGTGTCATCGACGACCCAGGCAGTGCCGGGGAAGGTCGGCGAGATCCGGTGGGCCGGAGCGACCCGGGTCATGCCGTCACCGAGCACCATGACCGTTTCGTCGCCGGAGCGAAGGCGAAGCGCGACGGTCTGGGTGAACAGTCCGCGCATGGTGACTACGTCCTTGCGGGGGTCCTGTACACACGCCACCACGACGACCCCAAGGGCACGCCCTTGGGTCAGGATCTCCGACAGCAGGCGCTCAGCGTCGCGGCGGATCGATGAATCGGCGTACGCCGTGAGGGCTGCCAGCTCATCGATCACGAGGACATGCAGCGGATCCCCGACGACTGGCTGGTGCAGGCGAGTGGTTCCGGCCATCGCCGCGCCGCGTTCATCGATCACTGTCATGAGTGTCTTGAGCACCCCGAGCGCGTCGACGGGTGTGTACGCGTGGGCCGAGAACAGGCCGGATCCCATTGCTAGTTCGACACCGCGTTTGAGGTCGACGCCCCAGAGCCGGACCACGTCGGCCCGGACTGCAGGAGCGAGGCCGCAGCAGATCCCCCAGAGGACCGAGCCCTTGCCGGCGCCCGAGCAGCCCGCGACGAGGGTGTGCCGACCGCGGATCGTGAGCGACCACTCGCCGCCGCCCTGGGCACGTCCGAGCCGGACTTGATCACACACGGCGCGGGGTTCCGGCTCGACCGCTGTCGCATGCGTAGTAAGGGCGTCAGCCATGACGAGCTCGATGACCGTCGTGCAGCCGGACGCGCCCCCTGAGACCGGGCGGGTTCGGTATGCAACCGCGGCCAGCGTGGACGCGAGCCGGGGAGCGGCGTCGTCCAGATCCTCCGTCGTCTGGCCAGCACGAGCGCGGATCGTGACTTCCAGCAGGTGACCTCGCGTGCGGACCCGACGCAGCCGAGGAACCACAACCTGATGCTCAGTCACCCGCTTGCCATCGCGGCGCTTGACCACGGCCACGGAGCCAGACAGGCCACACGACGCGGCAAGGTCCTTCCAGCTGCGACGGACCCGACGACGCCATCGCCAGCGGCGCAACGGTCCGGAGCACCAACGCTCGTAGGACACCGGTGAAGCCGCGTGCCAGAGAGTCGCGAGGAGGCCGGGGGCAAGGCCAGCGGCGAGGAATGGTGCCGCCGCGTTCGTCGAACCGAGGCCCAGAGCAACGACGGCCAGGAACAGCCAGACTCCGACCCAGCGGCGATGACGACCGGCCCACCGGGCGAACCATGCCGGGGACCTCATCAGAACCCACTCCCGTCGAGCACCCTTACTGCGCGAGCAACGAGGTCGTGAGCGTCCTCGGTCGAGTTGATCGCCCGCTCAATCTCTTCGGTGAGGCGTTTCGAGACTGGGTCAACGAGTTTCAGGGCTGCGAACGCCCGATCGAGGCAGTCGTCGAGCAGCTTCTCGGCCCGGCTCAGGTCATCGAGCAGACGCGCGCTCATGACGTGCCGTTCCCGTCATCGAATTCCATCGGGGCGAGGACGACTTCGGACAAGACATTGCCCATGAGGTTGTCTGCCGCCAGAGCCAGAGTGTTGGCACCGGCCTCAAGCCGACGATCGACGTGGGAGAGCAGCTCCGCAGCGTCAGTGAGCGCCTCAGCGGCAAAGTGGAGCCTGCCACTCGCACACAGGAAGCGGTCGTTTCGAAGACTCATCATGCGACCGCCTTCGGCTCACCGCGGGAGGCACCCGGTGCCTGGACTCCGAGCGCGCGGAGAGACCATGTGAGACGGGCCCGAATGCCCGAGTCGTCGATCCACGGGACCGCGATGATCCCGGTGAACTCGACCTGTGTGAACGGCGTGCCGGACTTGTTCTCCGGGGGAACCGGCTGCACCTTGGCGGCGACCTTCACCGACACCGCCTTGTCCTTCTTGCCGGCGTCCGGATCGGCGTCGAAGACGGACACGGTCCACAGCGGGAGGTTGGTCTCCTGGTCGATCGCTTGCGGCCGAGATCCGTCGGGGCGCGGGTTGGCGTTGAAGTCAGCCAGAGGCTCGAAGGCATCGACGATGTAGGCCCCGTGCGGGAAGACATCACGGTGGTTCATGGGGATTCGGCGCGGGATAGCCATCTCAGTTCTCCTGTCTAGGTTGCCTAGCCAAATCGGCTAGTGAAACCACCATGCCTAGGTTGGCTAGTCAAGTCAAGAGTGACGAACGAACTTTCCTAGGTTGGCTAGCGAAGTTGTGGGAGTCTGGGGGCATGAGCCTGGATCCCGATGACCCTCGCCCGCCGTACCAGCAGGTTGCGGGTGCGCTTCGTGCCGCGATCCTGACGCGCAAGATCGAGCCCGGTCAGAAGCTTCCGAGTCAGTCGGAACTCGCCACGACGTATGGCGTTGCCCGGATGACGATCCAGCAGGCGCTCCGGTTGCTGAAGGACGAAGGACTGACTGTTTCCCGCCAGGGGAGCGGTGTTTTCGCCAGGCACCGCACCGAGCGACCGATCGGCCTGCGACCACACATCGAGAACGCATTCGAGGCGGAAACGGTGCGGATCGACTTCTCGGGCTACACCGCGGAGACCCTCCACGGCATCCTGTCCGAGCCTCTCGACAAGGTGCGTGCAGGCCGACTCACGCCCAAGGCGATCCACGTGCGCCTGCTTCTGTCGGACATGGCCCGCCCTCTCGCGCTGCCCGTCCTCGAGAACAACGATCCGGCGGCCTCCAGTGCGGTGCGCGACCGAATGGCAGAGATCGGAGCACGTCACGCCGGCGCGATTCAAGCCTCAATCGAGGAGCTCGCTGACCTTGAGCTCGTACCCACCGCCACCGTCGAGGTGCGGGTTCACGGCTCTGCTCCGCTGTTCAAGGCGTACCTGATCAACGACACCGATGCGTTCTTCGGCTACTACCCCGTGGTGAAGCACGACGTTCGCATCGACGGCAAGAAGGCAACCATCCTCGACCCGATGGGCAAGGATGCGGTCCTCTTCCAGCACACCGACGACGGCGATCCTGACTCGACCGGTTCCCAGTTCGTGGCCCAGACCCGCGCATGGTTCGACAGCATCTGGAACACCATCGCCACCCCGGACTCATGATGTCGGCGATCGACCTTCTCTCACGGGCCCGGGCGTTCCTCCTGGACTTCGACGGGCCGATCGCTGCGCTGATGCCGTCGCCGGCGAATGAATTGGCCGCCCGGGAGGCCCGTCGACCACTTATGGGAGTCGACCTGCCGCTTGAGATCGAGAGCGCCAGCGATCACCTAGCGGTTCTGCGATGGGCTCGACTGAATGCCGACGACGCGACTTCACTTGCCGTGGAAGCGGCCTGCACGGAGGTCGAGATCGATGCAGCTGGGAAGTGCGATCCGAGTCCTACGGGTGCGCGCCTTTTCGAGTTGGCCTCGGAGCTGGACATTCCGATCGCGGTTGTCAGCAACAACTCGACGCTCTCAGTGCACGTGTTCCTTGACCGGGTGGGATGGCTGGACCAGGTCGACGTGCTGGCCTGTCGCACCCCTGAGACGGTCGACCTGATCAAGCCGAGCCCTCACTTGCTTCGAATTGCTGCTGATGCTCTTCGGATTCCTATCGAAGACACCGTCTTCGTCGGTGACTCGGTCAGCGACGTAATTGCCTCAAAGGCCGCTGGCTGCCCCGTTCTCGGCTTGGCGAAGAACGAGCGCCGGCGGATGGAGCTCGTCGGGGGCGGAGCGGATCAGGTGATCTCGCTCAATGCAGCCGCCTTCTGAAACGTCGGCCGACCGTGCACCTTTGGTTCTCGCGGGCTCGCGATCTGCGTGGGTCGCTGGGGAAACGGCCTTGAGATCTGCTCCGCAGACTCATGCGAACGGAACGCTACGGCCCGTCACGTCCAAGGCGCGCTTCTCCCTACATGCCCGCACGAAGTAGTCGGGGTACACCGCAGTTGACGGAGTGACGTGACTACTAGGTGGGCGGTACGGGCCGTACTTCGGCGCGAGCGATGGCACCCACTGGACCGCGGTGCCGTCGGGCCTAAGGAACCATTCACGGGCGTCGGAGTCGCGGGAATCAGGGTCCTTGGTATTGCGCCTGAATGCGAAACGCCACCCAAGAATATCTGTTTCGGTCCCACCGAAACGCTTCCGTGCCTGGCGTGCCTCTTCACGGGCCTTGGAATGCTTCCACATTTGAGCCAACTCGTGGCCGCTGACAGCACGAAGGCGAGTTCGACCGTTGTCAACGGAATCGTCGCCAGCCACGTAGTGCATCAGATCCTCGAAGCTCGCGAGAGGGAGGCTTGCCCTCCGAGCAGCCTCGTCATGCGATGCCTCGACGCGCCTTTGGCGTTCCACAGGAGTGGGCTGCATGGACCGACACATCGGATAGCAGCGGAGTGGTCCTTCTCCCTGCCCCAGTCCCGATGCATGGTTTCGGCACCGCGCATCGCCGCATGATTGGCATACCCCGACGGCGAAGATGCCGCACTCGCAAACTGGCGTCGCGCTCAAGGTCATCGCAGCCCGGTTCCTTCGCTCCTAGACGTGATCAGGGGGATCAAGTCACAGCCGCAAATCTAGAGCTGGTCCGCGATCGCGCGACGCAAAAACGACAAATTCTCGTTGGAATCCGCCTCATGACTAATGCGGGAGAAGCGACGGAGTCTGGAATGCGGGTCAGATCTCAGTATCAAGCGACCAGATGGTCAGTGCGTGCCGGCTGCCGGGTTGGAGTGATCCGCACCCCTCGCATGGGTCAGTCCCGTAGTCGCGCTCTTCCTCGCCACATCCGATTACGGAGCGGTGGCCGATCCATCGACTCTCGCACTCGTGCTCGTCATCGAGGATGCCACCGACGACAGTCGTTTCAGGTCCGACTAGCCCGAGCGGTGCCAAGTCGGACTCTTCGCCCACGCTGCCCGGATCTCGTCTCGCGTGCGTCAGGAAGCACGCCTTGCAGACCCACGCCGTGCGGCCACTCATCTAGCGCTCGCCGCGACCGATTCCGGGTCGCCTGTCCATCCCAGAGCGATCACCCCTGTTGGTCCCATGCTCGCGAGTCTGGCAGGAGTTCGGCGGAAACAGTCGGTTGCTAAGCACCCTGATGCACCATCCTTCTTCCGAGCTGCGGTGCGCGGGGCATCCGGCCAACGAGGCCCACTTGACGGGCGTGGAGGCCCAAGTGGCAGCACCGTATGTCTCGATCAAACGACTCGCTGACAACTCAATGGCAGCGATGCTGGCGGCGGTCGAGGTCTACAACAAACCCCAGATGACGTACCGCGACGAAGTGACCGTGATGCTCATCGTCAACGCATGGGAACTCGCGCTCAAGGCGACGCTGAGGCAGAAGAACCGTTCGATCTTCTACACGAAGCAACGTGCTGAGCGGTATCGGTCGATCACGCTCGACGACGCGCTGAGCCGAGTGGCCAACCACAAGCTCTGGCCCGCCGCTATCGATGGCAATGCCGTGACGGCAAATATCAAGGCGTTGGCCGAGTACCGGGACAGGGCGATTCACCTCTACAACGCACAGGGCCTCGGGGCGGTCATCTACCCCTTCCTTCAACAGAACGTCCTCAACTACCGGGACTTCATGCTGGCCCAGTTCAAGAAGGACCTTGCGGACTCAATGACCTGGCAGTTGCTCCCGCTGGGCGCCACCGCTCCGGCCGACGTTGTTCGATTCATGCGGGTCGACAAGACGGCAACGATCGTGTCGGAGGTGCAGGACTTCATCGACGAGCTTCGTTCGCTCATGGATTCGGCGGAGGCCGCAGGCGGAGATCTCGCGCGCGTTGCGACGGTTTACGACATCAACCTGCAGTCAGTGAAGAAGATGACGAGCGCGGATCTGGTCGTGGCCGTGTCACCGGGTGCAGGGGGCAAGATCGTCATGCAGAAGAGCGATCCCAACCAGACTCATCCCTACAGCATGAAGGAACTTCTCGCTCGTGCGAACAAGAAGCGGACCGGACGTCTACTGACCAGCTACGACCACCAGGCCATTTGCTGGAAAGAGAACCTGCGGACGAACGCGCGATTCGCGTGGAAGCACGGAGCTGCTGCAACGCATGTCTGGTCAGGCGATGCTGTCAGTCACTTCGCCAGCCTCAGCGACGCGTACTGCGACGCGGTGAAGGCCGAATACTCTTCGCGCCCCCGCGGTTGACCCCAGGGGCACGGACGCGTCGAGCAGCACCCTGGACCGGACACAGCGGCGGAACTCGGATTTGCCGGATTTGGCTCTGAAGGATCAAGGCGGCCGGCTTCGCCGGCCGCGGCAGCGGGGCCCCGCGCTCCGGGCGTGCGGCCTAGCGGCCGGTCCCTGCGCGCACCCCACCGCCCTGCAGTTCGTCTCGGATCGCCATAGAGCCCATTGCCGCCACCGCATGCAGCCGAATCTCACGCCGGCACCGACCTCGGTCGCCTACTGTGGCCGTACGTCGAGCCAAGACCGAACGGACGCAGATTTTGAATCTCGGTGATTACGCCGGCCGCCTCGCGGGAGGTCACCCTGTACGGAGCGGGGAGATCTTCGCGAAGGTCTTGGTGCCGAACGACGACTCAGGCAAGCACGGTGTTGTCATACCTACATCCGTTTACCCGTTCTTCCCTGAGATCGACATCCCGGATCCGCGGCAGAACGAAACCGTATTCTTCGAGGTCTACGACGTTCGGCACAACAGACTCCACCGCCTGGCGTGGAAGTACTACGAGCGCTATCCCGAGCGTCGCATCACGCGTCTCCCGGTCGTTCTCAACAATCGGTCCGCGGGACGTCGACTCGTGGTGTTTGCTCGCATGCAGCTGGCGGATGGAACCCACCTGTTCAGCGTCGACACCCTCGTCGAAGGAATTGATGAGGGCTTTCACGATGTCCTGAGCCTGCTCTTCCCGTCCCCCGCGGCAAACGACGAGGGCGCGTACGTAGTGCTGCCCCTCGATGCACCACCCTTCACGATCGACGCGGATCTTGGTGCCTTCCTCGACGAGTTCGATCGAGTGGAAGCGATGGGATTCATCCGGTCGCTTCGTGTCGGAACGACGGGCGTGGGATACACCTTTGAGACCTTGCTCGGGATCGAGGAGAACAACGATCAGACGGCCGACTTCCGAGGCATTGAAATCAAGACGAAGATGGTCCGCGAGAGTGGCTCGTCATCCTCACCGACCAACCTGTTCCAGCTTGGACCGGATTGGCGGATCCCGGGGCCGATGCTCAATCGCCTTGAGGTGATCGGTCAGCCTGATGATCAGGGCCGGCTGGCCTGCTACTCGCGGGTGACCACGACTCCAAACAACAAGCGTCTCTGGTTGGACCCCGGAGTCGGCCCATACCGCGACGTTGCCTTGCTACTCGAAGAAGCGATCATCGGCGGGTGGAGTAGCGATCGCCTGGCAGAACGTCTCGCCGAGAAGCACTCCCGGGCTGTCTTTGTGAAGGCTGCGGGGCGGCGTCAGGCTGGCGAGGACCTGTTCCACTACCAGCAAGTCGTCTACTGCGAGCGACCTGACATCGGTCGATTCCTGGACTTGGTGGAAGCACGTCGGATCGTGTTCGAGTTCGCGATGCGCGAGAACGGGCGCGGGGGTGTCAGGAACCACGGATATCCGTGGCGGCTGATCGATCAGCGTGAACTCGATCAACTCTTCGCGCTCCAGATGCAGTTGCGCTAGGTCCGGATCGGTCCACGGAATTCCACCGTCTCGCTCGACCCCCGTAGCCAACCGGCGAGGTCCTCGACGTCGAACCCGCCCGAGCGGATCGAACACTCCCAGACGACTGCGACGCGCCAGCCTAGATCGAGGCACGACTGCTTTGCGGCCGCGTCGCGCCGACGATTGGTGTCGAACTTGTTCATCCAGAACTCGGTCCGGGTCGTCGGGATCCTGAAGTACTTGCAGTCCTCGTGGCCATGCCAGAAGCAGCCGTGGACAAAAACGACCGCGTGATACCTGGGGAGGACTACGTCAGGCGAGCCTGGGAGGCTCCGGACATGAAGGCGGAACCGGAATCCGGCCGCGTGCAGAGCCCGCCGAACCGTGAGTTCGGGCTTCGTCTCCGAGGAGCGGATCCCGGCCATCATGCGGCTTCGGGTCGTGGCGTCTACGACGTCGACCATCGATCGCTCTCATGTCCAAGATAGGCACGACGCCTTGCCGCGCTGAGCTGTCGACAATACCCCGAGATCAGGCGGCGGGACGCTTGGCGACGGCTGCGGCGATGTGAGGGGCCATGATCTGGGCGACGGCGCCGATCGCCGGAACAACCACGCTGTTTCCGAACTGCTTGTACGCCTGCGTGTCACTCACGGGGATGACGAAGTTGTCGCTGAAGCCCATGAGTCGCGCGCACTCGCGTGGCGTGAGTCGACGGGGACGCGAGCCGACCTGCTCAACAAGGATCTCGGACCCATCCTTGTAGTAGCGCGCGGACAGCGTTCGCGTTGTCATGCCAGGTCGGACGAGACCAAAGCCGAAGCCGTTACCCGCGGCCTTGTGCTTGGCTGCGTAGTTCTGGAGATAGGTCCACATGTGCTCGGTGAGCGTGTACCGGTCACGAACCCGATTCGTGTCGTGATCGAAGAACCGGCCATCGTCGTGGGGAATGACGGGTTCCGAACCGTCTGTCTTATGCAGGATGGACTCAACCTTCGGGCCGCTGGCCGGCAGCTCCAGATCGTCGAATGTGAAGTCGTTCGGCTCCCTGAAGCCGACCAGCATGATGCGCTCGCGATTCTGCGGGGTGAAGCGGATCCCGTTCACGACCTTGTACGACAGCTGGTACTGCAGCTCGTCTTCCAATGTCTGACGGATGACCTCGAACGTCCGGCCCTTGTCGTGGGACTGGAGGTTCTTGACGTTCTCCAGCAGGAAGGCTTTCGGCTGGCGCTCCTTGATGATCCGCTTCACGTCGAAGAAGAGCGTTCCCTGCGTGGGGTCGAGGAATCCGTGTGCCCGACCAAGCGCGTTCTTCTTGGAGACACCAGCGATGGAGAAGGGCTGGCAGGGGAATCCACCGAGAAGGACATCGTGGTCCGGGACCTCAGACGGCCGCACCTCCGTGATGTCCCCCCGGAAGATGTGGCTCTCGCCGTCAGCGAAGTTGGTGTCGTAGGTGAGCTTCGCGTACTTGTTCCACTCGCTGGTGAATACGCACGACCCTCCGACATTCTGAAACGCGGTCCTGATCCCGCCGATGCCGGCGAACAGGTCGGCAAAGGTGAACGTCTCGTCCGCCACCATCGAAGTCATCGCTCTGTGTTCCTCTCGCGCATTCTGTCGCCAATCCTCGCTGACCTGCCTCACGATCAAGCGAGCGACACCCTCACACCTGCCGTGGACTCAAACTGGTGGACCCCAGGATGCCCTCAACGGCGGTCGAAAGCCAGGTTGACACCCGCGGTGAGCATCCACACTTCTGCCGCCGGCCGAGGTGTCTGTCCCGCGGCCCAGCATGACCTGCGCCTCCGACAGGTGCACCCAACCGTCGGCGCACCTGTGGAAAAGGTGACGGAGGGCAGCGCGAACAGCGGCTGGAGTGGAGCGCGACGGACGCCGCTTCTCCCAACTGCAGCAGCAGCCTGCAGCAACGCTGTGAGCGAGCAACGACGGATCGAGCTGCCCCATGGGGCCGGCGCGCTCTCTGGTGCCGCTCAGCAACGCTCCGTCCGGCACTTTGCAAGCAGGGGGTTAGGGGTTCGAGTCCCCTAGGCTCCACAACGCTCTGATGGGGTGGGACTGCAGTCATCTGGTGACTGCAATCCCACCCCATCTCCTGTTTTAGGGTGTCCCGGTGCGCATGCTTCTCGGGGCGGTCCTCTCCACCGCAGTCCTGACCGGCTGCAGCGCGCCCGCTTCTCCTGGTCCGACGGCTGCGCCCCAGCCGACCGCGGTGCCCCCGGAGCTGCGGCTGCCAGACCACCCGACCAGCGACGTCTGGCGCGGGCTGGCCCTCGTTCCGGCGGATGTCGAGGTCGTGACGCTGACCGATCTCGACCAGGTCCGCGCGCGGTTCGGGGTCCCCGACCTCTCCAGCAACGACACGATGGCCGAGCGGACCGCGTTCTGGGAGCGGGCGGAGCGGGAGGCGTCGCTGCTCACCGAAGGGGTGCTGCGTCCGGAGGCATCGCGCCTCTGGCTCGACCACGGGATCAGTGAGGACGACGTCGACTGGGAGGTCCACTTCACCGGAGCCTCCGGGAGAGGGTACGTCGTCGCGTTCCGCCCCGACCTGGACATGAAGCGGGTGCGGTCGGCACTCCAGGAGAGGTCGCTGCGCGGCGCCCGGCTTCTTCCTGAGCAGCACCTGCTCGTGAAGGGAGCCGCAGAGGACGGCGAACCGGTCTGGGCGGCGGATCCGGTGCTGCCGCAGCTGACCGACGACCAGGCGGAGTCGGCGTACCTGCGACGGGGGTGTGTCCCGGTCCGGACCGCGCTCGGCGACGACGCGACGTACGACGACATGGAAGCGCTGCTGGCCAAGCAGGACCCGCACCACCTGCGGCCGCTCGAGGCGTTCTCGGTCTCGTTCCTGGGAGAGATCGTCACCGCGCGGCTCGGCGGTGGGCGCATCGACCTGCTGGACCGTGCCGACCTGAGCGAGGTGTGGCCGCGCACGGACGGGGATGCACCGACCTTCCGCGACGGCTACGTCGGAGAGCCGGTGGACGATCCCTCAACGGGCCGGATCGGTTACCAGGTCACCAACCCGCCAGCGGCGGCAGCGGTCACGCTGGCGGAGTTGTTGCCGTTCGCGGTCTGCAACGACGCCGTGCCGATCGAGGAGCCGACCGGGCTCTGACCCGCGTCACGAGAGCGCGTCGAACTCCGTGGCGTCGTGGGCGGAGAAGATGGTGATCTCCGGGTGGGACGACCGCAGCTCGCGCAGGCGCTCCTGGTTGGTGCGCCGCTGGTCCTCGTAGACAGCCATGAGCTTCTGGAAGCCGACCAGCCCGAAGTTGAGGACCGGAGGAGTCTCCAGCTCGCCGGCCCAGAAGTAGGAGTCACCCGCGTGGAGGGTCCAGCTGCCGTCGGGCTGCCGCACCGCGACGCCGGAGTGACCGCGCGTGTGGCCCCGCAGCGGGATCAGCACGATGTCGTCGCCGACGGCCTTGACGCCCGTGAACCCGAACCAGTCGTCGCCTCCCGCCTCGTGCAGCGCCCACTCGGGTCCGTGGGCCCACTGGCCCGGGATGTAGCGCCGCTTCTCGAGCAGCGACTTCGGGGCCATCGCGGCGGTGTGCTCGGCCGCGTCGACGTGGATCCGCGCGCCCGGGAAGTCGCCGATCCCGCCGGCGTGGTCGACATCGAGGTGGGTCAGGACGACATCCGTCACGTCAACGGCTGCGAAGCCAAGCGCTGCGATCTGGGCCTGAGCGGTCTCGCGGCTGTCGAGCACCGGCCGCACCCCGGCGAGGAACGGGCGACCGAGCCGGCGCTTGTTGGCGAGGTCCTCCGTGCCGAAGCCGCTGTCGACAAGGACCAGGCCCTCGGGTCGCTCCACGAGGAGGCAGTGGGAGACCATACGGCGGGGCATCAGCCGGCCGCCGGGGGCAGCGAGCGGGCGCATCGTCCCGCAGTTGAGGTGGTGGATCCGCGTCGTCATGCCCCGATCGTAGGCTTGCGCCGTGCCCGACCGCCCGCATCCGCTCCATCCGCGTTACTGGGCGGTCCATCTCCTGGCACTGGCGTGCGTTGCCGCGGCGGTCGCACTCGGATACTGGCAGTACGACGCGTGGCACGCGAAGCGGGACGCAGCGGCTCGCGACCTCAGCCAGATCCCCGCCCTGCCGTTGACCCAGGTCATGGGTCCGGACGACCCCTTCCCCGGGAAGTACGTGGGCCAGCCGGTCGCGCTGCGCGGCACCTGGGAGCCTGACGGCACCATCCTGATCAGCGGCCGTGAGCGCAACGGGGTCGACGGCTACTGGGTCGTGACGCCGCTCGAGGTCGGTCCCGGGACCGCGGAGCTGATGGTGGTGCGCGGCTGGGCCGCCTCGCGGACGGATGTTCCGGCGGCTCCACGCGGAGCGGCTGAGCTCACCGGCTGGCTGCAGCCGGCAGAAGGCACGGGTGCCGTCGACGACGACGCGACCGACGACGTACTCCCGCAGCTGCGGATCGCCGACGCCCTCCACCACGTCAGCGGCGACCTCTACGGTGCGTACGCCGTGGCTCAGCCCGCGATCGCCACGGCGGGGAGCAACACCGGCACCGATGGTCTCGAGCGTGCCGAGCTCGACCAGCTCCCTCCCTCGCCGCGCTTCACCGCGATCCGCAACCTGTTCTACGCGATCGAGTGGTGGTTCTTTGCGGGGTTCGCGGTCTTCATGTGGTGGCGCTGGCTGAGCGACGACGTGCTGGGTGACGAACCTGACCACCTGCAGGATGACCGGGAGTGAAGCCCTGCCGGGTACCGTTCTGCGCGTGAAGCTCTTCGGTGTCTACAAGGTCCTGGCGTTCGTCGTCGGCGTGCTGCTCATCGTTGGCACCGCCGCCTCGCTGTGCAACTACCTGCTCGCCGATGGCAGCACTCTGCAGGAGCTGGGCGAGCAGGTCTCGATCGTGTGGATGCTCCACGGCTGGGTCTACATCGTGTACGTCGTGGTCGCGTTCCTGCTCTCGCAGCGCGCCGGCTGGAAGCTCAGCTTCCTCGGACTGCTGCTGCTCTCCGGCCTCGTGCCGGTGCTGATCTTCTTCGTCGAGCGCAAGGTCGAGGCGCGCCTGCGCAACGAGAACCCGGAGCTGGTCAGCTCCTGACCTGCTGACCCGGGGTCAGCCGGCCCGCGAGCCAGTCGCCCGGGAGTCAGTCGCCCGGGAGTCAGTCGATGACCGGGTCCTGGAGTTCTTCGACCTCGTCGATGACGGGTGCCTGCCAGTCGGAGCCACCGCCGAGCAGGCGGCGGATCCCCATGTACGCGAGCGCGGCGAGACCGCCGAGCGCGATCAGCTTCTTCACGTTGCCTCCCAGGGGCTTCGGTTCGGTCGACTTCTTGGGCACGGATGCGCCCTTCTCCTTGGCGATCTTGCGACCCTTGTTCAACATCTTCGGGCCCTTGGTCGCGATCTGGTTGAGCGACTTCTCGATCTGCGGGGCCCACTGGTCGACGAGGTCGACCAGGTCCTTGCCCTTGAGCTGTGCCATGAGTCGATCCTGCCCGACGGGCGGTAACCGCTGCCAGAGTTTTCCGTCCGGGAAGGGCTCGTCAGCAGAGGTGTGCCGGTCGAGGTTGGCCCGTTGGGTCCCGCCTGCGAAGATCAGGGGGCATCGTCGTACCTCTTTTGCGAAAGGCAGCCATGTCTGACCTGCAGGCCACCCTCAAGACCACCATGGGTGACATCAAGATCAACCTGTTCCCCAACCACGCTCCGGCCACGGTCGAGAACTTCGTCGGCCTCGCCGAGGGTACGAAGGACTACTCCGACGACGCCGGTCGCTCGGGCGAGAAGTACTACGACGGCCTCGGTTTCCACCGCGTCATCGCTGACTTCATGCTCCAGGGCGGTTGCCCGCTCGGCACCGGCACCGGCGGCCCGGGCTACACGTTCAAGGACGAGTTCCACCCGGAGCTCAACTTCGGCAAGCCCTACCTGCTCGCCATGGCCAACGCCGGCCCGGGCACCAACGGCTCGCAGTTCTTCATCACCGTTGCGGCCACGCCGTGGCTGAACAACCGCCACACGATCTTCGGTGAGGTCGCCGACCAGGAGTCGCGCGACGTCGTCGACGCCATCGGTGTCACCCCTACCGGCCCCGGCGACCGCCCGAAGACCCCCGTGGTCATCGAGTCGGTCGAGATCACCCGCTCCTGAGCTCACGACCCTGAGCGACAACGCTGCCTCCTCAGCCCCGGTGTGCCATCGGCACCCGGGGCGGGAGGCGCACATCCGCTGCCAGCGCTGCGAGCGCCCGATCTGCCCGGACTGCATGCTCCCGGCGGCAGTCGGCTTCCAGTGCCCCTCGTGCGTGAAGGAGGGCGCGAAGTCCACCCGCGCTGGTCGCACGGCGTACGGCGGGGCGCGCGTCGCCGACCCGACCCTCACCTCCAAGGTGCTGATCGGCATCAACGTGCTGGTGTGGCTGCTGCTGACCGCGACCGGAGGCAACGCGAGTGACTGGCTCTACCGGCTCGCGCTGATCCCGGTCGGACGCTGTGTCCAGGGCGCCGGCTGGTTCCCCAGCGTCGGCAGCGAACAGATCTGCTCGACGGTTGCACCTGCCCAGTGGTTCCCCGGTGTCGGTGACGGAGCCTTCTGGCAGCTCCTCACGACGATGTTCACGCACGTCGACCTGATCCACATCGGCTTCAACATGCTCGCGCTCTGGGTGCTAGGTCCCCAGCTCGAGCTGGCGTTGGGACGGATCCGCTTCCTGGCGCTGTACCTGCTCTCCGGGCTCGCCGGCTCCGCCCTCGTCTTCTGGTCCGCTGCCGCCGGTGTCCCGACGATCGGCGCCTCCGGCGCGGTCTTCGGCCTGATGGGCGCGTTGCTGATCCTTGCGATCAAGGTGCGCGGCAACGTGCAGAACCTGTTGTTCTGGATCGGCATCAATGCCGCGATCACTGTGGTCGGGCGCGGCTTCATCTCCTGGCAGGCCCACCTCGGCGGCTTCCTCGGCGGACTCGCGCTGATGGCGATCTTCGTCTTCTCGCCCAAGGGCCCGCAGCGGGCCCGCTGGCAGCTCGCCGGCGTCGCGGCGTACGCCGTCGTGGTGGTCGCCGCGATCGCGGCGCGCTCCCTCGCCCTCGCCTGACGCCAGACCGACGTCGGCGCGGGCCACCATGCGCGGCCCCGGGCATCTGGGCCCGTCATGGGGTCGGATGACGGGCCTCTTTCGACGGTCCCGTTGATCTGGGCCCCGCTCTGGCCGTTGGCGCCTGCCCCGGCGACGAGGAGTTATCCACACTGTGGATAACTCCTGTGGATTACTTACACCCCTGTGATTCCGCAGGTCAGAGGCACAAATGCAGAACGCCCCGCCGGATGGCGGGGCGTTCAGCTGGACAAGAGTTGACGTCTCGGCCCACCAAGGTTGACGTTTCGGCGGGCCAGAACTGACCTTTCGGCGGGGCTACTCCCACTTGGTGGCGTAGGTGAAGCCCACCGCCATGAAGCCGATGCCGACCATCAGGTTGAACTGGCCGAGGTCGGAGAGCAGCCAGATGGCGCCGTCGGAACCAGCAGGGCGGTTGGCGAAGACGTAGAACGTGCAGATCCAGATCAGGCCGACCAGGAAGCAGCCGAGCATGCCGACCAGGACACCGCGGCCCCGGCCCAGCGGCGTCTTCTTGTGTGCGGCGAAGATCAGGCCGAGGTAGATCGCGCCGAAGCCGACCGCCCAGTTCCAGGTGTCGAGCTTCTTCATGCCCGGGATCAGGGCCTTCGGCTCCTTGCCCTTCTGGAAGGTCTCCTGCCAGCCCTGCACGTCGTGCAGGTGCAGCGTCCAGATCACGACCCAGGCGATGCCCGCCACCATCAGCAGCAGCGAGAGCAGGAAACGAACCGAGAAGAGCGGTCCGGCCGACGGATCGACATACTGCTGATTGGCCTTGAGCTTCGACACGAGGGTCCTCCAGCGATCGGGGCGCCGCGCAGGATCGCGCGACCCCGGCTAGCGTAGTCGGCATGACCGGCGCACCTGACGCGCCACCCACGGGTGGCGCGCACGAGGGATCTTCCCGCTTCCCGCGGCCATCCCTCCATCGCCCCTCGCTGCGGCGTCCGTGGGCCGTGGTCACGCCCGTGGTCTTCCTCATGACCGGCGGCCTCTTCGCCGTGAGCGCGGCCAACAGCGAGGGCACCGACCTGCGTCCGGGGCGCACGACGGACCTGGCCGGTCTGGTCCACGTGGAGGACCAGCACCTGCGCTCCCTCCAGGCCGAGTCGCGCGAGCTCAGCCGGCAGGTCGAGGCACTGACCGCCAACTCCAAGGACCTGCGCGTGCGCCAGGCGCAGGCCCAGGCACGGCAGGCGCGCAAGCCCGCGGGTCTCACCAAGGTCAGTGGCCCCGGCATCACGGTCACCCTGTCCGACGCCCCGCGCGAGGTGCGCGACTCGAGCGACGAGGACATCAACAAGCTTGTCGTGCACCAGCAGGACATCCAGGCCGTCGTCAACGCGATGTGGGCGGCCGGCGCCACCGCAGTCACCATCGAGGGCCAGCGCGTGGTCACCACCACCGGCATCCAGTGCGCCGGCAGCTCGGTGCAGGTCAACGGGCTCTACTTCCCGCAGCCCTACGAGATCAGCGCGGTGGGCGACCCGGATGTCCTCGAGGGGCGGATCGCGGTCGACAGCTACCTCGCCGAGTACCGGCGCCAGTCCGAGCTCAGCAGCATCCAGATCGGCTGGTCGCTGGACCGCGAGGACGACATCGTCGCCCCGGCGTACGCCGGCCTGGTGCGGCCGGCGTACGCGAAGCCGTTGAGCTGACGCCAGACCTGACCTTTCGGCGCACCAGACCTGACTTTTCGGCGCACCAATCCTGGCCTCTCGGCCGCGGGGATCAGCCGATGCCGAAGAGCCCGCCGCCACCGGTGGAGTCGGTGACGCTCGGGGTCGGCGTGGGACTCGGCGTCGGGGTGGGGGCGACGTACTTCGTCACGAGGAGCGAGACCCCGGTGCCCTCGGGTGCCTCCTGCGATCCGGGGAACTGCTCGATCACGGTGCCGGCCGGCTTGTCGGTCGGTTCCATGGAGTAGCGCACCTCCGACACGGTGAAGTTCGCGTCGCGCAGCAGCGCCTTGGCCTGGGCCTCGGTCTTGCCGACCACGTTCGGGATCTTCTCCGGGCCGTCAGAGACGTAGAGCGTGATCATCCGGCCCTCGGTGACGGTCTGCCCGCCGACGGGGAACTGGTCGACGACGAGCCCCGTGTCCTTGTCGGACTCCCGGGGCTCCTGCTTCACGCGGAAGCCGGCAGCGAGCAGGGTCGCCTCGGCCTCGGCGAAGTCCTGGTCGATCACGGTCGGCACGATCTTCGACGGCTTGCCCGAGGAGACGGTGATCTGCACGGTGCTGCCGAGGTCGCGGAGCGTGCCGCCCTCGGGGTCCTGCTCGAAGACCTTGCCCTTGGGCACGGTGGAGCTGGTCTCCTCGACCACCTCGACCTGGAAGTTCGCCGCGCGCAGCTCACTGGTCGCCGCTGCCTGGAGCAGGTTGACGACGTTGGGGACGCTGACCTGCTCCGGGGTGTCGTCGAGCAGCTTGGGCACGGCGAACGCCAGCGCACCGACCAGTGCGATCAGCAGCAGAGCGAGCAGGAACCACAGGCCGGTACGACGCCGCGGAGGCTCGTCCTGGATGACCGGGAGGCCGACCGCGGTGTGCCCGCCGGTGTTGCCCGAGACGATGCCGGTCGGGCCGCCGTAGGTCGTGGCCGCAGTCGCCGGGACCGCGGCCACGGCGGGAGCCTGCACCGGGCGACCGGCGAGGTAGCGCTCGATGTCCGACCTCATCGCCGCAGCCGACTGGTAGCGGTCCTCGACCCGCTTGGTCAGCGACTTCATCACGATCGCGTCGAGCTCGGGATCGACATCGGTGTCGTGCGTCGACGGCGGGTCAGCCGGCTCGCGGACGTGCTGGTAGGCGACGGCCACCGGGGACTCACCGATGAACGGGGGTCGGCCGGTGAGGAGCTCGTAGAGAAGGCAGCCCGCGGAGTAGACGTCGGAGCGGGAGTCGACGCTCTCGCCGCGTGCCTGCTCCGGGGAGAGGTACTGGGCGGTGCCCACGACGGCAGCGGTCTGCGTCATCGTGTTCGCGGCGTCGGAGACGGCGCGGGCGATGCCGAAGTCCATCACCTTCACGTCGCCGCTGGGCGTCAGCATGACGTTGGCCGGCTTGATGTCGCGGTGGATGATGCCGGCGCGGTGGCTGTAGTCGAGCGCGGAGAGCACCCCTGAGGCGATCTCGAGGGCGCGCTCGGGCAGGATCTTGCGGCCCTCACGGAGGATGTCACGCAGCGTGCGCCCGGCGACGTACTCCATGACGATGTAGGGCTGGGCCACCCCGTCGGGGGTGTGCTCCTCGCCGGTGTCGTAGACAGCGACGATGGCCGGGTGGTTCAGCGACGCGGAGGACTGGGCCTCGCGGCGGAAGCGCGCCTGGAAGGTCGGGTCGCTGGCGAGGTCCGTGCGCAGCCGCTTGACCGCGACCACGCGGCCGAGGCGGGTGTCGACTCCCTTGCGCACCTCGGCCATGCCACCGCGACCGAGGAGCTCGCCGAGTTCGTAACGACCACCGACCACGGTCGGCTGCTGGTTCGTCATGGGTGCTTGTCCTTCGCGCGGTTCATCAGAGGCCGGGGAGCGGGTTGGTGGGGCTGGTGGTTGCGGCAGTCGTCGGAGCGGTGGTGGCCGTGGTCGGCGACTCCGACGGAGTGGGTGACTCGCTGGGCGTCGGTGCCTCGCCCCAGAACCGGACGGTCACGGTCTGGCCCTTGGTCAGCGTGCCCGTCGGGTTGCAGTCGATGACGTCGCCGGCGATCTCGTCGCCGGGGTTGTCCTGCGGCTCGCGGGCGACCGAGAGGTCACGTCGGGTGATCGAGTCGGCGACGTCGTCGATCTGCCCTGAGCAGACCGTCGCCGGCAGCTCGACGGTGTTGTCGGTGGCGGAGCTCGTCGTGACCGCAGGGGTCGTCGACGGAGTCTCCGACGGCTCCTGCCCGCTGTCGAGGTTCTGCCACAGCGCCCAGCCGACGAGGACCAGCAGTGCTCCGAGCAGGATCGCGACCAGCCAGAGCCAGCCACCGCCCTGCTTCTGCACGGGCTGCTCGCCGGAGTACGCCGAGGCGGGAGGCAGTCCGGTGAGCACCGCCGTGGCGGGCGCGGCCGGAACAACCGGCTTGCCGAGGGAGGTGTCGACCGGAACCGTGTGCGGTGCCAGGGGCGCAACAGCGTCGGGGTCGCGCAGGGCAACCGCCAGGGCTGCGCCGTCACGGAACCGGTCCTTCGGATCCTTCGCCAGGCAGCGGTAGACGACAGCGGCCAGGCCCGGCGGCACGTCGGCGGGCAGGTCCGGCACCGGCTCGCGCACGTGGGCGAGCGCGGTGGCGACGGGGGAGTCGGCGTCGAAGGGACGCCGTCCGGCCAGGCACTCGTAGAGCACCACGCCGAGGGAGTACACGTCGCTGGCGTAGGACGCCGGTCGACCCTCGGCCTGCTCGGGGGAGAGGTACTGAGGAGTGCCCATCACCTGGCCGGTGCGGGTCAGCGCGACGCCGTCACCGGCGCGGGCGATGCCGAAGTCGGTCACCTTCACCTGGCGATCCGGTGTGACCAGCAGGTTGGCAGGCTTCACGTCGCGGTGGACGATGCCGGCGCGGTGGGCGGCGCCGAGCGCGTCCGCGACCTGGGAGAGCAGTGCCGTGGCCTGGTCGGCCGGCATCGGCTTGCCGCGGCGCAGCAGCGCCGAGAGCGGCTTGCCGTCGACGAGCTCCATGACCAGGTAGGGACGGTGGGACCCCTGGGTGCTCCGGGAGGCGTCGCCGAAGTCGAAGACGGACGCGATGCCGGGGTGGTGCAGCGCGGCCGCGTGCCGCGCCTCGGTCTCGAAGCGGGCGCGGAACTCCGGGTCGTCGGCGAGCTCGGTCTTGAGCAGCTTGATCGCAACGGGCCGGTGCAGGACCGTGTCGGTGCCGCGCCAGACCTCGCCCATGCCACCGGTCGCGATGCGTTCGTCGAGCTGGTAGCGCTCGAGGTCATCGGCGTAGGTCATCGGTTGATCACCGCTTCCATGACTGCCTTGGCGATCGGGCCACCGAGGCCACCACCCGAGATCTCGGAGTTGACCCGGTTGCTGTTCTGGATCATGACGGCGACCGCGATCTGCGGGTCGTCGGCGGGTGCGAAGGAGACGAACCAGGCGTAGTTGGCGATGTCGTCGCGGCCGGTCTGGGCCGTGCCGGTCTTGCCAGCGACCCGGATGCCCGGGATCCGGGCCGTGCCTGCCGTGCCCTGGTCGACGACGCCGACCATCATGTCGGTGAGCTGGCGGGCCGTCGCGGCGCTGATCGCCCGGCTGTAGACCTCGTTCTTGCTCTTGCCCAGGGAGTCGAAGTCCGGCGAGCGGATCTCGTCGACCAGGTGCGGGCGCATCACCTCGCCGCGGTTGGCGATGCCGGCGGCGACCATGGCCATCTGCAGCGGTGTCGCCCTGACGTTGGACTGGCCGAAGCCGGACAGGCCGGTCTGGGCCCGGTCGAGGTCGCCGGGGTACGCGCTCTTCGCCTGGCCCGGAAGGTCGAGCAGCGAGGTGTCGTTGAAGCCGAACTTCTCCGACATCTCGCGCATCTTGTCCACGCCCAGCTCGTCGGCGATCTTCGCGAACGTCGTGTTGCACGACCACTCGAGGGAGAACTTCAGCGTGACGGTCGAGGGGTTGCAGGCGTTGCCGGTCGCGTTGGTGACGCGTCCGGCTTCGTTGGACGTCAGCGGCAGCTGGTACGACGCGCCGGCCGGCACCTGCGACTCGGGGCCGTAGAGGCCCTCCTCGATGGCGGCTGCGGCAGTCACCAGCTTGAAGGTGGAGCCGGGCGGGAGCGTCGTCTGGATCGCGCGGTTCAGCTTGGGCTGGTCCTTGCGCGCATTGAGGGCGGCGTCGGCGTCGCGCACCGACGTCAGGTCGTGGGAGGCAAGCTTGTTGGGGTCGAACGATGGCACGGACACCATGGCCAGCACGCGGCCGGTGGCGGGTTCGAGGGCCACGACCGAGCCCTGGGTGCCTTCGCCGAGCGCCAGCAACCCGTCGTACGCCGCGCGCTGCGCCGCAGGGTCGAGGGTGAGCTCGACGCTGCCGCCCTTGGGCTGCGCATTGCTGAGCAGGTCGACCAGGCGGGTCACGAAGAGCTGCGGGTCGTCACCGGAGAGCACGTCGTTCTCGGCCCGCTCGATGCCGGACTGGGAGAAGAAGGAGAACCAGCCCGTGACGTGGGCGAAGAGCGCCGGCCGGGGGTAGGTCCGCTGCCACTCGTAGCGGTCGTCGGACTTCTTCGACTCGGCGACGGGGTCACCGTCGACGAGGATCGCCCCCCGCTCGCGTGCGAACGACGCCTCGATCACGCGGCGGTTCAGGGAGTTGCCGTTGAGGTCGTCGGCCTTGACGTACTGGAGGTACGTCGCGTTGCCGAGCAGGACCAGGAAGAGCAGTCCGCAGAAGAGCGACAGTGTGCGGATCGGCTTGTTCACGCGAACTTCACCACCTGGGTGGTCTCGGCTTCGGACGGCTCGTCGGACGACAGGTCCGGCACGGGCCGGCGGGCCTGGTCGGAGATGCGGAGGAGCAGCGCCACGATCACCCAGTTGGCGACGAGGGACGAACCACCGTAGGAGAGGAAGGGGGTGGTGAGGCCGGTCAGCGGGATCAGGTCCGTGACGCCGCCGATGACGACGAAGACCTGCAGCGCGAAGACCACACCGAGGCCGCAGGCCACGAGCTTGCCGAAGCCGTCGCGGCAGACCAGGGCGGCGCGCAGTGCGCGCTCGACGATGATCCCGTAGAGCAGGATCACTGCCATGACGCCGGTCAGTCCGAGCTCTTCACCGATCGCGCCCACGATGAAGTCGCTCTCGGCGTAGGGGATCAGGTCGGGTCGGCCCGCGCCGAGGCCGCGGCCGAGCAGCCCGCCCCAGGACATGCCGAACATCGACAGGCCGACCTGCTGGGAGCCGTCGTCCCAGGCGCGGAACGGATCCAGCCAGTCGAGGACGCGGGACTGCACGTGACCGAAGACCTGGTAGCCGAAGAAGGCACCCGCGAAGAAGAGCGCGGCACCGACGACGAGCCAGCCGGGGCGCTCGGTCGAGACGTAGAGCATCGTCAGGAAGATGCCGAAGAAGAGCAGCGACGAGCCGAGGTCGTGCTGGAAGACCAGGATCCCGAGGCTGATCAGCCACATCGCGAGGATCGGGCCGAGGTCGCGGCCGCGGGGCAGGTCGACGAAGAAGAAGCGGCGGCCCGCGAGGGCGAGCGCGTCACGGTGCACCACCAAGTAGCCCGCGAAGGCGATGACGAGCAGGACCTTGGCGACCTCGCCGGGCTGCATGCCGACCGGACCGAGGTCGACCCAGATGCGCGCTCCGTTGGTCTCCTTGCCGATCACCGGCATGATCGGCATCAGCAGCAGCACGATCGCGGCAAGGCCGCTCGTGTAGGTGAACCGCTGCAGCACCCGGTGGTCGCGCAGGACCGAGAGCGTGCCGATGAAGAGCCCGACGCCGATCGTCATCCAGATCAGCTGGTCGGTGGCGAAGGTCTTGGGCTCGCGGCCGGCTCCCGCGGCCTGGGCGATCTCGGCTAGGTCGAGCCGGCGGATCACCGCCAGGCCGAGGCCGTTGAGCGCGGCGACGACGGGAAGCAGCACGGGGTCGGCGTACGGCGCGGTCCTGCGGACCGTCACGTGGCAGGCGATGATCAGCAGCGCCAGCCAGCCGCCGTACGTGAGGATGTTGGTGGGGACCTCGCCGTCGACGCCGATGCCGACCGCGGCGTAGCCGCCGATGCCGACGACGAGCGCCTGGATAAGCAGGAAGAGCTCTGCACCGCGGCGACGCCGATGGACGAAGCCGAGGAACCCGGGCTGGCCGGTCTGGCTGCGCGGCATCAGGCCTCGCCCCCGGTGGTGCCGGACGTCGTGGGGGCGGGCTTGGGCGTCGGGCTCGGTGTCGTGGTCTGCTCGCCGTCCAGCTTGTCGGCCTGGAGCGAGGTCACCAGGTTGGAGACGGTGCGTCGTGCGTCCTCGAGGCTGCTGGCATCGATCCCTTCCTGGAGGGTGCCGCGGACGTACTCGCTGAGGGTGTCGACCTGCAGGTCGGACTCCTCGTAGGGCTTGCCCAGGTCGAGCGACCCCACCTCCGCGTCGATGCCGCGGAAGATGGTGACGGTGCCGTCGTGGACCCCGACGTAGTACTGCTTCTGGCTCCAGAAGTACGCCGCGGCGCCGGCCATCCAGAAGAGTCCGAGCACGACCGCGGTCGCGGCGAGCCGCTTGAGGGTGACGAAGCGACGCGGCGCGCGGGGCGCATAACGCACGGTCTCGGGGTCCAGCGGATCCGCCGGGATCGCGCGGGGGTAGTCGTCCGGAAGAGCGGGCACCGGCTCGAGCTCACCGGTGTCGCCGGAGCGGTGGCCCCGGAACCTGCCGCCCATCGTGGTGGCCATGCCGGAGCGGCGACGTGGCAGCTCGGCGGCGGCACCCACGAGGAGCGGGTCCTCGGTGGGAGCGACGGTGGTGTTGTCGGCCGCGATCACGTCGGCCACGACGCAGGTGACGTTGTCGGTGCTGCCCGCCTCGAGGCTGGCGCGGACCAGCTCGACAACGGCGAAGTCAGGGGTGGCGGTGCCGAGGATGTCGGCGATCCGGTCGTCCTCGAGGACTCCGCAGGCGCCGTCGCTGCAGAGCATCACCCGGTCACCGGGGGCGAGCTCGACGAGGAAGAGGTCGGGCTCGGCGTCGTGGACACCGTCGATGGCCTGGAGGATCAGGTTGCGGTGCGGGTGCACTCGCGACTCTGCCTCGGTGATCCGTCCTTCGTCGATGAGCGACTGGACGAAGGTGTGGTCCTTGGTGAGCTGCTTGAGCTCGCCGCCGCGCAGGAGGTAGGCGCGGGTGTCACCGACGTGACCGATCGCCAGCTGGTGCCCGTCGAAGAGCGCGAGCGTCGCGGTCGTGCTGGTGCCGTTGAGCTGGGGGTCCTGCTCGACGAGCTCACCGATCCGGTCGTGGGCGCGGTGCAGCGCGCCCGCAACGAGCGCAATCAGGTCGCCTGCCGGCTGCTGGTCAAGCTTGCGCAGCTGCTGGATGGTCGTGCTCGAGGCGACGTCGCCACGGGCAGCGCCGCCCACGCCGTCGCAGACGGAGAGCAGCCACGGGCCGGCGTAGCCGGAGTCCTGGTTGTCCTTGCGGACGCGGCCGACGTCGGAGAGCGCCGCGAACTGCAGCCGCAGGGCCGCGTTGGGCACGCTCCCGCCAGCGTCAGGGATGGCTGCCGGTTCCGTGCCGGTGTTGACGGAGTCCTCGGGGCTGCCGGCGTTCACGGGCATGCGGCTACTTCCTCAGCTCGAGGATGGTCTTGCCGATGCGGATCCGGGTGCCGAGGGTGACCGTCGTCGGCTGCGTGATGCGGGTGGCGCCGACGTAGGTGCCGTTGGTGGAGCCGAGGTCCTCGACGAACCACTGCTCGCCCGAGGCAGCGATCCGCGCGTGACGGGTCGAGACGTAGTCGTCGTCGAGGCGGATGGCGGCGTCGGGTCCGCGGCCGATCAGCAGCGGCGCCTGGGACAGGTCGGCCCGCTCGCCGGCGTTGCCGCCCTCGGTGACGATGACGTGGGTGGCCGCGCCGCGCCGCTTGGCCGGGGCCTTGGCGGGCTTGGCCGGCCGGGCGTTGGCCGGCTTCGGTGCAGCTCCGGAGGAGAGGCGTGCGCCGAACATGTCGGTGCGGATCACCGAGATCGCCGAGAGCACGAAGATCCACAGCACCGCCAGGTAGGCGATGCGGATCAGGAAGAGAGTCAACTCAGACATTTTCATCCTGACTGCCGGCCACCCTGTGAACGGTCATTGTCGTGTTGCCCAGCCGGACCGTCGACCCGTCGTACAGAGTGGCGGACTGGGCAGCGTTGCCGTCGATCAGGATCCCGTTGGTCGAGCCGAGGTCCTGCACCGAGAGGCGGTCGCCTTCGAGGCGGAAGCGAGCGTGGTGGCGGCTGATCCCGGGGTCGTTGATCTGCAGGTCGACATCGGTGCCGCGGCCCACCACGAGGCCCGGCGGGTTCACCGGGTTCTTGGCCCCGTTGACGTCGAGGAACCAGCGGGCCCGCGCCACCTGCGTGTCGGAGGCGTGCGTCGTCACCTTGGCCTGGGCTGCGCTGCGCACCCGGAACCGGCCGGTGGTCAGGTCATTGGCGACGTCGAACTCGATCCGCACGGGACCCGGGAAGACATAGCTCTGGTGCTCGGCGTGCTCCCGCAGGCTGTCGGTGAGCTCGGCGGCGAGGGTCGAGTCGAAGGGCGCGAGCCGCTCGAGGTCGCCGGGGCTCAGCTCCACGTGGAACGAGTTCGGCACCAGCCGACGGTCCCTGCTGAGGATCTGGGAGTTGTTGTCGACCTCGCGCTGGAGCGCGGCGGAGATCTCCACCGGCTGCACGGCGCTGCGGAAGACCCGAGCGAAGGTACCCGCGACGAACTGCTCGAGCTTGTCCTCGAAGCGCTGTAGACCGCTCATGGCACCTCCTTCCACGTCGTATGTCGGGGCCCGCGGCTCTGCCGCCCAGTGGGCACTGTGCCCCGCTGCCCAGCGATCGTATCGGCCTTGGCCATGGGCGTCCGGGGACGCACCGGGGCCGGTTTGGGCGATCCGGCGGGGCTGGGATAACCTTGGCCCGCTTCACGCGCGAGTGGCGGAACGGCAGACGCGCTGGCTTCAGGTGCCAGTGTCCGAAAGGGCGTGGGGGTTCAAATCCCCCCTCGCGCACGTGAATCAGGTGGGCCCGGTCGAGAGACGGGGCCCACCTTGCGTTTGCTGCGGGCCGGCAGCGCTCAGAGAGCGAAGCTGACCCCGGTCTTCTCCTCGCTGAGCGCCCAGAGGTCGGCTGCGAGTTGCTCGTCGCGCGCCTGCCGGCTCGGCCTGGCGGGTCCGATCGGTCCGCGGCTCTCACGCATCCGCTGCGGTCCCGTGTAGGAGCCTGGCTCGCCCAGCGTCGCGGCGTACAGCGTGGGGTTGGCGCCCTTGGCGGCGGACTGGAACAGCACGGGCATGAAGTACGGCGCGGTGAGGTGGATCAGCCGGTTGGCGCCCATGCCGTCGCGCGAGGCGACCAGATTGGTGGCGGAGATGCCCGGGTGCGCCGCGGTCGAGACGACCTTCGAGCCCGAGGCCGTCGCCCGGCGGTGCAGCTCACGGGAGAAGAGCACGTTGGCGAGCTTGGAGTTGCCGTAGTAGCGCTCGGCCGCGTAGCCCTCCGGCGGGTTCGCGTCGAGGACGCGGGCGTCGCCGCGGTGGTGCGCGATGGAGGCAACCGTCACAACGCGCGGCGCCTCCGCCTCGAGGAGCGCGGGCAGCAGGCGACCCGTGAGCGCGAAGTGACCGAGGTGGTTCGTGCCGAACATGAGCTCGTGGCCGTCGGCCGTCTCGCGGTAGCTCGGCGGGGTCATCACGCCCGCGTTGTTGACCAGCAGGTCGAGTGGTCCGTCCCATCGCTCGGCGAAGTCACGGACCGAGTCGAGAGAGGCCAGGTCGAGCTGCTCGACGTGGGTCGTGCCCGGGATTGCGCGGGCGGCCTCGGTCGCCGCATCGGTGTTGCGGCAGGCCAGGGTCACCTCCGCGCCGCGCGCAGCAAGCTCGCGCGCGGTCACCTCACCGATGCCGGCGTTGCTGCCGGTCACGATCGCTCGTACGCCGGTCAGGTCCGGAAGGTCAGCAGGGGTGAAGGACATCGTGACTCCTCGAAAACTGGGGGATGGCGCCAGTGTTGCGCGCGGTTGGTCAGCCCCCGCTTGTGGCCCCACAGTCGTGCGGCCAAACCCCCGGTTTCCGGGAAGGCTCTTCCGTCCATGGCGCACAGGTGTGTCGTATCGAGGAAGAAGGCCCCTCCGCAGCGGGCGCTCTTGGCCGCACACGTGGGTTTGTCGCCGGTGAACCCACGCATCCCTGAACCGGTGTCAGCAAGCGTGATCTCGACGATCTGTACACCTCCCGCAGGGGTGTAAACCGTCATCGGACGCGGGACGAACCCGCAGGTCAGCAGCTATTTCACGCACCGACGAGCGGCGCTGGCGACCTGCCGACCGAAGGTCACGGGAAGGGGTGGATGTCCGATGGAAAATCTGGACCTTCCCGGCAGCACGCGCGCGGGTCAATACTGCCAACCATGGCCAACCCGTTGAACCAGATCAGCAACCTCGTCTCCCAGGCAGTGTCCGGCCCGGTCGGTGCGCTCACCGACGCCGTGCACCGTCCCTCGTCCGTCGGACGCCACCGCCCGCTCTACGGGCTCAACGTCCTGGACGCGCTCCGCGGCAAGTCGCTGGAGAACTCCGTCAAGGACAAGGTCACCCTGATCACGGGTGCGTCCTCGGGCATCGGCGCGACGACGGCGATCCGGATCGGTGCGGCGGGTGGCGAGGTCGTCCTCGTGGCCCGCGGGCGCGAGAAGCTCGAGGAGACCGCGAAGCTGGTCGAGGCCGCGGGTGGCAAGGCGCACGTCTATCCGTGCGACCTCTCCGACATGGACGCGATCCCCCAGATGGCGCAGCAGGTGCAGGCCGACCTCGGCCAGATCGACATCCTGGTCAACAACGCCGGCCGCTCGATCCGCCGATCGCTGGAGCTGTCCTACGACCGCTTCCACGACTACGAGCGCACGATGCAGCTCAACTACTTCGCCCCGGTGCGACTCTGCCTCGAGGTGCTGCCCGGCATGCGCGAGCGCGGTTTCGGCCACGTCGTGAACGTGTCGTCGATCGGTGTGCAGACGCGCGCTCCGCGCTTCGGTGCGTACGTCGCGAGCAAGGCTGCGCTCGACATGCTCTGCGACACCTGGCAGGCCGAGACCCGCGACGACGGTGTGCGCTTCTCCACCGTGCACATGGTGCTGGTGCGCACGCCGATGATCAGCGCGACGACGATCTACCAGAAGTTCCCCGCCCTCACCCCGGATGAGGCGGCCGACGTGCTGGCGGACGCGATCGTGCACCAGCCACGCCGGGTCAGCCCGGCCTTCGGACACGCCGCGGCGTTCGCCGACGCGATCAGTCCCCAGTTCATGGACATGGTCCGCGGGGCCGGCTTCAAGATGTTCCCCGACTCCAAGGCAGCGCGGGGCGAGGGTCAGCCCGCTCCTGCCGAGGCACCGGTGGCGGACGGCAGCCTGACCCCGGCGGCCAAGATCTTCACCGAGGTCACGCGCGGCAACCACTGGTGACGCCGGGGCCGCCCGCCTCGGCGGGTTGGGTCACAGGTCAGCGGTCCAGGTAGAGGTCGTCGCCCTGCTTGACGACCTTCGCCCGGCCGAGCGGAACCACGGCGCTGATGCCCTTGAAGAGGGCGCCGAGTCCGGGGATCTTGGCGAAGACGCCCTGGGGGCCGCGGACCATGCGGCCCGACGAGACGTCGTACTTCGCGCCGTGCCAGGGACAGACCAGGCAGCCGTCCTTGGCGATGGCTCCGTTGGCGAGGTCGGCTCCGAGGTGACGGCACCGACGGCCGACGGCGAAGTAGTGATCCTGCTCCGCGCTGCCGTTGTTGCCGACGGCGTAACCGTCGACGCCCTTGACGGTGCGGCGCGGGAATGACCTGGCGGGTCCGACGAGCTTCATGGCTGCCTCCGGTTGGCTTCGCCTCAGCCTACGGCGGGGCACCACAGTGCTGCCTAGACTCGGCGTGTGCCGAACCCGGACCTGACCCCGCTCCTGCGCGACCGTTGCAGCCCCCGCGTCTTCGACCCGGCCCACCGGCTGGCCGAGCCTGATCTCCGGTTGCTCCTCGAGGCGGCCCGCTGGGCGCCGAGCGCGGGCAACTCCCAGCCGTGGGCCTTCCTCGTGGGAGTCCGTGGCGACCGGACGCACCGGGAGATCTGCCAGCACCTGTCGCGGGGCAACTCCGGGTGGGTGCCGAGGGCCAGCGCCGTGCTGATCTCGGTCTGCCGGATCGCATCCGACCCGGACGACGACGCGCCGGCCTTCTCCGACTACGCCCAGTACGACGTCGGCCAGGCCGTCGCGAACCTCACCGTCCAGGCCTCTGCGCTCGGCCTCAGCGTGCACCAGTTCGCCGGCTTCGACCACGACGCCGTGACGGCCGCGTTCGGGGTGCCCGCGCACTGGAAGGTCACCACTGGTGTCGCGATCGGTCGGGTCGGGGACCCGACGACGACCGACATCCCCGAGCGGAAGCCGTCGGACCGCAAGCCGCTCTCCGAGTTCGTGTACGCCGGGCAGTGGGGCGCGGCGTACGACGCCTGACCGGTCGCCGGGCGTGCTTGGATGACCACCATGCTGTCCCGCCTCACCTCTCGCCACGGCGTCTCGGTGGCTCTCGTGGTCTTCGTCATGGTGCTGATCACGTTCCCCGTGGTCTGGAGCGCCTGGAACTCGTGGCGTCTCGACGTCGTGGGTGTGGAGACGACGGCCGAGGTCACCGGCACCGACACGCTTCCCCCGAGCTCGCCCCAGCCTGACCGGTTCTTCATCCGCTACCACCTGCCGACCGACGCGGACCCGCAGCACTCCCAGTACACCGCCGAGGTCGACGAGGAGACCTATGAGTCGGCGAAGGCGACGGACCAGGTTCGCGCGACCTACCTCCCGGGCAACCCGGGCGCCAACGTCGTCGAGGGCCACGTGTCCAACCGGATCGTGCTCTGGCTCGTCCTCGCGGCAGACCTCTCCATGCTCGGCGTCCTTGCCCTGGCGCTGAAGTTCGGCGACAGGCCGGAGCAGCAGCTGGTCCTGCTGGCCACGGAGGACGTGGTGCGGTGCAAGCCCGGGTTCGCGGTCGAGCAGGACGGCTTGAACTACGTCGTGCGCGGTGACATCGTCTCCATCGGCACCGGCGAGTTCGTGATCCACGTCGGAGCCGGACGTGACGTGCGGGTCGTGCTCGGTGAGTACCGCAACCCGGTGGGGCACCAGCAGCCGGCCGAGGTGCGGGGACGCAGCTTCACTCCCTGACCGGTCACCGCGACCGAAAAATCGCAGGACCCCGCGTCGCAGTTGCTGAGACGCTGGCCCCATGCCGACCACGCTGTCTGTCACCGAGCACCTCGAAGGACTACGGGAGGCGCTGGTCTCCTTCGTCCGGTACGCCGACCGCGCCGGCCTGCGCGCGGGGGTGCCGACCACGCCGGACTGGAACGTCCGCAACCTGATCGCCCACCAGGGGATGGTGCACCGCTGGGCTGCGGGCAACCTACGCGGTCTGAGCTCTGACCCCGAGGCGCTCGAGCGGGAGGGTCAGACCTCCATCGATCCGGTCGAGTGGTTGCGCGACGGCGCGATCGACTTCGTGACAGCCCTGACCCAGGCGCCGGAGACGGTCGGCGCTCCCGTCTTCCTCCACGATGCACCCGGCCCGCGGCAGTTCTGGGCGCGGCGGCAGTGCCACGAGACCACCATCCATGCCGTCGACGCGATGGCGGCCGCGCTCGGGCGGGCGCCGTCGGGGGAGGAGACCTGGATCGGTCCGGCGCTCGCGCTCGACGGGATCGATGAGCTGGTGCGTGGCTTCCTTCCGCGGCCGAAGTCGACGTTGCGCTCGGACGAGCCGGTCACGATCGCGGTCCGTCCCGACGAGGGGGAGCGGGCCTGGCTGGTGTCCGTCTCGCCCGAGCCCGCGGTGACGGAGGAGGTCTCCGTTGCGGATACCCGGTGCGCTGCGGCGGACATCCAGCTGACAGGTGGCGCGGTGAGTCTCTACCTGCAGCTGTGGAACCGTGCCGCCGCGCACGCGGTACCCGAGTTGTGGCGAGAGCGCAGCCGCATCGTCTGGTGACCCTTCACACCCTTGACACCCTGTGTTTACAAAAGGAGACTGGGCGTCAAGAGAGTTTACAGATCGGCTCCATTTGTAAAGAGTCGGTCTGGACGAAGGATCCGGAGGCGCACCAATGACTGATCCCACGGCGGGCACCGTTCGCGACGGCACGACCGGCATCGACGGCGAGGAGTGGAAGGACGGCAAGAAGTACGCCTGGCTCCTGGGCATCGTCGTCCCGATCCTGCCGCTCCTCGGCATCATGGGGGCCACCGGCCTGGACTGGAAGTGGGCGCTCTGGATCGGGCCCATCGCGATCTTCGTGGTCATCGCCCTGCTCGACGTGCTGCTCGGCCTCGACGGCAAGAACCCGCCGGAGGAGATGATCGACGAGCTCGAGAACAACCGTTACTACCGCTGGGTGACCTACGCCTACCTGCCGTTCCAGTACGCCGGGCTCGCCGCCGTCATGTACTTCATCGCGGTGGGCAATCCGTTCGCGGCGGTCGCCGACCTGTTCGGCACCGTCCCCGGCGCCGGGATCTTCGACGAGGTCACGCTCTCCGTCTGGGACAAGATCGGCGTCGCGATCACCGCCGGCTGCGTCGCGGGCATCGGGATCAACACCGCGCACGAGCTGGGCCACAAGAAGGAGTCGGTCGAGCGCTGGCTCTCCAAGATCGCGCTCGCCCAGTCGTTCTACGGTCACTTCTACATCGAGCACAACCGGGGCCACCACGTCCGCGTGGCCACGCCTGAGGACCCGGCTTCCTCGCGGCTCGGGGAGACCTTCTACGAGTTCTGGCCGCGGACCGTGTCGGGCTCGCTGAAGTCGGCGTGGGAGCTCGAGGCCAAGCGCTACAAGCGCAAGGGCACGCACCCGTTCCACCTCGGCAACGAGGTGCTCAACGCCTGGGCCATGTCGGTCGTGCTCTTCGGTGGCCTGATCGCGTGGCTCGGCGTCGGCATCGCGCCGTACCTGCTGATCAACATCGTGTTCGGCTTCTCGCTGCTGGAGGTCGTCAACTACCTCGAGCACTACGGCATGCTGCGCCAGAAGGTCGGTCCCGAGGGCAAGCAGCGCTACGAGCGCGTCGCCCCGCGGCACTCGTGGAACTCCAACAACCGGGTGACCAACATCTTCCTGTACCACCTGCAGCGCCACTCGGACCACCACGCGAACCCCACCCGCCGCTACCAGGCCCTGCGCGACTTCGAAGAGGCCCCGGTGCTGCCGTGCGGCTACGCCGGCGCCATCGTCCTCGCGGTCATTCCGCCCGTCTGGCGACGCGTGATGGACAAGAAGGTGCTCTCCCACCTCGGCGGCGACATCACCCTCGCCAACATCCAGCCCCGCAAGAGGGCGTACTACTACGAGAAGTACGCCGCGGCGCCGCACGAGGTCGTGCCCGTCGCCGACGACGTCACTGCGCACTCCTTCGACAACGTCGAGGTCCTCGCGGCGAAGTGCCCGGGTTGCTCCTACGTCTACGAGGTCGCGGCAGGTGACGAGCACGAGGGCTGGGCCGCCGGCACGGCGTGGGCCGAGATCCCCGACACCTGGTGCTGCCCGGACTGCGGGGTGCGCGAGAAGGTCGACTTCATCGCGGTCGACCCGGAGACCCTGAAGGTCGACGCCCGCTGACCTGAGGCCCGGCAGCCGGAGGCTCAACGGCCGGACCAGACCGCGGGTGTTGTCTCGAACACCATGTCCTTGACACCTGTATGAACGTCATGCGAGCCTCCGTGAGGTTTTACAGGGGGAGGGCTCTTGTAAAGGGAGAGTCTGAGGAGGCTCGCAACATGATCGATCCGACCGCTGGCACCGTCCCCGTGGGGTCCACGGAGGCATGGAAGGACAAGAAGCGCTACCTGTGGCTTCTCGGCCTCATGGTCCCGGGCTTCGGCATCCTGGCCGTGGTGGCCTATGCCTACACCGACTGGTGGTGGCTGCTGCTCGCCGGGCCGGCTCTGGTCAACGTGATCATCCCGGTCTTCGACCTCATCTTCGGCAAGGACTCGTCCAATCCGCCGGACGAGGTGATCGAGGCGCTCGAGAACGACAAGTACTACCGCTGGGTGGTCTACGCGTTCCTGCCGCTGCAGTTCTTCATCCTCTGGGCGGTCTTCTACCTGGTCACCCAGGGCAACCCGATCCTCGCCGTCACCAACCTGCTCAACATCACCGACTGGGCCGCCGCCAACCTCGGCGCTGACCTGGTCCGCCCGATGGCCGAGAACGGCGCCTCCGACCTGACCTGGTTCGAGAAGACGTCGATTGCCTTCTCCGCCGCCGCCGTCATGGGCATCGGCATCAACACTGCGCACGAGCTGGGCCACAAGAAGGAGTCGGTCGAGCGCTGGCTCTCGAAGATCGCCCTTGCGCCGACCTTCTACGGCCACTTCTACATCGAGCACAACCGGGGTCACCACGTCCGCGTCGCCACCCCCGAGGACCCGGCCTCCTCGCGCCTGGGCGAGTCCTTCTACACGTTCTGGTTCCGCACCGTCTCGGGTTCCTTCAAGAGCGCCTGGGAGCTCGAGGCCAAGCGCTACAAGCGCAAGGGCACGCACCCGTTCCACCTGGGCAACGACGTGCTCAACGCGTGGCTGATGTCTGCGGTGCTCTTCGGTGCCTCGATCGCCTACTTCGGCATCGGGCTGCTCCCGTACGCGCTGGTCATCATCGTCGCCGGCTTCTCGCTGCTGGAGATCATCAACTACGTCGAGCACTACGGCCTCTGCCGCCAGAAGGTCGGTCCGCCCGAGCGCCAGCGCTACGAGCGGGTCGCCCCGCGCCACTCGTGGAACTCGAACAACATCGTCACCAACATCTTCCTGTACCACCTGCAGCGTCACTCGGACCACCACGCGAACCCGGTCCGCCGCTACCAGGCGCTGCGCGACTTCGAGGAGTCCCCGGCGCTGCCGACCGGCTACGCGGGCACGCTGACGCTGGCGCTGTTCCCGCCGCTGTGGCGCAAGGTCATGGACGACCGCGTCTTCCACCACATCGGCAACGACATCACCCAGGCCAACATCCAGCCGAGCAAGCGCGAGAAGTACTTCGCGAAGTACGGCACCGCCGAGCAGCAGCGGGTCGAGGCGGGCGAGGACGTGACGGCGCAGCACTTCGACATCGAGGTCCTCGCGGCGAAGTGCCCGGGTTGCTCCTACGTCTACGAGGTCGCGGCGGGCAACGAGCACGAGGGCTTCGCCGCCGGCACCGCCTGGAACGAGATCCCGGACGACTGGACCTGCCCCGACTGCGGCGTGCGGGAGAAGCTCGACTTCGTCCCGGTCGACCCGGAGACCCTCCAGGTCGAGGCCAGCTGACGGGAGAACCGAACCCGGCGGGCCATGGCCCGCACCGTCCAGGCGGCGTACTTTCTCAAGTACGCCGCCTGCGGCGTTTCTCGGGCGTCCTCGCCTCCAGCGCTGCACGTGGTGCGGCTCACACTGTTTGGAACGCAGTGTTCCCGACACCTTGTTGACACGCCGTCTTTACAAATGTGACCGTTGTGTCAACGCTTTACAAGCAACCTGCTTTTGTAAAAGGCAAGCCGAGGAGGCTCGACGATGGTGGATCCGACCGCCGGTACCGTTCCAGCAGGAACGACCGAAGACTGGAAGGACAAGAAGCGCTACCTGTGGCTTCTCGGCCTGCTGATCCCGGGCCTCGGCATCATCGCCGTCCTGGCCTACGCGCAGTTCGAGCTCGGCGTCGTGCTCTGGGCCGGCCCGATCCTGATCCTCGTGGTCGTCCCGATCCTCGACCTGATCTTCGGGCTCGACGCCTCCAACCCGCCTGACGACATCATCGAGGCGCTGGAGAACGACAAGTACTACCGCTGGATCACCTACCTGTACCTGCCGATCCAGTACTTCGTGCTGATCGCTGCGATGTACATGGTCGTCGTCGGCAACCCGATCGCAGCGCTGGCCGATCTCGTCGGCATCAAGGATGCGATCGACGGCAGTGCCTTCTCGCAGCTGGTCCGCGACTTCGACCTCGCGTTGTGGGAGAAGATCGGCCTGGCCCTGTCCGTCGGCGCGATCGGCGGCATCGGCATCAACACCGCCCACGAGCTGGGCCACAAGAAGGAGGCCAACGAGCGTTGGCTCTCCAAGATCGCGCTGGCCCAGTCGGCGTACGGTCACTTCTACATCGAGCACAACCGCGGCCACCACGTCCGCGTCGCGACCCCGGAGGACCCCGCGTCCTCGCGCCTGGGTGAGAGTTTCTACGCCTTCTGGCCGCGCACGGTGTCCGGCTCGCTGAAGTCGGCCTGGGAGCTCGAGGCCAAGCGCTACCGCCGCAAGGGCACGCACCCGTTCCACTGGGGCAACGACGTCCTGAACGCCTGGCTGATGACCGTGGTGCTCTTCGGTGGCCTCACCCTGTGGCTCGGCGTCGGCGTCCTGCCGTTCCTCGCGCTCCAGGCCGTCATCGGGTTCTCGCTGCTGGAGGTCATCAACTACCTCGAGCACTACGGCATGAAGCGCCAGAAGGTCGGCCCTGAGGGCAAGCAGCGCTACGAGCGTGTCGCTCCGCGCCACTCGTGGAACAGCAACAACATCCCGACCAACGTGGTGCTCTACCACCTGCAGCGTCACTCGGACCACCACGCCAACCCGGTCCGTCGCTACCAGGCGCTGCGCGACTTCGAGGAGTCCCCGACGCTGCCCACGGGCTACGCCGGCTCGCTGACGATCGCCCTGTTCCCGCCGCTGTGGCGCAAGGTCATGGACCAGCGCGTCGTCGACCACCTCGGTGGGGACATCACGCTGGCCAACATCGCGCCGCGCAAGAAGGACAAGTACTACGCGAAGTACGGCGTGGAGCTCGAGGGCGCCTTTGTGATCGGCGAGGACGTCACCGCGCAGAGCTTCGACACCGAGGTGCTCGCAGCGAAGTGCCCGGGTTGCTCCTACGTCTACGAGGTCGCTGTCGGCAACGAGCACGAGGGCTTCGCCGCCGGCACCGCGTGGAATGAGATTCCGGCCGACTGGACGTGTCCTGACTGCGGTGTCCGGGAGAAGATGGACTTCATCCCGGTCAACCCTGAGACGCTGAAGGTGGAAACGCGATGAAGATCGTCGTCGATCGCGACAAGTGCGAAGGACTCGGCATGTGCGAGTCCATGGCTCACGAGTACTTTGAGGTGGATGACGACGACATGCTCGTCATCCACGACGAGAACCCGCCGGAGGAGGACCGCAAGATGGTCCTCGCCGCGGTCAACTCCTGCCCGGTCCTCGCGCTGACGCTGGAAGGCTGAAGCCAGCAGCGCGAGGCGCTGCAGGGCTGCGGGCTGACAGTGCCGGGTTCCGGCCCGTAATCTGTTCGCCAGGCGGAAACGCCGGGTGGGCGGAGCGGGCCGGAACCGCACGACCGCTGACTATCGAAAGGTGCCACCGTTGTCCGCCATGACCGTGGGGATCGCCGAGACGGCCACGATCCGCGACCGCATCGTCGTGGCTGCGACCGAGGTGACCACGACCCAGGGCTGGTCATCGGTCACGATGTCCCGGCTGGCCGACGCGGTCGGCGTCAGCCGCCAGACCGTCTACAACGAGATCGGCACCAAGACCGCGCTGGCGGAGGCGATGATCCTCGGCGAGCTCGCTCGCTTCCTCGAGCGTGTCGACGGCGCCTTCCTGGCTCACCCGGAGGACATCTTCACGGCCATCCGCGCCGCCGTGACGGGAGTGCTCGACCTCGCTGAGGGCAACGCGCTGATCAAGGCGATCGTGAGCGCGACCCACGGCGCCGACACCGAGCTGCTGCCGCTGTTGACCACGCACTCCGGCACGCTCATGGAGACCGCCAAGCTGGTCATCGGAGAGCACCTCGCCGCCTTCGCGCTCGACCTGGAGGACTGGCAGCTCGACGGCGTCATCGACGCGATCGTCCGTGTCGTGCTGAGCCACGTCATGCAGCCCTCCGGCAACGCCGAGGCAGTGGCCGACACCATCACCTGGATCGCGTCGCGCGTTCTTGGGTCAGTCTGAGACTGCTGGGATAGTCTCGGTTCCCAGAGGGAGAGACACCTGGGGAGGGGTCTTTCGGGGATTCGGGAGAGAGCACTTTCATGGCACGAGGTCTGGGCCGCGCACGGCGTACGACGGCAGGGTTGGCCGCCCTGGCCCTGTGCACCGTGATGGGTGCCTGTGGTGGTGAGGCGCCGAAGAAGACTGCCGCCAAGCCGAGCAGGACGCCGTCTCCGGCCGTCAGCGTGCCGGTCTTCGACGACGACCACTCCATGCCGCAGCCACCGGCGCTCGAGGGGGCCGTGGCGCGCGCGGACATCCTGATCTACGACACCGAGACCCTCTCCTCCTCGATGGTCAAGAGGATCGAGGGGATCGACGGGGTCTTTGCCACCGACGTCTTCTCGATGGCGAACACCCCGATCCAGGGCGACTACTACAACGTCGCGGCGGTCGACCCGGCGACGTACCGACGCTTCACGCTCGCAGGCAAGCAGGACGCGATCTGGTCGCGCGTGGCGGCCGGAGAGATGGCCATCTCGAGTCCCATCGCGCCGAAGGTGGAGGACGAGGAGCACTTCGTCCCGGTCGGTGTCGGTGACGCTGCCCAGGACGTGCACGTCGGGGCCTACGTCGAGCACCCGAAGGGCATCGACCTCGTCGTCAACGAGGAGTGGGGCGAGGACCTGTTCAAGGTCGAGGGCAACGCGATGCTGATCTCGACGCTGAAGCGATCCCCCCAGTCGATCCGCAAGCCGCTCGAGAAGATCGTCGGCAAGGACGCCGCGATCCAGATGCTCGACATCGCATCGGTGCTCGGCCTGAACCCGGGGGCGCCGCAGGTCGCCATCGCGACCAGTGGCTCGGTCGGTGCCGCCATCGGCATCTACCGCTACCGCGTCGTCGGCAACCAGGTCATCCCCGAATCGAGCTGGACCGCCTCGCACCTGCGCACTGAGACCATGCCGCTGATCGGCCGCGTCACCTGCAACACCGCGATGCTTCCGCAGCTGCGGGCCGCGCTCAACGACGTGGTTGCCCAGGGCCTGAGTGAGCACGTCTACCAGACCGCCGGCTGCTTCAACGCTCGCTTCATCGCAGGCTCGACCCGCCTGTCCAACCACGCCTTCGGCATGGCGATCGACCTCAACTCGCTGGAGAACGGTCGCGGCATCCGGGGCCAGATGAACCCGAGCGTGGTGAAGATCTTCGAGAAGTGGGGCTTTGCCTGGGGTGGCACGTGGAAGTACACCGACCCCATGCACTTCGAGCTGGTCCGCATCGTGAAGGTCGGCTGACCGCACCCTTCCTTCCCTCCCCTCCCCTTCCCTTCCCTCCCTCCCCCGCCGAAAGGCCAGGTTTGGTGGGCCGAAAGGCCGGGTTTGGTGGGCCCATCCGTCAGGTCTAGTGCGGCGAAGGGCCAGGAACGGCGTGGTTATCCACAGGTCGGGCGACGGGCCGAGCGGGATGCTGCGCCGGCGTCGTACACCTGACGCATGGAAATTCCTGACGGCCCATTCCTCTTCGGCACCGTCGCTGCGCTCGGCTGGAGCCGACACGACCTCCGATGCGCACTGACCGAGCGGCGCATCCGGCGGGTCCTCCACGGCGTCTACACGGGCGCGGATCTCGAGGACTCCCCGGCGCTCAGATTCGCGGCAGCCAAGCTGGTGCTGGCGCATCACGCGGTGGTGAGTGACCGCAGCGCCGCATGGTTGCACGGGATTGACGCGTTCGATCCCGGCGCGCTCGCGCATCCGCCCCGACTCGAGGTGGTCTCGCCGGCGTCGGCCACGCGCGTACGTCGCGAAGGGGTGCTCGGCGGGAGCCGGGCCCTGCTTCGGGAGGACGTCCAGATCATCGACGGTGTTGCGGTGACGACCCCGGTGAGGACGGCCGCCGACCTGGCCTGTCTCCGGGGACGTTCGGCGGCTTTCGCGGCGATGTGCGCCTTCGCGCGGCACCACGGGGTCAGTCGGGCGGACCTGGTGGCGATCGCCGAGCGCTATAAGGGGCGGCGCGGGGTCACCCAGCTGCGGGCGCTCGCTCCGTTGGTGACTGGACAGTGCGAATCACCCCGGGAGGCGTGGACGCTGCTCGCCATCGTGGACGCGGGCCTCCCGATCCCGGAGCCTCAGGTCGAGATCGATGTGCCGGGTTACGGCCGCGTGCGTCTCGACCTTGCCTACCGCCTCGCTCGCATCGCGGTGGAGTACGACGGGGAGGAGCACCACAGCTCACCAGAGGAGCAAGTGCACGATGAGGAACGCCGACAGGCGTTGCGTGACGCCGGCTGGGCCGTCATCGTCGTGCGAAAGGGACAGTTGTCCGGGCCCGCGCTCGATGGCTGGCTCGCTGAGCTGCGGGGCGCGTTGGATGCCACCCGTCCGAAGCAGGTCCGCGTGTCGGCTCGAGCACCACGTGAGATTCCCCGGCGTCAGGTCTGGCGCTGAACCAGATCTGACGGGTGGGTGCGCCAGAGCTGACCCCTCGGGCCGCCATTACTGACCTCTCGGCACGCCGAACCTGGCCATTCGGCGGGGTTGGCTAGGGTCGGAGCGTGAGCATTCTCGATGACGCGCGCGCGGGCATGGACCCGGCGATCCGCCCGCAGGACGACCTCTTCGGGCACCTCAACGGCCACTGGCTCGCGACGGAGGACATCCCGAGCGACCGATCGAGCTGGGGGCCCTTCGTCACGCTGAGCGACCAGGCGGAGGAGCACGTCCGGGAGATCATCGAGGAGCTGGCGGCGACAGCACCCGAGCCGGGCACCGAGAACGGCAAGATCGCGGCCCTCTACGCGAGCTTCATGGACGAGGACGCCGTCGAGGCGCTCGGCATCGCGCCGGTGAAGCCGTTGCTCGACGCCGTGGCCGGCGTCCGCGACGTCCGCGACCTGGCCGCGCTGCTCGGCGAGCTCGAGCGGGTCGGCGGCGCGGGCCTGTTCGGGTCCTATGTCGACAGCGACTCCAGGGACTCCGACCGATACCTCTTCCACATCACCCAGGGCGGCCTGGGGCTGCCGGACGAGAGCTACTACCGCGACGAGAAGTTCGCAGAGATCCGTGAGAAGTACGTCGCGTACCTCGCCACGATGCTGAGCCTCGCCGAGCAGGCAGACCCGCAGGGTGCCGCCGAGCGGATCATGGCGATCGACACGAAGATCGCCGCGGGCCACTGGGAGCGCGCGGAGACCCGCGACGTCCAGAAGACCTACAACCTGCTCACGAGTAATGAGCTGCAAGACCTGGCGCCGGCCTTCGACTGGGCGGCCTACGTGCGCAACCTCGGCGGAGCGCCGGGCGCCATCGACGAGGTCATCGTCCGCCAGCCGTCCTACCTCTCGCACCTCTCCACGGTCCTCACCGACACCCCGATCGAGCAGTGGCGCGAGTGGCTCACCAGCCGCGTGCTGCGCTCCGTCGCGCCGTACCTCCCGAAGGCGTTCGCCGAAACCAACTTCGACTTCTACGGCCGCACACTGTCGGGCACGCCGGAGATGCGCGCCCGCTGGAAGCGCGGCGTCTCCCTCGTCGAGGGCGCGCTCGGCGAGGCCGTCGGCAAGGAGTACGTCGCGAGGCACTTCCCGCCGGTCGCCAAGGCGCTGATGGACGAGCTCGTCGACAACCTGCTCCGCGCCTACCGCTCCAGCATCGAGAAGCTCGACTGGATGACGGACGAGACGAAGCAGAAGGCCTACGAGAAGCTCGACACCTTCCGGCCCAAGATCGGTTACCCCGAGACGTTCCGCGACTACTCCGCGCTCGAGGTCACGGCCGACAACCTGGTGGCCAACGTGCAGGCCGCCGCGGCGTTCGAGACCGACCGGCAGCTCGGCAAGCTCGGTGGGCCGGTGGACCGCGACGAGTGGTTCATGCTGCCGCAGACGGTCAACGCCTACTACAACCCGGGCACCAACGAGATCTGCTTCCCCGCGGGCATCCTGCAGAAGCCGTTCTTCGCTGCGGACGCTCACGCGGCTGAGAACTACGGCGGTATCGGCGCGGTCATCGGGCACGAGATCGGGCACGGTTTCGACGACCAGGGCGCGCAGTACGACGGCCTGGGCAACCTCAACGACTGGTGGACCGCCGAGGACAAGGCCGCCTTCGAGGTGAAGTCGAAGGCCCTCATCGCTCAGTACGACGCGTTCTCGCCGCGCAACCTCCCCGGTGAGCACGTCAACGGTTCGCTGACCGTCGGCGAGAACATCGGCGACCTCGGTGGCCTGACGATCGGCCACACGGCGTACGCGATCTCGCGCGGCGGCACGGTCACGAAGGAGGAGAGCCAGACGCTGTTCTCCAACTGGGCCTACGTGTGGCGCACGAAGCGGCGCATCGAGCAGGAGCGGCAGTACCTCACGATCGACCCGCACAGCCCGCCGGAGTTCCGCGCGAACATCGTGCGCAACCTCGACGAGTTCCACGAGGCGTTCGAGACCCAGCCCGGCGACGGCCTGTGGCTCGATCCTGCGGAGCGCGTCCGGATCTGGTGACCCGCGCCGCGGCTCAGTAGCGGCGGCGGAACGACAGCGGGAGCAGGCAGCTCGCCGCGATGCCGGTCATCAGACCGGTGAGCAGGTGGATCCGGTGCGGGTCGTTGTCCTCGGTGTGCCCGCCGAGGACGACGCTGACGTACGCCGCGCCCACGGCGACGCCGATCAGCCCGCCGAGCGCGACGAAGCCCGGTCGTCCGCTGCGGAAGGACCGCGAGATCACGAAGAGCGGGACTCCAGCGATGACCAGCTGGACCGCCAGGACCGTTGCCCCGTCAAGACTGCCGGTTCCGACGTTCCAGGCCTCCAGCGCCAGGAGGAGGAGAGCGACGCCAAGGATCTGCACGAGGAAATTGAAACAGCGGATCCCCTTCTCCGTATGGGGTTTTGCGTAGTTGGTCCCGCCTGTGGAGGGCACAGCGCGCGTGGTCGGTGCCGGCTGGTAGACAGGTCGGCATGAGCAGCGCCACCGTGACCGACCGCACCGCAGCCCGCGCCCGGGCCGAGGCGTCCCTGCGCGCGCTCGTGGGACGTGATGACGCCGTGCTGCGCGAGGACCAGTGGACGGCGATCGAGGCCCTCGCGGTCGACCGCCGCCGTGCCCTCGTCGTGCAGCGCACCGGGTGGGGCAAGTCCGCGGTCTACTTCGTGGCCACCGCTCTGCTGCGTGCCGAGGGGGCCGGCCCGACGGTGATCGTCAGCCCGTTGCTCGCGTTGATGCGCAACCAGATCGCCGCGGCCGACCGCGCCGGCATCCATGCCGTGACGATCAACTCCACCAACCCGGAGGACTGGACCCGCATCGAGGCGGACATCGCCGCGGGCAAGGTCGACGTCCTGCTGGTGAGTCCCGAGCGGCTCAACAACCCCGGGTTCCGCGACGAGGTGCTGCCCCGGCTCGCGGCCACTACCGGTCTGCTCGTGGTCGACGAGGCGCACTGCATCTCCGACTGGGGTCACGACTTCCGGCCGGACTACCGCCGGATCCGCTCGATGCTCTCCGAGCTGCGTCCGGGCATCCCCGTGCTCGCGACGACCGCCACGGCCAACGCGCGCGTCACCCGCGACGTCGCCGAGCAGCTGGCGCCGCCCGACGTCGCTGCCGGGAGCCTCGGTGATGTCCTCGTGCTCCGGGGCAGCCTCGATCGCGAGTCGCTCCGGCTCGGCGTCGTGCGGCTGCCCACGGCCGACCAGCGCCTGGCCTGGCTCGCCGATCACCTCGGCCAGCTGCCCGGCTCGGGCATCGTCTACTGCCTCACGGTTGCGGCCACCCAGGAGGTCGCGGCGTTCCTGCGCGACCGCGGGCATGTCGTCGCGGCGTACTCCGGGCAGACGGAGACCACCGAGCGCGAGGCGCTCGAAGGCGACCTCGCCGCCGGCCGGGTGAAGGCACTGATCGCGACCAGCGCCCTAGGCATGGGCTTCGACGCGACCCTTGGCTTCGTCATCAACCTGGGGGCGCCGTCGTCGCCGGTCAGCTACTACCAGCAGGTCGGCCGTGCCGGTCGTGGCACCGATGACGCCGTGGTGGTCTTGCTGCCGGGCATCGAGGACCGTGACATCTGGGCCTACTTCGCCTCGCTCGCCTTCCCGCGCGAGCAGCTCGTGCGGGACACGTTGGCCGCGCTGGCCGACGCCGGACGCCCGGTGTCCACGGCGGCGCTGGAGACCTACGTGGACCTCAACCGCAACCGGCTCGAGACGATGCTGAAGGTGCTCGACGTCGATGGCGCGGTGCGTCGGGTGTCGGGTGGATGGGAGGCCACCGGGCAACCCTGGGCCTACGACGCGGAGCGCTACGCGCGCGTCGCGGAGGCGCGCGAGCGCGAGCAGCGCGCGATGCTCGACTACCTGACCCACGAGGGCTGCCGCATGGCCTACCTGCGTGGCCAGCTCGATGACGAGGCGCCCGAGCGGTGCGGCCGCTGTGACAACTGCGGCGGGCTGCCTGTCGACGCGGCCATCTCCGAGTCGGCTGCCTCGGACGCGCGGGCTGCGCTGGAGCGCCCGGGCGTGGTGGTTGCGCCGAGGCGCATGTGGCCGACGGCGCTGGCCAATCTCGGCATCGAGCTGAAGGGCCGGATCAACGACGGCGCCGACGAGGGACGGGCCATCGCCCGTCTCACCGACCTCGGCCACGGCCAGCAGCTCCGCGAGCTCTTCCGCGAGACCAGTCCCGACGGTCCCGTGCCCATGCCGCTGATCCAGGCGATGGTGGCGGTCCTGCAGGAGTGGCGCCCCTCCGTGGACGTCATCGTCTATGTCGACTCCGCGACGCGCCCCGCTCTGGTGCGCGACCTGGCCGATGGACTCTCGCGGTTCCTCAAGGTCCCGATCGTGGGGCGCTGGTCGATCACGGACCCGTCGGTGCAGCCGGGTCGGGGCGCCGCCAACTCCGCGCAGCGGGTGGCGGCCGTCGGGCGGCGCTATGCGCTCGAGGGTGAGGTGCCCGAGGGCGCCCGGGTCCTGCTCGTGGATGACATGGTCGTCAGTGGCTGGACCCTCACGCTCGCAGCGCGCGCCCTCAGGAGCTCCGGCGCTGCGCAGGTGCTGCCGCTGGTGCTGGCGGCACAGAGCTGAGCCGAGCCTCCTCGGCGTGCTCGCGGGCCGCCCGGCGGATCGAGGTGATCGGCAGCACGACCCAGAAGATCGACACCAGCCCGACGTACAGCACGTCGATCACGATGGTCAGCATCAGACCGAAGAGGAAGTCGGTCAGCAGGGTCAGGATGCCGAGGATCGACAGGGCAACCAGGCCGACGGAGGCAAGCACCTGGTGGTTGCCCCGCACGACGATGCGTTCCTTGTCGTGCTTGCGGAAGGCGAGCCGGTGGTGGACGACGGGCGCGACAACGACGATCGCGGAGATCCCCGTGACGAGCACCGTCAGGTAGTAGGCGACCTTCTGGAAGGTCGTCACCTCCTGGAATGCCGCGCTGAAGGCGATCACCAGCAGGAAGCCGATCATCAGCAGGATGCCGCCCTGAACGACGCGCAGCTCCTGGAGCAGCTCGTTGAGCTCGCGGTCGAGTCGCGACGCGTGTGCCGGCTTCGCCGCCTTGGTGCTCTTCCCCATGAGGCCGACCGTAGGGCAGGACGTGGGGCCAACGGAAGGCATTGGACACCTTCTGTTCACCGTGTGTTCATCGCGCCAAAGGGAGGGAGGCTCCCGGGTGCGAACCCGGGAGCCTCCGTCGTGTGCGCTGACCGCGTCGGTCAGTGGATCATCGCCGCGGGGTCGAGCGGGGCGACCTTGTGGCGCGGCAGGAACAGCGCCGGGATGAAGCAGAGCCCCACGAGGATCGTGCCGACCAGGAAGACCGAGCCGAACGCCTCGCCGAACGCGACGAGGCCGTCCGGGGTCGCGGCCACCAGCTGCTGGAGCAGTGACGGGTCCGCGCGCTCGGGGCCACCGGCCCTGGCGACCTCCTCGCCCAGCCCCATGAGCGTCACCGCCTCTTCACGCGCGACGAAGCCGTTGGTCAGGATGACCGCGAAGATCGCCGTGCCGATCGACGCCGCGACCTGCTGGGTCACGTTGAGCAGGGTCGAGCCCCGGGCGATGTGCTCGTGCCTCAGCGTGGCCAGGGCCGCGCTGAACATCGGCATCATCGTGCAACCCATGCCCAGGCCCATGATGAAGAGGCCCGCGAGGATGCGCAGCGTCGACGGGTCAGCCCCGATGTTGATGAAGAACGCCAGGCCGATCGTGTCGAGCACGATGCCGGTGAGGACCACCTTGCCGGGACCGATCTTGTCGGAGAGCACGCCCGCGATCGGCATGGTCAGGACAGCACCGAGGCCCTGCGGGATCAGCAGGAGACCGGAGCCGAGGGCGTTCTCGCCGAGCACCTGCTGGAAGTACAACGGGAAGAGCAGGCCGGCACCGAAGAACGCCATGGCGAACAGGGCCATCGCCACGACCGCAACGGTCATCTGTCGGTCGCGGAAGAGGTGCAGGTCGATCAGCGGGTGCTTGTTCCTGCGGTTGAGCGCCCACGGCACGAACGCCGCGACGAGGAGTGCGCCGATGATGGTGAACGCCACGACCTCGGTGGTCCAGATGGTGCCGTGCTCCTGCTTCGCGCCGGGGATCGAGGAGACGCCGTAGAGCAGCGTCGCGAGGCCGGGGGAGAGCAGCAGCATGCCGAGGAAGTCGAAGGTCTCCGACGGCTCGACGTCGTCCTTGGGGAGCACCATCGAGGCGTAGATGATCGTGAGGACGCCGATCGGGACGTTGACCAGGAAGATCCAGTGCCAGCTGGCGCTGTCGACGAGCCAGCCGCCGAGGATCGGTCCACAGATCGGGCCGAGCATCATCGGGATGCCGAGGATGGCCATGACGCGACCGACGTTCTGTGGGCCAGCCTTGTGGGTCATGATCGTCATGCCGAGCGGCATCAGCATGCCGCCGCCCAGGCCCTGGAGCACGCGGAAGCCCACGAGGGTCTCCAGGTTGGGTGCCGATGCACACAGTGCCGAGCCAAGCGTGAACAGCAGGACCGCGAGGATGAACAGGCGCTTGGTGCCGAAGCGGTCGGCCGCCCAGCCGGTCAGCGGGATCACCGCGGCCAGCGCGAGTGTGTAGCCGGTCATCGTCCAGGCCACCTGCGCCGAGGTGGCGTTGAACGTCGTCTGGAACGTCTGCAGGGCCACCGACACGACGGTGATGTCGAGGATGGACATGATGGCGCCGAGAACGACGACACCGGCGACGAGGAACGTGCCCGGGGGCAGCGCGTCAGAGGCCGGGCCGGACTCGGCGGGCGGGTCTTGGGTGAGGTCTGTGGTCACGCCAACCAATGCTAGGCGCGACCACTGACAAGTACATCCGACTTCTGGTCACCGGCTGGTGTGGACCGGGCCACAGCGAGCTGGGTCAGACGAGGGCTTCGAGCGCCGCGATCAGCTGCGGGTCGTCGGGCACGACGGTCGGGCTGAAGCGCGCGATGACCGCACCGTCGTGAGCGACGAGGAACTTCTCGAAGTTCCAGCGGATGTCGCCGGCTTCGCCCTGCTCGTTGGGCACGTGGGTCAGCGCCTTGTAGATCGGGTGGCGATCGTGGCCGTTGACCTCGACCTTCCCGGTCAGCGGGAACGTCACGCCGTACGTCGCGGAGCAGAACTCCGCGATCTCCTCCGAGGTGCCCGGCTCCTGGCCACCGAACTGGTTGCACGGGAAGCCGATGACGGTGAAGCCGCGCGCGGTGTACTTCTCGTGCAGGTCCTCGAGCGCGGAGTACTGCGAGGTGAGTCCGCACTTCGAGGCGACGTTCACCAGCAGGGCTGCACGCCCGGCCATGATGTCGCCGAGGGTCGTCGGCGTGCCGTCCAGGAGGGCGATGGGGTCCTCGAGAATGCTCATGCGTCGAGCCTACGTGAATGTCTTGTCGGTTCCTCGCGTTAGGTTCCCGGGTTAGGTTCGCAGTCCGATCCAGCCGCCCGCCGGCGACGAGTCAGGGGAGTCGCAGTGAGCTTTGTCCCCGTGACCGGCCCGGCCACCTTCCGGCTCGCCGAACCGCCACGAGACAGCGTGATCACCTTCAGCGCCGGCCCGCGGGGCGGCCGCACGGTCGAGCTCCCGATGCGCGCGGCGCTCCCGGTGCTCACGCGCGCCCGCACCGCCGAGGACGCGCACCCGAGTGTCGGCCTGCTCGCAGGCGCCGTGCTCCTGGCGATGCGGCTGGTCGCCGACGGCAAGTTCGAGCCGTCGCCGGACGGCCCGTGGTGGCAGCCCGCCGAGCTCGCTGCCGCCGACCTGGACCGGCTCGAGCAGCTCGCGGCCGCGCGGGCCAACGAGCAGCTCGACGCGGCGACCGCCGAGGGACTGGCGAGGCGCGTGATCGCGGCGGTCGTCGATGCCATGCCACGCACGCCGCCGACGCCGGGCGCGACGTCGGCCGCCGCGAAGCAGCCGGGTGCGGTCCGGCCCATCGGCGCCCGCAGGTCGGTCAGCACCCGCAATGGCGAACGCCAGGACTTCCAGGACCGGCTGCAGGATCGGCTCGCCCGCCTCCGCGCCGACGGGGTCCCGATCCCCGATGACCGACCCAACCTGGTCAACCTCTCGCTCCGGGTCGAGGCCGCCGAGGAAGAGCTCGTGGCCGGCGGCGTACGCCTTGTCCTTCAGGTGCACGACGAGCGCAACCCACTGCACCTGTGCGACGCGGCACTACTGTGGACCGACCCCGAGACGAGCGGCTTCGGCGGGCGTGCGCGCACGCACGCGTCCCTGGCCCTGCGTGCCGCCGCCGAGGCATGGCCGGTGCTCGAGCGGCTCCAGGAGCTGCGGGTCCCCGACGAGATCACCCTCGACACCGACGAGCTGGTGAGCCTCCTCGACTCCGGGGTCGGAGCCCTGCGCGCGATGGGTGTCGACGTCCTCTGGCCCAAGGCCCTCGGGCGTGACCTCACGGCCTCGACGGTGCTGGAGCAGGCCCGGCCCGGTGCTGGCGCCCGCGGGGCGGGCGGCCGGCAGGAGGAGGCGCTGCAGGACGGGCTCTTCGGGCCGTCGTCGCTGTTCGAGTTCAACTGGCGGATCTCGCTCGCCGGCGAGCCGCTCAGCGACGACGAGATGGACCAGCTCGCGCACGCCGCGGCTCCGGTCATCCGGCTGCGTGACCAGTGGCTCATCGTCGATCCCGAGCTGGCGAAGAAGGCGAAGAAGCGCCTTGTCCGCACCGTGACAGCGCCCCAGGCGGTCGCCGCGGCCCTGACCGCGACGCTGGTCGTGGACGACACGAAGGTCGGGGTGGTCGTCGGTGCCTCGCTGGAGCGGGTGCGTTCGCAGCTGCGGACGGCGGCCACGCGTGATCCGATCCCCGTGCCGGCGGGGCTCGAGGCGACCTTGCGTGACTACCAGCGCCACGGCCTGACCTGGCTCGCAGAGCTGACCTCGCTCGGGCTGGGCGCCTGTCTCGCCGACGACATGGGCCTGGGCAAGACCATCCAGGTGATCGCCCTCCACCTGCACCGGGCCACGGTGCCGGGCGGCGGGCCCACCCTCGTCGTCTGCCCGACGTCGCTGCTCGGCAACTGGGAGGCCGAGGTACGACGCTTCGCGCCCGGTGTTCCCGTGCGCCGCTTTCACGGGGGCGGGCGATCGCTTGACGAGGTGTCCAGTGGCTTCGTGCTGACCACCTACGGCACGCTGCGCCGCTCGGCGTCCGAGCTGGCCGAGGTCGACTGGGACCTCGTGGTTGCCGATGAGGCCCAGCACGTCAAGAACGCCGCGACCTCGACCGCACGCGCACTGCGCGCCGTGCCGTCGACGGCTCGGGTGGCACTGACCGGCACCCCGATCGAGAACGAGCTCACCGAGCTGTGGGCGATCCTCGACTGGGCGACTCCTGGCCTCCTGGGCAGCCGGATGGCGTTCCGCAAGGCCTGGGCGCAGCCGATCGAGTCGGGCGTCGATCCCGACGTCACGCGGCGTTTCGCGGATCTCGTGGGTCCGTTCGTCCTCCGGCGCAAGAAGTCCGACCCGGGCATCGCGCCCGAGCTCCCGCCCAAGACCGAGACCGACCACCTGGTCGGGCTGACCCGCGAGCAGACGGTCCTCTACGAAGCCCTGGTCCGCGAGTCCATGGAGCGCATCGAGCGGGCCGATCCGGAGTCACGGCGCGGCCTGATCCTCGCGATGCTCACCGGCCTCAAGCAGATCTGCAACCACCCGGCGCACTACCTGCGCCAGTCCAACCCCAGGCTCGGCGGTCGTTCGGAGAAGTTCGACCTGCTCGACGAGCTGCTCGGCACGATCCTCGCCGAAGATGGCGCCGTCCTCCTCTTCACCCAGTACGTCGCGATGGGGCGCCTGCTCGAGGCGCATCTCGTCCGGCTCGGAGTGCCGCACCTCTTCCTGCACGGGGCGTCGTCGGTCGGCGATCGTGAGCGGATGGTGCGGGAGTTCCAGGCCGGAGACACGCCGGTCTTCATCCTGTCGCTCAAGGCCGGTGGCACCGGACTCAACCTGACCAGGGCCGACCACGTCGTCCACGTCGACCGGTGGTGGAACCCCGCGGTCGAGGACCAGGCGACCGACCGTGCCTACCGGATTGGCCAGACCCGGCCGGTGCAGGTGCACCGGATCGTCGCCGAGGGCACCATCGAGGAGCGCATCGCGGAGCTGTTGGCCGGCAAGCGGGCGCTCGCCGAGGCCGTCATGTCGGGCGGGGAGACCGCGCTGACGGAGCTGTCCGACGCGGAGCTGCGCGACCTGGTCGAGCTGCGGCGGGAACGCTCGTGAGCCGTCACGCTCCGTTCGCGCCGCGTCGTGGAGGGGCTCGGGCGACCACCTGGTGGGGGCGGGCCTGGCTGCGCAGCGTCGAGGAGTCGGCGTACGGCGAGGGGGACCTGCGTGCGGGCCGCAGGCTGGCGCGCGCCGGTGTCGTGGGCGGGATCCTGGTCGAGCCGGGGCGGCTGGTCGCTTCGCTGGCGGTGCCGGAAGGGGGATCGGTCACTGCTTCGGTGGTGTTGCCAATCCTGGCGGCGGCGGAGCGGGACGCGTTGGTCGAGGTCGTCGGCGCCGAGGCGGGCCGGATCGCGGCGCTGCTCTCCGGTGACCTTCCCGAGGGACTCGCCGACCACCTGGAGGAGGCGGGGGTCGAGCTGATCCCGTCCTCGTTCGCGAGCTCGTGCACGTGCGACGCCTGGGTGCAGCCGTGCGGTCACGCGATCGCCTTGCTGACTCAGGTGGCGTGGCTGAGCGAGGCCGATCCGCTGGTGCTCCTCGCGCTGCACGGCGTGCCGCGCGAGGAGCTGCTGGCACAGCTGGCCGACCGCGTTGGTCCAGCGGACCGTGCGGGTGATGCCGGCGGGCAGGTCACCGCGGAGCCCGACCTCGATGCAGCCGAGGACGCGGCCCGTTTCGCGGCGTACCTGCTGAGCCGCGTCGACCCGGATCAGGAGCGATAGACCGAGACCGCCCAGTCGGCGTCGGGAGTGAACGGGTCGAGCTGCCAGGTCGCCCATCGGCTCTCGAGCGCCCAGCCCGTCGCGGTGGCGTCCCGGTCGAGGTCGGCGACCGTGTAGTCGCGGTCGGTCGCGAAGCCGAAGATCGCCCGGCCGCCCGGCACCAGCACCGAGGCGAGGGCAGCGAGGACGGCCCGCTCGGTCCCCGGCTCGAGATAGACCATCACGTTGCCCGCGCTGACGATCACGTCGAAGTGCCCGAGGTTGGGGCTCACCTGGACCAGGTCGAGGCACTGCAGGGGCAGGCCCGGGTACTGCTGGCGCCCGGCCTTGATCAGCACAGGGTCGATGTCGACGCCGGCGGCCCGGTGCCCCTGCCCTGCGAGGTACGCCGCGACGCGGCCCGTGCCGCACCCGGCGTCGAGCACGCGACTGTTGCGGCCAGCGAGGGCGTCGACCATGCGTGCCTCGCCGTCGATGTCGACCCCGTCAGCGGCAAGCTTGCGGAACCGGTCGGCGTACTCGCTGCGCTGCTCGGGGGTCCACTCGTCGAACCAGCGAGCGCCGGATGCATCGGTCATGGCGCCAGTCTTGCGGACGCAGGGCCCGGCTGTCGTGGCGTCAGCCGCTGCCACATCCGGTGACGAGGAGGCCGACGACCAGGCAGACGACGAGCGTCAGCAGAGGGGCAAGGAGGGGGTGGGGCCGTCCGAGAGTTCGCATGTCTCGACGCTAGGAAATTTCCCGATCAGGCGTCGGCGGTTATCCACAGGGCCGCGAGGGCCATTTCGTGCAGCATCGAGCGCATCCGGCCGTCCGGGATCAGCGCGCTGTGCGGGGTGGAGTTCAGCAGGCCGAAGGCGGCGTGGACGCGCGCCTTGGCCTCGAGCGGCTTGAGGTCCTGATGGACGGCGCGCAAGGCGCGCGACCAGAGGTCGACGTACTTCCGCTGGAGGGTGCGGACCTGCTCGCGCGCCTCGTCGGGCAGTGCCGACCAGTCGCGGTCCTGGATCACGATCATCGACCGGTGCTCGAGGGCGAAGGAGATGTGCCAGTCCACGAGGGCGGAGACGGCTTCGGCGGCGCCCGCGGCCTCGCGGACGCGCACCCGGCCCACCGCGAGCAGCTCCTCGCTCGTGGAGACCAGCATCTCGGCCAGCAGGGCGTCCTTGCCGGCGAAGTGCTTGTAGAGCGCGGGGCCGCTCATGCCGCAGGCGGCGCCGAGCTCGGCGACGGAGACACCGTGGAACCCGCGTGCAGCAAAGAGCTCCGCGGCGATGCCGAGGATTTCGTCGCGTCGTGTGCCGGCCATGCGCACACGCTAGCCGCTCCGGTTAATGACCGCTAACCTTGAGGGCGAGTTAATGAACGTTAACCACTGGAGGATGTCGTGGCAGGACTGCGGGAAGTCACCATCGAGCTGCGGGAGCGGCTCGCTGCCGTGCGCGCCGGCGGTGCCGGCGGATCCGAGCGCGCTCGTCTGAAGCACACCGAGCGGGGCAAGCTCCTGGTCCGCGACCGGGTCGACCGGTTGCTCGACCCGGGCAGCCCCTTCCTCGAGTTCAGCCCACTCGCGGCCAACGGGATGTACGGCGACGACGCACCCGGCGCGGGCATCGTGACCGGCATGGGGCGGATCAACGGTCGCCTCTGCGTGGTCATCGCCAACGACGCGACGGTCAAGGGCGGCACGTACTACCCGATGACGGTCAAGAAGCACCTGCGCGCGCAGGCCATCGCCGAGCAGAACAACCTGCCCGCCATCGCCCTGGTCGACTCCGGCGGCGGGTTTCTCCCGCTCCAGGACGAGGTGTTCCCCGACCGCGAGCACTTCGGCCGGATCTTCTTCAACCAGGCCACCATGAGCGCGCGCGGCGTCCCCCAGATCGCTGCCGTCATGGGCTCGTGCACCGCCGGCGGCGCCTACATCCCGGCCATGTCCGACGAGACGGTCATCGTGCGCAACCAGGGCACGATCTTCCTCGGCGGCCCGCCGCTGGTGAAGGCCGCGACCGGTGAGGTCGTGACTGCCGAGGAGCTCGGCGGCGGTGACGTCCACGCCCGCACCTCCGGAGTCGTCGACCACCTCGCCGACGATGACGCCCACGCGCTCGACATCCTCCGCGCCATCGTCGACACCTTCCGGCCCGAGCCCGAGGCCCCGTGGGAGGTGCGTCCGGGCGAGGAGCCGCTGCTCGCCCCCGACACCTTGTACGACGTGGTGCCCGGCGACACCCGCACGCCCTACGACGTGCGCGAGGTGATCCGCCGACTCGTCGACGGCAGCCGCTTCCAGGAGTTCAAGAAGCTCTACGGCGAGACGCTCGTGACCGGGTTCGCGCACATCGAGGGCCACCCGATCGGCATCGTGGCCAACAACGGCATCCTGTTCAGCGAGTCGGCGCTCAAGGGCGCCCACTTCGTCGAGCTGTGCAACCAGCGCGGCATCCCGCTGCTCTTCCTGCAGAACATCACCGGTTTCATGGTCGGTCGGGAGTACGAGAACCGCGGGATCGCCCGCGACGGCGCCAAGCTGGTCACGGCGGTCGCGTGCTCCGTCGTACCGAAGTTCACCGTCGTGATCGGCGGGAGCTTCGGTGCGGGCAACTACGGCATGTGCGGGCGCGCCTACGACCCGCGCTTCCTGTGGATGTGGCCCAACGCGCGCATCTCGGTGATGGGTGGCGAGCAGGCGGCATCGGTCCTCGCGACCGTCAAGCGCGACGGCATCGAGGGCTCGGGCGGCTCCTGGTCGAGTGACGAGGAGGAGGCGTTCAAGGACCCGATCCGCGCGTCGTACGACGAGCAGGGCTCGCCCTACTACTCCACCGCCCGGCTCTGGGACGACGGAGTGATCGACCCCGCGGACACCCGCCGGGTGCTCGGCATCGCGCTCGAGGCGGCGGCGCACGCGCCGGTCGCCAGCCCCTCCTACGGCGTCTTCCGGATGTGACCATGACTGCCTTCGAAACCCTCCTCGTCGCCAACCGCGGCGAGATCGCCCGCCGGGTCATCCGCTCGGCCCGCGCGCTCGGCCTGCGCACCGTTGCCGTCTACACGGACGCCGATGCCGAGGCCATCCACGTGCGCGAGGCGGACCGCGCGGTGTGGATCCCCAGCTATCTGGACGTCGCTGCCATCGTTGCTGCGGCCACCCACAGCGCGGACCCGTTCTCCACAGGCCTTCCGGGTGCGGCGCCCTCGGTGGCGGTCCACCCCGGCTACGGCTTCCTCTCCGAACGGGCCGACCTGCCGCGCGCTCTCGCCGAGGCGGGTGTCGCCTTCGTCGGCCCCACCGGCGAGGTCATGGATGCGATGGGCCGCAAGGACCGGGCCCGCGAGATCGCCAGTGCCGCGGGTGTCCCCGTGGTCCCGAACTGGACGGCCGACGACGCCCTCGAGGCGGCCGACTTCCCGGTGCTCGTGAAGGCGGCCGCGGGCGGCGGCGGCAAGGGCATGCGTGTCGTGCGCTCGGCCGACGAGCTCGCCGAAGCACAGGCGGCCGCGGCCCGCGAAGCCGCCAAGGCGTTCGGCGACGACACCCTCCTGCTGGAGAAGTACGTCGAGCGCGGACGCCACATCGAGGTCCAGGTCTTCGGTGACACCCACGGCAACGTGGTGCACCTCTTCGAGCGCGACTGCTCCACGCAGCGGCGCCACCAGAAGGTCCTCGAGGAGGCCCCGGCCCCGACGCTCTCGGCCGAGCAGCGGGCGCTCGTCACCCGCAGCGCGGTCGCGCTGGCCCAGTCAGTCGGCTACACCGGCGCGGGCACTGTCGAGTTCCTGCTCGACGACGCCACGGGCGAGGCGTACTTCCTGGAGATGAACACCCGCCTCCAGGTCGAGCACCCGGTCACCGAGGAGGTGATCCGGGTCCGCGGCGAGCGCATCGACCTCGTCGAGCTGCAGCTCCACATCGCAGCAGGCGAGACCCTCGGGTTCGCGCAGAGCGACGTGACCGTGGCCGGGCATGCGATCGAGGCACGGGTCTATGCCGAGGACGCGTGGCACGGGTTCCTGCCACAGGCCGGCACCGCGTCGTACGTCGCCTGGCCGGGCCGGGATCGACCTCTCGGCGCACCAGACCTGACCTTTCGGCGCACCAGAGCTGGCCTTTCGGCGGGGGTTGGGGCGGGGGTTCGGGTGGACCACGCGCTGGAGTCGGGTCAGGTCGTCAGCACGAGCTTCGACCCGATGCTGGGCAAGGTGATCGCCGTCGGCCCCGACCGCGAGCAGGCCCGCCGGGTCCTCGTGACCGCTCTGGGCGACACCGCGATCTTCGGGCTGATCACCAACGTCGGGTTCCTGCGCGAGCTCGCCGCCTCGGATGCTTTCCGTGACGCGGCGATCGACACCGCCTGGCTGGACCGCACCGAGATCCACGACCCGATGGTGCACGAGGGGGCCCAGGTCGCCGCAGCGTGGATCGAGCACCGCGTCGCGGTCGAGTCGACGCCGGGGCCGCTCGCACCGGACGGATGGCGCGACGGTGGGGCGCCGGCTCCGATCAAGTACGGCGAGACCTGGCTGACTGAGGTGACCGAGCGCTCGGCACGGGCGAGCGGATTCACCTTCCGCGAGATCGAGCGCCAGCAACTCACCCCGGAGATCCACCGCGTCGAGTTCACCCTGGCCGCACACCACCTCGAGGACCGCGGCGTCCAGTCGGGCGGCGAGCGCCAGGTCGCCCACGTCCGGCTCGGGAGCGACGAGATCGAAGTGGTCGGCAACGGTCACCGGTTCGGGTTCGACCGGCCGGGTGCCCACCGCGACCACATCGCCGACGCGAGCGACGGGAGCGTGCTCGCGCCGATGCCGGGCACCGTGCTCGACGTGCGCGTGCGGGAGGGTGACGTCGTGGTCGCCGGCCAGGTGCTCGGAGTGATGGAGGCGATGAAGATGGAGCTCACCCTCACCGCGCCGTACGACGGGACCGTGGCCGCCGTCGAGACCGAGACGGGCGCGCAGGTCGTGCTCGGGGCCCGGCTCTTCCACGTGGATGGGGCAGAATCCTCGGCATGACCCGTGCCGACCACCCGGTGACTCCGGCCCGGGCCCGTGCCTGGGTCCAGCACCTCCGACAGGGTGGCAGCACTCCCTGGCTCGACTTCCCCGACGACGCGGCAGCCCCCGGTTCGTCGGTGGAGCTGCCCGGCGTCGCCCAGCTGGAGCTCGCGCGGCGGCTCAACCAGGGCGCCGGTCACCGCACCGGCCGGGCGCACGGCGACCTGATCGATCGGGTCCTCGTCGCCGGGTCGCCCGGACGCGGGCAGCAGGTCCGTTCGCTGCTCGACGCGCGTCCGGTCGATCCTTCGGCAGTCTCCGACTCCGAGCTGGTGCGGGTCGCCGTCGGTGTCCTCGCGGACATCGTCACCGAGCACGACCCCGGCGCCGTTCACGAGCCGACCGCGAAGCGCCGCGGCATCGTCGTGCTCGGCCCACCGCTCGCGGTCGCCGCCACCCTTGCCACCAACGCGCTCCCGGCCAGGCCGCCGGCTCGCCCGGGCAAGGTCGTCGTCCTTGCCGACGAGCTGGATCGCGGGCTGGCTGACGTGTGGGCCGGCCGGGTCCGTGACGGCTCCACGCAGACGTGGTCCGGATTCGTGGCCGCCATGCGCGGCCGCGACCGCCTGCCGCCGCGGACGAACGCCGCCGCGATCGCCGAGCGCTGGGCCGCCCGGGTCGGCCCTGACCGCGTGCACCTGGTCTTCGGTCCGGGGCTGGTCCACGGCATCAGGCGCAAGCCCTTCGCCGCGGCGTACCCCGTGCCGGTGGCATCGGCTCACGACCTCGTGCGCGAGGTCAACGCGGTCCTGCGCATCCTCCGCGACGAGCAGACCCATCGGCGTCTCATCGACCAGGTGCTCTGGCCGATGGTGGCTGCCACGTCCGGTCCGCCGCCCCGTCTCGACGCCGCGGGCCACGCGTGGTTGCACGCGCGCGGGGAGCGGATGCGCGACGCGATCCGTTCCGGTGGCTACGCTCTGCACGGCGATCCGGGCCATGTGGTGCCCGTCAACCCTGCCGAGCGCGACCCCGAGCGGGACGCGGCCGGGCGGTCGACGGTCCTGGATGTCGCTGTGAGCACCCTGCTCGGCACCCGCGAGGAGAACCTGTGACCGACGCTCGTCCGACCGGGCCCACCAAGGGCCCGATCCTGCTGCACGTCGGCACCCCCAAGACCGGCACGTCGTACCTCCAGGACGTGCTCTTCCGGAACCGTGACCGCCTTGCGGCGCAGGGGTTGCTCTATCCGGCGGAGCGGTTCGACGGACAGTTCCTCGCCGCTCTCGACCTGATGCGACTGCCGTGGGGCGGACTGGAGAAGCAGGCGGTCGGCGCCTGGGCGGAGCTGGCCGAGAAGGCCCGTGCCTGGGAGGGCACGGTGATCATCAGCCACGAGATCCTGGCGACCGCCCAGCGTGGGGACATCCGCCGCGCGCTCGAGTCGCTGGGCCACCCCGAGCGTGAGGTCCGCGTCGTGCTCTCCGTCCGCGACCTGGTCCGCCAGATCCCCGCGGAGTGGCAGGAGAACGTCAAGCACCGGCGCACGCTGCGCTACTCCAAGTTCCTCGACCAGATCCAGCACCCCGATCGCCCCGGCAAGGTGGCGCCGTGGTTCTGGGGTGCACAGGACGTCCCCGACATCCTCTCGCGCTGGGCTGCCGACATCGACCCGTCGCTGGTCACCCTCGTCACGGTGCCCCCCTCGGGTGCGCCGCGCGACCTGCTCTGGGAGCGGTTCGTCGAGGCCTTCGGCCTGGACCGTTACCGCTACGACCTCCACACCGAGCGCGCCAACCCCTCGATGGGCGTGCCCGAGACCGCGCTGATGCGCCGGATCAACCGCCGCGCCAACGCCGTCGTCCCGCCGGCCGACTACCGCCCGCTGGTCCGCGAGCTGCTCGGGCACCAGACGCTCGCGCTCCGTTCCGGCTCGCCGCGCCTCTCGGTCCCGCCGCACGTGTGGTCGTGGGCTGACGAGCTCGCCACGACCTGGATCACCGAGCTCCGTTCCCGCGGCTACGGAGTCGTGGGTTCCTTCGACGACCTGTCCCCGGCCCCGCTCACCGCTGAGTACGCCGACCCGGACCACCCCAAGGAACGCCAGGTGGCGAGCGCCGCCGTCGAGGCGATCACCGCGCTCCTGGTCGAAGGTGCCCGGCAGCGCGAGGTCGAGGCGCAACTGCGTCTGGAGCTTGCCGCCGCCAACGCCGCTCTCGACAGCTCGCGCGGGTTCAAGCAGCGGGTGAAGGGGCGGGTCTACCGCTATGCGGCCGGCCGCAAGTGGGGCCGCAAGGCGATCGAGCGCCACAAGCAGCGGCGCTCGCCCCGGATCTGACCAGCCGGATCTGACCAGCCGGATCTGACCAGCCGGATCTGACCGGCCGGATCTGACCAGCCGGGTCAGGCCTTCTTGAACTCCGTCGCGGCGTAGCGACCGAGCTGCCAGGTGGCGTAGCCGTCAGCGGTCATGCCGACGACGCCGCCGAGCACCGGGATCCGCTTGCCGACGGTGGTCGCGAGGCGCTTGCCGGCGACCCGGGTGATCAGCTCGGTCGCGACCTCCGTGTTGACGGCCTTCTCGATCGCCGGGTCGTAGGCCTCGTGGGTGGCCAGACCGAGCGGGCTCGCGGGAAGGCGGCCCTTCTTGACCGCCTTGCGGACCGTCTCCTCGCCGAGGAGGGAGGTGACCACGGCAGCGCGGACGCGCGGGTCGTCGAGGTCGTGGCCGTGAAGGTGGGCGATCGCGGCGATCATGCGCACCTGCACCAGCGTCAGGCCGGTGATGTTGGCGGGGACCGCCGCCAGTGCGGTCATGAGGCCGCCGAGGTTGGTCAGGAAGCCCTGCGCGCTCGCGTAGGCGACGTGCAGTCGCACGACGTCCCGGATCGCCCCGTCGACGTCGCCCTTCTCGTCCTTCAGCTGCTTCTCCGCGCTCACGCGGACGGGCCGCAGCGGCCCGACCCCGGTGATGGCCTTGACCATCGCCTCACGCACGAAGTTGTGTGCCGCCTGCGGCGCGAGCTTCTGCACACGCGGGGCGAGGCGACGGCCGACGATGCTTCCGAGTCCCATGGCGGTCATCCTAGGCAGACGCTCCGGCTTCTACGATCAGCAATGTGCCCCCGCCCCAGGAGTTGCCGCCGGTCGAGCCCCCCGTCTCGCCGTGGCACTTTCCCGACCCCCGAGGCATCGACGACGACCTGATCGCGATCGGGGCCGACCTGGCGCCGGGCACCCTGCTCGCGGCATACCGGGCGGGGCTGTTCCCGATGCCGCTCGACGACGACCCGACCGGATGGTTCTCTCCGGTACGACGCGGCGTACTCCCGCTTGGCGGACTCAAGGTCTCCAAGTCGCTGCGCCGGTCGTTCCGCGACTATGAGATCCGGGTGGACACGGCGTTCTCCGAAGTGATCTCCGCGTGCGCGGATCCCGCTCGCGATGGCGGCTGGATCGACGAGGAGATCCAGCATGCTTATGGGGTCCTGCACGAGCTGGGCTGGGCACACTCGGTCGAGGCGTGGCACGAGGGATCACTCGAGGGCGGTCTCTATGGCATCGCGATCGGCGGGCTCTTCGCCGGGGAGTCGATGTTCCACCGGCGGCGTGATGCGTCGAAGGCTGCGCTCGTGGGCCTGGTGGGACTCCTGGCCGACGGCCATGCCGAGCGGCGGTTGCTCGACGTCCAGTGGCGCACCGACCACCTGGCGTCGCTGGGAGTGGTGGAGATCCCGAGGCGCGAGTATCTCGACCGGCTGCGCCAGGCGCTCACCCTGCCGCTACCGGCCGCGTTTCACCGGACCTGAGCCGCGCAGCGTTGCGGCCATCGGTGCGGTGCGCACGCGCCGCCGGGGTGAGTTCCTCGCCTGCTTGGTGTTGGCGGGTCGGCGGTCGGGTCGGCGTGGGGTCAGACCACCTGCGGAGGCACGCCGTTCTCGCTCACCATCGGGCGCCCGGCGGCCTCCCAGTCGAGCATGCCGCCATCGAGGTTGACGACCTCGCGACCCTGCTGCGCCAGCCATGCGGTGACCTGCGCGGAGCGGCCGCCGACCTTGCAGACGACCAGCGTCTGCTCCGTCGGCACCTCATCGAGGCGGTCGACGAGCTGCGACATCGGGATGTGCAGCGCGCCCTCGATGTGTCCGTGGTCCCACTCGATCTGCTCGCGCACATCCAGGACCGGAAGCCCGGACGGCAGCGGGTGGGGGACCTGGTCGATCGAGACGGTGGGAACGCGCATGCCCCCATCCTAAGGACCGTGCCATCCGGCAAGCGGCGCTTCTAGGATGGGTCCGTGCCTGAGCTGCCCGAGGTGGAAGCCCTCGCCCTCGACCTGAAGGGGCGACTGGACGGCCGCGCCATCGTGCGGATCGACCTCGCCGCATTCATGGCGCTGAAGACCTTCGACCCGCCGCTCCAGGCACTCGAGGGCACGTTCGTCGACGACGTGACGCGGCACGGCAAGTTCCTCGACATCAGCGTCGGCGGGCTGCACCTCTGCCTCCACCTGGCCCGTGCCGGCTGGGTGCGCTGGAAGGACCAGGTCCCGGCTGCTCCCGCCAGACCCAACGGCAAGTCACCGCTCGCGGCACGCATCGTCCTCGACAACGAGACATGTCTCGACATCACCGAGGCCGGCACGAAGAAGAGCCTCGCCCTGTACGTCGTGCGGGACCCGCTCGACGTGCCCGGCATAGCGAGTCTCGGTCCCGACCCGCTCGCTGACGAGTTCACGCCGGCGATGCTCGCCGGCATCCTCGAGTCAGAGGGCCGCAAGCAGCTCAAGGGCGTGCTGCGCCACCAGGGCACGATCGCGGGCATCGGCAACGCGTACTCCGACGAGATCCTGCATGCCGCCCGGATGAGCCCCTTCAAGCCGGCCAGCAGCCTCGACGAAGCCGAGCTGGCCACTCTCTACAACGCGATCCGCGACACGCTCGGTGACGCCGTCGATCGCTCGCGCGGCCTGGCGGCATCCGAGCTCAAGGGCGAGAAGAAGACCAACATGGCCGTCCACGGCCGCACCGGTCAGCCCTGCCCGGTCTGCGGTGACGCCGTGCGTGAGGTGTCGTTCGCGGACTCGTCACTGCAGTACTGCGCCACCTGCCAGACCGGCGGCCGGCCGCTGGCCGACCGCCGGATGAGCAGGCTCCTGAAGTAGCTCAGCGTGCCTCGAGGTTCACCACCAGCGCGTCGGTGTGGTGGTCCTCGACCTCGACGACACCGGGACGGTTGATCGTGAAGTCGAGTGTGGTGACGCCCGCCTTGTAGTCCAGCGAGTGCTCCGGATCGGAGTGCACGTGGAGCTCACCGGAGGAGTCAGCGGTGACGCGGAGGGTGATGGTCCGGCCCACCTCCACCCGCTCGGTCGTGCCCGACGGGGAGACCTTGCCGTCCTTGACGGTCACCTCGATCACCTGCGAGCTGACGGCGGGCGCCGAGCTTGTGGGCGAGCCGGAGGTGGTCGGCGCGGAGGCCATTGACTCGGTGGGCTCAGGAGCCGTCTCGGTGCTGGTGGCGCACCCGGTCAGGGCGAGCACAGCGGCGACGGGGGCAGCGAACAGGGCTGCGGGGAGGGTCATGCGCATGGGGTGATCCTTACGTAGAGGTCAAGCGACGTTGAAGAAGTTCCGGAGCGGGGCGACCCGCCGGAGCACGAGTTGGTCGAGGGCGAAGACGGCGACCAGCGAGGCACCGAAGAGTGGCAACCCGACGCCCAGCGCGATCAGGCCGACGACAGCGACCGGACCGGCCTTCAGGCTGAGCCGGCCGCGCGGTGCGCCCATGGAGGCGCCCTTCGGACGACGGCGCCACCACATCAGCGGCCCGGCCACGCACATGAACATCACGGCGACGCAGAAGAGCCCCGACACCACCATGTTGGCCGTGCCGAACCGGCGTCCTTCGTGCAGGGCGATGCCCTGGCCGACCACCTTGGCGAGTGCGCCGTACTGGTCGTAGCCGAACTCCGCGACGGGCTTGCCCGTGAACTGGTCGATGTGGAGCGCCGACTCGTGTCCCGGCTCGTTGAAGGCGTAGCCGATGACGGAGTAGACCCCCTTCTCGTCGGCCGGCGGAATGACGGTCATCGGGTGGTGCAGGCCCCGCACGTTGGCTGTCTCGATTGCTCCGTCGAATCCGATCTGGTCCGCAGTCGACCTGGAAGCCGCCGTCCCCTCGGACGTGGGGACCGTGCTCTTGCCCTCGCCCCAGGGCACGGCGTGGCTGTGCGGGACCGATGCGTCCAGCGTTGGCGCGGATGACTGGGCACCGGGATCCTCCGACCAGAACGACGTGCCCTGCGACGTGGCGAGCTCCTGCGCCTTCGCGCCCCACCAGATCGTCCACGGCAGCCCGCTCGCGACCAGGGCGAGCAGCCCGACGCCAACGAAGAGGCCGATCGTCGCGTGCTTGTGGCGAAGGGCAGCGCCCGCGGCCCTGGCAGCCTTGCGCCGAGCCCGCGCAGCCCGACCTCGCCAGTACATGTAGTAGCCGGTGATCGCCATGACGATCGCCCAGCAGGCTCCGAGCTCCATCACGTAGGCGCCGAGGTCGCCGGCCATGAAGTTGGAGTGCAGGTTCTTCGCATAGCCGCTGACGGTCTTGTTGGGGTCGAGCTCGCCGAGCACCTCGCCGGTGTACGGGTTCACGTACACCTCCCGGATGGTGTCGTCCTCCCAGCTCGGCGTGCCGGGCGCGGCGGTCGAGAGCGAGAAGTCGGTCGAACGGTCTGCATCGGACGGCTCGAGGACCGCCGCGATCCGGCCGTCGGGATACGCCTTCAGCAGCGACGCTGCCTGGGCGTCGTACGACAGGCGGGTGCCGCTGCTGGGCACGTCGACCTTCATCAGGTCGGCGTGGAGCAGCGGCTCGATCTGGAACCGCAGCAGGTAGACCAGTCCGGTGCTGGCCAGCACCAGCAGGACCGGGATGACAAGGAAGCTGGCGTAGAAGTGCCAGCGCCAGAAGGTGCGGAACAGGCCGCCGCCTCCGGATCTGGCCGCCTTCTTGTCCGGGCGTGAGCGTTGGTCGACGGATTCGGGGTCGACGGTAGTTGTGTCGGTCATGAGGGCTCCTCCGAGATCGTTCACGTGCGCGCCGACCCGAGGGGTCTGCACGTGAACAGGGGCTGCGCTTGGACGGGCTTCGTGCGCCGCCCGGAGTGGCTAGGCAGCGCGGAGGGAGACCGGTGGCCCACGCCGCGCGTGGGTGTCACCGAGCAGGACCTGCAGGTGGAGGACCGGGAGGTGACCGGCGTCGATGCGCCGGGGGATCGTTGTCGCGGCAGGCAGGGGCACACGGCGTACGACGAGGAGCAGCGCGGCGTCGGCGGCCCTGGCCACGAGCCGCAGCGCGTTCCACAGCAGCCGCTCGCCGTGGGCCAGGACGAGCCCGGCGAGGGCGGCAGCGACGAGGTGGGCGAGTGCCATCGGAGCGTGCGTCGGGGTCAGGTCGGCAGCCAGGTGACCCAGGGCATCGCGGAGCGCACCAGCGACTCCGGTCGGGTCTGCCCCGATCGGCTCGCCGTGGCCCGAGAGCGCGGTCATCGCCACGTGGATGCTGGTCTGGCCGACGATGAGGAGACCGGCGATCGTCAGCCGGGAGGCCTCGCGGTCCAGCCACATCGCGGCGCTCATCGTGCAGAGCAGGAGCATCAGCGGGAGGGTCCACAGCGCCGGCACCAGGCCGCCCGCGCTGACGTGGGCGGCGACCGCGAGCAGCAGTGAGACGAGCGAGGTGATGAAGGCGCGCGACACCGTCAGAGCGGTGCCTGCCCGAGTCGCCACGGCAACATCATGAGGCATGACGGTGACTTTGCGGGTGCTCGGCGACCGTGCCGAGGCTCGATGCCCGTGACGTGCGCCTCACGCTGAGCCTCTTGTGGTCCGTGATCCCGCGCACCTAGATTGCGCAGCGAGTCAGTCCCACCTCCTCCGGGAGGTGAAGGGAATCCGGTGAGAATCCGGAACTGTCGCGCAGCGGTGAGGGCGACGAGCGAAGCAACAAAGCCACTGGATCTTCGGGTCTGGGAAGGCGCTTCGTTCGCTTGACCCCGAGTCCGAAGACCTGCTGGCTCGCTGTGTCCACAGCGCTTCGCGATCTGAGCGCCTGACTCCAGAGGTCTTCCTTTGCATGAAGTTGATGCCGTCTCCCGTCGGCAGAACGCGCGACGTCTTTCGGTGCCCTTGCTCGTGGCAGTGCTGCTGCCGCTGGCCTGCGTCACCGTTGTCCTCGCGACCGGGTTCGGCGCTGAGCCACTGCCGGCGCACGTCGTCGTCGACGCCCTGAGGGGCCGCTTCGGTGGCGCACCCGTCGACACGGCGTACGACGCGATCGTCTGGGAGATCCGGCTCCCGCGGACGCTGCTCGGCCTGGTCGTCGGGGCCGGCCTGGCGATCGCGGGCGCGGCCGTGCAGACCCTGGTCCGCAACCCCCTCGCCGATCCCTACCTGCTCGGCGTCTCGTCAGGAGCGAGCGTCGGCGCGACAGCCGTGATCACGCTCGGCGTGCTCTCCAGCGCCGGGCTCTGGGCGCTCTCTCTCGGAGCTCTGGCGGGCGCGCTGCTCGCGTCGCTCATGGTCTTCGGGATCGCGATGCTGCAGGGCGGGCTCACCCCGCTGCGGCTGGTGCTGACCGGCACGGTGCTGTCCGCGGCGTTCTCATCGATGGCGAGCTTCCTGGTCTTCCGGAGCGCTGAGCCGCAGGCCGCGCAATCGGTGCTGTTCTGGTTGCTGGGCTCACTCTCGGGCGCGACCTGGGACCACCTCTGGCTCCCCGTTGCTGTCGTGGCGATCGCGTTCGTCCTGCTGATGGCGGCTAGTGGCTGGCTCGATGCGCTCGCGGTCGGGCCGGACACGGCCGCTGCCCTCGGCGTACCGGTGCGGGCGCTGCGCACCGGGCTCTTCGTGCTGACGGCGGTCCTCGTCGGCGTCCTCGTCGCGGTGGCCGGTGGCATCGGATTCGTCGGACTCGTGCTGCCGCACCTGGCGCGGCTCCTCGTCGGTCCGCGCCACCGCGCCTCGCTTCCGGTAGCGGCGCTGGCTGGCGGGGTCTTCCTGGTCTGGGTCGACGTCGTCACCCGCATCGCGGTCCGGCCGACCGAGATCCCGCTGAGCGTGGTCACGGGCCTCATCGGGGCTCCCGTCTTCCTGATCCTGCTCGGCCGTCGCACCTATCGCTTCGGAGGCGAGTCATGACGATCACCGCACCCCACGTCGTCGGCACGACCCCTGCACTCGCAGCCTCCGGCGTCGCCTGCAAGGCCGGACCGCGCACGGTCCTGTCCGGTGTTGACCTCGACGTCCGGCCGGGCGAGGTGCTCGGGCTGATCGGCTCCAACGGCACGGGCAAGTCGACACTGCTCCGCGTCCTCGCCGGCGTGCGGCCCGCGTCGGCCGGAGAGGTCCTGCTGGCTGGTCGTCCGCTCGGCGCCATCAGGTCACGCGAGCGCGCCCGCCAGATCGCGTTCGTCGCGCAGGAGGAGGCCGCGCCCTCGGACCTGCTCGTCTCCGAGATGGTCGCGCTGGGGCGCGTGCCGCACGCCCGCGCCTGGGGCGGCATCGACGAGGCGTCGCGGCTCGCCGTCACGGAGGCGCTGCACCTGGTCGACCTCGAGTACGCCGCGCAGCAGTCCATGGACCGCCTCTCCGGCGGCGAACGCCGCCGGGCCCTGATCGCTCGCGGCCTCGCCCAGGAGGCCCCGCTGCTGCTCCTCGATGAGCCGACCAACCACCTCGACATCAAGCACCAGCTCGCCCTGATGCGCCTGGTCCGCCGGCTCTGCCGGGACCTGGACCGGACCGCCGTGGTGGCCCTCCATGACCTCGACCTCGCGGCCACCTTCTGCGACCGCATCGCAGTCCTGCACGCCGGCGGACTCTTCGCTCTCGGAACACCCGACGAGGTGCTCACCCCGTCGGTTCTCCACGACGCGTTCGGTGTCCTCGCAACCCGTGTCACCCACCCCCTCACCGGCCGGACGCACCTGCTGTTCAGCCACGATGAAAGAGAGATCCACCCATGAAGACGCGCAACAAGTACGGCGTGCTTGCGGCCGCAGCAGTCCTTGGCCTCTCCGGTTGTGGCGGTGCGACGAAGGCTGCCCCCGCGGCGGGCGGCACCGTGACGGTCACCAACTGCGGCACGAAGGTGGACTTCCCGGCTCCCGCGAAGAAGCTCTTCGTCAACGACAGCAACCTGATCTCGATGGTGTTGGCCCTGGGTGCGGAGAAGCAGGTCGGCGCCGTCTCCAGCATCGGTCGTGACGAGTTGGTGCTGACCGAGCACTACGGCGCCGCCGTGGCCGGGCTCAACCAGGTCTCCGACGACTACCCCGGCCTGGAGACGGTGATCGCGGCGAAGCCGGACGTCATGGTGGCGGGCTGGAACTACGGCTACGACGAGACCAAGCAGCTCACGCCGGACGCGCTCGCCGAGCGCGGCATCGCGGCGTACATCCTGACGGAGTCGTGCCGCCAGGAGGGATCGAGTGCCCGCGGCATCGTCGACCCGTGGACCGCGCTGCGTGACGACATGACCAACCTGGGCGAGATCACCGGCCGCACGGAGGCGGCGGCGGCGGTCGTCGCCGACTTCGACCAGCGGCTGGCCGCGCTCGATGAGGCGCCGAAGGCCGACGAACGCCCGGTGCTCTTCGTGTTCGACAGCGGCGACAAGGCGGTCTTCACCTCCGGTGCCTTCGGGGCTCCGCAGGCCGTCATCGAGGCCGGTGGTGGGCACAACGCGATGGCCGACCTGAAGGACACCTGGACCGAGGTCTCGTGGGAGCGCCTCGCCGCTTCGAAGCCCGACGCGTTCGTCTTCGTCGACTACCCGGGCCAGAGCTTCGAGCAGAAGGTCGCCGTGCTCCGCGCGAACCCCGCGACGCGGAACCTGCCGGCGGTCAGGGAAGGCCGGTTCCTGAACCTGCCCTACGCGATGTGGACCAGTGGCCCGCTCAACATCGACGCGGCCGAGGAGGTCCGGACGGCCCTGGAGAAGTGGGGCCTCGTGCCGAAGGGCTGATCGGTGGCGCTCTCACCGGGTCGGGCGCATGATGGAACGGTGACTCCCACCCCGCTGCCGCTGACGGGCGAGATCTATCTCGACGCCCGCAGTCCGTCGCGCGCGCTGCGGGTCACCTGGCACCACGAGTCCGGCCTGGTCGTCCTCTCGCTGTGGCGCGAGAACGTCTGCACCGGCACGTTCCGGCTCGCCATCGACGAGGTGCCCGACCTGATCGACGTGCTGCGCGCCGGCCTCGACGCGTCGTACTCCGTCGCGGTCGAGCGACGACGGGCCGACCGGCTCTCCGACGCCGGCTGACGTCGTCCAGGGACTCGATCAGACACGCTAGCCAAATCTAGGGCTGCGACTAGATTGCTCGATACCGTTCAATCGTGGACCCGATCCGTAATCCCTATGCCCCCGGCGCCGGTCAGCGACCGCCCGAGCTGGCCGGTCGCGACGAGCAGCTCGGCGCGTTCGACGTCGTGCTCGAGCGGGTGTCGCGCGGGCGCCCCGAGCGGTCGCTGGTCCTCACCGGACTCCGCGGCGTGGGCAAGACCGTCCTGCTCAACGCGTTGCGCTCGGCTGCGGTCCGTCGCCAGTGGGGGACCGGCAAGCTGGAGGCGCGCCCCGACCAGGGCCTGCGCCGGCCGCTGAGCAGCGCGCTGCACCAGGCGATCCGGGAGCTCGGGCACCCCGAGCGCGAGCAGGTCGACCACGTCCTCGGCGTGCTCAAGGCGTTCGCCCAGCGCGATGCCGGGCCGAAGGCGACGCTCAAGGAGATGTGGAACCCCGGCATCGACGTCGCTGCCGCGCGTGGCCGTGCGGACTCGGGTGACATCGAGATCGACCTGGTCGAGCTCTTCACCGACATCGGCGGGCTCGCCCAGGACATGGGCCGCGGCATCGCGGTCTTCATCGACGAGATGCAGGACCTCGGCGCCGACGACGTGTCCGCGCTGTGCGCTGCCTGTCACGAGCTCAGCCAGTCCGGCCTGCCGTTGATCGTCGTGGGTGCCGGTCTGCCGCACCTGCCCGCGGTCCTGTCCGCGAGCAAGTCCTACTCCGAGCGGCTGTTCCGCTACCAGCGCATCGACCGTCTCTCTCGTGAGGCCGCGGACCGCGCCCTCACGGCCCCCGCCGAGGACGAGGACGCGGCCTACACAGATGACGCGCTTGCCGCGATGTACGCCGCAACGGGCGGCTACCCGTACTTCATCCAGGCCTACGGCAAGGCGGTCTGGGACCTCGCGCCACAGTCGCCGATCACCGCGGACGACGTGAAGGTGGCGGCACCGGAGGCCGAGGAGGAGCTGGCCGTCGGCTTCTTCGGATCCCGTTACGAGCGGGCGACGCCCGGTGAGAGGGAGTACCTCCGCGCGATGGCCGACGTCGCCGTCGAGATGGCCGTGACCGGTCAGGGTCGCATCGACGACATCGGCTCGGTGTCCACCGCGGACGTGGCGATCCAGCTCGCCAAGAAGCCGCAGTCGCTTTCGCCGGCGCGCGATGCGTTGCTGAAGAAGGGCCTGATCTACTCCGCCGAGCGGGGTTTGATCGCCTTCACGGTGCCCCACTTCGGACGGTATCTCCGCGACCACGCCTGACCCCCGTCGGACCAGGCGTGGTCGCGGTGATCAGTCAAGGTTGTCGGCCGCCTCGAACTGGTCCTTGAACTCGTCGAGGTCGATCTCGTCCGCGACGACGGTCTTGTCGCCGTTGTAGACGTCGCGGTCGATCTCGTCGGTGGCGTTGGCGACGAGCATCGCGACGACCGTGTCACCGTTGACGTTGAGGAACGTCCGGAAGATGCCGGTGAACCAGTCGACGGCGATGAGCAGGCCGACGGCCTCGAAGGGCAGGCCGAGCGAGGTGGCGAGGAACATCGCCACGACGGGGAACCCGCCGGGGACCGTGATCGTGCCGATGTTCAGCAGGATCGCGAGCACCATGGCGAGGACGATCTGGCCGATGCTGAGCTCGACCGCGCCCGCCTGGGCGAGGAACATCACGACGATCACGTAGTTCAGGACGGCGCCGCACGACCCCATGGTCATGCCGATGCTGAGCGTGAAGTTCGCGACCCGCTGGCTGACGCCGACCTTCTCGACGGTGTTGCGGAGCACCGTGGGGAAGGTGACCGCGGAGCTGGTCGTCGTCACGGCGACCACCGTCTGCTCCAGCAGCTTGGCCGGGAGCAGCAGCGGGTTGAGCCGGGTCACCACCGAGACGACCACGACGAACACGGCTGCCATGAGTACGACGCCGAGCAGTGTGGTGCCCAGGTAGGCGAGTGCAGTGGTGACCACCGAGAAGCCCACCGTGCCCGCGAGGTTGGCGAGCAGCGCGAACACGCCCAGCGGGGCGATGAACATGACGTACCGGATCATCGTCAGGACGACCTGCTGCACCTGCTCGGCGAAATCGAGCACGGTCCGGTTGCCGGACTTGGCCACGACGCTGTTGAGGGCGAGGCCGAAGAGCAACGAGAAGACGATGATCGGGACCATGGTCGCGGTCGACATCGATCCGATGATGTTGGTCGAGACGAACTCGGTCAGGGTGGCCTGCCAGCCGGCGACGGTCGAGGCGGATTCCTCGAGGGAGGGATCGAGATCACCCTCGAACGACATGCCGCTGCCGGGGGTGAGCAGCGTGCTGAGCACCCAGCCCAGTGTTGCCGCGACGACGGAGAACCCGAGGATCCACCCGAACGTGCGTCCCATCAGCTTGCCGGTGCCGCGCCCCGTCATGGCGCCGGTCGCGACGATGACCGACGACATCACCAGGGGCACGATCGCCATCTGGATCAGGCGGATGAAGATGTCTCCGATGAACTTGACGTTGCTGGCCCAGTCGCCGACGACCAGGCCGAAGATGATGCCTGTGACCGCGCCGGCTGCGATCTGCAGGGCGGGGCTTCTCAGGATTCTCATGAACCTTGCTCCTCCGAATGGGATGTGGCCCGGCGCAGGGTCGCCGGCCGGGCGGACAAGGGACGCTAGGTCCGGCACGCTGCGTGCCGATTTCCGAGCGGTTCGGGGCAGGTAACGGATCGCATATATGTTTCGCGGCGCTGATTTGAGGGCGCGGGGCGTCGGCGGATGCCATGATCCGTGGCATGCAGGTCGTTGCCCACCGCGGTGCCAGCGCCGAGAAGGCCGAGCACACGCTCGGTGCCTACCTCGCCGCGCTGGAGGCGGGAGCCGATGCACTCGAGTGCGATGTGCGGCTCACGGCCGACCAGCACCTGGTCTGCGTGCACGACCGGACACTCGCGCGCACAGCGGCGAACCCGGGCCTGGTCTCCACGATGGAGCTGCGTGATCTCGCCGAGCTGGACTTCGCAGCCTGGAAGCACCCGTGGTCCGAGCTGGATGACGAGGCCCCGGACATGGACCCGGAGCTCGGCAAGGTCCTGACCCTGCGCAAGCTGCTCGAGACCGTGGCCGACTACGACCGCCGGGTGGAGCTGGCGATCGAGACCAAGCACCCGACCCGGTTCGGCGGACTGGTCGAGCGCCGTCTGGTCGAGATGCTGGCGGAGTTCGGCTGGACCGGCCCCGATGCCCCGGTGCGGATCATGAGCTTCTCGTTCACGGCGCTCCAGCGCGTGCAGCGACTGGCGCCGGACCTGCCGTTGGTCATGCTCATGGACAAGGCCCACCACTGGCCGATGCTGCGCCGGCTGGTCGATCCGGACTGGATCATCGGCCCCGGCATCAAGGAGCTGAAGGCCCATCCCGGATTTGGACGGCGGCTGCACCAGAGCGGCCGCCGGATCCACGTGTGGACCGTCAACACCAAGGCCAACCTCGAGCTGTGCCAGTCGCTCGGAGTTGAGGCCGTTATTACGGACAAACCAGACACGATGTTGCGACTTCTGGGACGGAAGTGACCGCACATGTTGCGGTCGAGAGCGCCGTCAACTATCTTTTCATTGCCAGGTCGTTGTTGTATCCCCCGTCGACAACGACCTGGCTTTTTCTATTTCGGTATAGAACCGTTATTGAACCGTGATCTGAGGCGCCGGGGTGAGCGCTCAGGTCAGCAGCTCGGCCAGGGTCAGACCGGCCAGCAGCAGGCACATCCCGCCGCCGATGTAGTGCAGCGTGGCCAGCTGGATGCGGGCCAGCAGCCACCGGCCCAGCAGCACGGCCAGGCCACTCACGGCGAGCAGGCCGGCCAGGGCTCCGGCGAAGACGCTCAGCGGCTCGTCGTACTTCGCCGCGAGCGAGAGGATCAGCAGCTGCGAGAGGTCGCCCCACTCGGCCGCGAAGAGGACCAGGAAGCTGGTCAGCACTGCCGTGAGCGCTGAACGACGCCCCGCCTGACCCGATCCGGCCGCCTTGTCCGCGCGTGCGGCGAACTCCGCCTCGGTGGCCGCCTCCTCGCTGTCGGCGTTGCGGGCCTCGCGCAGCAGCAGGAACGCGCCGACCAGGAAGAGCACGGCGGCACCGATCCGGACCCAGGTGACCGGGAGCAGTGAGACGGCCTGTCCCAGTCCCACCGCGATCGCAGTCTGCAGCGCGAAGGCGATGCCGACGCCGAGCCAGACCAGCAGCGGCCGGAACCGGGTGCTCAGCACCAGGGTGGCGATGAACGTCTTGTCGGGGAGCTCCACGAGGAAGACGGTTCCGAAGGTGAGCGCAACGACGAGCAGGTCCATGGTGTGCGCAAGTGTATCGGGGCTCCTGGCCGGCGCCGGATCCCGAACCGGACGGCCCGTCCCGCGGGGCTAACCGGTCGCGCCCCGGCCCCGCACTAGGCTGCTCCCGTGCTGATCGTCGCCGTTCTCGCCCTGGTCGTTGCCCTTGCTGCGCTCGCGATTGCGGTGTCCGCGCTTCGCCGTGGCGCTTCGACTGGTGGCGTTGCGGGCGGACCGGCCCCGCTTCCCGAGGACGTCCAGGGACTCCGCCAGGAGGTGGCGGCCCTTCGCGCCGAGGCTGGGTTCGCGCTCAAGCACCTCGCGGTCGTCCGCTACGACGCGTTCGGGGACATGGGCGGGCACCTGTCGTGGTCGCTCGCCGTGCTCGATGACGACGGCAACGGCGTCGTCCTGACCTCGATCCACGGCCGCAGCGAGGCACGCACCTACGCCAAGAGCGTCAGCGAGTGGAAGAGCGAGCAGCAGCTTTCGCCGGAAGAGGACGAGGCGCTCGGCGCCGCTCGCCCCTGACGCCTCCGCCGGACGTCATACGGATGGCGGAGCAACCTCGAGGCCTGCCGCGCGTCTGTATCTGTGACGGACGTTCCCCACCCGGGGAAGGGCAGACCATGGCGCACTGCGCCGCAGGGGGTATCTGATGGGCACTGTGCTCGCCAGCGACGAACTCGCTGACCTCTACGCCGCCCAGCGGCTCAGCCTGGTCAGACTCGCGGTCCTCCTCGTCGACGACCTCGCCTCGGCCGAGGACGTCGTGCAGGACGCGTTCGCTGCCTTCGCAGCCTACCCGGAGCTGCGCCACCGCGACGCAGCCGTGGGCTACCTGCGCACGGCGGTCGTCAACAGGTCCCGCTCGGCCCTGCGCCGACGGCGTACGGCGCGGACCTATGTCGCCCCGCACGACGCCGCACCCCCTGCTCCGGACGACCGCTACCTGCTCGCCGACGAGCACCGCGAGGTGCTCTCCGCCCTGGACCAGCTCGCCCCGCGACAGCGTGAGGTGCTGGTGCTCCGCTACTGGTCGGAGTTGTCCGAGGCCGAGATCGCCGAGGCGCTCGGGATCAGCCGTGGTGCCGTGAAGTCCACCGCCAGCCGCGCGATCGACGCGCTCGAGAAGATCCTGGAGGCCACGCGATGACGGGCACCGAAGACCGGCTGACCCAGGCGCTGCGCGCACGGACCGACCTGATCACGCACGACCGGTTGACTCCGGCCGCTCCGCCGGTTGCGGCCCGTCCGCGGTCGCCGTGGCGCCGCCCGGCCCTCTACGCCCTCGCGGCGGCCGCCTGCGCGGGAGCGATCGCGCTGCCCTTCGCGCTCAACATCGGCGACGGGCAGGAGCCGGGACCGGTTCAGCCCCCGACGACCACGGCCACGACCCCGGCGGCACCGTCGCCGACGAAGTCGGTCAACGCCACCGAAACGCCCAACCCGGCGCTGCCGCCGTTCGTGGACGAGAACGCGGCCGGGACGATCCTGCCCGGCGAAGCCGCTCGGCTCTCAGGCAACCGCTGGGACGTCGAGACGCTCGCCCTGGAGATGTCGGAGGGGGCTGACGTCCTGAGCGTCACGTGGGCGGATGGGGAAACCGCTGCGATCGACCTCCCGGACGAGGGTGAGTGGGTGCCGCAGGTGTCCACCACGCTCGTCACCGGCGACAACCCCGGAGTGCTCGTGACCTGGGAGCAGCAGGACGGCGCCGTCCAGCGGGTCTACAGCACGGCCGGGCGTCGGCTGGCCGAGATCGTCCCGCAGAGTGCGTTCGGCCTGACCGCGAGTGAGGACGGCGGCAACCCACGCTCCGTCCTCGGCCTCGACGGCACGATCTACACACTCGTCGAGGCTGGTGGTCCGACGAAGGTGTACGTCTACGAGTGGAGCGCCGGAGACGACAACCTGCTGCTCGCCAACGAGGGGCGCAACGTCGGCACCTGGTGCCTGGTCAACGAAGCGGGAACCTGGGAGCCCTGCTGACGGCTCGGCACGCCAAACCTGGCGGCTCGGCACGCCAAACCTGGCGGCTCGGCGGGGTGGGGGTCAGCGGGGGACGCGGACCAGGAGTCGGCCGTGGACGGTCTCGCAGGTCAGCTCGCTGCCGGACGCGATGATGTCGCCGTCGATCTGGCGGGGTACGTCGACCGCGGAGCGCACGACGACCTTCGAGCCCGTGAAACGGGTGATGGTGGTGTCGCTGCGCTTCTGCTTCGTGAGGACGCGGACTGCGAGCGGGATCCAGCTGAGGAACTTCTTCGGGTAGAGGATCACCACGTCGAGCTGGCCGTCGTCGATCGAGGCGTTCGGGATCAGCGGCATGCCGCCCTGGAGGTAGCCGACGTTGCCCACGACGAGGGTGCGCGCGCGGTGCTTGGTGAACGGCCCGTCGTCGATGGAGACCTCGAGCTTCATCGTCGGGAACATCAGAGCCTTCAGCGCGGAGAGGACGTAGGCGATCCAGCCGACCTTCTTCTTGATGTCCTCGTTGACGCCCTCCATGATCGCGGCGTCGAAGCCCATGCCCGCCATCACCAGGAACGACGTCTCCTCGACGCCGTCGCCGGAGATGCGGACCATGTCGATCGCGCGGTCCTGGCCGTTGAGGGCCACGTCGATCGCGGAGCGGAAGTAGAGCGGCAGCGACAGGTTGCGGCCGAGCAGGTTGCCGGTGCCGGCAGGGACGATGCCGACCGGGATGCCGGTGCCGGCGAGCTCGGTGCAGACCTCGCGGACCGTGCCGTCGCCACCGCAGACCAGCACCAGGTCGGCGCCGTCGATGGCGGCCTGGTGGGCCTGGCCGGTGCCGGGGTCCTCGACCGTCGTGTAGTGCCACGTGGGCTCGGACCAGCCGGACTCGATCGCCATCTGGGTGACGACGCTGCGGAACTGGGACAGGTCCTCGACCTTGATCGGGTTGAGCACGACGGCGAGGTCGCGCTTGCCGTGCGGCACGCTCACCACGAGCGGGCGCGCCGACACGGCGTGACCACGCGGGATCGGTGAGTAGAGCGCGAGCACGACCAGCACCCAGAACCCGCCGAGGAGCATGCCTCCCGCGACGTCGGTCACGAAGTGGCGGCCGAGCAGGAGCCGGTCTGCGCCGATGGCCAGGACGGCCAGGAGCAACGCGGCGTACGCGAGCTTCCGCATGGGTGCCTTGCGCACCAGCATCGAGACCAGGACGGCGAGGCTGCCCAGGATGGACGCTGCCCAGGCAGCGTGGCCCGATGGGTAGGAACCGTTGTGCAGCAGGCGTTCTGCGATCTGCCACTCCGGGCGGTCACGGTCGAAGAGCGGCTTGAGGACCTGGACCGAGAGGATCGTCGCCGCGTTGACCAGCGCGAAGTAGACGCCCGCGCGAGGGTGCCCCTTCCACCACAGCAGCAGAGCGATGGCGACGGTGGCGAGCTCGGCGGCGAGCGTGCCGGTGGCGAGCTCGAACCAGCGCAGGCCGGTGATCACGTGGGCGTGGTCAGCCACGGCGTCCGCGAAAGGTCGCGACAGCGCGCGGTCCGCATCGAGGAGCGGGGACCATCCGGCGGTCACGAGGATGCCGAGGATCAGGAACAGGCCCGAGAGGGCGGCTGCCCAGCTCAGCAGCCACAGGCGGGGGCGATCGGTCACGGCGCTCAGTATGCAGGTCGGAGGCCCCGGAACCCTGCGGATGTGATGGGGCCCGCACGCGCCTATAGCCTGTGTCCATGATTGACCCGCGCATCCTCCGCGACGAACCCGACCGTGTCCGCGCCTCGCAGGCCAAGCGTGGACTCGACTCCGCCGTGGTCGACCTCGCGCTCGTGGCCGACGCCCGCCGGCGCGCTGCGATCGTCGAGTTCGAGGCCAAGCGGGCCGAGCAGAAGCAGATGGGCGCCCAGGTCGCGAAGGCGTCGGCCGAGGACCGTCCCGCGATCCTCGCGCGCACCAAGGAGGTCGCCGCCGAGGTCAAGGCGCTCGAGGAGGCCAACCGCGAGGCCGAGGCCGCCTGGGAGCAGGCGCTCAAGGCGATCCCCAACGTCACCGACGAGGCGACCCCGGCCGGCGGCGAGGACGACTCCGTCGTCATCGAGACCATCGGCACGCCGCGCGACTTCGCCGCCGAGGGCTTCGAGCCGCGCGACCACGTCGAGCTCGGCAAGCTGCTCGGTGCGATCGACCTCGACCGTGGCGCCAAGGTCTCCGGTTCGCGGTTCTACTTCCTGACCGGTGTCGGCGCGCAGCTGGAGTTCGCGCTGATCAACCTGGCGCTCGAGCAGGCCCGGCTGGCCGGCTTCACCCAGGTCATCGCACCGGCACTCGTGCGCGCCGAGGCCATGGCCGGCACCGGCTTCCTCGACCAGGTCGACGAGGGCGTCTACAAGGTCGATGACCTCTACCTCGTCGGGACCTCCGAGGTCCCGATGGCGGCGTACCACTCCGAGGAGATCCTCGACGCGGCCAAGCTGCCGCTGCGCTACGCGGCGTTCTCGTCCTGCTTCCGCAAGGAAGCCGGCTCGGCAGGCAAGGACACCAAGGGCATCATCCGGGTCCACCAGTTCGAGAAGGTCGAGATGTTCGTCTACACCTCGATCGAGGAGGCGCCGGCCGAGCACCAGCGTCTGCTCGAGTGGGAGAAGGCCTTCCTCGACAAGCTCGAGCTGGCCTACCAGGTGGTCGACATCGCGGCGGGTGACCTCGGGTCGTCCGCGGTGCGGAAGTTCGACTGCGAGGCGTGGATCCCGACCCAGGGCAAGTACCGCGAGCTCACCTCGACCTCCAACTGCACCGAGTTCCAGAGCCGTCGACTGAACATCCGCGAGCGCACCGACAAGGGCACGCGGCCGGTGGCGACGCTCAACGGCACGCTCACCGCAGTCACCCGCGCCATCGTGGCGATCCTCGAGACGCACCAGCAGGCCGACGGCTCGGTCCGTGTGCCCCAGGCGCTCGTCCCGTGGATGGGTGGCCTCGAGGTGCTCACCCCCATCGGATAGTCCCCGACAGGAGGACTGTTTGGCGGGCGAACAACAGTCCGCAGGTTGGGGACTATCCCGGTTGCCGGGGTCGCTAGTGTCGTGACTGTGGATCGGGTGGACGAGGGCTGGCGGCCGAAGCTGGTCGTGCTCGACATTGACGGCACCCTGCTCCAGTGGATCGAGGGGTCCGGGCAGACGCTCGAGGAGATCTCCCCGGCTGTCCGCGAAGCGGTTCACCGCGCGATGGACGCTGGCGCGCACGTCGTGCTCGCCTCCGGGCGATCGATGCACGGCATGACCCGGGTGATCGACCTCCTCGGCCTGCACCGCGGTGAGCGGTTGTGGGGCGTGGCCTCCAACGGCGCGGTGGTTTTCCGCTACCCGCCGGCCGAGGTGGTCTTCGAGGAGACCTTCGATGCCTCCGAGGCCGTGCGTGAGGTGCTCGCCGAGCACCCGACGGCGCTCGTTGCCGTCGAGGAACGCGGCATCGGCTACCGCGTGACCGGCGAGTTCCCGATCGGCGAGCTGAGCGGAGAGATGACGGTGACGACCGTCGACGAGCTCGTCGGGGAGCCGGTCAGCCGCGTGATCATCCGCGACCCGTCAGCGACGCCTGAGGACTTCGTGGCCCTCGGCCGCCGCCTGGGCCTGCACGGCACCGACTACGTCGTCGGCTGGACCGCCTGGATGGACCTGTCCCCGATCGGCGTCTCCAAGGCCTCAGGCCTGGCCCGCGTCGCGGCCGACCTGGGCGTCGGGGCGCACGACGCGCTCGCGATCGGCGACGGGCGCAACGACCTCGAGATGCTGCGCTGGGTGGCTCGCGGCGTAGCGATGGGGCAGGCGATCGACGAGGTCAGGGCCGTCGCCGACGACGTCACGGCCACCGTCGAGCAGGACGGCGTCGCCGTCGAGCTGGCCCGCTGGTTCTGACCGGCCGCCCGGGTCACCCCGGCCGCACGACACGCCGCGTGCCGGGGTGAGGGCTCAGCCGTAGTAGCGGGCCGTTGCGGTGGCCATGGTCGTCCGCAGCCCCCTCGTGGTCGCGAAGTCGGTCTGCAGCGACCGGTCGAGGGTGACCTGGCACGACGCCCCGGCGCAGGCCTGGAATGCGTTCCAGGCCTGGTCGAGCGCGCGCCGCGCGTCGGTGTACGCCGGGTCCCGGGCGACCGAGCGCAGCTGGTTCGGGTCGCGGTGGAGGTCGAAGAGCTCGCTCTCGCCGTTGCTGTAGCGAACGTAGAAGTACCCCGCCGTGCGGATGCCGATCGCGCTCCGCGGACCGCGCGTGAACCCGGGCCGGTCGTGGTCGTTGCGGATGCTCGGGATGAAGGACTCGTAGCCGACGGCCCGCGTCCAGCCCTCCTTCGCGCCGATGTCGGGGAGGAACGAGCGGCCGTCCGCGCCGGCCAGCTGCGCGCCCGCCCAGTCGAGCACCGTCGCGGAGAGGTCGACCGTGGTCACGGGGGAGACTTGCGAGGCACCAGCAGGGATGCCGGGACCTGCGATCAGCAGCGGCACGCGGTACGCCGGCTCGAAACCGATCACCTTGCCGCTCTGCCACCGGTGCTCGCCCTCCATGTAGCCGTTGTCGGAGGTGAACGCCACGACGGTCCTCGAGAGCTGTCCGCTCGCCTTGAGCTTCGCGAAGACCCGCGCCAGCTGGAGGTCCAGGACGTAGAGGGTCTCGGCCCGCTGGCGCGCCTCGGCGCGGATCGCGCGCCGTTCGCGGTCGCCGAGCTTCGGGCGCAGGCGGGTGATCCGCGCCTTGTCGGAGATGTCGGGCTCCGGCTGGCCGCTGGCCGGCACGCCCGGGCCGCGTGTGATCACGGAGTTGAACTTGCCCTTGACCCAGTTGGGGCGGGCCGGCGTCACGAGGTACGGGTCGTCGCGCTCGACCGGTCCACCGTGGTGCGGTGCCAGCGAGTTGATCTGGAGATACCAGGGCTTGCTGCTGCGGGTGAACCTGTCGAGCACCTTGATGCCCTCGTTGGCCAGCACCTTGGAGTTGTAGACGCCCTGGTGGCCCTCGAGCCGGCCGTTGTTGTTCACGGTCGTGTCGAAGTAGCGGTAGGTGCTGCCGGCGCGCGGGTCCGACTCGGGCAGCGACCCGGTCGAGTCCGGAGTCGCCCGCCAGTCCGTCCAGCCGTCCGGCACGAAGGTCGCCGGGTTGTGGTTGGGCGCTGCCTTCGGGCGCATCCGGCCGTAGCCGTTGAGGTACTTGCCGACGTACCCGGTCTGGTAACCGGCCGACTGCAGCGCCGTGGCGAGCGAGCGGCGGTCATCGAACGAGCCGTAGCCCCACGGGGCGTCGTGCCACCACACCTTGTGGTTGTGGGCGTACTTCCCGGTCAGGTACGACGTGCGGTTGGGGCAGCAGAGGGGAGTGGGGGCGAACATGTTGCGGAAGTCCGTGCCGCGCGACTGGATGAACTGGCGAACGTGCGGCATGTACTTCACGTCGTCGTGCCGCATGTCGTCGGTCATCACCAGCAGTACGTTCGGCTTCGTCCCGCTCGCGGCGGACTGTCCTGCCAGTCCCGCGGCGACCGCGCTGAGCTGCTGCGTGGCGGCCGGCCGGGCCTGGGTCTCCTGGTTCAACGCGCCCGCTGCGGGCACGGCGACCACGAGGGCCGCCAGGCCGGCCAGCAGCTTTGAGGTCCGCTTCATTGCGTCCCCTCCCGAGTCATCAAATGTATGTCGAGTAAGAAACTAGACTATGACGATGCGGTGACGCGAATCAGGGCAGCGTGTCGCTGCCCACAGCGTCAGTCGCCGTAGAACTCGCGGGTGCTCGTCTGCAGGCGGTTCCGGAGCTCGGTGGCCCGGTCTTCATCCGCGCTGAGGGAGGGCGGCAGGGCGATGTCGCAGTGCGCTCCCGCACAGTCATGGAACTTCCGCCAGGCGGCGTTGAGGTCACGGCGTACGTCGGCGTAGGCGGGGTCGTCGGCGCGTGACTCCATCTCGAGCGGATCGCGCTCGAGATCGAAGAGCTCCACCTCGCCGCTGCTGTACTTCACGTAGAAGTACTGCGCCGTGCGGATGCCGATGGCGGTCTGCGGCCCGTCGAAGCCGCGGACGTCGTGCAGGTTCGCGATGCTGGGCAGGTAGGACTCGTAGCCGATCGCTCGGGTCCAGCCGGACGATCCCTCGAGGTCGTCGACGAACGAGATGCCGTCAGCCTTGCGCAGGCGTGCGTCCGCCCAGTCGAGGATCGATGCCGTCAGGTCCACCGTGGTCACCGGATCGACCCGTTCACCGGCCGGCACGCCGGGTCCGGCGATCAGCAAAGGCACGCGGTAGGACGGTTCGAAGCCGATCACCTTGCCGCTGACCCAGCGGTGCTCGCCGAGCAGGTAGCCGTTGTCGGAGGTGAAGACGACGACCGTGTCGTCGTACTCGCCGGAGGCCTTGAGCTCGCGGAAGAGCCGGGCCAGGTGCCGGTCGAGGGCGAAGAGCGACTCGGCCCGCTGCCGGGCGGTCTCCCGGACCGCGTGCTGGGCTCCGGGGCCCGGATCACGGTGCCGCGACGTGATCTCGGCCTTGTCCGACACGTCGGCTTCGGGGCTCACCCCGTTGGGCGGGATGCCCGGCGCGCGCGGGATCTCGGCGTCGAAGCGGTCCTTCACCCAGTCCGGCCGCGCCGGGGTCTCCAGGAACGGGTCGTCCGGCTCAAAGGGCGCACCGTGGTGCGGCGCCAGCGAGTTGATCTGGAGGAACCAGGGCTCGGTGCCTCCCGCGAACCGGTCGAGCACGTCGATGCCCTCGTTCACCAGGACCTGCGAGCTGTACTCCCCCTGGTGCGGCTCGAGGGTGCCGTTCACGTTCACGGTGGTGTCGAAGTAGTCGTAGGTGCTGCCGGCCAGCGGGTCCCAGCTCGGCACCGGCACGGCGTCCGGCGTCGCGCGCCACTCGTCCCAGCCCGCCGGAACGTACGTCGACGGCGCGGCGCCGGGCGCTGCCTTCGGAGCTGCTATGCCGTAGCGGTTCAGGTACTTCCCGACGTATCCGGTGGAGTAGCCGGCGTGCTGCAGGGCACCGGCGAGGGTGCGGCTGTCGTCGAAGGAGCCGTAGCCCCACGGTTCTTCGTGCCACCAGACGCCGTGGTTGTGCGGGAACTCGCCGGTCAGGAACGAGGCACGGTTCGGGCAGCAGAGCGGCGTCGGCGCGAAGGAGTTGGTGAAGTCGGTGCCGCGGTCCGCGATGAACTCGCGGACGTGAGGGAGGTAGCGGAGCTCGTCGTACCTCATGTCATCGGTCATGACCATGAGCACGTTCGGCTGCCCCGCGCGCTCGACGGGTGGAACGGTGACCTCGCCGGGCGCCGGCCGCGCCGCTGGCTCCGGCGCGATCGCGACCTCCGGAGCGCCGCACGCCGCGAGCAACGGCAGGGCACAGACCAGTGCGGCTGCTCGCTGGAGCCGACTTCCCCTGCTGTTCACGCACTCCCCCTTGACCGCGAGAGCGTTTCACGCCGTGGGGGTCTCCCGTGGCGGAATTCCGGTATTCCCGGGGTGGGCTGGGGCACTAGGTTCGACCTCATGCCGAACCCGGGATCCGCACTCGTCGCGACGGACCTCGATGGCACCCTGCTGCACACCGACGGCACCGTCACGGCGTACACCCGCAGCGTCCTCGAGGCCCTCGATGCGCACGGCGTACCCGTCGTCTTCGTGACCGGTCGCCCGATCCGCTGGATGGACTCGCTGTGGGACGCGGTGGGCGGTCACGGGCTCGCGATCTGCTCCAACGGCGGCATCGTGTACGACGTCGCGCGCCACGAGGTCCGCAACGCGCTGACCATCGACCCGGACGTGTGCGTCCAGGTCGGCCGGATCCTGCGCAAGGCGATCCCGGGCACGACGTTCGCGCTCGAGAAGACCGGCGGGTTCGCGATCGAGGACACCTTCCGTCCCCGCGCCGGTGCGCCCCTCGACATCCACACCGGTTCGCTCGAGGAGATCGTCGACGGCTCGGTCGTGAAGCTGCTCGCCCACCACCACGAGCTTGCGCCCGAGGCGTTCTGGCACCTCGTCGAGGAGAACGTCGGCTCGCTCGTCACCACCACCTGGTCGTCGGTCGGTGCCCTCGTGGAGATGAGCGGCGCTGGCGTCACGAAGGCCAGCACGCTGGCCCGGCTGGCCAGCGAGCTCGGCGTCGCGCAGGCCGATGTCATCGCCTTCGGCGACATGCCCAACGACATCGACATGCTGCTGTGGGCCGGACGCGACTACGCGATGACCAACGCGCACCCGAGCGTCCGGCGCATCGCGAGCGCGCTCGCACCGCCGAACGACGAGGACGGTGTCGCGGTCACGCTCGCCGGCCTCTTCGACCTGCCGGTCTGACGCCGTCACCGCCCTGCGTGGGATGGTGGACCCGACACACACAGATCCAACACCGGAGGAGGAGTCCGATGCGGCGCCTGCTGCTCGCCCTGCTCGCGCTCGGGTTCCTGGTCGTGCCTGCCGTCCTGAGCGCGCCGGCCTCCGCGGCCGCCTGTGCTGCGGGACCGCTCCCGGCTGACCTTCGCGCCGCGAGTCTCGTGGTCACCGGCAAGGTCACCGCGATCGAGGCACTGGCCAATCGGCAGGTCTACTCCGTCACGGTCCTGCGGGTCTACCAGGGCCGTGCTCCGAAGACGATCACGGTGCAGGGACCCACTGCCGAACGCCCGTGCGCCCTCGCCCCCCAGGTCGGGCAGTCCTGGCTCCTGGTCAGCCAGGGTGCCGCCTCGACCCCGGTCGTCCGGGGTGACTGGGGTTCGCAGAAGCTGAGCGCCGAGGTCGCCGCCACGGTCGCCGACACGCTCGGGAGTGGCAAGGCCCCCAGCGCTGCGGCTGCGCCGGTCCCCGCCGACGTCGACCTCACGCGGGTCGATGACTCCCGACCCTACGGCTACTGGCAGCTGGCATTCCCGGGAGCAGTCCTCGTGGCCGGCGGGCTGCTGATCCTGCTGCTCGCCCGCGCCCTGGGTGGCCCGAAGGCCGCCTCGTCGGTGAACGCACGCCCATGATCCGCCGGGTGGCCGGTCTCGTCGGCGTCCTGGGCGTCCTGCTCAGCACGCTCGTGCTCCTGGGCACCGGTCCCGCCTTTGCCTGTTCCTGCGTTGCCGCGGACACGGCCGAGCACATCGCACAGGCGGACGTCGTCCTCACCGGTCAGGTGGCCTCCATCGACCGCGACCGCCAGCTCGCGACGTACTCCGTCCGCGCGGACCGGGTCTTCAAGGGCACCCTGCCCTCGGCTGACGTGGAGATCGGCACCAGCGCGCAGGCCAGCGCCTGCGGCGTCGACCTCCCCGAGTCCACCGAGGCGGTCTTCTTCGCGACCGGTTCCGGCGACGGGCTGCACATGAGCTCCTGCGGCGGCACGACGCTGCTGACCGCCGACCTCGTGGACGAGGTCACCGCGGTGCTTGGTGCCGGTCAGCCGGCCTCCCAGGCGACCGATCCTGCGGCAGGGGTGCCGGGTGACAAGGACGCGGCGACCGGGAGCAAAGCCTCGGACAGCGACGGCGAGCTCGCGCTGGCCGTCGGGGCGGGGATCCTGGCATTGGTGGCGGCCGCCGTCGCCGGTGTGGTCCTCACCCGCCGTCGCCGCGCCTGACCGCCCCGCCGGTGGCCGGCTAGAGATACATCCCGCCTGAGCCGCCGGGCGGCCCGGGCTCCGGCTGCTGGGGCCCCTCGTGCGAGCCGTGCGGAGCGCCGTGATGACCCTCGCCCGGGTGGAGGCCCGGCGGCAGCGCGCGGCGCATCTGCTCGAGCTGGGCGCGAGCGGCCATCTGCTGTGCGTAGATCGCGGTCTGGATGCCGTGGAAGAGTCCTTCGAGCCAGCCCACCAGCTGGGCCTGGGCGATGCGCAGCTCGGCCTCGGTCGGGGTGCCGCTCTCGAAGGGCTCGATCAGCCGGTCCAGCTCCTCGTCGAGCTCGGGAGCCAGTCCGGTCTTGAGCTCCTTGATCGAGGTCTCGAGGATGCCGGCGAGGCGCGCACGGCTGGCCTCGTCGAGGGGCGCGGACTTCACCTCTTCGAGCAGCTGCCGGATCATGCTGCCGATGCGCATGACCTTCGCCGGCTGCTCCACCAGGTCGGTGATGTTGCCGCCCTCGTCATCATCCGACGCGTTGCCGAGGATGATGACCTGCTCGTCCGGTGCCTGTCCGGATGCCTGCTCGCTCATGGCGCCCACCCTAGTCAGGCGGGCCCAGTCCGGTCAGCCGTCAGAGGGTGAGCAGGATCTTGCCGGTGTGCTCGCCCGAGTCGATCAGGCGGTGCGCCTCCGCTGCCTGCTCGAGCGGGAGCACGGCGTGGATGATCGGCACGACCTGTCCGTCCGCGACGAGCGGCCAGACGTTCTCGACGACGTCGGCACAGATCAGCGCCTTGTCCTCGGTGGGTCGTGAGCGCAGGGACGTGGCGTGCACCGACCCGCGCTTGCCGAGCAGCCGGGCGATGTCGAGCTCGCCCTTGACGCCGCCCTGCATGCCGATGATCACCAGCCGGCCCTCGGTGGCGAGCGCATCGACGTTGCGGCTGAGGTACTTCGCGCCCATGTTGTCCAGGATGACGTCGGCCCCGCGGCGCTCCTTCAGGACGGCGACGAAGTCCTCGTCGCGGTAGTTGATGGTCACGTCAGCGCCCAGCTGTGCGCACAGCGCGAGCTTCTCGGGCGATCCGGCGGTGGCGTACACCTCCGCGCCGAGCGCGCTGGCGATCTGGATGGCGAAGGTGCCGATGCCGCCGGCGCCGCCGTGCACCAGGAACCGCTCACCCGCTTCGAGGCCAGCCAGCATGAAGACGTTGGACCACACCGTGCACGCGACCTCGGGCAGCGCCGCGGCCTCCACGAGCCCGACGCCGGAAGGGATGGGCATGAGCTGGCCTGCAGGCACCACGACGTACGACGCGTAGCCGCCACCCGCGAGCAGCGCGCAGACCTCGTCGCCGACCTGCCACCCCGTGACGCCTTCTCCGAGCGCGGCCACCGTGCCGCTGCACTCGAGGCCGATGATGGCGGAGGCACCGCGCGGGGGCGGGTAGAAGCCCATCCGCTGCAGGACGTCCGCCCGGTTGACCGCGGTGGCGGCAACGCGCATCAGCACCTCGCCGGGTCCGGCCACCGGATCGGGCAGCTCGCGGATCTCGAGGACCTCAGGTCCTCCGGGCTCGATGGCTTCGACGGCACGCATGCCACGCAGGCTAGCCGGGAGGGTTCAGGCGTCCTCGAGGGTGTCGGCGGAGTGGTCGACCATGCTGTCGTCCGGCACCTCGACCTCGACCGCGACCTCCTCGGGGTCGGGTGCGCCGGCCGGCCGCTCCCAGCTCTCCGCCAGCAGGGTCGCGCGGGCGGCGAGCTGTTCGACGGTGACCTCGTCCGCGTCGGATGCGCCCGCGGCGTACCCGAGCAGGAAGGTCGTGATCGGCGCGGCCACCTTCGTCACCTGGTGTGAGGAGATCCGGGCGAGGTCGAGCACGAGCGCTTCGTCCACTTCCACCTCGACGTCGAGGACGTCGCAGAGTTCGTCGATCCAGTCGTGCAGGTTCACGCATCCCACATTGGTCCCGGTCGCGCCCGATGGCAAGGGGTATGCGGGTCAGGACTCGCGGAGGTCGCGCAGGTCCGCGAAGGTGTCGACGTCGCGGGTCTCGCCCTCCACGGCCGGGACCGCGGCGAGGTCCATGTCGCCGAGCAGCGTGCGCATCGACATGCCGAACTCGTCGCCGTACGCCGGACGCCTGGCCGCCACGACCTCGGTGTCGAGGACGTAGGCAAGGCTGCGCCGGCCGCTGCCGTCGACCAGCACCGCGCCGTCGCGGAGGTGGGCCGCGTCGCGGAGCCGGGCGATCGTGTCGAGGGTGACCCGGGGCATGTCGACGGCGAGTACGACGAGCTGCCGGGGCGGAGCGATGAACGCGTCGAGCCCGGCGAGGACACCAGCAGCGGGCCCGCCCAGCGGCGGGTCCTCGCGCGTGAACGTGACCGGCCGGTTGGTCGGCACCCACTCGCCGACGACCACGACCTCGCCGGCGTCCATGACGGCATCGAGTGCGTACTCCAGCAGGGTCCGGCCGTGGATCTCGATCGACGCCTTGTCGGCGCCGGCAAGCCGCACGGCCGTGCCGCCGGACAGGATGACGGCTCCGAGGGCGGTCGCTGGACGGTTGCTCACCTGACCAGTCTGGCAGTCTGGGTCCATGCCTGCCGAGCAGCTCACCGTCACCGCGCTCCAGTGGCCGGCCGCGCTCGAGCCCGCCGCCAACCGGGACGCGCTGGGCGGCTTCCACGGGAGCGCTGACCTCGTCGTGCTGCCCGAGGCCTTCGCCCGCGACTTCGGCCCGGTCACCGACCCCCTCGGTCCGTACGCCGAGGAGCAGGGCGGCGCGTTCGACATCGCGTTGACCGCGCTCGCCGGTCGCACGGGCGGAGCCGTCGTCGCGGGGATGTTCGAGAGCTCGGGTGATCCGGAGCGACCGCACAACACGCTGTTGGTGCGCGGCAGCTGCCACGCGGCATACCGGAAGGTGCACCTCTACGACTCCTTCGGCTACCGCGAGTCCGACCGGCTCACGGCGGGTCCCTGGAAGCCGACCGTCGTCGAGATCGGCGGCTGGCAGGTCGGCCTGCTCACCTGTTACGACCTGCGCTTTCCCGAGCTGGCGCGCGATCTGGTCACAGCGGGTGCCGAAGCCCTCGTCGTTCCTGCCGCGTGGGTGCCGGGCCGCACGCCTGAGGAGCACGCGCGCAAGGTCGACCACTGGCGCACGCTGGTCCGTGCCCGTGCCATCGAGAACGTCTCCTGGGTCGTGGCGGTCGGCCAGCCCGCGCCGCGCTACACCGGCCACTCGATGGTCGTGGACCCAAACGGCACCGTCGTCGCGGAAGCGGGTGCCGACCGGACCGAGCTGAGCGCGGTCCTCGAGCGGAGCACGTTGATCGAGGCCCGCGCCACGAACCCGTCCCTCACCAATCGCGTCCACTGAGGTGTCGTCACCCGCGGCGGCTAACCTTCCGGACGTGAAGCCCTCGCCCTACCCGATGCCGCTGTTCTGGGCCCTGGGCGGCTCGCTGCTGATCTCGGCCACCCTGCTGGGACTGGCGATCGGCCGCGTGGGGCCGGGCTGGCTGGACCAGGCCGGAGCGGTCGGCGTCGCCACGGCGTACACGATCGCGCTGTCGCTGCGCACCGGTGGCCGGCCCGTTGTCTTCGGCCTGCTCGCGCTCGCGGTCGGGCTCCTGGCGGTGCTGGGACCACATAAGGAGCCCTTCGGCGACGCACGCGTCGGCGCTGCTGTCATGACGGCCAGCGTGACTGCGGTCCTCGCGGTGATGATCACCGTGCCCGCGGTCCGTGCTGCGGTTGCCGTGCGCGAGGTGCTGATCGCCATTGCGATCTCGGCGCTGGGCGCCGTCGCTGCGGTGGGGTTCCGCGCGGAGGTGCAGGTCGAGCGGTTCGACTACGCCGCGCTGCTCGTGGCGTTCGCGCTCGGCTTCGGGCTGGTCTTCCGGCTCGGGGCAGGCTGGCACGGCCTCGGCCGTCGCGGCGTACTCGTGGTGCTGGCCGGCTCTGCCGCCCTCGCCGTCTCCATCGCGTACGCCGAGATGCTGCGCCGCTACGGCTCGACCCACATGGTCGACCTGGTCTTCGACGCCGTGCGGTGGGTCCGCGACACCATCGGGGCGGTTCCGCGGCCGATGCAGGTGCTCGTCGGGATCCCGGCCCTGCTCTGGGGCTGCCACATGCGCGCCCGGCGCCGTCAAGGCTGGTGGGTCTGCGTCTTCGGCTGCGCGGCGACCGCGTCGGTTGCCGGCACGCTGGTCAACCCGGGCACGGGCTGGCTCGAGGCGGCCCTCATCACGGCGTACTCACTCGTGCTGGGACTGGCCGTCGGCTACGCGCTGATCCGGCTGGACCTCGCGCTCTCCGGCTCCCGTGGCTCCCGCGCGCGTCAGGAAGAGCAGCTGGGCGCCGTGCGGCCCGAGCCGTCGCGCCTGCAGCCGCTCCTGTGACACTTCTCGGCAGAGAGGGCGGGATTCGAACCCGCGGTAGGTCTCCCTACGACCGCTTTCAAGGCGGTTCCGATAGGCCACTCCGGCACCTCTCCACGCCTTCGCGGGCGAACCTGCGAAGACGGTGCCGAGTCTAGAGCGCTACTCGGATCCGCCGAAGTCCACCTCGGCCTCGTCCCAGGTGACGTCCTGCATGCGCTGGCGGTGGCGGTCGATGTCGTGGAGCAGCCGCTTGATCTCGGTGCGGATGCCCTCGGGCTCGGGCGCATCGAGGATGCGCGGCGAGATGATCGCCAGACGGGTCAGCAGACGCTGGCGCTCGCGGAGGACCGCACGCTCGCGCGCGACCGCCCAGCCCGCTCGTGCCTGGGGGTGCTCGGCGGCCAGGCCGTCGCGGACGGTGCCCAGTCGTTGACGCACCGTGAACCGCCAGACGCCCAGCTGGGCACCCTGCGGTCGGGGCGCATCGAGGGCCACGGCCAGTCCGGCCATCGCTGCCTGCAACGAATCGTTCATCCCCACCTCCGACCTGAGTGTGACGTGGAACACGTTCGTGGGACAAGACCCCCCACGCGCCCGTGGACGGTCTTGGCAGAATCAGGGGGTGCAGACCGACTATCGCCTCGCCCCGCAGTTCACCGCTCGCCTCTTCGGTCTTGCCCTGATGATCGGGGGGTTGCTGCTGGTGCTCGTCACGGTGCTCGTTGCGACCCTGCGCGTGTCCCCTGACCTGATCGTGGTGATGGCGCTCGTGATCATCGTGCTCGTCTTCGTCTCCGGGGCCATGGTGAGCCGCGGGGCGTACGTCGTCCGGCTGAGCGCCGATGGCTATCGCGTGCGGTTCGTGCGCGGTGCCGGGGTGAAGCAGGCCCGCTGGTCGGATGTCGCGGACGCGGTCACGACCGAGGTCGCCGGCTCGCCCTGCGTCGTACTCCGGCTCAAGGACGGGCGCTCGACGACCATCCCGGTCGAGGTGATGGCGGGCGACCGCGAGGAGTTCGTGCGCGAGCTCCGGACCCACCTGGGCCGCGGCGGCACGTCGCGCTGATCCCCTCGTGGATCAGTCGGCCGATCGTCGGGTTGCGGACCGATTCCACGCTCCGGGGTCGGGTTCGGTAACCTGTGCCGCGCACCACTGGAGGCGTCGCCTAGTCCGGTCTATGGCGCCCGCCTGCTAAGCGGGTTTGGAGCTAAAACTCCATCGAGGGTTCAAATCCCTCCGCCTCCGCCAGTGTCCGAAGGCCCCCGTCGCAATGCGACGGGGGCCTTCGTCGTTCGGCCGTCTGGACGAAATGGGCAATTCTGCAGGTCTATGCAATGCATGTTTCTGCAAATCAGATCAGTGGCTGTCTGGCTGCACAGACCGGCAGAATTGGGATTCGAGGAAGCAGCCGTTGCCAGGCTCGGGCGGCAAACTTAGGGAGACCCACCGTGAAGTCCAAGATCCTTCGTGGCATCGCCACGGCGATGACCGTCCTGGCCCTGTCTGTGGGCGCGGCGGCATCCTTCGACGCGCCCACCACGCACCCGGCTGCCGACACCGGCTGGCCGTGAGCCCCGGCGCCTCACGGAGGCGCCACCACTGATCTGAGACGAGGACCAGCCACCCCCACTGTTCGGTCCCTAGACCAATCCCCCCAGGTTCGTCTCAGAACGCGAGGACAGCAGCCCGTCGTTGCTGTCCTCGCGTTGCATTTCGGGGCGGGCGTGGTTCAGTCACCCTCGGCATCGCGACGCGCCGCTTCGAGGCCCATGCGGTAGCCGAGCTGGAAGCGCGTCTGCGCCTCGTAGGCGATCTTCAGATCGGCCAGGTACGCCGCGTACGTCCGGTCGCTGACACCCATCCGCTTGGCGCTCGCCGTGTCCGGGTGGCCCTCGATGAGCATGCGCGAGGCCATGGCCCGCTGCTCCTTCGCGATCTCGGAGACGGGATCGGTGTGCGCGAGCGTGAACGGCCGGCCGCGGTCCCAGTTCCGCTCGAACATGTCGACCAGGTAGGCGACCAGGTTGGGGTCACGGATGACGAGCGCGCCGCGGTGTCCGCCGGCCGCCGGGATCAGGGCCACGCGCCGGTCGACGACGATCAGCCGGTTGAAGAACTCGTCGAGCGTGCGCACCTCGGCACCGATCGCGGTCACCTTCGCGACGTACTGCCGCTGGAAGCGGGCTCGTCGCGCGGCGTGCTGGTAGATCGTCCGCATCTGTACGCCGCGCTGCAGCGCAGCGGTGTCGCGCGCCGTGGCCGCCTTGAGGGCGACTGCATTCCGCCCGAGCTGCGGCTGCGCCGTGAGCAGCTCCTCGCGGGCGTCGGCCAGCAACTCCTCGAGGAACCGGTCGATCTGGTCGCCGTGGAGCTCGCTGATCGGCCCCTTCTCGGTGGCCGGGGAGCGCCGGTAGGTCTGCGCCAGCTCGGTGAACGCGTTGGCCCACGAGCTGGTCTCGGCGATCAGCTGTGATGCGCGCTGGCCCATCGGAGCGACAGTGGCGCTCTGGACCATCTGCGGGTCGACGACGACGTACTGTCCCGGCGAGTGCTCGCGGAGCAGCCCGAGACGCTGCAGCAGCGTCGTTTCCGCGGCGGCCTTCGTGACCAGCGGGTCGTCCGCTGCGACGCCCCCACGCACGGCGATCTCGGCGAACAACTGGCCAGCCGTCGACTCCAGGAGCTGCAGTTGTTCTGGACCCACGTTCCCCATGACGCCCCTTCCCTCCCCGTCGCGGTGATCATGCCAGACAGCCGATTTCAGGTCTGGCTCGCGCTTCGGCTATTCTCTTCCAGTCCTCGCGGTGAACGCCGCGAGATGGGCGCCTGTAGCTCAACGGATAGAGCATCTGACTACGGATCAGAAGGTTTGGGGTTCGAATCCCTACAGGCGCACAGACGAAAACGGCCCGGTCTTCTGACCGGGCCGTTTCGCATTTCTCGCCGCCCCACGCTGCGATGACCCGGGCGCCGGCAAATCGCTGGCCGGGTCGACCCCCTCCCCTTAGCGTTGGAGGTGCGCGGGCCCCAACTGGGGGTTCTGCGACCGAGGAAGGACAGCGACGTGCCCAGGTCCTGCAGCCTCAGCACCACGCCCCGCGGTTTCGCGGATCGTGCGACGCGTGCTGCCTTCGCCGGCTCTGGCTGCGAGCAGGCCGCCGCGATCGCCGTCCTCGGCACCGAGTCGACCGAGCGCCACCTGGTGCGGCCGTCGGACTCCCTGGAGCTGCCCGTGATCTAGGTGCACCATGCACCCGGACCCACACACGGGAAGGGCCGCTCCAGCCGAGGCAGACGTCTCGCAGGAGCGGCCCTTTTGCTGCGCGGACCACGTGGCCGAAGGAAAAACGGTGCGCCGCCTGACTGTGGCTCAGGTGTTTAGCGGGTTCGACTCCCGTCGGTCACCTCAGGTTAATCAGCACAGGAGAGCATGATGGAGAGGAAGGAGGTGTCAGCGATGACTGAAGCCGCCGCGTTCCACGGCAGCGTCATGCTGCTGAACGCCTCCTACGAGCCCATGGGCAAGGTGTCGTTCAAGCAGGCGGTGCGGATGGTTGCCCGCAAGGTTGCAGCGATCGAGGAGTCCGTCGAGGGCCGTATGGCGGGTCCCTGGCCCTGGCCGCGCGTCATCCGGCTGCTGCGCTACATCAGCCCGAAGTGGCTCTACCGTCCGGCGCCGTGGCACCGGGGTGGAGTGTTCATCCGGGACGGGCACCGGTGCGCCTACTGCTCCGCGAAGGCGACGACCATCGACCACATCCTTCCGCGTTCGCGTGGCGGCGAGTGGTCGTGGCTGAACTGCGTCGCGGCGTGCCAACCGTGCAACGGCAAGAAGGGCAACCGCACTCCCCGGGAGGCCGGGATGGCGCTGCGCATCCAGCCCCGTGTCCCGACACGGGCGCAGCTGGCTGCGCTGGCCTGACCCGCCGGATTGCTGTCCGTCGCCTCGGCCCGGCGGATCTCAGGCGACGGACAGCTCGACCTCGATGTTGCCGCGGGTGGCGTTGGAGTACGGGCACACCTCGTGGGCGGCCTTGACGAGGACCAGCGCTGCCTCGTGATCCATCGCCGGCAGGGTGACCTCGAGGGCGACGGCGAGGCCGAAACCGCCGCCAGCGTTGGCGTGGAGGCTCACGTCGGCGACCACTTCGGAGTCGGTGGTGTCGCCACCGAGCTGGCCGGCGACCAGCTTCAGCGCGGAGTGGAAGCAGGCGGCGTAGCCCGCGGCGAAGAGCTGCTCCGGGTTGGTGGCACCGCCGGGGCCGCCGAGCTCCTTCGGCATGCGGACGTCGGCGTCGAGCAGCCCGTCGGTGGACTGGACGTGGCCGTTGCGGCCGTCTCCGGTGGCAACGGCAGAGGCAGTGTAGAGAGATGTCATGTGCACAACTGTATTGTGCACAATGGAATGACGCAAGAGGGACAGATGTAGGCTTCCTGCGTGGCCACTTCGTCGTACCCGCAGCTGCAGCTCGACCGGCAGCTCTGCTTCCCGCTGTACGCCACCACGCGCGCGGTGACGAAGCAGTACAACGCGCTGCTCGGCGACCTCGGCCTGACCTATCCGCAGTACCTCGTGCTCCTCGTTCTCTGGGGAGCTGAGGCACCGCTCGCGGTCAGCGAGCTCGGCGCGGAGCTCCGGCTCGACTCGGGCACGCTGACGCCGCTGCTCAAGCGCCTCGAGGCGATGGGGTACGTCGACCGGTCGCGCGACGCGCACGACGAACGGCGCGTGCTGGTCCAGACCACGCCCGACGGGGCCGCTCTCCAGGCCAAGGTCGCTGACGTGCCGACGCGGCTGTTCGCCGCGATGGGCGTCAGCGAGGCCGAGGCACGCGATCTCCGCGATCGCCTCACGGCCCTGATGGCGAACCTCGACGCGAGCGTCGGGCTCGACTGAGCCTCAGCTCGTCCAGCGGGGCTGGCGGTCCTTGTCGACCAGCGCGGCGCGGACGCCCTCGATGAAGTCGGGGCTGGTGATCACCCGATCGGCGGCCGCGAGCTCCATGTCCAGGCAGTCGGCAAGCGAGAGCTCCCGTCCGCGTGCGAGCAGGTCGAGGGTCACGGCCAGGCTGGCGGGGGAGGCGTTGTCCAGCATCGCGAGCGCCTCCTCAGCCCAGCCACCCCCGACTTGGCGCAGCCGCTCTCGGATCCCGTCGGGACCGTCGAGCGCTGACGGCGCGAAGCAGTGGGCGATGGCATCCCGGTGCTCGGCGATCGGGCTGGGGCCGAGGTCGGCCGGTGCGAGCTCGCGCAGCAGCGAGTCGATGGGCGCGTCGTGCTCCGCGAGCAGATCAGGGATCGTGCCCAGCACCTCGCGCTCGCAGCTGTGCGTCGCCATGCCGATCGCCATCGCGTCCGCCGCGCCGAAGCGTGCTCCGGTGAGCGCCAGGTAGCGGCCGACTTCGCCGGGGAGACGCGGCAGGAAGTGGGAGCCGCCGACGTCGGGGAAGAACCCGATCTGCGTCTCCGGCATCGCGAAGACGGCATTCTCCGTGACCACGTGGAACGCGCCGTGGACGCTGAGCCCGAGCCCGCCGCCCATGCAGATCCCGTCGATCAGCGCCACCACCGGGACGGGGTACGAGCCGAGCAGCAGGTTCACGGCGTACTCGGTGGAGAAGAAGCGATGCGCTGCATCCGGGTTGCCGTCGAGCACGTCCTGACGCACCTGCCGGATGTCGCCGCCCGCGCAGAACGCCCGCTCCGAGGTCGACTCGATCGTCACGGCGCGCAGGTCCTGGCCAGCCCAACCGTCCAGCGCTGCCCTGATCGTCTCGACCATGTCGAGCGTGAGGGCGTTGAGGGCGTGGTCCCGGGTCAGCACGATCCGGCCGACGCGGCCGGTCCGGGTGATGCGGACGTCGGCGGAAGGGGTGGTCATCAGGTCAGGATGGCAGGACCGGCGGTCAGTCCCGGCCGTAGATGTCGCGCGTGTAGACCTTGTCCGGGACGTCGTCGAGCACATCGGTGCGCCGGTTGGCGATGATCACGTCGGCGCGCTTCTTGAACTCGTCGAGGTCGCTGATCACCTCGGAGCGGAAGAACTCGGGGTCGGTCAGTGCCGGCTCGTAGATCACGATCTCGACGCCCTTGGCCTTGAGCCGCTTCATCACGCCCTGGATCGAGGACATGCGGAAGTTGTCGGAGCCGGCCTTCATGATCAGGCGGTAGATGCCGACCGTGGTCGGGTTGCGACGCAGGATGTCCTCGGCGATGAAGTCCTTGCGCGTCGTGTTCGACGACACGATCGCGCTGATCAGGTTCTGCGGCACGGCCTCGTAGTTGGCCTGCAGCTGCTTGGTGTCCTTGGGTAGGCAGTAGCCGCCGTAGCCGAAGGACGGGTTGTTGTAGTGCGACCCGATGCGCGGGTCGAGGCCGACGCCCTCGATGATCTGCGAGGTGTCGAGGCCGTGGACCGCGGCGTAGGTGTCGAGCTCGTTGAAGTACGCCACGCGCAGCGCGAGGTAGGTGTTGGCGAAGAGCTTGATCGCCTCAGCCTCGGTGGAGCCGGTGAACAGCACCGGGACGTCGGTCTTGACCGCACCCTCGACCAGCAGGTCGGCGAACCGGCGGCCCTCGGGGGTGTCCGACCCCACGATGATGCGGCTCGGGTTCAGGTTGTCGAAGAGCGCCCGGCCCTCGCGGAGGAACTCGGGGGAGAAGATGATCTTCGTGCCGGGGTGCTGCTCGCGCATGCGGCCGGTGAAACCGACGGGGATCGTCGACTTGATGACCATCGTCGCGTCCGCGTTCACGGCGAGGACGTCGCGGATGACGGACTCGACGGTCGACGTGTTGAAGTAGTTGGACTTCGGGTCGTAGTCGGTCGGGGTCGCGATGATGACGAACTCCGCGTCGGTGTACGCCGCGGCCCGGTCGGTCGTCGCGCTCAGGCTCAGCGGCTTGTTCGCGAGGTAGTCCTCGAGCTCGACGTCCTCGATCGGTGACTTCTTCTGGTTGACGAGGTCGACCTTGGCCTGGTCGATGTCGACGGCGACCACATCGTGGTGCTGTGCGAGCAGGACGGCGTTGGACAGACCCACGTAACCAGTGCCGGCAATGGCGATCTTCATGGGGTGACGGTATCGACTGCAGGTGAACGCATGGTTTCCGGTCAGTCCGAAAGGATGTCGACGTCGTCCGCGGCCAGCATCACCGCGCCGAGCAGCGAGGCGCGGTCGCCCAGCGCTGCCGCAACCACCGGGGTGCCGGCGACGTCGGCCAGCGCGTGCCGGCGAAGGCCGATCCGTGTGGGCGCGAGCAGGAGCTCACCGGCGCGGGCCATGTCGCCGCCGACGACCACCACGGCCGGATTGAGCAGGTTGACGATGGCAGCCATGCCCCAGCCCAGGTGGAGGCCGGCATCCTCGAAGAGTCTCCGCGCGGACACATTGCCTTCCTCTGCCGCGGCGATGACCTCCGCCAGCGTTGCGCCGGGGAGCTGGGCGGAGACCAGCCCGAGTGCGGATCCGGTGGATGCATACGCCTCGAGGCAGCCGCGGCTCCCGCAGCGGCACAGCGGACCCTCCTCGTCGAGGGTCAGGTGTCCGATCTCGCCCGCGGTGCCGTCCGCTCCCCGAAAGAGCTGGTCGTTGATGATCACGCCGCCACCGACGCCGGAGGAGACCTTCACGTAGAACGCGGAGTGGTGGCCGCGGGCGGCGCCGACCTGGTGCTCGGCGAGCACGCCGAGGTTCGCGTCGTTCTCGATGAGCACCGGCAGGCCGAAGTGCTCGCTGGCGACGCGGCGGGCGTTGACCCCGACCCAACCGGGCAGGATCGCCGAGGAGCGCACGAGGTCGTCGCTGACGGGAGCGGGCAGGCCCAGCCCGATCGCGCGGATCTCGCCGGGGCTCGCGGCAGCCTCCGCCGAGGCCTGCTCCAGCAGGGTGGTCGCCTGCGCCAGGCCGTCGGCGTACGCGTGATCGGGGGAGGACGGCGCGCGTGCCTCGCCCAGGATGCGACCGGAGAGGTCGGCGACGGCGACGGCGACGTGGGTGTGGCCGAAGTCGATGCCCGCCACCAGCCCAGCGGCGCGGGCCAGGCGCACGACGGTGCCTCGGCGGCCGCTGCCCGGGTCGGTCTCGACGAGCCCGGCTGCGGACAGCTCGCGGACGATGTTGGAGACCGTCGCCCCGGCGAGCCCGGTCCTCCGGGCGATCTCGGCCTGGGTGAGGTCGTCCGAGGGACGTGCCCGAAGCAGCGCGACGACGCGTCGCTGGTTGGCCGGCCGCAGCGAAGCGGTTGACCCGGGGGCGGACGTCGACGGCATGGCAGCACTCTCGACCAGCGGGTGCTAGTAGTCAAGAACAAACACAAAGGGATCTCGAACGCCCGATATCGAATTGTTGTGTTCAACTCTTGACGACAATGGTGTGACGTCCGACACTCGAAAAAGACCGCCCCGCAGTGGGGCCGGTCCTCACCCCTCATCCAGGAGGCACCCGTGTCTGCACCCGTCCGCCGTGTCATCACCCTCGGCGTAGCCGCTGTCATCGGCGCGGCCGGCCTCAGCGCCTGCGCTGCCAACGACGCCCAGGAGGGCGGCGACAAGGACGCGAAGACCATCGCGCTGCTGCTGCCCGAGTCGAAGACGACGCGCTACGAGGCCTTCGACAAGCCTTTGTTCGAGAAGAAGGTCGCCGAGCTGTGCTCGGACTGCAACGTCGACTACTACAACGCCGACCAGGATGAGGCCAAGCAGGCCCAGCAGGTCGACAGTGCCGTGTCCAAGGGCGCCGACGTGATCGTGCTCGACCCGGTGAACGGCGCCGGAGCCGGCGGCATGGTCCAGACCGCGCAGGACGCAGGCGCGACCGTCGTCGCCTACGACCGGTTCATCGACAAGGCCGACTACTACCTCTCCTTCGACAACGAGACGGTCGGCCGGATGCAGGGCGAGGCACTGGTCAAGGCGATGGGCGACAAGGGTGGCCTGCTGATGCTCAACGGTTCGCCCAGCGACCCGAACGCCGCACAGTTCAAGGCCGGTGCACACAGCGCGCTCGACAAGGCCGGAGTCAAGATCCTGGCTGAGTACGACAACCCGGACTGGAGCCCGGACAACGCCCAGAAGTGGACCGGCGACCAGCTCGCCAAGTACGACGCCAGCGAGATCAAGGGCGTCTACGCCGCCAACGACGGCCAGGCGGGTGGCGTGGTCGCCGCCCTCACCGGCGCCGGCGTCGCCGAGGACGCGCTGCCCCCGATCACCGGTCAGGACGCCGAGCTCGCCGCGATCCAGCGCATCGTCGCCGGCCAGCAGGAGATGACCATCTACAAGCCGATCAAGATCGAGGCCGACAAGGCCGCCGAGCTCGCGGTCGCCCTCGTCAACGGCGAGACGCCCTCGGACACCACCGACTTCCGCGGCGTCGCCTCCTACATCTTCGACCCGATCGTCGTCACCCAGGACAACGTCGCGGAGACCGTGGTCAAGGACGGCTTCTACTCGGTCGAGGACATCTGCACCGACGAGTACGCCGCGGCCTGCGAAGCCGCCGGCATCAGCTGACGGGCGGACGGTCAATGACTCAGCTCGCTGAGGCCCCGGTGAGGGAGAGCGTGCTCTCCCTCACCGGGGTGGGCAAGCGCTTCGGCGCGGTGCAGGTGCTCACCGATGTGCACCTCCAGGTCGCTGCCGGGGAGGTCGTGGCGCTCGTGGGCGACAACGGCGCCGGCAAGTCGACGCTGGTGAAGATCATGGCGGGCGTCTACCAGCCCGACGGAGGCACGATCGAGTTCGACGGGAGCGTCGTCTCGGTCCCCGGGCCGGCGCAGGCCCAGGCCATGGGCATCGCCACCGTCTTCCAGGACCTGGCGCTGTGCGACAACCTCGACGTCGTCGCCAACCTGTTCCTCGGGCAGGAGAAGAAGCTCGGCGGTGTCGTGATCGACGAGGTCACGATGGAGACCGAGGCGTGGCGACTGCTGCGCTCGCTCTCGGCCAAGATCCCGTCGGTGCGACTCCCGATCGCGTCGCTCTCGGGTGGCCAGCGGCAGACGGTCGCCATTGCGCGTGCGCTGGTGGGCGATCCGAAGGTGGTCATGCTCGATGAGCCGACCGCGGCGCTGGGCGTTGCCCAGACCGCCGAGGTGCTCAACCTGATCGAGCGGCTCAAGGAGCAGGGACGCGGCGTCATCCTGATCAGCCACAACATGGCTGACGTCCAGGCTGTGGCGGACCGGATCGTCGTGCTCCGACTCGGGCGCAACGCGGCCGAGTTCAAGGTCGAGGAGGCCAGCACGCAGGCCATCGTCGCCGCGATCACGGGCGCGTCGGACAACGTCGTCGCTGCCCGCGCGCAGCGTCGTGAGGAGGAGAGCACCCATGAGTGAGGTCAAGGAAGCCGTCAACGGAGTCCCCGCTGACCTGCTCGACGAGCGGCTGATCCGCGACGAGGGGCTCAAGGGCTACGTCCACGTCTTCTGGAACCGACTCCGTGGCGGCGAGCTCGGCAGCCTGCCCGTCGTCATCGGACTGATCGCGATCTGCGCGGTCTTCTACGCGCAGGACCCGCGGTTCCTGTCGTCGTACACGCTGGTCTCGATGACGCAGTTCGCTGCGCCGGTCGGCATCATCGCGCTCGGCATCGTGCTGGTCCTGCTGCTCGGCGAGATCGACCTGTCGGTCGGGTCGGTGTCCGGATTCGGTGCGGCCTGCATGGCCGTCTTCGTCGTCGACCAGGGCCACGCCATGCTGCTCGGCCTGCTGGCGGGCATCGCCGTGGGCGCCGCGATCGGCGTCGTCTACGCCGTCCTCTACATCAAGCTCGGCGTGCCGAGCTTCGTGTTCTCGCTGGCCGGCCTGCTGGCCTTCCAGGGTGGACTCCTCTACGTCCTCGGCAGCCACGGCACGATCAATCTCCCCAGCGACTCGGGCCTGGTGCAGTTCGCGAAGTTCGGCTTCGTCCCGGACGCCCTCTCCTACGTCATCGTCTCCGCGCTGGTGCTGGCGTCGCTCGGCGCGCAGCTGCTCGGTCGGGGGCGCCGCACGAAGGCCGGACTCTCGACCGGCTCGCTCGGCGTGGTGCTGGTCCGCACCGGCCTGCTGGGTGCCGGCCTGCTCTGGCTCACGTCGTACCTCAACATCGACCGTGGCTGGAGCTACGTGTGGGTCCTCTTCGCTGCCCTCGTGGTCGTCTTCGACCTGCTGCTGCGCAAGACCAGCTGGGGACGGCACCTGTTCGCGGTCGGCGGCAACGAGGAGGCCGCGCGGCGCTCGGGCATCCGGGTCGGCCGGACCTACCTGTCGGTGTTCGTGCTCTGCTCGACGCTGGCTGCGTTCGGCGGCCTGATGAGCGCCGGCCTGCTGACGTCGGTCTCGCAGTCGAGTGGCACGACCGACACCAACCTGACAGCGATCGCAGCGGCGGTCATCGGCGGCACGAGCCTCTTCGGCGGCCGCGGATCGGCGTACGCCGCGATGCTCGGCATCATCGTGCTGCAGGCCATCCAGACCGGCCTGAACATCGTGAACGTGGACTCCTCGGTCCGCTTCATGGTGACCGGCGGCGTGCTCCTGCTCGCGGTCGCGATCGACTCCGTGTCGCGCCGGGCGCGCGCGAGCAGTGGACGCGGCTAGCGCGGCGTCGTCGGCGGGGGAGCCTTCCGTGCCGTCGTACGCCGTGGGGCTCGACATCGGAGGCACGAAGATCTCGGCCGGCGTGGTCGACGGGAGCGGGCGCATCCTCGCCCGGTCCCGTCGCCCGACCACTCCCGACGACGCGTCCGCGATCGAGCGCGACGTCATCGAGCTCGTCGCCGAGCTGGCGTCGGAGTTTCCGGTGGACGCGGTCGGTGTCGCCGCGGCCGGACTGGTCGACGCGGACCGCAGCACGGTCCGCTTCGCGCCCAACCTCGTCTGGCGTGACCACCCGCTCGGCGATCGCCTGAGCAGGGCGCTGTCACTGCCGGTCGTCGTGGAGAACGACGCCAACGCAGCGGGGTGGGCCGAGCACCGTTTCGGTGCCGGCATGGGGGCATCAGACCTGTTGATGGTCACCCTGGGCACCGGCATCGGCGGGGCCGTCGTCTCCGGCTCGAAGCTGGTCCGCGGGTCCAACGGTTTCGCCTCCGAGATCGGCCACCTGCGCTTCGTGCCCGACGGTCTCCCGTGCGGGTGTGGGCGGTTGGGCTGCTGGGAGCAGTACGCCTCGGGGAGCGCCCTTGCGCGTGGCGCGCGGCATGCCGCGGCGACCATGCCGGATCGCTCCGTCGCCCTGGTGGCGCGGGCGGGCGGTGACCCGGCACGGATCCACGGTGAGCACGTCACGGCACTTGCTCGCGACGGTGACCCGCTGGCGGTCCAGCTCGTCGAGCAGCTCGCCGGTGACCTCGGGCTCGGCATCGCCAGCCTCGTGGCAGTTCTCGATCCTGCAGTCGTCGTGCTCGGTGGAGGCATGGCCACCGACGGCGACTACCTCCTCCCGCTGGTCGAGAAGGTGGTCAGGGCCGAGCTGGTCGGCCCGGTCCCGCCACAGATCCGCGTCGCGGCATTCCGGGACGAGGGCGGACTGGTCGGCGCGGCGGACCTGGCCCACGCGAGCGGCTGAACGGGCGCCGAGGCGATCAGATCGGGGTGGGGTCCTCGGTGTGGGTGATGCCGAGCTGGCCGAGCACCTGCTCCATCGTCCACTGGACGTCGAGGGTGTCCTGGAGCGGCATGACCGGGCTCTCGGTCAAGCCGAGGGACAGGCAGCGGTTCACCTCGATTGCCTCGTGGCAGTAGCCCCGGCCGACGGGCGCGCGGACGATCGTCTCGGCCGGCTGGCCGTTGCGACGCAGGATCAGGGTGTCGGGGTGGTGGAAGCGCGGCACCAGCTCGATGGACCCCTTGGTCCCGGCGACCACGGCCCGTCCGGGGGTCTCGCCCTCGAGGCTGGCCAGCAGTGAGGCGGAGCGGCCGTTGTCGTAGCCGAGCAGGATGCTGACGCTCGCATCGGCACCGTTGGGGAACAGCGTCCCGGCAGTGTGCACGCGGTCCGGGCGGCCCAGGAAGTGCTCCGCGATCGACACGACGTAGACGCCCAGGTCGAGGGTTGCGCCACCTCCCAGGTGGGGTGCGAAGAGGCGGTCCTCGGCGTCGTACGCGCGGAAGGCGCCGAGGTCGGCCTGTGCCATGCGCACGTCGCCGATCTCGCCGGCCGCGATGAGCTCGCGGGCGTGCTCGACGATCGGCTGGAAGCGGGTCCACATCGCCTCCATGCAGAAGACGCCGCGCTCGCGGGCCAGCCCGACCAGGTCCTCGGCGCCGGCGAGGGTCGCGGTGAACGCCTTCTCGACCAGCACGGCCTTGCCGGCCTCGATCGCTGCCCTCGCGATCGCATGGTGCTGGGGGTGCGGCGTCGCGACGTAGATGACGTCGACGTCAGGGTCCTCGACGAGGGCGCGGTAGGAGCCGTGGGCAGTCGCGATGCCGTGCCTGGCTGCGAAGTCGCCTGCGGACTCGGGGCGGCGGGAGCCCACCGCGGTGATCGTGGCATCGGGCACGTGGGCGAAGTCGCGCACGAATCCCTCGGCCATCTTGCCCGTGCTCGCAATGCCCCAACGGATCATCATGCCGACGACGCTAGGGGTGACTCGTGGGTAGATCGAATCGAGCGTTGACAACGGATGTTGTCAGAGTGCTACTTTGAGGGGTCACCGAGGAGGGCCCATGGGCAAGCAGAGTCGCAACACCGGTCTCGATCCCGAGAAGGACTACGCGCAGATCGTCCGCAACCTTGCGACGTACGACTTCCCCTGGGACCTGACCCAGGCGCTCAGTTTCGCGCTCTTCCGCACCTTCGCGGTGCCGAGCATCGGCGGGCTGCTGGACCGCACCTCTGCCTTCGGGGGCACCACGCAGAAGCGGTACGACGACACAGCACTGCTGCTCGAGGTGCCGCTGCTCGATGGCTTCGACAGCCTGAGCGGCCGGGCGGCGATCCGGCGCATCAACCAGATGCACCACATGCACGACATCAGCAATGACGACATGGTCTACGTGCTCGCGACGTTCGTGGTGGTGCCCAAGCGCTGGATCGACCGGTTCGGCTGGCGCGCCCTGACCGAGCCGGAGGTGCTGGCCGCGGTCCGCTACTACCAGGAGCTCGGGCGACACCTGGGGATCAAGCAGATCCCCGCGACGTACGCCGCGTTCGAGCGGTTGATGGACGACTACGAGGCGGCACACTTCGCCTTTGACCCGGGTGCGCGGAGGGTCGCGGTGGCGACACTCGACCTGATGGCGTCGTTCTACCCGCGACCGCTCCGTCGTGCCGTGCTGCTGTTCAGCCGGGCGCTCATGGACGAGCCGTTGATCAGCGCGTTCCGGCTGCGGGAGCCGGGGCGGCTGGCGCGCAGGATCGCGGTGCTCGGCCTGCGGCTGCGCGCCCGGTTCGTGGCCCTGATGCCGCGTCGGCGCAAGCCCTTCCTGGTCCGTGACATGCCGCGCATCAAGACCTACCCGGACGGTTTCGTGGTCGAGCAGATGGGCACGTTCGCCCCTGGATGCCCGGTCCACCAACGCGCCGCTGAGCCGCAGACCCCCATGACTGATCACGACGAGACCGGAGCCAGCGCATGAGCAACAACAACGGGGTGGGCCAGCTTGCTGAGTTCACTGGCCTGATCGCCAGCCAGGTCCCGATCCTGGGTGCGATGGGCGTGACGGTCCTGAAGCTGGCGCCGGGAGTCGCTGCCGTCGAGGCGCCGCAGGAGCCCAACGTCAACCACGCCGGGATGTTCTACGCGGGATCGCTCTTCTCGCTCGCCGAGGTCCTGGGCGGCCTGCTGCCGCTCGTGACCTGGGAGATGGCCGGCTACGTGCCGATCGTTGCCGACGTGCAGATCAGGTTCCGCAAGCCTGCGCTGGGCGCGATCTGCGCGTCCACAGAGCTGTCGGAGGAGGAGGTCGAGCGGGTCCGGTCCGAGATCGCGGCGGGCGAGCGAAAGGTCTGGTTCACCCTCGAGGCGTCACTGACCGACAGCAATGGCCTCGAGGTCGCGAGCACCGTCGGGAAGTACGTCCTGCTCGCGAGGTAGCGGCCCCGGATCGGCGCTCCGGGCCCGACCGGAGATCAGGGCGCGACGGCCGTCAGCCGATGGCGCAGGAGCTCGGCGACGTGGTCGAGCGGCTCGATGGACCGCTGCACGCGGGACAGGATCACGGCGCCCTCGATTGCGCTGATCGTCGCGCTGGCCAGGCGGTTCGCCTCGTCAGGCGCCATCCCGCGCTGGAGCAGCATGCTGGTCAGGCCTTCGCCCCATCGCGTGAAGGCCGCGCTGGCCAGCGCGTCGAGCTCGGGCTGCCCGTGGCCGTCGACGACGAGGGCCACGATCGGGCAGCCTGCGCGGAAGTCGGACTCGACCAGGGAGTCCTTCCAGAACCCCACGAACCGGTCGAGGGCGAGCTCGGCGTCCGCGCCCGCCTGGTCGATCATCGCGGCGATGAAGCTCGTGCCGAGCTCGGCCGCCTCGGTGACCAGCTGCTCCCGGCCCCCGGGGAAGTGGTGGTAGATCGAGCCTCGGGGTGCGCCGCTGTGCGCGAGAACCGCGTCGAGCGTCACGCCGTTGACTCCGCGTTCGCGCAGCAGCGTCACGGCGCTCAGCAGCATGCGGTCGCGGGTGCGTCCTGCGGGCGGCTTGGTGCTGGGCATGGACGTGATCCTTTCACGCTGTGATGCGCCTCTCTTGACTATGTATTCTGTCATAGTTCATGGTCGGCCACCAGTGCCCGGCGATCGCCGACGCACCGTCGTACGGCCTCAACGAGGAGCACCCCATGGACCACGAACCCAGCCGCTGGATGTCGCAGCTGGCGAGCTTCTGCGTCGGCCGCCCCGTCCGGGTCCTGCTCGCGTGCCTCGCGCTGGTCGGCCTGGTGAACCTGCTCGTGCCGCAGCTGGAGCAGGTCGTTGCGCAGGACTCGACGCCGATCGTGCCCAAGCAGGCCCCGGCGGTCCAGGCGCTCGGCAAGATGGACCGCGAGTTCGGCAACGGCAAGAGCGTCGGCATCGTCTTCGTCGTCCTTGAGCGCGACGGAGGCCTCACGGCTGCGGACGACAGGTTCTTCAAGGAGCTTCTTCCGCGCCTGCGCGACGACACCGAGAACGTCTCCTTCGTCCAGAACGTCACCTCGAAGCCGGAGATCCTGGCCGCGGTCACCAGCAAGGACAAGGAGGCCGTCTACGTCCAGGTCGGCCTGCCCGGGGACATCGGAGCCCCCTCCGCGCTCGGGCAGATCGAGGCGGTCCGCGACATCACCCGAGAAGAGCGTCCGGACGGGCTGAACGTCGCCGTGACCGGCCCCGCAGCCACGATCGCCGACATGTCCACCGAGGTGGAGCACAGCATCCTCAAGATCACCTTCGTGACCGTGGGACTGATCGCACTGATCCTGATGCTGATCTACCGGTCTGTCGTCGTCACGGCCCTGATCCTCGGCTTCATCGGCGTCGCCCTGGCGGCTGCGCGCGGCACGGCGGCACTCCTGGGCGGGCACGCGTTCGAGGTGTCCACGTTCACCGCGTCCTTCCTGACTGCCGTGGTGCTGGGAGCCGCGACGGACTACGCGATCTTCATGGTCAGCCGGTTCCAGGAGCAGCGACGGTTGGGTATGCCTGCCCGCGAGGCAGCCGCCGTGGCATCCAGCCGCGTCTCCTCGGTGATCATCGGATCGGCGCTGACCGTGGTCCTTGCCAACGCCTGCATGGCGCTGGCTGACGTCGGCATCTACCTGACCACGGGTCCCGCCATCGCGGTCGGCATCGTCGTCACGCTCGCGCTGTCGCTCACCTGGATGCCGGCCATGATCGGCCTTGCTGGAGCGCGCGGCTGGCTCGACCCCCGAGCACGTCCCGCCGCAGCCACCGGGTGGCAGCGGCTCGCCGACATGGTGGTGTCGCGGCCCGGCCGGGTGCTGGTCGCAGGGTTGCTCCCGCTGGTGCTCCTGGCTGTGTTCTATCCCGCGATGAAGCCGAGCTTCGACGAGCGCGTCGTGCAGCCGGACGACACCGAGAGCAACGTCGGCTACGCCCTTCTCGAGGCGCACTTCCCGCTCAACGAGACGCTCCCCGACTACATCCTGGTCAGCGCTGACCGCGACCTGCGCAATGCCCGCGACCTCGCGGCACTCGAGCAGATGTCGGCGGCGGTCGCGCGGACTCCCGGGGTCGTCTCTGTTCGTGGCGTGACCCGTCCGCTCGGCACGACGATCACCGAAGCCTCCCTCGGCTACCAGGCCGGCGAGGTCGGCAGCCGGCTGACGGGCGCAGGGGAGGAGGTCCGCGCTGGCGAGAAGGGCGCGCACCGGCTCGCAGAAGGTGCCGGCGAGCTCAGCACCGGGGCTGGTCAGGTGGCCTCGGGTGCCGACCAGGCGGTCGCCGGCGCGGGCCGCCTGCTGGCCGGTGTGCGCGAGCTCCAGTCCGGAGTCACCCGGTTGTCCGACGGCAGCGGAGAGGCGCTGGCCGGAACCGGACAGCTCCGTGCAGGGGCGGCCCGGCTCGCCGACGGCCTGGACTCGGCGTACGACCAGACGACGGTCGCCGTCAACGGCCTCGCCGCGGCGTACGACGCGTTGCGGCGCAGCCTGACCTGCGGCATCGACCCCTACTGCAGCGGTGCCCGTGACGGCATCCGCCAGATCTACGAAGGCGAGCGGGACCGCCTCCTGCCCGGCCTCCGCCAGGCGGCAGACGCTGCGCGCCGGATCGAGAACGGCACCGTCGACCTGCAGACCGGGCTGGCCCAGATCGACGCCGGTCTGACCCGCGCAGAAGAGGGCGCCGACCAGCTCGCAGCGGGCTCCCGGACCATGGAGAGCAAGCTCGGCGAGCTCGCCGACGGCGCCGAGCAGGTGGCCGATGGCAGCCGCCAGGTCGAGGGCGGCACCGAGGAGATGGCGCAGTCGGTCACCGAGCTGCGGAGCGGACTCGAGCAGGCCGCGGCGTACCTCAACGAGACCGGCAAGGCGGCGAAGGACCCCGCGATCGGCGGCTTCTACCTGCCTCCGGCGGCGATGACCGACTCCCGGTTCGCCCTGGCCAGCGGGCTCTTCCTGTCGCCCGACGGGCACACCGCACGCATGGTCGTCCTCGGTGACACCGATGCGTTCGACCGGTCCGCGACCGAGCGGGCCCTCGAGGTCCGCGAAGCGGCGCACCAGGGGCTCCGCGGCACCCCGCTCGAGGGGAGCGAGGTGGCCACCACGGGCATCGCCACGATCATGGCGGACCTGGAGGAGTTCAACACCGCCGACTTCCGGCTGATCGCCCTGGTCGCGCTGCTCGGTGTCTTCCTGATCCTGCTCGTCCTGCTGCGCAGCGTGGTGGCCGCGGGCTTCCTGCTCGCGTCGGTCTGCCTCTCGTACGCCGCGGCGATGGGGCTCGGCACCCTGGTCTGGCAGATCGGGATGGATCGCCCGATGGACTGGAGTGTTCCCACGATCGCGTTCATCCTGCTCGTCGCGGTCGGAGCGGACTACAACCTGCTGCTGATGAAGCGGATGCTCGAGGAGGCGCCGGACGGCTCGCGCGCCGGCATCGCCCGGGCGGTCACGGCGACCGGCGGTGTGATCACGGCGGCGGGTGTCATCTTCGCGGCGAGCCTCTTCGCGATGATGTCCGGCAGCGTGCTGACGCTGTCGCAAATCGGGTTCACCATCGGAGTAGGACTGCTGCTCGACACGTTCGTCGTGCGCACACTGGTCGTACCCGCGGGTGCGGCACTCCTCGGACCCCGGCTCTGGTGGCCGCGGGCCAACACGCAAGGAGCTCACTCATGACCCGGACCATCGTCGTCAGGCGCACCCTCAAGGCCGCGCCTGAGGAGCTGTTCGCGATGCTGCTCGACTCCGACCGGCTCACCTCGGTGCCCGGGGTGAAGGTCGAGATCCTGCGGGGCGGCATGGTCTCTCGCGACGATGTCGGCCTGAAGCGCCGGGTCGGCTTCCCGGGCGGGTTCATCGTCGAGGAGGTGGTCGGCCTCCAGCGCGAGGCGCCGTACCGGTTCGACTACCGGATCCGCGATGCGACCGTGAAGTTCCGGCACGACTCCGGCCGCATCGAGTTCGCGCCCGGTCCCGTTGGGTCAGGGACGAAGGCGACGTGGACCTCGACCTTCGGTGTCTCGGACTCGCGCCTGCTGCGCCCGGTGGAGGTGGTCGGACAGGCGGCGGGCCATGCCGCGTTCTGGTTGGCGTTGGGCCTGTTCGACCGGCACCTCGCCTCCGAGGGCTCTGCCTGACGACGGTGTTCGCCGGTCCTGCGGTTGACTGTCAGCACAGCCACGATGCAGCGGCGGGGGCAGGTCACCGCCCGCTCGACCAGATGGAGGATCCGGCATGAAGGCATGGCGAGTCAGCGAGCTCGGTGAACCGAAGGACGTGCTCGAGCTGGTCGAGGTCGACGACCCGCAGCCCGGGCCGCGTCAGCTCCTGGTCCGGGTGCTCGCGTCGCCGGCCAACTTCCCCGACGTGCTGATGTGCCGGGGGCTCTACCAGGTGAAGCCGGATCTGCCGTTCACGCCCGGCGTCGAGCTCTGCGGCGAGGTTCTGGCCCTCGGTGAGGGCGTCACCGGGTTCGCGGTCGGCGACCGGATCATCGGGCCGAGCGTCCTACCGCATGGCGGCTTCGCGGAGCTGGCGGTCATGGATGCCGGCATCTCCTTCCCGGCTCCGCCCGAGCTCGATGATGCAGAGGCCTCCTCGCTCTTCATCGGCTACCAGACCGGGTGGTTCGGCCTGCACCGCCGGGCTCAGCTGAAGGCAGGGGAGACCCTGCTCGTCCACGCCGGTGCCGGTGGCGTCGGCAGCGCTGCGATCCAGCTGGGCAAGGCCGCGGGGGCCCGCGTGATCGCCGTCGTCGGCGGACCGGCCAAGGCCGAGGTGGCGCGGGTGCTCGGTGCCGACGTCGTCATCGACCGGCACACCCAGGACTTCGTCGCGGTCGTGAAGGCGGAGACCGGCGGCCGTGGCGCCGACGTCATCTACGACCCGGTGGGCGGCGAGACCTACCAACGCTCGACCAAGTGCATCGCGTTCGAGGGCCGGATCCTCATCGTCGGCTTCGCCGGTGGCGACATCCAGTCCGCAGCGCTCAACCACGCGCTCGTGAAGAACTACTCGATCGTCGGGCTGCACTGGGGCCTCTACAACCTCTACGACCCGCCGGCTGTCGCCGAGGCGCACCGCGCGCTGAGCGCCCTGGCGGCGAGCGGCGCCATCCGGCCGCTGGTCAGCGAGCGCCTTTCGCTGACCGACCTCGCGGACGGCATCCAGCGACTCGGGGACGGCGTCACTGTCGGGCGCGTGGTCTACGCCCCGTAGGCGCGACTCACTCCCACCAGTCGCCGACGGTCCAGTCGGCGTTGTCCCGCATGAACGCGACCGCCTCGGCGTGGTCCGGCGACACCCGGAACGCGTCGAGGGCGGCCTCGTCGACGAACGTCGAGTCCTCGACGATCACCACACCCTTGCGCTCGTCGACGGACCGCTCGATCACCCACTTGAGGGTGCCCGGCGGCCGGAAGCTGCGCAGCAGCTCCAGCGCGCGGTCGGCGTCAGCGCCCTCGTGCAGGCGGAACAGGATGACGTGGCGGAGCACGCGATCGTTCGACATGCCCCAGAGGCTAGTCAGCCCTCGACGTTGAGCAGCAAGCGGACCGCCGTACGCCCGACGGCGATCGCCGCACTGATGCTGTCGAGGTCGCTGGAGAGCCGAGAGACGTCGTGCGCGCCGCTCGGCGGCCTCACCTGGGTCAACCGCACCTGGTTCGAGGTCTCGAGCTCGCGCAGGCGCTCGTCGTCCTCCCGGTAGGTCACGTGGCCCGCGCCGTGGCTCCGCCCCGCACCGCGACCGAACGCCGCGAAGTACGGCGCGAGCAGCGCCCGCTCCACCGCCGATCCCGATCGAGACTGGTCCTCCCGCCGGGTCCGCAGCACCAGGACGTGCGTCGCGCCCTGGTCCAGTGCGGTGCGATAGGGCACCGCCTCCGCCAGCCCACCGTCCAGCCAGGAGCGCCCACCGAGCCGAACCGGCCGCCCGGCGAGCAGGGGCATGCAGGCCGTTGCGCGCAGAGCGGTCTGAAGGGAGGCCTGGTCGGTGATGTACGGCGCGAGGTCGGCTGCCTCGCCGGTTCGGGCGTCCGTCGCGAGGAGGTGCAACGTCACCGGGTTGGCGAGGATGGCCGTGAAGTCCATCGGCGTCAGGTGTTCGTAGACCCCGTGGATCAGGACGTTCAGGTCGACGAGCGGCCCGCCGCAAAGCAGGCGACGTGGGTCGGTGACCCCCGCCGCCGCGACATCGGGTGACGCCCACGACGGCAGCCACGTCTGCGCCTCGCCGGTCAGCAGCCACGCCGCGTTGAGCGCCCCGCCCGACGTGCCGTACACCGCGTCGAACGAGCCCGTCAGGCCGAGCTCGTCGAGGGCCAGCGCCATCCCCGCGGAGTACGCCGCGCGGTTGCCGCCACCTTCGATCGCCAGCGCGACCCGCCACTCGTCGTCACGCGCACCGGCGACGCTTCCCGCGTCGCGACGGCTGACGATCAGATCCTCGACCGAGGGCAGTGCGGGGGTGTTGACCACGCAGCGAGCGTAGCTGTCCCACCAAGTGAAGAAACGATTCCGCAGAGGGAAATCCTCCGGTAGCGTTCTCCTGTCGGCCTGCGAAAGTGTGCCCGCTTCAGCGACCTGGGCGGCGCACCGCAGGCACGAGATCCGTCGACACAATCGACGCCAATCTGACCGAGGGCCCGGCACATCACCGGGCCGGATGCGCTGGGAGCAAGGCTGTGTTGCGTCTACCTGAAAGCTGGGTCTGGGACTTCTGGCTCCTCGACGACGGCGAGCGCTATCACGTGTTCTTCCTGTTTGCGTCGCGTGCGCTCAAGGAACCGAACGCGCGCCACTATCGGGCGTCCATCGGCCACGCGGTCTCTGACGACCTGACCAACTGGGAGCGCGTCCCCGACGTCATGGTCCGAAGCGATGCGCCGGCGTGGGACGACCTCGCCACCTGGACCGGCTCCGTCGTTCGCCACCCTGACGGCCGGTGGTTCATGTTCTACACGGGTTCGACCCTCGCGCCGGGGGGCTCCAACATCCAACGGATCGGCTACGCCACCTCGGACGACCTGATGAGCTGGGACAAGGTAGGCCACTTCGTTCTTGAGGCCGACCCGAAGTGGTACGAGCGTTTCGGCGCCGGGCTGTGGCACGACGAGGCCTTTCGCGATCCCTGGGTGTTCGCCGACCCTGATGGCGACGGTTGGCACATGCTGATCACTGCGCGTGCGAACCACGGAGCCGGAGGACCGGATGACGGTGTCGATCGCGGTGTCGTTGGGCATGCATGGTCGCCCGATCTCGAGCGCTGGGAGCACCGCGGACCGCTGACCAGTCCGGGCGAGGGATTCGGGCAGATCGAGGTTGTCCAGACTCAGGAGATCGACGGTCGTCATGTCCTCATGTTCAGCACGGGCGCCGAGCACATCTATGGCGAGCGGGCCGGCGAGGCGACCAGCGGTGTCTGGTACGCCCGGGCTGAGTCCGCCCTCGGTCCGTTCGACCTCGCGAATGCGCAGCGCATCGGCGGCAAGGAGCTGTACGTCGGCAAGCTGATCCGCGACCGCGACACGGGCGAGACGAAGTTCCTCGCCTTCGTGACCGATGTCGACGGCGAGTTCGTGGGCGAGATCATCGATCCGATGACGGTCGAGTGGGACGGCGACGGTCTGGTGCTGCGGGCCTGAGCCGAGCGTGTGTGCGTCAGCCAGCTGCCGGCGGTGGCGCGACCGACTCGCGTCGGACGATCGGACATTGCATCCGGACGACCTTGCCGTCGCCGTTGGGCTCCCATGCGACATACGACGTGTCCTGGCCAAGCAGGACCTTGATGGCGAGCTTCCCCATGCCTGCATGGGGAAGCTGCATCGTCGTCAAGGGCGGGTCGAGCTCGGAGGCGATGAACTCCTGGTCGTCGAAGCCGACGACAGAGATGTCGTTGGGCACGGAAAGTCCACGCTGGCGCACGGCCCGGTAGAACCCCATGGCCGCGCGGTCGTTGAAGCAGAAGACGCCGGTCGGGCGCACGTCTTCGGGAAGGTCGAGCAGTTCCCCTCCGCGAACGCCGCCCGCAACGAGCGGGGTCACGCGGACGTGGAGGTCCGGATCCGGGGTGATGCCGGCCTCGGTGAGTGCCTGGAAGTAGCCCGCCAGCCGCAGTTTTGAGGCGGCGGTGCCGGTGGCGTCGTCGAGGTAGGCAATGCGGCGGTGGCCGTTGTCGATGAGCTCGCGGGTCGCTGTGTAGGCAGCGGTGGTCTCGTCGGGCACGATCGAGCGGAAATGGCCGCTCGTTGCCCGGCAGTTCAGGAAGACGGTGGAGTCCGGCAGTGACGGGATCGGGTCAACTTCCTTGTGGTACATGTGCGCGACCACGAGCGAGGAAACCTGGTGCTGGACCAGGGAGTCGACTGCCCGCTGAAGGTCCGCCTGGCTCGGTGACTTCCCGATGTTCAGTGTGAAGAGGAGTTGCCCGTTGTCGGCGGCCTCGTCCTGGGCTGCTGCGAGCATGGCCACCGCGAACGGGGTGGTTGTGACCTCGTCGGACAGGAACCCGATCGCTTGGCTGCTGCGGCGCCTCAGTCCCCGGGCCGTCTCGTTGGGCTGGTAGCCGAGCTCCTCGGCGGCCTTCTGGACGCGGTCGCGCGTCGACTCCGGCACCCGCACGCCGTCTCGCTGCTTGTTGAGCACCACGGAGACCGTTGTGATCGACACCCCGGCACGCGCGGCGACGTCCTTGAGCGTGGGGCGAGAAGACGGGGACATGTGCACCTCCTGAGGCGTGGAAGGAAATCTACATCGAGGGTCTTGACATCGAAGAAACGTTGTATCACTGTTGCAGAAACGTTTCTTCATGTGTCATCCGTCACAAGGCGGAGGCCGATCTCCAGGAGGACCCCGTGGGACAGCACCTGCCCCGTTCGATCGTGAAGGCTGTGGCTGTTGCCGGCGCCACCGCGATGATCGCCACCGGCTGCGCAAAGGCCGGCACTGGTGGCGGCGACGCCAACACCCTGACCCTGTGGACGCACAACGGCGGCAACAAGGCAGAGCTTGCCATCGTCAAGCAGATCGTCAAGGACTACAACGGTAGCCAGGACCAGTACACCGTCGATGTGAAGGCCTTCCCACAGGAGTCCTACAACTCGGCCGTCACCGCCGCGGCGACCTCGAAGAAGCTCCCGTGCATCCTCGACACCGACGCACCGAACGTAGCGAGCTGGGCTCGTTCGGGCTTCCTTGCTCCGCTCGACCTGCCTCAGGAAGTGGTGGACAAGAACCTCGACAGCACGAAGGGCATCTATCAGGAGAAGCTCTACTCGATCGGCTACTACGACGCTGCCCTTGCGGTCTTCGCGCACAAGGACGCGCTTGAGAAGGCCGGCGTTCGGATCCCGACTGTCGAGGAACCGTGGACGGCCGCTGAGTTCGAGAGCGCCCTGGACAAGATCAAGAAGTCCGGTGACTACGACCACGCCTTCGACCTGGGCACCGGAGACTCGGGCACGGAGTGGTGGACCTACGGCTACTCCCCGTTCCTGCAGAGCTTTGGCGGTGACCTGATCGACCGCGACGGTTACAAGACTGCGGACGGCGTCCTCAACGGTGATGCCGCGAAGAAGTGGGCCGCATGGTTCCGCGGGATGGTCACGAAGGGCTACGCGCCCGCGAAGTCCAGCGTTGACGCGTTCGCGGACTTCCAGAACGGCAAGTCCGCCATGGTCTGGACGGGCATCTGGAACGCCGGCCCGCTCGGCGAGGTCAAGGATGGCGTCGCCCTGCCGCCGCCGGACTTCGGCAACGGCCCCAAGATCGGTGGCGGTTCGTGGCAGTGGGCCGTCAGCTCCAGCTGCGCCAAAAAGGACGCGGCAATGGACTACCTCGCGTTCTCTCTCGACCCGAAGTACCTCGCGGAGTTTGCCGACAAGCAGAGCGTCGTCCCGGCCACCGAGGAGGCCGCCGCCATCGCCGGCAACGGCTGGGAAGAGGGCGGCTCGAAGCGCTTCTTCCTCGACGAGTCCGCTGCGTTCGCCGAGCTGCGTCCCATCACCCCCGGCTATCCGTACCTGACCTCGACCTTTGCCAAGGCTGCCCAGGACATCATCGCCGGTGGTGACGCGGACAAGATCCTCGACAAGGCCGTGACCGATATCGATGCCGACCTCAAGGCCAACGACAACTACGGCAACTGACCCGGTGGGGCGGGCGGCGGCCCAATGACTGGCTGTCGCCCGCCTCGCCCCCATCGTCCGGAGGATCGATGTCCACCACGCTTGCCCCCCAAGCCGCTGCGGCCGGTGCGCCGAGTGGCACGCGCAGCAAGGCCAAGACCCGCTCTTGGGTCGGGTTTACCTTCACGGCACCGGCGCTGTTCCTGCTGGTGGTCTTCTTCTTCATCCCGGTGGGGCTCTGCTTCACCCTCGCGTTCACCAACGCCCGATTGATCTCTCCGGAGCCGACCCAGTTCACCGGGCTCGACAACTTCCAGCGACTCTTCGAGGATCCGCTGTTCTGGAAGTCGCTCCGCAACACCGCGTTCTTCGCGATCGTGGTCGTGCCCGTTCAGTCGGCCCTCGCGTTGCTGCTCGCCATCCTGGTCAATGGCCAGGGTCGCGCCAAGAACTTCTTCCGCACCCTCTACTTCGTGCCGGTCGTGACCTCGATCGTCGTGGTGTCGATCCTGTGGCGCTTCATGTACGCCCCGCAGGGCCTGGTCAACAACCTGCTCCAGATGGTGACGTTCAACCTCGTCGACGGGACGGACTGGCTCAACAACACCTCCACCGCGATGCCCGCCATCATCGTGATGTCGATCTGGCAGGCAGTGGGGTTCCACATGGTCATCTGGCTCTCCGGCCTCCAAACCATCCCGAGCGACCAGTACGAAGCTGCCGCCCTCGACGGTGCCAGCGAGTGGGACAAGTTCCGCTTCATCACCTGGCCGGGACTCAAGGAGACCCGCACCTTCATCCTGGTCACGATCACTATCGCGGCACTCGGCCTCTTTGCACAGATCCAGGTCATGACCAGCGGTGGCCCGCTCGACTCGACCTCGACGGTCGTCTATCAGGCCGTGCGCACTGGCTACTCGCAGCAGCAAACCGGCTATGCCTCGGCGATCTCGCTGGTCTTCTTCGCCCTCGTGCTGTCCATCTCCCTGCTCCAGCGATTCCTCACGCGAGACAAGGACGTCCGATGACCACGACCACCGCCGCCGCTGGCTCGCGGCGAGCTCCGAAGCCGGCACGGAAGATCACCGGCCGCATGATCGGCATGAACGTCGGTCGTCTGCTCCTCGGCATGTTCTTCGCGTTCCCGATTGTCTTCATGCTGGTCTCATCGCTCAAGCCGGACGAGCAGATCTTCAGTGACATGAGCTCACTCAAGGCGTTTCTGCCGGTTGGCGACCTGTCACTCGAGAACTACCGGACGACCCTAGACACGGTGCCAGCGTTCCGGTTCCTGCTGAACTCGATCATGGTGTCCGTGGTGACGGTCGCGCTTGGACTGTTCATCAACAGCTTGGCGGCTTTCGGCCTGTCGCGACTCCAGTGGAAGGGCCGCGGGCTGGTGCTCAGCTTGGTCCTCGCCACGCTCGTCGTGCCGTTCGAGACGTTCGCCCTGCCGCTGCTCTGGTGGGTCAACCACCTGCCGTGGCTCACCCACCAGGGGTTCACGATCCTGTGGACCGAGGGCTGGATCGACACCTACCGCGTGCAGATCCTTCCGTTCGTAGCGAACGCATTCTCGATCTACCTCTTCTACTCCTACTTCCAGAGCATCCCCAAGGAGCTCGACGAGGCGGCGCGCGTCGACGGTGCGAGCTGGTTCCGCATCTACCGCAGTATCGTCATGCCGCTCTCCGGTCCGGCCATCGCGTCCGTCTCGATCCTCACGTTTCTGCCGGCCTGGAACTCGTTCCTCTGGCCGCTCATGGTGGTGCAGACCGAGGAGCTTCGACCGGTCATGCTCGGCGTCAGCTACTTCTTCCAGCTCAACGTCGCGTGGGGCCCGATGATGGCCTACTCGAGCATGATCACGATCCCCGTGCTGGCGCTCTTCCTCGCCTTCCAGCGCTCCTTCATCGGCAGCATCGCGTCCAGCGGAGTGAAGGGATGAGCGTGGCGACCCATTCTCGGAACGGTCTGCGACCCGCGCTCCACCTCACGCCTCCTGAGGGGTGGATGAACGACCCCCACGGCCTGATCCACCTCGACGGGACCTACCACCTGTTCTTTCAGTACGTCCCCGGCTCACTGACCTGGCGCCCGGACTGCCACTGGGGCCACGCCACCAGCACCGACCTGCTGCACTGGGACGTCCATCCGATCGCGCTCTTTCCTGACGATGATGAGGTCGGTGTGTGGTCCGGCTCCGCCGTGGTGGGGGACGACGGCGTACCCGTCCTGCTCTATACCGCGGCGCAGGAGGAGAATCTCGACCGGTCACTGGTCCGTGCTGCCTACCCGGTGTCGGAGGACCTTGTCGTCTGGCGCAAGGGCGAGGTTCTCGTCCGACCGCGCGAGGGCGATGCGGTCTTCCGCGACCCGGTGGTCTTCCGCGAAGGCGACCACTGGCGGATGCTCGTCGGCCAGGGCACTTCCGACGAAGTCGCCGGCGTTGCGGTCTACCGCTCCCCGGACATGAAGAACTGGGAGTACGACGGCCTGCTGACCACCCGGCCGGCCACGGCCGATCCCTACACCGGTGTTGCCTGGGAGTGCCCGCAGCTCGTGCAACGCACACGCGGCCTCGAATCGGACGTCCTCATCGTCTCGGTCTGGAACCACGGGGTGACCCTGAATGTCGCAGCGACCGCGGGCATCTACGTCGACGGGCGCTTCGCACAGGGGGAGTGGCAGACCCTGACCGCCGGCACCTCGGGCCACTACGCCGCGAGCCACTTCGCCGATGTCGACGGGCGCCCCTGCGTGCTCTTCTGGATCCGCGACATCATGGACCCCGGCACGTGGGTCGGTGCGATCAGCGTGCCGTACGTCGTGTCCGACGAGGACGGTCGGATCGTCCTCACGCCGCATCCGTCCGTTGCCGCGGTGCGCACCGCTCCCGATGGGGACGAGCCCGCAACGGCGCTCGACCTCGAGTGGTCCCCGCGCGGCATCGACCACCTCAGTCTGGTCGGCCCGGATTGTGCGGTCCGGGCCGACCTCGCCATCGCTGACGGCGTGCTCACCGTCACGGTGCCCGGTGCCGACCCGGTCATGGTTGAGCACCGGGCGCCCACGCTCCGCGTGATCGCGGATGCCCAGGTCCTGGAGGTCGTCGCCTCGGGTGGTCTCGTCGGACTGCCGCTCACCGACGTCGCCGGCGGCTTCCGACCGGTTGCTGACGAGCCGAGCCGCCTCGCGTGGTGGCACCTCTCCTGACTCCCTCTCCCTTCGCACCAATTCGCAAGGAGCACGAAATGGCCAGCATCACTTTCAACCAGACCCAGCGGTGGTACCCCGGCGCTGACTCGCCCGCCGTGCCCGGCATCGACCTCGCGATCGAAGACGGCGAGTTTATGGTCCTCGTCGGTCCGTCGGGTTGTGGCAAGTCCACGACGCTGCGGATGCTCGCGGGTCTCGAGGAGGTGACCGACGGGTCGATCCATATCGGCGACCGCGAAGTCACCAACCTCGCACCCAAGGACCGCGACATCGCGATGGTCTTCCAGTCGTATGCGCTCTATCCGCACATGACGGTGGCCGACAACATGGGCTTTGCGCTGAAGATGGCCAAGGTGCCGAAGGCAGATCGCGATCGCCGCGTCGCTGAGGCGGCTGCGATGCTCGGCCTCACGGAGTACCTTGAGCGCAAGCCGAAGGCGCTCTCGGGCGGCCAGCGTCAGCGCGTCGCGATGGGCCGCGCGATCGTGCGCAAGCCGCAGGTGTTCTGCATGGATGAGCCGCTGTCCAACCTGGACGCCAAGATGCGCGTGCAGACGCGCACGGACATCGCCAAGCTGCAGCGCGACCTCGGCGTCACCACGGTCTACGTCACGCATGACCAGGTCGAGGCGATGACAATGGGCGACCGCGTGGCGGTGATGAAGGACGGCCTGATCCAGCAGGTCGACACCCCGCTGGCGCTCTACGACCGGCCGGTGAACCTCTTCGTCGCGGGCTTCATCGGATCCCCGCAGATGAACCTGCTGTCCGGTGTGTCCGTCGACGGTGACGTCCGGATTGGCGAGTACGTCGTGCCGGTCGACCCCACGGCCGCAAAGCGAATGGACGGCAACGTCGTCGTCGGCGTACGCCCCGAGAACTGGCGGATCGTCGGTGCCGGCGAAGGCATCCCGATCACAGTGCGCCTGATCGAGGAGCTCGGAGCGGACGCGTTTGTCTACGGCACGTGCGAGGCACAGGGGACACCGCACGACGTCATCGTCCGCGTCGCAGGCCGCGACGCGACCCAGAAGGGTGACGTGCTCCACGTGACCACCGACCCCGCCCATGTCCACGTCTTCGACAAGGAAACCGGTGCTCGCCTCTCCGCCTGATCAGAAGTTGCCTGAACCGGTTCTTGTCATCGGGGAAGCCCTCATCGACCTGATCCGCCGACCCGGTGAGTTCACGGACGCGCGCGTCGGCGGCAGCCCGCTGAATGTCGCGATCGGGCTCAGTCGGCTGGAGGTTCCCGCCGTGTTGCAGACGCGCATCGGCGCCGATGACCACGCCGACATGATCCAGGCGCACCTCGCCGAGAATGTCGTCGCCCTGGTGCCGGGTTCGGTCACCCCTGGTCGGAGCTCGACGGCAGTGGCCACGATCGGCGGCGACGGAGCCGCGACGTACGAGTTCGACATCCACTGGGCGCTCGACCGGACGCCGCTCGGGTCGCCGGCGCTGCTCCACACAGGCTCGATCGGAGCCGTGCTTGAGCCGGGCGCATCCGTGGTCATCAACACGATCCGCGTGCTTCGCGACACCGCGACGATCTCCTACGACCCCAACGTGCGACCGAAGCTGATGGGCGAGTGCGATTCTGCTCGCGCCCGGATCGAGTCGCTGGTCTGCCTGGCGGACGTCGTCAAGGCGAGCAGTGAGGACCTCGAGTGGCTCTACCCCGACACCGACCTGGAGGTCGTCGCTCGAGGCTGGCGAGACCTTGGTCCGGCGATCGTGGTGGTCACGCACGGCGAGACCGGCGCGTACGCCGTCGGCCCGGCCGCCGCCGTACGGATCCCAGCGCCGGCGACCGACCTGGTCGACACCATCGGTGCCGGTGACTCGTTCATGGCCGGCCTCCTTGCCGCGCTGTCCGACGCTGACCTGCTTGGCAGGAAGCACGAGTCTCGCCTGCGTGCCCTCGATGAGGCGGCGCTCCGTGAGCTGCTGGAGTTCGCTGCAGCATGTGCCGCCGTGACTGTCTCCCGTCCAGGTGCCGACCCGCCGCGTCGGGGCGACCTGACCGTGAAGGTGAGCCCGTGAACTACCTGGCCAACCCGGACCGATACACAGGTACAAGCTACCGCCCGGCAGGGCTGTCGGGCCTCAAGCTGCCCGCATTGTCGCTCGGGCTCTGGCAGAACTTCGGTATCGATCGTCCCGAGGAGACGCAGCGCGCCATCCTGCGACGAGCGTTCGATCGGGGCGTCACCCACTTCGACCTCGCCAACAATTACGGCCCGCCCTACGGCCGCGCGGAGGAGAACTTTGGGCGCTACCTCACGGACGACTTCAAGCCCTACCGGGACGAATTGATCATCTCGTCCAAGGCCGGGTGGGACATGTGGCCGGGGCCCTACGGCAACGGCGGATCGCGCAAGTACCTCCTCGCCTCCCTCGACCAGTCGCTGCGGCGGATGGGACTCGACTACGTCGACATCTTCTACAGCCACCGATTCGACCCCGAGACTCCCGTTGCCGAAACGATGATGGCGATCGACCAGGCCGTGCGCTCGGGCAGGGCGCTCTACGCCGGCATCTCGTCGTACTCCGCTGAGCAGACCCGCGAGGCGGCGAGCATCGCACGCGATCTTGGGACACCGCTGCTGATCCACCAGCCGCCGTACTCGATGCTCGACCGGCGGATCGAGGACGCCGTCCTCGACGAGCTGGAAGCGCAGGGCATGGGCTGCATCGCGTTCTCAACGCTGGCGCAGGGCATGCTCACCGACCGCTATCTCGACGGTGTCCCGGCCGACTCGCGAGCGGCCCGCTCCGGATCGTCCATCCGCCACCTTAATGAGGACACGATCGCGCGGGCCCGTGGACTCAACGAGGTCGCCCTCGGGCGAGGACAACGGCTCGCGCAACTGGCGCTGCAGTGGGTGCTCCGGGATGCGCGGATGACGTCCGTGATCATCGGCGCTTCCAGCCTCGAGCAGCTGGACACAAACCTTGATGCGCTTGACTTCCCGGCGCTGACCGAGACCGAGCTCCGCGCCATCGACGCGTTCGCCGTCGTGCCGGGCGCGACCATTTTTGACGGCTGACCCGACCTCTTCCAGGAGAACCCTCCATGTTCGTTCCGCCCGTGGCCTCCGCGCCGACGCGCACCTGTTTCGAGCTGCTCGAGGCAGGAGACCTGATGCCGATTGCGCTTCCGGTGGGCGCGCCATGCGGCGCGCCGTCGGGCTTGTCACTCGTGCTCAACGGTCCCGGCATGCCGCTACTGGGCGAGCACAGCCGCGGCCTCTTCACCCGGCCGCACCTCCGTGGCCACCGGATCGACGGAGGAGCGTGGTCGACTCGCTTCGAGCTGGCTTCCCTCGCTGAGGGCGACGCTGGCCTGCTTCTGGAAGCACACGATCCAGCGGCAAGGCTGGCGCTTCGCGGCGAGTTCGAAGAGGCTGCGGGCGGTGTTCTTCGAGTCCGCTACTCCATCACGAACCTTGACCCGTCTGCGTACCTCCTCGAGGGGCTGGAGGTGGTGCTCCCCATCGCGGACGACCACACCGAGGTCCTCGACTTCACCGGGCGGCACGAGCGCGAGCGGACCCCGCAACGGCACGCCCTGACCGACGGGCTGTGGCTCCGCGAAGGCCGTGGCGGACGCCCCGGGCTGGATGCCGCGACCCTGGTTGCGGTCGGGCAGCCGGGGTTCACGACGACGACCGGCAGCGTGGTTGCCGTACACGTGGCCTGGAGCGGGAACTCGGTGGTGCGGGTCGAGCGCAGCGCAGCAACCGGTACGACGATTGGTGGCGGCGAGCACCTGCTCCCTGGCGAGGTGGTGCTCACGGAGGGCGAGAGCTACCGGACGCCCTGGGTGCACTTCGTGGCGGCGGATTCCGGCCTCGACGACGTCGCCGCGGCCTGGCATGCCTATGCCCGCGCGCTTCCTGCCCACCCCGACCTCCAGCCTGTGGTGCTCAACGTGTGGGAGGCGGTCTACTTCGACCACGACCTCGCCCGGCTGGAGGACATTGCCGATCGCGCAGCAGCAGTCGGCGTGGAGCGTTTCGTGCTCGACGACGGCTGGTTCCGTGGCCGGCGGGACGACACGGCGGGCCTCGGTGACTGGTGGGTCGACGAGGATCTGTGGCCCGATGGGCTCACGCCCCTGATCGGGCACGTGCAGGCACTCGGCATGGAGTTCGGACTCTGGTTCGAGCCCGAGATGGTCAACCCGGACTCGGATCTGTTCCGGGCGCACCCCGACTGGATCCTGTCTGCCGGAGATCGGCGCCCCCTGCTGCACCGGGACCAGTGGGTGCTCGACCTGACCAATCCTGACGCGTTCGGGCACATCCTCGAGCGGGTGGACTCGATTCTGGGCGCGCACGCGATCGGCTACGTGAAGTGGGACCACAACCGCGAGCTGCTGGAGGCGGGAGCCTCATTGCGCGGCGGCGCTCCGGCCGTCCGGGAGCAGACACTGGCCTTCTACCGACTGCTCGACACCCTCCGCGACCGCCATCCGTCCGTTGCTTTCGAGTCTTGTTCTTCCGGTGGCGGTCGCATCGACCTTGCCGTCGCGGAACGGGTCGAACGCTTCTGGACCTCTGACGTGACCGATGCCCTCTCGCGGCAGCACATCCAGCGATGGACGGCGCAGCTCATCGCTCCCGAATACCTCGGGGCCCACATCTCGGCACCGACCTCGCACGCGACCGGTCGCACGATGAGTCTCGACTTCCGCGCCGCGACCGCGCTGTTCGGTGCCTTCGGCATCGAGTGGGACCTGGCGGAGGCGAGCGAATCCGACCTTGCCCTCCTCGCGGAATGGGTCGAGCGGCACAAGCGGCTGCGTCCGCTGCTGCACACGGGTCGCATGGTCCGGCCGGAGTCGGCGGACCCGGCGGTCCTGCTCCACGGCGTCGTGGCTCAGGATCGGCGCCGCGCGGTGATTGCACATGTCCAGATCGACGAGTCGGCGCACAACCGAGGCGTTGCCGTGCGGGTACCCGGTCTGGATCCGGAGGCGACGTACTCGTTGAGGTGGGCGGCGCCAACCGACCTGCGGATGTTCAGCATGTCATCGCCGCTGCCTGCCGTGGGACCGACCGAGGGCGTCGTCGTAACCGGCCGCGCCCTCGCGACAAGTGGCTTCTGGATGCCGCGCCGGCGACCCGAGACCGTGACACTGGTCGAGCTCCACGCAACGAAGGAGGAGGCAGTATGAGGATCGATGTCACCCGGGCTGAGGGACGGATCCGTGAGCGCATGATCGCTGACGGACTCAGTGCGACGGCGATCGAAGTGTTCGTGAACTCCTTCCTGAGCGTCTCGGCGGGTGCGACCGGGCTCATGCCAGAGTCGTCGATCGGACCCTTGGGGGCGACGCCCCGGCTGGACGATCTGGAGTGGGACGGGTCGCCAGACGGTCTTGCCCGGACGGCGGTCCTCAAGCTCAACGGCGGACTCGGCACGTCGATGGGTCTGGACAAGGCGAAGTCGCTGCTGCCGGCACGCGACGGCATGACCTTCCTCGACGTCATCGCCCGCCAGGTCCTGGCGGGCCGCGAGGCGCACGGTGTGGCTCTGCCGCTGACGTTCATGGACTCGTTCCGGACCGCGGAGGACTCGATGGCCTGGTTGGCTTCCTACCCGGATCTGGCGGTCGGGAACGTGCCGCTCTCGCTCATGCAGAACCGGGTGCCGAAACTCCGCTCCGACGACCTCACGCCGGTGTCCTGGGTCGCCGATCCCTCACTGGAGTGGTGCCCTCCGGGCCACGGTGACATCTACACCGTCTTCCACACGAGTGGCTTCCTCGATCTCCTGCTGGAGGCGGGGTTCACCCAGCTCTTCGTGTCCAATGCCGACAACCTCGCGGCCTGGCCGGACCCGCGCATCGCTGCCTGGTTTGCTGCGAGCGGTAGCCCGTTCGCGGTCGAGGCCGTGCGACGCACGCCGAGCGACCGTAAGGGTGGCCACTTCGTACGCCGCGTGGGCGGCGGCATCACGCTGCGGGAGACCTCGCAGGTTCCTCCTGAGGATGCGCGGTGGATGGCTGACCTCGAGCGTCACCACCTGGCGTCGACCAACAACATCTGGATCGATGTGGCGGCCATGCGGGACCTTCTCCGCGAGAGGGACGGTGTGCTCGGGCTGCCCCTGATCCGCAACGCTAAGACCGTCGACCCGACCGACAAGACGAGCACGCCGGTGATCCAGATCGAGACCGCGATGGGTGCCGCGATCGGGCTGTTCGACGGCGCGAGTGTGATCGAGGTCGGCCGCGACCGGTTCCTGCCGGTCAAGACGTCCGATGACCTGATCATCCTGCGCAGCGACTGCGTCACCCTGGACGAGGCCCTGCGGCCCGTGCAGATGACCGGCGACCTACCGTTCGTCGCTCTGGACGATGCCTACAAGTTCATCTTCGACTTCGAGGCGCGATTCCCCGCAGGCGTGCCCAGCCTGATCAAGGCGACCTCGTTGGTCGTGGAGGGTGACTGGACCTTCGGCGAAGGGATTCGCGTCGTCGGGGTTGCGCAACTTGGCCCGGAGGGCGGCAAGGTTCCCGACGGAGCCCTTCTCAGCGGGGAGGCGTTATGAGTGGCGTCATCACCGCTGCGGAGGCTCCCGAGCGTCTCGTCGACCTGGTCGTCGAGCGGTTCGTGGCCCTGCACGGTCGAGCTCCGGAGGGTGTCTTCGGGGCGCCGGGAAGGGTCAACCTGATCGGCGAGCACCTGGACTACAACGACGGTCCGTGTCTGCCGATCGCGCTGCCCAACCTGACTGTCGCGGCGGCCGGACGTCGCGCAGACAGCCGGCTCTCGGTCAGCAGCCTGCAGCAGGACGGCTCCTTCGAGGCCGATCTGAACGCCCTGGGGCCGGGCGCTGTGGCCGGCTGGGCGGCGTACGTCGCGGGTGTGGTGTGGGCGGCGCGCCAGAAGGGCATCGACGTCCCCGGGATGGACATCGTCGTGCACAGCAGCGTGCCTGTGGGGGCGGGGCTGTCCAGCTCGGCGGCACTCGAATGCGCCGTGGCGCTCGCTGTGTGTGCCGCTGCCGGAGTCGAGGTCGACGGTCAGGTCCGCCGCGACCTCGTCGAGATCTGTGGTCGCGCGGAGCGCGAGGTCGCCGGTGCGCCGACGGGCGGAATGGACCAGACCATCGCCCTCTTCGGGAGGAAGGACCACGCGCTGCTGATCGACGGATCCGCCCCACTGCGCCAGATCCCGTGGCATCCCGAGTGCGCGGGACTGTCGGTCCTTGTCATCGACACCCGTGCGTCACATGCGCTCAATGACGGCGGCTACGCCACCCGGCGCGCCCAGTGTGAGCAGGCGGCCGAGCTCCTTGGTGTCAGCTCGCTTCGCGATGCTTTCGACCGGTCGCTCCGACTCGATCCCATCGAGGACGACGTCGTACGCCGTCGCGCAAGGCACGTTCTGACCGAGATCGAGCGAGTGCGTCGGGCCCTCGATGCACTCAGTACGGGGGACTGGCGGACGGTCGGGTCGCTGCTTGACGCGTCGCACGCCTCGCTCGCGGACGACTTCGAGGTCTCGTGTCCTGAGCTCGACCTCGCCTGCTCCGCGGCTCGTGGTGGCGGCGCACTGGGCGCGCGGATGACCGGCGGTGGCTTCGGCGGCTCCGCCATCGCGCTCGTGCCTTCGGAACGTGCCGGGTCCATCGCCGCCCTCGTAGCCGGCGTCTTCGCGAGCCGTCGCCTCGTCCTTCCCGCGTTCCACCTTGCGCCCGCCTCTCAGGGCGGCCGCCCGCTCGCTCCCCGGTTGGTCAGCGGCTGACCACGATCTTGCGGTTGGCCTTGTCCTGATCGATGTAGGCCATCGGACCTCGATCGCGTCAGGTCAACGACCGGCTGAAGTGTGCCGTTGTCACTACGGCGGGCTTCATGTCGTGGCGGAGCGCCTGAGGTGGCTGACTGGCGCCGAAGCTCTGGGAACGGCGCAAGCATCAGGACGCTCCCTACCCGCCGCCGGATCTCGCGGCCATGAATCAGTGGGAGGGAGCGCTGGCGGCGTTGCCGCCTGCCTGGCGGCAGGCGGGGCCCGGGTCTTGCTTCCGACGCAATGCGTGGCCGGAAGATTCTTGCGCCGTCCTCTTGCCTAAACGATTAAACATCCCTAAGTTGTGATCACCCTCACGATTTAAGCGTTTAACCAGAGATGAGGCAGGCGTGTCAGCCCCCTACTTCCACCGTCCGGCCGATGGCTGGGTGGGCGACGTGATCCCGTTCGCCCACGCCGATCGGGCGTTCCTCTTCTACCTCCACGACCGCCGTGACCCGGCGCGACCGGGCACCTCGTGGAACCTCTACACGACCAGCGACTTCGCGTCGTACGACTACGAGGGGGTCTCTCTCCCACACGGCGGCCTCGACGAGCAGGACCTCAACGCCTACACCGGCAGCATCGTCGAGGACGAAGACGGCGCGATCCACCTCTTCTACACGGGCCAGAACCCCGACTTCCTCACGCCGGACGGCGATCTCCCGGCCCAGGTCGTCATGCACGCCACGAGCACCGACGGCATGCAGTCCTGGACCAAGCACCACGACGAGACGTTCGGGGCTCCCGAGGGCTACGACGCCGCCGACTTCCGCGACCCCTTCGTCTTCCGGCCCACCGCCGAGGAGCCCTGGCAGATGCTCGTCGCCACCCGCGAGCTCAGTGGCCCGGACCGTCGCCGCGGCGTGATCGCCCGCCTCGTCTCCGACGACCTGGTGACCTGGAAGCCCGAGACGCCGTTCTGGGCGCCGGGCCGCTACCTCATGCACGAGTGCCCGGAGGTCTTTGAGCTCGGCGGTCACTGGTACCTCGTCTACTCGGAGTTCTCCGACGCCTTCCTCACCCGCTACCGCATCTCCGACAACCCGTTCGGACCGTGGCGCGTGCCGGAGCACGACACGATCGACGGCCGTGGCCTGTATGCCGCGAAGTCGCTCGAGCTGGGCGGCCGCCGCTACTTCGCTGGCTGGATCCCGACCCGCGAGGGCGAGTCCGATGACGGTGCCTGGCAGTGGGCGGGCAACCTCGCCGTCCACGAGGTCACGCAGGGGCCGGACGGGGAGCTCGGCTTCGGCATGCCCCACGCACTGCGTGCCTCGTTCACCGAGCAGCAGACGCTGGAGTTCACGCCGTACCTCGGTGCCTGGTTCGGGAGCCCGACCAGCCCGGAGGTCTCCGTCCCTGACGGGTACGCCCTGACGCTGTCGCCGCCCGCACCGGAGAGCTTCCTGCTCAGCGTCGACCTCGTCATCGGTCCGGAGACCACCGAGTGCGGTGTGCTCCTGCGGGCCGAGGGGGACGAGGGCTATCTGATCCGGCTGGAGCCGCGGCGCGGCCGGATGGTTTTCGACCGCTGGCCTCGTCGGCACACCGGCCCGGCGCAGTGGCAGATCTCGGGAGACGTCGCCCATCAGGTCGAGCTGGAGCGGCCGGCGCACCTCGCGCCGGGCCCGCACCGGCTCAGCGTCCTGGTGGACGGCACCTCGTGCATCGCCTATCTCGACGACAAGGTCGCGATGAGTGCACGAATCTATGACCGGAGCGCAGGGTGCGTCGGTCTGTTCGTCGGCGAGGGCACGGTTGCCTTCACCGCTGTCTCGGTCGCTACACAATCCTGATCGGTCTCGAGGAGGAGATCCATGAAGAACACCAGGCTCGCACTTGTGAGCACCCTCGCGGCTGGGGCACTCGCCCTCACGGCCTGTGGAGGCGGATCGGGCGCCACCGCCGACGGCGAGTCCCACGAGATCTCGTGGCTGCTGTCGCGGCCCGCGGACGGCTCCGTCATCACGGTCGTCAACCAGCTCGCCGACGAGTACGCCAAGGACCACCCCGGCTTCAAGCTGAACCTGATCACGACGCCGGACCGGCCGTCGTACCTGCAGAAGTACGAGACCCTCGCGACGGCCGACCAGCTGCCGGAGCTCTTCGACACCGACGCGACGCCGTTCACGAAGAAGCTGATCGGGCAGAAGAAGCTGGTCGATGTCGAGGACATGCTCAAGGACCTCGGCCTCTACGACAAGTACCGCCCGCAGGCGCTCGACTACCAGCGCTTCGACGACGGCTCCCTCTACATGATGCCGTTCGAGTTCGAGATGGAGTTCTTCTTCTACAACAAGGCGCTCTTCAAGAAGGCCGGCGTCGAGGTCCCGAAGACGCTCGACGACTTCGCTGCCCTGTGCGGCCCGCTGCGCAAGGCGGGCGCGATCCCGATCGCGCTCGACGGACAGGACGGCTGGCCTCTCGAGCGGTACGTCGCCTACCAGCCGTTCCGGCTCGGTGGTCCGGACTACCTCAACGACCTGAAGAAGGGTGACGCGACGTTCAGCGACGAGCCCGGAGCGAAGTCCGCGGAATGGCTCAGCGACCTCGGCAAGAACGAGTGCTTCGCCGAAGGCTTCTCCTCGCAGGGCTACACCGACGCCCGTGACCAGTTCACGACCGGCAAGGCCGCGATCTACCAGATCGGCACGTGGGAGCTCCCGTCGATCGCCAGCACCGCCCTGCCCGCGGGCGTGAAGGACAACATCGACTACTTCACCCTGCCGACCACAGCGGACTCCGTGACCCAGGCCGACGACTACACCGTCGTCTCGGGCATCGGCACCGGCATCAGCTCGAAGAAGTACGACGACGTCGTGAAGGACTTCCTCAAGTTCCTGCTCGAGCGCTACCCGGCCGAGCTGGCCAAGACCGGCCACCTGACGCCGGTCGCCGACGTTGCTCCGGTGATCCCGGACGACGCCACTCCGCTCTACGCCAAGGCCCTCGGCGAGGTCGACAACCTCGGTGACGAGATCGCCTTCCCCTGGGACACGCAGCTCGACCCGTCGACCAACACGCTGCTCCAGCAGCAGCTGACGCTGCTCGTCCAGGGCGAGGACTCCCCGGAGGAGTTCACCGACAGGATGGACGAGGCACTCTCGGAGAACGCACCGAAGTTCTTCGACTGAGCGCCACGTCGGGCCCGGGGGCCACACACCCGGTGCCCGGGCCCGACGTACCGCCTCTCGGACCGCACACCCCGATTCGCACAGACCGCACAGAAAGGTCGCTCCCGTGCTTCCCAGCCGCTCCAGGCTCTCGGTGCTGGTGTTCCTCGCGCCCGCACTGCTCGTCTACGGCCTGGCCGTCCTCGCGCCGATCATCCAGTCGCTCATCCTGAGCTTCTACGAGTGGGACGGCATCACTGACCGCTCCTTCGTGGGGCTCGACAACTACCGGCGGATGCTCACCGACGACCCGATCTTCTGGCGCGCGTTCGTCAACGCGCTGGTGTATCTCGCGGTCTGCCTGGTCTTCCAGCTCGGGTTGGCACTCTTCGTCGCGAACCTGCTCTCGTACGCCGGTCGCGGCAAGGAGGTCGCGAAGGTGCTCTACCTGCTGCCGGCGATCATCTCCACGGTCGCGATCGCGTTCCTCTTCCAGAAGATCTACTCGGCCGAACCCGCGGGCCTGATCAACCAGCTCCTCGACGCCGTCGGGCTCGACGCCCTCTCCCGGCCCTGGCTGAGCGACGTCGACACCGTGCTCATTGCGGTCTCCGCACCGGAGGGCTGGCGCTTCACCGGTCTCTACATGCTCATCCTGTACGCCGCGATCCTGGCCGTCCCGAAGGAGCTCGAGGAGGCTGCGCGGCTCGACGGTGCGTCGACCTGGCAGGTCTTCTGGCAGATCCGCTTCCCCTACATCCGGCCGGTCTGGGTCACCACGATGATCATGGCCGCGACCTACAGCCTGCGTGGCTTCGACATCCCGTATCTGCTGACCAACGGTGGTCCGGGCCAGGCGTCGGAGCTGATGACGACCTACATGTTCAAGACCGCGTTCCGCAGCACGGAGTTCGGCTATGCGAGCACGATCTCGGTCTTCATCGTCGCCGAGTGCATCGTCGCTGTGGGACTCATCCTGCTCCTGCTCCGTCGCCGTCAGGAGGCCTGACATGGCTCTCGCCACCCCTGTCTCCGGCGGGCGCCGCGTGCGCCCCGCCGAGCCGGTCGTCCCGTCGCGCCCGCCCCGTCCGCGCCGGCGGTCGCTGGCGCAGCAGATGTCGACGACCCTCGTCTGGTTGATCGTCGCCGTGCAGCTCTACCCGCTGGTCTGGCTGATCGTGACCAGCCTGCGTCCGGCAGAGGAGTTCGCCTCGGGCAACGCGTTCGGGATGCCCCGCGGCTTCACCCTGGACAACTTCAGCCGCGCCTTCGAGATGGCTGACCTGGGACGCTACGTCCTCAACAGCGCCATCGTCACCGGAGTCTCCAGCGTGCTGATCGTGGCCCTCGGCATGTCCGGTGCCTACGCCATCTCGGTGCTGGGGTTCCGGGGCAGTCGGGTGGTGCTCGGCATCTTCCTGCTCGGCATCATCGTGCCGGTCCAGGTGGCGCTGGTGCCGTTGTTCATCAACTACGCGAAGGTCGGCCTGCTCAACACCTACGCGTCGATGATCCTGCCGCTGGTGGGGTTCGCGCTGCCGACATCGGTCTACCTGTTCAGCGCGTTCTTCCACTACATCCCACGCGAGACCTACGAGGCGGCGTCGCTCGACGGCGCCGGCCCGTATCGGGTCTTCTTCACGATCACGATGCCGCTGTCGGTCAACACCGTGATCACGGTCGTGTTCGTCAACGGCATCTTCATCTGGAACGACTTCATCTTCGCCAACACCTTCGTCTTCGACGAGAGCCGCAAGACCATCCCGCTCGGTCTGCAGAACTATGTGGGCGCGATGGGTTCGGTCGACTGGACGGCGACGTTCGCCGCGGTCTGTGTGACGATCACCCCGCTGCTGCTGGTATTCCTGGTGCTCAATCGCGCCATCGTCTACGGGCTCGAGAGCGGCGGGAACAAGGGGTGAGCGATGTCTGACAAGCTGCGTCCGGGTGCGGACGACGACACGTCATCCGCACGCCGACCGGTCACCCTCCAGGACGTTGCCAAGGCCGCCGGAGTCTCGGTGGCGACCGTGTCCTTCGTCGCCAACGACCGTCGCGACGTACGCGTCGCTGATGCCACCCGCGCGCGCGTCCAGCGGGTCATCGACGACCTCGGCTACCGCCCCAACGTCATGGCGCAGACCCTCCAGCACGGGCGCTCGCGGTTCATCGGCCTGGTTGCGGACGCGATCGCCACGACCCCGTTCGCCGGCCAGATCATCCACGGCGCGCAGGACGAGGCGTGGAAGCACGGCTACGTGCTCCTGATCGCCAACACCGAGGGCGACACCGAGGCCGAGCGCGAGGCGATCGCGATGATGCTCGAGCACCGGGTCCACGGCGTCCTCTACTCGACCTGGTTCCACCGGGCAGCCGAGCTGCCGGCGGGGCTGCGGCAGGCAGATGTCGTGATGGTCAACTGCTTCTCGCCCACGCAGGAGGCTCGCGGAGTCGTGCCGGACGAGCGCCAGGGTGGCCGCACCGCGACCGAGGCGCTCATCGCGAGCGGGCACCGACGGATCGCGTTCATCAACGCGACCACGCCCGCCCCCGCCCAGACCGGACGTCTCCAGGGTTACCAGGACGCACTCGCGGCGGCTGGCATCGACTTCGATCCGTCCCTCGTCCGTTACGCGTTCTCCGACCAGGAGGGTGGGTACGACGCGGCAGGCGAGGTGCTCGAGACCGACGCGACCGCTGTCTTCTGCTACAACGACCGCATGGCCATGGGCCTCTACGACCGGCTGCGCGAGCGCGGCCTGTCGATCCCCCAGGACATGGCCGTGGTCGGTTTCGACAACCAGGAAGTGATCGCCGCGCATCTGCGGCCCCCGCTCTCCACCGTCGGCCTGCCGCACTACGAGCTCGGTGCGGCAGGTGTCCGGGTGCTCCTCGGTCTCGAGGCGCCCGACGACGACGGCATGACGATCGTCGCGTGCCCGCCGTTCCTGCGGGACTCGATCGTCCCTCCGGCCCTCTCCTGAGGCCGTTCCGCACCTCCGACCGCTAACCCTCTCTCCCCGCTCCGGCCACGGCCATGCCGTGGGCCGATGGTCGAGCACACCCATTTGAGGAGCACCATGGCCAGCATCCGAGCCCGCATCGTGCGGCGCACGCGCACTTTCTTCCTGATCGCGCTCGGCGTTGTCGCCGCGTCGTACTCACTCGTCGTGACCGACGTCGGCGGCACCCGACTGAGCACGCAGGCAACCGCCCCGCTCGACTCGCAGCGGTCGGTCTACCACCTCACTCCGCCGGTGGGCTGGCTGAGCGATCCGCAGCGCCCGATCCACGTCGGCGGCCAGGACCAGCTGTACTACCTGCACAGCGCGGTGGACAACGGACCGGGCGGCTGGCGGCGGGCGACGACGACGGACAACGTCGTCTTCGACGACCACGGCTACTCGCTCCCACTCTCGACGCGGTTCCCCGTGTGGACCGGCTCCTCGGTGGTCGACACCGCCAACACCGCCGGGTTCGGCGCGGGTGCCGTGGTGGCGCTCGCGACCCAGCCGACGGACGGCGACCCCTATCAGCAGGAGCAATACCTCTGGTACTCCACCGACGACGGAGTGACCTTCACGAAGTACGGCGCTCCCGTGATCACCAACCAGGACAGCACGAACTGGTTCCGCGACCCGAAGATCGAGTGGAACGCCGCGACGTCCTCGTGGATCGCGGTGATCGGTGAGCACCAGCAGGCCAGCTTCTGGACCTCGCCCGACCTGAAGAACTGGACCTACAAGTCCGACTTCGCCTACACGAGCCCCAACATCGGTGGCTTCGAATGCCCCGACCTGTTCCGGATCAAGGCCGACGACAACAGCTGGCACTGGGTTCTCGGTGCGAGCATGCAGGGCGACTACACCGGCAAGCCGGACACCTACGCGTACTGGACCGGCACCTGGAACGGCACGTCCTTCGTGCCCGACGAGACCGACCCGCAATGGCTCGACTGGGGCTGGGACTGGTACGCCGGGGTGAGCTGGCCGGACGCCTCCGCACCCGACACCCGGCGGCACGCGATCGCCTGGATGAACAACTGGAACTACGCGCCGCATCCGATCAAGACCGATGTCTCCGACGGCTACAACGGGCAGATGTCGGTCGTGCGCGACCTCACCATGAAGGCCCGGTCGGGCGGTGTCTACAGCCTGCTCTCCGAGCCGACACCGGGCCTCGATGACCATGTCGCGCGGACCTGGACGCTCCCGACGAAGACCGTCAACGGTCAGCTGCCGCTGGAGTACCACGGCGCGGCGTACGAGATCAGCGCGGACCTGAGCTGGTCGACCGCCGACAACCTCGGCATCGCCGTCGGCGTCTCCGCGGACAAGGACCACAAGACCAACGTGGGCTACTTCGGCGGCAACCTGTACGTCGACCGCGGGCCGTCGGACTACACCCAGCACGCCTTCGGTGCACTGAAGCAGTCCGAGGCGCCGGTCGGCACGCGGACGTCGATCAGCGTCCGGATCCTCGTCGACCGATCGAGCGTCGAGGTGTTCACTGACGACGGCCTCACCGCGATCTCGAACCAGGTGATGTTCGACCCCAACGACACCGGGGTGATGCTCTACAGCTCAGGTGGGTCCACCGAGTTCAGCAACATCACGATCCGGGAGTTCGAGGACGTCACGACCGCGTCGAACCCCTCCGCGGCGTACGCCGGATTCGAGTCGACCGGCTATCCGAGCGGCTGGACCACCTCCGGGACGGCGTTCGGCAGCGGCCCGAGCGCGGGCGCGCTCAGCGGGCAGCAGCCCGTGACCGGGTTCGAGGGCAGCAAGCTAGCGAACAGCTTCCATGGAGGCGACTCGACGACCGGGACGCTCACCTCACCGTCGTTCACGGTGGATGAGGACTACCTCAACGTGCTCGTCGGCGGTGGGCGCAACCCCGCCCCATCGAGCCTCTTCACAGGGTTCGAGAGCTCCGGTCTCGGGGCGGGCTGGACGACGACCGGCGACCTGTCCGGCCTGACCCCGGTGACCGCATCGCTGCCGAACCAGGTCGGGTCGAAGGTGCTCGACACCTACGACGGTAGCGACTCCCACACGGGGGCGGTGCGATCGCCCGAGTTCACGATCACGCGCGACTACATCGACTTCCTTCTAGCGGGCGGAGACAATCCCTACGCTGCGACCCGGCCGACCGCGGTCAACCTCGTGGTCGACAACGTCGTGCTCCGCTCGGCAACCGGCAACGACAACTCGACGCTCGATCCGGTCTCGTGGGACGTCCACGAGCTCATCGGCCGCAAGGCGCACCTCGAGATCGTCGACCACGCGACCGGGTCGTGGGGTCACCTGATGGTCGACCAGATCCTGTTCAGCGATGTGCCCGCAGCAACGGTGGGCGAAGCGGATGACCGCACGACTGTGGAGCTGGTCGTCGGCGGCGACGTGGTCCGCTCGACGACCGGACAGGACTCCGAGCACCTCGCGTGGACGGCCTGGGACGTCCGGGACCTGGTCGGGCAGTCGGCGCAGCTGCGGGTGGTCGACAACGGCACCGGCAGCTGGGGGCACGTGACCGTCGATGAGGTGAGCTTCGATGACCGCCCTGCGACCTGACATGACGACGAACGCGCTTCGGCCCCGCATGCACCTCACGCCTCCCGCCGGATGGATGAACGACCCGCACGGCGTCTTCCACATCGACGGGCGCTATCACCTGTTCTTCCAGCACGTCCCTGACTCCCTCGTGCACGCGACGGGATGCCACTGGGGACACGCGACGAGCCCGGACCTCCTCCACTGGGAGGTCGAGCCGATCGCGCTGTCGCCGGACGGCGAGGACGGTGAAGACGTCGGTGTCTGGTCGGGCTGCGCAGTGATCGACGACCAGGGCGAGCCACGCCTCTTCTACACCTCGGTCGGCCCGCCGGATGTCCACCGCGGATCCATCCGTACGGCGCGCCCGTCCGACGCTGGTCTGGCGACGTGGGCGAAGGGACCGGTGATCGCCGAGCCGCCGGGCTGGGACGTGGCGGTCTTCCGGGACCCGGTGGTCTTCCGCGACGGCCCGGTCTGGCGGATGCTCGTCGGCCAGGGCGACACGAGAGGTGTCGCCGGTGTGGCCACCTACCGGTCGGGAGACCTTGAGACGTGGCATCACGACGGCCTTCTGGTCAGCCGGTCGTTCGGCGAGGAGCCGTTCACCGGGACCGCCTGGGAGTGCCCCCAGCTGGTCCGCCGCACCGACGGACTCGACGCCGACGTCCTGGTCTTCTCGGTCTGGTCGGGCGATCCCCACCACGTATCGGCTTCGGCAGGCACCTACACCGAGGGCCGGTTCATCCCGGGCGCGTGGCAGCAGGTCACGCTCGCGGGCAGCCATTACGCGCCCACCCATTTCACCGACGTCGACGGCAGGCCGTGTCTGCTCTTCTGGGTTCGTGGCGTGGGGGAGCCGGGGGTCTGGGCGGGGGCAATCAGCGTCCCTTACGTCGTAAGCGTCGAGGCGGGCGCGGTCCGCCTCACCCCACATCCGGCGGTTGCCGCCGCTCGCCGGGATCCGGTCGGCAGCGAGCCGGGCACCGCACTCGACATCGAGTGGTCTCCGCGCTCGGGCAGCCGGCTCTCCCTGCTCGGTCCCGACGGGCTCGCCCGTGCCGAGCTGACGATGAGCGACGGCGTACTCAGGGTGCGGACGGCGGCCGGGGGAACCGATGTCGTGGTCGATCACCACGGACCGAGCCTGCGGATCGTCGCCGACGCGCAGGTGCTCGAGGTCGTCGCCGACGGCGGCCTCGTCGGCCTTCCGCTCACCGACGTCGACGGCGGCCTGGTCCCAGCCACGGACGACCCGGGCGAGCTGTCGTGGTGGCACCTCACCTGACCCGCGCCGCCTTCCAACAGCCGGACCTTCTCGAGCTCAACCTTCCGCAGCCACTTCGAACTGTCAGGAGCACAACCCATGGCCAGCATCACCTTCACCCAGACCCAGCGGTGGTACCCCGGCACTCCCACTCCCGCCGTGCCCGGCATCGATCTGACGATCGGGGACGGCGAGTTCATGGTCCTCGTCGGTCCGTCGGGTTGTGGCAAGTCCACGACCCTGCGGATGCTCGCGGGTCTCGAGGAGGTGACCGACGGGGAGATCCACATCGGCGACCGCGAGGTCACGAACCTCGCGCCCAAGGACCGCGACATCGCGATGGTCTTCCAGTCCTACGCGCTCTATCCCCACATGACGGTCGCGGACAACATGGGCTTTGCGCTGAAGATGGCCAAGGTGCCGAAGGCCGATCGCGATCGCCGCGTCGCTGAGGCCGCTGCCATGCTCGGCCTCACGGAGTACCTCGAGCGCAAGCCGAAGGCACTCTCGGGTGGCCAGCGACAGCGGGTCGCGATGGGCCGCGCGATCGTCCGCAAGCCGCAGGTCTTCTGCATGGACGAGCCGCTGTCGAACCTGGACGCGAAGATGCGCGTGCAGACCCGCACGGACATCGCCAAGCTGCAGCGCGACCTCGGCGTCACGACGGTCTATGTCACGCACGATCAGGTCGAGGCGATGACGATGGGCGACCGGGTCGCGGTGATGAAGGACGGCCTGATCCAGCAGGTCGACACCCCGCTGGCGCTGTATGACCGTCCGGCGAACCTTTTCGTCGCGGGCTTCATCGGCTCGCCGCAGATGAACCTGCTCTCGGGTGTTGCCGTGGGCGGCGAGGTCCGCATCGGCACCTACCTCGTGCCCGTCGACCCGATCTCGGCCGCCCGGATGGAGGGCAGCGTCGTGGTCGGCGTGCGTCCGGAGAACTGGCGCCTGGTCGGTCCGGGCGCGGGCATCCCGATCACGGTCCGCCTGATCGAGGAGCTCGGCGCGGATGCGTTCGTCTACGGATCGTGTGAGACACAGGGGACTCCACACGACGTGATCGTCCGCGTCCCGGGCCGTGACTCCACGCGGAAGGGCGACGTACTGCACGTCACGACCGACCCGGCGCACGTGCACGTGTTCGACCAGGAGAACGGCGCGCGACTGTCAGCCTGAGCCGAGCCGCGAGGATGCGGCCCTGGCGCCGCGTATCTTGGCCAGCATGAGTGCCAGCCCCGTCCGCCGTCCCCGTCCGGGGATCCGGGATGTCGCCGAGGCGGCGGGGGTCTCGGTCACGACGGTGTCGCACGCGCTGAGCGGCGCCCGCGCGGTCCACGCGTCGACCCGCGAGAAGGTGCTGCGTGCGGCCGCAGACCTCGGGTACGTCGCGGATCCCCGCGCCAGCGGGCTCCGCCGCAACCGGTCGTTCCTCGTCGGCCTCGTCGGCGACCGCATGGTCACCTCGCCCCACGCCAGCCGCATGGTGCTGGGTGCCCAGGAAGCCGTTGCGGAGCACGGCAGCCTGCTCGTTGCGCTGGACGCCGAGGACGATCCGGAGCTGGAGGAGCGCCAGATCGGCTCGCTGCTCGCGCACCGCGTCGATGCGGTCGTCTATGCGCGGATGTTTCACCAGTTCGTCGAGGTCCCGGCGTCGCTCGCCGCGCTCCCTGTCGTGCTGCTCGACGCGTCGAGTGATGATCCGGCGGTGCCCTCGGCGGTGCCGGACGAGCAGGCGATCGCCGCGCTCATGGTGGGACACCTCCTCGCGCAGGGGCATCGACGGATCGGCATGCTGACCACGGTGGACCAGACGCCGGCCGCGTGGGGGCGCGAGCAGGGGTATGTGAGAACGCTGGCTGACGCCGGCATCGCGTACGACGACGCGCTGCTCCTGCAGTGCGCGACAGACACCGTCGCCGCCCGCGAGGCGGCGCTGCCGTGGCTGGCCCGCGATGGCCGCCCGACCGCCGTCTTCTGCTTCAACGACCAGCTGGCGATGGGCGTCTACCAGGCCGCTGCCGCACACGGGCTGTCGATCCCTCGCGACCTTTCGGTCACGGGTGTTGACGACCTCGAGCTGATCTCCGCCGCGCTCGTGCCCGGCCTGACGACCGCGGCGCTCCCGCACCGCGAGATGGCCGGGTGGGCGGTCGCCGAGGTGATGCGGATGCTGACCGGCGAGGCCTCGGCGCCCGGCGCTCCACGTCAGATCGCGCTCCCGGCGACCCTGGTCGAGCGCGGCAGTGTGGCTCCGCCCGCTGGGCAGTGACTGCCGTCAGCGCATCCGCGAGACGGTGAACTCCCGCAGGTCGATGCGGCCGCCAGGGGCCTCCAGCGAGATCTGCCCGGGGGCATGGAAGGCGAGCGCGGACAGCGTCTGCTCGCCGTTCGCGTAGACCTCGATGGAGCCGGCATCGACGAGGACGTCGAGGACCAGGGCATCGGTCGGGACCTCGATGGAGCGCGTGGTGCGGTATCCCGCCGGCATCCTCGCTGCGACGGCGTCGTGGCTGCGGTCCAGTGTGAGCAGTCCAGTCTTGCGGTCCCAGGTGAGCGTGGTCCCGGCGCCGGTTCCGGGGCCCTTTCCGGGGCCGAGGCGGAGCACCAGCCGGTCGGCCGGGTCGCGGTCGTCGGGGCGCGCCGCGATCCGGAGCCGGTACGCCGCGCCCTCCGGCTGCGGGAGCGCGTGCGCTGCGCCCGCGAAGACTCGGGGTTGGGCGCGCGTGGGGGTGTCCTCGAGTGTCGTCAGCGCGGCGGTCGGCCGGGAGCGCAGTCGCAGGTCACCGTGCTCGCGGACCAGCGTGAGATCCCGGACGGTCGACAGCATCCCGCCCGACCAGCCGCGGGTCGGCACGTCATCGGCGTACTCCCAGTTGTTGAGCCAGCCGAGTGCCTGCCGGTGCTGGAGGCGCTCGCTCGCGGGGCGGCGCGGGTCGTCCCACGTCACCGCGGCGTACCAGTCGGGGCCTCCGTCGAGCCAGGCCGGCTCGGGCGTCGTTGCGGTGAAGGACGCGCCGTCCCAGGTGCCGGTCCAGTAGGCGAAGCCGGTGGTGCGTCCCTGAGCCGCACCGTTGGCGCTCGCGGCGAGGACCCAGGTCGTGCCGGTCTCGCCCTGCACCTGCATCGGGAAGAGGTCGGGGCACTCGAGCAGCCCGAGGTCGTCGCGCGCGAAGTCCGAGCGGAAGGTCCAGTGCAGCAGGTCGGGGGAGGTGTAGATGCCGAGCTTGTGTCCCTCGGCGAGGACCATCACCCACTGGCCGTTGGCCTCGTCGCGGAAGACCTTCGGATCGCGCCAGTCCGGGGAGCCGGGGTTGTCCATCACCGGGTTGCCGGAGTACGCCGTGAAGGTCTGGCCGCCGTCGGTGGAGGAGAAGACCGACTGGCGCTGCACGCCCGCGTCCTGCTGGGTGACGAGTGCGACGACTGCGCCGGCTCCGAAGCCGGCGGTGTTGTCGGTGTCGACGACGGCGCTGCCGCTCTGGATGTCGCCGAGGCCGTTCGTGTACTTGTCGATCGCGACGCCCTCGCGGCGCCAGTGCACCAGGTCGGTGGAGGTCGCGTGCGCCCACGACGTCCCGTTTCCGTGCGGGTAGTCGGCGTTGTAGAGGTGGTAGAGGTGCCAGCGCCCGTTGAGGAAGAAGGGTCGCTGGGGGTCGTTCATCCAGTGCTCCGCCGGAGTCAGGTGGTACGCCGGGCGGCCAGGGTGCGGCGTACTCGCTGAGGGAGAGGCGGCACCGGGCGCGGGGTTGACCGGAGTAGGGGTCGAGGCGCTGCATCCGGCCAGGAGCAGCAGCAGAAGAGCGAGCAGTGGCGCGCTGCGCAATGCGTCGATGAGCGATGCGTCTTGTCGGTGCACGGTCCTCCCGAGAGTCGGTCCGGTCGGACAACGCTGAGGTAGGGAACGCCGCGGAGCCCGAGAGTGTGCGCCTCCGGATTCCGAAGGTGCACACCAAAGATAAGACTATTGCAAATCGTTTTGCAAATTCTGCTGAGAATCCGCTAGCCTCGTGGACAGGGAACGCCGCGGCCGACTCGAGGGTCATGTCCTGACCATCGAATCGAAGGCGAATTCACATCATGAAGACACCTCTTGTGGGGCGCGCGGCTACCGCCGTCGCCCTCTCGCTGGCGACGGCCGCCTCCCTCCTGGCCGGCGCTGGAACCACCACCTCTGCGTCCGCTGCGGGCACCGACTTCCCGCAGCCGACCGTCCACACCCAGAAGGCGTACGACCCGGAGAAGTCCGACTTCACCGCCCGCTGGACCCGCGCTGACGCGCGCCAGCTGAAGGCGATGTCGGACCCGGGCGCCCCGTCGCGCACCAACTCCATGCCTTCGGCGTACACGATGCCGGAGGTGCCCCAGGACTTCCCCGACATGAGCAACGACAAGGTCTGGGTCTGGGACAGCTGGCCGCTCACCGACGAGAAGGCCAACCAGTACAGCGTCGGCGGCTGGGAGGTCATCTTCTCCCTCGTCGCTGACCGCAACCTCGGCTTCGACGACCGCCACGTCTACGCCAAGATCGGCTACTTCTTCCGCAAGGCCGGCGTGCCGGCAGCCGAGCGCCCGCGCAACGGTGGCTGGACCTACGGCGGTCTGGTCTTCGATGACGGCGTCTCCGGCCAGATCTTCGATGACAAGTCCTTCAGCCACCAGACCCAGTGGTCCGGCTCCGCCCGCATCTTCAAGGGCGGCGAGATCAAGCTCTTCTTCACCGATGTCGCGTTCTACCGCAACAAGGACGGCTCGGACCGCAAGCCGTACGACCCGCGCATCGCGATGAGCCCCGGCAAGATCCACACCAACAAGAACGGTGTCTTCTTCACCGGCTTCTCCAAGGTCCACGACATGCTCCAGGCCGACGGCAAGTGGTACCAGAACGGCGAGCAGAACCCGTACTTCAACTTCCGCGACCCGTTCACGTTCGAGGACCCGGCCCACCCTGGCAAGACCTACATGGTCTTCGAGGGCAACAGCGCCGTCACCCGTGGCGCGAAGGCCTGCACCGAGGCCGACCTGGGCTACCGCCCGGGCGACCCGCAGGCCGAGACCGTGGACGAGGTCCACGAGAAGGGCGCGATGTACCAGATGGCCAACATCGGCCTGGCCGTCGCGGACAACAAGGAGCTGACCAAGTGGCACTTCCTGCCGCCGATCCACTCCTCCAACTGCGTCACCGACCAGACCGAGCGCCCGCAGATCTACATGAAGGACGGCAAGTACTACCTCTTCACGATCAGCCACCGCTCGACCTTCGCCTCCGGCATCGACGGCCCTGAGGGCGTCTACGGCTTCGTCGGCGACGGCATCCGCTCGGACTACCAGCCGATGAACCAGGGCTCGGGTCTCGTCCTCGGCAACCCGACGAACCTGAACTTCGCCACCGGCTTCCCGTTCGACCCGGACTACAACCAGCACCCGGGCCAGTTCCAGGCCTACTCGCACTACGTCATGCCGGGCGGCCTCGTGCAGTCCTTCATCGACACCATCGGCACGAAGGACGACTTCCGTCGCGGCGGCACCCTCGCCCCGACCGTGAAGCTCGACATCGACGGCTCCTCCAGCTCTGTGGACTACTCCTACGGTGACGGCGGGCTCGGCGGCTTCGCCGACATCCCGTCCGACACCGAGTTCAAGAACTGACCCGAGGACACCGCACGCGACCCACCGGTCGCATGTGGAAGGGCGGCCCCGCTACCGCGGGGTCGCCCTGTGTCGATCTTCAGGGTCGATTTTCGGTGTCGACTTCCGCACGGCTTCACGGGCGCCGCCGCGCCGGAGCACGGTCAGGGCCTCGGTGAACGCGTCGGCGAACCCGGGGCTGGCGGCCAGGTCGCCGAAGATCGACTCGTCGGCCAGGAACGCAGCCGGGTCCTCACGGCTCTGGAGCGCTCGCGCGGTGACTGCCTCGCGTCGCTGGTCGACGATCTCGATGGGGGCGCCCTGCTCGTCCTGGCCCTCGGCGTACCTGGCCCAGGCGGCGACGACGAGTGCCGACCGGTGGAGCTCGCCGCCGTGCTCGAGCTGGTGGCGGATCACCGGGAGCAGGAACGCCGGGACCCGGTCGGAGCTCTCGGCGCAGAGGCGCGCGAGGGTGTCGGCGACGTGCGGGTTCGCGAAGCGCTCGAGCAGCTGGTGCCGATAGGCCGCGAGGTCGACGCCCGGCAGCGGCGCGAGCGTCGGTGACCCCTCGTGCTCCAGGTAGCCACTCAGGAAGGCCACGAAGTCCGGGTCTTGTGCCGCCTCGTGCACGAAGCGATGCCCGGCGAGGTAGCCCAGGAAACCGAGCACCTGGTGGCCAGCGTTGAGCAGGCGGAGCTTCATCAGCTCGTACGCCGCGACGTCGGGGACGATCTGCACGCCGGCGTCCTCGAGTGGCGGGCGACCAGAGCTGAACTCGTCCTCGAGCACCCACTGGGAGTAGGGCTCGCAGACGACCGGCCACGCGTCGTACATGCCGAAACTGGTGCTGAGCATGCTGCGATCGGCATCGGTCGCGACCGGCGTGATGCGGTCGACCATCGAGTTGGGAAACGCGACCTCAGCCGCGATCCAGTCGGCGAGCTCGGGGTCGCGGAGCCGGGCGAACTCAGTGATCGTCTGCCTGGCGAGGGCGCCGTTGCCCTGGATGTTGTCGCAGGACATCACGGTGAACGGCGGGGTCCCGGCGGTGCGGCGGCGCGCGAGTGCCTCGACGATGAAGCCGAACGCCGTGGTCAGAGTCGCGCCCGGGACCAGGTCAGCGGCGAGCGCGGGGGAGACGACGAGCGCGCCCGTTGCCGGGTCGGAGCTGTAGCCGCCCTCCGTGATGGTCAGCGACACGATCCGGATCTCCGGGCTTGTCAGCAGCTCGAGCACGGCCTCCGCATCGTCGGGGGCGTGGAGGAAGTCGATGATCGACCCGACGACCCGCGCCTCGACGGTGCCGTCGGGGTGATTCGTGAGGACTGTGTAGAGGCAGTCCTGCTCGGTGAGTGCGTCGCGCATCGCTGCGTCGTGGGGCAGCACGCCGATCCCGACGATGCCCCAGTCCTGCGCTTGTCCCTGGTTCAGGAGATCGTCGATGTAGACCGCCTGGTGCGATCGGTGGAAGCCGCCGACGCCGATGTGGGCGATGCCGGCAGTCACTCGTGCGTGGTTGTACGTCGGCACGGCCACGCGCGGGTCGAGGTCGCCGAGTGCGGTGGGAGAGAGGCGGGTCATGCCTTCGAGTATCGGTCCGGGCTCCGGTCAGTGCCGAGCCCGAACGGGCAGCTGGAGCGACCAGTCTCTGCCCGATTGCCCCCCGCGCGTGGCGTTGGCTCAGGTAGTGTTCAGGCGCGGATGAGGCGCGGTCCGAGGGCCTCGTAGCGCGCGGCTTCACGGGGGCTGAGCTCGTGCCCGGTGACAATCGCTTCAAGCTCGCGGACCGTCGCGAACCGGCAGAAGCTGCTGGTCCCGAACTTCGTGTGTACGCCGACGAGCACGCGTCGCCGTGACCGCGTGACCGCCTCCTGCTTCACGGCGGCGACTGCCGGATCGGGTGTGGTCAGGCCGAGCTCTCGGGAGATGCCGTTGGCGCCCAGGAACGCGAGATCGATGCTCAGCTCGGAGAGCATGCGGAGTGCCCAGTGGTCGACGGTGGCAAGGGTCCGCCCGCGCATGCGACCGCCGAGAACGAGCACCGTGATCCGCGAAAGCCCTGCCAGCGCTTGGGCTGTGGTCAGCGAAGGGGTGACGACGGTCAGCTCGGCGGATGTCTGCGCAAGCTGTTCGGCGACCAGTTGCGGGGTGAACCCCTCGTCGACGTACACGCTCTCGGCGCCCTGCAGCAGCGAGGCTGCCGCGACGGCGATTCGGCGCTTCTGCTCAACCTGCGAGGTGCTCCGGAGCGCTGCCGGCGTTTCGAAGCCTGTACTCTCCACGGCAACCGCGCCGCCGTGCACCCGGCGCAGCACGCCCCGGTCGACCAGCACTCGGAGATCGCGTCGGATCGTCTCCGGTGCGACGCCCAGGTCAGTCACCAGGCTGGTCACATCGACGCCGCCCTTGGCGCGGGCGAGGTCGAGGATCGTTGAGTGCCGCAGGCGCGCTTCCATGCATCGAGTGTGATGCCCGAACGGGCGCGACGCCAGCCCGGGTTCTGCCCGACCGGGCAAAAGTCGGGCCGTGTCGACACCGAGGTTGCGCCGTGTCGACGTCGAGGTTGCGACGTGTCGACAGTTAAGAGCGAGGGGGAGCGGTCGAAGTCCGGATGACCAGCTCGTGGGGGATGACGAGGTTGTCGACGGGCGCGTGATCGAGCCGGCGCAGCGCCATGTTGGCAGCGGCCTCGCCCTGTGCGTCGACGTCCTGGCGGATGGTGGTGAGGCCCATGACTGCCGCGAAGGGGTGGTCGTCGATGCCGACGATGGAGACGTCCTCGGGCACGCGGAGCCCGGCTCGCCGGACGGCTTCCATGGCGCCGATCGCGATCTCGTCGGAGAAGCAGAGAATCGCGGTCGGGGGTTCAGGGAGGGCCATCAGCTCCTCGGCTCCGGCCGCTCCGTCGTGGGGAGTGAACGGCACGGACACGACGTACTCGCTGCGGTCGGGGATGCCCGCCGCCGAGAGCGCCATCAGGTAGCCCTCGAGTCGCAGGACGTCCGGGGCCCAGTGGATCTCGCCGTAGTTCGTGGCGCGGATCAACGCGATCCGCTCGTGACCCAGTCCCACGAGGTGGTCGACTGCGGTGGCGGCGATCGCGCGGTCGTCGACCTCGACGTACGGGAAGTCGCGCACGCGACCGCCGGCGACGACGACCTCGACGCCGAGATGGTCCAGCCGGTCGACCTCCAGCTGCGGGAGAGGCAGCGCGATCAGCACCACGGCATCGACCTTGCGCCGTGTCGGGAGGTCGCGGAAGAAACGCATGCGGACCTCCTCGTCGCTGACCTGGTAGAGCAGGACGTCGAGATCGGCCTCGCGCAGCCGCCGTTCGATGGCAGCGAGCATCTCGCCGTAGAACCAGATCTGCGTCGCGGGTACGACGACACCGACGCGCCCCGTCTGGCCACTGGAGAGCCGTGACGCCTCGGGGGAGATGACGTAGGCGAGCTCCTCGGCGATCTCGAGGATCCTTGCCCGCGTTGCCTCGCCGACTCCGGGGAGTCCGCGCAGTGCGCGCGAGACCGTGGCCACCGAGACGTTCGCGCGTCGCGCGACGTCGGCCATGTTGATCTCGGAGCGGTTCACCACGCGGCTCAATCTAGACGGCTCATCTCTCCATTTCGGGGGCGTCCACGCGTCGGCGCTCGATGGAAGCAAGCGGTCGCTCGCCGCATGTTTCCCATTACTCGGGGGTAGTGGTTGACATGGGCATGTGACAGCCGCCACGATCCAACGCAAACGTTTACGTGATCGTAGTCACCAATCCATGACAATGAGAAGGGCGATCCCCTTGCTTCACCTCGACATCACCGACGCAGCCGGCACCCTCACCGGCTCGCAGTCCCAGGTGGACCCCACCCCCACCTCTCCCTGGTGGGCCGATGCCGTCGTCTACCAGGTCTACATCCGCTCCTTCGCCGACGGTTCCGGCGACGGCATCGGTGACCTGGCTGGCCTCCGCGCCCGCATCCCCTACCTCGCCGAGCTCGGCGTCGACGCCATCTGGATCAATCCCTGGTACCCCTCGCCGCAGGCCGACGCCGGCTACGACGTCGCCGACTACCGTGACATCGAGCCGGACTACGGCACGCTCGCGGAGGCCGACCTGCTCCTCGCCGAGGCTCACGACGCCGGCATCAAGGTCATCCTCGACATCGTCCCGAACCACACCTCGGACCACCACGCCTGGTTCCAGGCTGCGCTCGCCGGGGATGAGGCCGCTCGCGCGCGCTACATCTTCCGTCCCGGCAAGGGTGAGGCCGGCGAGATCGAGCCGAACGACTGGAAGAGCATCTTCGGCGGCCCCGCCTGGACCCGCACCAACAACCCCGACGGCACCCCGGGCGAGTGGTACCTCCACCTCTTCGCCCGCGAGCAGCCCGACCTCGACTGGGAGAACCCCGAGGTCGTCGCCGAGTTCCAGGACATCCTGCGCTTCTGGTTCGACCGAGGCGTCGACGGCTTCCGGATCGACGTCGCCCACGGTCTGTCGAAGCCCGAGGGCCTCCCGGACGCCGGCGAGATCACCGGCCTCACCCAGCACGACGTCCCCCACCCGGCGTGGGACAACGAGGGCGTCCACGAGATCTACCGCGGCTGGCGCAAGGTCGCCGACGGCTACGACCCCGAGCGGGTCTTCGTCGCCGAGGCCTGGGTGCCGAGCAACGAGCGCCTCGCCCGCTACCTCCGGCCGGACGAGCTGCACACCGCCTTCCAGTTCGACTTCCTGCGCGCGCCCTTCGACGCGTCGTACATGAAGTCGGTCGTGGACGACGCCCGTGCAACCGTCGCGGCCGCCGGTGGCACCACGACGTGGGTGCTCTCGAACCACGACGTGGTCCGTCACGTCACCCGCTACGCCCGCAGCCAGCCTGACCACTACGTCGAGTCGGTGTGGGACCGCCTGCGCTGGCACGAGGAGCCCGCCGACATCGCCCTCGGCGTACGCCGTGCACGCGCTGCCTCGATGTTCATCCTCGGCCTGCCCGGCACCGTCTACCTCTACCAGGGCGAGGAGCTCGGCCTGCCTGAGGTCGAGGACGTGCCGGACGAGGCGCGCCAGGACCCGGTCTTCCGGATCCGACCGGCCGGCGACATCGGCCGCGACGGCTGCCGCATCCCACTCCCGTGGGGTGGCGACGGCGACGCGACCGGATTCAGCCCGGCGGGTGCCACCGGCCAGCCGTGGCTGCCGCAGCCCGCCAACTGGTCGGAGTTCAACGCCGCCGACCAGGAGTCCGACCCGGACTCGGTGCTCAACCTCTACCGCGCGGCGCTCCGGCTCCGCCGGGACCAGTTCGCCGACGTGACCGGCTTCGAGTGGGTCCACACGTCCGACGATGTCGCCGCGTTCCGCCACGGCGATGTCGAGGTCTGGCTCAACACCGGCTCGACGCCGGTCGCACTCCCCGGCGGTGAGGTTCTCCTCGCCTCCGCCCACGACGCGCAGCCGGGGTTCCTCGCCCCGGCCAGCGCTGCCTGGCTCCGTCGTTCCTGATCGTCCCCCGCACAGAAGGAAGTAATCATGCGTCATCTCCGCACTGCCTCATCCCTGACCGCGCTCGCCCTCGTCGCCCTTCCACTCGCCGCCTGCGGTGGCGGAGACGGCGGCACGGCCGACGACGCGTTCAAGGCGCACCTCAAGGACCGGGGGCCGATCACCTACGTGCAGGGCAAGGTCAACGACAATGCCACGCACGGGATCATCGACAAGTGGAACAAGCTGCACCCTGAGGAGAAGGTCACCCTCAAGGAGCAGACCGACGAGGCCGACCAGCAGCACGACGACCTGGTCCGCAACTTCGACGCGAAGAACGCCGACTACGACGTCGTTTCCGTCGACCTCGTCTGGACGGCCGAGTTCGCCGCCAAGGGCTACCTGCAGCCGCTGAAGGGCGATCTCGCGGTCGACACCGACGGCCTGCTCGACTCGGCCGTGAAGGGCGCGCAGTACAACGGCGTCCAGTACGCCTCGCCGACCACCAGCGACGGCGGCATGCTCTACTACCGCACCGACCTGGTGAAGACGCCGCCGACGACCTGGGCCGAGCTCTTCGCCGCCTGCGACATCGCCCGCCAGGCCAAGATCGACTGCTACGCGGGCCAGTTCAACAAGTACGAGGGCCTCACCGTCAACGCCTCCGAGGCGATCAACGGAGCCGGCGGCTCGATCGTCGCTGAGGACGGCAAGACGCCGACCGTCGACAGCCCGGAGGCGGCCGAGGGCCTGCAGGTCCTCGTCGACGGCTTCAAGAACGGTGACATCCCCAAGTCGGCCATCACCTACACCGAGGAAGAGGGCCGCGCGGCCTTCCAGGCGGGCAAGCTGCTCTTCCTGCGCAACTGGCCCTACGTCTACGGCCTGGCGTCCGGTGAGGCCAGCTCCAAGGTGAAGGGCAAGTTCAGCGTGGCGCCGCTGCCTGGTCTCGACGGCGTTGGTGCGTCCACCCTTGGTGGCCACAACACCGCGATCAGTGCGTTCTCCGACAACAAGGCGACCGCGATCGACTTCGTGAACTTCCTGGCCTCCGAGGAGATCCAGAAGGACTACATGGAGAAGGGTTCCCTCGCGCCGATCCGCGCGGATGTCTACCAGGACCCGGCACTGGTCAAGAAGTACCCCTACCTCCCGACCCTTCTCACCTCCATCGAGAACGCCGTCGCGCGGCCGATCACGCCGTTCTACCAGGCCGTGACCAAGGCGATCCAGGACAACTCGTACGCCGCGCTCAAGGGCGACAAGACGTCTGAGGAGGCGGTCAAGGACATGGCCGCTGCGATCAAGGCAGCTTCGGGTCAGTGACCCGGGTCCGGTCCGGAGTTCGCTGATGAACAACAACGCATCCGGGTCAACGGCCCCGGCCCCGGCCCGGCGGCGCCTCGCGCGTCGCCGGGCCCGGGGCTCGTCCCTGGACCCGCACGAGACCAGGCGCGCGCTGCTCCTGGTCGCTCCCGCGGTCGCGGTGCTCGCCCTGGTGATCGGGTACCCGGTTGCCCGCGCCGTCTACATGTCCTTCCAGGCCGACCAGCACCTCGATGAGAACGGAGTCTTCGTTGAGGGCGGCTTTGCTGGCCTCGACAACTACAAGCACTGGCTGTTGCAGCGCTGCGGTGACGTGGCCTGCCCGCCGGGCTCGACGGGCTCATCGTTCTGGGAGGTCGTCTGGATCACGCTCTTCTTCACCGTCGTCACGGTGACGATCGAGCTGGTCCTCGGCTTCTGGTTCGCGATGATCATGAACGGCAAGTTCCGCGGGCGCGGACTCGTCCGCGCGGCGGTGCTGATCCCGTGGGCGATTCCGACAGCGGTCACGGCCAAGCTCTGGTACTTCATCTTCAGCTACGACGGAATCATCAACAACCTCTTCAACTCCCAGGTGCTCTGGTTCGGTGACAAGTGGGCGGCGCGGAGCGCGATCATCGTCTCCGATGTCTGGAAGACGACGCCGTTCATGGCGCTGCTGATCCTGGCCGGCCTGCAGCTGATTGCCGACGACGTCTACGAGGCTGCCAAGGTCGACGGGGCCAGCCCGTGGCAGCGGTTCTGGTCGATCACCGTCCCGCTCGTCAAGCCTGCGGTTGTCGTGGCGCTGCTCTTCCGCACGCTCGACGTCCTCCGCATGTACGACCTCCCACAGATCATGACCGGCGGTGGAGCGGGTGATGGGAACGACACCACGACGCTGTCGATCCTCGTGATCAACGAGATCAGGAACGGCTTCAACAGCGCTGCCGCGCTCTCGACGCTGACCTTCCTTCTGGTCTTCGGTGTGGCGTTCCTGTTCATCAAGTTCCTCGGTGCCAGCGCCACCGGGGCTGAAGGGAAGGCCAAGCGATGAACACCACCTCTCGCTGGCGCAGCGTCCGCACCTATCTCGGCGTCGCCGTGATCGTCCTGTGGGGTCTGCTGCCGTTCTACTGGATGATCGTCACGGCCTTCCGTGACCTGCAGTTCACGTTCGACTCGACACCGTGGCCGACCCACGTGACGCTGGACAACTTCAGGACCGTCTTCGCCACCGACCGTGGCAACCACTTCGGCCGAGCCCTGGGTAACAGCGTCCTCATCGGCGTGGTGACCACGGCCATCGGCCTCACGGTCGGCGTCTTCACGGCGTACGCGATGGCGCGACTCAACTTCCCGGCCAAGAACGCGATCCTGGCGGTCATCCTCGCGGCCTCGATGTTCCCCGGCGTCGCGCTGGTCACCCCGCTGTTCCAGCTGTTCCGCAACATCGGGTGGTACGGCAGCTACCAGGCGATGATCATCCCGAACATCTCCTTCGTCCTCCCGCTCACGATCTACACGTTGACGGCGTTCTTCCGGGAGATGCCGTGGGAGCTCGAGGAGGCCGCGCGCATCGACGGCGCGACCAAGCGGCAGGCGTTCACCAAGATCATGCTGCCGCTCGCCGCTCCCGGTGTGGTCACCACGGCAATCCTGGCGTTCATCGCCTCGTGGAACGAGTTCCTGATCGCCAGCCAGCTCAGCAGCGACAGCACGGCGCCGGTCACCGTCGCCATCGCGAGCTTCACGGGCAGCAAGCCGCACGTCGAGCCGTACACCGCTGTCATGGCTGCGGGCACGGTCGTCACCATCCCGTTGATCCTGATGGTCCTCGCCTTCCAGCGACGGATCGTCGACGGCCTGACCGCCGGTGGCGTCAAGGGCTGACCAGCAACACCCAACAACCATCCAATTCACTTCGGATCGTCCGGCACGTACCTGCCGGTGAATGAGGAGCAAGTCATGGCAAGCATCACCTTCAAGGGGACCCAGCGGTGGTATCCCGGTAGCGACAGCCCTGCGGTGCCCGGCATCGACCTCGAGATCGAGGACGGCGAGTTCATGGTCCTGGTCGGCCCGTCGGGATGTGGCAAGTCCACGACCCTGCGGATGCTGGCCGGTCTCGAGGAGGTGACCGCAGGAACGATCCACATCGGCGATCGCGAGGTCTCCTCCATGGCTCCCAAGGACCGTGACATCGCGATGGTCTTCCAGTCCTATGCGCTCTATCCGCACATGACGGTGGCGGAGAACATGGGCTTTGCGCTGAAGATGGCCAAGGTCTCCAAGGAAGAGCGCGAGCGTCGCGTCAAGGAGGCTGCCCAGATCCTCGGGCTGACCGACTACCTGGACCGCAAGCCCAAGGCGCTCTCCGGTGGTCAGCGTCAGCGAGTGGCGATGGGTCGCGCGATCGTGCGCAAGCCGCAGGTGTTCTGCATGGATGAGCCGTTGTCGAACCTGGACGCGAAGATGCGTGTGCAGACCCGCACGGACATCGCGAAGCTGCAGCGCGACCTGGGTGTCACGACCGTCTACGTGACCCACGACCAGGTCGAGGCGATGACGATGGGCGACCGCGTGGCGGTGATGAAGGACGGCGAGATCCAGCAGGTCGACACCCCGCTGAAGCTCTACGACAAGCCGGGCAACCTGTTCGTCGCGGGCTTCATCGGCTCGCCGCAGATGAACCTCCTCGAGGGCGTCGCGATCAACGGCGAGGTCCGCGTCGGTGACTACCTGGTGCCGGTCGACCCGACGGCGGCGAAGGTCATGGACGGCAACGTCGTGGTCGGCGTCCGTCCGGAGAACTGGCGCCTGGTCGGTCCGGGCGAAGGCATCCCGGTGACCGTCAACGTGATCGAGGAGCTCGGCGCCGACGCGTACGTCTACGGCACGTGCGAGGCACAGGGGACCCCGCACGACCTGATCGTGCGCGCCGCCGGCCGCGACACCACGCACAAGGGCGACGTGCTCCACGTGACCACCGACCCGGCCCACGTCCACGTGTTCGACAAGGAAACCGGTGCTCGCCTCTCCGCCTGAGACCGACGACGGGCCCGACCGGGCTCTCGTGATCGGTGAGGCACTGATCGACCTGATCCGCCGACCCGGGCAAGCAGATGCTGCCCGGGTCGGCGGCAGCCCGCTCAACGTGGCAGTCGGTCTCAGCCGCCTGGAGGTCCCCGCCGTCCTGCAGACCCGCATCGGCTGCGATGCCCATGGAGCGCTGATCGAGGAGCACCTGTCCGAGAACGACGTCGAGCTCGTGACTCGCTCGATCACCGCCGGGCCGACCTCGACAGCGCTCGCGACCATCGCGGCCGACGGGGCGGCGAGCTACGAGTTCGCCATCGACTGGTCGATCGCGTCTGCGCCCGATCTCGCCCCGGACCTCGTGCACACCGGCTCGATCGCCGCTGTCCTCGAGCCGGGAGCATCCGTCGTGCTCGCGACGATCGAGGCGCTCCGTGCCACCGCCACGATCTCCTACGACCCCAACGTCCGCCCGCAGCTGATGGGCAGTCGCGAGTCCGCCCGCAAGCGGATCGAGGAGTTCGTGGAGCGTGCCGACGTCGTCAAGGCCAGCGACGAAGACCTCGCCTGGCTCTTCCCGGACACCGCTCCGGCCGACGTCGCACGCCGCTGGCTGCGGCTCGGTCCCGCCCTCGTTGTCGTCACGCTCGGCCCCGACGGTGCGTACGCCGCAGCGCGCGGCGGCGCCGTGCAGATCCCTGCGCCGCCGACCACGGTGGTCGACACGATCGGCGCCGGCGACTCCTTCATGGCCGGTCTTCTCGTCGCGCTCTTCGACGCCGGACTGCTGGGTCGCAAGCACGCCGAGCGGCTCAAGGCGCTCGACCTCGAGCAGATCAGGGGACTGCTCGAGTTCGCGGCCGGCTGTGCGGCAGTGACCGTCTCCCGCCCGGGTGCCGACCCGCCGCGGAGGGACCGAATCATGGCGACATGAGGTTCATCTTCAACCCGCCCGCGGACGGCGCGGCAGACCTCCTCGACCTGCCGTGGGAGACGCCGCTCGCCGAGTGGACCGACGAGCGCCTCATCGAGATCCCGACCGCCGGCATCCACCGCCACGTCGTGCGTTTCGTCGAGGCGAGCCAGGGCACGTTCGTCCTCAAGGAGCTGCCGGAGGACCTGGTCCGCCGCGAGCACCGGCTGCTGCGCGAGCTCGCGGATGTGAGCATCCCCGCCGTCGAGGTGGTCGGTGCCTGCCTCGACCGGGAGGGCCAGGACTCGATCCTGATCACCCGCTACCTGGCCTACTCCGCGACGTACCGGCGACTGCTCAGCACGATCCAGGCCGGCCCCCAGTTCGACGCCCTCATCGGCGGCATGGTCGAGCTGCTCGTGCGGCTGCACCTGGCCGGCTACCTGTGGGGCGACTGCTCGCTCTCCAACACCCTCTTCAAGCTCGACGCCGGCGACCTCGAGGCCTACCTCGTCGACGCCGAGACGATGGAGCACCACGCCGACCTGAGCGACGGGCAGCGCCACCTCGACCTCGACTTCGCCTACGAGCGGATCGGTGGTGAGCTGATGGACCTCGAGGCGGGCGGGCTCCTCGACGAGGACATCGACCCGATCGAGACGGCGGAGAGCGTGCTCGAGCGCTACCACTCGTTGTGGGGAGAGGTGAACCGCGAGGACGTGATCGCCAAGGACGAGCAGCGCTACCTGATCGGTGAGCGGATCCGGCGGATCGAGGAGCTCGGTTTCGACGTCGACGAGGTCGAGCTGCTGCCTGCGGAGGACGGCTCCAAGGTGCGGCTGCGCACACGCGTCGCGGACCCCGGCCGCTGGCGACGGCTGCTGATGCGGCGCACCGGACTGGATGTCCAGGACCGCCAGGCGAGGCGGTTGCTCAGCGACATCGCCAGCTTCCGCGGGTGGCTCGAGCAGGAGAGCGGTCGCTCGGTCTCCGAGCAGGCTGCGGCGAGCCGGTGGTTGATCGAGTGCTACGACCCCGTGGTCTCGGCCATCCCCGGCGAGCTGCGCGGCAAGCGCGACGAGCCCGAGGTCTTCCACGAGGTGCTCGAGCACCGCTGGCGGCTCTCCGAGCGCGCCGGCCGCGACGTCGGCACGTCCGAGGCCGCGCGCAGCTACTTCTACGAGGTGCTGCCCGAGCTGCCGACCGGCACGATCCCGCGCGTCACCGCTCCGCTGCTCGGCGACGACTGAACCCTGGGGGCGTGCGGGCGACGCGGGCTGTGCCCAGCGACGTAGGGCTCGGATGGCCCGGTCCGGTGCTCACTTCGTTGCGGCCCCGCGCCGAGTGATCAGAGCAGTGAGCGGTAGAGCTCGACCGTCCGCTCCGCCAGGGGCCCCCAGCCGAACTCGGCCCTGGCCCGTGCCATGCCGGCCTCGCCCATCTTCGCGGCGAGTGAGGGGTCGGCGACGAGCCGGTTGGCAGCCGCGGCGAAGTCACGCTCGAACCCGGCCGCGTCGTCCGGATCGAGGCCGACCAGCAGCCCCGTCTCGCCGTCCACCACCACGTCGGGGATGCCGCCGATCCGGCTGGCGACGACGGCGGTCCCGCAGGCCATCGCCTCCAGGTTCACGATGCCGAGCGGCTCGTAGACCGACGGGCACGCGAAGAAGAGCGCGTGGCTCAGCACCTGGCGCACGTCCTCGGCCGGCAGCATCTCGGAGACCACGAAGACACCGGTACGACGAGCGTGCAGCTCGTCGATCGCGGCATCGGTCTCGGCCTTGAGCTCGGGGGTGTCAGCAGCTCCGGCGAGCAGCACCAGCTGCAGGTCCGGGTCGAAGGAGAGTGCAGACCGGAGCAGGTGGGCGACGCCCTTCTGCCGCGTGATCCGACCGACGAACGCGGCGTACGGGCGGGAGGGGTCGACGCCGATCCGGTCGAGCACGTCGCGCGCAGGATCGGGGAAGTACAGCTCTGAGTCGATGCCGTTGTGGATCACGTGCACGCGCTCGGGGGCGACGGCCGGATAGGCCCGCAGGACGTCCTCGCGCATCGCGGAGCTGACCGCCACGATCGCGTCCGCCGACTCGTACGCCGTGCGCTCGGCCCACGACGAGAGCCGGTAGCCGCCACCCAGCTGCTCGGCCTTCCACGGCCGGTCCGGCTCGAGGGAGTGGGCGGTGATCACGTGCGGCACGTCGTACAGGAGCTTGGCCCAGTGGCCGGCCATGACGGCGTACCAGGTGTGGGAGTGGACGATGTCGGATCCGGCGACCGCGGCGGTCATCGGCAGGTCGGTCGACAGGACCCGCAGCGCGGAGTTCGCCTCCGTGAGCCGGGCATCCTCCTCGGAGTGTGCCGTGGCGCCGGGACGTGGAGAACCCATGCACTGGACGTCGACGTCGATCAGCTTCGCCAGCTCACGGACCAGGAAGGTCACGTGCACCCCGGCGCCGCCGTAGACGTCCGGCGGGTACTCGCGGGTGAGGATGCTCGCGCGCATCAGGTCTCCCGACATCAGATCTTCTGGCCCTTGCCGATGACGACGATGCCGCCGGGGCTGACCGAGAAGCCGCGGCGGCGGTCCTCGTCGGGGTTGATGCCGATCAGGGTGCCGGGCGGGATCACGACGTTCTTGTCGATGATCGCGTTGCGCACGATCGCGCCGCGGCCGACGACCACGTTGTCCATCAGCACCGAGCGCTGGACCGTGGAGCCGTCCTCGACTCGGGTGTTGGTGCCGATGACGGAGCTCTCGCAGTTGGCGCCGGAGACGATCGAGCCGGAGCAGACGATGGAGTCACGGACGGAGGCTCCGTGCACGAACTTCGCGCCCGGCAGCTGGGCGCCGAGGGAGTAGATCGGCCACTGGTCGTTGTAGAGGTTGAACTCCGGAACCGCGGAGACAAGGTCGAGGTGGGCCTCGTGGTAGGCGTCGATCGTGCCGACGTCGCGCCAGTAGCCGCGGTCGCTCGGGGTCGAGCCGGGCACCTCGTTGTCCTTGAAGTCGTAGACGCTGGCGATGCCCTGCTTGACCATCGCGGGGATCAGGTCGCCACCGAGGTCGTGGCGTGAGCCGAGGTCCTTGGCGTCCGCCTCGAGGGCAGCGATCAGGGCGTCGGCGCTGAAGACGTAGTTGCCCATCGAGGCGAGCACCTCGTTGGGGGAGTCGGCCAGACCCGGCGGGTCGGCCGGCTTCTCGAGGAACTCCGCGATCCCCACGCCGTCCTCGGCCACCTGGATCACGCCGAACTGGTCGGCACCCTCGCGCGGCACCCGGATGCCGGCCACGGTCACGCCCGCACCCGAGGCGAGGTGCGCCTCGACCATCTGCGAGGCGTCCATGCGGTAGACGTGGTCGGCGCCGAACACCACGATGACGTCGGGTCGCTCGTCGACGATCAGGTTCATCGACTGGTAGATCGCGTCGGCGCTGCCGAGGTACCACTGCTTGCCGCGGCGCTGCTGGGCCGGCACCGGCGTCACGTAGTTGCCGAGCATCGTCGACATGCGCCAGGTCATCGAGATGTGGCGGTCGAGCGAGTGCGACTTGTACTGGGTCAGGACCGCGCACTTGAGGAAGCCGGAGTTGACCAGGTTGGAGAGCGCGAAGTCGATCAGCCGGTAGCTGCCCGCGAACGGCACCGCCGGCTTGGACCGGTCCTCCGTCAGCGGCATCAGGCGCTTGCCCTCGCCTCCAGCAAGAACGATGCCGAGGATCCTCGTCATGGGCCAACTCCTTCACTGCTCAACCGGGCCACGGGGGCGCAACGGCGTACTTGGGTTTATCAAGAACAGGTCCTGCGCGCCACCCCCGTGGGGGTGGATGCGGTCAGGGAAGCGGGGCGCCGCGGGCGGCGAGCCACAGCGAGTACCACTGCTCGTGGCTGAGCCGTGGGGACTCGGTGGCGGCGTCGGCGCAGGCACGGATCCGCGAAGGGTTGGTGGTGCCGATGACGGGCCGGATCGCGGCCGGGTGGCGCTGCAGCCACCACAGGACGACGGTCTCGGGCGTGGTGCCGTGGGCCTCCGCCAGCTGCGCGACCAGGTCAGCAACCTGCTCGTCGTTCCCGGACTGCGGGGCACCGGTGAAGCGGCCGTTGGCGAGCGCGCCCCAGGCCTGGAGCTCGATCGACTGCTCGCGGCAGAACTCGACGGTCCCGTAGGGGAACCCGACCTCGCTCGACGCTGCCGTGTTGACGAGTACGCCGCCCTCGAGCCAGTCGCGGCGCAGCAGGCTCATCTCCAGCTGGTTGGCGGTGATCGGCACGCTGGTGTGCGCCTGGAGGGCCGTGATCTGGGCCGCGCTCATGTTGGAGACCCCCACGGCGAGCACCAGGCCCTCGTCGTACAGGGAGGTGAGGGTGGCGCCGATCTCGGCCGGATCCGTCAGCGGGTCGGGGCGGTGCAGGAGCAGGCTGTCGACGTACGCCGTGCGGAGCCGGTCGAGGCTCTCGTGGACGCGCGCCCGGATCGTCTCCGGACGCAGGTCGTAGATGCCCGGACCGTCGGGACCGGGCAGCCGGATGCCGCACTTGGTCTGGATCTGGATCCGCGCGCGAAGCCCGCCGTTGCGCGAGAGGAGGTCGCCGAAGACGGCCTCGGCCGAGCCGTGGCCATAGATGTCCGCGTGGTCGAACGTCGTGATGCCGATGTCGAGAGCGGCGGCGACCGCAGCTTCCGCGGAAGCGTGATCGGTGGCATCAGGGGTCTGGCCGTCCCAGCGGCCCAGGCCCATGCAGCCATAGATCACCCGGCTCATCCCCGTGATCCGTCAGCTGCCGGCGAGCGTTGCGGCGTCGCGGGCGAGCTGCTCGACGGCATCCCAGTCACCAGCAGCGAGCGCGGCGGCGGGCGTCAGCCAGGAGCCGCCGACGCAGCCGACGTTGGACAGCGCGAGGTAGCTGGCCGCCGTGGCGCGGGTGATGCCGCCGGTCGGGCAGAACCGGACCTGCGGGAGCGGTCCGCCGATGGACTTCAGGTACGCCGTGCCGCCGGCCGCCTCGGCCGGGAAGAACTTCATCTCGTAGAGGCCGCGGGCGAAGACCGCCAGCACCTCGCTGACGGTCGCGACGCCGGGCAGGAAGCGGACCCCGGTGTCCTCCATCGCGTCGAGCAGCTCGGGCGTGCTGCCGGGCGACACCAGGAAGGCGGCGCCGGCGTCGACGGCGAGCGCGGCCTGCTTGGGCTCGACAATCGTGCCGGCGCCGATCAGCACCTCGGGCACCTCGGCGGCGATGGCGCGGATCGCGTCGAGGGCGACCGGGGTTCGCAGCGTCAGCTCGACGACCGGAAGGCCTCCGCGGGCCAGGGCGCGGGCAAGGGGAACCGCGTGCGCGAGGTCGTCGATGACGACGACGGGGACGACGGGGACGCGGTCGAGCAGGGAGGTCATGCGTGCTCCTCGATGAGGATCGAATCGATGGGCGTGTTGTCTACGTGTGCCGGTGCGGGCGGAGCGGTGTGTGTGGGAAAGACGCTAGCCCCCTTGTCGGCGGGGCCGACCTGGCGACGGAAGACGGCGAAGAGGTCGCGGCCGGTGCCGGACCACTCGTCGTCCGTGAGGGCGCGTCCGGTGACGGGGCGTGCTGCGAGATCGGCGGCGTGGACGTGCAGCTCGACGATGCCGGCCTCGCCGTCGACGGTGATCAGGTCGCCGTCCTGGACGCGGGCGATCGGGCCGCCGTCAGCGGCCTCGGGCGTCATGTGGATCGCGGCCGGGACCTTGCCCGAGGCACCCGACATGCGGCCGTCGGTGACGATGGCGACCTTCTGCCCGCGGTCCTGCAGCGAGCTCAGCGCCGGGGTCAGCTTGTGCAGCTCGGGCATGCCGTTGGCCGACGGGCCCTGGTAGCGGATCACCGCGACGAGGTCACCGGTCAGCGTGCCCTCCTGGAAGGCCAGCAGGAAGTCGGCCTGGTCGTCGAAGACGCGCGCCGGCGCGGTGACGACGCGGTGCTCCGGCTTCACGGCCGAGGTCTTGATGACGCTCACGCCCAGGTTGCCGCGCAGGATCCGCAGGCCGCCGTCGGGGGCGAACGGGTCCTCGGCGGAGCGGAGCACGTCGGTGTCGAGGCTCTCGGCCGGGCCCTCGATCCACTCGACGCCTCCGGCCACGAGCTTCGGCTCGGCGGTGTAGCGGCGCAGGCCGGGACCGGCGACGGTCTTCACGTCCTCGTGCAGCAGCCCGGCGTCGAGCAGCGTGCGGATGGTGAAGGCGAGCCCGCCAGCGGCGTGGAAGTGGTTCACGTCGGCGCTGCCGTTGGGGTAGATCTTCGCGAGCTGCGGCACGACCGCCGAGAGGTCGGACAGGTCGTCCCAGGTCAGTGTGATGCCCGCTGCCGCGGCGATCGCGACCAGGTGGAGCGTGTGGTTGGTGGAGCCGCCGGTGGCGAGCAGCGCGACGCACGCGTTGACGATCGCCTTCTCGTCGACGACCTCGCCGATCGGGGTGAACTCCTCGCCCGCCCAGGTGATCCCGGCGGCGCGGCGGCCGGCGGCGGCCGTGAGGGCCTCGCGCAGCGGCGTACCGGGGTTGACGAAGCTCGCGCCCGGCAGGTGCAGGCCGAGCACCTCCATCAGCAGCTGGTTGGAGTTGGCGGTTCCGTAGAAGGTGCAGGTGCCGGCCGAGTGGTACGACGCGGCCTCGGCCTCGAGCAGGGTCTCGCGGGTCACCTTGCCCTCGGCGTGGAGCTGGCGGACCCGCGACTTCTCCGTGTTCGAGATGCCCGAGGTCATCGGGCCGGCCGGGACGAAGATCGTCGGCAGGTGGCCGAAGGAGAGCGAGCCGATCAGCAGGCCCGGCACGATCTTGTCGCAGACACCGAGCATCAGCGCGGCGTCGAACATGTCGTGGGAGAGCGCGATCGCGGCCGACATCGCGATGACGTCGCGGCTGAAGAGGGAGAGCTGCATGCCGTCGCGGCCCTGCGTGATGCCGTCGCACATCGCGGGGACGCCACCGGCGAACTGGGCGATGGCGCCGGCCTGCGCGACCGCAGCCTTGAGCTGCGCGGGGTAGGTCTCGAACGGCTGGTGGGCCGAGAGCATGTCGTTGTACGCCGAGACGATGGCGACGTTGGGCATGCGGCTGCTGCGCAGCGCGGTCTTGTCGGCAGGGCCCGAGGCGGCGAAGCCGTGCGCGAGGTTGGCGCACGCGAGCTGTCCGCGGGCGGGGCCCCGGACGGCGGCGTCGCGGATCCTCGCGAGGTACGCCGCCCGTCCGGGCTGGCTGCGGTCGGTGATCCGGCGGGTGACCTGATCGAGAACCGGGTTGACGGGTGAGAGTGACATCAGCTGACGCTCCTTGTGTGCCAGGTCCGGCCGTCCCGCTCGATGAGGGTGGTCGCAGCGGTCGGTCCGGAGGTGCCGGCGGGGTAGGTCTCGGGCTGTCGCCCGGCCTCCTCCCACGCGGCGAGGATGGGTTCGGTCCATGCCCAGGCGGCTTCGACCTCGTCACGGCGCATGAAGAGCGTGGGGTTGCCACGCACGACGTCCATGAGGAGGCGCTCGTAGGCCTCGGGCGTGCGGCTCGAGAACGTCGCCGCGTAGTTCAGGTCGAGGGAGACCGGGCGCAGGCGGATGCCGCCGGGGCCGGGTTCCTTCGCGATCAGGTGCAGCTGCATGCCCTCGTCGGGCTGCAGGGTGATGACCAGCCGGTTGGGCTCGGTCGTGCCCTCCGCGTCCGGGAACATCGGGTGCGGGACCGGACGGAACTGGATCACGATCTCGGAGGTCCGTGCGTCGAGGCACTTGCCGGTGCGCAGGTAGAACGGCACGCCGGCCCAGCGCCAGTTCTCGATCTCGACCTTCAGCGCCACGAAGGTCTCGGTGGTGCTGTCGGGCCGCTCGCACTCCTCGGCGTACGTCGCGTACTGGCCGGTGGCGGTGACCTCCGCGGCGTCGGCGGCGGTGATCGGGCGCAGTGCCTTGAGCACCTTGAGCTTCTCGTCGCGGACCGAGTCGCGGTCGACCTGCGTCGGCGGCTCCATGGCGACCAGGCAGAGCAGCTGGAGCAGGTGGTTCTGCACCATGTCGCGCAGTGCGCCGGAGGTGTCGTAGTAGCCGGCGCGGGCACCGACTCCGATCGCCTCGGCGACGGTGATCTGGACGTGGTCGATCGCGCGGCCGTTCCACAGCGGCTCGAGCACGGCGTTGGCGAACCGGGTGACGAGGAGGTTCTGGACGCTCTCCTTGCCGAGGTAGTGGTCGATGCGGAAGATCTGCGACTCGTCGAAGACCGCGCCGACCGCGTCGTTGATGGCGAGGGCGGAGGCCAGGTCGCGGCCGATGGGCTTCTCGAGCACGACGCGGGAGCGGGCGTTGATCAGGCCGTGCCCCTCGAGGCCGGCCGAGATCGGGCCGAAGAGCGAGGGGGCGCAGGCGAGGTAGAAGACCCGCACCCTGTCGTTGCCGTGCTCACGACCGGCAACCGGCGGCAGCTTCGCGGTCAGGCCCGCCCAGCTGTGGTCGTCCTGGACGTCGAGGCTGACGTGCTCGAGCCCCTCGATGAAGGCCTCGGCGGATGCCTGGTCGAGCTCCGCGTTCGGCACGAAGCGCGGGAGCTCGCCGCGGATCTTGTCGCGGTAGCCGGCGTCATCGAGCCCGGCACGCGAGCAGGCGATGACGCGCGTGCCTTCGGGCAGCTGCCCGTCGCGGTAGCGCTGGTAGAGGGCCGGCAGCAGCTTGCGGACCGTGAGGTCACCGGTGCCGCCGAACACGACGATGTCGCAGGGGGCGAGTGCGGGGGTTCCCATCAGGGGTCTCCGGGTGATCTGTGTGGTGGCGGTCACATAAGACGGTAGAGGAACATATGCAACGACGCAATACATACTTACGTCGTTCCCATACCTAAGTCATGAATGTTATGCGACGCCCGAGGTGGTTCAATGGCGCGCATGAGTGCTGTCCAAGGGGCGACACCGGCAACGGCCGGCGAGGTCCTTGCCCTGATCCGCAACGGCAGCGCGGTGACGCGCTCCGCGATCGCCGCCGTCACCGGGCTCTCGCGCACTGCCGTCTCGGCGCGGCTGGCGGTGCTGATGGAGTCCGGGCTCGTCGTCGAGGGCGAGGAGGCTCCCTCCGGCGGCGGCCGTCCGCCCGCCACCCTTCAGTTCAACAGTGCTGTCGGTGTCGTCTTCGCCGTCGCGATCGGACGCAGTCGGACCCAGCTCGCGGTCTGCGACCTGGCCGGCAGGATCCAGGCGCAGGACTCGCGTGACCACGCGCCCGGGCTGGCTCCGGGCGCGCGCATGACCGGGATCGTCGAGCGGCTGCGCTCGCTGCTCGACGAAGCGGGACGAGGTGTGGCCGACGTCCGCGCGATCGGGATCAGCATCCCCGGCACGGTTGACCACGACGCGGGCGCGAGCCTCGACTCGCCGTTGCTGCCCGGCTGGGACGGCGTGCCGCTGGCGCCGTTCTTCGCGGAGTTCGCCGATGCCCCTGTGTTCCTCGACAACGACGCCAACGCGCTCGCCGCGTCGGAGACCGGGTTCCTGCTGGCGACCTACGACGACCTCCTGCTGGTCAAGGTGTCCACCGGTCTCGGGGTCGGCATCGTCGTACGCGGTGAGCTGGTGCGTGGTGCCTGGGGTGCCGCCGGCGAGCTCGGCCACCTGAAGTCGGCCGCGGCGGCCGGCCGCACCTGCCGATGTGGCGAGGTCGGTTGTCTGGAGGCCGTCGCCGGAGGCTGGGCCCTCGTCCAGGAGCTCAGCGCACGCGGCCGCGAGGTCGAGCACGTGCGCGTCCTGGTGGCACTGGCCCGCGAGGGCGATGCCGAGGCGCGCGCGCTGATCCGCGAGAGTGGTCGCCGGGTGGGCGAGGTGCTGGCCCAGGCCGTCAACCTGCTGAACCCGGCGGCGGTCGTGCTCGGCGGCGACATGGCCGCGGCCTACGACACCTTCGTGGCGGGCTTCCGGGAGGGCCTCTATGCCAACGCTGCCTCCGTGGCGACGCGCAGGCTCCAGGTGCTGCAGTCGACCCACGGCGAGGAGGCCGGCATTGTCGGCTGCACGTCGATGGCGGTGGAGTCGCTGCTCGAGCCAGCACGCCTTGACCGAATGCTCGCCCGCCCGCTCGCGCGGGCCTAGTCTGCAGTCATGTTCTCAGGTGCTGCGGTCTTCGTCCTCGTCCTTCTCGTGCTGATGCTGGCCTTCTTCGTCTGGTGGGTGCTGATGCTCATCGACGCCCTCAAGGTGTCCGACGCGACCTGGTCGGCGGCCGGCGAGAGCAAGATCCTCTACGTCCTGCTGATGGTCTTCCTGGGCGTGATCGGCACGATCTTGTACGTCGTGATCGCCCGTCCGAAGCTTCGTCTGCAGAGTTCTTCGGCCTGACGTGATCAACTGGTCTAGACCGGACACTGGAAAGCGGGACAACCCGGGCGTTCCTGTCGCAAGATCTTCCTGAACCCGCGGTGACCCGAGACGCCGCGGGTTCGCCTATTTCCGGGCAAGTGCGGGGCGCGTTCTCCCGCCAGATCCCGGGTGCTGCGGGACGAGCTGCTGGCCGGTCGTCAGACCTGCTGAGTGGGGGAGAGCAGCTCCTCGAGCACGTTGCTGAACTCGTAGTCCTCGAGCAGCGGGCGGGTCGGAGGCAGCTTCTCCCCGACCAGTACGGCGCGCAACCGGGCCGTCGCCGCTCCGATCAGCCGCTGGTGGGCGGTGCGGGTGGCGCGAGGGGTGTCGGACAGGTCGAAGAAGCCGACCATCGTGGCGATCTCGTTGATCCGGACCAACGACATCCGGATGTCCAGGGGGAGCTCCACGCCCGACATGCCGACAGTGCCGATCGCGACGACGTTGATCTGCTGGTCTCCGCCCTTGGCCCAACCGGTCGTGTCCGTGGTGACGTCGAAGTCCCAGGCCGTGCCGTCGTCATCCTTCGTGTGCACGGACGTGCAGGTCTTGAAGCTGGCTGCGAGCGCGTCGAACGCCCTCTCGGCTGCCGCCGCGTCGCCAGCCCCGGAGGTGACCGAGTTGAAGACGCCGGGCAGGCCCGGGTCGCGTTTCGCGGAGAAGCTGATCTCCACGTCGTCCGCGCCTCCGCCGGCGACGTCGTCCGGCGTGAGGCAACCCCAGTCGGCGTCACCTTCCTCCTGGTCCTCATCCTCGTCGTCGACCTCGAACTGGTCGGAGAGGTGACCGAGGGTGAGCAGCGCGCGCTGGGCGTCCGGGTTGGGGAGTGTCGAGCTCTGGGTGGTCTGCCCGCTCCTGACTGCCGTGGGCCCGCCCAGGGTGCAGCTGCTGGTCAGCGCGCCCGTCAGAACGAGGGTCAGCGCGAGAGCACCAGCAGGAAGACGCATGTCCGGAGAGTAATGCCGTTGCGCCCTCAGGTCTGTCGGTCCCGCATGGCATCCTGCGCGGGTGACGCTCTTCCTCCACCGCGCGGAACGCACGGACCTCCTGGCCGATGGCCTGGCGGACCTGCTTGCCGATGCGCCGCTGGCGGATCCGTTCGCCCGTGAGCTCGTCGTGGTGCCGGCGCGCGGCGTCGAGCGGTGGCTCACGCAGCGGTTGTCGCACCGGCTGGGTGTCGGGGCCGGGGGTGGCGATGGTGTGTGCGCTGGCGTGGACTTCGCCAGCCCGCACTCGCTGGTCGCGATGCTGCTCGGCACCGACGATGCCCCCGCCGGGGATCCGTGGGCGCCGGACCGGTTGGTCTGGCCGTTGCTCGAGGTGATCGACGCCAGCGCGGGCGAGGCGTGGTGCGCGGTGCTCACGGACCACCTCGGGATCACCTCCGCGGTCGACGACCTGCGCCGCAACCGGCGCTACGCGGTGGCCCGGCGCCTCGCCGGCCTCTTCGCGTCGTACGCCGTGCAGCGGCCGCAGCTGGTTGCCGACTGGCGCGAGGGGCGCTCCGCCGACGGTGTCGGTGGAGTCCTGGCCGATGACCTCCAGTGGCAGCCCGAGCTGTGGCGTCGCCTCGTCGCGCAGGTGGGCGGGCCCAGTCCCGACCAGCGCCACGCCGCCGCCGTTGCCTCCCTCCACGCCGGGGGAGACGGGTTGGACCTCCCGGCCCGGCTGTCGCTGTTCGGCCACACCCGCATCGCGCGCAGCGAGGTGGAGCTGCTGCACGCGCTCGGCGAGCACCGCGACGTCCACCTCTGGCTCCCGCAGGCATCTGCTGCCGTGTGGGACCAGCTGGCGCCCGAGGTGGCTGCCGGCCCGGTCCCACGCGACGAAGACCGCACCGGGCTCCTGGTCGAGCACCCGTTGTTGGCCTCTCTCGGCCGCGACGCCCGCGAGCTCCAGCGCACGCTTGCCCCGTTCGTCGATCCCGCGATACTCCGGCACGGGTGCGTCCCCCATCCTCCGGATAGCGACCCAACGGTGCCTGAGCGTCCACAGCAGACGGTGCTCGGGTGGCTGCAGCACGACCTGCGCAGCGACTCCGTTCCCGACCCGGCGACACGGGCCACCCGGGAGAGGGTTCCCGAGGACCGGTCGGTGCAGGTCCATGCCTGCCACGGACCGGCCCGGCAGGTCGACGTACTCCGTGAGGTGCTCGTCGGCCTGCTCGCCGACGACCCCACCCTGGAGCCGCGCGACATCCTGGTGATGTGTCCCGATGTCGAGGCCTACGCGCCCCTGATCGGAGCGGCCTTCGGGCTGCCCGAGGTCGGCGGGGATGCGGCCCACCCCGGTCACCAGCTGCGGGTGCGGCTGGCCGACCGCTCGCTCGCTGCCACCAACCCGCTGCTCCGCATCGCGGCCACGCTGGTCGATCTCGCCGGCAGCAGGCTGACCGCGACGCAGGTGCTCGACCTCGCGGGCGAGGAGCCGGTGCGCGCCAGGTTCGGCTTCGACGACGACGCACTCGATCGCATGCGCGGGTGGATCGCGGAGTCCGGCGTGCGATGGGGCCTTGACGGTCCGCACCGCCAGCGCTTCGGGCTCGACCTCGGTGCCAACACCTGGCACTCCGGGCTCGACCGCGTGCTGCTCGGCGTAGCGCTCTCCGGTGACGACCACCGCTACGTCGGCGCCGTGCTGCCGCTCGACGACGTCGGCTCGGGCGACATCGACCTCGCTGGTGCCCTGACCGAGATGCTCGACCGGCTGCACACCTTCCTGGATGCCGCCGATCGCGCGACGACCGTGGCGGACTGGATGGCCGCGCTCGGCTCCGCCGTCGCCGCTCTGACCAGGGCGGACGAGCCGTGGCAGGTCACCCAGTTCGACCGCGAGCTCTCCCGGATCACCGCCGGCGCTGACGGCACGAGCGACACCCAGCTGCGTCTGGCCGACGTCCGGGCCCTGCTCGAGAGCCGCCTGGGTGGACGACCGAGCCGGTCCAACTTCCGCACCGGCACGCTGACGGTCTGCACGATGGTGCCGATGCGTTCGGTGCCGCACCGGGTGGTCGCGTTGCTCGGCATGGATGACGGTGTCTTCCCGCGCAGCACCATCGCCGATGGTGACGACGTCCTGGCCCGCCGCCCGGTCACGGGCGAGCGTGATGCCCGCGCCGAGGATCGTCAGCTCCTGCTCGATGCCGTGCTCGCGGCCCGGGAGACGCTGGTGGTCACCTACACCGGTGCGGGCGAGCACACCGGCTCGCCGCGACCGCCGGCCGTGCCTCTCGGGGAGCTCCTCGATGCACTCACGCTGACCGTCGACGCCGCCGCTGACCTGCACGTCCACCACCCCTTGCAGCCGTTCGATGCGCGCAACCTGACGCCCGGTGGGCTGGTGCCCGGGCAGCCGTTCAGCTTCGACCGGGCCGCGCTCGCGGGCGCTGAGGCGTCGCGTGGCCACCGCGATCAGCCCGGCCCGCTGGTGACCAAGCCACTGCCCGGGGCGTCGGTCACCGAGGTGTCGCTGGCCGACCTGAAGACGTTCTTCGCGCACCCGGTTCGCGGCTTCCTGCGCGACCGGCTCGGGCTCGCCGCGCCGCTCGAGGCGGACCCGCTCGCCGACGCGGTCCCCATCGATCTCGACGGCCTGCAGAAGTGGGGTGTCGGCGACCGCCTGGTGCGCGACGTGCTCGCCGGCATGAGCCCGGCCAACGGCATGACCGCCGAGCTCCTGCGCGGTCTCCTTCCGCCAGGGCAGCTGGGTCAGCGGGAGCTGCGCGACGTCGTACGCCGCGTCCAGCCGCTCGTCGCCAACGCCCAGCAGCTGCGCAGTGCGCGACAGCGGACGATCGACATCGACGTCGAGCTCAACGGTGTCCGGCTCACCGGCACCGTGTCCGATGTCTTCGGCAACGACATCGTCACGGTCACCTACTCGAGCCTCGGGCCGAAGCAGCGCTACGCCGCCTGGCTCGACCTGCTCGCGCTGACCGTCGGCCACCCGGACGAGATGTGGCGCTCCCATGCCCTTGGCCGGAAGGGCTCGGGTGCTCAGCGGGCGCTCGGGGGTCCGCTCGACGAACGCGCGGAGGGCTGGCTGGCCGATGTCCTCGATCTCTACCTGACCGGCCAGCGCACCCCGCTCGCACTCCCGCCGAAGACCGCCCTGGCCTACGCCGAGGAGTTCGGCCGACTCGAGCGCGGTGCTGACGCCCATCCGGACACGAGGGCCGAGAAGGAGTGGAAGACCGACCCGTTCCACCCGTTCGGCATGAGCGGCGAGGATGCCGACCCGTGGCACGTCCGGGCCTGGGGTGCTGATGCCCCGCTCGACGCGCTCCTCCAGGCGGGCCTCGCCGAGCAGTCGTGGCGCATGTGGGGTCCGCTGGTGAACGGTGCCGAGCTGGTGAGGGCACTGTGAGCGGCGAGGTGAGCGGCGAGGTGAGCGCCATGAAGGCCTTCGATATCCGCGGGCCACTGCCGACCGGCACGACCCTGCTCGAGGCCAGCGCCGGGACGGGAAAGACCTGGACCATCGCCGCGCTCGTCACCCGCTTCGTTGCGGAGGGTCATGCGCGGCTCGAGGAGATGCTGGTGGTCACGTTCGGCCGCGCCGCGAGCCAGGAGCTCCGCGAGCGGGTGCGGGCCCAGCTGGTCGAGGCCGAGCGCTGCCTCGCCTCGGGCGACAACGCGGGTGACAGCGAGCTGATCGACCTGCTGCTCGACGGCGCCCCCGACGAGATCGCGCTGCGCCACCGCCGCATCCGTGAGGCCCTCACCGGATTCGATGCCGCGACGATCGCGACCATCCACCAGTTCTGCCAGCAGGTGCTGCGCAGCCTCGGCGTCGCGGGTGACTCCGACGCCGGCGCGCAGCTGGTCGAAGACCTCGATGACCTGCTGGTCGAGGTGGCCGACGACCTCTACCTGCGGCGCTACGCCGGCAGCGACGACCAGCCGGCGTTCAGCCGCAAGGAGGCCCTGGCCCTCGCCCGCGCCGCCACCGCCGATCCGCGCGCCCGCCTCGAGCCGACCGCCGCCGGTCCCGAGATCACCGCCGGCGTTCGCGTGGCTTTCGCCGAGGCCGTGCGCAAGGAGTTCGCGACCCGCAAGCGCCGCCTCGGCCTGCTCGGCTACGACGACCTGCTGGGCCAGCTCGCCGATGCGCTGATCTCTCCTGACTCCCCTGCGCGCACCCGCATGCGCGACCGATGGAGCGTGGTGCTCGTCGACGAGTTCCAGGACACCGACCCGGTGCAGTGGCAGGTCTTCGACCGCGCCTTCTCCGGTGTCGCCACGATGGTGCTGATCGGCGACCCCAAGCAGGCGATCTACGCGTTCCGTGGCGGTGACGTCACGACCTACCTGGCCGCGGCCGAGACCGCGTCCACCAAGGCCACGCTCGACGTCAACTGGCGCTCCGATGCCGCGCTGCTGACAAGGCTGCAAACCGTGCTGGAGGGTGCCGCGCTGGGCGACCCGCGCATCGTCGTACACGGAGTCCGCGCGTCCCAGGAGTCCAGCCGGCTGGAGGGTGCGGGCGATCCGTTCCGCCTGCGGGTGCTGCGTCCCGAGGAGCTCGGCCGCAACGGGCGCCGGGCCGTGCCGGTGGCGGCGTTCCGCGACCACCTGTGGCCCGACGTGGCCCGTGACATCAAGCGACTGCTGACCTCGGGGGCGACCTTCGACGGACGCCCGATCGAGCCCCGCGACGTCGCCGTCCTCGCCCACAAGCACAGCGACCTGGCCAACATCCAGCGTGCCCTCGCAGCCGTGGGAGTGCCTGCCGTGGTGGCCGGCAACGGCAGCGTCTTCGCAACTCCGGCCGCCATCGAGTGGCTGACCCTCCTCGAGTCACTGGAGCAGCCGCACCGGTCCGCCCGGGTGCGCTCGACGGCGCTGACCGCCTTCATCGGCCGGTCGGTCGAGGAGCTCGCCGACGGTGGCGACGAGCTGACGGACGCGCTCGCCGAGCAGGTCCGCGACTGGTCCGAGCTCGTCGTCGCGCGCGGCGTCGCTGCGGTGCTCGAGGGCGCCGTTGCGGGTGGTCTGGTCGCCCGCGTGCTCGGGTGCGTCGGCGGAGAGCGCATGCTGACCGACCTGCGCCACATCGGCCAGGTGCTGCACAAGGTCTCGACCGAGGAGCGTCTCGGCCCCGTCGCGCTGACCGCGTGGCTGCGTGAGCAGATCGCCGACGACCGCACCGACAGTGCCGGTGAGCGCACCCGCCGGCTCGATTCCGACGCCGCCGCCGTGCAGCTCGTGACGATCCACGGCAGCAAGGGTCTGGAGTACCCCGTGGTCTACCTCCCTACCCTCTGGGACCGCTTCCCGCGCGACCCCGACGTCGCGCTCTTCCACGGCCCGGACGGCGCCCGCTGCCGCAACGTCGGCGGCCCCGGCCCCGGCTGGACCGAGGACCTGCGCCGACACCAGGAGGAGGACTCCGGTGAGACCCTCCGCCTCCTGTACGTCGCGATGACGCGCGCCCAGTCGCAGGTCGTCGCCTGGTACGCCCCCGCCTCGCGCAACGCCCCCACCTCGGCGCTGCACCGGCTGCTGCTCGGTCGGCGTCCCGGCACCGCCGCGGTCCCCGACTCCGCACCGGTCGACGACACGCTCGTTGCCAAGCTGGACTGGTACGCCGCCAACGCGGGGCCGGTGTGGGAACCGGCGCTCTGGGCATCCGTGCCTGTCGAGTCGTTGCCGGTGTCCAGCGAGGAGCTGGCCGTCCGCGCCTTCCACCGCTCGATCGACACGGCGTGGCGCCGCACGTCGTACTCCGCTCTCACAGCGGTCGAGTCGAGCTCGCCCTCCTCGGGCGCTGCGGCGCTCAGTGAGCCGGAGGTCGTGCCGCGCGACGACGAGCCGGATGGTGCCCAGCCCGCGGCGCTGGCTGCGGCCGGCGCGGCCGCTGTCCGTTCGCCGATGGCCGGGCTGCCGGTCGGCGCCACGTTCGGCTCGCTGGTGCACGCGGTTCTCGAGCACACCGACCCGACGGCGCCTGGCCGCGACGGCGGCCTCCGCGCCGAGCTGCTCCACCACATCGACGAGCAGCTGGTCTGGTGGCCGGTGCCGCTCGACCGGGAGGAGCTCGCGGACGCCCTGGTCGCCGTCTGCGACACCCCGCTCGGACCGCTCGCCGGCGAGGCGACGCTGCGCCAGATCACACGCAAGGACCGGCTCTGCGAGCTGGACTTCGAGATACCGCTCGCCGGAGGCGACCTCGCCACCGCGGCCACTGCCGCAGCGGGGGACGTGACGCTCGGCGACCTCGTGCCGCTCCTCGAGCAGCACCTGCCGGAGGGTGATCCGGTTCGCGGCTACACGTCGGCGCTCCAGGACCCGGCTCTCGGCGGGCAGTCGCTCAAGGGCTACCTCACCGGCTCGATCGACGTCGTGCTCCGGGTCGAGGTCGACGGCATCACGAGATACCTGACCGTCGACTACAAGACCAACTGGCTGGGGGAGATGGGTGCCGACCTGAGCACGCTCGCCTACCGGCCCGAGGCGCTGGACGACGCCATGGGGCACTCCGACTACCCGCTGCAGGCGCTGCTCTACGTCGTCGTGCAGCACCGCTACCTGCGCTGGCGGCTGCCCGGCTACGACCCCGCGGTCCACCTCGGCGGAGTGCTCTACCTGTACCTCCGTGGACTGGCCGGTCCCGAGACCCCGCGGGTCGACGGCAAGCCGTGTGGTGTCTTCGCGTGGCAGCCGCCCGTGGCACTGGTCGAGGCCCTCTCGGACCTGCTGGATGGCAAGCGCGACGGCCCGGCCAAGGGGAGGACCGCATGACCACCGGCATCTGGGAGTCGGACGACCCCGTCGACACCCGTCGTGCGCTGAGCGCATCCGGCCTGCTGGCGACGTTCAACGCAGCAGGCGTGCTCGAAGCCGCCGACGTCCACGTCGCCCGCCATGCCTGCGCCATCGCCGGCGAGCAGGACCCGCAGGCCGCGCTCGCTCTTGCGCTGACCGTCCGCGCGGTGCGCCACGGTTCGATCTGCCTCGCACTCGATGAGGTCGCCGGTGAGCTGGGGGTCGCCCCCGACCTGCCCTGGCCAGATCCCGCTTCGTGGCTGGAGTCGCTCAGCTCGAGCCCGCTCGTCACGCAGGGGGTCCTGGCCGTGGAGCACGGGCTGCTCTACCTCGAGCGCTACCGCCGCCAGGAGCAGCAGGTCGCCGACGACCTCGCCGCCCGCGCGGCGTACCCGGCGCCGGCGGTGGACCGCGCCGCTCTCGACGCGACCCTGGCCCGCCTCTACCCCGACACGAGGTACGCCGAGCAGCGGGATGCCTGCGCCGGCGCCGCCACCCGGTGGACCACGGTGCTGACGGGTGGCCCCGGCACCGGCAAGACGACCACCGTCAAGCACCTGCTCGAGGTGCTGGCGGAGCAGGTCGGCCCGGGCGCGCGCATTGCACTGAGTGCTCCCACGGGCAAGGCCGCCGCCCGGTTGCAGGAGCAGGTCGGTCTGCCGGCGATGACGCTGCACCGGTTGCTCGGCTTCCGCCGCGACAACCAGACCCGGTTCCGGCATGACCGCAGCAACCGGCTCCCGCACGACATCGTGGTGGTCGACGAGACCTCGATGGTGTCGCTGACGATGATGGCCCGCCTGCTCGAAGCGGTCCGTCCCGACGCACGCCTGGTCCTCGTGGGTGACCCCGACCAGCTTGCTTCAGTGGAGGCGGGTGCTGTGCTCGGCGATCTGGTCAGGGGCTACCGCGGTCGCGATGACTCTCCGGTCGCGGAGCTGGAGACGGTGCGGCGCTACGGCACCCACATCGGCGAGCTCGCGGCCGCACTCCGTGCCGGTGACGCAGATGCGGCGGTCGCAGTCCTGGGGGCTGGCCACGACGAGGTCCGCTGGCTGCAGGCGAGCGACGAGGCGATCCGCGAGGCGGCTCTCCCCGCGGCGCTCGCGGTCCACGAACGGGCCCTCGCCGGCGACAGCGCAGGAGCGCTCGCGGCGCTCGACCGGCACCGGTTGCTGTGCGCCCACCGCGACATGGTCAGCTACTGGAACCACCGCATCGAGCGGTGGCTCAGCGAGGCCACCGGTGACCCGCTCCGCGATCGCATGTACGCCGGCCGGCCGCTGCTGGTGACCCGCAACGACCTGGCGCTCGGCGTGCACAACGGCGACACCGGTGTCGTGGTCCTTGCCGGCAGCGGCAGCGCACGCGTGGTCCTCGCGGGCCCCGCCGGGCCGATCGACCTCGCCCCCAACCGGCTCGCCGACGTGGAGACGATGCACGCGCTGACGATCCACAAGAGCCAGGGAAGCCAGGCCGCGGAGGTCACGGTCGTCCTGCCGGACGAGGACTCGCGACTGCTGACGCGCGAGCTGCTCTACACCGCAGTCACGCGCGCGAGCGGCGTCGTACGTATCGTGGGGTCCGAAGATGCGCTACGCGCCGCAATCACCCGCCGAGCCCACCGGGCGAGCGGGCTTACCCGGCGACTCTCGGGATCGCTAACCTACTGACGGGTAATCGCTACCCGGAGCCTTCCAGGAGGACGACCATGAGCACACCGCGCGCGTATGCCGCCACAGCATGTCTGGCCGTTGTTGCCCTGCTCGCCTCCGGATGTGGCAACGATCAGCCCGACAAGGCCGATACCGCCGAGCCCCAGAGCTCCTTCGCCCGTCAGACCGTCGCCGAGATCCGCAGTGCGACCGCCACCGACATGGGCAGCATCGAGTCGTTCACGATCACCGGTGACGTCCCCGAGCAGGAGATGACGTTCACCGTCTCGCTCGACTCCGACGGCAACTGCGCCGGCGGCATCGAGGCCGGGGGCGGCAAGGGCAGTGTCGTCGAGGCTGCGAGTGGCTCGTTCGTCACCGGCGACGAGCTCTTCTGGAACGCCTTCGTCGGCCCGGAGAAGGCCGCTCAGATGATGGCTGTCGCCGAGGACGCCTGGGTGCGCACGCCCCGCGGGGCCGGCTACTTCCTGCCGCAGTGCGACTTCAAGGTGATCGTTCCGACGCTCACGACCGGTGACGCCAAGGCGGCCACCAAGGGCAAGGAGTCCGAGGTCGACGGCGAGTCCGCCGTGGCGATCACCTCCTCCGAGGGCGGTGTGACCAGCACCGCCTGGATCGCCACCGATGCCCCCCACCACCTGCTGAAACTGACCACGAAGGGCGGCAAGGACGCCGGCACCTTCACCCTGAGCGACTTCGACGAGCCCGTCGACGCATCGCTGCCTGCTGATGCCAAGGTCATCGACCTGGCCCCCACCCGAGAGGCGGAGTGACATGAAGCGCACGATCTACAACGAGGACCACGAGGACTTCCGCAGCGCAGTGCGGACCTGGCTCGAGCGCTCCGTGATCCCCAACGGCGAGGACTACATCGCCGCGAAGGCACTGCCGCGCGAGTTCTGGATCGAGGCCGGCGCCCAGGGCTTCCTCGGCCTCGCGATCCCCGAGGAGTACGGCGGCGCCGGCGCCGACGACTTCCGCTTCAACGCCGTTCTGGCCGAGGAGCTGGCCAAGGTCAACGCCGCGCTCCCGACCTGCGTCGGCATCCACTCCGACATCACCGCGCCGTACCTCGTCGAGCTCGGCACCGAGGAGCAGAAGCAGAAGTACCTGCCCAAGGTCGCCTCGGGTGAGTGCCTGCTCGCGATCGGCATGACCGAGCCCTCCGGCGGCTCCGACCTGGCCGCGCTGAAGACCACCGCGGTCCGCGACGGCGACGAGTGGGTCATCAACGGCTCGAAGACCTTCATCACCAACGGCTACTCCTGCGACCTGGTGATCACCGCCGTCCGCACCGCTCCGGAGCTCGGCCCCAAGGGCATCACGCTCTTCGCGATCCCGGCCGACGCCCCCGGCTTCAGCCGCGGCCGCAAGCTGGACAAGGTCGGCATGGAGGAGTCGGACACCGCTGAGCTCTTCTTCGAGAACGTCCGCCTCACCGACGCCGACATCGTGGGCGAGCTCAACAAGGGCTTCATCCACATGATGGTGAAGCTGGCCCAGGAGCGCATCGCGTGCGCGGTCGCCAACACGGCCCACGCCAAGCAGATCCTCGAGGAGACGATCAAGTACGCCCACGACCGCCAGGCCTTCGGCCAGTCGATCGGCAAGTTCCAGCACATCAAGTTCCTGCTGGCCGAGCTGGTCACCCAGATCGAGGTCTGCGAGACCTACATGGACAAGTGCGTCGACGCGCACACCCGTGGCGAGCTGACCGCGGTCGACGCGGCCAAGGCCAAGTGGTGGTCCTCGCAGGCGCAGTCCGAGGTCCTCGACCACTGCGTCCAGATCCACGGCGGCTACGGCTTCATGAACGAGTACCGCGTGGCCCGCGCCTGGCGCGACGCCCGCGTCACGAAGATCTGGGCCGGTTCGAACGAGATCATGAAGGAGCTCATCGGCCGCGAGATCGGCTTCTGATCAGCTAGCCGGTTGCGTGCCTCCGGGACACTGGAGGCATGAGGCTTTTCGTCGGGGTGGTCCCGCCACAGGATGTGGTGGACCACCTCGACGCGTTTCTGGACGTACGCCGCGAGGTCGCGGCCTTCCGCTGGTCGGCACCCGAGCAGTGGCACGTGACCCTGGCCTTCTCGGGCGATGCGCCGGAGCGGACGCTGGACGAGGTCTACGAGCGGCTCGAGCGCGCTGCCGGGCGGCGGTCGGCCTTCGATGTCCGGGTTGCGGGTGGCGGGGCCTTTCCCGATCCGGCGCGAGCGCGGGTGCTCTACGCGGGCGTCGCCGGAACGAATGGGGACGGGTCGGCCAACCGCGACGTCCACGAGCGGCTGGCACACCTGAGCACCGGCACTCGGGCGGCGCTGGCTCGAGCAGGAGCACCGGTCGACGGGCAGCGCTTTCGCCCCCACCTGACGGTGGCGCGGCTCGGCCATCCCGAAGAGGTCAGCAACTGGGTGCGTCTGCTAGACGCCTATGCCGGCCCGGTATGGCGCGTGGACGAGATCTCGCTGATCGCGTCCCACCTCGGCGAGGGCCCCCGCGGCCGACCCCGCTACGAGGTCATGGAGACCTTCCCCCTGGGTTGATGGACTGACCAACACACCTGTGCCGATTCCGGGAGTCCTACGACACCGGCTCGTACGACGCGAAGGTGCGGGTAAAGGTGCCGACGCCATGCGTTGCTGCCCGCAGGTCGATCGCGTAGCGGACCAGCGACCGGTGCGGGACCAGCGCCTTCGCGAGGGTTCTCCCGCCCGGCCCGCCGGCGCCGACCTGCTCGCTGCCCAGCAGGCGCCCGTGGCGCGCGGAGAGATCGCTCATCACCTCGCCGACGACGTCATCGGGGATCAGGACCGACACCTCGTCGTACGGCTCGAGGTCGATCAGCTCGGTGGCCTCAGCCGCCTCGCGCAGAGCGAGCGCACCTGCGCTCTGGAAGGCCATGTCGGAGCTGTCGACGCTGTGGGACTTGCCGTCGACGAGGGTGACCCGGAGGTCGACCAGCGGGCGCCCGTCGCTGATGCCGCGGGCCATCTGGGCGACGACGCCCTTCTCGATCGAGGCGACGTACTGGCGCGGGACCGCGCCACCGACGACACGATCGACGAACTCGAACCCGGAACCGCGCGGCAGGGGCTCGACCTCCAGGTCGCAGATCGCGAACTGCCCGTGCCCGCCGGACTGCTTCACGTGGCGGCCGTGTCCCTTGGCGGGTCCGGCGAAGGTGGAGCGCAGCGGGATCACCAGGTCCACCTGCGAAACGCTCACTCCGTAACGGTCGCGCAGGCGTCCGAGCGCCACCTCCGCGTGGGCCTCGCCGAGCACCCACAGGACCACCTGGTGGGTCTCGGCGTTGCGCTCGATCCGCAGCGACGGGTCCTCGGCAGCCAACCGGGCAAGCGCTCCGGAGAGGTGGTCGTCGTCGGACTGCGTGTCGGCCTCGATCGCGATCGGCAGCTGGGGGTCGGGCAGCTCCCACGGGCGGAGCAGGCGCGGTGACTCGGGGTCGGAGAGTGTGTCACCTGTTTCCGCGTGGCCCAGCTTCCCCAGGGAGCCGATGTCCCCGGCGATCAGGCGGGGCGTGAGCATCGTGGGCCGGTCGTCCTCGTCGTGGTCCTCGTGCCCGGACCCGTCGCCGAAGAACGCGGAGAAGTGCCCGGACACGTGCACCGGGTGGTCGGGCTGGAGGGTGCCGGAGAAGACGCGCACGATGCTGACCCGGCCGAGGTAGTTGTCGCTGGTGGTCTTGACCACCTCCGCCACGAGCGGGCCGGACGGGTCACACGTCAACGCCTCCGCCCGCCCACCAGCTGGCGTGAACACCTCGGGCGACGGGTGCTCGTGTGGTGACGGGAAGCCGCGCACGACCAGGTCGAGGAGGTCGGAGAGCCCTTCGCCGGTCGCTGCGCACGCCGGCACCACCGGATGGAAGGTGCCCCGTGCCATGGCCCGCTCGAGGTCCGCCATCAGCTGCGTCTCCTCGACGGGCTCCCCGGCCAGGTAACGCTCCATCAGCCCTTCATCCTCGGACTCCTCGATCACCGCCTCGATGAGGGCATCGGTCCGTTGGAGGACCGGCATCACCCGCTCGCCGTACGCCGCCTGAGCAGCCGCCAGGACGCCGTCGTAGTCAGCCCGGGCGTGGTCGAGCTTGGTCACGACGATCGCGCGGGGCGTCTGCGAGCACTCGCGCCACAGCTGCCGGGCCGCCTCGTCGATCGCGCCGTTGGCAGGCAGCACGAACAGGACCGCATCAACCGCCCGCAGTGCGGCGCGCACCTCGCCGGCGAAGTCGGCGTACCCGGGTGTGTCGACGAGGTTGACCTTGGTGCCGTCGTGGAGCAGCGGCGAGACGGCGAGGGAGACCGAGCGCTCCTGGGCAAGTGGGTCGTGCCCGCCGAGCAGCGCGGCGACGAGTGCGGACTTGCCGGATCCGGTCGGGCCGACGAGGGCCACGTTGCGGATCAGGTCCGGCGTGGCCACGTCTACGGTGTTTCCTGGGCGTCCGTTCGCCATGGATCCAGACAACTCCTGTGGTGTCGGGTGCGCAAGACCCCACCGGTCGGCAGGATGGGGCCATGAAGCTTGCGGTGCTGGGCACAGGCATGGTCGGTACGACGCTGGGTGCCGCGTTCGCGGCGGCGGGTCACGAGGTCACCCTCGGCACGCGCGACCCCGAGGCAACCGCAGCGCGAGGGGCGATCACCCTGCCGCTGGCCACCTTCGCGGGCGCCGCAGCGGGCGCAGCGGTCGTGGTCCTGGCCGTCGGCGGAGGGGTCGCCGAATCGGTCCTCGCCGCCGCCGGAGACCTGACCGGCAAGGTCATCCTCGACGTGACCAACCCGCTCGACTTCTCCAACGGGTTCCCGCCGAGCCTGACCGTCAAGGACACCGACTCGCTGGCCGAGGTGCTGCAGCGCGCTCATCCGGAGGCGCAGGTCGTGAAGTCGCTCAACACCGTCAACGCCAGCCTGATGGTCAACCCTTCGGGGCTCGGGGACGGCGACACGACGATTTTCCTGGCTGGCGACGAGGCGGCCGCGCGCGACGTCGTACGCGGGCTCCTCGACGACCTCGGCTGGAGCGACATCGTGGAGTTCGAGGCGCTGGAGGCGGCTCGCGGGCTGGAGATGTGGCTGCCGTTGTGGGTGCGGCTCATGCAGAACTTCGGCACGGCACAGTTCAACCTGAAGCTCGTCCGCTGACCGCCCCCTGTTTCGCGGGCCGAGCGGCAATGCCCGCGAAACAGGGGGCGGCTAGGGTCATGGCATGCCGTTCCTACTCCGCGTCGAGTTGCCCGACATCCCCGGTTCGCTGGGCAGGGTCGCGTCGGCGATCGGTGAGGCCGGCGGTGACATCGAGGCCATCGAGATCGTCGAGCACCGTGCCGACGGCACCGCAGTCGACGATGTGCTGCTCGAAACAGCGCCCACGACCATGCCCGACTCGATCGTCTCGGCGTGCAACGCCCTCGACGGGGTGCGGGTCATCTGGATCTCGCGCTACGCCGCCGGCGGCAACCTGTTCCTCGACCTCGAGGCCGTTGAGGAGCTCACGGCCAACCCGGCCGAAGCTCTCGACCGGTTGATCGATCTGCTCCCCGCCACGTTCCGTGCGGACTGGGGTGTGCGCCTGCGTCGCAACGCCGACGGCTCGACGGCGGTCCTGCACGGCACGGCTGCCGCTCCGGAGAACGTCGACTGGCACGAGATCACCCGCGCCAGCCACGTCCCGTCGCTCGACGAGAACAACGTGCTCGCAGCGGTTCCGCTGATCGACGGCGAGCTCGTGGTCATCGGGCGCCGCGGTGGGCCCGACATCCTCGACTCCGAGCTGGCCCGCCTGGGTCACCTGACCGCCCTTGCGGTCTCGATCAGCCGCGCTGGCTGACTCAGCCGAGCAGGGCCTTGACGGCCGGCGACGAGTAGAACGGCGCGAGGCGCGCGCGCACGACCGGCTCCAGCTGCCCGTCGGCGTGGACCGCACGCAGCGCGGTCGAGGCGAAGGACTGCGCGTCGGCCACGAGGTCATCGCGGGTGATCGCCAGCTCCTCGAGCAGGATCGTCAGCGGGTACTCCGCGTAGACGGTGAAGAAGCCGTCGATGAGCGCATCGACGAGCACTGCCACCGGCTCGGTCGGCGCGGCCGAGGCCGCGGCCGCCTGGAGCACGCCGGCGAAGCGCAGCACATCGGCCTCGTCCACGAACGTGTGCGGGGGAGGCAACGGCCGGTCGGCGTGGAGGTCCCAGACCTCCATCACCGCGGCCTGGGTGGCCGGGTCGGCGAGGGTCTCCAGGATCACCTTGTTGAGCCGCTTGACCGCGAAGGTCGTGCCGCGTCCTGCGGTGGCGCCGATCAAGCCCTCGAACTGCTTGTCGGCCGCGCCCTTCACCTTCGACGCGGCACTGGTGCCGAACGAGACCAGCGAGCCCATGCCCGGGATCTTGTCCGCCACGGCCTTGTTGGCTGCCAGCACCTCGCCGACCAGTCGGGACACGAAGCGCGAAGCGGCGGCGGCCACCAGGGGGCTCTCGGCCAGCTCGTCGAGCGTGCGGTGGGCCAGGCGTGAGGCGCCGAGGACCTCGTTGACGATCGCCTCGACGTGCTCGCGGGCGATCGCCTCGCTCGGAACGAAGGGCGTCTCCGGCCCGGCATGGACGATCTGTGCCGCGCGGCGTACGACGTTGTCGGCGGTGGTCGAGCCCGGCACGGTCGCGAAGAGCCGGCGTGCGACACGCTTGACCTCGTCCGGGGCGACGAGCTGGTCCAGGCGGAGGCCGCCGGTCGCGGCGAGCACCTCGTCGACGTCCTTGGCGACCTGCTCCTCCAGCCCGGATCCGGTGAGCAGGTCCACGGCCCAGGCGACCTGGGCATCCAGCAACTGCTCCGCGAGCGTCATGTGTCGAGCGTACGTGGCGCTCAGGGACGGATCAGGGGCAGGTCCGGGGTCATGCCTGAGTCGCGGCGCGGACCGGTCGAGCACACTGGAAGCACCGATGAGGAGAGAACATGTCCGAGAACCCGTATGCCGTCCACCCGAACCCGAACGCACCCCTGACCCCCGAGCAGGAACGCACCTGGGCCGTGGGGACCCACGTCATCACCGGTGCCGCGACGGTGCTGAGCGTCGGCACGCTCGGCTTCGTCGCCGCGCTCGTGGTCTACCTGATGTACAAGGACCGCGGCCCGTTCGTGCGCCGCGCCGCCGCGAACTCGATGAACATCCAGCTCAACGGCCTGCTCTGGTACGTCGGCGTCGTGATCGTGGGCGTCCTGACCCTGGGCATCGGCTTCGTCCTGTGGCCCGTCGTCGCGGTGGTCATGGTCGCCCTGCACGTCATCGCTGCCGTCAAGAACAGCCAGGGTCAGTGGTACGACCCGCCCTTCACGATCCGCTTCGTTTCCTGACCGATAGCCTGCGCTCCATGAGTGCGATCGATGGCGTGAGCGAGATCTTCGACCCGGCCGACTGGGACGAGGTGCCCGGGTTCGAGGACCTGACCGACCTCACCTACCACCGCGCGAAGGAGCACGGCACCGTCCGGATCGCCTTCGACCGGCCCGACGTGCTCAACGCGTTCCGGCCCAACACCGTCGACGAGCTGCTGCGCACGCTCGACCACGCGCGGATGAGCGCCGACGTCGGCTGCGTGATCCTGACCGGCAACGGTCCGTCGGCCAAGAACGGCAAGTGGGCGTTCTGCACCGGCGGCGACCAGCGCATCCGGGGCAAGGCCGGTTATCAGTACGAGGACAAGGCCATCGGTGCTGCCGAAACCGGCGCCGAGGACCCGAGCGTGATCAACAAGGCCAAGCTCGCGCGGCTGCACATCCTCGAGTGCCAGCGGCTGATCCGCTTCATGCCGAAGGTCGTCATCTGCGTGGTCCCGGGCTGGGCGGCCGGCGGCGGGCACTCGCTGCACGTCGTCTGCGACCTGACGCTGGCGTCGAAGGAGCACGCGCGCTTCAAGCAGACCGACGCTGACGTGGGTTCGTTCGACGGCGGCTACGGCTCGGCGTACCTCGCGAAGATGGTCGGCCAGAAGTTCGCCCGCGAGATCTTCTTCCTCGCCGACGAGTACGACGCCGAGCAGATGCACACCATGGGCGCCGTCAACCGCGTCGTCGAGCACGCGCAGCTGGAGAAGGTCGCGCTCGAGTGGGGCCGCAAGATCAACGGCAAGTCCCCGACGGCGCAGCGGATGCTGAAGTACTCCTTCAACCTCCTCGACGACGGCCTGGTCGGCCAGCAGCTCTTCGCCGGCGAGACCACCCGCCTCGCCTACATGACCGACGAGGCGCAGGAGGGCCGCGACCAGTTCCTCGAGAAGCGCGAGCCCGACTGGTCGCCGTACCCCTGGTACTACTGAGCCTCGGTCAGTGGGGCTTGTCGATGCGGCAGGCGTCGGTCGAACCCGGCAACCGGTAGCGGTTGGCGGCCACCCAGCGGTAGGCCACCGCGGCGAGCAGGCGCAGCACCGGCAGCGTCATCAGCCACCCGAGCAACCGGTAACCGGGACCGCAGGTCCGCAGCGCGGCCGCGACTGCCTGTGCACCCGATGCCGTTGCCTGGCCTGAGGAATCGAGCCACCAGGCGGCCGTGGTGACGTCGTCGACGGTCAGGTGCAGGGCCTCGAGATCGACTGACTGCCACGGGGTGACCGCGCAGCTACCGTGGCGCTCCAGCCAGTGGGCCGTGGTCGTGCAGAAGCCGCAGTCGGCGTCGTACAGGACGGTTCCGGTCATGTCCTCAGCCTAGGCGGCGCTGGCCAGATCGCCCCATCACCTGACAGCATCCCCCGCATGCGCCTTTCCGTAGCACTCGCTGTCTCGACCGTTCTGCCCTTCGCCGTCGCCTGCAGTTCGTACGCCGACACGTCGGCCAAGCAGGTGGAGAAGGACGTCAAGGCGGCCATGTCCGGCCTCAAGTCGGTCCACCTGGGCGGCGAGGTGGAGCAGGACGGCACCAAGCTCGAGCTGGATCTCTCCCTCAACACCGATGGCGACTGCACGGGCTCGATCGGGCTGGGCACGATGGGCAAGCTCGACCTGATCCGGGTTGACGGCGCGTCCTTCGTGCGGCCCGACGAGGCATTCTGGACTGCGAGCGGCGCGGGAGCGGTCGCCAAGGCTGCCAAGGGCAAGTGGATCGGCGGTGAGGACGCGTTCGGCGGCATGGCCGGCCAGATCTGCGACCTCGACGGGATGCTCGACGACATCAACTCGGACGACGACAGCTACGGCAAGGTGAGCGAAGCCGAGCCCATCGACGGCAAGGACGTCGTGAAGGTCGCTTTCACCACGACCGACGACTCGAAGGGCACGCTCTACGTGCTCAGCGACGACCCGCACTACGTCGTGAAGGCCGACGTCGGCGACGAGGGTTCAATCACGTTCTCCGAGTTCGATGAGCCGGTCGAGCCGAAGGCACCCGCGAAGAACCAGGTCATCGACGCGTCGAAGCTGGGCTGATGCGGGTCGTCGTCCTCACTGGCGCCGGGGTCTCGGCCGAGAGCGGAGTCCCGACGTTCCGCGACGCCGACGGCCTGTGGGAAGGCCATCGCGTGGAGGACGTGGCCACCCCCGAGGCGTACGACGCGAACCCCGGTCTGGTCCAGGAGTTCTACGATGCCCGGCGTGCTGCGCTCAAGCGGGTCACGCCGAATCCGGCCCACACCGCGCTGGCCCGGCTCGGCGACGTACTCGGCGACGACCTGCTGCTGGTCACCCAGAACGTCGACGACCTGCACGAGCGCGGGGGATCGCACGACGTCCTCCACATGCACGGCGAGCTGTTGTCAGCGCTGTGCCGCGCCTGCGGCCACCGCTACCGCTGGGCCGACGAGCTGAGTTCTCGCCCGCCGTGCCCCGGCTGCGGGGTGCGCGAGCTGCGGCCCGACATCGTCTGGTTCGGCGAGATGCCCTACGAGATGGAGCGCATCTACCGGGCGCTCGCCGAGGCTGACCTGTTCGTGTCCGTCGGCACCTCGGGCGCGGTCTACCCGGCCGCGGGGTTCGTGGTGGAGGCACGCGCGAACGGCGTCCGCTCGCTGGAGCTCAACCTGCAACCGAGCGAGGGCACCCACTGGTTCGACGAGGCACGCCACGGCAAGGCAGGTGACCTCGTGCCCCGATGGGTCGACGAGGTGCTCGCCTCGGGCGTCGACCTCTGACGCAGCGTCAGTCGGCCACGGCGGTCACGACCGCGTTTCCGAGCGGATCGCCCGGGTGCAGCGGACCGCCCGTGCTGATCAGGCGGAGCTCGGGACGAGACGTCGTGGCGAAGACCTCGGCGGCGGGGAACTTTCCCTGCGGGTAGTAGGCGACGCCGGTCACGCGGTAGTCCACCGTGCGGCGATCCTGTCGCCGCAGGGTCACGACGTCGCCTTCGCGCAGCCTGCTCATCCCATGCAGTGCGCCCGGCTGCTTCGCGGTCCGCGCGATGTAGCCGGTGACGACGGTGATGCCGACCTGGCCGGGTGTTGCGGAGGTGGCGTCCCAGCCGGTCGCGCGCAGCGGCGGGAGCGTCAGGGTCGTGCCGCCGGATGCCGCCCGGAGCTCGTGGACCTTGGTGGCCAGGTCGAGCCGCTCGATCACGATCCGCGACGGGGGTGAGGCCGGGAGCGGTGCCCCGGCAGCCGCTGCGGCCGGTGGTGCGGACTCCCGGGGAGCGGTGGTCGTGGCGCCGGCGCCGAACGCCATCGCGCCGACTCCAGCGGCGAGGCAGGCCGCGACACCGGCGGTGGCGAAACGGCGGGGACGGCTGAGGGTGGTCGTGGGCATGGGAAGCCTCCGTGGGTCAGGCGGGGGTGAGGTCGGTCAGGTGGGCGAAGACGACGACGTTGGCCAGGTAGTGACCGGCGGCTGCGTCGAAGTCGCCGCCGCAGGTGATCAGGCGGAGCTCGGGCCGCGGGGTCGCGCCGTACACGCGCCGGGTGGGGAACGCGTCCTTGGCGACCTCGTCGACGTGGTCGACGGTGAACGTCGCCCGACGGCCGTCGCTCCGGTCGACGAGGACGCGGTCGCCGCGGCGGAGCTCACGAAGCCGGAAGAAGACCGCCGGACCCGTCCGGGAGTCGACATGGCCGGCGACGATCGCCGGTCCGACATCGCCGGGGTTCGGGGATCGGTCGTACCAGCTGGCCGTGTCCGCCTTTGAGAGCGGCGGGACCTCGAGCTCCCTCCTCGGGGTGAGTCCGAGGCTCATCAGGCCTGTGTCGACCCCGATCCGCGGCACCCGGAGCCGCACCGGCTCCGACGGGACCGGCGCGCTCACCGGCCGGTCGGGGCGCTCTGCCTCGGCCGCCGCAGTGCGAGGTCGGTCGAAACCTGCGGTTCCGCCGGTCTGCGACGGCAGGAACGACCAGGCGACGATCAGCCCGACCAGCGTCGACACGGCGAGCAGGATCACGCCGAGTCCGACGGCCATCGACGGGTGCGGCGCGGGCGGGCGGAGCGGGCTGTTGGTGCTCATGCGGTCACCCCTCCGCCGGGCTCTCCACCATCGACACCGCGTGAGCGAACACGATGGTGTTGCGACCGGAGTCGTCGTCGTACCCGACGAGGCGCAGCAGCGGGTCGTCGTCGGCGCCGTACACCTTCTGTGTCGGGAAGGAGCGGGCGTCGACCTCGGTCACGCGGTCGACCGTGAAGTCGATCTGGCTGCCGTCAGCGCGGACCACCCGGAGCGCCTGACCGGGCTTCGCGTGGTGCAGGCCAGCGAAGACGCTGTCGAGCGAGCCGATCAGGACCGCGGGGCCGCGCTGGCCAGGCGCCGCACCCTGACCGAACCAGGCAGCCTGCAGCGGGTCGGGCGTCACGAGCACACCCTCTGCGGTCATCCGGGCCTTCCGCAGTGGCGTGGCCACCCGCCCCGCCCGGAACTCGACGTACGCCGGGCGGAGACGTGCGCGGGTGTCCCAGGTGGCGAGCTTCGCGCCCCCGCCAGCCGTGCCGTCCGCAGCGTCGCCGCCCGGGCCGTGCACGTGGACGTCGCCATCCTCGTGCACATGGGTCTTCCGTTTGCTGGTCGACTGGAATCCCTCGCCGTTCGCCAGACGCGGGTCGTTCGCAGCGGGGGAGGTGTCGTCACGCTCGAGGAGCGGGGCGAGAAGGACGACCGACGCCACCACCCCGACGAAGAGCACGAGCGTGGCGAGCCGCTGCTGGGTCGGCTGGAGCCGGGGGAACAGTGTGCGGGCGCCGAGCTGGCGCGGCGCCGCCTCGGGAGAGGGCGTGGTCGCCGGGACTGTGGTGGAGGGCACTGCACCCGCCAGCCGCTGACCCTGGTGCCGCCACCTCGGCAGCAGGACCGGCAGGATGACCGCCCGCCCGAGCAGCACGGCACCCCAGACCATCGTGAAGTAGGCCAGATGGGTGCCCAGCGGCGCCGCTGCGTCGAAGGCGCGCAGCACGAGCCAGGAGGAGGCGGCCTCGGGCAGCCACGACAGCAGCGTGAAGACGCGCGGCCAGTCACCGTCCCAGCGGCGTTCCTGCAGCGCGTTGTGGAGCAGGTCCCAGCCCAGTCCGAGCCCGGTGATCACCACGAGGCCGAGAAGGGCACCGCCGAGGGTGAGTGTGTCCAGGACGATGGCGGCGAGCACGGCGACGGGCACACCCAGGAGCAGGCTGAGTGCCAGCCGCGTCTGCAGCCGTCCGGCAAGTGTGGGAGTCACAGCGACTTCCCTCCGATCCACTGGAACCATCCACGCGCGGAGCGCAGCGGGGTGAGCTGATCCCCGACGCCGGCCTCGGCCAACGCGTCGGCGACCGACAGGGCCGCCTGCTGCAGGCCCAGGAACGAGTCGATTGGCCCGTGGTGGGCGCCGCGAGCGGTGCTGCCGGTCGCAAACATCCGGCCGTCGCCGCTCGCACCGCCCTCGACCATCCAGCTCTCGTCGACCCGGAGACCGCCGAGCCGGTTGGTCGAGACCGGGCTGAAGGCGAGCAGGTCGGCGACGAGGGGATGGTGACGTGCTTCAGGGTCGAGGCCGGTGGCGTCGAAGAAGTGGTCCCCGGAGACCGTCATCCGTTTGCCGTTCTGGAGACGGACGACGGTCGACAACCGGTTGCCCGCCTCGGTGATGGAGTCGATCTCGCCGACCACCGCGTCGTACCAGCCCTCGCGGCGGCCCGCCTCGAGCAGGTCCATGCCCTTCCGGCGCGGGCGGACGGTGGGGGCGCCGAGACGCTCGATGGTGTCCAGCCGCTCGGCCTCGTCGAGGGAGGCGACCTCGTCGCGGAGCGTTCCGCTCCAGGCCGACCGCGGGAAGTCGAGCGCCTGATGACGGAAGCCGAGGGCCTCGTCGCGGCCGCTCGACCCGTCCGGCCAGGACCGCATCACGTGCCAGATGTGGACGTCGCGTCCGTGGCGTGCGCGCGCCTTCGTGAGCCGCTCCAGGAGCTGCAGCGCGGCTGACCCCGAGCCGCGGACGATCACGTGTCCGCCGCGATTCGCGACCGTGTCGAGGGCCGCCGTGTTGTCGTCGTACGCCGTGCTCAGACGGCTACTGTCCGGGAACGCCGCACGGTACGCCGCGACCTCCGGCGTGACGCGCGGACCCGGGCTGCCCGTGGCCAGGTGGATGTGGTCGCAGCGGATCGCGACCAGCTTGCCGCGCTCACGGCAGATCGCGAAGTACCCGCCCTCGCGTCGCTTGAAGAGGTACTCCGCCGGTGAGCCGCTCGTCATGCGGCGCCAGCCGATGCGGCGGGATTCGCGATCGAGCGCCTGGCGGACGATCCCGACGGTGGGGCTGTACCCCTCGCCGAGCGCGCCCTCCAGGAGGAGGCGGGTGAGCGGACGGAGGCTGCGGGTACGGCGGGCCTCGTGGCCGGCGTACCCGGGGAAGCCCCAGAGGTTGTCGATGCGCGCGGCCGACTCGCTGCGCAGTCGACTGTCATCGTCGAGTCCGAGCGCTGAGCAGCGTGCGAAGAACGCCGCGCCGGGCCCCTGGTGGGCACCGACCACGGCGATGTCCTCGGCGGGTAGGCCGGCGATCCGGAGCCGGTCGACCACTGCAAACGACCCGAGACCGCCGCCGATCGTCGCGAACACGACGCGGGTGACCGGGATCCCTGCTGCCTCGAGCTGTTCGTCGCTGACGAGGCGCTCCGCGGCGTTCGTCGCGGGCTGCACGGTGGAGAGCGTCATGGGGGCCTCTCAATGAGGTGGTGGGGAGCTGACGGGGTGCGGCGGGAGGGGAGGGAGGGGCCGCACCCCGTCAGCGGGGGATCTCGCGTGTCAGCGCGAGCGGCGCGAGCGCACGCGCTGTGCCGTGACGGCACCGGCGCCTGCGATCAGGAGCAGCCAGACGAGGCCGTTGCCCTCGTCGTCCTGCCCGTGGGTGAGGACCGGCACGTCGACCGCCATACCGCCGCCGCCCGTGCCCACGCCGCCGCGGGGCATCGGGAACGCGCCCGCGGACGGATCGACCTGCTGCTGCAGGCCGGTCGGGGCAGGTACGCCGCCGACGATGACGCCGCCCGGCACACCCGAGCCGGCGACACCGGCCGAGGAAACGGTGCCCACCGAGCTGCCCGTGCCCACCGAGGATCCGGTGTCGACAGTCGACGGAGTGCCGCTCGTGACGCCACCGGACGTGGCCCCCGGAGCGGCCGCCGCCGGAGCGACACCACGCAGGGCAACCGTCCGGCTGGCCGTCGTACGGTCGCCGTCCACCGTCACAGCCGACACCTGGATCGGCGTGGACTGAGCGCCTTCCTGCGGAACGATCCGCGCACTGCAGGTGGCCGTCTCGCCGGGAGCGAGGTCGGTCTCAGTGCAGCGGATCTCCTCCGAGCCAGCCTGGCCCGACAGGTCGGTGATCTCGTCGTTGCCGGTGTTGGCGACCCTGAACTGCATCGTCGCCGGCCTGTTCGCCTCGGCGCTCAGCTTGCCGAGACCGTCAGCGCTCTTGCCGTTGACAGTCGGGTCGGTGATTGCCAGCGGCTCGGTGCCGTCGGTTCCGTCGGTTGACGTGGACCCGTCGGTCGAGCCGTCGGTGCCATCGGCACCGTCAGTCGAGCCAGGCGTGGACCCGTCGGTCGAGCCGTCGGTGCCGTCAGTCGGCGTGGAGCCGTCGGTCGGAGTGGTGCTGCCGTCCGTGCCGTCCGTGCCGTCCGTGCCGTCGACACCGTGAGTCGAGCCAGGCGTGGAGCCGTCGGTCCCGTCAGTCGGCGTGGAGCCGTCGGTCGGCGTGGTGCTGCCGTCCGTGCCATCGGCACCGTCAGTCGAGCCAGGCGTGGACCCGTCGGTCGAGCCGTCGGTGCCGTCAGTCGGCGTGGAGCCGTCGGTCGGCGTGGTGCTGCCGTCCGTGCCGTCGACACCGTCAGTCGAGCCAGGCGTGGAGCCGTCGGTCGGCGTGGTGCTGCCGTCCGTGCCATCGGCACCGTCAGTCGAGCCAGGCGTGGAGCCGTCGGTCCCGTCCGTGCCGTCGGTGGGTGCGGAGCCGTCAGTCGAGCCAGGCGTGGAGCCGTCCGGCACACCGGTGACGTACGCAGTGCCGTGGGTGGTGGTGCTTCCACCCTCGGACGTCACGCCGTACACAGTGATCGGAACGACCTGGTCGCCGGACTCCGGCTGCATCTGTCCCGAGCAGGCAGTCGCCTCGGTAGGAGCCAGCTCGGAGTCGGCGCACGTGAGCGGGCCTTCCGGGCTGGTTGCAGACAGATCTGTCACGGTCTTGTCACCCGAGTTGTAGACCGGGATCGAGAGCGTGGCGGCGGATCCGGTCGGTGCCTCGACATTGCCGGGGGCGCCGGCAGCCTTGCCGCCGACGGTCGGGGTTCCGGCCGTCAGGTTGCAGTCGCAGTCCTCGTCCGGGGACCCACCGGCGACAGGGGTGGTGCCCCCGGTGGTTCCGGCGGATGTCCCGGCCGAGCCGGCTGCACCGGCGAGACCAGTGACGAACAGGAGCGCAGAGCTGGACACGTCTCCTCCGTCGGGCAAGGAGCCGTCGGCGTAGATCGGTGCGCTCTGCTCCCCGGCGTTCGGCGCGTAGCTTCCGCTGCACGTCGTCGACGCATCGACGGCGAGCGTCGTTGCGTCACACGCCATCGCCCCGCCCGGACCGGAGACAGTCAGGCCGGTGACGGCGAGGTCGCCGGTGTTCGAGACGGGTACGGCGACCGCCACAGGCTCGTCGGCAGCAACCTGAGCCTTGCCAGGCGCTCCCGCCGAGGTGCCGTTGACCGTCGGCGTACCCATCGTGATGGTGCAGTCGCAGTCCGCCGGCGTCGACGTCGACGATGTGGTGGCACCCGGTGCCGACGCTGGGTCGGTGGTGGAGGCCAGGGGGTCCGGCGCAGGGCCGGACGCGGCAGCCAGGTCGGCGTCCGAGGTCGTGCTCTCTGAGTGAGCGGTGACCCCGGTCGTCGGGGCTGCCAGCTGGGTAGCGAGCATCGTTTCGGCCTTCACCGGCTTCGGCGGAGGCATGACGTGCTCCCTCACGGAGACCGTGGGGACGTCGTACGTCGTGGTGGTCGAGCCGGTCAGCGTGCCGACGGTGGAGGTGAGGCCCTCTAGGGCCCCACCGCCTTCCAGCAGCTGCGTGACGGACCCGAGGATCTCTTGGTCCGGCGGAGGGGTCGTTCCCCCGTCCTCGGCGTGAGCAGTGCCCACGCCGAGGAGGAGGAAGCCCCCGACGGCCAAGCCGGTCCCTACGGACCGCTTCATCCAGGGATTCATGGTCATGGGAGGTACTTCCCTCAGGCCTGGGGCGCCGTTGACGTGGCGCAGGTGCAGAGCGTGTATTCGAACGACTCCTGCGCTGTGGTGGTCTTGCCGGTCGCGTCGTTCCCGGTGAAGCTCACCGGCACGGTGTTGACGCCCGACTTGGGCGAGATCGCGATCGTGAACCAGGTGGTCTCGCCGGGCTGCAGCGTGGTCTTGCCGCCGGTGACCGGGCCAGTCGGCGACGAGGCCTTCACGTTCTGAAGGGGCGCGTCACCGCTGTTGGTGATCTGGAACGAGACCTGCGAAACGTCCCTCGAGTGGAACGTGTAGCGGACGTCATCGTTCGTGGCCTGGTTGTTGACCTTCAGTGCGTCGGTCGAGGCGATCTCGCCGTTCTCGACGTCACCGGTGTAGACCGCGGAGCAGGCCTTGCCCTGCTGCTGACCGTTCGGGTTCGAGCCCACGATGCCGAAGGAAACCGCCTGGGTGCCGGGCTTCGCCGTCGCGGTGTAGCTGAGCGTGGTCGTCTGGCCGGGCTGCAGCGGGAGCTGAGCGCCCGTCATGGAGCCACCGTCCGAGGCCTTGCCGACCAGGGTGGTGATCGGGAGATCACCGGTGTTGGTCACCGGAACGGTGAACGTCACCTGGTCGCCTGCCGGAATCGCCACGCCGGGGGCGTTGGGCGAGCTCTGGCCGTTGACCTTGGCTGCACCGATCGTGTACGACACGGTGCCCTGCGGCGAGTCGATCGGCGCGCTGCCGTTGGTGGGCGTACCCGGAGCGGGCGTACCCGGAGCGGGTGCCGGAGCGGGCTCGTTGGCCGGGTCATCGGACGGGGCCGGAGCCGGTGCAGGCTCGTGGGCGGGGTCGTCGGACGGGGCCGGGGCCGGACCTGCCGGCTCGGTGGAGGAGCCGCCGCCGAGGAGGTCACCGACGACCGGGAGGCTCGAGGTCGGCGAGGAGTCGCCGCCGAGTAGGTCGCCCACGATCGGGAGGCCTGTGGCCGGGGAGCTAGCCGGACCGTTGGTGGTCGGCGTGGGGCCGTCCGCGCCGTCCGTAGAGCCAGGGGTGGTGCCGTCCGTTCCGTCGGTCGGGTTGCCCGGAGTCGGCGTGGTGCCGCCGTCGGTGGGCGTGTTGTCGTCCGACGGTGCGGGTGCGGGTGCGGGCTCGGGGGTTGACCCTCCGCCGAGGAGGTCACCCACAACCGGGAGGCTCGAGGTTGGCGAGGAGTCGCCGCCGAGGAGGTCGCCCACGATCGGGAGGCCTGCAGTCGCCGAGTCAGCCGGCTCGGTCGGGGTGGTGCCACCGTCCGTGCCGTCGGTCCCGTCGGTCGGAGCCGGAGCCGGAGCCGGAGCCGGAGCCGGAGCCGTGGTCGAACCGCCAAGCAGGCCCCCGATGACCGGGATCCCGCTGATCAGGTCACCGGCGGGAAGGCCGCCGGCCAGTCCGCCCGAGGGGGCGCTGCCGTCCGAGCCGTCGGTCCCGTCGGTCCCGTCGGCCGGCGCCGGGGCAGGAGTGGCGCCGCCGAGCAGGTCACCGATGACCGGCAGGCCGGAGGGCGTGTCGCCACCGCCGAGCAGGTCGTCGACCGGGAGCTTGTCGGTGAGAGGGAGGGCACCGGTGAGGCCGTCGGCCGGGGCCGTGCCCTCTGCCGGGGTCACCTCGTACGTCTCGCCGTCGATCGTCACGGTCCCGTCCTTGCTCACGGGGTGGTCGACGCCGTCGACGGTGACCTTGCCGCCCGAGACCGGGTACGTCGTCTCGTCGATGGTGACCTCCTCGGTCGTGCCGGCCTGTGGGACGACGCCACCGAGGATCGTGCTGAAGCCCGGAAGGCCCAGCGACTCAAGGGTCTTGATCTGGTCGGCGACCTGCAGCACCTCGAGGATCGCGGCCGGGTCGCCACTGCCGAACTTCTCCAGAGCGGTCTCCCATAGGAGGCGGAAGGCGTCGAAGTTGTTGGTCGCGAAGTTCACGTACTCGTCGGGCGTGACGAGGGTGTCGAAGCCCAGGCGGCTGGTGATCTCGTCAGCGGCGAGGGTGTTGTAGAGGTAGTCCGGAGCCAGGAGCTTCTGCGGGTCCGGGACGCTCGGCATGATCTCCTCGGCGAAGGCCGTGACCTTCTCCGGGGTCGGGATCTTCTCGAGGTCGATCTCGCCGGTCTTGATGTCGATCGGCAGGCCCATGCCACCGCAGCCGGTGAGCATCGTGACGTAGTCGGTGCCGTGGCCCTCGACGTGCGCGGGGTTGAAGATCGGAATCCAGCCCAGCGGACCGCCGTACGCGTCGATGATCGGCATCTGCGAGTTGCCGATGTTGCCGCTGACGAGGGACAGGATCAGGTTGTAGTACTCGGCGTCGGTGTGGAACGAGAGGAAGTGCTGGTTGGTGCCGAGCACCGGGATGCCGTCCTCGTTCTTCCACATGTGCTCGAGGAAGAAGTCGCAGGCGTCGCCGCCCTGGGAGTGACCGGCGCCGCCGTGGTCGTCCTTCGGGACGGAGGTCTTCACCGTCTCACCCCCGCCGAGGAGGCCGCCGGAGAAGATCTTCGGCGCGTTGGCGATGAACGTGCCGATCGTGGGGAGGTCCGCCCCGGGGAGCTCTCCTCCGCCGAGCCCTGAGAGAGGCGAGCTGGTCGAGCTCGTGTTGCCGGACGTCGTGGTGGACGTCGTCGTGGTCGACACCTCGACCGGCTCCGGCGCGGGCTCTGCGGTGGTGGAGGTCGTGGTCGTGGTGACGCCGGACGGCTCGCTGTACTCGTCGATCTGAGCCTGGGTGGCCGAGGAGACCGGGATGTCGCCGTCGGGCGTGTGCAGCGTGCCTCCGTGCGCGGCGGCGGTCCCAGCGAGGCTGAGCGTCGCGGCAAGGACGATGCCGGGCGTGATGAGAGCACGAGCCGTACGACGGGCGCGGGCCTCCGCGATGTGGCGGACGAGGGCGTCGGGGGGAAGGGGCGTGGCGAGGCCGATCGGCTGCCAGGCGTTGTTGCGCGAAGCGCGAGGTTGCGTGGTCATGAGAGGTTCTCCTGGTTCAGGGAAGTTCGAAGGAATCGACTGCAGAGGCTGGGCTGGGCACAGCTGTGTTCCTGCGAATACCGGCGTCACGGCGTCGGGATGGGTGGTCGACCATCCGGCGTACGGCGCGGGGTGCCGGCTGCCACGTCACTCAGAGGACGTGGCTTCCTTGATCAGTCAGGCGAGAAGGCCGGGTCTGCGGCCGGCGTGCCCGGCATCGGCCCGGCAGGGCCCTCGATCGGCTTGGCGACTTCGAACTCGACCGTCGGCCCGGACTCGACGCGCACCAGCGTCTGGTCCAGGCGCGGGGCCGGGGTCGTGCCGCCGTTGCCGGAGGTGAAGCCTGCTCCGGACACCGGCACCGGAAGAACGGTGACGATGTCCGAGGCGGGCGGCACCGCGACGGTGGTGGAGTCGTTGGAGTCCGGCGGCGGGACCGCCGGGCCGGAGAGGACGCGGCCCTCGAGGGACTGGCTCGCCTGCGTGCTGGCGAGCTGAGCGGCTGTCGCTTCGCCGGCGACCGGGCTCGAGCCGAAGGCGTCGGTTGCCGGCAGCTGAGCCGACGCCGCTCCGGCGCTGGGGCCGGTCACGGCGATGGTCCCGGCCGGGCTGGTGATCGTCTCCAGGATCGGGGAGAGGGCCGAGCCGGCCAGGTCGACGGCCTGGTCTGCGGTCCCCGCGACGGCGTACGTCGTGCCGACGACGACCTGCGTCGTCAGCTCGAGGGTGCCGGTCACCGTGCGGAGCGTGTCGGTCAGCCCACCCGCGAGCGGAAGCGGGACGGCGAGGACCTCGGCGGCGCCGAGGACGGCGCCCGCAGTGGAGACCACCTGGTGGGCGAGTCCGGCAACCAGCGGAGCAGCGGTCGAGCCGGCTGACGGCAGCTTCACGTCGAGCAGCTTCTCGCCGCCGGCCGAGTCGGCGGTGTCGCGGACTGTCTCTGCGAGGGTCCCGACGGCGTCGATGCTGCTGACGACCGGGAGGTTGGCTGCGACTTGTGTTGCCTCAGGTGCCTTGCCTGTAAGGCCGTTGAGCGTCTTGGTCGCGATGTCGGTGACCTGCTGGACCGGGAGAGCGGCGGCCGTGTCGCCGACGTTCGCCAGGATCTCGCCGACGAGGGGGAGGGGCTGCGCGTCCGGAGTGGTCGGGCTGGCGCTGGGCGCCGCGGCGCAGGCCTGCTTCTCGCAGGGAGCGGCCTGGGCCGCCCCGCCGAGGAGGATTATCGCGACCCAGGAGAGCCCGAGCAGCACGACGAGGCGCCAGCAGCCGCGGGACCAGGTCCGCGCGCGGCGCCGGGAGCGCACCTGACCGCACGAGGCGGTCGCAGTGGCTGCTTCCATCGTCGAGTCTCCCGAGAGTGTGAAGGGCAAGGGACGCCGCCGGTCACGTCGGGGCCCGCGGGTGCGGGTACTGACGTGGTGGAACGGCGAACTGAGTTTTTCTGCCTGGCCCCTGGTGCTCGGAATGCGACAGCTGTCGCCACCTCAGGCCTTGGATACTCGGGATCTCGGAATTCCCGAACACCAATTTGGTGTCATCCTGCACCCGGTCTGGGCAGGTGTCTAGACCGGGACCGAAAAATTCTGGTGACCGTCCGATGGCCGTCAGCGGACGAGCTCGGAGTCGAGCACGGCAAGCAGCCGGCCCAGGTCGCGGACGAGGCCGAACCGTGCCAGCCAGTCGACCAGCGTGCTCCGGAAGACGGCAGCACTCGCCACCAAGGAGGGCTCGACGTAACCGGTGGCCTCCAGAGCGATCACGCCGTGCAGGGACGTGAGGACCCGTGCGTGCAGCCAGGACAAGGAGTCGGGCGAGGCCTCGGGAGCGGCGCGCGGGGTCAGGGCACGGAGCGCCGTCCCGGCCTCGAGGGGGACGGGAGGCAGCACGACCTCGTGCTGGCTGGCAAGCTCCTGCAGGAGCTTGCCGAGGAAGGCATCGGACAGTGCCCGGATCGGGGTTTGCCCACTGCGGGGACGGGACACCACCAGGCGGAACTCGCCCGGGTGGCTCAGGGCCCAGGTCCGCAGCCGGGTCCACCCCACGACCCAGCGCACTGATGCGTCGGGCGACATCACCTCATCGACGGCAGCCGCGATGTCGTGCGCCGCGCTCTCGTCGATCGAGACGGCCACGAGGTCACGGAGCTCGTCGAGATGTGCGACATAGCGGTAGAGGCCGGCCGGGCTCGCGCCCATCGAGGCGGCGACACCGCGCAGGGTCAGCTCCTGGCCGTCCGCGATCAGCCTCCGGGCAGCCGCCACGATCGCGTCGTACGTCGCGGCTCGCTGCCGCGCTTGTCGGTTCGGATAGGCGCCGCGCGATCCCGTGGACATGTGCGCCCTCCTGCCCCGATGCAGTGGTTTTCACGCTCAAGTGCGAACAGTGTTCGCGTCTACCGTGTGGTGCTCCCTCCGCGGCCGGCCCGCTCATCCGAGTAGTCGGACCGGCCGCGCAGGTGCTACTCGGGACGGCTCCCGGGCGCACCCCGGACGTTAGCGATCCGTGGCTGATTCCGCGAAGTCGGTTTGTCCGTGTTGGGTGCTTTGGGATGCCTCGTCCCCATGCCAGTCGCGATGGGGGCCGCACGCGCACTGTTCGGGGGCCGGAACTGAGGTGCTGCGGGAGTGGCCCACCGGTTAGCGTGCGGTCATGACCGACACGCCTGCTGCCGCTGATGAGACCCGGGCTCTGCTCGACGCGATCACGGGGCGCGAAGCGTGGGCGGCGATCCGGCTGCGCGATTCTGCGACGGTGACCGTGGTCGCGGGCACCCGCTCCGAGGTGGCCAGCATCCTCGACATCCCTGTCCAGCAAGGGATTCCGACGCCGGGGCGCCGGTTCGACACCCTCGTCGCGATCCCGTTCCGGCAGGTCCGCGAGCGTGGCTTCGAAGCCCATGACGACGGCACGCCGCTCGTCGTGGTGGACATCGACACGGAGACCGAGGTCCCGCTGGCCGACCTGCTCGGCGTACTCCCTGACGTGGCGGTCGAGTTCACCGACCGCGGGGGCTTCGAGAGCACCGACGAGGACTACGCCAAGGTCGTCGAGACGATCATCCGTGACGAGATCGGGCAGGGCGAAGGCGCGAACCTGGTCGTCGGACGGCACTTCCGTGCACAGCTCTCGTCGTGGGGCACTCCCGAGGCACTGACCGTCTTCCGCCGTCTGCTCGAACGCGAGCGCGGCGCCTACTGGACCTACGTCTTCTTCACGGGTGACCGCTTCCTCGTCGGCGCCTCCCCGGAGCGCCACGTTTCGGTGACCGGCGGCGATGTCCGGATGAACCCCATCTCCGGCACCTTCCGCATCCCGCGTGATCCTGCGCTGCAGTCAATGGCGGCCCGCAAGGCAGCGCTCCTCGACTTCCTCGCCGACGAGAAGGAGATCTACGAGCTCTTCATGGTCGTCGACGAAGAGCTCAAGATGATGTGCGACATCTGCAACGAGGGTGGACAGGTCCTCGGTCCGTTCCTCAAGCCGATGACGCACCTGGTCCACACCGAGTACCTGCTCGCCGGCCGCTCCACACGCGATGTCCGCGAGATCCTCCGCGACACGATGTACGCCGCGACGGTCACCGGATCGCCCGTCGAGAACGCCTGCCGGCTGATCAAGAAGTACGAGGCGGAAGGCCGTGGCTACTACGCCTCCGCGCTTGCGCTGATCGGCCGCGACGCCACCGGTGAGCCCACTGCAGACAGCCCGATCATCATCCGCACCGCAGACGTCTCCGTCTCCGGGGCGTTGAAGGTGACGGCCGGCGCGACGCTCGTGCGCGACTCGGACCCGGCGTACGAGGTGGCGGAGACGCACGCCAAGGCGGGCGGCATCCTGTCGGCGTTCGGCCTGGTCCCGGCAGCCGTCGGAGCTCCTGAGGGAATTGCCGAGCTGACCCGCGACGAGGACGTCCTGATCGCGCTGAACAAGCGCAACCAGCGGCTCTCGAAGTTCTGGCTCACCGACCAGGCCGGCACCACGCCGGACCCGGCGCTGCGCGGCCGGAGTGCGGTCATCCTCGACGGCGAGGACGACTTCGTGAACATGATCCGGCACGTGCTCTCCGTGCTCGGCATGACCTCCTCGGTGGTGCGCCACGAGGACGTGCCGGCGTGGCTCTCCTCCGGTGGCGTGGGCTCCTCGGACCTGGTCATCGTGGGCCCCGGGCCCGGTGACCCGCGCGACGGATCGGTGCCCAAGATCGCAGCCTTCCGGTCGGCGACCGATGAGCTCATCGCCGCAGGCCAACCGTTCCTCTCGGTCTGCCTGGGACACCAGACGCTGTGCGAGCGGCTGGGCCTTCCGCTGGCGATGAAGGACATCGTCTTCCAGGGAACGCAGTCGCCCGTCACCATCGACGGTCGCGTGGAGCGGGTCGGTTTCTACAACACCTTCGTGGGCCGCTCCCTGCCCGGCGACGAGCTCCCTGCCGGCGTGAGCGTCGAGGCCGACCCGGAGAGCGGAGACATCCACCTGGTGCGTGGATCGACGTTCCGGGGGATCCAGTTCCACGCCGAGTCGATCCTCACGGAGAACGGCTTCTCCCTGATCCATGACCTGGTCTGCGAGCTGCTCCTGCCGTGACCCGCCGAAGGGCCAGGTTTGGCTCGCCGAGAGGCCAGGAATGGCGGCTCGAGGGGCCAGGAATGGCGCCAAGCACTAGCGTGGCGCCGTGAGCAGCCCGGGTCCGCGTGTCGTGGTGGTGGACCACTACGACTCCTACACCTGGAACCTGGTGCACCTGATCGCCTCGGTGACCGGTGTCCTGCCGGACGTGGTCGAGCACGACACTGTCGCGCTCGCCGACCTCGCGGCGTACACGCACGTGGTGTTGTCGCCCGGTCCCGGCACGCCCGACGACCCGGCCGACTTCGCCATCGGACGGGAGCTGCTGCTGGCGGGGGACCGTCCCGTGCTCGGGGTCTGCCTCGGGATGCAGGGCCTGGTCACGGCGTACGGCGGGGTGGTCGAGCGCGTCGAGCCCGCCCACGGCGAGCTGGCGTCGGTGACCCATGACGGGACCGGGCTCTTCGCCGGTGTGCCGGACCGCTTCGCGGCGGTCCGCTATCACTCGCTCGCGGCCGTGACGCTGCCCGCGGTGCTCCGCCGCACGGCTGTCGACGAGCTCTCGGGAGTGACGATGGCGGTGGCGCACGAAACCCTGCCGCTGGTGGGTGTGCAGTTCCACCCGGAGTCGATCCTCTCCGAGCATGGCGCCGCGATCGTGGCGAACTTCCTGGTGCTGACGTGACCGATCCGGTGCCCTTCTTCACCGACGTCGCGGCCACCCACGACCGCTGCTTCTGGCTCGACGGCGGCGGCTCACGCCCCTGGTCCGGGCACCGCTCGATCGTCGGCTGGCTGGACGAGTCCGATGTGTCGCTGACCTACAAGAGCGCGGAGCAGGCGGTCTATCGGACCGCGGACGGCGGGACCGAGTGGGTTGGAACGGACGTCTTCGACGTGCTCGCCGCGGAGATGGCGGGAGACGGTCCGGATGTCCACTGGGTCGGCTACCTCGGCTACGCCTGCCGATCGGACCTGCCGGCGCGCCCCTCGGACGGCCTTCCTGACGCAGTCTGGATGCGGACCCGCAACGTCCGGATCTTCGACCACGACCCGGAGGTGACGGAGCGCCATCTCGGCACACCAAAGCTGACCTCTCGGCACACCAAACCTGACCTCTCGGCGCCGGAGGCCTATCAGCAGGCGTTCGAGAAAGTCCAGGAGGAGCTGCACCTGGGCAACTCCTACGAGGTCAACCTGACCTACCGGACGAAGGTCGAGAGCGACCTTGACCCGGTCAGCGCCTATCTGCGTCTGCGCGAGCTCAACCCCGCGCCGTACGCCGGGTTCCTGCAGCACCAGGGCACCTGGCTGCTGAGCTCGAGCCCCGAGCGCTACGCCGTGATCGACCGTCACCGGACCATCGAGACCAAGCCGATCAAGGGCACGACCCCACGCGGCAGCACTCCCGAGGACGACGCCCGGCTCCGTGAGCAACTCGCGACCGACCCGAAGTTCCGCGCCGAGAACCTGATGATCGTCGACCTGCTCCGCAACGACCTCGGCATGGTCTGCGAGGCCGGTTCCGTCGAGGTGCCGGTGCTCATGGACGTCGAGTCCTATCCGTCCGTGCACCAGCTCGTGTCCACTGTCAGGGGGCGGCTCCGGCCCGAGGTGAGCACCATCGACGCGCTGCGCGCGATCTTCCCCGCCGGGTCGATGACGGGGGCACCCAAGCTCCGGACGATGCAGATCATCGACGCCGTCGAGGCGACCCCGCGAGGCGTCTACTCCGGGGCGTTCGGCTGGATCTCCGGCGATGGCCGGGCGGACCTGGGGGTCGTCATCCGGTCCTTGATGACGACCGGTGACGGCACCTGGACCCTCGGCACCGGCGGCGGCATCACGGTCCGCTCCGACTGCGCCGAGGAGTACGCCGAGTCGCGGTGGAAGGCGGACCGGCTGCTGCACGTGCTGGCGCCCGGTTGAGTTGAGTGCGCCGCATGTGGCGGATGCAGCCACCTGTGCGCTCGACTCGCGGATCAGGCAGCTCAGTCCGGGCTGACCTTGCCGGGCAGGCGGAGCGTGAAGAGCGCGCCACCGGACGACCCACGGGCCGCCTCGATGCGCCCGGAGTGCCTCACGGCGATCTGGCGGACGATGGAGAGCCCGAGGCCGGAGCCCGGCATCGACCGGGACTCCCGCGAGCGGTAGAACCGGTCGAACACGTGGGGCAGGTCCTCAGCCGCGATGCCAGGGCCTTCGTCCTCGACGCGCAGCAGCCCGCCCGACAGGGTGACTGTCACGGTGCCCCCGATCGGGCTCCACTTGGCGGCGTTGTCGAGCACGTTGAGCACCGCGCGCTCGAGGGCGTTGGCCTCGCCCGTGACCCACCACGGGTCGACGTCGAGCCTGAAGGTGACCTCGGGCGCCCGTCGCCGGACCCGCACCACCGCACGCTCCACGACCTCGGCGAGGTCGACCGGTTCGACGACATGGGTCAGCTCCTCCTCGCGGGCCAGCTCGACCAGGTCGCCGATCAGCGTGGTCAGCTCCTCGATCTGCGCCTCTACGTCGTCGAGCAACTCGCGGCGTGCCCCCGGGGGCATCGTGCCGGAGTCACCTGCGTCGATCTGCGCCAGCAGGTCGAGGTTCGTGCGGAGCGAGGTGAGCGGCGTACGCAGCTCGTGGCCGGCGTCGGCCACCAGCTGGCGCTGGCGGTCGCGGGACGCCGCGAGCGCGGTGAGCATCTGGTTGAACGCCGTCGCGAGACGCGCGATCTCGTCGTTGCCGCCGACCTCGATCGGGCGCAGGTCCTCGGTGCGGGCGATCTCCTCGGCGGCCAGCGTCAGCTTGCGGACCGGCCGGAGCCCGTTGCGTGCGACAGCCCAGCCGGCCAGGCCGGCGCCGATGACGCCGGCACCACCCAGCAGCAGCATGACCAGGCCGAGTCGCTTGAGCACGCTCTCCTGCGGGCTCAGCGACTGCACCAGGACGATCGCGCGGCCATCGGCACCGAGGGTCGGCCAGCTGGCGGCGCGGAACCGGTCGCCGCCGTGGGTGATCGTGCGGACCTCGCTGTCGCGATCGCCGCCCGCGACCTCGAACTCCTCCGCGCCGAACGCGGGCGATCCGGCGCGGTCCGCGGAGTAGACGATGCCGTCCTCGGTCACCAGGTAGAGACGCACGTCGGAGGCGCCGAGCAACCAGCTGGGCACGCGGTAGTCCGTGCCGCGCACCTCGGCTTCCTGCACGGTCGCGGCGACGGCCTTGGCGCGTTCGAGGAGTGAGGAGTCGAGCGTGCGCTGCATCTGCATGCGCACCGTGACGAAGGCACCCAGGGCGACGAACGCGACGGCGACACCGACGGCGATCGTCGTGAGCAGCGTGACGCGGCTGGCCAGGCTCCGGCGATAGTGCATCTTCACTGGCCCCTTCTCAAGGGCTTTCGCGGAGCACGTATCCCACGCCGCGGACGGTGTGGATCAGCCGCTGCTCACCTTCGGCCTCGGTCTTGCGACGCAGGTAGCCGACGTAGACCTCCAGGGAGTTGGCCGTCGTCGGGAAGTCGTAGCCCCACACCTCTTCGAGGATGAAGCTGCGCTCGAGCACGCGGCGCGGTCGGCGCAGGAACATCTCCAGGAGCGTGAACTCGGTGCGGGTCAGCTCCATCGCGCGGTCGCCGCGCTTCACCTCGCGCGACGCGAGATCCATGGTCAGGTCGGCGAACCCGAGGGTCTCGTCCATGCCGTCCTCATGGGGTACGACGCGGCGGAGCAACGCCCGCAGCCGGGCCAGCAGCTCCTGCAGGGCGAAGGGCTTGGTCAGGTAGTCGTCGGCCCCGGCGTCCAGCCCGTCAACCCGGTCGCCCACGGCGTCGCGCGCGGTGAGCACCAGGATCGGGACGTCGTGACCGGCCGACCGGAGCGCCTTGGTCGTCTCGATCCCGTCGAGCCGCGGCATCATCACGTCCATCACCACGACGTCCGGGTTCACCTTGCCGAAGCCGGCCAGCGCCTCGGCGCCGTCGGTGGCCAGGGAGACGGCGTACCCGTTGAACTCGAGGGACCGTCGCAGCGACTCACGCACTGCCCGGTCGTCGTCGACGACGAGCACGTGGGGGCGCGGAACGGACGAGGAGTTGGGCACGGGGCAACTCTGCCACCGACGCCTGAAACCCGGCTGAGAGACGACGCCATACCTGACGGCTCGGCACACCAAACCTGACGGCTCGGCACACCAAACCTGGCCTTTCGGCGGATCAGGTGAGGTCGTCGGCGATGCGCGCGGCGCGGGCGGCGTACCCACCGCCGAACATGCACGCGTGCACCAGCAGGGGGAACAGCTGGTGGATGCCGACGCGGTCCTCCCAGCCGTCGGCGAGCGGCGTGACCTCGGAGTACGCCGCGAGGACGCGCGGCAGCTGTGGCAGTCCGAAGAGGGAGAGCATGGCGAGGTCGGTCTCGCGGTGGCCGGCGTGGACCGCCGGATCGAGCAGGTACGCCGTGTGGTCGAGGCCCCACAGGACGTTGCCGTTCCACAGGTCACCGTGGAGCAGGGCGGGCGGTTCCTCAGGCACGAGGGAGCCCAGGCGCGGGAAGAGCTCCTCGATCGTGCCGGCGTCGTCGGGGTCGATGCGGCCACGGTCGACGCCGAGCCGGAGGTAGGGCTCGAGGCGGCGGGTCGCATAGAACTCCGCCCAGGTCGGGGCGGGAGCGTTGGGGAGCGGCAGCCGGCCGATGAACCCGTCCTGGTCCGCGCCGAACGCCGGCTCCTCCACCGCGTGCAGGGCGGCGAGCGCGCGGCCGAGCTGCTCGGCCATCTCCACGATGACCTTGCCCGGCTCGAGCCAGGGCAACACCAGGCAGTCCTCGTCGACGGCGAGCACGGCGGGGACCGGAGCGCCGGCCGCGGCGAGGGTGCGCAGCCCGTGGGCCTCGGCCGGGAAGAACCCGGGCGGAGGGGAGGGCTGGCTCTTCAGCAGCACGTTGCGGCCGTCGGAGAGCCGCAGCCGGGTGGCGGTGTTGATGTCCCCGCCCGCGACCGGCGCCGTCGAGACCACCGCTGCCCCGAGCAGCTGCTCGGCACGGCGGGCGATCGCGGACTGGCGGGTCATGACAACCGGTGCCCCACGTCGGGCTGAGCCATCGCCTCGAGGTCGGTCACGATGCCGTCCGCGGTCCGCTCGATCATGACCAGCACGTCGGTGAACCCGGCCGGGCCGCCGTAGAACGGGTCGGGCACGTCCCCACCTGTCGGCCCATCGGGCTCCGGGTCCCACGAGCGGAACAGCCAGAGCCGCTCGTGTGGGACGCCCAGCGAGCCGAGCTGGCTGAAGTGGCCGGCGTCCATCGCGAGCACCAGGTCGTAGTCGGAGGCCACCCCCGGGCCGAACTGCCGCGCGCGGTGCCGACTGCCGTCGTACCCCGCGGCGATGAGGGACGACCCCGAGCGGTGGTCGATGCCCTCGCCGACGTGCCAGCCGCCCGTGCCGAAGCTGTCGACGGTGATGCCCGGGAGCCCGGCCTCGGCGATCTTGTCGTTGAGCACGACGTCGGCGACCGGGGACCGGCAGATGTTGCCCGAGCAGACCACCGCGATGCGGTAGCCCTCGCCTCGCGGAGCCGGCAGCTGGGCGGTCATCAGTCGTCCTCGATCGCGACCATGTCGATGAAGCCGGTGACGAGGGTGACGATCACGCTGCCGACCAGTGCGGCCCAGAAGCCGTCGACCGTGAAGCCGACATCGGCCTTGCCCGCGATCCACGAGGTCAGCATCAGCATCAGCGCGTTGATCACCAGCAGGAAGAGGCCGATGGTCACGATGATGAAGGGGAGCGAGAGCAGCTTGACCACCGGCTTGACCGAGATCGAGACCAGGCCGAGGATCACGGCAGCGCCAGCGAGCGGCAGGAGCTTGTCCTGCCAGGTCGCCCCGTCGAGGTGGATGCCGTCGAGCAGCCACGCAGCGACCGCCAGGCCAGCCATCGTGGTGAGGATCCAGAGGAGCAGCTTCACGACTGCCACCCTAGGCGGGTGGGGGATGGACCGGAACCCGCGCCGGTACGGGGGACAACCAGCGCGGGCCCAGCCAACTCGTGGATCACTCCTTGCGGGTACGCCGCATCAGGCTCAGGCCGCCTGCGATCAGGGCCAGGCCGAGGAAGGCCATCTGGAGCATTCCGGCAGGTGCGCCGGTCTGCGGCAGGGGGCCGTCCTTCTTCGGCGGCTCGTTGGTCACTCCGGCCGGTGCCTTGAACAGCGCGGTCACGACGACCTCGTTGCTCCGCAGCACGATGTGGGTCATCGGCAGGTCCACCGCTGCTGCGGTGGCGAGCAGTCCGGCCCGCCCAGCGGCGCGCGAGAGGCGTGCGGCAGGTGTCGTCGGTCCGGTGACCTCGTCCCACTCCAGGAAGCCGACGTTCCACAGCGTGGCCTCGTAGGTCTCTCCGGGGTCGAGCTGCAGGTCCGCAGGACGGTCGGGGAAGACCACCTCCATGACTGCCGTGCCACCGATCGTGACGCCGGGGTCGGGCTCGAGGTCGCCGATGTCCCAGGTGACCAGCTGCGTCTCGGGGTCGACCGACGTGGTGCAGACCAGGCCGTCCTCGCACACGGCGCTGCCCGGGACGAGCGTTCCGTCGACGGTGGAGGTCGTGTCCTCGGGGTTGAATCCGGGCACGAAGTCGGTGACCTTGACGCCGTGGAAGTTCTTCGGCCCGGTGGCCTCGACCGCAACTTCGTAGCGGACGGTGTCTCCGAAGCCGACCCTGCCGTCACTCTCGACCCAGGCGCCGTTGATGAGCTCGAACTGGCGCTTGGCGACGATCGCGAGGTTGCCTTCACCGAAGTCGGTGACCACGATCGGGGCCATCTCGCCGCCCTCTTCCGTGCCGACGAAGTTCGCCTCGTCGATCTGGATACCCATCACGTTGACCGTCGGCAGCGAGTAGCCGGGCGGCGGCACGGTCTCGACCAGCAGGTAGCAGCCGTGCTGCAGGTCGTTGAAGAGCGCGTGTCCGTCGACGCCGGTCACCGAGGTGCCGAGCGACTCGTCTGCGTCGTCGACCACCGGCGGGCTGGCGAACGTGCAGTCTCCGCCCTCGGTGAGGTCGTTGTTCGCGTCCAGGAAGAGCTCGAACGTTGCGCCCGCCAGGACCTCCTCGGTCTCCACGTCACGCTTCTCGACCACCATCGTGGTCACGTCCGGGGTGTCCGTCGTGGTCTCGCACTCGGCGGTGTTGTCCGGCGGGGCCTCCTCGCTGGCTGCGGGGACGTCGCCGGCCGGGATGCACTCGCCGCCACTCAGCGGCGCAGGCGTCGCGATGTTGTGGAGCGTCACGTTCCAGGCACCTTCGTCGATCTGGACGACGTACGTCACCGTGAGCGGCGGGTCGTCGGGTCCCAGGTCGCTGATGGTCCAGGTGAGGAGGCCCTCGTCGCTGAGGGACAGCCCCTGGGCAGCCAGGGCATCCGTGCTGGTGATCATCTCGGCGTTGTTGAGCACGTCGCTGACGTCATCGGTGACGGTCGTGTTCACGATCGCGTCCGCGGTGTCGTTGTCGACAGTGAGCGAGTACGACAGCCGCTCGCCCGGCTCGGCGAGGCCGTCGTCGTCGCCGGGTTCGGCGAGCAGCGTGACTGCCTTGTCGAGCGTGTAGTGCGGCGTGAAGTGCTCGGTGAAGTCGCAGTCGATCACGCCCTCTTCGGTCACCTCGTCGACACAGGGTGTCGGGCCGGGCGTCACCTGGTTCTCGATCACCGAGTCCCAGGCGTCCGGGCCGACGGTGACCGTGTAGGTCAGCGTCAACGGGGTGTCGCCCAGCTCGTCGATGTGCCAGGTGATGACACCGTTGAGGATCGTCGCGCCGTCGTCGGCCAGTCCGGTGACCCAGCCGTCCTCGACACCGGTCAGGGTGTCGGTGACGTCGAAGTTCAGGACCGGCACGCCGTCACCGACCTTGGTCAGCGTCACGGTGTAGTCGATCTCGCTGTTGGGCAGGACGGTCGCGCCGCTGCCCGGGTCGGAGGTCTTCTCGAGCATGTAGCTGCTCGGGACCGCGATGTTGATGATCGTGCAGACGACGTCCTGATCGAGGCCCACGGTGACCTGGTTGGCGGTCACGCTGACGGGGCCGTCCTCGTCCACGCAGCTCCAGCCGGCCGGGTCCTCGGTGTACGTCGCCGGGCCGGTCTCGTCCAGCGTGTAGGTGCCGACCATGACCGTGTCGGAGGCGCCGCCATCCCCGACGAGCGGGTCCTGGCCCTCGATGCCGTCCGGTGTCGCCGAGAGCTCGAACGCCGTCTCCGGGGTGTCGTCGAAGGTGCCGTTGCGGTCGAACGCCTTGACCAGTGTCAGGGTCGGTGCGTTCGCCGTGTTGGTGATGTCGCAGGAGACCTCCTGGCTGGCGTCGAGCTCGATCTGCGCCTCGCCGTCGACGATGACGACGTCGACGGGGTCACCCGAGTCGTCGTCGGTGCACGTCCAGGCGCCATCGGTGTAGCCAGCGGGACCGCCGACCTCGTCGAGCACGTAGGTGCCCGCCTTCGTGGCACCTTCCGCGTGTCCGTCGCCCTCGATCGTGGCCTGGCCCTCGATGCCGTCCGGAGTGGCGCTGAGGGTCCAGTCGCTGCTCACGGCTCCGTCGCCGGACTCGCTCACGACGTGCTTGTCGAGCTGGAGGAAGCCGGGGCTGTCCACGTTGGTGAACGTGCACGTGACCGTCGTACCCACCGGGACCTGGACTGATGTGACCGTGCCATTGCCACAGTCGACTCCGGTCCAGCTGTAGCCGTCAGGACCGCCGAGCTCGTCGAACGTGAACGTCTCGGCAGGATCGACGTCGAACGGTACGTTTCCGCCCACGGATCCGGGGGTGGTCAGGTTCGAGCCTTCGCCCTCCGGGTCAGCGACGAGTGTCCAGTCGCTCGCAACGGCCGTGCCACCGTTGGGGTTGAGCACTTCCTTCGTGAGCACCAGCTTGCCGACACAGGTGACGGCGTTGGTGATCTCGTAGTGGTTTGCTCCGCCGCCGAGCACGACGTTGGCCGCCAGGGACTGGTTGACCGGGGACCCGTTCGCCTCGGTCAGCCGCCCCTGCTGCGAGGCGTCCTCACTGGCCCAGCGGCAGTAGTCGCCGAAGGTCACCGAGGTCTCGTCGATGCTCGCCGTGGCACCCTCGAGGTAGCCGCTGTAGATCTGGCTCCAGTTCTTGTTCGCCTGGTCGATCAGCAGCTGGGCGCTCAGGCCGAGCTGCTGCGGCAGGGCGCTGCCGTCCGGCACCGCTGTTGCGCCGTTGATGGACCAGAACTTGTCGACCTCGATGGTCGCCTCGTGGCTGTTGGTGAAGACGCAGGTCACGGTGTCGTCATCAGCGAGGGTGAGCGCCACCGCGGTGTCGGTCTCGACTCCTGCGGTCGAGCCGGTGCAGGTGATGTCGGTCAGGTCCCATCCGGGTTCCGGCGTCTCCGTGACGGTGGTGACACCCGGCGGCACGTTGTAGGTGACCGTGTTGGTCGGCGTTCCGTCATCGACCAGGTCGAAGTCGGTGGCCAGGTTGTTGGGCGCGGAGAGGTTGAAGTCGAACGGCGTGGAGCTGTTCGGCAGCGCGTTCTTGACGACGGTGACTGTCGCGAAGTCCACGGCGTCCGCCATCAGCTGGTTGTCACGCTTGCCTGAGTCGCATCCCCAGGTGCCATCGGTCGGGACGATCGAGAAGTGGTACGGCGCTCCCTCGATGGAGCCGGCGCTGGAGTCAGGGCCGTAGTTGATCTCGGAGGCGATGTGCCCGGCCCAGGTGATCGTCGCGGTGGGGTCGCCGGCCGCCACGATCGTGAACGTGATCGTCACGAACTCGGTCTGCGTCCCGACGGGCGGGTTGCTCACCGGTGCCGGCCCCTCGAAGGCGTCCCACGTCGGCTGCGGAGCACCGGCGCTGCCACTGATCGCGAGGTCGCTCACGAAGTCGTAGGCGTACTTCCCGTTCTTCGTGACGTCGTAGCTGAAGCCGATGGTGTACGTCCCGGGCACGAGGCCACCGAGCTCCACCTTCTGGGGGACGAAGTCGCCCTCGGCGTAGTTGCTGTTGTTCTGGTTCAGCGCACCGTTGATCCAGCTGCCGCCGCTGTTCTCCTGCGTGTTCTGGTCGAAGTCGGTGACAGTGCAGTCCGGGTCGGGCGGGTCAGCGAGAGCGGAGATCTTGCCGTTGTCCTTGGGCGCGTTGCCCGCAGCGGGTTCCTCGGCGGCCGGCTCTTCGGCCGCGGGCTCCTCAGCTGCGGGTTCTTCAGCAGCGGGCTCCTCGGCGGCCGGTTCCTCGGCCGCGGGCTCCTCAGCTGCGGGCTCCTCCGCCGCCGGCTCCTGGGCAGGCTCCTCAGCCGCCGGCTCCTCGGCCGGCGCTGGGGCGGGTGGATCCTCGCTCGCAGGCGGATCGGCGGTTGTCTCTGCGGCCACGATCGGTGCCTCGCCCTCGGCGTACGACGCCTGGGTGAGCAGTGGGACCGAGAGGAAGGAGAGGGAGAGGGCTACGACGACCCTGACCAGGCGTGCGACGAAGGGCGCGCGCACGGACTGACCGCCCGCGCGGCGGGAACTGATGGACACAGGAAATCCCCCATGATTTCCAGGTGCGGGCCGGCCCTCCCAAGCCGCGGCGGACACCTGAGCAGATGTTGCGATTCCTCGCCCGATTGGGCGAGAGCAGACGAACCCCCGAGAGCGGCCGAGCGGCCGTTGGAAACGACATGTGACTGGTCTTGATCGTGTGCCTTCACCAACCGATGCGGCACTAGGGCATGACCCCAGTGACACCCCAGAAGACCCGGGTCATCCCACCCCAGTCGGGTCCCTGCGGAGATCCCGGCACTCTGCGCCCGGGCGCCAGGGTCCGTCCGGCACGATGGGGTGCATGGGACACGGACACGGGCACGGCCAGGCGCAGGGTCACGGCGAGGGTCGTGCGGCGGACCGCCGCCGGCTGGTGCTCGTGCTCCTGGTGTCCGTCGCGGTCATCGCGGTCGAGCTGGTCGGCGCCTGGCTCACCGGCTCGCTCGCGCTGGCGGCCGATGCCGGACACGTCGCGTCAGATGCTGTCGGGGTTGCGCTCGCGCTCGGTGCGTCGTACGCCGCGATGCGGCCGCCGACCGCTCGGCGTACGTTCGGGTTGCACCGCGCGGAGGTGCTCGCGGCCCTGGCGAATGCCGTCGTCATGCTCGGTCTCTCCGCCTGGCTGCTCTGGACCGCGATCGGCCGACTGCGCGACCCGGTGTCCGTCGATGCCGGACCGCTGGTGGTCTTCGCCCTCGTGGGCCTGCTGGCCAACGTCGTCGCGCTGGCCATCCTGACGCGCGGCGACACCTCGGCGCTCCACATGCGGAGCGCGCTCCTGGAGGTCCTGGGCGACGCGGTCGGTTCGGCCCTCGTCGTCGTGTCGGGCATCGTGATCCTGCTGACCGACTTCCACCGCGCCGACGCCATCGCCTCGATCCTGATCGCCGTGCTCATCGCGCCTCGCGCCCTGCTGCTCCTCCGCGACACCGTGCTCGTGCTGCTCGAGGCGACCCCGGCGGGTCTGGACCTCGAGAAGGTCCGTGGCGGGCTGGTGACGATCGATGGTGTGGTCGGGGTCCATGACCTCCACGCGTGGACGATCACCAGCGGCATGCTCAGCCTGTCGGCGCACGTCACCGTGGCTGACGACGTGCTCGCGTCGCGGGGTGTCGGCGCGGTCCTCGACGATCTCGCCGACAGGGTGGCGACCGACCACGGCATCCGGCACGCGACGTTCCAGGTCGAGCCCGCCTCACACCGAGAGCACGAGGACCTGGGCGAGACCGGCTGCGGCTGACGCCGTCCGCCGGGCGGCGTACCTTCACGCGACGTTCCGTGTCGCGTCACCGTCACGTGGTCCCTGCCCGAGAGGCTCGCGCGCACATCCGTGCCCGTTCCCCCGAGCGAAGGACGCCTCCTTGCACACCTCTCTCCGCGCAGCCCTCGTGGCCGTCGCCCTGCTCCCGATCGCGTCGGTGCTCTCGCCGGCCAATGCTGCGGTCCCGCCCGGTGCGGAACTCGTGAAGGTCAACGAGGTCGAGTCCAGCGGCGGCACGCCGGGTGACTGGATCGAGCTCCACAACACCGGCACCGCAACGATCGACCTGTCCGGCTTCCGGCTCAAGGACAGCGCGAAGAGCAGCAACTACACGATCCCCTCGGGCACCACGATCGCCGCCGGCGCGTACCGCGTCTTCGACGAGTCGGTGTTCGGCTTCGGTCTGGGCGCGAGCGACCAGGCGCGCCTCTTCGCGCCGGACGGCACGAGCCTGGTCGACTCCACCAGCTGGAGCTCGCACGCATCCGTGACCTGGGGTCGTTGCCCCAACGGCACGGGCGCCTTCGCCACCACGCTCGCGTCGACCAAGGGCGCGGCGAACTCCTGTTCGACGCCCGTCAACGTGAAGATCAACGAGGTCGAGTCCAACGGCGGTACGCCGGGTGACTGGGTCGAGATCATCAACAACGGATCGACGACCGCCGACCTGAGCGGCTACGTCTTCAAGGACGACGCGAACTCGTGGACGCTCCCCTCCGGCTCGACCGTGGTGGCTGGCGGCTATCGCGTGATCGAGGAGGCGCAGTTCGGCTTCGGCCTGGGAGCCCCCGAGTCCGCGAAGCTCTACCAGCCGGGCGGCTCGATCCTCGTCGACAGCACCAGCTGGTCCGCGCACGCGGCCACGACGCTGGGCCGTTGCCCCAACGGCACCGGAGCGTTCGAGGCGACCGCCGCCGCGACCAAGGCCGCCGCCAACTCCTGCTCGGCTCCGCTGCAGACCCAGGCCTGGCCTGGCTCGTCGAGCGCCTCCACGGTCGATCCGGCCAACGCGCTCGGCACCAACATGAGCGGCCTGGCCTACGAGGGCTCCGGCTCCTCGGCAGTCCTGTGGGCCGCCAAGAACGGCGTCGGCACGCTGCACCGTCTGACCTTCAACGGCACCAACTGGGCGCCGTCGACCGGCTGGACCTCGGGCAAGGTGCTGCACTACCCGAGCGGCACCGGTGACGTCGACGCAGAGGGCGTGACCTTCGCCAACGGATCAGCCAGCGGCGTCTACGTGGCGGCTGAGCGCGACAACGGCAACAGCAGCGTCAGCCGCAACAGCATCCTGAGCTTCGACGTGTCCGGCTCGGGCTCGTCGCTCAACGCCACCCGCGAGTGGAACCTCACCAGCCTGATCCCGGCCACCTCGGCCAACACCGGCTTCGAGGCGGTCTCCTTCATCCCCAACGCGGCGCTGGTTGCCAAGGGCTTCGTCGACGCCACCACGGGCGCCGTCTACGACCCCGCGTCGTACGCCGACCACGCCGGTGGCCTCTTCTTCGCAGGTGTCGAGCAGACCGGTGACATCCACGCGTTCGCGCTCAACCACACGACCGGCACGGCGACGAAGGTCGCCACCATCGACAGCCCGTTCATCGGTGTCATGGACCTGTCGTTCGACACCCAGACCGGCAAGCTCTGGGCCGCGTGCGACGACAACTGCACCGGCCGCAGCGCGGTCCTGGACGTCAACGCCTCGGGTGCCTTCGCGGCCGAGGTCATCAACGAGCGCCCGACCGGCATGGCCAACCTCAACAACGAGGGCTTCACCCTCGCCCCCGCCGCGGACTGCGTCGCGGGCAGCAAGCCGGTCTTCTGGTCCGACGACTCGAACACCGGTGGCTTCGCGATCCGCAAGGGCTCCATCACCTGCTGACAGTCCGACCACCTGCGACACCGGTGGGGCCCGGCACGCCGTACGTCCGGCGAGTCGGGCCCCGTTGTCGTCGCTGATGGTCGTGGCTCTGGTCGTGGCTCGAGGCGCACATTGAGGCGCGGCTGACTCCCGATCGTGACCGCGGACCGGTAGCGTGGAGTGACGCGGCCCACACACCCCCGTGGTTCCGCACCACCACCGCACCGGCAATCCCGTGGCGGCATAGCGAGGAGACGGCTGATGTCGGATCTGATCCAGCTGCTCACCCCCGAGGGCGAGCGCGTCGAGCACCCCGAGTTTCGTTTCGACCCCGGTCCGGGAGTCGACGAGGCAGAGATGATCCGGGGCCTGCTCCGCGACATGGTTCTCTGTCGTCGGCTCGACACCGAGGCCACGGCACTGCAGCGGCACGGCGAGCTCGGCATCTGGGCCCCGTTGCTCGGTCAGGAGGCTGCCCAGGTCGGCGCCGGCCGGGCACTGCGCAAGCAGGACCATGTGTTCCCGACCTACCGCGAGCACGGGGTCGCGTGGTGCCGCGGCATCGACCCGCTCGACATGTTGAGCACCTGGCGCGGCACCGACCACGGCGGCTGGGACCCGGTCGCGACCGGCTTCCACCTCTACACGATCGTGATCGGCGCGCAGACCCTGCACGCCACGGGCTATGCCATGGGCGTCCAGCGCGACGGCCTCGTCGGCACCGGCGACCCGGACCGCGACACCGCGGTGATCGCTCACTTCGGTGACGGCGCTTCGTCGCAGGGTGACGTCAACGAGGCCTTCGTCTTCGCGGCGTCCTACAACTCACCGGTCGTCTTCTTCTGCCAGAACAACCAGTGGGCGATCTCGGAGCCGATGGAGCGACAGTCCCGCATCCCGCTCTTCAAGCGGGCCCAGGGCTTCGGCTTCCCGGGTTACCAGGTCGACGGCAACGACGTCCTCGCGACGTACGCCGTGGCGCAGGCCGCGCTCCAGCGGGCCCGTGACGGCGAGGGTCCGACCCTGGTCGAGGCCTACACCTACCGGATGGGCGCCCACACGACCACCGACGACCCGACGCGCTACCGGCTCAGCGAGGACGTCGAGCACTGGAAGCTGAAGGACCCGATCGCGCGCGTCGAGGCCTACCTCCGCCGCAACGGCCTGGTCTCCGACGAGTGGTTCGCGGAGCTCGAGGCCGAGGCGGACGCGCTCGGAGTCCGGATGCGCGAGGGCTGCCATGCGCTGCCTGACCCCTCGCCGCTCTCGCCGTTCAACGAGGCCTATGCCGAGATCACGCCGGAGCTGGAGACGCAGCGCGACGAGTTCGCGGCGTACCTCTCCGGTCTCCAGGGCGCCGCGCCGGAGGTGACCCGATGAGCACCGTGACCCTGGCGAAGGCGCTCAACCTCGGCCTGCGCCGCGCGATGGAGGAGGACCCGAAGGTGCTGGTGATGGGCGAGGACGTCGGCCGGCTCGGCGGCGTCTTCCGGATCACCGACGGGCTCCAGAAGGACTTCGGCGAGGACCGGGTCATCGACACCCCTCTCGCCGAGTCGGGCATCGTCGGCACTGCGGTCGGTCTGGCGCTGCGTGGCTACCGGCCGGTGGTGGAGATCCAGTTCGACGGGTTCGTCTACCCGGCCTACGACCAGATCGTGTGCCAGGTCGCGAAGATGCACTCCCGCTCGCGGGGGCGGCTGCGGTTGCCGATCGTCATCCGGATCCCGTTCGGCGGCGGCATCGGCGCGGTCGAGCACCACAGCGAGTCACCGGAGGCTCAGTTCGCGCACACGCCCGGGCTCAAGGTGGTGGCCTGCTCCAACCCGGTCGACGGCTACTGGATGCTCCAGCAGGCCATCGCCCACGATGACCCGGTGGTCTTCCTGGAGCCCAAGCGGCAGTACCACTCCGGCAAGGCGGAGCTTGATGCCGCCGTGGGCCCCGGGCCGCTCTTCGCCTCGCGGGTGGCTCGCGCCGGCGGCGACGTGACGCTGCTCTGCTACGGCCCGACGGTGAAGACCTGCCTGGCCGCCGCAGATGCCGCCGCCACCGAGGGGCGCTCGCTCGAGGTCATCGACCTGCGCACGCTCTCGCCGCTCGACATGGACCCCGTCCTCGACTCCGTACGCCGCACCGGCCGCGCCGTCGTGGTCCACGAGGCGCACATGAACCTCGGCATGGGCTCCGAGATCGCGGCCCGGATCACCGAGAAGTGCTTCTACTCGCTCGAGGCGCCGGTGCTGCGTGTCGGCGGCTTCGACACCCCCTATCCGTCAGCCCGCATCGAGCACGAGTGGCTCCCTGACGTCGACCGTGTGCTCGACGCGGTCGACCGGGTTCTGGGGTTCTGATGGCTGAGTACCGCCTGCCCGACCCGGGCGAGGGTCTGACCGAGGCCGAGATCGTCGCCTGGCACGTGGCCGTGGGTGATGTGATCGCGGTCAACGACCCGGTCGTCGACATCGAGACCGCCAAGTCGATCGTCGAGCTGCCCTCGCCCTATGCCGGCACCGTCGAGGCGCTGCTGGTCGCCGTGGGGGAGACCGTCGAGGTCGGCACGCCGATCCTGCGGGTGACCACCGCCGACGACGTGGCGCCCGTTGTCGACGAGGAGGCGGCAGAGGGTCCCGCCACGCTGGTCGGCTACGGCCCGCGCGATCGCGCGTCTCGCCGGCGCTCGTCCGCCAGCGAAAAGCCGAGGACTTCTGGTCAGCAGGTGACGAAAAGTCTTCACACTGATGGGGCCGCCCTCGCCAACCCCTCCGTCCAGGTGGCTGTCGGAAGCCAGCGCCCGCTGGCCAAGCCGCCGGTGCGGTTGCTGGCCCGTGAGCTCGGGGTCGACCTGAACGCGGTCGCGCACGCCGGCCCGGTGATCACCCGGGCGGATGTCGAGGCAGCCACCCAGCCAGCTGCCCCTGCAGGCCGGGCGACACCGGCACCGACCGAGCTGCCTCCGCTGCTCGACCGGGAGTACCGCGAACCGGTCAAGGGCGTCCGCAAGGTGATGGCGCAGGCGATGGTCACCTCGGCGTACTCCGCTCCGCACGTGACCGAGTGGGTCGAGGTGGACGCCACCCGCACGGTCGAGCGCGTGGCCGCGCTGCGCAAGGACCCGGCGTACGACGGGGTGCGGGTGACGACGACGCTGATCGTGGCGCAGGCCTGTGTCGCCGCGTTGCGCGAGTTTCCCGAGCTCAACGCGCGGTGGGACGGCGAGGCGGTGACGTTCCGCCGCTACGTGAACCTCGGGATCGCGGCGGCCACGCCGCGCGGGCTGCTTGTGCCCAACATCAAGGACGCGGGCGACCTCTCCGGGCCGGAGCTGGCGATGGCGCTGGAGCAGCTCACCGCGACTGCACGCGAGGGCAGGACCCAGCCGGCCGAGCAGACCGGCGGCACCTTCACGATCACCAATATCGGGGTCTTCGGCATCGACGCGGGTACCCCGATCATCAACCCCGGTGAGTCGGCGATCCTGGCCGTCGGCGCGATCCGCAAGAAGCCGTGGGTGGTCACGACCGCCGCGGGCGATGACGCACTGGCGATCCGGCACGTGGCGACGCTCGCGCTGAGCTTCGATCACCGGCTGGTCGACGGCGAGAAGGGGTCACGCTTCCTGGCCTCGATCGCGCGGGCACTCGAAGATCCCGGGAGTGAGGCTCAGAAGTCGTAGCGGGCGGCGCGCTGGGCCGGCGTCCCCGGCCCGGCGATCCGCAACGCGGCGAGCTCGCCGGCGATGACGTCTGCCAGCCGGACCGAGAAGGTGTCGGGCTCGTCGGCGGCGTCGGGTAGCTCCGGGACGATGACGTCGACGACGCCGCGCTCGTGGAGCTGCAGCGCGAGCACCTGCTGCGATCGCGCCAGGTCGGCGGCCCGCTCGGTGGTCCGGTGGACGATCGCGCTCGCCCCTTCGGGCGGCAGCGGCGACAGCCAGGCGTGCTGGGCGGCGAGGATGCGGTCGGCGGGGAGGAACGCGAGCGCGCCTCCTCCGTTGCCCTCGCCGAGCAGGACCGAGAGCGTGGGCGCGCCGCAGGCGACGAGCTCGGAGAGGCAGCGGGCGATCTCGCCGGCGACCGCACCTTCCTCGGCGTCGACCGAAAGCTCAGCGCCACGGGTGTCGATCACGGTGACGACCGGAATGCGCAGCTCGGCCGCCAGCGCGAACCCGCGCCGCGCGACCCGGAGCCCGGCCGGCCCGAGCTTCTCGCCGGCCGCCTCGGCCGCGCGGTCCTGGCCCACGACCACACACGGCTGGCCGCCGAACCGGGCCAGCGCGAGGGCGATCGTCGCGTCGGTCTCGCCGGCCTGCGTGCCGTTGAGGAGTACGACGTCGGACGCCGCCGCGAGCAGCTCGCACACACCGGGCCGGTCCTCACGGCGTGTGCGCGTGACCGCCTCCCACGCGTCCACCCCGCCGAAAGGTCGGGTCTGGTCCGCCGAAGGGTCAACTCTGGCGCGTCGAGAGGTCAAGTCCGGCGCGGCGGTCCCTGTCGGAAGCGCGTCAACCGTCAGCGCGCGCAGCGTGGTGCCGAGCAGCTCGCGCAGGTCGGAGGGCTCGACAGCTCCGTCGATGACACCGATGTCGGCGAGGTGCTCGGCCAGCTGGATGCCGGACGGGAAGTCCTGGCCATGCATCGCGGAGTAGACCCGCGGGCCGAGGAAGCCGACCAGGGCACCGGGCTCGGCGAAGACGATCTGCCCCAGTGCGCCCCACGAGGCCATCACGCCACCCGTGGTCGGGTGGCGCAGGTAGGCCACATAGGCGAGGCCCGCCGCGCGGTGTGCGGTGATGGCGGCTCCGATGCGGACCATCTGCACGAAGGCGGGGGTGCCCTCCTGCATGCGGGTGCCGCCACTGCAGGTCAGGCCGACCAGCGGCAGTCCTTCCGCGGTCGCGTGCTCGACGGCGGCGACGAGGCGGTCGGCGGCGGCCCGGCCGATCGAGCCGGCCAAGAAGCCGAACTCGCCTGCGATGAGCGCTACCGGGCGCCCCTCGATCGTGGCCCTGCCGGTGAGGACGGACTCGTCGACGCCGGACTTCTCCGCTGCGGCGGCCAGCTCCGCGGCGTACTCCTCGGAGATCTCGCTCCGGACGACGGCCGTGTCCCACGAGGTCCAGGAACCGTCGTCGACGAGGCTCGCGATCAGTTCGGAGGCGGAGAGGCGGTCAGACACGGGGACACCCTATTTCACGGTGGCGGGCACGAAGAGAAATGACCGGCGCCCCGGACCGCTCGAGAGCAGCCGGGGCGCCGGGTGATGCGTCAGATCAGAACGCGTCCTCGGAGAGCTCCATGAGCTCGAGGTTCACGGTCTTGGCGATCGCCAGCTCGGAGGTGATCTTCGGGAGCACGTTGGCCGCGAAGAACTTCGCCGCAGCAACCTTGCCCTGGTAGAACGCCTCGTCCTTGCCCGCGTCGCCGGCGGCCAGGCGAGCCTGGGCCACCTCGGCGCCGCGCAGCAGCATCCAGGCGCAGACCACGTCGCCGAGAGCCATGAGCACGCGGGTGGTGTTGAGGCCCACCTTGTAGATGCTCTTGATCTCGTTCATAGCGGCCATCAGGTCGTTGATGACCAGGGTGACCAGCTCGCCGGCCTCGGCGAGGCCGGTCGCGAGGAGCTCGCGCTCGACCTTGAGCTCGGGGGAGGCGGTCTCGGAGGCGAGGAACGCCTCGATCTCCGACTGGATGTGGCCGAGGGCCGCGCCCTGGTCCTTGACGATCTTGCGGAAGAAGAAATCCATGCCCTGGATCGCGGTGGTGCCCTCGTAGAGGGTGTCGATCTTGGCGTCTCGGACGTACTGCTCGATCGGGTACTCCTGCAGGAAGCCGGAGCCACCGAAGGTCTGCAGCGACTCGGTGCCGAGCAGGGTCCAGGACTTCTCCGAGCCGTAGCCCTTCACGATCGGGAGCAGCAGGTCGTTGACCTTCTCCGCGAGCGAGTGGTCCTCACCAGCGGCCTTGGCCATCTGGATCTTGTCCTGCCAGGAAGCCGTGTAGATGACGAGGGCGCGCATGGCCTCGGCGTACGACTTCTGGGTCATCAGCGAACGGCGGACGTCGGGGTGGTGCGTGATGGTGACCTTCGGGGCGGCCTTGTCGGCGGCCTGGGTGAGGTCGGGGCCCTGCACGCGGGACTTCGCGTAGTCCAGCGCGTTCAGGTAGCCGGTCGAGAGCGTCGCAATGGCCTTGGTGCCGACCATCATGCGGGCGTTCTCGATGACGTCGAACATCTGGGCGATGCCGTCGTGGACCTCGCCGAGCAGCCAGCCCTGGGCCGGCTCGCCGCCGCCGACCTGCGGGTCGCCGAAGGTGACCTCACAGGTGTTGGACGACTTGATGCCCATCTTGTGCTCGACGTTGGTGACGTAGGCGCCGTTGCGGGCGCCGGTCAGCTCACCGGTCTCGTGGTCGAAGTGGAACTTCGGGACCAGGAAGAGCGAGAGGCCCTTGGTGCCCGGGCCGCCGATGCCGTCCACGCCCTTCGGGCGGGCCAGCACCAGGTGCATGATGTTCTCCTGCAGGTCCGACTCGGCGCTGGTGATGAAGCGCTTGACGCCGGAGATGTTCCAGGAGCCGTCCTCGTTCGGCGTGGCGAAGGCCTTGCCCGCGCCCACGTCGGAGCCCGCGTCGGGCTCGGTGAGGACCATCGTGGCGCCCCAGAGGCGCTCCACCATGATCTCGGCGATGCGCACGTCGCGGGCGACGCCGTTGGCGTTGTTGTAGACAACGCCGGCGAAGAACGGGCCGGCGGCATACATCCAGATCGGGGCGTTGGCGCCGCAGATCATCTCGGCGGAGGACCACACGAGGGAGGACGGCGCGGTCTGGCCGCCGATCTCGGCGGGGGTCTGGATCGCCCACATGCCGGAGTTCATGAAGGCGTCGTAGGACTTCTTGAACGCCGCGCCGACGGGGGCGGTGTTGGTCTTGGGGTCGAAGACCGGCGGGTTGCGGTCGGAGTCGACGAACGAGGCGGAGAGGTCCTGCGTCGAGATGCGCTCGATCTCCGCGAGGATCTCGCGGGCGGTGTCGGCGTCCATCTCCTCGAAGGGACCGGTGCCGAGGTACTCCTGCGTGTTCAGCACCTCGAAGAGGTTGAACTCGATGTCGCGGAGGTTGCTCTTGTAGTGGCTCACGAAGCGACCCTTTCCGGGCAGTCAGTGGAGTGATTACTCATCAGTAACTTAATTCTGCAACGCCGTGTCCGCTCATGCAAGACGAACCCGTGATGATCTGTGCCACGAAACTGGAGCGAGTCCTGCGACAATGTCGTCATGCGAGTGTCCGCGAAGTCCGACTACGCCCTGCGCGCCCTCATCGAGATGGCCGGCCGCGACGATGGCCGCCCGGTGAGTGCCGAGGAGCTCGGCCGACTGCAGGAGATCCCGCACGGATTCCTCCAGGCGATCCTGGCCGACCTCCGCCGTGCCGGCGTCGTGATGTCCCAGCGTGGCCAGTCCGGCGGCTGGCGCCTCGCGCGTGAGGCCTCGACCGTGACCGTGGCCGACGTGATCCGTGCCGTCGACGGACCCCTGGTCTCCGTCTACGGACTTCGCCCCGAGGCGGTCACCTACAACGAGAAGGCGGACGGGCTCCAGCAGGTCTGGATCGCCGCGCGCTCGGCTCTTCGCGATGTCTTCGAGAAGGTGACCATCGACTCGCTCGCGACCCGCGAGCTGCCGCAGGAAGTCACCAGCCGCACCGCCGACGAGGACGCCTGGCAGCCCCACTGATCCAGCTGATCGGTCTGGACCAGGTGGACCAGACCGGGATCAGCTGGCGCGGATCTGCTGGAGCTTGTCCTTCAGCTCGCCGCGCTTCTGCTTGAGCTTGACGATGCGCCGCTCGAGGTCGGCGGTCCGGGTGTCGCGCGCGAGCTCGACAATGCGTGCGAGCAACGTGTCGAGGTCGTCGCCCTCCTCGAGGGTCAGGACGTGCAGGCGGCTGGCCTTCACGGCCTGCGTCCACGGCTCGATCAGCTCGTCGATGCCCTCGGTGCCGCGCGGGGCCGTGATCACGACGTGCGTGCGGAACCCCGCCAGCCCGTCGAGCAGCAGAGAGATCTGCGCCGGCTCCGCAGCGACGTACGCCGCGTTGCCGAACAGCACGTCGCCCTTCCGCTTCTCGGCCTTGCGGCACACCCGTGCCCAGCTGCCCTCGACGTCCGAGCGGCGCAGGCCGTCGGCCTTGTGCCTGCGGAGCAGCTCGACGCCGGAGCGGAAGAGGTCCGCCTGCGTGACCTTCGGGAGCGAGAGAGCGGCCTCGTCGAGAACCTCGGAGCGGCGGGCCAGCTCGTCGATCAGCTCGTCGTCGGCCGGGATGCTGGGGCCGACGAGCACGAATGCGTGGTGCTTGGACATGGGCACAGCGTGGCACCACCCGGGGACGTACGGGTGAACGCAGCGCAAATGGGACGTCGTGGCGCGTGTGATGCCCGTGACCTGTGACGGATCGCTGGTGCCGGCGCGTCGATGGGGGTGATGATCCATTCACCGAGGAGGGACATGTCGAGAACCGACGACTTCGAGGAGTTCGCCCAAGCGCGGCTTCCGCAGCTCTACCGCGCGGCATGGCTGCTCTGCGGCGACACGCACCTGGCCGAGGACCTGGTGCAGGAGGCCCTGGCCAAGGTCTACGCGCGCTGGATGCGCCGGCTCGCCCCGCCGATCGAGAACCCCGCGGCGTACGCCCAGACCACGCTCGTGCGCACGTTCATCAGCCAGCGGCGTCGGCGCAGCTCGCACGAGCTGCCGAGCGGGGCGCTGCCCGAACTGGCCTCACTCGAGGGTGATGCCGACCTGCGGATGTCGCTGTCGGCGGCCCTGGCTGCCCTGCCACCACTGGATCGGGCAGTGCTCGTGCTCCGCTTCCTCGACGACCGCAGCGTGGCCGACACGGCCACCCAGCTCGGCGTCTCCGAAGGTGCCGTCCGCAACCGGAGCATGCGTGCGCTCTCGCGGCTGCGGGACCACTTCGGCGCCTCCCTCCCCGACCTCACGACCCTCTAAGGACCCCTGATGACTGACGACACCCAGGTGGCCGAGCTCTTCCGCTCCGCCACCTCAGATCTCGAACCGCCCACCGGCGTGGTTGCCCGGGCCGCCTCGCGTGGCCGCTCGCTGCGCCGACGCCACATCGCGGGCACGACGGTGGTCTCGCTCGCCTTCGTCGGGCTCGCTGCCGTTGCCGTGCCGCAGCTCCTGCCGGCGGGGACGGAGGGCCCGCCGAGCGTTGGGCCCGTCACTCAGCCGAGCGTCGCCGTGGTTCCGGATGCGGTCCCTGGTGACCGCGTCCCGATCAAGGCGGACCGGGGCGCCAGCACGCTGGTCAATCTGCTGCCCAACGGCAGCTTCAGCGAGCCGGCGAACGATGCTGGCGTCGAGCCGGGTGACGTGGCGAGCCGCGTGGTCTTTGCGGGCGGCACGGTGGAGGCAACGGTTGGCGTCCTGCACAGCCAGGCCGACATCGACAAGGCGAAGCAGCTCGGGTCGGTCCTGTCGACGGCCCGCGACGAGTGCGGATTCGGCCGGGACGACGCGTGCACGCGGCTCACGGACGGCAGCTACTTCCGTGCCGTGACGTCCACCGAGCGCGAGCCCGGCATGGAGCCCCTCCGACAGGTCAAGGTCACTCTCTGGACCACGGACGGCTACGTCGTCGGGCTGATCGCGTTCAACGCCCGGCCGATCTCCGAGACCGAGGTGGCGTTCGTGCCCGGTCGTCAGCCTGTGCTGACCGCAGCACAGCTCCAGGAGATCGCCATCAGCCCTGACTGGTTCCGGGCGGCACCCTGATCCGGGCGGCACCCTGATTCGAGCGGCATACGCGATGTTGTGTGACTGGCGTGCATCCGTTGCACGCCAGTCGCACAGGGTCCCCTCAGAGCGCGGTGGCCCAGTCGACCAGCGGGCGCAGCGTCCGCCAGTCAGCGCGTACGACGTCGAGCAGCTCGGGCGTGTGGATCACCGGCTCGAAGCCGAGCGTGCGTCCGACCGTCAGTGACTTGTGGCGGAGCAGCTCGATGCGGGGGTGGTCGGAGTCGTAGCCGCGCGGGGTGGTCTTCAGGCGGTCGCCGCCGATCTCCCAGCCCCCGGCCTCGAGCGCCTTGATGATCGAGGCGAGCTGGGTGCCGCGGCGCTCGTCGTCGACCGCGCTCCGGTAGGCGGCGAGCCGCTCGCTGCTGGCCTCGTAGAACCCCGCGCCGATGCGTACGCCGCGGGCCGAGACCTCGACGTACCAGCCGGTGGCGGGGGCCGCCCCGGTGAAGGAACCCTGGCTGGTCTTGTAGGGCGTCTTGTCCTTCGCGAACCGCACGTCGCGGAACGGGCGGAAGACCTTGGCCTTGCCGAACTCGGGCTCGAGGGCGTCGGTCAGCGCGACCATCGGTGCCTTGACCGACTCCAGGTAGACCGGCTTGTGGGCCTCCCAGAACGACTTGGTGTTGTCGAGCTCGAGGTCGTCGTAGAAGTCCAGCGCAGCAACGGGAAAACCAGTGAACGTCACGAGCGTGAGCCTACGACTCAGCCATCGACGCCGGCGTCGGCGACCGTGGCGATCATCCGCCGGCAGCGCTCCGTCATCTGCGCAGGCGTCTGCCGCGGGTGTCGCAGCCACCAGTTGACCAACGCGGTCACCAGCCCCATCCAGACCTCGGTCAGGGCCGAGACGTCGAGCTGGTCGAGCCTGCTGTCGCCCGCGACGACGGAGGAGGCGCCGGTGGCGGCCTGGCCGGCGATGCGGCGTCGGACCGCGCGGGCCGCGTCTGCCGCCTCGCCGTGCTCGGGCAGGGTCTGGTCGAAGATGACGTTCCAGTCGTGGGGGCGCGGCTGGAGTGCGGTGAAGATCGCCTCGAGGGTGCGCTCGGCCATGACCGGAAGGGGCACCTCGGCGTCGGCGATGGCGGCGCCGATGTGCTCGGTGAGCACGTCGCCCGCGCGCCGCACGCACGCGGCGTACAGGCCGTCCTTGGTGCCGAAGTAGCCGTAGACCAGTGGCTTGGAGACTCCGGCGCGGGCCGCGACCTCGGCCATCGAGAGCCCGGCGAAGCCGACCCGGCCGATCTCGGCCGCCGCGACGTCGAGGATCTGCTGCTCGCGCTCGGGGCGGGGGACCCGCTTGGTGCCGACTGTGGTCATGCGCACATCCAATCATCGGGGCTTGACGACCCGAGTCAGTTGACCAGATAGTAAGTTACCAATCGGTCAAAAGGAGTATGGCGTGGAGTTCGTGACGTACCTGTGGGAGACGGCCCAGAACCCGATCCTGTATGCCCTGCCGGTCTTTGCGGCCTGCATCGCGATCGAGGTTGCCTTCTTCTGGTGGGACACGAAGAACGACCAGCGCGACGCGGTCCAGAAGGGCTACTCGGCGCTCGACACCCGCACGTCGATCTCGATGGGCGCGGTCGCGTTGCAGTTCCAGGTCGTCTTCAAGATCCTCAGCCTGGTCGTGTTCGCGTTCCTCTACGAGACCGTCGCGCCGTGGCACCTGCCCACCGACAACGTCTGGTTCTGGGTCGGACTCGTGGTCGTCGTCGACTTCGCCTGGTACTGCAACCACCGCTTCGGCCACGAGGTCCGGATCGCATGGGCCGCGCACCAGGCTCACCACTCGAGTGAGTACTTCAACTTCGGCACCGCACTGCGGCAGAAGTGGAACCCGTGGTTCGAGTTCTTCTTCTGGCTGCCGCTCCCGCTGCTAGGCGTCCCGCCGTACGCCATCTACCTGGTCTTCGGCTTCAACCTCGTCTACCAGTTCTTCAGCCACACCGAGCGCGTCGGCAAGCTGTGGCGCCCGATCGAGCTGGTCCTCAACACCCCGTCGCACCACCGCGTTCACCACGGCTCGGACGACATCTACCTCGACAAGAACTACGGCGGCATCTTCATCGTCTGGGATCGCCTGTTCGGCACGTTCCAGGAGGAGGTCTTCACGCCGAGCTACGGCCTGACCTGGAAGGTGGAGACCTACAACCTCCTCGAGCTGCAGTACGGCGAGTACGCCCGCATCGCTCGCGACGTCCGGACTGCCCAGGGCCTGCGCGCCAAGCTCGGCTACGCCTTCGGCCCTCCGGGCTGGAACCCGGTCGACGGCCGCCCGCAGCTGCCGGCGCGCAACGACCCGGCCCGCCAGCTTCAGGACGCCCGCGGAGCGAAGTCGCTCAGCGGAACGGGATCGTGAACTTCGATCCTTGCATCGTCAGCGTCAGGGCGTCCTTGGTGCAGGTGAAGGTGACCGGCTTCTTGTCGATGCCGTCGTCCTGGGTAGTCGCCGTTGAGCTCTGACCCCCACCAGTGGTCGTGTGCGTGCTGGTCAGGGTGCTGTCCCAGCCGCTGGTCGGAACCAGCTTGCCGTCCTCCTCGGTCCAGGTGCCGGTGACGGTGCCCTTGGTGTGAACGACGCTCGTGAGGCTTTGGCCAGCAGGCAAGTCCATGGAGGCGGTCGTCGTGGTGTCCTGGGCGTAGCGGGCACGGAGCTCTTCATCGACGGTGAGCGTCGCGGCTCCCGTCGTGTGGAAGTCCTTCAGCTGGCCCATCGAGATCCGCTCCACGGTCTCGCGGGCCAAGCGTTCCGTGTCCGCCTCCCACGGGCTGCCCTCGACGAGGCACTTCAAGGCCTCGCCGTGAGGATTCGCCGGCGAGGGTGACTGGCTGTGGCTTGTGGAGGGCAGCTGCTGCGGGGTCTGCTTGGTGTCACCACAGCCGTTCATCGCGAGCGCCGCCGTCAGGGCGACTGACGCGCGGAAAATGGACGTTCCAGACATGTCGGCCAGCGTAGGGCTGCATCACGGATGACGGATACCGGCGCCGGAGAGGATTTCGAGGTAGCCCTCGGCGTACGTCGGGAAGGTGGGCTGCCAGCCGGTCGCCCGCAGGCGCGCGTTGCTGCACGCGCGATCGGCGCCGCGGTTGCTGCTCGCTTCCGCGGTCTGCGGCTCGGGGGCTCCCAGCTCGCGCGCGAGGAACCGCACGACCTCAGCCTGGGTGGCGGCTGCGTCGTCCACGCCGAGGTAGACCTGCTCCGGCGAGTCAGCCATCGAGATCAGGTGCACGACCGCGGTCGCCGCGTCGTCGCGATGGATCCGGGTCGTACGCCGCGTGGTCGCCCGGGCCTCGCCGGTCCGCACCTGGTCGATCAGTCGCGAGCGGCCGGGGCCGTAGATGCCACCGAGACGCAGCACGATGCCGGCCGTCGGGGTGCCCTCCAGCCGGCTCAGGAGGAGCAGCTCTGCCTCGCGCATGACCCGGCCGTTGAACGCGGTGGGCTCGGCCGGCGTCTGCTCGTCGACGTCGCCCGAGGTGCTGCCGTAGACCGCCGTCGAGCTCACGAAGAGCACGCGCCGCGGGACCACGCCATCGCGAGACAGTGCCTCGAGCACGCGCGCCACCCCGCCGACGTACGCCGCGCGGTAGGCGTCCTCGTCGTGCCCGTCAGCCGCCACGGCGATGACGACGAGGTCGGTGCCGGGAGGAACGGGCGGGAGCTCGCGGGTCAGATCGGCGGCAACGCCCGCGATCCCGGCAGGCAGCTTCTCCGGTGAGCGGCGCCAGCCGACGACGCGGTGGCCGGCCGCGGCAAGGCGCAGGCCAGCCTCGGTGCCGAGGTCACCACAACCGACGATCAGGACTGTGGCCGAGGGGTTCGCCGTGCGCGCGTGTGACCTCGACATGGGGTGGATCGTATCGGCGAAGCCATGAATGGCCTGCGCGGCTGTTACCGTCGATGAAGCGGCAATCTTGCCGTTCCTCAGGGCAGACGCATCGTTGACCGTTGGGTTCGACCCCAGCCACGAAGCCCGTCGCCTCCTCTGGGACTTCTCAGAGGATCTCCATGCTCGCGCCTTTCGACGCACCGTCAATTGACACCCATGACCTGGCGCAAGCCTTTGCGCTGCCCGCCGGTGTGCGCGCTGTCGTCTACTGCGAGGGCCAGTTCGGCGAGCAGGACGGCAAGACCGCCAACGGCCTGGTCCGCCACTCGGAGAAGTACGACATCCTCAGCGTCATCGACAGCCGGTCTGCCGGACAGGACTCAGGCACGTTCCTCGACGGCACGCCCAACGGCATTCCGGTGCTGGCCAGCCTCGATGACGCCATCGCGCACGCAGGCGACATGCCGGACTACCTGATCTGTGGGCTGGCGCCTGCGGACGGGCTGCTGTCCCCGGACCAGCGTGTGGTGCTTCTCGCGGGTATTGCGAGCGGCATGCACGTGATCAACGGACTGCACGAGTTCCTCAACGATGACGTCGAGTTCGTTGCTGCCGCTGCGTTCGCCCAGGTGACGATCACCGACATCCGGCGCCCGCCGCACACCCGCGACCTGCACCTGTTCTCGGGACGCATCTTCGACGTCACGTGTCCCCGCATTGCCGTGCTCGGCACGGACGGCGCGGTCGGCAAGCGGACCACGGCGACCCTGCTGGTGCAGGCGCTGAAGGACCACGGCATCAACGCCGTCCTGGTCGGCACGGGACAGACCACCCTGATCCAGGGTGGAAGGTACGGCGTCGCGCTGGACGCCATGGTTCCTCAGTTCTGCTCGGGCGAGGTCGAGAACCAGGTCGTGACCGCCTTCGAGATCGAGGACCCGGACATCATCGTGGTGGAAGGGCAGGGCGCCCTGAGCCACCCGGCGTACCTGACCAGCGCGCACATCCTCCGCGGCAGCCGGCCCGCTGGAGTGATCGTCCAGCACGCCCCCATGCGCAAGGTCCTCGGTGACTTCCCGATGGTGGCCGTCCCCACTGTCGCCAGCGAGATCGCCCTGATCGAGTCCTTCGTGGACACCCGGGTCATCGGCGTCACGATCAACCACGAGGGCATGGAGCCCGACGAGATCGACAGCGCGATCGCGGAGCACCGCCTCGAGCTGTCCCTCCCGGTGACCGATCCGCTCACCCGGCCCGGCGCCGAGCTGGTCGACCTGGTCCTTCGGGCCTTCCCCGCGCTCTCCCGACCGAGGGTGTCCCGGACAGCGTGACCACGCCGCGGCTCGAGGTCGACCTGGACAAGATCGAGGCGAACACGCGGCACCTGGTCGAGCAGCTCGACCCGCGCGGCATCCGGGTCACGGGTGTCACCAAGGCAGCACTGGGATCTCCCGGCGTGGGCGCAGCGATGATGCGCGGTGGCGCGTCCGGTCTGGCTGACTCCCGGATCGAGAACCTGGCCAGGCTGGCCGAGGGGACTCCTGAAGCAGCGTCACGCACGCTGATCCGGTCCCCGATGCTGAGCCAGGTCGAGCGGGTGGTCCGGAGCGCGACCACATCGCTCAACACCGGGCTGACGGTCCTCGACGCCCTGGACCTGGCGGCGCGCAACCAGCGGCGCACGCATCACGTGATCCTCATGGTCGAGCTGGGTGACCTGCGCGAGGGCGTCTCCCCGGCGGCCGTCGTCGAGCTGGCGCGCGAGACCCGCGGCCGTCGCCGCCTGCGGCTGTCCGGCATCGGCACGAACCTCGCCTGTCAGAGCGGCGTGGTCCCCGACGACGCCAACATGGGCGAGCTGAGCCGACTGGTGGAGAAGGTCGAGTCGTCCACGGGTCAGCGGCTGACCGTGGTGTCCGGCGGGAACTCCGCGAACCTGCCGTGGGCCTTGTCGGGCTCCGACCCTGGCCGGATCAACGACCTCCGGCTCGGCGAAGCGATCCTGCTCGGCACCGAGCCGCTCGAACGGTCAGTGCTCCCCGGACTCCACGCGGACGCGTTCCAGCTGGTGGCCGAGGTCATCGAGGTCGGCGTGAAGCAGGCGGGTCCACGGGGCTCGCTCGGCCAGACGGCGTACGGCGAGCTGGTCCCCATTGTCGGCACCGCATCGCGGCGGGGGACGTTCCGCCAGGTGATCCTTGCCCTCGGGCGACAGGACGTCCTGCTCGACGGGCTGGTCGCGCCCGCCGGCATGGAGATCCTCGGCATGAGCAGCGATCACCTGGTGCTCGACCAGGGCGACCACCGGCTGGAGCCGGGGGACGAGGTCCGCTTCGCGGTCGGGTACGGCGGGCTGGTCCAGGCCATTGCATCGCCGTTCGTGACCGTTGAGGAGACGCGGCGAGAAACGTGGAGCGGATGACGAGACTCGAACTCGCGACATCGACCTTGGGAAGGTCGCGCTCTACCAACTGAGCTACATCCGCCTGCCCTGCCGCGGTCAACCGCAGCGGACGTCGTGGATGCTACCGGACCTCGGTTGCCGGAGCGGAGATGGGGAGCAGGGTCGCGCGCTTGGGCTCGATGCCGTCACCGGAGGACTTGCCGGTGACCCGGCGCTGCACCCACGGCACAGCGTGGTCGCGGACCCAGAGCGCCTGGCCGCGGAGCATGGCCTTGGCGTGGGTGGTGCCCGGGTCGCTGAGCGGGAGCGGCTCGAGGTCGTGCTCGATGCCGAGCGTCTCCAGGACCCGGATCGCCATCTGCTGGTGCCCGGCCGGGCCCATGTGCATCCGGTCCTCGTCCCACATCCGCCACTCGCGGTACTCAGCGAAGCGCCAGAAGTCGACGACCGTCAGCCCGCGCCGGTCGGCGACCTCGCGCACCAGCTCGTTGTAGAGCGCGAACCGGCCCCGCAGCGCACCGAACACCTTCGAGCCGCCGACGTCGTAGGCAGTCCACACGACGACCTTGGCACCGGTGTCGACGAGCTTGCCCAGCGCCTCGTCGTACGCCGCGACGAGGGCGTCGAGGTCGACGGCGGGCCGGAGGATGTCGTTGGCTCCGGCGTAGATCGTGACCAGGTCGGGCTTGAGCGCCAGTGCCGGCTCGAGCTGCTCGGCCAGGATCGGGCCGAGCTTGCGGCCGCGGATCGCGAGGTTCGCGTAGCCGAAGTCGTCGGTCCTGGTCGCCAGGACCTCAGCGACCCGGTCGGCCCAGCCGCGCAGGCCGTTGGGGCGGGACGGGTCGGCGTCGCCGACGCCTTCGGTGAAGGAGTCGCCGAGCGCGACGTAGCGGTGGAAGGTCACGGCGTCCATGATGCCGGGTGCGCCGTGACGGATTCGCGTGCCCAGCCGCTGAGCCGCCTGCCGCACGCTGCGGCGTACGACTAAAGTGCCAGCGTGCTGCTCTCCGACCGCGACATCCTGGCCGAGATCGATGCCGAGCGAATCGTCATCGAGCCCTACGACCCTGCGATGGTGCAGCCGTCGAGCATCGACTTCCGGCTGGACAAGTTCTTCCGGGTCTTCGACAACCACAAGTACCCCGCGATCGATCCTGCGGCGGACCAGTCGGACCTCACCCACATGATCGAGGTGGAGGGCGACGAGCCGTTCATCCTGCACCCGGGTGAGTTCGTGCTCGGATCGACCTACGAGGTCGTCTCCCTGCCCGACGACCTGGCCGCACGCGTCGAGGGCAAGTCCTCGCTCGGTCGTCTGGGGCTCTTGACGCACGCGACGGCCGGCTTCGTGGACCCGGGCTTCTCCGGGCACGTGACGCTTGAGCTGGCCAACGTCGCGACGCTGCCGATCAAGCTCTACCCGGGCATGAAGATCGGCCAGCTCTGCTTCTTCAAGCTCTCCTCGCCCGCGCAGCACCCCTACGGCTCGGAGAAGTACGGATCGCGCTACCAGGGCCAGCGTGGCCCGACGGCGTCCCGCTCGTTCCAGAGCTTCCACCGCACCGAGATCTGAGATGCTCACCGCGCGGCGTGCCCACCTGGTCGTCGCGCTGGTGGCCAGCGCTGCACTGATCCTGCAGTTCTGGCTGGTGTGGCAGGGCCACGCGGTCCTCGACGACGTCGATCCGCCCGCGCGCGGCGAGCGGGTGATCCGCTTCTTCGGCTACTTCACGGTGCTGTCCAACCTGCTCGTGGCGGGCACGTCCTGGGCTGTCGCCCTGTCGAGCACGCCGCTTGAGTCCCGGCTGCGCCGGGTGCTGTACGTCGATGCGCTGATCGGCATCGCGGTGACCGGGATCGTGCACTGGTTCCTGCTCCGGCCGCTGCTGTCGCTCGATGGAGCCGACTGGTGGGCGGACAAGCTGCTCCATGTGGTGGTCCCGCTGCTCGCGGTCGCGGCGTGGTTGACGGTCGGCCTGCGGGGTCGTGTGCGACGTGGCGAGGTCGGCTGGGCCGTGATCCCGCCGGTGCTCTGGCTCGTCTACACCCTCGTCCGTGGGGCGGCCACGGACTTCTACCCCTACCCGTTCCTCGACGCCGATGCTCACGGCTACCCCGCGGTGCTCGCCACCTGTGGCGCAGTCGCTGTGCTCTTCCTCGCCCTGGCCTGGGGTGCGGCGCGGGTCGACCTCCGGCTCAGCGCGCAGCGCTCCTGAACGCTGCCGGTGTCTGACCGGCACGCAGCCGGAACCAGGCGCCGAAGTTCGAGGCGTCGTCGAACCCGATCGCCTCGCCGACCCGCGCCACGCTGAGGTCGGTGTGTGCCAGGAGACGGCGGGCCTCGAGCACCACGCGCTCGTCGATCAGCTCCTTCGGGGTCCGGCCGGTCGCGGTCTTCGTGGCGCGGGCGAGTGTGCGCGGTGACCAGCCCAGCCGTTCGGCGTACCAGGCGACATCGTGGTGGCGCGCGTGCTCGCTCTCGAGCAGCTCGCGGAAGGCGAGCCACGGCTCGGATCCGCTGGGCGCATCCGGCCGAGTCCGCGCCTGGGCGGTGAGGCGGAGGAGCAGTGCGGCGAGCAGGTGGGTGAGCGCCGGCGCGCGGAGCTCGGGTGAGATGGAACGGTCGTTGGCGAGCTCGTCGATCTCGTCGAACAGCACCGGCGCCCCGGCGGCGAGTGCATCCGTCGGTGCCCACCAGCGGGGACCGGCAGGCGAGGCAGCCTCCGTCAGCTCCGACGTGGCCCGGTCGAGCAGGCCTGCGGGAAAGATGACCACCCGCCCGTCGTACGCCGACATGTCGCCCCAGCGCTGCACCTGACCCGGTCGGACCCAGAGCACGGACCCGGGCTCCAGTCGATGGTCGGCGAAGTCGAGCATGTGGGTGCCGTGCCCGCTCGAGGGAGCCAGCAGGAAGTGGAACTCGGGCCGCTGGACGTCCTCGAAGGCGTCTCGTCCGGCGCGCGACAGCATGCCCTCGATGGTCATCGCCTCGACCTCGCCGGCCTTGCCCTCGGGTGGCTGGTAGGCAACGGGCGCGATCGGCGCGTGTCGCATATTCACCACTCTACGTCTGTTGGGGACCGTGAATGTGGTGTTCGGGCGGACCAGAATCACTGTCATCAGCAAGCCAGCTGCAAGTCCTCCCCAACCTTCCTGAGAGGAAGAACCCATGACCTCCATCGCAATCATCGGCGGCACCGGATACGCCGGATCGCACATCGCCCGGGAGGCCGCTGCCCGTGGCCTCGACGTCACCACCGTCTCCCGCTCGGTGCCGATCGCGCCGATCGCCGACACGACGCACATCGCCGGTTCGCTGGCCGACCAGGTGCTGATCGAGAAGCTCGCCGGCGACAACGACGTCCTCGCCGTCGCGGTTCACGCGACGGGCCAGCCCGCGCTGCGCGACGTACTCGACGACGTCATCGCCGCAGCCGAGGCCAGCGGCACCCGCCTTGCCTTCGTCGGTGGAGCCGGCTCGACCCTGGTTGCCGACGGTGGCCCGCGCCTGGTCGACACCGACGCCTTCCCGGCCGAGTACAAGCCGGAGGCGCTCGCCCACGGCGCCGTCCTTGATCGGCTCCGCGCCCACGAGGGCTCGCTCGAGTGGTTCTACGTGAGCCCGGCCGCCGGGTTCGGCGCGTGGGCTGAAGGGGAGGCGACCGGCAGTTACCGGAGCTCCGACGACGTCCTGCTGGCCGACGCCGCCGGCAACTCGGCGATCGGTGGAGCGGACTACGCGAAGGCGTTCGTCGACGAGATCGTCGAGCCCGCCCACCGCAACGCGCGCTTCCACGTCGCCTACTGACCTGGCGGCGGTCAGGATTCGGCGGAGGCCTTGAGCTTCGCGAGGCCCCTGTCGAAGTCCTTCGCGATTGCCTTGTCGAAGAAGAGCTTCCCCATCACCGCGAAGGCGAGATTCCGCTCGCCGGACATCGACCAGACCACGCGGGTGCCGTCGCCCTCGGGGCGCAGCTCGAAGACCGTCTTGTTGCTCGCCTTGAAAGGCTTGAGGAACTCCAGGTCGATGTCGATCCGCTCCGGCGTGGAGCCGGTGATCTCCATGCTGCCCTCGCCGACCTTCTTGTTGCCGACCCACGCGTAGTGCGAGCCGAGGCCCGTCGCGGAGCCGGAGAAGGTGCGCTCGAGCTGGGGGTCGAGTTCTTCCCACGGCGACCACGTGTGCCAGGTGTGGAAGTCGTTCAGGGTGGCGTGGAGAGTGGCGGGCGCGGCGGCGACGTAGATCTCGCGCTGGGTCTCGAAGTGAGGCATGGCGTCAGGCTAGTCCCGCCCCGACCTGCCGATGGTCGGCTCCCGGCATCGCCTTCTGATCACAGCTCCGGGTCGCAGATCCTTGCGGCGGCAGGACCCGCGCGGAACACAGCGCTGACGTCGGCGGTCCGCCGCGCGAGCAGGTCGAGCTCCCGCCGCAGGTCCTCGCCCGTCGCGGCCGGCCGGCCGAACGCGAGTACGACGTCGCGGTGGCCGGTTCGCAGCTCGGCTCGCAACGTGAGGCCGTGCGAGTCCACTGCGAGAGGTACGACGTGAGCCTTGGCGAGCTCGCCCGGGAGCAGGTGTCGCAGCGCGGCGTACTCACGCGGGTGGGCGGTGACCAGGTGGGACAGGAGCTCTCCTTCGACCTCGGCGAACGGATCGGGCTCCGCGGTCGCCAGGTCGTTCGCGGAGATCGGGATGTCCTGGCCGTCGACCTCGAGCGAGATGGCGAGCGGGCGGATCCGGAGCAGTCCGTCGCGGCCCTCGTCGAACTCGGCGTGCCCGTGGATGCGGAGGCGCGCGCGGATCCGGTCGCGCAGCGGGAGCGGTGCGGCGTCCGCGATCTCGACGACGGCGCGCGTGGCGGCCTCGTCGGCGTACGGGTCGATGACGACGCCCGGGATGCGTCCCGAGCAGCGACCGCGGGCATCGAGCCAGACCACGTGGGCCGACGCGGAGCGCTCCAGGACGTCGCGGGCGTGCTCGGCTGCGGACCGCCCTGGTGGCGAGTGGGGAAAGACCGGACGTGGCATTGTGGGCTCCAGAAGGTTAGGCTTACCTAAGTTAGTATCACCTAACTCGGATTTGGTCCATCGGGAAGTCCCGCCTGGCCCGGTCCGTGCCCCTATTCGTGCCCGGCCGGGGCGCCACCCCCGGCCGGGCCGCCTTTCCCGCTGGAGGGACTCGCATGACGACCACACATGACCTGCCGATGCTGCTGATCGAGGTCGAGGTGGCTGTGGTCGAGCGGCTCACGCCGTCGTACGTCCGGGTTCAGCTGGCCTCGCCCGCCCTTGCTGACTTCGGGGTCGACGGACCGCTCTACGACCAGCGGATCAAGCTCGTCTTCCCGAACGCAGCCGGTGAGCTCGCCTCGTTCGAAGGCGCGGATGCTTCCTGGTTCGGGACCTGGCTGGACCGCCCGGTCGAGGAGCGCGGCGCCATGCGGACCTACACCGTCCGCGAGGTGCTCGGCGCGGGTGAGGGCACCCGGGTGGTCGTCGACATCGCGCTGCACGAGCCGCCGTGCGGGCCGGGCTCGCTCTGGGCCGCGGGTGCCCGCGTCGGTGACCGCCTGGTCCTGCTGGGCCCCCGACGCGGTGTGGCCTACGGCGGCATCGAGTTCGCCCCGCCCGCGTCGTCCTCCCGCCTGCTCCTCGTCGGGGACGAGACAGCACTTCCCGCGATCGCCGCGATCCTGGCCGACCTCCCCGACACGGCCCGCGGCGCGGCGTACGTCGAGGTGCCGATCAGTGGCGACATGCAGTCCCTGGCGGCTCCTCCGGGGGTGGCCGTGACCTGGCTGCCGCGCAACGGGGCAGAGCGGAGTACGCGGTTGATCGCTGCGGTCACCAGTCACCTGGGTGCGCCGGTGGCTGCGGTCGCGGTCGATCCTGACGAGATCGACCCGGATCTGTGGGAGACCCCGACCTACTCGTCGTCAGGCGAGGCGATCCCCGAATCCGGCGAGGAGGCGCAGGCCCTCGACGGGCTCTATGCGTGGATCGCGGGCGAGTCGGCGATGGTGACGGCCCTGCGCCGGCACCTGGTGCGTGACCTCGGCGTCGACCGTCGTCAGGTGGCTTTCATGGGCTACTGGCGCGTCGGCGTGTCCATGAAGTCCTGACGTCGACACGTCGCAAGTTCGGCGTCGACACGGCGCGAGTTCGGCGTCGACACGGCGCAAGTTCGGTGCTCCGGTGATGGAGCCGCTGAGTCAGTGGCTGTTGGCGGAGTGGCTGGCGTCCGCGAGCTTCGACGCGGCCATCTCCGGCGGGAGCTGGATGCCGATCTGGAACGTGTACACCGTGTCGCTCAGCTGGAACTGAATCGCGATCACCCGGCCCGAGTGGAACAGCTCAGAGTCCGGGTCCTTCAGGACCACCCGCTCGAGCAGCTCGAGACCGCGGTCCAGCCCGAGCGTCGAGTGGAGCGCGAGCAGCGAACGGTCACGCAGTGCCACGGCGTCGAGGGTGGCGAGGACGAGTTCCATGCCTGCTACAACGACCGATGCCCGCTCTTGGTACGCCGAGTGGTTGCGGCAGTACCCCGGCGGGCTGTGGCGGCGGTGCGTAGGGCCCGGACCGACGGCCCCGGGGGTTTAGGCCCCGGTGGTGGCGGCGTGCTGGGCCCGGATCGACGGTCCCGGGCACGTTGGCCCCACGCGCAATGGCGAGCGGCCGCCCCGATTGCCCGGGACGGCCGCTCGTGTGGAGCTGATCAGAGGTCGAACAGCGACGATGCTCCGTGGATGTCCGCGTCGGTGCGGGGCGTGTTCGTCGCACCGCTCGACTTCGGGGCGTCGGCCGTCTCGGCCTCGGGCGCTGAAGCCGGGGCAGGAGCCTCGGCAGCAGGCGCGTCGTCCGCGTCCAGGATCGTCTCCGGGTCCTCGGCAAGCGCGTCGGCCGGAGCCTCCGCGACGGCCTCGGGCTCTTCTGCAACCTCGGGCGCCGACTCCTCGACGACCTCAGCAGCGGGTTCCTCGGGAGCCGCCACCGGGGCAGCAGCGGCAGCCGGAGCAGCAGCGGCCGGAGCCGGGATGTCGAAGAGCGACCCGCCAGCGTTGATGTCGACAGCCGGGGCGGCAGGAGCCGCCGGAGCGTCCACAGCGGAAGCTGTCTCCACGGGAGCAGCAGGGGCCTCGGCAGCGGGAGCGGCCGGAGCCGCGGGTGCAGCAGCCGGAGACTCCGCGGCGGGGGCCGCCTCGGCCTTGGGAGCCGGAACAGCGGGAGCCGCGATGTCGAACAGCGACCCGCCCATGCCCAGATCAGCAGCCGGCTTCGCCTCGGCCTTCGGCGCCGCGGGGGCCGACGGTGCGGCCGGTTCCGTCGGAGCCACGTCGAAGAGCGAGCCACCAGCAGCCGGGGCTGCGGGAGCGGCCGGAGTTGCTTCAGCGGGAGCAGGCGTGTCGAAAAGCGAGCCACCCGGAGCAGGCTTGGCCGGCTCGGCAGCTGGCGCCGGGGTGTCGAAGAGCGACGAGCCGCTCGAGGCTGGAGCTGCGGGCGCAGCCGGCTCAGCAGCAGGAGCATCGCCGAAGAGCGAACCACCCGAAGCCGGAGCTGCCGGAGCAGCAGGCGCGTCACCGAAGAGCGAAGACCCGCCAGCAGCCGGAGCAGCTGGAGCAGCAGGCGCGTCACCGAACAGCGAAGACCCAGCTGCAGCCGGAGCAGCACATGCGGCAGCAGCCGGCGTACCAGCGTCAGCCTTGGCGGCCGGAGCGGCCGGAGCGGCCGCAGGGGCCTCGACGGGCGCCTCGCCCGGCTTGTACTTCGTCGCCTGCTCGCCCTTGACCGACGCGAGCAGCATCTGCGCGACGTCGAGGACCTCGACCTCCGTGCGGGCGTCGCCGTCCGCCTGGAGCTTGGTCAGGCCGTCGGCCAGCATGACGCGGCAGAACGGGCAGCCGACGGCGATCTGGTCAGCGCCAGTGCCCACGGCTTCCGTGGTGCGGTTGACGTTGATGCGCTCGCCGATGGTCTCTTCCATCCACATGCGCGCGCCGCCGGCGCCACAGCAGAAGGACTTCTCCTTGGTCCGCTCCATCTCGATGACGTTGGCGCCGGGAAGGATCTCGAGCAGGTCGCGCGGGGGCGTGTAGACCTGGTTGTGCCGACCCAGGAAGCAGGGGTCGTGGTACGTGATCGAGCGCTGGTGGGCGCCTTCACCCGTCGCCACCGGCGTCAGCTTGCCCTCGCGCACGAGGCGGTTGAGCAGCTGGGTGTGGTGCACGACCTCGAGCTCGATGCCGAGGTCCTTGTACTCGTTCTTGAGCGTGTTGAAGCAGTGGGCACAGGTCGAGACGACCTTCTTGACCTTGAACTCCTTGAACGTCTCGATGTTCTGCTGGGCCAGGCCCTGGAACACGAACTCGTTGCCCGCGCGGCGAGCGGAGTCACCGGTGCAGGTCTCGCCGTTGCCGAGTACGCCGAAGCTGACGCCGGCGATGTCGAGCAGCTCCGCGACAGCGCGGGTGGTCTTCTTGGCGCGGTCTTCATAGGCACCGGCGCAGCCGACCCAGAACAGCCACTCGACCGAGTCCAGGTCCTCGATGTCGTCGCCGACGACCTTGACGTCGAACGGGAGGCCCTGCGCCCAGTCCATGCGCGCGTTGGGGTTCATGTTCCACGGGTTGCCCTTGTTCTCAAGGCCCTTGAACAGGCCGTTGAGCTCCGCGGGGAAGTTCGACTCGACGAGCACCTGGTAGCGGCGCATGTCGATGAAGTGATCGACGTGCTCGATGTCGACCGGGCACTGCTGGACGCAGGCGCCACAGTTGGTGCAGGACCACAGGGCGTCGGCGTCGATGACGAAGTCGCCGCCCTCGGGGTTGTAGAACCAGTCCTGGGCGTCCTCGACATGGCCTTCGACCGAAGGGGCGGAGCCGACCAGCACGCGGTCGGCGGCACCGGGGGCACCGGCGGCCTTCTCGTAGGCGTGCTCGCGCAGGCCCATCATCATCAGCTTCGGGGAGAGCGGCTTCTCGGTCGCCCAGGCGGGGCACTGCGACTGGCAACGACCGCACTCGGTGCAGGTCGTGAAGTCGAGGATGCCCTTCCAGGAGAAGTCCTCGATCGAGCCGACACCGAGGACCGAGTCCTCGTCGAGGTCGTCGATGTCCTCGAGGGTGATCGCCTTGCCGCCCGAGGTGAGGGGCTTGGCGGCGCCGAGCGCGGTGCGGCCGGACGACTCACGCTTGAAGAAGATGTTGAACCAGGCGGTGAAGCGGTGCCAGGCGACACCCATCGTCAGGTTGGAGGAGATGACCATCAGCCAGACCATGGCCGAGGTGATCTTGAGCATCGCGATGACGAAGATCCAGTCCTCGATCGCGCCGATGTTCTCGTGGCCGGTCGGGAAGAGGTTCGCGAAGTACTGCGCGAGCGGGAAGTGGAAGCCGCTGGCCTGGTCGGCGTGCTCGCCGCCGTGGGCCTGGATCAGGTTGTACTCCGCGCCACGGATGAAGAGGATCGCGATCGACTCGAAGAAGACCATCGCCTCGACGAAGTACGCCTGCCACATCGTCGAGCCGTAGAAGCGGGTCGAGCGCGACGGGTTGCGCGAGGGGCGCTTGCAGAGGCGGTAGATGACCAGCGGGATGATCGCCAGCGCGCCGAGGAGGCCGATGAACTCGGAGACCCACTCGAAGAGGAAGAAGTGGCCGATGATCGGCCACGCGAAGTCCGGCTTGAAGAGCTGGAAGAAGCCCTGCATGACTGCCGTCGACAGGATCAGGAACGCCATGTAGGCGAACCAGTGCAGCGCGCCGACCCACCAGATCTGGAGCATGCGCGTGTGGAGGAACGTCTCCTTGAGCATGTTCAGTCCGCGGGCGACGGGCCGGTCGGTGCGGCCGGAGGCCGACTGGCCGACCTTGAGCACCTTGAGCATCGCGCGGACGGCACGGGTCGTCATCGCAACAGCGACGACGCTGACGGACAGGCTCACCACGATGGCGATGATCTGCATCAGGGACATGGATGACATGAAGGAAAAGCTCCTCACGAGACAGGGCCCATGGCGCGGGCTGTCGGCATCCTACCGGCGCGTATCCCCGAGATTTCCATGCCACGGAATGGTCTTGTTTCCGTGACGTTCCTTGCTTAGGTAACCCTAAGTCGCAGGTCAGGCCCGGTTTTCGCCCGTCACCAGCCGATATCGGAGGAAGGACGGCACGGCCAGGGCTGCCGCCAGCGTGAGGATCACCACGAGTACGCCGCCCGCTGCGGCCGTCGCGGGCGCTCCGGCCAGTCCTGCTGCACTGCCGTGGGCCACGTCGGCGATCCGGGGACCTCCCACCACGACGACGATGAAGACACCCTGGAGTCGTCCGCGGACCGCATCGGAGGCAGCCGACTGCAGCATGCTCGTGCGGAATGCAGCAGAGGACATGTCGGCGGCTCCTCCTGCGATCAGGCAGGCGATGGCGATCGCGAGCCAGATCATCGAGGCGCCGGGTGACGCGGCCGCGCAGGCAAGTCCGAAGCCGGTGATGGCCACGCCCCAGACCACGACGGCGATCACGACGGCGAGCCCCTGACGGCGTACGCGGGAGACCCAGCCGGAGAAGACGCCGCCGACGACCGCGCCGATCGGGATGGCGGCGAAGAGCAGCGCGAAGGCGAGACCGCCGCCCGTCGGGCCGCCGAACTGCTCGTGCGCGAGTTGCGGGAAGAGCGCGCGTGGCATGCCGAAGACCATCGCGATCAGGTCGACGACGAACGACATCATCAGCACCGGCTGGGTCGCCAGGTAGGTGAAGCCGCCGATCACGGAACGGAGCCCGGGCGAGACGGTGACGCCTTCGACGGGGAGCCGGGGGAGCAGCACCACTGCGCGGAGTGTGGCGAGCAGGGTCAGCGTGTCGATGCCGTAGAGCCAGGCGAAGCCGAGCGGCGGGATCAGCGCTCCGCCGATCAGCGGGCCGGCGATGCCGCCGGCCATCAGCAGGGTCATGTTGAGCGAGTTCGCCGCGGGCAGGAGGTCAGCGGGGAGCAGCCGTGGCAGCGCGGCCGACCGAGCCGGCTGGTTGACCGCGAGGAACGCCTGCTGCACCGCAAAGAGCCCGAGCAGGAACCACACGCTCTCGAGGTGGAGCGCCGCCTGCGCCCAGAACCCGGCGCTGGTGAGGATCAGGCCAAGGGTCGTGACGATGAGGATCGTCCGGCGGTCGAAGTGGTCGGCGAGCGCGCCGCCCCACAGGCCGAAAACGATCAGCGGCACCAGGCCGAACAGGCCGCTCAACCCGACGTACGCCGAGGAGCCGGTGATCGCGTAGATCTGTGCCGCAACCGCGACCACCGTGAGCTGGGCACCGATGACGGTGATGACGTTGGCCGTCCAGAGCCGCCGGAAGTGGGCGTTGCGCAGCGGCCGGGTGTCAGCGAGGAAGCGGCTCACGTGAGCGGTCGCTCCTGCCGGACCGGCACCAGCCCGATCGCGAGCATCGGGAAGAGCGCAGCGAGGGCGAATGTCGCCGGGTAGCCGAGCAGCGTGATCGTGGCGCCCGCGGCGGGGGCGCAGATCGCGGCGGTGACGTACTGCGCCGTGTTGTGTACGCCGAGTGAGCGCCCGCTCCAGAACGGCCCGGCCCGCTCGGCGACGGCAGTGAACGCAAGGCCGTTGTCCGCGACCGTGACGATGGTGGCGAGGGCGAGGAGCGCGATCGAGACGGTCCAGCCCAGCCAGGCCGTGAGCCCGAGCAGTGCCATCGTGAGCGAGGCCGCGATCGCGATCCAGCGCAGCGGACGCATGCGCCCGCCGACCATGTCGGAGAGCTGGCCGGAGGCGATGCGGCCGAGGGCTCCGAGGACCTGGGTGCCGGCAACGAGCGCGCCAGCGGCGGCGGGCTCCCAACCGCGGTCGTCCAGCAGCCAGACGAGCGCGTAGGTCCAGACCAGGAACTGCGGCACGACCAGCAGGACCGAGGAGGTGTGGATCTTCCGGAGGTAGGAGTCGGCGCGGTAGGGGTTCGGGGCCGGGCTGGTGGCGCGGTCCGGGCGGGGTGGGTCGATCACCACGACGAAGACCGCGGCGGCGGCGACGGCAGCCGCGATCGCCGGCACAGCCAGAGCAACCGAGATGCCGTGCTCGTCCGCGAGGACCGCGATCGAGATGGCGGCGATGCCGACGCCGGCCGGTTGGGCCATCTGCCGGATCCCCATCGCCAGGCCGCGCCGCTCGGGCGGGAACCAGCCCACCACCACCCGGCCACTCGCGCTCGCGGTGCTCGCGGCGGCGGCTCCGGCGCAGAAGAGTGCGATCGCCAGGGCCGGAGTGCTGTCGGTGAGCGCGGCACCCACCCCGGCCAGGCAGGTCAGGCCGAGGCCCGCGAGGAGCGCGACACGCTCCCCGAGCCTGTCCACGACGACGCCCCACAGCACGAGCGTGCAGACCACGCCGATCATCGACATCGCGGCGACGGTCCCGGCCTCGGTCAGTGTCAGTCCCCGGCGCGCGACCAGGACCGGGATCAGGAACGCCGGTCCGTGGATCGTGACCGCAGCAGCGGCCTGTGCTGCGGTGCTGACGCCGAGCATCGCCCAGCGGCGGCCGTCGCTGATCTCGCGGGCGGCGACGGCGGACTGGGGCACCGGTCCATTGTCCTTCGGCGCGCCCGGGTCCCCGGTGATTTGTCAGCCCGGTGGGACAGCTGGCTCCGGCTCAGACGGGTGGACGCCCATGGGCGAGCAGCTTGCCCGACGGTGCATCCCAGGCAGTCAGCTCGATCACGGCGACGCACGAGGTCGGCATCGGCGCGTAGGTCCCGGTCAGCGCCTCGACGATCGCCTCGACGCCGGGGTTGTGCCCGACCAGCGCCACCGTGCTCAAGGACGTGGGCAGCGAGCGGATGACCGCGAGCAGCTCGTGGTCCCACGCGGCGTACACGCGCTCGTCGAGGGAGATCGGCGGTGGCGTGGCCAGCTCACCCGCGATCAGGTCCCACGTGGTCGCGGCGCGGACCGCGGGGGAGACCACGGCCAGGTCGATCACGGGGTGGTGCGCAGCGATCCAGGAACCCGACTCAGGGGCCTGGCGTCGGCCGCGCTTGCCGAGCGGTCGCTCACGATCCGGCTCGTCTCCGGCCCAGTCCGACTTCGCGTGCCGGACCACGATCAGCGTCTTCACGCGGCACAGGGTGCCATGACCAGATGAACTCCCGGTCAAGGCTTCTTCTTGGTCGCCTTCAGCATCTGCTTCGAGCTCAGCGCCACGATGTCCTGGTAGCGCGAACCGCTGAACTTCGCGAAGGCGTGGAGCGCGTGGGCGTCGAGCCCGACGAGCACGCGCGCCTGGTTCTTGCGGACGCCCTTGAGGATGATCTTCGCGGCCTTGTCGGGGCCCATCGTCGCGAGCTTGTCGAACACCTTGGCGGTGGCGTCCTTGTCCTCGCTCTCGGTGACGCGGGCGTTGCGGGCGATCTCGGTCTTGATGCCACCGGGGTGCACGACGGTCACGCCGACCGGGTGCTTGCTGATCAGCATCTCCTCGCGCAGCGCCTCGCTGAAGCCGCGGACGGCGTACTTCGTGGCGTTGTAGGCGCTCTGGCCCGGGATCGACAGCAGGCCGAAGAGCGACGAGATGTTGACGATGTGGCCGTCGCCGGACGCGATCAGGTGCGGCAGGAACTCCTTCGTGCCGTGCACGACGCCCCAGAAGTTGATCCCGACGATCCAGTCGAAGTCCTCGTAGGACATCTCCTCGAAGTTGCCGGCCAGTGCCACGCCCGCGTTGTTGATGACGACATTGACGCGGCCGAAGTGCTCCGCCACAGCAGACGCGTACGCCGCGAACGCGGCGCGGTCAGCCACGTCGAGGCGGTCGGTGCGCACCTCGGGAGAGCCGGCCGTGGTGGCGAGCTCGGCGGTCTCGGCGAGCCCGGCCTCGTTGACGTCGGAGAGCGCCAGCAGCGCGCCCGAGCGGGAGGCCTCGAGTGCCAGCGCGCGACCGATGCCGGAGCCGGCTCCGGTGATGACGACGACCTTGTCCTGGAGTGTCTTCACGGCTGTTTCCTTCGGAGGTGGCGAGCGCTGCGGCGGTGTGGGGCGTGCGCGCACAGCGTGTCAGGCGAGAGGAACTTGTGCCATCGAGTTGGTGCGACGCGCGTCACATTGCACACGGTCACGCGTCTCATCTGCAATGTGAGCGGGACGCGGTGTATCGGAAACCCTTGTGGGTCCCGGCGGATCGCTGTTTACTTCGCGGAGTCCGATCAACCTGGTCAGGTGTCCAGAAACTCAGGAGGAGCTGTGCTCGCACACGAGCGAATCGGTGAAGGTCCGCCCCTTCTGCTGGTGCACGGCCTCGGGCACCGTCGCCAGGCCTGGTATCCGGTCGTCGACCTCCTGGCCCCGCACCGCGAGGTGATCCTCGTCGACCTCCCCGGCCACGGGCAGTCGCCTGCCTTCGCGCCGCGCGGGCGCTCGGCGAAGGACTACCTCCGCGACGAGCTCGAGGCGTTCCACGCCGAGCTCGGGCTGGAGCGCCCGCACGTCGCGGGCAACTCGCTCGGTGGCCTGATCGCGCTCGAGGCCGCGGTTGACGGCCGTGCGAGCAGTGTGACCGCGCTGTCGCCGGCCGGTTTCTGGGAGGACGAGCAGGACTTCGCCTACATCGAGCGGATCTTCAAGACCGTGGTCGTGGCGGCCGGCTACAGCCAGCACGTCGCTCCGATCCTCGCGCGCACGGCGCCCGGCCGCGCGCTGATGATGTCGTGGGCAATGGCGCACCCGCGTCGCATGAGCGCCGAGGCCGCGATCGGCGACCTGCGGTCCATGCTGCGGGCCCGGCCGGCCCTGAAGAACCTGTTGGGTCAGGCCTACTCCTTCGATCCCGAAGGCGTGCCCGATGACGTGCGCGTGACGATCGCCTGGGGCAAGCGTGACTACGTGCTCCGCACCTATCAGGCGGGCCGTGCGCGTCAGCTCATGCCCGATGCCACCCATGTCTGGCTGCGTGGTTGCGGACACGTGCCGATGTCCGACCGCCCGCGCCTCATCGCCAACGTGCTGCTCGAGGGCAGCTCCGGTCCGCTGCTGGCGGCGGCGCCACTCGTGGCCCAGGTCGGCTGAGCAGCCGAGCTGAGCAGCCGGACTGATCGCCCGGGCTGGTCGGTCGAGGCGGGCGCCGGAGCGTGGGTGTGCGCAGCGTCTCACCTCGTTTGGGTATCCGCTACGCGATGTACTTGGTAACTTTTCTGAAACACGATGTCCCTGATACTCCGGAGAGAACCCATGACTGAGAACCGACACCTCGACGTGCTGATCATCGGCGCGGGCGTGTCCGGCATCGGTGCTGCCTGTCACCTGATCCGCGAGGAGACCGGGGCGTCGTTCGCGATCCTCGAGCGCCGCGCCGCGATCGGTGGCACCTGGGACCTCTTCACCTACCCGGGCATCCGCTCCGACTCGGACATGCTCACGTTCGGCTACGGCTTCCGCCCGTGGGTCGGCACCGATGTGCTCGCCGACGGCCCGAGCATCAAGCAGTACGTCGCCGACACGGCCGCCGAGTTCGGCGTCACCGAGCACATCCACTTCGGCCGCCACGTCACCCGGGTGAACTGGTCGTCGGCCGACAACCTCTGGACCGTCGAGGCGGTTGTTGACGGCGCGGCCGAGGTCTGGACCGCGCGCTTCCTCATCGGCGCGACCGGTTACTACAACTACGACCAGGCGTTCCGGCCCGAGTTCCCGGGCGAGGATTCGTTCGGCGGGCAGATCGTCCACCCGCAGTTCTGGCCCTCCGACCTCGACTACACCGGCAAGCGCGTGGTGGTCATCGGCAGTGGCGCGACCGCGATCACCCTGGTCCCGTCCATGGCGCCGCTCGCGGAGCACGTCACGATGCTGCAGCGCTCCCCGTCGTACATCATGCCGGTGCCGGCGGCCGACCCCGTGGCGTCGCCGCTGACCAGGCTGCACGTGCCCTCGGCCCTGATCTACCGGTCCGGCCGCCTGCGCAACATCGTGCTGCAGCAGGCGCTCTACAAGATCTGCCGCTCGCAGCCGAAGCTGGCGCGCAAGGTCCTGCTCGGCATGGTCCGCGCCCAGCTGCGCGGCACGGTGGACATGAAGCACTTCACCCCGTCGTACAACCCGTGGGACGAGCGGCTGTGCGTGGTGCCCAACGGCGACCTGTTCCGCGTGCTGCGCCGCGGCGAGGCGAGCATCGTCACCGACCACATCGAGACGTTCACCGCGACCGGCATCCGCACCCGCTCGGGTGAGGAGATCCCGGCCGACATCGTCGTCTCCGCCACCGGCCTGCAGATCCAGCTCGCCGGCGGCGCTGCGATCGAGATCGACGGCGAGGCGATCAGCACCCACGACCGCATGCTCTACAAGGGCGTCCTGATGGAGGGCGTGCCCAACGCGATGTTCGTGATCGGCTACACCAACGCGTCGTGGACGCTGAAGGCCGACCTGGCCAGCACGTACTTCTCCCGCCTGATCAAGCACATGGACGAGCGCGGTCACACCACCGTGGTCCCGCTCGCGAGCCCCGAGGACCACGACACCACGTCGGTCATGGGCGACTCGATGCGCTCCGGATACATCCAGCGCGGTGACGCCGTGATGCCCCGACAGGGCAAGCGTGCGCCGTGGCGGATCTTCAACGACTACTTCAAGGACGCCCCGCTCCTGCGGCGTGGCGCCATCGACGACTCTGCGTTGCTGTTCGGCAGCGAGTCGTCCGCCATCGACCGGATCCCTGCCGCAGCCGCGGCCGTCTGAGGAGGACGCATGACCATCGAGCAGACCTACGACGAGGCCCTGAAGACCCTTTCCGAGGGTTCGGTGCGCCTGCACTTCGACGCCTTCGAGGACATCGACTGGGACAACCCGGCCAACGTCATCGACCCTGCGGCCGACTGCTGGATCCTCCCGACGGCCCACCCGCTGGGTGGCCACGCCTGGTACCAGGGCCTGTCCGAGGAGCGCCAGAAGGAGATCGGCTTCTGGATGATCGGCCAGATGATGAAGGTCGGCCTCGAGTTCGAGAACCTCCTCATCCGCGGCCTCATGCAGTACGTCTACAACCTGCCCAACGGCTCCCCGGAGTACCGCTACGTGACCCACGAGGCGACCGAGGAGACCCACCACACCCAGATGTTCCAGGAGTACGTCAACCGGGCCGGCGTCAACCCCCCGGGCATGCGCCGCTGGACCAAGACGATGCCGCTCCAGATGCTGATCCCGTCCTTCGCGACGCTCTTCCCGGAGTTCTTCTTCACGCTCGTGCTCGGCGGCGAGGAGCCGATCGACCACGCGCAGAAGATGATCCTGCGCAGCGGCTGGGAGATGCACCCGCTGGTGAAGCGGATCGTGTCGATCCACGTCGCCGAGGAGGCGCGTCACATCTCGTTCGCGCACCGCTACCTCACCGAGCGGGCCGACGACATGGGCGCCATCCGCAAGGGCCTTCTCGGTGTCCTCACGCCGGTCGTCTACCGCCTCATGTGCGACATGATCCTGACCCCGCAGCGGTCCTCCTACCGCGAGCTCGGCATCCCGCGCTCCGTCATCAAGGACGTGTACTGGAAGAGCCCGCAGGGCACCGAGCTGCTCTCCGAGACCTTCTCCGACCTGCGGATGCTGGCCGAGAACATCGGCGTCCGCAACCGGGTCACCCGCCCGCTGTGGAAGCTGCTCGGCATCGATGGTCGCCCGGCTCGCTTCCGCGGTGAGGTCCACGAGCGCGGCGGCCACAGCCACGGCGCGAGCACCAAGGTGGCCTGAGTGCCGTACGTCGTCACCCAGTCCTGCTGCAGCGACGCCGCGTGCGTCGTCGCGTGCCCGGTCAACGCGATCCATCCGACGCCTGGTGAGCCCGGATTCGCGACCGCGGAGATGCTCTACGTCGACCCGGTCGCCTGCGTCGACTGCGGTGCGTGCGCGACGGCCTGCCCGGCCGCCGCGCTCCAGCCGCACACCAAGCTCACCGATGCGCAGCTGCCGTTCATCGAGATCAACGCCGCGTACTACAAGGAGAATCCGCACGCCGATCGCCCGATCCTGGCTGCGGTCGCCAAGAAGCCGCACGTGGATGCTGCCGGGCTGCGCGTGGCCGTGGTCGGTGCCGGTCCGGCCGGCCTGTACGCCACCGACGAGCTGCTCAAGCACCCCGGCGTCTCGGTCGACGTCTTCGACCGGCTGCCGACGCCGCACGGTCTCGCGCGCTACGGCGTGGCCCCCGACCACCAGCACACCAAGCAGGTCGTGGGGCTCTTCGACAAGATCGAGCGCGAGGACGGCTTCCGCTACCGCCTCAACGTGCACGTCGGCGAGGACGTGACCCACGCGCAGCTCCGCGCGGCGTACGACGCGGTGATCTACTCCGTCGGCGCAGCCACCGACCGGCGTCTGGGCGTCGACGGCGAGGAGCTGCCCGGCAGCGTCTCCGCGACCGACTTCGTCGCCTGGTACAACGGCCACCCCGACCAGGCCGGCAAGTCCTACCCCGTTGGCTCGGACCGCGCTGTCGTCATCGGCAACGGCAACGTCGCGCTCGACGTGGCACGCATCCTGTCGCTCGATCCCGAGCGCCTGGCGGACACCGACATCTCCGACGTCGCGCTCGCCGCCCTGCGGGACAGCGCGATCCGTGAGGTCGTCGTGCTCGGTCGGCGCGGACCTGCGGAGGCGGCGTTCACGCTGCCCGAGCTGATCGGGCTGGCCGGCATCGACGAGATCGATGTCGTCGTCGAAGGCGATGTCGAGGTCAATTCCGAGAAGACCCGGATCCTTGCCGACCTGGCTGCCCGCGACCCGCGCCCCGGCCTGCGCCGCATCGTCCTCCGGTTCAACACCGCGCCCGTCCGCATCGTCGGCGAGCACGCGGTCGAGGGACTCGAGGTCGCCCGGACGACCGTCGTCGACGGCCGCGCCGTGCTCGCCGACGAGACCGAGGTGCTCCCGACCGGGCTCGTGCTGCGCGCCATCGGCTACCGCGCGACCCCCGTCAAGCACCTGCCGTTCGACGACCAGCGCGCCGTCGTACCCAACGACGCCGGACGCGTCGAGCCCGGCGTCTACGTCGCGGGCTGGATCAAGCGCGGACCGACCGGCTTCCTCGGCACCAACAAGTCCTGCTCCGAGGAGACCGTCGCGTCACTGCTCCTCGATCTCGACGCCGGACTGCTCACGGCGCCCGAGACCGTGATCGAGCGGCTTCCGCAGGAGATCAGCGAGCGCGGCTGGCGGGCGATCGACGCCGCCGAGCGCAGCGCCGGGGCCGCCGCCGGCCGTCCGCGCGTCAAGCTGCTGGACCGTGAGTCGCTGACCGCTGCCGCAGTGGTCGAGTCCACGCTCAGGAAGACACCGAGGAAGAGGCCGCTCGTGGCGCTGGGTCGACGCTGACCGGCGCGACTAGGGTGGGGTGCGTGCCACTCCCGCGGATTGATGGCCGTGCCGTCCGCTGGGACGAGCACCGGGCCGAACGACGACTCCTTGTTCTCGACGCTGCGGTCGCCGCGATCGAGGAGGCGCCGCCGGGCGCGGAGATCAACCTGCAGCAGATCGCCGACGCTGCAGGCCTGGTGCGCACCGTCCTCTACCGGCACTTCGAGGGGCGCGCGGGGCTTCAGCGGGCGGTGCGCGGCCACATCGTCTCGATGATCGCTGATGCCGTCATCCTGAACATCACCCTCGAAGGCAGCATCGACGAGATCATCGACCGGGCGCTCCGCGGCTTCGTCGGCTGGGTCGACGAGCACGCCAACCTCTACGTGTGGGGCGAGCGCGAGCTCGGTGATGGCCAGGAGAGCCAGCTGCTCGCACTCACCCAGTCCATCGCCGACCAGATCTCGGCGGTGATCGGTTTCGCCGCCCAGGCGCTCGGTCGCGAGTTCGACGACGAGGAGCAGGCAGCAATCGAGCTGCTGACGTTCGGAATCATCGGGCAGGTGCGTGGCACGGTCTCGTCGTGGGTCCGCCGTGCAGAGCGCGCGCCGGGCGTCGACGCACTCGTGGCGATGCTGCACCGGTCGATGTGGCTCCAGATCGACGACCAGGCCCGGATGTTCGGCTTCGAGCTCGACCCGACCGTCCCGGTCATGGACCTCTTCGCCGCGACCGCCGTCCAGGACTGAACTCCCCGGACGCGCCACTCCGGCGGGCGCCGCATGTCGGTCGTCCGGCGATTTCTCGCGCGCACCCATGGCGTGAGTGGGCATCCCTAGATATGTTAGACACTGCGTATCAGACATCTAGGGAGTGCGGTCATTTCGACCGCTGTCGACGAGGAGGCATGGATGACCACCGTGCACGATGAGCAGAGCTACGACGAGAAGTTGCGGACCCTTTCCGAGGCTTCGGTCCGCGTCTCGTTCAACGCGTTCAAGGACATCCCGTGGGACGACCCGGCGTACGCCGTGGTGCCCGGCGACCGCCGCTGGATCCTCCCCGAGATCGACCCGCTCGGGCGCCACCCGTGGTACCAGGCGCTTCCCGAGGACCGGCAGATCGAGATCGGCATGGCCCGGCTCGTCAACATCTGCAAGGTCGGCTGGCAGTTCGAGAACGTGCTGATCAAGGGCGTCCTCGAGTACCTCATGGACGTGCCGAACGGGTCGCCGGAGTTCCGCTACCTCATGCACGAGGTCACCGAGGAGACCCACCACATCCAGATGTTCCAGGAGGCGGTGAACCGCACCGGCGTCGACGCCCCCGGTGCCCCGCGCTGGTTCCGCATCGTGCAGTCGGTGCTGCCCGTCTTCGGCCGGTTGCTCCCGGAGATCTTCTTCACGGGCATCCTCGCCGGCGAGGAGCCGATCGACCACCTGCAGAAGGCGATCCTGCGCTCCGGCGACCAGGGCCACCCCGTGATGGCGCGGATCATGCAGATCCACGTGGCCGAGGAGGCGCGTCACATCTCCTTCGCCCACGAGTTCATCGCCCACCACACGCCGCGGCTGCCGCGCTGGCGCCGGGCGCTGCTCGCGGTCGTCTACCCGCTCGTGATGCGGATCCTGTGCGACGTCATCGCGATTCCGTCGCGTGAGTTCCGCAAGCGCTACGGCATCCCGCGGAGGGTGATGAAGGAGATCTTCTGGGACTCGCCCGACGGGCAGCAGCAGCTGCGCGACCTGATGGCTGACGTGCGGTTCCTCGCGGACGAGACCGGCCTGCGCAACAGCCGGACCCGCTGGATCTGGCGGTGGATGCGGATCGATGGCCGGCCCGCGCGCTTCCGCAGCGAGCCCGCCCGCACGGCTGCCTAACGGCTGTCGTGCTCCGCGAGGTGGCGGTGGATCTCGGGCCACGTCTCCACGGCGGCGCGCGGCGACGCGATCAGGCCGAGGTGGCTGAAGCCGCTGACCCCGTGGAAGCGCACCTTCGCCGACGGGTAGGCGCGGACGCCGGCTTCGACCGACGCGGCGTTGGCCAGGGTGTCGTGAGCGCTGCCGATGAGCAGCAGCGGCGCCCTGAGCCTCTCCATCCGGACCACGAAGTCCTCGCGCAGGTGGACCACGCCCGCGGCCAGCTCGCTGCGGGCAACAAGCAGCGTGAAGGACTGGTTGATGAACCGGCCCGGGTAGCCGGGCATCGAGGCCACGAAGCGGTCGTTCGCTCCGATGCGGGCCAACACCTCGGTGCGGCCGAGGTTGCTCGCCAGCGTCCAGGGCTTGGTGACCTCGCGCATCGGGGACATCCACCGGTACATCCGCTGGGTCAACGGTGCCGGGATGCCGCCCATCATCTGCGCCGGAGCGACGAGCGGCGCGGGTCCCACCAGCGAGGAGATCAGCCGCATGCCGGCGTACGTCGGGTTGAGGCGGTAGTCGGTCGGTGTGCCGAGGGTGCTGATCGAGGCGATCGGCAGGTCGGGTGCGTGGGCGCCGAGCAGCAACGACATCGTGCCGCCGTGTGACCAGCCGACGAGGTGCACGGGTGCTCCGCCGTGCTCGGCGGAGATCCGGAGGACAGCGGTCGGCAGGATGTCGCCGACCCAGTCCTCGAAGCCCATGCCGCGGTCAGCGAAGGTGATCTGCCCGTAGTCGATCGTGTACGTCGGTCGGCCGGCGTCCACCGAGGTGCGGGCGTCGACCCCTGCCAGGTGCGCGGCGAGGCTCTGGCCGGGACGCAGGTCCCAGCAGCTGACGGGGACCGCGAGCGGCGTCACCAGGAGCACCGGGTTCCCTGTCTGGCCGCTGTGCGGGGCCACTCGCGCCACGGTGGCGTGGTCCTCGGTGTACAGGACCTCGGTCGGGGCCGGGCGGCTCGGCTCGACGCCGTCGCCCAGCCAGGAGACGCCCCAGGCGTTGCGTGCGATCCGGCGCGCGATCGCCGATCGGCTCGGGCGCCGGGAGTTGCGCGTGCCCGGGGTGGGGGAGGTGGTCTCGATGGTCATCAGGCGTTGTCCTGGTCCCAGGTCACGAGCGTGCGCTTGAGCACCTTGCCGGTGGGGTTGCGGGGAAGCTCGTCGAGGAAGATCACGTCGCGGGGCACCTTGTAGCGGGCGAGGTTCTCGCGGACGTGGGTGCGGACCTCGTCTGCCTCGAGGCGGGCGCCCGGCAGCAGAACGACGAACGCGCGCAGGCGACGGCCGAACTCCTCGTCCTCGACACCGACGACTGCCACCTCGTGGACGGCGGGGTGCGCGACGAGCAGCTCTTCCACCTCGGCAGGGAAGACGTTCTCGCCGCCGGAGACGATCATGTCGTCGTCGCGTCCGTCGACGTAGAGCAGGCCGGCGCGGTCGAAGTGGCCGACGTCGCCGGTGGCGAGCATGCCGTCGATGATCTCCTTGCCGCCTCCACCGGTGTAGCCCTCGAAGGGCGTCACGGTGCCGACGAAGATCCGCCCGCGCTCGCCCTGGGGCACGCGGCGACCGGCCTCGTCGAGGATGGCGACCCGGCTGCCCAGCGCGGGAAGGCCCACTGAGGTCGGGTGGTCGCGGACGACGTCCGGGGTGGCGAGCGTCGCGACGGACACCTCGGTCGAGCCGTAGAGGTTGTAGATCACCGGGCCGAACTGGTCCTGGAACGCCGCGGAGACTGCGGCGGGGAGGGCCGCTCCGGAGCAGAAGACGATGCGGAGCGAGGAGGTGTCGTAGCGGGCGATCGTCTCCTGCCCCAGCGCGAGGGTGCGCTGCAGCAGGACGGGCACCGCACAGACGGTGTCGGCGCGGTTGCGCGCGATGTCGCCGAGGAACTGCTCGGGGTCGAAGTGGCGGCGAAGCACGACCTTCGAACCGGTGGCGATCGTCAGCAGCGTCATGATCAGGCCGGTGCCGTGGAACAGCGGTGGGCCGATGACGGTGGCGCCGCCGCTGCGCATCGGCATGCGGTCGAGCAGGCTGCCGGGCAGCGTGTAGCCGCGCGGTTCCGTGCGGGGAGCGCCTTTCGGCGTGCCCGTCGTGCCGCTGGTCAGGAGGACCAGGCGGCCGGGGCGGGCCGGCGGCGGCGGCGTGGTCGGTGAGCCCGTCGCGATCAGCTCGTCGAGCTCGTCGGTGCGCTGGGTGATGTCGGTGACGAGCTTGTCGGCGACGACGTCTGCGGCAACCGCAGCGAGATCCGCGTCGTGGACGAGGAGGTTGATGCCTTCACGCGCCGCGACCTCGGCTGCCTGGGGCGCGGAGAAGGCGGTGTTCAGCCAGACGGTGTTGAGCCCGGCGCGCGACGCCGCGAAGGCAGCGATGAGCGGAGCGCGGTGGTTGCGGCACAGGATGCCGAGCGTCTGGCCGGGCTCGTAGCGGTCGCGCAGCACGTTCGCCAGGCGGTTCACCTGCTCGTCCAGCGTGCGGTAGCTGATCTGGCCCCGCTCGTCGGCGATCGCCGGACGGTTGGGGTGACGCATTGCCGCCAACCGGGGTGCGGCGCCGAAGGGGCCGTACTGCGCAGCGGTCAGTGCCATGGACGGCAGCAGGTGGGGCGCGGTCACGGGGAGTGCTCCGGCGCGGGCGAGCGCGACCAGCGAGCGGGCTTCGAGCGCAGCCCGGGCCAGGGGTGTCTTCACGGGACTCCTCGGTCAACAGGCAGACAAGGTGTCCAGAATACTTTTAGGCAGGACAGGCTGTCCAAGTAATGTGTCTCACGCCGAGCCGATGGACGAGTGCGTCAGAGCGGGACGGGCGCGTCCAGGTCGATGTCGATGCCGGCGAGTGTCGAGGCGCTCTCGACGACCGAGCATGACGCTGCGGTGAGGAACCGGCACAGGTCTCGTTTCGAGCTCCGGCTCCGCCCGGCCAGCAGCCAGCGGTTGACCACGCTGTCGGTGATGCCGGTGAGTGCGAAGGCGAGGTTCTCCGCGGAGCCGCGCGGGAGCTTTGCGCCATGGGTCATCTGGGGGATCAGGGCGTTGACCAGGGCGACGACGCTCTGCGAGAAGGCGGTCTTGCCTCCCGTGATGGCTGGTGATCCCGGTGTCGGACGGGTCGTGGAGCCGCTGCCGATGAATCGGTGCAGGTTGGCGTGCGCGGTGACCCAGCCGACGTACGTCGTGACGGCGACGCGAATCATCTCGCGCAGCGTCGCGCGGGGCACCAGCAGGGGAGCCAGGGCTGCGGTCATCTCGTCGATGATCTGCCCGCGAATCTGCTCGTCCAGGTCCTCGCGGTCGCGGAAGAGCTTGTAGACGACCGAGCGCGGAATGCCGGCCTCGGCGGCGATGGCCGCGACGCCCACATCGCTGCCGTCGCGATCGATGAGGGTGATGGCTGCCGAGATCAGGCGGGCCCGTCGCTCCTGGCGGTGGTCGTCCCAGCGCCGGTCGCGACCGTCCGCCGACGTCGGAGCGTCCAATGCCTGGGTCATGCGAGAAACCTTAGACCGAGTCCTTGACTGGACACCATGTCCAACCTACTTTTGTCTGAGACAACGCGTCCAAGACAGATCGCTCTGCGGTCGCCCGAGCAACGGAGGGCCCTTTCGATGGCCAGCAGCAAGGTCTACGTCGTCGGCGTCGGCATGACGAAGTTCGAGAAGCCCGGGTCGAAGGACTGGGACTACCCGGACATGGCCCGCGAGGCGGGCACCAAGGCGCTCGACGACGCCGGCATCGCCTACGACCAGGTCCAGCAGGTCCACGTCGGCTACGTCTACGGCGACTCGACCTCCGGTCAGCGCGCCGTCTACGAGCTCGGCAGGACCGGTGTCCCGATCACCAACGTCAACAACAACTGCTCGACCGGTTCCACGGCGCTCTACCTTGCCGCGCAGGCGATCCGTGGCGGTCTCTACGACTGCACGCTCGCCCTCGGCTTCGAGAAGATGCAGCCGGGTTCGCTCATGTCGCAGTTCGATGACCGCACGAACCCGATGATGGACCACCTCATGGCGCTCGCCGAGCTCCAGGAGTTCGCGATGCCGCCCGCGCCGTACATGTTCGGTGCTGCTGGTCGCGAGCACATGGAGCGCTACGGCACGACGCTCGAGCACTTCGCCAAGATCGGCTACAAGAACCACAAGCACTCGGTGAACAACCCCTACGCGCAGTTCCAGACGGAATACACGCTGGAGGAGATCCAGAACTCGGCCGTCATCTACAGCCCGCTCACCAAGCTCCAGTGCTCGCCCACCTCCGACGGCTCGGGTGCGGTGATCCTCGCCAGTGAGGCCTTCGTGGACAAGCACGGCCTCGGCGACCAGGCGGTCGAGATGATCGGCCAGGCGATGGTCACCGACATGGAGAGCACCTTCACCGACAACTCCGCACAGTCGCTCGTCGGCAAGGAGATGTCCCGTGAAGCGGCACGCCAGGTCTACGAGCAGGCCGGCATCACGCCCGACGACGTGAGCGTGATCGAGCTGCACGACTGCTTCTCTGCCAACGAGCTGATCACCTATGAAGCGCTCGGCCTCTGCGCCGACGGCGAGGGCGGCAAGCTCGTCGACAACGACGACACGACGTACGGCGGCCGTTGGGTCGTCAACCCGTCCGGTGGCCTGATCTCCAAGGGCCACCCGCTCGGTGCCACGGGCCTGGCCCAGTGCTCCGAGCTCACCTGGCAGCTGCGCGGCACCGCCGACGCACGTCAGGTCGAGCGCGCCGCGCAGCCCGGCGGCGTCGCACTGCAGCACAACATCGGCCTCGGCGGTGCTGTCGTCGTGTCCGCGTACCGCAAGGCGCAGTAAGCGAGTGAGCAGCGAGCTTGCGTCTGTTCGGCGAGCGCACAAGCCGCCGACGAAGTCGGCCGGCCTGACCGGTCCCGGTGCCGGGCGCCCCTGCCGCCCGGCGCCGATGCACGCCCCCTCCGCATCGCCCATCACCCACACCAAGGAGCAACACCCATGGCTAGCGTTTCCGTCACCCAGGCCCTCCCCGTCGCCCCGGACGCCGCGTTCGCAGCGCTGTCCGACCTGAGCAACTTCGAGAACTGGCTCACCATCCACCAGTCCTGGAAGTCCGAGCTGCCCACGGAGATCACCGTCGGCACCCAGATCACCGAGGTCGTCTCGGTCATGGGCATGGCCAACAAGATCGAGTGGACGGTCACCGACGCCAACCTCCCCGTGTCGATGACCATCGAGGGCGCGGGCATGGCCGGCGTGAAGATCAAGTTCGTCATGTCCGTCGCCCCGGCCGACGGCGGCTCCGAGGCCACGATCGACGCCGAGTTCAACGGCACCATGATCGTCGGCCCGATCGGCAAGGCGGTTGCCAAGAACACCCAGGCCGACCTCGAGAAGTCGCTCGCGAAGCTCGCCGAGCTCGTCTCCGCCTGATTCCTCCCCTGCAGCGAAAGGCGTACTCCGCGATGAGCACCAGCACCGAGACCCCGAAGGCTCCCCGGTCGAGCAAGCCCGTCACCTTCAACGACGACGGCATCGGCGAGTGGACCGAGGACGTGGTCTTCGAGGTCACCAGTGAGCGCATCGCGGAGTACGCCGCCGCGACCAACGACCCGATCGAGGGTCACCGCAACGGCGAGATCGCGTCGCCCGTCTTCGCGGTCGTTCCCACCTTCTTCTCGATGGCGCCGGCCGCCCTCGAGGTCGCACCGGTCGAGCTCCTGATGAAGCTCGTCCACGGCGAGCAGGACTTCCACTTCCACGCACCGATCAAGCCCGGCGACGTCCTCACCTGCCGCGCCCGCGCGACCGGGTACGCCGCGCTGAGCACCGGCTCGACGGTCGTGGTCAAGGCAGAGACCCGCAACCAGGACGACGTCCTGGTCAACGAGCAGTTCATCACTGCGTTCTTCCGCGGCGTGGACGCCGGCCAGACCGTCGGCGAGCTCGCCCCGGGACATTCCCTCGAGGCCGCGCTGACGGCCGGCGAGCCGGTCGCCGAGGTCACCGCGCACGTCGACGAGGACCAGACGTTCCGCTACTCCCCGGCCTCGGGCGACCCGATGCCGATCCACCTCGACGAGGAGATCGCGATCATGTCCGGCCTGCCGGGCATCATCAACCACGGCCTGTGCACGATGGCGTTCACCTCGTGGGCCGCGCTGGAGTCCTTCGTCGACGGCGACGTCACGCGCCTCAAGCGCTTCGCGGTCCGCTTCGCGAAGCCGGTCCTTCCCGGGCAGGACATCACCACCCGCTTCTGGGACATCCCGGCCACCGCTGACCTGTCCGACGGCGACCGCGCCGTCGGTTTCGAGACCTCCGTCGGCGACGACCTCGTCATCCGCGACGGTCTCGCCGTCTTCACGGCCTGACCCCCTCCGAACCACACAGAAGGACATCTCCCATGGGAACTCTTGACGGACGCATCGCCATCGTCACCGGCGCGGGTCGCGGCATCGGCCGTGAGCACGCTCTCCTCCTCGCTCGCGAGGGCGCCTCCGTCGTGGTCAACGACCTCGGTGGCGCCAACGACGGCAGCGGCTCGGACGCCGGCCCGGCACAGCAGGTGGCCGACGAGATCGTCGCGGCCGGTGGGCACGCCGTCGCCAACACCGACGACGTCTCCAGCTGGGCCGGTGCCGAGGCGCTGGTGAAGCAGGCGGTCGACACCTTCGGCGGGCTCGACATCCTGGTCAACAACGCCGGCATCCTGCGCGACGCGTTCATCCCGGCGATCGAGGAGCACCAGTGGGACGCCGTCATCGCTGTCGTCCTCAAGGGCACCGCTGCGCCGATCCACCACGCCGCGGCGTACTGGAAGGCGCAGACGAAGGCAGGCAAGACGGTCGAGGCCTCGATCATCAACACCGCCTCCGCGTCCGGCACCTTCATGCCCAACGCAGGCCAGGCCAACTACGGCGCCGCCAAGGCTGCCGTTGCTGCGCTGACCCTCGTTGCCGCTGACGAGCTGGACCGCTACGGCGTACGCGCCAACGTGATCGCCCCGATCGCCCGCACCAGGCTCACCCTGGCCACTCCCGGCATGGGCGCGATCTTCGCGGAGGAAGTGCCCGAGGGCGAGTTCGACGCCTGGCACCCCTCCAACATCTCCCCGCTGATCGCCCGGCTCGCCGCGGCCGACTGCAAGCTCAACGGCAAGTTCTTCGCCGTGCAGGGTGGCGTCATCCAGGAGATGGAGGGCTGGCACGAGGTGTCGGCCATCGAGTCCGAGGGTCCGTGGGAGATCGCGGACCTCGCGGACCGCCTGGGCTGACGCCCGCCCGATCATCAGCTGCACCATCCCCTCAGGAGACCCGCACATGGCCCGCCAGAACTACGAGCTCGGACTCGGCATCATCGAGGAGCACATCGACCTCGCGACTGCCGTCGCCGACCTTGCGGAGAGTATCTTCACCGCCGACGCGATCCGGGCGATCGTGGAGGCGAAAAAGCCCGAGAAGTACCCGCCGTTCTGGAAGTCACTCGTGGACTACGAGCTCCTGGGGCTCCACATCTCCGACGAGCTCGGAGGTTCGGGTGGCGGGCTCACCACCCTGGCTGTCGCACTCGAGGCCGTCGGCCGGCATGCACTGCCGGGGGCGTTCACCCCGACGGTGCTCGCCTCGGCCCTGTTGCAGGCCGCAGGCGGAGAGGCGACCGCGCTGATCCCCGCCCTCATCGACGGTACGACGCTCGCGGCCGTTGCGCCGGAGACCTCGGCGCTGCCCGTTGCGGAGAGTCATGGCGCCGGGGCCGGAGGCCTGAAGGTCAGCGGCACCTGGGACGGTGTCGCAGCAGGCGACGTCGCGGACCTGCTCGTCCTTCCCGTCGCCGTTGACGGTGCCGTCCGCTGGATCGCGGTCGAGGCGGGCGACGCCACCATCACGCCCCAGGACAGCGTCGACGTCCTCCGCAGCGCAGCACGGGTGACCCTCACCGACCTCGTCGTTCCGTCCAGCCACGTGCTCTCCGGCCTCACCGCCGAGCGCGCCCGCTCCATCGCCGCTGTCGTCCTCGGCGCCGAGGCGACCGGTGTCATCTCCTGGTCCGTCGCCGCGGCGTCCGAGTACGCCAAGATCCGCGTGCAGTTCGGGCGTCCGATCGGGCAGTTCCAGGGCATCAAGCACAAGTGCGCCTGGATGGGCATCGCCCTCGAGCAGTCGCGCGCCGCCGTCTGGGACGCCGCCGCCGCGATCGACAAGGGTGACGACTCGGCTGACTTCGCAGGCAACGTCGCCGCGGTCGTCGTACCCGACCTGGCCGTCACCGTGACCCAGGACTGCATCCAGGCCCACGGCGGCATCGGCTTCACCTGGGAGCACGACGCCCACCTCTACTACCGCCGCGCCCTCGCTCTCCGCGGCCTGCTCGGCACCCGGGAGGCGCGCGCGCTCCGCGTCGCCGACGACGCGATCGCCGGCAACGTCCGCGCCCTCGAGATCGAGCTGCCCGCGGAGGCCGAGGCGATCCGTGCGCAGGTCCGGGCCGAGCTCGACGTCATCGCCGCGATCGAGGACGACGACGAGCGCTTCCTGGCCCTCGGCGACGGCGGCTGGGTGCTGCCGTACTTCCCCAAGCCCTACGGCCGGTCCGCCGGCCCGCTCGAGCAGATCGTCATCGCCCAGGAGCTCAAGGCCTCAGGCATCCAGGTGCCCAACCTGCTGATCGGCGTGTGGGCGCTGGCCTCGATCGTGGGCCACGGCTCCGAGGAGCTGAAGGAGGAGCTGGCGATCCCGACCCTGCGGGGCGAGCTGATGTGGTGCCAGCTCTTCTCCGAGCCGGGGTCCGGCTCCGACCTCGCGTCGCTCCAGACGAAGGCGACCAAGGTCGAGGGCGGCTGGAGGATCAACGGCCAGAAGATCTGGACGTCAATGGCGCAGTTCTCCGACTGGGGCATCCTCATCGCCCGGACCAACCCCACCGCTCCCAAGCACGAGGGCATCACCTACTTCCTCCTCGACATGTCGAAGGAGGGCGTGGACGTCCGTCCCCTCAAGGAGATGACGGGCTCGGCGCTCTTCAACGAGGTCTTCTTCGACGACGTCTTCATCGAGGACAAGTACGTCGTCGGCCAGGTCGACAACGGCTGGAAGGTCACGCGCACGGCGCTGGCCAGCGAGCGCGTCGCCCTCTCGGGGAAGATGGACGCCTACGCCAACGACCGTGACCTCCTGCGCTTCGCCAACGACCGGGACCTCAGCACCGTCGCCCGCTTCCAGCTCGGCGAGCTCGTCGCGGAGTCGCAGGCGATCGACGTGATGGGAAACCGGATCGTCCTCAAACAGCTCCTCGGCTCGGACAGCTCCACCACTGCCAGCGTCAACAAGCTGCTCGCGATGGGGATCAGCCAGAAGATCGCCGAGTTCATCACGGCCGAGCTGGACGTCGCGGGTGCCTACTCGGTGCCCGGCGCTCCGACCGACCACGCGCTCGAGCAGCTGCTCGCGGGCCGTGCCACCACCATCTACGGCGGCACCACCGAGGTGCAGCTCAACCTCATCGGCGAGCGCATGCTCGGCCTGCCGCGTGACGCGGAAATCAAGGGAGCCTGAGCCATGTACGCCTGGTCTGACAGTGACATCGCGATCCGCGACGCCGTGCGCGAATGGATCGACGCCGAGGTGCGCCCGCAGCTCGACGAGCTCGAGACCGGCGCTATCCCGCCGTACGACCTGGCGCGGAAGCTCTTCAAGGACTTCGGCCTCGACGCCATGGGCGGCGAGATGGTCGGCAAGTGGCTCGCCTCCGAGCGTCGTCGCGCCGAGCGCAAGGCCGCTGCAGCTGCGGCCGAGGCCTCTGGTGAGCCGGTTGCGCCGCGTGAGAAGAAGCCGAAGAACGACGACGCGGACTCGATGGCCGGCTTCCTGTCCATGGGCGCCGTGATGGGGGCCGAGCTCTGCGGCGTCTCGCTCGGCAGCCTCGTCTCGATGGGCGTCTCGATCGGCCTGGGCGCCTCGACCATCGCCACCAAGGGCACGCTGGAGCAGAAGGAGCGCTGGCTCCCCAGGATCGTCACCGCCGAGCACATCGCGGCCTGGGCGATCACCGAGCCCGACTCCGGGTCGGATGCCTTCGGCGGCATGAAGACCACGGCTCGCCGTGACGGCGACGGGTTCATCCTCAAGGGGCAGAAGACCTTCATCACCAACGGCCCGTACGCCGACGTGATGGTGGTCTACGCGAAGCTCGACGAGGGCGACGGCACGCCGATCCGCGACCGCAAGGTGGTGGCCTTCGTGCTCGAGAAGGGCATGCCCGGCCTCACGCAGGGCAAGCCGTTCAAGAAGATGGGCATCATGTCCTCGCCCACCGGCGAGCTCTTCTTCGATGACGTGCGGCTCACGATGGACCACCTGCTCGGTGGCGAGAAGGCGCTCGCCGCAGGCAGGGACAACGACGGCCGCGACAGCGCCCGGCAGAGCTTCGTCCTCGAGCGAGTGGCGTGCGCCGTCGGCTCGCTGGGCATCATCAACGAGTGCCACCGGCTCTCGATCGCCTACGCCAAGCAGCGCGAGCTGTGGGGTCAGCCGATCTCCGACTTCCAGCTGATCCAGCTCAAGCTGGCGAAGATGGAGGTCGCCCGCCTCAACGTGCAGAACATGGTCTTCGTGACCCTGGAGAAGGTGAAGGCGGGCCAGCTGCCGACCCTGGCCGAGGCATCCGCGATGAAGTACTACTCGACGGAGGCGGCGACCGACGTCGCGATGGAGGCCGTGCAGCTCTTCGGCGGCAACGGCTACATGGCGGAGTACCGCGTCGAGCAGCTGGCCCGCGATGCCAAGTCGCTGATGATCTATGCCGGCAGCAACGAGGTCCAGATCACCCACATCGCGAAGGGGCTCGTCGCGGGATGAGTGCGGAGCACTACGACGTCGTGGTCGTCGGGTCCGGTTTCGGCGGCTCGGTCACGGCGTTGCGGCTCACCGAGAAGGGCTACCGGGTCGCCGTCCTGGAAGCGGGTGACCGCTTCGAGGACGCCGACTTCGCTGCGAACAACTGGGACCTGAAGCGCTACCTGTTCGCCCCGGCGGCGGCCTGCTACGGGATCATGCGGATCGACCTGATCAAGGACTGCCTGATCGTGGCGGGCGCCGGTGTCGGGGGTGGATCGCTGGTCTACGCGAACACTCTCTACGAGCCGCTCGACCCGTTCTACTCCGACCCGGCCTGGTCCGGGATCACCGACTGGAAGTCGGAGCTCGCGCCCTACTACGACCAGGCGAAGCGGATGCTCGGGGTCACCACGTGCCCGGTCACCACGCCCGCTGACGACCTCATGCGTGAGGTGGCCGAGGAGATGGGGGTCGGGCACACGGTGCACCCGACGCCCGTCGGGGTCCTCTTCGGAGGTCCGGGGGACCGGCCCGGTGACGAGGTCGCCGACCCCTTCTTCGGAGGAGTGGGGCCGAGCCGGAACGTCTGCCACAACTGTGGCGAGTGCATGACCGGCTGTCGCCACAACGCGAAGAACACGCTCGTGAAGAACTACCTCCACCTCGCCGAGCGCGCGGGGGCGGTGGTCCACCCGCTGACCACGGTGACGCGGGTCCGCCCGCAGTCCGACGACGGCCCCGGTCGGTACGTCGTCGAGGCACGCTGGACGAAGGCCAAGCTGTCGCGGCGCTCGGCGGTCAAGACCTTCACTGCCGACCACGTCGTCTTCTCGGCAGCTGCGCTCGGCACGCAGAAGCTGCTCCACCGGCTGAAGGCGACGGGCGACCTGCCCGGGATCTCCGACCGCCTGGGCGAGCTCACCCGGACCAACTCCGAGTCCATCCTGGGCGCGCTCGCTCCTGACACGGAGGTCGACTACTCGCAGGGCGTCGCGATCACGTCGTCGTGGCACCCCGACGAGCGCACGCACATCGAGCCGGTCCGGTTCGGTCACGGCAGCAACGCCATCGCGTTCCTGCAGACCGTGCTCGTGGCCGGCGGTCCGGGCGTCCGGCGCCGGTGGGCGGCCGAGCTGATCCGGAAGCTTCCGCACCTCACCGACTACTACGACGTGAAGCACTGGTCCGAGCGCGCCGTCATCGCGCTGGTCATGCAGGCCGTCGACAACTCGATCACCGTCTCCGCGCGGCGTACGCCCATCGGGTGGCGGCTCACCTCCAAGCAGGGCCACGGAGATCCCAACCCGACCTGGCTGCCCGTCGGCCACGAGGCCGTGAAGCGCATGGCGGCCCGGATGAGCCGGGACGGCAGGCCGGGCCAGGCGGAGTCAGCATCGGCGAGCCCTTCGGCCGACCGGCCACCGCGCACTTCATCGGCGGCTGCGCGATCGGTGACTCTCCGGCCACGGGCGTGGTCGATCCCTACCAGCGGCTCTACGGCTACGACGGGTTGCACGTGGTCGACGGGTCAGCGATCTCCGCCAACCTCGGCGTGAACCCGTCGCTGACGATCACCGCCCAGGCCGAGCGGGCGATGGCGTTCTGGCCCAACAAGGACGGCGAGGATCCGCGCCCGCCGCTGGGCGCGGCGTACCAGAGGATCGGTCCGGTCGAGCCTGGCAATCCGGCGGTCCCCGTCGCTGCGAGCGGCGCGTTGCGCCTCCCGCTCGTGCAGGTCAACGGTTCGCGGGAGTGATCCGGAGGCCGGCCGGATTCGCTCAGGCGGTCGGGAGCAGGTCCGCGATCAGCGCCTCGATGCGCGTCTTGATCTCGTCGCGGATCGGCCGGACGGCGTCGAGCCCCTGGCCCGCCGGGTCGTCGAGCTTCCAGTCCTCGTAGCGCTTGCCCGGGAAGTAGGGGCACTCGTCGCCACAGCCCATCGTGATCACGACGTCAGAGGCCTGGACGGCCTCGGTGGTGAGCACCTTGGGCTGGTTGCCCGCGATGTCGATGCCCTCCTCGGCCATGGCGGCGACGGCCATCGGGTTGATCTCGTTGCCGGGCTTCGAGCCGGCGGAGAGCACCTCGATGCGGCCCTCGCCGAGGTGCTGCAGGTAGCCGGCGGCCATCTGCGAACGACCGGCGTTGTGGACGCAGACGAACAGGACGGTGGGCTTTTCGCTCATCGCTGGAGAGCTCCTTCTCGGGAGAGTTCTTCGGAGTTGGTGGAGGAAAAGATGGCGCGGACGAGGACGACCGCGAGTGCGGCGCCGACGACCTGCATGCCGAGGAACGCCGGGACCGATGCGGGCGCGATGCCCGCGAAGGTGTTGGAGAACATCCGCGCGATCGTGACTGCCGGGTTGGCGAAGGACGTCGACGACGTGAACCAGTACGCCGCGGTGATGTAGCCGCCGACCGCGTAGGCGATCGTGTCGGTCCGGCCCGAGCGGATGGCCCCGAAGATCACGAGCACCAGGCCGAGCGTCGCCACGACCTCGCCGAGCCAGAGGCCGGAGCTGCTGCGGTCGTGAGTGGAGATCGAGACGGCGTCGAGCTCGAACATCAGGTTGGCGGCGATTGCGCCGACGGTGCCGCCGGCGATCTGGGCGACGGCCAGCGGCGGGACGTTGCGCCACGGCGTACCGCCGAGGACTGCGTCGACTGCGGTGACGACCGGGTTGAACGCTGCGGAGACCGGCTGGAGCGTGAGGATCAGCGCGACGAGGACTGCGCCGGTGATCAGGCTGTTGGCCAGCAGCTGCAGGGCGACGTCGTCGGTGAGCTGGGTCGCCATGATGCCCGAGCCGATGACCGTCGCAACCAGGAACGCCGTGCCGACGAACTCCGAGGTGACCTGGCGGACCAGGGCGGTCACAGGCCGCCGCCGATCAGGGCGGCGAGGTCGCTGAGCGCCTCGGTCTTCACGGAGTAGTAGACCCACGTGCCGCGCTTGCTGCGGTCGAGGAGTCCGGCCTCGTGGAGGACCTTGAGGTGGTGACTGATCGTGGGCTGCGACAGGTTGAAGGCGTCGTTGAGGTCGCACACGCAGGCCTCGCCGTCGGCGTGCGCCGCGACCAGCGACAGCAGCCGCAGGCGGACCGGGTCGGCCAGCGCCTTCAGCAGGGGCGCGATGCGCTCGGCCTGCTCGGCGGCCAGCGGAGTGGACATCAGCGGAGAGCAGCACGCCACCGTCTGGACGGGCGTGAGCTCGATCAATGACTTCGACACACATCTATGTTGACGGATGTCTATGTTCGTGGCAACCTCGGACATAGACAACCATCGATATAAGGAGTCACCATGTCCCGCATCCAGCTCGCGCTCAACGTCGACAACCTCGAGGAGTCCATCGCGTTCTACTCCGCGCTCTTCGGCGCGGAGCCCGCGAAGCGCAAGCCCGGCTACGCCAACTTCGCGGTCGCCGAGCCGCCGCTCAAGCTCGTGCTGATCGAGAACCCGGGCCAGGGCGGCTCGTTGAACCACCTCGGCGTCGAGGTCGACGACACCGACGCTGTCGACGCGGTCCAGTCCCGTCTCGGTGGTGCCGGCCTCGCTTCGACCGACGAGCGCGACTCGACGTGCTGCTACGCCCGCCAGGACAAGTTCTGGGTCGAGAACACCCCGGACGGTGAGCGCTGGGAGGTCTACACGGTCCTCGAGGACTCTGAGACGTTCTCCGCGACGTCCGAGGCTGGGAGCCAGTGCTGCGGCACGGAGACGCTGGAGCTGCAGCCGACAGCCGCGGCCTGTTGCTGACCGCGGCTGCCGGGATTCCCGGGGTCTGAACGGCAGTGTCAGTAGCTGTCCGCGTTGCGCCGAGAGCGCGGCGCCAGGACCAGTGAGAGAACGATCGCGAGCGCACCCGCGATCACGAGGATCCAGCCGAGCGCGTCGTCGTTGACGTACTGAATGTCCACGGTGATGACGTCGAGGGTCAGGATCAGGCCGAGGACGAGCAGCACGATGCCGAGTCCGATGTACATGGCAACACTCCTGTGGTCGGGAACGGGACAGCCCTCCTGTTCCCCGAGGAGGCGATCTCCATGCCTGCTGGCGAAATCAGCAGAGGCCCCCACCGCATGCGATGGGGGCCTCTGAACTGTCGGGCTGACAGGATTTGAACCTGCGGCCTCTTCGTCCCGAACGAAGCGCGCTACCAAACTGCGCCACAGCCCGAACCCCACGAGCCGCGTACGGCGCGTGAGCAGGTTGGAGCATACCGGTAGATCCGGCGCCCCCTGAAATCGGGCAGGAATCGGGTTCAGCCAGTGCGTGCCGTGAGCGTGAGCAGGGTCGCTTCCGGACGGCATGCGACGCGGATCCGGGCGTAGGGATTGGTGCCGAGGCCGGCCGAGACGTGCAGCCAGGACGAGCCGGCATCGCCGGGAAGCGAGTCCGCCGGGTGCCGGTGCAGACCCTTCGCGCGGGCGGGTTCGAGGTCGCAGTTGGTGGTCAGCGCGCCGATCCACGGCAGGCAGACCTGCCCGCCATGGGTGTGGCCGGCGATGATCGCGTCGTAACCGTCGGCCGCGAACTGGTCGAGCACGCGAAGGTATGGCGCGTGGGTGATGCCCAGCCGCACGTCGGCGTCCGCGGGGGCCGGGCCCGCGACGGCGGCGAGGTCGTCGTACTCGAGGTGGGGGTCGTCGACGCCGGCGAACGCGAAGCGCGTCCCGCCGACGGTCAGCCAGGCCGTGGCGTTGGTCAGGTCCAGCCAGCCGGCGTTGGTGAATCCGTCGACGAGGTCGGTCCAGGGCAGCTTCGGGCCGTTGTTGTGGCGGATGCCGTCGTCGGGCAGGAGGTACTTGAACGGGTTGCGCAGGCTCGGCGCGAAGTAGTCGTTGGAGCCCAGCACGAAGACCCCGGGCGCCTCGAGCAGACCGGAGAAGTCATCGAGGAGCGCCGGGACCGCCTGCATGTGCGCGAGGTTGTCGCCGGTGTTGATCACCAGGTCCGGCTTGAGGTCGGCCAGCCCGCGCACCCATGCCCGCTTGGCCTCCTGGCTCGGCGTGAGGTGCAGGTCGGAGAGGTGCAGGACTCGCAGCGCTGCATGGCCCGGGGGCAGCAACGGCAGCGTCACCTCACGCAGCGTGTAGGCCCGCGCCTCGCACACGGCGTACGCCGTCAGCGCTGCGCCGCTGACCGCGCCGACCGCGAGCCCACGCAGGGCAACGGTGCGGGCGAGCCGAAAGCCGGTGGGAGCCATCCCTCAAGGCTGCCACAATGGCTGGCATGAGCGCTCTCAAGGACCAGCTTCGTGCCGACCTCACCACCTCGATGAAGGCGCGTGACACCGAGCGGTCGGGCACGCTGCGCATGCTGATGACCGCGATCGGCAACGCCGAGGTCGCCGGCAAGGACCGGGTCGAGCTCGACGACGAGCAGGTGCTCGCCGTGCTCACCACCGAGGCCAAGAAGCGCCGTGAGGCAGCTGTCGCCTTCGACGAGGGTGGCCGCTCCGAGATGGCCGCCAAGGAGCGCTCGGAGCTCGAGGTCATCGTGACCTACCTGCCCGAGCAGCTGACCTCCGAGGAGATCGCGGACATCGTCACCAAGGCCGTCGAGCAGACCGGCGCCGCGGGTGAGGGCATGAAGGCCATGGGCAAGGTCATGGGCGTCGTGTCTCCGCAGGTCAAGGGTCGCGCCGACGGTGGCGCCGTCGCTGCGGAAGTACGCCGCCAGCTCGCCTGAGCGGACGGGGCTACCCGTTGCCGTTGCCGGGTTTGGTCTCGGTGGGCGCGGGCGTCGTTGTGGCCGTGCCGGTGGGCTTCTTGGTCGGCTTCTTGGTGGGCTTCTTCGGCGGCGGGACGTAGGGCGTGCCGTCGCTGACGTAGATGGTGATCAGGTCACCGCTCGACGCGGAGCCGCCGCCACCGGGTGAGGTGTAGGCGACCGTGCCCTGCGGGTAGCTCGAGTCGACCTCGCCGGAGGAGACGGTGACGTTGAAGCCCTTCGACTCCAGCAGGTCCGTGGCCCTCTTGACGCCCATGCCGCCCGTGCTCGGGACGGTGAGGATGAAGCCCTTGATCTCGCCGGGCGGCGGGATCTGGAAGTTGGTGTCAGGCAGCCACTGCGCGATCGCGCTCATCGCCGCCGACCAGATGGGACCGGTCGTGCCCGCACCTGAACCGTTGCCGATGTAGCGACCGCCGACGGACTGGCCGTTGAGGCTGATCGGGTGCCCCTCGTCGTTGACGCCGCCGATGAACGCCGACATGGCGAGGTTCGGCGTGTAGCCGGTCAGCCAGGTCGCCCACGACTTCGTCTCGGTACCCGTCTTGCCCGCGGTCGGCTGGCTGATCGGGATGCCGGACGCTGTGCCGCCCGACCTGAACGCGCCCTGCAGGACGTCGTTGACCGCGTCGGCGACGGCGCTGGGCAGCACCTGGGTGCAATCCTTCGGATACTCCTTGACGACGTTCTTGTTGGCGTCGAGGAGGGCCGTCACTGGCCGCGAGGCGCAGTGGATGCCGCGCGCGCCGAACGTCGCGTAGGCCTCGGCGACCTCGAGGGGCGAGGTGACGGACGTGCCGAGCACCATCGCTGGCTGCCGCTCCTTCACGGGCACGGTGACGCCCATCTTGTTGGCCAGCTGCCACGGCTCGCAGACGCCGGTCTTCATCTCGAGCTGGGCGTAGAAGGTGTTGATGGAGCCGGCGGTGCCGGTGTAGAGGTTGCGTGCGCCGGCGTTCTGGTTCCCGGCGTTGCCCACGTCCCACGTGCCGACGAAGTTGCCCGCGCCGGGACAGTTGGCGAAGTTGCCCTGGGCAAGGCTCAGGTCCGCAGGCGCGTTGAAGGTCGTGGTCAGCGGGATGCCCTGACGGATCGCCGCCGCGAGCACGAACGGCTTGAACGTCGAGCCGGGCAGGAAGCCGCCGGAGCCGCCGTACTTCTTCGGGACGACGTAGTTGATGAAGCTCTCGCCACGCCTCTCGTTGAGGCCCATGGGGCGCGACTGCGAGATGGCCCGCACCTCACCGGTGCCCGGCTCCACCATCGCCAGGCCGCCGATGGCGTTGTCGGTCGGGTAGACGTAACGGCTCACCGCGTCATCCGCTGCCTGCTGGAAGCGGACGTCGATGGTGGTCTGGATGGTCAGGCCGCCGGACTCGAGCAGCGACTTGCGGGCTTCCTTCGTGGCACCCAGCGCGGGGTCCTCGAGGAGGTAGGCCATCACGTAGTCGCAGAAGAACGGCGCGCGGGAGAACATGCAGCCGTTGCGGTTGGGCGTGATCTTCAGGCCGATCGGCTTGGCGGCCTCGGCCTCCGCAGTCGCCACGGGGATCACGCGGAGCTCGGCCATGCGCTCGAGGACGGTGTTGCGACGGCTGAGTGCCTTGCCCGGGTTGTTGGTGGGGTCGTAGCCGACGGGGTTCTTCACCAGGCCGGCGAGCGTGGCCGCCTGGCCGAGGGTGAGCCTCTTGGCGTCGGTGGAGAAGAAGTGACGGGCGGCGGCCTGGATTCCGTAGACGCCGTCACCGAAGTAGGCGATGTTCAGGTAGCGCTCGAGGATCCAGTCCTTGGAGTAGTTCTCCTCGAAGGCGATCGCGTAGCGCAGCTCGCGGATCTTGCGGGCGAAGGTCTGTTCCTTCGCGGCCAGCTGGTCTTCCTTTGTCTTCGCCTGACTGAGCAGGGTCAGCTTCACCATCTGCTGAGTGATCGACGATCCACCCTGGACGACGCCACCGGCACCGGCGTTGGTGACCAGGGCGCGCATCGTGCCCTTCAGGTCGAGCGCGCCGTGCTGGTAGAAGCGGTAGTCCTCGATGGAGATGACCGCCTGGCGCATGACCTCGGCGACGCTCGTGAGCGGAACGCTGACCCGGTTCTCGTCGTACAGCGTGGCGATCGGGCTGCCGTCCTTGGCCAGGATCCGGGTGCGCTGCGGCAGCGGCTTGGTCTCCAGGGCGGCGGGCAGGTCGCGCATCGAGTCGGCGACGTCGCGCGCGGCGAAGCCGAGCACACCGGCAAACGGGATCGCGAGACCGGCGACGACGAGGCCGAGAACGGCCGAGACCATCGCCATGACACCAAGGTGTGCGAGCACCTGGTTGGGAGGTACGCGGTCCTCGTCCAAGGGTTCAGACATGGGCCCAACAGTACGGGACAGGCACCGGGCGATCTCAGGTACGACGCCGCCCGGGTCACCCGTCGCCTAGTCGGAAGTAGTCCAAAGGGACTATGGGTTTTGGCCAACTCGTGTCTGTTTCAACCAACTCCGAGTTCCTAGGGTCTGTATTGGGGATTGGCCCGTGGGGACTGTGGCTGGAAAACGAACGGTTCCCCCTTCTCGGATGGGGATGAACATGTGGGTTGAGGATTGGGCTTCAGCGGCCGCGTGTCGCGGAACGAAGCCGGACGAGCTGTTCGTGCGGGGTGCCGAGCAGAACAAGGCCAAGCAGGTCTGCGCCGGGTGCCCTGTGCGCACCGAGTGCCTCGCCGAAGCGCTCGACAACCAGATCGAGTGGGGCGTCTGGGGCGGCATGACCGAGCGCGAGCGCCGCGCCCTGATCCGCCGTCGTCCCGAGGCCTCCTGGCGCCAGGTCCTCGAGACCGCCAAGGACGCCCACGGCCGCGTCGCCGTCTGAGGCAGTTTCACCGGTCGACCGGTGAAACTTGCACTTGTTGTGCCGTGCAACGCGCGACAAGTGCCCGAATCACCGGTCGGCCGGTGAAACCGTCAGTGCTGGTCGGCGAGCAGCTGACCGATGTGGCGCAGGCCATCGAGGTCGTGCACATCTCCGGCGAGCGCCGGGACCACCGCCGTACGCACGGCGGGGTGGGCTGAGGCGAAGCGGGCCCGGAGCACGTCCTCGCGCTCGACGATGCGGACCCGGTCGGCGTGCAGGCGCAGCAGCCCGGCCGTGAGCTCTGCCGTGTCGTCGTCGGTCTTCTTGCGCAGTCGCGCGGCCGCCGTCATCGCCTCGTCGGCGGAGAGGTCGCCCTCGGGCCGCGGGCTGGCACGGTTCACGACCAGGCCGGCGAGCGGCATGCGGTCGCCGGTGAGTCGCTCGACGAAGTACGCCGCCTCGCGCAGCGCGTCCGGCTCCGGAGCCGCGACGACGAGGAAGGCCGTGCCCGGGTTCTGCAGCAGCGCGTACGTCTGCTCTGCACGTGCCCGGAACCCGCCGAAGAGGGTGTCGAAGGCGGTGACGAACATCTTCAGGTCGCTCAGCACCTGCGCGCCGATGATCTTGTTGAGCGCGTTGACCACCAGTCCGAAGCCGGCCGCCATCACCTTGGCGGTGCCCTTGGTCGGCGCCAGCAGCAGCCGGATGAAGCGCCCGTCGAGGAAGCTCGAGAGCCGCTCCGGTGCGTCGAGGAAGTCGAGGGCCGAGCGCGACGGAGGCGTGTCGACCACGATCAGGTCGTAGGTGCCCTGCGCCCGGGCGTCGCGGTGGAGCTGGCCGAGCTTCTCCATCGCCATGTACTCCTGCGTGCCCGCGAAGGAGCTGGAGAGCGCGATGTAGAAGGGGTTCTCCAGGATCAGCTTGGCCTTCTCCGGCGTCGCCTGCGCCTCGACGACCTCGTCGAAGGTGCGCTTCATGTCCAGCATCATCGCGTCGAGACTCCCGCTCCCGGAGACGCCGGGGACAGGGCGAGGAGTGTTGTCGAGCTTCTCGATGCCCATCGACTGCGCGAGGCGGCGAGCCGGGTCGATGGTGAGCACGACGACCTTGCGGCCGAGCTCGGCACCACGGAGCGCGAGCGCAGCTGACGTCGTGGTCTTGCCGACGCCGCCCGAGCCGCAGCAGACGATGATCTCGGTCTTCGGGTCGGTCAGCAGCGCATCGATGTCGAGCGCGCCGGCCGGAGCCGTCGTGCGGTCGCTGGCCAGCGGGCCGATCCGGGTCTGTGGCTTGGTCATGCCAGCCCCTGCTCGCGAAGTAGTCCGGCCAGCTCGTAGAGCCCGCCGATGTCCAGGCCGCCCGCCACCCGCGGCAGCTCGTACGTCGGGACGCCGAGGTCGGCGATCAGTGTGCGCTGGCTGTCCTCGAGGGCGCGACGCTCGGCGTGGTCGCGCGCCTCGTCGAGCAGGCTGGTGACCAGGGCATCGTCGGCGTCGACCCCTGCACTGGTCAGCGCCGCGGCGATGGCGGAGCGATCGACCTCGTCGGAGCGGATGGCGTCGAGCTCGGTGGCCTCGATGTCGCGCGGGCGCACCAGGTTGACCACCACGCCGCCCACCGGAAGCGCCGCCTTGTGGAGCTCTGCGATGCCGTCGGCGGTCTCCCGCACCGGCATCTCTTCCAGCACGGTGACCAGGTGGATCGCGGTCTGCGGCGAGCGGAAGAGTGTCATCACGGTGTCGGCCTGTGCCTTGATCGGACCGACCTTGGCCAGGCCTGCGAGCTCGCCGTTGACGTTGAGGAACTGGGTGATCCGGCCGGTCGGGGGAGCGTCGAGCACGATCGCGTCGTACCCGTGACGGTCCTTGGAGCTGGTGCCCTTGCGGCGCGCGGTCTTGGCGGCCTCGAAGACCTTGCCGGTCAGCAGGACGTCGCGGACGCCCGGCGCGATCGTGGTCGCGAACTCGATGACGCCGAAGCGGTCGAGTGCCTTCCCGGCGCGTCCGAGCTTGTAGTACATCGAGAGGTACTCGAGGAAGGCCGACTCTGCGTCGATGTGCAGCGCGTAGACCTCGCCGGGCTGCTGGCCGCCCTCGGTGAAGAGCCCGGTCGCGATGCGACGCTCCTCGTAGGGGAGCGGGGGGACGTCGAAGAGCTGGGCGATGCCCTGGCGCCCCTCGACCTCGCAGAGCAGCACTCGCTTGCCGGTGCTGGCCAGTGCCAGGGCCAGGGCGGCGGCCACGGTCGACTTGCCGGTGCCACCCTTGCCGGTCACGACGTGCAGGCGCGTCTTCGGCCAGTCGGAGCTGCTCACGGAGGTGAGGCTATCTGGCCGGGCCCGGGCGCGGCGACGAATGTGACCGGCCGCGCAGGCGTGAGCGCGCAATGATGTGCAGATGGACCCGCTCTTTCTCGACAAGGCATCCCCGGACATCTACGGGCACCTGATGGACGCCGCGCGGGCGGCTGGCGCCGCTGCGGCCGCCGCCGGTCTCGACCGCCGTCTCGTGGAGCTCGTCAGCCTTCGCGTCTCGCAGCTCAACGGTTGCTCCTATTGCCTCGACGTGCACACCGCCCGGGCGCTCAAGGCGGGCGAGACGCCCCAGCGCCTCGGCGTACTTCCCGCCTGGGCGGAGGCCGGCCTCTACACCGAGATCGAGCGGGCCGCGCTGGAGCTGGCCGAGGCGATCACCGTGCTGCCCCACCCCGAGGAGCGGCTCGACCTCGAGTTCCGCGTCCGTGAGGTCCTCAGCGACGCGGAGTACGCCGCGGTGGCGTGGCTGGCGATCAGCATGAACGCGTTCAACCGGATTTCGATCACCAGCCGCCACCCGGTGACGCCCCGGAAGTGACGTGGTGCGGGACTGGGTAACCTCGACCCATGACCAAGTGGGAATACCAGGTTGCGCCCGTCCTCAACCATGTCGCCGGCCAGATCCTCAACAACTTCGGCCAGGACGGCTGGGAGCTCGTGACGATCACGGACAACGGCTCCGGCAACCTTGTCGGCTACTTCAAGCGCCCCCTGGAGGGCTGAGGCGTGAGCACCCCCGAGGAGCGCCTGGCCGAGCTCGGGCTGACGGTGCCCACGGTGGTGCCGCCCCTCGCGGCGTACGTCCCCGCGGTGCGCACCGGCAACCTCGTCTTCACCGCCGGCCAGCTGCCGATGCGTGACGGCGCGCTGCTGGCGACCGGCAAGGTCGGCGCGTCCGTCACCGCGGAGGAGGCCAAGGAGTGCGCGCAGCAGTGCGCGCTCAACGCCATCGCCGCGGTGAAGGCCGAGATCGGCGACCTCTCCCGCGTACGCCGTGTGGTCAAGGTCGTCGGCTTCGTCGCCTCGACGCCGGAGTTCACCGGCCAGCCCGGTGTCATCAACGGCGCCTCCGAGCTGCTCGGCGCGGTCTTCGGTGACGCGGGCATCCACGCGCGCTCTGCCGTGGGCGTGCCGGTGCTGCCGCTGGATGCCCCCGTCGAGGTGGAGATCCTCGTCGAGATCGCGGACTGACGCGGCTCCGCACGATGGATCCCGCTCGCACGCTCCCGCCGCACCTCGCCGAGGCTGCGCGGGCCCATGCGAGTGGTGAGCGCACGCCGACCGAGCCGCGGCTCGCCTCGACCGTGGTGCTGCTGCGATCTGGTGACGGCAAGGCGGGTGGGCTCGCGGCCTACCTGCTGCACCGACACCTCGGCATGGAGTTCGCCGCGGACATGTACGTCTTCCCCGGCGGTGGTGTCGACCCGCGCGATGCTGGGCTCGACCCGGAGCTGTGGGCAGGGCCTCCGGTCGCGGAGTGGGCTGCCCGTCTGGGATGTCGCGAGGAGCAGGCGACCGAGCTCATCTGCGCTGCCGTCCGCGAGACCTTCGAGGAGTCGGGGGTGCTTCTGGCCGGCACGGCCTCGACTGTTGTCGACGACACGACCGGCGACGAGTGGGAGGCCGACCGGGCAGCGCTGGAGTCCCGCTCGCTGTCGTTGACCGAGCTGCTCACCCGGCGGGGGTTGGTCCTGCGCACGGATCTGCTTGCTGCACTGAGCTGCTGGGTCACGCCGACCTTCGAGTCGCGCCGCTATCGCACCTGGTTCTTCGTCGCCGAGTTGCCGACAGGCCAGGCCACCCGCGATGTCTCGACGGAGTCGGATCGCGTTGCCTGGTTGACGATCCGCGCTTGTCTCACTGCCGTGATGGCGGGCGAGATCCTGATGCTGCCACCGACCTCCGCCAGCCTGGCCGAGCTCTTCTCTGCGCGGACGACGGCAGAGGCGCTGGCGATCGCCGACGCGACGCCCTGGGAGGTCATCGAGCCGACCTTCGATCTCGAGAGCGAGACGCTGGTCATCCCCGACCGCTTCGTCGAGCTCGGACGGAAGGTGCTCGCACAGCTCGGCGGAGGTGGCGACGCGTGAGCTGGAGCGGCGGCAACTTCGGCGCACGGGGCACCTGCGTGCTCGCGCCCAACGCCAACATGATGACGCTCGACGGCACCAACACCTGGGTGCTGCGCGAGCCCGACGGCCGACGCTCGGTCGTGGTCGACCCGGGTCCCGACATCGAGAGCCACCTCGACGCGATTGCCGCGGAGGCGGGTGACGTGGCGGCCGTGCTGCTCACGCACCACCACCTCGACCACTCCGAGGCGGCCCGGTCGTTCGCGCAGCGCGTCGGGTGCGGCGTACGTGCTCTGGACCCGGCCTACCGGCTCGGCAGTGAGGGACTCGGAGCCGGCGACGTCGTCGCGGTCGACGGACTTGAGGTGCACGTGATCGCGACGCCCGGCCACACCGCGGACTCGTTGTCGTTCCTGGTCCCGGCGGACGGATCGGTGCTCACCGGCGACACGGTGCTCGGCCGCGGCACGACGGTCGTGGCGCACCCGGACGGGCAGCTGGGCGCCTACCTGGATTCGCTCGATCGCCTGCACGCACTGGCTTCCGAGCACGAGATCCGGGAGATCTGGCCCGGTCACGGCCCCGTCATCACCGACGCGCTCGGGGCGCTCGACTTCTACATCGCCCACCGCCGCGACCGGCTCGCCCAGGTTGAGAAGGCGCTCGTCGACCTCGGAGCCGACGCGAGCCCGCGAGCAGTCGTCGAGCGGGTGTACGCCGATGTCGACCCGATCCTGTGGGGCGCCGCCGAGCTGAGCGTCCGCGCGCAGCTGGCCCATCTGGCGCGCTGATCACCGGTAGGATGGCCGACGGAGTGCCGGGAAGTCTGGTCGGCCCGCAGCGCGAGCAGCGGTCATCATTCAGCGACCGACCCCAGGAGACCTGTGGCCTTCCCCCAGATCCGACGCCTCCGCTTCCTTCCAGACCCGACCTCGAGCGACGGCACGTTCGTCTCCGACATCCTGCGCAAGGAGACCGTCGGCGGCGCGATCGCGCTGCTGGCTGCCGCCGTGGCCGTGGTCTGGGCCAACACGTTCGACCACTCCTACGAGACGTTGCGCCACTTCGACATCGGCCCGCTCAACGTCGAGCAGTGGGCGGCCGACGGTGCCCTGACGCTCTTCTTCTTCGTGGCTGGCCTCGAGCTCAAGCGCGAGTTCGTGATCGGGTCGCTGTCGCGGGTGGCTGACGCGATCGTTCCCGTCGTCGCAGCGGCATGCGGTGTCGCGGTGCCGGCGCTGATCTACCTGGCGATCAACCTGGCGCACCCCGAGGGACACCCGGTCGGCTGGGCCATCCCGAGTGCCACTGACATCGCGTTTGCCCTTGCTGTGCTGGCGGTTGTGGGCTCCGCCCTGCCGCCGCAGCTGCGCGCGTTCCTGCTGACGCTCGCCGTGGTCGACGACCTGATCGTCATCGTGATCATCGCGGCCTTCTACTCCGGCACCCTGTCCTTCGCCCCGCTCGGGTTCGCCGTGCTCTGCCTGATCGCATGGACGCTGCTGCAGCGCTTCCGGATCAACCTGTGGTGGCTCGCGGTGCCGATCGCGATCGCCGCCTGGTGGTTCACCCACGAGAGTGGCATCCACGCCACCATCGCGGGCGTCGCGCTCGGCCTGCTCACCCGCGTACGCCGCGACGAGGGGGAGGACGCGAGCCCCGCCGAGAGCCTCGAGCACCGGCTTGTCCCGCTGAGCTCGGGCGTCGCCGTACCCTTCTTCGCGCTCATGTCCGCAGGTGTCGTGATCACCGGTGGCACCGACCTGTTGCGGGACCCGGTCGTGATCGGCGTGCTGCTCGGCCTCGTGATCGGCAAGCCGCTCGGGGTCTTCGGTGGCTCGTGGCTGCTGTGCCGGCTGACCCGCGCGGAGATCGACGACGACGTGCTGTGGCGCGACGTACTCGGTGTGGCGATCCTGGCCGGGGTCGGGTTCACCGTCTCCCTCCTCGTCTCCGACCTGTCCTTCGCGGGTGCGGAGCGGGATGCGGCGAAGGCAGCCGTGCTTGTTGCCTCCGTGATCGCCGCGGTCGTCGCTGCTGTGGTGCTCAGGCGGCGCAACCAGATCCGCCGCGCTGCCGTTGTGTAGAGTCGCGAACCGACCCGCCGGACCACGCACAGGAGCACTTTTCATGGCCCAGAACCAGGTGGCTCAGGATCAGATGAAGCAGATGAGCGAAGAGCCGACCATCGGCAAGCTCGTCGTCGACGCTCAGCGCGACATCTCCAAGCTGATCTCCGCAGAGATCCAGCTGGCGAAGACCGAGCTCAAGGTCAGCGTGAAGGCCGGCGGCATCGGCATCGCGCTCTTCGCCGTGGCCGGCTTCATCGGCCTGCTGTCGATCATCATCTTCTCGGTCGCGCTCGGCTTCCTGATCCACTGGAACGGCTCCGGCCTCGACCTGCACTGGGCATTCCTGATCGTGTTCGGCGTCTACGTCCTGGTCGCCGCCCTGCTTGCGTTCGTCGGCTTCCTCAGCGTGAAGAAGGTCAAGGGTCCCGAGCGTGCGCTCGCCCAGGCCAAGCAGAACAAGAAGGCCTTCAAGCACTCCTGACCGTCGACACGGCGCAAGGTTGGCGTCGACACGGCGCAAGGTTGGCGTCTTGCCGCCTGCGCGCCGGGCAATCGGGCCGCAATCCCCGGCCCCGGTCTTCTGGGCCCGCTGTCCTGGCCCGATCGGGGCCAACGTTGACGGTGCCGACGATCTGGGACCGGGTGTCGCCAACGGGCTCTGCCATCGCGCCGACATTGCGCCGTGTCGACGCCGACATTGCGCCGTGTCGACCTCGAAGTCGCGCCGTGTCGACGGACCAGGTCAGCTGGCGCAGGCGCCGGTGTCGACCTCGTCGGTCGCGGCGATGCCGGCATCGCGGGCACCCGCAACGGCCGCGGCCGTCAGGGCGTAGCCGGTGTCGGCGTCACTGACGGAGGCCGCGAAGATCACGCCGGCCACGTTGCCGGAGGTGTCGACCAGCGGGCCGCCGGAGTTGCCCGGGCGGATCAGGCCGCGCAGCGAGTAGACGCTGCGCAGGACCGAGCCGTTGCCGTAGATGTCGGGGGAGCGCAGGCGCTGCTGCTGGCGCACGCGGGCCGCCTGCGCGTTGTAGGGGCCGTCCTGGGGGTAGCCCAGCAGCGCGACCTTGGCGTTGGTCTCGGCGCCGGGTGCGAAGTGCAGCGGCTCGATGCCGAGGTCCTGGATCGCGAGGACGGCGATGTCGAGGTCGCTGTTGTAGTAGACGACGCGGGCGTCGATGGTCTTGTCGCCGATCAGGATCTGCGGGTCGTCGACACCGGCAACGACGTGGGCATTGGTCATCAGCCGGTCACCGCGGATCAGGAACGCGGTGCCCTCGACGCCACGGCCGCACGAGTTGTTGCCGTGCACCTTGAAGACCGCGCGGCGTGCGCGCTCGATGTCGGGGTCTCGGAGGATCCCGCGCGCCGGCGGGTCGACGGCGACGATCTGCTCGGGTGCGAAGGGCTCGAGGTAGCGCGGGAAGAAGGTCGTGCCGACGACGTCGTTGAAGGCCTGGAGGCCCTGGTAAGCCTGGTCGGGAAGTACGTCGTCGACGGTGGCGAGCACCTTGGAGTCACGCACGATCGGCGTGACCGGGCCGAGCCGTGAACCGGAGATCGCGACACCGAGCGCCCAGGCGACCAGCAGCACCGCGGCCATGCTCAGGACGGCACCGCCGGCGGCATCCACCGCGCGCACCGGCTGCCACTTGATCCGGGCACGCATGCGGGCGCCGCTGTACTGCATCAGCGCCTGCCCGACCGTCGCGCAGAGGATCACGATGAACAGCGCGCCGAGGGAGACCCACAGCGACGGCTCGACGTTGCCCAGGGCGCGGGGAGCCACCCAGATGCCGAGCAGGCCGCCGACCAGCAGGCCGACCGTCGCGAATGCACCGGTGATGAACCCCTGCCAGTAGCCGGACAGCGCGTAGGCGCCGAGGAGCAGCAGCAGGATCCAGTCGAGCAGGTTCATCGGCCGGGGCCCTCCTGGAACTCGGTGTTGGGCACGGGGTACGCCGGGATGGGCCGTCCCTCGTTGCCGCGTCCGACGATCATCCACTCTTCGACCGGATGTGTGCGGTCCGTGTCCCACGGGCGTGTCCAGCCGACATGGTCGAAGAGCCGCGAGATCAGGCCCGCGGTGAAGCCCCAGAGGACACCTCCGCCGATCTCGTCCGGGAGGAGGAAGCCGGGGCTCGCGAAGCCGATCGGGTGCACCATCGTCACCCGGTGCTCGGGATCGAGCAGGGTCGACAGCGGCACTCGGAGGATCGCGTGGACCTCGTTGGGGTCCACGACGCTCACCGGAGATTCGGTGGTCCACCAGCCGAGGACGGTGGTGACGGCGAAGTTGCTCGGCGGGAGCCACAGCTCCGGGAGCGCTCCGAAGACCTGGACTCCGGCGGGGTCGAGCCCGGTCTCCTCCTGCGCCTCGCGCAGGGCCGCTGCGACCGGGCCGGAGTCCTCGGGATCGAGGCTGCCGCCCGGGAAGGAGATCTGGCCGGGGTGCGACCGCATGTTGTGCGAGCGCTCGGTGAGCAGGATGTCGGGCCCGTCCGGTCCCTCGCCGAAGAGCATGAGCACCGCAGCCTCGCGTGGCGTGGGCCCGTCACTGGGCGGCGCGAAGCGGGAGAGGTCGTCGGCACGGATCGTGTCCGAGCCTGCGATGAGCGGGGACAGCCACTCGGGCAGGCCCTCGGTCTCGAACTGGACCATCTCGCTCATCAGCTGGCCTTCTTCGCGGTCGCCTTCGCGGCGGACTTCACTGTCGACTTCGCAGGCGCGACCGGGCCGAGTGCGTCCTCGCCGAGGTGCTGGGCAGCGAGGTCCTCGAGCTGCTTCAGCGAGGTGATCTCCATGGCCTTGGTGACGGCGGTGCCGCCGTTGTCATCGCTCCACACCGTCAGCCGGCCCTCGGCGTCGAGGAACGCGATCGTCGGCATGTAGACCACGCGCAGGCCCGCCCCGGCGACGGCCGTCTCCGTATCGGCAACGAGCGGGAAGGTGACCCCGCTCTTCTGCGCCAGCTCGAGGGCGGCGTCGGGGTGGACGTCGTTGGTGTCGATGCCGAGTACGCCGACGCGGCCGGCGTACTTCTCCGCGAAGCGCTGGTAGATCGGGAGCTCGCGGCGGCACGGGCCGCACCAGCTCGCCCAGAAGGTGATCACCAGCGGGCCGCGGAGGCCGGCGAGCGACACGTCCTCGCCTCCGCCGAGGCAGGGGAGGACGACGTCCGGGAGGCCGCCCTTGACCGCGTCTTCGGAGGAGGGTGCGCACGGCTCGATGCCGGCCTTGTCCCGGAGCGCCCGCAGGGCTGGTGTGTCGACGTCGATGTGTGCAGCGCCCGGTGCGCCGATCTCGCTGGTCGGGCCACAGGCAGCGAGGAGGGCCAGGCTGAGGACGCCGAGGAGGACAGTCATGAGCCGCGTCATGCGCGGCCCTCGGTGCGGACCAGCTTCGCTGCCTCGGCGGGATCAGTCGGGCCCTCGCCGAAGGCCGGGCACCAGTGCGCGACCGGGCAGGCACCGCACGCGGGCTTGCGGGCATGGCAGATGCGCCGGCCGTGCCAGATCACGTGGTGGGACAGCATCGTCCAGTCGCGCTTGGGGAAGAGCTCCGCGATCGCGAACTCGACCTTCACCGGATCGGTCTCGTCGGTCCAGCCGAAGCGGCGCACCAGCCGGCCGAAGTGCGTGTCGACGGTGATGCCGCCGATGCCGAACGCGTTGCCGAGCACCACGTTGGCGGTCTTGCGGCCCACCCCGGGCAGCGTGACGAGGTCGTCGAGGCGCGGCGGCACCTCGCCGTCGTACCTCTCGATGAGAGCGGCGCTCAGCTTGAGCAGGCTCTCGGTCTTGGCGCGGAAGAAGCCGAGCGGGCCGAGGATCTGCTCGAGCTTGTCGCGGTCCGCCTGGGCCATCGCCTGCGGATCCGGGTACGCCGCGAAGAGGGTCGGCCGGACCGCGTTGACCCTCTTGTCGGTGGTCTGGGCCGAGAGGACGGTGACCACGAGAAGCTCAAAGGGGTTGGCGAAGTCCAGCTCGCACTTGGCGTCGGGGTAGGTCGCGGCGAGCACGCGATCGACCTTCCGCGCGCGGCGTACGAGGGAGGTGTCGGGCACGTCGACAGCCTACGTGCGGGCACCGAGTGTCGGGCCGATGGCGAGCCGCGCTGGCCATCTGATGTGATGTTTGGCAATGATGTGACCTCCGGCACGGCTAGGATGCCCGCGAGGCTCGGCTGACATATGGAGGAATTGTGGACACGGACGTGCTGCGTCAGGCACCGCTCTTCAGCGCCCTGGACGACGAAGCTGCGTCGGCCCTGCGTGCTTCGATGGCGGAGTCCCGCCTGCGCCGCGGTGAGGTGCTGTTCCACGAGGGCGACTCCGGCGACAAGCTGTACATCGTTCTCGACGGCAAGGTGAAGCTCGGTCGCACGTCGTCCGATGGCCGCGAGAACCTGCTCGCCATCCTCGGCCCCGGTCAGATGTTCGGTGAGCTGTCGCTCTTCGACCCGGGCCCGCGCTCGGCGACCGTCACGACCGTCACCGACGCATCGTTCGCCTCGCTGTCGCACGAGGACCTGCTGCGCTGGCTCGAGGGCCGCCCGCTGGTCGCCTACGGTCTGCTCTCGCAGCTCGCGACCCGCCTGCGCAAGGCCAACGACGTCGTGGCCGACCTCGTCTTCTCCGACGTGCCCGGCCGTGTCGCCAAGGCGCTGCTCGACCTCGCCGACCGCTTCGGCCGCACCGCCGACGACGGCGTCCACGTGCACCACGACCTCACGCAGGAGGAGCTCGCCCAGCTGGTCGGCGCCTCCCGCGAGACGGTCAACAAGGCGCTCGCCGACTTCGCGTCGCGTGGCTGGATCCGCCTCGAGCCCCGCTCCGTCGTCATCATGGACATCGAGCGTCTCTCGCGCCGCGCGCGCTGATCTTGCTTGGCTGACGGCCGTCGACCCCCTGCCGGGTCGGCGGCCGTTTGCGATTTCTTTTCGCGGACTGACCCCCGAGGCGGGCACGCGGTGCGTCTACATGGGGGAGAGGGGGTCCGATGACCGGTCATGAGGGCGGCGAGGGTGCATTCAACGCGTTCGTGCAGGCACGTAGCGCGGCGCTCGGCCGCACGGCGTACCTGTTGACCGGAGACCACCACCTCGCCGAGGACCTGCTGCAGACGGCGCTCCTCCAGGCTGCCCGCCACTGGGGACGGATCCACACCGCCCCCGAGGCCTACGTTCGCCGGATCCTCTACACGCAGAACATCTCCTGGTGGCGTCGACGGAAGTACGCCGAAGTCGGGTTGGGGATGCACGACATCTCCGTTGCGGTGGCTGAGCCAGAGCTGCGGATGACTCTCGAGCAGGCGTTGAGCCTGCTCACCGCGAAGCAGCGGACCGCTCTGGTGCTGCGCTACTTCGAGGACCTGACCGAGGTGCAGGCGGCCGCCGAGCTGGGCGTGAGCCCGGGCACCGTGAAGTCGACGACCCGCCAGGCCCTTGCGCGGCTTCGGGTCCTCGCGCCGGAGCTCGCCGACCTGATCGGAGTGAACTGATGACCGAACGGCTTCGTGAAGAAATGCTGCGGGTCGGCGACACGGCTCCGCCGATCCATGTGCCCGGTGACCTGTGGGCCCTCGGTCGTCGGGCACGCCGTCGGGATCGGCTGGTGTCCGGTGTCGTCGCGCTGTCGGTGATCGGACTGATCCTCGCGGTCTCGATGCTTGGGTGGCTGGGGCTCGGTGGGCGTGGGGACGTGGCGCCCGTGTCGCCTGCTGGTGACGAGGGTGCCGTGCCGTCCACGCTGTACGGCGTCCCGGAGCGGCTCACGTCCAACGAGGAAGCCGGGACGGTCTGGAAGTCCAACGTGGCTGAGGCGGATCTTGCGATTGGTCGGGGGTCCGTGGCTTTTGCCGCCGGCGGCAGCCCATTGCCGGTGGTGGTGACCGCGGCCGACGGGCGCTATCACCCGCTTGTTCTTCCGGGCTGGATCGGCAGCACCATCGCTGGAGCGATGATGAATCCAGCCGTTCCGCTCGCGCTTTCTCCGGATGGTCGCCAGCTTGCCTACGCGTGGGTCGAGTTCTCGGGGCGGCGGTGGAGGGCTCGGGCATCCGCGTGCTCGACCTGGAGCGTGGCCACCTGCGGAGCATCGCGCTCGAGGGTGCGGCCGCACGATCGCTTGGCTGGTCGCCGGACAGTCGGTGGCTGGTGTGGAGCGGCCAGCAGCCGCAGAACTGGACGAAGTCGAGCATCGGCGGACGCAACAAGTCTGCTGGTGGGCGCATTGCGCCGAATGCGACTGTCAGCGAGCCGATTCCGGTGAGGAACGAGTCGAACCAGTCGGTCTCCATCGGATCCTCCGGCGAGGCCATCGTGTTTGGCCAGAGCGGTCGGCTCGAGGCCATCGCGCCGAACGGAATGGCGACGGTCGTCACCGACCTGCAGGGCCGCAGCCCCACTGGCACGGGTGTCGTCAGCCCGCGTGGCACACAGGTGGCACTGGGCACGTTCGAGCAGGGGAGCAGCGCTTCCTTCCTGCGTCCGCCTCGGCCCGGAGTCGTTCCTGAGGTCACGGAGCGGGAGCTCGCCAAGGATCTCGACCTCTACCCGGGCGGAGCCGCGGTGCAGCCGCTCGGTTGGCTCGATGACCAGTTGGTGCTCGTCGAGGTGACCCCTGCCAACAATGACGACCCGTCATACGGACGGCGACACCTCGTCGTGATGACTGCCCCGAACGTCCCGGAGGAGGACTGGACCTACCGTGTCATGACGCGCTTCGCCGACGATGCAGGGCAAACGTCGTCGGTCTCTGTCGCGGTCGACCTGATGACCCTCGAGCACCCGACCGCCGACTTCCCTCCGCCCGATTGGCCGTGGAGCGACGAGCGCAAGGCCCTCGTCATCGGTCTCTCCGTCGCCGGGCTTCTCGGATGCCTGCTGCTCGCGCGGCGCGTGCGGCGCCGGCGGCGCGGCGTACTTCGCTGACGATCTGAAGGCGCTTGCAGTCAGCTGAACACGGCGAGGACGTCGTCAGGTACGCCGTCGAGGTCGCGCGCGACGTCGACGAGTGCGTCGCGGGTGTCGCTGTCGAAGTGCTCGATGGCACGGCGGATCCCGTCCCACTGACCAACGCGGGCGGCGGTGGTGACGACACCCGCGAGCCGGTCGGGCGGGAGCATGGTGAGGATCGCGGCGATGCGGCGTGGGTCTTCGATGACCAGTCCGGTGCGCACCAGCGCCTCGTCGCTCAGCACCGGGATCACGCGAGCGATCTGGTCGTCGTCGAGGACGCCGACGAAGTCCGCCATGGCGATGTACTCGCCGCGCTCGCCGAGGATCTTGCCCGCGTCGACCAGCAGCTGCGTCGGCAGCTTCTCGAGGATTGCCGTGACCCGGCGGGGGTCCAGGTGCGGAGCGAGGTCAGCCAGGTAGGTCACCGGGACGCGGCGGGCCATGTCGATGGCCTTGTCGGTGCCGAGTACGCCGGCCACGCGGGCGGCGAGGGACGGCGGGAACGCCTTCACCGCGATCTTCGAGGAGACCGAGCCGGGGACCATGCTGTTGGCCTTCGCGATCGCCTCCAGGACGTTGCGGTCGGCGTCGAAGAGCCGGTCGGTGACCTGGTCGCGCAGCGACCGCAGCGTCTCCAGGTCGTGGTGCGCGATGAATGCCAGGTGCGCCTCGCTCACGCGGAGCAGCGCAGCCAGGCGGGCGATCTCGGCACGTGTCTCGAGCTTGCTCACAGGCCAAAAACCTTCCGCACGGGACCACGCAGGGGACGCGGGATGTGGTCGAGCGCGCCGAGGAGCGATGCCTCGAGCTCCTTGCCCTGGGTCTCGCGGGCGCTGCGGATCAGGTCCGCGAGCTGCTGCAGCTCCTCGGGGGGCAGGTCGAGTCCTGCCGGTGGTTCAGCGCGCAGCTGCTTCTGCAGGGCCTCGCGTCCGCTCATCGTTCCTCCTGGGACATGACGTCACAGAAAGAACGTCGGGTTGCCGCGGTGGTTACGCCTCCAGGGTGGAGGCGCTCCTCACAGGCGGCACTCTCCCGCGAGGAGAGAGGGCGGTGGTCGCAATTACTACGCTTGCGTAGTAATCTCCCGAGCGGCACCAGATCAATGTCGACTCCGGGAGGCTTCATGCAGGAAAGATTCGCGATCCGTCGCGCACACGGGCTGGCATCGACTGAACGACCGGATCCGATGGGGCGCGCGATTGCCGCGCTGACCGCGGTTGCCGGAGCCTCCGCCCTGGACCGCCTCCATCTCCGGAAGCCGACCGAGCGCGCGCTGTTCCTGGGCACCCGGGCCGGCTTCCAGGCCATCGGAGCAACGACGAGCCAGGCAGCCCGGCTGCGGCCCCGCCGTGCGTCGTCCGGCCAGGGGAAGCCCGGTGGCAAGAGCGGGCTCTTCGACCTCACGCCGACGACTGACGAGCAGCTCCTGGTGGACGCCGCGACGGAGGTTGCTGACGGGTTCTTCCGCACCGACGCCGCCGCGTCCGACCGTGCGCGCAAGGCGACGGACCTGGCTCTGAAGAGTGCGGCAGCCGTCACGGGCGCCGTGACCCTTCGTGCCGGCCAGCCCGCCGACGTACGCACTCCGATGGCGGCAACCCTCGTGACCGAGGCCCTGGCCCGGGGCGACATGGGCCTTGCCGTCGCCGCGCTGGCCACGCCGGCCGTTGCCACGGCCGTCGCGCGCTGGGGCACCGTGGGGCAACAGCGCCTCCACCTCGGGCGCCTGACAGGTCACGAGCCCGTCGCCGCTGCGCTGGTGATTGCCGAGCCGCGCCCGTTGTTCGATGCCACGGAGCTGCAGACGACGGCAACCCGGCAGGGCAAGCGGTTCGTCCTCGACGGCGAGAAGTGCGGAGTGGTGCGCGGCGCCGAGGTGGAGGTCTTCCTCGTCGCGGCGATGCTGGACGGCGCACCCCGACTCTTCCTCGTCGACGCCGACACCGATGGTGTCGAGACGATCGACGACCCACTGATGGGCCTGCGGGCTGCGGCCACGTCGCGCTTGGTCCTGAACGGGGTCGCCGTCGACGGGACCGCTCTGCTGGGCAGCGCCGAGGACTACCTCGAGTGCCTGACCCTCTCCCGGCTGGCCTGGTGCGCGCTCGCCGTGGGCACCGGACGGGCCGCGCTCGACCACTCGATCGAGTTCGCGAACGCCGAGCGTGACGGCGGTGAGCCGCTGAGTCACCACCAGGGCTATGCGTTCCTCGTGTCGAGGATGGCGATGGAGCTCGAGGGGATGCGCCTGGTCACCTACAAGGCTGCCTCGCGAGCGACCGCTGGCCTCAGCTTCACACGCGAGGTCGGACTCGCCCGTCGGCTCTGCGTCGAGGCAGGCATGACGATCGGCAGCGATGCCGTCCAGTTGCTCGGAGACAGTGCGCTCACCGGCGACTACCCCGTCGAGCGATGGTTCCGCGACCTGCGGGCCGTCGGTGCCATGGAAGGTGCGGTGCTGGTGTGATCAGACTCGAGGCTCCCCGGAAGTTCGACCCGCTGGTCAACCAGGCGCACCAGGTCGCGATGAACCTGTTGCGGCCGATCTCGCGGAAGTACGACCTCCGCGAGCACGACTACCCCGTCGAGCTGGACATGCTCGCGTCGATGATCGACGGCCTGACCAGCTCCGGCCAGGGGGAAGGTGCCGGTGCTGCCGGCGTACGCCGCGGAGGCGACGACCGCGACAAGGACGTCAACAAGAACGGCTCCAACATGTCCTCCGCGCTGTCGGTCATGGAGATGTGCTGGGGCGACGCGGGTCTGATGCTGACCATGCCGCGGCAGGGTCTCGGCAACTCGGCCATTGCCTCGGTCGCCACCGACGAGCAGCTGGAGAAGTTCCGCGGCGCCTGGGCGGCCATGGCGATCACCGAGCCGGACACCGGCTCGGACACCGCGAGCATCCGCACGACCGCCACGCTCGACGGTGACTCCTACGTCATCAACGGGCAGAAGATCTTCGTGACCTGTGGCGATCGGGCCGACGTCGTGGTCGTCTGGGCGACCCTGGACCGCGCGCTCGGGCGTGCCGCGATCAAGTCGTTCGTGGTCCCGAAGGACTCGCCCGGTCTGACCCTGATCCGGCTCGAGAAGAAGCTCGGTGTCCGCGTCTCCGACACCGCCGTCCTGCAGTTCGACGACGTGCGGGTTCCGGCGGAGAACCTGCTGGGATCCCCGGAGGTCAACGTCGAGCAGGGCTTCGCCGGCGTGATGGCCACGTTCGACAACACCCGCCCACTCGTCGGCGCGATGTCGTGCGGTATCGCCCGGGCCGCGCTTGAATACACCCGCGATCTGCTGGCCGAGCAGGGGATCGTGGTCGACTACGTGAAGTCGCCGTGGTCCCAGCACGCGGCTGCGGCGACCCTGCTCCGGCTCGAAGCGGACTACGAGGCGTCGTACCTGCTCGTGCTCGAGTCGGCCTGGATGGCCGACAACCGTCGTCCCAACTCGCTCGAGGCCTCGATGGCCAAGGCGAAGGCCGGCACGACGGTCACCGAGACCACGCAGAAGTGTGTCGAGCTCTGCACCAGCCTTGGCTACTCCGAGACGGAGCTGCTCGAGAAGTGGGCGCGCGACTCGAAGATCTTCGACATCTTCGAGGGCACCCAGCAGATCCAGCAGCTGATCATGGCGCGTCGACTGCTGGGCAAGACCTCGTCCGAGCTTCGCTGATCGTCGACACGGCGCAACTTCGACGCCGACACGGCGCGACTTCCGGCGTTCCGCCGAAGTTGCGCCGTGTCGACACCAAGGTCGAGCCGCGTCGGCGTCAACATCGCGACGTGTCGACTCCAAGGTTGCGCCGTGTCGACGTGTTTGGGTCAGTCCTCGGTGGAGGTCTTCGCTCCGGCGGCGATCAGGTCCATGACATTGCTGTCGGCGAGCGTCGTCGTGTCGCCGACGACGCGGTTCTCGGCGACGTCCTTGAGCAGGCGGCGCATGATCTTGCCCGACCGGGTCTTCGGGAGCTCGGGCACGAGCATGATCGAGCGCGGCTTGGCGATCGCGCCGATCTCCTTGGCGACGTGGTTGCGCAGCTCGGCGACCAGCTCCTCGCCCTGCGTTGCCTCAGCGAGCGCGCCCTCGCGGAGGATCACGTAGGCCACGATCGCCTGGCCGGTGGTCTCGTCCGCGGCACCGACGACCGCAGCCTCAGCGACACGGGGGTGCGACACGAGGGCCGACTCGATCTCGGTGGTGGAGAGGCGGTGGCCGGAGATGTTCATGACGTCGTCGACGCGGCCGAGCAGCCAGATGGCGCCGTCCTCGTCCTTCTTGGCACCGTCGCCCGCGAAGTAGTAGCCCTGTTCCTTGAACCGCGACCAGTAGGTGTCGACGAAGCGCTCGTCGTCGCCCATGAGCGTGCGCAGCATCGAGGGCCACGGCTCGGTGAGCACGAGGTAGCCGCCAGATCCGTTGGGCACCGGGACTCCGGCCTCGTCGACGACATCGGCACCGACGCCCGGGAGGGCGGTCATGGCGGAGCCGGGCTTGCCAGCGGTGACGCCGGGGAGCGGGCTGATCATCATCATGCCGGTCTCGGTCTGCCACCAGGTGTCGACGATCGGGCAGCGGTCGCCGCCGATGACGTCGCGGTACCACATGTAGGCCTCGGGGTTGATCGGCTCACCGACCGATCCGAGCAGCCGCAGGCTCGAGAGATCGAAACCGTCCGGGATGGAGCGGCCCCACTTCATGAAGGTCCGGATCGCGGTCGGCGCGGTGTAGAAGAGCGTCACCTTGTACTTCTCGATGATCTCCCACCAGCGACCCTTGTGCGGGCTGTCCGGCGTGCCCTCGTAGAGCACCTGCGTCACGCCATTGGCCAGCGGGCCGTAGACGATGTAGGAGTGCCCGGTGATCCAGCCGACGTCGGCGGTGCACCAGTAGACGTCGGTCTCCGGCTTGAGGTCGAAGACCGCGTGGTGCGTGTACGCCGTGCCGACGAGGTAGCCGCCGGTGGTGTGCAGGATCCCCTTGGGCTTGCCCGTGGTGCCGGAGGAGTACATGACGAAGAGCGGGTGTTCGGCGTCGAACGCCTTCGCCTCGTGGATCTCGGAGGACTCGTCCACGACTTCGTGCCACCACACGTCGATGTCGCCGTTCCAAGCGACATCCTGGCCCGTGCGACGTACGACGAGGACGTTCTCGACGATCGCGGTGTTGTCGTTGTCGATCTTGACCAGTGCCTCGTCGACAGCCGGCTTGAGCGCCGAGGGGGCGCCGCGGCGGTAGCCACCGTCGGCGGTGATGACGAGCTTGGCGTTGCAGTCGGCGATGCGCGAGGCGAGGGCATCTGCGGAGAAGCCGCCGAAGACGACCGTGTGGGTGGCGCCGACGCGGGCGCAGGCCAGCATCGCGATGACGGCCTCGGGGATCATCGGCAGGTAGATCGCGACCCGGTCGCCGGGCTCGATGCCGAGCTCCTCGAGCGCGTTGGCCGCGCGGGAGACCTCGTCCTTGAGCTGGGCGTAGGTGATGTCGCGGGTGTCGCCGGGCTCGCCGACGAAGTGCAGCGCGACCTGGTCACCGCGGCCGGCCTCGACGTGGCGGTCGACGCAGTTGTGGGCGATGTTGAGCTTGCCGCCGACGAACCACTTCGCGAATGGGGCGTTGGACCAGTCCAGCACCTGGGTGAACGGCTCGGCCCAGTCGAGGCGGCCGGCCTGCTCGGCCCAGAACGCCAGGCGGTCGGCGTCGGCTGCGGCGTACGCGTCAGCCTTGACGTTCGCAGCCGCAGCAAGCTCGGCCGGCGGCTCGAAGCTCCGGGTCTCGGTCGACAGGTTGGACAGGGTTTCCTCGGACATCGTCGCTCCCGCGGTCATCGTCACTACTTTCCGGCCATTCATCAGCCTAGGGGGTGCTCGTGGTGGGGGTCACACCTGCTCGGGGTGCCCACGATGGAGAGCCGGGGGCTGCGACCACGTTGCGATCGCAGCCCCCGGTCCGGGTCAGTGCTGGACTGCGCTCTCGGCGCCGGCGCCGGTCAGAGCGCGGACCTCGAGCTCGGTGTAGCGCTCCAGGGCATCCGGCTCCTTCGACGTCACGCTGCCGAGCCAGCCGAGGAAGAAGCCCAGCGGGATCGAGACGATGCCGGGGTTCTCCAGGGGGAACCAGGAGATGTCGATGCTCGTCGGGAGCAGGGACAGGTTCTTGCCCGTTGCGTCAACGCCCTTGCCGGAGACGACCGGCGAGAAGACCACCAGTCCCACCGCGGAGATCAGGCCGCCGTAGATGCTCCACACCGCGCCGCGGGTGTTGAAGCGCCGCCAGAACATGTTGTAGATGATCGCCGGCAGGTTGGCGCTCGCCGCGATGGCGAAGGCCAGGGCCACGAGGAACGCGATGTTCAGCTTCTGGGCCGGGATGGCCAGCAGGATCGCGACCATGCCGATGCCCGCCGCGGCGTACCTGCTGACGCGCAGCTCCTCCTTCTCCGTCGCCTGACCCTTGCGCCAGACCGAGTTGTAGAGGTCATGCGCGACCGAGACGCTGGAGGTCAGCGTCAGGCCGGCAACCACCGCGAGGATCGTCGCAAAGGCGACCGCCGCGATGAGGGCCAGCAGGATCGCGCCACCGGTCGAGCCGGCGCCACCGCCGACCTCCTCGGCCAGCAGCGGGGAGGCGAGGTTGCCGCCCGAGGCGACGACCTTCTGCATGGCGTCACCCTTCAGCAGGGCCGCGGCGCCGAAGCCGAGGACCAGCGTGAACAGGTAGAAGGTGCCGATCAGGCCGATCGCCCAGAGCACCGACTTGCGGGCGTCCCGCGCGGTCGGCGTCGTGTAGAAGCGGACCAGGATGTGCGGGAGGCCGGCAGTGCCGAGGACGAGCGCGATGCCGAGCGACAGGAAGTCGATCTTGGACAGCGTGCTGCCGCCGTACTTCAGGCCGGGGTCGAGGAAGGCGCCGCCCTTGCCGCTGTTCTGCGCGGCGGTGCCGAGGAGCTCGGAGAGGTTGAAGCTGAACTGCGCGAGCACGAGCACGACGATCAGCGCGGAGCCGGTCATCAGCAGCACGGCCTTGACGATCTGGACCCAAGTGGTGCCCTTCATGCCGCCGACGGTGACGTAGAAGATCATCAGCGCGCCGACCCCGACGATGGTCAGGTTCTTCACCGCGCCCGAGTCGACGCCGAGGAGCAGCGTCACGAGGGCGCCGGCGCCGACCATCTGGGCGAGCAGGTAGAAGATCGAGACGACGACGGTCGAGGTCGCTGCGGCGGTGCGCACGGGACGCTGCTTCATCCGGTAGGCCAGCTGGTCGGCCATCGTGTAGCGGCCGGAGTTGCGGAGCACCTCGGCCACCAGCAGCAGCGCGACGAGCCAGGCGACGAGGAACCCGATCGAGTAGAGGAAGCCGTCGTAGCCGTAGAGCGCGATGGCTCCGGAGATGCCGAGGAACGACGCGGCCGACATGTAGTCGCCGCCGATCGCAAGGCCGTTCTGGAAACCGGAGAAGTTGCGTCCTCCGGCGTAGTGGTCGGCGGCACCGGATGAGGTGCGGCTGGCGCGGATGGTGATGCCGATTGTCAGTGCGACGACGGACAGGAAGAGGCCGGTCGTCAGGAGCTGGTTGCCGTCCATGTCAGCGACGTCCTTCCTCGTAGCGCGCGTTCAGCTCGCGGGCGAGCGGGTCGAGCTTGGCGTTGGAGTAGCGGGCGTAGATCCAGGCCAGCCCGAACGTGGTCAGGAACTGGAGGAGGCCGAAGACGAGTGCGACGTTGATGTTGCCGACGACCTTGGTCGACATGAAGTCGCCGCCCCAGTTCGAGAGGACGACGTAGAGCAGGTACCAGGCGAGGAAGGCGATGGTCGCCGGGAAGACGAATCCGCGGTAGCGACGACGGAGCTCGGTGAACTCCGGCGCCTCGTGGAGGCGGTCGTAGACCGGGTCGTGCCGTTCCGCCTGGTCGTGGAGGGTTGTGCTCATGACGGGCCTTTCGCGAGCAGGAGTGTGACTGCCGTCACTGTTGCTTCGTCGGCTGCCGGGACGGGAGAGGTGCGAGCGAACCGTGCGCCCGACGGGGACCGTCGTGCGCCGAGCGGTCGGAAATCGCCGACGAACGGTCAGCCGGCGACCGCTCCCCGGGGGTCAGCCGCGGTCGAGCTCGACAGCTTCGGGTGTGTGCAGCCGGACCATGAACCGCCGCACGTGTGAAGGCACCGTGGCCGACGTCGCCCGGGAGACGGCGACCATCGTCAGGCAGGCCGCCGGGACGCTCCAGGCAGCCGGCTGGCCGAGCAGGGCGTCGACCCAGCCGCCGTACGCCGGGTCGGCCAGGGTCCACACGACGCTGGTCGCCGAGCCGACCCCGCCGACCAGCAGGCCTGCGATGGCGCCGGCCGGAGTCAGCCCGCGCCACCAGATGCCGAGCAGCAGCAGGGGCGCGAAGGTGGAGGCGGAGACCGCGAAGGCGAGGCCCACCACGCGGGCCACGGGCACGTCGGGAGCGAGCAGGGCAGCGCTCGCCGGGACCACGACGGCAACCACAGCGCCCAGCCGGAACGCCGTGACCTGGCGCCGGTCCGGGGTGCTGTGCAACCGCTCCGGAAGCCGGCTTGCGAGGCGGCCGGTGACGTCCTGGCTCAGCACTCCGGCCACCGCGATCGACAGTCCCGACGACGTCGAGAGGAAGGCCGCGAAGGCGCCAGCGGTCACCAGGCCGGTGAGCAGGTCACCGCCGAGCCCGGGCAGCATCAGCGAGGGCAGCTCGAGGACGAGGGTGTCTCCGGTGCCGCCGTGGGACAGGGCGTCGCCGTAGACGCGTCCCAGCGCGGCGTACACGGGCGGGAGGACGTAGAAGAGCCCGAGCAGGCCGAGCACGATGAGCGTCGTACGCCGAGCGGCGCGGCCGTCGGGGTTCGTGTAGAACCGCACGACGACGTGGGGCAGGCCCATCGTGCCGAGGAAGGTGGCGATGATCAGCGACCAGGTCGTGTAGAGGCCGACCGTGCCGCCGTCGGCGATCGGCAGGGACCAGTTGCCGGTCGACTCGGACGCAGGGCCGGGGCGTCCGTCGCTCCACCACACGGCGACGAGAACCGCGGCGGGGAGCAGCAGGGCGGTGAGCTTGAGCCAGTACTGGAACGCCTGGACGAACGTGATCGAGCGCATGCCGCCCGAGCCGACGTTGACCAGGACGACGGCTGCGACCACGACGGGTCCCACCCACGACGGGGCGCCGGTGGTCGCGGCGAGCGTCACGCCCGCACCCTGGAACTGCGGCAGCAGGTAGAGCCACCCGATGCCGACCACCATCACGGAGCAGAGGCCGCGCACGCGGCGCGACCCGGTGCGGGCCTCGGCGAAGTCCGGCAGCGTGTAGGCCCCGGAGCGGCGCAGGGGCGCGGCGACGAGCACCAGCAGCACGAGGTAGCCGGCGGTCCAGCCGACGGGGTACCAGAGCATCTCCGCACCGAACACGAGCACGAGCCCGGCGACGCCGAGGAACGACGCGGCCGAGAGGTACTCGCCGCCGATGGCGCTGGCGTTCAGTGCCGGCCGGACCGTCCTGGACGCCACGTAGAAGTCGCTGGTGGTGCGCGCGAAGCGCAGCCCCCACGTGCCGATCGCCAGCGTGGCAAGGGTGACCAGGGCGACCGCGACGATGCCGAACGCCGAGTTCACGACTCGTTCGCCCCACTGACCAGCGCCGCGAAGTCCCGCTCGTTGCGCTCTGCCCGACGCACGTAGACCACGCCGAGCGTCAGCAGGAACGGGTGCACCAGGACCCCGAGCACCAGCCACGGCAGGGGTACGCCGAGCACCCCGACGTCGGCGAGGCCGGGCCAGAGGTGGAAGACCAGCGGGAGGCTGCCGAGAGTGCCGAAGAGCACCACGAGCACGAGGATCGCGAGGCGCGCCTGCTCGCGCAGCAACGAGGCCAGGTAGATCTCGCCGACCGGTGTCGCTGCGTCGATCTCGCGCGTGCGGGCGATCGGTGGCCGACCGGCGACGCGGCGCGGGCCGGTGACCCGGACGCGCTGGGGTGGCGCGGGGTGTGCCGGCGGGCCAGTGTGGCCGGGGTGGCCGGGCTCGTCGCCGGTGCTGCTCACGGGCGGTTCCGCCGGGTGAGCAGGTCGCGGAGCTGGCGGGTGTGGCGGCGGCTCACCTGGAGCGGGACGCCGTCGACCAGGACCGTGCAGCGGCCCTCGTCCATGCGGACCTCGGAGACGTGGGCCAGGTTGACCAGCAGCGAGCGGTGGATCCGCACGAAGCCGGCCGGGCCCCACTGCTCCTCGAGCGCGGCGAGCGGCGTGCGGACCAGGTGGCTGTCGCGCCCGCGGTCGGGGCCGGTGTGCAGCCGGGCGTAGTCGCCCTGCGCCTCGACGTAGCGGACGTCCGCCCGCCGCACGAACCGGGTGACGCCGCCGCGCTCCACGGGGATCTGGTCATCGGTGTCGGGCCCGGGGCGTACGCCGCCCTCGACCAGGCGGCGTACGGCCTCGGCGAGACGCTCTTCGCGGACCGGCTTGAGGACGTAGTCGACCGCGCGGAGGTCGAAGGCGTTGATGGCGTGCTCCTCGTGGGCGGTCACGAAGACGATCGGCGGGGGCTCCTTGAACCGTGAGAGCACCTGCGCGAGGTCGAGCCCGGTCAGGCCGGGCATCTGGATGTCGAGGAACACCGCGTCGATGCCGCCCTCGTGGAGGATGCGCAACGCCTCGGTGGCGGAGTCGGTCGTGCGGACGCCGTCGACCCGGGGGTCGCGCTCGAGCAGCCACGCCAGCTCATCGAGAGCCGGGCGCTCATCGTCGACGACAAGAACCTTCACCGCGCCACCCCTTTCAATCCGCGCACTTTCATCCGGGCACCTTCATCTGCGCCTGCACGCCGGGAGCGAACTTGGGCACGCGGACGATCACCTTCGTGCCAGCCCCCGGGGCGGTCTCCACCACGAGCCCGTAGTCGTCACCGAACGTCGAGCGCAGGCGCGCGTCGACGTTGCCGAGGCCGACGGCATCGAGGTCGGTGTCGCCAGCCAGGGCGCGGCGGACGCGCTCGGGGTCCTCGCCGGCACCGTTGTCCTCGACCTCGATCACGCATTCCTGGTCGAGGTCGCGGGCCACGATGCTGACCAGGCCGGGGCCACTGCCGTCCGCACGCGCCTCGAGCCCGTGCTGCACGGCGTTCTCGACGAGGGGCTGCAGGCACAGGAACGGCACGGCCACGGGGAGGACCTCGGGTGCGATCCGGAGCGTGACCTGCAGGCCGTCGCCGAAGCGGGCCTGTTCGAGCAGGAGGTAGCGCTCCACGGAACGGAGCTCCTCCGCCAGCGTCGTGTAGTCACCGTGCCGCCGGAACGAGTAACGGGTGAAGTCCGCGAACTCGAGCAGCAGCTCCCGTGCCCGGTCGGGATCGGTGCGGACGAAGCTCGCGATCGCGTTGAGCGAGTTGTAGACGAAGTGCGGGCTGATCTGGGCGCGCAGTGCCCGCAGCTCGGCCTCGGCCAGCCGGGTGCGCGACGTCGTGAGCTCCGCCAGGTCGAGCTGGCCGGAGACCCAGCTGCTCACCTCCTCCGTGGCGCGGACGAGAGCCGCGGAGGCGTGGTCGGCGAAGACCTGGAGCGTGCCGACGATGCGGTCGTCGACCACCAGCGGGCTCACGATCGCGTGGCGGACCGGGCAGCCCGGGCGCGTGCACGCGAGCTCGGACCGGTCGGCCACCCCGGTCATGCCCTGCTCGACCGCGCTCGCAGCGAGTGCTCCGGCCTGGTCGTGGTGGTGGTCACCCGCGCCGTCCCAGGCCAGCACGCTGGTGGTGTCGGTGAGGGCGAGCGCGGGGACTCCGAGCAGGGCGCGCAGGTGCCGCGCGCTGCGTTGGGCGCTCGCTGCCGTCAGCCCCTCCCGCAGCGACGGCGCGGCGAGCCCTGCGGTGTGCAGGGTGTGGAACGTCGCCCGGTCTGCCTCCCCGCCGAGGCGGGTACGCCGGGTGCGTCGGCCTCGCTGCCACCACGTCACGGCGCCAGCCTAGGGCGCTGTGGCGCCCGTCACTCGAGTTGAGTGCGCGGACAGGTGGCGAGGACAGCCACCTGCGCACTCGATTCGCGGGTGAGCTGTCAGCGGAAGTCGATCAGCAGGTCGCCGTCGTCGTGCCCATCGGCGGGTCCGTCACCGGGTCCGTCGGCGGGCTGCTCGTCGGTGGAGGCCGGGTCGGTTTCCTCGCCCTCGGCACCTTCCCGGGTCGGGACCGACCAGGGGTTCTCGACGACGGAGCTCCTGAAGCAGTGGGCGATCGACGGCAGCTGCATGCCGTCGCGGCCGCGTCCGTAGTCGGCGTACAGGGCGCGGACCTCGGCGAGCACCCGCTCCTGGGCGTGCGGGTCCAGGCTCGCGACGGCGGGCTCGGCGAGGGTGATGTCGCAGAGGTCGGGCTCGTCGACCGTGGACCAGTGCCGGAACTGCGCGTCCTCGACGAAGCCGAACTGCACCGACCGGACGAGCGACTCGGGCACCTCGACGGGTGCGGTGCCACGGTTGAGCAGCCGGCTGAACTTGCGCACCCACGGGATCTTCACGTCGTGCGTCTCGATGACGAGCGCGAGGTGGCCACCGGGTCGGAGCACGCGGGCGAACTCCGCGAGCGCCACGTCCTCGTCGTACAGGCTGAAGCGGCGGCAGACGACGACGTCGACCGACGAGTCGAGGTTGGGGAGGCGCTCGGCCGTGGCCGTCGACGTCCGCACCCCGGGGAGACGCTCGTTCAGCTTCTCGATCGCGTCCGCGGACGGGTCCGTCGCATGTACGTCGTGGCCCAGGGCCACCAGCTGCGCGGTCAGGCCACCGGCGCCGGCGCCGATCTCCAGCACGGACTTCTGGTCCGGGCCGACCAGCCACTCGACCGCCACTGCGGGATACGTCGTCTCGTCCATCACGGCGAGGCTACTAGTGTTCCCCTCCGTGACCGTGGATCCGCTCGCCAGTCTCAACACCCTCGAGGGTGTGCCGTCGGCCTTTGCCTCGTCGCGTGACGGTGTCGACGCGCTCCTGCGCGACCGCGGACTGCGCAAGACCGCGCCCGAGCGCACGGTGGAGTCGCTGCTCCGTGGCGCCTGGGCGTCGGCCGTGCTCGAGGGCTCCCGCTCGACGATGGACGAGGTGCGTGCCGGCACGGGTGACGAGATCGCACAGGCGTCGGTCCGCGTCTCGACCGAGCTGCTCTCGCTGGTGCCCACCTTGAAGCGGGCCCCGCTGCAGGCGTTCGCGCGACTCCACGCGCTGGCTGCTGCCGGGTCGTTGTCGGCAGCGGAGCTCGGGCGTCCGCGTTCGGCCGAGGCTGCTGCCGGGTTGCAACAGCTCGCCGGCACGCTGCTCGCTCCCACGACCGCTCCCGCGATGCTGGTCGCGGCGATCGTGCATGCCGACCTGGCGACCTCTGCGCCGTTCGCCTCGCACAACGGGATCGTGGCTCGCGCGGCCGAGAGGCTCGTGCTCGTGGCGCGCGGCGTCGACGAGAAGTCGCTGCTGGTGCCCGAGGAGGGACACCGGTTCTTCCGCGACGAGTACGAGTCCAACCTGCGCGCCTACGCCAACGCTCCGGGTGTCTCGGGTGTCCACGCCTGGCTGCTCTACGCCGCCGAGGCCTACTCCAAGGGCGCTGAGGCGTCTCCCGTTCGCCGCTGACCTCGCCCGGACATGCGAGCGGCACCGGTCTCGTTGAGGTGCCGGTGCCGCCGCTGACACGTGATCCACAATGGTTACCAAGCGTGCATTGTCAATTGCTGCCTCGGACCCAGTGTCCGATGGATCAGCGCCCTGTTAAGAAGGGTGAGTCGCCGCGTGGGTGCCACGTTCACGTGCGGTCTGGAGTTGTGACTCCATGTGTACGCCGCATTCCGGCGCAACTCAAGGCTTGACCTTCCGGGCGGGGAGGCGCATGCTTCCGACCCCGTTTCCCGGGGCCGTGCGCGCGCTCAGACGGCGTGGTTGCGGCGGCGGTAGCTGACCACGATGGCGCCACCGACGGCGACAACTCCGCCCACTGCCAGGGCCGCCAGGGTCGGCTTCGTGGCCGGCAGCTTCATCCGGCTCTGCAGGGCGACGGGCTTGGTGAAGACCAGCACGGGCCAGCCCTCCTTGGCCGCCAGCTTGCGCAGGTCCTTGTCCGGGTTGACCGCGTAGGCGTGGCCGACGGCCTTCAGCATCGGCGCGTCGGTGATCGAGTCGCTGTAGGCGTAGCAGTGGTCGAGGTCGTAGCCGCGCTGCTCAGCGAGCTCGCGGACCGCCGACGCCTTGTTCTCGGCGTACGCGTAGTAGTCGATCTCGCCGGTGTACTTGCCGTCGGCAACCGCCAGCTGGGTGGCGACGACGTGGTCGGCGCCGAGCATCGCACCGATCGGCTCGACGACCTCCGTGCCCGACGTCGACACGATGATCACGTCGCGTCCGGCGAGGTGGTGCTCCTCGATCAGGGAGACGGCCTCGTCGTAGACCATCGGGTCGACGATGTTGTGCAGGGTGTCCGCGACGATCTCCTTGACGGTGGCGACCGGCCAACCCGTCACGAGCTCGGACATGAAGGAGCGCAGCTTCTCCATCTGGTCGTGGTCCGCGCCGCCGACCAGGTAGACGAACTGGGCGTAGGCACCACGGAGCATCACACGGCGCGAGATCAGACCGCCGGCCTGGAACTGGCGGTTGAAGGCGAGCGCACTCGACTTGGCGATGATCGTCTTGTCGAGGTCGAAGAAGGCGGCCGTGCGGCGCACCGGGGAGGACATGTTTCCGAGTCTAGGGTCGCGTTCCTCGCTGTGTGGACATTTGTCCAGTCACCTCGCGTTGTTCACCTGATCGACCGATAACCGGGCTTGCCTGCGGCCGAGGCGATCCGGAGTTCTGGCCACTATCCGTGCACAGGCTGGTGCCTGGGCACGCAATCCACCGTCGGTACGCCGCGCGGCCCACGCCGGCGCCAGCCGGATCAGGCTCGTGCCATGGACGCTTCGATGACCCCGACACCTCCGTTGCCGGCCCTGATCGTCACCCGTGACGAGCGGTTGCTCGACGAGCTGCTCCGGCTCGCGGCCGCCGCCGGGGCTGTCCCTGAAGTCGCGTCCGACGCGGGAGGGTCGCTCCGGTCGTGGAGGGTCGCGCCTCTGGTCCTCGTCGGCACCGATCTCGCGCCCGACCTGGTCAGGCTCGGTCCGCCACCCCGCGCCGGGGTGCATCTGGTCGGGTGGGCCGGCATCGCTGACGAGGCGTTCCGGCACGCGGTGGCGCTCGGAGCCGAGCAGGTCAGTGAGCTGCCGGGGTCGGATGCCTGGCTCCTGGAGCTGCTGGCCGAGTCCGTCGACGGACCGACCGCGCCGGCGCTCACGGTCGGAGTGCTCGGGGGCTCCGGCGGCGCGGGGGCGACGACGTTCGCCTGCGCGCTCGGGCTGGTGGCGGCTGCGTCCGGTCCTGCCTGCCTCCTCGACACCGATCCCTGCGGGCCCGGGGTCGACCGCGTGCTTGGCTTCGACCGCCTGGACGGCGCGCGCTGGGAGGCGCTCGAGCAGACCACGGGGCGGGTGGGTGCCCGCTCGTTGCGGGAGACGTTGCCCCGCCGACACGGTCTCGGGGTCCTCACCTGGGCGGCCGGGCCACGGTCCGCCCCGCAACCCTTCGCCGTGCGGGAGGCGCTCGCGGCGGCGGGGCGTGGCCACCCCACGGTTGTCGTCGACCTGGCCAGGTCCGGTCCCGTGACCGAGGACGCCGTGGGCCGGCTCGGACATGTCCTGGTGGTCGTCCGCCCGACGCTGCCCGGTCTTGCGGCGGCGTCGCGACAGGTCGCGACACTTCGTGACTCCACATCCGTCGGGCTCGTGGTCCGGGGTGACCGCGTCGACGACCGGGCAGTGAGCCGGGTTGTGCGCGCGCCGGTCATCGCCACCATGCCGGATCAGCGCGGCCTCGACGAAGCGATCGATCTCGGACGGGGCCCGCTGTGGACCCGCCGCAGCATGCTGTCGCGCACGGCGACGTCGGTGCTCCGCGACCTGCGGACGGCGTGATGGACGGCGTCGCCGGTGGCGAGCAGAGCGGCCGGGGCCAGGTGCCGCTGGACCTTCTCGACGAGGTGCGGGGGCGGCTGGCCCACTCGGGCACCTCCGGTTCGCCGCACGAGGTCGCTGTCGCCCTCCGCGCTGCTGGCCGACCGGTCGGAGACGCGATGGTGCTGGCGGTCCATGAGGCGCTCCGTGCCGAGTCGGTCGGGGCCGGTCCCCTCGAGGCGGTCATCGCGTTGCCCGGCGTCACCGATGTCCTGGTCAACGGCCCCGCCGAGGTCTGGTTCGACCGGGGCGCCGGGCTCGAGCGGGCCGAGGTCCGTTTCGCCGATGAGGCCGCAGTGCGACGGCTTGCGCAGCGGTTGGCGGCGGGAGGTGGCAGGCGGCTCGACGACGCCGCGCCTTGTGTCGACGTCCGGCTTCCCGACGGGATCCGCTGCCATGCGGTGCTCGCTCCGATCGCGCGGCCCGGCACCGTGATCTCGCTCCGTGTGCCGCATCGGCTCGGCCTCACGCTCGACGACCTCGCAGATCGCGACACCCTTGCCCCCGGTGCACTACGGCTCGTTCGCCGGTTGCTCGCTGCCCGGGTGGCGTTCCTGATCAGCGGCGGCACCGGGTCCGGCAAGACGACCCTGCTGGGCGCGATGCTGGCCGCCGCCCCCTCGTCGGAGCGGCTCGTCATCGTCGAGGACGCCGCCGAGCTGGCGCCCGCTCACCCTCATCTGGTGAGCCTCGAGGCACGTCCGGCCAACATCGAAGGAGTCGGCGAGGTCCCACTCCGCGCGCTCGTCCGTCAGGCCCTGCGCATGCGTCCTGACCGACTCGTCGTCGGAGAGGTGCGTGGCGGCGAAGTCGTTGATCTGCTTGCAGCCCTCAACACCGGACACGAGGGCGGCTGCGGCACCCTGCACGCCAACTCGGCCGCGGATGTCCCGGCGCGCGTCGAGGCACTCGCTCTCGCCGCCGGTCTGGACCGAGCGGCCGTCCACAGCCAGTTCGCCTCCGCGATCGGAGCAGTGCTCCACCTCGTGCGGGACGGGCCGGTCCGACGGCTCGCAGAGATCGGGGTCCCGGTCCGCGATGTCGGCGGACTGGTGCGGGTTGAGCAGGCTGTGCGGTTCGCCGCCGATGGGTCCGCGCAGGCCGGCCCTGGTGCGGACCTCCTCGCGGAGCGCCTCGGATGACGGTCCACGTGGCAGCTGTGCTCGCGGCGGGCCTGGCCGGCAGTGCGGCAGCCCTCGCCATCGCTCCCCGTGGCACGGGCGCTCCGCTTCTCGGCGCCGATGAGCGACTCTGGCTGGCGCGTGGCTGGCCCGCTCTCCTCGTCGTGCTGCTGGCCGGAGGGTGGTGGCTCTCGCGATCGACTGATCCGGGCTTGCCGCTGCGGCTGGTGGGACCGGGCGCCGTCCTGGTCGCCGCGAGCGGCGGCGTGCTGGCCCTGCGCCAGGCGGGTGTCCGGAGGTCGGCGCGGCACGACACGGCCGCGCGGGTGCTGGAGGCGTGTGACGAGATCGCCGGGGAGCTGTCGGCAGGTGTCGCGCCCGGTCAGGCGCTCGAGCGCGCGGCTGTGCGCTGGCCCGCTCTCTCCCCCGTGGCCTCCGCGCAGCGGTTCGGCGGGTCGGTGCCCCATGCGCTGCGAGCGCTCTCCGGCCGGCCGGGGGCTGGCGATCTCGCGCTCATTGCTGCTGCGTGGCAGCTCACGGAGCGGTCGGGTGGCGGTCTTGCCGAAGCCCTGGCATCCGTCGCCGAGGGGCTGCGCCAGCAGCAGCGCACTCGGCGTGTGGTTGCGGCCGAGCTGTCGTCAGCGCGGGCCACGGCGCGCCTGATCGCTGTGCTGCCCGCGTTGACGCTGGCCACCGGATCCGGGGTCGGGAGTCCGCTCGGATTCCTGTTCGGGACGCCGGCCGGGCTGCTCTGCCTCGCCGGCGGACTCTGCCTCGGGTTCCTCGGACTGGGGTGGATCGAGCGCATCGCCGCTGCCCTGGAGCAGGAGACGTGATGGACGTGTGGGCCGCGATCGCGGTGGCCAGCGCGACAGGCGGCGCGGCGCTCCTGGTGCGGCCGCGGTTGCGGATCCCCGCGGCTGCGCCCGCTGTGGTTGGCGTGCGGACGCCCGACAGCGGTCTGCTGCGGCGCGGGCGAGCGCTGTGGGCGGCCCTCGCCGGCTGCGCTGGCTGGCTGTTCCTGCCCGGCGCCCTGGGTGGCCTGGCGGCGATCGTCCTGGCCTACGCCGTGTGGACAGTGGCCGCGCGTGCCGAGCCACCCGGCGCCCGTCGTCGGCGTGAGGAGGTCCGGCGGGGACTTCCGCATGTCACGCGCCTCCTCGCGATTGCGCTGGCCGGGGGCCAGGCGGTGCCCGCCGCGCTCGCGCAGGTTGCTGCCGCACTGCCCGGTCCGGCTTCCGAGGACCTGGCAGCCGCCCGCTCGCGCCTGGCCATCGGCGTGCCTTCCCAGCGGGTGTGGGCGGAGCTGTCGTCGGTGCCCGGCCTCGAGGCGCTCGGTCGGGTGTTCGCGCGCGCCGAGGTCAGCGGTGCGCAGGTTGCCGACGTGGTCTCCCGCCTGGCCGATGAGCTGGCCGCGGAGGCGCGGGCCGGTGTGGAGGACCGGGCCCGCTCGGTCGGCATCAAGGCAGCGGTGCCGCTCGGTCTGTGCCTGTTGCCGGCGTTCCTGTTGCTCGGGATCGTGCCGGTCGTTGCCGCAGCCGTCACCGCGCTGCGTTGGTAGGCGTCCGGTTTCTCTCCACAGCGCACGGCCCTGGGCAGTCGTGCACAGCCGGGTCCCGGATGACTCCGCCGCACGCCCGATCCGCCGAGGCTGGACGTGTGGTCGCGAGAGGCGCGACCCGAGCGAAGGAGACGTCATGGAGCGCACGCGGGACGAGCAGGGCATCACCACAGCGGAGTACGCCGTGGGCACGGCAGCAGGCGCGGGGCTGGCCGGGCTGCTCTATCAGCTGCTGACGGGCGGCTTCGGCGACGAGTTGCTGCGCACGCTGTTCGAGCACGTGCTCGGGCTGCTGGGCATCGGCTGACGAGTCGGTCATGAGGCCGGTCATGAGGAGGGATGAGCGCGGCGCGGTCACCGCCGAGATCGCTCTCGCGCTCCCTGTGCTCGCAGCCGTCCTGCTGGCGATGGTGTGGTTGCTGACCCTCGGGCTGGCCCAGATGCGGGTCACCGATGCTGCGCGCGAGGCGGCGCGCGCAGCGGCGCGGGGCGACGGGACCGCCCGTGCCGAGCAGCTGGCGCGCACGGCTGCGCCGGGAGCGCGGGTCGAGGTGGTCACCGAAGGCGGCGTGGTCAAGGTCCGGGTGAGCACCGTCCAGCGCCCACCCGGCGGGCTCCTCGGCCATCTGGGTGAGGCCACGTTGAGCGCCGAGGCGGAGGGCCTGGTCGAAGGCGTGAGCGGGGGTGCCGACCCATGACGGGGACCAGGTCCCGACGCGACGATGACGGAGCGGCCAGTGTCCTGGTGGTCGCGCTCACCGGACTCCTGGTCCTGATCGGCATGGCGTCCGCGTTCCTGGTCGCCACCGTCGCGGCGCACCGCCGGGTGCAGTCAGCTGCCGACCTGGCTGCGTTGGCCGGTGCCACGACCGCTCAGCCCGGCCGTGCGGTGAGCTCGCTTCCCGGGGACGTGATCGCCGGAGATCCGTGTGAGGCGGCCGCCCGGATCGCGGCCGGCAACGGTGCGCGGCTCACGAGCTGTCGGGTCCTGGCATCCGACGTCCTGGTGACGACCGTGCTCGACGGCCCGCGCTTCCTCGGCCAGAGCTGGCAGCTGAGGGGACAGGCCCGCGCCGGTCCGGGTGGTTCGGGGTGACGGAGGTGATTCAGGCCGAGAGCAGCAGGTCGAGCAGCAGGATCGCGCCGGCCTTGTCGAGCGGGTTGTTCTGGTTGCCGCACTTGGGTGACTGCACGCACGACGGGCAGCCCTCACTGCAGGCGCAGCCCTGGATCGCGTCGCGGGTCGCGGTGAGCCACTCCCGGGCGACGGCGTAACCCCGCTCCGCGAAACCTGCACCTCCCGGGTGGCCGTCATGGACGAAGACGGTCAGCTGGCCGGTGTCCGGATGGAGCGCGGTCGAGACGCCGCCGATGTCCCAGCGGTCGCAGGTCGCGAAGAGTGGCAGGAGACCGATGGAGGCGTGCTCCGCAGCGTGGGCAGCACCGGGCAGGTCGCCCTGCTCCAGCGGGGAGTCCTGCCAGACGTGGGCCGGGACGGTCCACCAGACGGCTGTCGTCGGCAGGGTGCGTCGGGGGAGATCGAGCGGCTCCTCGCCGATGACCTCTCCGGAGGGTTGCCGGCGGCGGAGATAGGAGACGACCTGGTGCGACACCTCGACGTCGCCGAAGGCGAGCCGACAGTCGCCCCAGGCCTCGTGGGCGCGTTCGCCGACGATGCGGATGTCGGTCACCTCGCGGGCAGAGGTCGACCAGTCGGGATCGGCCCGTTCCAGGAAGGCGACGTTGCTCTCCAGGTCGAGCTGCTCGACCAGCCAGGTCTCGCCGCGGTGAACGTAGATCGCTCCCGGGTGGGCGGTGCCGTGGACAGAGCCGGCGTCGACCGTGCCGATGACGCGACCGCTGGAGCTCTCCACGAGCTGCACCGGCGACCCGCCTGCGGAGCGGATGTCGGCGAGGTCGGAGGCGCGGCGGTGGTCGGTCCAGAACCACGCGGCTGCGCGCCGACGGAGCAGACCACCGGCGGTCAGCGCGTCGACCGCTGCGCGGGCGGTCGGTCCGAAGAGTGGCAGGTCTGCCTCGGTGAGCGGCTGCTCCTCGGCGGCCGCGCACAGGTGCGGGCCGAGGACATAGGGGTTCGACGGATCGAAGACGCTCGCCTCGACAGGGCGGCCGAGAAGCGCGGCGGGGTGCTGGACGAGGTAGGTGTCGAGGGGGTCGTCGCGCGCCACCAGGATGGCGAGCGCATCGCCGCCGCCCCTCCCCGCGCGTCCGACCTGCTGCCACAACGCTGCCCGGGTCCCGGGGAACCCGGCCAGCAGGACGGCATCCAGACCGCTCACGTCGATGCCGAGCTCGAGTGCGTTGGTTGCCGCCAACCCGAGGAGCTCGCCACTGCGCAACGCCGCCTCGATCTCGCGGCGCTCCTCCGGCAGGTAGCCACCCCGGTATGCGGCCACCCTCGACGGCAGCGACGGATCAACCTCCGCGAGCAGCCCTGCCGCGGTCATCGCCACCTGCTCGGCTCCACGGCGGGAGCGGATGAAGGCCAGCGTGCGCACTCCTTCGGCGACGAGGTCGGCGAGCAGGTCTGCTGTCTCGGAGCTCGCGGCTCGCCGGACGGGGGCGCCGTTCTCCCCGGCGTACGACGTGAAGGGGGGCTCCCACAACGCCAGCGAGACCTGCCCGCGAGGGGACGCGTCGTCGGTGACCGCGGTCGCGGGCAGCCCGATCAGGCGCTCTGCCAAGGCCTCTGGATCAGCCACGGTTGCGCTGGCCAGCACGAAGGTCGGCGAGGCGCCGTAGATCGCGCAGATGCGCCGCAACCGCCGCAGGACGTGCGCGACGTGTGCACCGAAGACGCCGCGGTAGTGGTGGCACTCGTCGATGACGACGTAGTCCAGGCCGCGCAGGAAGCGGCCCCACCGCGCGTGCGCGGGGAGCAGCGAGCGGTGGAGCATGTCGGGGTTGGTGAGGAGGTACTCGCCGCGGTCGCGTGCCCAGTCCCGCTGCTCACGTGTGCTGTCGCCGTCGTGGGTGGTCGCCCAGACGCCGGTGCCGAGGTCGAGGATCGCGGAGAGCTGGTCCTGAGCGAGTGCCTTGGTGGGGGCGAGGTAGAGCGCAGTCGCTCCCCGCTCGCCGCGCGAGCCACGTCCGTTGAGGATCGCCGACAGCGCGGGCAGCTGGTAGGCGAGGGACTTGCCCGAGGCGGTGCCGGTCGCCAGCACCACGTGCCTCCCCGAGTACGCCGCGTCGGCAGCCGCGACTTGATGGGCCCACGGCAGCACGACCCCACGTCGCACCAGGGCGGCCTGGACATCGGGGTGGACCCAGTCGGGCCACGCCGTGGTCCGGGCGATGCGGGGCGGCAGCACCTCGAGGTGGGCCAGCCGGTCAGCCCGCGCCGGGGTCGCCAGCCGGTCGACAAGTGCCGCGATGCCGCCGCCGCCTCCCGGCGGAGGTGTCGGGCTGCTCGTCGAGGTCACTGCACCAGTGTCCCAAGCACCACTGACAGGCTGATGCGGGAGGCCCGATCGTGGTTTGATGGGTCCGTGGATCTCAGCCTGCGCACCAGCGAACTCGACGGTGTCACCGTCGTCGCGGTTGAGGGCGAGATCGACGTCTACACGGCGCCGCGTCTCCGCGACCGGATCACCGAGCTGGTCGGAGAAGGCGCCTACCAGCTCGTCGTGGATCTCGAGGGGGTCGACTTCCTCGACTCGACCGGTCTCGGCGTCCTTGTCGGCGGCCTGAAGAAGGTCCGTGCGCATGGCGGTTCGCTCCAGCTGGTGTGCACCCAGGAGCGTCTGCTGAAGATCTTCCGCATCACCGGTCTCGCCAAGGTCTTCGCCATCCACGGCGACACCGAAGCAGCCGTCGCCTCGCTCGTCAGCTGACCAGCAAGCAAGCCCTGCTCTCCAGGGCTCCCACGCGGTTCGCCCCTGTCGCGACGGCGATTTCCGTGCGTATTGTGGCCAGCACTGTGTAACGCAGATCACATGAGCCCCTCACATCCCGAGGTGAACGCATGGCCACATCAGCAGCGGTCGATCTGACTGGATCCGACCTCAACCTCGTTCTCGTCGTCGGTGCTGTTGCGCTCGGCGCACTCGTGATGGCGGCCGTCTTCCGACGACAGGTGCTGGCCGCTCCCGAGGGCACGCCGGGCATGCAGGAGATCGCGCGCGCGGTGCAGGAGGGAGCGGATGCCTACCTGCGACGGCAGTTCCGCACCCTTGCGGCATTCGCCGTCGTCGCGTTCTTCCTGCTCCTGGCGCTGCCGGCCGACGACCTCGGCGTACGTCTCGGGCGCTCGGCGTTCTTCCTCGTCGGGGCTGGCTTCTCCGCCACGATCGGCTACCTCGGCATGTGGCTGGCGGTCCGCTCCAACGTCCGCGTGGCCGCGGCCGCCGACGCACCTGACGGCGCGGGCCGCGAGCCGGCGATGAACATCGCGTTCCGCACGGGTGCGTTCGTCGGCATGGCAACTGTCGGCCTGGGCCTGCTGGGCGCGAGCGTCGTCGTCCTCCTGTACGCCGGCCAGGCGCCCCACGTCCTCGAGGGCTTCGGCTTCGGTGCCGCACTGCTCGCGATGTTCATGCGCGTCGGCGGTGGCATCTTCACCAAGGCCGCCGACGTCGGTGCCGACCTGGTCGGCAAGGTCGAGCAGAACATCCCCGAGGACGACCCCCGCAACGCGGCAACGATCGCCGACAACGTGGGCGACAACGTCGGCGACTGCGCCGGCATGGCCGCCGACCTCTTCGAGTCGTACGCCGTGACGCTGGTCGCCGCGCTGATCCTCGGCTCCGCGGCGTTCGGAGTGAAGGGGCTGGTGTTTCCGCTCCTGGTGCCCGCCATCGGCGCGCTCACCGCGGTCGTCGGCATCTACCTCTGCCGCCCGCGCGCCGGGGAGAACGGCCTCAAGACGATCAACCGCGCCTTCTACCTCTCCGCGGGTCTCGGCGGCGTCGCCTGCACGGTGCTCGCGTTCGTCTACCTGCCCACGACCTTCGCCGGCCTCGGTCCGGCGGCCAGCGTGGTCAGCGACCTCGACAAGCTCACGGGCACGGGCGACCTCCCGACCATCAACCCGGCCCTCGTCGCCGCGTCCGCGGTGCTCATCGGCATCGTGCTCGCGGCCGTGATCCTCGCGCTGACCGGCCACTACACCGGCACCGAGCACGCCCCGGTGCAGGAGGTCGCGCGGACCTCGATCACCGGCGCAGCGACTGTGATCCTGTCCGGCCTGAGCGTCGGTTTCGAGTCGGCGGTCTACACGACGATGGTGATCGGGGCCGCGGTCTTCGGTGCCTTCGCCCTCGGCTCGGGGTCGCTCTCCATCGCCCTCTTTGCGGTGGCGCTGACCGGCTGCGGCCTGCTCACCACCGTCGGCGTGATCGTTGCGATGGACACCTTCGGCCCGGTCTCCGACAACGCCCAGGGCATCGCGGAGATGTCCGGGGAGGTCCATGAGAGTGGCGCCCAGGTCCTGACCGAGCTCGACGCCGTCGGCAACACCACGAAGGCGATCACCAAGGGCATCGCGATCGCGACCGCAGTGCTCGCAGCCAGCGCGCTCTTCGGTTCCTACGTCGGCTCGGTGATCGAGGAGCTCAAGGACGTCCAGGGCGCCTACCAGCTGACCTTCAACGTGTTCAGCCCGGACGTCCTCGTCGGTCTCCTCATCGGCGTGAGCGTCGTCTTCCTCTTTGCCGGCCTCGCGATCAACGCCGTCGGCCGTGCAGCCGGTGCGGTCGTCATGGAGGTGCGCCGCCAGTTCCGCGAGATCCCCGGGATCATGGAGGGCACGGGTCGTCCCGAGTACGGCAAGGTCGTCGACATCGTCACGCGTGACTCGCTGCGCGAGCTCGCGACCCCGGGCATCCTCGCAGTGCTCGCTCCCGTAGCGGTCGGCTTCGGCCTCGGAGTTGGCCCACTGGCCGGCTTCCTGGCTGGTGCGATCGGCGCGGGCACGCTCATGGCGGTCTTCCTGGCCAACGCGGGCGGCGCGTGGGACAACGCCAAGAAGCTGGTCGAGGACGGCCACTACGGCGGCAAGGGCTCCTCGGCACACGAGGCGACGATCATCGGCGACACCGTCGGCGACCCGTTCAAGGACACCGCGGGCCCGGCCATCAACCCGTTGATCAAGGTGATGAACCTGGTCTCGCTGCTCATCGTCGGCGCGGTCGTGTCGATGACCCTCGGCGACGACGCCAACCGCCCGCTGTCGCTCGTGATCGCAGGCGTGGCGCTGGCGATCATCGTCGGCGCGGTCGCCGCGTCCAAGCGGCGCACGAGTGTGATCACCGACGAGCCGCCCGCTGCCGGTCCGCTGCATCCGCGATCGGGTGACGCCGAGGCGCACGCGACCCCCGGTGCCCACGAGCCGCCGAAGTCGCGCCGCGGCATGGTGCGTTCCCGCCCCGGCCCGGAGTAGCTTTCGATGGTCCCCAACGACAGGACCCTTTCCCGCACGATTGGGGTCCTCCCGTTGGGGACTATCGGGGGAGTCGGGGAGGATGTGCCTGTGACCGACGCTGCCGACTCCTTCATCGCTGCCCTGCGCGACGCGCTCTCCGACGCCGACTACACGTACGACGGGGTCGCGGAGTTGCTCGGCCCGACGGCTCACCAGGCTCTGTCGCGCAACGAGACGGTGCCCGGCCTGCGGCGTACTCGCGGCGGCAGCCCGCTGGAGACCCTCACTCGGCTCTTCCTGCTGCAGTCGACCGTGTCGGTGGCGGAAGCCGAGAAGGCGCTGCCCGGTCTGGTCGACCGGCTCTGTGTCGAGGGCGTCCTCGAGCGCAGCCTGAGCGAGGTCGCGGCGCGGCTCGACGTGCGGCCCTACGCCGACGACGACCACGACTCCTGGGTGATCAGCGACCTGACGCCCGGCCTCGACGGCACGCCCAACAAGGTCGGTGCCAACCACGTCCTCGGCATCTCCAGTGCCTCGACCTCCCTCGCGCAGCTCACGCTGCGCCACGACGTCGGCTCTGCCCTCGACCTCGGCACCGGTTGCGGCGTCCAGGCGCTGCACCTCGCCACCCACGCGGACCGCGTTGTGGCCACCGACGTCAACCGGCGCGCGCTCTGGATCGCCGAGCTCAACGCGCGTCTCAACGAGTCGCCCAACGTCGAGGTCCGCGACGGCTCCTTCTTCGAGCCGGTGCGCGGCGAGACGTTCGACCTGATCGCCACCAACCCGCCGTTCGTGATCTCGCCGGCGACCGGCGAGCGCCTCGTCTATCGCGACTCCGGCCTGCCCGGCGACCGCGTGGTCGAGGACATCGTCCGGGCAGCGCCGACGTTCCTCAACGAGGGTGGCTGGTGCCAGATCCTGGCCAACTGGGTGATCGCCGAGGGCACGCCCTGGGACGAGCGCCTGGCCGGCTGGCTCGACGGGACCTGCGACGCGTTCGTCGTCCAGCGCGAGGTACTCGACCCCGCGTCGTACGTCGAGCTGTGGCTCAAGGACGCCGGTCTGCAGAACACCGCCGACTACGTCTACCGCTACGACACCTGGCTCGGCTGGTTCGAGAAGCAGGGCATCGAGGCGGTCGGCTTCGGCTGGATCAACCTCCGCAAGCGTCCGGAGTCCGCAATCAGTCACGGGGGCGAGGCGACCTACCGCCTCGAGGAGTGGCCGTACGACGTCGAGCAGCCCATCGCCCCCGCGATCGCCTCCTGGGGTGCCGCGGTGGACGTGCTCGCCGGCCTGACCGATGACGAGGCGCTGCTCGCTGCGCACCTGGTTGCCCGCGAGGATCTCCAGCAGGAGACCGTCGGAGCACCCGGCGCTGAGGACCCGCACACGGTGGTGCTGCGCCAGCAGCGCGGCTTCCGCCGAGCCCGCAAGGCGGACACGGTCGAGGCGGCTCTGGTCGGTGCCTGCGACGGCGAGCTGTCCGTCGGCCAGATCATCGACGCGCTCGCGCAGCTGCTGGACGCCGACGCTGGTGCCACCCGCGATGCCTACCTGGGTGCGGTCCGCGAGCTCATCGCCGAAGGCTTCCTCGAGCTCGCCTGACGCTCCAGCGGATGGGCATCACAGACGAACGGCACTGGAATCCGACGAAAGGCGCGCTACTGTGAGCCGCCGTGGGCGCCCTCGAGTCGCGCTGGGCGCCACAGGTCGCGCAGGAAGTCGCGCAGGAAGCAGAGCGTTCGTGGCACACAAGCTGGTCATCGTCGAGTCGCCCGCCAAGGCCCGCACCATCGCTGGCTACCTCGGCAACGGGTACGTCGTCGAGTCCTCCATCGGCCACATTCGTGACCTTCCGAACAACGCCGCGGACACCCCGGCCAAGATCAAGGACAAGCCCTGGGGTCGTCTCGCGATCGACGTCGACAACGACTTCACTCCTTACTACGTGGTGCCGCGCGACAAGAAGAGCCACATCACCAAGCTGAAGAGCTTGCTGAAGGATGCCGACGCTCTCTACCTCGCCACCGATGAGGACCGCGAGGGTGAGGCCATTGCCTGGCACCTCCTCGAGGAGCTCAAGCCGAAGAAGGACGTCCCGGTCCACCGGATGGTCTTCCACGAGATCACCAAGCCGGCGATCCTGGCCGCGGTCGAGAACCCGCGCCACATCAACCAGGACCTGGTCGAGGCCCAGGAGACCCGGCGTCTCCTCGACCGCCTCTACGGCTACGAGGTCAGCCCCGTCCTGTGGCGCAAGGTCATGAGCGGACTCTCCGCCGGCCGCGTGCAGTCGGTCGCGACCCGCCTCGTGGTTGACCGCGAGAAGGAGCGCATGGCGTTCCGTGCCGCGTCCTACTGGGACCTCGAGGGCACGTTCGACGCGGGTTCCTCGCACGACCAGCGGATGTTCCCGGCCAAGCTGCACTCGATCGACGGCGCCCGCGTGGCCCGCGGTTCCGACTTCGGTCAGGACGGCCAGCTCAAGACCGCGGGTGTGGCCCACCTCGACCGCCGCGCCGCCGAGGCGCTGGTCGACGGCCTCCGGGACACGTCGTACGTCGTGCGGTCGGTGGAGTCCAAGCCCTACAAGCGTTCGCCGTACGCGCCCTTCCGCACGACGACGCTGCAGCAGGAGGCCAGCCGCAAGCTCGGCATGTCTGCTTCGGTGACGATGAGCGTGGCCCAGCGCCTCTACGAGGCCGGCCACATCACCTACATGCGCACCGACTCCACCACGCTGTCCGACTCCGCGATCGGCGCTGCCCGGGACCAGGTGCGCGAGCTGTACGGCGCCGAGTACCTCCCCGACAAGCCCCGCGTCTACGCGAGCAAGGTCAAGAACGCGCAGGAGGCCCACGAGGCGATCCGCCCCGCCGGCTCCAGCTTCCGCACCCCCGCGCAGACCGGCCTGACCGGCGAGCAGTTCCGGCTCTACGAGCTGATCTGGATGCGCACCGTCGCCTCCCAGATGAAGGACGCCGTCGGCAACACGGTCTCGGTCCGCATCGGCGGCGCCGCGAGCACCGGCGAGGACGTCCTGTTCTCCGCGTCCGGCCGCACGATCACCTTCCACGGCTTCCTCAAGGCGTACGTCGAGGGCACCGACTCCGATGCCACGGCCAAGGACGACGCCGAGACGCGCCTTCCCAACCTCACCCAGGGCGACGGCGTGAGCGCGGCCAGCCTGGCTGCCGCGGGCCACGAGACGAAGCCGCCGGCGCGCTTCACCGAAGCCACGCTGATCAAGGAGCTGGAAGACCGCGAGATCGGCCGTCCGTCGACGTATGCCAGCATCATCGGCACGATCCTCAACCGTGGCTACGTCTACAAGAAGGGCACCGCCCTGGTGCCTGCGTGGATCGCGTTCTCGGTGATCCGGCTGCTGCAGGAGCACTTCGAGCGGCTGGTGGACTACGAGTTCACCGCCAACATGGAAGACGTCCTCGACGACATCGCCGGTGGCCGCAAGGACAAGGTCACCGAGCTGCGCGAGTTCTACTTCGGCTCCGACAAGCTGGCCGGACTGCTGCCGCTGGTCACCGGCCTGGGCGACATCGACGCCAAGGAGCTGGCCACGTTCCCGATCGGCGACCCTGCCGACGGCATCGCGCTCCGCGTCGGCAAGTACGGCCCCTACCTCGAGGGCCCCGGCGACGGAACCGACCCGGATGGCACCCCGGCGACGAAGCGGGCCAACGTGCCTGACGACCTGCCGCCCGACGAGTTGAACTCCGCCAAGGCCCGCGAGCTGCTCGCGAACCCGGCCGGCGAGGAGATCGACCTCGGCACCCACCCCGACTCCGGGCTGCAGGTGGTCGCCAAGAACGGCCGCTTCGGTCCGTATGTCACCGAGGTGCTCCCGGAGGACGCCAAGAAGTCCGCCAAGCCGCGCACCGGCTCGCTCTTCAAGTCGATGTCCCTCGACACCGTCACCCTCGACGACGCGATCAAGCTGCTCAGCCTGCCGCGGGTCGTCGGTGAGGATGCCGAAGGCGTCGAGATCACCGCGCAGAACGGTCGCTACGGCCCGTACCTCAAGAAGGGCACCGACTCGCGGTCGCTGACCACCGAGGACCAGCTGCTCTCGATCACGCTCGACGAGGCGCTCGCGATCTACGCCCAGCCCAAGCTGCGTGGCCGGGCTGCTGCTGCCGCTCCGCTCAAGGAGCTCGGGCCGGATCCTGTGTCGGGCCAGCCGATTGTGGTGCGCTCGGGTCGCTTCGGTGACTACGTGACCGACGGCGAGTACAACGCGACGCTCCGCAAGGACGACACGATCGAGGAGCTCACTCTCGAGCGTGCCGCCGAGCTGCTGGCCGAGCGCCGGGCCAAGGGCCCCGCCAAGAAGGCTGCGAAGAAGACGACGAAGAAGGCTGCGGCCAAGAAGGCACCCGCGAAGAAGGCGACGGCGAAGAAGGCCACCGCCAAGAAAGCCACCGCCAAGAAGGCCGCTGCCAAGAAGACGACCACGAAGGCCGCTGCCAAGAAGGCTTGAGAGTTGCCATGACGCCGGCGCCCGGAGCAGAAGGTACGACGTCGCGCTGGCGCCGCGTCGTACTCCGTGGCGTGCTGGTCCTCCTCGGGCTGGCCGGCGGCTTCTGGGCGGGGGTGGCGATGATGGGAGACCTCCCTCCAGCCGTCGCTCGGCGGGTCGACCTGCTCCCGCCGCCGTGGCAGTGGGGACCCGTCTACGGGCTGGTGGCCGTGAGCTGGTTCGCTGCCTTCGCCGTGATGCTCTTCTCCCGGCGGGGACGGATGGTCGCACTCGGTTGGTGGCTCGGCGTCCCGGTGATCCCGGTGATCGCCCTCGTCTACAACTGGCTCACCTGGGGCCAGTTCGGGACCACGCCGACGATCCCGTGAGCCGCGCCTGTGGACAAACCGCTGCCTGACGTGGCGGTCGTCGGTGGCACCTCGTAGGTTTCAGGGCATGGAGTCGGGCCCCCGTTATGCAGCCACTGGCCTCTTCGTCTGCTTCGAGGGCGGTGAGGGCGGCGGCAAGTCGACCCAGTCGCGCCTGCTGCGCGACTGGTTGACCGCCGAGGGCCACACCGTGCTGCTCACCTTCGAGCCGGGCGACACCGCCGTCGGGCGCGAGGTCCGGCGCATCGTGCTGTCCCCCGAGACCGGCGAGCTGAGCCACCGCACCGAGGTGCTGCTCTACGCAGCCGACAAGGCCGAGCACGTCGACACCGTCGTGATGCCGGCACTTGATCGCGGCGAGGTGGTCATCACCGATCGCTACGTCGACTCCGCGCTGGCCTACCAGGGGGCCGGGCGTGTGCTCGATCCCGCCGACGTGGCCCGGGTCAACCGCTGGGCGACCGGAGACCTTCGCCCGCACCTGACCGTCGTGCTCGACCTGGCGCCGGCTGCCGGCCTGGGCCGCTTTGAGGAGCGCGACCGCATCGAGGCCGAGTCGGTGGAGTTCCACGAGCGGGTCCGGGCGGCGTTCCTCGCGCTGGCGGTCGACGACCCCGACCACTACCTCGTGCTGGACGCCAGGCAACCGATCGACGAGATCGCCGCCTTGATCCGGGCCCGGGTCGCCCCGTTGCTCACGCAGGCGGTGCGATGACGATCTGGGACACGCTCGTCGGTCAGAAGCCGGTGATCGAGGCGCTCTCACGTGCCGCCAACGGCCAGGGCATGAGCCATGCCTGGCTCTTCACCGGCCCGCCCGGCTCCGGGCGTTCCAACGCGGCGATCGCGTTCGCCGGTGCCCTGCAGTGCCCCGAGGGCGGGTGCGGGGTCTGCCACGAGTGCCACACCGTGCTCGCCGGCTCGCACGCCGACGTCGCCGTCATCCGCACCGAGAAGCTGTCGATCGGCGTCGACGAGGTGCGTGACCTGGTGCGCCGCTCGGCGCTCGCGCCCGTCGGTCGACGCTGGCAGGTGCTCATCGTCGAGGACGCCGACCGGCTGACCGAGCAGGCGTGCAACGCGCTGCTGAAGGCGATCGAGGAGCCCACCCCGCGCACTGTCTGGATGCTCTGCGCGCCGACGGTCGAGGACGTCCTGACGACGATCCGCTCGCGGTGCCGGTTGGTCACGCTGACCACCCCTGCGCCGGCTGACGTGGCCGCGTTCCTCAGCCGCACGATGGAGATCCCGCCAACGCTCGCCGAATACGCCGCCCGCCACAGCCAGGGCCACATCGGCCGCGCGCGTGCCCTGGCGCGTGACGAGTCGACCCGCAACCGTCGTCGCGAGGTCGTTGCCATCCCGACCCGGCTCACCTCGCTCGGCGCCTGCATGCACGCCGCGACCCAGCTGGTCGAGGCCGCCAAGGCGGAGGCCGAGCAGATCACCGGCGAGCTCGACCAGCGCGAGAAGGTCGACCTCGACGCGGCCTACGGAGTCGTCGAGCGCGGGCGTCGTCCCCGTGACTACGGACCGGCGCTCGCAGCCCTGGAGAAGGGGCAGAAGACCCGCGCCAAGCGGCGCATCCTCGATGTCGTCGACCGGGCGTTGATGGACCTGGTGTCGGTCTACCGGGACTCGATCGCGCTCGGCACCGGATCCGGTGCCGCGCTGGTCAACGAGGAGCTGCGCCCAGACCTCGAGCGACTGGTCCGGGTCTCGAGCCCCGAGGCCGATCTCAAGCGGATCGATGCGATCTTCACCGCTCGTGAGCAGATGCTCGAGTTCAACGTTCCGGCGCTCCTTGCGCTGGAGTCGATGATGGTGGCCTTGAGGTTGCCCGAGGGGAGTCGTTCGTGAAGCGTGTCGTGCTGGCGGTGATCATCGTCCTGGTGCTGCTCATCCCGCTGGTCGTGCTGGGTGCGTCCTTGGTGGTCCGGGAGGTCGGCTCGAGCCGCTCAGGTTCGCTCGGCGACTCGGCGGCTCCGGTCCCGTCCCGCTCGGAGGATCCGGGTGCGCGGGCGACCGCGGACCCCGCGCTCAGGTCCTTCTACGACCAGGAGCTCACCTGGACGGCATGCGGCTCGGGCAACGAGTGCTCCTTCCTGACCGTGCCGCTCGACTACGCCGATCCCGCGGGCGAGACGATCAAGATCAAGGTCCTGCGCAATCCGGCTGACGTCGCCTCCGGGCGGATCGGCAACCTGCTGGTCAACCCTGGCGGCCCGGGCGCGCCCGGGACCGACTACGCAAAGGGCGACGACACCTTCGGCCAGGTGGTCTACGACAGCTACGACATCATCGGGTTCGATCCGCGTGGCACCGGTGAGAGCGCTCCGGTCGACTGCCTGACCGACAGCCAGCTCGACTCGTTCGTCGCCTCGGATCCCGATCCCGATACCGCGGTGGAGCAGGCCGAGTTCGTCGACTGGGCCGAGCGGTTCGGCGCAGGGTGCGCGAAGCGGTCGGGCGAGCTGGCCCGCCACGTCTCGACACACGAGGCCGCCCGTGACATGGACGTCCTGCGCGCGGTGCTCGGTGACGACAAGCTCGACTACCTCGGCGCCTCCTACGGCACGAAGCTCGGTGCCACCTACGCCGATCTGTTCCCGCAGAAGGTCGGCCGCCTGGTTCTCGACGGGGCGGTCGACCCACGCCTCTCCGCCCGGGACAGCTCGCTGCAGCAGGCTCACGGCTTCCAGGTCGCGATCGAGGCCTACGTCGACAACTGCGTCGAGGAGGGTGACTGCTACCTCGGCAACACGCGGGCCAAGGCGCTGGCGCGGATCACCGGATTCCTCGACCAGGTCGATGCGGAGCCCATCAAGGTGGGCAGCCGCGAGCTCCAGGTCGGCAACGCCTTCTACGGCATCATCCTGCCGCTCTACAACCGTGACTACTGGGCCTACCTCGACGACGCGCTCGAGGCGGGGCTGACGGGTGACGGGTCGCTGCTCCTCCAGTTCGCCGACCTCTACACCTCGCGCGACAGCGACGGCGGCTACTCCGACAACAGCGCCGAGGCGATCTACGCGATCAACTGCAGCGATGACCCGAGCTCGATCCCGGCCGCCGACGTTCCTGCGCAGTTCGCCGACTTCCAGGAGCAGTCGCCGACGTTCGGGCGGGTCTTCGCCTGGGGTCTCGTGGGCTGTCTCGGTCTCGGCAAGGACGTCAAGCGGGCCGACTGGCACCTCGACGCCAAGGGCGCCGCGCCGATCGTGGTCATCGGCACCACGCGCGACCCGGCGACGCCCCTGCGGTGGGCGCAGGCGCTGGCCTCCCAGCTCGAGTCGGGCGTGTTGATCACGCGCGACGGCGACGGACACACCGGCTACCAGATGGGCAACCGGTGCGTGGACGACGCGGTGGAGAAGTACCTCGTCGACGGGGTCGCGCCGACGAAGGACCTCACCTGCAGCTGAGGTCAGGGCGTGGGTGATCAAGTGATCCGCAAAATCTCTCAGGATCCGCACAAACGACCGTAGATTCGTGCGATACGGTCCATTCATGCCGCACCTGCGAATCAAGGATGCTGCCGCCCACCTCGGCGTCAGTGACGACACGGTCCGCCGCTGGATCGACCGCGGCCTGCTCGCGGCCACCACGGACGAGTCGGGGCGCAAGGTGGTCGACGGCTACGAGGTCGCGATGGTCGCGCGCGAGCACGCCGTCGTGCCTTCCGTGCCCGGCGCTCCCAGCTCGGCCCGAAACCGGTTCGTGGGGCTGGTCACCGACATCGAGATGGACCGGGTGATGGCCCAGGTCGAGCTCCAGTGCGGACCCTTCCGGGTGGTCTCGCTGATGAGCAGCGAGGCCGTGCGCGACCTCGGCCTCGAGCGCGGTTCGACGGCAGTCGCCGTCATCAAGTCCACCAATGTCGTCGTCGAGACGCGTGACCTCCAGGAGTTCTCCCGCTGATGAAGAAGAAGCTCGCAGGGACCCGTGTCGTGGGCGCGCTCGCGCTCCTGGCTGCCCCGCTGACCGCCTGCGCCTCGGCGGACCGCGACTCGGGGGACATCACCCTCGTCGTGTACGCCGCGTCGTCGCTGAAGACGACCTTCGAGCAGCTCGGCGAGCAGTTCGAGGCGGACCACCCGGGCGTGGACGTCGAGTTCAACTTCGCCGGCTCCTCGGACCTGGTCTCGCAGATCCAGCAGGGGGCTCCGGTCGACATCTTCGCGTCGGCCGACATCGCCAACATGGACAAGCTCGCCGCCCAGGACCAGCTCGGCGGGCAGGCACAGGTCTTCGCCACCAACACCCTCGAGATCGCGGTCCCGCCGGCCAACCCAGCCCAGATCGGCGCTCTCGCGGATCTCGCGAAGGAGGGCGTCCAGCTGGTCGTCTGCGCGCCGGAGGTGCCCTGCGGCTCCGCTGCGCGCAAGGTTGAGTCGGCAGCCGGTCTCGACTGGAAGCCGGTCAGCGAGGAGCAGTCGGTCGCCGACGTGCTCAACAAGGTCACGACGGGCGAGGCCGATGCGGGCCTGGTCTACGTGACGGACGTGAAGTCGGCCGGCGCCGCGGTGCAGGGCATCGAGTTCCCGCTCGCCTCGGAGGCGGTCAACGCCTATCCGGTGGCTCCGGTCAAGGGCGGCGAGCAGTCCGATCTCGCCCGCCAGTTCATCCAGCTCGTCCTCGGCTCCGAGGGCCAGGCGGTCCTCGCGGCCGCGGGCTTCGGCAAGCCCTGATCGAGATCTGATGGCCCGAAGCCGACGGCCCCGGAAGCCGGTGACCCTGCGCGAATCCGCCGTCGGTCTCCCGCGCTGGGCGCTGGTCCCCGCCGGAGCGGGAGCACTCTTCGTGGTGCTCCCGCTCGCGGCGCTGGTCAGCCGGGTCGACTGGACCCGGTTCGGCAGCCTGATCACCAGCGACGCCTCGCTGGCCGCTCTCGAGCTGAGCCTGCGGACCTCCGCCGCGAGCACCCTGCTCTGCCTGGTCTTCGGCATGCCGATGGCGCTCGTGCTGGCGCGGTCACGGTTCGTCGGGCAGGACCTGCTGCGCTCCGTCGTACTCCTGCCGCTCGTGCTCCCTCCCGTCGTCGGCGGCATCGCGCTGCTCTACACGTTCGGCCGTCGCGGCCTGCTCGGCCACGCCCTCGAGGTCGCCGGGGTGCAGATCGCCTTCTCGACCATTGCGGTCGTGCTGGCCCAGACCTTCGTGGCGCTGCCGTTCCTCGTGGTGAGCCTGGAGGGTGCGCTCCGCTCCGCGGGCCACCGGTACGACGTCGTCGCGGCCTCCCTGGGCGCCGGGCCGACCACGGTGCTGTTCCGGGTCACGCTGCCGCTGGTCCTGCCCGGGCTGCTCTCGGGTGCTGTCCTCGCGTTCGCGCGGGCGCTCGGTGAGTTCGGCGCCACGATCACCTTCGCGGGCAGCCTCCAGGGCGTGACCCGCACGCTCCCGCTCGAGATCTATCTCCAGCGCGAGGCCGATGCCGACGCTGCCGTCGCCCTGTCGGTCGTGCTCATGGTGGTGGCCGTCGTCGTGATCGCCTTTGCGCGCCGCGGCAAGGGGGTCCTGTGACCCTCCGCGTGGTGGCCGAGGTCCCCGAGCGGGACGTGTCGGTCGAGCTCGAGATCGCCGACGGCGAGACGGTCGCCCTGCTCGGCGGCAACGGCGCGGGCAAGTCGACGGTCCTCGGCGTGATCGCCGGCCAGCTCCGGGCCAGGGGCGCCCGCGTGACGCTGGGTGACCGGGTGCTGACCGGACGCGGGACGTGGGTGCCGCCCCATGCGCGCGATGTCGCGCTGCTCGCCCAGGAAGCCCTGCTCTTCCCGCACCTGACGGTTGGCGCCAACGTTGCGTTCGGCCCGCGCAGCCGTGGCGCAGGACGGCGGCGCGCACGGGCATCTGCTGAGGAGTGGCTCGCTCGCGTCGGTGTACCTGAGCTGGCGTCGCGGCGCCCGGCCGAGCTCTCGGGGGGCCAGGCCCAGCGGGTCGCGGTGGCCCGCGCGCTGGCGGCTGACCCGCAGGTGCTGCTGCTCGACGAGCCGATGGCGGCGCTGGACGTCAACGTCACCCCCGCGCTGCGGCACCTGCTGCGCGAGGTGCTGCAGGACCGCACGACGGTCATCGCCACCCACGACGTGCTCGACGCGCTCCTGCTGGCCGACCGCGTCGTCGTCCTCGACGGAGGGCGCGTCGTGGAGGAGGGGCCGACGGCCGAGGTCCTGGCGCGCCCGCGCAGTGCGTTCGCCGCGCAGATCGCCGGGCTCAACCTGCTCGCGGGCAGGTGGGACGGCGAGGCGCTGGTCGCCGATGGTGCTCGCGTGGAGGGCCGCGTCGAGGGAGGTGAGCGCACGCCCGTGGTGGTCGGTGACGAGGTGGTGGCCGTGTTCCGGCCTTCAGCCGTCTCGGTCTACCTCGCCGCGCCGACGGGCTCGCCCCGCAACGCCTTCCCGGTGGTCGTCACCGCCCTCGAGCCCTTCGGCGACCAGGTGCGCGTGCGCGGCGGAGGCATGTCCGCGCTGATCACGCCGCACGCCGCCGCCGAGCTCGCGCTGGCGCCCGGCGGGCAGGTGACCTTCATCGTCAAGGCCTCCGAGGTCGACCTCTACCTCCGCTGACGCACGGATCCGTGCTGACGCACGGATCCGGCGTTTCCGCGATGTGACGATCATGACGGTGCGTTACAGGCATGTGTCGTGACACTGTGTTGCAGTAATCCGTCGAGAGGAACTGCTGTGCTGTCGTACGAGGTGCATGGAACGGGCGAGCCTCTGGTGCTGGTGCACGGCATCACCCACCGCCGCCAGGCGTGGTACCCGGTGCTCGAGCACCTGACGCCCCACCGTCAGGTCATCCTGATCGATCTCCCCGGCCATGGTGAGTCCCCGGACCTGGTCACCAACGGCCGATCGATCCCCGAGACCCTCGGCACCGAGGTGCGCCAGACGATCGAGTCCCTCGGCCTGAGGAACCCGCACATCGCCGGCAACTCGCTCGGCGGTCGTGTCGCGCTCGACGCCGCCGCGGAAGGCTGGGTCGCGAGCGCGACCTGCCTGTCACCGGCTGGCTTCTGGATGAACGACCTCGACTTCGCCTACACGCGCATGCTGTTCCGCGTCGTGACCCGCGCCGCGCGCATTGCCGGACCGCGCCGCGCGGAGACCATCACGCGCACGGCGATCGGTCGCGCGCTCTTCTTCAGCTGGATCACCGCGCACCCGGCACGGCTCGCGCCCGAAGCCTGCGCTGGCGACGCCAAGGCGATGCTGCGTGCGCTCCCCGCGATGAAGGCGATCGTGGCCGAGGCCACCCGCTTCGAGGCGAAGATCGCCCCCGAGATCCCCGTGACCATCGCCTGGGCCTCACGCGACATCGTCCTCCCGCCCTACCACGCACGCCTCGCCCGCAGGGTGCTTCCGCGCGCCACCCACGTCAAGCTCAAGGGCGTCGGCCACGTGCCGATGTCGGACAACCCCGAGCTGGTCGCCAAGGTGCTGCTCGAGGGCAGCGGCGGCATCGCGCTCGGCGGCACCAGCAGGCTTTCCGCCTGACCGGCAGTGCCTGACCGGCACCACCTGGCACGGTCCACAACGACAGAACCCCGCTCCTCGATCACGAGGGGCGGGGTCCTGTCCTTTGGGGCCGCCTAACGGATTCGAACCGTTGACCTGCTCATTACGAGTGAGCTGCTCTACCAGCTGAGCTAAGGCGGCAATCGCTGCCCGAAGGCAACTCGCGGAAGTATACGGATCTGCTGCCCGCCATGCGAAACCGAGGTCAGCGGTAACGGATGGCTGTCCTTGTTCGTTGGTCAACCCGTGCGCTCACCCCGACTGATGACCCCGGTTCTCGCCTGTCTCCTCCTCGCCGGTTGCGGGGGTGGCTCGGAGAAGCCGGAGATCGTCAACCCGAAGGCGCCGGACCTCACCGAGACGGCGTACCTCGAGCTGTCCACCGGCCTGTACGCCGACAGCGACCCCGGCGCGGGCGGCGGCGATCCCGTCCTCTCCCAGAAGGCGACCGACTGCTTCGCCAAGGGGCTGCTCGACGAGTTCAAGCTCAAGGGACTGGTCGATCTCCACGTGCTCACGCCGGGTGGTCGCTACATCGGGCGGCCGATGGCCATCCCCGCGGCCGAGGGCGAGCGGTGGATCGACCGCCTCGCAACGTGCACGGACCTCCACGACTACGTGTTCGACACCGTGAAGATCGGCGCGACCGCACTCCACCCGGACGTGGTCGGGGCGAGCAGCGAGGCGACCTGGGAGAAGGCGCGCGCCTGCACCCACGAGAAGGTCTCCGAGAAGGCGATCCGTGACGCGCTGCTGCAGCAGCTGACCGCCAAGCCGGTCGAGGGCTCGGACACGACGTCGTTCGACGCCTGCCTCGCGATCGCCTACCGCCCGGTCGTGGAGCCGTCCCCCTCGAGCCAGCCCGGTGCGCGCCAGTCCGAGGGCGTGCCGACCAACCCCGCAGGCTGATCCGGCTCAGTCGTCCTCGTCGGGCAGGTGCGGGTCCGCGAGGAAGTACTGCGCAACGCGGCCGTCGTCCTGACGTTCGTGGTGGCGGATCGGCTCCGGCATCATCCGGCCTTCCGCCATGTCCCAGAAGCGGTCGACGCGCAGGGCGACGCGGCGCGCGACCTTGCCCGGCAATCCCTGGTGGGGGACGTAGGGGTGCGGGCGCGTCGGCGCCTTGAGCTCTGCGTGACACAGCTCCTCGCCCCAGTCCGGGTCGCCCTCGTGGTGCTGCTCGGCGAGGTCGTTGACCAGCGCCTGCTCCAGCTCCCAGGTGGCCTCGAACTCACGGCGTACGTCGGACCACAGCGAGTCCCACGTCCGCCGGATCGCGTACGTCGATCCGTAGAGCTTTGCCTTCACCTGCGCCATGGCGTACTCGAAGCGTCGCGCCTGTCGGATGAACTCACGTGCCCGCTCGGCCCCGTCGGGGAGCCGGTGCCGGGCTGCGGGCACGACCACCGCGAGGACGGCACCGTGGTGCCGGCTACTGCTCGCCAGGAACGTGTCCGTGACCGGGCGCTGAACGCGCGGGTCGTCGTGGGAAGGGCGTGTTGCGGCAGCTCGCTCAAGTCGATCCGCCAGTACGTCGTGGGTTGCTCGTGCCCCGGGTACGAGGGTGTCCACCGGTCTCATCTCCTCGGCGCGTCCGAGTGCGCGTCCTCTCGTCCAGTGTCCGTCGGTCGTGGCGACACCACAACCTTGACCGAACCCCCGCCTGCCACGAGTAGCCTGTGCCGACATCTGTATTGAAGGAGCCGTTATGCCCGCACGACTCAGCCCCCTGCGCACTGTGATCGCCTCGGCCGCCCTGGCCGCGGTCACGCTGAGCAGCTGCAGCCTTGCCGGCAAGGAAGAAGCCGCGAAGTCGTCGCCCTCCTCGGCCGGGACCACCGCGGTCCCCGGCTCGACGGTGGTGCTGGTGACGCACGGCGACTTCGCCCTCCCCGCCGAGCTCCTGAAGAAGTTCGAGACCGACAGCGGTCTCAAGCTTGAGGTCCGCAAGATCGACGACGGCCTTCCCAACCAGCTCGCGCTGACAGCGGACCACCCGCTCGGCGACGCGGCGTTCGGCGTGGACAACGGCGCCGCGCCCCTCGCGCTCGCCGAGGGAGTCTTCGCCGACTACCAGGCCGAGCTGCCCGCCGGGGCTTCGGACTTCCTGCTCAAGGGTTCCGACGACAAGGACCGGCTGACTCCCGTCGACCACGGCGCGGTCTGCGTCAACATCGACAAGACGTGGTTCGACAAGAAGAAGGTCGAGCCGCCGGCCACGCTCGAGGACCTCACGCTCCCGGCGTACAAGAACCTCACCGTGCTCCCCGGTGCCACCGGCTCCACGACCGGCCTGCTCTTCCTGCTGGCCACCATGGACCAGTACGGCGACGACTGGCAGGACTACTGGACGCGCCTGGTCGGCAACGGCGCGGACATCACCAAGAGCTGGAGCGACGCCTACTACGGCGGCTTCAGCGGCGGCGAGGGTGATCGCCCGATCGTCGTCTCCTACGACACGTCGCCGGCCTTCACGATCAACAAGGCCGGCGAGACCACGACTGCTGCGCTGCTCGACACCTGCATCCAGCAGGTCGAGTACGCCGGTGTGCTGGAGAACGCGAAGAACCCCGCCGGCGCCCGCGAGCTCGTGGACTTCCTGGTCAGCCCCGAGGTGCAGGCTGCGCTGCCCGACAACATGTACATGTTCCCGGTCGCCACGGGCACCCCGCTGCCGGAGGCCTGGGCCACCCACGCGCACGAGCCGAGCCGCGTCTACTCCTTCGACGCCGACGACCTCGAGGAGCACCGCACCGAGTGGCTGACCGAGTGGCGGGGCATCATCACCCGCTGATGGACCAGTGACGTGATGCGTTGATGCGCGTTCCCCGACTCGCGGGGCTGGCCGGCCTCGCGGCCGGCCCGCTGCTGGTGCTGGGCGTCTTCTTCCTGCTGCCGGTCGGCGGGATGCTGGCGCTCGGCTTCTGGCCGGACGGCGCGTTCGACCCCGGTGGTGCGCTCGCAGTGCTTGGCCACGAGCGCACGCTGCGGGTGCTCTGGTTCACGGTCTGGTCGGCCTCGGTCGCCACGCTGATCACGGTGGTGCTCGGAGTGGGGGCAGCGCATGTGACCTACCGGCTGCGCTTTCCCGGACGACGGCTGCTCCGCCTGCTGCTGGTCGTGCCGTTCGTGCTCCCGACGGTCGTGGTCGGCCTGGCCTTCGACAACCTCCTGCGGGACCACGGCCCGCTGGGCTGGCTCGGTCTCTCGGGGACCCCGGCTGCGATCATCGCCGCCCTCGTCTTCTTCAACCTCGCGGTCGTCGTGCGCACGGTCGGCCCGGCCTGGGAGTCACTCGACCCGCGTCCGGCCGAGGCCGCCGCTGCGCTCGGGGCGGGGCCGTTCCGCGTGCTTCGCGACGTCACTCTTCCCGCGCTGCGCGGCTCGATCGTGTCGGCTGCCTCGGTGGTGTTCCTCTTCTGCGCAACGGCGTTCGGCCTGGTGCTGATCCTCGGCGGCCTCCGCTACGCCACCGTCGAGACCGAGATCTACCTGCTGACGAAGGAGCTCTTCGACCTCCGCAGCGCGGCCGCCCTCTCCCTGCTGCAGCTCGTCGTGGTGACCGTCCTCCTCCTGCTGGCGCACCGGGCGCGCTCACGCGGTGGCCCCGTGGAGCGGCGGCACAACCTGCTGCGACGGCCCGGGCACGGCGACGTACCCGCCCTGGCGCTGGTGCTGCCCGCGGTCGTCCTGGTCGTCCTTCCGGTCGGCGCGCTCGTCGCCGGAGCACTCCGCGTCGACGGCCGGTGGTCGCTGGACAACTTCCGCGCCCTCGCCACCCTGGGGGAGGGCGGCACCCTCACCGTCCCGGTCACCTCTGCTCTGCGTACGTCGGTCTCGACGGCGCTCGACGCGACCTGGATCTCGGTGGGGCTCGGCGTGATGGTCGCGCTGCTCGTCACCCGGCGCTCGCACAGCGTCGCCGAGCGCCGGCTGCGCGGTGTGCTCGACGGCCTGTTCATGCTGCCGCTCGGGGTCTCCGCGGTGACGCTCGGCTTCGGTTTCCTGATCACCCTCGACCAGCCGCCGCTGGACCTGCGCACGTGGCCACTCCTGGTCCCGATCGCACAGGCCCTCGTCGCGCTGCCCCTCGTCGTACGCATGATCGTGCCGGTGCTCGCCGGCATCGACGACCGCCAGCGCCAGGCGGCGGCCTCACTCGGTGCGGGGCCGCTCCGGGTGCTCGCGACGATCGACCTGGCCGTGATGTGGAAGCCACTGCTCGCCGCAGCTGGCTTCGCGTTCGCGGTGTCTCTCGGGGAGTTCGGCGCGACGTCGTTCCTCGTCCGCGAGGACGCGCCGACGCTGCCGGTCGTGGTCTACCGGCTCCTGGGACATCCGGGGGAGCACAACTACGGCATGGCCCTCGCCGCATCGCTGATCCTGGCGGGCTTCACCGCGCTCGTCCTGCTGATCGTCGAGCGGCTGCGCGTGCCGGGCGTGGGAGGGTTCTGACGTGCTCGAGCTGTCCGATGTCTCCGTGCGGTACGCCGGAGTCCCCGCCCTCGCGGACGTCTCGCTGTCCCTGGTTGCGGGGGAGGTGCTCGCCGTCCTCGGGCCGTCGGGCTGCGGCAAGTCCACGCTCCTCCGGGCGATCGCGGGTCTCGAGCCGCTGACCTCGGGTGCTGTCCGCTGGGACGGGCACGACCTGGCTGGGGTGCCCACACATCGCCGTGGCTTCGCACTCCTCTTCCAGGACGGCCAGCTCTTCGCCCACCGGTCGGTCGGCGCGAACGTCGCCTATCCGCTGCGCCTGCGTCGCCAGCCGCGGGCCGCCGTCGCGGCGCGGGTCGAGGAGCTGCTCGCCCTCGTCGGCCTCTCCGGGTACGCCGACCGGTCGCCTGCCACGCTCTCAGGCGGCGAGCGGCAGCGGGTCGCGCTGGCCCGGGCGCTGGCCACGTCGCCCCGGCTGCTGCTCCTCGACGAGCCGCTCTCGGCCCTCGACCAGGTGCTGCGCGAACGCCTCGCCGGAGACCTGCGCTCGATCCTGCGCGCGGCGGGGACGACGGCGTTGCTGGTCACCCACGACCACGAGGAGGCGTTCTCGGTCGCCGACCGCATGGCGCTGTTGCGTGCCGGACGCCTGATCCAGCACGGCACGCTCGATGAGGTCTGGGCGCACCCAGCCGATGCCGAGGCGGCGGCCTTCCTCGGCTACGCGACCGTCCTGCGCGGGGATGCCGCGCGGTTCCTCCTCGAGTCGAGTGCGCAGGTGGCTGCATCCGCCACATCGCCGCGCACTCGACTCGCGGGTCAGGAGATCGCTGTCGCGCTGCGGCGCTCCGCGCTCCGGGTCGATGCGACCGGCCCCCTGGAGGGGCGGGTGATCGAGGCGCGACTCACGCCTGAGCTGAGCCGGCTGATGGTGGACGTCGCGGGACTCGGCGTACTCCCCGCGGTGGCAGGAGGCAGCCGGGCCGAGGCGCCGGTCCCGGGGGAGTGGGTGCGGATAGTGATCGATCCGTCACGGCTCGCCGTGGTTCCGGTGGCCTGATCCCTTGCTCCTCTCCCTAGACTGACGTCCGTGCATCGCCGGTCCTTCGTCCTTCTCATCGGCGTCGCAGGACTGATGGGCGCGCTGGCGCTGATCACCGCCGCGGCGCTCGACAAGCGGCTCGTCGACCCCGAGGGCTTCCTCGGTCCGTCGTGGGCCCGGCTCCCGATGCTGGTCTTCGGTGCATTGCTGCTCGACATGGTTCCCCGCATGCTCTGGCAGTCGAGGCTGCACCCGAAGCTGATGTGGCCGATCGTGCGCGAGCGGTGGGTCTCCCACTGGAACCGCGAGCGCATCGTGCTCGTCGTCATGGGCCTGGTCTGCTTCTACATCACCTATGTGAGCTACCGGAACCTCAAGTCATTCCTGCCCGAGGCCATGGGCCTCGAGGTCGACTACGACCGGGCTCTGCACCAGATGGACCAGGCGATCTTCTTCGGCCATGAGCCGGCGATCCTCCTGCACTCGCTGCTCGGGACCGGGATCGTCGCCCACTTCCTGTCCTACATCTACCTGTGGTTCCTGCCGCTGGTGCCGCTCGGCCTGACCGCGTGGCTGATCTGGTCACGCAACATCAGCTTCGGCTACTGGTTCGTGACCTCGCAGGTGCTGGCGTGGACCCTGGGCACCGCGTCGTACTACATGTTGCCGACCACGGGTCCCGGCTTCGAGTACTACTGGCTGTACACCGACCTCGATGACACGCCCACCTCCCAGCTCATGGACTCGCTCTACAACGGGCGCGAGGCAGTGAACTGGGGTTGGGCCAACATCGATGCTGTCCAGTCAGTGGCAGGCTTCGCCAGCCTGCACTGCGCGATCACCCTGCTCGTCGCCCTGATGGCGCAGTACACGATCAAGGCCCGCTGGGCGCACTGGGTCCTGTGGGTCAACTTCGGCGTGACCGTCGTGGCCACCCTCTACTTCGGCTGGCACTACGTCGCCGACGACATCGCGGGCATCGCCATCGCGCTGATCTCGTTCTACCTGGGTGGCCTGGCGTCCGGACAGAAGTTCGACCGTCACGGCTTCGGGTCGCACCCGACCACCACCACGTCGTACGTCCCCGTCGACGACGACGACTGACCCACCCCTCCCGTCGACACGGCGCAAGGTGGGCGTCGACACGGCGCAAGGTGGGGGAAGTACGCCGACTCGCGGGCCGCAATCGACGGTTCCGGCCATCCGGGCCGCGTCCGTTGAGATCTGACGGGCCATCCTCGTCGGTTCCGGCGATCCCGGCCCCAGCTGTGGGCGTGCCCCACCGCGCCCGCGCGCAGCCGCGCCCGCGTCGCCCTTGCGCCCAGCCGCGCGCGGGCAAGGTCCGGCGATTTGAGCGGTCCGCCTGAATGACACGCGTGTAGTTCGGGAATTACATGGATGTAATAGTCAAGTCGACACGCCGCAAGATTCAAAAAAACCCGAAAGAACTGTTTCTTTTGTGACTCGTGAGCACTAGCGTGCTCTGCGTGCCTGGTGTGACGGGGAAGTCGCTCCGGGCCGGCCCCGGCGGTGGGGAAGCCGCCGGGGCCCACAGTCCCGATCGACGGGACGCGACGAGGGGAAGAGTTGTGGGCAGGATCAATTCGGGCCGGACGGCGGCCATCGCGGCGCTGGTCGCCCTGGCGATCGGTGGGGCGACCCTGCCCGCCATGGCTGACCCGGACGACGCCCCTTCGCAGGAGCAGGTCGACGCAGCTCGCCGGGCCGTTGACGCCAAGGCGCACTCGGTCGAAGGCATCCAGGCGGCCCTCGCGGCGGCGAACGACCGGGTCGAAGCCGCGCAGACGGACGCCGCGATTGCTGGTGAGGCCTACAACGGCGCCGTGTGGCACCTCGAGACCGCTCAGGCCGCCGCGACGAAGGCCGAGGCCGAGTCCGCGAAGGCCGAGCAGAAGCTCTCCGGCCACAAGGTCGCTTACACCGACCTGATCGCCAACACCTACGAGGAGCAGCCGCAGCTTCACGCGCTGAGCGCCCTCACCACGCAGGCCGGCGTCCAGGACGTCATCGACGCGGCCAGCACGACGTACCAGCTCTCGACCGCGATGGATGACATCCAGGTCGGGTACAAGAAGGCCGCCGCTGCAGCCGACAAGGCGAGCGACCGCGCCGAGGCAGCCCGTGCCGAGGCCGCGGCTCGCGCCACGGAAGCCAAGGCGGCACACGACCGAGCCCAGTCCGCGGCCGACTACGCCGCTGCCGAGGCGAGCCGGGTCGACCAGCAGCGCACCAGGATGGTCGCCGAGCTGGCCCAGCTCCAGAACATCTCCGTCGACCTTGCCTCACGTCGCCAGGCGGCGATCGAGGAGGCACGCCGCGAGGCCGCCGCAGCTGCTGCTGCCAAGGCGGCCCAGGCTGCTCAGGCAGCAGCCGACAAGGCCGCTGCTGCCGCTGCCGCCGAGGCCGCGAAGAAGGCAGCCCAGCAGGCCGAGCAGGCGGACCAGAACGATGAGCCTTCGGCCCCTGCCCCCGAGCCGGCTCCGTCGCAGCCCGACCCGACCCCGCCCGCCCCGGGTGGTGGAGCGCAAGCGGCCATCGCCTACGCGAAGGCGCAGCTCGGTGAGCCGTACCTGTGGGCTGCGGACGGCCCCGACAGCTGGGACTGCTCCGGCCTGACGATGAAGGCCTGGGGCGCCGGCGGCAAGTACCTCCCGCACTACTCGGTCGCGCAGTACGACCAGTCGACGCCGATCTCGCTGTCCCAGATCGCTCCGGGCGACCTGCTCTTCTGGAGCAGCAACGGCCGGGCGTCGGGGATCCACCACGTCGCGCTCTACATGGGCGGCGGGCAGTACATCCACGCGCCGCGCGCCGGGAAGAACGTCGAGATCAAGTCGCTCTCGTACTGGTACCCGACGATGGCCGCTCGACCCTGATCCTCGGCCTTGGCGGCTGACCGCGACTGACCGCTGCTGGGCCGTGCGGCGACGGGCGCATGGCTAGGGTGGCGCACATGGCACCCGATGAGAACGGCTACGTGCAGCCCGTCGTCAACGTCCCCGCCCTCACCCGTCTCCTCGACGGCGAGCACGCCATCGTCCGGGACCGGGTGCGTGGCGCGCTCATCGAGCACTCCGGACTGTTGGCCGAGGCCGACGAGCTCTCGAAGGACGCCTATCGCGACCGCGTGCTCGAGGTCGTCCGTGCCACGGCGGAGGACGGGCTCACGTCGTACCACGTGCCGAAGGAGTACGGCGGCTCCGGCGACTTCGGTGCGGCCGTCGCCGCGTTCGAGACGACTGCGTTCGGCGACCTCTCGGCCCTCGTGAAGACGGGCGTGCAGTTCGGTCTCTTCGGCGGCGCGATCCTCAACCTGGGCACGCAGCCGCACCATGACGCCTGGCTGGCCGACATGGCGGCCGCCCGCCTGCTCGGCTGCTTCGCGATGACCGAGACCGGTCACGGCTCCAACGTCCAGGAGCTCGGAACCACGGCGACGTACGACGCGACGACGCAGGAGTTCATCATCTCGACGCCCGATGACTCGGCGCGCAAGGACTACATCGGCAACGCGGCCCGGCACGCCGAGCTGGCGACGGTCTTCGCGCAGCTCATCGTCACCAGCCCCGATGGTCAGCCACAGAACCACGGCGTGCACTGCCTCGTCGTGCCGATCCGGGCAAAGGGCAAGGTGCTGCCCGGCGTACGCATCGAGGACTGTGGCCCGAAGATGGGCCTCAACGGCGTCGACAACGGGCGTATCTGGTTCGACGACGTGCGAGTGCCGCGCACCAACCTGCTCAACCGGTTCGCCGACGTGTCCGAGGACGGCGTCTACTCGAGCGAGATCGAGAACCCCAACCGGCGCTTCTTCACGATGCTCGGCACCCTCGTCATGGGCCGGGTCTGCGTCGGCGGCGCCGGGATCAGCGCCAGCAAGGTCGCGCTGACGATCGCGACCCGCTACGCGACGAAGCGACGCCAGTTCTCCACCAGCGAGGGCGAGCCCGAGCAGTTGCTCCTCGACTACGGCATGCACCAGCGCCGACTCTTCCCGCTGCTCGCGCGGACCTATGCACTCCACTTCGCGCAGGACTCACTGCGCCAGCGCTTCGACGACGTCTTCTCCGGGCGTGCCGACGACGAGCGCACGCGCCGGGGGCTGGAGTCACGCGCGGCCGGCATCAAGGCGCTCGGCACCTGGCACGCGACCCGCACGATCCAGGAGTGCCGCGAAGCGTGTGGCGGCGCGGGCTATCTGGCCGCCAACCGCTTCACTGCGCTCAAGGCCGACACCGATGTCTTCACCACCTTCGAGGGCGACAACCACGTCCTCCTGCAGCTGGTGGCCAAGGGCCTGCTGACCGACTACTCGAGCGAGTTCTCGGACATGGACCAGTTCGAGCTGGTGAAGTTCGTCGCCGGCATGGCGGTCGAGCAGGTCGTCGAGCGCACCATGGCGCACAAGCTGCTCGAACGGCTCAAGGACGTCCTGCCCGGGGGCGATGACTCCTGGGACCAGGAAGCCGGCCTGCTCTCCCCGGCGTACCAGCTCTCGATGCTGCGCTTCCGCGAGGAGCACATGCTCGCGGGAGTTGCGAAGCGGCTCAAGCGCGGCATCGACAGCGGCATGCCGTCGGGCGAGGTCTTCTCGCGCGTGCAGGACCACGTGATCGCGGTGGCCAACGCCCACGTCGAGCGGCTCATCCTGGATGCCTTCGTCGGCCGGTTCGCGGCGATGCCGCAGGGCGACAACCGCGTCGCGCTCGGCCTGCTCTGCGACCTCTTCGCGCTCACCACGATCGAGGCCGACCGGGCCTGGTTCATGGAGCACAACCGGCTCACGACCAACCGCAGCAAGGCGATCAGCCGTGAGATCAACGACCTGTGCCGCAAGCTGCGGCCGATCGCGGTCGACCTGGTCGACGCGTTCGGGATCCCGGAGGAGCTGCTGCGCTCCGAGGCGCTCCTCCGTTGACGTGTCGACCTCAGGCGGGGTCGGCCTCGGGTGACCAGCCGGGGCCCTTCGTGGCGTAGCGCCACTTGTCGCCCCAGCCCGCTGCGCGGCGTACGTCGTGGGCGATCGCCGCGAACTCGTGGGTCGCGACCCGCACGGGGTTGTAGGTGCCGATGTTGGTGGTGAGGCCGTACTTGACCCGCTCGCCCTCTGGCTCGAAGGTGCCGAAGAGGCGGTCCCAGACGATCAGGATGCCGGCGTAGTTGCGGTCGAGGTACTGCGACTGCGAGCCGTGGTGGACGCGGTGGTGGGAGGGCGTGTTCATCACGAGCTCCACCGGCTTCCACAGGCGATCGACCCGCTCGGTGTGGATGAAGAACTGGTAGAGCAGGTTCCACGACTGCGCCAGCAGGATCATCCAGGGGCTGAATCCCAGCAGGGCAAGGGGAATCCAGTACGGCAGCGAGCTGAACGGGGTCCATGGCTGACGCAGCGCGGTCGACAGGTTGTAGAACTCGCTGGAGTGGTGGACCACGTGCGACGCCCAGAGCACCCGGACCGTGTGGTGCGTGCGGTGGTACCAGTAGTAGATGAAGTCGTCGGCGAAGAAGAGCACGATCCAGGTCAGCGGGTTGTCGGCCGGCAGGTGCCACGGCGCCAGGAGGAACGCCCCGGCGTACGCCGCGACGACGACGAGCTTCCAGCCCAGGTTGACGATCACGTTGCCCAGGCCCATCGCGATCGAGGTCCGCGAGTCTTTCGCGGAGTAGCCGAGCTCGTCCTCGTCGGGCAGGAAGTAGTACGACGCGGCCTCGAGCGCGAGGCAGATGACGAAGACCGGGATGGCACTCCGGATGAGGTCGAACATGGTCAGTCCTTCGGGGCGGTGGAGTCGACGATGCGGCTCAACAGGTCGTGGGCGAGGGCCCGGGCGCGCTCGGGATCGCGGGCGGCGATCGCGGCGGCGAGCTCCTGGTGGGCGGTCGGGTCGACGAGCTCGGCGTCCAGGCCGAGCGAGGCGACCACGTCGATCCCGAGGTCGAGGAAGGCGGCCACCAGGGTGTTGAGCCCCAGGCGGTAGGCGAGGTTGTCGGACCCGTCGACGACCGCGGTCCAGAAGGCCAGGTCGCCCTCGAACCCGTCGTACGCCGCGCCGGCGGCCTCGACAGCGGCCAGCTGCGCCGAGGTGGCGCGGGTGGCGCAGAGTGCTGCCGCGTCGGAGCCGATCGAGCGTCGCATGGTGAGGATGTCGTTGAGCACACGGGCGGCGGGGATGCTGCCGGTGGAGGCCAGCAGTGACAGGACGTCGAGGCCCGCGTGCTGGCGCCAGTCGAGCGCCCGGGTCTTGCCGCCCTGGCTGATCCGGACGAGCCCAGCCTGCTGCAGGCGCTTGAGGGCTTCGCGGATCGCGTGCCGGTTGACCTGGAAGGTCTCGGCGAGCTCGCGCTCGGACGGGAGGGCCTCGTCGGCACCGATCGACCCGGACAGGATCGCGTCGACGAGTCGTCCGAAGACGAGGTCGGAGACGGCCTCGCGCAGGATCGGGGCGCCGTCGAGCCTGCCGGTGAAGCTGCCGGAGCTGGTGCTGGTCATGGGTCGAGTGTGCGGCCCGATCGCTTCACTGGTCAACTGGTTGGACCAGTTGTCTGCGTCACTCCCGATCACTGCGGTTGGCGACCCTAGGATGACGCCATGAGTGCACCCGTCTACCTCGTCCTCGGCGCTGGCCCCGGGCTCGGTCTCGCCACCGCCCGCCGCTTCGCCACCGCCGGATACACCGCGGTCCTTGCCGGGCGCACTGCCGAGGAGACCGAGCCGCTCGCGCAGACCCTGCGTGATGAGGGCTTCGCCGCGGACGCGATCGGCGTCGACCTGCTGAGCGAGGAGTCGGTCCGCTCCGCGGTGCACGGCGTGGTCGAGAAGCAGGGCCGTGTGGATGTCCTCCACTTCAACCCGAGCGCGTGGCGCGAGAAGAGCCCGCTCGAGCTCACCGTCGCCGAGCTGCTCGAGGACGTCACGCTCGGCACGGGCGCGCTGCTTCCCGCGCTCCAGGCCGCTGCGCCTGCGATGGGCGAGGGCGCGCGCGTGCTGGTCACGGGCAGCGCTGCCGCGGACACGCCGTACGCCGGCGCCGCGTCGCTCGGCGTACAGAAGGCGGCCGTGCGCAATCTCGTCCGGAGCATCGACGCGACGATGAAGGACCGTGGCGTTCGGGCGGTCGCGATGCAGATCAACGGCGCGCTGAAGAAGGAAGGGACGTTCGGTCCCGAGGCGATCGCCGACGCACTCTTCGCTGCCGCTACCCGCTCCGACGAGGGCTGGACGACCGACGTCCCCTACCCGCGGGCCCGCGTCGTCGCCATCTGAGCCCTGACAAACAAGTAACGCGCTGTTCGTGCCACTCCCGCCGCCCTTGACGGGGGCGGAAGTGCACAGAACAGCGCGTTACACGTCGTGGGATCAAAGCCCCACGACGAAGATCAGTGACCGGCGGCCTTGGCGCGCTCGATCGACCGGAGGATCTCCTTCTCGGCCTCTTCGCGACCGACCCAGTCAGCACCCTCGACCGACTTGCCCGGCTCGAGGTCCTTGTAGACCTCGAAGAAGTGCTTGATCTCGAGCAGGTCGAACTCGGACACGTCGCCGATGTCCTGCAGGTGCGCCATGCGCGGGTCGTGCGACGGGACGCAGAGCAGCTTGTCGTCGCCGCCGGCCTCATCGGTCATGCGGAACATGCCGATCGCGCGGCACGGGATGTGGCAACCCGGGAAGGTCGGGACATCCAGGATGACCAGCGCGTCCAGCGGGTCGCCGTCCTCGCCGAGGGTGTCCACGACGTAGCCGTAGTCCTCCGGGTAGGCCGTGGAGGTGAACAGCATCCGGTCGAGGTAGATCTTTCCGGTCTCGTGGTCGACCTCATACTTGTTCCGCGAACCCTTGGGGATCTCGACGAGAACCTCGAACTCCAGCACTGTTCCTCCACGTGGTGCGCGGGTCGACGCTTGTCGCCGACCGGCAAGTAGGAATGATGGCCCGGTGGTCTGCACGCCTCTGAATGGGGCGGCGGTCGCCGGGGTCGCTACATCTTGGCCCACAATGGCCCCTCATGCGCACTCGAAAGGACCGTTCTCGTGCCCCGAGATGACTCAGATCACTCGCGTCGCCTGTCCCGCACTGGGGCGTGGGGTCCGGTCCTGCTCGTTCTCGTCGTGCTCTTGGGCGCCTTCGGCTCCTTCCAGTACGACGTCCCGCGCCGCCTCGGATGGGGCGAGCGCGCGGGTGCTCCCGAGGCCATCGCACCTCCTGCGGGCCTCGACCTGCCGTCCTTCGCAGCCCCTTCGCCTGTCGCAGATCCACTGGTCCCCACGACCGCCGATCCCGCGGCGATCAAGGCCGTGCTGTCGCCCGTCCTGCGTGACCGCCACCTCGGACGTCACGTCGTGGCCGCAGTCGCGGACGCCACCGGTCGCATCATCTTCCGCGGCGGCACGGCTGGCGGGAGCCCGGCGGCGACGCCGGCCTCCACGATCAAGCTGGTGACGGCGGTCGCCGCGCTCGAGGAGATGGGGCCGGACCACACCTTCCGCACGAAGGTGGTCAGCGGAGCCCCGGGCCAGCTCGTCCTGGTCGGTGGCGGCGACCCCTACCTGGCCGCGAAGCCGGTCGCTCCTGACGACCACACGCCCGCGCCGGCCGACCTCCGGACACTGGCGGCGAGCACGGCGGCCGCGCTGAGGACCGCGGGCACGACGACGGTCTCCCTCGGCTACGACGACAGCCTGTTCACGGGTCCGAGGCTGCACCCGAGCTGGCCGGCGAGCAACACGGCCGAGGGCGTCGTTGCGCCGATCACGGCCCTGTGGGCTGACCAGGGTGCGCAGCCCGACGGCACCGGTGTCGTCGAGGACCCGTCGCTGCGGGCCGCCCAGGTCTTCGCGCAGGCGCTCAAGCGCTCGGGTATCCGGGTGACCGGCGCCCCGCGGCGTACCCAGGCCCCTGCGGGCGCCACCGAGGTCGCCGGGGTGGACAGTGCCCGGCTCGACGAGATCGTGGCCAACGTGATCGCGATCAGCGACAACGACGGCGCCGAGGTGCTGGCCCACCACGTCGGCATCGCAGAAGGTTTCGGCGGGTCCTACAAGGGCGGCGTCCAGGGTGTCGGTGCGGTGATCAGCCGCCTCGGTCACCCGTTCCAACCCGGCGACGTGGTGCTCGACGGCAGCGGGCTGTCGCACGACAACCGGCTCACCGCCGACACCCTCCTGGGCATGCTCGCGCTCGGCGCCGACCCGGCACGCCCCGAGCTGCGCACCGTGGTGACCGCTCTTCCGGTCGCCGGCTTCACCGGGTCGTTGGCCGAGCGCTACGAGAAGGGTCCGGTCGGCGGGCGCGGTCGGGTCGCGGCGAAGACCGGCACCCTCTTGGGCGTCCACAGCCTGGCAGGGGTGGCCACCCCCCAGGACGGCGCCACGTTGTTCTTCGTGTTCCTGGCAGACGAGGTTCCGCTCGAGGACACGCTTGCCGCGCGCGATGCCCTCGACGTCCTGTCCTCGACCCTCGGTGCCTGCATCTGCTCGTGACGCCGTCCCCGCGTGCAGGTTGCGCAAGTGCGGGACGGAGGGCGCCTGCGATCCGTACGATCAGCGGGTCAAGGACCACAATTCGGGGGGAATCACTCATGAACATGTTCAGCAAGCTCGGCGTCGTCGCCGGCACACTCGTCCTCAGTGCCGCCGGCATCGCGCCCGCCCAGGCCCAGCGCTGGACGCACACCGACCCGGCAGGTGATGTCACCTCAGCCACGGAGTGCAGTGCCGAGGGTGACAGCTGCACCGAGACCGTCGCCGCTGCGCAGACCGTGCCTGACGTGGTCCACTTCGTCGCCGACCACCGTGCGCGCCGCGTCAACGTGTGGGCCCGCTACCGCGACCTGACGGCTTCCGGCACCCGTCTCCACCAGGTCCGCTACGTCACCAACGAGGGCATCCGCCGTCACCTGACGCTCGCGACCTACAACGGGCGCGTCATCGTGCGCGAGCTCAGCCGCGACAGCGATGGCCGCAAGGTCGCCTGCACCGGCATCCGCCACAGCATCGACTACACGGCCAACACGGTCTCGATCAGCGTGCCGCGCGCGTGCATGAGCGCTCCGCGCAACGTGCGGGTCGGGTTCGGCTCCTACGCGTTCCGCAACATCGAGGACCCGACCACCGGCGGCTGGTACGACGACGCGCTCGCCACTGGCCCCACGCCGGGCGACCTGGTCCTCGGCCCGGTTCTTCGCCGCGGCTGACGCCAGGCGCACGGCACAGGGCTCCATGCCCACAGAAACATCACACAGCGAACGGCGGTCCCGTCCCGGGGCCGCCGTTCCCTGCTCCCGCGTACTCTTCGCCGCATGAGCAAGCACTCCGCCGACGAGCCCGCCGACGCGCCCGCCAGCGACTCGGGCGGTGCCAGCTCGGCCTCCTCCATGGTCGACTGGGAGTACGCCGTCCGGCTGGGCACCCGCTTTGCCGGCGAGGGCCCGGTGGTCACGCGGTCCGAGGCGGATGACGCTGTCGCACAGCTGCGCGCGGGGGCCGAGCGGTCCACCGGCCTGGTCCGTGACTTCACCGGACTGACTGCTGAGGCGCGCACGGCCCCGATCCTGGTCGTCGACCGGGGCGGCTGGATCCAGGCCAATGCCGAGAGCTTCGCCGTGCTCCTCGAGCCGATCATGGAGAAGGTCGCCGGCACGAAGGCGCCGAGCCGTACCGCGCGCATGGTCGGGGGTCGCATCGCTGGCACCGAGCTCGGCGTACTGCTCGGATTCATGGGCTCGCGCGTGCTCGGCCAGTTCGACCCGTTCACGGGTGACGGTCGCCTGCTGCTGGTCGCGCCCAACGTCGTACACATCGAGCGTGAGCTCAAGGTCGATCCCTCCGACTTCCGGCTGTGGGTGTGCCTCCACGAGGAGACGCACCGGGTCCAGTTCACCGCAGTGCCGTGGATGCGCGACCACATCAGGTCGCAGGTCGACGCGCTCTCGGCGACGTTCGAGCCCCAGCGCATGCTCGGCGACACCCTGAAGGGCGTCTCCCGGGCGGTGCGCGGGGAGGGTGGCAGCCTCATGGAGCTGATGAGCACCCCGGACCAGCGCGAGATCATCGACCGGGTCACCGGCGTGATGTCGCTCCTCGAAGGTCACGCGGACGTCGTCATGGACGGTGTCGGTCCCGAGGTGATCCCGAGCGTGGAGGCGATCCGGGCGAAGTTCAGCGAGCGTCGCGCCGGAGTCGGCGTACTCGACCGCGTGCTGCGCCGCCTGATGGGCCTCGACGCCAAGATGGCGCAGTACCGCGACGGCGCCTCCTTCGTGCGGCACGTCGTCGACAAGGTCGGCATGGAGGGCTTCAATGCCGTCTGGAACTCCGCGGAGGAGCTGCCCAGCAAGGCGGAGATCCACGATCCCGCAGCCTGGGTGGCCCGGGTCCACGGCTGAGATGGGCCTCCACCCCGCGGTCGCTGCGTGCCGCCTCGCAGTCCGCCGAGAGGTCACCAATGGCGCGCCGAGAGGTCAGAAATGGCGCGCCGAAGCGTCAGAACTGGCGCCGCGGACTGTCCTGGTCGCCTGCTCCGGGGGCGCGGACTCGCTCGCGCTGCTGGCGGCGACGGTGTTCGAGACCCGTCGCACCGCGACCAGCGTGATCGGTGCGGTCGTCGACCACGGACTCCAGGACGGATCGGTGGACCACACCGCCCGCGTCGTCGCCCAGATGGCTGCTCTGGGCGTCGATGAGACCGCCTCGATCCGGGTCGACGTCGACGCATCCGCCGGCGGCATCGAGGCGGGCGCCCGCGAAGCGAGGTACGCCGCACTCGGCAAGCTCGCCACGCACTTCGGCGCTGCTCTCGTGCTGCTCGGCCACACTCGCGACGACCAGGCGGAGACGGTGCTGCTCGGACTGGCCCGGGGAAGCGGCGGGCGCTCGATCGCGGGCATGCGCCGGTCGTTCTCCGAGGATGGCGTCCACTTCGTGCGGCCGATGCTCGAGCTGTCGCGGGAGCAGACCGAGGCCGCCTGTCGTGCCGAGGACATCGAGTTCTGGATCGACCCGCACAACGCCGATCCACGTTTCCTTCGCGCCCGCGTCCGGCACGACGTCCTTCCGGTGCTGGAGCGCGAGCTCGGACCCGGAGTCGCGGCGACACTCGCCCGCACGGCCGAGCAGCTGAGGCCGGACATGGAGTTCCTCGATGACTTCGCGGAGGACGTCTTCGACCTCGCGCGCGGACGCGACGCGTCGTGGACCCATGGCCTCGGAGTGCGCGTGAGGTGCGACGCGGTGGAGGGCCACGGCCCCGCGATCACGGGTCGGGTGGCCCGTCTTGCCGCGCTCGAGGCCGGGTGTCCGCCCGCGGAGCTCTTCGCGGTCCACATCGACGCGGTTGCGGAGCTGATGGTCGGGTCCGGCCGCGGTCGGCAGATCCAGCTGCCCGGCCACGTCACTGCCCACAGGGATGGCGCCGACCTCGCGTTCCGGCGTACCGGCTCGTCCGCGGGATGAACTTCGCGCGCGATTCGGGCACATGTTGTGCCGTGCACGCCACGACAGGTGCCCGTTTCACCGGCCGACCGGTGAAACCGCCCGGGCCGGGTGCCCGTAGGCTGCACCCCATGGATGCTTCCCACGTCGAGAGCGATCTGGTCAACGTCCTCTTCACCGAGGAACAGATCCAGGCGAAGCTGGCCGAGATGGCCCGAAAGATCGAGGCCGACTACGAGGGCGAGGACCTTCTCGTCGTCGGCGTCCTCAAGGGCGCGGTCATGGTCATGGCCGACCTCTCGCGGGCCCTGAACCGCCACGTCGAGATGGACTGGATGGCGGTGAGCTCCTACGGCTCCGGCACCAAGTCCAGCGGCGTCGTGCGGATCATGAAGGACCTCGACGCCGACATCTCCGGACGCAACGTGCTGATCGTGGACGAGATCATCGACACCGGTCTGACGCTGAGCTGGCTGGTCACCAACCTGACCAGCCGCCGTCCCAAGAGCGTCGAGATCGCCACTCTCCTGCGCAAGCCGGACGCGCTGGCGATGCCGGTCGACGTGAAGTACGTCGGGTGGGACATCCCCAACGAGTTCGTGGTCGGCTACGGCCTCGACTACCAGGAGAAGTACCGCAACCTGCGCGACATCGGCACGCTCGCGCCGCACGTCTACTCCTGACCTTGCAGAACCGGCCCCGCAAACTGATGGTGACGAACGCCTGTTCACCGCCTGTCGGGGCCTTGCCGCTGACGTGTACCGTCGGACTACTCCGAGGCCACGCTGTCGGATTCCGTGAGGGAGTCCGCACGCTCGACGTCGAAAGAAGCCTGTGAAGCGCATACTCAAGGGCCCCTGGGTCTGGATCGTCCTCGCTGTCGTCGGCGTGGTGCTCGCCCTGCAGTACCTCGCCCCCAACGGCGGGTACGACGAGGTGAAGACCTCCCAGATGAGCGACTTCATCACGTCTGGTGAGGTCAAGGAGATCACCTTCATCGACGGCGACCAGGAGATCCGCGCGACCCTCGATGACGACGTCAAGCGCTCCGGCGGCAAGCGCGTCGTCACTCACTGGGTCGACGGCCAGCAGAACGACCTGATCATCAAGGTCCAGGAGCAGGTCAACGCGGAGAAGATCGAGGACTACAACTCCGAGAACCCGCAGCCGTCGGTCATCGGCAGCCTGCTTCTCTCGCTGATCCCGTTCATCATCATCATCTTGATCTTCGTCTTCCTGATGAACAACATGCAGGGTGGCGGCGGCCGCGTCATGCAGTTCGCCAAGTCCAAGGCGAAGCTGATCTCCAAGGACATGCCGAAGACGACGTTCGCGGACGTCGCCGGCTGCGAGGAGGCCATCGAGGAGCTCGGCGAGATCAAGGAGTTCCTCCAGGAGCCCGCCAAGTTCCAGGCCGTCGGCGCGAAGATCCCCAAGGGCGTCCTGCTCTACGGCCCTCCCGGCACGGGCAAGACCCTGCTCGCGCGTGCTGTCGCGGGCGAGGCCGGCGTCCCGTTCTACTCGATCTCCGGCTCCGACTTCGTCGAGATGTTCGTGGGTGTCGGCGCGAGCCGCGTCCGCGACCTCTTCGAGCAGGCCAAGGAGAATGCTCCCGCCATCGTCTTCATCGACGAGATCGACGCGGTCGGTCGCCACCGTGGCGCCGGCATGGGCGGCGGTCACGACGAGCGTGAGCAGACCCTCAACCAGCTCCTCGTCGAGATGGACGGCTTCGACGTGCGCGGCGGAGTCATCCTGATCGCGGCGACCAACCGCCCCGACGTCCTCGACCCGGCGCTGCTGCGCCCGGGCCGCTTCGACCGCCAGATCCAGGTCGACGCTCCCGACCTCAACGGTCGCCACCAGATCCTCAAGGTGCACAGCCGCGGCAAGCCGATGGCTCCCGACGTGGACCTGATCAGCATCGCGCGTCGTACTCCGGGGTTCACGGGTGCCGACCTGGCCAACGTGCTCAACGAGGCCGCGCTGCTCACCGCTCGCCAGAACGGCAAGCTGATCGACGACGAGACCCTCGACGAGGCGATCGACCGCGTGATCGCCGGCCCGCAGCGCCGCACCCGCCTGATGAGCGAGAAGGAGAAGCTCATCACGGCGTACCACGAGGGCGGCCACGCCCTCGTCGCCGCAGCGCTGCCCGGCAGCGACCCGGTCCACAAGATCACGATCCTGCCGCGCGGTCGCGCGCTGGGTTACACGATGGTGCTGCCCGACACCGACAAGTACTCCCAGACCCGCAGCGAGATGCTCGACAAGCTCGCCTACATGCTGGGTGGCCGCGCCGCGGAGGAGATGGTCTTCCACGACCCGACCACCGGCGCCGGCAACGACATCGAGAAGGCCACCAGCCTGGCCCGCGCGATGGTGACGCAGTACGGCATGACCGAGCGCCTCGGCGCGATCAAGCTGGGCGAGGGCAACGGCGAGCCGTTCCTCGGCCGCGACATCGGCCACACCCGCAACTACTCCGAGGACGTCGCCGCGATCGTCGACGAGGAGACCAAGAAGCTCCTCACCGGCGCGCACCAGGAGGCCTTCGACATCCTCGAGGAGAACCGCGACGTCCTCGACGCGCTGGTCATCGCCCTCATGGAGAAGGAGACCCTCGACAAGGCCGAGGTCGCGGAGGTCTTCGTGCCGCTGCGCCGTCGTCCTGTGCGTCCCGCGTGGACGGGCTCCGACACCCGCGTCCCGTCGACCATCCCGCCGGTTGCCTGGGCTGCCCCGTCGGGCACCCCGACCGCAGGTGTGGACGGTGGCATCGACCAGGAGACCCAGGCTGTCGTCACCGAGGACGAAGGCCCCGGCACCCCGGACCCGGAGGAAGCGTGACCGACCCGATCGCGCACGAGATCCGCGACCCCTCCGACGTGCCCGCCTACGACCACGCACGGGCCGAGGCGGCAGTCCGCGAGCTCCTGTTCGCGATCGGCGAGGACCCCGACCGGGAGGGCCTGCGCGAGACCCCCGCTCGAGTTGCACGTGCCTATGCCGAGATGACGGCGGGCCTGCGACAGGCGCCCGCCGAGGTGCTCACCACCACCTTCGACCTCGGTCACGACGAGATGGTGCTGGTGCGCGACATCGAGCTGTGGTCCATGTGCGAGCACCACCTGGTGCCGTTCACGGGCGTCGCCCACGTCGGCTACATCCCGGCCGAGTCCGGCAAGATCACCGGCCTGTCCAAGCTGGCCCGGCTCGTCGACGTCTACGCCCGCCGACCCCAGGTGCAGGAGCGGCTGACCACGCAGGTCGCCGACGCGTTGATGGAGATCCTCGAGGCCCGCGGCGTCATCGTGGTGATCGAGGCCGAGCACCTCTGCATGACGATGCGCGGCGTCCGCAAGGCCGGCGCCCGCACCATCACCTCGGCGATCCGCGGCAGCATGCACAACGCCGCAACTCGCAACGAGGCCATGAGCCTGATCATGCACGGCACGCGCTAGGCACGCCGACGCATGTCTCGTCCAGTCGGCGGAGCCCCGTCGGGCCCGTCCCGGTACGTCGAGGGGTTGCCGCAGCCCGGCCGCACGCTGGTCATGGGGGTCGTCAACGTGACCCCGGACTCGTTCAGCGACGGCGGCAAGTACGTCGATCCCGCGGCCGCCGTGGCGCACGGGCTGCAGTTGGCCGCTGAAGGAGCCGACGTCGTCGACGTGGGCGGCGAGTCCACCCGTCCCGGTGCCACCCGCCCCTCGGTGGACGAGGAGCTCGCTCGCGTCGTACCCGTTGTCGAGGGACTCGCCGCAGCCGGCATCCCGGTCAGCGTGGACACGATGCGTGCGCAGGTCGCCGAGGCGGCCGTCGCTGCCGGAGCAGCCCTGGTCAACGACGTCTCCGGTGGGCTGGCCGACGACGCGATGCTGAGCACCCTGGCGCGCCTCGACGTGCCCTGTGTGCTGATGCACTGGCGCGGGCACAGCATCGAGATGCAGCAGCACACGGACTACGGCAACGTCGTCGACGACGTGCTCGAGGCGCTTCGCGAGCGGGTGCACCAGGCGGCTCGGGCGGGCATCACCCACAGCATCGCGATCGACCCCGGCATCGGCTTCGCCAAGACGACCGAGCAGAACTGGGCGCTCCTTCGTGAGCTCGAGCGGTTCCACGATCTCGGGCACCCGCTGCTCGTGGCCACCAGCCGCAAGCGGTTCCTCGGCGTACTCCTCGAGGAGGGTGGCGTCGACCGACCGCCGGCCGGTCGCGACGACGCGACGACCGCAACCACCACCCTTGCCGCGGCCCGGGGCGCCTGGTGCGTGCGCGTGCACGCCGTGCGCGCGAGTGCCGATGCAGTGCGGGTCGCCGCCCGCTGGACGACAGGAGACCCCTCATGAGCTCATCCCTCGACCGACTGCAGATCCGGGGCATCGAATGCTTCGGGCACCACGGCGTCTTCGACTTCGAGCGACGCGAGGGCCAGATCTTCGTGATCGACCTCGAGCTCGGCATCGACACCCGCCCGGCTGCGGCCTCCGACGACCTTGCGGATACGGTCGACTACGGCGCACTCACGCTTGCTGTGAAGCAAGCGGTCGAGTCTGACCCGGTGGACCTGATCGAGACGCTTTCACAGCGGATCGCCAGCGTTTGCCTCTTGGCGGCTGCTGTTGAATGGGTCACAGTGACAGTGCACAAGCCTGATGCGCCGATCGACGCGACGTACTCGGACGTCGCGCTCACCATCACCAGGAAGAGGAGCCAGGTCCCGTGACCGAAACCCCCAACCCCTACATCATCGACGCAGACACGCTCACCGGCGAGATGCACCCGATCCGGCGTGCTGTGATCGCCCTGGGGTCCAACCTCGGCGACCGGCTGGCTGCGTTGCAGGGGGCTGTCGCCACCCTCGCGGACACCCCCGACGTGTGGGTGACCGCTGTGTCGCCCGTCTACGAGACCGAGCCCGTGGATGCCCCGGAGGGCTCCGAGGCGTTCCTGAACGCGATCGTGCTGGCCGACACCACCCTGCCGGCGCACACACTCCTCGACCGCGCCCTCGCCATCGAGGACGCCTATGACCGCCAGCGCCCGGCCACGCACAACGCGCCCCGCACGCTCGACGTCGACCTGATCGTCCTCGGCGACCGGCTCTCCCACGAGGACCGGCTCCGCCTTCCCCACCCCCGCGCTGCCGAGCGGGCGTTCGTCCTGCAGCCGTGGTTCGACATCGAGGCTGACGCCCAGATCCCCGGTGTCGGCACGGTCAAGGAGCTGCTCGAGGCCACCGACCGCAGCGGCATCGCCCTGCGCGAGGACCTGGTTCTCGAGGTCGAGTGAACCACCAGCGCCGACCTGGTGGCCCGCACCGGCCGTCCGGGCGGCCACGACCCGATCACGGGTCGATCCGTCCGACCGGGGCTGCGGCTCCGGTCGGTGCCGGCTGCCTCGGCCTGCTCGGCGGGTGGGCGATCCGCCCGCTCTCCCTCCAGCTCGGATGGACCACGCCTGAGGTCAGCTGGCTCCAGGTCCTGGTCCTGGTGTTCGTGGCCGGCGTCATCGCGATCACGGCGTGGGTCACCTGGCGCGAGCTCCAGGTCCGTGGCCAGTGGCTCGAGCCGCACCGCGCGGTCAACCGGCTGCTGATGGCCAAGTCCTGCATCGTCGTGGGCGCGTTGCTGGCCGGCGGGTACGCCGGGTATGCGGTCAGCTGGCTCGGCATCGACGCTGAGCTCGCCGACCAACGCATGGCCCGAGCGGCCTCCGCGGCACTGGTGGGGCTGGTGATCACTGGTGTGGCGATCTGGCTCGAGCGCGCGTGTCGCGTCCGTAACGACGACGATGCCGACCTAGCCTGAGGCATGGCTACTCCTGCTTACCGCCGCCGTCAGCGCAGCACCCGCCTCACCGTGGCGGTCGCCCTGCTCGCCGTCTCCGTGCTGCTGGTCGCTGCCGCGATCGCGAGCGGGAGCTTCGTGCCCGTCGCCGCCGCCGCAGTCGTCGGTGTCGTCCTGGGTGCCGCGGCCACGAAGATCACGCACTCCGAGCTCGCGCAGTCGCGCATCGACGCCGCGGCCGACCGTGCCCGTCAGGCCCAGGACTACGCCCGCATCACCGCGGAGCGAGCCGAGGAGAACGCCGCCTTCGCTGCCTCGATGACCGAGCAGATCAACAACCGCCAGCGCCTGATCGGCGAGCTCGAGGAGCACCTCGCTGGTGCCCAGCTCAAGGTCGCCGAGACCACGCTGAGGCTCGGCCAGGAGGCCCGTCGTGCCGACCAGGCCGAGGCTCGCCAGGCCAGCGACGCCGCCCGTCTCGACGAGGCCGAGCAGCGCGCGGCCGAGGCCATCGTGCTCGCCGCCGAGCTCGAGCAGGAGCTGACCGACCTCAAGGCCGAGCTGCACGCCTGGCAGGACGCGACCACTGCGCCGAAGCGCGCCTCCGCCTGATCTCCACGTTTCCGTCGGCGCTCAGGGGCTGGTGAGCAGCCGTTCGGCGATCTCCAGGTCGAGCGGGCCGGTGACCTTCAGGTTGCGCTCCTCGCCCAGCACGACCATCACGGGCACGTCCGGCAGGTAGCGCTGCACGACCGAGCAGTCGTCAGTCGCGACGAAGTCCGGATCGGCCAGCGCCGCGTCGTACGCCGCGCGAAGGGTCGCGAGCCGGAACCCCTGCGGGGTCTGTGCCCGCCACAGCGACGAGCGCGGCGGCACGTCCACGACACGGCCGGCTGCGTTCGTGCGGAAGACGGTGTCACTGGACGGCACCGCGACCCCGACGGCTGCGGAGGCCTTCAGGGCCCCGAGGCAGCGGTCGATGATCGCGGCGCTGACCAGCGGACGCGCAGCGTCGTGGATCAGGACGTCGCCGGCGATGGCAGCGGTGGACAGCCAGGAGAGCGCGCGCACCGTCGAGTCCGATCGCTCCCGGCCACCTTCGATCACGTCGAGCACCCGCGGATAGCCGTCCGTCACGACGCGCGCGGCGTCGGTGTAGCCGGGAGCCATCACGACGAGCACGCCGGAGATCCCCGCGTGGTCGTGGAGCGCTGCCAGGGAGTGCTCGAGGATGGTGCGGCCGCGCAGCTCGGCGAACTGCTTGGGCATGCCCAGTCCGGCGCGGGCGCCGATGCCGCCTGCGAGCAGGACTGCGGTGGCGTGCGGGATGGTGTGCGCGCCCGGCAGCGGCGGGAGGGCGGAATCCATGGCCCGCAGTCTGCCAGCACCGTGATGCAGCACACGGGAGGAACGCATTCCGCCGCGTGACGCCCCGGCGTACCCTCGTTGGTGCAAGGACCGTCAAGCACACGTCTGGTACCCACACCGGCTTCCGCCCCTCACCGGGCCGAGGTGGTCGGAGGGACTGGAACGAAAGGCTCACCGGAAATGAACGCACCTCTTCGGATTGGTGTTGTCGGCGCTGGTCGCGTCGGTGCCGTTCTGGCCACCGCGCTTCGCGCCGCGGGTCACGAGATCGTGGCTGTCGCTGGCGAATCAGCCGCATCCCGCACCCGCGCGGAGACGCTTCTCCCGGGTGTCCCCGTCCTCAAGCCCACGGCCGTTGCCCGGGCTGCCGACGTGCTGCTGCTCACCGTCCCCGATGACATGCTGCCCAACGTCGTCGAGATGCTCTCGGCGAGCGGCGCGATCCGCGCCGGTCAGTACGTCGTCCACTCCAGCGGTCGCCACGGCCTGGCGGTGCTCGCGCCCGCGGCTGCCGTCGGTGCCCGCGCGATCGCGCTGCACCCGGCGATGACCTTCACCGGCACCGATGTCGACCTGCCGCGCCTGGCCGGCTGCGTCTTCGGCGTCACCGCCGAGGAGTCGGAGCGCGAGCTCGCCGAGCACCTCGTCGCCGACCTCGGCGGCCGCGCGATGTGGGTGGCCGAGGACAAGCGCACGCTGTATCACGCGGGTCTCGCCCACGGCGCCAACCACCTGGTCACCCTCGTCTCCCAGGCGATGGAGATGCTCGCCGCGGCCGGCATCGACACCGCCGCAGGCCACACCGGCGGCATCGACCCCGCCGACACCCTGCGCCCCCTGCTCGAGGCTGCGCTCTCCAACGCCCTTGCCTACGGCGACGCCGCGCTGACCGGACCCATCGTCCGTGGCGACGTCGAGACCGTCCGCGCTCACCTCGCCGATCTGGCGGAGTCCACGCCGCAGAACCTCCCGTCGTACGTCGCGATGGCGCGCGCCACGATGACCCGCGCCCTTGCCGACGGCCGGCTGCTGCCGCTGCGGGCCGCGAAGATCGGCCGCCTGCTCGACGAGGCGGTGCCCACGGGCACCACCGAGACCACCGACAAGTGGGGCTGGGTCTGATGGCTCCCCACCACGAGCCGGTCCTGGCGAGCACCCGCACGGAGCTCGCGGCCCTGCTCGCCGACGCCCGCCGCGACGACAGGCAGATCGGTTTCGTGCCCACGATGGGGGCGCTCCACGAGGGCCACGCCTCGCTCATGAGGGTCGCTCGCAAGCACGTCGGTGACGGTCCGGTCGTCGTCTCGATCTTCGTCAACCCGATGCAGTTCGGGTCCGGGGAGGACCTCGACCGCTACCCGCGCACGCTCGATGCCGACCTGGTGATCTGTGGCGAGGAGGGTGTCGACGTCGTCTTCGCCCCCAGCGTCGAGGAGATGTATCCCCACGGTGTCCCCGCCTCCGACCGCGAGCCCGACGGTGTGACGGTCGTCCCGGCGCCGGCACTGGCCGACATCCTCGAGGGCGAGGTCCGCCCGGGCCACTTCCGCGGCGTACTCACCGTGGTGGCGAAGCTCTTCGGCCTGGTTCGCCCCGACGTGGCGGTGTTCGGGCAGAAGGACTACCAGCAGCTCGCGCTGATCCGCCGCATGGCCGAGGACCTCTGCATGGGCGTCGAGGTGATCGGCGCGGAGACCCGCCGCGATCCCGACGGCCTGGCGATGTCAAGCCGCAACCGCTACCTGAGCCCCGAGGAGCGCGAGCACGCGCTGTCGCTCTCGCGGGCACTGCGCCGCGCGCAGGCGACCGGGTTCGAGGGCGCCGACCACGCACTGGCGGCCGCTCGGGCCGAGCTGCGCGAGGCACATGGCGTAGATCTCGACTACCTCGTCATCACGGCAGCCGATCTCGGCCGTCTACCTGATGAAGTCCTCCCCGGCACCGAGGGCCGGATCCTCATCGCAGCACGAGTCGGATCGACCCGGCTGATCGACAACCTGCCCATCACACTGGGAAACAAGGGAGACAACTGATGTTCCGCACGATGATGAAGAGCAAGATCCACCGGGCCACCGTGACCCAGGCGGACCTGCACTACGTCGGTTCGGTGACCGTCGACGAGGACCTCCTCGACGCGGCCGACCTGCTCGCTGGCGAGCTGGTCCACATCGTCGACGTCACGAACGGAGCGCGGATCGAGACCTACACGATCGCGGGCGAGCGTGGCTCGGGTGTCCTCGGCATCAACGGTGCTGCGGCCCGCCTGGTGCACCCCGGCGACGTCGTCATCCTGATCGGCTACGGCGTGATGGCGACGGAGGAGGCCAAGGAGTTCAAGCCCAGCGTGGTCTTCGTCGACGCCGACAACAAGATCATGGCGACGGGCTTCGACCCGGCCGAGGCGATCGAGGGCTCCGGACTCGTCCGGGGCGACATCACCGCCGGACGCTAGTCTGCGCGAATGCAGCAGAACGAGTACGCCGGGTTGCCCGGTCGCCTGAGCGCGCCCGCCCCCGGCTGGACCACGCGCTCGGACGTGGTCGTGATCGGCTCCGGCATCGCCGGCCTGACTGCGGCCCTTCGGATCCGTGCGGAGGCCCCGGACCTGCACGTCCTCGTGGTCACCAAGACCGTCCTCAACGCGGGTTCGACCCAGTGGGCGCAGGGCGGCATCGCTGCCGCGCTCGGCCCGGGTGACACCCCGCTCGAGCACGAGGTCGACACCCTGGTCGCCGGCGCGGGCGCCTGCGACCTCGAGGCCGTCCGCATCCTCGTCACCGAGGGCCCCGACGCCGTCCGCGAGCTGATCGACCTCGGCACCAACTTCGACCACCACGACGGGGTCCTCTCCCTGACCCGCGAGGGTGGCCACCACCGCGACCGCATCGCCCACGCAGGCGGCGACGCGACCGGCGCCGAGATCCAGCGCTCGCTGATCGCCGCGGTCGAGCAGGACCCGCAGATCGAGGTGATCCAGCATGCCCTGGCTGTCGACCTGCTCCTCGCTGTGGACGGGGGCCGCTCACAGATCGCGGGTGTCACGCTCCACGTCCTCGGGGAGGGCCAGCTCGACGGCGTGGGCGCGGTGCACTGCCGCGCGGTCATCCTCGCTTCCGGCGGGCTCGGCCAGGTCTTCGCCCAGACCACCAACCCAGCCGTGTCGACCGGCGACGGCATGGCCCTGGCGCTGCGCGCCGGAGCGGTGCTGCGCGACATGGAGTTCGTGCAGTTCCACCCGACCGTGATGTACCTCGGCCCCGACGCCCGCGGCCAGCAGCCGCTCATCTCCGAGGCCGTCCGCGGTGAGGGCGCCTTCCTCGTCGACTGGGACGGCAACCGCTTCATGCAGGGCGCGCACGAGCTCGCGGACCTCGCGCCGCGCGATGTCGTTGCCAAGGCGATCACCCGGCGCATGCACGAGACCTCGAAGCCGCACATGTGGCTCGACGCCCGTCACCTCGGAGCCGACTTCTGGGAGAAGCGGTTCCCCACGATCCTCGCGACCTGCCGCAGCCACGGCGTCGACCCGGTCACCGCGCTGATCCCGGTCTCTCCGGCCTGCCACTACGCCAGCGGTGGCGTGGCGACCGACCTGTTCGGCCGCTCCAACATCCCCGGCCTGTACGCGACCGGCGAGGTCGCGTGCTCCGGCGTACACGGCGCGAACCGGCTCGCCTCCAACTCCCTGCTCGAGGGCCTCGTCTTCTCGCGCCGCATCGCGACGGTCCTGCCGGGCGAGCTGCGTGACTGGGCCGAGCCGGTCGTCGACCAGCGGCCCACGGGCATCGTCGGAGAGGTCGTCCGGCGCAAGGTCCAGAAGCAGATGACCAAGCGTGTCGGCGTCCTGCGGTCGGCGGAGGGCATGTCCCACGCGACCATCAAGCTGCGTGGGCTGGTCCACAAGAAGGCCGAGCTGATCGGATCCGACACCTGGGAGGCGACCAACCTCCTGATGATCTCGAGCGCGCTCACCCAGGCTGCGCTGCTGCGCGAGGAGACCCGCGGATCCCACTGGCGCGAGGACTTCCCGGAGCGTTCCGACGCGCGCATGGCCGGCCACTTCGACACCGTCCTGGTCGGCGACCGGCTGCTCACCACCTTCACCCCGTCCCCGGCCACCGATGACGTGGTCGTGTCCGCAGGAGGCACTGCCTGATGCCCGGCCCCACCACGAAGTACGTCGAGGGCATCGTCGCGCTGCCCTACTACGACCTCCCCGCCTCGCTCGCGACCGAGCTCGTCGACGCCGGCCTTCACCCCAAGCAGGTCTACGCCGACGTCGTCGCCGCCATCACCGAGGACCTCCCCGGTGACGACGTGACCAGCTGGGCGACCATCCCGGCCAGTGACACCGCGGTGGCGGACTTCGTCGCACGCCAGGACGGCGTGGTCTGCGGCCTCGCGATCGCGGAGCTCGTCTTCCGCTACGTCCTCGGCAACGACGTGTCCGTCGTCCGGCACGCCGGGGACGGCGCGCACGTGAAGCGCGGGGACGTCCTGATGACGGTCACCGGTGGCACCGCGCTGCTGCTGACCGCCGAGCGCACGGCGCTCAACTACGCCTGCCACGTCTCCGGTGTCGCCACCGCGACCGCGGCCTGGGTCTCCGTGCTGTCGGGGACGTCGGCGCGCGTCCGCGACACCCGCAAGACCATCCCGCACTTCCGCTCCCTCGAGAAGTACGCCGTGCGCTGCGGCGGCGGCGTCAACCACCGGCGTGACCTGTCCGACCAGGCCCTCGTCAAGGACAACCACGTGCTGGCCGCGGGCGGCGTCGTACCTGCCTATGAGCTGATCAAGGCCCGCTACCCGGACGTTCCGGTCCAGGTCGAGGTGACGACTCTCGAGCAGCTCAAGGAGCTGCTCGAGATCGGTGTCGACCAGATCCTGCTCGACAACATGACGAACGAGCAGATGGCTGAGGCGGTGGCGATCACCGATGGTCGCGCGAAGCTCGAGGCATCCGGTGGGTTGACGCTGGAGCGTGCTGCCGAGGTCGCCGCCACCGGCGTCGACTTCATCGCGGTCGGTGCGCTCACGCACTCAGCGAAGGTCATGGACATCGCGATGGACCTGCGGGCCTGATCATGGCGCTCACCTCCACCCTGCTCGCCGCGGACATCGGCAACTCGATGACCGACCTCGCGCTCGTCGTCGACGGCGAGGTGACCGCTCACTGGCGCGTTTCCACCGACGAACGCCGCACGGCGGACGAGTGGGCAGTGCTGGTGCGAGGTCTGCTTCGCGACTCCGACGATGCGGATGCGCTGAGCGGGATCGCGGTCTGTTCGACCGTCCCCGCAGTGCTGCACGAATGGCGGGAGATGCTGCTGACGCACTTCGCCGACGTGAAGAGCGTCGTGGTCGAGCCCGGCATCCGCACCGGTGTCCCGGTGCTGATGGACAACCCGCGCGAGGTGGGGGCCGACCGGATCCTCAACGCGCTGGCTGCTGCGCACCGCTACGAGGGCCCGACCATCGTCGTCGACTTCGGCACCGCCACGACCTACGACGTGGTGACCGCCGCCGGCCAGTACGTCGGGGGAGCCATTGCGCCCGGCATCGAGATCTCGCTGGAGGCACTCGGCCGCCGCGGTGCGCAGCTGCGCAAGGTGGAGCTGCTCCGCCCGCGGTCGGTGATCGCCAAGAACACCGTCGAGGCGCTCCAGTCGGGCATGCTCTTCGGCTTCGCGGCGCAGGTCGAGGGCCTGGTCGCGCGGATGATCCGCGAGCTCGGGGTCGATCCCTCGTCGGTCAACGTGGTTGCCACCGGATATCTCGCTCCGCTGGTCTACGACGAGGTCGCGTGCTTCACCGACCACCGGCCGTGGCTGACCATCGAGGGCCTGATCGAGGTCTACCGCCGCAACTCCTGACGGTTTATCGCGGGTTTTCCTGATATCCCGATAATGCGGATCGCTAATTCCGGCTGTTGTTTTGTGAATTCGTTCGCTAATGTCGCGACGTCTTTTCTTTTCGCGATTGTCTGGAGTGGAATTCATGGCGCAGAAGGTCAGCATCATCCTGGTCGACGACATCGACGGCGGCGACGCCGACGAGACCGTCACCTTCGCCCTCGACGGCACCGGCTACGAGATCGACCTGTCCGCGGCCAACGCCGCGAAGCTGCGCGAGGCCATCGCGCCGTACGTCGGCCACGCGCGGAAGCTGACCGGCCGCAAGCCGGCCGCCAAGAAGTCGTCGGGGACCTCCACCAAGGAGGTCCGTGAGTGGGCCCGCGCCAACGGCTGGCCCTCGCTCGGCGACCGTGGACGCGTCCCCGCCGACGTCCAGCAGGCGTACGACGCCGCCAACTGACCCGTCGACACGGCGCAAGTTCGGCGTCGACACGGCGCAAGGTTGAGGTCGAGACGGCGCTTCTTGCGCGTGTTCGCTGACAGCGATCGGTATCGACGCCAATCCGGGAACACGTAGGGTGGAGTCGGACGTTGGTCCCAGCGTCTACCTCGTTATCCCGCACCCAGCGGGTGGGCGATGGTGGACCCGATGACGAGGAGCGATGAGCGATGTTCGAGCGGTTCACTGACCGAGCCCGACGAGTGGTGGTGCTGGCCCAGGAAGAGGCCCGCATGCTCTCGCACAACTACATCGGCACCGAGCACATCCTGCTCGGCCTGATCCACGAGGGCGAAGGCGTTGCCGCCAAGGCACTCGAGTCGCTGGACATCTCGCTGGAGGCCGTCCGCGCGCAGGTCGAGGAGATCATCGGCCAGGGCCAGCAGGCTCCGTCCGGTCACATTCCCTTCACGCCGCGTGCCAAGAAGGTGCTCGAGCTGTCCCTGCGCGAGGCGCTGCAGCTCGGTCACTCCTACATCGGCACGGAGCACATCCTGCTCGGCCTGATCCGTGAGGGTGAGGGCGTCGCTGCCCAGGTGCTGCAGAAGCTCGGCGCCGACCTCAACCGTGTGCGCCAGCAGGTCATCCAGCTGCTCTCCGGCTTCCAGGGCAAGGAGGGCGGCGCGTCCGCCAGCGGCGCCCCGAGCCAGAGCGGTGACGCCCCGTCGTCGTCCCTGGTCCTCGACCAGTTCGGCCGCAACCTGACCCAGGCTGCGCGCGAGGGCAAGCTCGACCCGATCATCGGCCGTGAGGTGCAGATCGAGCGGGTCATGCAGATCCTGTCGCGTCGCACGAAGAACAACCCGGTCCTGATCGGTGAGCCGGGCGTCGGCAAGACGTCCATCGTCGAAGGTCTGGCCCAGAACATCGTCAAGGGCAACGTCCCCGAGACGCTGCGTGACAAGCACATCTACACGCTCGACCTGGGTGCGCTCGTCGCAGGTTCGCGCTACCGCGGTGACTTCGAGGAGCGCCTGAAGAAGGTGCTCAAGGAGATCCGCACCCGCGGCGACATCGTGCTCTTCATCGACGAGATCCACACGCTGGTCGGTGCCGGTGCTGCCGAGGGCGCGATCGACGCGGCCTCCATCCTCAAGCCGATGCTGGCCCGCGGGGAGCTCCAGACCATCGGCGCGACCACTCTCGAGGAGTACCGCAAGTACCTCGAGAAGGACGCCGCGCTCGAGCGCCGCTTCCAGCCGATCCAGGTCCCCGAGCCGTCGATCGCGGAGACGATCGAGATGCTCAAGGGCCTGCGTGACCGCTACGAGGCACACCACCGCGTGACCATCACCGACGAGGCGCTGGTCTCCGCCGCCACGCTGGCCGACCGCTACATCTCCGACCGGTTCCTGCCGGACAAGGCGATCGACCTCATCGACGAGGCGGGCTCGCGCCTGCGCATCCGTCGCATGACCGCGCCGCCGGACCTGCGTGAGTTCGACGACAAGATCGCCGACGTCCGCCAGCGCAAGGAAGGCGCCATCGACGGCCAGGACTTCGAGGCGGCTGCGGCCCTCCGTGACGAGGAGAAGCAGCTCATCCTCAAGAAGTCGGAGCGCGAGAAGCAGTGGCGTGCCGGTGACATGGACGTCGTCGCGGAGGTCGACGAGGAGCTCATTGCCGAGGTCCTCGCGGTCGCCACGGGCATCCCGATCGTCAAGCTGTCCGAGGAGGAGTCGACCCGGCTGCTCAAGATGGAGGACGAGCTGCACAAGCGCGTCATCGGTCAGGAAGAGGCCGTCAAGGCTCTCTCCCGCGCCATCCGTCGTACTCGTGCCGGCCTGAAGGACCCCAAGCGTCCCGGCGGCTCGTTCATCTTCGCCGGCCCGTCCGGTGTTGGTAAGACGTGGCTGTCCAAGACGCTTGCCGAGTTCCTCTTCGGCGACGAGGACGCGCTGATCCAGCTCGACATGTCGGAGTTCTCCGAGAAGCACACCGTCTCGCGGCTCTTCGGCTCGCCTCCGGGCTACGTCGGTTACGAAGAGGGTGGTCAGCTCACCGAGAAGGTGCGCCGCAAGCCGTTCTCCGTCGTGCTCTTCGACGAGGTCGAGAAGGCACACCCGGACATCTTCAACTCGCTGCTGCAGATCCTCGAGGAAGGTCGCCTGACCGACTCGCAGGGCCGCGTCGTCGACTTCAAGAACACCGTGATCATCATGACCACGAACCTCGGCACCCGCGACATCTCCAAGAGCGTCAACCTCGGCTTCAACCAGTCGGGTGACGTCGCGGGCTCCTACGAGCGCATGAAGAACAAGGTGTCGGACGAGCTCAAGCAGCACTTCCGCCCGGAGTTCCTCAACCGCGTCGACGAGATCGTGGTCTTCCCGCCGCTGACCAAGGACCAGATCATCGCGATGGTCGACAACATGATCGCCTCGGTCGAGCTCCGCATGAAGGACCGCGACATGTCCCTCGAGCTGACCCAGGCGGCCAAGGACCTGCTCGCGACCCGCGGTTTCGACCCGGTGCTCGGTGCGCGTCCGCTGCGTCGCACGGTCCAGCGCGAGATCGAGGACGTGCTGGCCGAGAAGATGCTGTTCGGCGAGATCGGCCCCGGCCAGATCGTGCTGGTCGGCGTCGAGGGTGAGGGTCCGTCCGCGACCTTCACCTTCCACGGCCAGAAGGTCTCGACCATCCCGGACGTCCCGCCGCTGGAGACGACCGCTGACGGCAGTGCCGAGGCTGCAGAGTCCGAGTGACCTGAAGCGTCGACACGGCGCGACTTCGACATCGACACGGCGCAAGATTCAGTTCTTGCGCCGTGTCGATGTGTTTCCGGACAACTTCGGGCCGTCTCGAGGTCGAAGTCGCGCCGTGTCGACCTCGAAGTAGCGCCGTGTCGACGGGGTGGTGGGTCAGGGGAGGGCGTAGAAGCCCGGCTCCGGCTCGGTGAGCAGTCCGTCGGCGAGCAGTGATGCGAGGGCACGCTCGCGCTGGTCCTCGATGGCCCAGACGACGTCGAGGCGGTGCCGGGCCACGGCACCTTCTGCGTCGCGTACGACGGCCAGTAGGCGCCCGCGGCACTGGCGGTCGGTGCCGGCATAGGTCTGCACCTTGCGTGCCGGCCCCTCGTACGCCGGCCGGCCCGCGCCCTGCCACGCGCACAGATCGACGACGGGGCAGCGGCCGCAGGAGGGCTCGGAAGCGGTGCACACGAGCGCTCCGAGCTCCATCGTTGCGATCGACCAGGCTGCCGCGGTCTCCTCGTCGGGCGGGAGGACGGAGGCGGCAAGGTCGCGCTCCGCCCGGTTGACCGATGGCGCCGGGAACTCGACCCCGGAGAGCGTGCGGCCCAGCACCCGCCGGACGTTGGTGTCGAGGACGACCTGTCGCCGGCCGAACGCGAAGGTGGCGATCGCGGCTGCGGTGTAGTCGCCGACACCCGGCAGCGCCAGCAACTCGGCGTACGTCGAGGGGACCTGGCCGCCGTGCTCGTCCCGGATCACGGTGGCTGCAGCATGCAGTCGGAGCGCGCGGCGCGGGTAGCCCAGGCGTCCCCACGCGCGAACGGCCTCCCCCGCCGCGTCGTCGGCGAGGGCACCAGGCGTTGGCCAGCGCTCGAGCCATGCCTCGTGGACGGGCAGGACGCGCACGACCGGGGTCTGCTGCAGCATGAACTCGGACACCATGACCGACCACGCGCTGACGTGGTCCCCCCGCCACGGGAGATCGCGGCGATGTTCGTCGTACCAGTCGAGGACCGGTGCCCACAGCTCACTCATGACCCGCAGACCTTAACTGTTGAAGCGGATCCGGGGGTGGCCAGCGTGCCTGACCGATCCGGGCCGTCCGGCTGGTTACGGTTGCGCCATGAGCAGCCTGACCCAGCCCCGGGGACCCTTGCCGGCCCGCGTGTACTGGACCCGGCGACTGATCCTGGTGGCTGTGGCGCTGCTCCTGTTCGTCACGATCGCACGCGTCCTTGGTGGCGGCAGCGATGGCAAGGGCACCGGTGACCCGAAGGCGCAGCTGGCCGACGCCGGCGTCAGGACGTCGACGACCGCCGCAGCAGGGGATGCGACGACAGGTGCCGCTGCCCCCACGAGCACGACCTCGGGCAAGCCCGGTCGCAAGGCTCCGCTCGCCAGCCCATCCGGTCCGTGCGAGCCGGCCGACGTCAAGGTGACGCCGGTGATCGAGCGTGCCGCGGGCGGCCAGACGGTCCCGCTCAAGCTTGCGCTGAGCAGCAGCATCGCCGCCTGCACGTTCACCGTCTCGGCAAAGACCATCGTCCTCAAGATCGTGTCCGGCAAGGACAACATCTGGAGCAGCCAGCAGTGCCCGAGCAGCATCCGGCAGACCGACGTGGTCGTGCGCTCCGCGGTCCCGGCCGAGGTCGTCGTCCACTGGGACGCCCGTCGCTCCGACGAGGACTGCTCGCGCTCGGCCGGCTGGGCCGAGCTCGGCTACTACCACGCGATCGCGGCGACGCTCGGTGGCGAGCCGACGGACACCCAGTTCCAGCTGACCCGTCCGCCGGCCGTCGTCGTGACGGTCACGCCGAAGCCCAAGGCCACGACGGCCAGCCCCTCGGCGTCGGCCTCGGCAGCCAGCCAGTCGCCCGCCCGCCAGTCGCCGGTCAGCGCGCGCTGACCCAGCGGCCCACTCGGGTAGCCTCCGCTTCATGATCGACGCTTGCCGCAAGGCCTGGGCCCCATGCTGCTGAAACGCTCTGCGCGGCCGTGGAAGGACGCCGATCCGCTGATCAGCGTCGTCGTGCCGATGTACAACGTCGCGGAGTACGTCGCGGACAGCCTCGACAGCATCCTGCGCCAGCCGGTCAGCCAGTTCCAGGTCATCGTCGTCGACGACGCCTCGACGGACGGCTCCCGCGAGATCGTCGAGCGGTACGCCGCGGAGCACGGCCGCATCCAGCTGGTCTGCCTGCCCGAGCGCAGTGGCGTCAGCACCGCCCGCAACGTGGCGATGCCGCTCTGCACCGCGCCGTACGTCACGTTCGTCGACCCCGACGACGAGCTGCCGGCCGACGCCTGGTCGGCGATGCTGAAGACGTTGAAGAAGACCGGCTCCGACTTCGTGGTCGGCAAGGCCGAGCGGGTCAGCACCGAACGCCGCTACGTCACTCCGCTGATGCAGCGCAACCACGCCGAGCGGCGGCTCGGGATCACGATCGAGGACGCGCCGCTGATGCTGGCCGACGTCTTCGTGTGGAACAAGATCTTCACGCGCGAGTTCTGGGAGCGCGCGGCCATCCACTTCCCGGAGCGCACCCGCTACCAGGACCAGGTGGCCCTCACGCAGGCTTTCCTCGCGGCGAAGAAGTTCGACGTGATCACCGAAATCGTCTACGAGTGGCGCTTCCGTCACGACCTGAGCTCGGCGACGCAGCGACGCATCGAGATCACCAACATCCGCGAGCGGCGCCAGACCAAGTTCATGACGCTGGAGATGGTGCGAGAGCACGGCTCCGCCGAGATCATGGAGGTGCTGCTCCGCGAGATCCTCCCGATCGACATGTGGGAGCACTACCGCGCGGTGCGCCTCGGTGATGACGAGTACTGGCACGTCCTGCGCGACATGCAGATCCAGATCTGGAACGACGAGTCCGTGCCGTTCGAGCTGACCACCGTGCCCGTGCAGCAGCGGTTGATGGGCGTCCTCGTGGCACAGGACCGGCGCGACGACCTGCTCACGCTGATCGACTACCTCGACGCGCTCCCGGGTGGGCTGCAGTTCGAGGAGGTCGACGGCGAGCGTCAGGCCGTGCTGCCGTTCCGCGACGACGCGCGCATCCCGCGGGCGGCGTACGTCGTCGGCTGAGGTCCGACCGCGGGCGCGGTCAGGCGGGTGACCCTGCGGGTCCCTCAGTCAGACGTAGCGCTCGAGGATGCTGGACTCGGCCAGCCGGGAGAGCCCCTCGCGGACGCTGCGTGCGCGCAGCTCGCCAACGCCCTCGACGGCCTGCAAGTCATCGATGCTGGCCGCGAGGAGCTTCTGCAGCGTGCCGAAGTGCTCGATGAGCCGCTCGACCACGGCAGCGGGAAGACGCGGGACCTTGGCCAGCAGGCGGAAGCCGCGCGGGGTGACCGCTCCGTCGAGGTGCTCGCTCGTGCCGAGGCCGAGCGCGCGCGCCACGGAGGCGGGGTCGACCAGGTCGGTGGCGTCGAGGTGCTCGAGTCGGAGCAGCAGCTCCTCGGGGCTCTTGGCCTTGCGGCCGCCCGGGAGGTAGTCGCGGATGACCAGCTCGCGCTCCATGTCGACGCCGGTGATCAGCTCCTCGAGCTGCAGGGTCAGCAGGCGGCCGTCGGTGCCGAGCTCGAGCACGTAGTCCTCGATCTCGCGCGCGATCCGCGTGACCATCTCGAGGCGCTGGGCGACGACCGCGACGTCGCGGACGGTGACCAGGTCCTCGATCTCCAGCGCTGACAGGGTCGACGAGACTTCGTCGAGGCGCATCTTGTATCGCTCGAGCGTGGCCAGGGCCTGGTTGGCGCGGGTCAGGATGCGGCCGGAGTCCTCGAGGACGTGCCTGGTCTCGCCGACGTACGCCGCGATGATCTGCATCGACTGGGACACCGAGATCACCGGGAAACCGGTCTGCCGGGCAACACGGTCCGCCGTGCGGTGGCGGGTGCCGGTCTCGTCCGAGGGGATGGTGTGGTCGGGCATGAGGTGGACCGCGGCACGGTGGATGCGGGTCAGCTCGGCGTCGATGATGATCGCGCCGTCCATCTTCGCCAGCTCGCGCAGGCCGGTGGCCGTGAAGGGCACGTCGAGCTGGAATCCGCCGGTGGAGATCGACTCGACGGTGCGGTCGTAGCCGATGACGATCAGGGCACCCGTGCGGCCGCGGAGGATGCGCTCGAGGGCGTCGCGCAAGGGCGTGCCGGGGGCGATGGAGGCGAGTGTGGCGCGGAGGCGCAGCACCTCGTCGGAGCGCTCGATGGCGGCCACTAGCAGATGTCCCGTCGATGAAGTGTGGAAACACCACGGAGTCTAGGGGATGGGGGCTGTGGGTGACCTGTGGATTCCGTTGACCCGGTCGCGGGCTCCGGCATTCAGTCGGACGAGGCCTCGGCCAGTCGGGGCGCCTCGTGCACCACGCGACCACGCAGGTCGAGCAGGCGCATGACCGCGGCGATGTCGGGAACGTCCATCACCTTCATGCCGTCGACCATGCGCACCCGACCGGGTGTGCTGGCGGCACCGCGATCGGCGGGCACCAGTGCGTACTTGAAGCCGAGTCGGGCTGCCTCCGCAAGACGCTGGGGCAGATCGCGAACCCGCCGCAGCTCGCCGGCCAGGCCGAGCTCGCCGATCGCGATCGTGGCCATGGGTGCCGGCCGGGAGTAGTGGGCCGAGGCCAGGCTGATCGCGATGGCCAGGTCGCTCGCGGGCTCCTGGAGCTTGGCGCCGCCGATCGTCGAGCAGAAGACGTCGTGGTTGTGCAGCCGGAGGCCGCCGTGCTGGGCGAGGACGGCCAGCACCATGGCCACGCGCGAGGAGTCCAGCCCGGAGGTCGTGCGCCGCGGCTTGTCGCTCGGGCTGACGGTGACCAGCGACTGCACCTCGGCGAGCAGCGGGCGTCGGCCCTCCATCGTGACCGCGACACACGTGCCGGCGACTTGCTGGGCGTGGTGCTCCACGAAGAGCCCGGTCGGGTCGGAGACCGCCGTGATGCCGTCGCTGCCGAGGTCGAAGCAGCCGACCTCGTCGACCGGGCCGAACCGGTTCTTCATCGCGCGGAGCATGCGGAAGCGGCTGTTGCGGTCGCCCTCGAAGTGCAGCACCACGTCCACGACGTGCTCGAGCACGCGGGGACCGGCGATCGAGCCGTCCTTGGTGACGTGACCGACCAGGACGGTGGTGATGTTGCGGGTCTTGGCCACCCGGACCAGCGCCGCTGCGACCTCCTTGACCTGGGTGACGCCACCGGGGACGCCGTCGACGTCCGCCGCGCCGATGGTCTGCACCGAGTCGATGACGAGCAGCTCGGGACGCACTGCCTCGATGTGGCCGAGCAGTGCGCTGAGGTCGGTCTCGGCGGCGAGGTAGAGCTCGTCGACGACCGCGTTGGTGCGGTCCGCACGCAGGCGCACCTGTGCCGCGGACTCCTCGCCGGTGACGTAGAGCGTGCGCCGGCCGGTGCGCGCGGTCTGGGCGGCGACCTCGAGCAGCAGGGTGCTCTTGCCGACGCCGGGCTCGCCGGCGAGCAGGATCGCCGCTCCGGGAACCAGGCCGCCGCCGAGCACGCGGTCGAGCTCGGGCACGCCGCTCACCCGGGCGGTCGACTCCTCGATCGCCACCTGCCCGATCGGCACGGCCGGCGTGGTCACCGGGCCGGCCGAGACACGTGAGGTCGGGGCACCCACCTCGACCACGGATCCCCAGGCCTGGCACTCGCCGCAGCGGCCGACCCACTTGGCTGTGGTCCAGCCACACTCGGCGCAGCGGTGCTCGGGCCGGGGGGTCTTGGGCCTGCTGGTGGTTGCCATGTTCGAAAGCGTATTCGAAGCTGCCGACAATCGCCGGGAGGCTGTGCACAACTCCCAACGAAGCGCCGTCTCGAAGCCAACAAAGCGCCGCGTCAACGGGGAAGGGGGGCGGGTCAGAACTGCCGGGTCCAGAGGTTGACCGCGTAGTCGACCTCGAGCCCGCCGACGCCGCCGGTCCGATCGACCGGCCAGGCGGCGAGGACCTCGTCAGCCACCTCGCGGGTGAACTCGATCCGCACGACCGCCTCGAGGTCTGCGCGCGAATCGAAGCGCCACATGATGTCGACCGGGGTGCGGGTCCAGCCATGCGTCGACCAGAACTTCTCCACTGCATCGGGATCGACCATCGGGTAGCCACGCCGGAACCAGCCACCGAACGTCGAGCGGCGCGCGTCGTTGTCGATGACGAAGGCGGTGCCGCCGCGGCGTACGACGCGGTCCAGCTCGGCCAGGCCCGGCTCGCAACCCGGCCCGAAGAAGTAGGCCCATCGCGCCTGGACGACGTCGACCGACGCGTCGGGCAGCGGGATCCGCTGGGCGGTGCCGGCCAGCAGGGTGACGTTGCCCAGCCGGCGTACTCGCCGCGCAGCGACGGTCAGCAGGTCGGCGTGCGGCTCGACACCGATCACCCGGGCGGCAGCGTCGGGCGCGGAGGCCCACTGCGGCAGGTGGAACCCCGTGCCGCAGCCGAGGTCGAGAAGGGTCCGTCCGGCCCACCCCCGTGGACCGAGGATCGACCGCATCGCCGACTCGATCGCGTGCTCCGGATCGGCGGCGCGGTTCTCGAGCTCGTACGTCGAGGTGTGGTGCCAGATGTTCGGGGACGGGATCGCCCCCGGTGCAGCACCGGTCCGGCCAGACACGGATCAGATCCGGACGAGGCCGTCCGGCGTGTGGAACTGGATCGCGACGATGCCGGGGGTGCCGTGCGGGGCGACCCACTCGACCTTGACGTCCTCGAGCGGGTGGTCCTCGGGCTCGCCGAGCCACTCGCTGACCCGGTGCGGGTCGCCGGCGATCTCCAGGCAGGCAAGGGAGAACGCGTCGGTGCCGCCAGCGCTCGGGTGGTCCTCCTGCGGCGAGAGCCACTGGATGAAGAACGGCAGCTGCGGGTCGGCCATGAGACCGCTGACGCCGATCTGCTTCCAGATCAGCTCGTGGCCGTCGGGGCGGTGGCGGTAGCCGTCGACCGCGGGGCGGCCGAGGCGGGTCTCGATGGAGGGCAGGTCGGAGACGCCGACGCACCAGCCGAGCCAGCCGCCGCCGAGGGCGGAGCGGGCGCGGACGGCCTGGCCGAACGCTGCCTTGTCCGATGCCGGGTGGTCCAGGACCTCGACGACTTCGAAGTACATGTCGTCGCTCAAGGGCAGGATCATGTTGCGGGTGCCGAAGCGCGGGTGCACACCACCGTCCTGGAACGTGGTGCCCAGCAGCGTGCTGAGTCGCTCCGCGGTGGCCTTGAGGCCGTCCGGTCCTGCGGCGTACGAAACGTGGTCGAGGCGCATGCGGGCATTCTGACCCCGAGCCCCTCCGGGAGTGAAAACCGGGGTCGATGTCTCTTGACGTCGAGAAAAGATCAGTGGGGGTCAGCAGGGTGCAGCGCGAGCGCCGATCGCGAGCGCACGTGGGCCTCCGCGTGCTCGACGAGGGCTGCGTAGCCCGCCGCTCCCATCAGCTCGGTCAGCTCGGGGGCGTTGGTGACGTAGACCGGCTCGACGGCGACGTGTGCCTCGGTGTTGCCCGAGCAGTACCAGTCGAGGTCGTGCCCGCCGGCGCCCCAGCCGCGGCGGTCGTACTCGAGGATGCCGACCTCGGTGTACGTCGAGCCGTCCATGCGCTCGACCTCGCGATAGGTACGACGGATGGGCAGCTGCCAGCACACGTCGGGCTTCGTCTCGATGTAGGAGCGGTCCTGCGCGACGGCGAGGTTGTGGAGCGCGCACCCGGCACCACCGGCGAAGCCTGGCCGGTTCGAGAACACGCATGCGGACTGCCCGTCGACCACGTGGGCCTTCGTCTTGCGCTCGCCGTCCTCGTCCTTCTCGACCCAGTCCTTGGTCTTCACGTCGCGACCGGGGTGGAACTGCCAGAGCTCTGGCGTCAGCTGCTCGACGTTGGCCTTGACCCGCGACTCGTCGTCCTTGTCGGCGAAGTGCGCTCCGAGCGTGCAGCACCCGACGTCGGGGGAGTGCTTGTAGATCCCGGCGCACCCGCTGCCGAAGATGCACGTCCAGCTGGACGTCAGCCAGGTCAGGTCGCAGCGGAAGACCTGGTCGGGATCGGCGGGGTCGGTGAACTCGACGTACGCACGCGGGAAATCAAGGGGGACCTCAGGCACCGGGAAAGGGTACGCGGAGTGGCGGTAGCGTGGGCACATGCGTCTGGGCGTTCTCGACATCGGTTCCAACACCGGTCATCTCCTCGTGGTCGACGCGCACGGTGGCGCGGCGCCGCTGCCGGCCTCCTCCCACAAGGAGCCGCTCCGCCTCGCCGAGCACCTCGACGAGGGTGGAGCGGTGACCCAGGAGGGCATCGACGCGCTCACCTCGTTCTGTGCCTCTGCGCTCGAGGTCGCCGAGGACAAGGGCTGCGAGGAGATGCTCGCGTTCGCGACGTCGGCGGTCCGCGACGCGACCAACAGCGACGCCGTGCTCGCCCACGTCCACAAGGAGACCGGGGTCGACCTCGAGGTCCTTCCGGGTGAGGACGAGGCGCGCCTGACCTTCCTCGCCGTACGCCGCTGGTTCGGCTGGTCCGCCGGCCGACTGGCCGTGTTCGACATCGGAGGCGGCTCGCTCGAGATCGCCGGCGGCAAGGACGAGGCGCCCGACGTCGCCTGGTCGCTGCCGCTCGGCGCCGGCCGGCTGGCCCGCAACCACTTCACCGAAGGACCGATCGACGAGGCCGGCCTCAGGGACCTCCGTCGCAAGATCCGTGCCGACATCGCCAAGGACGCCGGCAAGCTCCTGCGCTACGGCGCCCCCGACCGCGCGGCCGCGACGTCGAAGACCTTCCGGTCCCTCGCGCGCATCTGCGGCGCAGCGCCCTCCGGGGACGGATCCCTCGTGCCCCGCGCGCTGCCGGCAGCCGAGCTCTCCGAGTGGATCCCGAAGCTGATCGGCATGAGCAACGACGAGCTCGCCCTGCTGCCCGGTGTCTCGTCCAGCCGCAGTCACCAGATCGTGGCGGGCGCGCTCGTCGCGGAGGCGGTCATGGACATCTTCGACCTGTCCAAGCTGGAGATCTGCCCGTGGGCGCTCCGCGAAGGCGTGATCCTCGAGCGCTTCGACCATCTGGGCTTCATCAACCGCTGATGTCCCCTCTGGTCGGACTCTCCACAGCCTCGGTCTATCCGGAGTCGACGGCCCATGCGTTCGCCTACGCTGCACGGCTCGGATATGACGCCGTCGAGGTCATGGTCGGCATCGATTCGCTGTCGCGGCAGACCAGCGCGCTCCAGCGTCTGCGCGACCACCACGGCGTACCCGTCTGCGCCGTCCACGCGCCCTGCCTCCTGGTGACGCAACGGGTCTGGGGCACCGAGCCGTGGGAGAAGCTCGAGCGCTCCGCGGAGCTGGCCCACGACCTGGGGGCTGATGTCGTGGTCGTGCACCCGCCGTTCCGCTGGCAGCGTGACTACGCGCGCGGGTTCGTCGAGGGCATCGCCGGCCTGGAGAAGCGCACGGGCATCGCCTTCGCCGTCGAGAACATGTTCCCGTGGCGGGCCTCCACGCGCCGCGGCATGGAGGTCTACCAGCCCGGCTGGGACCCGAGCCGCGAGCCCTACGCCAACACCACCGTCGACCTGTCCCATGCGGCGACGGCGCAGGTCGACTCACTCGAGCTGGTGCGCCGGCTCGGCGACCGCCTCCGGCACGTCCACCTGACCGATGGCATGGGCTCACCGAAGGACGAGCACCTCGTCCCCGGGCGCGGCAACCAGCCCGCGAAGGAGCTCCTGCGCCATCTCGCGGACACAGGTTTCTCCGGCCATGTCGTTGTCGAGATCAACACCCGCCGCTCCGGCAGCGCCAAGGCCCGCGACACCGATCTCGCCGAGTCGCTCGCCTTCGCCCGCGAGCACCTCGCGGACCAGGGCAACCGCCACATCCTCTGAACCTGCTTGTCGTCCTCGTCGACAGGGGAACTGGACGGGCATGCCCGTCGTCGGCCGGATCCTCGCTGCACTGCCTGCTGAGCAGTAGCGTCGAAGCATGGACGCACCCCACTCTGGCGCACCCCTCTCTGGCGCACCCGCCGAGCGGGCGGACGCCGTGCTGGCCAGCGGGCTCACCGTCGTACGTGGCAAGCGCGAGGTGCTGCACGCGCTCGACTTCACCATCCCGACGGGTGAGGTCGTCGGGCTGCTCGGCCCGTCCGGCTGCGGCAAGTCCACCCTCATGCGTGCGCTCGTCGGTGTGCAGGGAGGCGTGAGCGGCCGCCTCGAGGTCTTCGGTCAGCCGGCGGGCAGCCGCACGCTGCGGGACCGTGTCGGCTACGTGACGCAGGCCGCCAGCGTGTACGACGACCTGACCGTCACCGAGAACCTCCGCTTCTTCGCGCAGGTCCTCGGGGTCGGCAGGGACGGGGTGTCCCGAGCCATCGATGCCGTCGACCTCGGCGCCCAGGCGGGTGACGTCGTGTCCAGGCTGAGTGGCGGCCAGCGCTCGCGGGTCAGCCTTGCGGTCGCGCTGCTGGGCCACCCCGACCTGCTGGTCCTCGATGAGCCGACGGTCGGCCTGGACCCCGTGCTCCGCGAGGACCTCTGGTCGCTCTTCCACCGGATCGCCGACGCCGGAGCAGCGGTCTTCGTGTCCAGCCACGTGATGGACGAGGCGGAGCGTTGCGACCGGCTGATGCTGATGCGTGATGGTGCCTTCATCGCCGACGGCACGCCCGAGGCGATCCGTGAGCAGGCGGGCACGCAAGACATCGAGCAAGCCTTCCTGGCCATCGTGCGAGGTGCAGCATGAGCGGCCGGGTCGCGCTGGCGGTCGCGCTGCGGGTCCTCACGCAGCTGCGCCGCGACCACCGCACGCTGGCCATGCTGCTGGTCCTGCCCTGCCTGCTGATCAGCCTGCTCTGGTGGATGTTCGACGCGCTGCCCGGTTCGGCTTTCGACCGGTTCGGGCCGGCGCTGCTGGCGATCTTCCCGTTCATCGTGATGTTCCTGGTGACCAGCGTGACGACGCTGCGCGAACGCAGCAGCGGCACGCTCGAGCGGCTCCTGTCGATGCCTCTGGGCAAGCTCGACTTCCTGCTCGGCTACGCGCTCGCCTTCGGGCTGCTCGCCGCGATCCAGTCGGCGCTCGCCGTCGGCCTCAGCATCCTCGCGCTCGGCCTCGACGTGACCGGTCCGGTCTGGTTGCTCTGCCTCGTCGCCGTCACCGATGCCGTGCTGGGCACAGCCCTCGGCCTCTTCGTGAGCGCGTTCGCGCAGACCGAGTTCCAGGCAGTCCAGTTCATGCCCTTGATCGTGATCCCGCAGCTGCTGCTGTGTGGACTCTTCGTGCCGCGCGACCTGCTGCCCGGCGTACTCAGTGCTGTGTCCGACGTTCTCCCGCTCTCCTACGCCGTGGATGCGATGGCCCGGCTGAGGTGGGAGGCGGACACCACGCTGGTCTGGCGCGACCTCGCCGTTGTCGCGGGATTCGCCCTCGCAGGCCTCGGGCTCGGCGCAGCGACCCTCCGGCGCCGTACGCCGTGACCTGCTGCCCGTTGCGGTAGCCCGATTCTGGGGCGGCGGGCGTAATGTCGGGCCATGTCGCTGCTCCGCCAGCCGATGCTGCTGCTCGCGAAGAGCCAGGCCGTCAAGCGCCTGGTCACGACCGTGCCCGTGACCCGGGCCGTCGTCGCCCGCTACGTGCCCGGCGAGAACACCGAGGAAGCCGTCGAGACGGCCGCAGCGCTGATTGCTGAGGGGATGAACGTCAGCCTGGACTTCCTCGGCGAGGACACCCTCCAGGAGGCGCAGGCGGATGCGACCGTGGCGGAGTACCTCCGGCTGCTCCATGCGCTCGCCGGACGTGGCCTGACCGCCAGCGCCGAGGTCTCGGTCAAGCTGACCGCCATCGGCCTGCGGCTGCCCAACGGCGACAAGATCGCCCTCGAGAACGCACGCACCATCTGCCAGGCGGCGCGCGACGTGGGCACCGACGTCACCATCGACATGGAGGACCACACGGTGACCGACGCGACTCTCGACGTGCTCCACGAGCTGCGCCGCGAGTTCCCCGAGACCGGTGGCGTGCTGCAGGCCTATCTCCATCGCACCGAGCAGGACTGCCATGACCTCGCCGGCACCGGCTCGCGGATCCGGCTCTGCAAGGGCGCGTACGACGAGCCAGCCGACGTCGCCTGGCGCGACCGCCACGAGATCGACCTGTCCTACGTCCGCTGCCTCAAGGTGCTGCTCGCGGGTGACGGCTATCCGATGATCGCGTCGCACGACCCGCGCATGATCGCGATCGCCCAACGCATCGCCGATGACCACGGGCGCGGTCCCGGCGGGCACGAGTTCCAGATGCTCTACGGCATCCGGCCCGAGGAGCAGCGTCGTCTGGCTGCCGCCGGGGAGAGCGTCCGGGTCTACCTGCCCTACGGCCAGGAGTGGTGGGGGTACCTCACCAGACGACTCGCGGAACGCCCGGCCAACCTGTCATTCTTCGTGAGATCCCTGATGTCGCGCCGCTGAGCAGGCGGCGGCGAGAAGTCCCGAGAAGAAGTGGGTGTTGTGGTGGGTGACCGGACCGCCTTCATCGGCGTCGGAGTGATGGGCGAGGCGATCCTCGCCGGGCTCCTTCGCGCGGGCCGTGGTGCCGACGAGTTCGTCGTCGGAGTACGCCGGCCCGAGCGCGGCGCCGAGCTCGCCGAGAAGTACGGCGTCGAGGTGCTGGCCAACATCGAGGCCGCCGCGCTTGCCGACACCATCGTGCTGGGCATGAAGCCGCAGGACCTCGGTGGCGCGCTGGAGGAGTTCGCCTCGGTGCTGCGCCCCGGCCAGCTGCTGGTGTCACTCGCTGCCGGCCTGACGACCGCTTTCATCGAGAGCCGCGTTCCCGAAGGCGTCGCCGTCGTGCGTGTCATGCCCAACACCCCGGCCACCGTCGACGAGGGGATGCACGCGATCTCGGCGGGCTCGCACTGCGACGAGGCCCACCTGGCCGAGGCCGAGGCGTTGATGGCTGCCACCGGTCACGTCATCCGCATCGCCGAGAAGCTGCAGGATGCCGTGACTGCGGTCAGTGGCTCCGGCCCGGCATACGTCTTCTACGTCGTCGAGGCGATGATCGACGCCGGTGTCCTGCTCGGCCTGCCCCGGCCGATCGCGACCGAGCTGGCTGTTCAGACGCTCTACGGATCCGCGACGATGCTGCGCGAGACCCGCACGCACCCCACCGTGCTCCGCGAGCAGGTCACCTCTCCCGGTGGCACGACGGCGGCTGCCTTGCGCACGCTCGAGGACCACAAGGTGAAGGCGGCGTTCATCTCCGCGATGGAGGCCTGTCGCGACCGGGCCGAGCAGCTCGCCTCCGGCAAGTAGGGCTCCTCGGCGAGTAGCGCTCGGCGACCACTTTCAACGCGCCACGCCGGTCACCACAAGTATTTTTCCGTCCACTCTTCCCCACGGGTCACATCAGGCCCTATTGTCACGAACACGAGGCACGTGGGTCGCCAGTGGGGAAGCTGGAGCGTGTCGCAAAGAAAGCAGTGGTGTGCCATGGCAGGCAACACGTCCAGTGACATCTCGGAAGTTCGTTTTCTGACGATCGCCGAAGTGGCGACGATGATGCGCGTTTCGAAGATGACGGTCTACCGCATCGTCCACAGCGGCGAGCTCCCGGCCGTCCGCGTGGGCCGCTCCTTCCGGGTGACCGAGAAGGACGTCAACGAGTACATCAAGCGGTCGTTCTACGACGCAGGGTGAGATCAGGACGGACTCGGATTCGGCGGGACGTTCCCCGACCGATAGGCTGAGTGCGTCGCCCATGCTGTTCTGCCAGGGCTGACTGAAGCTCTGGAAAGGTTCACCGTGGGTTCTGTCATCAAGAAGCGCCGCAAGCGCATGGCCAAGAAGAAGCACCGCAAGCTGCTGAAGAAGACGCGCGTGGCGCGTCGCAAGCTCGGTAAGTGAGCGCACTGCTTCGATGACGCAGGCCGGCAAGGTCGTGCTCGTCACCGGGGTCTCTCGAGACCTCGGACGACGTTTCGCGCGCATCCTTGCCGATGACCCTGCCGTTGGTCGAGTGATCGGCGTCGATGTCGCCCCTCCTGTGGGTGACCTCGGCGCCGTTTCCTTTCTCAGGGCCGACCTGCGTGGGCCGGTGATCGCCAAGATCCTGGTCCGCGAGCGCGTCGACACCGTCGTGCACATGAGCGTCATCGCCACTCCCGGTTCGCTGGGCAGCCGTGGCTCGATGAAGGAGCTCAACGTCATCGGCACGATGCAGCTGCTCGGCGCCTGCCAGCGCGCTCCCGACGTACGCCGTGTCATCGTGAAGTCGACGACCACCGTCTACGGCGCGAGCCACCGCGATCCCGCGATGTTCACGGAGGATCGTGGACCGCAGCGGCTGCCGAAGTCGGGCTATGCCCGCGACGCGCAGGAGATCGAGGGCTACGTCCGCGGCTTCTCGCGACGTCGCCCTGACGTCACTGTCACGACGCTCCGGGCGGCCAACGTCCTCGGGCCCGAGGTCGACAGTCCGATCGCCCAGTACTTCCGCCTGCCGGTGATCCCCAACGTGCTCGGCTTCGACCCGCGTCTGCAGTTCCTGCACGAGCTGGACCTCGTGGGGGCGCTGCGCCATGCGGTCCACGCCGAGGTCCCCGGCACCTTCAACCTCGCCGGCGACGGCGTCCTGCTGCTGTCCCAGGCGATCCGTCGCCTGGGTCGCACCGGCCTTCCGGTTCCGGGGTTCGCGCTCTCTGCCGTCGGCTCGGCCATGCGGGGCGTGGGACTGGCTGAGTTCGCCCCCGAGTTGGTGCAGTTCCTGACCTACGGTCGCGGTGTGGACACCACCCGCCTGCGCAACGACCTCGGGTTCATCCCGCGTTTCACGAGCGCCGAGGCGTTCGACGACTTCGCGCATGGCATCGGTGCCGCGCCGGGCCCGCGCGGCATCGCTGCGCTCGAGCCCGTGCTTGCCGGTTTCGAGCGGTCCCTGACCCGAGGAGAGCTCGATGGGTGACGCGGACATCATCCCTATCGGGACGAGGGGTGCCGCGGGACGGGGCGCCGGCAAGAAGCCCTCGAAAGCCGCAAGGGACCTGCTGGGCAAGCCCAAGGGCGCCCCATCCCGAGGCACCCCTCCGAGCGTTACGGATGGAGCCGAGGCGTCGGTACCGCAGCGGGGGAGCGAAGCGGAGGAGCGAGGACAGCGACACCTCGGCGGGCCCAACAGCGGCGCGCAAGGCGCCGACGTACCCCAATCCGCCACGGACGGCCTGGACGGGCAGGAGGGCGAAGCCGCAGGCGAGCCGAGCCTGACCCTCGCGCCCGAGCCCGGTGCGCAGACCGGCAAGCACACCCCCAAGCACCGCGGCATCCCGATGTCCGACATCATCCACGCGGTGAACCACGCGGCGATGGAGGTCTTCGGCGACGACTGGGAGCGCAAGCTCGCCCACTTCATCGCCTTCACCCGCCGCCGGATCACCGGCGACTACACGATCGACGAATACGGCTTCGATGCCGAGATCACCGAGCGTTTCTTCCTGTCCGCCACCCGCCCGCTCGCGGAGAAGTGGTTCCGCATCGAGGTCCGCGGCATCGAGAACATCCCGAAGGAGGGTGGCGCACTCCTCGTGTCCAACCACTCCGGGACCGTGCCGGTCGACGCGATGATGACGATGTTCGAGGTGCACGAGCGCACCGGTCGCTACCTGCGCCCGCTCGGTGCTGACCTGGTCTTCCGGCTGCCCTTCATCGGCACGCTGGCCCGTCGTGGCGGTGTCACGCTGGCCTGTTCCGAGGACGCCGAGCGCATGCTGCGCGGTGGCGAGCTCGTCGCCGTGTGGCCCGAGGGCTTCAAGGGCATCGGCAAGCCGTTCTCCGAGCGCTACAAGCTGCAGCGCTTCGGTCGTGGCGGCTTCGTCAGCGCTGCCCTGCACACCGGCGTACCCATCATCCCGGTGTCCGTCGTCGGTGCCGAGGAGATCTACCCGCTGGTCGGCAACGTCCCCTCGCTGGCGCGGCTTCTCGGGGTGCCCTACATCCCGATCACGCCGTTCTTCCCGCTCCTCGGTCCGCTCGGCATGATCCCCCTGCCGTCGAAGTGGATCATCGAGTTCGGGGAGCCGATCCGCACCGACCACTACGACGCCTCCGCTGCCGAGGACCCGATGACGCTCTTCGACGTCACCGACCAGGTGCGCGAGACGATCCAGCAGACGCTCTACAAGCTGCTCATGCGGCGGCGGTCGGTCTTCTCCTAGCCGGATGGGCCCAGATGGCCGGGCCCGTTGATCTGAGCCCGAGTACGCCGCGCCGAGGGGTGCAGATGGCCGGGACCGGCGATCTTGGCCCTACGTCGAGCCGCCGGGACCGGCGACCAGGGCCGTCTCGGGGCGGTCAGTGAGAGGTCAGAGCAGGCCGTCGGTGCCCAGGAGGGGACCGAGCAGCGGGTTGAGCAGGTCGCCGAGGGGGTCATCGGACAGCGGGCTGTCGGTGCCGTGTGGGTCGAGCACGCCGCCGAGCGGGGCCTCGGAACCGCTCGTCGCTCCGCCGGTGGGGGCGGTGGACGCGGTCGCAGAGGTGCTGGGCGCAGGCTTGCCGCTCGCCAGGCTGCCGAGCGCGGGCAGCTGACCGAGCAGTGCGGCGATCGGGTCAGTGGCGCCGGCCTGGGCCGGGTCGTCGGACTTCGGGGCCAGCGCGGTGCGCGGGGAGACCGACGCCGAGTCGATGGCTGCGCCGGAGAGCAGGATCGCCGGGATGTCGAGCAGGCCACCGCAGTCGGGGCAGGCCTGCAGCGTGCGCTCATCGATGCTGAGCAGTGCGTTGACCGCCGCGTCGAAGTTGTCGGCGAACTCGGTCGGCACGAGCGCCTTCAGGCCGGCCAGGATGTCGAGGCTGTCGGCGGTGAAGTCACGCAGCTCGACGACGTGGGCGCTGTCGCCGGTCTCGGCGAACTCGCCGAGGGCGGTCTCCGCCGCCTGGCTGGCCTGTGCGACGAAGTCCTCGAGTGCGGTCGGGATGGCGGCCTGGCTCTCGACGCTGTCGCGGAGGGCGAGTGCCTGCGCCTCGTCGAGACGACCCTCGGCCAGACCCATGATCCGGTCGGCGCGGGCCTCGTCGTTGGCGCTCAGCGAGGTGCGTGCGCTCTCGAGGATGCGCTTGATCGGGTAGAGCGAGTCGCCGGGAAGCGCGTTCTGGGCGGCGAACGAGACGCCGGTGCTGCCGCCGAGGATGGCCAGCGTCGTTGCGGCAACCGCGATGCGGCGGTCGCGACGACGCGGGGAGGCCTCGCGCACCGGCAGGCTGAGTCGGGCATCGACGGGGACGAGAAGGGTGTCGGCGGCAGCCATCAGGCCCGCACGGAGCTCCTTCGCGTAGTCCATGTTGGGTGCCGGCGCGGGGACGGACTGCAGCAGGGCAACCAGGTCGAGCGGCTCGGAGAACGAGCGGGAATCGCCGCCCCGACCATCGATCAGGGACGCAAACTCCTCGGCGCGGCGGCGTGCCGGGCTCACGGGGCTCATGTCGTCGGTCCTGTCAGGTCAGTGGGGTGCGGGGGCATCCAGTTGTCAAACGACTCGAGGCGGCCGGAGGTTACGCCGTGTGACGGACGCTTCACTCGGAGTGCACCTCCTTCGGCATCAGCTTCGCGAGGTTGCGCACTCCGCGGAGCTGGAGCTGCTTGACGGCACCCTCGGTGCGACCGAGGACTTTGGCCGTGTCGGCGATGCTCATGCTCTGCAGGAACCGCATGATCAGGCACTCCTGCTGCTCCTTGGGGAGCTGCTTGAGGCAGGTCAGGAGCGTCTCGTTGGTGAGCTGTGCGAGCACCGCGGTCTCGGGGCCATCGGTGGCGTCGTCGTGCAGCCCCATGTCCTCGGTGGTGAGCTCGAGGCGGGTGCGGCCAGCCTTGAAGTGGTCGGTGCAGAGGTTGCGCGCGATGGTCATCAGCCAGGCGCCGAAGTCGCGGCCCTGCCACCGGAAGTTGTTCATGGAGCGCAGCGCGCGGAAGAAGGTCTCGCTGGCCAGGTCCTCGGCGAGCGCCTGCGACCGGGTCCGGTAGTAGATGAACCGGTAGACCGAGGGGTGGTAGTGGTCGAAGAGGAGCCCGAAGGCCTCCTTGTCGCCGGAGCGGGCCAGCTCGACCAGAGCGATCATCCGCTCCCGCGTGGCCTCGTCGGCCTCGGCGGACATCGCGTGCTCGGAGTCGTCGGGCTGCTCGCCGGGCGGCTGGTCACCGGGTGGCCGGTCACCGAGCGGACGGTCACTCGTCGAGACGGTGCCACTGCCCTCGGCGCGGTGGCGGCCCGGTGTGCCGACGATGACGGACGGCTCGGGAGCTGACTCGGCCAGCAGCCACGGCGCGGCAGCCGGACGACGGGAGGTGCGGGAAGTGGGCCGGACGAAGGGGTTTGCGGTGGGGCCAGCAGCGCAGAGCGCAGGCTCGAGCAGGAGTGCATCGAGCACGGCGGTGCGCAGGGCGTCGAGCCCTCGCAGCGCGGATGCCGTCGCCTCATGCATCGTTGAACCCCTCCCAAGGCCCCCCTCTCCCGAGGGCCATTCCCCACAGTAGGGGAAAGTGACTGTTTCTGTGAACGGTCTGGGAGAACTGTTGTCGTCGGCAGCCTCAGTGCGCGCGCGGGCGGTTGCGCAGGGCGACGCCCGCACTGGTGCCGCCGACCACCGCTCCAGCGATCGCGGCGCCGATCAGGCCGGCGCGCGCCACCTTGCGGCCGGTGCGGTAGTCGCGGATGCGCCAGTTGTTCTGCTGCGCGGCGTGGCGCAGCTTGCTGTCCGGGTTGACCGCGCACGCGTCGCCGACCAGCGACAGCATCGGCATGTCGTTGAAGGAGTCGGAGTACGCCGAGCAACGGCTCAGGTCGAGCCCCTCGCGCGCTGCGAGTGCCTTGATCGCCTCGGCCTTCGCCGGGCCGTGCAGCATCTCGCCGACGAGGCGACCTGTGTAGACGCCGTCCTCGTGCTCGGCGACGGTGCCCATCGCGCCGGTCAGCCCGAGGCGCCGCGCGATCTCCCGCGCGATCTCGATGGGGGCGGCCGTCACCAGCCACACGCGCTGGCCCTGGTCGAGGTGCATCTGCGCGAGCGCACGGGTGCCGGGCCAGATGCGGTGGGCCATCGCTTCCTCGAAGATCTCGCGGCCGAGCTCCTCGAGCTCGGTCACGGTGTGGCCGGCGATGAAGGAGAGCCCCTCGTTGCGGGCCTTGGCGATGTGCTCCGGGTCCTCGACGCCGACGATCCGGAAGTAGGCCTGCTTGTACGCCGCGCCGAGGATGTCGCGCGTCGTGAAGAACTTGCGCTTGTGGAGGCCCCGGGCCAGGTGGAAGATGCTCGCGCCCTGCATGACGGTGTTGTCCACGTCGAAGAACGCCGCGCTGGTCGGGTCGATCGGGACGTCCAGTGCGGACTCGACCTCGGCGATCGCCGCAGCTGCTTCGCCGGCGAGGACGGAGCGCTGCTGCAGGTCGAGGGGTCGGGCGGGGCGACGCTTCTCGGGGGTCACACCTGAAGCCTAGGGGGCCGTCCGGGCTGTGTCAGGATCGGTTCATGTCCTCGTCCTCCGCGCCGCGGGTCCCCGAGTAACCGTCTACATGCGCCCGGGTTGTCACCTCTGCACCGTGGCGCACGAGGTGGTGGCCCAGGTGTGTGAAGCGCTGGGGGAGAGTTTCGTGGAGATCGACATCGACACGGACCCGGCCCTGCTCGCGGCGTACTCCGATGAGATCCCGGTGACCCTGGTCGACGGGCGCCGGCACGACTTCTGGCGCGTCGACCCGGACCGGCTGCGGGCCGCGCTCACGAGCTGACCGCACCGGTGACCTCCGCGTTGACCGCCCCCGGCGTGGGTGAGACTTCTCACCTGTGCTAGCCGTGCCGGTTCCACCGCTCGGGCTCGGTTTGTTCTCGTGTTCACAAACTCCTACAGTGAACGGGCCGCGAGGACGATTCGGGCTGGCCCTGCCGCCCGGCGAAGAGCTGATTCACGTGGCTGTTGGAGACGAGAACATTGACCGCACGGACGCCCGCAGATGGTGCTCAGGCCGCGGGAAGGGACATCCCCGAGGCCACCGTTGCACGTCTCCCCGAGTACCTCCGTGCCCTCACGGCGCTGGCGGAGCGGGGCATCGGCACGTGCTCGAGCGATGAGCTCGCGGCCGCGGTCAACGTGAACAGCGCGAAGCTGCGCAAGGACCTCTCCTACCTGGGGTCCTACGGCACCCGCGGCGTCGGCTACGACGTCGACTACCTCAGCTACCAGATCGCCCGTGAGATCGGGCTGATGCAGGACTGGCCGGTCGTCATCGTCGGGATCGGCAACCTCGGTCATGCGCTGGCCAACTACGCCGGATTCGGTTCGCGTGGCTTCCGCGTCGTCGCGCTCCTCGACGCCGCGCCTGAGCTGGTCGACGAGACGGTCGGCGGGCTCGTCGTACGCCCCTTCGACGACCTCGAGGCCGTCGTCGCCGACGGACCGGTCGCGATCGGTGTCATCGCGACCCCTGCCGGCGCTGCGCAGGAGGTCGTCGACCGCCTGGTTGCAGCCGGCATCACCAGCATCCTCAACTTCGCCCCGACCACGCTCGCCGTCCCGGCCGGGGTCTCGGTGCGCAAGGTCGACCTGTCGATCGAGCTCCAGATCCTTGCCTTCCACGAGCAGCGCAAGGGCTCCCCCGTCGTCCAGCCGCTGGCCCGGGAGGCCTCGGCATGAGCGTTCTCGTCGTCGGCGTCTCGCACAAGACCGCCCCGGTCTCGGTGCTCGAGCGTCTTGCGCTGACCCCTGACGGCGTCGGCAAGCTGATCGCCGACGTCGCCGCGATCGAGCACGTCACCGAGGTGACGGCGCTCGCGACGTGCAACCGCATCGAGGTCTATGCGGAGGTCGACCGCTTCCACGGCAGCGTCGAAGAGGTCTCGCGGCTGCTCTGCGAGCGGTCCGGCATGGCCACCAGCGACATCACCAGCGACCTGCTCCCGCACCTCTACGTCCACTACGACGACGGCGCGGTCTCGCACCTCTTCCACGTCGCCGCAGGCCTCGACTCGATGGTCGTCGGCGAGGGCCAGATCCTTGGTCAGGCCCGCGACGCGCTCCGCACCGGCCAGGAGCTCGGCACCGTCGGCCCCGCGCTGAACTCGCTCTTCCAGCAGGCGCTGCGCGTCGGCAAGCGCTCCCACGCGGAGACCGACATCGACCGGGCCGCTCCCTCGATGGTCTCCGCGGCCCTCGACCGCGCGGTCGCTGCGGTCGGTCCGGTCACCGGAAGTCGTGTCCTCGTGATCGGCGCCGGCGCCATGGCCTCGCTCGCCGTCGCCACCGCCTCGCGCCGCGGTGCCGCGGACATCACGGTCGTCAACCGCACCGAGACCAACGCGGAGCGCCTCGCCGATGAGTACGCCGCGCGGTCGCTCCCGCTGAGCTCCCTCACGGACGCGCTCGGCAACGCCGACATCGTCATCTCCTGCACCGGAGCCACCGGCATCGTGGTCACCGCCGCCGAGCTGACCGCTGCCCGAGGTTCCTCCGAGCGTCCGGTCGCCGTGCTCGACCTGGCGCTGCCGCACGACGTCGACCCTGCCGTCGCCGAGCTGCCCGACGTCACGCTGATCGACCTGCGCGTCCTGGCGGACGAGCTGCGTGACTCCGACGCCGGCCGCGAGGTCCTCGGCGTACGCCAGATCGTGGGCCAGGAGATCTCGGCCTTCGTCTCCGCCCGCCGCCAGGCCAGCGTCACGCCCACCGTCGTCGCCCTGCGCACGATGGCCACCGGTGTGGTCGACACCGAGATCGAGCGGCTCTTCTCGCGCCTGCCGGATCTCGACGACGCGGCGCGCGCCGAGGTCCTCCACGCCGTACGCCGTGTGGCCGACAAGCTGCTCCACCAGCCCACCGTGCGTGTGAAGGAGCTGGCCAACTCCGACGGTGCGGTCTCCTACGCCGCCGCGCTGGCCGAGCTCTTCGCTCTCGACCCGGACGCGGTGGACGCGGTGACCCGTCCGGTCTCGCCGACGAGCCCGACCGACCTGGCGACGGAGCCCCAGCCGTGAGCGCCCACGAGCACCGCACGCTGCGTGTCGGCACCCGTCGCTCGCTGCTCGCCCGCACGCAGTCCGGCCAGGTGGCGGCGCTGATCGCCGAGCGCCTCGGCGTCGAGGTCGAGCTGGTCGAGGTGGTCACCGAGGGTGACACCAACCAGACCTCCGCCCTGGCCTCCCTCGGCGGCACCGGCGTCTTCGTCAGTGCGCTCCGCGACGCCCTGCTGCGCGGGGATGTCGACGTCGCCGTTCACTCGCTCAAGGACCTTCCGACCGGGTCGTTCGACGGCATCGCGCTGGCTGCGGTGCCGCCACGCGAGGACCCGCGCGACGCCCTGGTGGCCAGGGACGGACTGACCCTCGGCGAGCTCCCCGCGGGCAGTGTCGTCGCCACGGGTTCCCCGCGGCGCGTCGCCCAGCTCGCGGCGCTCGGTCTGGGGCTCGAGATCGTCGGCCTGCGCGGCAACATCGACACCCGTCTGGGCAAGGTCGCGAGCGGTGAGGTCGACGGCGTCATCCTGGCGCGTGCCGGCCTGGCCCGCATCGACCGGCTCGACGTGATCACCGAGACCCTCGACCCGATCCAGATGCTTCCGGCGCCCGGTCAGGGTGCGCTGGCGATCGAGTGCCGGGCCGCGGACGCCGTGCTGGTCTCGCAGCTGCGCGAGGCACTCGAGGACCCCTTCACCCGGGCCGCCGTCGACGCCGAGCGCGCGCTCCTGCGCACCCTGGAAGCCGGCTGCGCCGCTCCGGTGGGTGCGCTGGCCGAGGTCGCGGAGGCGGACGAGCCCGGCGACGGACACCAGGTGTGGCTCCGCGCCGTGGCGCTCGCGCCCGACGGTGGAGTGGAGATGCGGAGGTCAGCGAGCGGCCCGCTCGCCGACGCCGTGGCCGTGGGGGAACGGCTGGCACAGGACATGCTCGACGAGGGCGCCGCACGACTCATCGAAGAACCCGCGAGGAAGCAGCAGGCATGACGCGACGCAATTCCGAACAGGATCAGACCGGACGACCCCAGGGCCCCTGGTGGGTGTCATTCGTGGGCAGCGGCCCCGGCGACCCCGACCTGCTGACCGTTCGCGCAGCGGCGCTGCTCGCCGAGGCAGAGGTGGTCATCACCGAGGTGCCCGAGCACGCAGCCTTCGTGCGCTCGGTGCTCGGTCTCGCTCCGCTGGTCGAGAGCGACGACGACCTCGAGGCTCCTGTCGTGACGGTGGCGTCAGCAGGCGGGGAGCGAAGCGACCGACGCCCCGGCCCCGAGTTCGTCGATGGCGGCTTCGGTGACGACGGCCAGCCGCTCACGCATGCCAACCGCTCCAAGGTGGTCGTGAAGCAGGCGAAGCGCGGGCTCCGCGTCGTACGCCTGATGAACGGTGACCCGTTCCTCTACGCCTCCGGTCCCGAAGAGGCTGCTGCCTGCGCGAAGGCGGGCATCGGCTTCGAGCTGGTCCCGGGCGTCTCCTCGGTGACCGCCGTCCCGGCATACGCCGGCATCCCGCTCACCACGAAGAACAACCGCGAGCTCGCCGTCGTCACCTGTGGCGAGAAGATCGACTGGAGCCGCTACGCCGACGACCGCACCCTGGTGCTCCTGTCGGCTGTGGGCTCGATCGGCGAGATCGCCACCGCGCTGATCGCCGCCGGCCGCAACCCGTCGACGCCGGTCGCGATGACCCAGACCGGCACCACCGTCCAGCAGTGCACCGTCACCTCGACGCTCGAGCGCATCGCGGTCGACGCGCGCGCCGCGAAGATCCAGCCCCCGGCGATCACCGTCGTGGGTAACGTGGTGGACATGCGGGAGACGCTCTCCTGGTTCGAGACCAAGCCGCTCTTCGGATGGCGGGTTCTCGTGCCGCGCACCAAGGAGCAGGCCGGGTCGCTCTCTGCCCGGCTGCGCGGGTATGGCTCGGTGCCCGAGGAGGTGCCGACCATCTCGGTCGAGCCGCCGCGCAACCCGCTGCAGATGGACAAGGCCGTGCGTGGCCTGGTCGAGGGTCGCTACGAGTGGATCGCCTTCACCTCGGTCAACGCGGTCAAGGCCGTGCGCGAGAAGTTCGAGGAGTACGGCCTCGACGCCCGCGCCTTCTCCGGCCTGAAGATCGCCGCCGTCGGCGACAAGACGGCCGCCTCGCTGCTCGACTGGGGCCTGCGCGCCGATCTCGTGCCCGACGGTGAGCAGTCGGCGGCTGGCCTCCTCGACGTCTGGCCCGAGTACGACGCGCTGCTGGACCCGATCAACCGGGTCTTCCTGCCGCGCGCCGACATCGCCACCGAGAACCTCATCGCCGGCCTGATCGACCTGGGCTGGGAGTGCGACGACGTCACGGCGTACCGCACGGTGCGGGCTGCTCCGCCCGCGGCTCCCGTGCGCGATGCGATCAAGACCGGCAAGTTCGACGCGGTCGTCTTCACGTCGTCCTCGACCGTGCGCAACCTGGTCGGCATCGCCGGCAAGCCGCACCCGTCGACGATCATCGCCGTGATCGGCCCGGCCACCGCCAAGACCGCCGAGGAGCACGGCCTGCGCGTCGACGTGATGGCGTCGTCGCCGTCGGTCGAGGAGCTCGTCGACGCCCTCGCGGACTTCGGGGCCTCGCGTCGTGCCGCGCTCGTGGACGCCGGTCAGCCGGTCACCAAGCCGTCCGACCGCAAGCCGTCGACCCGCCGCAAGGCCACCTCGTCCTGACCCCCTCGCGCCCGTTTCACCGGCCAGCCGGTGAAACGGGCACATCGTGTGCCGTGCACCGCACAACAAGTGCCCGAATCGCGCGCGAAGTACGCCGCCGACGCCCCCGCCGCAACTGTGCAGGGTCTGGGAGGATGGCGCCATGATCGAACCGACTGGCCCGCTCGGCCCCGTCATCCGGCCGCGGCGCATGCGGCGCACTCCGGCACTCCGGCGCCTGGTTGCCGAGACCACGCTCGAGCCGCGCCAGCTCGTGCTGCCGGTCTTCGTCCGTGAAGGCCTGAGCGAGCCGCACCCGATCAGCTCGATGCCGGGCGTCGTGCAGCACACCCGCGCCAGCCTGCGGAAGGCGGCCGCCGAGGCAGCCGACCTCGGGCTCGGCGGGATCATGCTCTTCGGCATCCCTTCGTCGAAGGACGCCGACGGCTCCGGTGCGATTGATCCCGACGGCATCCTCAACGTCGCCATCGCCGACGTGAAGGCCGAGGTCGGCGACGCGCTCCCGGTCATGGCAGACCTCTGCCTCGACGAGTTCACCTCGCACGGTCACTGCGGCGTGCTCACCGACAGCGGCGCGGTCGACAACGACGCCACCCTCGCGGTGTACGCCGAGATGGCGCGCGTGCAGGCAGCCGCCGGTGTCGACATCGTCGGCCCCAGCGGCATGATGGACGGCCAGGTCGCGGTCATCCGCGATGCCCTCGACGCCAGCGGTGCAGACGACGTGGCGATCCTGGCGTACTCCGCGAAGTACGCCTCCGCCTTCTTCGGCCCCTTCCGGGAGGCGGTCGACTCCTCGCTCGAGGGCGACCGCCGCAGCTACCAGCAGGACCCGGCCAACGGGCTCGAAGGCGTGCGCGAGGCGATGCTCGACGTCGAGCAGGGCGCCGACATGGTCATGGTCAAACCCGCGCTCGCCTACCTCGACGTCGTGCGCGCCGTGCGGGAGGCAGTCGACGTCCCGGTCGCGGCGTACAACATCTCGGGGGAGTACTCGATGGTCGAGGCTGCCGCCGCGAACGGCTGGATCGACCGTGAGGCCGCGATCCTCGAGACGCTGCTCTCGATCCGCCGTGCGGGCGCCGACGTGGTCCTGACCTACTGGGCAGCCGAGGCCGCACGCCTGCTCCGCCGCTGATCCTGGCGTGGGGCGGCCGGATCCGTAACCCCACCCTCCCTGCGGCTCGAATGGCGAAGGGCCCCGATCCAGTGGATCGAGGCCCTTCGCGTAGTTCAGAGGTGTTGCGTCACTGTCCGGGGAAGCCGCTGCGGGTCATGCACGCGTCGTAGAACTTCTTGTAGTCGGCGACGAGCGGCGTCGTGAGGTCGGTCACCGTGGCCTCGGTGGTGCAGAGGGTCCGTGCGGCAGTGAGCGTGAGCGTCGTGACCGTGTCGGTGACGACCTTCGTGGTGTCCTCGACGACCTTGGTCACCGTGTCGGTGGTGCCCTTGATCGCGTCGGTGATGGCCTTGGAGCCGCCGGTCGTGCCGCCGGTCACGGGGTCGTCCGTGCCGCCGCCACCGCCCGTGCCGCCGCCACCGCCCGTGCCGCCGGTGCCATCGGTCGGAGGCGTGTAGACGCCGCCCGTGGAACCGCCACCGGGACCGGTGGTCTGGCCGCCGCCACCCGGGCCGGTCTTGCCGCCGCGACCGCCGCCGATGGGCGTGTAGCTGGTCGGCGGGCTGAAGGTGTAGGCCGAGGCGAGGTAGTTGGGGACGGCGGTGTAGTCGCCCTGGAGGTAGGCGTCGCGGATCTTGAGGACCAGGTCGACGTACTCCTGGGAGTGGTTGTAGCGGAAGACGGCGGTGCGTCGGCCGGTCTCGCCGCCGAGGTCGTCGTTGCCGGAGCAGAGGTAGACGGCGGCGGCGAGGGCTGCGTCGTCGATGTCTTGGGGGTTGCGCTTGCCGTCGCCGTCGGCGTCGACGCCGACGACGGACCAGGTGGAGGGGATGAACTGCATGGCGCCGACGGCGCGGTCCCAGACCTTGTCGCGGTCGTATTGCCCGGCGTCGGTGTCGCTGATGGCCTGGGTGTTGTGGGTGCCGTCGAGGGCGATGCCGTAGATGCCGGGGTGTGAGACGCCCTTGGTGTCGAGGGTGTTGCCGCCGTAGCGGCCGTGGTCGGACTCGACGCGGCCGATGGCGGCGATGAGGGCCCAGTCGATGTGGCAGGCCTTGTCGGCGGCGTTGATGACGGTCTCGGCGCGCTGGTAGGCGGCGAGGGCTGCGGTGGGGATGCCGTTGGTCGAGGAGGCGGCGACGATCTTGGCGCCGTCACCCTCGGCGATGCCCAGGCCGATGTTGCCCGGGATGGAGAAGCTGGCCGGGTCTTCGAGGGCCTCGATCGGCACCATCGAACCATCGGGCAGCCGGGAGCCGTCTGCGGACGTCGCGCCGCTCACGCCGGCCAGGTTGGCCGTCCAAGCGGTCGAGAGCAGAGCCAGCGGGACCAGTGCGGTCGCCTTCTGGAGCTTGCCGAAGCGCGGTGCTGACATCGTGATTGCTCTCCCAGTTCTTCGCGAACATCCATGCTGTCCCTCAACAGACGGACGCCCTCAGGTGCTGTGGCGAAGGTTACAACGCCAGAGAGGGAACGCGCGATGTGGTCAAGTATGACGCGCCTGTTACAGCAAATCTCGAAAACTTCTTGATCCGGCGGGCGCTCGCTCCCCGGGCCCGCCCGCGCGCGGGTTGTGCGGTCGGACAGAATGACCCGGTGACCAGCCCCTCCACACAGCTTTCCACCGCGCGCTCGGCCGAGCTCTTCGACCGCGCGCGCACCGTCACTCCCGGTGGCGTGAACTCTCCGGTGCGCGCCTTCAACGCGGTCGGCGGGACGCCGCGGTTCATCCGCTCCGCGCAGGGCGCCTGGCTCACTGACGTCGACGGCAACGCGTACGTCGACCTGATCTGCTCGTGGGGCCCGATGCTGCTCGGGCACGCCCATCCCGAGGTCCAGGCGGCCGTGCTCGAGGCGGTCACCCGCGGCACCTCCTACGGCACCCCGACCGTGCCGGAGGTCGAGCTCGCCGAGGAACTCGTCGCGCGCACGTCGGTCGAGAAGGTCCGCTTCGTCTCCTCGGGCACCGAGGCGACGATGTCGGCGATCCGGCTGGCCCGCGGCTTCACCGGTCGCGAGCTGATCATCAAGTTCTCCGGCTGCTACCACGGTCACGTCGACGCGCTGCTGGCCTCGGCCGGCTCGGGCCTCGCCACGCTGGCCGTCCCCGGCACCCCCGGCGTGCCGGAGTCGAGCGCCGGACTGACCATCGTGCTGCCCTACAACGACCGGGCCGCGGTCACGGCCGCCTTCGCAGAGTTCGGCGACCGGATCGCCTGCCTGATCACCGAGGCAGCGCCGGGCAACATGGGCGTCGTCCCGCCTGCTCCCGGCTTCAACGCCTTCCTCGCCGAGACCTGCAAGCAGAACGGCGCACTGTTCATCTCCGACGAGGTCATGACCGGCTTCCGTGCATCGAAGCTGGGCCAGTGGGGCCTCGACGGTGCCGTCGAGGGCTGGAAGCCCGACCTGGTCACCTTCGGCAAGGTCATGGGCGGCGGCTTCCCGGCAGCGGCGTTCGGTGGCCGTGCCGACGTGATGAGCCAGCTCTCCCCGGAGGGCCCGGTCTACCAGGCAGGCACCCTGAGCGGGAACCCGATCGCGACCACCGCCGGCCTTGCCACGCTGCGACTCGCGACCGACGACGTCTACTCCCACATCACCACCGCCGGCGAGACGATCAAGGCGGCGGCTGCCGAGGCGCTGACGAAGGCTGGCGTCCCGCACGTCATCCAGGCCAGCGGCACGATGTTCTCGGTGTTCTTCAAGGACACCGCAGTCACCAACTTCTCCGAGGCGAGCGAGCAGGACCTCCCGGCGTACACCGCGTTCTTCCACGCGATGCTCGACCGCGGCGTCTACCTGCCGCCCTCGGCGTACGAGGCGTGGTTCCTCTCCTCGGCCCACGACGACCGGGCGATCCAGCACGTGCTGGACGCCCTCCCGGCCGCGGCGGAAGCCGCCGCTGTTGCTGCGACCCAGGGAGCGAAGGCATGACCACGCCCGAGAAGAACCAGCCCGAGAAGACAACCGTCCACCTGATGCGGCACGGCGAGGTGCACAACCCCGAGGGCGTGCTCTACGGCCGCCGTCCGGGCTACTACCTCTCCGAGCGCGGCAAGCTGATGGCCGAGACCGTCGCCGACGCGATCAAGCACCGCGACATCACGCACCTGCGGGTCTCGCCGCTGGAGCGTGCTCAGGAGACCGCGGCACCGCTGGCCAAGGCCCGTGGCCTCGAGATCGTCACCGACGACCGCGTGATCGAGTCCGAGAACTGGTTCGAGGGCAAGCAGTTCGGCAAGGGCGACCACCCGCTCAAGGACCCGCGTTCCTGGCTGAAGCTCTACAACCCGCTGAAGCCGTCCTGGGGCGAGCCCTACAGCGTCATCTCCGCTCGGATGATGGCGGCGGTCGAGGACGCCCGCGAGGTCGCGCGTGGCCACGAGGCAGTCATCGTCTCCCACCAGCTGCCCATCTGGACGACGCGCATGTTCGTCGAGAAGCGGTCGATGCTGCACGACCCGCGCAAGCGCCAGTGCACCCTCTGCTCCCTGACGTCGCTGAACTTCACCGGCGACCAGCTGACCTCGGTGACCTACTCCGAGCCCGCCGGCCACCTGATCCCTGCGGGCGACAAGAACGCGCCGTTCTCGGCCGGAGACGCCCCGCAGGAGCACCGGCCTTGATCCACCGCCGTTGCCGGGGCGCTGTTGCCCTGGCCACCCTTGTCGCGCTCACCGCCCTGCTCACCCTCACCGGGTGCAGCGGGTTCGCAGACACCGGTGGCAAGGGCTACGTCTCCGGCAACGGACAGGTCACCGAGATCGCGGCAGCCGACCGCGCGGAGCCGGTGGAGATCTCCGGCACCACGCTGGACGGCGACGAGCTGGACCTCGCCGACTTCCGCGGTGCGGTGGTCGTGGTCAACCTCTGGGGGTCGTGGTGCGCAGAGTGCCGCGTGGAGGCGCCGGACCTGGTCGCGGTCGACGCGGCGTACGACGACAAGGCTGTGCAGTTCGTCGGCATCAACGTGCGCGAGCCGTCCCGCGACAACGCGCTGGCCTATGAGCGCACCTTCGACATCACCTACCCGTCCTTCGACGACCAGGGCGGTGCCACCCTGCTCGCGCTGCGTGGCACGGTGCCCCCGAATGCGATCCCGTCGACGCTGGTGCTGGACACCGAGGGTCGCATCGCGGCGCGCATCCTGGGGGAGCTGCCCAGCCAGGTCACGTTGAAGGACCTGATCGAGGGCGCCGGTGGTCCGCGTGTCTGACTTCTTCCGGGAGACGGTGTTCTCGGGCTCGCTCATCGTGGCGCTGCCGGTCGCTCTGCTGGCCGGCCTGATCTCGTTCTTCTCTCCGTGCTGCCTGCCGCTGCTGCCCGGCTACCTCTCCTATGCGACCGGGCTCTCCGGAGCCGACCTCGCCGAGGGCAACGGCGGCATCGCCCGTCGCGGCCGGCTTCTCCTCGGGTCCGTGCTCTTCGTCCTCGGTTTCGTTGCCGTCTTCGTGACCCTCGGCGCCACCGTCGGCGCGCTCGGCGAGATGGGCCTGACGCTGCTCGCCAACCGCGCCGCGATCACGTTCTGGCTCGGGTTCTTCGTGATCGCGATGGGCCTTCTCTTCGCCGGCCTGATCCCCGGCATGGGGTTCCTGAACCGGGACTGGCGGATCCACTCGATGCCCGCCGTCGGGCTCGCTGCCGCCCCGGTGATCGGCTTCCTCTTCGGGCTCGGCTGGTCGCCCTGCATCGGCCCGACCCTGGTCTCGATCACGGCCCTCTCGCTGAACGAGGCCACCGCCGGCCGCGGGGCGCTCCTCTCCGGCGTCTTCGGGCTCGGCCTCGGGCTGCCGTTCATCGCGGCGGGGCTCTTCTACGAGCGCGCGCTCGTGGCCTTCGGGTTCGTACGCCGCCACCAGCGGCTGGTCATGCGCATCGGTGGCCTGATGCTGGTGCTCGTCGGCCTCGCCATGGTCCTCGGGTGGTACGACTACGCCGTCCAGTGGCTGCAGGTCCGGCTCATCGGCCAGTTCGAGACGGTGGCGTAATGGCGGACAACAGCCCGGGCAACAACCCGGGCAACAACTCGGGCAACACGACCGGCTCTGGCAAGGAGGCCCGGCCGCTCCCGAGCGAGCTGAAGCCCCGCGAGCTGCTGCGCTGGACCTGGCGCCAGCTCACCTCCATGCGCACGGCGCTGATCCTGCTCTTCCTGCTCGCCCTCGCAGCTGTCCCCGGCTCGGTGATCCCGCAGACCTCCGTGGACGCCTACGCGGTCACGCAGTGGCAGGAGGACCACCCCAAGCTGGCGCCGGTCTACGAGAAGCTCGGCATGTTCTCGGTCTTCGAGTCGGCGTGGTTCTCCGCGATCTACCTGCTGCTCGCGGTGTCGCTGGTCGGCTGCATCCTGCCGCGCACCCGCGTCTACTTCAACGCGCTGCGGGCAGCCCCGCCCGCCGCGCCGCGCAACCTGCAGCGGCTGCCCGCTTCGGCAGCGGCCGAGGTCCAGGCTTCAACCGACGAGATCCGCGACCGGGCGATCCGACACCTCCGCCGGCGTCGCTACCGGGTTCGGTCCGAGCAACTGAGGGGCGTCGACCACACCGCGCCGTACTCCTTCGAGATCAGCGCGGAGCGCGGCTACCTGCGCGAGGCCGGCAACCTGGTCTTCCACATCGCGGTGCTGGTCGTCCTCGCGGGCGTCGCGCTCGGCAGCGTGTGGGGCTACAAGGGCGGCGCGATCGTGGTGAAGGGCGACTCGTTCACCAACACCCCGACCCTGTACGACGACTTCGCGGCCGGCTCGCTCACGAACGCCGACGCGCTCGACGGCTTCGGCTTCACGGTCGACGACTTCGACATCGAGTGGCTGATCAAGGGCCCGCGCGCCGGCATGGCCCGCAAGTTCGTGGCGGACCTGACCTGGTGGGACGACAAGGGCGAGGGCGACTCCTACCCGCTGCGCGTCAACCACCCACTGACCATCGGCGGCACGAGCGTCTTCCTGATCGGCCACGGCTACGCCCCCGTCGTCACCGTCAAGGACGGCGAGGGCAACGTCGCCTACTCCGGCCCGACGCCGTTCCTGCCGGAGAACCAGCAGACCTTCCAGTCGTTCGGCGTGATCAAGGTGCCCGACGCCAAGCCGCGGCAGATCGGGCTCGAGGGCCTCTTCCTGCCGACCTACAACGAGGACCCGATGCAGTTCGGCTCGATGTTCGGCGACGACAAGAACCCTTACCTCACCATGCAGGCGTACGCCGGCGACCTGGGCATGAACGATGGCGGATCCCAGTCGGTCTACGCGCTCGAGAAGGACGGACTCTCGCTCCTGGAGAAGCCGGACGGCTCGATGTTCCGCGTCGACCTGCGGGTGGGGGAGACCGTCCAGCTCCCGGGAGCCAACGGGTCGGTCACGTTCGAGGGCGTCGAGCCCTGGGTGCGGGTCCAGGTCAGCAAGCGCCCGGGCACGCCGTTCGCGCTCGGTGGCGCGATCCTGGCGCTGCTCGGGCTGCTCGGCTCGCTCTTCATCCGGCCGCGCCGGCTCTGGGTCCGCGCGGTTGCCGGCCCCTCCGGCGAGACGCTGGTCGAGGTGGCCGGGCTGGACCGCTCTGCCGGCGGTGACCTCACGGGCGAGATCGAGGCGATCATGACGTTGCTGAGCGGCAGCCCTGCCGTCGGCGTACCTGAGGAGAAGCAGTGACCAACCAGGCATGGGAGACGCTCAGCAACCAGGCCGTGGCCGGCTGCGGAGTCATCTACTTCCTCGCGATGCTGGCCTACCTCGGCCAGTGGGCGGCGGGACGTGGCGAGCCCGTGGCTGCGGCGGCCTCGGCAGGGAATCGCCCGGTGGTCTTCGGGCGGTTCGCCTACGTGCTGACGGCCTTCGCCACGGTGATCCACTTCGTGGCGCTGGTCGGGCGGGGCATGGCCGCGGACCCGGACCGGGTGCCGTGGGGCAACATGTACGAGTTCACGCTGACCGCCTCTTTCGTCGTCACCTTGACCTACGTCGTGCTGAACCGCCGCCATGTCCACGACTGGCTCGGGCCGTGGGTGGTCCTGCTCATCGTCATCGTGCTCATGGCCGACGTGCTCTGGCTCTACGAGCCCGTGGCACCGCTGACCGAGGCGTTGAACTCGCCGTGGCTGGTGATCCACGTGGTTGCCGCCATCATCGCGACGGGCATGTTCACGCTCGGCGGAGTGGTCTCGATCCTCTTCCTGCTGCGCTCATCGGGACGTCTCAAGGGCCTCCCGGAGGCGGACGTCCTCGACCGGATGGCCTACCGGCTGCACGCCTTCGCCTTCCCGGTGTGGACCTTCGCGGCGCTGATCGCCGGCCCCATCTGGGCCTACTACGCCTGGTCGCGCTACTGGGGCTGGGACCCCAAGGAGATCTGGGCGTTCATCACCTGGGTCGTCTACGCGGCGTACCTGCACGCGCGTGCGACCGCCGGGTGGAAGGGCCGCAACGCTGCGATCATCGCGCTGATCGGCCTGGCGACGCTGTGGTTCAACTTCATCGGGATCAACTTCTTCTTCGGCGGAAGCTCGATCCACTCCTACTCGAAGTGACCTGATCAGGCGCTCTGCGTGAGCGGCACGTCGGCGGCTTGTGGGGTGACGAGCTGTTGCAGCGCGATCTCGACGGCCGCGGCGGCGATGCCGGTGGGCTCGCGCCGGCGTTGGCGGCAGGCCGCGAGAGCGCTGCCGATCGAGGCGGAGACGTCGCCGAAGATGGCCGCGTCGGTGTCCTGGGTGGTGCTCTCCATGAGCAGCGCGAAGGTCCGCGCCATGCCGCTGTTGGCGATGAAGTCGGGGATCACGGCAGCGTGCCGGTCGGCGTGCTCGTAGGTCGGGCCGTAGAAGATCTCGTCGTCGGCGAAGGGCACGTTCGCCCCGCACGAGACCACTTCGAGGCCGCCGGCGAGGAGTGCGTCGACCTGCGGTCGCGTGACCAGGCGCGACGCCGCGCACGGCAGGAAGATCGCGGCGCCTGCCGACCAGATGGCGGCGTCGACCTCCTCGAACGGCACGAGGTCGGGCGCGGAGAGCTGGTTGCCGCGACGGGTCGCCGAGAGCTCGGCGACCCGCTCGGGGCTGAGGCCCGCGGGCTCGAGGATGCCGCCGGAGCGGTCGATGATGCCGATGACCCGGGCGCCCATGCGTGCGAGGTAGTACGCCGCGGTGGCGCCGACGGTGCCCCAGCCCTGGATGACGGCAGGCTTGCCGGCCAGGTCGCCGCCGTACAGGTCGTAGTAGTGGCGTACTGCCTCGGCGACGCCCCAACCGGTGACCAGGTCCGCGACGCTCGGCGGTGTGGTCCCGGGACGCGCGGGCGGGGCGAATGCGGGATCGGTGACCACCTTGGCGACCCCGGCCCGCAGGTGGCCGACGCGCTGGATGCGCTCGAACCCCTCCGCGTGGAAGTGGCCGGTGACAATGCCCTCCTGCGGGTGCCACAGGCCGTTGGCCTCGGTCATCGGCACGACCTCGGACGCCTCGTCGACGTTGAGGTCGCCGCCGGTGCCGTAGTAGGCCTTGAGCAGGGGCGCGACCGCGGCGAACCAGCGGCGCAGCACCCCGTCCTTGCGCGGGTCGGACGGGTCGAAGTCGATGCCCGACTTGGCCCCGCCGATCGGCGGTCCGGCGACGGTGAACTTGACCTCCATCGTCTTGGCCAGGGACTCGACCTCGCGGCGGTTGAGGCCAGCCCGCATCCGGGTGCCACCGCCGGCGGCACCGCCTCGGAGCGAGTTGATCACCACCCAGCCGACAGCATCGGTCTCCGAGTCGTGCCACTCGAACACGACCTCGGGAGGTGTGCTCTCGAACCGGGCCAGGAGGTCCTTCATGTCGCCCACCGTTGCGCTGCGGCAGGCGATCTGCAACATGTGACTGGCAACATGTGCGGCGAGGCAACCTCGGGCCACTTCGGGAGGCTGTTCTCTAGGCAGGATGCCTAGTCGAGCGGTGTCCGGCGCCGTTGGTCGGAGTCGCCGGCCCGATGGGTCAGCGCGGATAGCGGGGTGCGCGTGACGGCTTCGCTTCGACCGTCTGCAGGAGCGGCAGGGTCCGCGGCTTCACGATCGTCGACAGCACCACGATGCTGCTCGATCGTGCGACGAACTGCTGGCGGCTCAGCTGCACCAGCGTCTCCTGCAGGCCCTCGTGCGAGGCGGCCGCGACCCGGCACAGGATGTCGTTGTCGCCGGTCGTGGCCCACGCCTCCAGGACGCCCGGGATCTCCGCCAGCTCGTCGGCCACGGAGTCCAGCTCACCCTGCGCGATGTGCAGCTGGACGAAGCACTGGACGCCGAAGCCGGCCGCGGCGAGGTCGATCTGCGGCTGGTAGCCCGCGATCACGCCCGCCTCCTCGAGCTTGCGCAGCCGTGCCTGGACGGTGGCCCGTGCGACCTTGATCCGTCGCGACGTCTCCAGCACCCCGATCTGGGGCGCCTCGTGCAGCGAGGTGAGCAGGGCCAGGTCGATCTCGTCGAGCTCGATGCCGTGCCGCATGAGCACTCCTTCTATGCAGATTGACTTGCAAACCTCCGACAATCATGGCCGAAGAACGCACGATGACCAATGCTGACTGGTGCAGTTGCTGACCCCGGGTCGCGGGAGTTTGATCGAGGCATGCATGACGTACTCACCGAGTCGGAGCAGCGCGCCGGCCTCGACGTGGAGCAGCTCCGCCAGCTCGTCGGTCTCGTGGACTACGACGAGTCGCGCGACCCGTTCCCGATCACGGGCTGGGACGCGATCGTCTTCGTGGTCGGCAACGCGACCGTGTCCGCGGCGTACTTCCAGCAGGTGTGGGGCATGGAGCTCGAGGCGTACGCCGGCCCCGAGACGGGCTGCCGCGACCACAAGGAGCTCGTGCTCCGCTCGGGGTCGATCCGCTTCGTGCTCCGCGGCGCAGTGCAGGCAGACAGCCCCCTCGTCGCCCACCACGCGCGTCACGGCGACGGCGTCGTCGACATCGCCCTCGAGGTGCCGGACGTCGAGCGCTGCATCGAGCAGGCGCGGTCCGCGGGCGCGACGATTCTCGAGGAACCCCACGACCTGACCGACGAGCACGGCACGGTCCGCGTGGCCGCCCTCGCGGCCTACGGCGACACCCGGCACACGCTGGTCCAGCGGGAGGTGGACGGGCATCGGTACGCCGGCGCCTACCTGCCCGGCTTCATGGCTGCCGCCGGTGTGAAGCGTGAGGGCAGGCGCCTGTTCCAGGCGCTCGACCACATCGTCGGCAACGTCGAGCTCGGCCGGATGGACGAGTGGGTCGGGTTCTACAACCGGGTCATGGGCTTCGTGAACCTGGCCGAGTTCATCGGCGACGACATCGCCACGGAGTACTCCGCCCTGATGTCCAAGGTGGTCGCCAGCGGCAACCACCGCGTGAAGTTCCCCCTCAACGAACCGGCCGTCGGCAAGCGGAAGTCGCAGATCGACGAGTACCTCGAGTTCTATGGCGGGCCGGGCGCGCAGCACCTCGCGCTGGCCACCGGCGACATCCTGCACACCGTGGACGTCCTCCGCAGCCGGGGTGTGGAGTTCCTCGAGACCCCGGACGCCTACTACGACGACCCGGACCTGCGGGCCCGGATCGGTGAGGTGCGGGTCCCGGTCGAGGAGCTGAAGCAGCGCGGGATCCTCGTCGACCGCGACGAGGACGGCTACCTGCTGCAGATCTTCACCAAACCGCTGGGCGACCGGCCCACCGTCTTCTTCGAGCTGATCGAACGCCACGGCTCGCTCGGCTTCGGCAAGGGCAACTTCAAGGCCCTCTTCGAGTCGATCGAGCGCGAGCAGGAGCGACGGGGGAACCTCTGATGCCGCACTATCGGTCGATCGGGGCGGTGCCGCCGAAGCGGCACACGCAGCACCGGGGAGATGACGGGGCGCTGCTCTTCGAGGAGCTGATGGGGGAGGAGGGCTTCTCGTCGGACTCGTCCTTGCTCTACCACCGCTTCATCCCGTCGGCCGTTGAGGCGAGCAGGATCTGGGAGCTGCCCGACCAGTCGCTCACCCCCAACCACCCGTTGCTGCCGCGCCACCTGTCGACCCGTGCCCTGTCCTTCGACGAGGGGTCTGGCACAGACGCAGTGACCGATGCAGTGACCGGTCGGCGGTTGCTGTTCGGCAACGCCGACGTCCGGATCTCGTACGTCGTGGCCGACGCGACCAGCCCGCTCTACCGCAACGCCATCGGCGACGAGTGCCTCTTCGTGGAGGCGGGCTCGGCTCGTGTCGAGACGGTGTTCGGGGACCTGGAGGTCGCTGACGGCGACTACGTGGTGATCCCACGCGCGACGACGCACCGGATCGTGCCTCGTGGCCCGGTCCGCATCTACGCGATCGAGGGCAACTCCCACATCACGCCTCCTCGTCGCTACCTCAGCAAGTTCGGGCAGCTGCTCGAGCACGCGCCGTACTGCGAGAGGGACCTGCGCGGGCCGAAGCGTCCCCAGCTCGTCGAGGACACGGACGTCGACGTCTTCATCAAGCACCGCGTGCCGGGGCTGCCCGGCGGCATCGGTGGCACCGTCCACACACTGCCCCACCACCCGTTCGACGTGGTCGGGTGGGACGGCTGCCTGTATCCCTTCGCGTTCAACGTCGCCGACTTCATGCCGATCACCGGCAAGGTGCACCAACCGCCGCCGGTGCATCAGGTCTTCGAGGGCATCAACTTCGTCATCTGCAACTTCGTGCCGCGCAAGGTCGACTACCACCCGCTGTCGATCCCGGTGCCCTACTACCACTCCAACGTCGACTCCGACGAGGTGATGTTCTACGTCGCCGGCGACTACGAGGCCCGCAAGGGATCCGGCATCGGACCCGGCTCGATCACGCTGCACCCGGGCGGCCATCCGCACGGACCGCAGCCGGGTGCCTACGAGCGGTCGATCGGTGCCGAGTCGTTCGACGAGCTCGCGGTCATGGTCGACACCTTCCGCCCGCTCGAGCTGGGGGCGGCCGGACTCGAGGTCGACGACGGCGTCTACGCATCGTCCTGGTCGCCCGGACGTGAACAGGCCCGGGACCGATGAGCACCCTCGTGCCCGAGGTCCTCGCCGGGCTCCTGGATGACGCCGCGATCTTTCCGCCGGGCAACGCGTCGCTGCCGGAGGCGGTCATCTCGCACGCAGCCCACCTCCGCAACGCCTACGCCGCGGCGCTGGGCCCGCTCGTGGTCCGGGTCGCCGACCTCGCCCTGGTCTGGGACGGGCCGCTGTCCGTGGTCTCCCGGCTCGACGACGCACACGCCGCGGTGGCTGCCGCGGGTCCGCGGCTTCGCGCACTCGAGGTCGCACTCCCCGCCGCCGCGCGCGCCGACGAGGTCCGCTCGCTGGCGTCGCTGGGCGTCGATGTCTTCGTGGAGGTGCCGCGAGACGCCCGGCGCAGCGCCGTACTGGAGGAGCTCGCAGCGACCGGACTGAGCGCGAAGTTCCGCACCGGGGGCCTGACCGCCGACATGTACCCGTCTCCGGCGGAGCTGGCGGGGTCGATCGTGGCCGCGGTGCGCGCGGGGGTGCCGTTCAAGGCGACCGCCGGCCTGCACCACGCCGTCCGGCACACCGATGCCGCGACCGGCATCACCCAGCACGGGTTCCTCAACCTGCTCGTCGCGACGGCTGCCGCGCGGGCGGGCGCCCCGGACGAGGAGGTCGGCGCTGTGCTGGCGTCCCGGGACGAGTGTGGGGTCGCGGACGGTGCACGAGCGCTGACACCGGAGGTTCGCGAGTCGTTCCGCTCCTTCGGCACCTGCTCGATCCGCGAGCCCCTGGACGACCTGGCCAGGCTCGGCCTGCTGCCGACTGCCTGGAAGGAAGGCGCCGCATGAGCCGGCTCCGCGTCGAGCCCGACGATCCGTTCGGCCTCCACAACCTGCCGTACGGCGTGTACCGCGCGGCAGGCGCCGAGCCGCGGGTCGGCGTCCGCTTCGGGGACCGGGTCGTCGACCTCGCGCTGCTGCTCGACGACGAGGTCTTCGCGACCGGGTCGCTCAACCCGTTCCTGGCCCAGGGGCCCGCGCGGTGGGGGAGCGTGCGGTCGCAGATCACCGAGGCGCTCCAGGGCGAGGTCGACGCGGCCGCGGTGCACTACCTGGCCGACGTCGCCCTGGAGCTGCCGTTCGAGGTGGCCGACTACGTCGACTTCTACGCCTCCGAGCACCATGCGTCGAACCTCGGCCGGCTCTTCCGGCCCGATGCGCCCGACCCGCTGACCCCCAACTGGAAGCACCTGCCGATCGGCTATCACGGCCGCTCGTCCTCCATCGTCGTCTCCGGCACCGACGTCGTCCGCCCGTGCGGGCAGCGGCTGCCGCCGGGGGAGAGCGCTCCCGTCTTCGGGCCGTCCACCAGGCTCGACCTGGAGGCCGAGCTGGGCTTCGTGGTCGGCGTCGGCAGCGCGCTGGGCACTCCCGTCCGGGCCGACGAGGTCGAGCAGCACCTCTTCGGCGTCGTGCTCTTCAACGACTGGTCCGCCCGCGACATCCAGGCCTGGGAGTACGTCCCCCTCGGGCCCTTCCTCGGCAAGTCGTTCGCGTCCACGGTCTCGCCGTGGGTGGTTCCGCTCACGGCGCTCGCGGGAGCCCGGGTGCCGGTCCCGCAGCAGGTGCCCGAGCCGTTGCCCTACCTCACCATGGAGCAGCCCTGGGGCCTCGACATCGAGCTGGCGGTGGCCATCAACGGCGAGGTCATCAGCCGCCCGCCGTACGCCGCGACGTACTGGTCGCCGGCGCAGATGCTCGCCCACCTGACCGTCAACGGCGCCCCGACGCGCACCGGTGATCTCTTCGCCTCCGGCACCGTGTCCGGTCCGGACGCCGGCCAGCAGGGTTCGCTGATCGAGCTCACCCGCGGGGGCGCGGAGCCGATTGCGGTCGGAGGGGAGAAGCGCGGATTCCTCGAGGACGGCGACGAGGTCGTGATCGGCGGTTTCGCCCGACTCGCGGATGGCCGACGCGTCGGGTTCGGCGAGGCGCGCGGGCGGATCCTGCCCGCGCGAGGGGAGGACTGATGGACAAGGTCATCGCGACCGCCGCCGAGGCGGTCGCCGACATCGGATCCGGCGCCACGCTGGCCGTCGGCGGGTTCGGCCTGTGCGGCATCCCGTCCGTGCTCATCCAGGCCGTGCTCGACTCCGGCGTCGATGACCTGGAGGTGGTCAGCAACAACGCGGGCGTCGACGACTGGGGCCTCGGGCTGCTGCTCGCCGCCGGCCGACTGCGGCGCATCGTGGCGTCGTACGTCGGCGAGAACCGTGAGTTTGCCCGTCGCTACCTCGCCGGCGAGCTCGAGGTCGAGCTGACGCCGCAGGGGACGCTCGCCGAACGGCTCCGTGCCGGGGGCAGCGGCATCGCGGCCTTCTACACGCAGGCAGGCGTCGGCACGCTGGTCGCGGAAGGCGGCCTGCCCTGGCGCTACGACGCCGCCGGCGACGTGGTCGTCAGCAGCCCGGCCAAGCAGCGCCAGGAGTTCCGCGGCCGGGAGTACGTGCTGGAGGAGGCGCTCGTGGCCGACTTCTCGCTCGTGCGCGCCTCGCGCGGTGACCGGCACGGCAACCTCGTCTTCAAGGATGCTGCCCGCAACTTCAACCCGCTCGCGGCCATGGCGGGGCGGATCTGCATCGCCGAGGTCGAGGAGCTGGTCGAGCCCGGTGCGATCGACCCCAACCACGTGCACCTCCCGGGTGTCTACGTGCACCGCGTGGTGCCGCTGACGCCCTCGCAGGTGGCCGACAAGCGCATCGAGAAGCGCACGACCCTCGTCGGCGGACAGATCAGCGGAGGTGGTCGGGGTGTGGACGCGTGAGCAGATGGCGGCGCGGGCCGCAGCGGAGCTGCGCGACGGCGACTACGTGAACCTCGGCATCGGCCTGCCGACGCTGGTGCCCAACTTCGTGCCCGACGACGTCGAGATCGTCCTGCAATCGGAGAACGGCATCCTCGGCGTCGGCCCTTACCCAGCTGACGATCAGGTCGATCCCGACCTGATCAACGCCGGCAAGGAGACGGTGACCGTACGCCGCGGGGCGGCCTTCTTCGACTCGGCGACCAGCTTCGGGATGATCCGGGCCGGCAAGGTCGACGTCGCGATCCTGGGGGCGATGCAGGTCTCGGCCGCCGGCGACATCGCCAACTGGCTGATCCCCGGCAAGATGGTCAAGGGCATGGGCGGTGCGATGGACCTCGTCCACGGAGCCAGCCGCGTGATCGTCCTGATGGAGCACCTCGCCCGCGACGGGTCCTTCAAGGTCGTTGACGAGTGCTCCCTGCCGCTCACCGGTCGCGGTGTCGTCGGACGGATCATCACCGACCTCGGGGTCGTCGACATCGAGGCCGACGGACTCGTTCTCGTCGAGCTCGCCCCGGGCGTGACGGAGTCCCAGATCCAGGCGGCCACGGAGCCGCCCCTCAAGGTACGCCGCCTGGCCGCGCGCCGCGGCGTACCGATCGAACGAGAGCCAACCGAGCGAGAGGAGGTGGGTGCCGATGTTTGAGGAGGCGCAGCTCTACTCACCCGTGACGACCGACGAGGACGGCAACGTGACGGTGCACCTGGTTGAGGGTCACCCGGGCCTGAAGGACCCGGAGTACCAGCGTCGTCGCAACGAGATCGCGGCCGTGTCGCTGGCGTGGCAGCCCGGTGACCCGCTGCCGCGGATCGACTACACCGAGACCGAGCACGAGGTCTGGCGGACCGTGTGCGAGCACCTCGGCCCCCTGCACTCACGCCACGCGTGCAGGGCCTTCAACGATGCAGTGCGCGCTCTCGACCTGCCGCGCGACCGGGTGCCGCAGCTCTCCGAGGTCACGGACGGGTTGCAGGGGCTGACCGGCTTCTCCTACGTCCCGGCGCCGGGGATCGTCCCGCTGGAGGAGTTCTACGGCTCGCTCGAGGACGGGATCTTCCACTCCACGCAGTACCTCCGCCACCATGCCGCCCCGCTCTACACCCCCGAGCCCGACCTCCTGCACGAGGTGATGGGCCACGGCAACCTGCTGGCCGACCCCTCTGTGGCGTCGCTCAACAGGCTGGCGGGTGCGGCGGCCCGTCGGGTCACGACTCCGGAGGCGCTGCAGGTCGTCGCCGACGTCTTCTGGTTCACCGTGGAGTTCGGCGTGCTGTGGGAGGAGGGGTCGCTGAAGGCCTACGGGGCCGGGATCCTCTCGTCCTACGGCGAGATTGAGGAGTTCGGTTCGATGGAGATCCGGCCGCTCGACTTCGCCGCCATGGCGACCATCGACTACGACATCACGCACTACCAGCCGGTGCTCTTCGCCGCGGACTCGTTCGGGCAGATGGTCGACGAGGTGGGCGGGTTCTTCGCGGCGTGCGACGACGAGACACCGGACCGGCTGGGCGTGGTCCGGAAGCCGGGCTGACCCGGCAGATGTCCGGGGGAGCGTCAGTCCGGGTCGCGCCGCGGGGGCTTGCGACGGCGGTTGAGGTCGCGGAGGAAGTCGGGGTCGTCATCCGGCCCGAGCGGTCGCTGCGGCCCCCTCTGCGGAGGCTTCCTCGGCCCACGCCTCTGGCGCTCGAGGAGCATCACGCAGCCGTAGACCGCAAGCGCGATGACCAGCACGACGATCAGGAACTTGAGCACGTTTCCACTGTAGCCCCGGGCTCCACCTACGCTGTCGGCGTGAAGGATTTCGTCGTCTACACCGCGCTCCGTCTGCTGCTGTTCCTGGCCACTGCTGCCGTCGTGATGGGCGCCTGGCGCCTGATCACCGGCGAGCTGTCGCAGACCGCATCATTCGTCTGCCTCATCGCATCGTTCCTGTTCTCGGGCATCGTCGCGCTGAAGCTCCTCGAGCCCCAGCGCGCACGCTTCGCCCGCCGGGTCGAGGACCGCGCGTCCGCGGCCGCCTCCAAGCTCGACGAGTTGCGGTCCAAGGAAGACTGATGAGCCGTGCGTGGGTGCACGAGGCGGTACGCCGCGTCGACGCGGATGCCAACCGCTCCGCCGACACCCACCTGCACGTCTTCCCGCTCCCGGAGGAGTGGGGCATCGACCTCTACCTCAAGGACGAGTCGGTCCACCCGACCGGGTCGCTGAAGCACCGGCTGGCGCGGTCGTTGTTCCTCTACGGGTTGTGCAACGGCTGGATCTCGTCGGACACGACTGTGGTGGACGCGTCGTCGGGGTCGACCGCGGTGTCCGAGGCCTACTTCGCCCGACTGCTCGGCCTGCCCTACATCGCGGTGATGCCCGAGTCGACCTCGCCCGAGAAGATCGCGCTGATCGAGTTCCACGGCGGGCGGTGTCACCTCGTGCCTGCGGGGGTGTCGATCAACGACGAGGCGCGTCAACTGGCCGCGTCGGTTGGCGGGCACTTCCTGGACCAGTTCACCTACGCCGAGCGGGCCACTGACTGGCGGGGCAACAACAACATCGCCTCATCGCTCTTCTCGCAGCTGTCGCGTGAACGGCATCCGGTGCCCCGCTGGATCGTCGTGGGCGCCGGCACGGGCGGCACCTCCGCCACGATCGGACGGTTCCTGCGCTATCAGCGGCTGGATTCCGAGCTGTGTGTGGTTGATCCGGAGGGCTCGGCCTTCTATTCGTCTTATGTGACTGGGGATCCGTCGGTCGTTGCTGCTGGTTCGCGGATCGAGGGGATCGGCCGGCCGTGCGTCGAGCCCTCGTTTGTGGCGGGCGTGGTGGACCGGATGATCGCGGTGCCTGACGCCGCCTCGATCGCTGCGATGCGCTGGTGCTCGTCGGTCACCGGGCGTCGTGTCGGTGGGTCGACCGGCACGTCGCTGTGGGGCGCGCTGGAGCTGATCGCGGAGATGCGTTCTCGTGGCGAGACCGGGTCGGTGGTCACGCTGATCTGCGACAACGGCGAGCGCTACGCCCACACCTATGACTCGGATTCGTGGCTTGCTGGGCAGGGCATTTCCATTGCTCCGTATGCCGAGCGGCTGGAGTCGTTCCTGGAGACCGGCACGCTCTGACCGCCCCGCCTGTGTGTAACGCGCAGTTCGCCCGACTTCTGCCGCCGTCGACTGGGGCGGAAGTCTGCTGAACGGCGCGTTACACGGGGCAATCAGGCGATCAGCAGGCCGACGAAGACGCCGGCGCCGAGGAGGAGCTCGGCGATGCCGGTCTTCTGCAACACCGGGATCAGGCCGGGGCCGGTGGCCCCGGAGAGTACGACGCGGATGCCTGCGATCGCGGGGGCCAGGAAGACCAGGCCGAGGAGTGCCCACCAGCTGGTGAGGGCTGCGGTGGCGATCAGGGCGGCCAGGGCGACGGCCGCGAGCAGCACGTAGAACCGGCGGGTGTTGGTGTCGCCGAGGCGCACCGCCAGCGTCATCTTCCCGGCGACCGTATCGGTCGGGATGTCGCGGAGGTTGTTGGCGACGAGGATCGCGCAGGCGAGCGCGCCGATCGCGGTTCCGGCGAGGAGGGCGGGGGTGATCCAGTCGTTCTGCCACTCGAGGAAGCGCCGGGTCATCTCGGCCTCGGATGTCTCCGCGCCACCCATGAAGACGTAGAACTCGCGGTGCACCTGCACGAAGGTCGTGCCGACAACCGCGACGAGCCCGAAGAACACGAAGACCATGACCTCGCCGAGGCCGAGGTAGCCGTACGGCTTCGAACCGCCGGTGTAGAACCACGCCGCGAGGATGCAGATCGCGCCGATGCCGAGCAGCCACCACTCACCGGTGGCCGCGACCAGGGCAACGCCAGCGACACCAGCGACCCCGAAGCTGAGCAACATCGCCCGCTTCACGGCCCCAGCAGTTGCCTTCTTCGATCCGACGAGCCGCATGGGCCCGACGCGGTCATCATCGGTACCCCGGATCCCATCCGAGTAGTCGTTGGCGTAGTTCACCGCGACCTGAAGGGCGAGCGAGACGACCAGCGCGAGCGCGGCGTACGTCCAGACCGGCTCGTAGAACCACGCAGCGACACCCGTGCCGGCGAGGACGGGAGCAACGGCGGCGGGAAGCGTGCGCGGGCGGGCGCCGGCGAACCATTCAGCGGGGGTGGCCATGACCCGAGATTCAAGCAGGCGGGCGGACCATGTGGATGTGCGGGATCCCGGCGTCGTCGTAGATCTCACCCTCGGGCACGAAGCCATGGCGGCCGTAGAAGCCGCGCAGGTGGTTCTGGGCGCCCAGCCTGATCGGCAGACCGGGCCACAGCGCCTCGCACGCCGCGACGGACTGCGCGACGAGGTGGCCACCCGTGCCGCCGCGAGCGGCAGCGGCGACGACCACCCTGCCGATGTGGCTCTCGCCGTGCTCGTCCGGTTCGAGAAGCCGGGCATAGGCGAGCAGCGCCCCTTCGGCGTACCCGAAGAGGTGGTGGGTCTCGCCCTCGAGGTCGCGGCCGTCGATCTCGAGCTCGGCCGACACCTGCTGCTCGTCGACGAACACGATCCCGCGCAGCTGGAGCATGTCGTAGGTCTGCCGTGCGGTCAGGTCGCGCTGGTGCACCAGCTGCCAGGTCAGTTCCACGCGCCCAGTATCGCCGGGCGGTAGGTTCGGGCCGTGCCTGCCGACCCGCTTCGCCTGTCCGGAGATCCCCACGCCGACATCGCCGCGCTGCGGCACTGGCTGAACGCCGAGGACGACCAGCGCCTGGTCATCGAGACCTCCGGTTCGACCGGCCGCCCGAAGCGCGCGTTGCTCTCGCGCTCGGCGGTCCTTGCCTCCGCCGGCTCGTCCGCCCGCGCCGTCGGCCATGGGCCGTGGGCCCTGGCACTCCCGTCCAACTACGTGGCCGGCGTCAACGTGATCGCGCGCTCGCTCCTCGCCGGGCACGACCCGGTCGTCGCCGACGGCGCCACGTGGAAGGCAGGCCCACGGTTCGCGAGCTTCGTCCCCACGCAGCTGGCCCGATTCGTGGCCGACCCGGACGCCATCGAGGTGCTGCAGGAGCTCGACTGCATCCTGGTCGGCGGTGGTCCGGTCGACCGCTCGGTCCTGGCACAGATCCGTTCGTGGGGCGTCGACGTCCACGCGACGTACGGGTCGAGTGAGACCTCCGGCGGCTGCGTGTACGACGGGTACCCGCTGCCCGGCGTCGAGATCGCCCTGACCGACGACGGACGGATCAAGCTCGCGGGACCGATGCTCTTCGACGGCTACCTCGACGACCCGGAGCTCACTGCCGAGGCCCTGGTCGACGGCTGGTTCATCACCTCCGACCTCGGCGCCATCGCAGAGGACGGGCGGCTCACGGTGATCGGCCGCGCCGACGACATGCTGATCAGCGGGGGAGTGAAGGTGCCCGCCCCTGCGGTCGCGCGACGGCTGAATGAGCACCCGGACGTCCGTGCGGCCGAGGTCGTCGGGTTGCCCGATCCCGAGTGGGGACAGCGCGTGGTCGCGGTCATCGAGGGCGCGATCGAGCTCGACGAAGCCCGCGACTGGGTCGCCGCGACCTGCCCGCGCACCTGGGCCCCGCGCGCACTCGTCACCGTCGAGCACCTCCCGCTCCTGGCCAACGGCAAGGTCAACCGCGCCGCGATCCGCGCGATCGCACAGGAGGCCTGATGGAGGCCCGCGTCTTCTCGATCCCGATGCGCACACGCTTCCGCGGCATCACCGTGCGTGAGGGCATGCTGCTGAAGGGCGATGCCGGCTGGGGTGAGTGGAGCCCCTTCCTCGAGTACGACGACGAGGTCGCCGCCCCATGGCTCGAGTGTGCCGTCGAGGCAGCCGCCGGCAACTGGCCCGCCCCGGTCCGCACGAGCGTCCCGGTCAACGTCACGGTGCCCGCTGTCGGACCCGAGCAGGCGCACGCGATCGTCAGCGCCGGCGGCTGCACCACCGCCAAGGTCAAGGTCGCCGAACCGGGCCAGACCCTCGCCGAGGACGAGGCCCGTCTCGAGGCCGTCCGCGACGCGCTCGGCCCCCGGGGCAAGGTCCGGATCGACGCCAACGGCGCCTGGTCGGTCGACGATGCCCTCGCCGCGCTGACCAGGCTCGACCGGGCCGCCGGCGGCCTGGAGTACGCCGAGCAGCCGTGCGCCACGGTCGAGGAACTGGCTGCGGTGAGGCGACGCACCGACGTACTGATCGCTGCCGACGAGTCGATCCGGCGGGCCGCTGATCCCTATCGCGTCCGCGACCTCGAGGCGGCCGACATCGCCGTGCTCAAGGTGCAACCGCTGGGAGGAGTCCGTGCTTGCCTGCGGATCGCCGAGGAGATCGGCCTGCCGGTCGTGGTCTCGTCCGCGCTCGAGACGAGCGTCGGCATCGCCACCGGCGTAGCGCTCGCCGCTGCCCTGCCCGAGCTGCCCTACGCGTGCGGACTGGCCACGGTGCAGCTCCTGGCCGACGACGTCGCGGTGTCGCCGCTGTTGCCCGTCGACGGCGCGCTCTCCACGCATCTGCCCGTTGTCGACGAGCACGCCTTCCGTCGCATCGCTGCCGCCCCTGACCGCATCGAGCACTGGCACGCGCGGCTGGACCGCGTGCGGCAGGATCTGGGTCTGTGAACGCCTCGACCGCCCTCGCGCACGCTGTTCTGGACGGTCTGGTCGACGACGGCGTCACCGACATCGTCCTCGCACCGGGATCACGCAACGCCCCTCTCGCCTTCGCGGCGTACGACGCCGACGCGGCGGGTCTGCTCCGCCTGCACACGCGCAGCGACGAGCGGACTGCCGGATTCCTCGCCCTGGGCCTGACCAAGATGGGGCGCCGCACCGCCGTCATGTGCACGAGCGGGACGGCCGTCGCCAACCTGCTCCCGGCGGTGATGGAGGCGGCGCATGTCGGGCTGCCGCTGATCGTCGTGACCGCGGACCGGCCGGCCCGGCTGCGGGGCACCGGCGCCAGCCAGACGACCGACCAGCGCACGGTCTTCGGCCGGTTTGCCCAGAGCTTCGACATTGATCACCCCGACAACGCTGTGCCCGCCATCGCCCGAGGGGGTCGGCAGCAGCCCCCGGACGGCTGGATCGGTGAGGTCTCGGACGTGTGGCACCTCAACGTGCAGTTCGACCTGCCGCTGACTCCGAGCTCTCCCTATGTCCGCGCCGCCGGTGTTCCGACGGCGACAGCGGTCGGTCGCTGCCAGCTGCCGGCACCGGTCACGGCTGACGCGCCCGTCCTCGCGCAGGGCCCGCGCACGGTGGTGGTCGCCGGCGACGACGCCGGGATGCGGGCGCGGCAGGTCGCGGAGGCCGGCGGTTGGCCCCTCTTCGCCGAACCCACCTCCGGATCGCGCACCGGCAGCCACGCGCTGCGGACCTATCGCCTCCTGCTCGACACCGATCTAGGTCGGAGAATCGAGCGGGTCGTCGTCTTCGGCCACCCCACCCTGAGCCGGCCGATCGCCCAGCTCCTGGTCCGCCCGGACATCGAGGTGATCTCGGTGCGGAGCCCCGGCATCTGGCCCGAGCGGCCCTTCCCCGCCACGGAGTACGCCGCGGTATGGGCCGCGGAGGCCCCCGCCGAGCCGGGCTGGCTCGATGCCTGGCGTGAGCTCGACTGCGCGACCGCCGGCGCCGTCGACCGGCTGGTCGGCGCCGAGCCCGGGCTCACGCCGTACCAGGTGGCGGCCAGCGTGCACGCAGCCATCGGTCGCGGGGAGCTGCTGGTCGTCGGAGCCTCGAGCCCGATCCGCGACCTCGACATCATGGCCCGCCCGGGCCCGGTCGGCGGCCGGCGCAAGGTGATCGCCAACCGTGGCCTGGCCGGCATCGACGGCACCGTCTCCACTGCGATCGGAGCGGCGCTGGCGAGGCAGCACGAGGGCCGGACCATCGCGCTGATGGGTGACGTGACCTTCCTCCATGACTCCGGTGCGCTGGTGATCGGTCCGCGCGAGCCGCGTCCGGACCTCACGATCGTGGTGGTCAACGACGACGGGGGCTCGATCTTCACGATGCTCGAGCAGGGTGCGCCCGAGTACGCCGATCGCTACGACCGCCTGTTCGGCACCCCGCACGGTGTCGACATCGCAGCCCTCTGCGCGGCCACCCGCACGCCGCACTGGAAGGTCGAGAGCCTGCCCGAGCTCGAGCAGGCGCTCGCAAGCCCCAACGGCGGCATCGACGTCATCGAGGTGCGCGTACGCCGCGACAACAGGCGGGTACTCGACGCCACCATCCGCGATCTCGTGACCAAACCTGACCCCTCGGCGGGCCAAACCTGACCCCTCGGCGCGCCAAACCTGACGGCTCGGCGCACCAAAGCTGACGGTTCGGGGAGGATGAGCGCGTGGAAATTGCCTTCCTGCTCGTCCTGCTCGCAGCGACCGTCCTCGCCAGCACGGCGCTGGCCGACCGGATCCGGTTTCCGGCACCCCTGCTGCTGATCGCAGTGGGCGCTGCGGGGGCCTACCTGCCGTTCGTGCCGGAGGTCCACCTCGATCCCGAGATCGTGCTGCTGGGGCTGCTCCCGCCGCTGCTGTACGCGGCGGCGCTGCAGACCAGCCTGGTCGACTTCAACGCCAACCGGCGCCCGATCCTGCTGCTCTCGGTCGGGCTGGTCATCTTCACCACCGCGGGTGTGGCCGCGGTCGTCCACGCCCTCCTGCCCGGGATCGGCTGGCCAGCGGCGTTCGCGATCGGCGCCGTGGTGGGGCCGCCGGATGCCGTGGCTGCGACCGCCATCGCACGGAGGATCGGCCTGCCGCGACGGCTGGTCACGATCCTGGAGGGCGAGTCGTTGCTCAACGACGCGACCGCGCTGGTCGCCCTGCGCACCGCCATCGCCGCGGGCGCCGGCGGCGTGACCCTCCTCGAGGTGAGCGAGGACTTCGCGGTCGCCGCTGGCGGAGGTGTCCTGATCGGCCTCGCTGCGACGCTTGTCGTCGCCAAGGTGCGCAAGCTGATCACCGACCCCGTCTTCGACACCGCACTCTCGCTGGTCACCCCGTTCGCGGCGTACATCGCGGCCGAGCGGTTCCACGCCTCCGGCGTCATCGCGGTCGTGGTCGCCGGCCTGCTGCTCGGCCACAAGGCCGCGATCCTGCAGTCCGCGCCGTCGCGGATCGCCGAGCGGACCAACTGGAGCACGATCGCCTTCGTCCTCGAGAACGCGGTCTTCCTCCTGATCGGCCTGCAGGCCGGCTGGATCATCACCGACGCAGGCAGCAGTGACCTCGGCTGGGCCCGGATCGGCGCGGTCTGCGCGGCGTCGCTGGCGGCGGTCATCGTGCTGCGGATGCTCTGGGTGTTCCCCGCGCGCTACCTGCTCGTGCGACCCGGCCCGGACCCGCTCACGGGCAAGCGCCCGCCGTGGACCTACACGTTCCTGCTCGGCTGGGCGGGCATGCGCGGCGTCGTCACCCTTGCCGCCGCCTTCATCATCCCGGACGACACCCCGCACCGCGAGGTCCTGCTGCTCATCGCGTTCACGGTCGTGGCCGGCACGCTGTTCCTCCAGGGCCTCACCCTGCCGTGGCTGGCCCGCTGGATGCGCGTCCCGTCACCCGACCCGGCCGAGGACGCGCTCGCCCGCGCCACGCTCCTGCAGCAGGCCTCGAAGGCCGGCCTCGCGCGCCTCGAGGAGCTCGAGTACGACGACCCGCACGGCGTCGGCGACCTCGTCCGGCAGCGCCTCGACCAGCGCAACTTCGCCGCCTGGGAGCGGCTGGCCACGACCGTCGACCAGGAGTCGCCGAGCGACCTCTACAACCGGGTCCGGCTGGAGATGATCACCGCCGAACGCGAGCGGGTGCTGGAGATCCGTAGTGCCGGGACCGTGCCGGCCGACGTCGTGAGCGAGGTCCTCGCCATGCTCGACATCGAGGAGTCCGTGCTCGACCACTCCGCCCGCGAGCGCGCCCGCGTCGTCGCGTCGACCACCGACCGCTCCCGTCGCACGGGTGACTCCTGCGCCCACCTCGAGGCCCACCCCGCCGTCGTCGCCGAGGCAACAGCCTGCGAGGACTGCCTGGCCGAGGGCACCAGCTGGGTGGCGTTGCGCCAGTGCCTGACCTGCGGCCACATCGGCTGCTGCGACTCCTCACCGCGCCAGCACGCCACCGCCCACTTCCACGCGAGCACCCACCCGGTCATCCAGTCCGCCGAGCCGGGCGAGGACTGGCGCTGGTGCTTCGTCGACCACACCACGGGCTGAACGTCCTACCGTAGGCAGATGCGGATCACGAAGTTCGGCCACGCCGCCGTCAGGGTCGAGTACGACGGTCGCGTGCTGCTGATCGATCCCGGAGTGTGGACCGGCGCCGAGGCGATCGACGGCGCCGATGCGGTGCTGATCACGCACGAGCACCCGGACCACGTGGATCCCGCGCTGCTGCGTCGTACCGATGCTCCGGTGTGGACGATCGAGGCCGTCGCTCGTGACCTCGAGGCCAACGCTCCCGACGTGGCCGAGCGAGTCCTGGTCATCGAGCCGGGGGAAGAGTGGTCAGCTGCCGGCCTCGACATCACCGCTGTGGGCGAGCTGCACGCGGTGATCCATCCGGAGTTGCCGCGCGTCACCAACAGTGGCTACCTGATCACCGACGGGACCACCCGGCTCTTCCACCCCGGCGATGCCCTGACGGGCCCGGGTGAGGAGGTCGACGTGCTCTGCCTGCCGGTCTCGGCGCCGTGGCTCAAGGTGAGCGAGGCGATCGACTTCGCCCGCGGGGTGGGGGCAGGCCGCAACCTCGCGATCCACGACAAGGTCTACTCCGAGGCCGGGCTCGGCATCGTGGACGGCCACCTCGGGCGGTTCCTCGGTGCAGCCGGACAGGACTACGTCCGGCTGCCCGAGGGCGCCGATCTGGACTGACCGCGGACTACTCCGCGCAGGTGGTGAGGCCGTAGTCGGCGGCCAGCTTGTTCGCGTCCGCGAACGCGTCGTCGCCCATGATCGCCATCGGGGTCTCCTTCACCTTGGCCACCTCGGCCTCGAGGGCATCGAGCATGGCGTCGACCTCATCAGCATCGGCCTTCGGGGGCTCCAGGTCGCGGACCTTCTCGACGGTCGAGGTGAGCTCCGGGATGACCTTCTTCTCGAGGAAGGCCGTGATCTCCTCCATGCTCGAGTTCTCGGAGATCTCCGAGCCCAGCTTCTCGATCCGCGCCTCGCTCGCCGCGCAGATCGCGTCGGCCTGCTTGATGAACTCTGCCTTCGTGAGGGCGGACGGCTCAGCCGCTGCCTTCGTCTCGTTCTCGCCGCAACCCGCAAGGGCCAGGGTCGAGCAGGCGGTCAGGGCGATCAGGAGCTTCTTCATCACGGTCCTCAGGAGGTCGGAGCAGGGCCGGGCGCGAGGGCATCGCGCACCGGGACGAACTTGGCTTGCGACTCGGCCAGCTCGGCCGCCGGGTCCGAGTCACCGACGATGCCGCAGCCTGCGAACAGACGCACGGTGTCACCATCGAGTAGTCCGGAGCGGAGCGCAATACCCCACTCGCCGTCCCCGCTGGCATCCATCCAGCCGACCGGGGCGGCGTACCTGCCGCGGTCCATGCCCTCGATCTCGGTGATCAGCTCGCGCGCGACCGGCGTGGGGGTGCCGCCGACGGCCGCCGACGGGTGCAGCGCCTCCGCGAGCTGCAGCGAGCTGACGTCATCGGTGTCACGGATGACTCCGGCGACATCGGTGGCCAGGTGCAGGACATTCGGCAGGTGCAGCACGAACGGCGTCTCCGGCACGTTCATCGAGGAGCAGTAGGGCTCGAGCGACTCGGCGACCGACCGGACGGCGTACTCGTGCTCCTCGAGGTCCTTGCTCGAGTGGGCGAGCATCGCGGCCAGGGCGAGGTCGCGGGAGTCGTCACCGGTGCGCCGGATGGTGCCGGCCAGCACGCGCGAGGTGACCAGCCCACGCTCGCGGCGGACCAGCAGCTCGGGGGTGGCGCCGAAGAGGCCGTCGACGTGGAACGTCCAGCAGGTCGGGTACGACGCGGCGAGCTGCCGCAGGGGCCACCGCACATCGATCGGCTCTGACGCCGTTGCCAGCAGGTCGCGCGCGAGGACGACCTTCTCGAGGTCGCCCGCGTTGATCCGGGCGACCGCATCGGCGACGACCCCCATCCAGCGCTCGCTGTCCAGGGCGCCGTCGGAGAAGACGACGCCTTTCGGAGGAGCCGGCGGCTCTCGACGAGCCAGCGTTGGGGCGACATCGCCGACGGTGGTCACCCAGGCCAGATCGCCGCGGCGGCCCACGATCACCTGAGGCACGACCAGCGTCGATTCGCCCGGCTCGTCGGCGAAGGCGAAGGCGCCGAAGCAGACCAGCCCGGAGCCGGGTTCCTGCACCTCGTCGGTGATGTCGGCCTGTGCGGTCGTCTCGGCCCACCACTTGGCAGCGTCGGAGAACCGGGTGCTGCCGCTGGTGTGGACCTGCGCCGCGATGCCCCAGCCGACGAGGCCCTCGCCGCGGCGCAGCCAGCTGACGGGTGCCTCGGTGGGGAGCAGGTCGAGCAACCCCGACATCCCAGAGGCCGTGTCGACGTCGATCGACGTCGTGCGGACTCTCAGGGCGGAGGGCCCCTCGGAGCTCAGGATCATGCGCGCAGCCTAACGGGAGGGTTATCAAGGTGTTCGGAGCGGCCGGGCAGGTGGATGGGCGTCCCGAGGGGGCACGCCTTACTCTGTGGCCGTGACCCGAGCAGAGCTGGACAAGCAGCCCACTGACGTACGCCGCATGTTCGACGCCGTGGCCAAGCGCTACGACGTGACCAACGACGTGCTGTCGATGGGGCAGGACCGCCGGTGGCGCAAGCAGGTGCTGGCTGCCGTCGACGCGCGACCGGGTGACCGGATCCTCGACCTCGCTGCCGGCACGGGCACCTCCTCGCTCCCGTTTGCCGAGGCAGGCGCCCAGGTCATCCCGTGCGACTTCTCGGTCGGGATGCTGCAGGTCGGCAAGAAGGCTCGCCCGCAGCTGCCCTTCGTGGCCGGCGACGGCACGAAGCTGCCGTTCGCCGACGACACGTTCGACGCGGTCACGATCTCCTTCGGCCTGCGCAACATCGTCGACCCGGTCGCGGGACTGCGCGAGATGCGCCGCGTGACCCGCCCGGGCGGCCGGCTCGTGGTCTGCGAGTTCTCCCACCCGGTGAACCGGGCGTTCCGCAAGGTCTACCTCGAGTACCTGATGAAGACGCTCCCGAGCATCGCCCGCGGCGTCTCCTCCTCCCCGGACGCCTACGTCTACCTCGCCGAGTCGATCCGCGCCTGGCCCGACCAGGCGGGTCTCGCCACGCTGCTGCAGGACGCGGGCTGGGGCTCCGTCGAGTACCGCAACCTGTCCGGGGGGATCGTCGCGCTGCACCGGGGGACCGCGTGACCTCGCCTGCTGACGCGCTCTTCGGGCTCGGTGATGCGGGCGCCGCTTCCGATCGCGAGGCCCAGGTCATCGTCGTCGGTGCTGGCCCGGCTGGCGCCGCGGTCGCCCACCACCTGGCGGCCGCCGGAGTCGACGTACTCCTCCTGGAGAAGGCCGCCTTCCCCCGCGACAAGGTGTGTGGCGACGGCCTGACGCCGCGCGCGGTCAAGCAGCTGATCGGCATGGGCTTCGACCTCGACCAGCCCGGCTGGCAGAAGAACAAGGGGCTCCGGATCCTCGGCGCCGGTCACCGCATCGAGCTGCCGTGGCCCGAGCTCGCCAGCTTCCCGTCGTTCGGCATGGTCCGTCCGCGCATGGAGCTCGACGAACTGCTCGCGCGCCACGCGCAGAAGGCCGGTGCCCGCCTCCTCGAGCGCACTGCTGTCACCGGCCCGGTGCTCGACACGTCCGGTCGCGTGGTCGGAGTGACGGCCCGCCCGCTCGACGAGAACGGCCGCCGGATCCCGGGTTCTGCGGGGGAGGAGGTCACCTACCGAGCGCCGATCGTCGTCGCCTGCGACGGGGTCTCATCCCGCCTCGCCACCTCGCTCGGGATCACCCGCCGCGAGAACCGCCCGATGGCGGTCGCGGCCCGCGCCTACTACAAGACCCCGATGCACGACGACGCGTGGATGGAGTCCTGGCTGGAGCTGTGGGACGGCCCGGTCGGCGCGTCCAACCAGCTGCCCGGCTACGGCTGGATCTTCCCGTGCGGCGACGGCACCGCCAATGTCGGCCTCGGCATCCTCGACTCCTCGAAGATGTTCCAGGACTTCAATCCCAAGGACGCCATGCGCAAGTGGCTGGCGAACACCCCCGAGGAGCTCGGCTTCCGCGACGAGAACCTCGTCGGCGAGATCCGCTCCGCTGCGCTTCCCATGGGCTTCAACCGCAAGCCGCACTACTCCCGCGGGCTCCTGCTCGTCGGTGACTCCGGCGGCATGGTCAACCCGTTCAACGGCGAGGGCATCGACTACGCCCTCGAGGCCGGCCACATGGCCGCCGACATCATCGTCCAGGCGCTGGCCCGGCCGTCCGGGGTCTCGCGCGAGCGCGTCCTCGAGGGGTACGCCGCGGCTCTGGACGCGGCGTACGGCGGGTACTTCACGCTCGGTCGTGGCTTCGCCAAGCTGATCGGCAGCCCGACGTTCATGAAGTTCGCGACCAAGCACGGCCTCCCGCGCCCCGCCCTGATGCGGTTCTCGCTGAAGCTCATGGCGAACCTGACCGACCCGCGCGACGGCGACGCCCACGACCGGATCATCAACGCATTCAGCAAGGTCGCGCCCGACGCCTGAGGCCTGGCGACGGCTCGGCGTGCCGCAGCCACCAACTCGCCCGGGGCAATTGGTTGCTGTCCTTCCGCTGGATCCGCAGCAATGAACTACCCCGGGGCACTTCGCCGCACGCCGAGGGGAGCCGGCTGGACCCACCTCGCCCCTGTGGATGACGCTCGACCTCTGTTGGCCGTGTTGGGGCACGCTGCCGGCATGAGTGGATCTGTTGTCGGACGTAGGAAGCTGAGGCCCCGTCGACCGCCCCGACCGCTGGCGGCCTTCGACAGGATGCAGCCATTCACGCGCGCGGAGGCGCTGCAGGCCGGGATCCCCGACTCGGCGTTGCGCGGACCCGGATTCAGGCGGCTGATGGGCAATGTCTACGTCGACAGCGCAGTCGAGCTCACTCCGGCACTTGCGGCGAAGGCACCGCTCGCGGTTGCGCCGCCGAGTGCGTGGGTCAGTCATGTGTCTGCCGCACGACTTCTTGGCGTTCCCGTTCCCACGCTGCCTGGTGAGCACATCTCCGTCCTCGCGAAGCAGGACCGCCTCCGGCGTTCGGGCGTCACATCGCACGTCGCTCCAGGGACCTCGCTGGTCACACGACGTGGCGGAGCACGCATCTCGGCACCGGCGCAGTTATTCGTGGAGCTCGCATCTCAACTTGGGCTCGTTGACCTGGTCGTAGCGGGGGACTGGCTGGTTCGTCAGGGACTGGTGACGCTCGAAGTCCTTCGCGAGTTCTGTGCCGCGTCGCAGCTGCGGGCCTCGGTTCTGGCGCGCGAGGCTGTCGTGTTCGTCAGGGAGCGGGTCGACTCGCCGATGGAGACGCGTGTCCGCATGCTCCTCGTCCTCGCCGGACTCCCCGAGCCGGTCGTCAACCTGAAGGTGAATGTCGGGGACGGGAGCGGTCGACGCCGCTACGACCTCAGCTGGGCGGCGGTGAAGGTGATCGTGGAGTACGACGGGCGTCATCACGCCGAGCGGATCGAGCAGTGGGAGAAGGACCTGCTTCGCCGGGAGGGGATTGACGACGACGGCTGGCGCATGATCGTTCTGGTGGCGAAGGACGTCTACAGCCGGCCGGATCGCACTCTTGAGCGAGTCGTTCGAGTGTTGCGCGCCCGTGGTCTCGAAGGGTTGCCTCGGCACCTCGATGACTCCTGGCGTGCGCACTTCCCGGTGCGCACGGAGGCCATGGAGGCGTGAGGTCGGGCGGTCGCCGGGAGGTGATCAGTCGGAGCAGTCGGCGACCAACTCGCCCGGGGCAATTGGTTGCTGTCCTTCCGCTGGATCCGAAGCAATGAACTACCCCGGGGCACTTCGTCGTACGCCGCGTGGTGCGGGCCGCTGGCCGCCCGCCGGACGGCCACTGCTGGTACGCGGCTGGTGAGTGTCGGTGGCCAGGCGGGCCGCTTCCCGGACACTCCGGACACACCCTGACCCCCGGGGGTGACAGGTGTCGCGAAAGTCATAGACTGTGACCCGGACCACTTCGTGAATGAATTCACAAGCGCACGAGGTGGGCGACGAGAGGGGAGCAATGGAGCTCTACACACCCGTTCTGGTGCTGGCCGCGATCGCGGCCGGGTTCGCCGTGTTCTCCGTCGTGATGAGCGCGTTCACCGGCCCGAAGCGCTACAACCGGGCCAAGGTCGACGCCTACGAGTGCGGCATCGAGCCGACGCCCCAGGCGCTCTCCGGACGCTTCCCGATCAAGTACTACATCGTGGCGATGCTCTTCATCGTCTTCGACATCGAGATCGTCTTCCTCCTCCCGTGGGCCGTCCGCTCGGATGCGCTCGGCTGGTTCGGGCTGGTGGAGATGGTCATCTTCCTCGGCACCATCTTCGTCGCCTACGCCTACGTATGGCGTCGCGGCGGCCTGGACTGGGATTGAGGCCCGCGATGCACGCACCCTGCCCGCGTTGTCGTCGGTCGACGGCCGCGTCGCTGCGCTCCGCACAAGGGCCGCCTTCCCTCCTCCGCCTTGGCGTGGCACGCACCTCACGACCCTCAACGGAGGCATGACATGGGTCTCGAAGAGAAGCTCCCCAGCGGCGTACTCCTCACCACGGTGGAGGGCGTCGCCGGCTACATGCGCAAGGCGGCTTTCTGGCCGGCCACGTTCGGCCTGGCCTGCTGCGCCATCGAGATGATGACGTCCGGCGGCCCGAAGTACGACCTCGGCCGGTTCGGCATGGAGGTCTTCCGCGCCAGCCCGCGCCAGGCCGACCTGATGATCGTGGCGGGCCGGGTCAGCCAGAAGATGGCCCCGGTCCTGCGCCAGATCTACGACCAGATGGCCGAGCCCAAGTGGGTGCTGGCCATGGGCGTCTGTGCCAGCTCCGGTGGCATGTTCAACAACTACGCGATCGTGCAGGGCGTCGATCACATCGTCCCCGTCGACATGTACCTCCCCGGCTGCCCGCCGCGGCCCGAGATGCTGATCGACGCGATCCTCAAGCTCCACGACCAGGTCCAGCACGGCAAGCTCGGTGCCAACCGCCGCGCGCAGATCGCCGAGCTCGAGCAGGACGCGCTGATCGCCACGCCCACCAGCCTGATGAAGGGCCTCATGCGGTGACCCCCACTCCAGAGGACCAGTCGAAGGCCCAGCCGGCCTCGCACGAGCCCTCGACCCCCGAGATCGAGGCGCAGACCGACTCGACCAGCGGCTTCGTCGTCGCGGCCCCGGCCGTCGGCGTACGCCGCGGCATGTTCGGTGCCACGGGCTCCGGCGACACGAGCGGTTACGCGGGCCTCGTGGCGCCGATCATCTACCCCGCCGCGGCCGAGCGCCCCTTCGGCGGCTGGTACGACGTGGTCGCGGACTCGATCCACGGCCTGATCGAGCGCGTCGTGATCGATCGCGGCGAGATCACGTTCCACATCGCCCGGCAGAACCTCGTGGCCGCGGCAAACATCCTGCGCGACGAGCAGCGGTTCGAGTTCTGCGCGGGTGTGCACGGCGTGCACTACCCGGACGACGCCGGGCGCGAGCTGCACGCGGTCTACTCGCTGCTGTCGATGACCCACAACCGCCGGATCCGGGTGGAGACGACGACGCCCGACGCCGACCGGCACCTGCCGAGCCTGGTCGCGATCTACCCGACCCTCGACTGGCACGAGCGCGAGGCGTGGGACTTCTTCGGCATGATCTTCGACGGCCACCCGGCGCTGACCCGGATCGAGATGCCCGACGACTGGCCGGGCCACCCGCAGCGCAAGGACTACCCACTCGGCGGCATCCCGGTCGAGTACAAGGGCGGCACCATCCCGCCGCCGGACCAGCGGAGGTCCTACTCATGACGACGACCAGCAACACCGACACCGGCAACACCGACGCCTTCGGCGCCGGATCCGAGCCCCACGAGGGCCGCGTCTTCACCGTCACCGGCGAGGACTGGGACCAGTTCGTCAGCGAGCTGGGCTCGGACGAGAGCTTCAGCGAGCGCATCGTGGTGAACATGGGGCCGCAGCACCCCTCGACCCACGGCGTCCTCCGGCTGATCCTCGAGCTCGAGGGCGAGACGGTCACCGAGGCCCGCTGCGGCATCGGCTACCTGCACACGGGCATCGAGAAGAACATGGAGTTCCGCACCTGGGTGCAGGGCGTCACGTTCGTCACCCGCATGGACTACCTGAGCCCGTTCTTCAACGAGATGACCTACTGCCTCGGCGTCGAGCGGCTGCTCGGCATCGACGAGCAGATCCCCGAGAAGGCCCAGATCATGCGGGTCCTGCTCATGGAGCTCAACCGCATCTCCAGCCACCTGGTCTGCATCGCCACCGGCGGCATGGAGATCGGCGCGCTGACGGTCATGACGATCGGCTTCCGCGAGCGCGAGCTCGTGCTCGACCTCTTCGAGCTGATCACCGGCCTCCGCATGAACCACGCGTTCATCCGCCCCGGCGGCGTCGCGCAGGACCTCCCGCCAGGTGCACTCGACGAGATCCGCACCTTCGTCGCCCTGATGAAGAAGCGTCTCCCCGAGTACGCCGCGCTCTGCAACGCGAACCCGATCTTCAAGGCCCGCCTCGAGGGCGTCGGCCACCTCGACCTCGAGGGCTGCCTGGCGCTGGGCATCTCCGGCCCGGTGCTCCGCTCGACCGGCTACGCGTGGGACCTGCGCAAGACCTCGCCGTACTCCGGCTACGAGACCTACGACTTCGACGTCATTACCTGGGACACCTGCGACGCCTACGGGCGCTTCCGCGTGCGCCTCGCGGAGATGGAGGAGTCGCTCAAGATCGTCGAGCAGGCGGCCGAGCGGCTGGCCGGACTCGAGGACGCGCCGGTGATGATCGCCGACAAGAAGATCGCGTGGCCCAGCCAGCTCGCGATCGGCTCCGACGGCATGGGCAACAGCCTCGACCACATCCGCCACATCATGGGGGAGTCGATGGAGGCGCTGATCCACCACTTCAAGCTGGTGACCGAGGGCTTCCGGGTCCCGCCCGGCCAGGCCTACGTGCCGATCGAGTCGCCCCGCGGCGAGCTCGGCGCGAGCATCCACTCCGACGGCGGCACGCGCCCGTTCCGCGTTCACTACCGCGACCCGTCGTTCACGAACCTGCAGGCCACGAGCGTGATGAGCGAGGGCGGCGCGGTCGCCGACGTCATCGTCGCGATCGCGTCCATCGACCCCGTGATGGGAGGCGTGGACCGATGACGCCCACGACGTACGCCGAGCTCGAGCAGATCGCCGCGCGCTACCCCGAAGCCCGCTCGGGGCTGCTGCCGATGCTGCACCTGATCCAGGCCGCGGAGGGCTATGTGACCCCCGACGGCATCGAGGCGTGCGCGAAGATCCTCGGGATCAGTGCCGCCGAGGTGAGCGGTGTCGCGACCTTCTACACGATGTACAAGCGCCGCCCGATCGGTGAGCACCACGTCGGGGTCTGCACCAACACGCTGTGCGCGGTGATGGGTGGCGACCGGATCTTCGCCGAGCTCAAGGACCACCTCGACGTCGGCAACGACGAGACAACGGCCGACGGCAAGGTGACGCTCGAGCACGTCGAGTGCAATGCCGCCTGTGACTATGCGCCGGTCGTGATGGTCAACTGGGAGTTCTTCGACAACCAGACCCCCGAGTCGGCCAAGCGGCTGGTCGACGACCTCCGCGCGGGCCGCGAGGTCACCGCCACCCGGGGCGCGAAGATCTGCTCCTGGCGTGACGCCGAGCGCGTGCTGGCCGGCTTCCCGGACGACCGCGCCGACGAAGGTCCCTCTGCCGGGCCGGCCTCGCTGGCCGGCCTCAAGACGCTTGAAGGTGACGCCTGATGGCCAGTCCGATCACCCCCGTCCTCACCGCCAACTGGGGCGAGGAGCGCAGCTGGACGCTGGAGGCCTACGAGGCCCGGGGCGGTTACGGCGCGCTCCGCACCGCACTGACGAAGACCCCGACCGAGATCGTCGAGCAGGTCAAGGAGTCCGGCCTCCGCGGTCGCGGCGGCGCCGGCTTCCCGACCGGCATGAAGTGGGGCTTCCTTCCCCCTTATGACACCGACGACGAAGCCGAAAATCCCCCGCGGTACCTCGTCGTCAACGCCGACGAGTCCGAGCCGGGCACCTGCAAGGACATCCCGCTGATGATGGCCAGCCCGCACACGCTGGTCGAGGGCGTGATCATCAGCTCCTACGCCATCCGCGCCAACACCGCGTTCATCTACGTGCGCGGCGAGGTGCTGCACGTGATCCGCCGCCTCCAGCGCGCGGTGCAGGAGGCCTACCTGGCCGGCCATCTCGGCAAGAACATCCACGGCTCGGGCTATGACCTGGAGCTGATCGTGCACGCCGGTGCGGGCGCCTACATCTGTGGCGAGGAGACGGCGCTGCTCGACTCCCTCGAGGGGCGTCGCGGCCAACCCCGCCTACGCCCGCCGTTCCCCGCGGTCGCCGGTCTCTACGCGCGTCCGACGGTGATCAACAACGTCGAGTCGATCGCCTCGGTGCCCGCGATCATCAGCCAGGGCTCCGACTGGTTCGCCAGTCTCGGCACCGAGAAGTCCAAGGGCTTCGTCATCTACTCGCTGTCCGGCCACGTCACCCGTCCGGGACAGTACGAAGCGCCCCTCGGCATCACGCTGCGCGAGTTGCTCGACCTCGCCGGTGGTGTCCGTGAGGGCCACCAGCTCAAGTTCTGGACCCCGGGCGGATCGAGCACCCCGCTGCTCACCGCCGAGCACCTCGACGTACCCCTCGACTACGAAGGTGTCGGCGCCGTCGGCTCCATGCTCGGCACGCGTGCGCTGCAGATCTTCGACGAGACCACGTGTGTGGTCCGCGCGGTGCTGCGCTGGAGCGAGTTCTACAAGCACGAGTCGTGTGGCAAGTGCACCCCGTGCCGTGAGGGCACGTGGTGGCTGGTGCAGGTCCTGAGCAAGCTGGAGAAGGGCGAGGGGCGACCCGAGGACCTCGACCAGCTGCTCGACCAGTGCGACAACATCGCGGGCCGCTCGTTCTGCGCGCTCGGTGATGGCGCGACCAGCCCGGTGATCAGCTCGATCCAGCACTTCCGCGAGGAGTACCTCGCGCATCTGGCTCATGGCGGCTGCCCCTTCGACCCCGCGAAGTCCGAGTTCTTCGGTGCCGCTGAGGAGGTCCACGCATGAGCGCCGAGGTGGAGAAGGCACAGAAGGTCACGCTGACGATCGACGGTCGCTCGGTGACCGTCCCGGCCGGCACGCTGGTGATCCGCGCGGCCGAGCAGGTCGGCGTCCAGGTCCCGCGGTTCTGCGACCACCCGCTGCTCGCCCCGGTCGGTGCCTGTCGCCAGTGCCTGGTCGAGGTGCCCGACGCGGGCAACGGCCGTCCGATCCCGAAGCCGCAGGCCTCGTGCACGCTCGCTGTCGCGCCCGGCATGGTGGTCGAGACCCAGGTGACCAACCAGGTGGCCGAGAAGGCGCAGCGCGGCGTGATGGAGCTGCTGCTGATCAACCACCCGCTCGACTGCCCGGTCTGCGACAAGGGCGGCGAGTGCCCCCTGCAGAACCAGGCCATGTCGACGGGCAGTGCCGAGAGCCGCTTCTCCGCGAGCGGTGGCGTCAAGCGCACCTTCGAGAAGCCGATCAACGTCTCGGCGCAGGTGCTGCTCGACCGTGAGCGCTGCGTGCTCTGTGCCCGTTGCACCCGCTTCTCCGACCAGATCTCCGGTGACCCCTTCATCGCGCTCGTCGACCGCGGCGCGTTGCAGCAGGTGGGCATCTACGAGAAGCAGCCCTACGACTCCTACTTCTCCGGCAACGCGATCCAGATCTGCCCGGTGGGCGCGCTGACCAGCGCCGACTACCGGTTCCGTGCCCGGCCGTTCGACCTGGTCTCCACCCCGACCATCGCGGAGCACGACGCGTGTGGTGCCGCGATCCGCGTCGACCACCGTCGCGGCAAGGTCATGCGCCGCCTGGCCGGCAACGACCCCGAGGTCAACGAGGAGTGGATCTCCGACAAGGACCGCTTCGGCTTCCGCTACGTCCGCGCGGCCGCCCGGCTCACCCACCCGCTGGTGCGTGACACCGAGACCGGTCAGCTCCGCGCCGCAAGCTGGCCCGAGGCCTTCACCATTGCTGCACGGGGTCTTGCAGCCGCCCGTGAGGCCGGCGGCGTTGGCGTGCTGACCGGCGGGCGCCTGACCGCCGAGGACGCCTACGCCTACAGCAAGTTCGCGCGCGTGGTGCTCGGCACCAACGACATCGACTTCCGCGCCCGCCCGCACACCGCCGAGGAGACCGCGTTCCTCGCGTCGGCGGTCGCGCTGACCGGCCCCTACGACGGGGGAGTCTCGTACGCCGACCTGGAGCGCGCCGCGAGCGTCCTCCTGCTCGGCCTCGAGCCCGAGGACGAGGCGGCCACGATCTTCCTGCGCCTCCGCAAGGCCGCGACGGCAGCCGGTGCGGGGACCCGCATCGCGTCGGTCGCGCCCTACACCTCGCGGGGACTGGCCAAGATGAAGGGCCGCCTGATTCGCACGGCTCCGGGCGAGGAGGTCGCTGCGATCCGCGCGATCCCCGGCGACACGGAGCTCGCACTCGGCGACACGGGCGTGATCCTGGTGGGGGAGCGGCTCGCGCTCACGCCGGGTGCGCTGACTGCCGCGGTCGAGCTGGCCGAGGCCACCGGCGCCCGGCTGGCCTGGGTGCCGCGCCGTGCGGGTGACCGGGGTGCGGTCGAGACCGGCTGCCTGCCCAACCTGCTTCCCGGCGGCCGGCCGGTTGCCGACGCCGCTGCCCGTGTCGACGCCGCCGCGGCCTGGGGCCTGACCTCACTTCCGGCGGCGCCCGGTCGCGACGGCGACGGCATCATCGCGGGGTTGTCGTCCGGTGACCTCGGGGGTGTTGTCGTCGCAGGTGTCGACGTCGACGACCTGGCCGACCCCGCCGCTGCCCGGGCTGCGCTCGACGCCGCCGGTTTCGTGGTCAGCCTCGAGCTGCGTGAGACCGACGTGACCCGTGTGGCCGACGTCGTCTTCCCGGTCGCACCCGTCACCGAGAAGGCCGGCACCTTCGTCACGTGGGAGGGGCGTCCGCGCACGTTCGGCGCGATCTTCTCCGTGCCTGGCTCACTGCCCGACGTGCGGGTCCTCGCCGGCATCGCCGCGGAGCTCTCCGCGCCCCTCGGCTTCCGCACGATCGAGGAAGCCCGCGCCGAGCTCGAGGAGGTCGGGCCGTGGGACGGCGAGCGGCCGGCACTCCCCGGCGTACCCGTCCATGGGGAGCGCAAGGTGCTGAAGACCAAGCTCACGCTCGCCACCTGGAAGCAGCTCATCGGCACCGCCTCGCTGCTCGAGGACGAGCACACCCTGCAGGCCACCGCCCGCCCGGCGGTCGCACGCATCACCGCCGAGACCCACGCGATGCTCAAGGGGGTCGCCGAGGTGACCCTCAGCGGAGACCGCGGCCAGATCACCCTGCCGGTCGAGGTCGCCGACCTCCCCGAGGGCGTGGTCTGGGTGCCTGCCAACGCCTTCGGGACCGGTGTCCTGGCCGAGCTCAGCTCGCCCGGCGGCATGGTCTCGGTGAAGGGAGCCCACCGATGAGTGCACTCGCTGCCTTGACTCCTCTGCCGTCCGCCCTTCCATCGGTGGTGGAGGACCTCGGCGCCTTCGGCCAGGACCCCTGGTGGCTGGTCCTCGGCAAGGCGGTCGCGATCTTCGTCGTGCTTGTCCTGCTGACCCTCTTCAACATCTGGTTCGAGCGCCGTGTCGTGGCCCGCATGCAGCACCGCATCGGCCCCAACGTGCACGGCCCCTTCGGCCTGCTGCAGTCACTCGCCGACGGCGTGAAGCTGGCGCTGAAGGAGGACATCATCCCGAAGGCCGCCGACAAGGTGGTCTTCGTGCTGGCTCCGGTGATCGCGGTGATCCCGGCGTTCGTGACCTTCGCGGTGATCCCCTTCGGCCCCGAGGTGGGGCTCCCGTGGACCGACCGCACCACCCCGCTCCAGCTCACCGACATGCCGGTCGCGGTCATCTTCGTGATGGCGATCGCGAGCATCGGCATCTACGGCATCGTGCTCGGCGGCTGGGCCAGCGGCTCGACGTACTCCCTGCTCGGCGGGCTCCGCTCCAGCGCACAGATGATCTCCTACGAGGTGGCCATGGGCCTCTCGCTGGTCGCCGTCTTCCTGTACTCCGGCTCGATGTCGACCAGCGCGATCGTCGCAGCGCAGGAGCAGGTCTGGTTCGGCATCGCGCTGCTGCCCTCGTTCGTCATCTACGTGATCGCGATGGTCGGCGAGACCAACCGTGCGCCGTTCGACCTCCCCGAGGCCGAGGGCGAGCTCGTCGGCGGCTTCCACACCGAGTACTCGAGCCTGAAGTTCGCGCTCTTCTTCCTCGCCGAGTACATCAACATGGCGACCGTCTCCGCGCTGGCGACGACGCTCTTCCTCGGCGGCTGGCGCGCCCCGATCGGCGTCACGCAGATCTGGGCCGGCGCCAACGAGGGCTACTGGCCGCTGCTGTGGTTCTTCGGCAAGGTGCTGCTCTTCATCTTCGGCTTCATCTGGCTGCGTGGCACCCTGCCCAGGCTGCGCTACGACCAGTTCATGTCGTTCGGCTGGAAGGTGCTGATCCCGGTCTCGCTGGTCTGGATCATGATGGTCGCGACGTTCCGCACGGCGCGCCAGCAGGGTTCGCTGGACGGCCTGTTCGACGGTCCTGTCGTGCCGATCGCCACCGGTGTCGTGCTGGCGGCGTGCCTGGTGCTGGCCTTCTGGCCCTCGAAGGAGCAGACGCCCGTGCCGACGAACGCCACTCCTGTCGCTCCTCGTCCCGGCTCGTTCCCGGTGCCGACGCTGCCCGAGGGCGGCGCCGTCCGTGGCGCAGCTGCCCCGCTCGTCTTCGCAGAATCCCCACTGTCCGACTCCCGAGAGGAGCGCTCGTGAGCGCCAAAGAGAGCCTCTGGGACCCGGTCGCCGGGTTCGGGGTCACCTTCCGCACGATGTTCAAGAAGGTGGTCACCGAGCAGTACCCCTTCGAGAAGCACCCGACCGCACCCCGCTTCCACGGCCGGCACCAGCTCAACCGTTACCCGGACGGCCTCGAGAAGTGCATCGGCTGTGAGCTGTGTGCCTGGGCCTGCCCGGCCGACGCGATCTATGTCGAGGGCGCCTCCAACACAGACGAGGTCACCGCCGACGCCGATGGCGAGATCCGCTCGGGCCGGTTCAGCCCGGGTGAGCGCTACGGCCGCGTCTACCAGATCAACTACCTGCGCTGCATCCTGTGCGGGCTCTGCATCGAGGCCTGCCCGACCCGCGCGCTGACGATGACCAACGAGTACGAGCTGGCCGACGACAACCGCGCCGACCTGATCTACGAGAAGTCCGACCTGCTCGCTCCGCTGCTGCCCGGCATGGAGCTGCCGCCGCACGCCATGCAGCCGGGCACGGACGACGGTGACTACTACCGGGGCGCGCTCCGCACGCCGTCGGCCGCCGAGGGAGGCGAGAAGTGATCGCCTTCTGGCTGCTCGCGCCGATCATGGTCGTCTCTGCCCTCGGCATCCTCGTGGTCCGCAAGGCCGTGCATGCGGCCCTGCTGCTGGCGGTCGTCATGGTCTCGCTCGCCGTCCTGTACGCCGTGCTCGAGGCCCCGTTCCTCTTCGCGGTGCAGATCATCGTCTACACCGGCGCGATCCTGATGCTCTTCCTCTTCGTGTTGATGCTGGTCGGCGTCGACGCCTCCGACTCGCTCACCGAGACCATCCGTGGCCACAAGCTGGCCGCGCTCGTGGTCGGGCTGCTCTTCGGCAACACGCTGGTGATCGCGATCAGCCAGGTCGGCTTCGGGACCGCGATCGGCCTCGAGGAGGCCAACGCGGGCGGCAACGTCCAGAACCTCGCCGACCTGCTGTTCTCCACCTGGGTGCTCGCCTTCGAGACCACCTCGGCGCTGCTGATCACCGCAGCCGTCGGCGCGATGGTGCTCGCCCACAAGGAACGCCTCGACCCGAAGGAGACCCAGGCGTCCCTGGCCGCTCGTCGCGTCCGGGAGTACGCCGACTCCGGCAAGCACCTCGGCCCGCTGCCGGCCCCGGGTGTCTACGCCCGCCACAACGCGGTCGACACCCCGGCCCTGCTGCCCGACGGTTCGCCCAGCGAGCTGTCGCTCTCGCGCGTGCTCACGGCCCGCGGTGACGGCGAGACGACGGCCAAGGACGCGAAGGCGATCGAAGCGATGACTGACAGCCATGGAGTTGGCAGTCACGGGGAGGAGACCCGATGACCGCCCTGGCCGTGGCCGGGTTCGACCCGGCGCCCTACGTCGTGCTCTCCTCGATCCTGTTCACCATCGGCTGTGTCGGCGTGCTGATCCGGCGCAACGCGATCGTGGTGTTCATGTGCGTCGAGCTGATGCTCAACGCCTCGAACCTCGCACTGGTCGCCTTCGCCCGCCAGCACGGCAACCTGACCGGCCAGGTGGCCGCCTTCTTCGTGATGGTGGTGGCCGCGGCCGAGGTGGTCGTGGGCCTGGCGATCATCATGACCCTGTTCCGGACCCGACGCTCGGCCTCGGTCGACGACGCGAACCTGCTGAAGTTCTGAGGACGCGATGATCACGCCTGCACTCGTCATCGCCCTGCCGCTCCTCGGCGCGGCGGTGCTGCTGCTCGGTGGCCGCTTCACCGACACCTGGGGCCACCTGCTCGGCTGCGCCACCGCGATCGGCTCGTTCCTGGCCGGCCTGGTGCTCTTCTTCCGTCTCCTCGGCCAGGACGCCCACGACCGCCACATCAGCCAGCACCTGTTCGACTGGATCGAGGTCGGCAGCTTCAAGGTCGGCTTCGACCTGCTCGCCGACCCGCTGTCGATCCTCTTCGTGCTGCTGATCACCGGCGTCGGCTCGCTGATCCACGTCTACTCGATCGGCTACATGGCGCACGACCCGCGCCGCCGTCGCTTCTTCGGCTACCTGAACCTCTTCGTCGCCGCGATGCTGATGCTGGTGCTGGCCGCCAACTACCTGCTGCTCTTCCTCGGCTGGGAGGGCGTCGGCCTCGCGTCGTACCTCCTCATCGGGTTCTGGCAGCACAAGCCCTCCGCGGCTGCTGCGGCGAAGAAGGCGTTCGTGATGAACCGTGTCGGCGACATCGGCATGAGCCTCGCGATGATGCTGATGTTCACGACGTTCGGCACGCTCGCCTTTGGAGCCGTCGACGCCGGCGTGCACGGCACCGCTTCGGCGCACGCCTCCGAGTCCACGCTGACCTGGATCGGGCTGCTGCTCCTGCTCGGCGCGTGCGGCAAGTCCGCGCAGGTCCCGCTCCAGGCCTGGCTGCTCGACGCGATGGAGGGCCCGACCCCGGTCTCGGCCCTGATCCACGCGGCGACCATGGTCACCGCCGGCGTCTACCTGATCGTCCGCTCCGGTGCGATCTTCGAGGCCGCTCCGATCGCGCAGGGCGCGGTGATCACCGTCGCCGTCGTGACGCTCCTGTGGGGTGCTGTCATCGGTTGCGCGAAGGACGACATCAAGAAGGCGCTCGCCGGCTCCACGATGAGCCAGATCGGCTACATGATGCTCGGCGCAGGGCTCGGCCCGGCCGGCGCGGCGTTCGCGATCTTCCACCTGATCACCCACGGCTTCTTCAAGGCCAACATGTTCCTCGGCGCCGGCTCGGTCATGCACGCGATGGACGACGACGTCGACATGCGCCACTACGGCGCACTGCGCAAGATGCTGCCGGTCACCTTCCTGACCTTCGCGATGGGCTACCTCGCGATCATCGGCTTCCCGGGCTTCTCCGGGTTCTGGTCCAAGGACAAGATCATCGAGACCGCCTTCGGCCACAACGTGTACGTCGGCCTGCTGGCGCTGCTGGGCGCCGGGATCACCGGCTTCTACATGACCCGGCTGATGCTGCTCACCTTCTTCACCCCGGAGCCTGACGGCAAGGGCCGTTGGGGGGACGGAGTCCACCCGCACGAGTCGCCTCGCGTGATGACGGTGCCGCTGGTCGTCCTCGCGGCGCTCTCCGTGCTCGGCGGCCTGATGCTGGCCGGCGGGTGGATCACCAGCTGGCTGGAGCCGGTGACCGGTCACGCGGAGCACCACGAGCTGCCGATGCCTGCCATCGTGATCACCCTGCTGGTCATGCTGACGGTGGCCGCCGGTGTGGCGACCGCCTGGTTCTCGGTCGGCAAGCACTTCGTCCCGCGCAAGGCCCCCGCCGACGTGCCCTGGCCGGTCCGCGCCGCCCGCGCCGACATCTACGGAGACGCCATCAACGACACCCTCGTCGTGCAGCCCACACGCCGTCTGGTCGACGGCCTGATGGTCTTCGACAAGTCCGGCATCGACGGTGTCGTGATGGGCCAGGCCGGTGCGGTCGGCGGCATCGCCTTCGCACTCCGCCGCATGCAGAACGGCTTCGTCCGCTCCTACGCCCTGTCCGTGCTCGGTGGCGCCTTGGTCATCGTGCTGGCTCTCCTGGTGGTGAACCTCTGATGGGCGCGCTCAGCTTCCTGCTCCTCCTGCCGCTGGTCGGTGCCGTTGTCACGGCCGTCCTTCCGGGTGGTCCCGGCGCAGTCCTGCCGAAGTGGTCGGCGCTCGCGTTCTCGCTGGCCACGCTCGTCTTCGGGGTGGTGCTCGCGGCCAACTACGACAACGGTGGCGGCACGCAGTTCACCGAGGACCACACCTGGATCAAGGCGTTCGGCGCCCACTTCGCGCTCGGCGTCGACGGCCTCGGCCTGGTGATGGTGCTGCTCACCGTCGTCCTGGTCCCGGTCGTCATCGGTGCCTCCTGGAATGACGCCGACGGCGCCAACACGGGTCGCCAGGGGGTCTTCTTCGCGCTGATCCTCGCCGTCGAGGGCCTCGCCCTGGCCGTCTTCTGCGCCCAGGACGTCTTCCTCTTCTACGCCGTCTTCGAGGCGACGCTGATCCCGGCCTACTTCCTGATCGGCAGCTTCGGCTCCGGCGAGCGTCGCGGCTCGGCCGCGGTGAAGTTCCTGCTCTACATGCTGGCCGGTGGACTGGTCATGCTCGCCTCGGTGATCGGCCTCTACGCGCTGTCCGCCCGCAGCGGGGACGCGTCGTACCTGATCTCGGACCTGGCGGAGCTCGACATCTCCACCAACACCGGGCGTTGGCTCTTCCTCGGCTTCTTCCTCGCGTTCGCGGTGAAGGCACCGCTCTTCCCGTTCCACACCTGGCTGCCCGACACGACCGCCGCGGCGACCCCGGGCACGAGCGTGCTGCTGATCTGCGTGCTCGACAAGATCGGCACCTACGGCATGATCCGGTTCTGCCTCGAGCTCTTCCCCGAGGCGTCGCGCTGGGCCACGCCGGTCGTCGTCGTGCTGGCGCTGATCTCGATCGTCTACGGCGCACTGCTCGCGCTCGGCCAGGACAACGTCCTCAAGCTGATCGGCCTCACGTCGCTGAGCCACTTCGGCTTCATCGTGCTCGGCATCTTCGTGATGAACGCGCAGGGGCTGTCCGGCTCGATCTTCTACATGCTCAACCACGGCCTCGCCACGGCGGTCATGTTCGTTGCCGCCGGCTACCTGATCCACCGCTCCGGCACGCCACTGCTCTCGCGCATGGGCGGCGTCGAGAAGAAGGCTCCGGTCATCGCCGGGCTCTTCCTGCTCGGTGGCCTCGGCACCCTCGGTCTCCCGGGGCTCTCGCCGTTCGTGTCGGAGTTCCTGGTCCTGGTCGGTGCTTTCGAGCACCACCCGTGGACCGGCGCGGTTGCGGTGACCGGCATCGTCCTCGCGGCCGCCTATGTCCTCGTGGCCTACCAGCGCGCGATGACCGGGCCACCCCGTCCGGAGCTCGCCGGGGTCGGTGACGCCGTCCCCCGCGAGGTCATCGCGATCGCTCCGCTCGTCGCGGTGATGCTGGTGCTCGGCTTCGTGCCGCAGCCCGCGCTCGACGTGATCAACCCGTCCACCGACCGCACGCTGGAGGTGGTGCAGCCGTGAACGAGTTCCACAGCCCCACGATCGAGTACTCCCTGCTCTGGCCGATGCTGGTCGTCCTCGGCGCCGCGTGCGCCGGCGTACTCGTCGAGGCGTTCGTCCCTCGCAAGGCGCGCTTCCTGAGCCAGGTCGTGCTGTCCCTGGCCAGCCTCGCGACCGCCTTCGGCGGTGTCGTGTACGTCGCGACGCAGCTCACCTCGCGTGGCGACGGCAAGGCGTTCGGCACGGTCGCCGCCGAAGGTTCTGTGGCGGTGGACGGCCCGGCCGTCTTCGCCTGGGGCCTGATCCTGCTGATCGCGATCTTCGGAGTGATGCTCTTCGCCGAGCGTCGGCTCGAGGGTGGCGTCTCCGCGTTCGCCGGTCAGGCCGCTGCGTTGCCCGGGACGTCGGACGAGCGCCGGGTCTCCGAGCGCGGGCTCGAGCACACCGAGGTCTACCCGCTGCTGCTCTTCGCGGTCGGCGGCATGCTTCTCTTCGCCGCCGCATCCGACCTGCTGACCCTCTTCGTCGGCCTCGAGGTGCTCTCGCTGCCGCTCTACCTGCTCTGTGGCCTGGCGCGTCGTCGTCGGCTGCTGTCGCAGGAGGCGGCACTGAAGTACTTCTTGCTCGGCGCCTTCTCCTCGGGCTTCCTGCTCTATGGCATCGCGCTGGTCTACGGCTACGCCGGGACCGTGACCTACGCGGGCATCTCCGAGGCCATCGCCAACACCCCGGGCGACCGGGGGCTGCTGCTGCTCGGCATCGGCCTGCTCGCGGTCGGCCTCTTCTTCAAGGTGGGCGCCGCTCCGTTCCAGGCGTGGACGCCCGACGTCTACCAGGGCGCCCCGACGCCGGTCACGGCGTTCATGGCCGCGGCGACCAAGGTCGCGGCGTTCGTCGCACTGCTCCGTCTCTTCGACGTGGCGTTCGGTGCCGAGCGCTGGTCCTGGCTGCCGGTCTTCTGGGTGGTTGCCCTCCTGACGATGGTGCTCGGTGCCGTCCTTGCCATCGCGCAGACCGACGTCAAGCGCATGCTGGCGTACTCCTCGATCGCGCACACCGGCTTCCTGGTCACCGGCATCCTCGGCACGGGCGCCGTCGTGACCGGCGACCAGATCACCACGACGACCGCCGTGCTCTTCTACCTGGTGACCTACGGCTTCGTGACCCTCGGCGCGTTCGCGGTGCTGACCCTGGTCCGTGACGATGCGGGCGAGGTTTCCACGCTGGCAGGCTGGGCCGGACTCGGGCAGCGTTCCCCGCTGGTCGCCGGCGTCTTCGCGCTCTTCCTGCTCTCGCTCGCGGGTCTCCCGCTCACGGCCGGGTTCACCGGCAAGTGGGTGGTCTTCGCCGCTGCGATGACGGCAGACGCCTGGCCGGTCGTGGTGACCGCGGTTCTCACCTCGGCGCTCGCCGCGTTCTTCTACATCCGGGTGATCGTGGTGATGTACTTCGCCCAGCCGCGCGGTGAAGGTCCGACCGTTGCGGTGCCCGGTTTCCTGACCACCGCCACGATCGCGGTTGCAGTCGCTGCGACGGTCGCGCTGGGCGTCGTACCCGGCCCGGTGCTCGACCTCGCGGCCCATGCAGGAGAATTCATCAGGTGAGTCCAGAATCGTCCGGCCCTGCCCTCGCTCTCCCCGTCCTCGACGAGGAGCTGGCGGCGCGTCTGCGCGCCCGCCTGGTCGAGGTGGAGGAGGCGCTCTCCGGCCACATCCAGAGCGAGGCGGCCTTCGTCACCGAGGCCGCGCGCCACCTCATGGATGCCGGCGGCAAGCGCTTCCGGCCGCTGCTGGTGCTGCTCGCTGCCGAGACCGGTCCCAACGCAGCGTCCGACGAGGTCATCCACGCTGCCTGCGTCGTCGAGCTGACCCACCTGGCGTCGCTCTACCACGACGACGTCATGGACGAGGCCGACCTGCGCCGCGGCGCCGACTCGGCCAACGCCCGCTGGGACAACCACGTCGCGATCCTCACTGGCGACTGGCTCTTCTCGAAGTCCTCGGAGCTGACCGCCGACCTCGGCCCGGACGCCGTGCGCATCCAGGCCCACACGTTCAGCCGGCTCGTCGAGGGCCAGATCCTCGAGACCGTGCCGCCTGCCTCGCCCGAGGTTGCGCTGGAGCACCACCTGCGCGTGGTCGCCGGCAAGACCGGCTCGCTGATCGCGACGTCCGCGCTCTACGGTGCCCGCTTCGCCGGAGCGCCCCGCGAGATCGAGGACGCCCTCGCGGCGTACGGCGAGATCGTCGGCGCTGCGTTCCAGATCAGCGACGACATCCTCGACATCGCCTCCGAGTCCGACGAGTCCGGAAAGACCCCGGGCACCGACCTTCGCGAAGGCGTGCCGACCCTGCCCGTCCTGCTCGTACGCCGCGCCGGCCGGCCCGAGGACGCCCGCCTGATCTCGTTGCTGGACGGGGATCTCTCCTCCGACGAGGCGCTCGCCGAGGCGCTCGTGCTCCTGCGGGCCCACCCGGCGATGGCTGAGGCTCGGGCCTACGTCGTCGCGCGTGCGCAGGAGGCCAAGGACCTGCTCAAGGTGCTGGCCGAGGGACCCGTCCGCGACGCCCTCGAGGCGTTCGCCGACGTCGTCGCCACCCGCACCGCCTGACCTCTCCTCGTCGAAACGTCGACACGGCGCGACTTCGACGTCGACACGGCGCGACTTCGACGTCGACACGGCGCGACTTCGACGTCGACACGGCGCCTCATCTGGCCAGCAGCCAAACAAAGCGCCGTGTCAACGTGCAGGTTGCGCCGTGTCGACGCGGGGGTCAGGCCTTCCAGGTCACCACGACACCGGGGCGCGGGAACTCGTGCGTGTGCGGCCAGGTGCTGTCCGGCGTCGCGAACGTCGAGCCGGTGCCCTCGCCCGGGTGCTGCACGGCGACCCAGACCGACAAGTCGTCGTGGGTGATCAGCGGACCGCAGGTCTCCGCGCCGACCGGCACGGTGAGGAACTGCTGGACGTGGCCACGCTCGGTGCCCGCGACCGGGCAGCGGAAGAGGCCGTCGTTGCCGCCGAGGACCGCTCCGTCGGTGGAGATCCACAGGTTGCCGACAGAGTCGAAGGCGACGTTGTCCGGGCAGGAGATCGGGCTGACCTGGTCCTTCGGGAAGCCCGAGAAGTAGGTCTCCGGCGACTCCGGGTCACCGCAGACGAGCAGCAGCGTCCAGGCGAACGAGGTGCCCGTGTGGTCGCCGCCGCCCTCGGTGATCTCGAGGACATAGCCGTTGCGGTTGCCCGACGCCTTCGTGAGCGGCGCCCCGAGCGAGGGGCGCGTGTACGACGATGCGATCGGGTTGGCCTCGTCGACGGGCCACTTCTTCGCCCGGTCGGAGTTGTTGGTCAGCGCCGCGTAGATCTTGCCGTTCACGGGGTTGGGCTGGACGTCCTCGGGGCGGTCCATGCGCGTGGGCGCCACCTTGTCGGCCGCCAGGCGGGTGTCGATCAGGACCTCCGCGACGCTCATCCCCGCGACGTACGACGTGGTGTCGCTGGTCAGCGGGATCCAGGTGCCGAGACCGTCGTACTCGCCGTCGGCCGGGGTGAAGTTGCCCGATGCGTCGACCGCGAAGGCGTCATCGCCGGTCAGGCGGGCGACGTACAGCGTGCCTCGCGTGAGGAGCTGCATGTTGCGCAGCCGTGAGGCCTGGGTGTCGCGCGCGTCGAACGTGTCCGCCGAGACGAACTTGTACATGTAGTCGCCGCGCTCGTCGTCGCCCATGTAGGCGACCGCGCGGCCGTCGGCGGCGATCTGGATGTTGGCGCCCTCGTGCTTGAAGCGGCCGAGCATCGTGTGCTTGCGCGGGGTCGACGTGGGGTTGAACGGGTCGATCTCGACGATCCAGCCGAAGCGGAACGGCTCGTGCGGCTCGGCGGTCAGGTCGAACCGCGGGTCCACCGACTTCCAGCCCCGGTCGCCCGTGCCGCTGATCCCGTAACGGGCGTACGACGTGGTGTACCGCGCGTCGAGGGCACCCGACTTGCCGAAGTACTGGTTGAAGTTCTCCTCGCCCGAGAGCACGGTGCCCCACGGCGTCTGGCCGCCAGCGCAGTTGTTGAACGTGCCCAGGACCTTGCGGCCGGACGGGTCAGCGGTGGTCCGCAGGCGGTCGTGGCCCGCGGCGGGGCCGGTCATCTCGAACTGCGTGGTGCCCGTGATCCGGCGGTTGTAGCGGTTCTCCGGGTCGGCCTGGCGCCACTGCCCGGAGCTGGGGCCGCCGACGCGCTGGATCTTGACGACCGACAGGCCGTGCGACTGGATCGCGATCCGGCGGATCTCGTCGGGGGTGTAGACGCCCGCGGGGAACATGAGCTCCTCGTTGGTGTACTCGTGGTTCACCACGAGCAGGGCCGTCGCGTCGTTGATCGGCAGGACGCCGACGTAGTCGGAGTTGTAGCCGAACTGCTTCGCCGCCGACTCCTCGGTCTGGGCGAAGGGGTCGAACGCGGGGGCATCGCCCAGGACCGGGTCGCCCCAGTTGATGACGGCGCGGGTCCGGTAGCCGTCGGGCACGGTGACCGTGTCGCGGACGTTCGGAGCGACGGGGGTCCAGCCACCCGCGGCGGCGGTGGAGCGGGGCACGCGAGGGCCGGCGGCGGCGTTGTTGGCCAGGCCGCCGATGACCAGTGCGCCGGCTCCGACTCCAGCAGCGGCGAGGACGGTGCGGCGGGCGAGGGCCTTCTCGATGATCGAGGAGACGTGGGTGTTGCCGGAAGTGTTCGGCTCGGGGTGGTCGCAGGCGTTGCCGCAGCGGTAGAAGCACGTCGCGGCACTACGGGACCCGTGCGGGCCATCGGTGAGCAGCGGCAGCATCCGCCGCTTCGAGGGGGTCGTCGTCATGCCAGCGACGCTAGGCACGGTGGGTGTCCGCCAGGTGAAGTCGAGGTGGCGGGCCGCAGCCCGGAGTGTCACAAAAGGGTCACTCCGGGCTGCGGCTCCTGCCGGCAGAGCCGATCAGCTGCGCTTGGACTTCTCGTACCAGGTGAACGCCCGACGGTACGCCGAGGGCGTGTTGTCCGCGGCGTGGCTGGCCAGGCCGTTCCTGCCGACGTAGTAGTCAGCGACCTGGTTGCGGGCGCCCGAGGAGAGGTCGGTGTCACCGATCGCGATGGCGTGGATGTGGTAGGGCCAGTTGCCCTGGCTCGGCGTGCGCAGCCAGGCAGCGAAGCCCACGGTGCGGAGTGCCGCGATGGCCTGCCAGCGCTGCGTGGAGCTGAGCGCGGAGACGCTGATGTCGACCGCGCCGCCGCCGTCGTGGGTGCCGGCGGAGGCAGCGACGCCACCCGCGTTGTAGGAGCCCTGGGTGACGACCAGCGAGAACGGCACCTTGGCGTCAGCGGAGACCAGCATGTTGCGGGTGCGCTGGTTGACCTTCTTGCTGCTGTAGGTGGTCATCCCGCCGACCGAGATCTTCCGGATGACGTTGTAGCGGTTGTAGCCGAGCTTGGTCAGCGAGGTCGGGCCCGGCAGGCCGTTGGCGGCGAGGCCGGAGTAGCCGAGGCGTCGCTGCCACGCGGAGTACGCCGACGTGGTGCTGTTGCCGTACCAGCCGTCGACGGCGGTGCTCAGGCCCTTGGCCCGGAGGGCCGACTGGACGAGGCGGACCGAGTCGTTGCCGGCGAGACCGGTCTGGCCCCGGAGCGGCTCGACCTGCGCCTGGACGACGACGTACTCCATGTTGACGTTCGGCAGGACGGCTTCGGCAGGGGTGGTGGTGACCGCGAGGGCGGTCGTGGCGGAGAGGACGAGACCTGCGGTCAGGCCGAGGACGCCGCGCCGCTTGAAGGTGTTCGATGACATTGCGTGTGCTCCCGAGGTGAGGTGGTTGGGCGTCCCAACCGTCTCGGAGATCCGCGCGTGCCGGAATGGGCAGAACTACCCAAGTCTCGCCGTGTCGACCTCGAGGTTGCGCCGTGTCGACCTCGAGGTTGCGCCGCGTCGACGTCTCGACGTCAGGCGACGGTCCAGGTGTCGCCACCGCTGATCAGCCCGGCCAGCCGGGTGGACGGGTCACCCGTCACAGCGGCTGCGGCAGCGGAGACCTGGTCGCGCGCGCGGTCGTCGTACGTCGGGCGGTCGACCTGGCGGAAGATGCCGATCGGCGCCTGGCTGAGGTAGTCCGCAGCGGTCAGCCGCGAGATCGCGAATGCCTGCGAGGGGTCCGGGTCGTGGGCGTCGTGAACCAGGAGCGCGTCCTCGCCGACCTCCTCGACGAGCGCCACCGCCACCCCGCCCGAGGGGCCACGCACCAACCCGCGTGCGCCGTCCACCCCGAAGCGGATGGGCTCTCCGTGCACGAGCGGGATCAGCGCGTCGGAGGCGGTTTCGCGGCCCTTGATCGCGTCGAAGGCGCCGTCGTTGAAGATCGGGCAGTTCTGGTAGATCTCGACGAACGACGTGCCCCGGTGCGCCGCGGCGGCCGACAGCACAGCGGTGAGGTGCTTGCGGTCCGAGTCGATCGTGCGGGCCACGAACGAGGCCTCGGCGCCGAGTGCGAGCGACACCGGGTTGAACGGGTGGTCGATCGAGCCGGACGGGGTCGACTTGGTCACCTTGCCGACCTCGGAGGTGGGGGAGTACTGCCCCTTGGTCAGCCCGTAGATCCGGTTGTTGAACAGCAGGATCGTCATGTTCACGTTGCGGCGCAGGGCATGGATCAGGTGGTTGCCGCCGATGGAGAGCGCGTCGCCGTCGCCGGTGACGACGAAGACGGACAGGTCCGGCCGCGACGTCGCCAGCCCGGTCGCGATCGACGGCGCCCGCCCGTGGATCGAGTGCATGCCGTAGGTGTCGAGGTAGTAGGGGAAGCGCGACGAGCAGCCGATGCCGGAGACGAAGACGACGTTCTCCCGCTTGAGGTGGAGCTCGGGCAGGAAGCCCTGGACCGCTGCGAGAACGGCGTAGTCACCGCAGCCCGGGCACCAGCGCACCTCCTGGTCGGAGGTGTAGTCCTTGCGGTTCTGTGGCTCGTCGGTGGTCGGGACGTCGCGCAAGCCGGGGAACGGGAGCTCGGTGGTCATGACTGCTCCTCCTCGCGGGCGGGCGTGAGGTCGACTTCGATGCCCTCGGCGTCCGCAACGAGCGCGCCGATCGCGTCGGCGAGCTCGGCGGCCTTGAGCGGCAGGCCTCGCACCTGGTTGTAGCCCTGCGCGTCCACCAGATATCTCCCGCGGAGCAGCAGCGACAGCTGGCCGAGGTTCATCTCCGGCACGAGCACCCTGTCGTAGCGCTTCAGGATGTCGCCCAGATCGGAGGGGAACGGGTTGAGGTGCCGCAGGTGCACCTGCGCGACGCGGTAGCCGGCCTTGCGCACGCGGCGTACGCCGGCGCCGATCGGGCCGTAGGTCGAGCCCCACCCGATCACCAGCACGCGAGCGGCGCCGCTCGGATCGTCCACCTCGAGCGGCGGCAGCGACTTGGCGATCGCGTCGACCTTGGCCTGCCGGGTCCGCACCATCAGGTCGTGGTTGGCCGGCTCGTAGGAGATGTTGCCGTGGCCGTCGCCCTTCTCCAGACCGCCGATGCGGTGCTCGAGACCAGGAGTGCCGGGGATCGCCCAGGGCCGGGCGAGTGTCTCCGGATCGCGTGAGTACGGCGCGAACGCGGCCGCCGCGTCCTCGGAAGGAGCGACCGCGAAATCGGGATCGATCAGCGGCAGGTCATCCACGGAAGGCACCCGCCAGGGCTCGGAGCCGTTGGCGAGATAGCCGTCGGAGAGCAGCATGACCGGGGTGCGGTAGGTGATCGCGATGCGGGCAGCCTCGACCGCGGCCGCGAAGCAGTCGCCCGGGGACTGGGGCGCGACGATCGGCACGGGTGCCTCGCCGTTGCGTCCGAACATCGCCTGGAGCAGGTCGGACTGCTCGGTCTTGGTGGGCAGGCCTGTCGACGGGCCGCCGCGCTGCACGTTGACCACGAGCAGCGGCAGCTCGGTCATGACGGCCAGGCCGATCGCCTCGCCCTTGAGGGCGATGCCGGGACCGGAGGTGGTGGTGACGCCGAGCGCCCCGCCGAAGGAGGCGCCGATCGCGGCACCGATGCCGGCGATCTCGTCCTCGGCCTGGAACGTCGTCACGCCGAAGGCCTTGTGCTTCGACAGCTCGTGGAGGATGTCGGAGGCTGGCGTGATCGGGTAGGACCCGAGGAAGACCGGCAGGCCGCTGCGCACACCGGCTGCCACCAGGCCGTAGGAGAGCGCCAGGTTGCCGGTGATGTTGCGGTAGGTGCCGGGCGCCATCGCGGCGGGCTTCACCTCGTACTGGACGGTGAAGGTCTCGGTGGTCTCGCCGAAGTTCCAGCCGGTCTTCAACGCCGTGATGTTGGCGTCGCGGATGTCGGGGACCTTGGCGAATCGCTTGTCCAGGAAGGTGATCGTCGGCTCGATCGGACGGCCGTACATCCAGGAGAGCAGCCCCAGGGCGAACATGTTCTTGGCGCGGGCGGCGTCCTTGCGGGACAGGCCGAACTCCTTGACCGCCTCGACGGTCATGCCGGTCAGGTCGACGGGCTGGACCTGGAAGGCGCCGAGCGGATCGTTGGCGTCACCCAGCAGGTCGAGCGGGTTGACGTCGTAGCCGGCCTTGACGAGGTTGCGCGCGGAGAAATCGTGGGTGTCGACGATGATCGTCGCCCCGGCCGCGAGATCGCCGACGTTGGCCTTGAGGGCCGCGGGGTTCATCGCGACCAGCACGTCGGGGGAGTCGCCCGCGGTGAGGATGTCGTGGTCTGCGAAGTGCACCTGGAACGACGAGACGCCGGGGATGGTGCCCTGCGGGGCGCGGATCTCGGCCGGGAAGTTGGGCAGCGTCACCAGGTCGTTGCCGAAGGCGGCGGTCTCCTGTGTGAAGCGGTCTCCGGTCAGCTGCATGCCATCTCCGGAGTCGCCCGCGAAGCGAATGATGACGCGGTCGAGCTGCTTGCGCTGCTTGGGTTGCGAGCTCAACGGGACCCACTTTCTTCAGCGTTTCCAGCACCCCTTCCTGTCTGTCGGTGTCCGGAGGGGCGGCGCTCATCACATTAGCCCCGCTGTACGCCGCGGCGTAGGCACTCCGGCCACGAGTCTGTGACGCAGGACACGTCTCATAGTCGAGCGATCAAGGTGACAAAGAAACTAAAGACACCTAATGTTCTCGACATAAGCCTGATTAGACGTCTTGGTGGCAGGACGCACGGGCAGTGTGCAGAAAGAGAGCATGGACATGGGCATCAAGCTCAAGACCGCAGTTGCAACCTCTCTGGTGGGAGTGCTGGGCCTGACCGCGTGCGGTGGAGCAGACACCGCTGGCGGCAAGGGCGAGGTCATCGACCTCGTTGCGTACTCGACGCCGCAGATCGCCTTCCAGAAGATCGAGACCCTCTTCAAGAAGACCGACGAAGGCAAGGGCGTCACCTTCAAGGAGTCCTACGGCCCCTCCGGTGACCAGAGCCGTGCCGTCGAGAGCGGCCAGAAGGCTGACTTCGTCAACTTCTCGCTCGAGAGTGACGTGACCCGTCTGGTCGACGCCAAGAAGGTCGACGCCGACTGGAAGACCGCGACCGGCCACGACGGCATCGTCGCCGACTCCGTCGTCGTTCTCGTTGTCCGCAAGGGCAACCCGAAGAAGATCGAGGGCTGGGACGACCTGATCAAGCCGGGCGTCGGCATCGTCAGCCCGAACCCCGCCTCCTCCGGTGGTGCTCGTTGGAACACCCTCGCGGCCTGGGGTCACGTGATCGCCAACGGTGGCACCGAGGCGGAGGCCAAGGACTACCTGACCCAGTACTTCAAGAACGCTGTCTCGCTCCCGGGTTCGGCCCGCGATGCGCTGACCTCGTTCACGAGCGGCAACGGTGACGTCCTCGTCTCCTACGAGAACGAGGCGATCCTGGCTCGTCAGAAGGGCGAGGACGTGGACTACATCGTCCCCGACCAGACCCTGCTGATCGAGACCCCGGCTGCGGTCACCACGAGCGGCGGCCAGGCGGCCAAGGACTTCACGAAGTTCCTCTTCACCGAGCCGGCGCAGGCGGAGTTCCTGAAGTCGGGCTACCGCCCGGTGGTGGACGGCGTCACCGGTGACGTCGAGGGCGCCAACGACCCGAGCGACCCGTTCCCGACCCCGAAGACCCTGCTGACCATCGCCAAGGACTTCGGCGGCTGGGACGCGGCGAAGAAGAAGTTCTTCGACGAGGAGAACGGCATCGTCACCCTCATCCAGATCGCCACGGGCACCTCAGAGTGAATGCCGCGTGACATCGACGATCGCTGAAACTCCTGGCCGGGCCGCGCGCAAGCGCCGCCCGGCCAGGGGCGTAACTGCCCTCAACAGGTCGACGGGACTTGCCCTTGGCATCTCCCTCGTCTGGTTCAGCCTGCTCGTGCTGATCCCGCTCGCCGCCGTCGTCGTCCAGGCGACCACCGGCGGCTGGGACGGCGTACTCCGCGTGCTGCAGAACCCCCAGACCGTCGCTGCCCTGAAGCTCACGGTCGTCGAGGCCGTGCTGGTCACGCTGCTCAACGTCGTGATGGGTACGACGATCGCGTGGGTGCTCGTGCGTGACCGGTTCCCCGGTGCGTCGGTGCTGGACGTCATCATCGACATCCCGTTCGCGCTCCCGACGATCGTGGCCGGCCTGGTGCTGCTCGCGACCTACGGACCGAAGAGCCCGATCGGCATCAACATCGCGAACTCCGAGACCGCCGTCTTCCTGGCGCTGGCCTTCGTGACGCTGCCCTTCGTCGTCCGCTCGGTGCAGCCTGTTCTCGAGGAGCTCGACAAGGACGTGGAAGAGGCGGCCTCGTCGCTCGGTGCGAGCCGGCTCACCACGTTCCGCCGGGTCATCCTCCCCAGCCTGATCCCGGCCATCGTCGGCGGGGCAGGCATGTCGTTCGCCCGTGCGATCAGTGAGTACGGATCGCTCGTGCTGTTCGCGGGCAGCCTGCCGTTCCACACCGAGGTGGCGTCGGTCCGCATCGTCAGCGCGATCGAGAACGGCGACGAGGGCACCGCGGCAGTCGTCGCGACGATCCTGCTGCTGGTCGCGCTCGTCGTCATCGTGGCGCTCGACTACCTGCAGAGGCGGGTGACCCGACGATGGTGAAGACTCCGCTCCTGCTGCGCTACGTCCTCCGGATCGTCGTGGTGGGTTACCTGTTCCTGCTGGTTGCCTGGCCGGTGTCCCTGGTCGTGCGCAACACCTTCGCCGACGGGTTCGACGCGCTCAGCTTCGCGCTCGCCGACCCCAACGTGATCCATGCGCTTCAGCTGACCGCGGTGGTCGCGGTGATCTCGGTGGTGATCAACACCGTCTTCGGCGTCACGATCTCGCTGCTGATCGTGCGCAACGAGTTCCCTGGGCGGCGGTTGCTGACCATCCTGCTGGACGTGCCGATGTCGGTGTCGCCGGTGGTGGTCGGTCTCGCACTGGTGCTGGTCTTCAACTCCGAGGACGGCTGGTTCGGCACGACACTGGCCGGCTGGGGCATCCAGATCATCTACTCCACGCCGGGCATCGTGCTGGCCACCGTCTTCGTGGCTCTCCCCCTGGTGATCCGGGAGATCATCCCGACACTCCAGGAGGTCGGCGACGAGCAGGAGTGGGCGGCCCGCAGCCTCGGCGCGAACGCCGTACAGACGTTCCGGCTGATCACCCTGCCGACCATCAAGTGGGCGGTCATCTACGGCGTCGTGCTGGCGCTGGCCCGGTCGGTCGGTGAGTACGGCGCGGTGAAGATCGTGTCCGGCAACGTCATCGGATCGACCCAGACCGCGACGCTCCTGGTCGAGGAGCGCTACCAGGCGTTCGACCAGCCCACGGCGTACGCCGTCGCGTTCATGCTCGCGATGGCCGCCGTCATCTGCATCGTGATCGTCGCGATCCTCCGTCCCAAGCACAGCGAAGCCTGAGGTCCTGTCATGAGTATCGAGATCAAGAACATCAACAAGACCTTCGGCGACTTCGTGGCGCTGGAGGACGTGAACCTGACCATCCCGACCGGTCAGCTGACCGCACTGCTCGGCCCGTCGGGCGGCGGCAAGTCGACGCTCCTGCGGATCATTGCGGGCCTCGACAACGCCGACAGCGGGACCGTCGAGATCGAGGGCGTCAACGCCACCTCGCTACCGCCGCAGAAGCGCAACGTCGGCTTCGTGTTCCAGCACTACGCGGTCTTCAAGCACATGACCGTGGCCAAGAACGTCGCGTTCGGGCTCGAGATCCGCAAGCGGCCCAAGGCCGAGGTGAAGGCGCGAGTGGCCGAGCTGCTCGAGCTCGTGCATCTCGCGCAGTTCGCCAACCGCCTGCCCTCGCAGCTCTCCGGTGGCCAGCGCCAGCGCCTCGCGCTCGCACGTGCCCTCGCGGTGGAGCCGACGGTGTTGCTGCTCGACGAGCCGTTCGGTGCGCTCGACGCGAAGGTTCGCAAGGAGCTGCGTGACTGGCTGCGCCGCCTGCACGACGAGGTCCACGTGACGACTGTCTTCGTGACGCACGACCAGGAGGAGGCCCTCGAGGTCGCCGACGAGATCGTGGTCATCAACCAGGGCCGCATCGAGCAGGTCGGCTCGCCCGACCAGCTCTACGACGAGCCGGCGACCGACTTCGTCATGTCGTTCCTCGGCGAGGTCACCGTCCTCGACGGACAGCTGATCCGTCCGCACGACATCGAGCTCTCGGTCTCGCCGGTCCACTCGGCCGGGGTGGAGGGCACGGTCGCGCGGGTGCTGCGGGTCGGGTTCGAGGTGCGAGTCACGGTGCTGACCGACAGCGGTGAGGAAGTGGTCGTCGTACTCACCCGGACCCACGCCCGCAACCTCGGTGTCGATGTCGGCAAGCACGTCTGGCTGAACGCCGCCGCGGGTGCGATCTCGGTCTCGGCCATGCGGACCGTCTCGGCCTGATCTCGCACGCCTGCCGGCCCCCGGTTGTGGGGCGGCAGGTAGTTCTACGCGGGGGGCTACCTGTCTTCAGGGAGCCCCCCGCGTGGGCACCGAAATGCCCGATCGGGTGACTTGTCCGAATTGGGTATCCCCGGTCACTATGAACCGGGCCCGCCTGTACGGCGCTTGAGGGAGCGCCGGGCGGCCCGCGAAACGTGATTCCTGGGGAGGGAGCATGCGCGTAGTTGGCGCGCGCCGATTTGTCGGCGCAACAGTGGCCGCGGTGGCTGCAGCAGTGGTCGTCGTACTGCCGGGAGCCGTTTCGGCCCCGGCGTCTGCGGCCTGTCTGGTGGGCCTGATTCCGTCGGTCAGCACGGTGAACAGCGGTACGGCTGCGCTCGCGGCGACGGACTACCGAACGGCGTCGATCCTGTCGCAGTCCGGCAGCACGGCGAAGGCCCGCGGTCGTGCGAACCAGAAGTTCACCGTCGCGGCGACGGTCACGACGACGATCAAGCTGGACGCGTGCCTTCTGGGCCTCTCGCTCCCGATCTCGCTCTCGGCGACCCGGACGGTGAAGCAGGCGCGTTGGGCGAGCGGGGTCGAGGACCGCCTCGGCTACGGCGGCGACCGCCGCTACGAGGCCAAGACGAAGGCGCGCACCGCTGCCTCGAACGAGGCACGTGCGACCGCGCTCTCGCGGGTGGTCGCCCAGGCTCGCGCGGCGGCGTACGACGCGGCGCTGGTGACGGCAACGCTGCAGGGGTTGCTGAGCAGCGCGGAGGGCTACCGGGCCATGGTCATGAGCGAGTGGTCGGCGCTCGCGAACCAGGCCCGGGCCAGCCGTGGGCTCGCGCCGGTGCGGTTCGTCCAGGCGTTCAGCCCGCTGGCGACCGACTGGGCGCGGACCATCCACTCGACCTACGACTCACGCCTGCGCAACGGCACGGTCCACGACACGGGGTTCTGGAAGGACCTCACGCTGTCGGGGTGCTCGAGCGGGTTCCGCTCCGGCGAGATCATCGCGCAGCTGTGGCGCTCGGGTGATCCCCGCCGGGTCGCGAAGGACGCGCTCGACTCGTGGCTGGCATCGTCGAGCCACCGCGCGATCCTGCTCGACAGCCGCTACTCGATGAGCGGCATCGGGGTCTACGTCTCGGGCGACTGGGTGACCATGGTCGGCCGGTTCCGCAACGGAAGCTGCTCGCTGGCCTGACGGGTTCCGTGGGCGCCTGCTTGGGAGGGCGCGCGCCCACGGAACCGAATCTCAGCGGTAGTTGGTGAACTGCACCGCGAAGTCGAGGTCCTCGCCCTTCACGAGCGCCTGCACGGCCTGCAGGTCGTCACGGCTCTTCGAGGTGACCCGGAGCTCGTCGCCCTGGATCTGCGCCTTGACGCCCTTGGGCCCCTCGTCGCGGATCAGCTTCGCGACCTTCTTGGCGTCCTCGGTGGTGATCCCCTCCTTGAGCGCGATCGCGATCTTGCTCTGCTGCCCGGACTGCCGCGGCTCCTCGGCGTCGAGGATCTTCAGCGACTGCCCGCGCTTGATCAGCTTGCCCTGGAAGACGTCGAGCACAGCGGTCGCGCGGTCGGCCGCGGACGCCACGATCTCGATGGCCTGCTCGCCCTGCCAGGCGATGGTCGCGCCCGTGCCCTTGAAGTCGTAGCGGGTGGCAATCTCCTTGGCCGTCTGGCCCAGGGCGTTGTCGACCTCCTGGCGGTCGATCTTGCTCACGATGTCGAACGACGCGTCGGCCATTGCTGCTCCTCCTGAGCCGCCCGGAGGGGCGGCCGTTTTTCGTCTGGGTGGTCTGCTGCGCTATTCTTTCGCCTCGTTGCCGTCGGGGAAACCCGGGGTAGCACGGCAGGTTGCCCGAGCGGCCAATGGGAGCGGACTGTAAATCCGTCGCGAAAGCTTCGAAGGTTCGAATCCTTCACCTGCCACATCCAGAGAAACGGCCTCTGACCTGCGTCCAAGCGGGTCGGGGGCCGTTCTTCGTTGCTGAAGGGATAGCGTCCGCAAGTGGCCAAGTCTCGTCGATCCAGCTCCAGTCGACGCAGTTCGGGCAGCCGGGGACCGAAGGCTGAGCGGCCGCTGCCGTTCGTCGGCCCGGGCGAGCGGCTGTGGGTGCTGGACATCCCCTATGGCACGCAGGTCGACGCCGCGAGCTGGCACCCGGCCGTCAAGACCCACCTGTACGTCGGTCGGCGGCTGCCCGCTGAGCTCGAGCCCTATCGGCCCGGTCCGTACACGCTTGGCAGGTTCGTCGAGAACACCCTGAACCCCGACTCCCCGGTCAAGAACCCCGAAGCAACCGACGAGCTCGAGCCGCGGCAGATCCAGTTCGAGGGAGCGGATGTGATCGCGGCAAGGGCCGAGGCTGGCGGACGTCAGTTCCTGCTCGCCGACGAGCCGGGGGTCGGCAAGACGATCACCGCTGTGCTCGGGGCAACCGCGGTCGGCAGTCTGCGGGGTGCGCAGCGGGTCCTGGTCGTCGCGGATCGACCGGCCGCAATCACCATCGGTCACTGGTGCCGGACGATCACCGCGCTCGGCGACGGTGGCATGGACTGGGTGGTCATCACCTGGGACCGGCTGGAGAAGGTCGCGGCGTACGACTGGGACGTGATCATCGCGGACGAGGCGCACGCGCTGCGGCGTACGACGACGAAGCGCTGGAAGCTCTGGGCGAAGATCTCCGGGCACTCGAAACCGCACGACAAGGCGCCGTTCGTCATCGCCACCACCGCGACGCCGGGCCACACCCCGCTCGAGCTGCCCTACCTCGCCCCTGCCTATGCCCAGGTCCTCAACGAGCCGATGAGCGCCTGGTACGCCGCGCGGCAGCCCGCCGTCGTCTTCGGCGAGGCGCTCGAGCGGCACGGAATCGGGATCGAGGAGGGACGCTACGGCGGCACCTGGTCCGCCGATCCCGCCCGCCGCGCGGCCGACCTGAAGCTGGTCCGCGGATGGCTCGCCGACGAGCGGCCGCCGGCGATGCTGCACCGCGCGGCACCGTGGGGCCCGGTGCCGATCTCGGGCATGCCGGTCACGCTCGACCCGGCCGAGCGGGCGGCGTACGAGGCCGAGTGGGGCGAGTTCTGCCGGGAGATGGACATCGCCCGGCGTGGCCGCAACACCGCCAAGGGTCGGGCCGCACTGCTGCGGTTCCGGCAGAAGGCCGGCCTGATCCGGGTCGACTCGACAGTCGCGTGGATCGCCCAGCAGGTCGCCGCCGAGCGGCAGGTCGCGTGCTCGGTGGAGTTCGTCGCGACCGCTGCCGACCCGATCGCGGACCGACTCCGCGACGCAGGGCTCGAGGTCGCCACCATCTACGGCCAGGACCGTTTCGACCCCGAGGCCGAGAGGCTCAGGTTCCAGACAGGCAAGGCGAAGGTCTGCGTCTTCACGACCGTTGCCTCCATCAGCCTGCACGCGGGGGAGACGCTCGCCGACGGTCGGCAGGCGAGCACCGAGCCGCGGGTCGGCGTGTTCCACCAGGCCCGGTTCTCCGGCATCGCCGGACGCCAGGTCACCGGCCGGACCCACCGCGACCACCAGGTCTCGCCGTGGCACATCGCCTACGCCGAGGGCACCGTCGAGGAGCAGGTGGGCAAGGTGATGGTCGAGCGCATCGCTGCGGCCTCAGACACGGTCGGCGGCGACACGAGCGGCCTGGTCGACCTCGCCGGCCTGCTCGGTGCCGACTGGCTCCCGTCAGCAGCACTCGTCGAGCATCAGGCCTGACCGACGCGGGTCCTCGGTTCACACACTTGTTACCCCCAGGGCTCTTCGGCCGAAACGCCCGGGCGGTGAAGTAGTACCTGACCCGCTACCGAGCGGGGCGCCCCTAGGGTTCCGTCTCCCGAGCACACGCTGCCTCGGGAGGGCCTGGTCCGAGAGGGGAGGCGGTGGGACGACGACGTCGCACCGCTCCACGGCGGGACAAAAGCCCGGGAGGCCGAATGGCCCCGGCTGCCGTGCGCCCTTTTTGTGTACGGCGAGGTCGGGCCTACCGTTTTCGGAGGCACCTCTTGTCCACCCACCTCGCATCCAGCAGCGGAGAGGCGCTCAGCGCGACCGATCTCCACACCTTTGGCTACACCCAGCAGCTGGCCCGGCGTGTCGGCACCTACGCGTCGTTCGCGGCCGGCTTCTCGTTCGTCTCGATCCTGACCACCGTCTTCCAGCTCTTCGGCCTCGGCTACAGCTTCGGTGGCACCGCGTTCTTCTGGACCTGGCCCGCCGTCTTCGCCGGACAGATCCTGGTCGCCCTCTGCTTCGCAGAGCTGGCGGCGCGCTATCCGCTCTCGGGCGCGATCTTCCAGTGGTCGCGCCGCCTCGGCGGATCCGTGGTCGGCTGGTTCGCCGGCTGGACCATGATCGTCGCCCAGATCATCACCGTCGCGGCGGCCGCGATCGCTCTCCAGGTCGTGCTCCCCGCGGTCTGGTCCGGCTTCCAGGTCATCGGCACGGACCCCTCGGTCTTCTCCCCGGACGGCGCGACCAACGCGGTCTTCCTCGGCTGCCTGTTGCTGATCGCCACGACGACGCTCAACGCCGTCTCGGTCCACATCACCGCGGTCGTGAACTCCGTCGGGGTCACCTGTGAGCTGATCGGCATCGCGCTGCTCGTCGTACTCCTGTTCGGCAACGCCGAGCGCGGCCCGTCCGTGGTCCTCCACCACACCAACCTCGACGCCTCCACCGGCTACGTTGTCCCGCTGCTGATCTCGTCGCTCATGGCGGCCTACGTGCTGGTCGGCTTCGACTCCGCGGGCGAGCTCGCCGAGGAGACCCACAAGCCGCGCGCGACCACGCCTCGCACCATCCTGCGCGCCGTGGTTGCCTCCGGCATCGGTGGCGCGTTCCTGCTGCTCGCCGCGCTCATGGCGGCCCCCAGCCTGGCGCCTGACGACCTGGGCCTGGGCGGCCTGCCCTACGTCCTGACCAGCCAGCTCGGCACCTTCTGGGGCAAGGTCCTGCTCGTCGACGTCGCCCTGGCCGTGTGCGTCTGCACCCTCGCCATCCAGACCGCCGCCGCGCGGATGATCTTCTCGATGTCGCGCGACGACGTGCTGCCGTTCTCCTCGGCGCTGCGCAAGGTCTCACCCCGCACCGGCACCCCGGTGCTCGCCACGGTCGTGCCCGGCGTCGGCGCCGCGATCTGCCTGCTGGTCAACGTCAAGAACGCTGGTCTGTTCCTCGGCCTGTGCAGCGTCTGCATCATGCTCATGTACATCGCCTACCTCGCGGTCACCGGCTCCATGCTGGTGAGCCGCCTGCGCGGGACGCTGGAGACCGGCGGCGTCGACGAGAACGGCAAGCCGCTCTTCTCGATGGGCCCGAAGCTGGGCCTCGTCGTCAACGTGCTGGCCGTCGCCTACGGCGTCTTCATGGCGATCAACCTGGGCCTGCCGCGCGCTGACGTCTACGACCCGGCCGGCGAGGGCTGGTACCTCCACTACCTCCCGCTGGTCACCCTCGCCGTCACCTTCGGCGCGGGCGCCATCGCGTACGCCGTGAAGCGCGAGAGCTATCACGCATCGGTCCTGCCGGTGATCGCTGCCGAGCCCGTCCGGGCGTACGCCGAGGAGTCCTGATGAGCCTCTACGCCCACGAGATCCCGGGCGGAGCGGCCTGGTCGACCCCGGTGCGTGCCGGCCGGCTGGTCACGCTGACCGCGCTCGGCGACGACGCCAACTGCAGCACCCTGATCGTCGGTGCCGACCGGGTCGACCGGATGAACATCCCCGACACCCTGAAGGCGCAGATGTCGGCGCGGATCCTCCCGCCGATGGTGCTCATGTCCGACCGGGGCCTGGCGCTCGCCTCCGTCGTGGCATCCAGCCTGGACTGGCACGACTGTCTGGGCGGCTTCGGCCACGACGCCCACCTGGCCAGGTTCGGCCCGAGCAGCTACCAGGCCGACCGCAACGAGTGGCGGCGCTCGGCCCACACCGGCCTCGTCACCGAGCTCACCAAGCACGGCCTCGGCGAGCGCGACCTGCATGCCCCGGTCAACTTCTTCAGTCGGGTCTCGATCGGGGAGGACGGCTCGTCGCTCTCCTTCGCGCCCGGTCACTCCGTCGCAGGTGACACCGTCACGCTGCGCACGGAGCAGGACGTCCTGATCGTGGTGAGCACGGCTCCGCATCCGATGTCGGTTGCCGCCTACGCCCCGGCCGGGGTACGGGTCACGGTCGACACCGCACCGGTGGTGGGTCCCGACGACGCGTCGTACGTGTTCCGGGCGGAGTCCGCGCGGGCGCTGGAGATGACGCGGAGGGCCGTGGCATGACCGCGGTGCACACGAGCCCGGCCGTCGCGGCCGGGCCGGCCGGCAACCCCGCGAACGGCCCCGTCCACGACGCCACCATCGGGTCCGGGGACGGTGCCCTGGTGCGCGTCCCCGCGGGCGGGCGCCTCCGGATCGTCGACCTCTTCGGCAACCAGGCAGCCGACACGCTGCTCTACGACGCGGACGACATCGACAACCGCTACTCGGCGTTCGACACCATCAGGGAACAGGGCGCGGTCTTCCTGACCACCGGCTCCCGCTTGCTCTCGACCCGCCTCGACGAGCTCGCCGTGATCACCGATGACACCGTCGGGCGCCACGACACGATCGGTGGCGCCTGCGCGCAGGAGAGCAACGTGATCCGCTACGGCGAGCACGTGCGCCACCAGCACGCGTGCCGGCAGACGTTCCTGGCCTACGGCGCCGCCGCGGGCATCGGGCAGCGCGAGCTGGGCCACAACATCAACTTCTTCATGAACGTGCCGGTCACCTCTGCGGGTGGGCTGCAGTTCGACGACGGTCTCTCCGCACCGGGGAAGTACGTCGAGCTGACCGCCAGCCGCGACATCTGGGTGCTGCTCTCCAACTGCCCGCAGCTCAACAATCCCTGCAACGGCTGGGACCCGACGCCGCTGCAGCTGCTGGGGTGGTGGTCGTGATGGCGGCCACCAAGGTGACCGTGGTCGACGCCGGCGTCCAGACCACCGTGCAGGACATCGACGGACGCCGCGGCTACTGGGACGTCGGGGTGCCGCCGTCCGGGGCCTTCGACGAGTTCACCTTCGCGCTGGTGAACGCGGCAGTCGGCAACCCGGACACCGCCGGCGGACTCGAGTGCGTGGTCCGGGGACCGGTGCTCGCCTTCGACACCGACACCCTCGTCTGCGTCGGTGGCGGGTTGACCGACGCGTCGGTGGACGGCTGGCCGCTGTCGCCGGGTGAGGTCCGTCGGGTGCGCGCCGGAGCGGTCCTCGACGTCGGTCCCGTCGACGGCCCCGGCATGCGCGGGTACGTCGCGGTGCAGGGCGGCATCGACGTGCCCCGGGTCCTCGGCAGCCGTGCCACCTTCATCCTGGGCGGCTTCGGGGGCGTCGAGGGCCGCCCGGTGCTCGATGGTGACGTTCTTCCGCTCGGCCGCCGGGAGAACCTGGCGGCCCCGGTGGAGGTCGTCGACCTGCTCCCGGCGTTGGGCGGCGAGTGGGAGCTGCGCGTGATCGCGGGTCCCCACGGAGCCCCCGAGCACCTGACGGTCGAGGGCGTCCGGGAGCTCTTCGCCACGAGCTGGCGGGTCGACCACCGGGCCGACCGGACGGGCGTGCGGCTGGTCGGGCCGATGCCCGGCTGGGCGCGCACCGACGGGGGCGAGGCCGGGCTGCACCCGAGCAACGTGCACGACTCGGCCTATCCGGTCGGAGGGATCATGCTCTCGGGTGACACCCCCGTCATCGTCGGCAAGGACGGCCCGTCGCTGGGAGGGTTCGTGGTGCCGGCAGGCGTCATCGGCGCCGACCTGTGGAAGCTGGGCCAGCTCCGGCCGGGCGACACCGTGCAACTGGTCCCTGTCGCGCCGGACGACGCAGAGGCCGCCATGCGCGAGCGGCGGGCCCTGCTCGATCTCGTGCGCGGACTGGGGGATCGCAAGCCCTGTGCGCAGATCACGCCCGTGCAGGGTGGGGCTGAGGGTCCGGCTGAGGGTCCGGCTGGGGATGGCCGCACAGCCCCGGAGCGCATCACCTGGGACCGGCCCGCGCAGCTGGCCGAGCGGCCCGCGGCGGGCCACCACCCGGCGTACTCGATCAGGCGGTCGGGGGACCGGCACCTGCTGCTCGAGGCCGGCCCGTCCTCGCTGGAGCTGACCGTGCGGGTCTGGATCCACCTCCTCGCCGAGGCGCTGCGGGCCGACCGCCCGGACGGTGTCGCGGAGATCGTCGAGGGCGTCAGGTCCGTGCTCGTCAAGGTCGACGACGCCGTCCTGCGGCTGCCCGACCTGGCCCGGCACCTGGTCGGTCTCGCGGCCGACCTCGCCGACCCCGCGACCGTCGTCCTCGACGTGCGCGAGGTGACGATGCCGATGGCCTTCGACCATCCCGAGGCCCACGAGGCGATGCGGCGCTACCAGTCGGTGAACCCGACGGCGCCGTGGAACCCCGACAACGTCGAGTTCATCCGCCGGGTCAACGACCTGCCGCAGCGCGACGACGTGTTCGGCGTGGTCACCGAGGCCACCTATCTGGTGGTGGGGCTGGGCGACGTCTACCTGGGTGCACCGGTGGCCGTGCCGATCGACCCGCGCCACCGGCTGGTGACCACGAAGTACAACCCCGCGCGCACCTGGACTCCTCAGAACGCCGTCGGTATCGGCGGCATCTACCTGTGCATCTACGGGATGGAGGGTCCCGGCGGCTACCAGCTGGTCGGTCGGACCGTGCCGGTCTGGCGACTGATCGCGGAAGATCCGGGACGCGACCCGAAGCCCTGGCTCCTGCGCCAGTTCGACCGGATCCGGTTCGTTCCGGTGACCGCGGAGGAGCTTGCGTTGCAGCGCGCGGAGATCAAGGCCGGAGTCCGGGACCTCGACATCCGGCCGGCGACGTTCTCGGTGGCCGAGGTGGCTGCGCTCGAGGAGGGCGCGGCCGACGAGATCGCGCTGGTCCGGGCTCATCGCCGGGCCGCGTTCGACGCGGAGCGACAGAGGTGGGTCTCATGAGTGACCAGCCGACGTTCATCCACCGGCTCTCGGATGCCGAGGTGGCCGCCTTCGAAGCCGCCGCCCCGGATGGTCCCCTGTCCGGAGTCACCTTCGCGATCAAGGACAACATCGACCTGGTCGGGGTGCCGACCACAGCGGCCGACCCGCGGCGTACGACGCCGGCGGCCGCGTCCGCGACCGCCGTCCAGCGGCTGCTCGACGCCGGCGCTGTGCCCGTGGGCAAGACCAACATGGACCAGTACGCCACCGGCCTGGTCGGCACGCGCTCGCCGTACGGCGCCTGCCACTCGGTCTTCTCCCCGGAACACGTCAGTGGCGGATCGAGCTCCGGGAGCGCAGTGGCAGTGGCCTCCGGCGATGCCGAGGTGGCGCTGGCCACCGACACCGCAGGGAGTGGTCGGGTGCCCGCTGCATTCAACGGGCTCGTCGGGCTCAAGCCGAGCAAGGGGCTGGTCCCGACGACCGGCACCGTCCCGGCGTGCGCATCGCTGGACTGCGTCACCGTCATGACGCGCACCGTGGCCCGGGCCCGGGAGGTGTTCACCGTGATCGCGGGACCCGACGCGGCGGATCCCTGGTCGCGCGCCGTGCCGCAGCGCCCGACCCCGGCGCGACCGGTGATCGCGGTGCCCGTGGGGGACCTCGATCTCGACCCGCCGCACCAGGTGGCCTGGGAGGCCTCGGTCGCCCGCGCCCGGTCGCAGTGGGACGTGGTCGAGCTGGACATCGCGGCGTTCCTCGACGCGGCCACGCTGCTCTACAGCGGCCCCTGGGTCGCCGAGCGGCGGCTCGCGTTCGGGGAGGCGCTCACCGATGATCCGGAAGTTGACCCCGCCGTGCGCGAGATCGTGGCGGGTGCTCCGGACCTGTCGGCAACGGACGTCTTCGCGGCCTTCCACCGGCTCGCGGCGCTCGATGCCTCATCACGCCAGGCCTGGCAGGTGGCCGATGCCCTGCTGCTGCCCGTCACGCCGACCCACCCCACGTTGGCCGACGTCGTTGCGGATCCGATCGGGGTCAACACCCGGCTCGGACGCTTCACCAACATGACGAACCTGCTCGACCTGTGCGCAGTCGCCTTCCCCGGCCCTGTGCGCGGCGACGGGCTGCCGTTCGGGGCCCAGCTGCTGGCTCCCGCGGGAGGGGACCTTGCGCTGCTGGACCTCGCCGCGGCGTGGGGTGGGGAGCAGGTCGACGAAGCCGCGGCCGAGGATCGCGTGGAGCTGGTCGTCGCTGGTGCGCACCTGGCCGGCGAACCACTCAACGCGGACCTCGTCGCGCGTGGTGGGGTCTTCGTCCGGGCCGCGCGGATGGCCCCCGACTACCGCATGTACGTCGTCGACGGCCCACTCCCGCGGCCCGGGGTGACCCGGCTCCCCGCCGCTCAGGCGGGAGCCCCGAGTGCGCTGGAGGTCGAGGTCTGGTCGCTGCCGGCGGCAGCGCTGTCCGGGTTCCAGGCGACGATCGCGCCGCCGCTCGGCCTGGGGCAGGTGGACCTGGATGACGGCACACGCCTGCTCGGCTTCCTCTGCAGTGCCGACGGGGTCGACGCCGTCCGCGACATCACGACGTACGGCGGGTGGAGGGCGTGGCGCGCTTCCGTCCGGTGAGGCCGAAGGGCGTCTTCTTGACGCTCGTCCAGAAAACGCAGGTACCTACGTAGGTAGTTACCCCGTCGTGCCCTGCTGACCGCGGGCTGATGCTGAAGGTGGGGAAGGAACCACCGACCTGGTCCGGATCCTTTCGAGGATCCGGACCACGAGCAGCAGGGACGAGCGGGGGAAGAACGATGATCGACTGGGATTCGCCGACGTGGGGCGGAGGCGTCCACTACGCGTCCAACGGCTCCTGGGTGCCGGACGCCCACCACGACGCAGAAGATCACCGGGACTGAGCCATGCCGCTGCGCTGTCCCGACATGCTCGTCGAGCTCTCCCGTGAGCTGGACGCACTCGCCAGGAGCGAGGAGGACGAGGCCGCGTTCGAGGCAGCCCGGGTGCCGTACTGGCTGCCCGTGCCGCCGTCGGTCGCAGCCCACCGCCGTGCGGCGCAGAAGATGCACGACGTCGCGCGACGTCTGGAGGCCGAGGCGCGGTCCTGGCAGCTCGCGACCTGAGGCTCGTGACCTGAGTGGGTGTCTGGGTCGCCTTTCCGGCTGGTCGAGCGGGAGGGGCTCGACCAGCCGGGAAGCCGGCCCAGACAGCCACCGCCCCAGGGGAGCCCTAGCGGGACGGATGAGGTCCGTCGGGCGATGGCCGCGTGCCGTGCGCGTGCCACGCCACGATCTGTCCGCGCGAGCGCAGGCCGAGCTTGACCAGGATGTTCTGCACATGGCCCTCGGCGGTGCGGAGCGAGATGACCAGACGCGTCGCGATGTCCTTGTTGGTGAGGCCGGCGGCGACCAGCGCTGCGACTTCGGCCTCACGCCGCGTCAGCGGCGAGGGCGCATCGGGATCGCGGGCCGGCGCGGCGCTGTCGGTGTCGAGGGCGAAGTCCTGGGCCTCATCGAGCGACAGGGCGCGCCCAGCGGCGTACTCGCTCTCGAACTGCGCCGGGTCGAGGGCGTCCCGCGTCGCGGCCAGGTGTCGGTCGTGGGGCCCAGCCACCGTGGCGAAGTTCTGAGGCGAACCGCCGATCGACTCGTAGAGCGAGTCGGCTGCCCCGAAGAGCCGAGCGGCCCGTGGGAAGCGCCCCTGGCGTTCAGCGATCCAGGCCAGGGTGTCCACGCCGAGAGCGATCGCGAGCCGGTTGTCGAGGCGCCGCTGGATCTCCAGTGACTGCTTCGCGGTCTCGTCGGCCCGCTCCAGTCCGTCGCGGGCGACCTCGATCTGCGCGACTGACCAGAGGGCGTAGGCGCGCCAGAACTCCTCTCCGCGACTGGTGGCCGCGGTGATGCACTCATCGAGCACGGCGAGGCCTTCATCGGCATCACCGGGTCGGCCCCGGAGGCCGATCGACATCCCGAGGATGAACAGCGTGAAGAACTCGCCGCGCACGTCGCGGATGGCGCGGAACTCCCCAAGGGCCTGCGACATCAGGGTCGATGCCTGGTCCAGGTCTCCGGTGAAGCACGCCGCCATGCCCCAGGCATGGGTGACGTACGCCGAGGCCCGGCGGCTGCCGGTGGCAGCAGCTGTCTCGCCGGCCTCGACGATTGCAGGCAGACCCTGCTCGGGATCGCCCTGGAGCAGGGCGTACCAGCCGCTCATGCGCAGCGCCTCGGCCCGCTCGGCGGACGGGCTCGTGTCGATGGCGAGAGCCTGGGCGAGCCATCGACGCATCTCGGTGTGCAGGCCGCGCATCCCCCAGTAGTCGTCGAGACACGTGGCGATGCGGAATCCTGCGGCGACCTCGTCCGGGCTGCTCAGGCAGTAGTCGAGCGCGACCCGCAGGTTGGCGTGCTCGCGGTGGAGCCGGGCGACGAGGGCGACCTGGTCGGGGCCCTCCCAGGTGTCCCGGCAGGTCTGGGCGAGCTGGGCCAGCCAGTCGCGGTGGCGACGTGCAGTGGCGCGGGCGTCTTGCTGGTCGAGCCGCTCGGCACCGTACTCGCGGAGCGTTTCGAGCATGCGGTAGCGCATCGAGCCGCCGAGCTCGTCGGCGATCAGGATCGACTTGTCGGTGAGGGAGTCGATCAGGTCGAGGACGTCCTCCTCCTCGATCCCGTCGCCTGCACACACGTGTTCGGCCGCCTCCAGGTCGAATCCGCCGGAGAAGACCGATGCCCGCGCCCAGAGCAGCTGCTCCTCGGGAGAACAGAGGTCGTGACTCCAGTCGACCAGTGCCCGCAGCGTCTGCTGGCGCTGCGGGGCATCCCGGTTGCCCTGGGTGAGCAGCCGGTAGCGGGCATCGAGCCGCTGCTCGATCTGGGCGGGGGAGAGGACCCGGATCCGGGCGGCGGCGAGCTCGATCGCGAGCGGCAGGCCTTCGAGTCGTTTGCAGATCCGGGCGATCGGGCCCGCGTTCTCGTCGTTGAGGGCGAAGGAGGGCTTCGCCGCCGTGCCCCGTTCGGAGAAGAGGTCGGAGGCCTCGTGGACGTCCATCGGCGGGACCTGCATGGACACCTCTCCTGCGACGCGGAGCGACTGCCTGCTGGTGGCCAGGACCTGGACCTGGGGACAGGCGCGGGTCACCCGTTCGACGAAACGACCGCACTCCTCGACCAGGTGCTCGCAGTTGTCGAGGACCAGCAGCAGCTGTCGGTCGGCCAGGTGGGCGATGACCAGCTCGAGCGGATCGCGTCCGGACTGGTCGCGCAGCTGCAACCGCTCGGCCACCGTGAGCTCGAGCAACGCAGGGTCGCGCAGGTCGGCGAGGAGCACCACGCAGACTCCGTCGTGGTAGGCCCGCCGGACCTCGGTCGACAGGCGCAGGGCCAGCCGGGTCTTGCCGGCGCCACCGGTGCCGACCAGCGTGAGCACCCGGGTCGTGCCGAGCAGCCGGCGCGCTTCGGCGAGCTCGTGTCGGCGGCCCACGAAACTCGTTGGGGTCGCCGCGGGCAGATCAATGACCTCGATCGTGGACATGGCACTTCGACACTACTCCCGGGCGCCCGGGCTGTCGGGGGAGTTCACCTGATCGCAACTGTGTGATCGACGAACCCGTTCGTCGTCGGTCGGTGACCACTGCGACGATGGTCGGGTGGAGTCGACCGCTGCCCGGGAACGCGAGCTGATGCACAACATCGGGCGCCGTCGGGCCCGGGCGATCTGGGGCGTCGCCCTCGCGGCGTACGTCGTGGCGATCTTCCACCGCAGCTCCCTCGGTGTGGCCGGCCTGATGGCAGCTGACCGCTTCGACATCTCGGCGACCGAGCTCGCCGCGTTCACCGTCCTCCAGCTCGCCGTGTACGCCGCGTTGCAGATCCCGGTGGGTGTCCTGCTGGACCGTTTCGGGTCACGCCGGATGCTGATCGCCGGGCTGCTGCTGATGACCGCGGGCCAGCTGGCGTTCGCGTTCACCACGACCTTCACCGCCGCCGTGGCGGCTCGCGCGGTGATCGGCGCGGGCGACGCGATGATCTTCGTGAGCGTGCTGCGGCTCGTGGCGGTCTGGTTCTTCGTGCGGCAGGCGCCGATGGTCGCGCAGCTGACCGGGCAGCTCGGGCAGGTGGGCGCGATCGTCGCTGCCGCACCCCTGTCGATCGCCCTGCACGCGTTGGGCTGGACCCGTGCCTTCGCCTCCTTCTCGCTGGTGGGGGTCCTCGTCATCGTCGGGGTCGCACTGCTGGTCAAGGACTCGCCCTACCGCGACGTGCAGCGGGAGCGCACGAAGCTGCGCGCGCTGGCCCGCTCGTTGCGGGTGATCTGGGACCACCCGACCACGCGCCTCGGCATGTGGTCGCACTTCACCTCGCAGTTCGGCGCGACGGTCTTCGGGCTGCTGTGGGGTTTCCCGTTCCTCGTGTCCGGGCAAGGACTGTCCCGGGGCATGGCCAGCGCGCTGCTCATGGTCATGACGGGCTGGATCGTCGTCGCCGGCCCGGTGCTCGGTCGGCTGGTCACCCGACACCCCTACCGGCGATCGCAGATCGTGCTGGTCGTGGTCGCGGCCAGCGCGCTCGCGTGGGCAGTGGTCCTGCTCTGGCCGGGGCAGGCACCGCTCTGGCTGCTGGTCGTCCTCGTCTGCGTCGTCGCGACCGGCGGCCCGGCCTCGATGGTCGGGTTCGAGCTGGCCCGCACGCTCGCGCCGGTCTCCGCGGTCGGCCGGACCAACGGGCTGGTCAACATCGGCGGGTTCACTGCCTCGCTGCTGACGCTCTGGCTGATCGGTGTCGTGCTGGACGTCGTCGAGCCGGCCGGCCCGACGGCCTACGACCTGGCGGACTTCCGGATCGCGATGTCGGTCCAGTACGTCCTCTGGGCAGTCGGTTGCGTGCAGATCGTGCGCTACCGCCGGCGCTCGATCACGCACATGGAGACGCACCACCCCGAGGCCCTGCTCGCGATGCAGCGAGGTGAGCCAGCCGCCCACCTCGGCTTCCGACCCTCCCGGCGTCATACGGACGGTGCCAGCTAGAGCTCCCTCTGCATGACGTCCCGTGAGGTGTGATCCGGACCTGGCCGCCCGGTGTTGGAGTGTCGTTCACGCTGAGGTCGACCTCCGGTCGGGCGTTGCTCGTACGGTCCGATCGTGCTGACCCGTGGCCTCGCCGGCTCCTTCCTGGTCCTCGTCGGAGGGCTGGTCGTGTCGACCCTTCCGGCCTCCTCCTTCCTGCTCCAGAGCGAGCAGCTGGTCGCGCTGCGCAGCCACCAGACGGGCCGGATGCTCGGACTGACGATCGTCCTGGTCGGCCTCGGCATGCTTGCCGCCGCCTGGCTCTCGCTCTGCCGCTACCTGGCGCGCACGGACCTCGCCGATCGCGCGGACGGGGTCGCGCTGGTCCGCCAGGCGACGATCCTCTGGTCGCTGCCGCTGCTGATCGCGCCGCCGCTGTTCTCCCGCGACGGGTGGAGCTATGCCGCCCAGGGCGTCCTGACCCGCCTCGGCGTCTCCCCCTACGAGCATGGCCCGGGCGTGCTCGCGGGGCCGGTCGTCGAGGCCGTGGACCCGCGCTGGATGGACACGATGACGCCCTACGGGCCGCTGCCTCTGGCGCTCGGCGACATCGCCTCGCGCTTCACGAGCAACCCGTGGCTGCTGGTGATCGCCCACCGCGGCGTCGCCCTGATCGGGCTCGCCCTGATCGCCTGGGCGGTCCCGCGGATCGCGATCTGGACCGGCGTCCGTCCCGCCCTCGCCTCGGCGGTCGCGATCGCGTCGCCGCTGATGCTGGCCAACGGCGTCGGCGGTCTCCACAACGACCTGTTGATGGTCGGGCTGATGGCCGCTGCGCTGGCGATCGGCATCGAGCGGGGCTGGGTCTGGGGTTCTGTCGTGGGTGGCCTCGCTGCTGCGGTCAAGCTCCCCGGCGGCCTGATCTGCATCCCGGTCGTCCTGGCCGCCCTCCCGGCCGCCGCTGGCCTGGTGGAGCGGGTGAAGCGGCTCGGCGCGAGCGCCGCGGTCGCGGTCGGCACCCTGGTCGGACTCGGTGCGGTCTGGGGCCTCGGCATCGGCTGGATCAAGGCCCTCAGCGTTCCGGCCACCGTCAACACGCCGCTCTCCGCGCCGACGGTCGTCGGCGGCGTCCTCGACTGGATCAACGGCGGGATCGGCCTCGGGCTGGCGCCGGCCACCTTCCTCGACCTGATCCGCACCCTCGCGTCCGCTGCATCGGTCATCCTCATCGGCTGGGTGGCGCTGCGCTGGCCCACGGGGGACCGGCTCCGCGCGGTAGAGGCGACCGTCGTCCTGATCGGCGGCCTGCTGCTGCTCAGCCCGGTCGTCCACCTCTGGTACCTGCTCTGGATCGTGCCCTTCGCCGCCACCCTGCGCCTCCCGCGCGGACTGACGCTCCTCGTGCTCGCGGTCTCGGTCGTTGCCGGCCTCGTCGCGCCGCTCGACTCGTCGCTGCACGGCGCCTACCTGCTCATCGTCATGGGGTCGATGTACGTCGCGCTCGCGGTGCCGTTCCTGCTGCTCACGCGGCGCGGTCGTGAACGCATGCGCCACATCGCCGAAGCCGACTGGCTCCCGGTCCCGTGAGCATCGAGCCGGTCGTCCCCAGCCGCCGAGAGGCCAATTCTGGTGCGCCGAAAGGTCAGGTCTGGTCGGCCGAACAGTCAGTCCTGGCACGTCGAAACGTCAGTTCTGGTCGACGCCTGCGCCCACTGCTGATCCTCGCGGCACTGGTCGGCATCTGGTGCGGCTACCGCGCGCTGAGCGGCGGCTTCGTCGACCTCGCGGTCTACCGCTTCGGCGGCATCGCGGTGCTCGACGGCCCGCGCCTGTACGCCGAGGGCACGCCGGGCACCGGCCTGCCCTTCACCTATCCGCCCTTCTCGGCCCTCGCGATGGTGCCGCTCGCGGTCCTGCCGTTCGCGTTGCTGGTGGCGGTGTGGAACGCGGCGAGCGTGGTCGTGCTCGGACTCGTGGTCGACCGGTTCCTGCGGGTCGCCCGCTCGGTGCCGGTCTCCCCGCGACTGCTGGCCGCCGTGACCGCGGGGGCGCTGGTGATCGAGCCGGTCTGGTCGAGCCTGGCCTTCGGCCAGATCAACATCTTCCTGCTGGCACTCGTGGCCTTCGACCTGCTCCGGTCCGATCGCCGCCACGCGGGCTGGATGGTCGGTGTCGCCGCCGGGCTCAAGCTCACCCCGCTGCTCTTCCTGGTGTTCCTGCTGCTGATCGGGCGGTTCCGGGCCGCACGCACCGGAGCGCTGGCCTTCCTCGCCACGGTCGGCGTCGGCTTCGTGCTCGTCCCCGGTGCTTCCTGGACCTACTGGACGAGCCTGCTGTGGGATGCCGGGCGCGTGGGCGGCGTCGCCTACTCCGGCAACCAGTCGGTCATGGGTGTCCTCTACCGGGTCACCGGCCACGAGCCCGGCACGGTCGTGTGGTTCCTGATCGCCGGTTCGCTGGCCGGGCTCACGCTCCTGGTCGCCGCGCTCACCTGGCGCCGCGGCCGACCCGAGCTCGCGGTCTGCACCGCCGCGCTGGCGATGCTGATGGCGTCGCCCATCTCGTGGAGCCACCACTGGGTCTGGGCGGTGCCGCTCGTGCTCGTGCTCTGGCCGGTCTCGCGCGTGGTCGCAGTCCTCGCTACCGCGCTCTTCGCCAGCTCGGTCATCTGGGTCCCGCCGCGCACCGGGATGCAGGAGCTGGCCTGGACCCCGGCCGAGCAGGTCTACGGCAACAGCTACCTGATCGCGGCGCTGCTCCTCGCGGCGTACGTCGGGTGGATCGCGCTCCGTCGCCCCGCCTCCCGATAGTCCCCCACCACAGGACTGTTATCGGACCGTGATTGGGGTCCTCCTGTTGGGGACCATCCGGGAAGAGCATGCTGGCCTGCATGAGGGTGGGAGTTCCGAGCGAGGTCAAGAACAACGAGTACCGGGTCGCGATCACGCCGATCGGCGTGCACGAGCTGGTCGCGCACGGGCACGAGGTGATCGTGCAGTCCGGCGCCGGGATCGGATCGCAGATCCCCGATGCTGAGTACGCCGCGGCGGGGGCCCGCCTCATCGACGACCCCGACGAGGTCTGGGACAGCGCCGAGCTGGTGCTCAAGGTCAAGGAGCCCGTCGCCGAGGAGTACCACCGGCTGCGCGAGGGGTTGGTCCTGTTCACCTACCTCCACCTTGCCGCCGACCGGGCGCTGACCGAGGAGCTGGTCAAGCGCAAGGTCACGGCGATCGCCTACGAGACCGTGCAGCTGCCCTCCGGAGGGCTGCCGCTGCTCTACCCGATGTCCGAGGTCGCGGGCTGCCTCGCGCCCCAGGTCGGCGCGCACGCGCTGATGAGCCCTGAGGGAGGCCGCGGAGTGCTCCTCGGCGGGGTCGGTGGCGTCGCGCAGGCCAAGGTGGTCGTCCTCGGCGCCGGTGTCTCCGGCCAGAACGCCGCCAACATCGCCCTCGGCATGGGTGCCGACGTGACCCTGCTCGACACCGACCTCGACAAGCTGCGGATGTCGTTCTGGCGCTACAACAACCGGGTCCACGGCCTCGCCAGCTCCAAGCTGGCCATCGAGCAGCAGGTGCTCGAGGCCGACCTGGTCATCGGTGCCGTGCTGATCCCGGGAGCGCGTGCGCCCAAGCTGATCAGCAACGACCTCGTGTCGCGCATGAAGAAGGGCTCGGTGCTCGTCGACATCGCGATCGACCAGGGCGGCTGCTTCGAGGACTCACACCCGACGACGCACGCGGACCCGACCTATCGCGTGCACGACTCGGTCTTCTACTGCGTGGCCAACATGCCGGGCGCGGTGCCCAACACCTCGACGTACGCGTTGACGAACGTGACGCTCCCGTACGCCGTCGCGCTGGCCGCCAAGGGCTGGAGGCAGGCCTGCGTCGACGACGCTGCGTTGGCCCTCGGGCTCAACACCCACGCCGGCGAGCTGGTCTACGCACCCGTGGGGGAGGCCCACCAGCTGCCGAGCACGCCCCTCGCCGAGGTGTTGTCGGCCTGAGCCAGGTCGGCGTGCAGGTCGACCATCGCGTCGATCGTGGCCGACCACGGGAACTGCTCGGCGCGGGACCGTGCGGCCGCCCGACGGGCGGCGACGTTGCGCGACGCCAGCCGCAGCACGGCGTCGGCCAGCGAGGCCGGATCGGGGTCGCCCCAGGCTCCCGAGGTCATGTCGATGAGCTCGCTCGCGCCGCCCGTCCGGGCGGTGACGACCGGCGTGCCGCAGGCGAGCGCTTCGAGCACAGCGAGCCCGAAGGTCTCGCCCGGGCAGACGGAGAGGGCGATGTCGGCGGCAGCGATGCGCCGGGCGAGCTCGGCGCGACCGGCGACGTGGCCGTGGAAGCGGACCGGTGCGTTGCCGGCGATCTCCTCGAGCTCGTGGCGGTGCGGGCCCTGGCCGAAGACGTCGAGCACGACAGGTACGCCGCGGCGGTGCAGCTCGACAGCGGTCGCGACCGCCAGGTGGGGGGACTTCTCGCGGGAGAGCCGCCCGACGTGGACGAGCTTCAACGGCCGGTCGCCGCCGCGACCGGAGGCGGACAGGACCGTGCCGCCGATGACCGGGGCCGGACGGAAGGTTTCCAGGTCGACGCCGAGCGGGACCTGCACGACCGGGGTGTCGGACGCAGCGGCGGCTTTCGCGAACTCGCGGCGGGCATAGCGGGAGGTCACCACGACTGCGTCGAACTGCCGGACCAGCACGCGGTTCCACAGGCCGATCGAGACCTTCGCGCCGGTGTCGAGACCGGTCCGCATCGCCAGCATGTCGTCGAGCCGCTCGTGGCTGAAGAGCACCGAGGCGACGTCATTGCGGCGGGCCCAGCGAGCGACCGGCAGCAGCGTCGCCTTGTCGTTGATCTCGACCGACGTCGGACCGAACTCCTCGAGCGCATCGATGACGCGCCACGGCTCCACGATCAGCCGGTAGCCACCGCCCACACGGGGGGCGCGCAGCTGGACGACGACGCCGTCCTCGGTCTCGAGCCGCTTGTCGACCGGGCCGGGCACCACGAGGAGTCGCTCAGCGCCCGCGGCGACGTACCCGGATCCGAGTGCCGCCACCGCGGTCTTCATTCCCCCGGACGAGGGACCGATGAAGTTGGCGAGCTGGGCGATGCGCATGACTTCGATGATGACTCGCTCTCATGAACGGATGGTGAGGTGAGGGTTGCCCGCGCATGGCCACCCTCCCGATCTGCGGCCGCCATCTGCGCCAGCCGATCGCGCAAGGGTTGTTGACCCGCGCGGCAGACTTGGCCACATGAGCAATGCGGAGCAGGACCCGGGCGAGATCGTGTGCAGCGAGACCCCGGGCGGTCCCGGGGTTGAGGTGATCGTTCCCCGCGACGTACCCCTCGGCGGGCTCCGCGCCATGAACGTACGACGCACGTTGCCCTCGCGCGGCCGGACCCTGATCGGGGCCTGGTGCTTCGCGGACCACTACGGTCCCGACGAGGTGGAGGACACCGGCGGCATGGTCGTGACTCCGCACCCGCACACCGGCCTGTCCACGGTGAGCTGGCTCTTCACCGGTGAGGTCGAGCACCGCGACTCGGTCGGCACGGTGGCGATGGTCCGTCCCGGCGAGGTCAACCTGATGACCGCCGGACACGGCATCAGCCACTCGGAGATCTCCACGGCGGGCACGACGACGCTCCACGGCGTACAACTCTGGCTGGCCCTGCCCGACTCCGCACGAGACACGGCTCCGGGGTTCGCGCACCACGCGCCGCCGCTGGTGAGCGGGGAGGGCTGGGAGGCGCGCGTCTTCCTCGGCTCGCTGCTCGGAGACACCTCGCCGGTCTTCACCCACACCCCGGTGCTCGGCGCGGAGATCCTGCTCGCGAAGGGTGCGTCGATGACCTTCGACGTCGACCCGTCGTTCGAGCACGGGCTACTGGTCGACTTGGGGCCGGTCTCGTTCGTGGGCCAGGACCTCAAGCCCGCCGAGCTGGGCTACCTCGCTCCGGGTTGCTCGACGGTGACCATCACGGCCCACGACGACGCGCGGGTGGTGCTCCTCGGCGGTCCGCCGTTCGGCGAGTCGCTGGTCATGTGGTGGAACTTCGTCGGCCGCACCCACGAGGAGATCGTGGAGTACCGCACCGAGTGGCAGGCGCAGCTCACGCGCGACGGCGCGATCGTGCCCGACAGCCAGCAGGTGGCCCCGGGCCGCTTCGGTGTGGTCATCGACGACCACACCCCGCCGATCCCCGCGCCCCCGCTCCCGAACCTCCGCCTCAGGTCCCGCTGACCACCAACCCGCGATAGTGGGCGGGGTCAGCCGAGGACTAGCGGGCACTATTTCTTCGCCAGCCCGCCGCGGGCATCCGACCTGGGCCAGCAGGACGTCAACTGCCAAGATGTGCGCATGTCAGAGGGAGGCGGTCCAGAAGGAGTCGGCGTGCTCGTCGGCGAGGACGGACTCGCGCGCTGCCCGTGGGCTGCGGAGCCGGGGGAGATGCGCGACTACCACGACACCGAGTGGGGAGTGCCTGTCGTGGGGGAGAGCGCACTGTTCGAGCGGCTCACCCTCGAGGCGTTCCAGTCCGGCCTGAGCTGGGCCACGATCCTGCGCAAGCGGCCCGCGTTCCGTGAGGTCTTCGACGGGTTCGACGTCGACCGCATCGCGTCGTACGACGGGGCGAAGCGCGACGCCCTGCTCGCCGACGCCCGCATCGTGCGCAACCGCGCCAAGGTCGACGCGACGATCACCAATGCCCGGGCCACCGTCGCACTCCGCGGCGCCGGCCCCGAGGGAAGCCTGGAGTCGCTGATCCGTGCGAGCGCGCCCGTCCCGGGTCCCGCGCCCGTCACCACCACGGACCTCGTCCCGAGCTCACCCGAGTCGCTCGCGCTGAGCAAGCTGCTCAAGAAGCGCGGGTTCTCGTTCGTCGGACCGACCACGCTCTACGCGCTGTGGGAGGCACTCGGCCTCGTCGACACCCACCTCGCCGGTTGCCACCGCCGCGGCATCGCTGCGCTGACCGCGGGCACTGACACATGATCAACGGACTCCTCTGGCTGCTGCTGTGCCAGCTCGTCGGGGAGGTCGTCGTGCGCACCACCGGCCTCCCGCTGCCGGGCCCCGTGCTGGGCATGGTCATCCTCTTCGCGCTGCTCCAGCTCCGCCGGCCGCCACGCGAGGCCAACGTCTTCCGCACTTCGGATGCGCTGCTCAAGCACCTGCAGCTGCTCTTCATCCCGGCCGGCGTCGGCGTGATCACCCTGCTCGGCGTGATCGGCGACCACCCGCTCCCGCTGGTCGGCGCGCTGCTGATCTCCTGGGTCGCCGGCCTGGTCACCGTCGGCTGGCTCGTGACGCTCCTCCTCGGCAAGGCGGCGACGCGATGAGCGAGACGCTGGACTGGTTGCGCACCTCGCCCCTGCTCGGGATCTTCCTGACCCTGCTCGGCTACCGCCTCGGCCTCGAGGTGCGACGGCTCAGCCGCGACCACGCCCTCGCGCAGCCGGTGTTGATCGCCATCGTCTTCATCGGTGTCGCCCTCGAGCTGCTCGACGTCGACTACTCCGACTACTCCGAGGGCGCCGGCATCATCGGCTTCTTCCTCGGCCCCGCGACCGTGGCTCTCGCCGTACCCCTCCACCGCCAGGCCCATCACCTCGGCCGCATGTTCGTGCCCATGCTGATCGCACTGCCGGTCGGTGCCGTGGTCAGCATCGTCACCGGGGTCCTGGCGGTCCGGGTGCTCGGCGGCGACCGGGTGCTCGAGCTGACGATGGCGCCCAAGGCAGCGACCACCCCGGTGAGCCTCGCGGTCTCGGACACGATCGGTGGCCTGTCCTCGCTCACTGCGGTCCTCGCGATCGTGGTCGGCATCATCGGTGCGGTCGCCGCGCCTGCGGTCCTCACTGCCGCGCGCGTGCGTGACCGGCGCGCTCGCGGCCTGGCCATCGGTGCGGTCAGCCACGGCATCGGTACGTCGAGGGCACTGCGGGAGGACGCCACCGAAGGCGCCTTCTCGGGTCTGTCGATGGGCATCACCGCCTTGCTGATCAGCGCACTCGTGCCAGTGGTGCTGCACTTCCTCTGACCCTCCGTCAGATCGTTCAGCGGAAGGACTAACCTCGGCCCATGAGTCGTGTGCATGCCTTCACGGACGACGCGCTGGCGGACCATGACGCCGTCGCCCTCGCCGGTCTGCTGGCCTCGAGCCAGGTCTCGCCCTCCGAGCTCCGCGATGCGGTGGTCGCCCGGCTGCAGGTGGTCGAGCCGGTGCTCAACGGCCTGGCCCACCCCGCCTTCGATGCCGGCGACGGCGAGCCGCCGACGGGCTTCTTCGGCGGCCTGCCGACCTTCATCAAGGACAACTGCGACGTCGCCGGCATGCCGACGCTGCAGGGCACGGACGCCTTCGTGGGCAGGCCCAAGGCGACCGACGGTGAGCTCACGCGCATGTTCCGCGCGACGGGCCTTCAGCCGATCGGCAAGACCCGGCTCTCGGAGTTCGGATTCAGCGCCTCGGCGGAGCACCCGCGCCTCGGGCCGGTCCGCAACCCCTGGGACACCACGCGCAGCTCGGGTGCGTCCTCGGCCGGCTCCGCGGCGTACGTCGCTGCGGGTGTCGTCCCGTTGGCCCACGCCAACGACGGCGGTGGTTCGATCCGCATCCCGGCCGCCGCGTGCGGCCTGGTCGGGCTCAAGCCCACGCGCAACCGGACGCTCCAGGACAAGATGATGCGCGAGATCCCGGTGCGCATCGTCGCCGACGGCGTGGTCACGCGCAGCGTCCGCGACACGGCGGCGTTCTTCCGCGAGGCCGAGCTGGTCTGGCGCAACCCGGGCCTGCGGCCGGTCGGCGACGTCACCGAGCCGGTGCGTGGCCGGCTGAAGATCGCTGTGGTCACCAGCTCCATCGACCGCGACGCCACCCCGGACGTGCGCGAGCAGACGCTCAAGACCGCCGGACTGCTGGAGGAGCTCGGGCACCACGTCGAGGAGATCGACCCGCCGGTGCCCGCGAGCCTTCCCGACGACTTCCTCCTCTACTGGTCCTTGCTTGCCCTCGGCGTGGTCCGCACCGGGAGGCTGCGGTTCGGCAGGTCGTTCGACATCTCGCGGCTCGACAACCTGACGCGGGGGCTCGAGCGCCACGCGCTGCGCAACATCCACCGCACGGGACCCGCGATCGCCCGGCTGGCAGCGAGCAGCCGCTCGGCGGCCAGGGTCTTCCGCCAGTACGACGTCGTGCTGACGCCCGCCGTGGCGGCCCCGACGCCGGTGATCGGTGAGCTCGACCCGGCGCTGCCCTACGAGACCCTGAAGGAGCGGCTGCTCGACTGGGTCGCCTTCACTCCGCTGCAGAACGCGACCGGCACGCCTGCCCTGTCGCTCCCGCTGGCGAACACCGTCGACGGCATGCCGCTCGGCATGATGTTCGGTGCGGGCGCCGGGCGCGATGCCCTGCTGCTCGCCCTCGGGCTCGAGCTCGAGGCGGCGCGGCCCTTCGCCCGCATCCAGGGTCCGGTGTGCTGAGCGCGTGTTGAGGCTGGGCCGCCACACCTTTCCGGACGACCGCCTGCTCGTCATGGCGATCGTCAACCGGACCCGTGACTCGTTCTACGACAACGGCGCCACCTACGCGGAGGATGCCGCGCTCGAGCGGGTCCGGGCGGTTGTCGCGGACGGCGCCGAGATCGTCGACATCGGGGGCGTGAAGGCAGGACCCGGTGACGTCGTCGACGTCACCGAGGAGCTGCAGCGCACCGTCGGGTTCGTGGCCCGGGTCCGCGACGAGTTCCCCGACATCGTGATCTCGGTCGACACCTGGCGTTCCGAGGTCGGACGTGCGGTCTGCGAGGCGGGGGCCGACCTGCTCAACGACGCCTGGGGTGGCCACGATCCGGGCCTGGTCGAGGTCGCCGCAGAGCACGGCGCGGCGTACATCTGCACCCACACCAACGGCGCCACCCCGCGCCAGCCTCCCCACCGCGTGTCGTACGCCGATGTCGTGCGTGCCGCGATCGACGACACCGTGGCGCTGGCCAACCGCGCACTTGCGGCCGGCGTGGCACGCGAGTCGCTGCTGATCGACCCGGCCCACGACTTCGAGAAGACCACCTGGCACAGCCTGGAGATCACTCGCCGCCTCGACGAGATGGTCGGCACGGGCTGGCCGGTGCTGGTCTCGCTGAGCAACAAGGACTTCGTGGGGGAGACCCTCGACCTGCCGACCAGCGAGCGCCTCACGGGCACGCTGGCCGCCACCGCGATCGCTGCGTGGCACGGCGCCCGGGTCTACCGCGTGCACGAGGTGCGCGAGACCCGCCAGGTGCTCGACATGGTCGCCTCGATCCAGGGCATCCGCCCGCCCGCCCGCACGACGAGGGCACTCGCGTGATCTTCCGGGAACGCATCCGCAGCCGGACGTCGCGACTATCGGACGGGATCATCGGAATCGCGTTCGTGCCGATGACTCCGCTGATGTTCCGGCATCTCTCAGGCACCGCTGATCCGCTCGAAGAGGCTCGGGCGGCGGCAGTCGCGGCAGTGGGCGGAACGTGCGCGGGTGCGCTGGACGTCGTGGTGCTCTGCCCGGTCGGCGGCCGTGAGGCTCCCGGTGACTGGCGCGATCCATCGCGCTCGGGCGCCGTGCATGGCGAGCCCCGGTCACTCGCCGAGCAGGTGGGTGGGCACCTGCTCGATCTCGCAGGAGTGGATCTCCCGGTCCGATACGTCGAGTGCACAGACGGCGAACCCATGTCCGACTTCCTCGACCTTCTGGCTCCGACCTGCGAGACGGCAGTGATCGTCCTCGGCGACGGTGCTGCAGCGCGGAGCCAGGGGGCTCCGGGTCATATCGACGAGCGCTCGTTCGCTTTCGACGACGCCGTTGCCGCGAGCCTGGAGTCTGGCGATGGCGAGAGCCTGGCAGGTCTCGACGCCACCTTGGCGGTCGAGCTCATGGTTACTGGACGCCACACGTGGCCAGTGATTGGCTGGCTCGTTCCGCGTGGGTCGGGCTGGCTGGGCTGGCGCGGGGACCCGCTCGGCCTGACCTACTTCGTCGCCGTCTGGCGTCCTTGAGGACAGCTCCGCAACTGGTCTCAAGTGACACCCCGAAACAAACCCTCCTGAGCGTGAAATTGGCTGTGTGAGGCTCATCATCGGGACTCGATTTTGCGCGCCGGTTGGCGGTCTGTAATGTTCTCCCTCGTTGCCCCCTTAGCTCAGTGGTAGAGCACTTCCATGGTAAGGAAGGGGTCGTCCGTTCAATCCGGACAGGGGGCCCTGAGATACGGAGGGCCTGTCGCGAGAGCGGCGGGACCGCCTGATTCTCCGTGGCGGGGTAGCTCAGGTGGTTAGAGCGCACGACTCATAATCGTGAGGTCGCGGGTTCGATCCCCGCCCCCGCTACCACCAGCACATTCCAGCTTCACAGCAGCACCACCCAGACCGAAGGACTCCCAGTGGCCAGCAAGAGCAGCGACGTTCGCCCCAAGATCACGCTCGCGTGCGTGGACTGCAAGGAGCGCAACTACATCACCAAGAAGAACCGTCGGAACGACCCCGACCGCATGGAGCTGAAGAAGTTCTGCCCGCGCTGCCGCACTCACACTGCGCACCGCGAGACCCGCTGACACCAGCGGCACCCAGACACCGCGAGGGCGGCCACCCGGCAACGGGCGGTCGCCCTCGCGCCATTTCGCAATCCTCTGGACCGGATAGGTTGACCCGTGTGCTCCTGAGTGACCTCACCACCCTCCGCCTCGGCGGCCCCGCAGCGTCGTACGTCGAGGCGACCACCGAGGCCGAGCTCGTCGAGGCCGTGAGCAGCGCAGACGCCGCCGGCACCCCGGTGCTCCTCGTGGCGGGCGGGAGCAACCTGGTCGTCGCGGACGAGGGTTTCCCGGGCGTCGTCATCAAGGTCGCGACCGCCGGCGTCCGCAGCGACGTGGAGGCCTGTCACGGCCCCAGCTGCAGCGGCGCGATGGTCACCGTGGCGGCCGGTGAGGACTGGGACGCGTTCGTCGCGCGGGCCGTCGCCAGCGAGTGGGTCGGCATCGAGGCGCTCAGCGGCATCCCGGGCGCCGTCGGCTCCACGCCGATCCAGAACGTCGGCGCCTACGGCCAGGAGGTCGCCGACACCATCGCCAGCGTCCGCGTGTGGGACCGCCGGCTGCGTGGCATCCGCACCTTCACCGCGTCCGAGTGCGGCTTCGGCTACCGGCACAGCCGGTTCAAGGCCGACCCGGCGCGCCACGTCGTCCTCGACGTCACCTTCCAGCTGCGCTGCGGCACTCTCGGCGCCCCGGTGAGGTACGCCGAGCTGGCCCGAGCGCTCGGCGTCGAGCAGGGCGATCGCGCCCCGCTCGCCGAGGTACGCCGCGAGGTGATCGCCCTGCGGCGCAGCAAGGGCATGGTGCTCGACGCGACCGACCATGACACCTGGAGCGCCGGGTCGTTCTTCACCAACCCTCACCTGAGTGCCGAGCAGTCGGCCGCGCTGCCGGATGACGCCCCGCGCTACCCGCAGCCCGACGGCACCGTGAAGTCGAGCGCGGCCTGGTTGATCGAGCGCGCAGGCTTCGCCAAGGGCTATGGCCTGGACCTCAACGGGGGGCGCGTGAGCCTGTCCACCAAGCACACGCTCGCGCTGACCAACCGCGGCAACGGCACCACCGAGGAACTGCTGGCGCTGGCGCGAGAGATCCGTGACGGGGTCGAGAAGGCCTTCGGCGTCGCGCTGGTCAACGAGCCGGTGGCCGTCGGCGTCGCGCTCTGACTCAGTAGCTCCCGAAGGCGCCGAAGAAGTCGCTGGCCAGGAAGGCGATGAAAGCGCCGACGGCCAGGATGCTCAGCGCCAGGAGCACCGTGCCGATGATGCCCATGATGAAGCCGGCCTGGGCCAGGCCGCGGCCTCCCAGCTGACCCTGGGCTGCATCGATCCGCTTCATCGAGGAGCGGCCGAGGAAGAGCGCGACGGGGGCGAGCAGGAGGGTGAACCCGTAGGCACACATCCCGACGAGGGCGATGATGCCGAGCACCATCGCAGCGATGGCCTGGCCATCACTCGGCGGGACGGGCGGATAGGAGTAGCCGTAGCCCGGCGGTGGGCCCTGCGGCGGTTGCGGCAGCGGCGGCACCTGGCCGTACGCCGGAGGCTGGTCGGACGGCGGCTCGGGAGGCGTGGTCATGGCGCAATCCAAGCACGCGCCGAAGGTGTCAGGACGCGGTTCGGGGCTGCCGGGCTGTGCGGACCGGATTGGTCACGATGACGAAAATCCCCCACGCGACGAGCACAGCGCAGGCCACCCCGAGGCCGAGGCGCGGATTGAGCGGCATGACGATGCCGACGAAGCCGCCGACCACCCAGGCCAGCTGCAACATGGTGTCGGAGCGTGCGAACGCGCTGGTCTGGACCCGCTCCGGCACGTCGCGCTGGATGGTGGAGTCGAGGGAGAGCTTGGCGAGTGACTGGGCAAGCCCGGCAACGAGGCCGAGGGCCAGCAGCGGGGCGAGCCCGTAGAAGAGCGCCGCGACGAGTGCCATCACCGCGTCTGCGAGCAGGGCCAGGGCAACGGTCACCGGCGGGTTGATCCGCCGGGTCAGGGAGGCAAGCGCGATGCCGAGGACATTGCCGAGGCCGGCCGCACCGATGACCAGTCCGAGCAGGACCTCGGGCCGGAAGCCCGGGATCGGGTGCTCACGCAGCAGGAAGGCCATGAACATCGTCAGGAACCCCGACATCCAGCGCGGGCCGCAGTTGCCGCGCAGGGCGAAGGAGACCGCCGGCGGGATCCGGCGCGAGCGTTGGCGTGGCGTGTCGGCAGAGGTCGACGACGGCCCCGGCATGAGCTCGAGTCGCACCTCGCCCGCCGACGAGTCGACCCGGTCGGGCAGCCGGATGGCGAGGATCGTCGCGATGACGAAGACGACGAAGGCATAGCGCAGCGACCACTCCGCGCCGAAGTACGCCGCCGCGCCGGCGATGGGCGCCGACAACGCCGCGCCGACGACTCCGGCCAGCGAGATCCGGGCGTTGGCCTTCACCAGGGTGACGCCGGGTGGCACGAGGCGGGGAGCGGCGGCTGCCTTGGTGACGCCGTAGGCCTTGGAGGAGACCAGCACGCCGAGCGCCGCGGCGTACATCCAGGTGGACTGGGTGGCGATGGCCGTCGCAAGGGTCCAGCAGAGGAAGGCGCGGATCGCCATCGTCGTCCCGATCGCCCAGCGGCGGCCATGGCTGAAGCGGTCGAGGAACGGCCCGATCAGGGGTGCCACGATCGCGAACGGAAGCATCGTCAGCCCGAGGAAGAGGGCGACCTGGCCGCGCGCCTCCCCGCTCGGCACCTGGAAGAAGAGCGTGCCTGCCAGCGAGATCGCGACCGCAGCGTCACCGGCAGCATTGAAGGCGTGCAGCCCGATCAGCCGTGAGAGTCCCGACTGGCCGGCGCCCTCTGCCTGTGCTGCGCGCCGTGCCGCGACGTAGGTCGCGCGGCTGGCACGGGCGGTGCCACGGGCCGTGCCGCGGGCTGCACCACCCACGCCGCGCGCGCCGACCTCAAGCGCCCTGCGGAAGCGCGGCGGGGGTGCATCCGCTGCGCTGGAGTCGGTGGGCTCGCCCGGTGGCTGGCTCGTCATGCCCCCATCCTTCCCGGTCGCACCCACATCTCCGGCCAGTTGTGCCGACATGTCGGGACCCGACAAGACAATACGGGGAGGCATGGGGGAGAATCCGAGCGTGATCGCCACCACCTCCCCTTCTGACGCCATCCTGCTGGGTGCCGTCGACATCGCCCTCGCGGCCCTGCTCGAGCAGGTCGACAAGGTCGACGTCGGCCCCGCGCTGGGCGCGGTGCAGGAGGGTGACCACGTCGCGACCCACGCTTTCGACTGCCTGCGTGCCGGCTACCGCGGGTGGAAGTGGTCCGTCACGGTCGCCCGCGCCGAGGGCCAGGACCTCGTCACGATCGACGAGGTCGTGCTGCTCCCCGGCGAGGACGCGATCATCGCCCCGCAGTGGGTTCCCTACAAGGACCGCATCCGTCCCGGCGACCTGTCCCCGGGCGACCTGCTCCCGGTCGAGGACGACGACCCGCGTCTCGTCCCGACGTACTCCTTCGGCGACGACCCGCTCTCCGCCGATGACAAGGCCCAGATCCGCCAGGTGGCCCAGGACCTTGGCCTCGGCCGGGTCCGCACCCTCTCGGTCGAGGGGCGCGAGCTCGCCGCTCAGCGCTGGTACGACGGCGACGGCGGCCCCGAGGCGCCAGTTGCCCAGTCCGCTCCGGCGAAGTGCACCAGCTGTGGCTTCCTCGTGCGCCTGGCCGGCCCGCTCTCCGAGGTCTTCGGTGTCTGCGCCAACGGCAACGCCAACGACGACGGTCGTGTGGTCAGCTTCGACCACGGCTGCGGTGCCCATTCCGAGGTGCAGCTGTCGCGCAAGCAGCAGCCGCTCCCGCCCGCGGACCACGCATTCGACACGCTGACCAGCGACGAGTTCGAGCAGCTCTAGCGTCGGCGCGTGCCGCGCCGCTTGCGGCGGGTCCGGCAGATCTCCACTCCGAAGAGGCCCAGGCCGAAGCCGGCCATGCAGGTCCACAGCCACCAGGTGCGACCGGTCTCCTCGAGCCTGCCGTAGAACGGCAGCAGCAGGAGGAAGGCGACGAGCCACAGGGCCGTGCCGATCTCGATCGTGCGCACTCCGTCGACGTCCAGTGGATCGACGTCGGCCACGAGGTAGGTGCGCTTGCCGATCTCATGCACCATCGGCTGCTCGTCGAGGGGATCCACGCAGCACACAGTAGTCCTGAGCCACAGGCATCCGGAATACTTAGCGAGGCTAACTAGTTATCGTGGGTGACATGAGCCCCTCGATCGAGCAACTCGCCCGCACCGATGCCGGCCTGGCGTCCGCCCTGCGCACATCGGTCGCCCGTCTGGGCCGGCGGCTCCGCAACGAGCGCGACCCCGGGCTCGAGCTCGGCCTGGGCTCGCTGTCGGCGCTGGGCCTCCTCTTCCGCGAGGGACCGCAGACGGTCGGGCAGCTCGCTGACCGCGAGCGGGTCCGGCCACCGTCGATGACGCGCACGGTCGGCTGCCTGGTCGACGGCGGCTACGCCGTACGCCGCAAGAACGAGACCGACGGGCGCCAGGTCGTCATCGAGATCAGTGAGGCCGGACGCGTAGCCGTAGTGCGCGAGCGCGGCCGGCGTGATGCCTGGCTGGCGCAGCGCCTGAAGGAGCTCACCCCGGAAGAGCGGGCGGTGCTGCGCCAGGCGGCGCCCCTGCTGGAGAGGATCGCCACCGCTTGAGTCCAACGTTCCGTGCCCTGTCCAACCCCAACTACCGCCGCTTCGCTGCCGGCGGTGTCGTCTCCAATGTCGGCACCTGGATGCAGCGCGTCGCCCAGGACTGGCTGGTCCTGGTCCTGTCCGGCGGCAGTGGTGCCGCGATCGGCATCACCACCGGCCTGCAGTTCCTCCCCTTCCTCGTCCTGATGCCGGTTGCCGGTCTCGTCGCTGACCGGGTCTCCAAGCGCCGGCTGCTCCAGGTCACGAATGCCGCGATGGCGGTCCCGGCCGGCGTCCTCGGCCTGCTCGCGGTCCTGGGCCTGGCCGAGGTCTGGCACGTCTACGTGCTCGCTCTGGTGCTCGGCATCGGCGCCGCGTTCGACGCGCCGGCCCGCCAGTCCTTCGTCTCCGAGCTGGTCACCCAGGACGAGCTGACCAACGCCGTCGGCCTCAACTCCGCCAGCTTCAACGCCGCGCGCATCGTCGGCCCGGCGCTGGCCGGACTGCTGATCGCCCTGCTCGGTGGGGGAGCGGAGGCGACCGGCTGGGTGATCCTGCTCAACGGGCTCACCTTCGCCGCACCCATCTGGAGCCTGCGCCACCTCGACGTGAGCCGCCTCGACCCCGCCACTCCCGTGATGCGCGGCCCGGGCGCGATCCGCGAGGGCATCGCCTATGTGAGGGGTCGCCGCGACCTGCAGCTGGTGATGCTGGTCGTCTTCTTCACCGGCACGTTCGGCCTCAACTTCCAGATGACCTCGGCCCTGATGGCGACCCAGGTCTTCGATCGCGGGCCCGGTGGCTTCGGCCTGCTCGGTTCCTTCATGGCGATCGGCAGCCTGACCGGCTCACTGATCGCGGCCCGTCGCGCCGTCGTACGCCCACGGCTCGTGGTCGTGGCCGCGATCGTCTTCGGACTGGTCGAGGTCGCTGCCGCCTTCTCCCCGACGTACGCCGTCTACGCACTGGTGGTGCCGCTCATCGGGTTGAGCGCGATGACGGTCGTGACCTCGGCCAACGCCTTTGTGCAGCTGAACACCGAACCCGCGGTTCGCGGTCGGGTGATGGCGCTCTACCTGATGGTCTTCATGGGCGGGACGCCGATCGGGTCGCCCTTCATCGGGTGGATCGGCGAGGAGCTGGGGGCGCGGGCCACGCTGTGGCTGGGTGGGTCGCTCACCATCGCCGGCGCCCTCTTCGCCTGGCTCCTGCTGGGGCGCCAGCAGGAGCCAGTTCCCGGGGCCGATGCAGAGGCCGACGCCGTTTTGACCCGCTCCTAGCGGGCGCGTAGGCTGTCTCCTCGTGTCTGGCATGTCCAGACGTCTACGCCTGCCCGGAAACGGCGCAGGCCGGGCACCACCGCGCGAGCGGCAGTTCCCGATCCACTACCGCTTCGGCAGAGCGCCGTTGCGTGAGAGCGATATCAAGAAAGGGAACCACCCGGTGCCCACTATTCAGCAGCTGGTCCGCAAGGGCCGCCAGGACAAGGTGTCGAAGTCCAAGACGCCTGCCCTGAAGGGTTCGCCGCAGCGCCGTGGCGTCTGCACGCGCGTCTACACGACCACCCCCAAGAAGCCGAACTCCGCCCTCCGCAAGGTCGCCCGTGTGCGCCTTTCGTCCGGCGTCGAGGTCACGGCCTACATCCCGGGTGTCGGCCACAACCTGCAGGAGCACTCCATCGTGCTCGTGCGCGGCGGCCGTGTGAAGGACCTTCCCGGTGTTCGCTACAAGATCATCCGCGGCTCGCTCGACACCCAGGGTGTCAAGAACCGCAAGCAGGCCCGCAGCCGCTACGGCGCGAAGAAGGAGAAGTAATGCCTCGCAAGGGTCCCGCTCCCAAGCGTCCCATCGACGTCGACCCGGTCTACGGCGTCGTCGTTGTCTCCCAGCTCGTGTCGAAGGTGCTGCAGGACGGCAAGAAGGCCGTTGCCCAGCGCATCGTCTACACCGCCCTCGAAGGCTGTAAGGAGAAGACCGGCACTGACCCGGTCGTCACCCTCAAGCGCGCCCTCGACAACGTCAAGCCGGCCATCGAGGTCAAGTCCCGCCGCGTCGGCGGTGCGACCTACCAGGTCCCGATCGAGGTCAAGGGCAACCGTGGCAACACGCTGGCCCTGCGCTGGCTCGTGGGCTACGCCCGCGACCGTCGCGAGAAGACCATGTCCGAGCGCCTCATGAACGAGATCCTCGACGCGAGCAACGGCCTCGGTGCCGCTGTGAAGAAGCGCGAAGACACCCACAAGATGGCCGAGTCCAACAAGGCCTTCGCTCACTACCGCTGGTGATTGCTGGCGGGATGCACCTCCGGGTGCGTCCCGCCGCCCACCGCCCACAAACTTCCTAAGGAACGCGACGCACAGTGGCTGTTGACATCACCACGGACCTGACGACTGTCCGCAACATCGGCATCATGGCGCACATCGATGCTGGCAAGACCACCACCACCGAGCGCATCCTCTTCTACACCGGCATCAGCTACAAGATCGGTGAAGTTCACGAGGGCGCCGCCACCATGGACTGGATGGAGCAGGAGCAGGAGCGCGGCATCACGATCACGTCCGCCGCGACGACCTGCTGGTGGAAGGGCCACCAGATCAACATCATCGACACCCCGGGTCACGTTGACTTCACGGTCGAGGTGGAGCGTTCGCTCCGCGTCCTCGACGGTGCTGTCGCGGTGTTCGACGGCGTCGCTGGTGTCGAGCCCCAGTCGATGACGGTGTGGCGCCAGGCGAACAAGTACAAGGTTCCCCGGATGTGCTTCGTCAACAAGCTCGACCGCACCGGTGGTGACTTCTACCGCGTGGTCGACTCGATCATCCAGAAGCTGAACAGCACCCCGCTGATCCTTCAGCTCCCGATCGGTGCCGAGGGTGACTTCATCGGCGTCGTCGACCTGGTCGAGATGAACGCCAAGGTCTGGCGCGGCGAGACCGCCCAGGGCGAGGACTACGTCGTCGAGGAGATCCCCGCGGATCTGGCCGACCAGGCCGCCGAGTACCGCGAGAAGCTCATCGAGACGCTGGCCGAGGCCGACGACCCGACCATGGAGGTCTACCTCGAGGAAGGCGACGTCTTCGACGTCCCGACCCTCAAGGCCGCCATCCGTCGCGCGACCCTGGCTGACAAGCTGAACCCGATCCTGTGTGGCACCGCGTTCAAGAACAAGGGCGTCCAGCCCCTGCTCGACGCTGTCATCGACTACCTGCCGTCCCCGATGGACGTCGAGTCCATCGTCGGTCACAAGCCGAACGACGAAGAGGTCGAGATCACCCGGCAGCCGTCGGACGACGAGCCGCTCGCCGCGCTCGCGTTCAAGATCGCGACCGACCCGCACCTCGGCAAGCTGATCTACGTCCGGGTCTACTCCGGCAAGCTCACCGCTGGCGCGACCGTCCTCAATGCCACCAACGGCAAGAAGGAGCGGATCGGCAAGGTCTACCAGATGCACGCCAACAAGCGTGAGGAGATCGCGTCGGTCGGCGCCGGCCAGATCGTGGCCGTCATGGGCCTCAAGGACACCAAGACGGGCCACACCCTGTCCGACACGGCCCAGCCGGTCGTCCTCGAGTCGATGACCTTCCCGGCCCCGGTGATCGAGGTCGCCATCGAGCCGAAGACGAAGTCCGACCAGGAGAAGCTCGGCGTCGCCATCCAGCGCCTCTCCGACGAGGACCCGACCTTCGTGGTCAAGACCGACGAGGAGACCGGCCAGACGATCATCGCCGGCATGGGTGAGCTTCACCTCGAGATCCTCGTCGACCGCATGAAGCGCGAGTTCAAGGTCGAGGCCACCGTCGGCAAGCCGCAGGTCGCCTACCGCGAGACCATCCGCGGCAGCGTCAAGGGCCACAGCTACACCCACAAGAAGCAGACCGGTGGCACGGGCCAGTTCGCCAAGGTCATCATCGACCTCGAGCCGAACATCAACCCGGAGACCGGACTCGGTGCTGGCTACGAGTTCGCGAACACCGTTTCGGGTGGTCGCGTTCCGCGCGAGTACATCCCGTCGGTCGACAACGGTGGCCAGGCGGCCATGGAGTTCGGCATCCTTGCCGGCTACCCGATGGTCGACGTGAAGTTCACGCTGACCGATGGCGCCTACCACGACGTCGACTCCTCGGAGCTCGCGTTCAAGATCGCCGGAAACCAGGCGTTCAAGGAGGCTGCTCGCATGGCGAAGCCGGTCCTTCTCGAGCCGATGTTCGCCGTTGAGGTCACGACCCCCGAGGACTACCTCGGCACCGTGATCGGCGACATCAACTCCCGTCGCGGCCAGATCCGCGCCCAGGAGGAGCGTCACGGCGATCTCGTCGTGTCCGCCCTCGTCCCGCTCTCCGAGATGTTCGGGTACGTTGGCGACCTGAGGTCCAAGACCTCCGGCCAGGCGTCGTACTCGATGGAGTTCGACTCGTACGCCGAGGTTCCCACGAACGTCGCCGACGAGATCATCAAGAAGGTTCGCGGCGAGTAATCTCGTCCGGACCCTCGGCACGCAACACCGCAGTACCCCCACGAGTCAAGTAACAACCCACACCAGGAGGAGCCCCAGTGGCTAAGGCGAAGTTCGAGCGGACCAAGCCGCACGTCAACATCGGAACGATCGGTCACATCGACCACGGTAAGACGACCCTTACCGCGGCGATCACCAAGGTGCTGCACGACAAGTACCCGGACCTGAACCCGTTCACGCCGTTCGACGAGATCGACAAGGCTCCCGAAGAGCGTCAGCGCGGTATCACCATCTCGATCGCGCACGTCGAGTACCAGACCGAGGCGCGCCACTACGCGCACGTTGACTGCCCCGGTCACGCGGACTACATCAAGAACATGATCACCGGTGCGGCCCAGATGGACGGCGCGATCCTCGTGGTCGCCGCCACCGACGGTCCCATGCCCCAGACGCGTGAGCACGTGCTGCTCGCTCGCCAGGTCGGCGTGCCGCAGCTGGTTGTCGCGCTCAACAAGTGCGACATGGTCGACGACGAGGAGCTCATCGAGCTCGTCGAGATGGAGGTGCGCGAGCTCCTCTCCGAGTACGAGTTCGACGGCGACGACATCCCCGTCGTCCGCATCGCTGCCTTCCCGGCGCTCCAGGGCGACGCGAAGTGGGGCGAGTCGATCGTTGAGCTCATGCAGGCCGTGGATGACTTCATCCCGCAGCCCGAGCGTGAGACCGACAAGCCCTTCCTCATGCCCGTCGAGGACGTCTTCACGATCACCGGTCGTGGCACCGTCATCACCGGTCGCATCGAGCGCGGCATCGTCAAGGTCGGCGAGGAGGTCGAGATCATCGGCATCCGCGAGGTCGCCCAGAAGTCGACCGTCACCGGCGTCGAGATGTTCCGCAAGCTGCTCGACGAGGGCCAGGCTGGCGAGAACGTCGGCCTCCTGCTTCGTGGCACCAAGCGCGAGGACATCGAGCGCGGCATGGTTGTCATCAAGCCGGGCACGACCACCCCGCACACCAACTTCGAGGCGAACGTCTACATCCTCTCGAAGGAGGAGGGTGGCCGTCACACGCCGTTCTTCAACAACTACCGCCCGCAGTTCTACTTCCGCACGACGGACGTGACCGGCGTCGTTACCCTCCCCGAGGGCACCGAGATGGTCATGCCGGGTGACAACACCGAGATGTCGGTCGAGCTCATCCAGCCCATCGCGATGGACGAGGGCCTGCGGTTCGCGATCCGTGAGGGTGGCCGCACCGTCGGCGCCGGCCGGGTCACCAAGATCACGAAGTGAGCCCGAGCGCCGCGAGCTTGCTCGTGGCCGAGGCGATCGAGTGATCGCCGCGCCGAAGGCGTGGCAGATCACGAAGTGATCTGACTGCTTCACTCGAGGCCCCGTCTCCTGCAAGGGAGGCGGGGCCTCGTGCCATTTCTGCCTGAGCCTGCAGCGCACCTAGACTTTCCGGCGCGATGGAACCGAACGAGATCACCAACCGGCAGGGCAAGCTCGCCCGTAGCCGGAATGCGTCCCCCGAAGGCCGACCCGATGTCCGGCTGACCGACGACGGGCGCCCGATGCGGGAGGTCCTCTCGTACGCCCGGCGAGGCAGCCGCTTCACCAGCAAGCAGGCGCACGCCTGGGACCGGCTGGCAGAGCGCTGGGTCTACGGGACGACGGACGTGGAGGGTGTCGAGGCGCCGCTCGACGTCAACGCTGCGTGGTTCGGGCGCGAGGCACCCCTGTACGTCGAGATCGGTTCAGGCGTGGGGGAGACCACCGCGTCGTACGCCGCTGCGCACCCGGAGGTGAACGTCCTCGCGTTCGAGGTCTGGATGCCCGGGGTGGCCGACACCCTCGCCCGGCTCGACGCCGTGGGCGCGACCAACGCCCGCCTGTGCACGGTCGACGCGGCGTGGTCGCTCACCGAGCTCTTCGCTCCCGGCTCGATCACCGAGCTCTGGACGCTCTTCCCGGACCCGTGGCACAAGGTCCGCCACCACAAGCGGCGCCTGGTCAACCAGCCGTTCGTCTCGGTGGCCTCGTCGCGACTGGTCGAGGGTGGCGCCTGGCGCCTGGCGACGGACTGGGCGGACTACGCCGACCACATCGTCGAGGTCATGGCGACCGAACCGACCCTGGACGGCGGTGTGAGCGAGCGCTGGTCCGAGCGGCCCGTGACGAAGTTCGAGCGTCGTGGACTGGCCGAGGACCGCCAGCCTGTCGATCTGACCTATCGCAGGACCTGAGCCGTCACGGCTGCTCGGCGCCGGGCCCGGCCGGCTCCAGCGTGCCGGGCGCAGCGCCACCCTCCGTGCCATCGCCCTCCGTGCCATCGGGGGCCACGCACGGTGTGGTCTCACCGGGGTCCCCTGGATCTCCCGGCTCGATCGTGCCCTCCGCGAGCGTATCGTCGCCTGCCGAACCCGTTTCCCCGATCCAGGACCCGGGCGTCGGAGCGGTCTCCGGATCGGTCACGCCGGCGGGTTCGGTCGGGCAGGGCTCGAGGGCCGGCTCGTGTGCCGGGCTGGTCGGTTCGTCGGGTCCGGGCTGGTCGACCGCGCTGCCTGATCCCGCTTCGTCCGCCGGAACCGGCTGCTGGTTGTCGGCTCCGCCGGAGGCGACGGGGACGCTCGGGGCAGCGGCTCCGGGAGATGCGGTCGTGGTGGAGCCCTTCGTGGAGTGTCCGGGTGACACCTGGGCGCCGCGGGCCGGGGACGCGGCGACTGCCTGGGCAGCCGAGTTCGCGGTGTCGTCGAGACGGGTGCCCGCCGTGATCGCCAGAGCGGTCGGTGCCGGCGCGGCGGCGTACTCGGCGAAGAGGTGCAGGACGGTGTCCACATAGGTCGGGTCGTTGTTGTAGCGCAGGACGGCGGCCTCGCGCCCGGGGATGGTCGCCAGGTCCTCGTCTCCTGAGCAGAGGTACACGGCAGCGCCCAGCGCTGCGTCATCGATGTCCTGAGGGTTGCGGCGGCCGTCGCCGTCGGCGTCGACGCCCACCACGGCCCAGGTGGTCGGGATGAACTGCATCGGTCCGACTGCGCGGTCCCAGCGGGCATCACCGTCGAACTCGCCGCCATCGGTGTCGGCCACCGCGGCGAACCCCTCCTTGCCGTCCAGCGCCGGCCCGACGATCGAGGGCCGCACCGACCCCTGTGCATCGAGGCCGCCGCCTCCATGACGGCCGTGGTCGGACTCGACGCGGCCGATGGCAGCGAGCAGCTCCCACTGCAGGTGGCAGTCGCCGTCTGCGGTGGCCAGCACGGCCTCGGCAAGCTGGTAGCCGCCGACCGCGCGCGGCGGGATGGCGCTGGCGGTGCGGCCGGCCACCAGCCGAGTCGTCGGAAGGACCGGCCGCGTCGTGCTCGCAGGGAACTCCACCGGTTCCTCGAATCCGGCCCGCGCGGACGCCGAGCCAGCCGGAAGCGCGGGCTGGCCGGCGCCGTCGTCCGGCACCGCGAGGTGAGCGGTCCAGCCGGCGCTCAGGAGGGCCAGGGGGACCAGGGCGGAGAGTGTCTTGGTGTGCCGGGCGGTGGTGTTCACTGCCGTGGTTCCTTCAGGTCGATGAGCTTGAACGCCGATCGTGGCCGCATGAATCGGGCCGGTTGCAGTCGGTGAATCGTCTGGATTGCACTGTTCCGGTGAACGTCCGGGGTTCTCCACAGGCTGTCGCGTGGACGGTGCCGCCTTCTTCCTGAGTCAAGGCAATGTTGGGCGATCGTTCACGGGCTCATCCGGTCCTCAGGAAGGCAGAACGGCTTAGGTTTCTCACGGTCCGTGGGGGCCAGAGCGGCAATGCGAACGCCGTTGTGCGGCAACATCTAAGGCAACTGGACAACGAATCGTGACTGCACCAAACGCGGCTCTCGGGGGACGCCGCACCCTTGCCTCACGCCCGGTCGGCGGTGACATCGCCTTCCGGGCGATCGCCACTTCCAGCGGCGTCGCGGTGCTGCTGATCATGACTCTCGTCGGCGTCTTCCTGGCCATTCGGGCAGCACAGGCGATCGAGATCGCCGGCTGGTCATTCCTCACCACCGAGATCTGGAACCCCGGCGACGGGAAGTTCGGCATCGCAGGCGTCATGCTCGGCACCATCTCGGTCGGCGTGATCGCGGTCCTGATCGCCTTCCCGCTCGCCGTCGGTGCGGCCGTCTTCATCTCGGAGTACGCACCCAGCGGGCTCGAGCGTCCGATGATCACGCTGGTGGACGTGATGGCCGCGGTACCCTCCGTGATCTACGGGCTCTGGGGCTTCCTCTTCCTGCAGAACCACGTCTACACCGTCGCCCGATGGCTCTCGACCTGGTTCGGGTGGATCCCGTTCCTCGACGTCCCCGGTTCGGATCCGTCGAACCCGCTCGAGAACATCACCGCGTACAAGTCGTCGATCTTCCTCGCCGGCATCGTGGTCGCCTTCATGATCACGCCGATCATGTGCTCCGTGATGCGCGAGGCGTTCGCGCAGGCGCCCGTGGGCGAGCGTGAAGCCGCCCTCGGCCTCGGCGCGACGCGCTGGGGCATGGTCCGCGCGGTCGTCTTCCCGTTCGGCAAGGGCGCGATGATCGGCGGCACGATGCTGGGCCTCGGTCGTGCGCTCGGCGAGACCATCGCGGTGCTGATGATCCTCAACTTCGTGATCGCCATCCAGCCCAACATCCTGAAGTCGGGCGGCAGCACGATCAGTTCGCTGATCGCCAAGGACTACGCCGAGTCGGGAGCCCTGGCCCTGTCCGCCCTCATGGCGGCCGGCCTGGCCCTCTTCGTGGTCACGCTGGTGATCAACTTCGCCGCTGCGACGGTCGTCGCCCGCAGCCGCTCAGGCGCGGAGAGCACCTGATGACAACGATGACCCCCACGCCGCAGGCAGCCCACGGCGCGTCACCGGTCGAGCCCGGGACCACCACGATTCCGGTGCAGGGGCCGCCGGTCGACCCGGAACGACGCAAGCTCTCCGGCGTACGCCGCTCCGACTGGCTCGCGGTGCTCGGAGCCGCAGCGAGCGCCATGTCGACCACTGGCCTGCTCTTCTGGGTGCTGACGCCGCTGAGCAGTGCGTTCGGCTTCGCGGCGGTCGCGTTCGTCCTCTTCCTCGGCTTCTACGCCCTGCTGGTCTCGCTCGACGAGCCGGCGACCATCGTCAAGGACCGCCTCGCGGCCGCGATCGCGTGGTCGATCGCTGGCCTGCTGGTCGGTGTCCTCGTGCTCATCGTCGGCTTCACCGTCGAGGGATCGCTCGACGCACTCGGACACCGCAACTTCTTCCTCGAGGACCTCAACACGACGGCGGCTCTCGACCCGCTCAACAAGGGCGGCATCGCGCACGCGGCCATCGGCACCCTGATGCAGATGGGGGTGGCGCTGGTGATCACGGTGCCGCTCGGCATCACCTGCGCGATCTTCCTCAACGAGTTCCCCGGTCGGCTGGCCCGCTTCGTGCGGACCATCGTCGAGGCTATGACGGCGCTGCCTTCGGTGGTGGCGGGCCTGTTCATCTACGCGACCTTCATCCTCGCGCTCGGCAACGAGAAGTGCGGCCTCGCCGCTTCGCTCGCGATCAGCGTGATGATGCTGCCGATCATCATCCGCGCGGCCGACGTCGTGATCCGTCTCGTGCCCGCCAACCTGCGCGAGGCGTCGTACGCGCTGGGGACGAGTCGCTGGCGCACGGTCTTCCACGTCGTGCTCCCCACAGCCCGGTCGGGCCTGACGACCGCGGTCATTCTCGGCACCGCCCGCGGGATCGGCGAGACCTCGCCTGTCCTGCTCACCGCTGGCCTGTCACCCCGGATCAACACCAACCTCCTGGAGGGACCGCAGGTGTCCTTGCCCCTGGCCGTCTACGACCTGGTCAAGCAGCCGTACGAGACGCAGATCCAGCGGGGCTTCGGTGCCGCGGTCACGCTCCTCGCGCTCGTGCTGCTCCTGTTTCTCCTGGCGCGCCTGGTCGGGGGCCGGGCGCCGGGGCAGGAGACCGCGCGCACGCGCCGCAAGCGGCGGATCGCCTCGAAGCGCGACGCCCGGCGCTTCGCAGCCCGCGGTACGGCGGCCGGGCTGGTGGTCGCTCTGGCTGCGGGACTGGTCGGTGTGGCCGGCGGTCCGGCCGCGCGCCCGGCGTACGCCGACAGCTACGCGCCGATCAACGGTGCCGGATCCTCCTGGAGCCAGAACGCCGTCGACCAGTGGCGGCGCAACGTCGCCCAGTACGGCATGAAGGTCACCTACGAGGGGTCCGGCTCCTCGATCGGTCGTCAGCAGTTCGCCCAGGGCAGCGTGCACTTCGCCGTCTCCGAGATCCCCTACGGGATCAAGGACGGCGGCAACTACGACCAGCCGCCGCAGCGCAAGCACGCCTACATGCCGATCGTGGCCGGCGGCACCGCGCTCATGTACAACCTCAAGGTCGGCGGCAAGCGGGTCACCAACCTGCGCCTGTCCGGGGAGGTCATCGCGAAGATCTTCACCGGCAAGATCACGATGTGGAACGACCCGGCGATCAAGAAGGACAACCCGGCGATCAGTCTCCCGGCTCGCGAGGTCGTGCCGGTGGTCCGCTCCGACGGCTCCGGCTCGACCGCCCAGTTCACGACCTGGATGAGCAAGCGGCAGAGCGCGACCTGGAACTCCTACTGCGCAGCCGCCGGCAGGAGCACGCCGTGCGGTGTCACCTCGAACTACCCGGTGATCCCCGGCAGCAAGACCGTCGCGCAGAACGGTTCGCTCGGCGTCGCCGGCTTCGTCAAGCAGGAGCAGAACGAGGGCACCATCACGTACGTCGAGTACTCCTACGCGCTCAACGCGGGCTTCCCCGCGGTGAAGGTGCTCAACCAGGCCGGCTACTACGTCGGCCCGACGGCGTACAACGTGGCGATCGCGCTGCAGAAGGCCAAGATCGACCCGGACGACCTCACCCAGATCCTCGACGAGGTCTACACCCACGGTGATCCCCGCAGCTACCCGCTCTCGAGCTACAGCTACATGATCCTGCCGACGGCGGTGGAGAACGGCTTCAGCGAGGAGCACGGGCGCACGCTCGCCGCGTTCGCCGACTACTTCCTCTGCGAGGGGCAGCAGCAGGCACCGCGGCTCGGCTACTCGCCGCTGCCGAAGGAGCTGGTCATCGCGGGCATGGCGCAGATCAAGCGGATCCCCGGCGCGGTCGTGAAGAACCAGAACCTCGACAAGTGCAACAACCCGACCTTCGCGGGTGGTCGCAACGTGCTGGTCGCGAACGCCCCGCAGCCGGCCGCCTGCGACCGGCAGGGCGCGACCCAGTGCGTGGAGGGTGTCGTGAACCACGAGGTCCCCGGCACCGGCGGTGGCAACAACCCGGGTGGTGGCGACGCCGACCCGGACGCCGGAGGGGGCACCCCGACCGGCGCCCCGGCTCCTGGCGCAGCCCCCGACGCGGGAGCGGCCGCGGCGATCGACCCCGCCACCGGCCAGCTGATCAGCGCGGCCGCACCCGGCGGCGCTGATGCTGCGGCCGCCACGGACGTCGCCTCGGGCACCGTGAACCTGGCCGCCAGCCACGTCAACCGGATGCAGACCCTGCTCATGGTCCTCGCAGGCCTCGTGCTGCTGCTGGTGATCCTGGTCCCGCCGCTCGTCGGCCACGCAATCCGGCCGCGGGGAGGTCGGCGATGAACCGCACCCGTGCAACCCGGGTCGCAGGCCGGGCGGGCGCGGGCCTGCTCGCCCTCGTTGCGTGTGCCGCGATGTTCCCGGCGACCGCCGGGACCGTCGTACCGGGGGAGAAGGTCGCCCTTGCGCCGCGGACCGCGGTCGGGGATGGCGTGGACTCGTCGGAGACGATGCGGGGGACGGGCCGCTTCGAGGACCTGAAGGTCACCGTCAGCCAGACCGAGCACCTGCGCGACCAGGTGGTCAAGGTCAGCTGGACCGGAGCTGCGCCGTCGCGCGCCGGTGCGTCCTACGACGCCAACTACCTGCAGATCATGCAGTGCTGGGGTGACGGCGATGCGCCCGATCGCGAGAAGTGCCAGTTCGGCGCCTACATCGGCCAGGGTCTCGGTGGCGGGCAGACCGCAAGCCGGATCATCGAGAACACCGGCAACGACCTCATCGATCAGGACGAGCAGATCAAGCCCGGCTATGGCGAGTACCGGACGATCCCGTTCCAGTCGGTGACCGGCAAGACCGAGACGTCACCGCGCTCGAGCTTCTTCAACACCGGCACCACCAACGAGATCCCCTACGGCCGGACATCGGCCGATGGTGCTGGCACCGAGTACTTCGAGATCCAGACCGCACGGGAGTCGCACGGACTCGGCTGCGGCGCCGTCGTCACGACCGGACCCCGCAAGTGCTGGCTGGTCGTGGTCCCGCGGGACCACCTGGAGGTCGACGGCCGCACCTTCGCCGAGGTCGGTGGCCAGCTCCTGACCTCACCGCTGATCACCTCGAACTTCCGCAACGCGCTGAGCTTCAGGCTCGAGTTCGAACCGGTCGGCCTCGCCTGCCCGATCGGCGCGTCCGAGCGGCACCTGATCGGCCACGAGGACGTCGTCGAAGCCGTGAGCCGGTGGCAGCCCGCGCTCTGCGCCGACGAGGGACTGCTCTTCAGCTACACCCAGCAGGGTGACGACCTCGCCCGTGGCCAGGTGCTCTCCGACGAGCCGTGGCTCTCGGTGTTCACCCGGCCGGTCGAGGCGGCATCGATCACCGACGACCGCGAGGTCGTGCACTCGCCGCTTGCCGTGAGCGGCATCGGCATCGCCTACGTCATCGAGCGCAGCCCGCGCTCCGGGTCCGGCTACACCGCCCCACCCGACGTACTCGCCCGGGTCGGCACGCGTGTCCTCGACCTCAAGCTCAATGCCCGCCTGGTCGCCAAGCTGCTCACCCAGTCCTACCGGGCCGCCGTCGCCGGACCGGGGGAGTACGTCGCGGACAACCCGTTCACGCTCGCCAAGGACCCGGAGTTCGTCAGCCTCAACCCGGAGTTCGAGCACCTCGACTACTTCGGGTCGCTGCCGTCGGTGATCACGCCGTTCGAGAACGCCGACGCGAACCACGCGGTCTGGGGGTGGATCGCCTCCGACAAGGACGCCGCCGCCTTCGTGGCCGGCACGCCGGACAAGTGGGGCATGAAGGTCAACCGCTACTACCGCGGCATGGTCCTGGACCAGACCGAGTTCCCGAAGTACGACCCGACCTGCCAGGTGTTCGTCACCACCCAGGCTCCGAAGTGCACGACGCAGGTCGCGCCCTATGCGAACGACCTGCACACCGCGGCGCGTGCGACCGCGCGCGGTCAGGACCTGACGGAGATCTGGGACGACGCCAGCCAGCGCTACAGGCCGGCGGCCGCGCAGCCGGCCGGTCGGCGCGCGGCGCTGGCCATCGTGGACACGGGCACCGCCGCGCGCTACCAGCTCCCGATGGCCCGGCTCCGGAACGCGCACGGCAAGTACGTCGCTCCGACCGAGCTCACCATGACCTCGGCCCTGATGGCGATGAAGGACACCGAGGTCGACGGCGTGGTCGAGATGGACCCGACCTCCGAGGTCGCCTCGGCCTACCCCCTCACCTCGATCAGCTACGCCGCCACGGCCCCGGGGGAGATCCGGTCGGCCGATGCCAAGGCGTACGCCGAGTTCCTCCGCTTCGCCACCGGGCCCGGCCAGGTCCAGGGCGAGGCGCCCGGTCAGCTGCCCGAGGGCTACGTCCCGCTCACGCCGGCGCTCCGGGCGCAGGCCCTGATGGCCGCCACGAAGATCGAGAAGGGCGGCACCGCCCAGCCCGACGGCGACGGCGACGGCGGCGGGGATGGCGAAGACCCCGATGGCAGTGGTGACGGCGAGAACAATCCCGTGTCGCCCGCCGACGGTGCGCTCGGTCCCGGCGTGCCCGGCGGCGACGTCGTACAGGCCGCAGGTCCGGATCCGGCCACCCAGGCCGGCCAGTTCGCAGGGCAGCAGCTCGCCTCGGCGCAGACCCCGGCGACCCATGTCGGGCCGGTTCGGTGGTTGCTGCCGATCATCTTGGCGCTGATGCTCGTCGCCGGAATCGCACGGCCACTCGTGCCGTGGTGGCTCACCCGACGCAAGGCCGGGTGAACCACCACCTCAAGCTCCGGCGGGGGCCTAATCCCGTCGGCCGCCAAGGAAGCAAGCCCCCTTGGCACACAACCCCTCTACAGAAGGATCACCATGAAGGTTAGCAAGCGCTTCGCTCTCGCCGTGGTCGGCTTGAGCGCGGCTGGCACCCTCTTCGGTGCCGGAGTCGCCACTGCGGATCCGTCGGCCCCGCCGGCCAACGCATACGAGCGTCCGCTCCAGGGCGTCGGCTCGGATACGACCGACCTGCTCATGAACGGCCTCGCCGAGGCCGTCGTGGGAGACCACGACGGCAACCCCGCCACGCCCGACCAGAAGCTCATCGCCTCCTGGGACGCCAAGAGTGCCCTCGGCTTCAAGTCGCGGGCAGTGGGTTGTGACTACACGGGCAACCCGACCCCCGACAGTGCGTACGTCGTCGGCACCCGGCCGAACGGCTCCGGCAACGGCCAGAAGGCGCTCCGAGACGCCTTCACCCCTGCCACGGCCGTCGAGAACTGCCTCGACTTCTCCCGCTCCTCGAGCAACCCGTCCGCCGGCAACCTCGGCGGCGTCGAGGTCCAGGCCGTGCAGCTCGCGACCGACTCGCTGGGCTTCGCCGTCAACCGCGCGACGTCGATCCCCCGTCAGCTGTCGCGCCAGAACCTGTACGACATCTACCACTGCACCTTCGGTGGCTTCACGGGCGCGACTCCGGCCCGCAAGGCGCTGATCCCCCAGGCCGGTTCGGGCACCCGCTCCTCGTGGCTCGGCATGGTGGGTCTGACCGAGGCCGACCTCGCGGTCACCGGTGCTCTCCCGTGCGTCTCCGACCAGGTGGACGGCAGCGCCCGCGGTGGCGGCAGCCCGCTCCAGGAGCACGACCTGCGCTTCCTGAAGACCAACCAGATCGCCCCGGTCTCCGTGGCGCAGTGGATCTCGCAGATGGGTGGCTCCGCGCCGTCCGACCAGCGTGGCCCCAGCATGCTCGGCTCGATCATCCAGACCAACGGCATCGTCGCTCACCCGATGGAGCTCAGCGCGTCCTTCGGCCCCGCCGAGACCATCACCCAGGGTGCTGCATCGAAGCTGACCCGCACGGTCTACAACGCGGTCCCGACCAAGCGCGGCGACGCTGCCCACACGGCGGTCAACAACCCGCTGGCCACCCTGGTCTTCGTCGACACCGACCCGGGTGCCGCGAACACCTCGCTGATCTGCCAGCGCGCCGACGTCATCAAGAAGTTCGGCTTCGCGCCGATCTCCACCTGTGGCACCGGCTCGATCATCAACCCGCAGTGATCACCCCTCTTCGAGCAATCTCCTTCACTCCTGAAACGGAAAAAGTCTGATGAGCATCAAGAAGAGCATTCTCGGCGCGGCCGCCGCTGGCGCCGTCGCAGCAGCGACCATCACCATGACCACCACGACCGCCCACGCGGCCACGCACCTGGGCGACATGCGGATCGTGCCCTCCACGGGTACGACGGCCATCGGCCTGACCGCCAAGACCCTCGCGGGCCAGGTCTGCCCGACGGGCTACTCCGGCGTCAACCTCTACATGTCGGGCCCCGGCATGACGGAGGAGGTCGGTGTCCTCAACGGGTTCATCCCGCCGTCGTCCGCCCAGGTCGGCGACCACATGGAGTTCACGGTCCAGAACCCGTTCGACAGCCTCTTCGAGGCCGCGAACATCCCGCAGCCGACGGGCGCCTACAACCTGCGCCTGGCGTGTGTCGGCCCGGACTTCTTCGAGGAGGTCGGCGAGTTCACGCAGGTCGTGAACTTCACCCCCGACGCCGACACGAGCTCCGCGACGCGGTTCGTCGCGACGTACGCCGCGGTCGTCCCGGCCGAGAACACCACCACCACCGTGAGTGGTCCGGCCACGTCCACGTTCGGCAGCTCGGTGACGTTCAACGCTGACGTCAACTCGGCCTCGGGCGAGGCCATCAACGGCTCGATCCAGTTCAAGGACGACGTCGACGGCGCCGGCCCGATCGCCCCGGTGAACCTCGGTTCCCCGGTCGCGGTCTCCGCTGCCGGTGGCGCGTCGTACACCGCCAGCAACTTCGGTGCCGGTTCGCACAACATCATCGCGGACTACTCGGGCGGCAACGGCTTCAACGCCTCGACGTCCTCGGCCGCGGCGCTGACCGTTGCCAAGGCCTCGTCGTCGGTCGCGGTCTCCACCAACACCGGTGTCGACGAGCCGGCTTCGTCGGTCTTCTCGGCCACGGTGGGCGGCGGCCACGCCGGTAGCGTCCAGTTCAAGGTCGACGGAGTCAACCGGAGCGGCGCAGTTGCCGTCACGGCCGGCGCCGCCGAGCTGACCACGAGTCTCCCGGCCGGAACGTACGCCGTCACGGCCGAGTTCCTGCCGACCAACGCGGCCAACGTGAACGGGTCCACCTCCGCTCCCGCGTCGCACATCGTCGACGCCTCGCTGGTCGAGGTCGTCTCCGCTGACCAGGAGATCCTGGTCGACGTCCCCGCCGGTGCGCTGACGATCTCGGTCGCTGGCTGGGAGGACGGCCTCGTCGACCTCGGTGTTGCGGCCATGGACCCGTCGGGTTCGCTGCTGACCGCGTCGGGCGAGCTCGACACCTTCAAGGTCACCGACACCCGCTCGGGTGACATGGGCTGGATCGCCACCGGCATGGCCACCGACTTCGTCGGTGCCGACACCATCAGCGCGTTCAACCTCGGCTGGACGCCGAAGCTCGCCACGGACCTGGTCGCTCCGGCCACGTCCGCGCTGTCCCCGAACCACGTGGGCTTCGTCCTCGGTGGCACCGCCGCGTCCGACCTGCAGTTCGCCGGTGCGACCTCGGGCAGCGGCCTCGGTGCTCCGCGCGACTTCGCGCACGCGCTGGACGACGCCGGTAACGGCACGGCGTACCTCGGTGCCGACCTCACCCTGAAGATCCCGACCGAGACGCTGGCGGGCAACGACTACTCGTCGACCCTCACCATCACGGTCGTCGGTCAGGGCTGACCAGCACCACTCTCGTAATGCAGTGAGGTGGGGGCGCTCGGGCGCCCTCACCTGCACCGCCCGACCACACCAGGAAGTCCTCTCGTGAATGCCCAGCTCGTGACCGCCCGCTCCGTGTTCTCGCGCCACCAGACCCTGGCCCTCCTCCTTCTCCCGCTGTTGGCGCTGTTGCTCGCCACGTCGTGGATGACCCCGGCGCGTGCGGATGACGAATCCGGCACCAGGGCCGACGAGCGCAACACGATGACTGTCGGCATCACGACAGCGACCAAGAAGGGCCTCGACGACCGGGGCAACTATCAGTACGAGCTGCTCCCCGGCGGGCTGGTCGTCGACTACGTGTCGGTCTCGAACTACAGCCTGAAGCCTGTGACGGTCCGGCTCCTCGCGCGGGCCGCGACGAGCCAGGGCTCCAACGCCTTCATCGTCCAGCCGACCAACACGCCCCCGACCGTGCTCAGCTCGTGGGTGTCCATCGGTGAGCCGGTGGTCAAGCTGCCTCCCCGCTCGACCCGGACCGTTCCGTTCCAGCTCGGGGTGCCGAAGGGTGCCGAGCCCGGCGACTACGCAGGCGCCATGGTGATGTCGCTGATGGCGGAGGGCAAGCCGAGAAAGGGCGAGAAGGCCGAACCGGTCGCCGTCGAGCACCGGGTCGCACTCAAGATGATGCTGCGGGTCCCGGGGCAGATCCAGCCGGGCCTCGAGGTGGAGGACCTCACGGCGGAGTGGGACGGCGCGTGGTCGCCGACCGGCCGCGGCGACGTACGCATCTCCTACACGGTCCGCAACACCGGCAACGTCCGGCTCAGCGCGGACCCCGCCCTCGCCCTCGACCGCTCGTTCGGCCGTGGCGTCGTCACCGCGAAGGGCGAACGGATCAACGACCTCCTGCCCGGAGGTGCGCTCGCCGTCGAGCAGGTCGTCCCTGACGTCTTCAGCGTCGGCCCGCTCACCGCTCGGGTGAGCCTCCAGCCCTCCGGTGTCGACCGCGAGCTGCCGGAGAAGCCGGACCCGACGACGGCCGAGGTCGAGGTCGCCGCCTGGTGGTGGCTGCTCGTCGTCGCGCTCGGCGTACTGCTCCTCCTCATCGCCGCGTACGTCGTGTGGCGACGCGTCCGCAAGGGCAACCGCACCGGCGACGGTGGCCCCGGTGGCCGCCGTGCCCGTCGCGCCGGCGGCCCCGACACCCCGGCCGCACCCGCGGCCGAACAGGCTCCGGAGGCCGTGAGCGTCTCGCCGCGGATCGCGCTGCGCAGCGCCGGCGCCGGTGCCGTCGCCCTGGTCGCGCTCCTGATCGGCATTGCTCCCGCCGCCCACGCTGAGGATGCCGAGACCTGGCGTGCCACGACATCGACCCCGAAGGGCACCGCCGACGTGCCGTTCGAGATCAAGACGTCCGGTGGCTGTCCCGCGCCGGCGACGAACATGATCGCCTGGGTGACCGGCAAGGGCCTTCCGAAGGAAGGGGCGATCGCGATCTCCAACACGGTCGCGCCTGCGATGGACCAGCCGTTCGTCGGCTACGTCATCGACAGCATGTCCAACCTGATGGCCTCCCAAGGAGGGTCCGCGCAGCTCGACGGGACCTACACGTTCCGTCTGCAGTGCATCACCGCTGAGCACTACGACCACAGCTATGGCGACTACGTCGTCAAGATCGCGTTCAGTGACCCGACGCACTGGCGGATGCTGCCGCCCGTCACCAGGAAGACGGGTCCCCATGGCGGGTCCGAGGCCGGCGCGATGGCCGGCGCGGGCGCAGCCGGTTCGAACGGCACGACGGGCGCGGACCCTGCTGGTGCCGGCGCCTCCGCGGGAGACCCGTCGGCGGGTGGTCCCGGTGCCGCTGGGGCGGATGCCGATGTCGCCGCAACCGCGGCTGAAGCCGCTGCAGCCGACGCCGACCGGTCGACCGGCGGCATGACCCGCACCTCCTGGTCGCTGATCGGCCTCGGGGTGCTCCTGCTGGGCGGCGTCTTCGCCTGGCTCTACGCCTCACGTCCCCAGGCCTGACCGGGCCTGGTCCGATTCGCTTCACCTATCTGAGGAGCCCTTCCATGTTCAGTTTCGACAGGCGTGCACGGCTGGGCGCTGCCGCGCTGGCGGTGTGCGTTCCGGCCTCGATGCTCGCCTTCACTCCCGGCGCCCAGGCGGTGAGCGTCGGCAACCTCAGCGTCATCCCGGCGACCGGCCACCAGGACACCGGCTTGTTCGTCACGACGCCTGCGGCCTGCCCGCAGGGCTCGGTCTCCTTCTACACCGAGCTCTCGGGCCCCCGGATCACTGGCGAGCCGGGAGCCGAGGGTGTCTTCACGACGTCCACGAAGCCGCTCACGGACGCGACGCCCAACGGATCGGGCTACGGCGTCGAGGTCAGCGAGCCGCTGAGCGCGTCGTTCGCGCAGCAGTCGGTGACCGACCCGGAAGGTGCCTACACCTACCGCTTCGTCTGCACCGACTTCTCCGGGTTCGAGCGCCTCGGCACCTTCGACGCGATCCTCAACGTGACCAACACTGGTGTCGCGGGCGACTACAACCTGACCTATGCCCAGCAGAGCCAGGCCGTGGCCACCCAGACCACCCTGGCGGCGACGCCGCTCGACCCGGTCGCCTCCGGCGCAGCCACCACGCTCACCGCAACCGTCGCCGCCACCGACGCCCCGGCCCCGGCCGGCACGGTCCAGTTCAGGCGCGGCACCGCCAACCTCGGCACGCCGGTGGCGGTCTCCGGCGGCACGGCCACCTCGCCCGCGATGGTCCTCACCGCAGGCAACGACAACCTGACAGCCGTCTTCACCCCTGCAGACCCCGCGTCGTACGCCGCGTCCGTGTCGGCACCGCTCGCGTACGTCGTGGTCGGCGTGCCCGCCATCACGGGCACCGTGCGGGTCGGTTCGGCCGTCACGTGTGCGACCTCCGTCGGTGGCACCCAGGCCATCTCGTGGCTCAAGAACGGGGTCGTCCAGTCGGTCGCCACGAAGTCCGTCACGATCCCGAGCACCTGGTACAAGGCGAGCATCGGTTGCCGGGTGAAGGTGACCAGCAACGGGCGGGTGCTCGAGCGTTCGAGCGCGGCGAAGACCGTGGCCATCGGGCCGGCCCTGAGGCGCCTGACGGCTCCCAAGGTGATGGGAACCATGCGCGTCGGCCGGGTCGTCAGCTGTTCTCCTGGCACGTGGAGCCCGACCGCGACGTCGTACTCCTACACCTGGCACCGCAACGGTGTGCGGCTGGTGGGCAAGACCGCCCGCACCTACACGCTCACTCGCCTCGACCGCCGCAAGGGGATCTCGTGTGGCGTGACTGCGAAGAGGGCGGGCTACGCCAACGGCGTGGCCATGTCGGCGCGCAGGACCGTCGCGTGATCCAAGCCCTGCTCGAACGCACCAAGCCGGTCGCACGGGGAGCCCGGGTCCGTCCCGCGCGCCCTGTGCGACCGGTCCCGCAGGGCGTCGCCATGGTGAGCTCCGCGCTCACCGTGGTGACGCTGCTGCTCGGTTGCCTTCTCGCGGAGGCAACCGTGATCGGCGACGTGCGCCACGCGCGCGCACAGAAGCTCACCTACGAGCAGCTGCGCACGGATCTGGCCAAGGGGGAGGCGCCGATCGGGCAGATGGACGCGAACGGTGAGGTCACGGTGCCCGGCCGACCGGTCGCGGTCCTGACCATCCCCGCCATCAACCTGCGCGAGGTGGTCTTCGAGGGCACGACGGCCGGTGTGCTTGCCGACGGCCCCGGCCATCGTCGTGACACCGCGTTTCCCGGGCAGGCCGGTGCCGCCCTGATCTTCGGCCGGCAGGCGATGTACGGCGGCGTCTTCAGCCGGATCCACGACCTGCGCCGCGGCGACGAGATCAAGGTCGCCACCGGCCAGGGATCCCATGCCTACAAGGTCAGCGACGTGCGGCATGCGGGGGAGCGGGTGCTCCCTGTGGCGGCCGGCAAGGCTCGACTGGTGCTGGCGACTGCAGCCGGGAGGCCGTTCCTTCCCGAGGCGGTCGTCTATGTCGACGCTGTCCAGGTCTCCCAGGTCGTCCCCTCTCCCGAGCGTGCGTTCGGCACGGCCGCGCTCGCAGACGGCGAAGGGTTGATGAAGGGCGACACCGGCACGTTGCTCCCGCTGCTCCTGTGGGCGCAGCTGCTGCTCCTCGTGGTGGCGGCCGCAGCGTGGATCGGCACGACCTGGGGTCGTTGGCAGGTCTGGATCGTCACCGTGCCCGTCCTCACCCTGCCCGCGCTGCAGGTCGCCCACTACTCGCTGCAGCTCCTGCCGAACCTCACGTGACGGACAACCCGAGGACCCCATGACCGCCTCTGACCACACGATCACGCTGCCGGTGGTGCCAGTGGCACCCTCGACCGAAGGCACGGAGCACGCCCGCCCGGGTGGTCAGTCGGGCCTCGACGCCCGGCAGGTCTCCGCCTGGTTCGGCGAGCACCGCGTGCTCGAGGACGTCTCGCTGACCATGCGCGCCGGTGAGGTGACCGCCCTGATCGGCCCGTCGGGCTGCGGCAAGTCGACCTTCCTCCGGATCTTGAACCGGATGCACGAGCTGGTCCCGAGCGCATCGATGGCAGGCGAGGTGCTGCTCGACGGCCACGACCTGTACGACGCGCGGCGGCGCCTCACGGACGCACGGGCTGCCGTGGGCATGGTCTTCCAGAAGCCCAACCCGTTTCCGACGATGTCGATCTACGACAACGTGCTCAGCGGCCGGAAGCTGACCGGGCAGCGCCTGTCCCGCGATGCGAAGGACGACCTGGTGGAGGAGTGCCTCACGAAGGCAGGGCTGTGGACGGAGGTCGTGCACCGGCTCCGAGACACCGGCGGGGCGCTCTCCGGCGGGCAGCAGCAACGCCTGTGCATCGCACGCTCCCTCGCCGTGCGGCCGAAGGTGCTGCTCATGGACGAACCCTGCTCGGCCCTCGACCCGACTTCCACGAACCGGATCGAGCAGACCATCCGTGACCTCGTGCACGAGGTCACGATCGTGATCGTCACGCACAACATGCAGCAGGCGCAGCGGGTCTCCGACCGCTGTGCCTTCTTCCTCGCGGAAGACAAGCGGCCCGGAGGCATTGTGGAGGAAGGGCCGACCGACCGGGTCTTCGGCGCGCCCGTTGATCCGCGCACGGCGGACTACGTGGAGGGCCGCTTCGGCTGATCCGGTCGGGTCCTCCGCAACGGGGGAGGGGGAGCGGTCAGCAGGCTCCCGCGAAGGTGCCGGGCGTCGTGAGCGGCGCTGCGGTGGAGCGGCCGTTCCACTTGGCGAGGTCGTACTGGCGCAGCCAGTCCATCTGCATCCGGCTCTGGTTCATGGCCTTGCCCGGCACGGCAGCCATCGTGAACTTCACCGTGAACGGGATGCCGGAGAGGGCTTCGGGGCGCTTCTCGGTCCGCAACACGTGCCCGTCGACGTACCAGCTGATGCGGTTGGCGGTGACCTCGACGCCGAACGTGTGCCAGCGGTCGTTGCCGAGGTTCATCCCGGGGGTCTTCGCATCGAACGAGCGGTTCGGAAGGTTGCGGATGCGCAGGTTGGCCGTGTTGCTTCCGAGCTTGTACCCCTCGAAGACGATGTTGCGTGCGCCGCAGTGGTCGGCCAGCGCGGGGACCGGCACCAGTTCCGTGCGGACCGTGTAGTTGGCGGCCGACGTCGCGTAGCGGCGCGAACGGAGACGGATCTCCCACCGGCCGGTCTTCGCGCCCGGTCGAGCCAGCGTGGCGCTGATGCTGCCGACCCGGGTCGTGTTGAGGGTGAGCATGCCGTTCTGGTTGCGCACCGTGCCGCGGCCGGTCTTGCGCCAGATCGGCTTGAGGCCACCGACGAAGTCGTCCTGCCAGATCGGCTTGCCCCACCCGAAGGTGGTCTGTGCGTTGACCGGGCCGGGGGCTGAGCCAGCGTGGTGGGCCTCGCTCGGCGCGGTGGTGGAGAGGAGGAGGACGGCGGCCGCGAGGGCGCCGAGACGTCGACTGGTGCGGTGGGCAAACATGTCCAGCACCGTAGGCGACACGCCTCAAAATGCGCGACTTGATGTGACGCAGCCGGTAGTGCCCACACGATTTGGCGCTCTGGCAGAACTCTGACAAGATAGTCCGGTTGCTCCGGCGGGTTGCCGGGGTGCGCCACATCTTGACTTCTGAATCGCTTCTCCTGAGATGCAATCGGTCGTTGGCGTGTGGCCGCACCGACCAGGAGACCCGATTCAGTCCGACAAACCGGTCGGACACCACCAACAACACCGAATGACCTACCCGGGTCTGTGCCGTTTTGCGTCGAATACGCGCGACACGCCCGACCGCGGGGGTCGGACGGGGTGGGGAACAGCAGGCGGGACGGCCTCACCCGGAGCCGATCTCGACACAGAACGCAGTGCCGGCGCGACGCCGGTACGACAGAAGAGGACGAGAGAGACCTATGGCGGGACAGAAGATCCGCATCAGGCTCAAGGCCTATGACCACGAGGTGATCGACACCTCGGCGCGCAAGATCGTGGACACCGTCACCCGCACGGGTGCGAAGGTCGCCGGCCCCGTGCCGCTGCCGACCGAGAAGAACGTCTACTGCGTCATTCGCTCGCCCCACAAGTACAAGGACTCGCGCGAGCACTTCGAGATGCGCACCCACAAGCGCCTCATCGACATCATCGACCCGACGCCGAAGACGGTTGACTCGCTCATGCGACTCGACCTGCCTGCCGGCGTCGACATCGAGATCAAGCTCTGAGGTAGATCTAGATGACTTTCGAACGCAACGTAAAGGGTCTGCTGGGCACCAAGCTCGGCATGACGCAGCTCTGGGACGAGAACAACAAGGTCGTCCCCGTGACCGTGATTGCCGCCGCGACCAACGTCGTGACCGCGATCCGCAAGTCCGAGACCGATGGCTACAACGCCATCCAGGTCGGCTTCGGTGAGATCGACGGCCGCAAGGTGACGAAGCCGGAAGCCGGCCAGTTCGCCAAGGCGGGTGTGACGCCCCGTCGTCACATCGTCGAGATCCGCACCGCTGACGCCTCGGCGTACGCCGCGGGCCAGGAGCTCAGCCCCGAGGTCTTCGCCGCTGGCGACACGATCGACGTCACGGGCACCAGCAAGGGCAAGGGCTTCGCCGGTGTCATGAAGCGTCACGGCTTCCACGGTGTCTCCGCTTCCCACGGTGCCCACCGCAACCACCGCAAGCCCGGTTCCATCGGTGCCTGCGCGACCCCCGGTCGCGTCTTCAAGGGCATGCGCATGGCCGGCCGCATGGGTGGCGACGCTGTGACCACGCAGAACATCACGGTCCACGCCGTCGACGCCGAGAAGGGCCTGATCCTCCTGAAGGGTGCCGTTCCCGGCCCCAAGGGCGGCCTCGTGGTCCTCCGCTCCGCAGTCAAGAAGGAGGCCGTCCAGTGAGCACGCTGAACGTCGAGCTCCCCGCCGAGATCTTCGGTGTCGAGCCGAACATCCCGCTGATCCACCAGGTCGTCGTCGCGCAGCAGGCCGCTGCTCGTCAGGGCACGCACAAGGTCAAGAGCCGCGGAGAGGTCCGTGGCGGTGGCCGCAAGCCCTACAAGCAGAAGGGCACCGGTCGCGCCCGCCAGGGCTCGACCCGCGCGCCGCAGTTCGCCGGTGGTGGCGTCGTGCACGGTCCCGTGCCGCGTGACTACAGCGAGCGCACCCCCAAGAAGATGAAGGCCGCGGCGCTCAAGGGCGCCCTGTCGGACCGCGCCGTCAACGGCCGCGTCCACGTGGTCGACTCGCTCGTCGGTGGCGACAAGCCGTCGACGAAGGCCGCGATCGCGTCCCTGACCGCTCTCACCGAGCGCGTCAAGTTCCTGGTCGTGCTCGAGCGTGGCGACAACGTGACCTGGCTGTCCCTGCGCAACGCAGCGGGCGTCCACATCATCGCCGTCGACCAGCTCAACACGTACGACGTGCTGCTGTCCGACGACGTGGTCTTCACCAAGGGTGCCTACGACGCGTTCGTCTCGCCGAAGGCCGACCAGGCCGAGGCCAAGCCGACTGCCGTTGCCGCTCCTGTCGTCGCTGAGGCCCCCGCGGCCGAGCTCCCGGCTGGTGCCAAGGCTCCGCTGAAGAGCGGTGGCGCGCCCAAGGGCTACGACATCAAGGGCAACGCTGACTCCGGTCTGTTCCACGAGCCTGACGGCCAGTGGTACGACGCGACGGTCGCCGAGTTCTACTTCAAGTCTGCCGACGACGCCGAGGCCGCTGGCTTCAAGCGCGCCGGCTCGAAGGAGGCCTGAGCATGAGCACCCTGCACAAGGACCACCGCGACGTCCTGCTCGCCCCGGTCGTGTCCGAGAAGAGCTACGCGCTCCTCGACGCGAACAAGTACACCTTCCTGGTGCACCCGGACGCGAACAAGACCGAGATCAAGATCGCGGTCGAGAAGGTCTTCGGCGTCAAGGTGACCTCGGTCAACACGCTGAACCGCACGGGCAAGACCCGTCGCACCAAGAATGGTCTCGGCAAGCGCAAGGACACCAAGCGCGCGATCGTCAGCCTCGCTGAGGGCCACCGCATCGACATCTTCGGAGGTCAGGCCTGATGGCTATCCGCAAGTACAAGCCGACTACGCCGGGCCGTCGTGGCTCGTCGGTCGCCGACTTCGTCGAGATCACCCGCACGACGCCGGAGAAGTCGCTCACGCGTCCGCTCCCGAAGTCTGGTGGCCGCAACAACCAGGGCCGGATCACCACCCGGCACATCGGTGGCGGTCACAAGCGTGCGTACCGGATCATCGACTTCCGTCGCTACGACAAGGACGGCGTGCCGGCCAAGGTCGCTCACATCGAGTACGACCCCAACCGCACCGCTCGCATCGCGCTGCTGCACTTCGCAGACGGCGAGAAGCGCTACATCATCGCGCCGAAGGGTGTGGAGCAGGGCACCGTCCTGGAGTCGGGCGTCAACGCCGACATCAAGCCGGGCAACAACCTGCCGCTCCGCAACATCCCGGTTGGTTCGACCATCCACTGCATCGAGCTCCGTCCCGGCGGCGGCGCGAAGATCGCCCGGTCCGCCGGCATCTCCGCGCAGCTGGTCGCCCGTGAGGGTTCCCGCGCCACGCTCCGCATGCCTTCGGGCGAGATGCGGTTCGTCGACGTTCGCTGCCGCGCCACGATCGGCGAGGTCGGCAACGCCGAGCAGTCGAACATCAACTGGGGCAAGGCCGGCCGTATGCGCTGGAAGGGTGTCCGCCCGACCGTCCGCGGTGTCGTCATGAACCCGGTCGACCACCCGCACGGTGGTGGTGAGGGTAAGACCTCCGGTGGTCGTCACCCGGTCTCCCCCTGGGGCAAGGCCGAGGGCCGCACGCGCAAGCGCAAGGCCAGCGACTCCCAGATCATTCGCCGCCGCAAGTCCGGCAAGGGTAGGAAGTAACTGACATGCCTCGCAGCCTGAAGAAGGGCCCCTTCGTCGACGGCCACCTCCTCAAGAAGGTGGACGCCGAGAACGAGAAGGGCACGCACAACGTCATCAAGACCTGGTCGCGCCGCTCCATGATCCTGCCGTCCTTCATCGGACACACGATCGCGGTGCACGACGGTCGCAAGCACGTTCCGGTCTTCGTGTCCGACGCAATGGTCGGTCACAAGCTGGGCGAGTTCGCCCCGACCCGCACCTACAAGGGTCACGTCAAGGAAGACCGGAAGGGACGCCGTCGATGACCGCCACTGAGCGCATCAGCACCAGCGCGCGTCGCACCTCGCTGCTCGGCGACCAGCCGGGCGCCTTCGCGACTGCCCGCTTCGTGCGGATCACCCCGATGAAGGCCCGCCGTGTCGTCGACATGGTCCGTGGTCTTCCCGTCCAGGACGCCCTGGCCCTGCTGCAGTTCGCGCCGCAGGCCGCGTCCGAGACGATCTACAAGGTCCTCGAGAGCGCGATCGCCAACGCCGAGACCACCGAGGGCCTGTCCGCAGCCGACCTCGTTGTCTCCGTTGCCCGCGTCGACGAGGGTCCGACCATGAAGCGCTGGCGCCCCCGTGCCCAGGGCCGCGCCACCCGCATCAACAAGCGCACGAGCCACATCACCCTCGTGGTGCAGCCGGCTGACGCGATCAAGAAGGGACGGACTGCCTGATGGGCCAGAAGATCCACCCGAACGGCTTCCGCCTCGGCATCTCGACGGACCACAAGTCCCGTTGGTACGCCGACAAGCTGTACTCCGCGTACGTCGGTGAAGACGTCGCCATCCGCAAGCTGCTGGGCAAGGGCATGGACCGCGCCGGCATCGCCAAGGTCGAGATCGAGCGCACCCGCGACCGCGTCCGTGTGGACATCCACACCGCGCGTCCGGGCATCGTGATCGGTCGCCGTGGCGCCGAGGCCGACCGCATCCGCACCGAGCTCGAGAAGCTCACGGGCAAGCAGGTCCAGCTGAACATCCTCGAGGTCAAGAACCCCGAGATCGAGGCGCAGCTTGTCGCCCAGGGCGTTGCTGAGCAGCTCTCCGGCCGCGTCCAGTTCCGTCGCGCGATGAAGAAGGCCATCCAGACCTCGATGCGTTCTGGTGCCCAGGGCATCAAGATCCAGTGCTCGGGCCGCCTCAACGGCGCCGAGATGTCGCGCACCGAGTTCTACCGCGAGGGTCGCGTTCCGCTGCACACGCTGCGTGCCGACATCGACTACGGCTTCTACGAGGCCAAGACGACCTTCGGCCGCATTGGCGTGAAGGTCTGGATCTACAAGGGCGAGGTTGCGGGCACCCGCGCCGAGCGTGAGGCCCAGGCTGCTGCCCGTGCCGGTGCGCCCGGCCGTGGCCGTCCGGCCCGTGGTGGCGAGCGTCCGACCCGCGGTTCCCGCGGCGACCGCCCGACCCGCGGCGACCGCGCCGAGGCTCCCGCTTCCGAGACCCCTGCCGTCGAGGCAGCTCCGGTCGAGGCTGCGGCTACCACCGGTCAGGAGGCCTGAGCACCATGCTGATGCCCCGTCGTGTCAAGCACCGCAAGCAGCACCACCCCAAGCGGACGGGTGCGGCCAAGGGTGGCACGAAGCTCGCTTTCGGCGACTTCGGCATCCAGGCGGTCGAGGGCCACTACGTGACGAACCGTCAGATCGAGTCCGCTCGTATCGCGATGACCCGTCACATCAAGCGTGGCGGCAAGGTCTGGATCAACATCTACCCGGACCGTCCCCTCACCAAGAAGCCTGCCGAGACCCGCATGGGTTCCGGTAAGGGTTCGCCGGAGTGGTGGATCGCCAACGTCAAGCCCGGCCGTGTCATGTTCGAACTTTCTGGTGTCTCTGAGGAAGTTGCCCGCGAGGCCATGCGCCGCGCGATGCACAAGCTCCCGATGAAGTGCCGTTTCATCTCGCGAGAGGCGGGTGAGTTCTGATGGCTACCGCTTTTGAACTCGACGACCTGAACAACGTCGACCTCGAGTCCAAGCTCCGTGAGGCGAAGGAAGAGCTGTTCAACCTGCGCTTCCAGGCTGCCACCGGTCAGCTGGAGAGCCACGGTCGTCTCCGCACGGTCAAGAAGGACATCGCCCGGATCTACACCGTGGTGCGTGAGCGCGAGCTCGGCATTCGGTCGAACCCGGGTGCTAGCAACGAGGAGCCCCAGGCATGAGCGAGCAGAACGCTACCCCCGAGGAGCGCACCGCGCGCAAGGTCCGCGAGGGCCTCGTCACCAGCGACAAGATGGACAAGACCGTGGTCGTTGTCGTCGAGGACCGTGTCAAGCACGCCCTCTACGGCAAGGTCATGCGTCGCACCAGCAAGCTGAAGGCGCACGACGAGAAGAACGAGTGCGGCATCGGCGACCGGGTCCAGATCATGGAGACCCGGCCGCTGTCGGCGACGAAGCGCTGGCGCGTCGTCTCCATCGTCGAGAAGGCCAAGTAACCCACTAGTTCGGCCAGGCTCAGTGCCCGTGAGGCCCTGAGAACCGGCACGACAACCAGGAGAAATCAATGATCCAGCAGGAGTCGCGACTCAAGGTCGCCGACAACACCGGTGCGAAGGAAATCCTTTGCATCCGTGTTCTCGGTGGCTCTGGTCGACGCTACGCCGGCATCGGGGACGTCATCGTCGCCACCGTCAAGGACGCGATCCCGGGTGGAAACGTGAAGAAGGGTGACGTCGTCAAGGCTGTCATCGTCCGGACCGTCAAGGAGCGCCGTCGTCCCGACGGTTCCTACATCCGCTTCGACGAGAACGCCGCTGTCATTCTCAAGAACGACGGCGAGCCCCGCGGTACCCGCATCTTCGGCCCGGTGGGCCGCGAGCTGCGCGAGAAGAAGTTCATGAAGATCATTTCCCTTGCTCCGGAGGTGCTGTGAGCCATGGCTAAGAGCATCAACATCAAGACCGGTGACACCGTCAAGGTCATCGCCGGCAAGGACAAGGGCGCGCAGGGCAAGGTCCTCAAGGTTCTCCGTGAGGACGACCGTGTGATCGTCGAAGGCGTCAACCAGATCAAGAAGCACGAGAAGGTCGTCAACACCGGCTCGGGCAACACTGGTGGCATCGTGACCGTTGAGGCCCCGATCCACGTCTCCAACGTGATGCTCGTCGAGGGTGACGGCGTCACCCGCGTTGGCTTCAAGAAGGTCGAGGGCACCAAGAAGCGCCCCGACGGTTCGACGTACACCGTGCAGCGCTCGGTGCGTGTCTCCCGCAAGACGGGGGAGGAGATCTGATGTCTGAGACCAAGATCCAGCCTCGGCTGAAGACCCGGTACCGCGCGGAGATCATCCCCGCGCTCAAGACCGAGTTCGAGCTTCCCAACGTCATGCTGGTTCCCGGCCTGACCAAGATCGTGGTCAACATGGGTGTCGGCGAGGCTGCTCGCGACTCCAAGCTGATCGAGGGTGCCGTCAAGGACCTCACCGCGATCACCGGCCAGAAGCCGCAGGTCACCAAGGCCCGCAAGTCCATCGCGCAGTTCAAGCTGCGTGAGGGCATGCCGATCGGCGCGCACGTCACGCTGCGTGGCGACCGCATGTGGGAGTTCCTGGACCGCCTGCTGTCGCTCGCGCTGCCGCGTATCCGCGACTTCCGTGGTCTGAACCCGGGCCAGTTCGACGGCCGTGGCAACTACACCTTCGGTCTGACCGAGCAGGTCATGTTCCACGAGATCGACCAGGACCGGATCGACCGGTCGCGCGGCATGGACATCACCATCGTGACCACCGCCACGACCGACGACCAGGGCCGCGCGCTGCTCAAGCAGCTCGGCTTCCCGTTCAAGGAGAACTGACATGGCGAAGACTTCGCTGAAGGTCAAGGCTGCCCGCAAGCCCAAGTTCGCGGTGCGTGGCTACACGCGCTGCCAGCGCTGCGGTCGTCCGAAGGCTGTCTACCGGAAGTTCGGCCTGTGCCGTATCTGCCTCCGGGAGATGGCTCACCGGGGCGAGCTGCCCGGCGTGACCAAGTCCTCCTGGTGACCAGGGCACCCCGAGATTCCAACGACAGCTGAAGGTCCGCCCCGCCGTTGAGCGGACGGAAACCGCAGCAAGAGAGAGAACACGCATCATGACGATGACTGACCCGATCGCAGACATGCTCACGCGTCTGCGCAACGCCAACCAGGCGTACCACGACGCGGTGTCGATGCCTTACTCCAAGCTGAAGCAGGGTGTCGCTGACATCCTCAAGCAGGAGGGCTACATCACCTCGTACGACGTGAAGGACAACGTCGACTCCGAGGGCCAGGAGGCCGTCGGCAAGACGCTCACCATCACCCTCAAGTACGGCCGCAACCGCGAGCGTTCCATCGCTGGCGTGCGCCGCATCAGCAAGCCGGGCCTCCGGGTCTACGCCAAGTCCACGGGTCTCCCGAAGGTGCTCGGCGGACTGGGTGTCGCGATCATCTCGACGTCCCAGGGCCTGCTCACCGACCGCCAGGCGAACCAGAAGGGCGTGGGTGGGGAAGTCCTCGCCTACGTCTGGTAACCCGGACAAGACCAGGAAGGATTAGAAGCATGTCGCGTATTGGCAAGCTCCCCATCGCGGTCCCGTCCGGTGTTGACGTGGCGATCGACGGCAGCGACGTGACGGTCAAGGGCCCCAAGGGCACCCTGACCCACACGATCGCCGCTCCGATCACCATCGAGCGCGGCGAGGATGGCATTCTCGAGGTCAAGCGCCCCAACGACGATCGCATTGCGAAGTCGCTGCACGGCCTGACCCGCACACTGATCAGCAACATGGTCGTGGGCGTGACCGAGGGTTACGAGAAGAAGCTCGAGATCGTGGGCGTGGGTTACCGCGTCCTCCCCAAGGGCCCGACCCAGCTGGAGTTCCAGCTCGGCTACTCCCACGTGATCACGTTCAACGCTCCCGAGGGCATCACCTTCACCACGGAAGGCCCGACGAAGCTCGGCGTCGTGGGCATCGACAAGCAGCTCGTCGGTGAGGTTGCCGCCAACATCCGCAAGTTGCGCAAGCCGGAGCCCTACAAGGGCAAGGGCGTCCGCTACAGCGGCGAGCACATCCGCCGCAAGGTCGGAAAGGCCGGTAAGTAACCATGGCGATTTCCCTGAAGAACAACAAGCACACCTCGGCCCGGGTGCGTTCGCGCCTGCGCCGCCAGGTTCGTGGTCGCAAGAAGATCTCCGGTACGGACGAGCGTCCGCGCCTGGTCGTGACGCGCTCTGCCAAGCACATCTCCGTCCAGGTCGTGAACGACCTGGTCGGCAAGACGCTGGCCTACGCGTCCACCATGGAGGCGGATGTCCGCTCCTTCGAGGGCGACAAGTCGGCCAAGGCACGCAAGGTCGGCGAGCTCGTTGCCGAGCGCGCGAAGGCTGCGGGCGTCGAGAGCGTGGTCTTCGACCGCGCCGGTAACAAGTACCACGGTCGCATCGCTGCGCTGGCGGATTCCGCCCGCGAAGCCGGTCTGACCTTCTGATCGCGACAGAGACAAGAGAGAAGAGGAAAGTCTGATGAGCGGAGCCCAGCAGCGCGGTCAGCGCGCCGGTGGCGAGCGCCAGTCGGGCGGTCGTGGAGGCCGCGACGGTCGTCGCGGCGACCAGGCAGCCGACAAGACCGCCTACATCGAGCGTGTCGTCGCGATCAACCGTGTCGCCAAGGTCGTGAAGGGTGGTCGTCGCTTCAGCTTCACCGCCCTCGTGATCGTCGGTGACGGCGAAGGCATGGTCGGCGTCGGTTACGGCAAGGCCAAGGAAGTCCCCGCGGCGATCGCCAAGGGTGTCGAGGAAGCGAAGAAGGCCTTCTTCAAGGTTCCCCGCATCCAGGGCACCATCCCGCACCCGGTCCAGGGCGAGAAGGCTGCAGGCGTCGTCCTGCTCAAGCCGGCTTCCCCCGGTACCGGTGTGATCGCCGGCGGTCCGGTGCGCGCAGTTCTCGAGTGCGCCGGCATCCACGACGTCCTGAGCAAGTCGCTCGGTTCGTCCAACCAGATCAACATCGTTCACGCGACTGTCGCGGCGCTGAAGATGCTCGAGGAGCCCGAGGCCGTTGCGGCCCGCCGTGGCCTCCCCGTCGAGCACGTCGCCCCGGCAGCCCTGCTGAAGGCTCGGGCGGAGGCGACCAACTGATGGCACGCCTCAAGGTCGAGCAGAAGCGTGGCGTCGTCGGCGTCAAGGCCAACCAGCGCGAGACCCTTCGCACCCTGGGCCTGAAGCGCATCGGTGACGTCGTAGTCAAGGAAGACCGCCCGGAGATCCGGGGCATGGTCAACACGGTCCGTCACCTTGTGACGGTTGAGGAGGTCGACTGACATGGCCGCGCTCAAGCTGCACCACCTGCGTCCTGCCCCCGGTGCCAAGACTGCCAAGACCCGCGTGGGTCGTGGTGAGGGCTCCAAGGGTAAGACCGCTGGTCGTGGTACCAAGGGCACCAAGGCTCGCTACCAGGTTCCGACCGCCTTCGAGGGTGGTCAGATGCCGATCCACATGCGGCTCCCGAAGCTCAAGGGCTTCCGGAACCCGTTCAAGGTCGTGTTCCAGGTCGTGAACCTGGACCGCCTCGGCGAGCTGTTCCCGGAGGGTGGCACCATCACGGTCGCCGACCTCATTGCCAAGGGCGCCGTCCGTGACGGTTTCCCGGTCAAGGTCCTCGGATCGGGCGACATCACCGTCGCCGTCCAGGTGACCGCCGACGCCTTCTCCGGCGCTGCCAAGGAGAAGATCGAGGCTGCCGGCGGCAGCGTCATCGTCGCCTGATCGATAGCTGAACACACGCGAGGGGCACCGGATCCGTCCGGTGCCCCTCGCGCGGTTTGTGACACACACCTGCCTGTTAGGCTTCGCCGAGCCTGTGCGGCCTGCGCCGTACGGGCTCGACCATGACCCTGCTGGGCCGTACTGAGAAGAGGGACTCGTGCTAGGCGCGTTTGCTAACGCCTTCCGGACGCCGGACCTGCGACGCAAGTTGCTGTTCGTGCTGTTTGTCATCGTGCTCTTCCGATTCGGCTCACAGCTGCCGGCGCCGGGCGTCAATGCCGCCAACGTCCAGCAGTGCATCGAGGGCGTGAAGGACGACAGCGTCTACAACCTGATCAACCTGTTCTCAGGTGGCGCGCTCCTGCAGCTGACGATTTTCGCGCTCGGCATCATGCCGTACATCACCGCGAGCATCATTCTGCAGCTGCTCGTGGTCGTGATCCCGCGCCTCGAGGCCCTCAAGAAGGAGGGTCAGGCAGGGCAGACCAAGATCACGCAGTACACCCGCTACCTGACGCTCGCCCTCGCGCTGCTCCAGGCCACCGGCATCGTCGCCCTGGCCCGTTCGAAGCAGCTGCTGCAGGGCTGTGAGCGCGACCTGCTCTACGACAACGAGAGCGTCCAGGTCTTCCTCGTCATGGTGATCACCATGACTGCGGGCACCGCCGTCATCATGTGGCTCGGCGAGCTGATCACGGACCGCGGAGTCGGCAACGGCATGTCGATCCTGATCTTCTGCCAGGTCGTCGCGACCTTCCCGGCTGCCCTCTGGCAGGTCCAGGCCACCAAGGGCTGGTGGACCTTCGGCATCGTCATGGTGATCGGTCTGATCATCGTCGCCGGCGTCATCTTCATCGAGCAGTCCCAGCGGCGCATCCCGGTGCAGTACGCCAAGCGCATGGTGGGCCGCAAGATGTTCGGCGGCAGTTCGACGTACATCCCGCTCAAGGTGAACCAGGCCGGCATCATCCCGGTCATCTTCGCCTCGTCGCTGCTCTACCTGCCTGCAATGGCGGTCCAGTTCAACCAGGGTCAGAGCCCCCAGCCGAAGTGGGTCCAGTTCCTCAGCGACTACTTCGTCGGCGGCGACCACCCGCTCTACATGGCCCTCTTCTTCGGCCTCATTGTCTTCTTCACCTACTTCTACGTCTCGATCACGTTCAACCCGAACGAAGTTGCGGACAACATGAAGAAGTACGGCGGCTTCATCCCCGGGATCCGGGCGGGCAAGCCGACCGAGGACTACCTCGGGTATGTCCTTTCCCGGATCACGCTGCCGGGAGCTCTCTACCTCGGTCTGATCTCGCTGGTTCCGTTGATCGCCTTCGCGGTGATCAACGCGAGCCAGAACTTCCCCTTCGGCGGCACCTCCATCTTGATCATGGTCGGTGTTGCGCTGGACACGGTGAAGCAGATCGAGAGCCAGCTCCAGCAGCGCAACTACGAAGGGTTCCTCCGCTGATGCGTCTTCTTCTCATGGGTCCGCCAGGCGCGGGCAAGGGCACTCAGGCCGTCGACCTCGCCACGAGCATCGGTGGCGCCCACATCTCCACCGGAGACATGTTCCGCGAGAACCTCGCGAACGAGACCGACCTGGGCAAGCTCGCCAAGCAGTACATGGACGCCGGCCAGTACGTCCCCGACGAGGTCACCAACGGCATGGTCCGCAACCGCCTCGCAGAGCCCGACGCCGCGGCGTTCGTGCTCGACGGCTACCCGCGCACCGCAGACCAGGTCGTCGAGCTCGATGACATCCTCGCGTCGCTGGGCGCCAAGCTCGATGGCGTCATCTCGCTCGTGGTCGAGGACCGTGAAGAGCTGGTGCAGCGCATGATCAAGCGCGCGGAGACCAGCGGCCGGGCCGATGACACCGAAGAGGTCATCCGCCACCGCCAGGACGTGTACGACGCGGAGACCGCCGCGCTCGTGCCGCTCTACCGCGATCACGGCATCCTGCACGAGGTCGACGGCATCGGCACGATCGACGAGGTCGCTGCGCGCATCGCCGCAGTGGTCGACTCGCTGCGGGGCTGACGGATTCGATGGCCCTTCGCGATCGCGGTGTCGAGATCAAGACGCCCGAGCAGATCCGCCTCATGCGGAAGGCCGGGCTCCTGGTCGGCGAGACCCTGGAGCTGCTTCGCTCGTCCGTCCGGGCGGGGACCAGCACCGCGGAGCTCGACGCGATCGCGGAGGACAACATCCGCTCCCACGGGGGCATCCCGTCCTTCAAGGGCTACAGCCACCCGCCGTTCCCGTCGTCGATCTGTGCATCGGTCAACGACGAGATCGTGCACGGCATCCCCAACCAGCGGGTGCTGAAGGTCGGCGACATCATCTCGATCGACTGCGGCGCGATCGTCGAGGGCTGGCACGGCGACGCCGCGATCACCGTCGCGGTGGGCGAAGTCGCGCCTGACGTCGCCGAGCTGATGCGTGTGACCGAGGAGTCGCTGTGGCGCGGCATCGCTGCGATGCGTCTGGGCGGGCGCGTCACCGACATCTCCGCAGCGGTCGAGTCCTACGTCCGCAGCCAGCCCCACCCCGGTGGCGGCAGCTGGGGCATCCTCGAGGACTTCACGGGCCACGGCATCGGCTCCGAGATGCACATGGCTCCGAACGTCCCCAACTACGGCCGGGCCGGCCGCGGTCCCAAGCTCGAGCGTGGCCTGGCGCTCGCCATCGAGCCGATGGTCACCCTCGGTTCGCACCGGTGGAAGACCTACGACGACGAGTGGACGATCGCCACTGCCGATGGCAGCTGGGCTGCCCACTACGAGCACAGCATCGGTCTCACGGCGAGCGGCGCCTGGGTGCTCACCGCGCTCGACGGGGGAGAGGCCCGGCTCGCCGAGCTCGGCGTTCCCTTCGGCGGCCTTCCCGGCTCCGCCTGATCAGGGGCCTTGTCGGGGAACAACCCGAGCCGTCCGCAGGTTGCAGCACCGTGACCCCGGCCCACCCTCACCTGTCCGTCCTCGACCTCGTGCCGGTGCGGGCGGACCAGTCCACCCGCGATGCGGTCTCCGCCTCGCGAAGCCTTGCGCAGGTTGCGGACCGCCTCGGCTTCCGCCGCTACTGGGTGGCGGAGCACCACAACATGCCGGGCGTCGCCGCCACCAACCCACCGGTCCTGATCGCGATGATCGCCGCGGCAACGTCGCGGATCCGGGTCGGTTCGGGTGGCGTGATGCTCCCGAACCACGCCCCGCTCGTCGTCGCCGAGCAGTTCGCGCTCCTCGAGGCGGCGCACCCGGGACGGATCGACCTCGGCATCGGCCGGGCTCCGGGCACGGACCCGTTGACCCGCTATGCGCTGCGCGACGGGGCAGGATCGTCGGGGGAGGACCCGGTCGCCCGCTTCCCCGAGTACGTCGACGACGTGCGGCTGCTGCTCTCGCCGGACGGTGTCGGAATGCAGGTCGGGGGCAGGCTGCACCCGCTCCGCGCCACGCCTGCCGCCCGCAGCACCCCGGACGTCTGGCTCCTCGGGTCCTCCGACTACTCCGCCCGCCTTGCGGCGGAGCGGGGGCTGCCCTACGTCTTCGCGCACCACTTCGCCGGTCGCGGCACGGCCGAAGCGCTCGGGCTCTACCGCTCGGCGTACCGGCCCAGTCCTGAACACCCCGAGCCGCGGACCTTCCTGACCGTCAACGCCGTCGTCGCTGACACGTACGCCGAGGCGCAGCGCCTGGCCCTGCCCAACCAGCAGGCGATGGTGGCACTGAGGACCGGTTCCGACCTTTTCGCCCAGCGCCTGGTCGAGGATGCGGAGGAGGTCGGCATCGCTTTGGAGCACGAGCGGCTGGCGGCGGCGATGCTGCGTCGCTGGGTGATCGGGGACCCGGCAGCGGCCGCCGCGCAGGTGCGGGCCCTTGCCGCGACGTACGAGGTCGACGAGGTGATGATCCACCCGGTTGCGGGCGCGCACGTGGGCACGCCGAGGGAGGCTTCGCCGGCCCGTGAGGCGACGCTGGAGCTGCTAGCGCACGCCTTGTCCGATTAGGTGGAAGCGCGCCGATCTGACTAGACTTGCCTGTCGGCCCAACGTGGGTCCGTTTCGTGGTGCCTCGCGGCTGCCCGGTTCACAACTCCAGCATCGGTCACGATGCTGGCGCGTGCCCGGGGTAAATGAGGCTCATCGAGACGATTCACGAGGTCCACTCGTCCCGACGACGAGAGGTTCCCGGGCCACCGGTAGAGAAACACGATCAGTAAGGACGGCATGCCGAAGAAAGAAGGCGTGATTGAACTCGAGGGCGTCATCACTGAAGCCCTCCCCAACGCGATGTTCCGTGTGGAGCTGAGCAATGGGCACAAGGTTCTCGCTCACATCAGCGGCAAGATGCGCCAGCACTACATCCGGATCCTCCCCGAGGACCGGGTCGTGGTGGAGCTCTCGCCGTACGACCTCACGCGAGGTCGGATCGTCTACCGCTACAAGTGATCAGCAGCCGAACTGAAAGGTCCTTCTGATGAAGGTCAACCCCAGCGTCAAGAAGATCTGTGACAAGTGCAAGGTGATCCGTCGCCACGGCCGCGTCATGGTGATCTGCGAGAACCCGCGCCACAAGCAGCGTCAGGGCTGAGCTCCGGCTCACTCGCAGCCGGTGGCCTCGCGCCGCCGGTGCTCCACAACTGAACAACCACTCAAATCGAGTCGCTAGCCGCATCGAAAGACGCGGTGAAGTCACCTCCGGAACAGAGGCCGGAGCCTGGAGACCCATCCGGGACGCGACACGACCAGACACCTCTGTGAATTACCGAAGGGAAACGCCAGACAATGGCACGCCTCGTTGGTGTAGACCTCCCGCGCGACAAGCGCATCGAGATCGCACTCACCTACATCTACGGCATCGGCCGTACCCGCGCCCAGCAGCTGCTGGCCGCCACCGGGGTCAACCCGAACCTCCGCGTCCACGAGCTGGGCGACGAGGAGCTGGTCAAGCTCCGCGACGAGATCGAAGCCAACTTCAAGATCGAGGGTGACCTCCGTCGCGAGGTCCAGGCCGACATCCGCCGCAAGATCGAGATCGGTAGCTACCAGGGTCGCCGCCACCGCATGGGCCTTCCGGTCCGCGGTCAGCGCACCAAGACCAACGCTCGTACCCGCAAGGGTCCGAAGCGGACTGTCGCCGGCAAGAAGAAGAAGTGATCTAGCGCCCAGCGCTCAGATCCTTCTGATTCCTCGAAACTCACAGACCAGCCACCTCAGGAGATATTGAATGCCTCCCAAGAGCCGACAGGCTGCGGCGAAGACCAAGATTCGCCGCAAGGAGAAGAAGAACGTTGCTCAGGGCGAAGCCCACATCAAGAGCACGTTCAACAACACCATCGTCACCATCACGGACCCCACCGGTGCCGTGATCTCGTGGGCCTCTGCCGGCACCGTCGGCTTCAAGGGCTCGCGCAAGTCCACGCCGTTCGCTGCGCAGATGGCTGCGGAGGCCGCTGGCCGTCGCGCCATGGAGCACGGCATGAAGAAGATCGACGTCTTCGTCAAGGGCCCGGGTTCTGGTCGCGAGACCGCGATCCGTTCGCTCGGTGCCATCGGCCTCGAGGTCGGCACCATTCAGGACGTCACGCCCGCCCCGCACAACGGCTGCCGCCCGCCCAAGCGCCGTCGCGTCTGATCACCGAGACCTAAGGAGACAACTGAGTTATGGCTCGTTACACCGGCCCCATGACCAAGAAGTCGCGCCGTCTCGGTGTCGACCTCGTTGGCGGAGACGCAGCTTTCGAGAAGCGTCCCTACCCGCCCGGCCAGCACGGCCGCGGCCGCATCAAGGAGAGCGAGTTCCTTCTCCAGCTTCGTGAGAAGCAGAAGGCTCGCTTCACCTACGGCGTGATGGAGAAGCAGTTCCACAAGTACTACGTCGAGGCGAACCGTCGCTCCGGCAAGACTGGTGAGAACCTCCTCCAGCTGCTCGAGGCCCGCCTCGACAACGTCGTGTACCGCGCTGGCTTCGCCCGCACCCGCAAGGCTGCTCGCCAGCTCGTGGTCCACGGCCACTTCCTGGTGAACGGCAAGAAGGTCAACATCCCGTCGTACCAGGTGTCGCAGTACGACATCATCGACGTCCGCGAGAAGTCGCTGGAGATGACCCCGTTCATCGTGGCTCGCGAGACCCACGGCGAGCGCGTTGTTCCGGCGTGGCTGCAGGCCATCCCGGGTCGCATGCGGATCCTGGTTCACCAGCTTCCTGTTCGGGCGCAGATCGACCTGCCCGTCCAGGAGCAGCTGATCGTTGAGTACTACTCGAAGAAGTGATTCGACGGTAGGAGGTCCCAGACCGGGGCCTCCTGCCGAGCTCCACAACTTCCCTCACCTCGAAGTTCGGGTCCGTCAAATGGTGGTCGGTCCCGGGAAGGAATGAATCAGTGCTTATCGCACAGCGCCCCACCCTCTCCGAAGAGGTCGTCGACGAGTTCCGCTCGCGGTTCGTCATCGAGCCGCTGGAGCCTGGCTTCGGCTACACCCTCGGAAACTCCCTCCGTCGCACCCTGCTCTCGAGCATCCCGGGCGCCTCGGTCACCAGCATCAAGGTGGACTCCGTCCTCCACGAGTTCTCGACTGTCGAGGGCGTCAAGGAAGACATCACCGAGGTCATCCTCAACCTCAAGGCTCTCGTCGTCTCCTCGGAGAACGACGAGCCTGTCACGATGTACCTCCGCAAGTCGGGCGCCGGTGTTGTCACCGCGGCCGACATCCAGCCCCCGGCTGGTGTCGAGGTCCACAACCCCGAGCTCAAGATCGCGACGCTGTCCGACAAGGGCAAGCTCGAGATGGAGCTCGTCGTGGAGCGTGGCCGCGGCTACGTCTCCGCCGTCCAGAACAAGGGCGCTGACAACGAGATCGGCCGCATGCCGGTCGACTCGATCTACAGCCCCGTCCTCAAGGTGACCTACAAGGTCGAGGCCACCCGTGTCGAGCAGCGCACGGACTTCGACAAGCTGGTCATCGACGTCGAGACGAAGCCGTCGATCAAGCCCCGCGACGCCATCGCCTCGGCCGGCAAGACCCTGGTCGAGCTCTTCGGCCTGGCCCGCGAGCTGAACGTCGAGGCCGAGGGCATCGACATCGGCCCGTCCCCGATCGACGAGCAGCTGGCTGCCGACCTCGCCCTCCCGGTCGAGGACCTGCAGCTGACCGTCCGCTCCTACAACTGCCTCAAGCGCGAGGGCATCCACACCGTGGGTGAGCTCATCAGCCGCTCGGAGCAGGACCTCCTCGACATCCGGAACTTCGGTTCCAAGTCGATCGATGAGGTCAAGGGCAAGCTCGTCGAGATGGGCCTGTCCCTCAAGGACAGCGCGCCGGGCTTCGACGCCGCCGCCGCCCTCGCGGCGTACGGCGACGACGATGACGACACCTTCGTCGAGGACGAGCAGTACTGATCGCATCCGGATGCCGGCGCGGCACGTCCGCGCCGGCGTCCTGATCACCACCTGAAAATCGAGCGGCTCTCGCCGCTCGTCTACCCGGGTACCTGATACGGCCCGAGAGAAAAGAGAGAACCATGCCCGCTCCGAAGAAGGGTTACCGCCTCGGCGGTTCGCCCGCCCACCAGCGCCTGATCATCTCGAACCTGGCCACCGCCCTGTTCGAGCACGGCCGGATCACCACCACCGAGGCCAAGGCCCGTGTGCTGCGTCCCCACGCCGAGAAGCTGATCACCAAGGCCAAGAAGGGCGACCTGCACAACCGCCGCGAGGTCCTCAAGACCATCCGCGACAAGGGTGTCGTGCACGTCCTCTTCACCGAGATCGCCCCGCTCATGGCGGAGCGTCCCGGCGGCTACACCCGCATCACCAAGATCGGTCCGCGCAAGGGCGACAACGCCCCCATGGCGGTCATCGAGCTCGTGACCGAGGCGTTCTCGCCGAAGGCCCCGAAGGCTGCTCCGGCCGCTGAGGTCGTTGAGGCTCCGGTCGAGGAGACCGAGGTCGTCGAGACCGAGGTCGCCACGGTTGCTGACGTCGACGGCAACGCCGACGTCGCCGAGCCGCTCGAGGACGGTTCCGCTCCCGAGGGCTTCGAGATCAAGGGCAACAAGGACTCGATGAAGTTCCACACGCCCGCGTCGCAGTGGTACGACCAGACGGTCGCCGAGGTGTGGTTCCGCACCGAGGAGGCCGCTGAGGCCGCTGGCTTCACCAAGGCCGGCTGACACCAGCTCTGAATCGAAGGTCCGTCACCCCTCGGGGTGGCGGACCTTCGTGCATGTGCGGGTCACCCGTCCGGTGTGGGTACGACGCGGAGCGCTGTGGCGAGCCAGCTGCCGTCGCGGCGCTCGAGGGTCACGACGAGCCGGACCGCGTGCGAGCTGGGCTGCCCCTCGCCGATCTGAGTGCTCCCGGTCAGCCCGACCAGCACCTGGGCCCGGTCGGCGCGCAGGACGTCGAGCCCTGCGGCGATGACGCTGCCCTGCTGGGTCGTGCGCGACTCGGTCGTGCGGCGGATCAGCTCGGGGGCGGCTGCGTTGTAGGCCGCGCGGAACTCTCCGGAGCTGAGGGAGAGCACGCGCTCGATGTCGGCCGTCGGGTGCTGCCAGCTGAGGTCGGCATAGGCATCGGCGACCGCAGCTGCGGCAGCGAGTGCGGCCCGGGCGGGTGGGCGTGCGTCGACCACCGGCTGCTTCGGCGCGCCGGTCTCGAGCGAGGCGAGGAGCCATCGGCCGTGGCGGCTGTCCAGGGTGAGGACGGCCGACGAACCCGTGTCGCGACGACCCGCGGATGTGCTGAGTGACTGATCGACGAAGACCAGCACCGAGGCACGGGTCGCCGTCGAGCCGATGATGGCGGCGTCGACGACAGTCGCGCTGGCGCGCGCGTGCTGCTTCTCGGCGCTGACACGCAGGCGGCCGACGAAGTTGTTGTAGGAGCGCCGGAACGCTGGAGTCAGCAGGCTGCGGGTCTGGGCCGCGTCCTGGTCGAGCGTGCGGTAGTCGTAGCCCAGCACTGCCTCAGCGGCACCCTCGGCGGCAGCGATCAACGCCCGCCGGGCCGCTGGGCCGCTCGTGGCGATCGAGGACTCCCCGACGGCAGGGTAGGCGGTCGGGCGCTGGCCGAGGGCGCTCTCGCCCGATGGCTGACACGCCGCAGAGAGGGAGAGCCCGGCCGCCACGAGAACAGCGGGGACACGCTTCATGAGGGCAGTATGCCGCGTGAACCGCGGGCCAGGCGTGCGCGGTCACCCAGGTCCGCCCGCTGCCCCGACTCCCAGCCGTTGCGCCGCCCCGATCCGGTCAGGACCCGGGCCCGCCCGGTGCGAAGTCGGGGGTACTCGTGGTGCATCGCCTCGGTGACCAGCTCGGACCGGTCAGCGAGGACGAGCGCTGCGGTGCTGCCCGCGGCCGCGAACCGTGGAGCTGCCTCGGCGGCAGCCGCGCGCTCTGCGTCGGCGAGGCGCTGACCGACGGCATGGGTGAAGCCGGCCAGCCACGACCGGCGGAATGCAGCGGCGTGCTGGCCGCGGGGGACCGGTGTGCGGGTCAGGTCGCGGATCGCGTGCAGCAGCAGGCTCGTGAAGAGCACCTCGGAGCGGTCCAGGTCTCCCGCGTGGCCGAAGAGGTGGAGGGAGATCTCCTTGCCGTCATCGGTGTGCCGGACGCGGCGGACCGCCTTGCAGCGCAGCTCGTGGGCGATCACCGACAGCAGGTCCGCCTTGTCGGCGGCATACGGAGCGTCCAGCCCGATCACGCGGTCGCCGACCGGGTCGACCGAAGGATCATCGCCCGCCAGCAGCGCGCGATCGATGCCATACGCCGCGATCAGCGCGGCCGCCTTGGCGGTGTAGGACTCTGCCTCGGCAGGTGTCGTGGCAGGGTCGGCTGCCTTGGCGAGCAGCTTGCGGACCTTCGCCAGCATGGGGTCGCTCGTCGGATCGGTCATCAGGGCACATCCTTCCGGGTCGGGATGACGAGGCTGGCAGCGGCCTCCGACAGTCGGGGCAGGACTCGGCTCCGTCCTCCACAGGTCCCGTCGCCGACACAGGCGGGCCGGATGGGAAGATGCTTGCGTGCGACTGCGGATCGACCTTGCCTATGACGGTGGCGGCTTCAAGGGCTGGGCCGTCCAGCCTTCCCTGCGCACGGTCCAGGGTGAGCTCGAAGCGGCCCTCGCGACCGCGCTCCGGTTGCCGGAGGTGCGGGTCGTCTGTGCGGGGCGCACCGACACGGGCGTCCACGCGCGTGGCCAGGTCACGCACGTCGACGTCGACCCTGCGGTCCTCGAGGCCGCTGCGGGACGCGCCGGTGAAGACCGCTTCCTGGCACTGCAGCGCCGCCTGAACGGCATCCTGGACGCCGACCTGCGGGTCCACGGCGTACAGGAGGCGCCGGAGGGCTTCGACGCGCGGTTCTCCGCGGTCTGGCGCCGGTACGCCTACCGCGTCGCGGATCGGCCCGAGCTGCTCGACCCGCTGACGCGTGGGCACGTCCTGTCCTGGCGCGGCCCGCTCGACCTGGTTGCCATGAACGAGGCCAGCCGGATGCTGATCGGGCTGCACGACTTCGCGTCCTTCTGCAAGAAGCGTGAGGGCGCCACGACGATCCGCACCCTGCTCGACGTGCACTGGTACCGCGACGCCGACGACCGCGCCGTCGCGACCGTGCGAGCGGATGCCTTCTGCCACTCGATGGTCCGAGCCCTCGTGGGCTGCATGCTCGCGGTCGGCGAGGGAAGCCGGGAACCGGAGTGGGCGGGCAAGGTCCTGAGCGCGGCGTCGCGCGATCCTGCGGTCCGGGTGGTCCCGCCGCATGGACTGACCCTCGAGGAGGTCGGCTACCCGCCGGCCGATCAACTGGCGCGACAGGCCGAGCTGGCCCGCGCGAAGCGGGAGCACACCGATGGATGACGAGCACTACTTCTCCGCCGACCCGTCGGTCCCGTTCAAGCGGGAGCCGGTCGTGGCCGAGATCTGGGGCCACGAGCTGAAGCTCGACAGCGGCTCCGGAGTCTTCGCGCGCGGGCGCATCGACATCGGCACCGCGGCGCTCTTCCGTGAGACCGAGCCTCCGATCCAGGGTCGCTTCCTCGATCTCGGCTGTGGCTACGGCGCCATCGGCCTGGCCATCGCGCGGGCTGTCCCGCTCGCGTCGGTGTGGGGTGTCGACGTCAACGAGCGCGCCGTGCGCCTGATGAACGAGAACGCCCAGGCGATGGGCGTCACCGGCCGGGTGGTGGCCTGTACGCCGGACCAGGTGCCCTCCAACGCCACCTTCGACGAGATCTGGTCCAACCCGCCGATCCGCATCGGCAAGGAGGCGCTCCACGAGCTGTTGCTGACCTGGCTGCCGCGGCTCGTGCCGGGCGGTCGTGCGGTCATGGTCGTCGGCAAGAACCTCGGTGGCGACTCGCTCCAGCGCTGGCTGACCGAGCAGGGTTACCCCACCGAGCGGGTCGGCAGCTCGAAGGGGTTCCGCATCCTCGAGTCGATCCGTCCGGCTGACGGCCCGGCCAGCTGACCCGGCTGCCTGACCCGGCTGCCTGACCCGGCTGCCTGACCCGGCTGGATACTGACCCAGGTGGGGGTTCTCAGGTGGGCCTGCTTGGATGTGCGCCATGCTCCGTCGCGTCGTACCTGCCCTGGTCCTTCCGCTCCTGCTCGCCGGCACCCTGGCGGCGTGCGGCCAGGAGGACGACCCCAGCACGTCCAGCCAGGAGGACGACCCCAGCACGTCCAGCCAGCCGGTGCCCTTCTCGGGTCGCCAGGAGACGTCGGACGGTGCTTCCAGCCTGGTGCTTCCCGAAGGCTGGGTGAAGGCGCCTGAGGCCCTCGACGGCCCGGTGACCCTGGCCGCTGTGGATGCGCTCGAGGTCAGTCGCGAGGTCTACGTCACCTCTGCGGCGTCGATCGACGACGCCGAGGCGGTGGCGATCTACTCGGCCACGGCGCTGGGCAAGCAGGGCGCCACGTGCCGCCGGGACCGCACCGACGACACCTTCGGAGCCAGCTACCGGATCGTCGACTGCGCGTGGGCCGAGTCGGCGCCGCCGTACCGGAAGATCATGGTCGCGATCGGTGACGACCAGCGCGGAGCGATGGTTCTCGTGGCCGGCGAGGCGAAGGACCGCGCGGGCCTCGCCGAGCTGATCACTCCGCTGCTCGCGTCATGGGAGTGGGCCGACTGACCCACCGGCGCGGCTCAGAGGCGGACCTTGCGGCTGGGCCAGTGCAGGACCAGGTCCTCGCCGTGCCCGGTCTGCTCCCAGTGGCCGATGAGGTCGGCGATGCGTGAGGAGACGCGGCGGTGCTCGTCGTCGGAGAGCAGCTCCGGCTTGTGGCGGACGGTGCCGTCGTGGCCCACGAGCGCCGCGATCAGCTCGGAGCGCACTGCGTCGCTCCGTCCGGCCTCGCTGATCCGCTTGTTGCGTCGGGCATCGGCCAGCTTCTTGCGATCCTCGGGCGCCGGGAAGAAGAAGCCGTCGCAGTCGCCTCCCGCGGCCAGCTGCCCGAAGATGCCGAGCCGGATGCCGAGCACCTCCTCGATGGCGAAGTGCACGAGGTCATGCGGGACCGGGCCGCCGCCGGGACCGATCCGGGGCGGGACGTCAGGGCCGGTGTCGTGCGGGTCATCGCGGCGCAGCCCGATCAGGTAGCGCTTCTCGTCCACCTTGCGGAAGATCACGTGCATGGGGCGAACCTAGGGCACGGCGGAGGGACTCGGCCACGGGTTTGTGCGCGCTGCCTTGCTCGGCATGATTGACGTGTCGGCGCGCCAAAGGTGACGTCTCGGCCCGCCAGGGGTGACCTTTCGGCGGAAATGGGAGGAAGCCCCGGATCGGGTCCGCTGGCGCGGGTCCGGTCCGGGGCTTCCTGCACTTCCTAGGCCCAGCGCTCCTCGCGGGGAACGAACTTGAGCGTCCGGTCACCGGTGTAGACCTGCTTCGGACGGGCGATCTTCTGCTCCTTGTCCGTGATCAGCTCCTGCCACTGGGCCAGCCAGCCCGGCGCGCGGCCGATCGCGAAGAGCACGGTGAACATCTCCGGCGGGAACTGCAGCGCCTCGTAGATGAGACCCGAGTAGAAGTCCACGTTGGGGTAGAGCTTGCGCTTGATGAAGTACTCGTCCTCGAGCGCGATCTTCTCGAGCTCCTTGGCGATCGCCAGCAGCGGGTTGACGCCGGTCACCTCGAAGACGTCGTCGCAGGCCTTCTTGATGATCTTCGCGCGCGGGTCGAAGTTCTTGTAGACCCGGTGCCCGAAGCCCATCAGGCGCTCGTTGCCGTTCTTCACACCCTCGATGAACGCGGGGATGTTCTCGACCGAACCGATGCGCTTGAGCATGCGGAGCACGGCCTCGTTGGCGCCACCGTGCAGCGGGCCGTAGAGGGCGCCGACGCCGGCGGCGACCGCGGAGTACGGGTCGACCTGCGAGGAGCCGACGGAGCGGACCGCGTTGGTCGAGCAGTTCTGCTCGTGGTCGGCGTGCAGGATGAAGAGCACGTCGAGCGCCTTCACCAGGCGCGGGTCGGCGTTGAACTTCTGCTCGCTCATCTTGAAGAGCATCGAGAGGAAGTTCTCGGTGTAGGAGAGCTCGTTGTCCGGGTAGACGTAGGGCTTGCCCTGCGCGTGGCGGAACGACCAGGCGCCGAGGGTCGGCATCTTGGCGATCATGCGCACGATCTGCATGTGCCGGTTGTCGGCGTCCTCGATGTTGCGCGCATCCGGGTAGAAGGTCGACAGCGCGCCGACGGAGGCCATGACCATGCCCATCGGGTGCGCGTCGTAGCGGAAGCCCTGCATGAACGCCTTGACGTTCTCGTGCACGAAGGTGTGGTAGGTGATCTCGTGGACCCAGGCCTCGTACTGCTCCTTGGTCGGGAGCTCTCCGTAGACGAGGAGGTAGGCGACTTCGAGGAACGTCGACTCCTCGGCAAGCTGCTCGATCGGATAGCCCCGGTACTCGAGGATGCCCTTGTCGCCATCGATGAACGTGATGGCGCTCTTGCAGGAGGCGGTGTTGACGAAGCCGGGGTCATAGGTCGACAGGCCGGGCTCGTCGTCGGAGGTCTTGATCTTGCCGAGGTCTGCGGCCTTGATCGTTCCGTCGACGATGGGAACCTCGTATTCGGCGCCCGTGCGGTTGTCCCTGATGGTCAATGAATCAGTCACGGAGGCCACACTAGGCTGCGGGTGGAGACGGCGGATAGCGGGTGTCCGGCCCACGGGCATCTCACCACCTCACGGATCACGGGTGCGCTACGCCGTTCAGGCGTGGGTACGCCGTTTTGACCGGGCAGCGCGCCGCCGCTTACCCTTGTCTGTCGCGACTCCTGCCGCGTTGCCCACCATCGGTCTCACAGCCGGGGCAATGCAGATCCGGACACCCGCCACTCGTTCGTTCGAGTGCGCTGGGAAAGCCGGGCCGTGTTCGTCAGAAGCCGCCGCCCCCGATCGACGTACAGGCTCGCCTGCCGCTGAGGGAGGGGACTCCCTGCCGGGGACTTCCCGGCTGGGGAACCACGAACGAGAAAGCTGTGATCGCCTTGCGCACCTACAGCCCCAAGCCCGCTGACATCCAGCGTGAATGGCTCATCATCGACGCCAACGACGTCGTGCTCGGACGCCTCGCCGTCCAGACCGCGAACCTCCTTCGCGGCAAGCACAAGCCGACCTTCGCTCCGCACATGGACATGGGCGACTTCGTCATCATCATCAACGCCGAGAAGGTTCACCTCTCCGGCACCAAGAAGACCACCAAGCTCGCGTACCGCCACTCGGGTTACCCGGGCGGTCTGTCCTCGACGCCGATCGGTGAGCTCCTCGAGAACGACGCACGCAAGGCGATCGAGAAGGCTGTCTGGGGCATGCTCCCCAAGAACCGCCTGGGCCGCCAGATGCTGAAGAAGCTCAAGGTCTACTCGGGCCCTGAGCACCCGCACGCGGCCCAGCAGGCCAAGCCGTTCGAGATCACGCAGATCTCCCAGTGACTGTAGACAAGGAAATCAACGTGACCGAGAACGCTACCGCTGAGGTCGAAGAGACCTTCGTCGCCGACGAGCAGGGTGTCGCCTACACCTCCGAGTCCGAGGCGTCTGCCGACGCTCCGCTGAAGCCCGCCACCATTGCTCCTGGCGCTGCCACCGGCCGCCGCAAGGAAGCCGTCGCCCGCGTCCGGATCGTTCCGGGCACCGGCGTGTGGACCATCAACGGTCGTGAGCTGAACGACTACTTCCCGAACGCCCTGCACCGTCAGATCGCGAACGAGCCGTTCGCGACGCTGCAGCTCGAGGGTCGTTTCGACGTCATCGCCCGCATCCACGGCGGCGGCTCCGCCGGCCAGGCCGGTGCGCTGCGCCTGGGCGTTGCCCGCTCGCTGAACGCGATCGACGTCGAGGCCAACCGCCCCGAGCTCAAGAAGGCCGGTCTGCTGACCCGCGACGCTCGCGTCGTGGAGCGCAAGAAGGCCGGTCTCAAGAAGGCCCGCAAGGCGTCGCAGTTCAGCAAGCGCTGATCTGTCGGCTCTCTGCGACACTGCCTTCTGTGGCAAACCTTTTCGGCACGGACGGGGTCCGGGGACTGGCCAACGGTGTTCTCACCGCTGAGCTGGCCCTGGACCTCTCCGTTGCCGCAGCACATGTCCTGACCGACCGCGGTGAGTTCGCGGGGGCTCGCCCCCTCGCCGTGGTGGGTCGGGACACGCGCATTTCCGGGCAGTTCCTCGAGGCAGCCGTCGTCGCGGGCCTCGCGTCGGCCGGAGTCGACGTACTGCTCCTCGGTGTCGTCCCCACTCCGGGTGTCGCCTACCTGACTGCGTCGCTGGATGCTGACCTCGGTGTCATGCTCAGCGCCTCGCACAACCCGATGCCGGACAACGGCATCAAGTTCCTCGCCCGCGGTGGCGTGAAGCTCGACGACGCGATCGAGGTCGCGATCGAGCAGCGCATGGGTGAGGCCTGGACCAGGCCGACCGGAGGCGACGTCGGCCGCGTCACGACGTACGACGCCGCGCTGGACGATTACGTCGAGCACCTCGTGCAGACCACCTCCAAGCCGCTCGCCGGTCTCCGCGTCGTCCTCGACTGCGCCGAGGGCGCAGCGTCCGATGCGGGCCCACGCGCGCTGGAGAACGCCGGCGCCAAGGTGACCGCGATCCACGCACAGCCCGACGGCCTGAACATCAACGACGGCTGCGGTTCGACCCACCTGGGCAACCTGCAGGCGGCCGTGGTCAAGGACGGCGCCGACGTGGGCTTCGCACTCGACGGCGACGCGGACCGCTGCCTGGCCGTCGACCACGAGGGCAACGTCGTCGACGGAGACCAGATCCTCTGCATCCTGGCCGAGTCGCTGCGCGACCAGGGCAAGCTCGTTGACGACACCGTCGTTGCCACCGTCATGAGCAACCTCGGCTTCAACCGCGCACTCAACGCGACCGGCATCAAGGTCGTGCAGACCAAGGTCGGCGACCGCTACGTGCTCGAGGCCATGAAGGCCGAGGGCTACTCGCTGGGCGGTGAGCAGTCCGGCCACGTGATCATGAGCGACCACGCCACCACCGGCGACGGCATCCTCACCGCGCTCCACCTCCTCGAGCGCATGGCCATGACCGGCAAGTCCCTGCAGCAGCTGGCCGCCATGATGACCCGGCTCCCGCAGGTCCTGCTCAACGTGCCCGAGGTCGACCGCACGCGTTGCGACACCGACGAGGTGCTCACCGCTGCCGTGGCCGAGGCCGAGGCCGGCCTGGGCGACGACGGCCGCGTGCTGCTGCGTGCGTCCGGCACCGAGCCGCTGGTGCGCGTCATGGTCGAGGCCGTCTCCCTCGAAGAGGCCAACTCGGTCGCCGAGAAGCTGGCCGACGTGGTCCGCGAGCGGCTCTCGCTCTCCTGACCCAGGCGCCGCGATAAAATCGGTGGCCCCTCGCGGGAGCACGGCCTAGCGTCGTACGACGTGAGTGAGTTGCGGTTCCACCAGGTCGCGCCCGACGCCTCCGACGCCGAGATCGCGGCGTGGCACGCGGCGTACGTCGCCTCGGACACGCACGCGCGGGTCGATGCGTGCCCGTTCCGGCTGGCCGAGACCGTCGACATGGTCCGGGTCCCCACGGCGTACCGGTGGTTCGGTGCGTGGTCGGCGCACCGCGACGACACCCTCGTGGCGGTGGGCTTCGTCGAGACGCCGCTGGCGGACAACCTGCACCTCGCCCAGGTGGAGGTGCAGGTGGTGCCGGAGTTCCGCAGGCAGGGGATCGGCTCGGCGTTGCTGGCCCGGCTCGAGGGCGAGGCACGCGCGCGCGGCCGCGTGAGCGCGATCGCGGAGGTCTCCTACCCGCTCGAGGCGCCCGAGGACGGTGCCGGGTCGGCGAGCGCGGAGTTCGCGCGTGCGCACGGCTTCGAGTTCGCACTCGGCGACATCCAGCGTCGCTGTGCGCTGCCGATCGACGAGGAGCTCCTGGAGGGCCTGGCGGCCTCCGCGGCTCCGCACCACGCCGGCTATCGCCTGGTGTCGTTCGCCGGTCCGGTCCCCGACGAGTGGGTGGAGGGTGTCGCGGCGATGGCGGGATCGCTCGTGGTCGAGGCGCCCATGGGTGAGCTGGACATGGAGGCCGAGGACGCCTCGGTCTCGGGCTGGCGTGACCGGGAGGCAAGCCTCGAGCGCCAGGGACTGACGCCATGGCACACGCTGGCTCTCGATGCGGCGGGGGTGCCGGTCGCCTACACCTCCGTTGCGGTGTCGGCGGATGACAAGGCCCTGTGCCACCAGTGGGGCACGCTCGTCGTTCCCGCGCACCGCGGCCACCGGCTCGGGCTCGCGGTGAAGGTCGCCAACCACCGCGCCCTGCAGGCCGAAGGCGTGCCCGCAGCCGAGATCGCGACCTGGAACGCCGCGGTCAACGAGCACATGATCGGCGTCAACGAGCTGCTCGGTTTCCACAGGGTGGGGCGTCTCGGGGAGTTCCAGAAGCGTCTCTGAGCGCATGATGGGGCGGTGACCTCCCTGCCCCGGCTCCGCTCCGTCGCCACCGTCGTGGCCGTGGTCGGGCTGTGCTGCGTGGTGGCGCTCGGTGTGCTCGGTGCGGTGCTGCGGACACCGCCGGGATCAGCGGAGCAGCGGCCGGGGGAGGCCGCGTCCGCAGCGCTCTCCGCGGTGCCTCCCGCTGCTGCCGCGGTTCCCGCGCCCGCGGTCACGGTCCCCGCGGGCTGGCGGCGCGTGTCGGGACCGGACGGCAGTTCGTACGCCGTGCCGCCGGGCTGGCGCTCGCGTCCACTCGAGGAGGCTGTCGCCTACCGGGACGAGGGGCAGGTGACCGTCGAGGGACTCGCGCTCTCCCAGTCCTGGGCCAACGACTGCCGCGCAGACATGGCGCCCGTGCCGGTTGCCTGGGCGTTGCTCGGGGCGCCGGTTCGCTCGACCAACCCGGAGGGGGTGGCTCGCGCTGCGGCCGCGGGGTGGGTGCGGGGCTACGCCGCGATGAGGTCGGGTGCCGAGGTGCCCGCGCCGAGCGTGCGGGCGATCGACCTCGCGGAGGGAGAGCGTGCGGTGGCCGCATCGGTCACCCTCGACCTGAAGGATTCGGCGAACCCCTGCGCGGGTGACACCGCGGAGCTCACGGTTGTGGGGCTGGTGGCCGGTGACGAGGTCCGATCGCTGGTCGTGGCGCGGTTCCTCGGGGTGGGTGGGAGCCCGTCGGACGCGGCGTACACCGCGGTGCTGGGCTCCTTGCGCCAGAGCTGACCTCTCGGTCCGCCAAAATTGACCTCTCGGCGGACCAGGGGTGACCTCTCGGCGGGGTCAGAGCTTGCGCAGGCGGACGTAGCGGACCGAGTGGTCCGGGTCCTTGCGCAGCACGAGGGTGGCGCGCGAGCGCGTCGGGAGGACGTTCTCCATCAGGTTCGGGCCGTTGATGGTGTCCCAGATCCGCTCGGCCTCCGCGCGCGCCTCGTCCTCGGTGAAGGCGCCATAGCGGGCGAAGTACGACCCCGGCTTGCGGAAGGCGGTCTCGCGCAGGCGCAGGAACCGCTCGACGTACCAGCGGCGGATGTCGGTGGCCGCGGCGTCGACGTAGACGGTGAAGTCGAAGAAGTCGGAGACCGCGAGGCCGGTGCGGCCGTCGTCGCGCACACGGGCCGGCTGGAGGACGTTGAGGCCCTCGACGATGACGATGTCGGGCTTGCGGATCGTCACCTTCTCGTCGGGGACGACGTCGTAGACCAGGTGCGAGTACGTCGGCGCCTGGACCTCTTCGCGGCCGGACTTGATGTCGATGACGAACCGGAGCAGGGCCTTGCGGTCGTAGGACTCGGGGAAGCCCTTGCGGTGCAGGATGCCACGACGCTCGAGCTCGGCGTTGGGGAGCAGGAAGCCGTCGGTGGTCACGAGCGCCACCGAGGGGTGCTGTGGCCAGTGGGCGAGCATCTGCTGCAGCAGGCGGGCTGACGTCGACTTGCCCACGGCGACCGATCCGGCCAGGCCGATCACGAACGGCGTGCGCGGCGGCTGTGGCTCGTTGAGGAACTCCTCCTGCTTGCGGTGCAGGCGGCCGGCCGACTCGACGTACATCGACAGGAGGCGGGACAGCGGCAGGTAGACCTGCAGCACCTCGTCCAGGTCGAGCTCGTCGCCGAGGCCACGGAGGGCCTCGATCTCCTCACGCGTCAGCGGTGACTCGGTGGACTCGGCGAGCTCCGCCCACGCGGCGCGGTCCAGCTCGACGTACGGCGAGGCTTCGCGCGGCTCCGGGCGAGGCTCGCTCCGTTCGGTCTGTCCGGTCCCAGGGCCGGGCAGATCGGGGGCGTCGGTGGACGACATGCCGGGAATTGTTGCAGGAGTGCGGATTGCCGGGCCGAACGGTCCCCCAAAACGAAAGAGTGGAGACCGTAGACTCCTCCCCATGTGCGGAATCGTGGGTTACGTCGGTGACAAGCAGGCTCAGGGTGTCGTCATCGAGGGCCTCCGCCGTCTCGAGTACCGCGGCTATGACTCCGCCGGCATCGCCGTCGTGTGCGGCCCGGACGGCACTGCGGGCTCGGGTGCCCTCGCGTCGGACAAGAAGGCCGGCAAGCTGGCCAACCTGGAGAAGGAGATCGCGGACCACCCGCTGCCTCCCTCCACCACCGGCATCGGTCACACCCGCTGGGCCACCCACGGTGCGCCGACCGACCGCAACGCACACCCGCACCTCGGCAACGAGCGCCGCCTGGCGCTGGTCCACAACGGCATCATCGAGAACTTCGCCGAGCTGCGCTCCTCGCTCGAGGCCGACGGACATGAGCTGCTCTCGGAGACCGACACCGAGGTCGCCGCCCACCTGGTCGAGCGCGAGCTCGTGAAGGGCGTCGACCTGACCGCCGCGATGCAGGCCGCCTGCCGGCAGATGGAGGGCGCGTTCACGCTCGTCGCCATCGACGCCCAGGACGCCGACCGCGTGGTCGCCGCCCGCCGCAACTCGCCGTTGGTCGTGGGCCTCGGCGAGGGCGAGAACTTCCTCGGCTCCGACGTCGCCGCCTTCATCGAGCACACCCGCGAGGCGATGGAGCTCGGCCAGGACCAGGTCGTCACGATCACCCGCGAGGGCGTCGCTGTCACCAACTTCGACGGCACCCCGTCCGACGGCACGCGCTACCACGTCGACTGGGACCTGTCGGCCGCCGAGAAGGACGGCCACGACTGGTTCATGCGCAAGGAGATCCACGAGCAGCCGCGCGCCGTCGCGGACTCGCTGCTCGGTCGCCGCACCCCGGCCGGCCAGCTGCAGCTCGACGAGGTGCGCATCTCCGACGAGGACCTGCGTGACATCGACAAGGTCATCATCATCGCCTGCGGCACGTCGTTCTACGCGGGCATGGTCGCGAAGTACGCCATCGAGCACTGGTGCCGGATCCCGTGCGAGGTCGAGCTGGCCTCCGAGTTCCGCTACCGCGACCCGATCCTGACCCGTGAGACCCTGGTCGTCGCGATCTCGCAGTCCGGCGAGACCGCCGACACCCTGCAGGCGATCCGCCACGCGCGCACGCAGCGCTCCAAGGTGCTCGCGATCTGCAACACCAACGGCTCGACGATCCCGCGTGAGTCCGACGCGGTGATCTACACCCACGCCGGTCCCGAGATCGGTGTCGCCTCGACCAAGGGCTTCCTGACCCAGCTCGTGGCCTGCTACCTGCTCGCGCTCTACCTCGCGCAGGTCAAGGGCACCCGCTACGGCGACGAGATCAACCAGGTGATGGACCAGCTCGAGGCGATGCCGGGCCACATCCAGACGGTCCTCGACCGGGAGGAAGAGGTCTATGCCCTCGCCAAGTCCTACGTGGGGGCGCGGTCGGTGCTCTTCCTCGGCCGTCACGCGGGCTACCCGGTCGCGCTCGAGGGTGCGCTCAAGCTCAAGGAGCTGGCCTACCTCCACGCCGAGGGCTTCGCCGCCGGTGAGCTCAAGCACGGCCCGATCGCGCTGGTCGAGCAGGACCTGCCGATCTGGTGCGTCGTGCCGCCCCGCGGCCGCGACCAGCTGCACGAGAAGATGATCTCCGGCATCCAGGAGGTCCGAGCGCGAGGCGCCCGCACCATCTGCCTGGCCGAGGACGGCGACACCGCCATCGAGCCGTACGCCGATGTGCTGATCCGGCTGCCCAAGGTGCCCACGCTGCTCCAGCCGCTGGTTGCCGCGGTCCCGCTGCAGCTGTTCGCCTGCGAGCTCGCCACGCTCATGGGACACGACGTCGACCAGCCCCGCAACCTGGCGAAGTCCGTCACGGTCGAGTGATCGTCGTGGTCGGGGCGGCTGGATTGGCTGGGTCGGCTGGGGTGACCGCGTGATCGTCGGATTGGGCGTCGACGTGGTCGACGTCGCCCGGTTCGCCGAGTCGCTCGCGCGCACCCCGGGCATGCGCGACCGGCTCTTCACGCCCGGTGAGCTCGGTCCCGACCACAACCCGCGGTCCGACCAGTCCCTGGCGGCCCGGTTCGCCGCCAAGGAGGCCATCGCCAAGGCGCTGGAGGCGCCGGCCGGCCTCTCCTGGCAGGACGCCGAGGTGGTCACGGCCGAGTCGGGCAAGCCCGAGCTCGTGATCACCGGCACGGTGCGGACCGCAGCGCACGCGCTCGGGGTGAAGTCCGTGCACCTCTCGCTCGCGCACGACGGTGGCATCGCCACGGCCTACGTCATCCTGGAGGGGTGACCTCCCGGGGCGGGTTCCCCGGGGAATGCCTTCCTCCTCGGGCAGGTCTGGGCAGGACGCCTGTGTCGCACGAGCGCCGGGCCGCGTCCTCCCGGCCGTAGGCTGACGCCATGCGGCACGCACACACGGTTGCGCAGGTCCGGGCGGCGGAGGAGGAGCTCCTCTCCGCGCTCCCTGACGGGGTGCTGATGCAGCGGGCCGCGACCGGTCTGGCCTACGCCGTGATCGACCTGCTCGGTGGTGCCTACGGTCGACGGGTCGTGCTGCTGGTCGGCTCGGGAGACAACGGCGCAGACGCGATGTACGCCGGGGCGTTGCTGGCCCGTCGTGGCGCGAAGGTGGAGGCGGTTCTGCTCGCCGACCGGGTCCACGAGGCGGGGCTCGACGCATTCCGGTCCGCGGGCGGCCGCATCCGCGGCGAGTCGAGTGCACAGCCATTCGGTGAAAGCAGCCACCTGCGCACTCAACTCGCCGCGGACGTGGTCGTGGACGGGATCGTCGGGATCGGCGGGCGTCCGGGGCTCCGGCCGGAAGCGGTGGCCGCGCTGGCGGCGTACACGCGGCCGGGGGTGGACGGGCGGCGGCCGGTCGTGGTTGCGGTGGACGTGCCGAGCGGGGTCGACGTCGACAACGGACGGCTCGATGGCCCTCATGTCCGCGCGGACCTGACCGTCACCTTCGGGACCCACAAGGTCGCCCACCTGGTCGATCCCGCGGCCGAGGCGTGTGGCGTCGTGCAGCTCGTCGACATCGGCCTCGCGCTGCCCGAGGCAGCCGTGACATCCCTCCAGGCCGCCGACGTGGCCGCGCTCCTGCCGGTGCCCGGCCCGTTCGACCACAAGTACACCCGCGGCGTCGTGGGCGTGCGCGCCGGTTCGCGGCAGTACCCGGGCGCGGGCGCGCTCTGCGTCGCCGGCGCGGTCTCCGGGCTCGCGGGCATGGTGCGCTACCGGGCGGTCGACAACGACGAAGGAGTCGCGGACACGGTCCGCGCCCAGCACCCCGAGGCGATCTCGGGCGACGGGCGGGTCCAGGCCTGGGTCGTCGGATCCGGTGGTGGCGACCGCGCCGAGGAGGCCCTGCTGGAAGCAGTCGCCGACGGCACACCGGTGGTCGTCGATGCCGACGCGCTCGCACACGTGGTGGGCTCGCTGGGCGTCGCGGCGATCCTCACGCCCCATGCCGGCGAGCTGGCACGGATGCTCGACGTCGCGCGCTCCGAGGTCGACGCGCACCAGCTGCTCTTCGCACGCGAGGCCGCCGTGCGCTTCGGTGCCGTCGTGGTCCTCAAGGACCGGCACACCCTCACCGCCCACCCGGACGGCCGGGTCCGGGTGACGACGACCGGGGTTCCGTGGCTCGCGACGGCCGGCGCGGGCGACGTGCTGGCCGGTCTGACCGGCGCACTCCTGGCCTCCGGGCTGGATCCGTTCGACGCCGCGTCGGTGGGTTCGTGGGTGCACGGAGCCGCCGCCACGCTCGCCGCGGACGGCGGTCCGCTGGCCGCTGGAAGGGTCGCGCTCGCCATCCCCGAAGCAGTACGCCGCATCCTCGGCGAACGCGGCCTGACAGAATCGACCCCATGACCCGCCCGAGTCCCGCCGAGATCGTCGTCGACGTCGCGGCCATCCGGCACAACGTCCGCCGGCTCCGGGAGATCGTCGGACCCGAGGTCGCGATGATGACCGTGGTCAAGGCAGACGGCTACGGACACGGGCTGGCCGCTGCCGCCCAGGCGGCCCGCGACGCTGGCGCGACCTGGCTCGGTGTCGCCACCCTCGAGGAGGCGCGCACGGTCCGGGCCACGGGTGACACCGGCCGGCTGCTGTGCTGGCTGACGGTGCCCGGCGAGGACTACCGCGCTGTGCTCGAGGCGGACGTCGACGTCACGGCGTACTCCGTCGCGGAGCTGGACGAGATCCGGGCCGCGGCACGCGAGGTGGGTGTCCGCGCCCGCGTGCAGCTCAAGGTCGACACCGGGCTCTCCCGCGGCGGATCGCCCGCCGAGGACTGGCCCACGCTCGTGGCGGCCGCGCGCCAGGCCGAGACCGACGGCGACGTCGTGGTCACCGGCGTCTGGTCCCACCTCGCCGCGAGTGACGACCCACTCCACCCCGCCAATGACGCGCAGGAGAAGGCGTTCGTCGCCGCACTCGCCGTGGCGGAGGAAGCGGGGCTCCGGCCCGAGGTGCGCCACCTGGCCAACAGCGCGGCGGCGATCCTCCGGCCCTCGGCACGGTTCGACCTGGTCCGGTGCGGCATTGCGTCGTACGGCCTCGATCCGGCGCCGGGTGAGACCCCCGCCGACATCGGGCTGGTCCCCGCGATGACGGCCCGCGCACGCCTCGCGCTGGTCAAGCCGGTGCAGGCGGGAGACGGCGTCTCCTACGGCCACACCTGGATCGCCGACCGCGCGACGACCGTCGGTCTGGTGCCGGTGGGCTACGCCGACGGCGTCCCGCGGCACGGCTCCAACGTCGCCGAGGTGTACGCCGAGGGCGCGCGACGCCCGATCAGGGGCCGGGTCTGCATGGACCAGTTCGTGATCGACCTCGGTCCGTCGTCCGCGGCGGGCCCGGGCGACGAGGTCGTCCTGTTCGGCACCGGTGCGTGTGGCGAGCCGACGGCAACCGACTGGGCAGCCGCCGTGGGCACCATCAACTACGAGATCGTGACCAGGATCGGTGGCCGCTTCGCGCGCGTCACCGTGGATTCCGAGGCCGTCCAGGACGGCGACACCGAGGGTGGAGCAGGCGCATGAGCTGGAGGGGCAGGGCCGCTGCGGCGGTCGCCGGTGTGGTCGGTGTGGCCGCGGCAGGCACGGCGGTCGGTGTCGTCCGCCATCGCCGGGAGATCGAGCACCGAGGCCCGGGCCAGGCGCGGCTCGGCAGCCTGCGCTCGACCCCGCGCACGGTGATCGCCGCCGATGGTGTGGAGCTGCACGTCGAGGTCGACGAGGTCGCCCCATCCGGCCGCTCTTCCGGGCGCCACCGGGCCCGGACCGCTGAGGCCGATCACCTCACCGTGGTCTTCGTGCACGGGTTCTCGCTCAACCTGGACAGCTGGCACTTCCAGCGCGCCGGCTTCCGCGGGCAGGTCCGCAGTGTCTTCTACGACCAGCGCTCGCACGGTCGCTCGGGTCGCTCCACCGAGGGCCACAGCACGATCGAGCAGTGCGGCGAGGACCTGCTCCGGGTCATCGACGAGGTCGCGCCGACGGGGCGCATCGTGCTGGTCGGTCACTCGATGGGTGGCATGACGATCATCGCGCTGGCCGAGGAGCACCCCGAGCTGTTCGGGGACCGCATCGCAGGCGTCTGCCTCGTGGCCACGACCGCCGGCGGTCTCAGCCCGGCCAGGATGATCCTCCCGTTCGTCCCCGAGGGCGTCGGTGGCGAGGTGGCCCGCCGGGTCGTGGCCGCGCTCGCCCGCACGTCGCGGGTCGTCGAGGGTGTCCGCAAGGTCTCGACGCCGCTGGCCATGGTCTTCACCGACATGTTCGCGTTCGGCGACGACGTCCCCGCGTCGTACATCGAGTTCGTGGACACGATGATCTCCGGCACCCACTTCGAGGTGCTCGCCGAGTTCTTCCCGAACTTCGAGGCACTCGACAAGTTCGCGGTCATCAACGCCTTCGAGAAGGTCCCGACCGAGATCGTCTGCGGCACGGGCGACAAGCTCACCTCGGTCGGTCACAGCCGCAAGCTGCACTCGCTCCTGCCCGAATCGACCCTGACCGAGGCCGAGGGCGCGGGTCACATGGTGCTCATCGAACGCCACGAGATGGTCAACGCTGCGATCGACCGGCTGCTGGCGTCCGCCGCCTCAGCGCCGGTCGCCCGTGCCGAGGGCGCGTCAGCGGCATCGTCCCGAGGCGCGTCGAGGAAGGTGCGGTGAGTGCGGATATCCGGCGGGTCGGAGCAGAGGCCGCGCCGGAGCTGTACGCCGTGGTGCGGGCTGCCTTCGCGGGCCGCCCTCCGCTCGATCCGCCGTCCGACGCACTCGCCGAGACCCCCGAGACGCTCGCTGCCGCGCTCGGTGCGCACGGCGGACTGATCGCCGTGATCGAGGGCGAGGTGGTCGGTGGGCTGGTGCTCGACCCGGTCGGCTCGCTCCTGGCGCTGAGGCGCTTCGGCGTCGTTCCGGCGGCGCGGCACCACGGCGTCGCCCACGACCTGGTCCGTGAGTCGCTGGTGGTCGCAGGCGAGCTCGGGCTCGACGGGCTCACCGTCCTCGCGCGCGAGGAGCTGGAGTCCAACGTCGGCTTCTGGAACAACAACCTCTTCACCGAGGTCGAGCGCCGCAAGCCCTACGTCGAGCTGGTGCGCCCGGTGCCGCACACGGTCGAGGTGACGGATGCCGAGGCCATGCGGGCGCTGGGTTCCTCGCTGGCGGCGGTTCTGCGTGCGGGTGACGTGCTGGTGCTCAGCGGCGAGCTCGGTGCCGGCAAGACCACCTTCACCCAGGGCCTCGGTGTGGGGATGCAGGTGCGTGGTGACGTGACGTCACCGACGTTCGTGATCGCCCGGGTGCACCCGTCGCTGGTCGGTGGCCCGTCGCTGGTCCACGTCGACGCCTACCGGCTCGGCGGCATCGACGAGCTCGACGACCTGGACCTCGACACCTCGCTGGACCAGGCCGTGACCGTCGTCGAGTGGGGGACAGGCGTCGCCGAGGCGCTCGCGGATGACCGGCTGCACGTGCGCATCGACCGCGCCGTCGGTGGCCCTGGCGGGGCCCTCGATTCCGACGGTGACGCCGGGGCAGACGACGACACCCGTCGCGTGGAGCTGGTCCCGGTCGGCGCCCGCTGGCTGGGCGTCACGCTGCCCGGCCGCGCCCAGTAGCCTTCTGCCGTGCTCCTCGCCCTCGACACCGCAACCGCTCAGGTCGCCGTTGCGCTCTACGACGGCACCGACGTGGTCGCCGAGGAGCGCTCCGAGCAGTCGATGAAGCACGGCGAGCACCTCGCTCCGATGATCGCGACAGTGCTCGCCGCCGCTCACGCGACGGTTGCCGACATCACCGCGATCGGGGTCGGGGTCGGTCCTGGCCCGTTCACCGGCCTGCGCGTCGGCCTGGTCACCGCACGCACGCTCGGCATGGTGCTCGGGGTCCCGGTCCACGGCGTCTGCACTCTCGACGTGCTCGCTGCCGAGGCGGTCGCGCGCGGCGCGGTCGTCGGCGACTTCCTGGTCGCCACCGATGCGCGACGCAAGGAGGTCTACCTCGCGGCGTACGACGCGACGGGGGCCCGGCTGTCCGGTCCCGAGGTGATCCGCCCCGTGGATGCCGCATCGACCCTGCCGACTGCCGGCGAGGGCGCGACGCTCTACCCCGACTCGTTCCCCAACGCGGTCTACCCGTTCCGGCCGAGCGCCGGCTGGCTGGCCCGCCTGGTCGCCGCAGGCACGGTGCCGTTGCTCGACCCGGAGCCGCTCTACCTGCGCCGCCCCGATGCCGTGGCGAGCGCCGGGCCCAAGAAGGTCTCGTGATCCGGCCGGCGACTGCAGGCGATGCCGCCGCGATCGCCGGGCTCGAAGCGGCACTCTTCGGTGTCGACGCCTGGAGTGCCGAGCAGGTGAGCGAGGAGCTCACCGGTTTCGGGGCGGGATTCATCCTGCACGCTGGCGAGGAGCTGGCCGGCTACGTCGTCACCCGGACCATCGGGGACGTGAGCGACCTGCAGCGGATCGCTGTGGACGCGGCGTACCAGCGTGGGGGCAGGGCGTCGGCGCTGCTGCGTGAGGCGATGCGGGCAGCTGCTGCGTCGGGCGCTGAGCGGATGCTGCTCGAGGTGGCCGAGGACAACGAAGCCGCGCTGCGGTTCTACGCGCAACGCGGCTTCGTGGAGATCGACCGGCGTGCGCGCTACTACCGCAGCGGTGCCGCTGCCATCGTCATGGCCGCCGACCTCTTTCCCTGAGGGCTCGGGGTCCGCCGTTGCCGGCAGGGAGTGCACCTCGGGGTTCCGGGCAGGCTATGTGATCCACCGGGCGCGGCAGGTCAAGGTTGGGTAACGGTCGCGGCACGGCACAATGGCGCCCATGAGTGAACCCCTCGTCCTCGGCATCGAGACCTCGTGCGACGAGACCGGGGTCGGCATCGTGCGGGGCCACACCTTGCTGGCCGACGCCGTGGCGTCGTCGGTGGAGGAGCACGCCCGCTTCGGTGGTGTCGTCCCCGAGGTCGCGTCGCGGGCCCACCTCGAGGCGATGGTGCCGACGATCGAGCGTGCCTGTGCGACCGCAGGCGTCTCGCTGCGCGACCTGGACGCGATCGCGGTGACCTCCGGTCCTGGCCTGGCGGGCGCGTTGCTGGTCGGCGTCGCCTCCGCGAAGGCGCTGGCACTCGGACTCGACAAGCCCCTGTACGGCGTGAACCACCTCGCCTCGCACGTCGCCGTCGACCAGCTCGAGCACGGCCCGCTGCCGGAGCGCTGCCTGGCGATGCTGGTGTCCGGCGGCCACTCGTCCCTGCTGCTGGTCGACGACATCACGCTCGGGGTCACGCCGCTCGGCGCCACGATCGACGATGCCGCCGGTGAGGCGTTCGACAAGGTGGCGCGGGTGCTCGGGCTGCCGTTCCCCGGTGGCCCGCACATCGACCGGGTCGCGGCCGACGGGGAGATCACCATCGACTTCCCGCGCGGTCTGACCTCCCGCAAGGACCTGGAGCGGCACCGCTTCGACTTCTCGTTCTCGGGGCTCAAGACGGCGGTCGCCCGCTGGGTCGAGGCACGTGAGCGGGCCGGTGAGCCGGTGCCTGTCGCCGATGTCGCCGCGTCGTTCCAGGAGGCGGTCTGCGACGTGCTCGTTCGCAAGGCGCTCGATGCAGCAGCTGAGCACGACGTGGACACGATCATGATCGGCGGCGGCGTCGCCGCGAACTCCCGGCTCCGCGCGATGGCCGAGTCGCGGGCTGCCGACCGCGGGATCCGGATCCGCGTGCCGCGGCCCGGCCTGTGCACCGACAACGGCGCGATGGTGGCCGCACTGGGCTCCGAGCTCGTGGCCCGTGGTCGCACCCCCTCGGCGCTCGATCTCCCCGCCGACTCGAGCCAGCCGATCACGACCGTCGTCGCCTGACCTGCCCCGCCCGCTCTGACTCGCCCTGACTCTTCCCGGCGAGCCGGAGGCCTTGGTCAGGCCAGTGCGTTGGACAGCGCGTCGACGGCGAGGTCGATCTCGTGCTCCTCGATGACCAGTGGCGGCGCGAGCCGGACGGTCTGGCCGTGGGTGTCCTTGGCCAGCACGCCCTGGGCGAGCAGGCGCTTGCAGACCTCGCGCCCGGTGCCGGCTGCCGGATCGACGTCGATGCCCGCCCAGAGCCCGAGGCCCCGCACCTGGGTCACCCCGTCCCCGACCAGCGAGCCGAGGCGCATGTGGAGGTGCTCGCCGAGTGCGGATGCGCGCGCCTGCCAGTAGCCGGTCCCGAGCATGCCGACCACGGCCCGCCCGACCGCGCACGCCAGCGGGTTGCCGCCGAACGTCGACCCGTGCTGGCCGGGCTGGAAGACCTCCATCACGTCGGCGTCGGCGAGGACCGCTGAGACGGGGAGTACGCCGCCCCCGAGCGCCTTGCCGAGGAGTACGACGTCCGGCTGGACTCCCCAGTGCTCGCTGGCGAGAGTGCGCCCGGTGCGGCCCAGACCGGACTGGATCTCGTCGGCGATCATCAGCACCCCGGCCTTCGTGCAGGCAGCGCGGACGGCGGGAAGGTAGGACGGCGGCGGCACGATCACGCCGGCCTCGCCCTGGATCGGCTCGAGCAGGACGGCGACCACCCGGCCTTCCAGCTCGGTGAGCGTGCGTTCGAGCGCCGCCGCATCGGCGTACGGGACGGTGCGGAAGCCGGGCGTGTAGGGCCCGAAGCCGGCGCGTGCGTCGGGGTCGTCGGAGAAGCTGATGATGGTCGTGGTGCGGCCGTGGAAGTTGCCGGACGCGACGACGATGACCGACTCCTCGGCGGGGATGCCGCGGACCTCCTGGCCCCACTTGCGGGCCAGCTTGAGCCCGGTCTCGACCGCCTCGGCGCCGGTGTTCATCGGCAGCACCATCTCCTTGCCGATCAGCCCGGCGAGCTCCGCGCAGAACGGCCCGAACTGGTCGTGGTGGAAGGCACGGCTGACCAGGGTCACGCGCTCCAGCTGCTCGCGGGCGGCGGCGAGCACCTGGGGGTTGCTGTGGCCGAAGTTCACCGCGGAGTACGCCGCGAGGCAGTCGAGGTAGCGCCGGCCGGTGAGGTCGGTGATCCACGCCCCCTCGGCGTGGCTGGCCACGATCGGGAGCGGCGAGTAGTTGTGCGCCGCGTGCTGCTCGGCGAGCGCGATGTGGTCCGCCGAGCTCCGCGGGGAGCCCGGGAGCGGTGCGGCGGGAACGATGGCCTGGCGGGGGATCTGAGTGGCGGTCATACGCGAATCTCCAGAGTGCAGCACTTGGGTCCGCCGCCGCCCTTGAGCAGCTCGGACAGATCGACGGGGATGGGGGTGAAGCCGTGGGCGGAGAGCTGGGCGATCAGGCCCTCCGCGGCCGCGGCGACGATGACGTTGCGGCCGTCGCTGACCACGTTGAGCCCGAGCACGACCGCGTCCGCCTCGGAGGCGATGATCGCGTCGGGGAAGAGCGTGCGCAGGACCTCCCGGCTGCCCGGGCTGAACGCCGCCGGGTAGTAGGCGACCGTGTCGTCGTCGAGCACGGCGAGCGCGGTGTCGAGGTGGTAGAACCGCGGGTCGACCAGCGTCAGCGAGGTGACCGGCAGGCCGAAGAACTCCTGCGCCTCGGCATGCGCGGCGGGCTCGGTGCGGAAGCCGGTGCCGGCGAGGATCCGCTCGCCGACGACGAGGAAGTCGCCCTCGCCCTCGTTGGTCGCGACCGGCTCCTTCACATGGGTCAGGCCGGCCTCGCGGAGCCACGCAAGGTACGCCGGGCCCTCGGCGGCGCGTTCGGGGAACCTGAACTTCGCGCCGAGGGCACGTCCGCGGGCGGTCGTGCCGCCGTTGGCGGCGTACACCATGTCGGGGAGGCCCGGGACCGGGGCGATGACGTCGACCGCGTGGCCGAGCTCGAGGTAGATCCGCCGCAGGCGCTCCCACTGTGCGAGGGCGCGGTCGGTGCTGACCGGGACGTCGGGATCCATCCACGGATTGATGCTGTAGCTGACGGTGAAGTGCTCGGGGCGACACATCAGGTAGTGCCGCGGACGGGAGGTCCGGGGGACCGGGACGTCAGAGGGCAGCGCGAGGACGGTCATGCGTCAAGTGTGGGAACGAAGTGCTCTGCAATCGATCGCTAGCCGTTGCGCATCCAGGAGGGATCCGTTGCGCGTATCGTCGTGAAAAGAAGATCTGTTGCATCCAGTGGACGACCTCACTCCGGGAGGGCTCGTGGACGACATCGACCGCCAGGTGGTGGGCTGCCTGCTCGACAACGCCCGCGCCACTTTTGCCGAGATCGGCGAGCAGGTCGGCCTGTCCGCGCCGGCCGTGAAGCGGCGGGTCGACCGGCTGACCGAGCGTGGCGTCATCAAGGGTTACACGGCCGTGATCGACGCACCGGCGCTCGGCTGGACGACCGAGGCCTACATCGAGCTCTACTGCACCGGCACCGTCGCGCCGGCGGTGCTGCGGCAGATGCTGGGCGGGCTGCCCGAGGTGGTCGGCGCGTGCTCGGTCACCGGCAGCGCCGACGCGCTCGTGCACATGCTGGCGAAGGACGTCGCTGCCCTCGAGCGGGCGCTGGAGAAGTTGCGTGACCACCCCAACGTCGACCACTCCAAGAGCGCGATCGTGCTGTCGCGGCTGATCGACCGCCCGCGGTCTTGACGTTTCGGCCCGCCAAACCTGACGGTTCGGCCCGCCAAACCTGACGGTTCGGCCCGCCAAACCTGACGGTTCGGCGGGTCAGAGGGGTTGGACGAGGTACGCCGTGCCGACGCCGGTGACGCGGGTCAGGATGAGCGTGCCCTCGTTGTCACCGGCCAGATCGAGTCGCTTGCGCAGCTGCTCCGGCACGATCTGGACGCCGCGCTTCTTGATCGCCAGCGTGCCGATGCCGCGGTCGCGCAGGGCGGCCTTGAGCTGCTTCTCCCGATAGGGGAGCTCCTCGAGCACGCGGTAGCCCTTCGTGAAGGGTGAGTGGAAGGCGAGGTCCGATGTCACGTAGGCGATGTGCTCGTCGAGCAGCCCGCCGTCGACGCCGGACGCGATCGCGGTGACCAGTCCGGCCCGGATCACGGCTCCGTCGGGCTCGTAGAGGAAGGCGCCGACCGGGCGGACGGGGCGCTCGGGCACGCCGTCGTACGGGTCGTCCTCCTCGGTGATGGTTGCCAGTCCGCCCTCGCCGATCACGGTGGCGCGGCGGCGGGCGGTCGCCAGTCGCGGTGACCAGAGTGCCGCCTCCTTGACGTCGCCGCCCTCGCTGACCCACTCGGCCTCGACGCCCTCGGGCACCAGCTCGTGGGGGATGCCGGGGGCGACCTTCACGATCGCGTTCCGGGTCAGGAGCCCGAGGACGAACTCCCACGACGGCGTCCAGCCGTTGACATCGAAGATCCGGCCCGCTGCGCTGCGGCGGGCCGGGTCGGCGAAGACGGCCCCGAAGCCAGCCAGGTCGAGCGTCGTCGAGTCCGCGACGCTGACCGCACCGGCCAGCCCGAGCGCGGACAGGTTGGCGCGAGCGACCTCGACGCGGAGCGGGTCGATGTCGACGCCGGCCGCGGTGAGCCCGGCGCGGGCGAACGCGATGAGGTCACCGCCGATGCCGCAGCCCAGGTCGATGACGCTGGAGGGCTCGGCGGCTGCCAGTCGTGCGGCCCGGTGGGCGGCGACCCGGGGGCGGGTGGCCTGCTCGAGCGCCTCGCCGACGAAGTACATCGCGGTCGCGTCCGGTCCGAACTTGGCGACTGCGCGGTGGCGCAGCTGCACCTGGCTCAGCGCCACGGTCGCCCGCGCGGCATCCGGCTCGACCTTGCGGAGCGCGGTGGCGGTCCTCACAAGGTCGCCGGAAGGTCCGTCAAAGCTGTCGGCGTACAGGTGGGTGGCCCGGGTCAGCAGCTGCTGGCCGGGCTCGGTGAGCAGCCAGCGGAAGGCGTCCAGATCCACCTCCGGAGGGTAGCGAATGACAAAGACAATAAAATCAGTAGACTAAGATAAGTAAGACTCAGAAACCGCTCGGGGAATCGGCCCGGGGGAAGAGGTGGAGCATGCAGTTCCGGACCGTCGAGCAGAGCGCGATCCTCGCCGCCCCCCGTGTTGCGACGGCGGTGTCCGTGGTGATCCCTGTGCTCAACGAGGAGCGCTACCTGCGCCAGTCCGTCGAGCGCGTGCTCCGCCAGGAGTACGACGGCGAGGTCGAGGTCGTCCTCGCGCTCGGGCCGAGCAGCGACGGCACCCACCGGATCGCGGCCGAGCTCGCGGCCGAGGACCCGCGCATCGTGCTGGTCGAGAACCCGGCCGGCCGCACGCCTCATGCGTTGAACCTCGCGATCGCCGCCTCCAGCCACCCCTACCTGATCCGGGTCGACGCCCACGGCCTCCTGCCCGAGGGCTACGTCCGCGACGTGGTCCACCTGCTCGACACGACGGGAGCCGCCAACGTCGGCGGCATGATGCGCGTCGAGGGAGACACCCATTTCGGGCGTGCCGTGGCTGCGGCGATGTCGTCTCCGCTGGGCATCGGCGGCTCGAAGTTCCACGTCGGCGGCGAGCCCGGCCCGGCCCGCACGGTCTACCTCGGGGCATTCCGTCGCGACGTGCTCACCGAGCTTGGCGGCTTCGACGAGCACTTCCACCGGGCCCAGGACTGGGAGCTCAACTTCAGGATCCGCGATGCCGGGCACACCGTCTGGTTCACGCCACACCTCGCCGTCACCTATCGCCCGCGCCGTGACTTCAAGGCGCTGCGGAAGCAGTTCTACGGCTCAGGCCAGTGGCGCCGGCAGATCGTCGACGCCCACCCGAGGACCGCGAGCCTGCGTTACCTCGCGGCTCCGATCGTCACGGCGGCCGTCGCCCTCGGCGTACTCCTCGGAGTGATCGGGCTCGTGGTCGGCGGCGTCCCCGGTGCCGTGCTGCTCGCCGGCTTCCTCGCCCCGTTCGGCTACGTCGCCGGCGTGCTCGCCGCGACCCTCCCGATGGGCCGCGGTCTGCCCTGGCAGTCCCGGGCGTTGCTGCCGCTCGTCGTGATCACGATGCATCTCTCCTGGGGTGCCGGGTTCCTCCGGTCGATACCGCGCAGCCAGCGCCGCTGACCCGCCCGCCTCGGGCGGAGGTCGCCGGGACTTGGGAAGGTGGCCCCGGCGGCGTCGCTACGGACGGGGGGCGCCGGCGATCGAGCCGAGGCGCGACACGAACTCGCCCGAGCGCACCGACCAGTCCAGTCGCGCGGCGGCGTAGGCGTGCCCGCGGGCACCCATCCGTCGGCGGCCCTCAACGTCGACGTCGAGGCGCAGGATCGCCTGGAGGACGCGCTCCGGGGCGGCGGTGCCCGAGGGCGTGAACGGTACGACGACGCCGGCGCCGGTGGCGGTGACCAGTTCGGCGGCGCGGGGGAGCGGCGTCGTGATGACGGGTACGCCGTGGGCGAGGTACTCCACGACCTTGGTCGGCTGGGAGATCCGGTAGTTGGGCTGGTCGTGGAGGAGCGACAGGCCGGCCAGTGCGCCGTCGACGAGCTCCATCGCCCGGTCGTGCGGGAGGAAGCCGTGCCAGGTGACTGCATCGGAGTCGGAGAGCAGAGCGGTCGTCTCGGCGTCAGCATGGCCCACGAGCTCGACCCGGATCCGCCCGCCGGTGTGCTCGTGCAGCAGCCGGCCGAGGGCGACCAGCTCATGTGCTCCACGAGCGCGGGTCAGGTGCCCCACGTAGACCACGCGGGGCTGGTCGGGAGGCGCGGTCGACGCCGGGACCCGGGTGGTGTTCGGGACGACGGGGTGCGGTCGAGCGAACCGCTGCTGATAGGCGTCCTCGGCCAGCAGCAGGTGGGCGCGTCGTTCCGCGGCGGCCTCGACGCGGCGTACGGCCCAACGGGTGGGACGCCGGAGTGGTCCGGGGACCCAGCCCTTCATGGCAAGTGCCGCGGCCGTGTCCTCGTGCACGTCCCAGACGACGCGGCGCGGGTCGATTCCGCGTACGGCGAGGAGCAGCTCGGGGTCGTGGAGCAGGACCAGGTGGTGCTGCTCCGCCTCGGACCTGACCAGCTTGCGGGCAGCCCTCTGCGCCGTGAGGCGCGAGCGGCCGAGTGCGCGCGGCAGGTCGATCTGGCGCAGCCCTGCCGGAGCCGGCGGCAGGTCGAGCCCGTAGCCCGTGAACGGCGCCGCGTAGGTCACCTCCCAGCCGTTCTCCAGCAGGGCGGCGATCTGGCGGTGCCGGATCCGGGCGTCCTCGGGGTGGTGCACGACGGTGACCACCAGTGCTCGCCCAGGCCGTCCGGGAAGCCGCTCGCCGGGGGTGCTCATGCGCCGGCCCGCCGTTTCGCCGGCAGGCTGGTCACCTCGGCGTAGCGCTCGAGGACCTCCGCGGTCGGTCCGTCGGCCAGGAGCTCGCCGCGGTGGATCCACAGCACGCGGTCGCACATCTCGCGGATGTGGCTCAGCTGGTGGCTGACCAGCAGCACCGTGCCGGCCTGGGCCCGGATCTCCTCGATGCGTCGCTCGCTGCGGCGACGGAACTCCGCGTCACCCGTGGCCAGTGCCTCGTCGATCAGCAGGATGTCCGGGCGGGCCGCGGAGGAGATCGCAAACCGCAGGCGAGCCCCCATGCCGGCCGAGTAGGTGCGCATCGGGAGGTGCAGGAACTCGCCGATACCGGCGAAGTCGGCCACCTCGTCGTACGACGCGGCGACCTGCCCGCGGGTCTGGCCGAGCGCGAGCCCGCCCAGCCGGATGTTCTGCTCGCCGCTCAGGTCGCGCATGAGGGCCGCGTTGACGCCGAGCAGGGCCGCGGACCCGTCGGTCCAGATCGCGCCGGACTTCAGCGGCTGGCTCCCGGCGATCGCGCGCATCAGCGTGCTCTTGCCCGAGCCGTTGTGGCCGACGACCCCGATCGACTCGCCGTGGCGGGCCACGAAGGAGACGCCGCGGACGGCCTGGACGACGTCGACCGTGCCGACGTGGCGCAGCAGGCGCGACTGCCGCGGTCCGAGCCGGCGGCCGCCGTAGGTGCGGTAGTCGACGTGGACGTCGTCGACGATGAGCGACGGGCGCCCCAGGGGGATGTCAGCCACGGCCGTACCTCGCCTCTCCGCGCCAGAAGTAGACCAGCCCGACGACGAGCGCGAGCGCGGCCCACGCGGCACCCCAGAGCCACAGCGTCAGCGACGCGTCGTACTCGGCAAGGAGGGTGGCCCTGCCGAGCTCGAGGTAGACCGCGATCGGCTGGTGCGTCAGCAGCCAGCCGACGACGCCGTCTCCGGCGTAGCGGTCGATCGAGTAGAAGACGCCGGAGGCATACATGAGGCCGCGGATCCCGAACGGGATGAGCTGGCCGAGGTCGCGGACGTCGTTGACCAGGCGGGCGCACAGCAGTGCGGCGCCCGTCCCGAAGATCCACTGCAGGCCGATCGCGAAGGGCAGCAGCAGCCACGACCACTGCGGGGCCTCGCCCGAGAGCGGGACCAGCACCAGCAGCACGAGGAGGGCCGGGGCGAGGGTGAACAACTCGGCCAGCACGATGCTGAACGGCAGCAGTGCCCGGGGGAACTGCAGCGACGTCACCAGCCCGGAGTTGTTGACGATCGCGCCCGAGCCGTTGTTGATGTTCGCGCTGGTGAAGTGGAACAGGAAGACCCCGATGACCAGGAAGCCGATGTAGTTGCCGATGCCGGCGTCCGTGCCGAGCATGACGCCGAAGACGAGCAGGTAGACCCCGGCCCACAGCAGCGGTGTGAGGATCGCCCAGGTCTGGCCCAGGAAGCTGCCCTGGTTGCGGCTGTAGGCGCGGGCCGCGCCGAGCGCGATCGCGAAGTGGCGACGTCGCCACAGCTCGCGGAGGTACGCCGCCAGCGTGGGGCGGCCGCCGACCCGGGTCAGACCGTGTTCCGCGGCGAGGAGGTCGAGGCTCACAACCGGTGTGCTCCATCGCCCTGGGTGACGCCCCGGGTGTCGAAGAAGAGTCGCGAGGACTCGACCAGCGCCGGGACGTCGTAGGCACTGTGGGGCTGGACCAGGATCACCAGGTCGGCGAACGCGAGTGCGGTCGCCAGGTCGTCGGCGCGGGTGACGTCGAGGCCCGGCTCCCAGTTCTGGACGTTCGGGTCGTGGTAGACCACGCGCGCGCCGAGGAGGTCGAGGTGGCGGGCCAGTGGCACGGCCGGCGACTCACGCTGGTCGGCGATGTCGGGCTTGTAGGTCACGCCGAGCAGCAGCACCGACGAGCCGTGGATCGCCTTGCCATGGGCGTTGAGGAGGTTCTGTGCCCGGTGGGCGACGTAGGACGGCATGGTCGCGTTGATCTCCTCGGCCAGCTCCACGAACCGGAACGGGTAGCCGAGCTTCGCGCGCACGTTGTGGGAGAGGTAGTTGGGGTCGATCGGGATGCAGTGGCCGCCGACGCCTGGTCCCGGGTAGAACGCCTGGAAGCCGAACGGCTTGGTCGAGGCGCAGCGGATCACGTCCCACAGGTCGATCTTGAGCTCGTGGCAGAACCGCGCCATCTCGTTGACCAGCGCGATGTTGATGTGGCGGTAGGTGTTCTCCAGGAGCTTCGCGGTCTCCGCCTCGGCCGGTCCGCTCGCCTCGACGACCGTGTCGACGAAGCGCCGGTAGAACGTCGCGGCCCGCTCGGTGCTCTCGGGAGTGATGCCGCCGACGATCTTCGGGGTGTTGGTCAGCCCCCAGGTCGCGTTGCCGGGGTCGATCCGCTCGGGGGAGAAGGCCAGGTGGAAGTCCTCGCCGGCGACCAGGCCGGAGGCCGCCTCGAGCTGCGGCAGGACGACGTCCTGCGTCGTGCCCGGGTACGTCGTCGACTCGAGCACCACGAGCTGGCCCGGGTGCAGGTGCTCACCGATCACGCCGACCGCGGACTTCACGGCCCCCAGGTCGGGCCCACCCTCGGCGCCCAGCGGAGTCGGCACGCAGATCACCGCGACGGCCGCCTCGGCGAGGACCGAGGCATCCGTGGTCGCCCGGAACCCCGCCTCCTTCAGGGCTGCGATGTCGTCGTCGCTCAGGTCGTCGACGTGGGAGCGACCCTCGTTCAGGCCGGCGACCGCACGCTCGCTGACGTCCAGCCCCACGACCGAGAGACCGGCGCGGCTGGCGGCCTGAGCGAGCGGCAGCCCGACGTAGCCGAGGCCGATCACGACCAGGTCGACGGTCGCCTTCTTCGTGGCCGTGCGGCGCTGGCGAGGTGCGGGGGTGGCCGTCTTGTCGGTCAGGTGGGTGATCGTGGCGGTCATCGGTGTCCTCCGGTGGTGACGGCGCTGGGTGTGGTGCGGGTCGTGGCGCTGGCTCGGGTGCTGGCGTAGATCTGCTGGTAGCTGTCGGCGGCGGCCGCCCAGGTCCGGTGCGTGGCGGCCCAGGAGCTGCCGGCGGCGCCGAGCGTGTGCCGCAGGCCGGGGTCGTCGCGAAGCCGCGCGATCGCTGCGGCCAACGCGTGCCGGTCCCCGGGCGGGACGAGCAAGCCGCGCTCGTCCCCGACCAGCTCGCGCAGTGGCGCCAGGTCGCTCGCGATCACCGGGCGCCCGAGGCCCATGGCCTCGACCGGCTTGAGCGGCGGCACGAGGCGGGTGACGGGGAGGTCGGCGCGGGGCACGGCGTACACGTCGATGGAGCGGTAGATCCCCGGGACGGCGCTGTGCGGCACACGACCCGTGAAGGCGACCGTGCCCTGCAGGCCGAGGCTGTCGGCCAGGGCTTCGAGATCGGCACGGGCCGGGCCGTCGCCGACGATCAGGAGCCGCGTCGGAGCCTGGGCGGGGTCATCCCGGAGCTCGGCTACCGCCCGGATCAGGACGTCGATGCCCTCGTAGGCGTTGAGCGTGCCGACCACGCCGACGGTGAACGGCCGCCCCTCGTCGACCTGGCTCGCGGTCAGGAAGCGCGGGTCCACGCCGTTGCCGACGACGTGCACGCGGTCGGCCGGGACGCCGCGGTCGACGATCGCGGAGCGCATGGCCTCGCTCAGGGTCACGACGGCGTCGGCGGCGAGCATGCACTCGGTCTCGCGGGCCCGTGCCAGCCGGTAGGTCTCCGCGTCGGTGCCGCGGGAGTTCCGGCTGCGCCAGGTCTCCTCGAGGAAGCCGCGCGCCTCGTAGACGACCGGGATCGCGAACCGGGCCCGCAGGGCGAGCGCGACCTGGGCGTTGACGTGGTTGCTGTGGGCGTGGAGGACGTCCGGGCGGACCTGCTCCACCAGGCGGGCCGCGTGCTCGATGCCGCGGGCGAGGGCGGCGTCGGCGCGCAGCGGGAGGCGTCGCGGCAGCAGGCGGTGATGCGTGACCCCGTCGACGACCACCTCGAAGTCCGCCCGGAGGTGGCCCTTCGTCACGGGGAACCCGAGCTGAGTCACGACACGGACGGGAGTGCCGGCCGAGAGCTGGGCGCGAGCGATGCCCTGCGTGCGCACGGTGTAGCCGGCCTGCACCTCGGGCAACGCGTTCGTCACCAGGTGCAGCACGCCGCCACCCGTGGGCGGTCCGTACGACGTAGAGCGGGTCGTCTCGAGTGGCCGGGTCAGCAGGGCGAGGTCGCCAGCCACCTGCTGGCGGAGCAGCCGGCCGATCGCACCGGCCGCCTCGGCGTGCCCCGCTGCCGAGGTGAGGTCGCCGCGGGTGAGGGCGTCGACCGCCGCGGCGTACGACCCGGAGCGGAGCCAGGGCTGGGGGAGCGAGGAGACCCGGTCGGTGCTGCGGGCCAGGTGGCGGGCGAGGACGCTCGCGGCTGCTGCTGCATGGGTGGGCACGGGGATCTCCTTCCTCAACTCGCCGGATGGCCTGGTTCGTGGTTACTACCAAATCTATAGTAACTTACTGGAATTAGATGGAACCACGGAAGGAAGCCATGTCCCACCTCGTCGTCCACATCACCGGCGCTCGCCCGAACTTCCCCAAGGCGGCACCGGTCATCGACGCGCTCGCGCGTCAGGCGGCCGCCGCAGGGCAGGACGTGCGGCAGGTGCTGGTCCACACCGGTCAGCACTACGACGAGCGCCTTTCGGACGTGTTCTTCCGTCAGCTCGGCCTGCCCGAGCCCGACGTCAACCTCGGCGTCGGGTCCGGCTCGCACGCCGAGCAGACCGCTGCCGTGCTGGTGGGGCTGGAGAAGCTCTTCCTCGAGGGCGAGTGGGGCAGGCCCGACCTGGTCGTGGTCTATGGCGACGTGAACTCGACGGTCGCCGCTGCACTGGTGGCCGCCAAGCTGCAGATCCCACTCGCCCACGTCGAGGCGGGGTTGCGTTCCTTCGACCCCTCGATGCCGGAGGAGGTCAACCGCCTGGTCACCGACCGGCTGGCCGATGTCCTCCTCTGCACCAGCGCCGACGCCGTCGCCCACCTCGGCAACGAAGGGGTGGCACCCGAGCGGATCCACCTCGTCGGCAATCCCATGATCGACACCCTGCTGGCCCATCTCGGGAGCTTCGACGTGGAGCTGGCCCGCAAACGGCACGACCTCGACGGGCGGTACGCAGTTGCCACCCTGCACCGACCTGCCAACGTTGATTCTGCTCAGGACGTCCAGGCGCTGGTCACGACGCTGCACTCCGTTGCTGACCAGGTCGAGGTCGTGCTTCCACTTCACCCGCGCGGCCGTGAGGCGCTCCTCAGCGCGGGTCTGCTCGACCACGACCGGATCCGGCTGGTCGAGCCCCTCGGCTACGTCGAGTTCCTCGGACTGGTCCGGGGTGCCGACGTGGTCGTGACCGACTCCGGCGGCGTCCAGGAGGAGACCACGGTGCTCGGCGTACCGTGCCTCACCCTGCGCCCCAACACCGAGCGACCGGTGACCATCACGCATGGCACCAACCGCCTCGTGACGCGCGACGAGCTCGCGGCTCGTGTGGCCGAGGTGCTCGCGACACCGTCGGAGGAGACGGATGGTGGCTGGCCGGTCCCGCCCCTGTGGGACGGCCAGGCCGGTCCGCGCATCGCCAAGGTCCTGCTGGAGGTGCTCCGATGAGCGTCAAGTCGCGACTCAAGGTCCGCACCCGCGCAAGGCGGGTTCTCGGCTACCGACCGTTTCACTCCTCTCTGGGCGAGCTGCGCTTCCGTGCACGCCCGCGCATCCCGGAGGCCCCGCTCCCGCTCGCCGTGCCGCGTCGGCCCGACCTCCGAGTGGCGGTGATCCTCGACCCGTTCAGCGAGCTGGCCTTCGGCTACGAGTGGGACCAGGTCGCGCCCGGGCCTGACGACTGGCGCCGGGTGCTGTCCGGGCACAGGCCGGACCTGCTCTTCGTTGAGTCGGCGTGGGGCGGCAACGGTGGTCGCTGGCGGCTGCACATGACGCGCGACAACAAGCCCAGCGAGGAGCTCCGCGCTCTCGTCTCGTGGTGCCGGGCGGAAGGCATTCCGACCGTCTTCTGGAACAAGGAGGACCCGCCGGGCTACGAGAAGTTCCTCGAGACGGCGCGCCTCTTCGACCAGGTCTTCACCGTCGATGCCGACCGCATCCCGTGGTATCAGCGCGATCTCGGCCACGACCGCATCGCCCTGCTGCCGTTCTCCGCCCAGCCCCACCTCCACAACCCCGTGCGCCGCGGGCACGTCGGGCGGTCCTTCGACGTGGCCTTCGCCGGCACCTGGCACCCCGAGAAGCACCCGGAGCGCCGCCGCCAGATGGAGTTCCTGCTGGTCCCTGCCTGCGAGTTCGGGCTGCACATCTGGTCGCGGATGGAGAAGGACGCCAAGCACCGCTTCCCGGGCAAGCTGGGCAAGCGCGTCGTGGGGTCACTGCCCTACGAGCAGATGCTCACGGCGTACGCCCGCTACAAGGTGTTCCTCAACGTCAACTCGGTGACCGAGAGCCCGACCATGTGCGCGCGCCGGCTCTTCGAGCTCTCTGCCGCGCAGACCGCTGTCGTCTCGGCCCCCGCGGCGAGCATCGAGCCGTTCTTCGGCGACACGATCACTGTCGTCTCCACTGCGGAGGAGGCCCGTGCCGCGCTCGCGAAGCTGATCGGGTCGGACGACGAGCGTGACCGGCTGGCGCTCAGGGCGCACCGTCGCGTCTTCGACGAGCACCTGCTCGAGCATCGCGTCGAGTCCGTGCTGCTCAGCGTCGGGATCGCGCCGTCCGGCCCGGACCAGCCGCTGGTCAGCGTGATCGTGCCGACTCACCGGCCCGACCAGCTCGACAACGTGTTTGCCAACGTCGGTCGCCAGTCCCACCGTCGTCTGGAGCTGGTGCTGGTCACCCACGGCTTCGAGGTCGACGAGGCCGAGCTGCGTCAGCGTGCGACGGCCGCGGGGGTGTCGTCGCTGGTGGTCGTTCCGGCTCCGTCCGAGCTGACCCTGGGTGCCTGCATGAACCTGGGTGTCGATGCCGCGATCGGTGACCTGGTTGCCAAGGTCGATGACGACAACTACTACGGCGTGCACTACCTGACCGACCTCGTCCGGGCGCTCGACTTCTCCGGCGCCGATGTCGTCGGCAAGTGGGCCCACTTCGTGCACCTCGAGGCCAGCGACGCGACGCTGCTCCGGTTCGCCAGCGCGGAGCACCGGTTCGTCGATCTCGTTCAGGGCGGCACGCTGCTGACGCGGCGTTCCGTCGTACGCCGGATCCCGTTCGCCGACATCCCCCGCGCTGTCGACACCACTTTCCTGACGGCCGCACGTGAGGCGGGCCTGACCGTCTACGCCGCCGACCGGTTCAACTTCGTCTCCGTGCGGCGGGCCGATCCCGGCTCCCACACCTGGACCATCACCGACAGCGAGCTGCTCGCGAAGAGCTCCACACATCTGCTCTTCCACGGACAGCCGTTCGGCTACGCGGAGGTCTGACGTGGCCACGCTCGAGCTGCTTGGGCGGGCGTCGGAGGCCGGCCCGAAGGCGGGCCAGTCGGGCGGGTCCAGCCCGGCATCTGGTTCCGCGGCTGGTCATGCGCGGATGAGGGCCGACATCGAGGGCCTGCGCGCGATCGCGACGTTCCTCGTGCTGCCCTTCCACGCCGGGCTGATGCTCTTTCCGGGTGGCTTCGTCGGCGTCGACGTCTTCTTCGTCATCTCCGGTTTCGTGATCACGGGGCAGCTCGTGCGCGAGGTGGAGAGGTCGGGCCGTGTGCGCCTGCTCGACTTCTACGCGCGCCGCGTCCGGCGGCTGCTGCCCGCGAGTGCCGTCGTGCTGGGCGCGACCGCCTTCATGGTCTGGGCGTGGGTGCCGCGGATCCGCTGGGAGACGACGGGCGGCGACATCGTCGCGGCCGCGCTCTACGTCGTGAACTGGCGCCTCGCCGACCGCTCGGTCGACTACCTCGCCGAGGACGTCACGCCCTCGCCCGTGCAGCACTTCTGGTCGCTGTCGGTGGAGGAGCAGTTCTACCTGCTCTGGCCGCTGCTCGTGCTCGCGGCCGCGCTGGTCGCCGCGCGCTACGGCGTACGTCGGAAGGTCGCGCTCGCCGTCGGCCTCACGGCGGTGGCGCTCCCGTCGTTGCTCTGGGCCGGCCACCAGGCTGTCGCAGCACCGGAACGCGCCTACTTCGCCACGAGCGTGCGCATCTGGGAGTTCGCGATCGGTGCCTTCGTCGCCCTGGCCGCGGCGCGCCTCGCCCGGATCCCGAGGGCCCTCGCCGTCGGGCTCGCCTGGCTCGGGTTGGCCATGATCCTGTGGTCCGGTCGCACGTACTCCACCGACATGACCTGGCCCGGGTACGCCGCGCTGGTGCCGACGCTGGGCGCCGGACTGCTGATCGGGGCGGGCGTCGCCGCGGGGCGTGGGGGCCCGGTCTGGTTCCTCGGCCGTAAGCCGATGCTGGTGATCGGCTACCTGACCTACTCGCTCTACCTGTGGCACTGGCCGCTGCTGATCGTGGCCCGCGAGCACTTCGGGGGCATCCCGGTCTGGGTGGGCCTGCTGATCGTGGTCTTCAGCGCGCTGCCGGCCTGGCTGACCTGGAAGTTCGTCGAGACGCCGTTCCGCAGCTCACCTGTGGTCACGAAGCACCGCCGGGTGGCGTTCGGTCTCGGGGCGAACGCCACCCTGGTCGGAGCGGCCGCCGGCCTCACGCTGATCGTCGCGCTCAGCCACTCGTTCGGTCCCGGCTCCGCCGTCACCGCCGCCGTCACTCCCGTGGGAGGCACCACGGGTGCGCTCGGCGCGGCGGCGCTCGGCGACGACCCGACGCGATCGTCGGCCGGTGCGGTTGGCACCAGCTGGCCGCAGGCGATCGTCCCCGATCCGGTGCTCGCACCGAAGGACGTGCCAGGTCTCTACCGGGCCGGCTGCCAGCAGCAGCCCGACTCCGCCGACCCGGTGAGCTGCTCCTACGGCAACAAGGACGCCGGCACGACGATTGCCGTGGTCGGCGACTCCAAGGCCGCCCAGTGGGTGCCCGCCTTCGAGCAGCTGGTGACGAAGCACGACTGGCACGTGATCACCTACAACAAGTCGGCCTGCCAGTTCGTCGACACCGACACCCCGCTCGACGGTGGCGTCTACACGACCTGTCGCGAGTGGACGCGCAACGTGATCGCGAAGCTGACAGGTCCGGACCGGCCCGACGTCGTGGTGACCGCGGGCCAGCAGGACGACGCGGTCACCGGAGTTGCGGATGACGGCAGCCTGGAGGAGAGCCAGCCGGTCATGCAGGCCGCGCTGGCGGCGACCTGGCGGCAGGTCGCGGACGCCGGGGTGAAGGTGATCGTGCTCGCGGACACCCCGCAGACCGGACGGGACATCTATCCGTGCGTCGCCGAACGCCCGAAGGACCCGGGGGAGTGCGCCTACGAGCGGGCCAACGGAGTGGCTGCCTCGGGCGCGCCGGTCCAGCGTGCGGCCGCCAGCGAGGCGAAGGTGCCGTTCATCGACCTCGTCGACTGGATCTGCCCGCGCGCCGAGTGCGCGCCCGTGATCGGCGGCGTACTCGTCTACCGGCAGGGCTCGCACATCACCAAGACCTACATCGAGTCGCTCGCTCCCCGTCTCGAGCAGGAGCTGGCGGCGCTCGGCGTCACCTGAGTTCCCACCGCAGCGGCGGGCGATGGGCCATGATCCTCCGCATGCCCGTCAGTCATGAAGAAGCCCACGAGATCGCCCGCTACGGCACGAGCCGCTGGGGTTACCTCGTGGTGAAGCTGGTGCTCACGCCGATCTTCCGGTTGCTCTTCCTGATGGGGGTCACCGGTCAGGAGAACGTGCCGAAGTCCGGTCCGGTCGTCATCGCGCCCAACCACAAGAGCTTCTGGGACAGCTTCTTCATCACCGCGGTCCTGCGCCGACGTGTCTTCTACATGGGCAAGTCCGAGCTCTTCCAGGGCCGGTCGGGCCGGTTGCTGCTCGCGCTCGGTGCCTTCCCGGTGAAGCGTGGCGAGTCCGACGCCGAGGCGATCGAGACGGCGCTGGCGATCCTGAAGCGCGGTGACGTCCTGTGCCTCTTCCCCGAGGGCACCCGGATCAGCGACCCGGACTCCCTCGGCATCCCGCGCAAGGGCGCCGCGCGCCTGGCCATCGAGGGCGGTGCGCCGATCGTGCCGACCGCCATCACGGGCACCGAGAAGCGGCGCTGGCCGCTGCCGCGCCGCGTGCAGATCGCCTTCGGTGAGCCGATCCCGGTCGCGGGTCTCACCGCGACCCCCGAGGACGCGGCACGCATCGTCGACGAGCACCTGTGGCCGAGCATCACCGAGGACTACAGCCGGCTGAAGTCGCGCCCCGGCCTGATCGCGGCCGGGGTGGCCGCAGCGGGCCTCGGCTTCGCCGTGCACCGCATGCGCAAGCGCTGACCCACGGTTGCGCATGCCACGGAGTACGCCGATCGGCGGTTGCGCGTGGGGCCCTCACGGGTGCTCTTGCGCGGCCTGCCAGCATGGGGAGCCATGAGCGAGACGCGCACCCTGCATCTCACGATGGACCTCTGCCTCCGGGTGGGTGAGCTGTTGCTCTCCTCCGGTGCCGGGGCCGCCGACGTGACCGCAACCATGCAGTCCGTTGCCCACTCCCTGGGCCTGCGGAACCCCGTCATCGACGTCACCTTCACCGCGCTGTCGATGGGTTACCACGCCGATCCGGAGCTGCCGCCGCTGACTCTCCTGAGGTCCGTGGTCCATCGCGAGATCGACTACGAGGACCTGACCCGCGTCGACCACCTGGTCAGCCAGGTGCTGCTCGGCGAGGTCGACGTGGTCGCGGCGCGAGCCACCGTCGCCCGGATCAGCTCGTCCGGCCACCGGCGCAAGCGCTGGGCAGTCACCACGGGCTGGGGCGTGATGTGCGTCGGCGTCGCCCTGATCCTCGGCGGTGGCGTGGCGGTCTGCGCGATCGCGTTCTCCGCGGCAGTGGCCATCGACCGCCTGCAGGCGTTCCTGTCGCGGCGCCGGCTCCCGTCGTTCTACCAGCAGGTCGCCGGAGGCGGGCTGGCCACGTTGCTCGGCGTACTCGCCGCGTGGGCGGGGCTTGCCGTGAACCCGTCCCTCGTGGTCACCGCCAACATCGTGATGCTGCTCTCCGGCGTCGGGTTCATGGGTGCCCTTCAGGACTGCCTGTCCGGCTTCTACGTCACCGGCAGCGCGCGGGTGATGGAGGCGCTGCTCTCGACCGCCGGCCTCATCGCCGGGGTCAGCGGGGGCCTCGCGGTCGCCGATGTGCTCAACGTCGACGTCGGCCGCATCAGCCCCGGTGAGGGCACCTGGCAGGCAGTCACGGGCATCGCGATCGGCTCCGCGATCGCGGCCGGTGCGTTCGCCTTCTCGTCGTACGCGCCGAAGCGCACGGTCGTCCCGATCGGCCTGGTGGCCGCCATCGCTCTCGTGATCGACAACCAGATCGTGTCCGGCGGCTTCGGGCGCACCTGGGGCGCCGCGGTCGCGGCGTTCTTCGTCGGCGTGGTTGCCTGGTCCCTCTCGCGCTGGGTGAAGGTGCCGCCCCTGGTGGTCGTGGTCTCGGCGGTCGTGCCGCTACTGCCGGGCCTGCTGATCTACCGGGGCCTGGCGCTGCTCAGCGAGGACGCCGGAGATCCGGCGGCCGGCATCCTTGCGCTGGCCACCGCGGCGTCGGTGGCCCTCGCGCTCGCGGCGGGTGTGATCCTCGGCGAGTACGTCGCGCAGCCGCTGTCGCGCGAGGCCCGCAAGCTGGAGGGGCGACTCTCGGGCCCGCGCCTGGTGGGACCGCTGCGCGCGAAGTTCCGGCGCGTCTGACCTACGCTCTGGCCATGCGACAGCCCGTTCCCCAGCAGGTCCTCGCCGACGGTGCCCTGCTCCTCGACCGCGCCGACGGCGTCGTCACGGTGACGTTCAATCGCCCCGACCGCCTCAACGCGATGAACGAGGCGATGTTCTCGGCGTTCGCCGACCTGATCGACGAGGCGGCCGCGGACCGTTCACTGCGAGCGATCGTGCTCCAGGGTGCAGGTGGAGCGGCGTTCAGTGCCGGCAACGAGATCACCTCATTCGTCGAGATGGAGACGGGTGCCGAGGTGGTCGCCTTCGAGAAGGGGGTCCGCAGCGTGCTCCGCCGGTTCGCGGAGCTCCCGCTGGTGACGATCGCGGCGATCGACGGCATCTGCGTCGGCGGCGGCCTCGGCATCGCGACGTACTGCGACATCCGGGTCGCCACGCCCCACTCCCGCTTCGGCTACCCGATCGCGCGCACCCTGGGCAACGCGCTCGCGGCCCCGATGCTCGAGCGCTGCGTCGCCGCCTTTGGTGAGTCGGTCACCCGCGAGATGCTGCTCGGCTCACGGCTCGTCACCGCCGACCGCGCGTACGCCGTCGGAGCACTCGCCGCAGTCGTCGAGCCGGACGCGCTGGACGGGTTCGTGGCCAGCCTGACCAAGGGGATCGGGCACTCCGCGCCCGGCACGATCGCCACCACGAAGGCGCAGCTGCTGCGACGTTCCGATGCCCTGCTGGCGGACGAGGGCGACGAGGCGATGCTGATCGAGCGCTACAGCTCGGCCGACTTCCGCGAAGGCGTGCGGGCGTTCACCGCCGGCGAGAAGCCGACCTTCACGGGCGCCTGACCAGAGCCGGACCAGACGAGGAGACTCCATGCACGTGTTCGTCAAGCCCATCAACCGGTTCCTGGCCTGCCAGGTCTGCGCTGGCCTGCTCTTCGTCCAGCGTGAGATCAAGATGACCACCACCGGCATGACGTTCTTCGACCTCGACTGGGCCAACAAGTCGGCCGACGGCGCGATCTGCCGACGCTGCGGTTTCGTGCACACCTTCCTGGGCGGCGGGCTGCAGTGGCTCGCGCCCGACCAGGTCAAGGCCGATGACCTGCCCGAGGACCCGCTCGCCGGTGCCGCCGAGCTTCCCTGAGCCGGTCTCAGGGCGTGCCGTCGAGGGCGTCGCCCTCGGCCACCATCGCGCAGATCATGGCGGCCATGCGCTTGCTCGCTGCCAGGGCGTTGGAGGAGAGCCGCTTCAGGTCGGGGTCCTCGATCTCGTCGTCGAGCATCTCGACGCTGGCCATGATCGCGGTGAGTGGAGTGCGCAGGTCGTGGGCCGACCGGTGGATCAGCTCGCGCAACTGCTCGTCGGGAGCCATCACAGGACCCGCACGTCGTCAGCCTCGAGGCGGAAGCCGACTCCGCGCACCGTGACGACGGCGCTGGAGAGGCCCTGGCCCTCGAGCTTGACGCGCAGGCGCGCGACGGTGACGTCGAGGGTCTTGGTCGAACCGAACCAGTTCTCGTCCCAGACCGCGTCCATCAGCTCTTCGCGGCGGGCGACCACTCCCGGCTGAGAAGCGAGGTGGTTGAGCAGGTCGAACTCCTTCTCCGTCAGCCCGACCTCGGACCCGGCCACCCAGGCACGGCGTGCCGAGGGGTCGATCTGGAGCACGGTGCCGTCCTCGCCAGGCGTTGAGGCACGGGCCGCGCCACCGGCGGTGGCGACGGTGGACGAGGCCGCCGGACGCGTACGCCGCAGCAGCGCGCGAGTCCTCGCGAAGAGCTCCGCAAGCCCGAACGGCTTGGGTAGGTAGTCATCAGCGCCGACATCCAGCCCGTCGACCCGGTCGAGTTCGCTGTCGCGGCCGGTCAGCATGAGGATGCCTCCGTCGTAGCCATCGGCACGCAGCTGGCGACAGACCTCGAGCCCGTCGATGTCGGGCAGGCCGAGATCGAGAAGGACGAGGTCCACTCCGCCCGCGGCGACCACCGCCAAGCCCTCGGCGCCGCTGGCAACGCGCTGGACGGCGTAGCCCTCGCGCTGGAGCGCGCGCAGCAGGGGGACGGCGACGCTGTCGTCGTCCTCCAGGAGCAGGAGCCGTTGGCCCGCGGTCGTCTGCACACCCAGCAGGATGCCATCCGGGCACGAACGGCTGCGTCGTCGGATCGGTCAGTAGTCACGGTCGAGTGGGCCACTTTCGGTGACGGGGGCGGTCGCGCAGGCCGTGCCCGAGATGTCGGTCGCGGACGCCGAGGGGGTCCAGACCATGGTGGAGGGGTTGCCGCCCCGGATGCCGGTGCCGCTGGCGACGGTGCCGAGGGTCACCGTGATGATCGTCGCGGGGACACCGCCGACGGTGCCGGTCGAGGCGGTCATCGTGGCGTTGAAGGCGACGGTCTTGCCGCTCTTCACGTACTCCTGGCCGAGGAGGACGGAGCCGAGCCCGACCGGTGAACCGGACCGCAGCACGTCGATGGTGTCTCCGCGGCCGCCGAGTCCCAGCAGGCCGCCGTCCCGCAAGCGGAGGCTGACGGCGAGTGGCGATCCGGTCCAGCCGGCTGTGATGGTCGCCGGGTTCACCAGCGTGCTGTAGCTCAGCACCAGCTGGTCGCCCGCGTCGGGCTTGCCGGCCGACGCTCCACCGTTGACGGTCTGCACATCCACCCCGCGCAGCGGGCTGTTGTCGACCCGTCGGCCGCTCACGGTCGCCGAGATCGTGGTCCCGCCGTGGCCGTCGACGAGCAGGGCACGGAGGTCGTAGAGGCCGTCGGTCTCGGTCCGCGTGTCCCACGAGCAGGAGTACGTCGCGCTGGTGTCGGTGCACAGGTCCGTCCAGGTGCTCGTGCCGGAAGGGGCCCGCTGGATCCGGACCGAGGCGACGCCCGCGGTGGAGTTCGCGGTGGCGCCGACGGTGACCACGCCGGCGAGGTAGGAGCCCGGGTCCTCCACGGAGACCGAGGAGACGGTGTTGTCGATCGACCGGGCAGCGAGCACCGCTGACGTCGTGCTGTTGCCGGCGGCATCGGTCGCGACCGCACGGAACCCGTAGGAGCCGTCAGCCGTCGTCGACGTGTCGAACCGGCAGGACCACGGAGAGGTGGTCGCCGTGCAGGCCGTGAGCCAGGTGCTGCTCCCGGTCACGGCGTACTGGTGGACCACGGTGGCGATGCCGGAGTGCGCGTCGCTGGCCGCAGCTGCGAGGGTCACCGTTCCGCGCAGCGGCGAGCCGGGGTCGGTCAGGGTGACCGACGGCGCCGTGTTGTCGACGAGCACGTCGGTGATCACGGCCGAGGCGTAGGTGGTGGTGCCGACCACGGCGACAGCGCGCAGGTCGTACTCCTGGCTGGTGAGGGCGCCAGTCGACCAGGTGCAGGTCAGCTCGCTGCCGAGCCCGGAGCAGGCGGTCTTCCAGTTGTCGCTTCCGGCGACGCTGTACTCGATGCGGGTCGTCAGCGTGAGGATGCCGGCGTTGTAGACGTGCGCGGAGAGAGGGACGTTGCCGCGCAGTGGGTCGCCCGGGTTGTCGAGGAGGACCAGGAGGCTGTTGGCAACGGCTGTGCTGACCACGGCAGAGGTCGCGGCGTTGCCAGCCGAGTCGGTGGCCCGGGCGCGCAGCAGGTGGCCACCGTCGCTCACCGTCCGGGTGTCCCAGCTGCAGCTCCAGGGCTGGCCGGTCGCGGTGCACAACGTCGTCCAGGTGCCGCCGCCCGACGGCTGTGCCTCGATGACGACCGAGGCGAGGCTGGAGTCGGCGTCGGCGGCATCCGCAGTGATCGTGACCGTGTTGCGGAGCGGGCTCCCCGGGTCGCGGACGGCCACGGTGGGCACGGTCCAGTCGGAGGCGGCACGCACGGTCGCGGAGCTCGAGGTGGTGGCACTCCAGGTGGCGCTCGACGTCTGGGGCGGGTGGAACGCCACGGAGCCGAGCGCGAGGACAGCGGCCGCGCTCCAGCGGCGGCCGATGCGGCGACGCTGGACGCGGTGGCTGGTCACAGCGCAGCTCCTGCCGTCCCGGAGCTGCCGTGGGGCTGCCGGGCGCCACGTCCGCGGATCGCTGCGACCAGGTCGCGGGCGGCGAGCAGGGCGACAGCGCAGGCGGGCAGGCCGAGGATGACGAAGCGCGAGCGTGGGTCGGCCAGCGCGAGGAGCGCGTTCCCGACCCAGGGGACGTCGAGCACGACGACCGGCTGGGTCGGAGAGTTGAGGGTGAACAGCCAGGGGTCCTGGTCCGCGTTCGCGTCGCCCTTGGTCTGGAGGACGGTAGTGCCCGCCTCGTCCTTGGTGATGGCGACGATGCGATGCGTCACCAGCGAGTGGGTGCCGGAGTCGGCGGGCGGAAGGTAGGTGATCACGTCACCGATCTCCAGCCCGCCGACGGGCACCTCCCGCTCGATGACCAGCGACCCTCGTTCGAAGGTGCCAGACATCGAGCCGCCAGTGATCACGTAGTCCTGGTACCCGAGCAGGCGCGAGCCGAGAAAGCCCAGGCCGGCGACGAGGACCAGCATGACGAGGAGGCGCGCGCCGAGACCCGCAGCACGACGTACGACGCGAAGCAGGTGGCGCATGCTTCCTCCTGGCAATGGACGGGTGGTGGTGACCCCGAGGGGTGAGGGGGAGTGGACCCCGCGGGGACATCTGGGCGGACGGTTGGCCGGGCCGACCCCATGCCGGTCCGGCCGTCACGTCACTGGTTGGTGGTGGTGCCGTCCAGCTGGATCGAGTTCCACTGGAAGGTGGCGCTGGCGCCCTTGCCCTGCTCGGTGTTGGTCGCGGCCTGGGCCAGCGTGACCGTGAACCGGTAGCTGTGCGCCTCGTTGGCGGCGAAGGTGCCGAGCGGGGTGGCCTCGCCATCGGTCAGGCCACCGAACGTGCCGTCGTACACCGTGGTGCTGGTGGTGGTGTCCGTGATCGCCAGGTTGAGCAGGTTGCTGGAGAACGCGTTGCTGGACGCGGTCTCGGTGAGGCTGAACGCCGCCGGCAGCGAGCCGGTGTTGGTCAGCGTCAGGGAGCCGTTGAGCGTGTCGCCCGGCTTGAGGTCGGTCAGCGCGAAGATCGCCGCGTTGTCCTTGGAGTTGCTGTGCGTCAGGGTGCCGGAGACGACCGAGCTGGCCGTGTTGCCGGACTGCGAGGTGAAGGTGGCGCCCGAGCCGACCGCGATCGCGCCGGCGGCGACGAGCGTGGCGAGCGGCACGAGGATGGTGCGGCGGTTGCGTGACATGAGGATCCCTCCCAGGGTTGGTGCACGTTGCTGTGCTTGCACGTCAACGCTAGGGAGAGCACCTCCACGGCTTCTCCAGCCGATTGCCACAGGAGTGCCACAGCCCGGCAACAGTTGCCGGAGGTCGTGCGCCGGAGGGCCGGAGCACTGGAGGGCCGGGGATCAGCGGCGGCGGAGCACGCGCCCGGGAGCCTTCGCGACGAAGCCCGGGGCGGCCGTGACGCCGCGGATGCCGAGCCGGGCGCCGCCGACCGTCGTGCGCACACCGAAGCGGGCCGCGGCCCCCGGCGCCTTGATCGCGGAGCCGACCGGGTCGGAGATCGCTCCGGCTACCACGGCGGCGTCGTCGAGGTGGGTGAGCACGAACGGCAGGTGTTTCACCGCGCGCAGGTCGCCGTGCTTCACGACCGGCGGGACAGCAGCCACCGTCACCTGGACGGCGAGCTTCACGGTCGTCGGTGACGGCAGCGACAGCGGGATCCCGAGAGGCAGCTTCATGGTCGCGAGGATATCGTCAGTTCCGAGAGCCACCCTCACGCTGAGGGGAGGCCGAGAGGGGCAGACGATGGGCAAGGTCACCAGCACCGCCAAGGTCGTGGGCAAGGGCGCGCGACTGGCGGTCAAGTACGGCCCCCAGGCCAAGATCGCCTGGGACAACGGCGGCAAGCAGGCCGGCACCGCTGCCGCCCGCCGTGCTCGTTCGGTCAACTCACGCCGCAAGGCGTTCAAGCACGCCGCCACCGTCGTCGAGGGCTCCGTCCTCAAGGTCGCGCCCACCGGCACCACGATGTACGTCGTCTTCGCCGGCGAGGTCCCGATCGCGACGTACCCGAAGAGTGACCTCACCCCGGTCGAGCTGCTCGCCCATGCCGACCTGACCAAGCGGATCCCCGCCAACCAGGCCTGATCTCGCATGGCCGAGCTGCTGCCCGACCCCGATAACCCAGCGAACCCAGCGAATCCTTCGACATCCGGGCCGGGCGGCGCGCGCACGCTCTTCGTCGAGGGCGACAACCTCGACGTGCTGCCACTCCTCCCGGCCCTCATCGGGAGCCCCGTGGACGTGGTCTACATCGACCCGCCCTACAACACTGGCAACGACTTCTCCTATGCCGACAAGATGGGGGTTGGCCGGGGCCGCCACGGGGCCTGGGTGGCGATGATGCGTCCGCGTCTCGAGGCGGCGCGCGAGCTGATGGCCGAGTCCGCGGCGATCTTCGTGAGCATCGACGACAACGAGGTCGCCCACCTGCGGCTGCTGCTCGACGAGGTCTTCGGTGAGCGCAACTTCATCGCGCAGGTCGTGGTCAACCTCAACGCCAAGGGGCGCCAGCTCGGCCCGTTCTTCGCCACCAACCACGAGTACCTGCTGGTCTACGCGCGCTCCTTGTCGAGTTGCGGGCTCGATGCGACCAGCGTGCACGAGGTGAGCGAGGCCGACTTCCCGGTGCTCGATCCCGACGGGCGCCGGTTTCGGCACCTGCCGCTTCGCAACACCAACAAGAAGTTCAACCCGGCAACGTGCCGCACGCTCGCCTACCCGCTCTGGGGTGACCCGCTCACCGGCCGGGTGGCGACCGCAGCGTTCGACGGCGGGCAGGAGATCTGGCCCGTCTTCGGTGACGGAGCGCCGGCGGTCTGGCGCTGGTCCGCGCCGCGCGTCGAAGAACGCCCGGACGACCTGGTCTGCCGGACCATCAGCGGCCGGCTCGGGGAGAGGGTCGACATCTTCCAGCGCGACTGGCTGCACCCGGGACGCCGCAAGAAGCTCCGCACGATCTGGCTGCACGACGAGGTCGGCTCGACCGACACCGCGGTCGCCGAGGTCAAGGCCCTGGTCGGCAAGGTGTTCGAGTCGCCCAAGCCGACCGGCCTGCTGCTCCGGATCCTCGAGACGTTCCCCTCCGACGCGGTTGTGCTGGACTTCTTCGCCGGCTCCGGTACGACGGGGCACGCGACGCTGATCGCCAACGCTGCCGACGGTGGCAGCCGGGTGTCGGTCTCGGTGAACAGTCCCGAGCCGACCCGCACCGGATCTGCAGCGCAGGTTGCCGGCTACGAGTCGGTCAGCGCGATCACCGAATCCCGCTTGCGCGCCGCCGCGGCCGCCCACGGCGAGGATGTCGCGGCGTACCGGCTGAGCTGACCAACCGTCGACACGGCGCAACCTGGACGTCGACACGGCGCGACTTCGAGCTCGAGACGGCGCCTAGTCGACGCCGAAGTCGCGCCGTGTCGACGCAGTCAGTTGAGGCCGGCGGCGCGCTCGAGGTCGACCAGCGCGTCCTCGAGGTGGATCAGCAAGCGCTGCAGCGACGGCACGGTGCGGCGGCAACCGGTCAGGCCGAAGCCCATCTGCCCGTTGTAGGACGTGCAGGTGATGTTCATGGCCTGGCCGTGCATCGGCACGGACGCGGGGTACATGCCCGACAGCTTCGCGCCGTTGTAGTAGACCGGCTCGCGCGGCCCGGGGACGTTGGAGATCACCAGGTTGAACGGCGGCCGCATGATGCCGTTGAGCCGCAGCACCGGCTGGATCACGAGCGGGGCCATCCCGATCGCGGCCATCGCGATGATCTGCGCCTTTGTCATCGACTCCATGGCCTGCTTGCCCGCGACCATCGAGTCGTGGATGCCCTGGAGGCGGTCGGCCGGGTCCTCGAGGTTGGTGCCGAGCTTCACCATCAGCGTCCCGACCGCGTTGCCGCCCTTGTCGGAGGCCACGTGGGCTTGCTTGGCGTTGAGCCCGACCGGGCACATCGAGACGAGTGAGGCATCGGGCAGGGCGCCGAGGTCGGAGAGATAGGTGCGCATGGCGCCGCCCGACATCGCGAGAACGACGTCGTTCAGGGTGGTCCCCGTGGCCTTGGCGACGCGCTTGAGGCGCTCGATCTCCCAGTCCTGCGCGGCGACACGGCGGGCGCCGCTGATCCGCTGGTTCAGGATCGAGCGCGGCGCGGCGTACGACGCGGGGCCGGCGGTCTCGTTGCGTGCTCCGGTCTGGAGGGTCTTGATGAGGGCGCTCGGCATGCCGGCGGCCTCAGCAGCGACACCGAGGGCAGAGCGGACCGCGCTGATCGGCACGTCAGCGGCAGCGCGCACGAGCGCCCGGCTGGCCTCGTCGCGCGGCGGCTTCGGCCGGTAGGCGAAGGGCGGCACCATCCCGCGCTCGTCGGGGTCCGGGGAGAACGCGCTGCCGAGCAGGCGCATCGCGGAGACACCGTCCACCAGGGCGTGGTGGATCTTCGTGTACATCGCGACGCGGCCGTCGTTGAGGCCCTCGATCAGGTGGCTCTCCCAGAGCGGACGCTCGAGTGAGAGCTGCTGTCCGTGCAGGCGCGAGGTCAGGTCGAGCAGTTCGCGGATGCGGCCGGGCTCGGGCAGGGCGGAGTGGCGCACGTGGTGCTCGATGTCGAACTGCTCGTCCTCGGTCCACGTCCACTGCAGACCGGTCGCCAGCGAGCGGTGGGGGCGCTTGAGGAACAGCGGCCGGACCTTCTCGACCATGAGCGACTCTTCGTACATGTCGCGCACATAGCTCGGGCCGGCGTCGTCCGGCTTCTCGAGCAGCAGCAGGCCGCCGACGTGGATCGGTGTGTTGCGGCTCTCCGCAAGGAGAAAGCCGACCGACTGCGGGTCGATGGGAGTAGCCATGGTGTCCTCGTCTCCTCCGGCCCCCATGCCGGATCCGTTCGAACTGTACTGCTCCCGCTCTGGCAGGATCCGGTCCATGGACATGCCGCATCTCGACGACGTCCGGGCCCGCGGTCGCACGTCGGCCGCGGTGCGGGTCCGGCGCTGGCAGAGCAAGTCCTGGCACGTCGCCCAGTGCGCCATCGCGGCCGGGCTCGCGTGGTTCGTCGCGTCCGACCTGCTCGGTCACGACACCCCGTTCTTCGCGCCGATCGCAGCCGTCGCCGCCCTCGGTACGTCGTACGGCCAACGCCTGCGCCGCGTGGGTGAGGTGGCCATCGGAGTGGCCATCGGGGTCCTGATCGGCGACCTCCTGGTCACCCAGATCGGCACCGGCTGGTGGCAGCTCACGATCATCGTCGCGCTTGCGATGTCGACTGCGATCCTGCTCGACGGGGGACAGCTCTTCGTCACCCAGGCGGCGGTCCAGGCGATCGTCGTGACCACCCTCGCGCCGACCACATCGGGTGCCTTCACGCGATGGACCGATGCGCTCATCGGCGGAAGCCTGGCCCTGCTCGCGGCCGCGATTGTGCCGGCGGCTCCCTTGCGGCGGCCCCGAGAACAGGCAGCCGTGGTGATCCGCAAGATCGCGGGGCTGCTGCGTGTGGCCGCCGATGTCATGGAGAGCGGCGAGGTCGAGCCGGCGATGGCCCTGCTCGCCGACGCCCGCGCCACCGACTACCTGATCCGCGAGCTGCAGGCGGCGGCCGATGAGGGGCTCGCCGTGGTCGCGTCCTCGCCGTTCCGGCTGCGGCACCGCCCGGGCATGCGACGGATGGCCGAGCTGGTCGATCCGCTCGACAAGAGCCTGCGCACGACGCGGGTCCTGGTCCGACGTACGGCGGTCGCGGCGTATCACCGCCGCCCGGTCCCCGCGTCGTACGTCGTGGTGTGCCGCGAGCTGGCCGATGCCGCTGACGTCCTCGCGGAGGAGTTCCGCGCCGATCCCTCGACCGAGGGCCCCTCGGCTGCGCGTGCCGCACTGATGGCGGTCGGGCAGCACACCTCCGAGCTCCAGCGCTCGCACGCGCTGTCGATCGAGGTCGTCCTGGCGATGTTGCGCGGACTCGTTGCCGACCTGCTGGAGCTGACCGGGCTCAGCCCGCTCGAGGCGACCGACGCCCTCCCGGCCCCGCGCCGGGACTGGCTGGACGACGACCTGCGCCACGACTGACCCGCCCCAACGGGACAGTCCCCAACATGTGGCATCTTTCCGCTGCGCGAAACCTGCCTCACGTTGGGGACTATCGGGTCGAAGGTCAGGCCTTCTTCTTCGCGGGGATGACCCGCTTGCTGCCGAACGCCACGATGTCCTGGTAGCGCGAGCCGGCGAACTTGCCGAAGTTGTGGACGATGTGGGCGTCGATGCCCACGAGGATCCGGGCCTGGTTGCGCTGGACGGCGCCGAGGATCACCCTGGCGGCCTTGTCCGGGGTCATGCGGGCCAGCTTCTCCTCGAAGATCCGGTCGAGCGCCTCGGAGTTCTGCCCGGCGGTCTTGCGGCCGTTCTTGGAGATGCCGGTCTTGATGCCACCGGGGTGCACGCAGGTCACGCCGACCGGGTGCTTGTTGATCAGCATCTCCTCGCGGAGTGCTTCGGTGAAGCCGCGCACGGCGTACTTGCTGGCGTTGTACGCCGACTGACCCGGCATGGAGACCAAGCCGAAGAGCGAGCTGATGTTGACGACGTGGCCGTCGCCCGACGCGATCAGGTGGGGGAGGAACACCTTGGTGCCGGTGACGACGCCATTGACGTTGATGCCCATGATCCAGTCGAACTCGTCGAGGGTCATGTCCTCGAAGTCGCCGGTCATCGTGACGCCGGCGTTGTTGATGATGACGTTGACGCGGCCGAAGTGCTCGGCGACGGCGTCGGCGTAGGCGAGGAAGGCGGCCCGGTCGGAGACGTCGAGCTTGTCGGCCTTGACCTCGGCGCCGATCTCCTTGACCAACGCGACGGTCTCGTTCAGACCGGCTTCGTTGACGTCCGAGATGGCGACTGCTCCGCCGCGGCGGGCCGTTTCGAGCGCCAGTGCGCGCCCGATGCCGGAGCCGGCACCGGTGATGACGACGACCTTGTCGTTGAGCGACTTCATGCGGAGACCTTCTTCGTGTTCTTGGGGCGGCGGGTGCGGGTGGAGGTGCGGGTGGGAGGGGTGGCCTCGGCGGCCGGGACGACGTCGTACTTGTCGAGGTCGAAGGCCGAGAGGTGGTTGCGGAACGTGAACGTCTGGCCCGGCCAGAGGGTGGTGTTGTTGCCGAACTCGTCGACGTACCAGCTGGCGCAGCCGCCGGTCAGCCACACGGTCGGCTTCATGCGGGCCTGGACTGCGTCGGTCCAGGTGTCCTGGGCCTCGAGGGTGGGCTCGACCGCGGCAACGCCCTCGGTGCGAAGCGTGCGGACGGCGTCGACGATGTAGCGGACCTGCGACTCGATGATGAAGATGATCGAGCTGTGGCCGAGAGCGGTGTTCGGGCCGACGATCTGGAACATGTTCGGGAACCCGTTGATCGTGGTGCCCTTGTAGGCACGCATGCCCTTCTCGCTCCACACCTCGGCCAGCGTGCGGCCGTCCTTGCCGACGACGTGCTGGGCGATCGGCGGGTCGGTGACGTGGAAGCCCGTCGCGATGATCAGTACGTCGATCGGTCGCTCGACGCCGTTGGCGTCGACGATGCTGTCGGGCCGGATCTCGGCGATGCGATCGGTGACGAGGTCGACGTTGTCGGCGGCGATGGCGGGGTACCACTTGTTGGAGACCAGGATCCGCTTGCAGCCGGCGCGGTAGGCCGGGGTGACCCGGGCGCGCAGCTCGGGGTCCTTGATCGCCTTGGCGATGTTCTTCTTGCCCTGGGCCTCGACGGCCTTCATCAGGACGGGGAAGCGGTTGAATGCGGGGACGCGGCCCTCGAGGGTGGCGTAGACGCCGGCGCGGACGGCGCGCTGCACGCCCGGGACGCGACGGAAGAGCTCCTTCTCGATGCGCGAGAAGCGGCGCTCGTTGCGCGGGATGATCCAGTTCGGCGTGCGCTGGTAGACGTCGACCTGCGCCGCGATCTTCTGCACCTCGGGCACGAGCTGGATCGCCGAGGCGCCGGTGCCGATGACAGCGACGCGCTTGTCGGTGAGGTCCACGTCGTGGTTCCACCGGGCGGTGTGGAACGTCTCGCCCGTGAAGGACTCGATGCCCTTGATCTCGGGGAGCGACGGCTCGGAGAGGCCGCCCGCGCCGGCGATCAGGGTCTTCGCTGCGTAGCTGCCGTTGCTGGTCTTGACGATCCAGCGCTGCTGGACGCCGTCCCAGGCGGAGTTGATCACCGAGGTGTCGAGCACGACGCGGTCGAGCACGCCGGCGTCGGTGGCGACCTTCTTGGTGTACTCCCAGATCTCCTGCTGCGGGGAGTAGACCTTCGACCAGTCGGGGTTGAGGGCGAAGGAGTAGCTGTAGAGCTGGCTCGGGACGTCGCACTCGGCGCCGGGGTAGGTGTTGATGTGCCAGGTGCCGCCGACGTCGCTGTCCTTCTCGATGACGACGAAGTCGCGCTCGCCGGCCTCGTCGAGCTTGATGGCGGCGGCGAGTCCGGCAAAGCCGGCGCCAACGATCAGGTGGTCAACGAGCGTGGGGGTGCTGGTGGTCATGGGTCGAGGTTACGGAGCGTATTGAACATTCGTCAATAGCGTTGCTGAACGAGATTCAGTAAGGTGGGACACATGAGCACCCGCATCCGCCTCTCGCCGGAGGACCGCCGCGCGCAGCTGATCGCGCTCGGGGTGGAGCTCATCGCGACCCGCACCCTCGACGAGGTGTCGATCGACCTGCTCGCGGAGGAGGCCGGCGTCTCGCGGGGGTTGCTCTACCACTACTTCGGCGGCAAGCAGGAGTTCCTCCTCGCGGTCCTGCGGCACATGGCGGACGAGCTCTTCCTCGCGACCGCCCCGGTCGACCACCCCGACCTCGTGCACCGGTTGCGGGTCTCGCTGGTGAACTACCTCGGCTTCGTGCGCGACCACCACACGGCGTACCTCTCCTTCATGCAGACGGCCCGAGGGGGCAGCAGCCCCGAGGTCCGGGCGATCTACGAGGACGGGCGCGGTGCGCTCACCGACCGCATCTTCGACTCGGCCACGGCCGACGAGCTCGCCGTCTTCGGCATCGCCGACACCCCGAGCAGCCGGCTCTTCGCCCGCGGCTGGAGCGCGATGGTGGAGGACGTCCTGATGGCCTGGCTGGACGATGCCCGCGGCCTCACCGAGGACGAGCTGATCGACTCGCTGACCTTCTCCCTCGGCGGGGTCCTCGGCGTCGTCGCGCGCTGATTCCCCAAACCTGCCTGCGGGCCCGGCCCGAGGGTTACATTTTCCGGGTCCGTTTCGCATCTCGGGGGAAATGACATGACCTTCACGCTTCCGCGCGCACACGTAGCGCTCGCTCTCGGGCTGTTGATCGCAGTCCTCGGACTGCCGACCGCAGCGCACGCCACGGATGTGCCGCCGCCGGAGGTCGCCTGGCCGTCGGTCACCCGCTTCAACCCCACGCTGACGACGTACACGTTCACGGTCGACGACACGGCGGCCAGCGACAGCGGCGACCTTTACGCCGTGTGGGGCCTCGAGCGGAGCCTGATCCCGCACCAGGGCGAGTTCACGATGACGTTCGCTGAGGACGGCTGGAACCGCATCGAGGTCGAGCGCTGCGTGGCCGAGGTGTGCACCCCGACCGGCGTCACCTCCGACCTGCTGAACGTTCGTCGCTCAGCTGTCGTCTCGGCCCACACGGTCGAGGGGTTGTCGCGGGAGCTCACCGTCACGGCCGGCTACAGCATCGACCTCGAGGGCAGCCTCGAGTCGGGGCGCTGGTGGGTCACGACCGCCGGCGGTGGTCCCGAGGTCGTCTCCGGGCCCCTGACGACGAACCAGTTCCAGGTCGCGCTTCCCGAGGGGACCCCCGACGGTGAGTACCTGATCTGGGCGGAAGGGATCGTCAACACCGCCGACTACGGCACCCTCGTGGCAGCGCCGTTCTCCACGCAGTTCACGATCGACCGCACAGCAGCGACGGCCGCAGTGTCGATCCCCACCATCTTCAACCCGGCGGTCGACGGCTACCGGGACGTCCTGCGTTACACGGTCACCCCGAACGAGCACATGGGGAGTGTCGAGGCACAGGTCTTCGGACCCACTGGCGCGGAGTGGACCTGGCCTGCGGCGATGGTGGCCGGGGCAGGCGAGACGGTGGCGTTCGACTGGGACGGACGCTCGGCGTTCAACGGCTCGCTCGCGCCCGAGGGCACGTACACCGTCCGCATCTCGCTGCTCGACGCAGCCGGCAACACCTCGACCATCAACCGGTTCGTCACCCTGGACCATGCCCGGCTGCAGACCCGCACCTTCCGGCGCACGGTGAGTGCGGCCGGGTCGACTGTCGACAAGCACGTCGGACGCTGCTCGGTGCTGCGCCGCCCGTCACTTCGCGGCTGGGCCGGGTCGCTCGGCTACTACTCCAACAAGCGTTGCCGCGCAGGCTCCGCGGCATCCCAGGTCACGACCGTCAACGGGCTCCTCGTTCCGAAGGCCTTCCAGGGGAAGTACAAGACCCTGTCGATCTCGACCTACGGCGGAGCGGCGCGCGGCTACCCGCGCAGCGGTCTCGGGTTCGGCATCCTCCGGGCCTCGGACGACTCCCTGGTGGGGTTGCGCCGACTCGGCCCTGCGCTCGGGGCCCACTCCGGCGGCAGCTTCGCCGCGAGCGGTCTCGTCCACGGCAAGTCCACGACTCCGGCGGTGTTCTGGGCGGCAGGCACCGGCGGCGGCCAGCGCTACGACGTCAAGAACTTCACGGTCACGCTGACCTACACCGTCCTCGCCTGACGCACCGCCTGACCCGCCGCCGGCACGCGGTGCGGGTGGCCACCGGGCATGCGGGAGAATGGGCGACGTTGTGTCCGAGCCCTTGAAGATCACCTATCCCGACCTGCCGGTCAGTGCGCGCCGCGATGACATCGCCGCGGCCATCCGTGACCACCAGGTCGTCGTCGTCGCGGGCGAGACCGGGTCGGGCAAGACCACCCAGCTGCCGAAGATCTGCCTCGAGCTCGGCCGCGGGCTCGGCGGCCGCGAGGGCAAGCTGATCGGCCACACGCAGCCGCGCCGCATCGCTGCGCGCTCAGTGGCCGAGCGCATTGCCTCGGAGCTCGGCACCGAGCTTGGTGACACCGTCGGCTACCAGGTCCGGTTCACCGACCGCACCTCGCGCGAGAGCCGGGTCAAGCTGATGACCGACGGCATCCTGCTCGCCGAGCTGCAGCGCGACCGCAAGCTGCTGAAGTACGACACGATCATCATCGACGAGGCGCACGAGCGGTCGCTCAACATCGACTTCATCCTCGGCTACCTCAAGCGGCTGCTGCCGCAACGGCCGGACCTCAAGGTCATCGTCACGTCGGCGACGATTGACGTCGACCGCTTCGCCGCGCACTTCGCCGACGCACGCACGGGCACGCCTGCGCCGGTCGTCGAGGTCTCGGGTCGCACCTATCCGGTCGAGGTCCGCTACCGCCCGTTGATGGAGCTGCCGGAGGACGACGAGGACGGCGAAGCCGTTGTCCGGGACCAGACCGAGGCCATCGTCGACGCGGTCAAGGAGCTCTCCGCCGAGGGCCCCGGCGACGTGCTCGTCTTCCTGCCCGGAGAGCGCGAGATCCGGGACACCGCCGACGCGCTGAACACCGCCTTCGGCATCACCAAGGGCGATCGTCGCGGCCTGCTCGAGATCGTGCCGCTCTACTCGCGGCTGTCGGCAGCCGAGCAGCACAAGGTCTTCTCGTCGCACACCGGTCGCCGCGTCGTACTCGCGACCAACGTCGCCGAGACCTCACTGACCGTCCCCGGCATCCGGTACGTCGTCGACTCCGGCGTCGCGCGCATCTCGCGCTACTCGGCCCGCACCAAGGTGCAGCGGCTGCCGATCGAGCCCATCTCCCAGGCTTCCGCGAACCAGCGGTCCGGCCGCTGCGGCCGCGTCGAGGCGGGCATCGCGATCCGGCTCTACTCGGAAGAGGACTTCGAGGGCCGGCCGGAGTTCACCGATCCCGAGATCCTGCGCACCAACCTGGCCAGCGTCATCCTCCAGATGGCGTCGCTCAGCCTCGGCGACATCGCGCGCTTCCCGTTCGTCGAGCCGCCGGACAAGCGCAACATCCAGGCCGGCGTCCAGCTCCTCGAGGAGCTCGGCGCGCTGGGGTCCGGTGACGCCACGCGCCCCGGTCCACGCCTGACCCAGCTCGGGCGTCGCCTCGCGCGGATGCCGATCGACCCCCGCCTGGGCCGCATGGTGCTCGAGGCGGAGAAGCTCGGCTGCGCGCGCGAGGTCATCGTGATCGCTGCAGCGCTCTCGCTGCAGGACCCGCGTGAGCGTCCCGGCATGGATCGCCCGGCCGAGCAGGCTCGAGCCGACCAGCTGCATGCCCGGTTCAAGGCGGAGGGCAGCGACTTCCTCGCGTGGCTCAACCTCTGGCGCCACATCAAGGACCAGCAGCGCGACCTCTCCAGCAGCGCCTTCCGGCGGATGTGCCGCGATGAGTTCCTCAACTACCTGCGCGTGCGCGAGTGGCAGGAGTTCGAGTCGCAGCTGCGTGCGGTCTGCAAGGAGATGAAGTTCGACGTCGGAGTGCCCGCTGACAGCCCCGATGCCGACGGCATCCACCAGGCACTGCTGTCCGGGCTCCTCTCGCACATCGGCGCGCTCGAGGAGCGCGACAAGCCCCGCCCAGGCAGCCCTGCAAGCAAGGGACGCCCGGGACCACGCGAGTACCTCGGCGCCCGCGGCACCAAGTTCGCGATCTTCCCCGGCAGCGGCCTCAAGGGCACCAGCCCACAGTTCCTGATGGCCGGCGAGCTGGTCGAGACCGGCCGCCTGTGGGCTCGGCAGAACGCCGCCATCAAGCCTGAGTGGGCCGAGCGCCTCGGCGAGCACCTGGTCAAGCGCAGCTACTCCGAGCCGCACTGGAGCCGCAAGCGCGCCTCGGTGATGGCCGTCGAGAAGGTCACCCTGTACGGCGTCCCGCTGGTCGCCGACCGCCCGGTCAACTACGGCCGCATCGACCCCGAGCTCGCGCGCGAGCTCTTCATCCGGCACGCGCTCGTCTATGGCGAATGGGCGACCCGCCACCGCTTCATGGCCGACAACGCCAGGCTGCTCGAGGAGGCCGAAGAGCTCGAGCACCGGGCCCGCCGCCGCGACATCGTGGTGGATGAGCACACGCTCTTCGACTTCTACGACGCCCGGGTCGGTGCCGGCTGCGTCAGCGGTGCGCACTTCGACCGGTGGTGGAAGGACGAGCGGCGCAAGCGTCCCGACCTGCTCACCTTCGACCCGTCGATGCTCACCCACGACACTGTCGAAGAGATCGAGGCCGGAGACTTCCCGACGCTGTGGCGTGCCGACGGCACGTACGACGAGGGCCTTACCTTCCCGATCAGCTACCACTTCGAGCCCGGCGCAGCCGCCGACGGACTGACCATCGAGGTGCCTCTGGCGACGCTCAACCGGGTCGAGGCCGACCAGTTCAGCTGGCTCGTGCCGGGCCTGCGCGAAGAGCTCGTCACCTCGCTGATCCGCAGCTTGCCCAAGAACCTCAGGGTCAACTTCGTGCCCGCGCCCAACCACGCGCGCGCGTTCCTCGAGCACGTCCCGGCAGGGGAGGAGCCCCTCCTCGAGGCGCTCGAGCGCCACTTCCGCTCGACCACCGGCGTCGTCGTGCCGCGGACGGCCTGGGACTGGTCCAAGGTGCCCGAGCACCTGCGTCCGACTTTCCGTGTCGTCGATGAGCAGGGCCGTGAGCAGGGCGCCGGCAAGGACCTCGAGGCGCTGAAGGCACCGCTGCGACCCAAGTTCGCCCGCGCGATCGCGGAGGTCGCCGCCGAGTCCGGCGTCAGCGTCACCGGCCAGACCACCTGGGCCTTCGACACCATCGAGAAGTCGTTCACGCAGACCCGCGCAGGCCATGAGGTCAGGGGCTTCCCGGCCCTCGTCGACGAGGGCAGCACGGTCGGCCTGCAGGTCTTCGGCTCCGAGGACGAGCAGCTCGCACGCCACCGCCTGGGAGTGCGACGCCTGCTGCTGCTCGGGCTGCCCGATCCGGGCAAGGAGCTGATGCACGGATTCGGTAACGCCGAGAAGCTCGCCCTCGCCGGATCGCCCTATCCCACCGTCGCCGAGCTGCTCGAGGACTGCCGGGCAGCCGTGTTCCAGCAGGCGATCGATGCCCGACCGCCGGTGCGCTCGCCGGAGGACTTCGCCGCGCTCAAAGACGCTGCGCGCACTGACCTGACCGGCCACGTGGGGGCGGTGCTCGCGGACGTGATGCGGGTGCTGGAGGTGTCGCGGACAGTGGATCGACTCCTCTCCGGTCGTGCGGACATGACCACCCTGCCCGCGCTCGCCGACATGAAGGCCCAGCTCGAGCGCCTTGTCCACAGGGGCTTCGTGGGCGAGTTCGGCGCTGCCCGCCTGCGGCGTACTCCGGTCCATCTCCGCGCCCTCGAGTACCGCCGCGAGCGCCTGGACTCCCAGGTCGCGAAGGACCGTCAGCTGATGGACCAGATCGGCGAGCTCCAGGAGGCACACCTGAACCGCCTCGCGGCGCTGCCCGCAGGCAGGCCGCCCGGCGAGGACCTTCGCCAGGTCGGCTGGATGCTCGAGGAGTACCGGATCTCGCTCTGGGCCCAGCAACTCGGCACGGCGTTCGCGGTCAGTGACGCCCGGATCCGCAAGGCACTCGGCTAACCTCGCGTCAACGATCCCGGGGGAGCGAAGCATGGCGGTGTTCACGTTCCATCTCGCGGAGCTCCCTTCCCGGACCACGGCGCGAGCGTTGGTCCGCCCACCGGTTCCGGGCACCACGGAGGGCCTCAGGCATGCCGAGTGCCTGGCGATGATGACGCTCGGCTCGCCGACGTTCTCCACCGAACGCATGCAGCTCGGTCGGCTGGCGCTCTTCGCCGCCTGGGACGACGAGGACGCGATCGACCGCTTCCTCGACCACGACCGGCTCGGCCGCCGGCTCGCCGATGGCTGGCACGTGCGGCTGGAGTTCCTCCGGAAGTACGGCGACGTCGCCTGTCTTCCTGACCTCCCGACCAAAGCAGGCAGCTGGGATCCCGAGGAGCCGGTCGTCGCGGTGACCCTGGCTCGGCTCTCCCTCGGAAACCTGCCCCGCTTCCTGAAGTGGGGCAAGCCCGTCGAGCGGCTGGTCGCCGACCACCCGGCGACCACGCTGGCGCTCGCAGCCATGCGGCCGCCCGGCAACTTCTCGACCTTCTCGGTCTGGCGGTCCGTGCGCGAGATGACCGAGATGGTGCACGGCCGCAGCGACGTACCCGACGCACGGCGACATGCCGCGGCAATGGAGGAGCAGCGCCGCAGGGACTTCCACCGCGAGTCGACGTTCATGCGCTTCCGGCCGTTGTCGGAGCACGGCGAGTGGCAGGGCCGGACGGGGATCGTGCCGGGCCTCGCCTGAAGGCTCAGGCCAGGTTGCCGTGCAGCTCGAGGTGCGCAGCGGCCTCGAGCTGCTCGCTCAGGAGCAGCATGCGCGAATGCTCCGGATGTCCGACGTGGGCCCGGCCCACGGCCACGACCCGGGCGAACGCCGCGGCCCGCAGGAGGACGTCGGCGAAGTCGCCCGTCGCGATCCCGCTGAGGACCGCATCGATCATCGCGATCACCTGGTCCGGCCCCGGCGGGTCGGCAACTCCCGCCACCACGCGCGCGACCTGGGCGGTTGCCCGCCCCTCCTCGAACTGGGCGGCGACCTCGGCCGGCATGCCGTGCACCCAGGCCCTGAGCAGGTAGAGCCGCCACAGGCAGCCGGCCAGCGAATCGGCCGGAGCGCCTGACCACAGGTCGGCGAGCGTCTCCAGCCCCTCGGTCTCGGCGAGGTGCAGCACGCGCTGCGCGGTCTCGGTGTCGCCGCTGGAGCGGGCGCCGCGGACCAGCAACGTTGCTGCGCGATCAGCGGCCTCCGACACCAGTGCCGGGTCGGACCCGCCCTCGAGCGATGCGAAGTAGGCATCGCCCGGCGTCATCGGCCGGTGGTGGTCGCGGGTCATCCTGCGAGCCTAGTCCGACTCATCGCGGACAACCGCGCGTCGGCGGATCAGGCCAGCGCGCGGTCGAGTGCTGCGGTGACGTGCAGGGTGGTGCACGGGAACAGCGGCAGGTCGACGTCGGCCTGCTTGACCAGGAGCTCCAGCTCGGTGCAACCGAGGATCACACCGCCGGCGCCTGCGTCGTACAGGTCGTCGATGACCGAGATGACGCTGCGGCGCGAGGAGTCGAGCACCTTGCCGTGCACGAGCTCGTCGTAGATGACCCGGTTGAGCTCGGCGTGCTGCCGCTCCTCGGGGACGACGACCTCGATGCCGTGCGAGGCGATCCGGTCGGTGAAGAAGGTGCGACCCATGGCGAAGCTGGTGCCGAGCAGGGCCACCTTCGAGATGCCCTGTTCCTTCACCGCGGCAGCGACCACGTCGGCGAGGTGCACCAGCGGGATGTCGACGGCGGCCTCGACCTGCTCGGCGACGCGGTGGAACGTGGTGGTGCAGAGCATCAGGAAGTCAGCACCGGCAGCCTCGACACCGCGTGCCGCAGCGGCCACGATCTCGGCGACCTCGTCCCAGCGCTCCTGCTCCTGCAGCGCAGTGACCTCGGCGAACTCGACGGATGCCATCACCGTCTTCGCCGAGTGCAATCCGCCCAGGCGTTCTTCGACGCCGACGTTCAGCAGCTTGTAGTACGCCGCGCTGGACTCCCAGCTCATGCCCCCGACAAGTCCGATGGTCTGCATGGCGGGAGTCTGTCAGATCTGCGCTGCGCGCTCACGTGGTGACCCGAAGAAACCGAGTGACGGACTGCACAGCGACACAGGCAAGGCTTACCTAATACACTTCGTTAGTGTCCGTTATCCACCCGTCTGACCTGCCGCTCTGGTCGACGCCTCTCGTCGACCGCCTGGCTGCGTTCGGGGGACGGACCGCGCTCCTCGGGACCGGCGCGAAGAACGGCATGACGTACGCCGAGCTGGCCGCGCGCGTGCACGACGTCGCGGGCCGCCTCGGCACTGCCCGCCGGCTGGTCCTGATCGAGGCCGGGAACGACGCCGAGACCCTGATCGCCCACCTCGGTGCGCTGGCTGCCGGGTGCCCCGTGCTCCTCACCGGGCCCGGTGCTCCCCGCGATGCCCTCGTCGCGGCGTACGACCCCGATGTGGTCGTCACCGCCGGCGACCTGGACGAGCGGCGTGCGGACACGACGCACGACCTCCACCCTGATCTGGCCCTGCTGCTCTCGACCTCGGGCAGCACGGGTTCGCCCAAGCTGGTGCGGCTGTCCCGGCGCAACGTGATCAGCAACGCACGGGCCATCGCCGACTACCTCGGCATCCGCGACACGGATGTCGCTGCCACGACCCTGCCGGTCCACTACTGCTACGGACTCAGCGTCGTGCACAGCCACCTCGTGGCTGGCGCATCGGTCCTGCTGACCGACCGCTCGGTGACCGACCCGGAGTTCTGGACAGAAGCGCGCGCCCACGGTGTGACGACGTTCCCCGGTGTCCCGCACACCTTCGACCTGCTGGAGCGCAGCGGCTTCACCGGCGCAGAGCTGCCGACGCTGCGCTACCTCACCCAGGCGGGTGGCCGTCTGGCCCCCGACGCCGTCCGCCGCCATGCCCTGCGCGGCCGCGAGCAGGGCTGGGACCTCGTCGTCATGTACGGCGCCACCGAGGCCACCGCACGCATGGCCTTCCTGCCGCCCGTGCTCGCGGCGGAGGCGCCCGGCACCATCGGCATCCCGATCCCCGGCGGCTCGCTGAGCGTCGACCCGATCGACGGCCTCCAGGACCCCGACGTGGGTGAGCTGGTCTACCGGGGCGACAACGTGATGCTCGGCTACGCGGAGTCGCCGGCCGACCTGGCGCTCGGTCGCACGGTCCACGAGCTGCGCACCGGCGACCTGGGCCGCCAGCGCGACGACGGCCTCTTCGAGATCGTGGGCCGGCGCTCGCGGATCGCCAAGGTCTTCGGTCTCCGCGTCGACCTCGACCGCGTGGAGCGCGTTCTCGCTGCCCGTGGCGTCATCGCGGCCGCAGCCGACGGCGGCGATGCGCTCGTCCTCGCCGTGGCAGCCGGTGCTGCTCCTGTCGACGCGGCGTCGGTCCTCGCGGTGGTCCGCGAGGAGTTCGGCCTCACGCCTTCAGGGGTCCGGTTGCTGACGCCCGCCGACCTGCCGCGCCTGGCCAGCGGCAAGGTGGACTACCGCGCCATCACCGACGCCAGTTTCACCGGCCAGCCGGTGAATCGGGCACATGTAGTGGCGCGCACCGCACAACAACTGCCCGACTCGCGCGCGAAGTACGCCGAGCCGGTCACCCCCGACGCCGTGGCCGCGCTGTTCGCTGTCCTGCTCGGCCGGCCCGACGCCACGCCACAGCACTCCTTCCGGGCGCTCGGCGGCGACTCGCTCTCCTACGTCGAGGCCAGCCTCCGGCTCGAGGAGCTGCTCGGCACCCTTCCGTCGGACTGGACCCGCAAGAGCGCTGCGGAGCTCGCCGGGCACGCCCGGCCGGCGCACGAGCGGCGCGCCCGCAACAGCCGCGCGACCCGCTTGTTCGGCCGTGTGCGGTCGGTGGAGACCAGTGTGCTGCTCCGTGCGGTGGCCATCGTGTCCATCGTGGGCAGCCACGCGAATCTCTTCGTGCTGCTCGGCGGCGCGCACACCCTCTTCGCGGTCCTCGGCTTCAACTTCGCCCGCTTCCACGCCGACCTGCCGCGGCCCGATCGCACCCGCGCCGTGCTGCGCAGCGTCAGCCGGATCGCGCTTCCCGCCATGGTCGTGATCGGCGCGGTCTCCCTCTACCAGCCCGAGCTCGGCTGGCGACAGGTCCTGCTGCTCAACTGGCTGCTCGGGCCGGAGCACTGGACCAATCCCCAGTGGCGCTACTGGTTCATCGAGGTCGCCCTCCTGCTGATGCTGGCGGCGGCCGCGCTCCTCGTCGTACCCACGCTGGACCGGCTCTCGCGCCGCTACGCCTTTGGGTTCCCGATCGCGCTCGCCGCCCTCGGCCTGGTGCCGCGCTTCGTCCTGCGCGTTCAGGACAGCCTCGGCGATGTCGACCAGCGCCATGTCGTCCTGGGGCCGATCGATTTCGGAGGCGGCGACTTCCTGCACCAGGCGCACACCGTCTTCTTCGTCTTCGCGCTCGGCTGGGCGGCGGCGCGCGCCAGCAACCACTGGCAGCGGCTGCTGGTCTCGGCGCTCGCGCTGGTGAGCCTCTGGGGCTACTTCGAGCACGAGCCCGCGCGCGACGCCTACGTCGCCATCGGCATCCTGCTGCTGACCTGGGTTCCCCAGATCCGGGTGCCCGCGAGGATGGCGGCCCTGGCCGGGCTCCTGGCGTCGGCATCGATGTGGATCTACCTGGTCCACTGGGAGATCTACCCGCACCTCGAGCACCGGATCCCGGTGCTGGCGACCCTGCTCTCGCTGGTCGCGGGTGTGCTCGCCTGGCGCGCCTGGACCCACGTCGAGGCGCGGGCGCGTCGGCGCACCTCCTGACCTCTGCCCGATACTGGGTGGGCCATGGACCGATACGTACTCACTCTTCACTGCCCCGACCAGCCCGGGATCATCCGCGCCTTCGCCGAGGGCGTCGTGCAGGCGCAGGGAAACATCGTCGACAACATGCAGTACACCGACCCCGAGACGGGATCGTTCAGCATGCGCACGGAGTTCGACTCGCCGCTCGGTGACCTCGACCTGGTTCGCGCGGTCCTCGAGACCGCCCTCGCGGCGTACGACGCGGTGATCACGCTGCGTCTGCAGACCCAGCGTCGACGTGCGCTGATCATGGTCAGCAAGACCGACCACTGCCTGTTGGACCTGCTCTACCGCTGGGAGAACGGAGAGCTGCCGGTCGACATCCCGGTGGTTGTGTCCAACCATGACGACCTGCGGCCGATCGTCGAGCGCCACGGGCTGACGTTCGTGCACCTCCCGGTGACGGCTGCGACCAAGGCCGCCGCCGAGGCCCGGCTGTTGGCCCTCGTCGAGGAGCACGCCATCGACTTCGTCGTCCTCGCGCGCTACATGCAGGTGCTCTCGGACAACCTGTGCAGCCAGCTCCCGGGTCGGATCATCAACATCCACCACTCCTTCCTGCCGGGCTTCAAGGGCGCGAAGCCGTATCACCAGGCGCACGCGCGCGGAGTGAAGCTGATCGGAGCGACGGCCCACTACGTGACCGCCGACCTGGACGAGGGCCCGATCATCGAGCAGGACGTCGTCCGGGTGACGCACACCTACACCGCCCAGCAGCTCGTTGCGCACGGGCGCGATGTCGAGCGCCTCGTGCTTTCCCGGGCCGTCCGCCGTCATGCCGAGGACCGGGTCCTGATGGTCGGTGTCCGGACCATCGTCTTCGACTGATCCCTCCCCGCCGAAGGGTCAGGTTTGGCGCGCCGAGCCGTCAACACTGGCGCCGCGGGCCATCAACCGTGGCGCACGGGGAATGCCCGGGCCCCACTGTTCGTTGTCGCCGGTGGAGCATCGGGACCGGACAGGAAGGCGGGAGGTGGCAGAGTTGGATCGCATCGCGATGATCAGCATGCACACCTCGCCGCTCGATCAGCCCGGCACCGGCGACGCCGGCGGCATGAACGTCTACGTCATCGAGCTCGCCCGTCGTCTCGCCGACCGCGGCATCGGCGTCGACATCTTCACCCGGGCCACCTCGAGCCGGGCGCCGCAGATCGTCGAGGCCGGCGACCGGATCCTCGTGCGCAACGTCCACGCGGGCCCGTTCGAGGGCCTCGGCAAGACCGAGCTCCCCGGCCAGATGTGCACCTTCGCCCGCGAGGTCATGCGCGCCGAGGCAGGCCAGCGCCCGGGCACCTACGCCGCGATCCACTCGCACTACTGGCTCTCGGGCCAGGTCGGAGCGCTCGCCCGCGACCGCTGGGGCGTCCCGCTGGTCCACTCGATGCACACGATGGCCAAGGTCAAGAACGAGGCACTCGCCGAGGGCGACACCCCCGAACCCGTCGCCCGCGTCATCGGCGAGGAGCAGGTGGTCGAGGCCGCCGACATGCTCATCGCCAACACCGACATCGAGGCCAAGCAGCTCATCAACCTGTACGACGCGGAGCCCGGCCGCGTCGAGGTGGTCAACCCCGGCGTCGACCTCGACGTCTTCCGCCCGCTGGACAAGAGTGTTGCGCGCGCCCGGCTCGGGCTGCCGCGCGACGCCCATGTGCTCCTCTTCGCTGGCCGCATCCAGCCGCTGAAGGCTCCTGACGTGCTGCTGCGTGCGGTCGCCGTGCTCCTCGACGAGGACCCGTGCCTGCGGTCCCGCCTGGTGGTGCCGGTCGTGGGCGGCCCGTCCGGCTCTGGTCTCGAGCACCCCACCGCCCTCGCCGACCTCGCTCGCGACCTGCGCATCGATGACGTCGTCCGCTTCGTGCCGCCGGTGCTCCAGTCCGAGCTCGCGGTGTGGGCGGCTGCCGCCACGCTGGTCGCGGTCCCGTCCTACAACGAGTCCTTCGGGCTGGTGGCGGTCGAGGCGCAGGCCACCGGCACCCCGGTCATCGCTGCCGACGTCGGCGGCCTGCCGACCGTCGTACGCCACGGGCACTCGGGCCTGCTCGTCCCCACGCACGACCCCCGCCACTGGGCTGCGGCGATCCGCCGCGTCATCGAGGATCCGGTCCTCGCACTGAACCTCTCGATCGGCGCACTCGAGCAGGCGCGACACTTCTCCTGGGAACGAACCGCGGAACGCACGCTCGAGACCTACGAGCAGGCCGCCCGCCTGATGCGCGAGGAGCTCAGAGTCTGATGAACGGCACTGTCCGATGAGCACCGATCCGGCCGGCGACCTGCACAACGCCATTCCCGACGAGGCGGCCAAGGTCGTCCGGGCCTGGCTCGACGACAACGACATCGCCTACGACGAGCAGCAGCCCGGCCAGATCTCCTTCGCGCTCCCGGGCGAGAAGAAGCTCCAGACGCCGGTCCGCCTCGACGTCAGCACGCACGCGCTCGGCATCCACGCCTTCGTCTGTCGCAACCCCGACGAGAACCACCAGGTCGTCTACCGCTGGCTGCTGGAGAAGAACCTCCGCCTGTACGCCGTGGCGTTCGCCGTCGACAAGGACGGCGACATCTACCTCGACGCGCGCCTGCCGCTCTCGAGCGTGACCGCCGATGACCTCGACCGCATCCTCGGCACCGTGCTGAGCGTCGCGGACAACAGCTTCAACACGATCCTCGAGCTGGGGTTCGCCTCCTCCATCCGCAAGGAGTGGGAGTGGCGGATCAGCCGCGGCGAGTCGACGAAGAACCTCGAGGCGTTCCGCGGCTGGCTCGAGCGGGACGCCCCGACGTCCTGAGGCCCTTACAGCCCCATGTCCTTGGCGATGATCGTCTTCATGATCTCCGAGGTGCCGCCGTAGATGCGGTTGACCCGGTTGTCGGCGTAGAGCCGCGCGATCGGGTACTCGTTGATGAAGCCGTAGCCACCGTGCAGCTGCAGGCAGCGGTCGATGACCCGATGGGCCACCTCGGTGCAGAACAGCTTGGCGGAGGCGGCTTCCGCCGGCGTCAGCTCCCCGGCGTCGAGGGCCTCGAGGGCCCGGTCGGCCACGGCCTCGGCAGCGTCGACCTCTGCCTTGCAGGCGGCGAGCTCGAACTTGGTGTTCTGGAACGACGCCACCGGCTTGCCGAAGACGACCCGCTGCTGGACGTACTCCTGCGCGAAGCGCACCGCCGCGGCCGCCTGGGCGTAGGCGCCGTGGGCGATGCCCCAGCGCTCGGACGGGAGGTTGCTGCCGAGGTAGGAGAAGCCCTTGTCCGCCTCGCCGAGCAGGTCCTCGACCGGCACCTTGACGTCGACGAACGAGAGCTCGGCGGTGTCGGAGGTGCGCAGGCCGAGCTTGTCGAGCTTGCGACCGACCGTGTAGCCGGGCGACGAGGTGTCGACGCCGAAGAGCGAGATGCCGAACCGTCGGTCGTCCTCGCGAGGAGCGCTCGTGCGGGCACAGACGATGACCCGGTCGGCGTGGACGCCACCGGTGATGAAGGTCTTGGCGCCGTTGAGGACGTAGTGCGTGCCGTCCTCGGACAGCTTCGCGGTCGAGCGCATCCCGGCCAGGTCGGAGCCCGTGCCGGGCTCGGTCATCGCGAGCGCCCACATCTCCTCGCCGGTGACGAACTTCGGCAGGTAGCGCTTCTTCTGCTCCTCGGTGCCGAGCATCAGCAGGTAGGGCAGCGCGAGCAGCACGTGAACGCCGGACCCGCCGAAGGAGACACCCGCGCGCGAGGTCTCCTCGTACTGGATGGCGGTGAACTTGTGGGAGTCCAGCCCGGCGCCGCCGTACTCCTCGGGGACGCTGATGCCGAACAGGCCGAGCTCGCCGAGCTTGGCGTAGAGCTCACGCGGCACGATGCCTGCGGCGAACCACTCGTCGTAGTGGGGGACGACCTCGGCTGCGATGAACGAGCGGAGGGTCTGGCGGAAGGACTCGTGGTCCTCGTCGAAGACAGAACGGCGCATGGTTCAGGTCTACACCCTCGCCATGCGCCGCCGTGTCAGAGGTGCCGTGTCAGAGGTCGAGCTTGTAGCCCAGACCGCGCACGGTGACGAGGAACTTCGGCTCGCCCGGGTCGGGCTCGAGCTTCGCGCGCAGGCGCTTGACGTGTACGTCGAGGGTCTTGGTGTCGCCGACGTAGTCGGAGCCCCAGACCCGGTCGATCAGCTGCCCGCGGGTGAGAACGCGGCCCGGGTTTCGCAGGAACATCTCGAGGAGCTCGAACTCCTTGAGCGGCAGCCGCGTGTCGATGCCGTCGACGGTCACGACGTGGCGCTCGACGTCCATGCGGACCGGTCCGGCCTCGAGCGTCTGCGGCGCGAGGTCGGGCTCGACGCCGCGGCGCAGGACGGCGCGGATGCGCGCGACCAGCTCACGGGGGGAGTAGGGCTTGGTGACGTAGTCGTCGGCGCCCAGCTCGAGGCCCACCACCTTGTCGACCTCGTCGTCCTTGGCGCTCACCATGATCACCGGGACGGAGGAGGTCTGCCGGATCTGGCGGCACACCTCGGTGCCGGGCAGGCCGGGCAGCATCAGGTCGAGCAGCACGATGTCCGCACCGTTGCGGTCGAACTCCGTGATCGCGTCGTTGCCGTTGGTGGCGACGGCGACCTCGAAACCCTCCTTGCGCAGCATGTAGGTGAGAGCGTCGATGTAGCTCTCTTCATCCTCTACGACGAGTACGCGGGTCATGAACTCTCCTCCGAGAGGTTGGCAACGGAGCGGGGGAGGGTCAGGGTGAAGGTCGATCCCTGGCCCTCGACGGACCACACGCGGACTTCTCCGCCGTGGGTGGCAGCGACGTGCTTGACGATGGACAGGCCGAGGCCGGTGCCACCGGTGGAGCGGTGCCGGGCCGGGTCGACCCGGTAGAACCGCTCGAAGATGCGGTCCAGGTCGTCGGCCGGGATGCCGATGCCCTGGTCGGTCACGGCGATCTCGACGGTGTCATCGAGCCCGCGCACCCCGACGAGGACGGAGGAGCCCTCGCGGGAGTAGGCGACCGCGTTGGCGACGAGGTTGCTGACCGCGATGGTGAGCTGCTCCTGGCTGCCGCTGAGGAAGAGGCCGGCCTCGCCGCCGGGAACCACGGTGATGCCCTTGGCCTGCGCGTCGATCGCGCTGGTGTCGATGGCGACGGCCACGACCTCGTCGACGGCCACCGGCTTGGGCTGCGCGACCGGCTCGTCGCCCTGGAGTCGGGAGAGGTCGATGATCTGCTGGACGAGGTGGGTCAGGCGGTCGCTCTCCTTGAGCATGCGCCCGGCGAACCGCTCCACGGCCTCCGGGTCGTCGGAGGCGTCGTGGACGGCCTCGCTGAGCAGCCGGATGGCACCGACCGGGGTCTTGAGCTCGTGGCTCACGTTCGCGACGAAGTCGCGTCGGATCGAGTCGACCCGACGCTCGCGGGTGCGGTCCTCGACCAGCGCCAGGACCAGGCGTGACCCGAGGGGCGCGACGCGGGCGGTCACGTGGCGGGGCTGGGCGCCGGACGTGCGCAGCTGGAGCTCGGTCTCGCGGATCTGGCCGTCGCGGCGTACCTTGCGCACGAGGCCGGCCAGCTGCTCGTCAGCGACCTCGTTGCGATGCACGAGTCCGAAGGCGTACGCCGGGGCGGAGGCCTTGAGGACGACGTCGTTCTCGTCGACCACGACGGCGCTTGCGCGCAGCACCGAGAGGACCGACGAGATGCCGGCCGGCATCGCGGGCACCACCGGGGCAGGCGCGCGGCGCTGAAGCCGGTCGCTGAAGTGCCACGCGAGGACACCGCCACCACCGACGGCGAGTCCCGCGAGGGCAGCGAGAAGCGCCTGAAGCGTCGGAGTCACGCTGCGATCGTACGCACGGAGTCACCCGGCGTTGGCCATCCAGACGCCCCACCACCAAGATTTCGCCAGCAGTTCACGCCTCGGCACTTGCCGGACACCTGACGCCGATCGGTGTACCTCGGTAGGTTCGGACCATGCGTGATGCCTACTCCGACCAGCTCGACGCCATCTTCGACGACCTTGCCACCATTGCCAGCGATGTGAAGGTCGCCGTCGCGCGAGCGACGACCGCGCTGCTGACCGGTGACGCCGTGGTCGCCGAACAGGTGATCAGCGCCGATGTCGTGATCGACACCCGCCGTGAGCGGGTCGAGGACCGGTCCTTCAGCCTGCTCTCCCTGCAGCAGCCGGTTGCCGGCGACCTCCGCACGATCGTCGCCGCGCTGCGCATGGTGGCCGATCTCGAGCGCGCGGGCGACCTGGCCGTCCACGTCGCCAAGATCGCACGCCTCCGGGTGCCCGGCATTGCCGTCCCGGAGGACGTGCGGCCGATGGTGCAGCGCATGGCCGAGATCGCTGAGGAGATGGTCGGCCGCACCGCGCGGATCATCGCCGAGCGCGACATCGACGGCGCCACGGCCCTTGCCAAGGTCGAGGACGAGATGGACAACCTGCGCGCCCAGATGCTGCGGGACCTGCTGGGCTCCGACTGGAGCCACGGCGTCGAGTCTGCCGTCGACCTTGCCCTGCTGGGGCGCTACTACGAGCGCATCGGTGACCACGCGGTCTCGGTTGCCAACCGGGTCGTGTACGTCGTGACCGGGGTCCGTCCCTCCCGCGACTGAACGTCGACACGGCGCGACTTCGCCGTCGACATGGCGCAAACTTGGCGTCGACACGGCGCAAACTTGGCGTCGACACGGCGCAAACTTGGCGTCGACACGGCGCAACGTGGGCAGCTTGCGGGCGGCTGCGGCAGGGCAACACCGTCGCTGTCGGCGCGACAGACTCGCTTGCCTCGTTGCGGCCCCAGTCGCAGCCGACTTTTGCGCTCCTCGCGCTGCCCCGCCTCCGCCGCTCTGCACGTACGGGCACCCGCCGTTCCGGGCCGGGTGGAAATGCAGCGACCGGCTGGGCGCTTGGAGCACCAGCCGGTCGTTTGCTTGCTGCTCTGTGTCAGCGGCCCTGGTTGGCGACTGCGGCGGCAGCAGCGGCAGCGGCCTCGGGGTCGAGGTACTCACCGCCGGGAACGAGCGGCTTGAGCGACTCGTCGAGGCGGTAGACCAGCGGCTGACCGGTGGGGATGTTCAACGCTGCGATGTCGGAGTCGGAGATCCCGTCGAGGTGCTTGACCAGTGCACGCAGCGAGTTGCCGTGGGCCGTGACGAGCACGGTCTTGCCCGCCTTGAGGTCGGGCACGATCGCCTCTTCCCAGTAGGGAACCAGGCGGGCGACGACGTCCTTCAGGCACTCGGTGCGCGGAACGTCGATGTCGGCGTAGCGCGGGTCACCGACCTGGGAGAACTCGTCGTCGTCGGCAAGCGGCGGTGGCGGGACGTCGTACGAACGACGCCAGAGCTGGAACTGCTCGTCGCCGAACTTCTGCAGGGTCTCCTTCTTGTTCTTGCCCTGCAGGGCGCCGTAGTGGCGCTCGTTGAGCCGCCAGTCGCGGCGGACCGGAATCCAGTGCCGCTCGGCGGTGTCGAGCGCGATGTTCGCGGTGTTGATCGCGCGTCGCTGGAGCGAGGTGTGGACCACATCGGGGAGAACCCCGGCCTCGACCAGCAGGTTGCCGCCGTTGACGGCCTCCTCGCGACCCTTGTCGGTGAGGTTGACGTCGACCCATCCGGTGGAGAGGTTGAGCGCGTTCCACTCGCTCTCGCCGTGGCGGAGCAGGATGAGCGTGTAGGTCATCAGTGACCCTCGCTCGTGCCGTGCTCCTCGGTGTGCCCGGCCTCGACAGCGGGGTCGGCGGGACCGTTCTGGTCGGCGAACTGGCTGCCGGCGATGTTCGCGACGACCGGGACCTTCAGCGTGACGCTCTTCGCGTTGGCGAAGTCGAACTCGACCTTCACCTCGTCGCCCAGCTCGAAGTCACCGCTCACGACGATGCCGGGGACGGCCTCGGTGATGGCGGCGGTCTTGGCGGCGAGCACCACGAACCCGCCCGACGGGACGGTCACCGCAGACTTGACCTTGCCGGTCACGTCGCCGCCGACGGCGACGAGCTCGTCGTCCTCGTTGGCAGTCGAGCCGGCGGCCACGACCTCGTTGTTGACCAGGGTCACGACGAGGGTGCCCTCGCCGGGGTGAGCCTCGTTGGCCACGATCACCGCGTTGAGCACGTCGACGCGCGAGCCGCGGTCGTTGGTGCCCACGGCCGGCGTGTAGATCGCGTCCGTGGGGTGGGTCGTGCACGAAGCGAGAGTGGGAGCGGCGAGCAGGAGCGCGCCGATGCCCAGCAGGCGCGAGGTCCGGTTGCTGATCAGCATCGATGTGGCCTTCGTCAGTGTCGTCAGTGCGGGGACAGCCTAGGGCATGTCGTCGGTCAGCGACTCACTCCGAGTGTGAGGCCCGAGACGAGCATCGCGACGGCGATCACGCCCGTGTAGACGGAGGCGAGGACGAGCAGCCGCGGAGCCCCGGTGCGCAGGGCAAGGGTGAGGGGGAAGTGCCGGATCCCGTCCTTGTTGTCGTCCACCAGGCCAGGCAGTGAGGTGAGCACGTGGATGCCGATGCCGAGCAGCGCGGAGAGCAGCGTGAGGACGATGCTGGGCGCCTCTCCGATGGTGCCGTTGGGGGCTCCCCCATAGGACAGGAAGGCGGGCCAGAGCGCGAAGCTGGCCATCCACATCAGGTACGAGAAGCGAGTACGACGCAGGACGCCGGAGTTCGCCACGAGGGCGATGCCGAGCAGCATCAGGTGGCTCGATCCGGCCACGACACCGTTGGCCACGGACAGCGGCACGACGAGCAGCACGGCACAGATCAGCGCGAACCACACCTGACCGTGCTCGACCTGGCCCTGGGCGATCGGCTTCCCGGTGCGCTGGAGTCGACGGTCACGCTGCACGTCGAGCAGGTCGTTGTGCCAGCCGAGGATGGCCTGTCCGACGAGGACGGCGGCGAAGACAATTCCCGCCTGGCTGAGCGGACGCCCGGTGAGAGCGGCCGCGACCGCGACGACGATGGCCGTGATGAGTGCCTGACGCGGGTGGCTCGCGCGGACCAGTGTCACGGGCAGGCTGCGTCCGAGATCGACGCGGGTGGCCCTCCGGAGTCCGTGCAGGCGCGGCGGCCGGGGAACGCGAGGGACACGGGGGCGGGGCAGGGACTTCGCGGACATGCCTTGCAGTATCGACCACACGGGGCCGGAACGCGCGCTGGTCGGGGGTGTCTGTCCGACGGTGCCCGATTTGTCCGCGAGTGGAGCGCGGGGCGCCGCAGAACGCCGTGATCGCACACAGGTGCGAATCCGGTGCGCGACCACAGGATCCGCATTTCTGTCAAGCCCCCACTACCGCTCTGACCAGCACAAACACTGCGAAGACATGCTTCGAGGTCGTGTTAGACTGGTCACCTAGGAAGGGGTACCTGACATATGACTTTCACCGTCGGCGAAACGGTTGTTTACCCGAATCATGGGGCTGCGGTCATCGAGGACATCGAGTACCGCACCATCAAGGGGGAAGAGCGGGAGTACCTGGTCCTTCGCATCGTGGCGCAGCAGGACCTGGTCGTCCGTGTGCCCGCGTGCAACCTGGACCTGGTCGGCGTCCGCGACGTCGTGGACAAGGACGGCCTGGACCGGGTCTTCGACATCCTGCGCGCTGCGCACGTCGAGGAGCCGACCAACTGGTCGCGCCGCTACAAGGCCAACCTTGAGAAGCTGCACTCGGGCGACGTCATGAAGGTGTCGGAGGTCGTCCGTGACCTGTGGCGCCGCGAGCGTGACCGTGGCCTGTCTGCTGGCGAGAAGCGGATGCTGGCCAAGGCGCGCCAGATCCTCGTCTCCGAACTGGCCCTGGCTGAGCACACCAACGAGGACAAGGCAGAGGCCCTCCTCGACGAGGTGCTCGCTTCCTGAGCCTGGCACAGACTCCGTAACAGGACCCCCGACCGTCACGGTCGGGGGTCCTGTTCGTTTCGAAGCAACTTGAAGGGGCCAATCAAATTTGCAGATCGGTCGCTGACCTGCGGGTTTTCATCACCGCAACACGATGTAACCGGGCGTTCATGGCAAATCAGTGAGTGGGTGAGGACAAGTTGACACCTGTGCGAAACAAAGGTGCCCGTCGGCGAAACGTGGAATTCCTACGGTTCTCGGTATCCGATGACTGCATCGGTCATCTCTCGTAGCACCCGGATTCCCCTCGCCGACGACGTCGAGGTCGAGCCGGGCCCCCGCAAGGAGTTTGACGTGACAATCACCGAAACCGGCGCGCACAGCGCCACGGTGACCGCCAAGGGCGGCACCTGGATCGAGGACTGGCGTCCCGAGGACGACGAGTTCTGGGCCAACGGCGGCAAGAAGATCGCCAAGCGCAACCTGATCTGGTCGATCTTCGCCGAGCACCTCGGCTTCTCGGTCTGGCTCCTCTGGAGCGTGAGCGCCGCACTGCTGGCGAAGCAGGGCTTCGTCTTCACGCCCGAGCAGCTCTTCTTCCTGGTCGCCGTGCCGAACCTCGTCGGCTCGCTGATCCGGATCCCCTACACCTTCGCGGTGGGCAAGTTCGGCGGTCGCAACTGGACGGTCATCAGTGCGCTCCTCCTGCTGATCCCGACGGTCCTCTACGTCGTCGCCGTGCAGAACCCCGACACCCCGTTCTGGGCGTTCGTCGTGATCGCGGCAACGGCCGGCTTCGGTGGCGGCAACTTCGCCTCCTCGATGGCCAACATCAACTTCTTCTACCCGGCCAAGGAGAAGGGTGCTGCGCTCGGCCTCAACGCTGCGGGCGGCAACCTGGGCGTCGCGCTCATCCAGTTCTTCCTGCCGATCATCGTCGGCGCCGGTGGCGCCTTCGGCCTCTTCGTCGCGGCCACCAAGGTCATCGACGGCAAGAAGGTCCCCGACATTCACCTCGAGTACGTCGGCTTCCTCTACATCGCTCTCGCGATCGCTGCGGCTGCCGCGGCGTACTTCCTGATGAACAACCTGCGTGAGGCCAAGTCGACGCCGAAGGACCTGCTCCCGGTCCTGAAGCAGAAGCACACCTGGGTGATGTCGTTCCTCTACATCGGCACCTTCGGTTCCTTCATCGGCTACTCGGCCGCGATGCCCCTGCTGATCAAGCTCAACTTCTTCCGTCAGCCGGTCCCGACCGCGGAGCCGCTCGGCATCAACTTCGTCTACTACGCCTTCCTCGGTGCGCTCGTCGGCTCCATCGCCCGCCCCGTCGGTGGCTGGCTCGCTGACAAGTACGGCGGCTCGAAGGTCACGCTCTACACCTTCATCGCGATGATCGCCGGCACGCTCGGCATCTTCTGGACCCTGACCCGCCTCACCAAGGTCCCGGTTCCGCCGCCGGAGGTCCTCAAGGGTTGGCAGGCCGATCCCTCGACGTTCCCGGGCTACAAGCCGGAGGTCATCGAGGCCGTCAACGCCAACACCGCGCTCTTCCCGCTCTTCCTCGCCTTCTTCCTCTTCGTCTTCGCCGCGACCGGCATCGGCAACGGCTCGACGTACCGGATGATCCCGCTGATCCAGAAGCACCACGCGGTCGAGGCCACGGAGGAGGGCACCCCGGAGCGTCACTCGGCGCTGCTCAAGGCGACGAAGCTGTCGTCGGGTGTCATCGGCATCGCCGGTGCCATCGGCGCCATCGGTGGCTTCCTGATCCCGATCACGTTCAACGCGCCGTGGGTCACCGACCCGATCGACGCGTGCCGCTCGGCCTTCCTGGTCTTCACCGGCTTCTACGTGATCTGCCTCGCAGTGACCTACTGGTTCTACATCAAGAAGACCGGCAAGAGCCTGGGTCACGCCGACATCTGATCCACGCAGCACCTGATCCACGCAGCACCGCAACACCACACACGGCGTACGTCGCTGGGGCTCGGGGCCCGGCGACGTGCGCCGTTGTGCGTGTGTGAGAACTTGTTGACACCTGCGAGCGACGAGCGCACACGGGAGCGAAATCCGGCGTTCCTACCGTGGCTGGTGAACCGCTTGTTTGAGGAGATCCGATGACGACCACCACGCACTGTCCCTACTGCTCGCTGCAGTGCGGCATGAAGCTCTCCGGGACGCGCAAGCTCGAGGTTTCCGAGTGGGCGGAGTTCCCGGTCAACAAGGGCGCGATGTGCCGCAAGGGCTGGACCTCGGCCGAGCTGCTCCACCACCGTGAGCGCCTGACGACTCCGCTGATCAAGGAGCCGACCGGCGAGTTCCGCCCCGCCTCGTGGGAGGAGGCGCTGGACTATGTCGGCGAGCGCCTCAACGGGCTCCGGGCACAGCACGGCCCGGACTCGATCGGCATCTTCGGTGGCGGCGGCCTGACCAACGAGAAGGCCTACCAGCTCGGCAAGTTCGCCCGGGTCGCCGTCGGCACCTCGCAGATCGACTACAACGGCCGCTGGTGCATGAGCTCGGCGGCCAACGCCGGCTCGCGCGCCTTCGGCGTCGACCGGGGACTGCCGTTCCCGCTGGCCGACATCGCGGAGGCCGACGTCCTCATCCTGGTCGGCTCCAACCTCGCTGAGACGATGCCTCCAGCCGCGCGCCACCTGGTCGAGTCGCGCGAGAAGGGTCACCACGTCGTGGTGATCGACCCGCGCCGCACGGCGACGGCCGACAAGGCCGACACCTTCCTCCAGCCCGTCCCCGGCACCGACCTGGCCCTCGCCCAGTCGCTCCTGCACCTGATCGTGGCCAACGGCCACGTCGACGAGGAGTACGTCGCGTCCCGGACGACCGGCTGGGAAGCGGTCAAGAACTCCGTCATGTCCTGGTGGCCCGAGCGCGGCGAGCGGGTCACCGGCATCCCGGCCTCCGAGCTCAAGGAGCTGGCTGACCTCGTCGGCACTGCTGAGAAGGTCATGATCCTGACCGCCCGCGGCCCCGAGCAGCAGGCCCAGGGCTCCGACACTGTCCTGGCGTGGATCAACATCGCGCTGGCGCTCGGCATGCAGGGCAAGGAGCACTCGGGCTACGGCTGCCTCACCGGCCAGGGCAACGGCCAGGGTGGCCGCGAGCACGGCCAGAAGTCCGACCAGCTCCCCGGCTACCGCATGATCGACGACCCCGCCGCGCGCGAGCACGTCGCCGGCGTGTGGGGGATCCCGGCCGAGTCGATCCCGGGCAAGGGCCGCTCGGCGTACGAGCTGCTCGATGCGCTCGGCCAGGACAACGGCCCGAAGGCGCTGCTGGTCTTCGGCTCCAACATCATCGTCTCGGCACCCAACGCCAACCACGTCGGCGAGAGGCTCGACGCGCTCGAGCTGCTGGTCGTCGCCGACATGGTGATGTCCGAGACCGCCGCCCGCGCTGACGTGATCCTGCCGATCACGCAGTGGGCCGAGGAGACCGGCACGATGACCAACCTCGAGGGCCGGGTCATCCTGCGCCAGCGTGCGATCACGCCGCCGGCCGGAGTGCGCAGCGACCTTGAGATCATCGAGGGCCTCGCGGAGCGGCTGAAGTCGCCGATCGCGTTCTCCGTCGAGCCGGAGGAGATCTTCGCCGAGCTCGGTCGCGCGAGCGCTGGCGGCAAGGCCGACTACAGCGGCATCACCTATGACCTGATCCGCGAGCAGAAGGGTGTCTTCTGGCCCGCGCCGGCCGGGGTCATCGGCACGGACGGCCACGTCGGCACTGAGCGCATGTTCACGGAGTCGTTCGCCACCCCGAGCGGTCGCGCGAACTTCATCGCCGTCGAGCACCGCGGCGCCGCAGAGCAGCCCGATGCGGAGTACCCGGTCCACCTCACGACCGGTCGCGTCCTCGCGCAGTACCAGTCCGGCGCCCAGACCCGCCGGATCAGGGACCTCACCGACGACGGCGCCTTCGTCGAGATGCACCCGATGCTGGCCACCCGCCTCGGCACGGCCGACGGTGAGTTGGTGCGCGTCGAGACCCGCCGTGGTGAGATGGTGGCTCCGGTCCGCGTTGTCCGCACGATCCGCCCGGACACGGTCTTCGTGCCGTTCCACTGGGTCGGTGCGAACAAGCTGACCAACGATGCGCTCGACCCCGCCTCCCGCATGCCGGAGTTCAAGGTCTGCGCGGCACGGGTGTCCGAAGCAGCCAAGGTGAATGGACAGGTGGTTGTTGCATGAAGCGCGAGAAGCTGGTCATCGTCGGAAACGGCATGGCCACCACGCGACTCGTCGAGGAGCTGGTCGCACGACGCTACGAGGGTGACATCACGATCCTCGGCGACGAGGACCACCCGGCGTACAACCGGATCCTGCTGTCCGCGGTCCTGGAGGGCACGCACCCGATCGACGCGCTGACCCTGCGCCAGCCCGACTGGTACGCCGCGCAGGGCATCGACCTGCGCCTGGGCAGCCGGGTGCTCGAGATCGAGCGCGAGCTGCGTGACGTCATGCTCGTCGACGGCCAGAAGATCGTCTTCGACAAGCTCGTCCTCGCCACCGGCGCCATCCCGACGCTGCCCCCGATCCGTGGCCTGATCCAGCTCGACGGCTCGCTGCACCCCAAGGTGCACGCCTTCCGGAGCCTTGCCGACACGCAGCGCCTGCTTGACGCGATGGAGGAGCTCTCCGTGGAGAGTCGCCCGGTCCGCGCCGTTGTCGTCGGCGGCGGCCTGCTCGGCCTCCAGGTGGCCCGCGCGCTCAGCGTCCGCGGCGTCGAGACCGAGGTCGTCGAGGGCACCGAGCACCTGCTCTCGCAGCAGGTGGACCGCAAGGGCGGCACCGTTCTCAAGCGCCACCTCAAGAAGCTCGGCACCGAGGTCTACACCGGTGCCCGCGCCATCCGCCTGACCGACGAGGGCCTCAAGCTCGACACGGGCTACACCCTCGACGCCGACCTGATCGTCCTGACCGCCGGCGGGCGACCGTCCACGGCGCTCGCTCGCGGCGCCGGCCTCACCGTGCGTCGCGGCCTGGTCGTGGGGGAGCACCTGCAGTCGGTCGACGACGACAACATCTTCGCGATCGGTGACTGCGCCGAGTTCGAGGGCCGGGTCACCGGATTCGTCCCGCCCGCGTGGGAGCAGGCAACGCTGCTCGCCGCGCACCTGAGCGGCGAGGACGTGAAGTACGAAGGCTCGCGCAGCGTCGCGCGCCTTCGCGCCACCGGGCTCGACGTGGCGGTGCTCGGCGACCCGGAGCACACCGAGGGCGACATCGTCGAGGTGACGAACCCGATCATCGGTACCCACCGCAAGCTCGTCGTCGACGGCAACGTCATCGTCGCCGGCACGCTGATCGGTGACCTGTCGCGCATCGGCCTGATCACCCAGCTCTTCGACCGTCGCACGATCCTCTCCGACACGGAGCCCGGCGAGCTGTTGATGGCCGAGCGCCCCGACGGCGACAGCTCCACGCTGCTGCCCGACGAGGCCGAGGTCTGCGCCTGCGCCGGTGTAAACGCCGGTCGCATCCGGTCCTGCCGCACCTTCGAGGAGGCCAAGGAGAAGACCCGCGCCACGACGGGTTGCGGCGGCTGCGCCTCGGTGGTCAGGGAGCTCATCGAGGCGGCGCACGTCCCCGTCTGACGGTCTCCGCAGCACCCCAGCACCCTCGGAACGGCCCGGGTGACATCCGTCACCCGGGCCGTTCTGCACGCCTGAGAGCACCCTCTGTTGCAAGCAGGTGAGCAACCTGTTTCCTCACCGAAACAATCAGAAACCGCAGGACAACAACCGGCGCCTACCGTCGTACTCAGTTGAAAGGTAGGTCCCCATGAGCATTCGCAAGACTCTTGTTGTCGCCGGTCACGGCATGGTTGGTCACCGATTCGTCCAGGCTGCCATCGAGCGCGGCCTCACCGAGCGGTACGACATCGTCATCGCCGGTGAGGAGTCCCGCGCGGCCTACGACCGCGTCGCCCTGACGTCGTTCTTCGAGGTCGGCGCCGACGCCCTCTCCTTCCTGCCCGAAGGGGTCTACGAAGACCCGCGGGTCAAGCTCCTGGTCGACACCGAGGTCACCTCGGTCGACCGCGATGCCCAGAGGGTCACCTTCAGCAACGGCGAGACCCAGGCGTACGACGTCCTGGTGCTCGCCACCGGTGCCGCCCCCTTCGTCCCGCCGGTGCCCGGCAAGGACCTCGAGAACGTCTTCGTCTACCGGACGATCGATGACCTCGAGGCGATCCGCGAGGCGTCCAAGACCGCCAAGGCGGGCGTGGTCATCGGCGGCGGACTGCTCGGTCTCGAGGCCGCCAACGCGCTCCACCAGCTCGAGGTCGAGACCCACGTCGTCGAGCTCGCTCCGCGCCTCATGGCCGTGCAGATCGACGACGCCGGTGGCGCGACGCTCAAGCGCCACATCGAGAAGCTCGGTCTGAAGGTCCACACGGGCGTCATGACAGAGCTCATCGACGGTGACGACGACGGCAAGGTCAGCGCCCTCAAGTTCAAGGACAACGACGAGCCGCTCGAGGTCGAGATCGTCGTCTTCTCCGCCGGCATCCGTCCGCGCGACATCCTGGCCCGTGAGTCCGGCCTCGACGTCGCCGAGCGCGGCGGCATCCTGGTCGACCCGCAGATGCGGACCTCCGACTCCAACATCTTCGCCATCGGCGAGTGTGCGGCCCCCGAGGGCCGGATGTACGGGCTCGTGGCTCCCGGTTACCAGATGGCCGAGGTCGCGGTCGACGCGCTCCTCGAGGGCCCGGGCGAGTTCACCGGCGCCGACATGTCCACCAAGCTCAAGCTCCTCGGCGTCGACGTCGCCTCCTTCGGTGACGCGTTCGCGACCACCGAGGGTTCGCTCGAGCTGGTCTTCGCCGACGCGGTCGGCGGCGTCTACAAGAAGCTCGTCGTGAACGAGGACGCGACGCAGCTCCTCGGCGGCATCCTCGTGGGCGACGCCTCGGCGTACGGCATCCTGCGGCCGATGGTCTCCAGCGGCATGGCGCTGCCGGAGAACCCGGAGGAGCTGATCCTCCCGGCGTCGCGTGGCACTGCGCAGATCGGCATGCCCGACGAGGCTGTCGTCTGCTCCTGCAACAACATCACCAAGGGCACGATCTGCGGCATCATCGACGAGCAGGGTTGTGTCGACCTGCCGTGCGCCAAGGCCTGCACCAAGGCCGGCACGGTCTGCGGCTCCTGTGTGCCGATCGTGAAGAACCTCCTCACCGAGCGCATGGAAGCGGCTGGCAAGACCGTCAACAAGGCGATCTGTGAGCACTTCTCCTACTCGCGCCAGGAGCTCTTCGACCTGGTGCAGGTGCACCAGTACAAGCGCTTCGACGACATCATCGAGGCGCACGGGACGGGCCGCGGTTGCGACATCTGCAAGCCGGCGATCGCCTCGATCCTGGCCAGCCAGTTCAACGGCCACGTGCTCGACAAGCAGACAACTGCTTCGCTGCAGGACACGAATGATGCGTATCTCGCGAACCTGCAGAAGAACGGGACGTACTCCGTCGTCCCTCGCATCCCCGGCGGGGAGATCACGCCTGAGGGACTGATCGTCATCGGTGAGGTCGCTCGCGACTTCGGCCTCTACACGAAGATCACCGGTGGCCAGCGGATCGACATGTTCGGTGCGCGCATGGAGCAGCTGCCCGCGATCTGGTCGCGTCTGGTCGACGCCGGCTTCGAGTCGGGCCACGCCTATGGCAAGTCGCTGCGCACGGTGAAGTCCTGCGTCGGCAAGACCTGGTGCCGCTTCGGTGTCCAGGACTCCACGCAGCTCGCCATCGACCTGGAGCTGCGCTACCGCGGCCTGCGCTCGCCGCACAAGCTCAAGGGTGCCGTCTCCGGATGTGCCCGTGAGTGCGCCGAGGCGCGTGGCAAGGACTTCGGGGTCATCGCCACGGACAAGGGCTGGAACCTGTACGTCGCGGGCAACGGCGGCATGGTGCCGGCGCACGCCCAGCTGCTTGCCGGCGACCTCGACACCGAGACGCTCTACAGGTACCTCGACCGCTTCCTCATGTACTACATCCGCACCGCTGACCGCCTGCAGCGCACGAGCACCTGGCTCGCTGCCCTGGACGGTGGCATGGACCGGCTCAAGGCGATCGTCATCGACGACGAGCTCGGCCTGGGTGAGGAGCTCGAGGCGGAGATGAGCCGCCACGTCGACACCTACTTCGATGAGTGGAAGGCGACGCTGGAGGACCCGGAGAAGCTCGCTCGCTTCGTCTCCTTCATCAACGCCCCCGAGACCCCGGACCCGAACATCTCGTTCGACACCGAGCGTGGCCAGATCGTTCCCGTCAACCACGACGAGCCCGTGGTCCTCGGCTCGACGATCCCGGTAGGAGCCCCCCAGTGAGTGTGACCACGACTGACGAGTTCGCTCCCGTCTGCCGTCTCGAGCAGCTCGAGGTCGAGCGCGGTGCCACCGCGCTCGTCCACGGTCAGGCGGTTGCCGTCTTCCGCACGTACGACGACACCGTCTACGCGCTCGGAAACTACGATCCGTTCGCGAAGGCCAGCGTTCTCGCTCGCGGAATCGTGGGTACCCGTGGTGAAATTCCCTTTGTGGCATCTCCCATGCACAAGCAGGCCTTCGATCTCCGCACCGGCCAGTGCCTCGACGACGAGAACGTCAGCGTTCCGTCGTACGTGGTGCGCGTGGTCGACGGCGTCGTACAGGTGGGGCCGAGGCAGCAGGTATGACCGTTTCCTCCACCGACAAGCCCCTCGAGGGCTACCGGATCGGCATCACTGCCGCCCGGAAGGTGGACGAGCAGGTCGCGCTCCTGGAGCGTCGGGGTGCCCACGTCGAAGTGGCCACCACAATCTCCGTCGAGCCCAACCGGATCAACGAGGTGGCGCTTCGCGAGGCGACCCACGAGGTGATCGGCGGCCGCCCGGTCGACCTCTTCGTCGCGACCACCGGCATCGGCATCCGTTCCTGGTTCGAGGCTGCTGCGTCCTGGGGCTTGCTGGACCAGCTGATCGAGGTTCTCGGCAGGTCGGAGATCCTTGCCCGCGGGCCCAAATCCGTGGGAGCGCTGCGCAACAGCGGCCTGCGCGAGCTCTGGTCGCCCGACTCCGAGCGGTTCGAGGACGTGCTCGCGCACCTGCGCGGCCGCGACCTCACCGGCCGCCGGATCGTCGTGCAGGAGCACGGCCAGTCACTCTCGACGGTGGCCCACGCGCTCCGCCGCCAGGGCGCCGATGTGCACGTGGTGACCGTCTACCGGCTCGAGGGAGCACACGACCCCGACCCGGTCTTCCGCATGGTCGACCTCGTGGCCGAGCGCAAGCTCGACGCCGTCACCTTCACGTCCGCTCCCGCTGTCGCGGCGTTCATGGACATGGCCGGGGTCGTCGGCCGCCGCGAGGAGGTGCTCGCGGCCTTCCAGGCTGACGTGGTCGCCACCTGCGTCGGACCTGTCACCGCGGCTGCGTTCGAGATGTGGGGCGTGCCGACGATCCAGCCCGAGCGCTCGCGCCTGGCCGCGATGGTCAAGCTGCTCGAGACCGAGCTGCCCTCCCGTCGCGACGGCACTGCGCTCGATGTCTCGGGCCACACGCTCCTCATGCACGGCGACGTGATCCTGCTCGACGGCATCGAGGTCCGGCTCTCGCCGGCCCCGCTCGCGGTCCTGCACGCGCTTGCGGTGAACCCCGGCCACGTCGTCTCGCGCCGCGAGCTGCTCTCCTGCCTGCCCACGGGTCAGGCGTCGTCGGAGCACGCTGTCGAGATGGCTGTGGCCCGGCTCCGTGCCGCGATCGGCACCCGCCTGATCCAGACGGTCGTGAAGCGGGGCTACCGGCTGGTGGTGGGCTGATGATCTCGCGCCACGCATCTCGGGCCCCGCGCCTCGTCACGGTCGCCCACGGCACGCGCGTCGCGCACGGCAACCAGGTGGCCGCATCGATCACCGAGCAGGCCGCCCGGCTGCTGGGAGTGCCCGCCACGACGTCGTACGTCGAGCTGTGCGAGCCGCTGCTGGCCGACGTCATGGCCGATCGTCGGTCGCGCGCTGGAGCGCCCGACGTCGTCGTTCCGCTGCTGCTCTCGACCGGATTCCACATCAAGACCGACATCCCCGAGGCCGTTGCGGATGCGCACTCGATCCTGACGCGCCCCCTCGGCCCCGATCCGATGCTGACGGCCGTGATGTGCCGTCGCCTGCAGGAGGCTGGAGCCGTCCCTGGCTCGCCCGTGGTGATGGTGGCTGCCGGCTCCAATGACCCCGACGCGCTGCCTGACCTGGCTGAGGCCGAGCGTCTGCTCTCCCTCGCATGGGATGCGCCGGTCCTCACCGCCACGGTCGCGGGGCAGGGCCGTCCCCTTGCGGACGCGATCGCCGAGGCCCGCGGCCACGGCGAGGTTGCCGTGTCGACGTACCTGCTCTCGCCGGGGTTCTTCTCGCGCAAGGCCGCGAGCATTGCCTCCGAGCAGGGAGTGCGCCACGTTGCTGGCGTTCTCGGTGATCACGCGCGCATCGTCGAGCTCGTGGTCAGGCGTTATCGCGCTGCTCTTGCGGCTGCTCACATCGCGGCCTGATTTCCGGGGCGTGCGGCCTCAACTGACGCGCAGCCCTCCCTGCAGCTCGCGCTCCGCTCGCTGGCGCTCGCTCCGGCTCGACGGTCGGGCTGTGCGCCAGCTCGGGCCGCCCGCCACCGAGGTCAGGGAACCAGCGTGAAGACTTCCTGTCGGCAGGTGACTGAGAGTCTTCACGTTGTTGAGAGTCAGGCGGGGTCGAAGACCAGCGCTGTGGCGATCGCTGCGACACCTTCGCCACGGCCGGTGAGGCCCAGGCCGTCGGTCGTGGTGGCGGAGAGCGACACCGGCGCACCCACGACCTTGGTGAGCAGGTGCTCGGCCTCGATGCGGCGCGCACCGAGGCGGGGGCGGTTGCCGATCACCTGGATCGCAACGTTGCCGATGGTGAACTCGGCAGCGCGCACGCGGCGGACGGTCTCGGCGAGCAGAGCGGTGCCGGCGGCGCCTGCCCACTCCGGCTCCGAGGTGCCGAAGTTGGTGCCGAGGTCGCCGAGCCCGGCAGCCGAGAACAGGGCGTCGCAGGCGGCGTGGGCGGCGACGTCGGCGTCGGAGTGGCCGGCCAGCCCGGCGGGCTCGTCGGGCCACGAGAGGCCGGCCAGCATCATCGGGACGCCTTCCTCGTAGCGGTGGACGTCCGTGCCGATGCCGATGCGGGGTGTGCGGGTCACAAGATGATTGTTGCGGATGCCACCATGGGGGAATGAGCAACGCCCGCATGTCGTGGGGAACGGCCGGCCTGGTGGCCGGTTTTGCCGGTCTGGCGGTGAGCCATGGCACGGCCCATTACCTCGGTCGGCGACTGACCCCGTTCGATGCTGTGGCCGAGCTGGTCATCGACGTGACCCCGGGGTCGGTGGCGCATTGGTTCATCGAGCTCGTCGGGACGCTGGACAAGCCGCTGCTGGGCCTGATCATCGCGGCCATCATGTGTCTGCTCTTCCTCGCGGCCGGCCGCCTCGCTGCGCGTGCCTGGTGGGCCCCCCTCCCGCTGTACGCCGCGATGGGCGGGTTTGCGCTGCTGGCCACGCTCACTCGTGACGATGCGACCCGCACGGACGCCGTGCCGGTCGCGCTGGGCGCGGTCTGCTGGATCGCTGCGCTCTCCTTCATCACCGAGCCCGTCACCACCGGATCCCGAGCCGCTGCAGTCTCCGCCGCGACCAGCGATGTCGCAGGCGATGCGCACGCGCACAGTCGGCGGACCGTGCTGATCCGGTCCGCCGTCGTCACCGCGATCGGAGTGGGCACGGCGGTCCTCGGGCCCATCGTCGGGCGCGGTCGCCGGCGGGTGGAACAGGCCCGCCGGCTCCTGGTGCTGCCGGCGACGACCCCGAACGTGCCCGCAGGGGTGTCGCTCAAGGGGGAGGGGTTGACGCCCTGGATGACCAGCGCGGACGACTTCTACCTGATCGACACCGCGTTCCAGAAGCCCGCGATCGACCCGAAGACCTGGTCGCTGCGCATCCACGGCATGGTCGAGCGCGAGGTCGTGCTCAGCTATCAGGAGCTGCTCGACCGCGAGGTCACCGAGGACTGGATCACGCTCAGTTGCGTCTCCAACCCGGTCGGTGGTGACCTGATCGGCAATGCCTGGTGGAGCGGCGTACGCATTGCGCCGCTGCTGGCCGAGGCCGGCGTACGCCCGCACGCCGATGCCGTGCTGCAGACCTCGCAGGACGGCTGGACCTGCGGCACCCCGCTGCAGGCGCTCACCGACGACCGCCAGGCGATGATCGCCTTCGCCATGAACGGTGAGGCGCTGCCGATCGAGCACGGCTTCCCGGCGCGCGTGATCGTGCCCGGGCTCTACGGATACGTGTCTGCCTGCAAGTGGGTGGTCGACATCGAGGTGACCCGCTTCGACAGGATCTCGGCGTACTGGACCGAGCTCGGGTGGTCCGAGAAGGCACCGCTCAAGATCGGCTCGCGCATCGACGTGCCGCGTTCGGGGCAGGACATCCGGCCCGGCGATCTGCGCATCGGCGGCATGGCCTGGGCGCAGCACACGGGCATCGAGCGCGTGGAGTACGCGATCGACGGAGGTGCGTGGCAGGTCGCCGCGATCGGCGGCATCACGAACCACACGGTGCCGGCCGGTCCCGCAACGTCCGCAGCGCCGACAGGGGAGGCTTCCTCGGCCGCGCCGTCCGCTGCGCCCGTCGGAAAGGTCCCCAACCGCGACACGTGGGTCCAGTGGGCGGCCACCGTGACGGTCGACGAGGGCGACCACGAGCTGCGCGTCCGGGCGGTCGGTGCCGACGGCGAGGTCCAGACCGGCGTGGAGAAGGACGTACGACCTGATGGCGCCACGGGGTGGCACACCCGGCAATTCAGCGTCGGCTAGATATCGTCGGCAGGTGAGCATCCGCAGCCTCCTGCTCGACCCCCGCCTGGACCGTGCCCGCCTGCGGGTCGCGATCGCGGCGACCGCGCTCCTGCTGCCGCTCGGGGCCGTGCAGCTGCTCGATCGTGAGACCAGCGGAGTCGATGACCCTCACTCGACCCAGCGTGGGGCGCTGGCCGCGGCCACGCCCGCGCGCAACACCTTCCGCGAGACCGACAGCCAGGCCGCCTGGCTTGCCGGCACCCGACGCGGTGCCACTGCTGTCGACGGCAGCCTCCGGATCGCGAAGCCTGCAGGCACCGTGAGCATCGGCGGACGCAGGTGGGAGTGGGGCGCATGGGCATCTCCCTGGGTCAGCCCGGGCCACGGTTTCACCGAGGTCATTCCGTCCTGGCGCGCCACGACCCCGGCCGGCACCTGGATCGCCGTGCAGGTCCGCGCCCGCACCTCGACCGGCAAGCTCACCCAGTGGCAGAAGCTCGGTCGCTGGACCAGCGCCGTGAGCAGCACCTACAAGCGCAGCTTCGGGACCCAGGACGACGGCCTCTCGGTGGTCTCGACAGACACCCTGCGCGCGAAGAGCGGCGTCGTGTTCACGGCGTACTCCGTGAAGGTGCAGGTCTTCCGCGCGGCCGGCACGACCGCCACTCCCGCGATCGACTCCGTGCACGCCGTGGCGTCACAGCTGGCCACTGCGGTTCCGCCGGTCTCGGCGCCGATGCTCCCGGCGAAGACGCTGGCCGTGCCGGCGTACTCCCAGATGACGCACCGCGGTCAGTACCCCCAGTACGGCGGCGGTGGCCAGGCCTGGTGCTCGCCCACCAGCCTGTCGATGATGCTCGCCTACTTCGGTCGCCGGCCGACCGCGAGCGAGTACTCCTGGGTCAACAGCAGCTACGCCGACCCGTGGGTCGACGAGGTGGCGCGCCGGGTCTTCGACGCGCAGTACCAGGGCACGGGCAACTGGCCCTTCAACACGGCGTACGCCGCGACGCGAGTGCCGCGCGCCATGGTGACCCGGCTGACCTCGCTGCGTGACGTCGAGCGGTTCATCGCGGCCGGCCTGCCGGTCCAGGTGTCGATCACGTTCTCGTCCGGCCAGCTCACCGGTGCGCCGATCAGCGGCACCGCCGGGCACCTGGTCGTGGTCGTCGGCTTCACGAGCACCGGCAAGGTGATCGTCAACGACCCCGCGGCGTCGAGCAACGCCGGGGTGCGGCGTACCTATGACCGGGCGCAGTTCGAGGCGGCCTGGCTGCGCAAGTCCCACGGCCTGGCCTACGTGATGCGCGACAGCTCGCGTGCCTTCCCGACGGGCTACGGCCTCACCTGATCCGCCGAGAGGTCAGGTCTGGCGCGTCGAGAAGTCAGGTCTGGCGCGCCGAGCCGTCAACGATGGCGCTCAGGCGCGAGCCTGAGCGATCGCGTAGAGCGTCACCGAGGCCGCAACACCCGCGTTGAGCGACTCGACGGAGTTGGCCATGGGGATCGACACGATGTGGTCGCAGTTCTCCGAGACCAGGCGCGAGAGGCCTTCGCCCTCCGAGCCGACCACGACGACGAGCGGGCCCGTGGCCAGGTCGCCGAGCGTCGGCAGGGTGAGGTCGCCTTCCATGTCCAGTCCGACGACCATGCAGCCGGCGTCCTGGTAGGCCTTGATCTGGCGGGTCAGGTTGACGGTCTGCGCGACCTTGATCCGGGCGGCAGCGCCAGCGGACGTCTTCCACGCGGCGGCGGTCATGCTGGCCGAGCGCCGCTCGGGGATCACGACGCCGTGCGCGCCGAAGCCGGCCGCCGAGCGGACGATCGCGCCGAGGTTGCGCGGGTCGGTGATGTGGTCGAGCACGACGATGAGCGGCTCTTCCTGGTTGTTCCGAGCGTCGTCGATCAGGTCGTCGGCGTGGGCGTACTCGTAGGCGGGGACGCGGGCGGCAAGACCCTGGTGACCGTTGAAGCCGGTCATGCGGTCGAGCTCGACCTTGGTCACCTCGAGGAGCGGGATGCCCATCTCGGCGGAGAGCTGGAAGGCCTCACGCAGGCGGCCGTCGCGCTCGGCGTTCTCCGCGACGTAGACGCCGTTGACCGGGACGCCTTCGCGCAGTGCCTCGACGACGGGGTTGCGGCCGATGATCCACTCGGCCTCACCGGCGGCGCGCTTGCGCTGCGGGCGACGGCCGGCCGCCCGCTCCTTCACCTGAGCGATCTTGTGCTGCTTGTGGTACTCGCGGTCCTTGGCCTTCGGGGTCGGACCCTTGGGCTCCAGGCCACGCTTGACGCGGCCGCCGGAACCGGCGGTGGGGTTGCCCTTGCCGGTCTTCTTGATCGCGCCCTTGCGCTGGGAGTTGCCAGCCATCAGAGGTTCCCTGCTTCTAGTGACCACTTCGGGCCGTTGGGGGTGTCCTCGATCTCGATGCCGGCGGACTTGATCCGGTCACGGATCTCGTCGGCGGCCGCGAAGTCCTTCGCGGCGCGCGCAGCCTGGCGCTGATCGAGGAGGCCGGCGACGAGGACGTCGACGGCGGCGGTGAGCTTGTCGGTGGTGCCGGAGGCGGTGCTGCCCCAGGCGGAATCGGCGGGGTCGAGGCCCAGCACGTCGAGCATGGCGCGGACGTCGGCGGCGATGCTGCTCGCGCCGGTGGCGTCACCCTCCGCGAGGAGCTTGTTGCCGTCACGGACGGCGTCGTAGATCACGGCGACGGCCGCGGGAGTGCCGAGGTCGTCGTCCATCGCGTCGACGAAGCCGGCACGCAGCTCGTCGGAGGCGGCCGGGTTGCCCGCGCGCCCGAGGAAGTGCTCGATCCGCTGGAAGCCGACCGCAGCCTCCTCAAGTGCCTCGAAGCTGAACTCGACGTTGGAGCGGTAGTGCGCGGCGACCATGTAGAACCGCAGCTCGATCGGGCGGACCCGCTCCAGGACACTGGGGACGAGGAGCGAGTTGCCGAGCGACTTGCTCATCTTCTCGCCGGCGGTGGTGATCCACGCGTTGTGCATCCAGTACGTCGCGAAGTCGTGGCCTGCGGCGCGGGACTGGGCCTGCTCGTTCTCGTGGTGGGGGAAGCGCAGGTCGACGCCGCCGCCGTGGATGTCGAAGGCGGTGCCGAGGTACTTGCCGGCCATGGCCGAGCACTCGATGTGCCAGCCCGGGCGGCCGCGGCCCCACGGGGAGGGCCAGGAAGCGGTCTCCGGCTCGGAGTCCTTGCGACCCTTCCACAGGGCGAAGTCGCGGGGGTCGCGCTTGCCGCGCGGGTCGGCGTCAGCAGCGGCTTCCATGTCGGCGACCTTCTGGTGCGTCAGCTCGCCGTAGGCCTGCCAGGAGCGGACGTCGAAGTAGACGTCACCGCTGCCGTCGGGCGCGGCGTACGCGTGGCCCCGGGCAATCAGAAGCTCGATCAGCTCGACCATCTCGGGGATGTGGCCGGTGGCGGCGGGCTCGTACGTCGGGGGCAGGACGTTGAGCGCGGCATAGGCGCGAGTGAGCTCGCGGTGCATGTCGTAGGCGAGGTTGAACCAGGGGCGACCCTGCTCAGCCGACTTGGTCAGGATCTTGTCGTCGATGTCCGTGGTGTTGCGGATGAACGTGACGGCGTAGCCCGAGACCTCGAGCCAGCGGCGCAGGACGTCGAAGTTCACACCCGAGCGGATGTGGCCGACGTGGGGCTCGGACTGGACGGTCAGGCCGCAGACGTAGACGCCCGCCTGCCCCTCGACGAGGGGGACGAAGTCGACGACGTCGCGTCGTGCCGTGTCATAGATCCTGAGTGCCACCGGAGAAGTCTAGGGACCGACGGGCCCGGCCCCCAATCCACTCTTCATGATCCTGTAGCGCTGGGCGGAGCAGGATGACGCGACAGACCGAAAAAGGGGGGGCAATGCGGGTTGGCACGAGGTTGTTGGTGGGCGTGCTGCTCGCTGGATCCACCGGATGCGGGCAGGCGGGGTCGACGACCAGCACCGTCGACCGGTTGAGGGCTCTCCCGGGTGTGCGCGATGCCGCGGTCGAGAGGATCGCCCTGGACGACGACTACTTCGGCTACCAGGCCGCGGTGGACATGGAGCCCGATGCGCAGCCCCCGCAGATCGCCATCGCCCTCGATGAGCTAGCGCGATGGAAGCAGACCCACGAGGGCGACGAGACCTCCACCGCGGTCTACCTCGACGGCGGAACCACCGACCTCGACCAGGAGACCTGGGGCGAGGGTTCGGACGGCGGCGGTCCGACCGCCGTGCTCGCAACGGCTGGCAGCCACGCGCGCAACCTGGCCAATGCGGAGCTGCTCGTCGCTGCGACCGCAGCTCTCGACCTCCCCGTCACGATCCGCGATGGGGAGTGGCGCGTCACCAGCCGGGCACCGCGGGCCACGGCGGCCGTCATCGCCGCTCATCCCGATCTCGCGAGCTCGCCTGACCTGATCATCTCCCCACGGATCCCGCTGGGAGAGGAGCGGTGGGGGCGCCCCGCGGGGTTCGGATCATCACGCCTGACGCCTGAGCTCGTCGCGACGTACGACACGGCGGTCGCCAACGCCGAGCTGGTCCGGGAGGGCGAGGTGTCGGTCAGCTTCGTCGGCAACACCAGCACGGCCGGCCTCGGAGAGACCTTCGACGAGGTGACCGGCGAGAAGATCGAGCCGCCCGTGGGAGCCGTCGACATCATGATCGACCTGCGGCTGCCCGGTGGTGCCGGTCCGCGGTCGCTCGCGCCCAGGCTGGTCGACGACGCGCGCTGGCCGATGATCCGCGCGCAGCTCGACCTGCTCCGCACACTGCCTCGTGGTTCGCACGTCTGGATCTGGTTGCAGTGGACCCCACGCGGTGGCATTGCGTACGACGCGACCCGCACCGTCATCGAGGTGACCCTCGGTGAGGAGCTCGTCGGGCAGGCCCGGACGCCGTGGAACCTCCAGGCACAGCAGTACCTTGCCCGTTGAAGCGGCTCCTAGGGTGGACCGATGATCCGTCGCGTGCTCGGCCTCGTCGTGGTGTGGCTGGTGTTTGCCCTGGGGATCGGGCTGGCGGTCTTCGTGACCAGCTCGACGCGAACGACGGTCGCGGGCCACGACGCCGAGGTGCGCCCGACCCTGGACGGCTGGGTGACCGTGCGGACGGGAGCGGTGCTCCCGGACCTGCGGGTGCGCACGGACCACCGCCTCGGGGTCGAGCTCACCCTGGGCAAGACGCAGGTCAACTCCGTCGAGGACCTGGTCGACCGCTATGCGCTCCTCGCGGCCGACCCCGATGCCCAGGTCGCCCGGGTCAGGTGGGCCGTCCGCGGCCTCGCCGGGGAGGCCGCGCTGCGCGGAGGGCTTGCGGCATCCGTCGCGATCGCCTTCTGGGCGCTGGTGGGACGGTCGCGGCGGCGCGAGCTGGTCCACCTCGGCGGCAGTCATCATCGGTGGGTTGCTGTCGGTGTGGCCGGGGCCCTCGGTGCCAGCCTTGTTGCCTGGCAGCCCTGGCGACAGCCCGACCCGCTGTTCATCACCGCAGAGGACTGGCAGCCCCTCGGTGAGTACGCCGGCCCGGAGGTCTCGATCCCGAAGGAGCTGGCCGACGCCGAGATCACCAGCAGCTCGGTCACCGATGCCACCCGGCGGCTCCTGCTCAGTGCCCTGGACAGCTACCAGCACGCCCAGGCCTTCTACGACGACGCAGCGTCGGCGGCGGCGGACCTCTCCGTCCGTCAGCCCGCGGACGGGGAGACCGTGGCATTGCTGGTCAGCGACCGCCACGACAACATCGGCATGGATCGCGTGGCCCGTGCGATCGGCGACGCTGCCGGGGCAACCGCTGTGCTCGACGCGGGTGACGACACCTCGACCGGACAGGCGTGGGAGACGTTCAGCCTGGACTCGCTTGCGGCGACCTTCAAGGACCTCGACCGCTGGGTGGCCGTGGGCAACCATGACAACGGCGGCTTCGTCCGCGACTACCTGAAGGACCACGGGTGGCAGGTGGCGACCCGCACGGTGGTCGACGGCCCGGGCGGCTCGACGCTCCTCGCCCTCGACGACCCGCGCTCCAGTGGCCTCGGGCGATGGCGCGATCCGGTCAGCGGCACCGTCGCCGAGTCAGCGGACGAGGTCGCCGAGATCGCGTGCGCCAGCGATGTGCGGGTCGGGACGCTTCTCGTCCACGACGCGAACGCCGGTGCCGAGGCACTCCGACGGGGATGCGTCGACCTCGTGGTGGCCGGTCACGTGCACGTCGCATCGGACCCGTCGGCGGTGGTCGGGGTCGGCGGCACCATCGGCTGGACGCACACCACAGGCACGGCCGGGGGCGCGGCGTACGCGATCGCGGTCGGCAGCAAGCTGCGTCGGGCCGCGGCGGTCAGCCTCATCACCTACGCCGATGGCCGGCCGGCCGGCGTCCAGATCGTCACCCTCGAGACCACCGGACGGTTCCGCGTCGGGGACTACACGCCGCTGGAGTACGACGCGGTGCGGGGTCCGCGCTGACGGCACGCTCCGTGCTCAGGCGTGGAGCGAGAACGCCGGACCGTCGCTCGCCGGGATCACGAGCTCGTTGCTGTCCACCCGGGCCGCCGCGCCGAGTCGAGTGCGCGGTCCTGTGGCGGATGCATCCACCTGCGCACTCGACTCCGTGAAGAGCTGAGCCAGCGGCAGCCGCAGCTCCGGCCCGGCAGCCCTGCGGGCCACCACCAGCACGTTGCCGTCGGGGTGCTCGCGCAGGAAGGCCAGCGTGTCCTCATCGGCGTGCACCCAGCGCAGTCCACCGCGCCGCAGCGCCGTGTGCTCGCGCCGCAGCGCCGCCAGCGCGGCGTACTGGTCGAGGGTCTCTTCGTCCCAGGTGTCGCGACGGTCCCAGGGCATCGTGCGGCGCGAGTCCTCGCCCATCGTGCCCTCGAGGCCGATCTCGTCGCCGGCGAAGACCATGGGCACACCGGGGAGGGCGAACTGAAGTCCGGCGGCCACCCGCTGCTGCGCGCCGGATCCGGTGATGGTGCGGATGCGTGCGGAGTCGTGTGAGCCCAGGATGTTCCACGACCACTGGAGGTTGCGGAAGCCGAGGCGCCCGTGCCACTGGCGGATGCTGTTGACCACCTGCGTGCCGCTGCGGCGTGGGATGGGGACAGGCATGCCGAACGGCCTCGCGGCCGTCGTGGGGGACACCAGCCACTCCCACACCGGCCACGAGAATCCGGCGTAGTTCATCGAGCCGTGCCAGCCGTCACCCGGCAGGTCGACCGACGCGTCGTGGTTGTGCTCGCCGATGACGAGGGCGTCGTCGCGGCGGTCTGTGGCGGTGGCGCGCACGGTCCGGGCGACCCCGTGGTTGAGGTCGGTCGCGCCGAGGCGGCCGGTCATGTTGGCGACGTCGATGCGCCAGCCGTCGAGCCCGAAGTCGAGCCAGTGTGCGACCACCGAGTCGCCGCCCTCGGTGAAGGCACTGCGGAGCGCGGGCTGCGAGTGGTCGAGCTTGGGCAGGCTGTCGTGGCCCATCCAGGTCTCATAGGTTCCGTCGTCGTGGAAGAAGAACCAGTCCTTCTCGGGGCCGGTGCTCCGGGCGCGGAGGAACCACTCGTGGGTGTCGCCGGTGTGGTTGGTGGTCAGGTCGCCGAGCACCTTCCAGCCACGCTTGTGCGAGGCGTCGATCAACCGCGTGTACGCCGCGTCCCCGCCGAGGAGAGGGTCGACCTCGTCGAACGTGCTGGCGTTGTAGCGGTGGTTGGACTCCGCCGGGAAGACCGGCGTCGTGTAGACGATGTCGGCACCGACGGTGGCGACGTGGTCGAGGTGGTCGGTCAGCCCGTCGAGGTCGCCGCCGAAGAGCTGCAGCCATGTGCGCGAGTCGGTGCCGTCGAAGACGACGGGGGCGTCCCACGGCTCCGGGACCGCCCAGTCCGGGGTGGGCCGCTCATCGGCCGCCTTGCTGCGGGCGAAGCGGTCCGGGAAGACCTGGTAGACGACGCCGTCGCGACCCCAGTCGGGACCGGGCTCGTGCGTGGTCAGCCGGAAGTCGAACGCGTCCGGCACATCGTGGTCGAACACTCCCGCGCCCGTGAGCCAGTCGTGGGTGTCGCGACGGCGGAGCAGGAAGCGGTAGTGGCACTCCGGGTTCAGGACCGGCACCTCGCCCTCCCACCAGATCGCGCTTTCGTTTCGCTCGACGATCGTGCAGGGGTGGAAGGTCGGCTCGGCATCCTTGGTCGTGCGGATCCAGATCTCCTCGACCGGGTCGCTCGGATGCGTGCGTACGCGGACGCTCACCATGTCGCCGAGCAGCGGGGTCTCCGTGCCGACGTACAGGGGCGAACCGTCGTGGTGGGGCTGGTCCAGCAGGCTCATGCCGGCAAGTCTGCCCGGACTGTGTTTCCGGTGGGTCTCGACGTCCGTACGCCGACTACGATGGCCGCGCGCCGGTCGCCCGGCGCACGCCGGTGTAGCTCAGTTGGTAGAGCGTCTTACTTGTAATAAGAGGGTCGCGGGTTCAAATCCTGTCACCGGCCCCATTGTCGTTGGCTCCGGCAACGCGGCTGCCCGCGTTCAAGTCCCGCAACCGGGGCAACGGCGTCACGCGCTGTTGCCATCACCAGCAGGTGCTCCAGAGGACGCAGCCGGCCCCGGTCAGGCGACCTGCAGGCTCCGCTTGGCCAGACCCATCCAGAACCCGTCGATCTTCTGCTCACCGGGAGTGGTCGGATCGGTGGCGGCGCCGAGGGTGATGAACAGCGGCGTGTAGTGCTCGACGGTCGGGTGGGCGTAGGGCATGCCCGGCGCCTTCGACTTGTACGCCGCGAGCTCGTCGACGTCGCCGCGCGCGAGCGCCTCGCCGGCCCAGGCATCGAAGTCCGACGACCATCCCGGTGCACGAGCATCGAGGCTGAAGTCGCGCAGGAACGGGAGGCCGTGCGTCATGAAGCCCGATCCGATGATCAGCACGCCCTCGTCGCGGAGCTCGCGCAGGCGCTGGCCGAGGCCGAGCAGCTGATACGGGTCCTGGGTCGGCAGCGACATCTGAAGAACCGGGATGTCGGCGTCGGGATACATGATCTTGAGTGGGACCCAGGCACCATGATCGAGGCCACGCGACGCGTGCTGATGCACGGAGAGACCGTCCGGCATCGACGACACGATGCGGTTCGCCAGCCACGAGGCATCGGGCGTCTCGTAGGTCATCCGGTAGTAGCGCGGGTCGAAGCCGCCGAAGTCGTAGACCAGGGGAGCGCCGCTCGCGGTGAGCGAGATCGGCGCCGACTCCCAGTGCGCGCTGACGATCAGGATCGCCTTCGGGCGTGGAAGGTCCTTGGCCCATGCGGCGAGCTGCCCCGACCACAGCGGGTCGTCGAGCAGGGGCGGGGCACCGTGACCGATGTAGAGGGCGGGCATCGCAGGAGCAGTCATGCCCACCTCAATGGTTGAGGATTCAACTTAATTCCCGAGCGACCAGTCGACCGGGCTTCCGCCCTGCTGCGCCAGGAGGGCGTTCACCTGGCTGAAGGGTCGCGAGCCGAAGAACCCCCGGTATGCCGAGAGTGGCGACGGGTGTGCCGATTCGACGCAACCGATCCCGCCGGCCGCGAGCTGTGGCGCCAGCCGGCGCGCGTCGTTGCCCCAGAGGATCGCCGCCCTCGGACCGCCTCGCGCCGCGATCGCGTCGATGGCGCAGGAGGTGATGTCTTCCCACCCCTTGCCGCGGTGGGAGTTCGAGGCGCCGGGCTGGACGGTCAGCACCCTGTTGAGCAGCATGACGCCCTGGTCGGCCCACGCGCTGAGGTCCCCGTGGTCGACCGGAGTGATGCCCAGGTCGGTCTCCAGCTCCTTGTAGATGTTCGCGAGGCTCGGCGGGAGTGGCCGCACGTGCCGCTCCACCGAGAAGCTCAGCCCCACCGGATGCTGCGGATTCGGGTAGGGATCCTGACCGACGATGAGCACCTTGAGCTCGGCGAGCGGCTTCCGGAACGCGCGGAACACCCGCTCGCCACTCGGCTGGTAGCCCCGGCCCGCGGCAAGCTCCGAGCGCAGGAACTGCCCCATGTCCGCGATGCGTCCCTCAACGGGCGCCAGCGCAGCGGCCCAGTCGGCGGCCATCAGTCCGCGCTCCACCAGGGACGCGAGCGTGCTCACGTGGTCGCCTCGACCGGCTCGATCCTGCTGACCCGACGCAGGAAGACGAGGAACCAGATCGCGACTGCCAGCGCTGCGATCGCCAGCGGAACCACGATGGGCGCCAGGTCGGACGTGTCTCCACCGCCCAGCAGGACGAGTGCCAGTGCGGCGAGGTCGATGCCCACCGACGCGGTGAGGATCGCGCGGGCCGTTGCCCGATGGCGTTCGTCGGCCAGCAACGGCTGGACCCCTGCGCAGATCCCGACGACGAGCGCGAGCTGGGCGACGAAGTCGCCGGTCTGGATGAACCAGTCGTACGGCGCGTCGAGTGCTGCCGCGGCCGCCGAGACGAGCCCGGTCGCGGCGCCGAGCCGCGCGAGGAGGAACCATCCGGTGCGGGGCAGGTTGCCCAGCCCGGCCAGGCACATCAGCCAGCCGATCACATCCGGGATCACGTCGACGTGCTCGAAGTTGAGATCGAGCAGGACGAGCAGGAAGCCCCAGCCGACCAGCCCGAGCGACCTCACGACGCGCGAGCGGGGACGGCGGTGCGTGCCAGCGCCGCGAACGCGATGAACCAGGCGACCAGGACCGCCGTGGCAACGCGCAGCGCCGTGATGACGTCGCTCACCCAGCCAGGACCGGCGTCGGCCTGGTCGAGCGCGACGAACAGTCCAAGAGCCAGCATGACGAACAGCACGCTGCCGCTGATCCGGCCAGCCGCGGCGCGGCGGAAGCCTTCGGCCAACACGTCGCGCAGGCCCGCGCAGCTGCCCGTCAGCAACAGGAGGAGTCCGAGCAGGACCAGCCAGTCGGCGATCCGCACCTGGACGTCGGCGAGGAGGAGGCTGCTGCCGACCAGTCCGAGGACCGCGCCGAAGCGTGCGGTCCCGAACGCGTCACTCGCCCGCACGAGCGGGCCCAGGGCGACGAGGCAGATCACGCTGCCGGCCAGTCCGACGACAGCGCTGACCGAGGCGAGGGTCGAGAGTGCGGTGAGTGCCGCACCGGCGATCAGCGCGAGGAGTGCGCGGTCCGTGGTCATCCCTTGAGCGCTCGCGATCCGGTCGACTTGTAGCGGCGCTGCGGGTTGGCCCCGATGCCGATGCGTGAGTCGCCGGGGGTGGACCACTGGTCCACCCAGGCGTCGATCAGCGGCCACGTCGTACGCCGAGCCGCGCGGCCGGTGACCATGCCGAGGTGGCCTCCGGGAACGGCCTCCCAGCGCACGGCAGGAGAGCCCTTCAGCATCGCGACGATCGGGCGGACGGCGGCGATCGGTGCGATGCCGTCGTTCTCGCCGCCCATCACCATCACGGGCACCTTCACGTCGCGCACGTCGATGGTGCGTTCGTCGGTGACGAGCCGGCCGGTCTTCAGCTCGTTGTTGCGTACGACGCGGTGATAGAGCTGTCCGAACGTGCGACCCGGATAGGCGATCATGTTGCGCCCGAAGGCATCGACGGCCTCGAGCTGCGCAAGGAACTCGGTGTCGTCGAGGTGCTGGATCTTCACCAGGGGCTTGGTGATCACCTTGTCGACCGCCGAGATCTGGAAGGCCCAACGGACCAGCGGCTTCGGGGCGCCACCCATGAGCTGGTAGCCCTTGGTGACGACCTTGAGCGCGTCGGGCAGGTTGGCGTTGAGCAGCGGGCGCAGCGGAGCGATCGCCGGCACCTTGCTGACGTCCCAGGGCGACCCGAGGGTGGTGATCGAGGCGACCGGCAGCTTCGGATGGGCGGCCGCCGAGAGCAGCGAGAAGATGCCGCCGAGGCTCCACGCGACCAGGTGCACCGGGCGGCCCTGTGTGTGCTGGTGGACGGCGTCGATCGCGGAGGGCAGCACGTCGTCGATCCAGTGCTCGAAGCCGAGGTTGCGGTCCTTGAACGAGACCTCGCCGTACTCGACGAGGTAGGTGGGCCGGCCCTCGCCGACCAGGTGCTCGACGAGCGAGCATCCGCGACGCAGGTCGTAGCAGCTCGACGGAGCGGCGAGCGGCATGACCAGGAGGACCGGATCGCCCGATGGCTTCACGCCCGGCGCGGGGCGGTAGTGGTAGACCTCGCGGAGAGGGCCCTCATCGATGAGCGTGCGCGGCATCGGACGCAGGTCGGCCAGTCCGCCGTACAGCACCTTGTGTGCCACGTTGCTTGCTGCGGAGACGACCTGATCGGGCTTGGGGATCAGATCCATGTCGGAAAGGTACCGGAGACGCTCGACAAGCGCGCGCTGTGACGCTAGACACAACCACTATGAAGTGGAAAGCGTTGATCGCTGTCGGAGCCGCAGGCGTCGGGGCCGTGGCCGCACGCGACCTGACCCAGAAGTCCCACGCCCTGCAGCGGAACTTCCCGGTGCTCGCACACGCCCGCTACTGGATCGAGAACATCGGCCCCGAGCTGCGGCAGTACATCATCAGCGGCGACGACGAGGAGCGGCCGTTCAGCCGCGACCAGCGGCGCTGGGTCTACTCGTCGGCGAAGCTGCAGAACAACTACTTCGGCTTCGGCACGGGCAACGACGTCGAGAACACCATGGGCTACCCGATCATCAAGCACCGCACTTTCTCGGACGTGGCGCCATCGACGGCAATCCACTCGGGTGAGGAGGTGGGAGTCCCGTCGGCCAAGATCCTGGGTGGCCCCCGGGACCGCAAGCACGCGTTCCGGCCCAAGTCGATCGTCAACATCTCGGCGATGAGCTTCGGGTCGCTGTCGGGAGCGGCCGTCGAGGCGCTCAACAAGGGCGCAGCGCAGGCCGGGGTGCTCCACAACACCGGTGAGGGCGCGCTCTCGCCCCACCACCGCCACGGCGGTGACATCGTCTTCCAGATCGGCACGTCCTACTTCGGCTGCCGCGACGACGACGGCAAGTTCAACATCGAGCGCCTCAAGGAGGTCGTCCAGACCGCGCCCGTCAAGGCGATCGAGATCAAGCTGAGCCAGGGCGCGAAGCCCGGTCTGGGCGGCATGCTGCCGGCGGCCAAGATCAGCGAGGAGATCGCCGCGATCCGCGGCATCCCGATGGAGCAGGACTGCTCCAGCCCGTCGCGGCACACCGAGTTCACCGACGTGGACAGCCTGCTCGACTTCGTCGAGCTGGTCGCCTCCGAGACCGGGCTCCCGGTCGGGATCAAGTCGGCGGTCGGGCACATGGACTTCTGGGAGTCCCTGCTCGAGCTCTCCGGACCCGGCCGCAACGTCGACTTCATCACGATCGACGGCGGCGAGGGCGGCACCGGTGCCGCCCCGCTGGTCTTCACGGACTCGGTCTCCCTGCCCTACCGGCTCGGCTTCACCAGCGTCTACAGGCTCTGGGCCGAAGCGGGCCGCACCGACGAGCTGACCTTCATCGGCTCGGCCAAGCTCGGCATCCCGGAGAACGCGATCGTGGCGTTCGCCCTCGGAGCGGACATGGTCAACACCGCGCGTGGCGCGATGCTGGCGCTCGGCTGCATCCAGGCGCAGAAGTGCCACACCGACCACTGCCCGACCGGTGTCGCCACCCAGAACCCGTGGCTGACCCACGGGCTCGACCCGACCGACAAGTCGGTGCGCGTCGCCAACTACCTGAAGACCATGCGACGCGACCTGCTCAAGGTCTCCGAGGCATGCGGTGTCGCCCACCCGGGCCTGCTCACCGTCGACGACATCGACATCGTCAACGGGGTCCGCTCCAAGCGGCCGCTCGGCGACGTCTATGACTACAAGCCCGGCTGGGGCATGCCGTCCGAGGCGATCCAGCGCGAGATCAGCGACATCATGCGTCCGCGGCTGCCCGTGGACAAGGCCGCGCCGACGACGTGAGTCGGCTGGCGCCGGCCTGGGCAGGGACCCTGCTCAGGTGGTGCCGCCGCGCCCCTCGGCCGGGACCGCCCGGCGTACGCGGCGACGGTGCACGGGGCGGATCGTGGTCAGGTCGTCGAGGAACCCGGACGCCCAGCTCGCGACGTCCTTCTCGATCACCGTCTTCCGCATCGCCTTCATGCGACGGGTGAGCTCCTTCGGCTCGGCGGAGGCGGCCTCGACGAGTGCCGCCTTCATGCCGTTGATGTCGTAGGGGTTGACCAGCCACGACTGGGAGAGCTCGAACGCCGCGCCCGCGAACTCGCTCAGCACCAGGGCGCCGTCGTTGTCGTAGCGGCAGGCGACGTACTCCTTGGCGACGAGGTTCATGCCGTCGCGATAGGGCGTCACCATCATGATGTCGGCGGCGCGGTAGAGCGCGGCCATCTCCTCACGCGGGTACGACGAGTGGAGGTAGGAGATCGCTGGCCGGCCGATCTCGCCGAGGTCGCCGTTGACCCGCCCGACCAATCGGTCGATCTCGTCGCGAAGGCGGCGGTACTGCTCGACGCGCTCGCGCGACGGCGTCGCGACCTGCACGAAGACGGTGTCCTCGACGTCGAAGACGCCGTCCGCCACCAGCTCGGCGTAGGCGCGCAGGCGGGGGTAGATGCCCTTGGTGTAGTCGAGCCGGTCGACGCCCAGGATGACCCGCTTGGGGTTGCCGAGGGCCTCGCGGATCGCGGCCGCGCGCTCGGTGACGGTGACCGACCGGGCCAGCGCCTCGAAGTCTGCGGTGTCGATCGAGATCGGGTACGACGCGGCGCGGACCAGGCGCCCGTCGGGAAGGTAGACCGTGTCGCGGTGCGTCTTGAAGCCGACGCGCTGGCGGACCAGGCGGACGAAGTTCTGGGCGCCGCCCGGGAGCTGGAAGCCGACGATGTCCGCCCCGAGCAGGCCCTCGAGCACCTGACGCCGCCACGGCAGCTGCTGGAAGAGCTCGGCCGGCGGGAACGGGATGTGCAGGAAGAAGCCGATGCGAAGGTCGGGCCGGAGGTCGCGCAGCATCTGCGGCACGAGCTGCAGCTGGTAGTCGTGCACCCAGACCATGGCGTGGGGAGCAGCGACCTCGGCTGCCTTCTCCGCGAAGCGCCGGTTGACCGTGACGTAGGAGTCCCACCACTCTCGGTGGAACTCCGGCTTCGCCACCACGTCGTGGTAGAGCGGCCACAGGGTGCCGTTGCTGAATCCCTCGTAGAACTCCTCGACCTCGGACGCGCTCAGCGAGATCGGGATCAGCTGGAGTCCGTCCTCCTCGAACGGCTCGATGACGTCGTCCGCGCTGCCGGGCCAGCCCACCCAGGCGCCGCCGTGCAGCTTCATGACCGGCTCCATGGCCGACACCAGACCACCCGGGGAACGCCGCCAGTGCAGCGATCCGTCCGCCTCCACGACACGGTCGACAGGGAGGCGGTTGGCAACGATGACCAGTTCGGCAGTTCCGGTGGAGGTCACACGGGAACCTTAGTGGGTCACCGCTCAGGACCGGTCGCGGTCGCCCGGCCGCAACGCCCAGGTCTCGAGCCGCGAATAGCCGCGGACCCGCTCCGTCGGGGCGCGGCGTACGCGGAAGTCGTCGGCGAGGAGGGCAGCCAGCTCTCCGTTGACCAGCACCGTGCCCGGTCGCGCCAGGGAGGTGAGCCGGGCGGCGATGTTGACGACCTCGCCGAAGACGTCGCCGAGGCGCGCGAGGACCGGTCCGTAGGCGAGTCCGACGCGGAGCTCGGGGAAGGTCTCGTCGACGCTGTGGCGCTGGGCGAGGTCGATCGCGATCCATGCCGCGGCCGTGGGGGAGTCGCAGACGAAGAGCACCTCGTCCCCGATCGTCTTGATGACCCGTCCGCCGTGACCCGCGATCACCTCGGTCGCCGTTGCCTCGAACGTCTCGACCAGTGCGCCGAGCTCGGCGGTGGTGAGCTTGCGGCTGGTGCGCGTGAAGTTGACGATGTCGGCGAAACCGACGGCGAGATCGACACCGGCGCGGTCGCCCGCCAGCAGGGCCCGGCCCGCGGCGCCCACGAGGTGGCGTCGCCAGACGTAGTCCTGGAGGTTCTGGATCATCGGCAGGAAGTCGGTGACGATGCCGAGCAGGGCGGCCGCGGCCACGTCGGGTGCTGCGGGCGAGTCCGGCTCGCCCAGCGCCGCGAGCTGCGGGGCCAGCTGGGCGATCTCCCAGTCGGCGAGCCGGGCGAAGGTGCGGCCCATCGTGCGCACCATCGCGCCCTCGTCCTCGACGTCGAGCAAGCCGGAGTCCAGGAGCGCGCTCAGCTGCCCGATGGCCTGGATGTCCGCGTCGACGAAGAGGGCTTCGTCGGGGCCGGGGGACGGGAAGCCGAGGGCACGCCACAGCGTCGTCAGCCGGTCGAGGTCCACGCCGGTCGCGTCGGCGACCTGCGAGCGGGTCAGGTGGGCCCCGCCGCCGAGGACGGACTCCGCGAGCGCGTCGTACAACGCGGAGCTCGACGCTGTCTCGGGTCCCTGCGTCTCGGGTTCGGGCGTCTCGGGTCCGTGCGGAGTGAGGTCCGGGGAAGCAGAAACCGGGGGCACAGAGGTGCCCCCGGTCTCCTGATGTGCCACGTCAGTCGTTGAGTCGCTCGCTGGTGGTCGCCTCGAGCGCCGTCTTGAACGTCGGGCTCTTCTCCATCAGCTCGCGCACGGCTTCGCTGGTGAAGTGCAGGACCTCGAGGTCGGTCATGGAGACGACGCTCGCGGAGCGCAGGCGGTGGCCCACGATCGCGGACTCGCCGACCGTGTCGCCGGGGCCCAGACGGGCGATCTCTTCGCGGCCCTTACGGACCGAGACCTCACCGGAAAGGATGATGTAGGCCTTGTCGGCCGGCGTCTTCTCCCAGATCAGGCCCCAGTGGGCGGGAATGTGGACAGCCGTGCCGTAGGACGCGATCAGTGCGACCTCGGCGTCAGTCAGGGCTGAGAATCGGTCGAGGGCGCGCAGCGCTGCGGCCTCGTTCGTGTCAGTCACGTAAGTGGTCCTCTCCGGGGTGTGACGTACCTCCCAATGCGGATCCTCCCTGCGATTGACGGTGGTGTCCAGCAAACGGTCCACATTCGTCACCCGTTGCTTCCCGCCACATTCGTCACACAGGCCCCGCGGTCGGTGCGACACGCCCGCAGAACCACCCGGCAGACGCGCCGATGAGCGAATGACATCCGTGTGATTCCGTGCGTAGGATGACTCGAAAGCAGTGAAGCGCGCGAAGGGGTCGACACGCATGGACGCCGCCGAGACGGTCAATCACGAAGAGCACGCCGGTCTGGCGAGCCTGTCGGAGCGCGATCGCGACATCCTGGAGTTCGAGCGCCAGTGGTGGAAGTTCGCTGGCGCCAAGGAGCAGGCCGTCCGCGAGAAGTTCGACATGTCGTCGACGCGCTACTACCAGGTGCTGAACGCGCTGATCGACAAGCCGGAGGCCCTCGAGGCCGACCCGCTCCTGGTCCGGCGCCTGCGCCGGCTCCGCGCTGCCCGCCAGCGCCAGCGCTCCGCCCGCCGCCTCGGCTTCGAGCTCTGATCCGCATGCGGTTCCAGACCCTTCGCACCCGCTCCGCCCAGCTCGGTGAGGCTGGCGTGACCGCCCCGTCGCCCGTCGTCATGCTGAGCGTCGTCGCTGTCGCGATGGCCGGGATCGCGCTCATCGCCACCCGTGGCGAGGGTGGCCCGGGCAAGCTGCAGCCCGTGTCGCAGCCGGAGTCCTCGGTGGTCTCGACCGCGCCCCCGACCACGGCCGCCCCCAAGCCGAAGCCGCCGGTGGTCCGCAAGGACGTCGTGGTCGAGGTCTACAACACCTCCGCCATCAAGGGCCTCGCGGCCCGCGCTGCGTCGAAGGCTTCGGTGCTGAACTGGCAGGTCGTCGGCACGGACAACTGGTCCGCCTCGGTCCCGGCGCCCACGATCTACTTCGGGCCCCGCCTCGAGGACGCCGCGAGGCTGCTCGCCAAGGACCTCGGCATCACCCGCGTTCGCCCGGCCGTGGACCCGATGAAGCCCGACCGGCTCACGGTCATCCTCACCTCCGACTACTCCTGAGTCTCCGGGTGGTCTGACCGCCTGACGGGACCGGTCGGCAGGACCGCTTTCCGGGTTCATGGTTGAGTAGAGGCATGCGGTTCACGTCCCCGGAAGGGATGCGACGGTACGCCGCGTTGGTCAAGGTCGCCTCCGAGACGGTGGTCGGTCTGGACTTCGACGGAACGCTGTCGCCCATCGTTGACGATCCCGAGCGAGCCCGGATCCATCCGGAGGCGCCCGGCGTACTCGCCGCGCTCGCGGAGCGTGTCCTCGGCATCGCGGTGGTCACCGGCCGGCCCGCGCGCCAGGTCGTCGCCCTCGGGGAGCTCGACGAGCTCGGCGACGTGTTCGGGGAGCGTGGCCAGGAGCTGCGCGTCTTCGGGCAGTACGGCAACGAGCGGTGGAGCTCGTCCAACCGGCGCGTGATCGGACCGCGGCCGCCCCACGGCCTGGCGTCGTTCCTGCGCGAGCTGCCCGGCATCCTGCGGCGCTGCGGCGCGGCCGATGCCTTCGTCGAGCACAAGGGGCTCGCGGTCGCCGTGCACACGCGCCGCCTCCCGGACAGCGAGGAGGCCTTCGCGCGGTTGCTCCCCGAGCTGGCCGCTGCCGCCAAGCGCCACGACATGATCGTCGAGCCCGGCAAGCAGGTCGTCGAGATCCGCTCGCCCGGGGCTCACAAGGGCGACGTGGTGCACGGTCTCGCGCGGGACCTCCGCGCAGGTGGTTTCTGCTTCGTCGGCGACGACCTCGGCGACGTGGACGCCTTCCATGCGGTCGCCGAGCTCCGCGAGACGGGTGTGCCGACACTCCTCGTGTGCTCGGCCGCCGAGGAGGACGGCGAGGCCGGTCCCGTGGAGAGCGCGCTGCTGCCACTCGCCGACCTCGTGGTGCCCGGCCCCGGCGGCGTACTCGAGTTCCTCACTGCCTTCGCCGAGGACGCCGGCGGACGCGTCGCGGGCGAGGGACCCAGAATCTGGACCCGATTCGCGGATCGTCAGTCCGGCCCGTAGGCTTGGCCCAGCTCATCGAGAGGGACTGAGGGAACGGCCCTGTGAAGTCCCGGCAACCGCCGCGAACCTCCTGCGTCACCGAAACTGGTGGAGCAGTCGCGGAAACGGTGCTAATTCCGGCCCGCGGCGAAGTCCGACGTGGGGAAGATGAGAGGGAGGTTCCTCATGAGCATTGTTGAGAGTGCTGGCCAGGTTCTGCGCGAAGGCGCGTTTGGTCACGCCACCGGTCTTGCCTGTCGCGAGTGCGGCCACGAGATCCCGCTCGGCCCGAACTACGCCTGTCCGGAGTGCTTCGGTCCGCTCGAGATCGCCTACGACTTCCCCGCGATCACGCGTGAGGAGATCGAGGCCGGTCCCGCCAACATCTGGCGCTACAAGGCGCTGCTCCCTGTCCCGTCGGACATCGAGCAGTCGCCCAACATGGAGCCCGGCTACACCCGCCTGCTGAAGGCTCACAACCTCGGTCGTGAGCTCGGCATCGACAACCTGTGGGTGAAGGACGACTCCACCAACCCGACGAACTCCTTCAAGGACCGCGTCGTCGCGTGTGCGCTCTCGGCCGCCACGGAGTTCCACTCCAAGGTCTTCGCCTGCCCGTCGACCGGCAACCTGGCCAACGCCGTTGCTGCCGCCGGTGCCCGGGCCGGCATCAAGACCGTGGTCTTCATCCCGGCCAACCTGGAGACGCCGAAGAAGGTCAACTCCGCGATCTTCACCGACTCGCTGATTGCCGTGAACGGCAACTACGACGACGTCAACAAGCTGGCCTCCGAGATCGCCGGCGAGGAGGACGGGTGGGCATTCGTGAACGTCAACGTCCGTCCCTACTACGCCGAGGGCTCCAAGACACTCGGCTACGAGATCGCCGAGCAGCTCGGCTGGCGCCTGCCCGACCAGATCGTCATCCCGGTCGCCTCGGGCTCGCAGCTGACCAAGGTGCACAAGGCGTTCCAGGAGCTGATCAAGCTCGGTCTCGTCGAGGAGAAGCCCTATCGCGTCTTCGGTGCACAGGCGACTGGTTGCTCGCCGGTGTCGGTTGCCTACAAGGCCGGCGTCGACGCGATCCGCCCGGTGAAGCCGGACACGATCGCCAAGTCGCTCGCCATCGGCAACCCGGCTGACGGCATCTATGTGCTCGACATCTGCCGGGAGACCGGCGGCGCCGTCGAGGACATCACCGACGACGAGGTCCGCGCGGGCATCGTGCTGCTGGCGCGCACCGAGGGCATCTTCACCGAGACCGCCGGCGGCACCACCGTTGGTGTCCTGAAGAAGCTGGTCGAGACCGGCCAGCTCGACACCTCGCTCGAGACCGTGGTGATCAACACCGGTCACGGCCTCAAGACGCTGGATGCAGTCACCGAGCTGGTGGGCGCGGCGGCGACCATCGACCCGTCGTACGACGCGTTCCGCGCGTCTGGTCTCGTCTGACCCCCTGATCAATCACCCGTGATCGACCCGCACTGACAGCCCGACCTTCGAGGAAGAACATGAGCGTCTCCGTCCGCATCCCCACCATCCTGCGCACCTACACCGGTGGCGCCTCCGAGGTCACTGCTGAAGGTGCCACGCTGGCCGAGGTACTCGACAACCTCGACGCCAGCTACGCGGGCATCAAGGGCCGGATCCTCGACGACAAGGGCGACCTGCGTCGCTTCGTCAACGTCTACGTCGGCAACGAGGACGTGCGGTTCCTCGAGAACCTCGCGACCGCCACCCCGGCCGGCGCGCAGATCTCGGTCATCCCCGCCGTCGCAGGCGGCTGCTGACCAACTGTCGACACGGCGCAACATCTGAGTCGACACGGCGCTTCGTTGACGTCGACACGGCGCAAGATCCGGAGTTCTCCACAGGAGGCCCGGATCTTGCGCCGTTTTCGTTGAACGAAGGGACGTCTCGGCGTCAAGGTTGCGCCGTGTCGACGTGAACGAAGGGACGTGTCAACGCTTCTCGAGGGCGACGACGCTGGCGTGGCCCCACTTGTCGACCTTGATCCGGGCGGCGTAGCCCGAGTCGGGAGTCGGGCGCTCGATCAGGTTGCCGTTCTCGTCGTACTCCTCGAACTCGCCGGTCCACAGACCTGACTGGTTGATGTCCTTCTGCACCTGCGCGGCCTTGTCCTGCGGGAGGAACAGGCTCTCGATGCCGCACTTCAGCTGCCAGTCGCGGTCGTCGCAGGCCAGGTAGGGCCCGTCGTCGGGGCGCTCGCGGGTGAGGCCGTCGGCGACCATGACGCCCTTCTCCTCGACCAGCCGGACGTAGACCTGGCGGCCGTCGTCGTGGTTCTCGTCGAGCGCCTTCCGCTCGGCCTCCGACGGCTGCAGATCCGGGTAGGAGAGCGCGACGTAGGCGCCGCGGAAGGGGTCGATCGGGTCGACAGGACCGACGCGGACCAGGTACTCCTCACCGGTGAGGCGGGCCGAGAGCTGTCCGAACACGGCCACGGGGACCAGCAGGAGCTGGGCCAGGACCACGAGGGCCAGGACCAGGTAGCGACGGTTCATCGGTCTGCTCCTTCCAGGGCTTCGACCATCTCGCGGCGGGCCCGGTCGGCGATCCAGCCGGTGCCGGCGAAGACCAGGCCGAGGGCGACGAACAGCCAGGCTCCGGTGATGACCTGCGCGAAGACCGCGAAGCTCTGCACGGTCGTGAAGAGCGCGAGGGCCGCAACGCCGATCCAGGTGAGTGCGGCCTCGTCGCGGAGTACGCCGATCGCGGCGACGCCGGCGGCGGCCGCGACGAAGAAGACGATCGCGACGATGGCGTGGAGCCAGGCGGCTGCGCTGATCTGGTCACCCACGTCCGGGGTCTCCGGCGACCACCAGGTCAGGACCATGGCCAGCGCGAGGATCACCACGCCTCCGGCTGCCTCGAGCCGTCCGGCCCCGGTGCTGCGGAGGGCGCCCGCGCCAGCGAGCAGTGCTGCGACGACCAGCGCGCCGACCAACCACGCGTCGTACCGCGTGTCGCCGTCGCCCCAGGGGAGCGCTGCGACGAAGAGTGCAGCGAGTCCCGTCACCGCGCCGAGGAAGCGCCAGACCGTGCCGAAGTGACTCCAGCCCGCACGGTCGGCCGCACTGTCGTGAAGTCGTCCGAGCGCAAGGCCTGCCATCGCGAGCGCGCCGAGCGCGAGCACGAAGGACGGCTGCCGCTGGAGGCTCTCGCCGGTGTGCCACAGGAGCCACCCCGAAGCGAGGAGCACGCCGACCACCAGGGGAGCGACGCCGCGGACGGCGTAGGCGTAGAGCAGGGCACCGGCGGCCCAGATGCCGACGAGCGTCGCGTCGTACGCCGGGACCTGGAGGCTCTGCGCCGCCTGCATGACCACTGCGCCGTAGAGCAGGCCGGCGAGGCCTCGCGCTGCTCCGACGACGGGAGAGCGGCGGGTGCGGACGCGGTGGTCGAGGACCTCTGCGGCCACCACCGAGCCGAGCCAGAGGAGCACCACCGCCCCGAAGCGCGCCAGTGGCGGGAGCTGGTCGAGGTTGGCGGCGACCAGCCAGATGATGCCGATGCCGACGAACCCGGCGCCGAGCCACAGCGCGATGCGCGAGAGCTCCAGCCGCCGGACCGGGTGGTAGCGGCCCAGGAGGAGCGTCGCCTGCTCGTCGGTGAGGATCCCGTCGGCCCGCCAGGCGGCCACCTCGTGCCCGAGCCAGGCGAGCTGACCGGGAGTGGCGGGCGTGGGCCCGCGTCGTTGCCGTGCGTCCGGAGGTGAACCCGGAGGGGGGAGGTCGGTGCTCATGTCCTCAGCGTGGCGGTCCGGTGACCTGTGCGCCATCCGTCCGAATACTCACCTTTGCCCGACCTTGGTCCCGGTCGTGTCGAATCGCGTGATCGATACAAGCGATCGGCAGGTGCGTTTTCTCATAGTGCCTCAGTGGCGTCGCGTGCGTAGCCTCGGATCGTGGCCCTCGACGTACTCCCCGCGTTCCTTCCCCATCTGCTTGCGGTTGTCGGCGACGACGCCCCGATCGGACTCCTGCCGGCGCGAAACCAGATGGCCCTCTCGCTCGGCTCGCACATCATCCTGGCCTGCTTCGGCGTCGCGTTCCCGACGATGATCTTCGTGGTGCACCTGCTCGGCATCCGCGGCAACGCGGCCGCGCTGGAGCTGGCGAAGCGCTGGTCGAAGGTGTCTGCGGTCCTGTTCGCGATCGGCGCGGTGTCCGGCACGGTGCTGAGCTTCGAGATGGGCCTGCTGTGGCCCGGCCTGATGGGCAAGTACGGCGATGTGCTCGGCCTGCCGTTCGCCTTCGAGGGGCTCAGCTTCTTCGTCGAGGCGATCTTCCTCGGCATCTACCTCTACGGCTGGGGCCGGATGCCCGCGAAGGTGCACCTGCTGATGCTCGTGCCGATGGCCACCGCGGGCGTCGTGGGCACCTTCTGCGTGCTCGCGGTCAACGCCTGGATGAACAACCCGACCGGCTTCAGCCTCAACGCCGCAGGCGACGTGGTCGACATCCAGCCGTGGCAGGCGATGTTCAACAGCGGCGTCTGGCTGATGTTCGCCCACATGTGGGTCGCCGCATTCGTCGTCGTCGGCTTCTGCATCAGCGGTGTCTACGCGGTGGGCATGCTCAAGGGTCGTCGCGACGCACACCACCGCCTCGGCTTCATGGTGCCCTTCGTCTTCGCCACCGTCTTCGCGCTCGCGCAGCCGCTGGTCGGCCACGTCCTCGGCCTGCGCCTCGCCGAGCACCAGCCGGCCAAGCTGGCCGCCTTCGAGCTTTCCGAGACCCGTGAGCAGCCCGCGCCGCTGACGCTCGGCGGGATCCTGGTCGACGGCGAGGTGAAGTACGCCCTCAAGATCCCCGCGCTCGGATCGCTGATCGCGCGCAACGACTTCGACAAGCCGGTCCCCGGGCTCGACGAGTTCGCCGCGGAGGACCTGCCGCCGGTCAACACCGCGCACCTCGCCTTCCAGTCGATGGTCGGCATCGGCACGCTGCTGGCCGGTGCGGTTGCCCTCTTCTGGTTCCTCCGCTGGCGCAAGCGCGACCTGCTCGAGAACAAGTGGTTCCTCCGCTTCTCCGCCGTCTCGGGGGGTCTGGCGATCGTCGCGCTCGAGGCGGGCTGGATCGCGACCGAGGTGGGCCGGCAGCCCTGGGTGGTCTACGGCTTCCTCCGCACGGAGGACGCGGCCACCGACAACCCCTACCTGTGGTGGTCGCTCGCCGGCACGTCCCTCGTCTACGTCCTCATGGGCACCGCGGCGTACGTCGTGCTGAGGTCGATGGCCCGCCGCTGGCGCGAAGGGGAGAAGGACCTCCCGAGCCCCTACGGCCCTGCTCTCACCGACGCGACGGACGGGGGCCACGCATGAGCGTCGAGCTGATCGTCGCCGCTGCACTCTTCACCGGAGTCCTCGCGTACGCCGTCTTCGGCGGCGCCGACTTCGGCTCCGGCTTCTTCGACCTGACCGCGGGCGGGTCGCGCCGCGGCGCTGAGCTCCGCACCCTGATCGACCACAGCATCGGACCGGTGTGGGAGGCCAACCACGTCTGGCTGGTCTTCGTCCTGGTGACGTGGTGGACCGCGTTCCCCATGGCCTTCGCCGCGGCCATGACGACCCTCTGGCTGCCGCTGATGCTGGCCCTGCTGGGCATCGTGCTGCGTGGCGCGAGCTTCGCCTTCCGCAAGTACGCCGAGACGCTGGGCCAGGCGCGGCTCTTCGGCGCGATCTTCGCCCTCTCCTCGCTTGTCACCCCGTTCTTCCTGGGCGCGGCCGCGGGCGCCATCGCGTCGGGCCGGGTTCCGGCTGAAGGCAACGGCGACCTGATCACGTCCTGGCTCAATCCGACCGGTGTCGTCGGCGGCCTGGTCGCGGGCGGCACGTGTGCCTTCCTCGCCGGGTCGTTCCTCGTGGCCGACGCCGCGCGCGCCGGGCACGACCACCTCGCCGACACGCTGCGGATCCGCACCCTCGGCGTCGGTGTGGTCACGGGCCTGGTCGTCTTCGCCGGCCTGTTCCCGCTGCGTTCGGACGCACCGACCCTGTTCGACGGGCTCTCCGGTCGCGCCCTGCCGCTCGTGCTGCTCTCGGGTGCCGCCGGTCTGGCGACGCTGGTCCTGATCTACCGCCGCCGCTACGCGTTCGCGCGGTTGACGGCGGTCGGTGCCGTGAGCACGGTCGTCCTCGGCTGGGGCGTCGCCCAGTACCCCTGGCTGCTCGTCGACGAGATCACCTTCGTCGACGCAGCCGGTGCGCCGGCAACGCTCCGGGCCCTGGTCTTCGCGGTCGCGCTGGCCGGCGTGATCGTCCTGCCCGCCCTCGGCTACCTCTTCTGGCTCACCCAGTCGGAGCGCTGGACCAAGCACTGACCGGATGGTGGGGGACTATCCGGGCGGCGGCCTGTTGCCGACACGCTGCACGGAGTTGGGCATCGGTTCACGAAGCCGTGGCACAACTGACGGCATGCGACACAGCAGGATGTGGATGGGTGCCGCGATCGTCAGCGGCGCAGTCGCAGCGGCGGTCGGCGGCGCGACGTACGGCGGGCGCGAGCTGCTGCACCGGCAGGCCGATGCAGCGCGTGCCGTGATGGGCAAGCCGCACGGGGAGAAGGCACCGAAGGCCGACAAGGTCTACCGCAAGCGGTTCGGTGATCCGCTCGACCTGGTGATGCTCGGCGACTCGCTCGCGGCCGGGCTGGGCGCCGACCTGCCGGGGGAGACACTGGGCGCTCGCCTGGCCAAGGGTCTGGCCAAGAAGGTGAAGCGTTCGGTCCGCCTGCGCACGGTCGCCAAGGTGGGCAACCACTCCGAGGAGCTGGGGCGGCAGATCGCGCGGCTGCCGGAGGACTACCGACCCGACGTGGCCGTGATCGTGGTCGGCGGCAACGACATCACCCACCGCAAGCCGCTCGCCGAGTCGATCGCCCACCTCGAGGACGCGATCCGCCAGCTCCAGGACCGTGGCGCCGCAGTCGTCGTCGGCACCTGTCCCGACCTCGACATGCTGCGTGCCGTGCGACAGCCGCTGCGCACGCTCGGGTCCATGGCGTCGAAGCAGCTGGCGACTGCGCAGCGTGATGCGGCGCTCCAGCTCGGAGCGCACGTCGTCGTGCTCGCCCAGGTGGCCGGCCCGTTCTTCATCTCCCATCCGGAGGAGATGTTCAGCATCGACCAGTTCCATCCGTCGTCACTCGGCTACCGGCGCACGGCGAAGGCGATGCTGCCGTCGCTGCTCGCCGCGCTCGGTGCGTCGGAGGCGGTGCCCGACGGACACCACACGCCCGGCTTCCATCTGCCGCGGCTGGCGAGCGGCGAGCCGCCCTCAGCCTGAGAAACGTTTGCACTCGCTTGGGTCGAGTGCTAAACATGAGGCTGGCACTCTCCTCATGAGAGTGACAACCTGGACCTGGCGAAGCTGAGGTCCTCAAGTCCGGCGGGAAGGGTCCGCCGGGTGCGAGGTCCGTCCGTCGCGGGCAGCCCGCCGAGGTCCCCACATTCCAACTCATGACGAAGGAATCGCAGAAGTCATGGCGAAGCTGATTGCATTCAACGAAGAGGCCCGTCGCGGCCTCGAGCGCGGCATGAACACTCTTGCCGACGCGGTGAAGGTGACCCTCGGTCCCAAGGGCCGCAACGTCGTCCTGGAGAAGAAGTGGGGCGCCCCGACGATCACCAACGACGGCGTCTCCATCGCCAAGGAGATCGACCTCGAGGACCCCTACGAGCGCATCGGCGCCGAGCTCGTCAAGGAGGTCGCCAAGAAGACCGACGACGTCGCCGGTGACGGCACGACGACGGCGACCGTCCTCGCCCAGGCGCTGGTCCGCGAGGGCCTCCGCAACGTTGCTGCTGGCGCGAACCCGATGGGTCTCAAGCGCGGCATCGAGGCGGCCGTGGCTGCGATCATCGAGCAGCTGCTGGCGCAGGCCAAGGACGTCGAGACCCGTGAGCAGATCGCGGCCACCGCGACCATCTCCGCGGGCGGCGACACCACCGTCGGCGACGCCATCGCCGAGGCGATGGACAAGGTCGGCAAGGAAGGCGTCATCACCGTCGAGGAGTCGAACACCTTCGGCATCGACCTCGAGCTCACCGAGGGCATGCGCTTCGACAAGGGCTACATCTCGGCGTACTTCGTGACCGACCCGGAGCGCATGGAGACCGTGCTCGAGGACCCCTACGTCCTCATCGCCAACTCCAAGATCTCCAACGTCAAGGACCTCCTGCCGATCCTCGAGAAGGTCATGCAGTCCGGCAAGCCGCTGCTGATCCTGGCCGAGGACGTCGACGGCGAGGCGCTGTCGACCCTGGTCGTCAACAAGATCCGTGGCACCTTCAAGTCCGTCGCCGTCAAGGCTCCGGGCTTCGGTGACCGCCGCAAGGCCATGCTGCAGGACATCGCGATCCTGACCGGCGGCCAGGTCATCTCCGAGGAGGTCGGCCTCAAGCTCGAGTCGACCGGCCTGGAGCTGCTCGGCCAGGCCCGCAAGGTCGTCATCACCAAGGACGAGACCACCATCGTCGAGGGTGCTGGCGACGCCGGCCAGATCGAGGGCCGGGTCAACCAGATCCGCGCCGAGATCGAGAAGTCGGACTCCGACTACGACCGCGAGAAGCTGCAGGAGCGTCTGGCCAAGCTGGCCGGCGGTGTTGCGGTGATCAAGGTCGGCGCGGCCACCGAGGTCGAGCTCAAGGAGCGCAAGCACCGCATCGAGGACGCCGTCCGCAACGCCAAGGCTGCTGTCGAGGAGGGCATCCTCCCCGGTGGAGGTGTCGCGCTCGTCCAGGCCGGCGCGGTCGCGTTCGAGAAGCTGGACCTCGAGGGTGACGAGGCCACTGGCGCCAACATCGTCCGCGTTGCCATCTCGGCCCCGCTCAAGCAGATTGCGATCAACGCCGGTCTCGAGGGTGGCGTCGTGGCGGAGAAGGTCGCCGGCCTCGAGCCGGGCTTCGGCCTCAACGCTGCCACGGGTGAGTACGTCGACCTGCTGGCCGCCGGCATCATCGACCCGGCGAAGGTGACCCGCTCTGCCCTGCAGAACGCGGCCTCCATCGCGGCGCTGTTCCTGACCACCGAGGCCGTTGTGGCCGACAAGCCCGAGAAGGCCGGCGCAGCGATGCCGGGCGGCGACGGCGGCATGGGTGGCATGGACTTCTGATCCACCTGCGCTTCTGCGCACTGTCGCCTGACGGCGACGCTCCAGGCCCTTTTCCCGGCCAAGAGCCCAAACCCACTCCGTGGGATTGGCCGGGAAAGGGGCCTTCCGCGTCTCCGTCCCCTCACGGTGCGCTTCAACGCCGCTCCCGGATCAGTGCGCGGCAGGCGGGGTGGGGGCCGCATCGACGTACAGCTCGCCGGAAAGAACCCGTGCCTTGCCGGACAGGTGGGAGTGTGGAGACCGTGGCCGACCTGGAGCAGCACGCGCGATTCACTGCGCTTGCGGAGACTGTCGGGCCGCCCTTGCGGTGCTATCTGTCGCGGCGCGCGGACCACGACCAGGTCGATGACGTGCTGGCCGACGTGTTCCTGGTGCTGTGGCGACGGCTCGGCGACGTGCCGGGTGATGACCCGTTGCCCTGGACGTACGCCGTGGCGCGAGGCTGCCTGGCCAACGCGAGGCGCTCGCGTCAGCGCCAGCTGCGCCTCGTCGAGAGGATCGTGCGGGTTGATCCGCCGGCTCCGGCGGGCGACGAATCCGATCATCCCGAGGTGCTGGTGGCCCTCGCGGAGCTCAGGGACCTCGATCGGGAGATCGTCATGCTCTGGGCCTGGGAAGGGCTGGCGCCGCGCGAGATCGCAGTGGTCACCGGCCTGTCGGCGAATGCGGTGAGCATCCGGCTGTACAAGGCGAAGCGCCGGATGGCAGTGCTTCTCGGACAGGATCCGGCCGGTGCCGGACAGGAACCAGGCGAAGGGAGGCGGCCTTGATGAACGACGACGAGCTGCGCGCGCTGATCCGCGCGGCGGACCCAGCCAGCGACGTCGACGAGAAGCGGGCGCCCTCATGGATCCAGGACCTGGTGGAGGAGACCGTCATGACGCACGACGCAGATGAAGGTGTGGCGAAGGTGGGCGGCAGCGCCCGGAAGGCACCGGCGCGCGGGCTGTGGATCGCGGCGGCAGCGGCTGCGCTGGTGGTCGGAGGTGGTGCGTTGGCCGCGACCATTCTCGCGACCGATGGCGACGGCACCGGCGGCGCAGGCGACGATGCACCGCGCAAGGAGCTGGCGCTGACGCTGGCGCCGCAGGACGCGATGCAGATGTGCATGGCGTTCTCGCCGGAAGCCCTTCGCCCGCTGGAGGTTGCCTTCTCCGGCACCGTCGACGACGTGGAGGGCGACACCGTGACGCTGAGTCCCGACCACTGGTACGCCGGCGACACCGGCGCTGACGTCGTCGTGGTGACCGCAGGCAGCCCGGAGGTGTTGCTCGAGGGCGGAATCACCTTCGCAGAAGGCGAGCGCTACCTGGTGGGTGCGTTCGACGGCGCCGTCGCGACCTGTGGCCTCAGTGCGCCGTGGAGCACCGAGATGGCGGCGGCGTACGACGAGGCGTTCTAGAAGACCCCGGCCGGGCGGAACTGCACGGAGATCCGGGGACCTGCCGAGCGCGCCTTGGGCACCGAGTGCTGCCAGGTCCGCTGGCAGGACCCGCCCATGACCAGGAGGTCGCCGTGACCCATCGTGAACGCGATCGAGGCACCGCCGCCCTCGGGCCGCAGCAACAGCCGCCGCGGATCACCGAAGGAGAGGATGGCGACCATCGTGTCGTCGGTCGCTCCGCGGCCGATCCGGTCACCGTGCCACGCCACCGAGTCGCGACCGTCCCGGTAGAAGCAACAGCCTGCGGTGGCGAACGAGTCGCCCAGCTCCGGCAGGTAGTGGTTGGTGAGCGCCTGGCGGGCGCTGCCGAGCACCCGGTGGGGGAGCGCGTCGTCCGCGGCGTAGGTGTGCACGAGACGCGGGACGTCGACCACACGGTCGTACATGGTGCGCTGCTCGGCGCGCCACGGGACGTCCCGGACAAGCGCGCGGAGCACTTCGCCCGCGCCGGTCACCCACGAGCGTCGGACGTCGACCCAGGCTCCGTCGGCAAGCTCGGTGCGGGCGACTGAACCGCGCAGGCGACCGAGGACCGGTGCGCTGGCGAGGTCGAAGAGGTCGCCCTGGAACTCGACGCTCATGGCGAGAGAATAGCAGGTGATCGAACAGGCATTCGAGAATCCGCGCGGCCTGTCAGGCGGCCCGAATAGTCCGTATGGGTCATCTTCTGCGCAACAACCCGTCCGTCCGGACTACTGACGGCATACTCCTCAGAGCAGCGAGAACGGGGGTGACGGTGCAGCTCAAGCACGTGCAAGTTCGTGAATATGTGCGGGACCTGGTCACTGGCGCCTCGCCAGGGGCTCCCGCGCCGTCTGAGCGCGAGCTCGTGCAGCGCTTCGGCGTTGCCAGGATGACGGTGCGCCAGGCCATCGATGCTCTCGTCACGGAGGGTCTGCTTGAGCGTGTCCCCGGCCGCGGCACCTTCGTCGCCGAGCCGGTCCGCCCGCCCTCGGGCGTCACCAGCTTCACCGAGGACATGCGCCGGCGAGGCCTCGTCGCGGACACGCAGACGCTGATCGCCCGCCGCGAGAAGGCGGGTCCCGGAGTTGCTCGCGCCCTCAACATCACCAACGGTGACCCGGTGCTGCACTGGAAGCGGCTGCGGCGAGCCGACGGCATCGTGATGTGCATCGAGGACGCCTATCTCAACGAGGTCCTGCTGCCCGGCTTCCTCCAGACCGGCATGCCTGCGAGCCTGTACGCCGCGCTCGACCGCCGCGGGCTGCGCCCGACGTGGGCGGAGGACTCGGTGAGCGCCGACCTGGCGACCGAGGACGAGGCGGAGCTCCTCGGCATCGAGCTCGGCGATGCGGTGCTCCGTGTCGCCCGGCGCGCGCTGCACCGCCAGCGGCCGATCGAGGTCTCGCGGTCGGTCTACCCGGGCTCGCGCTTCACAGCCTTCGTCCAGTTCGCCGAGACGTGATTGAGCCGAGCGTCCGGCGAGCTTGCGCGACGTGACCGAGGCAGGTCAGCAGGAGCGCCAGATCTCGCGCCGGATCGCCTCGTCGCCCGGCCGCTCGCCGAAGTCACCCTGCAGGCGATCGATCGGAAGCCGGTGGATGAACCCGCTGGCGGCGCACCGTGCCGAGAGTGGAGGGGCCCCGGACTCGAGTGCCCCGATGGTGATGTAGGTGCGGGTGAGCGGCAAGCTCAGGACATCGTCGGGGGTGGACCCGACGGGCCTGCCCGCCTTGGCAGCGCAGGAGCGGAAGTGCACCGTCGTGGCATCCGCCTTGACCGAGGCGGCGCCGGCCGGCCCCTTGGCTGACCACTGACGAAGTGCGCGCGCCATCTCCTCGGTGTCCGACGGGTTGTCGCCGACGAAGTCGATGCTGACGCAGGACTCGCCGCCGGAGCGGTACGCGGCGTACGCGTCTCCGCCCCAGCCGTCGGCCGCGTCGAGCGCGGCGAGCTCCGGAATCCGGGCGGCCAGCACGAGGTACCAGGTCAGCGCACCGAACGTGCCGGAGTCGAAGGACTTCTCGCCCGACGCGAGGCCGGGCGTCTTGACCGGATCGGCGGGGTCCTCGCTGGCCAGGAGCGACCAGGGGTCGAGCAGGTGCTCGTCCGTCGTCGGTGGGTTGGCGAAGAGGTCGTCGACGGACTCGTTCGCCTCGTCGTCGTCCGCATCCACGACGGCCGCATCGAGCAGCGCCTCCCCGAGGGCGTACGGCGCGCCCATGAGCGTCTGCAGCACGGAAGGGATCTCGGCCATGCCCTCCTCGGCCGCCTCTGCCTCGCCGTTCTGCTCCTTCCGGAGCGCCTTGCGATCCGCGCGGGAAAGGCTCTTGGCGTACTTCGTCTCGATCCGGGAGGCATCGCCCTCCACCAGTGCGCTGTACGCCGAGCCGGCACCCGTCGTGTCGTCCTCGAAGCTGTCCATGTGGTCGCCGATGCCGAAGTGCTGGTCCTGGAGGACGTGGGTCAGCTCGTGCACGAGAGTCGACTTCACCGCCGGGGTGAGCTTCGTGCCGTTGATGCGAACCCGGTCGTCGTCGAACGAGTACAGGCCGATGACACCGCTCGAACCCATCGTGTTCGCCGCCTCGAGGAGGTCGAGATCCGCAGGCACGAGGTCGAGCGAGCGCATCAGGTCCTTGATGTCGGCCATGTCCTCGCGGTCCTCGTCGGTGAGGTCGCTGTCGTCCGCGGTCACCTGCTTGTCGAACTCCTTCGCTGCCAGGAAGTCGACGTGGACCGGGTGCTTGAACTCGAGGCCGCGCAGCCGCTCGGCGATCTCGACGTAGGGCACCACCCGCTCGTCCCAGGTCGAGGGGTGGTCGGGCCCGGTGTCGTGATTCCGGTCGAGGACCGCACCAGTTGCGGCCAGGCCGGCGAAGGCGGCGAGCACGGTCAGGGCGAGCGCGACCCGGCGGCCCCGCGGCGCACGGAGCCACCCGGACGACTCGCGCGGCTCCGAGGGCTGGGAGGGCTGGGAGGGCTCGGCGGGCTCTGCGGTTGCGGACATCCCGGACGGCTCGGACATGGGCGGAGGCTAGCCCGAGTTCTCTGCACGCACACCGGAAATCCGGTGCGCAACGGGATTTCGCCGCCCTAGCCTCCTCGGGCCCGGTCGACCGGCCGGGCATCGTGGCCGGTGCGGAGAGCGCCGGCCGGAGACGGATGAAAACGATGATGGACCAGATCAATCCGAAGCTCTGGAACTGGGCTTCGATCCTCGAGAAGAACACGCGCGAGCAGGCGATGACGACGGCGACGATGCCGTTCATCCACCCGCACCTCGCGCTGATGCCGGATGCCCACCTGGGCCTGGGCGCGACGGTGGGTTCGGTCATCCCGACCCTGGGCGCGATCATGCCCGCCGCGGTCGGCGTCGACATCGGCTGCGGCATGATCGCCGTGCGCACGGCGTACACGCGCGACGAGCTGCCGGACGACCGGCGCCCGCTGCGTGAGGCGATCGAGCGCGCCGTCCCGCTCTCGGCCGGTGCGGCCAACCGCAAGATCAGCCGCGCCCACACCGAGCGCCGGATCGATGAGCTCACGCTCCGCGCGAAGGAAGCCGGCTTCGAGCCCGGCGACCACGCGAAGCGGTGGGACCTGCAGCTGGGCACCCTGGGATCGGGCAACCACTTCATCGAGGTGACCGTCGACGAGCTCGACCGAGTGTGGCTGTTCCTCCACTCGGGCTCTCGGGGCGTAGGCAACCGGATCGCCCAGAAGCACATCCGGATCGCGCGTGACGACTGCGCGCGGCGCTGGATCCAGCTTCCCGACCCGGACCTCGCCTACCTGGTCGAGGGCACCGACGAGTTCGACGCCTACATCGGCCAGATGCGGTGGGCGCAGCACTACGCGCTGCTCAACCGCGAGGAGATGATGGACCGGGTCGTGCGCCAGTTCGCCGAGTGGGTCGGTGCAGGGTCCGGCGAGGACGGGATCGGTGCGGTGGAGCGTCTCGAGGAGATCAACTGCCACCACAACTACACCGAGCAGGAGTTCCACTTCGGCAAGACGGTGTGGCTCTCCCGCAAGGGCGCGATCAACGCGGAGGCAGGTCGACCGGGGCTGATCCCGGGGTCGATGGGCACCGCGTCGTACGTCGTGACGGGCAAGGGCAACCCGGTCTCGCTCAACTCGGCGCCGCACGGCGCCGGGCGGGAGTACTCGCGGACCGGGGCGCGCAGGACGTTCACGCGCGAGCAGCTGCGCGAGGCGATGGTCGGTATCGAGTACCGCGACACCGCCGCGTTCATCGACGAGATCCCGCAGGCCTACAAGGACATCGACCAGGTCATGGCGGACGCCGTCGACCTGGTGGAGATCCGCCACACGCTGCGGCAGATCGTGAACGTGAAGGGGGACTGAGGCAGGCCGGTCCGGGAGCGGTCCCGGGCCGGCCTGTCCTGCCTGCGACGTGGCGCTCGTCACCTCCACCGACGACGGTCGTTGTAACCGTCAAGCACGTCCGCTCGGGCGCGCAGAGGGAGTTCGAGATGTTGCGCGTCCGCTTGTCAGTCGTCCTTGCCGCCGTCGTCGCCCTGCTGCTGCCCACGGCGTCGTACGCCGCGCCGTTGCCGGTGCCGTACTCCTTCCTCACCTCCGCGGTGCTCGCAGGTCTCCAGCCCAACGCCGACGCACCCGGCACGAACATCTGGACCTGCAAGCCGACCGCGGCCCACCCGCGTCCCGTCGTCCTCGTCCACGGGCTCACCGGCAACAAGGCCACCAACTGGCAGACCTTCGGCCCGTTGCTGAAGAACAACGGCTACTGCGTCTTCGCGCTGACCTACGGCGTCAACAAGCTCGCGCCGACGCCGCTCGACCAGTTCGGCGGCGTCAACCGCATCGAGGACAGTGCCGTCGAGCTGAAGGCGTTCGTGAACAAGGTCCTCGCGGCCACCGGTGCCACGCAGGTCGACATCCTCGGGCACTCCGAGGGCACCGTCATGCCGAACTACTACGCGAAGTTCCTCGGTGGTGCCCCGAAGATCAAGCGCTACGTGTCGATCGCCCCGCTGTGGCACGGCACGAACCCCGCGGGCCTCGACAAGCTCTCGACGATGGGCACCCCCTTCGGTGTCACGGCACTGCTGGGCCAGGCCCTCGATCCGTTCTTCGCCTCCGGCCCTCAGCTCCTCGCCGGTTCGGCGTTCTGGGCCAAGATGCGCTCCGGCGGCACTCCGATCGTGCCCGGCATCGAGTACACCAACATCGTCACGCAGTACGACGAGCTGGTGCAGCCCTACACCTCGGGCATCGAGCCGGGCATGACGAACCACGTCGTCCAGAGCTACTGCCCGCTCGACTTCTCGGAGCACTTCCAGATCGTGGCCGACCCGATTGCTGCACGGATCGTGCTCAACGCCCTGGACCCGGCGAACAGGAAGCCGGTGCCGTGCCAGCTGGTGCTTCCGTTCCTCGGCACCCTGTGAGACAGGACTGAGCAGGCGCTAGGCGGTGCCCTGCTCGATGTCGTCGGCGTCGACGATCCGGTAGGCGTAGCCCTGCTCGGCAAGGAACCGCTGCCGGTTCTGCGCGAAGTCGGCGTCGACCGTGTCGCGCGAAACGATCGTGTAGAAGTGCGCGCTCTTGCCCTCGGACTTCGGGCGCAGCAGCCGGCCGAGGCGCTGTGCCTCCTCCTGGCGGGAGCCGTAGGAGCCCGAGACCTGGATCGCGACCTCGGCACCGGGCAGGTCGACGGAGAAGTTGGCAACCTTGCTGACCACCAGGAGCTCCTCCTCACCCGAGCGGAACGCGTCGAAGAGCCGCTGGCGCTCCTTGACCGGGGTCTCTCCGGTGATGACAGGCGCCTGCAGCGCCTCGGCGATCTCGGCGATCTGGTCGAGGTACTGCGCGATCACCAGCGTCGGCTGGCCGGGGTGCTGGGCGACCAGGCGGCGTACGACGTCGATCTTGTGGTGCGTGCAGGCGGCGAGGCGGTAGCGCTCCTCGGGCTCGGCGACCGCGTAGGCGAGCCGCTCGGCGTTGGGGAGGGTCACCCGCACCTCGACGCAGTCGGCGGGCGCGATGTAGCCCTGCGCCTCGATGTCCTTCCAGGGCGCGTCGTAGCGCTTGGGACCGATCAGCGAGAACACGTCGCCCTCGCGACCGTCCTCGCGGACCAGGGTCGCGGTCAGGCCGATCCGGCGGCGGGCCTGGAGGTTGGCCGTCATGCGGAAGATCGGCGCTGGGAGCAGGTGCACCTCGTCGTAGACGACGAGGCCCCAGTCGCGGGCGTCGAGGAGCTCGAGGTGCGTGTAGGCACCCTTCCGTTTGGTCGTGAGCACCTGGTACGTCGCGATGGTGACCGGCCGGATCTCCTTGGTGGATCCGGAGTACTCGCCGATCTCGTCCTCGGTCAGCGACGTGCGCTTGATCAGCTCGTCCTTCCACTGCCGGGCGGAGACGGTGTTGGTGACCAGGATCAGCGTGGTCGCCTGGGCGTGCGCCATCGCGGCCGCACCGACGATCGTCTTGCCCGCGCCGCACGGGAGCACGACGACGCCCGATCCGCCGTGCCAGAAGGACTCGGCCGCCTCGGACTGGTAGCTGCGCAGCGCCCAGCCGTCCTGGGTCAAGGAGATCGGGTGCGCCTCGCCGTCGACGTAGCCGGCGTAGTCCTCGGCCGGCCAGCCGAGCTTGAGCAGCGCCTGCTTGAGGTTGCCGCGCTCGGAGGCGTGCACCATCACGGTGTCGGCGTCGACGCGCTCGCCGATCATGCCCGCGATCTTCCTGGCGCGGAGCACCTCCTCCAGCACGGGCCGGTCGTTGCTGGCCAGGACCAGGCCATGGACCGGGTGCTTCTCGAGGCGCAGGCGGCCGTAGCGCGCCATCGTCTCGGCGATGTCGACCAGCAGCGAGTGCGGCACCGCGTAGCGCGAGTGCGTGAGCAGCGTGTCGATCACCTGCTCCGCGTCATGGCCGGCCGCGCGGGCGTTCCACAGGCCGAGGTTCGTCAGCCGGTAGGTGTGGATGTGCTCCGGGCTCCGCTCCAGCTCGGCGAACGGCGCGATCGCGCGTCGCGCATCGGCCGCCTGGGGGTGGTCGATCTCGAGCAGGAGGGTCTTGTCCGACTGGACGATCAGGGGGCCATCATTCACCGGCTGAGTCTACGGCCCGCACGGAACTGATCCGGTGCACGGCAAACGAGCGCCGGTCCTCGCTGCGGTGATCGTATGCGGTGAGCTGTCCGCCCTCGACCCGCAGCGGGTCCACGATGCGTTCGCCGCGGGAACCGTGGTTGTCGAGGTACTCGATCACGACGCTCTCACCGCCCTCGACCGCAGCACGCAGTGCCGCGACCGCGCCGGCTGGGGTCGAGGCGACGAGCGCGCTGCCCCGTGACGACGCGACCTTGTCGCCGGCGCGCACGGCGGCGACGGCTGCGTTGACCTGGGCCGTCTCGCGGGCCGCGTCGCGTCCGGTCGGCGTTGCCTTGGGGGTGCGGGCGCGCAGCACCTGGGGCCGGGCGACGTGGACCGTGCCGTCGGCTGCCTCGACCACGGGCGCGAGGCCGAGCTCCCGGAGCCGGGGGAGCAGCACGTCGATGGGTGTGGTGCTGATCAGCACCGTTGGGACCAGCTGGCGCAGGCCGAGCGAGGCAGCGCGCGGGTCTCCGAGCAGGGTGGCCAGTGCGGCCTCGTCGTCGGACCGCAGGAACGCCTCGGCGTAGCCGACGCGGACGGTGCCATAGGTGCGTGCGGCATCGTCGACCAGATAGGTCAGCGGCTGTGGGACCGGGGTGCGCGAGACCTCGGCGAGGAAGGCGTGGATCTCGGCAGCTGACCAACCGGCGTCGAGAGCTCGCCGGACCGAGCCAGCGGCGAAGCGGTAGACCGTCGCGCCGCCGCGGGACTCGACGTCGGCGACGAGCTGCAGTCGTGCGGCCAGGGCCGGGAGCAGCGGGCCGGGCGCGATTGCGGTCAGGTCGCCCTGGATCAGGATGTGGTCGAGCGGCTCGGGAAGCAGCGGCGCCAGGATCGCGGCCGCGTCCTCGCCCGCGAGCAGCGCGCGCCCGGCAGGTGACAGGGCGCCGAGCCCGGTCAGGCCCAGGAACGCAGCCTCCTCGACGGATGCGGCGACGAGGGCCGCCTGAACTGATGCGCGCCGGGGCCGCACCCAGCGCACCCGCGCCACCAGCGACGGCAGGCCGGTGCCGGTCGCGAGTCCGGTGGCGGGCGGGAGGTCGGCGAGCTCCTGGAGGGCGGTCCGGCGGGTGTCGACCTGGTGCGGGTCGACCAGGCCGGGCGCCAGGGCGTTGACGGCCTTGCCCGCGGCATCGCGTCCACCCACGAGCGCGGGGGTCCGGGGTGAGGCGAGCCAGGCGGAGGCGAGTCGCGTCCAGCGCTCGCCGGCAGGGAGGCGGCACCACGCGTCGTACGCATCGGTGGGGAGCCATCCCTCGGTCTCGCCGACCGGACCGGCGGCAAGCAGGCCCGCGGCCGCGGCGACGTCGAGGAGGAGAGCGGCCTCGCGCTCGGTGACGTGGAGCAGGAGCGCGGCGACCTTGAGGTCGCGGACCCCGAGACCGCCCGAGCGGAGTACGACGGGGGGCTGGGTGCTCCAGTGGTCGAGCAGCACCTCGAGCCGTCGTGCCGCCTCGAACGCGGCTCCTGCGGCCATGCTGGCGACCAGCGAAGGCGACTGGGCCGTGGTGACCAGCTCGGGCGCGGTGACCGGTCCGCTGGGGGCGGGGGCGCGTCCGAGGAGCTCGGCAACGACCGTGACCGCACGCAGTCCGCCGGACCCCTCCCAGATGAGGGCCAGCGCCTCGAGGAACTCGACCGACTCGCTCGAGCCGCTGAGCTCGTCGCGCGGCACCTGGCCGCGACCGACCAGCAGGTGGAGGATCCCGAGATCGGCGAGCGTGAGCCGGTCCAGGGCCCGGAGCGTCGAGGCACGGGTCGCCGAACGGGAGGCGAGCTGCGAGGAATCCTGGGGAGCGGGGGCGGCGAGGTCAGGTCGCAGGCGCAGCAGGTGGGCGAGGCGTTCCTCGGGCCACTGGCGCAAGTGGTCGGCAAGAGAGCGCGCGATGGGGGCGCTGGCCGGCTGCCCTGTCGAACTGGGAGGAGGGGTCATTTGGGCTCAAAACTACTCGCCCGGGAGTTTCGGCGACGCATGCTTGTCCGCACCCGCCAGACTGCACCTTGGCGACACCGAACCGAACCGCGCGACGAAAGGGGCCCTCGTGGCCATGATCGAGGCCAGGGACCTGGCCAAGGCATACGGCGGCAAGCAGGCCGTGGCGGGCCTCTCCTTTGATGTCCGGCCCGGCACGGTGACCGGATTCCTCGGGCCCAACGGCGCCGGCAAGTCGACCACGATGCGGTTGATGCTGGCCCTGGACCGGGGCATGGGCACCTGCACGTTCGACGGACGCCCGTTCACGGCGTACTCCGAGCCGATGCGTGAGGTGGGCGCCCTCCTCGAGGCGAAGCCGTTCCACCCGACCCGCACGGCGCGCAACCACCTGCGGATGCTGGCTGCGGCCAACAAGATCCCGATGTCCCGCGTTGATGCCGTGCTCGGCCTCGTCGGTCTTGCCGACGTGGCAGGCAAGAAGCCGAGCACCTTCTCGCTCGGCATGGGCCAGCGGCTCGGGCTGGCCGCTGCGCTGCTCGGCGACCCGCACACCCTGATCCTCGACGAGCCCGCCAACGGCCTCGACCCGCAGGGCATCCACTGGCTGCGCTCACTGCTCAAGAGCCTCGCTGCAGAGGGGCGCTCGGTCTTCGTCTCCAGCCACCTGCTCTCCGAGATGGCGCTCATGGCCGACGAGCTGGTCGTGATCGGCCGCGGGCGCATGATCGCCAACGGGCCGGTCGAGGACTTCACCAGGCTCAGCGTCCGCAACCACGTCCTGGTCCGCACGCCGCAGGCCCATGACCTCGCCTCGCTGATCGGTGCCCGGCTCGCGGGCGTCGGCTCCGTGCAGGCATCGGCTGCGGGCGAGCTGACCGTGACCGGGCTCGACGCCCCAGCGATCGGCGACCTCGCCTTCGACAACGGCATCCGCATCCACGAGCTCTCCGTCCACCAGGCCACGCTCGAGGAGGCCTTCCTCGAGATCACCGGCGGGTCCGAGGAGTTCCAGGCGCACGCACGCCCGCAGAGCCCGCAGTCCTCCCCGCCAGCCACCCCGCCAGCCACCCCGCCAGCCACCCCGCCGGCGACGGCGACGACCCCGAAGGATGGCCAGTCATGAGCGCCGCGCTGCGTTACGAATGGGCCCGGCTGCGCACCCTCCGGTCGACCTGGTGGCTCAGCATCGGCAGCCTGGTCGCGGGCATCGGGTTCACGCTGATCGGCTCGCTGGTCATCCGGGTCAACATCCGCGGCGACGAGCTCAACGGTCAGCATCTTGACGGTGAGATGGCCCGCTTCTTCGTGGCCGCCGCGATGACCCAGTTCTCCAATGTCGACGGCATGTTCTACCTGCTCGCCTACGTCGCCGCGATCATCGGCGTCCTGGCGTGGGGCCACGAGTACCGGCACGGCATGATCCGCGCGACGCTGACCGCGGTGCCGCAGCGTCCGGCGGTCTTCGCTGCCAAGTACGTCGTCGTCGGCGCCTGGGTCGGCGCCCTGGTGGTGATCAGCTGCCTGGTGTCCCTGTTCGTCGCCGGCGTCGTCTTCATGGGCCTCGACATCTCCTACGACCTCACGGCGATGCTGCTGACGGTCTTCACCCACGTGGTCTACGCGGTCCTGCTGACCTGGCTGGCCATGGCGGCGACCGTCCTCGTCCGGCACCAGACCTTCAGCATCGTGCTGCTCTTCCTCTGGCCGCTCGGCATCGAGAACCTGATCCGTGGTTTCGCCGCGATCCTGTCGGGGTTCACCACCAACGACACGTTCTCCGAGGCGACCCGGTTCCTCCCGTTCAACGCCGGCGGCCGGATCATCCAGAACTTCGGCGACACCCCGGGCGGCTTCGGCCTGCAGGACAACCTCGACCTCTTCGGCAACCCGTTGAGCGCGTGGGGTGGGTTCATCGTGTTCGGCGGGTTCGTGGCGCTGCTCACCGCTGGTTCCCTGGCCTCCTTCGTCAAGCGGGATGCCTGAGGCCGGCTCCGACGCTCCGGGGGCATCGCGCCCTCGGCTGGTCGTCGGCTTCGATCTGGACATGACGCTGATCGACACCGTGGCGGGGTTCGCCGCGACCCTCGAGGCGTTGGGCGTGGAGCTCGGGATCGCGTTTCCCACCGAGGAGATGACCTCGCGCCTCGGGCCGCCGCTGGAGCACATGCTGGCCGAGCACATGGGCCCGCAGGAGATCGAGGCTGCCGGCGATCGTTTCCGGGCGCTGTACCCGGACCACGCCATCACGCCCACTCCCGCGTTCCCCGGGGCGCACGACGCGATCAGCGCCGTGCGCGCGGCAGGTGGCCGGGTCATCCTGGTCACCGGCAAGTACGCCGCCAACGCGCAGCTCCACGTCGACCACCTCGGCTTCGACATCGATCACCTCGAGGGCTGGGTGTGGGGAGTGGGCAAGGCCGACGTCCTCACCCGGGAAGGGGCGACGATCTACGTCGGCGACCACATCCACGACGTGGAGGGTGCGCGGGCCGCGGGGATCATCAGCGTCTCGGTGCTCACCGGCGGCTGCACCCGGGAGGAGCTGGAGGACGCCGGCACCGACGTCGTACTCGATGACCTGACGGCGTTCCCCGCCTGGCTCGAAGCCCATCTGGCAGCGACCGCGACCGGGCAAACCGGTTCGCCTGGGCCCACTCCGTCCAACTAGGCTTGGGGTTCCCGCGGCGGCCACTCGGCTGCCGCGACGCAGCAGCACGGAAGAGGTCATCGCAGTGCCGACTGGCAAGGTCAAGTGGTACGACGCCGAGAAGGGGTTCGGTTTCCTGTCCCAGGAGAGCGGTCCTGATGTCTACGTGCACGCCGAGGCTCTGCCGGAGGGTGTCAAGGAGCTCAAGCCCGGCGCCCGCGTCGAGTTCGGCATCGCCCAGGGCCGTCGCGGCGAGCAGGCGCTCCAGGTCCGCATCCTCGAGGCGCCGGCCTCGGTCTCGCGCAACCAGCGCACCTCGCAGCGCAACTCCCAGCGCAAGAAGCCGGATGACCTCGCCACGATCGTCGAGGACCTGATCGGCCTGCTCGACGGCGTCGGTGAGGGCTACCGTCACGGACGCCACCCCGAGCCTGCCAACGCGAAGATCACCGCCAAGCTGCTCCGCGCGCTCGCGGACGAGCTCGAGCTCTAGAAAGAGCTACGCCAGCCAGGCGTCGATGTCCGCGAGTCCCTGGCTCACGACGTCGGACGGCGCCCGCGAGCCCCTCAGCGACATCCGCGCCAGCTCGGCGAGGGTGGCGTCGCTGAGCTCGTGCGCCGCGCGCATGGTGGCGTACTGCCCCTCGAGCCGGGAGCCGAAGAGCAGCGGGTCGTCGGCGCCGAGTGCGATCTGGGCGCCGCCGTCGAGCAACTGGGGGACCGGCACCGACGTCAGGTCGGAGTAGACCCCGAGCGCCACGTTCGAGACCGGGCAGACCTCGAGGGTGATGCCGGCCTCCGCCACGCGCTCGAGGAGCGCGGGGTCCTCGACGGTGCGTACGCCGTGGCCCAGGCGTTGCGCGTGCAGGTCGTCCAGGCAGGCGCGGACGTTGTCGGGGCCGCGGAGCTCTCCGCCATGCGGCGCCAGCAGGAGCCCGGCCCGGTCCGCGATGGCGAACGCCGCCGCGAACTCCGACGTCACCCCGCGTCGCTCGTCGTTGGAGAGGCCGAAGCCGACCACGCCGCGGCCGGAGTACTGCGCTGCGAGCCGGGCCAGGGTGCGGGCGTCCATCGGATGGCGGGTCCGGTTCGCAGCGATGACGACCGCCATGCCGATGCCGGCGCTCTCCGAGGCATCGCGGACGCAGTCCAGGACGAGGTCGGTGAACGCGGTGATGCCGCCGAACTTCGCGGCGTACCCGCTCGGGTCGACCTGGATCTCGAGCCACCGGCCACCCTCGCGGGCGTCGTCCTCGGCGGCCTCCCGCACCAGGCGGCGTACGTCGTCCTCGGTGCGCAGCACGGAACGCGCGATGTCGTAGAGGCGCTGGAAGCGGAACCAGCCCTTCTCGTCCGCGGCTGACAGCTGCGGCGGCCACTCCTCGACCAGCGCGTCCGGGAGCGCGATCCCGTCACGCTCGGCGAGCTCGAGCAGCGTTGAGTGCCGCATCGACCCGGAGAAGTGCAGGTGAAGGTGGGCCTTGGGCAGCGTGGCGAGATCGCGGCGTTGCTGGCTCAAGCGGGCCCCTCCTGGATCGGTTGCTCGAACCTACAAGGGCCAGGCCGGGAGACACGCCGCGCTGAGGTCACAAACCCGCATCGACACGTCGCAACTTGAACGTCGACACGTCGCAACTTCGACGTCGACACGTCGCAACTTCGACGTCGACACGTCGCGACTTTCGACGTCGACGCCAAGGTTGCGCCGTGTCGGCGCAACAGGGGGTCAGGCCGTGAGCTGCTCCGCGGCGGCGAGGAGGACGCAGGTCGCGACGGCGTCCATCGCCTCGGTGACGGCGTCGAGCTCGGGGAACGTCGGCGCGAGACGGATGTTGCGGTCGCGCGGGTCGTTGCCACCGGGGAAGGACGCGCCAGCGGGGGTGAGGGCGATGCCGGCCTCCTTCGCCAGCTGTACGACGCGTGTCGCGGCGCCGTCGAGGACGTCCAGGCTGACGAAGTAGCCGCCGGTCGGCTTGGTCCACTCGGCCACGCCGAGGCCGCCGAGACGCGAGTCAAGGACGGACTGCACGGCCTCGAACTTCGGCCAGATGATCTCGCGGTGCTTGACCATGTGGTCGCGCACGCCCTGGGGCGAGCCGAAGAACTGGGCGTGACGCAGCTGGTTGACCTTGTCCGGACCGATGGCGCCGGCGCCGAGGTGCTTGAGGTACCACTGCACGTTCTCGACCGATGCCGCGAGGAACGCGACTCCTGCGCCGGCGTAGGTGATCTTCGAGGTGGAGGCGAACATGATCGGCCGGTGCGGGTGGCCCGCCGCCGAGGCGAGGGTCAGGATGTCGGCGCTCTTGGCCTCGTCCTCGGTGAGGTGGTGGAACGCGTAGGCGTTGTCCCAGAAGATCTTGAAGTCCGGAGCAGCGGTCGGCATGGAGGCCAGGCGCGCCGCGACCTCCTGCGAGCAGACCGAGCCACTCGGGTTCGCGTAGGTGGGGACGATCCACATGCCCTTGATCGACGGGTCGCTGGCGACCAGCGCAGCGACCGCCTCAGCGTCCGGGCCGTCGTCGTTCATCGGCACGGTGACCGTGTCGATGCCGAACCAGTCGAGCAGCGTGAAGTGGCGGTCGTAGCCGGGCACCGGGCAGATGAAGGTGACCTTCTCTTCCTGGGACCAGGGACGCTCGCCGTCGACCGCGCCCTTCAGCCAGAGGTCTGTCAGCACGTCGCGCATCATCACGAGCGACGCGTTGCCGCCGGCGACGACCTGCTCGGGCTCGACCCAGAGCAGCTCCGCGAACATCTCGCGGATCTCCTTGATGCCCTCGAGGCCGCCGTAGTTGCGCGTGTCGACGCCGTTGGCATCGGTGTACGACGCAGGCAGCGCGAGCAGCGCGTCTGACAGGTCCAGCTGGGCCGGGGCGGGCTTGCCGCGCGTCAGGTCCAGCTTGAGGCCGCGGCCCTTCAGTGCGTCGTACGCCGCGCGCTGCTCGGTGAGGAACGCGGCGAGCTCGTCGGGGCTGCGGTCGGCGAGGGGCTGGGTCTCGGTCACGGGCCCATCGTTCCAGACGCCCGGGCGGGATCCGGGGGAGGAGAGCCCATTTGGACGGCCCATTTGGACTCGACCTCCACCTTGCCCGTAGACTCCCGGCTTGGTGTTTCCCACCAGGATTCGTCATGCCCACCCACCGGGCATGCTGGGTCCGGGAGCCATCAGAGGGCACTAGCTCAATTGGCAGAGCATCGGCCTCCAAAGCCGAGGGTTGGGGGTTCAAGTCCCTCGTGCCCTGCAAGACGCACATTTTTGCAGTCAGCGGAAGGTGAACGACGTGTCGGACAACGACGCCGTACGTGGATCGGGTGACCGCCCGGTCCGCACGGGGCCGGTCACTTTCTACCGCCAGGTGATCGCCGAACTGCGCAAGGTCGTCTACCCCACGCGCGAGCAGCTGATCACGTACTTCTTCGTGGTCCTGGTGTTCGTCGTGGTCATGATGACGATGGTCTCCCTGCTCGACCTCGGCTTCGGCAAGCTCGTCTTCGAGATCTTCGCCGGCCCCGACGCCAAGTAGCCAGACCTCCAGCAGACCAGCAGACCACTTCGGAGCGGGCCCTCCCGCCCCGGAAATCGATCCACAAGATGACGGAGCACCACGTGTCGGACCAGTACGACGAAGCGCCTGACGAGATCGTCGAGCCCTCGATCGACGAGACCCCTTCTGGCGACGTCGAAGCCGCCGGCGAGGAGCACGCGGAGGCCCTCGAAGAGGCAGCCGACGAGGTTGCCGTCGACGAGGCTGCCGAGGAGATCGAGGCCGCCGACGTCCTGGACGACGACGCGTCGGTCGATGACGCTCCGCTGGACCCGCTCGAGGAGTTCCGCAAGGCCCTGTGGGCCAAGCCCGGTGACTGGTACGTCATCCACACCTACTCCGGCATGGAGAACCGTGTGAAGGCGAACCTCGAGAACCGCATCATCTCCCTCAACATGGAGGACTACATCCACGAGATCGTGGTCCCCATCGAAGAGGTTGCCGAGATCAAGAACGGCCAGCGCAAGCTGGTCAAGCGCACCGTCCTCCCCGGCTACGTCCTGGTCCGCATGGACCTCACCGACGAGTCGTGGGCCGCGGTCCGCCACACCCCGTCGGTGACCGGCTTCGTCGGCCACAGCCACCAGCCGGTGCCGCTGAGCATGACCGAGGTCGAGGACATGCTGGCTCCCGCCGTCGTGGCCGCGGCCGAGGCCGAGGCTGCTGCTTCCGGCACGCCGGCCCCCGCGGGCTCCACCCCGGCCGCGCGCAAGCCGGTCGAGGTCGCCGACTTCGACGTGACCGACTCGGTCATGGTCGTCGACGGCCCGTTCGCAACGCTCCACGCGACGATCACCGAGATCAACGCTGAGTCGCAGAGGGTCAAGGCCCTCGTCGAGATCTTCGGCCGGGAAACCCCGGTCGAGCTGAGCTTCAACCAGATCCAGAAGGTCTGATCCTCAGGGATCTGGCACCAAAGACCTGGTTGAGCGCCGGTTCGCGAAGCACTGCGAGTCCGGCACACCGCAAGTGGCAGAGGCGTGAGGCGCCTCGACAGGACCACGAGACAGAGAGAAGAGACAATGCCTCCCAAGAAGAAGATCGCCGCGCTCGTCAAGGTGCAGCTGCAGGCTGGCGCCGCGACCCCGGCCCCGCCCGTCGGCACGGCCCTCGGCCCGCACGGCGTCAACATCATGGACTTCTGCAAGGCGTACAACGCCCAGACCGAAGCCATGCGTGGAAACGTGATCCCCGTTGAGATCACGATCTACGAGGACCGCTCCTTCACCTTCATCACGAAGACGCCGCCGGCGGCTGAGCTGATCAAGAAGGCCGCTGGCCTGAAGAAGGGCTCGGGCGTCCCGCACAAGGAGAAGGTCGGCAAGCTGACCAAGGACCAGGTGCGCGAGATCGCGACGACGAAGCTCCCCGACCTGAACGCGAACGACATCGACGCCGCCATGAAGATCGTGGAAGGCACTGCCCGCTCGATGGGCATCACCACCGACTGAACCCCTGTGGGAGGGCCGCGCTGGCCCGCTGACCACATCTCCTCTTAGAAACGAAGGAACAATCATGCAGCGCAGCAAGACCTACCGCGCAGCGGCCGAGGCGTTCGACAAGAACGAGATCTTCGCCCCGCTCGCCGCGATCAAGATCGCCAAGACCGCGTCCAAGAAGAAGTTCGACGAGACCGTCGACGTCGTCATGCGCCTCGGTGTCGACCCGCGCAAGGCCGACCAGCTGGTCCGTGGCACCGTCTCCCTGCCGCACGGCACGGGCAAGACCGTCCGCGTCCTCGTGTTCGCCGTGGGCGAGAAGGCTGACGAGGCCCGCGCGGCCGGCGCCGACCTGGTCGGTGGCGACGAGCTCATCGAGAAGGTGGCCGGCGGCTGGACCGACTTCGACGCCGCAGTCGCCACCCCCGACATGATGGGCAAGGTGGGCCGCGTGGCCCGCGTGCTCGGCCCCCGTGGCCTCATGCCGAACCCGAAGACCGGCACCGTGACGCCGGACGTGGCCAAGGCCGTGTCCGACATCAAGGGCGGCAAGATCGAGTTCCGCGTGGACCGTCACGCGAACCTGCACTTCATCATCGGCAAGGCCTCCTTCTCGGAGGCTCAGCTGGCGGAGAACTACGCCGCCGCGCTGGAGGAGGTGCTTCGTCTGAAGCCCGCCTCGTCGAAGGGTCGCTACATCAAGAAGATCACCGTCTCGACGACCATGGGCCCCGGCGTCCAGGTCGACCCGAACCGCACCAAGAACGTCGCGGCCGAGGACGAGGCCTGATTGAGCCGAGCGTCCGGCGAGCTTGCTCGACGTGACCGAGGCGATTGAGGGCCGCAGCGCGTCAGCGCTGCCGATCTGATTTTCAGCTGAACCTGAGATCTCCCTGTGAGATCGTCCGGAGGCCACACCCGCACGTCGGGTGTGGCCTCCGTCATGTTTGACTACGCCCCATGTCCACGCCTGTGACCTCCTCCACTTCCCGCCGCCTGCTGATCGTCCTCGCCGCGCTCGGCGTCCTCGCGGCCATGGTCCTCGCCGTCGTGCTGGGGAAGTCCGCCACTCCGGACAAGGCGGGCGGCGCCCGCATCGAAGGCGGCTTCCGCGAGCTCCGGGCCGACGAGTTCGCCGACGCGATCGTCCAGGCGCGTGAGGAAGCAGGCTCGTGGAAGTTCCTCCAGGTGGAGACGATCGATGGGAAGAGCAAGGCTGTCTGGGAGGGCGTCACCGTCTGGAACGGCGACGACGACCTCGCCATGACGTACAAGCCCCAAGGAGCCGAGGGCGAGTTCCGTCTGGCCAGTGGTGCCTGGTACTGGAACGATCCGGCCTCCCGGGCCAAGCCGTGGATCAAGCTGGTTCCCGATGGCAGCGGGCCGTGGATCGCAGCGCTCGATCGGCTGGCAGACCCCGCGCGTGACGCGGAGATCTTCGCGTCGCCGAAGGACTTCCGGGTCGTGGGCGCGGAGAACATCGGGTCCTCGGAAGCCGTGCACTACCGGATCACTGTCGACCTGGAGCAGGTGCTGGACGCACAGGGTGTGCCCCTGCCGGGCGAGGCCGGGCAGCAGCAGGTCTACGACGTCTGGCTCGACGCGGAGGATCGCATCGTGAAGATCGTGGAGCCCTCGAGCCTCGGCGCCACCAGCCTCACCCGCATCCGCACGTTCTTCGGCTACGGCGACGACTACGAGATCCCGGTTCCGCCGGCCGACCAGGTCAAGCCCGGAAAGTTCGGCCCGAGCCCGTCCGCCAAGGCGGAGCCGAGCGCATCGCCCGCCAACTGAACCGGACCTGTCCGCAGTGACGCCAGAGGTACGCCGCGCCCCGCCGGGGGCGGCGTACCTCGGCCGATTTGGCGGTGTGGCTCACCGCCCGTAGAGTTCTCCGAAGAAACCAGAGACCGCCGGTTGTCGCGCTGCCCAGCAGCTCGGCCGAAGGTTCCGCGAAGCGGATGGCCTGCGCAGGTGTCAGAGCAAGGATCTTCCGGATCCACCAACGCCCTGCGCTCCTGCGCCAGGGCGTTTTTTCGTGGGCCGGGCGACGGTCTCACCAGACGTAGTCCGGAAGGAGACCCATGGCGCGGCCAGACAAGGCAGCCGCTGTTGCAGAGGTCGTTGACACGTTCAACGCATCTGCCGGCGCCGTCCTGACCGAGTACCGCGGGCTCACCGTGAAGCAGCTGCAGGAACTGCGGCGCTCACTCGGCGAGAACGCTGATTACGCCGTGGTCAAGAACACGCTGGCCCTCATCGCCGCCAAGGAGGCGGGCATTGAGGGTCTCGACGACCTGCTGACCGGTCCGACCGCAATCGCCTTCATCAGTGGCGACGTGGTCGAGGCGGCCAAGGGTCTGCGTGACTTTGCCAAGGCGAACCCCGCCCTTGTTATCAAGGGTGGCGTCCTCGACGGCGCGCTCCTCTCCGCGGCAGAGGTGGCCAAGCTGGCCGACCTCGAGTCGCGCGAGGTGCTCCTGGGCAAGATGGCCGGCGCAATGCTGGCGTCGCTGTCCCAGGCCGTCTACCTGCTCAACGCCCCGCTCTCGCAGGCTGCCCGGCTCGCCGGCGCCCTGCAGGCCGCGGCGGAGCAGGACCCCTCGATCCTCGCAGGTGGTGCCGGTACGCCGGCCGCCGCTGAGGAAGCACCGGCTGCCGACGAGGCTGCCCCCGCTGACGAGACCACCGAGGCTCCGGCCGACGAGGCTCCCGCCACGGAGGCGACCGACGCGGTTGCCGAGCCCACCGACGCCTGATCCAGGCCGACGTACACACCACCTGAAACCCGGCCCTCCGCCAGACCAGCGGATGGCCACATACGGAAGGAACCGCCACCATGGCGAAGCTCACCACCGACGAGCTCCTCGACGCGTTCAAGGAGATGACCCTCATCGAGCTCTCTGAGTTCGTGAAGCAGTTCGAGGAGACCTTCGGCGTCACCGCCGCCGCTCCCGTTGCTGTTGCCGCTGCTGCGGGCGCTGGCGCCCCGGCCGCCGAGGCTGCCGAGGAGAAGGACTCCTTCGACGTCATCCTCGAGGCCGCTGGCGACAAGAAGATCAACGTCATCAAGGAGGTGCGCGCGATCACGAACCTCGGTCTCAAGGAGGCCAAGGACCTGGTCGAGGCGGCCCCCAAGGCCATCCTCGAGGGCGCTGACAAGGCTGCCGCCGAGAAGGCCAAGGAAGCCCTCGAGGGCGCCGGCGCCACCGTCACCCTCAAGTGACGCTCTGACACCACGTCTTCACGCCAACGGGGCGATCACCTTCGGGTGGTCGCCCCGTTGTCCATTTCCTGCCACCGCCGTCCCGGAGGGCAGCTCGTGGCAAGGACCTGGTGTTGGGCACAATGTGGCGGGTGTGGTGTGTGGTGACTGACCATTGCCAATGACCGCTCCGTGGACTGATAGTTGCACTGGACGTGACGGGGGCCACGAAAAGCCGTAACTTTGCGGCGTCCGTCACGTTGTGTGCTCCGTAGGCGGATCGAGCCACCGTCACGGTGATCGAGGACGCGAGTACGAAAAGGGAGTCCCTCATGGGTGTTGAGATCAAGATCGAGCATCTCACCAAGTCGTTCGGCAAGCAGCTGATCTGGAACGACGTGACGCTGACGATGCCCGCCGGCGAGATCTGCGTGATGCTCGGCCCGTCCGGCACCGGCAAGTCCGTCATGCTGAAGACCCTCATCGGTCTGCTGAAGCCTGACCGGGGCTCGGTCATCATCGAGGGCACCGACATCGCCAACTGCTCGGAGAAGGACCTCTACGAGATCCGCAAGCTCTTCGGCGTGCTGTTCCAGGACGGCGCCATGTTCGGCTCGATGAACCTCTTCGACAACGTGGCCTTCCCGCTTCGTGAGCACACCAAGAAGTCGGAGTCCGAGATCAAGCGGATCGTGCTCGAGAAGATGGACCTCGTCGGTCTCATCGGCGCCGAGTACAAGCTCCCCGGCGAGATCTCCGGCGGTATGCGCAAGCGTGCCGGCCTGGCGCGTGCGCTGGTCCTCGACCCCGAGATCCTGCTCATCGACGAGCCTGACTCCGGTCTCGACCCGGTCCGCACCTCGTTCATCAACCAGCTCTTCGTCGACCTGAACGCGCAGATCAACGCGACGTTCATGATCGTCACGCACGACATCCACAGTGTTCGCGTTGTTCCGGACCAGATCGGCCTGCTGTACCACAAGCACCTGGCCATGTTCGGTCCTCGCGAGATGCTGCTCTCGTCGGACGAGCCGGTCGTGCGTCAGTTCCTGAACGCCCAGACCGTGGGTCCGATCGGCATGTCCGAGGAGAAGGACGCGACCGAGCTCGAGGCTGAGAAGGACATGGACCTCCCGCCGCTGCCGCCGATCCCGCTGCAGCTGGAGACGTCCAACGGCATCCCGCGCAAGTCGCAGCGTCCGCCGGGCGAGTGGTGCCGGCTCAACGGTGTGACGCCGCCTCCCGGTTCCTTCCGCGCTGACTCGATCCTGTCGGCGTCCGCCGCCAAGTCTTCCGACTGACCCGGGTTGCCGTGGCAGCGATCACCGCTTCCAGGGCTCTCGCGCCAATTGGCACGGCGGGCAAGCTCTTCGCGTTTGCCCTCGACGTGGCACGAGGGCTATTCCGCCGGCCCTTCCAGACTCGGGAGTTCCTCCAGCAAGCTTGGTTCATCGCTTCGGTGACCATCGTTCCGACCGCCCTGGTCGCGATCCCGTTCGGTGCGGTGATCGCGCTCCAGGTCGGTGGACTGATCGAGCAGTTCGGCGCTCAGTCCTTCACCGGCTCGGCAGCTGTCCTCGCGGTCGTCCGTGAGGCAGGGCCGATCGCCACGTCGCTCCTGATCGCGGGTGCCGGTGGTTCGGCGATCGCGGCCGACCTCGGCGCGCGCAAGATCCGTGAAGAGCTCGACGCGATGATGGTTCTCGGCATCGATCCGATCCAGCGTCTCGTGGTGCCGCGCGTGCTGGCATGCATGCTGGTGGCCGTCTTCCTCAACGGCCTGGTGAGCGTTGTCGGCGTCGCCGGAGGCTATGTCTTCAACGTCCTCCTCCAGGACGGCACACCGGGCTCCTACCTCGCCAGCTTCACCGCCCTCGCCCAGCTCCCAGACCTGTGGCAGGGCATGGCCAAGGCGCTCGTGTTCGGTCTGATCGCGGCCATCGTGGCCTGCTACATGGGCATGAACGCCGGCGGCGGCCCGAAGGGCGTCGGTGACGCGGTCAACATCTCCGTCGTCGTGACCTTCATGCTCCTGTTCCTCGTCAACTTCGTGATGAGCGCGCTCTACATCCAGCTCGTCCCACCGAAGACAGGGTGATGTGATGGCCCTGCGAGAGATCGGGCAGCGTCCCGGCCGTTTCCTCGACCACCTCGGCAGCGAGCTGGCGTTCTACCTGCGCGCCCTCTCCTGGGTGCCGCGGACCATCAAGCACTACCCGCGCGAGATCCTGCGGCTGCTCGCCGAGGTCACCCTCGGCACCGGTGCCCTTGCCGTCATCGGCGGCACCGTGGGCGTCATCGTCTCGATGTGCTTCTTCACCGGCACCGAGGTGGGTCTCCAGGGCTACGCCGCGCTGAACCAGCTCGGCACGGCGCCGCTGACCGGCTTCGTCTCGGCGTACTTCAACACCCGCGAGATCGCGCCGCTGGTCGCGGGCATCGCGCTGGCCGCCACCGTCGGCTGCGGTTTCACCGCGCAGCTGGGCGCCATGCGCATCTCGGAGGAGGTCGACGCGCTCGAGGTCATGGCGATCCCGTCGCTACCGTTCCTCGTCACGACGCGCATCATCGCCGGCCTGATCGCCATCGTCCCGCTCTACATCGTCGGCCTCATGTCGTCGTACTTCGCGACCCGGCTCACGGTCACCCAGGGATACGGCCAGAGCGCCGGCACCTACGACCACTACTTCCACGCCTTCCTGCCGCCGGGTGACGTGCTCTGGTCCTTCGGCAAGGTCCTGGTCTTCGCGGTGGTGGTGATCCTGATCCACTGCTACCACGGCTACACCGCCAGCGGAGGTCCGGCCGGCGTCGGCGTCGCGGTCGGCAAGGCCGTCCGCACCTCGATCGTGGCGATCAACGTCATCGACCTCCTGCTGTCGATGTCGATCTGGGGCACCACCACCACCGTCAGATTGGCAGGCTGAGCGATGCGGATCCTGCGCAGCCACCGGCTGATCGGGCTGATGTTCCTCGTGATGATGGGCGCGTCCCTCTGGTTCACGTGGGCGATCTTCAGCAAGAAGTTCGCGGACTACGACGAGGTGACCCTGCAGACCTCCAAGATCGGCCTGCAGATGCCCGAGCGTGCGGACATCAAGTACCGCGGCGTCATCGTGGGCGAGGTGCTCGACTTCGCGCCCACCGACGAGGGTGCCGAGATCACGCTCGGCCTCTTCCCCGACCAGGTGAAGACGATCCCTGCCGACGTCACCGGGGCGATCCTCCCGAAGACCCTCTTCGGCGAAAAGTACGTCTCGCTCGAGAGCGCGAGCGGCAGGCCGACGCCTGCCATCCGGCGCGGTGCTGTCATCGAGCGCACGGCGGTCGCGACCGAGGTCGAGCAGGTGCTCAGCGACCTGCTGCCGCTGCTCCAGACGGTTCAGCCCGAGCAGCTCAACTACTTCCTCAACGCGGTCGCGACGGCGCTCGAGGGCCGCGGCTCGAAGCTCGGCGACGGCCTGTCCAACCTCGACGCCTACCTCAAGCGGTTCAACCCGGAGGCGAAGGCGCTCGTCGAGGACCTGCGCAAGACCGCTGAGGTCTCCGACCTCTATGCCGACGTCCTGCCGGAGCTGGCCGAGGTGCTCCGCAACACGGTCACGACCGGCAAGACCATCGAGGATCGTGAGGCGCAGTTGCAGAAGCTGTTTGCCGAGACCGCGGCGTTCTCCAAGACGGCAGAGAGCTTCCTTGCCGCCAACGAGAAGAACCTGATCCGGCTCGGTGAGGTGACGTCGGCCCAGATGAGGCTGTTCGCGCGCTACGCACCGGAGTACCCCTGCCTGCTCGGCGGCATCGCGGGTGTCGTGCCGAAGATCGACCAGACCTTCCGGGGGCACATCCTGCACATCAACCTCGAGCTGCTCCCGAACCAGCCGCGCGGTTACACGGTGGACGACATGCCGTTCAACGGCGCGGTCGAGCCGCCGTACTGCGGCACCCTGCCGAACCCGCCCCACACCCAGTCGAACCCGCTCCCCACCCCGCCGAACTTCAACGACGGCATCGAGAAGCCGACCGGAAAGGGCACGCGTCGCGCCCCGGCCGGCGGCGTCGACGGCGCGTACGTCGGCACGGAGGCCGAGGCGAACATGCTCCGCGCCCTGCTCGGCCCGGTCTTCGGCCTGCCGACGGAGGACGTCTCGGACCTCTCGGTGCTGATGGTCGCCCCGATGGCGCGTGGCGCGGAGGTGAGCGTCCGATGAGCCGCAAGGGCCTCGACAAGAAGACCACCCAGGACCTCGTCCGGCTGACCATCTTCATGGTCGTCACCGCGCTGGCGACCGGACTGCTGGCCGCGGTCATCGGCAACCTGTCCTTCGGGCGCTCGAAGGAGTACACCGCGATCTTCTCGGACGCGACCGGTGTCAACAAGGGCGACGACATCCGCATCGCCGGCGTCAAGGTCGGCAGTGTCAAGAAGATCGAGATCGCCGACCGGACCCGCGCGCGAGTCACCTTCACGGTGCAGGAAGACACTGCGCTGACCGAGGCGACCCACGTCACGATCCGCTTCCGCAACCTGGTCGGCCAGCGCTATCTCTCGCTGAAGCAGGAGATCGGCGGGACCAGCAAGCTGAAGGAGGGCTCGACGATCGCGCTGGACCACACCTCGCCGGCGCTCGACCTCACCGTCCTCTTCAACGGCTTCAAGCCGCTCTTCGCGGCCCTGTCGCCGACCGACATCAACAAGCTCTCCTACGAGATCATCCAGGTCTTCCAGGGGGAGGGCGGCACCCTCGAGGGGCTGCTCGCCGACACGGCGTCGCTCACCTCGACCCTGGCCGACCGTGACGAGGTCATCGGCGACCTGATCGAGAACCTCAACACCGTGCTGGTCCACATTGCCGACCGTGACGAGCAGCTCAGCGAGCTGATCGCGAGCTTCCGGACGCTGGTCAGCGGCCTGAACAAGGACCGTGAGGCGATCCTCGGGCCGCTGGACGAGATCTCTGCGCTGTCGGTCCAGACAGCATCGCTGGTGCAGGGGCTGCGGCCCGAGCTGGTCGCGGACCTGAAGCAGCTGCGCCGCCTGGCTGGCACCCTCGACCGCCACAAGGGCGAGCTCGACCGCACGCTCCAGGTCCTGCCCATCAAGCTGACCAAGATGGGTCGCACGGCCGCCTACGGTTCGTGGTTCAACTTCTACCTCTGCGAGTTCCACGCGAAGGTCACGCTGCCGACCGGTGGCGCTCCGATTCCCGTGGACTACAACACGGCTGCGAAGAGGTGTGACCTCTGATGATTCCCTTCCGTGAGCGCAACCCCGTCGTCATCGGCGCGGTGAGCCTTGCCGTGCTCGGCGCGACCATGGTCGCGGCCTTCCGGGCAGACGATCTCCCGTTGATCGGTGGTGGCGACACCTATTACGCGGCGTTCAGCGAGGCCGGTGGCCTCAAGGTCAACGACGAGGTCCGCATCTCCGGCGTCCGCGTCGGCAAGGTCAACGCGATCGAGCTGGATGGAGCGAAGGTGAAGGTTGCCTTCAAGGTCAGCGCTGCCGCCGACTTCGGTAGCCAGACCGCAGCCGCGATCAAGGTGAAGACGATCCTCGGCCAGATGTACCTCGCCCTGCTTCCGCAGGGGGAAGGGCAGCTCGAGGAGGGCTCCACCATTCCGGTCGACCGCACCAGCTCGCCGTACGACGTCGTCGAGGCGTTCGAGGGCCTGGCCAAGACCGCCGACCAGATCGACACCGACCAGCTGGCGCGCTCGCTTCGCACGCTGGCAGACCTGACCCGCAACACGCCCGAGGAGTTCCAGGCCGCCCTCACGGGTGTCTCGGCCCTGTCGCGGACCATCGCCAGCCGCGACGACGAGCTCAACTCCCTGCTCGAGAACCTGAACACGGTTGCCGGGGTCCTGGACGAGCGCGACGAGGACATCATCGCGCTGATGAAGGATGCCGACGTGCTGTTCCGCGCGGTCGTCGCGCGCCGCGAGGCCATCCACAACCTGCTGGTCTCGACCGCGACGCTCGGCAAGGAGCTGACCGCGCTGGTCAAGGAGAGCCGTGCCGACCTCGCGCCCGCGCTCCGCCACACCGAGAACGTGCTGCAGGTCCTCGTCAAGAACCAGGACAACCTCGACCAGAGCCTCAGGCTGATGGCCCCGTTCTACCGGGTCTTCGCCAACACGCTCGGCAACGGACCGTGGTTCGACAACTACATCGTCAACCTGCCGCCTGGTCCGCAGCTGGGCCGTGCCGGGACGGGGGATGTCCGATGAGAAGGTTCCTGGTCCCGCTCGTGGTGCTGGTGCTGGTCGCCGGTGTGGCCTTCGCGCTCTTCGCCGGGGACGACCGCAAGCACCTGACCGCGCACTTCCCGCGGACGGTCTCGGTCTACGAAGGCAGTGACGTGCGTGTTCTCGGGGTGCCCGTGGGTGAGGTCGAGAAGGTCGAGCCGTCAGGCACCGACGTCGTGGTGACGATCTCCTACCCGTCTGACGTTGCCTTCCCCGAGGACGCGAAGGCGGTCATCATCGCCCCGTCCGTGGTCGGCGACCGCTTCATCCAGATCACCGACCCGTACGACGGATCCGGGCCGAAGCTTGCGGACAACGCCGTGCTGCCGCTGGAGCGGACCTCGACACCCCTCGAGCTCGACGAGATCTACCAGAGCCTGGACGACCTCATCGTGGCGCTCGGTCCCGACGGCGCCAACAAGGACGGCGCCCTCAGCGACCTCCTCGTCGAGACCGGCCAGAACTTCAGCGGGCAGGGCGAGAAGTTCTCCGCGATGGTCCATGACCTCAGCACGCTCACCGGCACGCTCGACTCGAACCGTGAGGAGCTGTTCGCGGCGGCGGAGAAGCTGGAGGCGTTCCTGAGCACGCTCGCCAAGAACGACGACACGGTGCGCGCGTTCAACCAGTCCCTCTCGGACGTCTCCGGTGTCCTCGCCGGCGAGCGTGAGGAGCTGGCCGCCTCGCTCAAGAACCTCTCGGTGGCGCTCAAGCAGGTCTCGGGCTTCGTTCAGCAGAACGAGGCTTCCCTGGGGCGCAACATTCGCGGCCTGAACAAGGTCGCGAAGATCCTGGTCCGCCAGCGCGCCTCGCTCGACGAGATCCTCGATGCTGCCCCCGTCGCCCTGGTCAACCTCGGCCACACCTACAACCCGCAGGCAGGCACGCTCGATGCCCGCGCTGACCTGCTCGGCGTGGTCAACCAGCTCGGCACCAACCCCGGCGCGGTCCTCTGTGGACTCGTCAACAACAACTCGCTCTGCGACGTGATCGAGGGTGTGCTGCCGCGCGCCGGCGCCCTCGACGGGGTGAAGGCCCGCCCGGCCGACCCCTTCGACCCGACGCTCGGCGGACTCGTGGAGGTGGCCCGATGAACGGCAACCTGCGCGGCCTCGTCGTGGCCGTCCTCGGTGCGCTGCTGCTGACCAGTTGCAGCTTCGACGTCTACAAGCTGCCGCTGCCCGGTGGCGCCGACACCGGCGACGACCCGATGACGCTGAAGGTGCAGTTCGCGGACGTCCTCGATCTGGTGCCCCAGTCGACGGTGAAGGTCGCCGACGTCAGCGTCGGCAAGGTGACCGACATCGACCTTCGTGGCTACGCAGCCGAGGTGACGGTCGAGATCCACGGTGACGTCGACCTCCCCGCCAACACGGTCGCGACGATCCGTCAGACCAGCCTGCTCGGCGAGAAGTTCGTCTCGCTCGCGCCCCCGGAGACGGGAGCCAGCAGCGAGCCGCTCGCTGACAACGACGTCATCCCGATCAACCCCAAGGGCCACAACCCCGAGGTGGAAGAAGTGCTCGGTGCGCTGAGCCTGCTGCTCAACGGTGGCGGTGTGGCGCAGCTCAAGACCATCTCGAGCGAGATCAGCCTCGCCCTCGAAGGCAATGAGGGTGCCGCGAAGTCAGTGCTCCGCCAGCTCGCGGAGCTGATGGGCACCCTCGAGGAGGGCAAGGCGGACATCGTGCACGCGATCGAGGCGGTCAACCGTCTTGCCATCGCTGCGAACAAGCAGATGCCCGCGATCGACTCCGCCCTCGAGGAGCTGCCCTCGGCGCTCGCGTCCCTCGACCGCCAGCGCGATGACCTGGTCAAGATGCTCGCTGCGCTCGAGAACCTCAGCGATGTCGGCGTCCGCGTGATCAGTGCGTCGAAGGAGAGCACGATCAGTGCCTTCCGTGACCTGCACCCCGTCCTGAAGTCGCTCGCCGACGCGGGCAAGGACCTCCCCAACAGCCTCCAGATCCTCTTCACCTACCCGTTCCCGGACTCGATCTTCGGACGCGATCCGCAGGCGGCCCGCAACCTGCACATGGGTGACTTCGTGAACCTGTCGATCCAGATGGATCTCGACGTCAGGGACCTCATCGAGAACCCGGCCGGTCTGCCCGTCCCCGAGTGTCAGCAGCTCCAGGGCCTCGGCGAGATCTGCGGCGCTGTCCTGAGGAGTCTCCAGAACTGCCTCCAGCAGCAGTCCGCTTCCGCGTGCCTCGCGCTTCCGGGCGCGATCACGACGGAGCTGTGCAAGCTGGCCCCCCTTCCGGGCGTATGCCCCGCGGCGGGCGGCACCAGTGGCGGCACGACCGGGGGGACGACGAACCCGCTGCAGGACGTGATCGACCAGCTCGGGCTTCCCGGACTTGGCCGCGCCGCGACCGGCACGGTGCCGTCGAAGCCGACGTACCGAGACCTGATGAGGTCCTATGACCCCGACCTTGTGGCCCTGCTCGTCCCGGGGGTGACCCGATGATCACTCGCCGGACCAAGATCCAGCTCCTGATCTTCGCGCTGATCACGCTGCTCGGCACGACCTACGTCGGGGCCAAGTACGCCCAGCTCGACAAGCTCTTCTACGACAGCGAGTACGAGGTCGTCGGACACTTCGCGGAGTCCGGCGGCATCTACGCCGGAGCCGAGGTCGCCTATCGCGGTGTCAAGATCGGGCAGGTCGACCGCCTGGTCGCGACCACGGACGGTGTCGACGTCGTCATGGCCATCGAGAACGGCCACGACGACATCCCGGCTGACGCCCTCGCCATCGTCGCCAACCGCTCGGCCCTCGGCGAGCAGTACGTCGACCTGCAGCCGCTCGCGGACGGCAAGCCGTTCCTCGTGGACGGCAGCGACATCGACGCGGCCGACACCCGCACGCCGATCTCCACCTCGAAGCTCCTCACCGACATCAGCCGCACCGTCGCGGATGTCGACCAGGACGCCCTGCGGACGGTCGTCAGCGAGCTCGGCCTCGCCTTCAAGGACACCGGCGAGGACCTCGGATCGCTGATCGACTCCTCCAACCGGTTCCTCGAGACGGCCACCGAGAACTTCGACCTGACCGCCGCGCTGATCCGCGACAGCAACACCGTCCTCGACGGCCAGCTCGCCTCGGCGACCGCGATCCGGTCGTTCTCTCGGGACCTCGCCCTGTTCAGCGGGACGCTGGCCGGCAGCGACGCCGACCTGCGCCAGCTGATCGAGAACGGAGCCGTGAGCGCCCAGGTGCTGAAGAAGTTCCTCAGCGACCACGGTGTCGAGCTCTCCGAGCTGATCAACAACCTGGTGACGACGGGCGAGGTCGTGGTCCGGCACCTCGATGACGTCCAGACCCTCCTCGTCGCCTTCCCGTACGTCGTCGAGGGCAGCTACACCGTCACGGCGAAGGACCCTCGCACCGGCCTGTACGACGCCCACTTCGGCCTGGTCTTCACGAGCCAGCCCCCGGTGTGCCACGCCGGTTACGGCGGCACCAAGCAGCGGGCTCCGATCCGCACCGAAGACGTTCCCATGAACATGGACGCCCGGTGCACCGAGCCCGCGAGCAAGAGCAACCCCCGCGGCGCGCAGCACGCGCCCCGCGCAGCCACCGGCTACGGCAACGTCGTGGCCACCTATGACCCGGACACGGGTAAGGTCACGTGGACCGACGAGGTGCCCGCAGATCAGCGGTCCACCGTCGTTCCCGCGCCGGCCAGCCTGGGCGAGGAGAGCTGGAAGTGGCTCTACCTCCAGCCCCTCGGCCAGTGACCCATCGCCGTACAGGAGTGAGTTCATGACGCACGAGCCCCACGGGGTCTCCGGCGCGCGCGGCTGGCGGTTGCCGGTCCTGGTGCTGCTGAGCCTCGCCCTCCTTGCCGCCTCGGTGGTGCTGGTGATCCGCGCCTGGGATGCGCGGGACGTGGCCGCGGCAGGCAGCTACGGCACGACCGATGTCCGCGACGAGGTGATCGCGACGACCGAGCAGTTCGTGCTCCGCATGGGCACCTACGGTCCGAAGGACCTCGACAAGTCGAAGAAGCTCACCGGCTACCGCGACCGCGTGAGCGAGATGCTGACGACGAAGTTCCGCACGTCGTTCGAGCAGTCGCTGGAGATCGTCGAGCAGCAGGTCGCCCAGGGAGCAGCACGCTCCGCCAAGGTCCAGGGCATCGGCCTTGCCAGCGTGACCGCCGACAAGGCCACCGCGCTGGTCGCCTGGCAGGCCAACGACACAGTGCGCTCGGAGCCCTACGGGGACCCGGTCCAGTTCCGCTGGGAGGTCACCATCGTGAAGGTCAAGGGTGACTGGCGCGTCGACAACTTCCAGCCCGTGACGGGGGAGACGCCGTGAGCACCGTCGACCTGTACGCCGTCCTCGGCGTTGCCCGCGATGCCTCGACCGAGGAGATCCGCACGGCCTGGACCGCTGCGGTCGCGGGCCTCGGTCCGACCGACCCGTCGTTCCGCGTGTTCAACCAGGCCGGCGAGGTCCTCCTCGACCCCGCCCGCCGCGCGAGGTACGACGCGGAGCTCGCCGACGCAGAGCCGGAAACCGCGGCGCGCGTCGACGTGCCTGCCGAGGTGGAGGTCGCTCAGGCGGCACCACCCATCGAGCCCGGCCCGCCTGCCGGCCGGCTTCCGCGCGGAGTCCCGACCTGGGTGCTCGCGGCGCTGCTCGTGCTGACCCTCGTGGTCGGGGGAGCGGCGGCCTTCGCCGCCGGCCCGATCGGCCGCGCCCTTCCTGACCGTCCCGCCCCGGTCAGTGCTGCCGCGCTCGCCGATGCGGTGCGGTCCGCGGAGTCGGCGATCGTGCCCGTGCTCTCCTACGACTACCGCCACCTCGACGAGGACCGTGCCGCGGCGCTCACCCGGATGACGGACGACTTCGCGAAGGACTACCGCAAGACTTTCGCGATCATCGAGGACAACGCGCCCACGACGAAGACTGTCGTGAAGGTCGAGGTGCTCGCGTCGGCCGTCGCCAGCAGCAGTCCGGACCGCGTGGACGTGCTCCTGTTCGTCAACCGGCCGACCACGAACAAGGCGACCCCGAAGGCGACGGTCTACCGCGACCAGGTGACGTTGGAGATGACCCGGTCGGGCGACCGCTGGCTCGTCGATGACATGCACACGACGCTGCCTGCTTGACCGGACCGCCACGGCGAGCCATCATCGTCGTACCGTCCCGGACGCATCTGGTCGAGGGTTTGTGACGCACGTCTTTTTCTAGTACGCTTCTTCTTTGCGTCTGCCCTCAAATGCGGCCCGCCTGCACGGTGGCTGGTTCGTGGTGGGAGGCGCCATCTCAGTCGCGAACCCTCTAGAAGGACACCTCTTGGCCGCGCGCGCTTCCGCTGGTAACCCCCGCCGCATCTCCTTCGCAAAGATCACCGAACCTCTCGAGGTCCCGCAGCTTCTCGCCCTTCAGACGGACAGTTTCGACTGGCTCGTGGGCAACGAGAAGTGGCAGGCCGCTGTCCAGCGTCGCATCGACGCTGGTGAGGACGTCTCCACGAAGTCGGGCCTGACCGAGATCTTCGAGGAGATCTCCCCGATCGAGGACTTCTCCGAGACGATGTCGCTCTCGTTCGAGAACCCGGTCTTCTACGACCCGAAGTACACCGTCGAGGAGTGCAAGGACAAGGACTTCACCTACTCCGCACCCCTCTACGTCTCTGCGGAGTTCACCAACAACGAGACCGGTGAAATCAAGGGCCAGACGGTCTTCATGGGCGAGTTCCCGCTCATGACCGACAAGGGCACCTTCGTCATCAACGGCACCGAGCGTGTCGTCGTCTCGCAGCTCGTCCGCTCGCCGGGCGTCTACTTCGAGCGCACCGCCGACAAGCTGTCCGACAAGGACATCTACACGGCCAAGGTCATCCCCTCGCGTGGAGCCTGGCTCGAGTTCGAGATCGACAAGCGCGACATGGTCGGCGTCCGCCTCGACCGCAAGCGCAAGCAGAACGTCACCGTCCTGCTCAAGGCCCTCGGCTGGACCAACGAGCAGATCCGTGAAGAGTTCGGCCAGTACGAGTCGATGATGCTCACCCTGGAGAAGGACAACACCCAGGGCGAGGACGACGCGCTCCTCGACATCTACCGCAAGCTGCGTCCGGGCGAACCGCCGACGCGTGAGGCTGCGCAGACGCTGCTGAACAACTACTACTTCAACCCGAAGCGGTACGACCTCGCGAAGGTCGGGCGTTACAAGATCAACAAGAAGCTCGCGACCACCGAGGCCTTCGACCAGCAGACGCTGACCATCGACGACATCGTGGCCACGATCCGCTACATCGTCGCGCTGCACGCTGGCGAGACCGAGCTTCCGCAGGCCGATGGCGCCGAGCACCCCGTTGCTGCCGACGACATCGACCACTTCGGCAACCGTCGCATGCGCACGGTCGGCGAGCTGATCCAGAACCAGCTCCGCACGGGCCTTGCCCGCATGGAGCGCGTGGTCCGCGAGCGCATGACGACCCAGGACGTCGAGGCCATCACGCCGCAGTCCCTGATCAACATCCGCCCGGTCGTCGCGGCGCTGAAGGAGTTCTTCGGCACCTCGCAGCTCTCGCAGTTCATGGACCAGACCAACCCGATCGCCGGTCTGACCCACAAGCGCCGCCTCTCCGCGCTCGGCCCGGGTGGTCTCTCCCGTGACCGCGCCGGCATGGAAGTGCGAGACGTCCACCCCTCGCACTACGGCCGCATGTGCCCGATCGAGACGCCTGAAGGCCCGAACATCGGTCTGATCGGCTCGCTCGCGTCCTACGGACGGATCAACCCGTTCGGTTTCGTCGAGACGCCGTACCGCAAGGTCGTCAAGGGTGTCGTCACCGACCAGATCGACTACCTGACCGCCGACGACGAGGACAAGTACGTCATCGCGCAGGCCAACGCGGTGCTCGACGCGAACAACAAGTTCGCCGAGGAGCGCGTGCTCGTGCGTCTCCGCCAGGGTGAGGTCTCCGAGATCCTGCCCGAGGACGTCGACTACATGGACGTCTCGCCGCGCCAGATGGTGTCGGTCGCGACCGCCCTGATCCCGTTCCTCGAGCACGACGACGCAAACCGCGCGCTCATGGGCGCCAACATGCAGCGTCAGGCTGTCCCGCTCATCAAGAGCGACAGCCCGATCGTCGGCACCGGCATCGAGTACCGCGCCGCAGTCGACGCGGGTGACGTCGTCACCGCGACCAAGGCCGGTGTCGTCAAGGACGTCTCCGCCGACCTGGTCGAGACCATGAACGACGACGGCACCTACTCGTCGTACCGCATGGCGAAGTTCAAGCGCTCGAACCAGGGCACCTGCATCAACCAGCGCCCGCTGGTTGCCGAGGGTGACCGTGTCGAGGTCGGCTCGCCGATCGCCGACGGTCCGTGCACCGACAACGCCGAGATGGCGCTGGGCACCAACCTCCTCGTGGCCTTCATGCCTTGGCAGGGTCACAACTACGAGGACGCGATCATCCTGTCGCAGCGCCTCGTCCAGGAGGACGTCCTCACCTCGATCCACATCGAGGAGCACGAGGTCGACGCTCGCGACACCAAGCTGGGCCCGGAGGAGATCACGCGGGACATCCCGAACGTCTCCGAGGAGATGCTGGCCGACCTCGACGAGCGCGGCATCATCCGCATCGGCGCCGAGGTCACCACCGGTGACATCCTCGTCGGCAAGGTCACGCCCAAGGGCGAGACCGAGCTGACCCCGGAGGAGCGCCTGCTCCGCGCGATCTTCGGTGAGAAGGCGCGCGAGGTTCGCGACACCTCGATGAAGGTGCCGCACGGTGAGTCCGGCACGGTCATCGGCGTCCGCGTCTTCAACCGCGAAGACGGCGACGAGCTGCCCCCGGGCGTCAACGAGCTCGTTCGTGTGTACGTCGCGCAGAAGCGCAAGATCTCCGTGGGTGACAAGCTTGCCGGCCGTCACGGCAACAAGGGCGTCATCGCGAAGATCCTGCCGATCGAGGACATGCCGTTCATGGAGGACGGCACCCCGGTCGACGTCGTGCTGAACCCGCTCGGTGTCCCGCGCCGCATGAACATCGGTCAGATCCTCGAGCTGCACCTGGGCTGGATCGGCAAGCAGGGCTGGGACCTCAACCTGTCCGGCGACCCGGCGAACAGCGACTGGAAGCAGCGCCTGATCTCCATCGGTGCCGACAAGTCCGAGCCCAACACGAAGGTCGCCACGCCGGTCTTCGACGGTGCCCGCGAGGACGAGATCATCGGTCTGCTCGGTTCCACCACGCTGACCCGTGACGGTGAGCGCCTCGTCGGTGAGTCCGGCAAGGCCAACCTGTTCGACGGTCGTTCCGGTGAGCCGTTCCCCGAGCCCGTCTCGGTCGGCTACATGTACATCCTGAAGCTCCACCACCTGGTCGACGACAAGATCCACGCTCGTTCGACCGGTCCGTACTCCATGATCACGCAGCAGCCCCTGGGTGGTAAGGCCCAGTTCGGTGGCCAGCGGTTCGGCGAGATGGAGGTCTGGGCCATGGAGGCGTACGGCGCCGCCTACGCCCTGCAGGAGCTCCTCACGATCAAGTCGGACGACGTGCCCGGCCGCGTGAAGGTGTACGAAGCCATCGTCAAGGGCGAGAACATCCCCGACTCGGGCATCCCGGAGTCGTTCAAGGTTCTCGTCAAGGAGATGCAGTCGCTCTGCCTGAACGTGGAGGTCCTCTCGCAGGACGGTTCCATGATCGAGCTGCGCGACGCGGAGGAAGACGTCTTCCGCGCCGCCGAGGAGCTCGGCATCGACCTGTCCCGTCGCGAGCCGAGCTCGGTCGAAGAAGTCTGATGTGAGTAGCGGTACGCCGCCCAACCCGGCGAAGAGCCCAGCCGGGCGGCGTACCGCCTCGATCAGTCCTCAGTCTTTTCTTTCTCAGTTCTAACGAAGGACAGCAGCCAAAGTGCTCGACGTTAACTTCTTCGACCAGCTCAAGATCGGCCTCGCCACCGCGGACGAAATCCGCGGATGGAGCCACGGTGAGGTCAAGAAGCCGGAAACCATCAACTACCGCACGCTGAAGCCTGAGCGCGACGGTCTCTTCTGCGAGAAGATCTTCGGTCCCACCCGGGACTGGGAGTGCTACTGCGGCAAGTACAAGCGCGTGCGCTTCAAGGGCATCATCTGCGAGCGCTGCGGCGTCGAGGTGACTCGCTCCAAGGTCCGTCGCGAGCGCATGGGTCACATCGAGCTGGCCGCTCCCGTGACCCACATCTGGTACTTCAAGGGCGTCCCGTCGCGCCTTGGCTACCTGCTCGACCTCGCTCCGAAGGACCTCGAGAAGGTCATCTACTTCGCGGCGTACATGATCACCTCCGTCGACGAGGACGCGCGTCACCGCGACCTGTCCTCGCTCGAGGCGAAGGTGGACCTTGAGCGCAAGCGCCTCGAGGGTCGTCGTGACGGCTCGCTGAACGACCGCGCCACGAAGCTTGAGGAGGACCTCGGTGCTCTCGAGGCCGAGGGCGCCAAGGCCGACGTCAAGCGCAAGGTCAAGGACGCCGCCGAGCGCGAGATGAAGCAGCTGCGTGACCGTGCGCAGCGCGAGCTGGACCGTCTCGACGAGGTCTGGAACCGCTTCAAGAACCTCAAGGTCCAGGACCTCGAGGGCGACGAGCTGCTCTACCGCGAGATGAAGAACTGGTTCGGCAAGTACTTCGAGGGCTTCATGGGCGCTGCGGCGATCCAGAAGCGCCTCCAGGACTTCGACGTCGAGGCCGAGGTCGAGTCGCTGCGCGAGACCATCGCCACCGGCAAGGGCCAGCGCAAGGTCCGCGCCCTCAAGCGCCTCAAGGTCGTCGACGCCTTCCGCAAGACCGGCAACCAGCCGATCGGCATGGTCCTCGACGCCGTTCCGGTCATCCCGCCGGACCTGCGTCCGATGGTGCAGCTGGACGGTGGCCGCTTCGCGACCTCCGACCTCAACGACCTGTACCGCCGCGTGATCAACCGCAACAACCGGCTCAAGCGACTGCTTGACCTCGGTGCGCCGGAGATCATCGTCAACAACGAGAAGCGCATGCTTCAGGAGGCCGTTGACTCGCTGTTCGACAACGGTCGTCGTGGCCGTCCGGTCACCGGTCCGGGCAACCGCCCGCTGAAGTCGCTCTCCGACATGCTCAAGGGCAAGCAGGGTCGTTTCCGTCAGAACCTGCTCGGCAAGCGCGTCGACTACTCGGGTCGTTCGGTCATCGTCTCCGGCCCGCAGCTGAAGCTGCACCAGTGCGGTCTGCCCAAGCAGATGGCGCTGGAGCTCTTCAAGCCGTTCGTGATGAAGCGCCTCGTGGACCTGTCCCACGCGCAGAACATCAAGTCGGCCAAGCGCATGGTCGAGCGCGCTCGCCCGGTCGTCTGGGATGTCCTCGAAGAGGTCATCACCGAGCACCCGGTGCTGCTCAACCGTGCACCCACCCTGCACCGCCTCGGCATCCAGGCCTTCGAGCCCCAGCTGATCGAGGGCAAGGCCATCCAGATCCACCCGCTCGTCTGCTCGGCCTTCAACGCCGACTTCGATGGTGACCAGATGGCTGTCCACCTCCCGCTGTCCGCGGAGGCGCAGGCCGAGGCCCGCATCCTGATGCTGTCGACGAACAACATCCTGAAGCCGTCCGACGGTCGCCCCGTGACCATGCCTACCCAGGACATGATCATCGGTCTGTTCTTCCTCACCACGGACCGCAAGGGCCCGGGCGAGGGACGGATCTTCGGCACGCCGTCCGAGGCCATCATGGCGTTCGACCGCAAGGAGATCTCGCTGCAGAGCGAGGTCAAGATCCGCCTGTCCGGCGTGGTCCCGCCGCGCGACTTCGAGGCCCCCGAGGGCTTCGAGGCCGGCGACGACTTCATCCTCGACACCACGCTGGGTCGCGCGATCTTCAACGAGGCGCTTCCGGACGACTACCCCTTCGTGAACTACGAAGTGGGCAAGAAGCAGCTCGGCGTCATCGTCAACGACCTCGCTGAGCGCTACACCAAGGTCGCGGTTGCCGCATCCCTGGACGCGCTCAAGGACGCCGGCTTCCACTGGGCCACCCGCTCGGGTGTCACGGTCTCGATCGAGGACGTCGTCACCCCGGCGAACAAGATCGAGATCCTCTCGAGCTACGAGGCCCAGGCCGCCAAGGTCCAGAAGCAGTTCGAGCGTGGTCTGGTCACCGACGAGGAGCGTCGCCAGGAGCTCATCGAGATCTGGACGCAGGCTTCCAACGAGGTCGCCAAGGCCATGGAGGTCAACTTCGACAAGGCCAACCCGATCTACATGATGGTCGACTCGGGTGCGTCCGGAAACATGATGCAGATCCGTCAGGTCGCCGCCATGCGTGGCCTCGTGGCGAACCCGAAGGGTGACATCATCCCGCGGCCGATCAAGTCGAACTTCCGTGAAGGCCTGTCGGTCCTGGAGTACTTCATCTCCACCCACGGTGCCCGCAAGGGTCTTGCCGACACCGCGCTCCGCACCGCCGACTCGGGTTACCTGACCCGTCGTCTGGTGGACGTGTCGCAGGACGTCATCATCCGCGAGGACGACTGTGGCACCGAGCGTGGCCTGCCGAAGAAGATCGGCGTCCTGCTCGACAACGGCACCACGGTCAAGCACGAGCACGTCGAGGTCGCGGCGTACGCCCGCACGTCGGCCACCGAGATCACCGACCCGAAGACCGGCGACGTCCTCGTCGCCGCGGGCGAGGACCTGGGTGACGTCCGGATCGGCGAGCTCGTCGACGCCGGCATCACCGAGGTCAAGGTCCGCTCGGTCCTGACCTGTGACGCCAAGACCGGCACCTGCGCCAAGTGCTACGGCCGCTCGCTGGCCACCGGCAAGCTGGTCGACATCGGTGAGGCGGTCGGCATCATCGCGGCCCAGTCCATCGGTGAGCCCGGCACGCAGCTGACCATGCGCACGTTCCACACCGGTGGTGTGGCCTCCGCAGACGACATCACGCAGGGTCTGCCCCGCGTCGTGGAGCTCTTCGAGGCCCGCTCGCCCAAGGGTCGTACGCCGATCGCTGAGGCCGCTGGCCGCATCGAGATCGAGGAGACGGACAAGACCCGCAAGGTCATCCTGACCCCCGACGACGGCTCCGAGGTCCAGGAGTACCCGGTCTCGAAGCGCTCGCGTCTGCTCGTCGCCGACGGTCAGCACGTCGAGGTCGGACAGAAGATCATCGTCGGCACCGAGGACCCGCAGGACGTCCTGCGCATCCTGGGTGTCCGCAAGGCCCAGGAGCACCTGGTCGACGAGGTTCAGAACGTCTACCGCTCGCAGGGTGTGTCGATCCACGACAAGCACATCGAGATCATCGTGCGCCAGATGCTCCGTCGCGTGACGGTCATCGAGTCGGGCGAGACCAACCTGCTGCCGTCCGACCTGGTCGACCGCGTGATCTTCGAGGCGGAGAACCGCCGCGTGGTCTCCGAGGGTGGCAAGCCGGCCTCGGGTCGTCCGGTCCTCATGGGCATCACCAAGGCCTCGCTGGCGACCGAGTCGTGGCTCTCGGCGGCCTCCTTCCAGGAGACCACCCGCGTCCTCACCGACGCAGCGATCCACGGCCGTTCGGACTCCCTGCTGGGTCTGAAGGAGAACGTGATCATCGGAAAGCTGATCCCGGCGGGCACCGGCCTCGAGCGGTACCGCAACATCCGGGTGGAGCCGACCGAGGAGGCCCGCGCCGCGGCGTACTCCGTCACCGGTTACGACTCCTACGACTACGACTTCGGTTCGACCGCCGGTCAGGCTGTCGCACTGGACGACTTCGACTTCGGTTCCTACCAGAGCTGAGTCAACCTCGAAGGGCCCCGTCGACCTTGGTCGGCGGGGCCCTTCGGGCTTTTCGGCGGCCCCGTCCGGACGCCGAGGGATGGTCGGGGCCGGTGCAGGGGTCAGGCGCCACACCTGACACCTGGACGCGCCAAACCTGACCTCTCGGCGGACCAGACCTGACCTCTCGGCGGTCTAGGAGGTGGTGCGGTGCCTCTTCCAGCTGCCGACCGGGTCGGCGAGCCAGGCGAGGCGGCTCGACACCGGGGCCCACGCGAGGAAGACCGAGAGCGCGATCGCACCGATGATGGTCGGGACCAGGGCCCAGGGACCGGTGTCGATCGTCCAGTCCTGGTAGCCGACGTAGAAGGCGCCCTTCACCACGAAGCCGTGGAACAGGTAGACCACGAGCGTGGCCGACCCCAGCCGGGAGAACCAGGATGCCTTGCGCGGCACCACCATCAGGATGCCGAGGGCACCCGCGGTCGCCACGGCCAGGAGGATCAGGCGGATGCCGATGCCCTCGGTCGCCGACGCCCCGAAGTCGGCGTACGCGTCGGAGTAGTAGAGCCAGCCGGTGGCGATCCACTCATCCGTGAACGCGGCGAACGCGAAGATGCCGACGAGGAGTCCGGCGCCGATCTCGCGGCCGTGGTTGGAGCGGAGGAAGTTCACTGCGCGCGGGCCGAGATAGAGACCGAGGGTGAAGAAGGGGAGCATCCCGATGGTGCGGTTGAGGTCGAAGAATCCCGATCCTGCCGTGCCCCACAACAGCGAGGCGACGACGCTGAGCGGCAGCGCGATCCAGTGCTTGCTCAGGATCGGCGTGATCAGCCGCCACTGGAAGAGGGCCGCGAGGTACCACATCGGCCAGTGCGGATTGAGCCAGATGTCCTCGATCCCCTTCTCGTGGCCCACGTGGATGCGGAACATCACGAGCAGGAACTCGAAGACGAAGTAGGGGAGCGCGATGCCGGTCAGGAGGCCCGTGAGGCTCTTCCGGGACCAGGTGAACCCGCGCGACAGATAGCCGCTGACCAGCACGAAGGCCGGCATGTGCCAGTAGTAGAAGAAGTCGTAGACCTGCTCGGTCAGCGGCTCCTCGGGCATGAGGGTCAGCGCATGGCCCACCACGACCAGCGTCACGAGGGTCATCTTGAGGTTGTCGAGCCATGGATCCCGAGTCATCGCCTCCACCCTAGGCGGTGGCTCGGAGGCCAGACCCTAGACTCGGGCCATGGGACGACTTCCGCAGCGCCAGCGCGTCGCGGCGTACGCCGTCATCATCCGCGGTGGGGAGATCCTGCTCTCGCGCCTGGCGCCGCGCATCTCCGGTGGTGAGCTGTGGACTCTCCCCGGCGGTGGCCTCGACCACGGCGAGGACCCGCAGGCGGCAGTGGTCCGCGAGATCTTCGAGGAGACCGGCCTGTGCGCGACGGTCTCGCGTGAGGCCCGGGTCTACTCGATGCACAACGCGCGGGCGCGCTTCGGCAAGGACAAGACCGACTTCCACGCGCTGCGGATCGTCTTCGAGGGCTGGGTTGCGGCCGATGCGCCGGCGCCCGAGGTCCAGGAGGTCGACGGCTCGACGGTCGCGGCGGCCTGGCACCCGCTCGATGGCGTCCTGGCCGGCGGGATCCCGGTCACCGCGCTGGTCAGCGAGGCGCTGGCAGAGCACCAGAACGCGAAGCACCAGCGCGTCGCGGCGTACGCCGTGATCTGCCGTGGCGGCGCGACCGGTCGCGAGGTGCTGCTCACGCGGCTGTCCCCGATCGCGCACCAGCCCGGCGCGTGGACGCTTCCGGGTGGCGGGATCGAGCACGGCGAGCGGCCCGCCGCAGCTCTCGCCCGGGAGGTCTCGGAGGAGTGCGGGGTGGCGTGCGAGACGGGCGCGCTGCTCGACGTGCACGACGTACGCCTGGTCGGGACGGCGCCCAACGGACGCACGCAGGACTACCACGGCGTCCACCTGCTCTTCGCGGCCTCAGTGCCCGCTGACGCCACCCTCCGGGTGGTCGAGGACGGCGGCACGACGGACCAGGTGGCCTGGGTGTCGGTCGCCGACGTCGCCGACGGCCGGGTCGAGGTGCTCGACGTCGTCGCGCACGCCCTCGCGCTTCCCGGCGTCTCCTGAGGACTGCGGTGAACGACCTCGTCGCGGAGCTGGGGCGGGCGGGGGTCGCGGACGTCTCGGCGAGCGCGCTCGACCGTGCGATGTACGCCGCGGACGCGTCGCTCTACCGCGTCGTGCCGGCCGCTGTGGCTCGCCCGCGGACGGTAGATGAGCTGGTGGCCGCCGTCGAGGTGGCCCGGTCGCTGGGTGTCCCCGTGACGATGCGCGGTGCGGGCACCTCGATCGCGGGCAACGCCGTCGGGCCGGGGCTGGTCATCGACACCGCGCGCCATCTTCGACGGGTGCTCTCGCTGGATCCCGAGGCACGGGTCGCGCGGGTGGAGCCGGGTGTCGTGCACGCCCAGCTCCAGGGCCTCGCGCTCGCTGAGGGGTTGCGGTTCGGCCCCGATCCCTCGACCCACACGCGCTGCACGATCGGCGGCATGCTCGGCAACAACTCGTGCGGTTCGCGCGCGCTCGGCTTCGGGCGCACCAGTGACAACGTCGTCGGCATGCGGGTGCTGCTGGGGACAGGTGAGGTCATCTCCACGGATGCGCCCGGGGCCGTCGCGGGGGACCTAGCCAGCGTGGTCGATGCGAACCTGGCGCACGTGCGCACGCAGTTCGGCCGGTTCTCCCGACAGGGGAGCGGCTACGCGCTGGAGCACCTGCTGCCGGAGAACGGTCGGCGGCTGGACCGGTTCCTCGTGGGCTCGGAAGGCACGCTCGGCGTGGTCCTCGAGGCGACCGTCGCCCTGGTCCCGGACCCGGTCCATCGGGTCCTGCTGGTCCTCGGGCACGCCTCGATGGCAGACGCCGCCGACACCGTGCCCGGGCTGCTCGAATCCGTTCCGCTGCACTCGCCGGGCGGGAGCGGGCTGCTCGCGCTGGAGGGGATCGACGCACGCATCGTCGACGTCGTGCGGGCTCAGGGTCGTGCAGTGCCCGAGCTGCCGCGCGGTGTGGGGTGGCTGATCGCCGAGCTCACGGGTTCGACGGTCGGCGAGGCGGTCGCACATGCCCGCGGGCTGGCTGCCTGGGCCTCCGGGGCGGGAGCGCTGGACCACCGGATCGTCATCGACACGGCCGAGCAGGACGCGCTCTGGCGGATCCGCGAGGACGGTGCGGGGCTGGCCGGCCGCAGCCTCGGCCGGCCGGCGTACTCCGGGTGGGAGGACGCGGCGGTCCCACCTGCGCGACTCGGTTCGTGGCTGCGGGAGTTCGACGCGCTGCTCGGCGAGCACGGCCTGTCGGGGGTGCCCTACGGCCACTTCGGTGACGGGTGCGTGCATGCGCGGATCGACTTCACCTTCGACGACGGCGGAGCTCGCTTCCGGTCGTTCCTCACCGATGCCGCACACGCGGTGGCAGCGTACGGCGGGTCGCTTTCGGGCGAGCATGGCGATGGACGGGCCCGCTCGGAGCTCCTCCCGGCCCTGTACGACGCGCAGTCGCTCGCCCTGTTCCGCGAGGTGAAGCGGATCTGTGACCCGGAGGGACTGCTCAATCCGGGGGTGCTGGTCGATCCGGCGCCGCTCGATGCCGATCTCCGGCCCGCGCGCGAGGTGCACGAGCCGCGCACCTTCCTGCGCCTGGCCGGGGAGTCGCTGGGCGAGGCGGTGCACCGGTGCACGGGTGTCGGCAAGTGCCTGGCGACCAGTGGCGGCGGTGGCGTCATGTGTCCGTCCTACGTGGCGACCCGTGACGAGAAGGACTCCACCCGCGGTCGCGCCCGCGTGCTTCAGGAGGCGCTCGACGGCTCGCTGGTCCATGGTCTCGACGACCCGGCCGTCCACGAGGCGCTCGACCTGTGCCTCGCCTGCAAGGGCTGCTCGCGGGACTGCCCTGCCGGCGTCGACATGGCGGCGTACAAGGCGGAGGCGCTGCAGGCCACCTGGCGTGGGAGGCGGCGGCCGAGGAGCCACTACACGCTCGGGCGGTTGCCATTCTGGGCGCGGGTCACTCCGCCGGGGCTGGCCAACCGGGCGCTCGCCCGGCCGGTGCTGGCGCGGATCGCGCAGCGCATGGCTGGGGTGGACCCGCAGCGCACCATGCCGTCCTTCGCGCCGACGCGGCTGCAGGACCTGGCGGCGGGCTGGTTCTCGTCCCGCCCCGACGGCCGACCGGACGTCTGGGTCTGGGCGGACACCTTCACGGACCGGTTCACGCCCGGCCCCGGGCTCGCGGCGATCCGGCTGCTGCAGGACGCCGGGCTCGAGGTGCGGGTCATCCCGGCTGACGCGTGCTGCGGATTGACCCTGGTGTCCACGGGCCAGCTCGATGCGGCGCGCAAGGTGATGACCCGCACCGTCGACCGGCTGCACCCCTACGTCGCCAGCGGGGTGCCGGTGCTGGGCCTCGAGCCGAGCTGCCTGGCCACGCTCCGGGACGACCTTTCCCGGCTGGTGGACGGATCGAACGCTGCGACGGTGGCCGCCGGGGTCCTCACGCTGGCCGAAGCCCTCACCGGTCCGCTGGCAGCGCCACTGGCGAATGCTGGCTGGTCGTTGCCGGACCTGAGCGGCGTCGAGATCGTGGCCCAGCCGCACTGCCACCACGCGTCGGTGCTGGGCTGGGAGACGGACGAGGGCCTGTTGAAGGCTGCCGGGGCGACCGTCACACGCGTCGGTGGGTGCTGTGGGTTGGCGGGCAACTTCGGGGTCGAGGCGGGACATCACGAGATCTCGGTCGCGATCGCGGAGACATCGCTCCTGCCTGCGGTCCGGTCGGCGGGCCCTGAGGCGGTGGTCGTGGCCGACGGCTTCTCGTGCCGCTACCAGCTGGCCGACCTGGCCGACGTACGTGCGGTGCACCTGGCGGAGCTGCTGTCGGGCAACCAGTCTTGACCTCTCGGCCTGCCAAACCTGACCTCTCGGCGGACCAGAGTTGGCCTTTCGGCGGGGCGGGAGGGGGAGGTCTTGGCGGGAACTAGGATTGCCACATGCACCCCCGATACCGCCGGTACGTCATCCCTGCCCTTCTCGGGGGGCTGCTTCTCGTTGTCGTCATCGCCAAGTTCAGCTGATGGCTGAGCCGCTGGCGGGCGCGCTGGCAAGGGTGCGCGCCCACCTCCTCGACGACCAGGCCCTGGTGCGCGCGGTCGCGTCCGGCCGCCAGCGTGCCGCCATGCCGCCGTACCGGCGCGTCGAGCTCAGGTTCGTCGACCTGAAGGCCGGACGTCACCTCCAGATCACGTCGTACGACGCGACGCAGGCGCACACCGCCAACCACGCGGTCGGCGAGCCCGCCAGCGCAGCCGTCGACGCGCTCCTCGAGCAGCCCTTCGGGAACTGGCACGTGGAGACGCTCACCCAGCAGCACCAGCTGCGGGTGACCAAGAAGAACGAGGCGATGGTCCACTCCGCCCGACGGACCGAGCCGGTCGACGCGGGCGAGATCCAGCGGGGGCACGACAAGGCCAAGGGCCGGCTGCTGCCCGAGGACGCACCGGTGCTTATCGCGCTCGGCATCTCCTCGGTGGAGGGCAGGATCAAGCCGAGCCGCCAGGCGAAGTACCGCCAGGTGGAGGAGTTCCTGCGGCTGCTCGACTCCTCGGTGACCGACGCGCTGCAGACCGGCAAGCTGCGTCAGCCGACCGCGGACGAGCCGCTGCGCATCGTCGACCTGGGCTGCGGCAACGCCTATCTGACCTTCGCCGCTCAGGCGTACCTCGGCACGAAGCTGCCCGTCCACCTCACCGGGGTCGACGTGAAGCAGCAGTCCAGCGACCACAACTCCGCCGTCGCCGCGAAGCTCGGACTCGACATGGAGTTCGTCGTCGGCACGATCGCCGACGCCCAGCTCGCGCAGGCTCCTGACGTCGTCCTCGCGCTGCACGCCTGTGACACCGCCACGGACGAGGCGCTTGCCCGTGCCGACGAGTGGCGGGCCGCGCTCGTGCTCGCGGCCCCCTGCTGCCACCACGACGTCGCCGCGCAGCTGCGCAAGGCGCCCACGCCCGCGCCGTACTCCCTGCTGACGCGGCACGGCATCCTCCGCGAGCGCTTCGCCGACACCCTCACCGACGCCGTGCGCGCATCGATCCTGCGCCTGCTCGGCTACCGCGTGGACGTCGTCGAGTTCGTCGAGTCGGCGCACACCCCTCGCAACACGCTGCTCCGCGCGGTCCGGACGGGCGAGGTGGTGAAGGGCGGAAGCGCCCGCAAGGAGTACGACGACCTGGTCGCCACGTGGCGCATCCAGCCGAAGCTCGCGGAGCTCGTCGGGATCGCAGGACCGGCCCCGACAGGTGAGGCGGATGCGGATCCCGATGCGTGAGCTGCTGATCGGCACCCTGATCGGGACCCCGTTCCTGGTCGGGGCGACCGTGGCGCAGTCCGACGGACCCGTGGTCGCTGATCCCGACGCTCCGTCCATCACCTTCCAGGACCCCGACATCATCGAGTCGTCCGGCCTCGTCGTGCGGGGTGGCCGGGTGGTGACCATGAACGACTCGGGCGACACCGCCCGCGTCTTCGCCGTCGACCTCGCCACGGGAGAGACCGTCGGGGTCACGCACTGGTCGGCCGATCCTGAGGACCTCGAGGCGCTCGCGCCCGCCGGTCCGGGGGAGGTCTGGGCGGGCGACATCGGCGACAACCCACGCGAGCGGTCTGCGATCACGGTGACCCGGGTGCCGGTCGGGCCGGGCGACCGCTCGGTGGACGCCCCGGCGTACGAGCTGACCTATCCGGATGGTGCTCGCGATGCCGAGTCCCTCTTGTCCGATCCCGTGACCGGCCGCCTGTACGTCGTCTCGAAGGACTCGATGCGCGGCACCGTCTATGCCGCTCCTGCCCAGCTCCAGGCCGGCGCGGACAACCGCATGGAGGCGCTCGGCTCGGTCCTCGGTCTGGCGACGGACGGAGCCTTCTTCCCCGACGGCAAGCACATCGTGGTCCGCAACTACACGAGCGCCTCGGTCTACTCGTTCCCGGATCTGACGCTGCGGGGGTCGTGGGTCCTGCCGGCGCAGCGCCAGGGTGAGGGCATCGCCGTGGCGGCGGACGACTCGATCTACCTCTCCTCGGAGGGGGCCCACCAGGAGCTGCTGCACGTGACGGTGCCGGCGAAGGTGCGGGCGGCGATGGGGTCCACGACGACCTCCTCGTCGACCTCTCCGTCGACCACCGCGAACCCGAGCTCGTCACCCTCATCGGAGTCCGGACCAGCGAGTGGCCCGGCGAGTGGCCCGGCGAGTGGAGCTGCGACCAGCGCCGACGTCGACCAGCCGGGCGACCCCTCGCCGTGGCCGTGGATCCTCGGGGGCGCCCTCGGCCTGGCTGCGCTGGTTGCCCTCTTCCGGTCACTGCGGCCCCGCTGACCTGGCTCCCTCCGCGAGACGACGCACTGCGTGGTTCCACGAGGGCGCGGACGCCGCTAGGTTGACGGCTGTGAGCGGCAGCAGCAAGTTCCTCGATCCGAAGCGCACGCTGGAACAGCGGCGCCAGGCCGTCGTCAACCTCTGGGACTTCCTGGTGCGCGGTGGCATCGCCGACACGACCCGGAGCCCAGGTGAGGTCATCGACACGGGCCGCGTCCGTCGGCTCACCCGCTACACCCCGGTCGAGGGCGTCGAGCCCCGTGGACTGCCCGTCCTCCTGGTCCCGCCGCTGGGCGCCCAGTCGCTCTGCTTCGACCTGCGCAAGGGAGCCTCGGTCGTCGAGCACCTGGTGGAGTCGGGTCGCCCGACCTACCTCGTCGACTACGACGACCTCAAGGCTGCCGACAAGGACCTGGGCATCGAGCACTGGGTCAACGACGTGCTGCCCAACGCGATCCAGAAGGTCTCCGACGACAACGGCGGCTCCGAGGTCGACCTGATCGGCTGGTGCATGGGCGGCCTGCTGTCGATCTGCACCGACGCCGTCCACCCCGAGCTGCCGATTCACACGCTGACCCTCGTCGCGAGCCCGTTCGACATGTCGAAGGTGCCGATCATGGCTCCGCTCCGTGCGATCGGGAAGGTCTCCGGAGGCCGCATCGTCGGCACCGGACTGCGCACGATCGGCTCGATCCCTTCGCCGCTGGTCAGCCTCGGTTTCAAGGCGACCGCGCTGCCGACGTACCTCAAGAAGCCGATGACGGTCTGGAAGCGCCGCGACGACCGTGAGTTCCTCGGTCAGGTGCAGGCGGTCGACCTCTTGATGAACAACATGGTCGCCTACCCGGGCCGCGCCACGATGCAGGTCTACCAGCGCATGGCGCTGCGCAACGAGGTCGCCACCGGCAAGATCCAGGGCCCGAACAAGCTCGTCGACCTCGACAACGTCGACGTACCGGTGCTGGCTGTCGGCGGTCATCGCGACGTGCTTGCGCCGATCCCGGCCGTCCACCACGTCGGTGACCTGCTGCCCAACAGCCCGGACGTCCGGCTGGAGACCGCTCCCGGCGGGCACCTCGGTGTGCTGACCGGCACCCAGGCGCGCGACACCACGTGGGCGTTCATCGACAGTTTCCTGGACGACCACGCCTGAGGCCATGCACCTCACGGTGGTCAGCGGCGACATCACCGACCAGCAGGTCGATGCGGTCGACGCTGCAGTTTCACCGGCCGGCCGGTGAAACTGTCGCTTGTAGTGCCGTGCACCGCACTACAAGTGCCCGAATCACCGGCCGACCGGTGAAACTGCCGGAGGTGAAATGCGCAACGGCGGCCGCGGGAATCCCGCAGCCGCCGTCGTACGACGTGTCAGCTGGTCAGAGCTTGCCGACCACGTGGTCGATGCACTGGGTCAGCTTGACGATGTCGGCCGGGTCGATCGCCGGGTACATCGCGATGCGCAGCTGGTTGCGGCCGAGCTTGCGGTAGGGCTCGGTGTCGACCACGCCGTTGGCGCGCAGCACCTTGGCGATCGCCGCGGCGTCGATGTTGTCGTCGAAGTCGATCGTGCCGATCACGAGCGAGCGCGCGGCCGGGTCGGCGACGTACGGCGTGGTGTAGGCGGTCTTCTCGGCCCAGCCGTAGAGCGCGTCGGAGGAGGCGGCGGTGCGCTCGACCATGCCCTTGAGGGCTCCGTTGGCGTTCATCCAGTCCAGCTGCTCGGCCATCAGGAAGAAGGTCGCGATGGACGGGGTGTTGTAGGTCTGGTTGAGGCGCGAGTTGTCGATCGCGGTCGTCAGGTCGAAGAAGGCGGGGACGAAGCGGCCCGACGCCTTGATCTCGGCGACCCGCTCCAGCGCGCGCGGCGACATGATCGCGAACCACAGGCCACCGTCGGAGGCGAAGCACTTCTGCGGGGCGAAGTAGTAGACGTCGACCTGGTTCAGGTCGACCGGCAGGCCACCGGCGCCCGAGGTGGCGTCGATCAGGACGAGAGCGTCGTCGGCAGCGCCCGCGGGGCGGATGACGTCGGTCATGACGGCCGTCGAGGTCTCGTTGTGGGCCCAGCCGTAGACGTCGATGCCCTCCTCGGCGACCGCGACGGGACGCGTGCCCGGGTCGGACTTGATGATCGACGGGGCGGCCAGCCACGGGGCGTCTGCGGCAGCCTTCGCGAACTTGCTCGAGAACTCGCCGAACGTCAGGTGCTGCGACTTCTCGCGGATCAGGCCGAAGGTGGCGATGTCCCAGAAGGAGGTGGCGCCACCGTTGCCGAAGACGACCTCGTAGCCCTCGGGCAGGGCGAAGAAGGTGCTGAGGCCGTCACGAACGCGGCCGACGGTGTTCTTCACCGGGGCCTGGCGGTGGGACGTGCCCATCAGCGCGGTGCCGGTCGCGGCCAGCGCGTCGAGGGCGCCGGGGGCGATCTTGGAGGGGCCGGCGCCGAAGCGGCCATCGGCGGGGAGCAGGTCTGCGGGGATCATCACGTCGGTCACGTGGGAAAGCCTTTCACGGATCGGTCTACAGAAGAACCTGACTCCGTTGTCAGCACGCCTATTCTGGCATCCCCGCGGCGTGAGGTGCTCCCGGGACCAGAGGGAGGACCGGAGAGTGGAGATCGTGGCCGTCCCGTTCGGGCACCCGGATGCGGTGGCGCTGATGGAGCGAGTCCAGGCGATCTACGTGGAGCGTTACGGCAGTGGGGACGAGTCGCCCATGGACCCGGCCGACTTCACGCCGCCGACGGGCGTCTTCTACCTGGGCTATCGCGACGGGGTCGCGGTCGTGTCCGGGGCCTGGCGGTCTGTCGGGCTGGACCGCCTCGGCACTGTGCGCACTGCGGAGGTCAAGCGGATGTACGTCGTCGAGGAGGCGCAGCGCCAGGGTCTGGCGCGCATCATGCTCGCCCACCTCGAGGCGACGGCACGCGCCGCCGGCCACGAGGTCATGGTGCTCAACACCGGCGACCGCCAGCCCGAGGCGATTTCGCTCTATGAGTCGTCGGGCTACGACCGCGTCGACGACGGCTGGGGCACCTACGCCTGCCACCCAGGCGCGTACTTCTTCGCCAAGCGACTGCCCTGAACGTCGACACGGCGCAAGGTCGACGTCGAGGCGGCGCAACTTCGCGCCGTGTCAAGGTCGATGTTGCGCCGTGTCAACGGGTCAGCTGAGCATCCAGTCTTCGTGCCAGCCCTCGACCTCTTGCGCCTTGCGCGTGCCGGGGCCCGCGTAGACCGCGGACGGGCGGATCAGGCGCCCGGTCTTCTTCTGCTCGAGGATGTGCGCGGACCAGCCACCCGTGCGGGCGCAGGTGAACATCGAGGTGAACATGTTGGCCGGGACCTCGGCGAAGTCGAGGACGATCGCGGCCCAGAACTCCACGTTGGTCTCGAGCACGCGGTCCGGACGGCGCTCGCGAAGCTCGGCGAGGGCAGCCTGCTCGAGGGCGGAGGCGACCTCGTAGCGCTCGGCGCCGAGCTCCTGGGCGGTGCGGCGCAGGACGCGGGCGCGCGGGTCCTCGGCACGGTAGACGCGGTGGCCGAAGCCCATCAGGCGCTCGCCGTCGTCGAGCAGCTTCTTGACGTAGGTGCGGGCGTCGCCGACCTGCTCGACCTCTTCGATCATGCCGAGGACGCGCGAGGGAGCGCCGCCGTGCAGCGGGCCGGACATGGCGCCGATGGCCCCGGAGAGGGCTGCGGCGACGTCAGCGCCGGTCGAGGTGATGACGCGTGCGGTGAACGTCGAGGCGTTCATGCCGTGCTCGGCGGCGGAGGACCAGTACGCGTCGATCGCCTTGGCGTGACGCGGGTCGGCCTCGCCGCGCCAGCGGATCAGGAACTTCTCCGCGAGGGTCTTGCCCTCGTCGACGAGCTTCTGCGACACGACGGGGCGGCCGACGCCGCGGGCGGACTGGCCGGCCCACGCGAGCACCATGACGGCCGCACGGCCGAGGTCCTCGCGGACCTTCTCCGGCGTCGAGTCGTAGGTGTAGGTGATGCCGAAGGCGGGCGCGAGCTGCGCGATCGCGGACTGGAGGTCGACGCGGACATCGCCGGTGTGGACGGGGAGCGAGTAGGCCTCGGCGGGCTGCAGGCCCGGGTCGAAGGCGCCGTCGACGAGCAGGCCCCAGATCTTCTCGAACGGGACGCGGCCGACGAGCTCTTCGATGTCGACGCCGCGGTAGCGCAGCGCTGAGCCTTCCTTGTCCGGCTCGGCGATCTGTGTGGAGAAGGCGATGACGCCTTCGAGGCCCTCGTGTACGACGGGGCCGTTGTTCTCCGCGGAGGTCATGGATGGGACTCCTTCGTCGAGACAGGCGGGCCGGTGGGAACCGCCGCTGCCGCATTCTGCCCCACGCGGCCGCCGATGCCACGTGCGCCGTCCCAACAGGCGTACGCCGCGGCCCCGGCGTGGTGCCGGGGCCGCGAGGTCGGAGCGGGTCATGCCGGGACGGCGTTGCCCGGGTCAGCCGATGGTGGGAGCCGGGCGACGCCTCGGCACGAGGAGCGCGAAGGAAGCCAGCACGCCCACGGAGGTGATTGCGACGATCACGTGCAGGCCATCGACCATGCCCGGGATCAGCTGGCCGACCTGGGCCGGACCCTCGCTGGCCGCCGCGCTGCCGAGCACTGCGGAGATGATGGCGAGCACGATCGCGCCGCCGATCTGCACGCTGGTGTTGACCAGGCCCGAGGCCAGTCCCTGCTCGTGATCGGCGACGCCCGAGGTGGCCTGGGCGTTGATCGACGGGAAGGTCGTGGCGAAGCCGATGCCCAGCAGGATCATGGTGGGGAGCAGCAGCGGCACGTAGCCGAGCCCCGGGTCGACCCGCAGGAACAGGACGTACGCCGCGAGGAAGGCCGCCATGCCGACCGCGATCAGCACCTGGGTGCGCACGCGGGCGAGAACGCGGTCGATCTTCGTCGAGGAGGCGACGACCAGCAGGCCGGTCGGCAGGAAGCCGAGGGCCATCGCGAGCGGAGACCAGCCCAGGGAGTTCTGCAGGTAGAGCGTCACCAGGAACTGGAAGGCGAAGTAGCCGCCGGCCATGATCGCGCCGGCCACGTTGGCGTGGACCAGGTGCCACGACCGCAGGATGCCCAGTCGGATGAGCGGGGAGCTGTGGCGCAGCTCGGTCACGACGAAGGCGACGGCCAGCAGCAGGCTCGCGATCAGGGTGGTGAGGACGAAACCGTCGGTCCACCCTCGGGTGGGGGCCTCGACGACGCCGACGACCAGCAGCAGGAGTGCGGCGGTGCTGGTCACGGCGCCGGTCAGGTCGAAGTCGCGGATCCGGGCGACGGTGCGCTGCGAGCGGGGGACCACCCGCAGGCCGACCACGACGAGGAGCAGGGCGATCGGGCCGGGCAGCAGGAACACCGCGCGCCAGCCCACCTCGGTGAGCAGGCCGCCGAAGACCAGGCCGAGCGAGAAGCCGCTGGCACCGACGACGGTGTAGATGCCGAGGGCCCTGTTGCGCGCGGGCCCCTCGACGAACGTCGTCGTGATGATGGACAGTCCGGCCGGCACCGTGAAGGCCGCGGCCACGCCCTTGACGAAGCGCAGCGAGACGATGGCCTCCGGGCTGGACAGCAGCGCGCTCACGACAGAGGCAACGCCGAAGACGGCCACGGCGGTCAGGAAGACCTGGCGCCGCCCGAGCAGGTCGGCCGCGCGGCCGCCGAGCAGCAGCAGGCCGCCGTAGCCGAGGACGTAGCCGCTGACGATCCACTGCAGGCCGGCGGGCGTCATGCCGAGGTCGGTGCCCATCGAGGGGAGGGCGACGCCGACCATGGAGATGTCGAGGCCGTCGAGGAAGAGTGCGCCGCAGAGGACGACGAGGAGCAGCCAGGTGCGGGAGCTCCAGCCCTGGGCGTCGTGGATGGTGCCGGCTGAGGTCGCCGGCTCGGGCGCGGAGGTCGCCTCGTGGGCGGCTCGGAAGGTGGGGGTGTCGGTGGACATGCCCACCAGCATGCATGCATGTGCATTAGATGCGCAAGCAACATTTGCGTAAACATAAGATGCGGATGCATCTGCTATCGTGGCGGCATGTCCTCCGCACGCTCCGATCGCGCACCGTCGTCGACCGACGAGCGCCTTGCCGACGAGTGGCACCAGCTGATGGGCCGCTACCAGCGGCTGATGTGCGCGCTCGACCGCGAGCTCGGCGCGGCACACGGGCTCACGGCCAGTGAGTTCGAGGTGCTCCAGCAGCTCCATCGCGCCGACGAGTGCAGCATGCGCCTGCGCGAGCTCGGCGAGGGCGCCCATCTCAGCCAGAGCGCCCTGTCGCGACTGGTCGCGCGGCTGGAGAACGACGGCCTGCTCGAGCGGCGTACGTGCTCCGAGGACCGGCGCGCGCAGTACGTCGGGCTGACGGCCGCTGGGCGCGATCGTTACGCCGATGCGCGGCCGACGCAGCGCCAGGTGCTGCGCGAGAACGGCACCGACTGCCTCGCTCGGGACTGAGCCGGGGCGTGGGCGCCGGGTTGTCCCGAGCCCGCGTCATGATGGGGACATGAACGAGCACCTGGCTTCGCTTCGTGCGGAGTATGCCGCCGCCGGGCTCCACGAGTCCGGGATGCCGGCCGATCCGATCGAGATGTTCCGCCGCTGGTTCGCCGATGCCGGCGAGCTCGACGAGCCCAACGCGATGATCCTCGCCACGGTCTCCGCCGAGGGCCAGCCGTCGAGCCGGATCGTGCTGCTCAAGGGACTCGACGCGCGGGGGTTCGCCTTCTACACCAACCAGCGCTCGCGCAAGGGCCTCGAGCTCGCCGCCAATCCGCGCTGCGCGCTGCTGTTCCCGTGGCACGGGCTCCAGCGCCAGGTGCGGGTCGAGGGGGTGGCCGTGCCGCTCGCCGACGCCGAGGTCGCGGCGTACTTCGCGAAGCGGCCGCGCGGGGCTCAGCTCGGCGCGATGGCCTCGCCGCAGTCGCAGGTCGTGAGCCGCGAGGAGCTCGACGCGCGCTTCGTCGCCGCCGACGCGGCGTACCCGGACGAGGTGCCGGTGCCCGACGGCTGGGGAGGGTACGTCGTCGAGCCGACGCTGGTGGAGTTCTGGCAGGGCGGGGTCAACCGCCTGCACGACCGTGTGCGCTACCGCCTCGCCGGCGCCGGCGAGGGGGAGGAGTGGGCCCTGGAGCGCCTCGCGCCCTGAGGCCCGGGTCGCCCCCAATCCACTTGATGAGTGAGTGCTCACTCACTTACACTGGTTGGCATGTCCAAACGAGCTGCACCGATGGCGCCCGACGACCGTCGGGCCGCCCTCATCGAGGCGACCCTGCCGCTTCTCCGTGAGCACGGCCGCGCCACCACGACCCGTCAGGTCGCCGAGGCGGCAGGTGTCGCCGAGGGCACGATCTTCCGGGTCTTCGCCACCAAGGACGAGCTCTTCCTGTGCACGCTGGAGAAGGCGTTCGACCCGACCGAGCTGATCGAGAAGCTCGAGGCGGTCGACCCCGCCGCCGACCTGCGTGAGCGGCTGCTCGCCATCGTCGGCGTCTTCCAGGACCGCTTCGCCTCGATCTTCGAGCTGATGTCGATCATGGGGATGACCCAGCCTCCGCTGTCGGTCAAGCAGCAGGGGGACTGGCGGCGACGGGTCAACGAGCTCACCACGGCGCTGATCGAGCCCGACGCGGACCAGTTCCGGATCCAGGTTGACGAAGTGGTCCGGCTGGGCCGCCTCCTCACCTTCTCCGGCAGCCACCCCCACATCTCCGAGGGCCGGCTGCTCACCCCCGACCAGATCGTCGACGTCGTGCTCCACGGCACGCTGAAGGAGACCGACTGATGCTGCTCCGCCTCATGCGCAGTCACCTGCGCCCCTACCTGCCCTGGCTGGCGATCGTCGTCGGGCTCCAGTTCGTCGGCACGCTGGCGATGCTGTTCCTGCCCAGCTTGAACGCCGACATCATCGACCGCGGCGTGGCGCTCGGCGACAGCGGCTACATCGTGCGCATCGGTGGCGTGATGCTCGCCGTCTCGCTGGGCCAGATCGCATGCAGCATCATCGCGGTCCGCTACAGCGCCCGCGTCGCGATGAGCTTCGGGCGCGACGTACGCCGCGACCTCTTCCACCGCGTCGGCGACTTCTCCAGCCAGGAGATCTCGCAGTTCGGTGCGCCGAGCCTGATCACGCGCGGCACCAACGACGTGCAGCAGGTGCAGATGCTCGTCCTGATGTCCCTGACCATGCTGGTCTCCGCGCCCATCATGATGCTCGGCGGCATCGTGATGGCGATGCGCGAGAACTTCGGTCTCTCCTGGCTGCTCGCGATCTGCGTGCCGGCGCTGCTGGTCACGGTCGGCTTCATCGTGAGTCGCATGGTGCCGGGCTTCAAGCTGATGCAGGGTCGCATCGACACGATCAACCGGATCCTGCGCGAGCAGATCACGGGCATCCGCGTCGTACGCGCTTTCGTGAGGGAGCCCGACGAGCGTGCCCGCTTCGGGCGGTCCAACGCCGAGCTGACCGCGTCCGCGACCTCGACGGGTCGGTGGATGGGCAGCATGTTCCCTGCGGTCATGCTGATCATGAACGTCTCGATCGTGGGGGTCTACTGGTTCGGCGCGCACCGGATCGACGAGGGCCAGATGGAGATCGGCGCGCTGACCGCCTTCATGAGCTACCTGATGCAGATCCTCATGTCGGTGATGATGGCGACCTTCATGCTCGTGCAGGTGCCGCGCGCGGCGGTCTGCGCCGACCGCATCGTCGAGGTGCTCTCGACGGAGCCGTCCATCGTGCCCTCGGCGTCACCGGTGGTGCTCGCGGATCCGCGGGGCGAGGTCACCTTCGACAACGTCTCCTTCGCGTACCCGGGTGCCGTTGACCCGGTGCTCACCGGCATCTCGTTCACTGCCCGTCCGGGGGAGACCACCGCGATCGTCGGCTCGACCGGTGCCGGCAAGACCACGCTGATGGACCTCGTCCCGCGCCTGTACGACGCGACGTCGGGCGCGGTGCGCATCGACGGGATCGACGTGCGTGACCTCGACGAGGAGTCGCTGTGGGGCCTGATCGGCCTGGTGCCACAGCGGGCGTTCCTGTTCAGCGGGACGATCCGGTCGAACCTCTCCTATGGCAGGGCGGACGCGTCGGACGAGGAGCTGTGGGCCGCGCTGCGCATCGCCCAGGGCGAGGACTTCGTGCGCGCCATGGCCGAGGGCCTCGATGCCCCGGTCTCGCAGGGAGGGACCAACCTCAGTGGTGGGCAGCGGCAGCGCCTCGCCATCGCGCGAGCTCTCGTGCGTCAGCCACTGATCCACCTCTACGACGACGCCTTCTCCGCGCTCGACGTCGCCACCGACGCCCGACTGCGCCGGGCGCTCGGGCCGGTCACCGCCGCCGCGACCGTGATCGTGGTGGCCCAGCGGGTCAGCTCGATCCTGGAGGCCGACCAGATCGTCGTACTCGACGACGGGCGGGTGGTCGGTCTCGGCACCCATGCGTCGCTGATCGAGGACTGCCCGACCTACCAGGAGATCGTCACGTCCCAGCTCACCGCGGAGGAGGTCGCATGAGCGGCACGATGAAGACCACCGAGCGCATCGTCGCTCCCGGCGGGCCCGGTCGCGGCGGCCCGTTCGGAGGTGGCATGGTCGCGCAGAAGTCCCTTGCCTTCGGGCCGTCGGCCAAGCGGCTGTTCCGCCGGATGGCTCCGCAGCGGCTGCGCATCATCGGCCTGCTCGTCCTCGGCGTGGCGTCGGTGGCCTTCATGGTCGTCGCGCCGAAGATCCTCGGCCACGCGACGGACCTGATCTTCAACGGCGTCCTCGGTCACAGGATCGGCGACGCCGGCACCACCAAGGAGCAGGCGATCGAGGGCTTGCGTGCCACCGGTGACGACAAGATGGCGGACATGCTCTCGGGCATGGACGTGATCCCCGGCGTCGGCGTGGACTTCGGCGCTGTCGGGCTCACCCTGCTGGTCGTGCTCGGCGTCTACGTCGCGGCTGCGCTCACCGGCTGGATGCAGGGCTGGCTGGTCAACGACCTGGTCCAGAAGACGGTCTCGGAGCTGCGTGACGAGGTCGAGGACAAGCTGCACCGGTTGCCGCTGAGCTACTTCGACAAGCAGCCGCGCGGCGAGCTCCTGTCGCGCGTGACGAACGACATCGACAACGTCGCCCAGTCCCTGCAGCAGACGCTCTCGCAGTTGCTGACGTCGCTGCTCACCGTGGTCGGCGTACTCGCGATGATGCTGTGGATCTCGCCCCTGCTGGCGCTGATCGCCCTCGTGACGATCCCGCTCACGCTGGTGATCAGCAAGCAGGTCATGGGCCGCTCGCAGGGTCTCTTCGTCGACCAGTGGCGCCGCACGGGCACGCTCAACGCGCACATCGAGGAGACCTTCTCCGGCCACGCGCTGGTGCGGGTCTACGGTCGCCGCCCGGAGGTCGAGCGCACCTTCGCCGAGCAGAACGAGGGGCTCTACCAGGCGTCGTACGGCGCGCAGTTCGTCTCCGGGCTGATCATGCCGATGATGATGTTCGTCGGGAACCTGCAGTACGTCGCGATCGCGGTCGTCGGCGGTCTCCGGGTGGCCAGTGGCTCGATGTCGCTCGGCGACGTGCAGGCCTTCATCCAGTACTCCCGCCAGTTCACCCAGCCGCTCACGCAGGTCGCCTCGATGGCCAACCTGTTGCAGTCGGGTGTCGCGTCGGCCGAGCGGGTCTTCGAGCTGCTCGACGCACCGGACGAGTCTGCTGAGCCCTCCGGTGAAGGTGGCGCTGTGCTGTCGCGGGGTGCTGTCGGGTTCGAGGACGTGTCGTTCTCCTACGATCCGTCGCGGCCGTTGATCGAGGGCCTCTCGCTCGAGGTCGCTCCCGGTCAGACAGTGGCGATCGTGGGCCCGACCGGCGCCGGCAAGACCACGCTGGTCAACCTGATCCTGCGGTTCTACGAGCTCAACGGCGGCTGGATCACGCTTGACGGGGTCGACATCGCCACGATGCCGCGCCCGGTGCTGCGGGACCGGATCGGCATGGTCCTCCAGGACACCTGGCTCTTCGAGGGCACGATCCGGGAGAACATCGCCTACGGCCGTCCTTCGGCTTCGGAGGCGGAGATCCTCGAGGCGGCCCAGGCGACGTTCGTGGATCGGTTCGTCCACTCCCTGCCGGACGGGTACGACACGGTGCTGACCGGCGAGACCGGTGGCATCTCTGCTGGTGAGCGCCAGCTGATCACGATCGCGCGCGCGTTCCTGTCCGACCCTGCGCTGCTGATCCTCGACGAGGCCACCTCGTCGGTCGACACCCGCACGGAACTGCTGCTCCAGCACGCGATGGCGGCGCTGCGCTCCGACCGCACCTCGTTCGTGATCGCGCACCGGCTCTCCACCATCCGCGACGCCGACCTGATCCTGGTGATGGAGGCCGGCCAGATCGTCGAGCAGGGCACGCACTCCTCGCTGCTGTCGGCGGACGGGGCGTACGCCGCGCTCTACCGCTCGCAGTTCGAGGCGCCCGTGGAGGAAGCCGTCTGACCCCGCCGAATGGCCAGGTTTGGCGTGCCGAGCCGTCAGGTGTGGCGCGCCGAAAGGTCAGGTTTGGGGTGCCGAAGGGTCAGTTTCGGCGCTCGCCAGAAAACCGGTCGACGGCCTGCCGGGCGCGGCGTACCGTCGAAGGACACGGGAAAGGAGGTGATCGACGCAATGCATGCTTCGAGGACACGTGAGGTGGCTGCGCGCTAGCAGCCGATGCTCTGACTCCGGTCGGCATCGCCTCTTGCGAATCCACCGCAGTCCCCGCGACCCGCAGGCCCCGGCTGTTGTCCTGGCCGGACAACACAGGCCTGCGGGTCGTTCCCATTTCGCCAGCGCTGACCTTTCGCGCCGCCAAACCTGGCCTCTCGGCATGCCACACCTGACCTCTCGGCGGGCCACGACCAACATCTCGGCGGGGGAGCGGGACGGGCGTCACAAAGGAAAAGGTTGCGGAGCGCAACCAAATCTGCAATCGTTGACTTTGACAACGACTTTGCAGGAGAACCCGTGAGCACCGCAGCACCCCAGAATGACCTGGCGCCGACCGCCATGACCCACCGCGAGGTGCTGGAGGCGATGTCCGGGCTGCTGCTCGCGATGTTCGTCGCGATGCTCTCCTCGACGGTCGTCTCCAACGCCCTGCCCGTGATCGTGGGCGACCTGCACGGCACCGAGTCCGGCTACACGTGGGTGATGGTCGCGACGCTGCTCGCGCTCACTGCGACGACCCCGATCTGGGGCAAGCTCGCCGACCTCTACAACAAGAAGGCGCTCGTCCAGATCGCCCTCGTCGTGTACGTCGCGGGGTCGGTCCTCGCCGGTTTCGCGACCTCGATGGAGATGCTGATCGGCGCCCGTGTGGTCCAGGGTCTCGGCGTCGGCGGCCTCACCGCGCTGGTGCAGATCGTCATCGCCAGCATCGTCTCGCCGCGTGACCGCGGGCGCTACTCCGGCTATCTCGGTGCGACCTTCGCGGTCGCCACCGTGTCCGGGCCGCTGATCGGCGGACTGGTCGTGGACACGCTCGGCTGGCGCTGGTGCTTCGGAGTTGCCGTCCCGTTCGCGGTCCTGGCCTTCGTCGTACTCCAGCGGACCCTGCACCTGCCGACGGTCCGCAACGACGCCAAGGTCGACATCCTCGGCGCGACGCTCATCGCAGCCGGCCTGTCGATCCTGCTGGCCTGGGTCTCGCTCGCGGGCTCGAGCTTCGCGTGGGCCTCGGGCACGACCGCTCTCATGGTCGGTCTCGGCGTGGCCGCACTCGTCGCGCTGGTGTTCGTCGAGTCCCGCGTTGCCGAGCCGATGATCCCGCTGCACCTCTTCAAGAACCGGACCGTGACCCTGTCGGTGATCGCCAGCCTGAGCGTGGGCGTCGCGATGTTCGGCTCGACGGTCTTCCTCTCGCAGTACTTCCAGCTCTCGCACGGGCTCACCCCCACCGAGGCCGGCCTGATGTCGCTGCCGCTGGTCATGGGCCTGCTCGTGGCCGGCATCGGCAGCGGCCGACGGATCAGCCGCACGGGCCTGTGGAAGAACGTGCTCATCGTCGGCTCGTTCGTGCTCGCGGTCGGCGTCGCGCTGCTCGGCACGATCGATGGCTCGACCCCGCTGTGGGTGGTCAGCATCTGGATGACGATCACCGGCCTCGGACTCGGCGCGATCCAGCAGAACCTGGTTCTCGCCGTACAGAACTCCGTGCCGCACAGCGAGGTCGGCGCGGCATCCTCGTTGGTCGCGACCTTCCGCACGATGGGTGGCGCGGTCGGTGTCGCCCTGCTCGGCACCGCGATGAGCCACCGCGTGACCGACCACGTCGCCGCCGGGTTCGCGAAGCTCGGCCTCGTGCTGCCGCACGAGGGTCACCAGGAGATCCCCGACCTCTCCACCTTGCCGCCGGCGGTGCGTGCTGTGGTCACCAGCGCCTATGGCGAGGCCACCGGTCACGTCTTCCTGCTGATGATCCCCGCCGCGGTCATCACGGCTGCGCTGGTCTGGCTGTTCCGTGAGGTGCCGCTGCGCTCCACGATCCACAGCGACGAGGAGCTGGAGGCACTCGCATGAGCACCCAGCCACTGCTCGCCCTCGAAGCCCAGATGCGGTTGATCGGCCGTCGCGTACGCCGCGTGGCCGCGGACCGCGCGGCGGCGGTCGACCCGTCGCTCGGCGAGGTCGGGTACGCCGTGCTCGAGAGCCTGCACCGCCTCGGTCCGTCCCGTCAGCGTGACCTCGTGTCCGGTCTGTGCGTCGAGAAGGCAGCAGTGAGTCGAGCGGTCACCCAGCTGGCCGAGCTCGAGCTGGTCGAGCGGATCGACGATCCCCATGACGGTCGTGGCCACCAGCTGACGCTGACGAAGCTCGGTGCCCGCCGGATCGGTGGCGTGCTGGCCGATCGCCGCGCGATCTACGCTGCCCGGCTGGCGGACTGGTCGCCCGACGAGATCGCTGCGTTCGTGGTGATGCTCGAGCGCTACAACGCCGCGCTCGAAGGCTCGGGCCACCAGAACTGACCTCTCGCCGCACCAAAGGTGGCCTTTCGGCCCGCCAAGCCTGGCCTTTCGGCTGGGGGAGAGGGAGAGTGGGAAGGGGTCAGGGGCGGTGGAGCCAGGTGGCGGTGTTCGCGTCGCCGGGCCGGGCCTTCGGATCTGAGCCGCTGCACAGCAGGACCGTGGCTCCCGCGAGCAGCCGGTCCCGGTGCTCGGCCGCGATTGGCTCGCTGCCGGTGTTGAGGTGGCAGACCAGCGGCCCACGGCGGATCACCAGCTCGTCCTCGGTGCCGGAGACGTGCAGCTCGGGCTCGACACCGGCCAGCTCGGACAGCAGATCGTGGCGGACCGCGAGTGCGCGGCGTACGAACTCGAGTGTCGACGAGTCGTCGCCGGTCTGGGCCTCCACGGAGAGCTCGGCCCACGACGAAGGCTGGGGCAGCCAGGGCTGACCGTCGCCGGGCCCGAACCCGTACGGCGGCGCGGCCCCTGACCACGGGATCGGCACGCGGCACCCGTCGCGTCCGCCGCGACCGGGCACGTTGGCACGGGGGTCCTGGCGCAGCTCCGGCGGGACGTCGACCTGGGGGAGGCCGAGCTCCGCCCCTTGATAGAGGTACGCCGAGCCCGGCAGCGCCAGCATCGTCAGGAACGTCGCGCGCCACCGCTCGACCCCGACAGGACCACCGCCGTAGCGGGTGACCGCCCGCACGACGTCGTGGTTGCCGAGCACCCAGGTCGGCGCGGGCACGGCTGCGAGCGTCTGCTCGATCACCCCACGGAACGCCGAGGCCGAGAACGGCGCCGCGAGCCAGTGGAAGTTGAACGCCTGCTGCAGCTCGTCGGGACGGACGAAATCGGCGATGTCGCCCGGATCGCGCACCCACGCCTCGGCGATCGCCATGCGCTCGCCCGGGTAGGAGTCGAGCAGCTTGTGCCAGCCGCGGTAGACCTCGTGGACCTCGGGCTGGTTCCACATCGGGGTGTGGCTCGGGCGCTGGGTGATCAGTGACTCGCCCGGGTCCGCGGACTCGCCCGGTGCCAGCGTCTGGTCCGGCAGGCCGTCTGCCTTGAAGAGCCCGTGCGCGACGTCGATGCGGATGCCGTCGACGCCACGGTCCAGCCAGAAGCGCAGCACACCGTCGAACATCGCCGGGACATCCGGGTTGTGCCAGTTGAGGTCGGGCTGGCTGGTGTCGAAGAGGTGGAGGTACCACTCGCCAGGGCCGTCCGGCCGTTCCGGATCGGTGGGAACGCGGGTCCACGCCGGCCCCTCGAAACGGGAGATCCAGTTGTTGGGCGGGCCTTCGACGCCGTCGGCCCCGATGCGCCCGGGCCGGAAGAGGTAGCGGTCCCGCTCCGGGCTGCCCGGCCCCGCCGCGAGCGCGTCGACGAACCACGGGTGCTCGCTCGAGGTGTGGTTCGGCACGAGGTCCACGATGACCCGCAGGCCGAGCTCGTGGGCGCGCTCCAGCAGCGCGTCGGCGTCGGCCAGCGCACCGAACAGCGGGTCGACATCGCAGTAGTCGCTGACGTCGTACCCGGCGTCCTTCTGGGGGGAGACGTAGAACGGCGTGATCCACAGGGCGTCGACACCGAGGTCGCGCAGGTAGGGGAGCCGACTCGTGATGCCGGGCAGGTCGCCGACGCCATCACCGTCGGAGTCAGCGAACGAACGGACGTAGACCTGGTAGCAGACCGCGTGCAGCCACCAGGGCGTGGACGACGAAGCCGCTGTCCCAGCAACAGTCTCAGCCATGGCTCGACTCTGTCATGCGCCCATGAATACGGCAGGATGGGGTCCGTGAGCGATCTCATCGACACCACCGAGATGTACCTCCGGACGATCTACGAGCTCGTCGAGGAGGACATCGTTCCCCTGCGCGCACGCATCGCGGAGCGCCTGCACCAGAGCGGCCCGACCGTCTCGCAGACCGTGGCCCGCATGGAGCGCGACGGCCTGCTCACGGTCGAGGGCGACCGCCACCTCGAGCTCACCGAGGAAGGCATGCGCCTCGCCACTCGGGTCATGCGCAAGCACCGGCTCGCCGAGCGCCTGCTCACCGACGTCATCGGGCTCGACTGGGAGCTCGTGCATGCCGAGGCCTGCCGCTGGGAGCACGTCATCTCCGAGACCGTCGAGCGCCGGCTCATCGAGCTGCTCGACCACCCCACGGAGTCGCCCTACGGCAACCCGATCCCGGGCCTGGATGAGCTGGGCGAGACCGAGACCGGCGACGGTTTCATGACCGGTGTCGAGCCGCTCTCCGCGATCACCGGCCCCGGCGAGCAGCGGGTCCACGTCCGTCGCATCTCCGAAGAGGTGCAGAAGGACGAGGCGCTCATGGCGGCTCTCCGCCGTGCCGGCGCCCTGCCCGACAAGACCGTGACCGTTGCCGTCACTCGTGAGGGTGTGCTGGTCGGCTCTGGCGGCGAGACCGCCGAGATCGTCCTCGAGGCGGCCGACCACATCTTCGTCACTCGTCGGTAGCGCCTGCGCGGTCAGCTGCCGTAGCGGAGCTGGGCTCGCGCCCGGGCCTTTTGCGCCTCCGCTTCGCGGTCCTTGGGCGGGGCAGTGGTCACGAGCTTCTCCAGCAGGTGCGCGGTGATGTGCGCGATCTCGTGAACGGCCTCGTCAAAGGCAGCCTGGTTGGCCTGCGACGGCTTGACGGTGCCGCTGACCTTGCGGACGAACTGCAGCGCAGCCGCAGTCACCTCGTCGGGGGTCGCGGGCGGCTCGAAGTTGTTCAGTGGGCGAATGTTCCGGCACATGCCTCAAACGGTACGCCGCGAGTCGAGTGCGCAGGTGGCTCCAGTCGCCAGGGCGCTGCGCACTCGACTGCCGGTCAGAGCGCCAGGAACTCGGCGCTGCTCTCGGTGACGAGGACGACGCGGCCATCGGGGAGCGGGACGGTGCGCAGCGCTGCCACGTCGGCGTACCCCTCGGTGCCCTTGACGTTGCGGCGGTCGATCGAGCCGTCCTTGGCGACCTCGAGCACGGAGATCCAGGCGGTCATGCCGCCGGCGCGGCCGTAGCGGGAGATCACGGTCAGCGCGGTCTGCTGGTCCGGAAGCCAGGTGAACTGGCGCGGGTCCTGGCCGGCGCGGACCTCGATGTTGGTGGAGTACTTCTCCACGCCGAGCTGGCGCGGCTTGCGCAGGTCGGCGAGGTCGAAGACGGCCACCTGGCCGCCGCGCGTCATGCCGCGGTTGTCGGCATCGACCCCGAGGCCGAGGATCCGGTCCTTGCCGATCGGGTGGAGGTAGTCGGAGTAGCCGGGGATCTTCAGCGAACCGACCTCCTTCGGGTGCGCCGGGTCGCTCAGGTCGATCGCGTAGAGCGGATCCACCTGCCGGAACGTCACCAGGATCGCCAGGTCGTCGAACCAGCGCACGGACATGATCTGCTCGTTGACGCCGAGCTTGTCCACACGGCCGAGGGGGACCAGGTCGCCGTCCTCCTCCTTCAGCGTGACGATCGAGTTGGAGTTGCCGGTCTCCGAGGACGGACCCGCGGCGACCCGCAGCGTCCCGTCGACGGCGTCCATCGACCAGCGGTCGCGGACGGTGCCCTCGACCTCGCCCGACCCGACGTACGCCGCAGTGGGGCCGTCGAGCGCGAACGCGTGGAGCTGGGTGGTGCCGTCGTCCGGCGAGCCTCCGCCCCAGCCCGGGGGTGCGACGCGGTCGACCAGGACGTCGCAGCACCCACCGCGCCAGCCGAAGGAGGCCGAGGTGGCCAGGTAGAGCCGGTCGGTCGAGGAGTAGACGGTCTGCGAGGAGGTCGCGACGCCCGTCGTCGAGCGGTCGGTCGGAGTCGACGGGTCGTAGCCGACGACGGAGACGCTGCCGCCGCCGGTGAAGTCCTCGGGGCGGCTCATGTCGCTGCAGTCGACGAGCTGGGCGGCGTCGCCTGCGGCCCCGTCGGCGGTGTCGCGCACGGCCGGGAGCCACTCGTCGATGGTCGACTCCGCGAGCACCTTGCGGTTCTCCTTCAGCGCTTCGCGCTGGGTGAACTTGCCCTGCGGCTGCACGAAGTCCAGCTGGGGCAGATCGGTGGCGAGGACGAGGCGCACCGTCTCGCCGTACTGGCGCGCGGAGAGCAATGACGCGTCGTACCGGGACTCTCCGACCACCTCCGGAGACTTCGGGTCGGAGAGGTCGACGGTCTGCACTGTGGTCTGGGGGCCGTCCTGGTTCCACTGCTGCGAGAACACGACGACCCGGTCGCCGACGAGCAGCATGTCCGGCTGCAGGTCGCCGCGGTGGGTGCCCGGGAGGTCGAGGCGGCTCAGCCGTTCGGGGGTCTTCCCCGCCACGGAGTACGTCGTCAGGTCGTCGCCGTCGAGGCGGATCAGGATCTTGCCGTCGGTCTTCACGACGTCCGGCTCGTCCACCCCGGACTCCTGCACGTTGGTGCCGGTCTCGCTGGAGCTCTGCGAGCCGTCGAGGGCCTTGCCGGCAGCCGCGGCGACGGGTGCGTCAGCCACGGAGTTGAGGTTGTCGAGGGCGAAGGTCCGGCGTTGCATGTTCACCCAGGGCCCGCCCCCCTCGGCGTAGATCATCCCGCCGCCCCAGCCCCACGCGGTGACCATGTCGCGGGTGTTCTCCTGGTACCAGCCGAGCAGGTCGTCGCAGGTCCCGGCGGACACCAGCGCGAGGTCGCCGGAGCCCAGCGGATCGCCGGCCTTCGCCACGCGCTGCACGGGCTTGTTGCTGCTGCCCGGGGCCGGGGACGGGTCGTCGCCGACGTTGGCGCCGAGGGCGAACGCGCCACCGAGTGCGGCCACGGCGACACCGGCAGCCAGGCCGCCCCGGACGAGGGTGCGTGAGGTCAACATGTCAGTGGGACGCGGGGGACCGGGGTCCGGTTCCCCGGGCGCGAGGAGTGGGGCAGAGTGGGGTCATGAGTCGCGACTTCGACATCGTCCTGTTCGGCGCCACCGGCTTCACCGGTGGGCTCACCGCGGAGTACCTCGCCCGCAACGCCCCGGCCCGCCTGACGTGGGCGATCGCCGGTCGCAGCGAGGCGAAGCTGGCCGCGGTGCGTGAGCGGCTGGCCGCCATCGACCCGCGCCTGGAGACGATGGACGTCCTCGTTGCCGACGTCACCGACGAGTCCGCGCTGCGCGCGGTCGTCGAGCGCGCGAAGGCCGTCATCACCACCGTCGGGCCGTACCTCGAGCACGGGGAGCCGCTGGTCGCGGCCTGCGCGGCTGCCGGCACCGACTACGTCGACCTCACCGGCGAGCCCGAGTTCATCGACGAGATGTACGTCAGGCACCACGCCGCCGCGGAGGCCTCCGGCGCGCGCATCGTGCACGCGTGCGGCTTCGACTCGATCCCTCACGACCTCGGCGCGTTCTTCACCGTCCAGCACCTCGATGCGAGTGGGCCGGTGACGCTGCGCGGCGTCGTACGGTCGAATGCGACGTTCTCCGGCGGCACCTTCCACTCGTTCCTCGGCTCCGCGCCGCGTGCCCGGCAGATGCGTGCGGCCCACCAGGCGCGCAAGAGGGCCGAGCCGAAGCTGCTCGGCCGCAAGAGCCGCGCGGTCACCGGCAAGCCGCACCGCGACAAGCTGCTCGGCTACTGGCTGCTCCCGCTGCCGACGATCGACCCCGGTGTCGTCGCGCGCAGCGGTGCCGCGCTGAAGTCCTACGGTCCCGACTTCCGCTACTCGCACTACGCCGGCACCAGGACGCTGCGGTACGCCGCGGGCGGCGCCGCCGGCTTCGCGGCTCTGGCGGGAGCTGCCCAGGTGAAGCCGCTGCGTGAGTTCCTCGGCCGGAAGGTCCCGCAGGGATCGGGCCCGGACGAGGCTCGCCGCCGGAAGTCGTGGTTCACCGTCGACTTCGTCGGCGAGTCCGCGGGAGAGACCGTGCACACCCGAGTGTCCGGCGGCGACCCCGGCTACACCGAGACCTCGAAGATGCTCGCGGAGTCCGCCCTGTGCCTGGTCCTCGACTCGAACCCGCCGACCGCCGGCATGGTCACCACCGCCCAGGCGATGGGGGAGAACCTGCTCAGCCGGCTGCGCAAGGCGGGCATCAAGTTCGAGCTGGTGCGCTGAGCCCTGATGAAGTGCCTGTGGTGCCCCAGGCAAGAGTCGAACTTGCGACCTTTCGCTTAGGAGGCGGCTGCTCTATCCACTGAGCTACTGGGGCGGGTCGTGCGGGCGGGCCCGTCGCGACGGCGTACATCCTCGCACGCGAAGCGCGTGGGCTCGCTGCGGGCGGCGATCTCCGCATTTTGTCCGTTCTCAGGTTCACCGGAGAGAATCGTCACAAGGTCGGTCGATAGCCTGCCCCGGAGGTCTGCAACAGCGGGCCGGGAGACGTCAGAGAGAAGAGCCCGTTGAGCGACGAGAACGCCGTGGCCCGCCACCGGGCCGACGCGCTCCCGAGGCATCGGATCGCGAAGGCGTTCAGCTACGGCATCGTCTTCCTGACTGTCGGCGTGATGCTCTTCGTCTCCTACACGTACCGGACGCTCAACGGGAACCTCAACGTCGTCTCCATCGAAACCCTGACCAACAGGCCCGTCAAGGAGAAGGTCGAGGGCGACCGCCAGCCGATCAACGTGCTGGTCATGGGGTCGGACTCGCGCGATGGCGCCAACAACATCGACGGGCTGACCGGCGGCGGGCAGCGCTCCGACACCACCATGCTGCTGCACCTCTCGGCCGACCGGAAGCAGGCCTACGGCGTCAGCCTGCCGCGTGACGCGATGGTCGAGCGGCCCGAGTGCAAGAAGAAGAACGGCGACGTGATCCCGGGCGGCTTCGCCATGTGGAACGACGCCTTTTCCTACGGCGGTCCGCTCTGCACGGTGCAGCAGACCGAGCAGCTCACCGGCATCCGCATCGACCACTTCGTGGTTGTCGACTTCAGTGGCTTCAAGGACATGGTCGACGCTGTCGACGGCGTGGAAATCTGTGTCCCCGAAGAGGTCAACGACACCCACGGCAACATCCACCTCGACGCCGGCCGCCGCGAGGTGCGGGGCAAGGAGGCGCTCGACTACGTGCGGGTGCGGTCCAACATCTCCGCCAACGGCGACATCGGCCGCATGAAGCGCCAGCAGGTCTTCATCGCCTCGATGGTCAACAAGGTCCTGAGTGGCCAGACGCTCGGCAACCCGGTCCGGTTGATCAACTTCCTCAAGGCCGCCACCAAGTCGCTCACCGTCGACAAGGCGATGGGCAACCTCAAGGAGATGGCGGACCTGGGTGCGCAGTTCCGCGACATCAAGCTCAGCGACATCAAGTTCATCACCGTGCCGTGGAGCTTCTGGCCGGAGAACCCCAACCGGCTGATCTGGAAGACCGAGGAGTCCAAGGAGCTGTGGCGCAAGATCCGCAAGGACCTGCCGCTGAGCAAGCGCCTGTCGTCCGAGGCGGTGACCGCCGACGAGTCGCCCGGCGCGAGCGACAAGCCGTCTCCGTCGAGCTCGCCCAGCTCGTCCCCGTCCGACGAGCCGTCTGACGAGCCGACGAAGTCGGCCGAGGAGATCGCCGAGGAGAACGGGCTCTGCGCATGAGCGACGAGACACCCGCCGTCGAGTCCGGCGCTGAGCCGGCTGCTGAGTCCTCCGCTGGGTCGGTCCCTGCGAAGGAGCCGGCATGGAAGCGACGCGCCCGCCTGGCCGCCGTCTTCGGTGACGTCCTGCCTGAGTCGACCCGCGACGACCGCGATCCCGACGCCTCGGGCGATGCCGGCACGTCCGAGGCCTGGCTCAAGCGGCAGGTGCCGCCGCACCACGGCTGAGGCTTCTCGCGCTCGGGTCGCGTGCCTGTGGAGGAGCGCGGCGAGCGATCGTGGATCCGTCCTAGCGTCGCGGCATGGAGAACCCTGATCCGCGCGCCTCGTTCCGCGTTCGCGTCGAGACCCTGCGCCACGGCGTACGCCGGGTGGTGCTCGGGCACCGGCGGTTGCTGGCCGCCGTGCTCGTCTGCCTTGCTGCGTTCGCAGCGCTGCGTTCGGTGGCACCGCCACCTGCAGAGACCGTGACGGTGCTGCGGGCGGGCAGCGATCTGGCTGCGGGCACGGTGCTGGCCGACGACGACCTGGTCGAGGCGGCCGTGCCGCCCGACGACGTGCCGGACGGAGTTGTGGGCTCCCCGGTCGGGCGCCAGCTGGCGACTCCGGTCCGGCGCGGCGAGGTGATCACCGAGGTGCGGGTGGTCGGGCCGGGCCTGCTGAGGGGAGCTGATGGTCAGGTGGCGCTTCCCGTGCGGATCACCGATGGCGACACGGTGGCGTTGCTCCGGGTGGGGGATCGCATCGATCTCCTCTCGGGTGATCCGGCGAGCGCCGAGCCAGTGGGCGTGACGGTGGCCCGCGGCGTGCGCGTTCTGGCGCTGCCTGCGATCGATGGCGCGAGCCAGTCCGCTGTGGCATCCCGTGGACGCATCGTGGTCATTCAGGTGTCACCGGCTGTGGCCGAAATCGTTACGGGTCACGCCGCGCGTGGCCTTCTGAGCGTCGCCATCGACGGATAAGGTGCTGGCCACCACGTGTTCCCAGTCGCTCGGATGGCTGGGGGCCTCCCGCGTCTCGAAGGAGATCAACGCATGTCCGGTTTCAAGAACTTCATCCTCCGCGGCAACCTGATCGAGGTTGCTGTCGCGTTCATCATGGCGACGTCGTTCGGCCTCGTCGTCACGAGCTTCGTGGCTTGGCTGACGGCGCAGATGCCCGAGAGCGCTGCGGACTACTTCTCCAACAAGGAGAACTCGTTCGGTGCGTTCCTGAACGCTGTCATCTCGTTCGTGCTGCTCGCCGCGGTCGTCTACTTCTTCATCGTGGTGCCCTACACGAAGGCCAAGGAGAAGTTCTTCCCGGCCGAGGCCGCGGGCCCGTCCGAGCTGGACATCCTGACGCAGATCCGCGACTCGCTCGCCAAGTGATCCACTGATCCACTTCTCCACGGGCCGTCAGGCTCCAGCTTTCGAGAGGCCCGTCTCCCCGCCGGGGAGGCGGGTTTCTCGTTTTCCCGTATCATTGGCAGTCGGCTGGCCGGAGTGCCAGCCACCTGCGTGACACGAACAGCACCGACAGCCGCCGAACCGTCCGAGAGGAGCGCCTCGTGCCGACCTACCAGTACGCCTGCACTGAGTGTGACCACGCCTTCGAGCAGGTCCAGAGCTTCTCCGACGACGCGCTCACCGTCTGCCCCGACTGCGGTGGCAAGCTCCGCAAGGTGTTCAGCGCCGCGGGCGTGGTCTTCAAAGGCTCGGGCTTCTACCGCACCGACTCGCGCAGCTCCAGCTCGAGCAGCAGCCCGGCGAAGCCCGCCGCTCCTGCCGCCAGCAGCTGACCAGACTTGACCTGTCGAGGCGCCAGACCTGGCCTCTCGACTCGCCATTGGTGACCTTTCGGCGGTGAGAAGCGTCAGAAGCGGGTGAGGGCTGACGGCGTTACCGCGGCTGTGACCGGTCGGTCGTGGGGCTCGGACGGCACCGATGCGAGCAGCTCGCCGTCGTGGAGCAGGACGCACATGAACGTCCCGACGGGCACGCGGCCGAGCGCCCGGTCGTAGGAACCTCCGCCGCGCCCCATGCGGATGCCGTCTGCTCCGACCGCCAGCCCCGGCACGAGGACGACGTCGGCGGTCGCGATCGCATCGACGCCCAGGCGCTCGCCGGTGGGCTCCAGCAGCCCGCGCGGGGCGGGACCCAGCTCGCCGTCGTACGCCGCCCAGTCGAGGTCGTTGTCCGCCAGCAGCACCGGGAGGATCACGCGCTTCCCGCTTGCCCTGAGCGCGTCGAGCAGCACTGCGGTGCCGGGTTCGCTGCCGAGCGACACGTACGCCGCGACCGTGGCCGCCCGGCGTACCTCGGGAGCGGCGAGCAGCAGCTCGGCGGTGGCGCGGGCACCCGTGGCAACCGCGGACAGGGGGAGCTGTCGACGCGCGGCGAGCAGCTGGTCGCGCAGCGAGGTCTTGGCGGCGCGCAGCGCCGGGCTCTGGTCTGGTCCGGTCCCGGCGGCGTACTCCGACATGCGGACCAGACTAGGGGTCCCGCCCGCACGTCCTCGCCGATCGGCCTACGATCGAGGGTATGGCTAGTAAGGCGCTGGATCGAGCCCGCAACAAGATGAGCGATGCCGGCGTGGATCCCACGGCGATCGAGGTCTTCGCCCACTACTTCCGGCTGCTGGAGCTCGGTGAGACGGGGAAGATCCCCGAGTCGACCATCGAACCGCACGAGATGGACTCGCTCGCGGACGTGACCGTCCCCGACGACGTGGCGACCGAGGCGATCCGGCACACCGCGGTGATCAAGCTCAACGGCGGCCTCGGCACGTCGATGGGCATGGACCGCGCGAAGTCCCTGCTCTGCGTGCGCCGCGGCCTCTCGTTCCTCGACATCATCGCCCGGCAGGTGCTCCACCTCCGTGCCGAGTACGACGCGCCGCTGCCGCTGATGTTCATGAACAGCTTCCGCACGAGCGCCGACACCATGGCCGCGTTGGAGCGCTACGACGCCCTTCCGGTGGAGGGCCTGCCGCTGGAGTTCCTGCAGAACAAGGAGCCCAAGCTGCTGGTCGGCTCGCTCGAGCCGGTCCGCCACGACAAGGACCCGAGCCTCGAGTGGTGTCCGCCCGGGCACGGCGACCTCTACACCGCGCTGCTCGGGACGGGCCTGCTCGACAAGCTGATTGACGCGGGCTACCGCCACGTCTTCGTCTCCAACTCCGACAACCTCGGTGCCGTCCCGGACGCCCGCGTCGCGGGCTGGTTCGCGCAGTCGGGCGCGCCGTTCGCGATCGAGGCGGTCCGCCGCACGCCGAGCGACCGCAAGGGCGGCCACTTCGCCCGCCGCAAGGTCGACGGGCGCATCGTCCTGCGCGAGTCGGCGCAGACCCTGGACAGCGACCGCGAGGCGCTCGCCGACCTGGCTCGCCACCGCTACATGTCGACCAACAACCTGTGGTTCGACACCGCTGCGATGAAGGCAGCCCTCGTCGCCCGCGACGGCGTGCTCGGGTTGCCGCTGATCCGCAACGAGAAGAGCGTCGACCCGGCCGACCCCTCGACGCCGAAGGTGATCCAGATCGAGACGGCGATGGGTGCCGCGATCGAGATCTTCGACGGTGCGACCACGATCGAGGTCGGCCGCGACCGCTTCGTCCCGGTGAAGACCACCGACGACCTGCTGGTCCTCCGTTCCGACGTCTACGACATCGGCACCGACTTCGTGCTCGACCGGGCTGCGGCCGACGTGCCCTACGTCGGTCTGGACCCGGACTTCTTCCGGTTCGTGGGCGAGTTCGACAAGCGCTTCCCGGACGGCGCTCCCTCGCTGCGCGAGGCGACCAGCTTCGTCGTCGACGGCGACTGGACCTTCGAGCGGGGAGTCCAGGTCAAGGGCGAGGTCGCCCTGCAGAAGCCTGACGTCGCGCGCCGCGTCGCCGCGGCCTCCGTCCTCGGCCCCGAGGACTGACCGGGATGGATGCTTGCGGCGCCGGGCGCTCCGCCACGCCCGTTGACGACCATGTCGCGCGGATCCTGGCGGCGGTCGAGCCGCTGCCCGCGGTCGCGGTGCCGGTCCTCGACGCGCTCGACCTGACCCTGGCCGAGGACGTGCGGGCCGCTGTCGCCCTGCCGACCTTCGACAACTCCGCGATGGACGGCTACGCCGTGCACTGGCACGACGTCGCCGACGCCCGCTCCGATGCCCCGATCCACCTTCCCGTCGTCGGCGCGATCGAGGCCGGTGCCGCGGCGCTCTCCGAGCTGGTCCCGGGGACCGCGATCAAGATCATGACCGGCGCTCCCGTGCCGCCCGGTGCGACCGCCGTCGTCCCCTACGAGTGGACTGACCGTGGCGCGCAGGAGGTGCTGATCCACCAGGCGCCGCGCGAGGGGGCCAACATCCGTTCCCGGGGCGAGGACGTCGAGGTCGGCGACCTGCTCGTCGAGGCCGGCACGGTTCTCGGCCCGCGCCAGATCGGGCTGCTGGCTGCCGTCGGCCAGGCCCGGGTCAGTGCCCGTCCGCGTCCACGCGTGGTGATCCTGTCCACCGGCAGCGAGCTGTGCGAGCCCGGCCACCCGCTGGGACCCGGGCAGATCTACGAGTCCAACTCGTACATGCTCGCTGCGGCAGCGCGCGCGGCCGGTGCCTCGGCGTACCGGGCGAGCTCGGTCTCCGACGATCCCGACGCCTTCCTCGAGCGACTGACCGACCAGCTCGTCCGCGCCGACATCGTGGTGACCAGTGGTGGCGTCAGCCAGGGCGACTTCGACGTCGTGAAGGCGGCACTCTCCGGGCTCGGCACCGTCTGGTTCGGTGACGTCGCGATGCAGCCGGGCAAGCCACAGGGCTTCGGCACCGTCGGGGACGACAGCACGCCGGTCTTCACGCTGCCGGGCAACCCGGTCTCGGCGTACCTCTCCTTCCAGCTCTTCGTCCTGCCCGCGATCCGCACGATGCAGGGCAAGGCACGCGCCTCGATGCCGCAGCGGACGGCGCGCTGCACGAAGGGCTTCACCTCGGCCGCCGGCAAGCGCCAGTTCGTCCGCGGCTCGTACGACGCGGCGCTGGTGGCACCCGTCGGCGGACACGGCTCGCACCTGCTCGGCGACCTGGCCGCGTCCAATGCGCTGATCGTGGTGCCCGAGGACGTCACCGAGGTCGCGGCTGGCGATAGCGTGCAGGTCATGTTGCTGGATGTGGACTTCTGATGGGCGGCCAGACTGATGGGCAGGGCCTGACCCATGTCGACGAGACCGGTGCCGCGCGCATGGTGGACGTCTCGGAGAAGGCCGTCACCACCCGCGTTGCCACCGCTTCGGGTCGGGTCCTGGTCTCGCCGACCGTAATCGGTCTGCTGCGGGGTGAGGGAGTGCCCAAGGGCGATGCGCTGGCCGTTGCCCGCATCGCCGGCATCATGGGCGCGAAGAAGACCCCCGAGCTGATCCCGCTGTGCCACCCGCTCGCGGTCTCCGGAGTCACCGTCGACCTGTCGGTCGCGGATGACGCTGTCGAGATCAGTGCGACCGTGAAGACCACCGACCGCACCGGTGTCGAGATGGAGGCCCTGACGGCCGTTGCGGTTGCGGGGCTGACCGTGATCGACATGGTCAAGGCCGTCGACAAGGCCGCGACGATCACCGACGTGCGCGTCGACACCAAGACGGGCGGCAAGTCGGGGGAGTACAGCCGGGCGGAGCAGGCAATCCAGCATGGTCGGCCGGTGGCGGAGTGAGCGCGCCCAAGGCCTTCGTCGTCATCGCCTCCAACCGCGCAGCGGCTGGTGTCTACGAGGACGAGACCGGTCCGGTGATCGTGGAAGCCTTGCAGGGTTGGGGATTCGACGTCGCGTCGATCGTCGTGCCTGACGGCAAGCCCGTGAAGGAAGCCATGCTGAAGGCCCTCTCGCGTGGTGCCCGCGTGATCCTCACCTCCGGTGGCACCGGCCTGACGCCGACCGACAAGACGCCCGAGATGACGCGCCCGCTCATCGACGTACCCGTACCCGGCCTGGCCGATGCGATCCGCATGCGCGGCATCGCCAACGGCGTACCCACCGCAGCCCTGTCGCGCGGGCTGGCCGGCATCTCCGGCAACTGCCTGATCGTGAACCTCCCCGGTTCGAAGGGCGGCGTGAAGGACGGGCTCGCCGCGCTCGACGGGGTCCTGATGCACGCCGTCGAACAGATCACCGGCAGTGACCATTGACCCCGCCTCCATGAGGTGGCCCGTCACGCTTCGTCACGGGCCCCTCGTGCTGCGCCCCCTCGTCGTCGGCGACGGCCGCGCCTGGCGCGAGCTCCGCTCCCGCAACGCCGACTGGCTGCGGCAGTGGGAGGCGACGATGCCGCCCGACAGCGGATCCCGGCCGACGACGTTCCGTGCGCTGGTACGCCGCCTCGGGCGCATGGCGCGCGAGGGGCAGGCGCTGCCCTTCGCGATCGAGGTCGACGGCGAGTTCGCCGGCCAGATCACCGTCAACAACATCGTGCTCGGATCGGCGCGGTTCTGCTCGGTGGGCTACTGGATCGGCCAGGAGTACGCCGGCCGGGGGCTGGTCCCACTCGCCGTCGCGATGGTCGTCGACCACCTCTTCCTCATCGAGCGGCTGCATCGCGTCGAGATCGCGATCCGTCCGGAGAACACCAACTCCCTGCGGGTGGTGGAGAAGCTCGGCATCGAGCGGTGTGGCCTGGCGCCGCGCTACCTGCACATCGACGGGGCCTGGCGTGACCACGTGCTGTTCGGGATCACTGCCGAAGAGGTGCCCGGGGGACTGGTCCGAAGGCTGCTGAACGGGTTCTGATCCCAGTTGTCACACAAGTGATTTTGCGACACACCTATGGACTTGCGCCCCATCCTGCGCTACCGCTTCTAATCTCGGACACGTGGACCTGACCCCGTTTATCTTCGTAGCTCTGGTTGTGGCCTGGGCGGTCTATCTGATTCCCCAGGTGCGCCGACACTCAGACGAGGTGTCGAGCAGTCGATCCGTCGACCGGTTCTCCTCCACCATGCGGGTGCTCGCCCGCCGGGAGACGGCCGAATCCCGAGTTGTCGTGACGCCGGCTCGCGCCGGTGCTGCGCCGGTGGTCACCACCAAGGCCCAGTCGTCTCCGGGTCAGTCCTCCGCTACGCCCGCCTCGTCTCCGGGGCCCTCGCGTCGTCCGTCGGCTGCGCAGATCCGCGCGCGCCGCGCGGCTGCGAAGAAGGCTGCCCAGCGCCGCCGTCGGGTGCTCGGCACGATCGTCACCCTCAACGTCATCGTGGCGGCCGTCGCCGCGTTCGGTGTCATCGGCTGGGTCTGGCAGGCGGCTCCGGCCACCCTGCTCGTCGCCTGGCTGGTCACCTGCCGCCTGATGGTCCGCTCCGAGCAGGCGCAGGCCACCTGGGCGCCGGTCCGGATCAAGATGCCGACCTCCCTCGCGGAGACCGCGGCCGAGACCGAGAGCGTCGCAGGCGCGGTGCCGGCCGACATCGCCGTCGAGCGCAACGACCAGGGCTTCGACGAGGTCGGCTCCGACGCCGACACCTCGACGATCCCGGCCATCCGCGAGCCGCTCTGGGACCCGGTCCCGACCACGCTCCCGACCTACGTCAGCAAGCCGGCGGCCACGCGTCGCACGGTGCGCACGATCGACCTGGGTGCCCCCGGCACCTGGACGTCGGGCCGCACCGAGGAGTCCTCCGCGATCGCCCGCGAGGCCGACCAGGCCGAGCGCGACGCGAAGGTCTCTGCCCGCCAGCGTCGCGAGCAGCGTCGTACCGGTTCCTGAACCCCGGATTGGGATCACCCCTCGGGCTGGTGCTATCTTTTCGTCTCGCATCGCAGCACTTGCAGCGATGCAAGTTGGGGGTGTGGCGCAGCTGGTAGCGCGTCTCGTTCGCATCGAGAAGGCCAGGGGTTCGAGTCCCCTCACCTCCACCCAAGAGCAAACCGCCCGCCACCTGTGAAGACAGGTCGCGGGCGGTTCGCATTGCTGGCCACGTTCAGCTGGCCAGGTTCAGATGGTGGCGGCGTCGATCACGAACCGGTAGCGGACGTCCGAGGCCAGGACCCGTTCGTACGCCTCGTTGACCTTGTCTGCGGAGATGATCTCGATCTCGGAGCCGATGCCGTGCTCGGCGCAGAAGTCGAGCATCTCCTGGGTCTCTGCGATGCCGCCGATCATCGAGCCGGCGAACGAGCGCCGACCGGTGATCAGCGAGAAGACGTTCACGCCCAGCGGCTCGGCGGGAGCACCGACGTTGACCAGGGTGCCGCCGACGGCGAGGAGCCGGAGGTGGGCATCGACGTCGATTGCGGCGCTGACGGTGTTGATGATCAGGTCGAACGAGCCCGCGAGCTGCTCGAAAGTGGTCGGGTCCGACGTCGCGTAGTAGTGGTCGGCGCCGAGCCGGAGGCCGTCCTCCTGCTTCTTCAGCGACTGCGACAGGACGGTCACCTCCGCGCCCATGGCGTGGGCGATCTTGACCGCCATGTGGCCCAGCCCGCCGAGGCCGACGACGGCGACCTTCGTGCCGGGGCCGGCGTTCCAGTGCCGCAGCGGGGAGTACGTCGTGATGCCGGCGCACAGCAGCGGTGCGGCGGCTGCCGGGTCGATGCCGTCGGGCACAGAGACGACGAAGTCCGCGTCGACGACGACGTGGGTGGAGTAGCCGCCCTGGGTGGTGGTCCCGTCGCGGTCGGTCGCGGCGTACGTCCCGACCATCCCGTTGAGGCAGTACTGCTCGTCGCCGTTGCGGCAGTTGGCGCACTCGCGGCAGGAGTTGACCATGCAGCCCACGCCGGCGCGGTCGCCGACCTGGTGCTTCGTCACGGCCGGTCCGACCTCGGTGACGGTGCCGACGATCTCGTGGCCGGGCACGACGGGGAAGGGCTGCGGGCCCCAGTCGCCGTTGACGGTGTGGATGTCGGAGTGGCAGATGCCGGCGTACTCGATCGTGATGAGGACGTCGTTCGCGCCGACCTTGCGGCGCTCGATGGTGGTGGGAGCCAGCGGCTGGCCGGCGGCGGGTGCTGCGTAGGCGTTCACGCGCATGAGTGGACGTTTCCCTTCGGGGAGCGATGGGGGGGGTCAGTGGTTCTTGTGGTGCGTGAGCTCGTCGATGAGGGCGCGGGACTCCGCCGAGAGACGGTCGGCCGCTGTGATGTCGCCCGCGGCCACGGCGGACCAGTAGGCGACCTTCAGGCTCACGTAGCGCTGCCGGAGCTTGAGGTGTTCCGCCTCGCGCTCCAGTCGCGCCGCCTGTGCCTCGAGCAGGGCCACCTGTTCGGCGGCCGCCTCCGGTCCACGGTGCCCGTTGGCGACGTACTGCTTCATGTCGCTGACGGACAGGCCGGTCGCGGAGAGGCAGGCGACCCAGGTCAGCTGGTCGAGGTCGTCCTCGTCGTAGACGCGGTGGCCACTGCTCGCGCCGCGGCTGACCGGCGCGATCACGCCGATCGACTCGTAGTAGCGCAGCGTGCTGGCGGGAAGGCCGCTCAGTGCGGCGGCCTCCTTGATCGTGTAGGTCCTGCGGGTCGCGATCGAGCTCACGTCCATGACGCTAGGAACTTCAAGTACTTGAAGTCAAAGCCCCTGGCGCGGTCCTCGGTCTCGAGGGGCCCGGCCTTCGTCGTTCCTGGGGTCAGGCGTCCTTGAAGGCGCGGTGGACCGCACGCCCGACGAACTCGCCCAGGTCATCGGGGCCCCAGTCGTTGGACTCCTCGAGCACGGAGCGGACCGCTGACTCGCACGAGGCGAGGAAGAGCTCGATCAGCACGGGGAGCTTGCGGTCGAGGTCCGGCGTCTGCCACCACAGCTCCATGGCGGGGGCGATCCAGGCCGTCGTCTGCTCGGTGACGTGCGCGCGTGCTGCGCGGAAGCGTTCGGCGACGGCCAGGTCGGGCTCGCCGGAGAAGACCAGTCGCCAGGTGTCGGGGGAGGCCGTGACGGTCGCCAGCAGTGCGCGGAAGCCGATCACGAATGCTTGCTCGGAGTCCGCGGCGCCGCCCGAGCTGTGCAGTGCGTCGAGGACTCCTGCGACGAGCAGGGGCACCTCGCGGTCCAGCAGGGCCTCGACCATCTCCACCCGGTCGGAGAAACAGGCGTAGACGACAGGGCGGGTCACGCCCATCTCGGACGCGACGGAACCGATGGTCACCGCGCCGATGCCCTCGCGGACCGCGATCGTCAGGGCAGCATCGAGCACCTGGGGGCGTCGTCGCTCGGGCCCCAGGTGGGGCGCGCGCTCACGCGGGCGGGGGCCCGTGCTGGGCCGGGTGCTGGCAGGCATGGGCAGATCCTAGTGGCGGGAAATGTTTCCTACATCACCGTAGCAACTTCCTACATCAATGTATTAATGTGGATCCGTCCCTTCCAGACGAAAGAGTCCCCATGACGCTGTTCAACCCCCACAAGCCTGACTTCGCCGAGTTCGATGCGGAGACGCGTCGCATCTTCGAGGAGACCATCAACTTCTTCGAGGGCAAGGGCAAGGCGTGGCTGCTCCAGCAGGACCGCGACCGCGTCTGGTTCGCCGACTTCCTGGAGTTCCAGAAGAAGGAGAAGGTGTTCGCGACCTTCCTGACCCCGGCCGAGCAGGCTGACGGCGACCCGAACAAGCGGTGGGACGAAGCCCGCGTCACCAAGTACAGCCAGATCCTCGGCTTCTACGGCATGTCGTACTGGTACGTCTGGCAGGTCACGATCCTCGGCCTCGGCCCGATCTGGCAGACCTCCAACGAGGCCGTCAAGCGCAAGGCCGCCAAGCTCCTCGACGAGGGCGAGATCTTCGCCTTCGGTCTCTCCGAGCGTGACCACGGCGCCGACGTCTACACCTCCGACATGGTGCTCACCCCGAAGGGTGACGGCACGTACGTCGCCAACGGCGGCAAGTACTACATCGGCAACGGCAACAAGGCCGGCATGGTGTCGATCTTCGGTCGCGTCGAGGGTCTCCCGACCGGCCCGAAGACCCAGGACGGCTACGTCTTCTTCGTCGTCGACAGCCAGCACAAGGCCTACAAGCTGCGCAAGAACGTCGTGAACTCGCAGATCTACGTCGCTGCCTTCGACCTGGAGAACTACCCGGTCCGCGAAGAGGACATCATCCACGTCGGCTCTGAGGCCTTCGACGCGGCGATCAACACCGTCAACGTCGGCAAGTTCAACATCGGCTTCGGCTCCGTCGGTGCCACCCAGCACGTCTGGCACGAGGGTCTGACCCACGCCGACAACCGCGTGCTCTTCGACACCAAGGTCACCGACTTCGCGCAGGTGCGCGCCAACTTCACCGAGAGCTGGGTCCGCCTCCAGGCGATGGACCTCTACTCCGAGCGCGCTGTCGACTACATGCGGTCCGCCTCGGCCGACGACCGCCGCTACCTGCTCTTCGACGCCATCGAGAAGATGAGCGTCAGCCGCCAGGGCGCCCACGTCTACGAGCTGATCGCCGACTGCATCGCGGCCCGCGGCTTCGAGAACGACATGTACTACCCGGTCGGCGCAGTCGCGATGATGGGTCTGCCGCGACTCGAGGGCACGGTTCACCTCAACATGGCGCTGTCGCTGAAGTTCCTGCAGAACTACATCTTCAGCCCGACCGACCCGAGCCTGGCCCTGCTGGCCGTGCGCGGCAAGGCGAGCAAGGTCCCGGACGTGGCGTTCGCCCCGGCGTTCAAGGCCACCCGCGCCGCGATCCGCGCCGCCAAGCCGCTCGGCGCCAAGCTGGCCGCCAAGTCGCCCGAGCTGCCGCCGCGTCGCCGCGACACCGCGGACGACACCTACCTGTGGAACCAGGGCCCGACCGCGGGTCTGAGCAAGGTCGCCTTCCACGACTGGCGTGCCGTGTACGCCGAGTGGGCGCACCTGCCCAACGTGAAGCTCATGCTCGAGCAGTGCGACGCGTTCCAGGCGCTGCTGGGCACCGCCCCGCTGGACAAGAAGCAGATGCGCGACCTGGACCTGCTGCTTGTCGTGGGTGACATCTTCACGACCGTCGCCTATGGCGATCTGATCCTGCAGCAGTCCAAGATCTGGAGTGTCGACAACGACCTCGTCGACAGCATCTTTGAGGTGCTGGTCGGTGACGTTTCCAGGCACGCACTCGTGCTCACCCAGAAGCCCTCGCTGACGAAGGCCCAGGTCAAGGCGGCCAACGCGATCCAGCGTCGCCCCGTCTTCGACGACGAGCGCACCGCGCGCGTGTGGGCCGAGGCCCGCTCCACCGCCGGCGACTACTCAATGAACCCGTGAGGTTTCCAATGAAGAAGAGCAAGGTAGAAATCAAGCCGCACGCGGACAACGGGTTCTTCGCTCCCGGTTCGGTCACTCGCAAGGTGTGGGGCTACCCCACGACCCCGCTGATGGGCATCATCCGCGCCGTCGTGATCGAGGAGTTCGACCCCAACCTGGTGGCCTCCGTGCACCAGACGGGCGCGAACTACGACCGGCTCGACACCCGCTACGCCCGCACCGTCCAGTACTTCGCGGCGGTGGCGTTCGCGGACAGTGCGACCGTGGCGAAGATGGCCGACGTGCTGGTCAAGATCCACTCCAAGTCGATCGGCATCGAGCCGGTGAGCGGTAACAAGTACGACGCCAATGACCCGGACTCACAGCTGTGGATCCTGATCACCGGCTGGCACTCCGTGCTCACCGCCTACGAGATGTTCGGCCCCGGCAAGCTCACCGAAGCCGAGGAGAACGAGTTCTGGGCCGACTGCGCCATCGCTGCGGAGTTCCAGACCTGCGACCCGCTGAAGGTGCCCCGCAACGCAGAAGAGGTGCGGGCGTACTTCGACAGCTGGGAGCCGCGCCTGGCCTCGAGCCTGTCGACGCACCAGATGATCAACCAGCTGCTCAACGGTGTGACCGCGGTCCTGGCGCCCCACAAGGCGCTCCACATCCGGCTGCTCAGCCCGATCATCAACTTCGTGATGCGCAAGGCAACGATCGCGACCCTCCCGCGCCACATGCGTGAGCTCGCGAACGTCCGCCAGGGGCGGTTCACCGATCTGTGGATCACGGTGCTGGCGCGCCTCCTGATGGCTGCTGCCTCGCGGAGCCTCTTCATCCAGCGCTGGGTGCTCGGCATGGTTGCGCCCCGCACGCTGGCGATCATCGAGCCGCACTGGCAGGGTCTCGAGCCGTTGAGCCCGGAGATCCTGACGCCGGCCCAGGCGCGCGAGCGCTACGGCTACCCGAAGCCGGCTGACGCCCACCTCGAGCTCCGCGCCCGCCAGCACCACCGCGTCTTCGACGAGCACCTGCCGCCGAGCGACGAGGGCCTGATCGAGTCGCAGCCCGTGCTCGGCACGCTCGGCTGACCGAGCTCGTGCCGTGACACGGCTTTGAAACACATGGCTTTGAAACACCCGGCAACAGGGCGGCCCGTAGCGGGCCGTCCTGTTGCGTTTCCGAAACGCTCGGTGGCCCGGATTACCCCTACTTCTGAGTAGTGCTGCACGCTTGCCGCCATGGCAGAACGTGTCACCTTTCCGAGCTCCACAGGTCCCATGCTCGCCGGGCTCATCGACGTACCGACGGGGCCCGTGCGCGGCTGGGGTGTCTTCATCCACGGCTTCACGCTCGGCAAGGACTGCCCTGCGGCCGCGCGCATGTGCAAGCAGCTGGCCAGCGAGGGCATCGGGATGCTCCGGTACGACGCCCACGGGCTCGGCGACTCGGAGGGCGACTGGGGCGATGGCTCGTTCACCCACAAGGTCGCCGACACCGTTCGTGCCGCTGCGTTCATGGCCGAGCGCGGCACGCCGGTCGACCTGCTGGTCGGCCACTCGTGGGGCGGGGCAGCGGTCATCGCGGCGGCACGCGACGTACCCGGTGTGCGGGCTGTCGCGACGGTGGCAGCGCCGGTCGACCCGAGCCACGTCGAGCACCAGTACGACGTCGTGGTCGAGCGCGTCCTTGCGGAGGGCGCGGCTGAGTGGCTGGTCGGCGGCAAGGCGCTGGTCCTGAAGAAGGCCTTCGTCGAGGACGTACGCCGCGCCGAGCTGCGCGACCGGATCCGCAACCTGCGGCTTCCCCTCCTGGTCATGCACTCGCCCACCGACAACACCGTCGGCATCGCCAATGCCAGCGAGATCTTCCGCACCGCCCGTCACCCGCGCAGCTTCGTCTCGCTCGAGGGCTCCGACCACCTGCTCACGCAGCCCGGTCAGGCAAAGCGCGCGGCCCGCATCGTGAGTGCCTGGGCCGACCCCTACCTGGGAGCTGGCGCGGGCAACTAGGTGCCCGCGCCGACTCGCCTCAGGCGAGGGCCGCGCTGATCGGGCCGAGGTCGTCGAGCATCCCGAGCCGGGTCGCCGCGTCGATGACCCGGCGGCGGAGGTCGGCAGGCAGCGCGGCAGCGTGCACGGCCAGCTCCTCGAGGGTTGCCCCGTCGAGGCGCGCGAGCAGCCCAAGTCCCTCGGCCCACAGCCCGGTGTGGTCGGCGGCGTCGATGACGCGGCTCATGATCGCCTCGACATCGAGTGCGACGGCCTGGCGGGCCAGTCGGGCGACGTGCTCGTCCGGGACCCGCTCGGCGATCGACAGCACGTCACCCCACAGGTCGGCATCGGCGACGTCGCCGAGGAAGGCGTCCATCTCGGCCTCGCCCATCCTCGCGACGATCTGGCCGATGTCCCACGGCAGGTTCTCCCACGGGACGTCATCGCCCAGTGCGGCGGCGATCGTGACCAGGGGCGCCCAGAGGTTGTGCTCGGAAGCCTCGGCCAGCACCCGCTCCTGGACGTCGGGGCCTAGCTCCAGGGCGATCCTCGCGACCTCGCGACGCGCCTCGACGGGGAGGAGCGGGACGAGGGGGAGCAGCTCTGGCCACAGCTCCTTGTCGGCGGCGGTCCGCACGACCTTGGCGAGCACCTCGGGCCTGCCGAACGTCGGCAGGGCCGCGAAGCGCTTGCGCGAGTCCGGGTTCATCGTGCGCGCCACGGGCAGGGCGATCTCCCACAGGTCCTCCTCGTGGGCGACGGCGACCATGCCGTCGAGGACGGCCGCCTCCTCGCCGGCCGCGATGTCGGCGAGCAGACCGCGTGCGGCGTCGTCGAGGTGGTCGAGCATGTTGAGGGCCTCGGGCCACAGCTCCTCCTCGTACGCCGCGCGGATGACGCCGCGCAGCCGCTCCGGAGGCAGCAGCCGGACCATCTCCGGCAGCACGGCCGGGTCCTCGAGGACGAACCCGGTGCGCAACAGGGACGCGTCGCTGAGCACGGCCGCCGTCTGCGCGATGGCGTCCTTGTTCACGTAGCTGACGAAGCGACCCATCGTGATGTGCTCGCCGGCATCGCCGAGGATCCTGCCGACCTTGACGACGATGTCGCTGGGGATCCGCTCGATGATCGCGCTGACCCGGCGCGGGTCGAGGTAGGGCGTCATCTCGGCGAGGAACGGGATCGAGACCTTGCGGGCGAGGTCCACCGCGCGGCTCGGCTCGAGCAGCCCGGAGACACGTGCCGCGAGCGGGGCGGGAAAGGCCAGCTCGGCGATCCTTGCGGAGATGCCGACGGGCACCAACTTGCTGGCGGTGGCGATGCCGACCAGTCGCTTGCGGTCGGACTCGAAGAGCCGGTCGGTGATGCTCTCGCGCAGTGCCCGCAGCTCACCGGGCTGGTAGCCCTCGAGATAGGTCAGCTGGTCGACCGGGATGTCGAGCAGCGCGGCGAGCTTGACCAGCTCCGCGCGCGTCGCCAGCGTCGTCACAGTCCCACCGCCTTGCGGACGGCGCCGCGGAGCGGGCGCGGCACGTGGTTGAGGGCGTCGGTCACGGCGCCTTCGAGCTGTGCGCCCTGTCGCGCCTGTGCGGTGCGGATGGCAGCCGTGAGGTGCTCCGCATCGGCTGATCCGAGCGCGGCGAATGCGTCCGGAACCGGGGTGCCGAGTGCGCGCTCGAGCTCGGTGAGCGCGGCAGTGGTGTCGTGGTTCCCCATGGGTGACTCCCTTGAAGGTGACGTGAAGGTGAGGCGGCGGCGGACGGGCCGTGTCCGTCACGTCGTGAGGACGAGGCCGATCGTCTGGACGACAGCGGCGGTGATCCGCTCGGGGGTGAACTGGTCGGGGTCGGTCAGCATCAGCCGCCCGAAGTGCTCGAGCAGCGCGACCGCGGCATGGGCCACGAGTGGAGCGTCGACAGATCGGGCCCCGGTCATCAGGGCATAGCCGGAGATGAGTCCGGCGATCGTGTCGCGCACCTTGGACCGGTCGGCCTCGATCCGGTGGATCACCGCCGCCGGGGCACCGGCCTGGGTGAGCAGCATCGGGCGCCACTGGTCGGGGTTGGCGGCGAACATCGCGACCAGTCGGTTCACCGCCTCGGTGACATAGGCCTCGAGGGACGTCGCGGAGCCGAGGTCGGGCAGCGAGTTCATGAGGTCGCCGAGCATGCGCGCTTCCTCGCGGTCGAGCAGCGCGGAGAGGAGCGCGTCGAGGCCGTCGAAGGCGCCGTACACGACGGGGCGGGTGACGCCCGCCTCGCGCGCGATCGCGTCGACCGAGAGGTGGTCGTAGCCGTCGCGGACGACGATGGCGAGGGCGGCATCCATGAGCTGCTCCCGGCGCTCCGGCATGGGGACGCGCGCGGCGTACGGGCGTCTCCTCCCCGTCGTCTCGCTCACGGGCGTCACTGTAGTGGTGCCGTCTCGTGAGGCGGCTCCGGAAATCCCGCGCCCATCAGGGGAGCGCGACGGGCGACGAGCGTCATGTAGGTCTCCTCTGGTCCGGCTCCGACATTACTACGCCTATGTAGTAATTAACAGATGTCCTGCACCTCACCGGTCGCGGACCTGCGCGTTTGACGCCGGCGGCATGATGGCCAGACGTACGCGAACGGCAATCGAGGGGCGGACACCGTGGACGACGCAGCAAAGCAGCGGATCAAGGCAGCGCTGGTCGCGCAGGCGACCGAGGCCCTGGATGCGCTCCAGGCACAGGTCAGTGACGACAACGCGGCCGCCGTCCTTCCCGAGGACGACACCTATCAGGTCGACGACCTCTCGCAGGCAGCGGAGGCGGGCGACCTGGGCGAGCTCTTCGAGCAGTCCGTGGCGCGCCAGCAGGCCCTTCTCGAGACCGTCGAGGCCCTCGACTTCTCGCCCACCGACACCGTCCGGCCCGGCGCAGTCGTCGCCTTCGGTGGTTCGCACTACGTGGTCGGCGTCGTTGCCGACGAGTTCGAGGTCGACGGTGTCACCTACGAGGGCATCAGCGCCGATGCGCCGGTGGGTGAGGCGATCGCAGGCCTGAAGTCCGGGGAGTCGTTCACGTTCAACGAGCACACCCAGACGCTCGACGTCGTCGCCTGACGTGGCAGCCCACAAGCCGATGTCGGCGATCCCGCGGATCGTCGGTGCGGCCGTCCTCGGCGCCGTGAGTGCCGGTCTTGTCGCCGCGATCAGCGGGTCCGCGCTCGGCATACTCTCCGGGATCGCGGTCACCTGTGCGGTCTTCGTCGTCGTCGGCTGGATCGTCCTGTGGCCGATGAATGCAGAGGAGACCGCAGAGTTCATCGGGCGCGAGGCGGTCGACAAGGCCCTCGAGGAGGGCATCATCGTCTTCGCCTCGGTCGGTGGCCTGGCTGCGATCCTCGTGCTGATGCTGCTCGGCCACGGAGCCGACAGCGGGACCGCCGCACTGGCACTGGGTGGCGTGTTCCTGGCCTGGGGGTCGGTGCACCTGATGTACGCGACCCGCTATGCGGATCTCTACTACACCGCCGACGCGGGCGGGATCGACTTCAACAGCCCCGGCACCCAGCCGTCGTACCGCGACTTCCTCTACTTCAGCTACAACCTCGGCATGACGTACGCCGTGTCCGACACCAACGTCACCCGATCGGAGATCCGCTCCGTCGTGCTGCGCCACTGCATGCTGTCCTATGTCTTCGGTGCGCTCATCCTGGCCACGACCATCAACCTGGTCGTCGCCATCGTCAACGCCTGAGCCGGTCACCCAGCCCCTGAGTGCGCGGCCCCTGACGGCGCGGTCCCTGAGGGGGCGCGGGTGCTGCGACGTCAGGCCAGGCCCGCGGCCACCTCGAGGGCGCGCCACATCGCCGGGTCGCTGCTGACCTGCTCGCCCCCGTCGAGTGCGGCCCAGATCGCGGCGACCACGGCGGGAAGCACCAGCTCCGCGGAGGCCGATGGTGCGATGTCGATCGTGCCGTCGCCGCGCACTGAGACGAGGTCGCCGGGGACGTCGGAGATGCGCGGGACCACCGTGCGCAGGCCGGTCAGGTCGCGGGCGACGTGCGTCGGTCGTATCGCCTTCGACGCGAAGCAGACGTCCTGCAACGACGCGGCACCGGTGAAGACCAGTAGTGAGTCGAGGCCTGCCGCGTTGGCTCCCTCGATGTCGGTGTCGAGCCGGTCACCGCAGGCCAGGGTCCGGGCCGGAGAGCAGCCGAGCCGCTCCCGACAGAGGTCGTAGAGATCGGGAGCGGGCTTGCCGACCACATGAGGTACGGCGCCGGTCGCGGTCCGGACGGCAGCCACCAGCGCCCCGTTGCCCGGAGCAGGTCCGCGGCCGGTCGGAAGCATGATGTCGAGGTTGGCCGCCACCCAGGGCAGCCCGGCCTGCGTCCGGTAGGCGATCTCGGCGAGCTCGGTCCAGGTGACGTCGACGCCGAGTCCCTGGAGCACCGCGACGAGAGGTACGCCCTCGCTCGAGCCGGCGTCTGCCCCGGTGTGGAGCTCGGTGTGGAGCTCGGTGACCGTGACCGGCACCAGACCGGCCTCTGCGATCGCCTCGTGCACGCCCGGTCCGCCGACCGCGAGCACCCGGCTGCCCGGAGGTGCCATCCCCGCGATGTACGCCGCGGCCGCCTGTGAGCTGGTCACGACCGACCATGCCGACCCGTCGGAGCCTCCCTCGAGGCCGAGCGCACGTAGGTGGTCGACGACCTGGTCCGGCGGGCGGGAGGCGTTGTTGGTCGCGAAGGAGACACGCATGCCGTCGGCCATCACCTGGTTCAGTGTCTCGACCGCCCCGGGCACTTCGTGGGGGCCGCGATAGACGACGCCGTCGAGATCGCAGACCAGACCGTCATACCTGGTGGCGAGGGGTGCGGTGGGCATGGCGGACTCCTCCGGGCACGGGATCGGGGCCACAGCCTGACCTGTGCGCCCGGGTCGGCGACTCACCCGCGCGCGTGAGCCTGCGGGTGGGACGAGGCGATCGAAGGACCCGTCACCCCCCACGTCACCCCTGGGAGGGATGCCTGTGACCGGGGCCACTGGTGTGCTCGTCATCAGCCCCGTCGGAGGGCTGGACACGAGGAGGCGACAGAGATGCTGACCGATCGATCGACACTCACGCAGTTCCTCATCGAGGAACGGCGCCGGCACCCGGGGTCGAGCGGCGAGCTGAACTCGCTCATCCTCGACGTTGCCCTGGCCTGCAAGGCGATCTCCCGTCGCATCGCCTCGGGCGCCCTGACCGGCAGCCTGGGCAAGGTCGGCGCCGTCAACGTCCAGGGCGAGCAGCAGCAGAAGCTCGACGTGATCGCCAACGACATCTTCCTGCGCGCCAACGAGTGGGCCGGCCAGCTCACGGGCATGGCCTCCGAGGAGCTCGACGACCCGTACGCGATCCCGGACGGCTACCCGCGCGGCAAGTACCTGCTCACCTTCGACCCGCTCGACGGGTCCTCCAACATCGACGTCAACGTCTCCGTCGGCAGCATCTTCTCGATCCTGCGCGCCCCCGTCGCCGGCGAGCACGCGGTCGTCGAGGACTTCCTCCAGCCCGGCACCGAGCAGGTCGCCGCGGGCTACGCGATCTACGGCCCGTCGACACTGCTCGTGCTGACCGTCGGCACCGGCGTGCACGCGTTCACACTCGACCCGGACCTGGGTGAGTTCATCCTGACCCGCCAGGACATCCAGATCCCGCAGACCACCTCCGAGTACGCCGTGAACAGCTCCAACCGCCGCTTCTGGGAGCCAGCCATCCTGCGCTACGTCGACGAGTGCCTGCAGGGCGTCAACGGCCCGCGCCAGCGCGACTTCAACATGCGCTGGGTGGCCTCCCTGGTCGCCGAGACCCACCGGATCCTGACCCGCGGTGGCGTCTTCCTCTACCCGCGCGACAGCAAGGACCCGACCAAGGAGGGCCGGCTGCGGCTGCTCTACGAAGCCGGTCCGATCGCGATGCTGGTCGAGCAGGCCGGAGGCCGGGCAACCACCGGGCGTGAGCGGATCCTCGAGGTCAAGCCGACCGACCTGCACCAGCGCATCGGGTTCATCTTCGGCTCGCGCGAGGAGGTCGAGCTGATCGAGAAGTACCACGCCGAGGAGCCCGACGGTCCGGTCGCCGAGCACGCCCTCTACGGCCTGCGTGGCCTGTTCCGTCCCGGCAACTGAGTCCCGCCCACCCGACCGTCCGCCGAGCACCGATCCATCACCCGAGGAGGGCGCCATGTCCGCCAAGCACCCCGTCGTCGTCATCACCGGCTCGTCCGGCGCCGGCACGTCCACCGTCCTGAAGACGTTCTCCCAGATCTTCCGCCGCGAGAACATGAACGCGGCGTACGTCGAGGGCGACAGCTTCCACCGCTACGACCGCATGGCGATGAAGGAGGAGATGTCGAAGGCGATCGCCTCCGGCGACCACACCTTCAGCCACTTCGGCCCGGAGGCCAACCTCTTCGAGGAGCTCGAGACCCTCTTCCGCGAGTACGGCGAGACCGGCTCGGGCAAGATCCGCAAGTACCTCCACGACGACGAGGAGGCCGCGCCGTACGGCCAGGAGCCGGGCACGTTCACGCCGTGGGAGACCATCCCGGCCGGCACGGACCTGCTCTTCTACGAGGGCCTGCACGGCGCGATCACGACCGAGAAGGTCGACATCGCCTCCTTCGCCGACCTCACCGTCGGCGTCGTCCCGGTCATCAACCTGGAGTGGATGCAGAAGCTGCACCGCGACAAGTCGAAGCGCGGCTACTCCACCGAGGCGGTCACCGAGACGATCCTGCGCCGCATGGACGACTACGTGAACTACATGTGCCCGCAGTTCTCGCGCACGGACGTGAACTTCCAGCGCGTCCCGGTCGTCGACACGTCCAACCCGTTCATCGCCCGCACGATCCCGACGAACGACGAGTCGATGCTGGTGATCCGGTTCAAGGACCCCCGCGGGATCGACTTCCCGTACCTGCTCTCGATGCTGCACGACTCGTTCATGTCGCGCCCGAACACCATCGTCTGCCCCGGCGGAAAGATGGATCTGGCGATGCAGCTCATCTTCACCCCGATGCTGTGGCGCCTCATGGAGCGTCGCAGCAAGGCCCGCTGACCCGGCCTGACCCCCGCCCAGCCTTGACCCAGGAGGACGACTCCCGTGACCGTACGAGTAGGCATCAACGGCTTCGGCCGGATCGGCCGCAACTTCTTCCGCGCCGTCCGCGCGCAGAACGCCGCAGGCCTCTACCCACCAGGCCAAGGCGATATCGAGATCGTTGCCGTCAACGACCTCACCGACAACGCAGTGCTTGCGCACCTGTTGAAGTACGACTCCATCCTGGGTCGCCTCGACGCCGACGTGTCCGCGACCGCGGACTCGATCGTCGTGGGCGACCAGACCATCGTCGCCTTTGCCGAGCGCGACCCCGCGAACCTGCCGTGGAAGGACGTCGACGTCGACATCGTGATCGAGTCGACCGGCTTCTTCACCGACGCCACCGCGGCCCGCGCCCACATCGACTCCGGTGGCGCGAAGAAGGTGATCATCTCCGCGCCGGCCACACATGAGGACGTCACGATCGTGATGGGCGTCAACCACAAGATCTACGACCCGGACAAGCACAACGTCATCTCCAATGCCTCGTGCACGACCAACTGCCTCGCCCCGATGGTCAAGGCGCTGCACGAGTGCCTCGGCATCGCACGCGGCCTGATGACGACCGTCCACGCCTACACCGCCGACCAGAACCTCCAGGACAACATCCACAAGGACCTGCGTCGCGCCCGTGCTGCAGCACTCAACGTCGTACCCACCTCGACGGGTGCCGCCAAGGCGATCGGCGTCGTGCTCCCGGAGCTCAAGGGCAAGCTCGACGGGTACGCCGTCCGGGTGCCGGTGCCGACCGGATCGATGACCGACCTGACCTTCGTTGCCGAGCGGTCCACCACGGTCGAGGAGGTCAACTCGATCATGCGGCTTGCCGCCGAGGGCCCGCTCGCCGGCTACCTCCGCTACTCGACCGCTCCGATTGTCTCCTCCGACATCGTCACTGACCCGGCCTCCTGCATCTTCGATGCGCCGCTGACCAAGGTCATCGGCAACACCGTCAAGGTCGTCGGCTGGTACGACAACGAGTGGGGCTACTCCAACCGCCTCGCCGACCTCACGACGTACGTCGGACGCGGGCTCTGAACCATGGCCGACCTCTCCTCGCTCGGCGACCTCCGCGGCAAGCGCGTCCTCGTGCGCTCCGATCTCAACGTCCCGCTCGATGGCCCGGCGGATGACCTGCGGATCACCGACGACGGCCGGATCCGCGCGTCAGTGCCGACGATCAAGGCTCTGGCCGATGCGGGAGCCCGGGTGGTCGTGACGGCGCACCTCGGCCGGCCCTCCGGCGCTCCTGACGCGGCGTACTCACTGGCTCCTGTTGCCGCCCGCCTCGGCGAGCTCCTGGCCCAGGACGTTGCGTTCGCAGCCGACACGGTGGGGGACAGCGCCACAGCTGTCGTCGGTGCCCTCGCCGACGGTCAGGTCGCCGTCCTCGAGAACGTACGTTTCAACGCCGGTGAGACGTCGAAGGACGACGCCGAGCGTGGTGCGTTCGCCGACCAGCTCGCTGCCCTGGCTGATGCGTTCGTCTCCGACGGGTTCGGGGTGGTGCACCGCAAGCAGGCCAGCGTGTACGACGTGGCGCAGCGTCTGCCGCACGCGATGGGCAACCTGGTCGCGACCGAGATCGACGTGCTGCGTCGGCTCACCGAGACCCCCGAGCGGCCCTACGTGGTCGTCCTCGGCGGCTCCAAGGTCTCCGACAAGCTCGGCGTGATCGACAACCTGCTGGGCAAGGCCGACAAGCTCCTCATCGGCGGCGGGATGGTCTTCACGTTCCTCAAGGCCCAGGGCCACGAGGTCGGCAAGAGCCTGCTCGAGGAGGACCAGATCCCCACGGTCCTGGACTACCTCAAGCGTGCCGCCGACACCGGCGTGGAGATCGTCCTGCCGACCGACATCGTGGTTGCCGACGCGTTCGGCGACGAAGCCTCTGCCCGCGTCGTCGCGGCGGACGCGATCCCCGCCGAGTCCCTGGGGCTCGACATCGGGCCCGAGTCCGGCAAGGCCTTCGCGGAGGCGCTGGCGGATGCGAAGACCGTTTTCTGGAACGGACCCATGGGGGTCTTCGAGCAGGCTGCCTTCGCCGAGGGCACCCGCGCGGTCGCGCAGGCGCTGACCGGCATCTCCGGGCTCTCGGTCGTCGGTGGCGGCGACTCTGCTGCTGCGGTGCGCACGCTCGGGTTCGACGAGGCCGCGTTCGGCCACATCTCGACCGGCGGCGGCGCGTCGCTGGAGTACCTCGAGGGCAGGGAGCTTCCGGGCGTCACCGTGCTGGAAGCGCGCTGAGGAGACCGTGCTGGAAGCGCGCTGAGGAGACCGTGCTGGAAGCGCGCTGAGGAGACCGTGCTGGAAGCGCGCTGAGGAGACCGTGCTGGAGGCGTGACACGGCGCGCACGCGCTGGGGCAGGGGCAGTCCTCCGCCTCCTCCTGCGACCACGCCTGTGCAACAGTGGCGCCGGGTAGCGGTGGTCGGGTCACCGGCACCGGCGAGCTGACGAACGGGGTACGCAAGTGGCGGCGAAGGCGATTCCGCAGGACGTGCTGGCTCCACCGGCGAGGTCGGCCATCTTCCTGGTCCTGACTGTCCGCGACGGCGACGAGGCGGCGGACACGGTCCGCGGCGTACTCGGTGATGTTGCTGCCTTGGTCCGCTCGGTCGGCTTCCGCATCCCCGAGGCGCAGCTGAGCTGCGTGACGGGCATCGGCAGCGACCTCTGGGACCGGCTCTATCCCGAGGCCGCGCGCCCCGCGCACCTGCACCCGTTCCGGGCACTCGCCGGCACCGTGCCCAGCGTCGTGACGGGAGCTGCGCACCAGGCGCCTTCGACTCCCGGCGACCTGCTCTTCCACATCCGCTCGACCCGCCAGGACACCTGCTTCGAGCTCAGCCGTCAGTTGATGGTGCGGCTCGGCGAGGTGGCCGAGGCGGTTGATGAGGTGCACGGCTTCCGCTACTACGACGAGCGCGACCTGCTCGGCTTCGTCGACGGCACGGAGAACCCGGGTGGCGCCATCGCCATCGACACGGTCTTCGTGGGCGACGAGGACCATGAGTTCGCGGGCAGCAGCTATGTCATCGTGCAGAAGTACCTCCACGACCTGGACGCCTGGGGGAGGCTCACCGTCGAGCAGCAGCAGCTCATCGTCGGCCGCACCAAATCGGACGACATCGAGCTGCCCGACGACGTCAAGCCGACCAACTCCCATGTCGCGGTCAACACGATCGTCGACACGGACGGCAACGAGCAGCGCATCGTGCGGGAGAACATGCCCTTCGGCTCGGCTGGTGCGGGCGAGTTCGGCACCTTCTTCTGCGGCTATGCGGCGGACCCCCGCATCACCGAGCTCATGCTGAGCCGCATGTTCATCGGCGAGCCCGAGGGCAACTACGACCGGATCCTCGACTTCTCGCGCGCAGTCACAGGCTGCAGCTTCTTCGTCCCGACGGCCTCGTTCCTCGAGGACCAGGCCGACTGAGTGCGGTTCGCTGAGGGCGACCTGGCGCCGGTGCTGTCCTACGCCCCGCTGACCATCTGGGGCATGCGCTGCCGGAACCACCCGACCAGGGCCGGGTTGTCGAAGCTCGACACGATCAGCTTCGCGCCCTCGAGATCGTCGTCGCGCGTGTAGGAGTTGTACGACGCGATGCACGTCAGCCCGGCTGCAACGGCCGCCCGCACCCCGTTGGAGGAGTCCTCCACGGCGACAGTGTGCGAGGGCGAGGCGCCGGTGAGCCGCAGCACCTCGAGGTACGCCGCGGGGCTGGGCTTGAGGTCAGTGACCTCCGTGCCGGTGACCACCGTGTCGAACCGGTCCCCGAAGCTGCGCTCGAGCAGCGGATCCACCCAGGCGCGGGTGCCCGTGGTGGCGACATGCACGGCCACCCCGCGTGCGATCAGCGCATCGATCAGCGCGGTGACCCCGGGGCGGGGTCGCACCGCACCCTCGGCGATGAGCTCGCGCATGATCTCGGTCTTGCGCGGGTGCAGCCTTTCGCCGAGCTCTCGAGCCTGCGCGGGAGGCATCCCGTTGCGCTCGAACCAGTGCGCCATCCGGCGGTTGCCGCCGGTGATGCGCAGCAGCTTCCCGTAGGTCGCCAGGTCCCAGTGGTCCGGCAGGCCGGCCTCCTCGAAGGTGCGGTTGAAGGCAACCCGGTGACCGTCCCGCTCGCTGTCGACGAGCGTGCCGTCGACGTCGAAGATCACGGCCTCCAGACGGTCCCCGGGTCGCACGTCAGCGTCCTTCCGCTGAGCGAAGGTGGCTGCGGACCCTGGACAGCACGGCATCGGTCGTGAAGCCGTGGTGAGCGAGCACCTCGCCGCCGGGCCCGCAGGTGCCGAAGTCGTCCAGGCCGATCGCGAGGTCGACGATGCCGTCCCACCCTGCGGTGACACCGGCCTCGATGCTGACCCTGGTGGCCCCCGCGCTGGGTGCGTAGCGGGTCCGGTCGAGCGGCGACACGACGCCGACGTTGTAGCCGTCGCCGCGCAGGCCCTCGGCGACCGCCTCGGCGAGGTGGACCTCCGAGCCGGTGGCCACGATCTCGACGGTCGCCGACGGGTTGTGCCGGGCCGGGTCGAGCTGGGGGAGGTTCTGGCGGGACAGGATCAGGGCTGTGGGCCCATCCGTCCGCGACAGCGCCATCCGCCAGGCCTCGGCGGTCTCGGCGTCATCGGCCGGACGCAGGACCTGCACGCCGGGGATGATCCGCAGCGACTCGACGTGCTCGACCGGCTGGTGGGTCGGACCGTCCTCGCCGACCGCGATCGAGTCGTGGGTGAGCACGTAGATCACCGGCTGCTTCATCAGCGCGGAGAGCCGCAGGGCGGGGCGCAGGTAGTCGGCGAAGACCAGGAACGTGCTGCCGAAGACCCGGAAGCCGCCGTGCAGGCTCATGCCGTTGAGGATCGCTGCCATGCCGAACTCGCGGATGCCGAAGGCGATCGCCCGGTTGGCGTAGTCGCCGGCCGTGACCGGGTCACCGGCCGCCGTACCCGTGGATCCCGCGAGGTCGGCGGAGCCGCCGACCAGCTCCGGCATCACCGGGAACAGTGCGTTCAGGCAGGCCTGCGACGCGACGCGCGTGGCGCGGGGCTTGTCGGCCGGCACCGAGGCCAGCGCCTCGGCGACTCCGCGCGGCAGCTCACGTGCGTGAGTACGCCGCCACTCGGCCGCCGCGTCCGGGTTCGCGGCCTCGAACGCAGCGAACGCGCCATCCCACTCGGCGCGCGCCTCGGCGCCGCGGCCGGCGATCGCGGCGCACGCCGCGCGCACGTCAGCCGGGACACCGAAGTCGGGCTCGGTCCACCCGAAGATCTCCTTGGTCCGGGTCAGCAGCTCGGGGCCGAGCGGCGAACCGTGGGCCTTGGAGGTGCCCTCCACACCGGGTGCGCCGAAGCCGATGACCGTGCGGACCGCGATGAAGCTCGGACGCGGGTCGGCCTTGGCGCGGGTGATTGCCGCATCGATGGCCTCGACGTCGTTGCCGTCGATGACGGCCTCGGTGTGCCAGCCGTACGCCGCGAAGCGGGCCAGCTGGTCATCGCCACAGGAGCGACCGACTCCGCCGTCGATGGTGATGTCGTTGTCGTCCCAGAGCACGATCAGGTTGCCCAGGCCGAGGTGGCCGGCGAAGGACCCGGCCTCGTGGCTGATGCCCTCCATGAGGCAGCCGTCGCCGACGATCGCGTAGGTGTGGTGGCCGGTGATGTCGGGGAAGCGGGCGTTCGCCATGCGCTCAGCGAGCGCCATGCCGACGGCCATCGTGAGGCCCTGGCCCAGCGGGCCGGTCGTGCACTCGACGCCGGCCGTGTGCCCGAACTCCGGGTGGCCCGGAGTCTGCGATCCGACCTGCCGGAAGCGCCGCAGCTCGGCCTCGGGGAGGTCGTACCCGAAGATGTGCAGCAGGCCGTAGAGCAGCGCCGAGCCGTGGCCCGCCGACAGGACGAAACGGTCCCGGTCTGCCCAGTCCGGCGAGGCCGGGTCGTGCCGGAGGTGCCGGCTCCACAGGGTCCACGCCATCGGGGCCGCACCCATCGGCATGCCGGGGTGGCCGGAGTTGGCGGCCTGCACCATGTCGGCGGCGAGGAAGCGCAGCGTGTCGATGGCCCGCTGGTCGGTCTCGGCCGCCAGGTCTGTCGAGGCCGCCCGCGGCGCTCCGGTGGTGCTCGTGCTGATGGTCTCGGTCATCGCGCTGGTCCTCTCCGAGGGTGTGGCTCGCCCCCGTCTTGTGGGGGTGGTTCATCGCACCGCGCCGGGCACGGCGGCGTACTCACCCACGTGGGTGGAGGGGCGGGTGAGATCCCTCCAGGTCCTTCGCGCGGTAGGGCGCGAGCCCTACGCTGACGGAATGCCGACGCCTCCGCCCCCGCAGCGACTCGTGCTCGTCGACGACCACGAGATGGTGCTGCACGGCCTTGACGCGATGCTCGGGCACTTCCCCGACGACGTGGAGGTCGTCGGGCACGCGACCAACGCCACGGACGCGCTGACGGCCGTCGCGGACACGGCTCCGGACACGGTCCTGTGCGACGTGCGCCTGGGCAAGGAGAGCGGTCTCGACCTGTGCCGCCAGATCACCACGCAGTACCCGGACACGAAGGTCGTCCTGCTCACGGTGTACGACGACGAGCACTACCTCTTCCAGGCGCTCCGGGTCGGGGCGTCGGGCTACATCCTCAAGCGGATCGACGGCCAGGAGCTGGTCAACCACCTCAACCGGGTGCGCGAGGGTGAGGTCGTGGTCGACCACGCGCTGGCCGGCCGGGTCGCGCTGTCTGCCGCCCGTCTCTCGGCCGGGGAGTTCTGGTCGGGCGCCCACCTGGGCCTGACCCAGCGCGAGTCCGAGGTGCTCGAGCTCTTGGTTGCCGGCCACTCCAACAAGGGTGTCGCGGGCAAGCTCGTGGTCAGTGAGGACACCGTGAAGACCCACATCCGCGGGCTCTATCGCAAGCTCGGTGTCTCCGACCGCAGCGGTGCGATCGCGGTCGCGCTGCGCGAGGGGCTCTTCCGATGAGGCCGCAGCGGAGGGGTCGTCCGAGGAGGGTGGGTCGGTGAGCAAGGCTGCCCTGTCCGTTCCCGACGCTGCCGAGCTGGCGGCGCGGTTCAGCGCGGACAGCGTGATCCTCTACGCGATCGAGGGCCAGGACCTCGGCATCGTCGACATCTGGCCGGTCCACCCATCCGCCAGGGACCTCAAGCTGCAGGTCGGGTTCGGCGTGACGGGCCGCGTTGCGCGCACCCGCCGACCGCTGCTGCTGCACGAGGACTCACCGCGCAACCCTCTCCACCGCGAGCTGATCCACATCGGCCCCAACGAGACCGTTGCGCGCATGTGCGTGCCGCTTCCCGGGCTCCACGGTGGCCTGGAGGAAGGCGTTCTCGGCGTGCTGGCGCTGACCCGCCCGCCACGCCGGCCCTTCACCCCAGACGACCTCGAGCGTGCCCAGGCGTTCGCTCCGATCCTCGGCCTGCACCTCCATGCGGAGCAGCTCTGGCGCGCGGTCAACCGGCACCGCACCGAGCGTGACCGGCTGATCAAGCAGGCGATCTCGGCGCAGGAGGCCGAGCGCCGGCGCATCGCGTTCGACCTGCACGACGGCGTCACGACCGCGCTCGCATCCATGGCGTTCCACCTGTCCGCGGCGGACCTCACGGTCGGCCAGCTCGCGGCGGCCAGCACCCTCGCGCAGCCGGGGACCGATGCCACGCCCGCTGCCGACGCCGACGCCGCTGCCGCTGCCGACGCCGAGAAGCGGAAGCAGGGCCTCGAGCGTGCCCGCGCCGAGCTGGGTGCGGCCCGCGCCCTTGCCGACATGGCCTACGCCCAGACCAGGGCCGCGATCTCCGGGCTGCACAGCCTCGTGCTCGACGACCTCGGGCTGACCGCCGCCTTCGAGTCGCTGGTGCAGATGGCGAGCCGCGAGGACGGCCCGCGCATCGACCTGGTCGTCGATCCCGCGGTCGAGAGCGACGACGTGCCCGACCATGCGGCCGCGGCGTTCTACCGGATCGCGCAGGAGACGCTGGCCAATGCGGTCAAGCACGCCGATGCCACCCGGATCCGGCTCTCGCTCCGCCGCGACGGTGACTCGATCGTGCTCAACTGCAGCGACGACGGCCAGGGGTTCGACCTCGAGGCACAGCGGAGTGCGCGTGCAGCCGATGACGAGGGCGAGCAGCACTTCGGGCTCAGCTCCGTCGCCGAGCGCTGCGCCATGATCGAGGCGTCGCTGCGGGTCGAGTCACGCCCTGGTGGCGGCACGATCGTCATGGTCGAGCTGCCGCTCTAAGTCGGTCCGAAATGCGGAGAGCCAGCCTGGCCTCACCAAACGATTGGTGAGGCCAGGCTGGCATCCCCCATGGTCCGGAGGCCGCCGGAGCTCAGCTGGCGGCGTCGGAGGAGACCTTGCAGTTCGCCTTGAGCACGTCCTGCGCGGCCGTCACGTTGGCGGCGTCGCCGGCCCAGGTGTGCAGTGCGTCGCTGACCAGCGCGCGACCGAACGAGAACGTGACGTTCCACGGGCGGTCCGGCACGGCGCTCAGTGCGGAGAGGAAGGCACACACGTCGGCCGTCGGGTGACCGCCGGACAGGAACGCGATGCCGGGCACCGTCGAGGGGACCGTGTCGAGCAGCACCTCGTACGTCGCCGCCGCGACGTCGTGCGCTCCGACCGACGCCGCGTCGAGGCCGGGGGTCACGAAGTTCGGCTTCAGCACGATGCCGGTCATGTCGACACCGGCCCGCCCGAGCTCCTCGAAGAGTGCCGCGAGCGCCAGCCCGGTGGCCTGCGCGCAGGTCTCCAGGTCGTGGGCGCCGCTGCACAGCACCTCGGGCTCGACGATCGGGACGATGCCGTGCTCCTGGCAGAGTGCGGCATAGCGGGCGAGCGCGGCGGCGTTGGCGCGGGCGGCGTACTCGCTGACGTTGGTCACGTCGATGACCGCGCGCCACTTGGCGAAGGCGGCACCCCGCTCGGCGTACGACGCGAGGCGCGCGCCGAGGCCGTCGAGGCCCTCGGTGATGAACGCGCCGTCCTGGCCGGGGAGGACGGACGTGCCGGTGTCGACCTTGATGCCCGCGAGGATGCCGAGGTCACGGCAGGCCTCGGGGAAGGTGCGGCCGTCGCTCAGCGTCTGGCCGAAGGTCTCGTCGGCGAGGATGATGCCGCTGACCCACTCCGACAGCCCGGGGGCGGTCAGCAGCAGCTCGCGGTAGTCGCGACGCGCGGTCTCGCTGGCGGGGATGCCCTCGGCCTCGAGACGGGCGGACATGGTCTTGATGGACTCGTCGGCGGCGAGGATGCCACGACCGTTGCCGGTCATGGTCCGTGCGTTCTCCGCGAGCGTGGCAGTGGCGGTTGCAGTCGTGGTCATGACCCGACGATGCTCCGGGTGCGCACTGCGTGGCCTCACCCCTGCGGGCGAGACCGGGTGTGAAACGCCGCCGGCCCGACGAGCTCCGGGTCGCAGACATGTCCGAGGAAGAGCCGCGTGGCGGCGGTCGGCTGGTCCGCCGTCGTCAGGTGCCACGGCCGGTCGAGCGGCGTCCCCGTGACGGCGTACGTCGTGAGGTCGCCCGAGGCGAGCGCCTCGGCGGCGGAGGCCTCGTGCACGAGGGTGACACCCAGGCCTTCGCGGGCCGCCGCCACCGCGGCGCCGGCGGTGCCCATCGTCAGCAGCGGGGGTGCGGCCTGCAGACGCGTGAGGAGTGAGCGGGCTGTGTCGCGAGTGCCCGAGCCGACCGCGGTGAGCAGCCACGGCACGGTCAACGGCGAGGCGTCGATGCCGGGGCGGCCGACGACGACGAGGTGGTTGGCGTGGGTGGCCCGGGTGACCAGGCCCGACCCGCGCGGTGGACGCCCGGCGAGCACGACGTCGACGGCGTGGTCGGCGGCGAGGGAGAAGAGCTCGTCGCGGGGGAGCACCGAGACCGACAGCTCCACCTGGGGGTGGGCCTCGGCGAAGGATGCGATCAGGTGCGGGAGCACGTACTCCGCGGCGGTCGCCACCGCGCCGATCCGCACCCGGCCGCGGTCGGGGTCGTGGACCGCGCCGGCTGCCTCCTCGAGCAACCCGAGCAATCGGCGGGCGTAGCCGGCGAAGGTCTCCCCGGCATCCGTCGGCACGATGCCGCGGCCGGCCTTGCTGAACAGGGTGGTGCCGAGGGCGGTCTCCAGCGAGGAGATCGCGGCCGAGATGGCCGGCGGTGTGACGTGCAGGGACTCGGCTGCGGCGCGGACGCTCCCTGTCTCGTGGACGGCGAGGAAGGTCTGCAGCCGGCCCCAGGTGGCGGCTGCGGGCAGGTTCACGGCTCCGGTCATGGTTAAAGGATACCTAAACAATCAGCGGAAAAGAATCAATTGTGGTTGATCAGTCCCTCGGCCAGTGTTGTGACCGCTGCCACACCTCAACGGCATCACCCGTCAGAGAAAGGGAAAGCCATGACGATCATCGAAGACGGCCCGAAGACCAAGGAACGCTGGGATCCGGGCGTCCAGAGCTACGCGGGCATGGGCTACTGGGCCCCCGACTACGAGCCCAAGGAGACCGACATTCTTGCGGTCTTCCGCATGGCCCCGCAGGACGGCGTCGACGCGATCGAGGCCGCTGCCGCTGTCGCGGGCGAGTCCTCGACGGCCACCTGGACCGTCGTCTGGACCGACCGCCTCACCGCCAACTCCCACTACCAGGCCAAGGCCTACAAGGTGGAGGACGTCCCGGGCCGTCCCGGCGAGTACTTCGCCTACATCGCCTACGACATCGACCTCTTCGAAGAGGGCTCGATCGCCAACCTCACCTCCTCGATCATCGGCAACGTCTTCGGCTTCAAGCCGCTCAAGGCGCTGCGCCTCGAGGACATGCGGATCCCCGTCGCCTACAAGAAGACGTTCCAGGGTCCGGCGCACGGCATCGTCATGGAGCGCGAGTTCCTGAACAAGTACGGCCGCCCGCTGCTCGGCGCGACGATCAAGCCCAAGCTCGGCCTGTCCGCGCGCAACTACGGCCGCGTCGTCTACGAAGCCTGCAAGGGCGGGCTGGACTTCACCAAGGACGACGAGAACATCAACTCGCAGCCGTTCATGCGCTGGAGGGACCGCTTCCTCTTCGGCATGGAGGGCGTCAACAAGGCGATGGCCGAGACCGGCGAGGTCAAGGGTCACTACTTCAACGTCACCGCCGGCACCATGGAGGAGATGTACGAGCGGGCCCAGTTCGCCAAGGAGCTCGGCAGCGTCATCGTGATGATCGACCTGACGATCGGCTACACCGCGATCCAGTCGATGGCCAACTGGTGCCGTGCCAACGGCATGCTGCTCCACCTGCACCGCGCCGGCCACTCGACGTACACGCGCCAGAAGACGCACGGCGTCAGCTTCCGCGTGATCTCGCAGTGGTGCCGCCTCATGGGTGTCGACCACTTGCACGCCGGCACCGTCGTCGGAAAGCTCGAGGGCGACCCGGCCACGACGCGCGGCTTCTACGACACGCTGCGTGAGGACAAGGTCAGCCGCAACCTGGAGAACGGCATCTTCTTCGACCAGGAGTGGGCCTCGATGCCCGGCGTCATGCCGGTCGCCTCGGGCGGCATCCACGCCGGCCAGATGCACCAGCTGCTCGACCTCTTCCAGGACGACGTGATCCTCCAGTTCGGTGGCGGCACCATCGGCCACCCGCTGGGCATCTCGGCCGGTGCCGAGTCCAACCGTGTCGCGCTCGAGGCCATGGTCAAGGCGCGCAACGAGGGCAAGGACCTGCTGCGTGAGGGCCCGGGTGTCCTCCGCGACGCCGCGAAGGCCTGCAAGCCGCTCGAGGTGGCCCTGGCCACGTGGGGTGACGTCACCTTCGACTACACCAGCACCGACGCGCCCGACTTCGTCCCGACCGCCTCGCCGTCGGCCTGACCACCACCCTCGAAAGGAGCACTGTCATGAAGCTTCGCTACGGCACCTTCTCGTACCTGCCGGACCTGACCGACGACGAGATCGCGGCGCAGATCAAGTACGCCCTCATCAACGGCTGGCCGGTCTCGGTCGAGTACACCGACGACCCGCACCCCCGCAACATCTACTGGGAGATGTGGGGCCTGCCGCTCTTCGACCTCGAAGAGCCCGACGGCGTCCTCGCCCAGATCAACGAGTGCCGCCAGGCCTTCCCGCAGCACTACGTGCGCGTCCTCGCGTACGACGCGCGGCTGGGCAAGCAGACCACCGCCATGTCCTTCCTGGTGCAGAGCCCGGACAACGAGCCGGGCTTCATCCTCGAGCGCATCGAGGGTCCGGACCGGACCCAGCACTACTCGGTGCGGTCCTACGCGACGGCGAAGCCTGCCGGGGCGCGGTACACGGGCGAGTGACCTGACATGACCACGTCCCAGGGATTCGGGTTCCACCGGCCGGGTGCCGGTGCAGCTGCGGCCGTCACCGAGGAGGCGCCGGCTGAGCCGGTGATCCTCGGCGACGACGCTGAGCTCGACCTCTCGGCGGACGAGTCGGCGGCCAGGGTCGAGGAGACCCTGGCCGCTCTCGACGCCGAGCTGGTTGGCCTGGCGTCCGTCAAGCGGCGGGTGCGGGAGATCGCCTCGCTGCTCCAGGTCGACCGCGCCCGTGAACAGTTCGGGCTGCTGTCGTCGAAGCCGACCCTCCACATGAGCTTCACCGGAGGACCCGGCACCGGCAAGACCACCGTTGCGATGCGGATGGCGAGCATCCTCCACGCGCTCGGGTACATCCGGGCGCCGCGGGTGCACGTCGTCACACGCGACGACCTCGTCGGCCAGTTCATCGGCCACACCGCACCGAAGACCAAGGAGGCCATCGCGCGCGCAGCTGGTGGCGTGCTCTTCATCGATGAGGCCTACTACCTGTTCCGCCCCGAGAACGAGCGGGACTACGGCCAGGAGGTCATCGAGATCCTGCTGACCGAGATGGAGAACGAGCGTGGCGACCTGGTCGTCATCTTCGCCGGCTATCCCGACCGGATGGCCACGTTCTTCTCGGCCAACCCGGGGCTGAGCTCGCGGGTCCCGCACCACGTGGAGTTCGAGAACTACGACCACGGTGAGCTCGTGCAGATCGCAGACCTCATGGTCGAGGCGGAGAACTTCCGCTTCGACGACGAGGCCCGCGAGGCCTTCTCGGAGTACCTCACGCTGCGGTTGGAGCGGCCGAACTTCTCCAACGCGCGCAGTGTCCGCAACGCGATCGAGCGGTGTCGCCTGCGGCAGGCGCGCCGGCTGGTCGGTCTCAACCGTCCGCTCCGCAGGGAGGACCTCGTCACCCTCACGGCTGACGACATCCGCGGCAGCAGCATCTTCGCGGACGCTGACCTGGATGAGGAGCTGGTCGAGGACCCGGTGCCTGCGGCGGACTGAGTCCTCGCCCGGGGCGAGGCAGTGAGCGAGGCAGTGAGGAGGAGTGGGTGGGTGGCCTGTCAGCAGGCGCCGACCCACTCCTCCTCGCCGTCGGTGAAGATCTGGTGCTTCCAGATCGGCACCTCGTGCTTGAGGTCGTCGATCAGCTTGCGGCAAGCCTCGAAGGCCGGGCCGCGGTGCGCGCACGCGACTGCCACGATCACCGCGACGTCGCCGACCTCGAGGCCGCCGGTGCGGTGCACGGCTGCCAGCGCCAGCACCGGGTACGCCGCGATGACGCGCTCGGCGACCTTGCGCATCTCCTCCACGGCGCCGGGGTGGGCGCTGTAGTCGAGGGTGGTGACGCTCCTGCCGTGGTCGTGATCGCGGACCGTCCCGACGAAGAGTGCCGTGCCGCCCGCCGCGCGGCCGCTCACCGCGGCGTACACCTCGTCGAGGGAGAGGGGAGCGTCGCGCACCGCGAGCAGGCGTACGACGTCGGTGGCGGTCGCGGCGGTCATGGGCTTCTCCTGTGGCGAGGTGATCGTGCGGGGAGGGGCTCAGCCGCCAGCGAACGGCGGCAGGACCTCGACCGTCGAGCCGTTGGTCAGCGCGATGGCCGTGCGGTCGCGGCTTCCGACCTGGTGGCCGTCGACGAGGAGCGAGCAGACCCCGAGCACCCGTGCGTAACGCGGGTCCTGGCTGTGCCGGGCGTGGGCCTGTGCGAGTGCCTCGGCCAGTGAGCCCGCGACGTAGAGCTCCTCGTGCGTGCCGGCAGCCTCCTTCGCCGCGGCCCAGTAGCGGATGACCACCACGGGCTCGTCGTCGACGTGGTGCGGGGCCGCGCCGTCCGCCGCGACAGGCGAGCTGATCGTCATCTCAACCGCCGATCGCCGACATGGGCCGGTCGGGCTGCTGGAAGTCGGGGCTGTTGATCGCGTGGCCAGCACCCTTGCGGGCAACGGCTCCACGCCACGCTGCCTCGATGTCGGCATCGCCCGAGCCGCCGCGCAGCAGCGAGCGCAGGTCGGACTCGCGGGTGGCGAACAGGCAGGTGCGGAGCTGGCCGTCGGCGGTCAGCCGGACCCGGTCACAGGTGCCGCAGAACGCACGGGTGACGCTGGCGATCACGCCGATCAGGTGGTCGGTGCCGACGACGCGCCACTCCTCGGCGGGCGCGTTGTCCTCACGCTCGACCGGCTCGAGCGTGAAGCGCTTGCTGAGCCGCTCCACGATCTCGTCGGCCGTGATCATCTTGTCGCGCTCCCAGGCCGCCTGGGCGTCGAGCGGCATCGACTCGATGAAGCGCATGCGGTAGCCGTACTCCACCGCGAACTCGGCCAGGTCGACGATCTCGTCGTCGTTGACGCCGCGCACGGGGACCGCATTGATCTTGACCGGGCTCAGGCCGGCGTCCTGAGCGGCGCGCAGTCCGGCGAAGACGTCGTCGATGCGGTTGCGCCGGGTGATCTCCTGATAGCGGTCTCGGCGGAGGGTGTCGAGGCTGACGTTGACCCGGTGCAGCCCGGCGTCGGCGAGGGCGGGCGCCATGCGCTTGAGGCCGATGCCGTTGGTCGTCAGCGAGACCTTGAGTGCCGGGTCGATATCGACGATGCGGGACACCAGGCCGGGGAGCCCGTGACGCAGCAGCGGCTCGCCGCCGGTCAGGCGCACGGTGCGGATGCCGAGGCGATCGACACCGATCCCGATCAGCCGGACGATCTCGTCGTCGGAGAGCACCTCGGCGCGGGTCAGCCAGGAGAGGCCTTCCTCCGGCATGCAGTACGTGCAGCGCAGGTTGCACCGGTCGGTCACTGAGACCCGGAGGTCGGTGTGCACGCGGCCGAAGCCGTCAGCAAGCGGTTCGATGCGCGCATCGGCGTACGTCGTTGGCACCAGGACTCCGCTTCTCCCCACGTTTCGTGACTCTGCTCTGACCTGCACCATCCGCGATCCGCGGGGCGCGGTCAACGCGGAAGATTCGATGGGCCGATAACGTCCGGTGATGGGCGCGCGGGGGAGCGGTGTGCCGTGTGATCCGGGCCATGTGCACGGGGCTGCCGGGGACATGGGGACGCTGGCATAGGTGTCGGTTATCGGGTCATCGAACACCGTTCATTGACTTGCTCCAGGCAAGGGAAGAGGGTGGCAATCGGGCGCGCGCGACAAGCGCGGAGGGGCCCGGACACGGCGAGATCACCGGCTACAGCTCGGGGGTCAGATCATGAGGAGAAGCGCGGATGAAGAAGACCCCGATCGAGGATCCTGCCGATCATCTCGTCGTCACTCCGCCGAAGAAGTGGGCCGCCGGCGTGCCTGCCGTCCGTCACGCGATGGAGTACTCCTTCGAGCAGACCACCGTGAAGCGCACGATGCTCACCCTGCTGAACCTCAACCAGGTCAAGGGATTCGACTGCCCCGGTTGCGCGTGGCCGGAGCCTGACCACCGCCACAAGAACGAGTACTGCGAGAACGGCGCCAAGCACATCAACGACGAGGCGACCTCGCGGCGGGTGACGCGGGAGTTCTTCGCGAAGCACTCGATCGAGGAGCTCGACGGAATGTCGGACCTCTGGCTCAACCAGCAGGGCCGTCTCACGGAGCCCATGGTCAAGCGCCCCGGTGCCACGCACTACCAGCCGATCGCCTGGCAGGACGCGTTCTCGCTGATGGCCAGCGAGCTCAACGGGCTGGACTCTCCGGACGAGGCGATGTTCTACGTCTCCGGCCGGCTCAACAACGAGGCCGCCTTCCTGCTCCAGCTCTTCTCCCGGGCCTACGGCACCAACAACCTGCCGGACTGCTCGAACATGTGCCACGAGTCCAGCGGCTCGGCGCTCGCGGAGACGCTCGGCATCGGCAAGGGCAGCGTCCAGCTCGAGGACATCTACAACGCCGACCTGATCTTCGTCGTCGGCCAGAACCCCGGCACGAACCACCCGCGCATGCTCTCTGCCCTCGAGCACACCAAGAAGAACGGTGGCCAGGTGGTCGCGGTCAACACGTTGCCCGAGGCCGGCCTGTTCCGGTTCAAGAACCCGCAGAAGGCCAGCGGCGTCGTCGGCAAGGGCACCTTCATCGCCGACCAGTTCGTGCACATTCGCCCGGGTGGCGACCTGGCCCTCTTCAAGATGCTGAACCGCCTGATCCTCGAGTCCGACGCCGGCAGCCTCCAGGGCGGCGGCACGGGCGAGATCGACCGCGACTACATCGCGCAGCACACCGCCGGGTTCGAGGAGTTCGAGGCACAGGCCCGGGACATCACCTGGGAGCAGACGCTCGAGGCGACGGGCCTGACCCGCAACGACATCGAGGCCATCCACGAGAAGGTGCTGGCCAGCAAGTCCGTCATCGTCTGCTGGGCGATGGGCCTGACGCAGCAGAAGCACGGTGTCCCCACCATCCGTGAGGTCGTCAACTTCCTGATGCTGCGCGGCAACATCGGCAAGCCCAATGCCGGCGTCTGCCCGGTGCGCGGCCACTCCAACGTGCAGGGCGACCGCACGATGGGTGTCTGGGAGCAGATGTCGGACGAGTTCCTCGACGATCTCGGCAAGGAGTTCGGTTTCGATCCGCCGCGCAAGCACGGCCTCGACGCTGTTGCGGGCGTCCGGGCCATGCGCGACCGCAAGGCCAAGGTCTTCATCGGTGTCGCGGGCAACTTCGCCCGCGCCATGTCCGACAGTGACGTGACGGCGGCCGCGTTGCGCAACTGCAGCCTGACCGTCCAGGTCTCCACGAAGCTCAACCGGTCCCACACGATCACCGGTGAGACTGCCCTGATCCTGCCGACCCTGGGTCGCAGCGACCGCGACATCCAGGCCGCCGGCGAGCAGTACATCACCGTCGAGGACTCGATGAGCGCCGTGCACCGCTCGCACGGCAAGCTGCCGCCCGCCTCGGAGCACCTGCTCAGCGAGGTCGCGATCATCTCCCGCCTCGCCCAGCTCACCCTCGGTGACGAGCCAGCCATCCCGTGGGTCGACTTCGAGGCAAACTACGACACCATCCGGGACCGGATCTCGCGGGTCATCCCCGGCTTCGAGAACTTCAACGAGCGGATCAAGCACCCCGGTGGCTTCACCCTGCCCAACCCGGTCAACGAGGGCGTCTACCCGACGCCCAACGGCAAGGCCAACTTCAGCCTCAACGAGCTGGAGTGGCTGGAGACGCCGCCGGGTCACCTGATCCTGCAGTCGCTGCGCTCGCACGACCAGTGGAACACCATCCCCTACGCGATGGACGACCGCTATCGCGGCATCCACAACGCGCGCCACATCGTGATGGTCAGCCCGGAGGACATCGCCGAGCTCGGTTTCCAGGACGGCGAGCAGGTCGACATCGTCAGCGTCTGGAGCGACGGCGTCGAGCGTCGTGCCCCTGGGTTCACGCTGGTGGGCTACCCGGCGAGCCGGGGCTCCGCCGCGGCCTACTACCCGGAGACGAACGTCCTGGTGCCGCTCGACAGCGTCGCCGACATCAGCAACACCCCGACCTCCAAGGGCGTGCTGGTCCGCTTCGAGCGGGCAGCCGCCGCCGTGGGCTGAGGTGGCCAGCACCTCCCGCAGCTGGGTCCCGGTCGCTGGCGCCCTTGTCGTGGGCGGCTGGGGCGCCAACCAGTTCACCCCGCTCTCGGTGGTCTACCGGGTCGATGAGGGCTGGGGCCAGCTCCCGGTCATCACGATGTTCACGATCTACCTGCTCGGGCTGGTGCCCGCGCTCCTCGTGGGGTGCCGGCTGGCTGACCGCTTCGGGAGGCGTCGGGTGGTGCGCCTGGCTCTGGTGCTCCAGGTCGCTTCCAGTGTGGGCCTGGCCGGCGCCGCCTGGTCGGAGTACGCCGTCTACGGCAGCCGCATGGCGACCGGCGTCGCGACGGGCCTGATCGTCTCGGCCGCGGGTGCCTGGCTCCAGGAGCTGTCCTCGGACGTCACTCCCGGCCAGGGTGCCCGTCGTGCGGTGTATGCCACCGGCGCAGGCTTCGCGTTCGGACCAGTCGCTGCAGGAGCGATGGCGGAATGGCTTCCCCTCCCGCTGGTCCTGCCCTGCTTCGTGCATGCTGCCTGCGCTGCGCTGGCCCTGCTGGCCGCGGCACGTGTCCCCGAGACCGCGCCGGCCTGGACTGCACCGTCCTCGACCGGTCCGGCGGCTGCCGGCGCACCGGGGGTCCGGCGCACCGCACTCATGCACCCGCGTTTCCTCGGGCTCGTCCTGCCCGCGAGCCCCGCCATCTTCGCGGCCGTCACCGTCTCCTACGTCGTGCTCCCTCCGCTCGTCCACGACCAGGTGCGTGACATCGCGCCACTGTTCAGCGGTCTCATCGCCGCCGTCACGCTCAGCGTGGGCCTCGCGATCCAGCCCCTGGCCGCGCGCATCGATCGCCCCGGCAGCAGTCGCGCAACGCTGACCGCGATGGCGACCGTTGTCGTCGGGCTGCTCGCGGGTGCCCTGGCCGTGGACCAGAGGTCGCCCGCGCTCGTCGTCCTCGCCGCCGCCCTGCTCGGTGCGGGCTACGGCCTGACCCTCGAGTCCGGGCTGACCGAGATCAACCGGATCACGCCGCCGTCCGCGCTGCCCACTGTCTCCGCGCTCTTCCAGGGCGTCGCCCACAGCGGCTTCCTCGCGCCACTGCTGCTCGCGATCATGGCCGGCTCCGCGTCGTACCCGGAGCTGCTGGCGGGCCTCGCCCTCATCGGGCTGGTGCTGTTGATCGCCGCGGCACTGTGGGACCACCACCACGTCGAGGACCACACTGATCACCGTCTGCCCGGACTGACCGGCGCCGACGTCCCGAAGGGAGCCGAACCATGGGCCGAGTGACCGTACGACGTCGCGTGCTGCGTTATCGGGATGGCGTCGTCGACCACCGCCCCGATGCCCTCGCGGCGGAGGAGCCGATGGAGATCCGGGTCAACGGGCGGCCGCTGACCGTCACGATGCGCACCCCGGGCAGCGACTTCGACCTGGCGGTGGGCTTCCTCGTCAGCGAGGGTGTGGTGCACCGGGCGAGCGACGTCATCGCCGTGCGCTACTGCGCGGGTGCGACTGCTGACGGCAGCAACACCTACAACGTCGTGGACGTCCAGCTGGCCGGCAACGTGCCGCCGCCGGACGCCTCGCTGGAGCGCAACTTCTACACGACCTCGTCGTGCGGGCTGTGTGGCAAGGCATCTCTGGAGGCCGTCCGCACCGTGTCGGCCTGGTCCGTCGAGGACGACCCGCTGCGGGTGAGCCCCGACGTGGTCGTCTCGCTGCCCGATCGCCTGCGTGCTGCCCAGAAGGTCTTCGACAGCACCGGTGGCCTGCACGCGGCCGGGCTGTTCTCGTCCGCCGGGGAGCTGCTGACGCTGCGCGAGGACGTCGGCCGCCACAACGCGGTGGACAAGGTGGTCGGCGACGGCGTGCTCAACGGCCGTCTGCCCTTGCGCGACAGCATCCTGATGGTGAGCGGTCGCGCGTCGTTCGAGCTCGTGCAGAAGGCCGTCATGGCCGGCATCCCGATGCTGGCCGCGGTCTCCGCGCCGTCGTCGCTGGCCGTCGACCTGGCCGAGGACAACGGGTTGACCCTGGTCGGCTTCCTGCGGGGCAACTCGATGAACGTCTACACCGGAGCCGAGCGCCTCGACCTCGCCTGAGATCACCATCGGGGTGGGTTGTGACCCGGACGCCGCTGTGCGGTGGGAGGGAGCGGCGCCCGGGTGGCTCAGTGCGCGACCAGCAGCGCGTCCGCCCGGGCGACCACGGGGTCGCAGTCGGCACCCGCCGCGGTGACCAGGTCGTGCAGTTGCACGCGCATCCGCGGGTCCCAGAACGTCCGGATGTGACCAGCCACGGTCCGCGCCGCCACGTCCTCGGGGACGTGGCGGAACTGCGCGGCGATCTCGGTCGCCAGCCGCAGCGTCGGAGGAGTGCTCATCGGGCGCCCCCGGCAGTGCTGTCCACGGTGCGGCCTGCGCCGGCGAGCTGCTGCTCCTGGCCGTGGGCACCGACCGACACCTGCACCGCCGTGACCTTGTACTCCGGGCAGTTGGTCGCCCAGTCGGAGTTGTCGGTCGTGACCACGTTGGCACCGCTCAGCGGGTAGTGGAAAGTCGTGTAGACGACCCCCGCCGGCATGCGGTCGGACAGGACCGCGCGCAGCAGGGTCTCACCGGTGCGGCTGGTGATGGTCACCTCGTCGCCGTCGACGATGCCGCGGTCCTCGGCGTCGTGCGGGTGGATCTCGAGGGTGTCCTCGGCGTGCCACATGACGTTGGGAGTACGCCGCGTCTGGGCGCCCACGTTGTACTGGCTCAAGATGCGGCCCGTCGTGAGGATCAGCGGGTACTTCCGGGTGGAGCGCTCGGTCGTCGGCACGAACGTGGTCACCATGAACCGGCCCTTGCCGCGGGTGAACTCGTCGGTGTGCATGATCGGCGTGCCCGGGTCGGCCTCGTCGACGCACGGCCACTGGATGCTGCCGAGCCGGTCCAGCTTCTCGAACGAGACCCCGTGGAAGGTCGGCGTGAGCACCGCGATCTCGTCCATGATCTGGCTCGGGTCGTCGTAGCTCATGTCGTAGCCCATGGCCGTCGCGATCTCGCACGGGATCTGCCACTCGTGCTTGCCGGTCGCGGGCGCCATCACCGGACGCACGCGGTTGATCCGGCGCTCGGCGTTGGTGAACGTGCCGTCCTTCTCGAGGAACGACGTGCCGGGCAGGAACACGTGCGCGAGTGCTGCCGTCTCGTTCAGGAACAGGTCCTGGACGACGAGCAGGTCGAGCGACTTCAGCGACGCGTAGACGTGGCTGGTGTTGGGGTCGGACTGGGCGATGTCCTCGCCCTGCACGTAGAGGCCGCGGAAGGACCCGTCGAGTGCGGAGTCGAACATGTTGGGGATCCGCAGGCCGGGGGTCGGGGCGATCGGGCTGCGCCAGAGGTTCTCGAAGACCTCGCGGACCGCGTCGTCGGAGACGTGGCGGTAGCCGGGCAGCTCGTGCGGGAACGAGCCCATGTCGCAGGAGCCCTGCACATTGTTCTGACCACGCAGCGGGTTGACGCCCACGCCGTCACGACCGATGTTGCCGGTCGCCATGGCCAGGTTGGCCATGCCCATGACCATCGTGGAGCCCTGGCTGTGCTCGGTGACACCGAGGCCGTAGTAGATCGCGCCGTTGCCCGCGTTGGCGTAGAGCCGGGCCGCAGCGCGGACGTCGGCGGCAGGGACGCCCGTGATCGGCTCCGCTGCCTCCGGGCTCTGCTCGGGGCGGGCAACGAACGCCGCCCACTCGTCGTACTCCTCGCAGCGGTTGTCGATGAACTCCTGGTCCACCAGGCCCTCGGTGACGATGACGTGCGCCATCGCGTTGACCATGGCGACGTTGGAGCCGGGCGCGAGGGGCAGGTGGTAGTCCGCCTCCACGTGCGGGGAGCGGACCAGGTCGATGCGGCGGGGATCGATGACGATCAGGTTGGCGCCCTCGCGCAGCCGGCGCTTCATCCGGGAGGCGAAGACGGGGTGGCCGTCGGTCGGGTTGGCGCCGATCACGACGATCACGTCGGCCTTGGCCACCGAGCGGAAGTCCTGCGTGCCCGCGGACTCACCGAAGGTCTGCTTCAGGCCGTAGCCCGTCGGGGAGTGGCAGACGCGGGCGCAGGTGTCGACGTTGTTGTTGCCGAACGCGGCGCGCACCATCTTCTGGACCGTGTAGACCTCCTCGTTCGTGGTGCGCGAGGAGGTGATGCCGCCGATGGCGCCGACGCCGTACTTGTCCTGGATGGCGCGCATCTTCCTTGCCACGTAGGCGATCGCGGTCTCCCAGTCGACGACCTGCCAGTCGTCGGTGATGCTCTCGCGGATCATCGGGTTGAGCTGGCGGTCCTTGTGGGTGGCGTAGCCGAAGGCGAAGCGGCCCTTGACGCACGCGTGGCCCTCGTTGGCGCCGCCGTCCTCGTCCGGGACCATCCGGATCAGCTGGTCGCCACGGAGCTCTGCCTTGAAGGAGCAGCCGACGCCGCAGTAGGCGCAGGTGGTCTTGACCGAGCGGGTCGGCATGCCGAGCTCGACGACCGCCTTCTCCTGCAGGGTCGAGGTCGGGCAGGCCTGCACGCAGGCGCCACACGAGACGCACTCGGACTCGAGGAAGCTCTCGCCGGCACCGGCGGAGACCTGGGAGTCGAAGCCGCGGCCCTCGATGGTGAGCGCGAAGGTGCCCTGGATGTCGCTGCACGCACGCACGCAGCGCGAGCAGGAGATGCACTTCGAGGGATCGAAGTCGAAGTACGGGTTGCTGGTGTCCTTCTCCAGGTCGAGGTGGTTCGCGCCCTCGTAGCCGTAGCGGACCTGGCGCAGGCCCACGACACCGGCCATGTCCTGCAGCTCGCAGTCGCCGTTGGCCGGACAGGTCAGGCAGTCGAGCGGGTGGTCGGAGATGTAGAGCTCCATGACGCCCTGGCGGAGCTTCTCCAGCTTGGGGCTCTGGGTCTTCACCTGCATGCCTTCGGCACACGGCGTCGTACAGGAAGCAGGGGTGCCGCGACGGCCGTCGATCTCGACGACGCAGAGCCGGCACGAGCCGAACGCGTCGAGGCTGTCGGTCGCGCAGAGCTTGGGGATGTCGAGGCCGGCGAGCGCTGCCGCTCGCATGACCGAGGTGCCTTCAGGTACGTCGATGGGGACACCGTCGATCTGGACGGTGACGGCCGGTGCGCCCTCGGGCGGGGCAGGGGTGCCGAGGTCGTGGCTCTTGAGCAGTGTCATCGTGCCGCCTCCTTGCGGTCGTGGACGCCCGGGGTGAAGTCCTCGGGGAAGTGCAGGAGCGCGCTGCGCACGGGGTTGGGGGTGAGCCCGCCCATCGCGCACAGCGACCCGTCGGTCATGAGTTCGCAGAGATCGTTGAGCAGCGCGAGGTTGCCGTCGGGGTCAACGCCGCCGACGATCTTGTCGATGGTCTCGACGCCGCGGATCGAGCCGACGCGGCACGGCGTGCACTTGCCGCACGACTCCTCGGCGCAGAACTCCATCGCGAAGCGCGCCATGTGGGCCATGTCGACGGTGTCGTCGAAGACGGTGATGCCGCCGTGGCCGAGCATCGCGTCTGCTGCGGCGAACGCCTCGTAGTCGGTGGGGATGTCGAGCTTGTCGGCGGGGATGTACTGACCCAGCGGGCCGCCGACCTGGACGGCCCGGAGCGGGCGACCCGTGCGGGTGCCGCCTCCGTACTCGTGGACGAGCTTCTCCAGCGAGATGCCGAACGCCGTCTCGAAGGCACCGCCGCGGGCGATGTTGCCGGCGAGCTGGAAGACCTGGGTGCCGCGCGAGCGGTCGACACCGAGCTCGGCGTACTTCGTGCCGCCTTCGGCGAGGATCGTGGGCACGCTGACCAGCGTGAGCACGTTGTTGACGACCGTCGGCTTGCCGAACAGGCCGGTGATCGCGGGGATCGGCGGCTTGGCGCGCACCATGCCGCGCTTGCCCTCGAGGCTCTCGAGCATCGAGGTCTCCTCGCCGCAGATGTAGGCGCCCGCGCCGATGCGCAGGTGGATGTCGAAGGTGTATCCGGAGCCGAGCACGTCGGCGCCCAGCCAGCCGGCTGCCCGCGCAGCGTCGATCGCCTCCTTGAGGGCATGAGCCGCGTCGGGGTACTCCGAGCGCAGGTAGATGTAGCCCTCGCTGGCCCCGACCGCGTAGCCCGCGATCGTCATGCCCTCCAGCAGCGCGAACGGGTCGCCCTCCATGACCATGCGGTCGGCGAACGTGCCGCTGTCGCCCTCGTCGGCGTTGCAGCAGACGAACTTGAGCTCGCCCGGGGTGTCGGCAACCGTCTTCCACTTGATGCCGGCGGGGAAGCCGGCGCCACCGCGGCCGCGCAGGCCGGAGTCGGTGACCTCGGCGACGACCTGCTGCGGGTCGAGGGAGAGAGCGTGGCGGAGGCCGGCCAGGCCGCCGTGCGCCTCGTAGTCAGTCGTTGAAACCGGGTCGGTCACGCCGACGCGGGCCAGGCAGATGCGCTGCTGGTCGCGCATCCAGGGCAGGTCCTCGACCAGCCCCAGGTACGACGGGTGGTCCCGGGCGGTCGTGTGGCCGCCCGCGCCGTCGAGCACGCCGTCGAGCATGCCGGCTGCGACCAGGCCGTCGACGTCAGCGGGGGAGACCGGGCCGTAGCCGACCCGTCCGGCAGGGGTCTCGACCTCGACGAGCGGCTCGAGCCAGAGCATGCCGCGGGTGCCGGTGCGGACCACGTGCAGGTCGACTCCCGCGGCCGCGGCGGCCAGGACGAGGGCGTCGGCGACCTCGTTGGCGCCGACGGAGGTGGCGGCGGAGTCGCGGGAGACGTAGACCCGGGTGATCGGGCTGGTGCTTGAGGTGGTCATCGTGACTTCTCCTTGAGCAGCTCGGCGATGGTGTCGCGGTCGAGGCGACCGTGCACGCGACCGTCGATCCGGCCCGTGGGGCCCAGGGCGCAGTTGCCGAAGCAGAAGACCTGGTCGAGGGTGATCGCGCCGTTCGAGGTGGTCGATCCGGTCTTGCAGCCGAGCTCCTGCTCGAGCTCGGCGACCAGCGCCTCGGCACCGACCGCCTGGCAGGCCTCGGCCCGGCACAGCTCGATGGAGTGCCGGCCGACCGGCTCGGAGCGGAAGTCCTTGTAGAACGTGATGACTCCGTGCACGTCCGCGCGGGAGAGGTTCAGCTCCCGCGCGATGAGGGGGACCGCATCCGGGGGGACGAAGCCGATCCGTTCCTGGATCTCGTGAAGGATGACCAGGAGAGGTCCGCGCTCGGCGCGATGGGCATCGACAGCGCTGCGGACCAGGTCTGAGAGGTCGCCTGCGTTGCCGGCCGTGCCAGTGGTGATCGTCATCGGGTTTCTCCGCTCGTCGGAGGGGATGGTGGGTGTCCACACGGTTCAAGGGCCGTGGGGACACCCCGTTCAGCTGCTGGCAGGTCAGCCGGTGAAGAGCTGGGCCGCTGCCTTGACTGCGTTGTAGAGGCCGTAGGCCAGGGGGACCGATACGAGGGCCCACGAGGCGGCGATGCGCGGCGTGTGGTTGGTGGTGTGCGCCGGGTTGGTCATGGCTGCACTCCTCTCGGGTGGGAACGGATGTTGGTCGGCAGGGGCTCAGCGGTCAGTGGGCCGCTTCGACGGCGTCCTTGACCTGGCCCTTCTCGTGCCACTTCTCGGAGACCGGGCGGATCATCAGGTTGGCCACGAAGCCGACCGCGAGCACGCCCGCCATGATCAGCAGCGCCGGACGGTAGTCGGCGGCCACGAGGGAGCCCGGCTCGCCGCGGGTGTCGAGCACCCGGTTGACGATCAGCGGGCCGACGACCCCGGCAGTCGACCAGGCAGTCAACAGGCGGCCGTGAATGGCGCCGACCTGGTAGGTGCCGAAGAGGTCGCGGAGGTACGCCGGGACGGTGGCGAAGCCGCCGCCGTAGAAGGAGATGATCAGGAAGCAGAAGGCGACGAAGAGGGCAGTCGACTGCGACCCGAAGGAAGCCAGGCCGAGGTAGAGCAGGACGCCGACGCCGAGGTACATCATGTAGATCGGCTTGCGTCCGGTGAAGTCCGACGTCGAGGACCAGACGATGCGGCCGCCCATGTTGGCCAGGGAGAGCAGGCCCACGAAGCCCGCCGCGACGATCACGGTGACAGTCGAGACGTCGCCCTCGCGGAAGAAGTCCTGGATCATCGCGGCTGCCTGCTCGAGGATGCCGATGCCGGCGGTCACGTTGCAGAGCAGGACGGTCCAGAGCAGCCAGAACTGAGGGGTCTTGATGGCGTTGGCGGCAGACACGTGGCCGCTGCTGACCATCGACTTCTGCTTCACCGTGGTCGGGTCGAAGCCGGCCGGCGACCAGCCCGGTGCAGGGACCTTGACCGTGAAGACGCCGAACATCATGACCAGGAAGTAGACGACGCCGAGCGTGATGAACATCTGCATGACGGCGTGGCCGTCGGGGGTTGCGCCGCCGTAGCGGGCGAGCAGCTCACGCTCCAGCGGAGCTGCCACCATCGCGCCGCCGCCGAAGCCCATGATCGCCATGCCGGTGGCCAGGCCCGGCCGGTCCGGGAACCACTTCATCAGGGTCGAGACCGGGGAGATGTAGCCGATGCCGAGGCCGATGCCGCCGATGAATCCGTAGCCCAGGTAGAGCAGCCAGAGCTGCTCGGTCGCGATGCCGGCCGAGCCGATCATGAAGCCGGTGGACCAGCAGCAGGCGGCCGTGAACATCGCCTTGCGGGGACCGTTGCGGTCGACCCAGGTGCCGAAGAGTGCCGCGGATACGCCGAGCATGACGATGGCGATGGAGAAGATGATGCCGATCGAGGTCAGGCTCGCGTTGAAGTGCTCGACGAGTGTGGCCTTGTAGACGCTCGTGGCGTAGGCCTGCCCGATGCAGAGGTGGATCGCGAGCGCGGCGGGCGGGATCAGCCAGCGGCTGTAGCCGGGCGGGGCCACCGTGTGCTCACGATCCAGAAATGACAGCGCAGCCATTGCGCACCTCCTTGTGCGGCCGGACAGGTAAGGGGGCTCGTCCAGCGCCGCAGATCCGACCGGGCTCCGCGAGGACGTCAGCGCACCGGGCCAGCGGATCGGAAATCCCCCGGATCCCCGATCCGCTGGCCGAGTGTGACGGCGGTCACCCGCCGTCACCCAACTGTCGCGTCAGGCAGTGATCGAGGTCAAAGAGATCCCGTCTATGTCCTGATAACCGTGAGTGATCACCGCGTGCGGTGGCCTACGGGTGTCGGGCGGACCTCGCGCGGGCGAGGAGGTCCTTCAGGTCCTGGTCGACCTGGGTGCGGATGTCGGTCGACAGCGCGATCTCGACGAGTCGCTCGGCGAGCAGGGACTCCAGCCCCCGGCCGGCGAGGACCAGGCCGACGTGGAAGGAGCGCTGGGGCTGCGGGAGCGGGATGGCGTGCAGCCCGGGCGGAATGCCGAAGTCGTGCAACCAGGTGTGCGGGATGACGCTCGCGAGGCCCATCGCGGCCACGTGGGCGTAGACCGCCGAGACCGTGTCGGTCTCGACGACGGGGCGGACCTCGACGCCGGCATCGGTGAAGTAGCCGTCGAGGATCCGGCGGTTCTGCATCACGGGAAGCAGCAGGCACAGGCGTGCGCCGGCGGCTTCGGCCCAGCTGATCGAGTCGCGCTCGGCGTACGGCGAGTCCGCCGGCGTCAGGAAGAGGTAGCGCTCCCGGTAGAGCGGGATCACCCGAACGCCTCCGAGCGGTTCGCCATCGACGTACGTCATGCCGACATCGATGTCGAAGTCGTTGAGCCGGGCGACGATCTCGCGCGAGGACATCGACTCGAGCGAGAAGTTGACCATCGGGTGCTGCTCCTGCATCGGCCCGGTCAGGATGGACACGATGCTGAGCGCGGTCGGGATGGCGCCGATGCGCAGGGTGCCGGAGAGCGCTCCGCGCATGTTCGACAGCGTCTGCTCCAGGGACTGGCGCTCGGCCACGACCCGCTGCGCCCAGCGGAGGACCTGGTGGCCCTCGGGGGTGAAGCCCTCGAACCGCTGCCCGCGTTGGACCACCTGAACGCCGAGTGTGGTCTCGAGCTTGCGGATGCCCGCGGAGAGAGCCGGCTGCGAGACGTGGCAGGCGTCGGCGGCGCGACCGAAGTGGCCCTCTTGCGCGAGGGCCGTCAGGTACTCCAGCTGACGCAGCAACACAGGTCATGGATATCAGATCGTGGCCGTTCAGTCAGCGTTGGCTATCAACGCACGCGCTCGGCCATGCGGGTCTAGCCTCGGTCCATGGGACTCCAGGGAGTACGACGCGGCGCGGGTCCGGTTGCGCTGCCCGTGTCGATCGCGCTGCTGCTGCTCGCGTTCGTGGCTGGAGGTTGTGGCGGCCCCGATGAGAAGACCCAGCGTGTGATCGACGAGATCGACGACGCCAGGCTCACGCTCTACGAGGTCTCCTTGCGTGACGCCGAGCCGGTGTCGTCGAAGGTCCAGGATGACGGTTCGGTCTCGGTCCGCTACGACCGCGACAACGGCTACTACGGGTTCACGTTGGTGATCCGCAAGGCCGTCTACGACCCGCACGCGTGCAAGGCGCGGCGTGACGAGGGCGCCACCTGCTCCTGGCGCGACGGGATCCTGCGAAGCACCTTCGAGGAGATGAGCGAGGTCGCGCTGGACCGTGGTGGCGAGACGCTCGCCCTCAGCGGCCTGGTCACGGAGAAGGACCCGGAGCTGCTCGAGGATGCGGTCGAGGCCCTCCAGAAGGCGAAGAAGGTCGACGCGGAGACCGTCGCGTCCTACTGATGGTCCCCAACGGGGGACTCCTATCGGGCAGAGTTCGGGTCCCGGGGTTGGGGACCATCTCGATCGCGCGGGTCCGTGAGCTCACTGATCAGGTCCTGGTGCTCCTCGATCTCCGCCTCGAGCGCATCGGTCAGGTCGGCGATCAGCGACGGCTGCTCGTTCGACGGCCTGGGCGCGACCGAGCGCCAGGCTCCCTCGACGGCCTGGAGCACGTCGATCGTGCGGGCCGCCATGATCTCGGGCTTGGTCACCTCGCGCTTGACGTACTTCGCGACGAACCGCTGCAGCTCCGTGTCGACGCCGACCACCTTGTTCAGCAGGGACGCGCGCAGGCCCTCGGCCCGCAGGTGGACCTTCACCTGGTTGGGCAGGGGCGAGGCGATGTCGATGAAGATCTTCAGCTCCCCGATCGCCAGTGCCGTCAGGATCAGCGGCACCTCGAGGTCCGCGTGGAAGCGGTGCCTGTCGACCTGCAGGTGCACGTCGAAGGTGAGCTCGATCGGCAGCAGGACGCGGTAGCTCACCGCGTCACCGGCGATCGGTCGGGCCGTGGCGGAGCCGATGGTGCCCTTCGCGGTGACCTTGGCGATCTTGCCCGGCCCGACCCCGAGCGGTCCGACGTCGATGGGCTGTCCCGCGAGCGTGTTCACGCCGGCGAGGATGCGCTCCGGAGTGACTGCGAGCGCGAAGAAGCGACGGCCGAACTCGCCGTAGGAGAACTGGTCTGTGGCGTCACTCACAGTGGCGACAGTAGGGCGTCAGATCCACCTTTGGAACCAGATGCGGCTCTGCCACTCCGAGAGCGTGAGCAGTCCGTTGGTCCAGATCGGCCAGAACCAGGCGAAATTCAGCAGCACCAGGACCACGAAGGTCCCCGCCACGATCGTCCCCGTCGTACGCCGTGACGAGGGGCCGCGACCGGGCCCGAGCAACTGTCCGATCACCAGGGTGAGCGCGATGACGAGGAAGGGCAGGAAGGCCGATGCGTAGAACAGGAAGATCGGCCGGCTGTCGTTGAGCTGCCACGGCAACCAGGTCGACAGCACGCCGACGACGGCCAGGCCGTAGCGCCAGTCGCGGCGCCCGATCCAGGCGACGACGGCGTACAGGAAGGCCAGGGCGCCTGCCCACCACAGCACCGGGGTGCCGAGGATCAGCACCTCCCGGATGCAGTGGCTGCCGGTCGCGGCGAGGCAGCCCTGCTCGCCACGGGGGATGTCGTTCTCGACGCTGGCCGACACCGGGCGACCGAGCAGCGGCCAGCTGCCTGGATCGGAGGCGTAGGAGTGTGTGCTGCAGTTCAGGAACTTCGTGTGGAAGCGGTAGACGTCCTGGTGGTAGAGCCACAGCGAGTGCAGTGACTGGGTCACCTCGCCGAAGCCGTGCGCGTCCTTCTGCTTCGAGGTCGCCCACACCCGGTCGTCGTCGTACTTGACGTCCTTCATCTCCTCCTTGTCGCACGTCCCGGCCCAGGAGTCGTAGCGGTGGTACTGCGTGGAGGAGAGGTGATCTTCGTACGTGCTCGCGTGCGCCAGCCAGCCGCTCCAGCTCGCCAGGTAGACGATCAGCGCCACGACGACGAGGTGCAGGAAGGCCGGGATGCCGTCGACCAGTGCCGACTTGAGCACCGCGAGGCGTACGCCGCTGGCCCGTCGCGCGCCTGCCGACCAGAACCAGACCATGAGTCCGAAGGCTGCGAGTGGCCAGATCGCGGTCCACTTCGTGCCGCACGCCAGTCCGAAGGAGATGCCGGCGGCGAAGAGCCAGGGGCGCCACCAGAGCTTCGGGCCCCAGCTGCCTGCACCGCGCTGCGGACGGTCGATCGCCGGTGCCATCACGCGCAGGCGCATCCAGTCGCGGTCGGCCACGACGCAGTGCACGGCGAGGAGGATCCAGAAGGCGAGGAAGATGTCGAGCAGGCCCATGCGCGAGAGCACCAGCTGCATTCCGTCGAAGCAGAGCAGCAGGCCGGCGATCATGCCGAGCATCGTGGAGCCCGTGAGCCGCCGCACGAGCCTGCACATCACGAGGACCATCAACGCCCCGGTGACCGCGGCCGCGATGCGCCAGCCGAACGGGTCCATGCCGAAGGCCTTCTCGCCGAGCGCGATCATCCACTTGCCGACCTCGGGGTGGACCGTCATCGACGGCTGGTCGAGCCACTGGTCGGTGGTGTGCCCGGCGAGGATCTTGGCGTCCGCCCCCTCGGCGTACTGCTTGACGTAGCCGAAGTGCAGCAGCGACCACGCGTCCTTGGCGTAGTAGGTCTCGTCGAACGAGAAGCCCCGCGGGCTGCCCAGACGCCACAGTCGCAGGAAGAGGGCGAGCAGGAAGACCGCCAGGCAGCCGAGCCAGCCGAGGAGCGGGTCCTCCAGACGGGTCAGCGGCCGTGCGCGCTCCTGCGCGGGAGGCACCGCGGGAGGTGCAACGGCCAGACTCACGCGCACACCCTATGTGCCGAGAGGTCACGAATGGTCCGCCGAGAGGTCGGGAATGGCGTGGCTGCGATGATTCGGCTCATGACTTCCCTCGGCACGCTCGTCCTCGCGGCCACGCCGATCGGGCAGGTCGCGGACGCACCGCCGAGGCTCGCCTCCGAGCTCGCCACTGCTGACGTGATCGCCGCCGAGGACACCCGGCGGCTCCGTCGGCTCACCACTGACCTCGGCGTCGAGATCACCGGCCGGGTGCTGTCGTACTTCGAGGGCAATGAGGCGGGGCGCACCCCACAACTGCTCGAGGCACTGCTGGCGGGGGAGCGCGTGCTCCTCGTCACGGATGCCGGCATGCCGTCGGTCTCCGACCCGGGCTACCGCCTCGTGGTCGCCGCGGTCGCCGAAGGCGTGCGGGTCACCGCCGTCCCCGGTCCGTCCGCGGTCCTGACTGCGCTCGCTGTCTCGGGCCTCCCTGTCGACCGCTTCTGCTTCGAGGGCTTCCTGCCGCGCAAGGCCGGGGACCGCTCGAGGCGGTTGACGTCGCTGGTCAAGGAGGAGCGCACGATGGTCTTCTTCGAGGCGCCTCACCGCACGCACGCCGCACTCGCTGCGATGGCGGAGGTCCTGGGCGATGACCGGCCGGCCGCCGTGTGCCGCGAGCTCACCAAGACCCACGAAGAAGTACGCCGCGGCCCGCTCGCCGAGCTCGTGGCCTGGGCCGAGGACGGCATTCGTGGCGAGGTGACGATCGTCGTTCAGGGTGCCGATGGCGGCGCTGATGTCCCTGCCGATCCTGATGCATGGCGCGCGCTGGTGGCCGAGATCGAGGCTGAGGGCGCCACCCGCAAGGATGCGATCCTCGAAGTCGCCAGGCGCGCCGGTGTCCCCAAGCGCGAGGTCTACGACGCGGTCCACAAGCCGACCTGACGTCGACACGGCGCGACTTCCGTGCCGACACGGCGCAACCTCCGCGTCGACACGGCCCGACTTCTGCGCAAGTACTCAAACTTGCGCCGTGTCGACGTCAAGGTTGCGCCGTCTCGACGGTGGTGAGCGTCCAGATAGATTCCACCCATGACCGAGCCTCTCCGCGCCCGAGCCGAGTTCGAGGAGGCGTCCGGCGCCAGGCGTGATCGCAGCCGCCCGCCGGCGCCCGAGCCGCTGCCGCACCCGGTCGTCGACAACCACTGCCACATGGACATCGCTGATGGCACTGGTGAGGACGCCTGGATCCAGCCGGCGGAGGCGCTCGCGCGCGCAGCGGCAGCAGGCATCACCCGCATCGTCCAGGTCGGCTGCGACCTGGAGGGTTCTCGCTGGGCGGCCCAGCTCGCGAATCAGTACGACGCGGTGCTGGCCGCCGTCGCCCTCCACCCCAACGAGGCGCCCCGGCTCGCCATGACCGGCCAGCTCGACACAGCGCTCGACGAGATCGAGGCCCTCGCTGCCAGCAACGAGCGGGTGCGCGCAGTCGGCGAGACCGGCCTGGACTTCTTCCGCACGGGCCCTGACGGTCTGGCCGCACAGGAGGAGTCCTTCCGTCGTCACATCGACATCGCGAAGCGCCACGGCAAGAGCCTGATGATCCACGACCGCGAGGCTCATGAGGCCGTCCTCCGCGTCATCGACAGCGAGGGCGCACCGGAGCGCTGGGTGATGCACTGCTTCTCCGGCGACGCCGACTTCGCCCGGGAGTGCCTCGATCGCGGCGCCCACCTGAGCTTCGCCGGCACGGTCACCTTCAAGAATGCCGACCCGCTCCGGGATGCGCTCCGCATCACTCCGAGGGACCGGATCCTCGTGGAGACGGATGCCCCGTTCCTGACCCCGATGCCCTACCGCGGACGGCCCAACGCGTCGTACCTGATCCCGCTCACGATGCGGGTCATGGCGGAGACCCGGGGCGACGACCTGGGTGATCTCTGCGCCGCCGTCGACGCCAACAGCCAGGCGGCATACGGCTCCTGGTGAGGCCTCCGGAGTGCGAGGGATGTCCTATTTGCGCTGGTGAGAGCCCCGTCACACCCTTTGTGAGCCTGCTTGCAACAGTTAGCAAAACGGACATTGACCGGGTTAGGGTCTTCGAGATGGCCGGGATCGGCCGGGCGCCAGCTGCACTTCGGCAGGCCCCACCGCCCCATCACCACAGGCTCGGGCCGATGGTGTGGGAGCCGAGACCCGGGTAGTACGACGTCTGGAGAAACGTGCACCGCATCGCGCTGCTCAGCACCAGCAAGACCCTTCTCTTCGCCCTGGTCGCCGCCGTGTTCCTCACCGTGGCCGGCACGACCCTCGGATACGCCTCCCTCTCGCGTGAGGTGACCCTCTCTCTCGACGGTGAGACCACTTCGGTGCGCTCGCTGGGCGACACCGTGGGTGACGTCCTCGAGGACGAGGGCATCAAGGTCGACTCCCACGACATCGTGGCCCCCGCTGTGGGCGAGAAGGTCGACGACGGCGCGCGGATCACCGTGCGCTTCGGTCGCCCGCTGGAGCTCAACGTCGATGGTCAGACGAAGACCTACTGGGTGCACTCCACCAACGTCGACGACGCGCTCGCCGAGATCGGCCAGCGTTACGTCGGTGCGGATCTCTCCGCCAGCCGTGGCGCCTCCATCGACCGCACGGGCATGACCCTGTCGGTGGCCACGCCCAAGAAGCTCAACATCAAGATCGGCGACAACCCCCGCAAGGTGCAGGAAGTCGCCGGCCTGACCGTCAAGGACGTGCTCACCGCACTCGAGGTGAAGTACGACAAGGACGACATCATCAAGCCCGGTCTCGACAAGGTCGTGGACGAGGGCACCAAGATCACGCTGATCCGCGTTCGCGTCGTCACCAAGGACGTCGCCAACGAGGTCGTCAACTTCGAGACGATCGAGCGCGAGGACTCCTCGATGTACGAGGGCGACAGCGAGACCGTCACCGCCGGCATCAAGGGCCTGCGCGACGTGAGCTACCGCCTCGAGTACCGCAACGGCGTGCTGTTCGCGACCAAGGTGCTGAGCCAGGACGTGAAGAAGGAGCCGAAGAGCGCCGTTGTGCGCGTCGGCACCAAGGAGCAGCCGACGGCCAACTTCGCCGGCGGCAGCACCGTCTGGGACCGCCTCGCGCAGTGTGAGTCGGGCGGCAACTGGTCGATCAACACCGGCAACGGCTACTACGGCGGCCTGCAGTTCAGCGCCTCCACGTGGAGCGCATGGGGCGGCTCCGGCCTCCCGCACCAGAACAGCCGCGAGGAGCAGATCCGCGTCGCCACCAAGATGCGTGATGCCTCCGGTGGCTACGGCGCCTGGCCGCACTGCTCGTCGGTGCTCGGCCTCCCGCGCTGATCGCATCACGGCACGTCAAACGTGCAGAAGCACCGAAGGGCCCCGCATTCACGCGGGGCCCTTCGGCGTTGCTCGGCGTTCTGCACGCGCGACGCGCCGGGACTCGCCGCCGCGGAGCCCGGCGCCGACCGTGTGCAGGTGGCGCAGCGCGCGTGAGTACGACGCCCACGCCGAGCACTCGACGTACGGGATGGCGTGGGTGGCGCAGAAGCGCTTCACGATCGGCTGGGCCCGGCGCAGGTTGGACCGCGCCATGCTCGGGAACAGGTGGTGCTCGATCTGGAAGTTCAGGCCACCGAGGGCCGTGTCGACGAAGCGCCCACTGCGGATGTTGCGCGACGTGAGCACCTGCCGCAGCAGGGGATCGGCGGCCTGGGCGGCCGTCAGCACCGGCATGCCCTTGTGGCCGGGGGCGAAGGAGCAGCCGAGGTAGAGGCCCTGCAGTGACTTGTGGATCGCGAAGAAGCAGAGGACCTGGAGCCAGGTCAGCGACGTGACCAGCAGCGCGCCGTACGCCGCGAAGTGGGCGCTGAGCAGCACTCCCTCGGCCACCCGGTTGCGAAGCGGGGGATAGGCCAGCTCCTTGAAGCTCGCCACGTGCAGGTTGACCGCCTCCGCGAGCAGGAACGGGAAGAAGAACCACGCCTGGTGCCGGACCGTGAACGCCCCGAGCCCGCTCTTCCCCGTTGCTTGGGTCGCGTCGAAGACCAGCACCCCGTCGCGTACGTCGGGATCGGTGTCGAGGTCGTTCGGGTGCGCGTGGTGCGCGTTGTGCTTGCGGACCCACCAGCCGTAGCTCAGCCCGCCCATCAGGTTGCCGACGACGAGGCCGAGGAACCGGCTCCTTCCCGGGCTCGGGGTGACCTGCCGGTGGCAGACGTCGTGGCCGAGGAAGTTGATCTGCGTGGTGACCACGGCCATCGCGGGCGCGAGCCCCAGCAGCCACCAGGAGTCGCGCCACAACTCCATCGCCGTGACCACGGCAGCGAGCGCGCCGAAGACCAGCGCCGCGTGGACGGCGTACGAACCGGGGCGCGGGCGGAGCAGACCGGCGGCGCGGATCTCGCGGGTGAGCTCCGAGTAGCCGCTCCGGCGAGTCGTGGCAGCAGGGTGAGTGGCCATGGGCCACCGCCTTCAACTCGATGCCTTCGCCTGTGCCGATGGACCGAACGGGGTCTGGGGTCGGTGGCTGGCGAACCACACTCTCTCCCTCCACGGTAACCCCGGATCCGCATCATTTCGGGGCTGCGCCCGGACGCCTTAGGGTTTGGGGGTGCCGTCCTCCTCCGCTCCGCGCCTCCTGGGCCCCGCAGAGGTCCGCGCACTCGCTGCCGAGCTGGACCTGCGTCCCACCAAGCAGCGTGGGCAGAACTTCGTGATCGACGCCAACACCGTCCGTCGCATCGTGCGCGACTCCGGGATCGTGGCCGACGACGTGGTGGTGGAGATCGGTCCCGGCCTCGGTTCGCTGACCCTCGCGCTGCTCGAGGTGGCCGGCCGGGTGACCGCGATCGAGGTCGACCCGCTCCTCGCCGAGCGGCTGCCCGCGACCATCGCGGAGTACGCCCCCGACCAGGCCGCGAACTTCGAGGTCGTCCTGGCCGACGCCCTGCGCATCGCCGCGGTCCCGGGCCCGCCGCCGACCGCGCTGGTGGCCAACCTGCCCTACAACATCTCCGTGCCGGTCCTGCTGCACATGCTCGCGCTGCTGCCGTCGCTCCAGCGTGGCCTGGTGATGGTGCAGGCCGAGGTCGCCGACCGGCTGGCCGCGACCCCCGGATCGAAGACCTACGGCGTCCCGTCGCTGAAGGCCTCCTGGTACGCCGACGTACGCCGCGCCGGAGCGATCGGCCGCAACGTCTTCTGGCCAGCGCCCAACGTCGACTCGGGTCTGGTCGCCTGGACCCGCCGCGAGCCGCCCGTCACCACGGCCACCCGCGAGCAGGTGTTCGCGGTCATCGACGCCGCGTTCGCGCAGCGCCGCAAGGCCCTCCGAGGTGCCCTGCGCGCCATCGCGCCCGCGGAGCAGATCGACGCTGCGCTGGCCGCGTCCGGAGTGGACCCGATGGCCCGTGGCGAGCAGCTGCGGATCGCGGAGTTCATCCGGATCGCCGAGGGCCTGCCCGACCTCCGCCCCACCCGCAACGAACAGGTCCCCGCTGATCAGGTGTCGGATGCCTGAGTCCTTCCGCCGCGTGCCCGCCGGTCTCACCGTCCGCGCGCCCGCGAAGATCAACCTGCACCTGGGCGTCGGCGCCCCGCGGCCCGACGGCTTCCACCCGCTGGAGACCGTCTACACCTCCGTCGGCCTGTACGACGACGTGCTGGTGCGCCCTGCGGCTGCCTGGTCGCTCGGACTGACTGCTGCCGACCACGTTGATGCCGATGCGGTGCCGCTCGATGACACCAACATCGTCGCGGCGGCTGCGCGTGCGCTGGGGATCCTGCACGATCGCCCGGTCGTCGCCCACGTCGAGATCACCAAGGGCATCCCGGTCGCGGGCGGCCTGGCCGGCGGCTCTGCTGACGCGGCCGCTGCTCTGGTGGCGCTGGACCGGCTGCTCGACCTGGAGACCTCCGACGAGGACCTGCTGCACCTTGCGGCACAGCTCGGCAGCGACGTGCCCTTCGCCCTCTACGGCGGCCACGCGCTCGGCACCGGCCGGGGTGAGGTGGTGACCCCGCTCGACGTCAACGACGAGCCGCTGTGGTGGGTGATCGTCCCGTCGTCCGAGGGCCTGTCGACGCCAGCCGTCTACCGCCACTTCGACGCGCTGTCGCCGGACGCCCCGGCCGAGCCACGCTCGGCGGAGCACGTGCTGAAGGCGCTGGAGACCGGCTCGGCCCTCGCGCTCGCCAGAACCCTTTTCAACGACCTCCAGGCTCCAGCGATCGACCTGCGTCCGGAGCTCGGCACTCTCATCGCCCAGGGCGAGGAGGCGGGTGCCCTGCGGGGCATCGTCTCCGGCTCGGGCCCCACTGTTGTCTTCCTCTGCGGCTCCGCCGACGAGGCGCGAGGCGTCGCCGGCGCCCTGCAGGAAACCGGGCACACCGCCCTCGTCGCCAACGGCCCGGTCGCGGGTGCGCACGTCGTCGCGCCCCCAACCTTCTGAACGGATCCTTGATGTCCAACCTGATCAGCCTCGAGAAGGTCTCGAAGTCCTACGGCATCCGGCCGCTCCTCACCGAGGTGTCCCTCGGCATCGGTGTGGGGGAGCGGATCGGCATCGTCGGCCGCAACGGCGGCGGCAAGACCACGCTGCTCGAGGTCATGACCGGTCTCGAGGAGCCCGACACCGGCCGCGTCTCGATGAACCGCGGCCTGCTCATCGGCTACCTGCACCAGGGCGACGGGCTGCACGACGACCACACCGTCCGCGAGGCGGTGCTGCGCGGCAAGGCCGATCACGAGTGGGCTGCCGACTACCGCACCCGCGAGGTCGTGGAGGTGCTCCTCGCCGGTCTCGACCTGGACCGCATCGTCGACGGGCTCTCCGGTGGCGAGCGCCGTCGCTGCTCGCTGGCCGCGCTGCTGCTCGACGAGTGGGACCTGATGGTCCTCGACGAGCCCACCAACCACCTCGACGTCGAGGCCGTCGCGTGGCTCGCCGGCCACATGAAGACCCGCTCGTCCGCGCTCGTCGTGGTCACCCACGACCGCTGGTTCCTCGACGAGGTCGTCGAGACCACGTGGGAGGTCCACGACGGTGAGGTCGACTCCTTCGAGGGCGGCTACGCGGCGTACGTGCTGGCGAAGGCGGAGCGCTCGCGCCAGGCGTCGGCCTCGGAGTCGCGCCGGCAGAACCTGATGAAGAAGGAGCTGGCCTGGCTGCGACGCGGCGCTCCTGCGCGCACGTCGAAGCCGAAGTTCCGCATCGACGCCGCCAACCAGCTGATCGAGGACGTGCCGCCGCCGCGCGACCGCTTCGAGCTGCAGAAGTTCGCCACCCAGCGCCTCGGCAAGGACGTCGTCGACATCGAGGACGTCGACCTGACCCGAGGCGACAAGCAGCTGCTCTCGCACGCGACCTGGCGCCTGGGCCCCGGCGACCGCGTCGGCATCGTCGGTGTCAACGGTGCCGGCAAGTCCTCGGTGCTCAAGCTGATCTCCGGCGAGCTCGAGCCCGACAAGGGCCGGGTCAAGCGTGGCCGCACGATCGCGCTGCGCCAGCTCGCCCAGTCCGCCAAGGAGGACCTGCCGCCGGACGCCCGTGTGCTCGGCACGGTCGAGGGCATCCGCCGGGTCACCAAGACCGCCGACGGCGAGATCTCCGCGACCTCGATGCTGGAGCGGTTCGGCTTCACCGGCGACCGGCTCACGGCCCGCATCGCCGACCTCTCCGGTGGCGAGCGTCGCCGCTTCGAGCTGCTGCGGTCCCTGCTCGACGAGCCCAACGTGCTGCTCCTCGACGAGCCCACCAACGACCTCGACATCGAGACCCTCAACGTCCTCGAGGACTTCCTCGACGGCTGGCCCGGCACGCTGATCGTGGTCTCCCACGACCGCTACTTCCTCGAGCGGGTCACGGACACGGTCTGGGGCCTGATGGGCGACGGCCAGATCCGCATGCTCCCTCGTGGCGTCGACGAGTACCTCGAGCGCCGGGCGGCCGGTGTCAACGCGGCTCCCTACCAGGCCACCTCGGCCAGCAACACCTCGTCGGCCAAGCCTGCTGCGGCTGCCGCGTCGGTTGCCCCCGCGGCTCCCAAGGCGAAGGCTGGGGGCGCCGAGGAGCGCAACGCCCGCAAAGCCGTGGCGCGCATCGACAAGCAGCTCGCGAAGATCACCGCTGAGCAGGGCGAGATCGAGGCCGAGATGGCCGTCAGCGGCAACGACCACGTCAAGCTGGGCGCGCTCGCCGCGCGCCTCGGCGTACTCGGTGAGCAGAAGGACGCGCTCGAGCTGGAGTGGCTGGAGGCCTCGGCGATCCTCGAGGGCTGAGTCCTCGTCCGCCGAGATGTCGGTTGTGGCCGATCAGGTCAGGCGCTGCATCAGGGTGCGCAGGAGCGCTGCCAGCTGCTTGTGGTCCTTGGCCGGCAGGTCGCTGAGCAGCTCCCGCTCGGCATCGAGGAGCGCCTCGAACGCACCGTCGACGGCCGCGCGACCCTCGGGCGTGAGCCGGACGAGTACGCCGCGTCGGTCGTGCGGGTCGGGCAGCCGCTCCACGAAGCCACGTGCGGCCAGCCGGTCGACGCGGTTGGTCATCGTGCCGCTGGTGACCAGGGTTTCCTTGAGCAGGCGCCCGGGGGAGAGCTCGTAGTCGCCGCCCGCCCGTCGCAGCGCCGCCAGCACGTCGAACTCCCACGACTCGATCTCGTGGTCCGCGAAGGCAGTACGCCGCGCGAGGTCCAGGCGGCGGGCCAGCCGGCCGATGCGGCTGAACACCTCGACCGGGGTCAGGTCCAGGTCGGCGCGCTCGCGCCGCCATGCCTCGACCAGCTCGTCGACCTCATCCTGCATGAGCCTGAGTGTGCCAGAAGGCGGGACTGATCGAGAATCTTGACGTCGAGACTCTTGATCAGGCGGCGGCGGGCTGCTGGTTCTTGACCAGCTTGCCCTCGATGCGGTCCTTGACCGGCCAGCGGACGTCGGTGACCCAGCCGAGCTTCTCGAGCACCCAGATCGTGCGGGCGGAGGAGTCGATCTGCCCGCGAAGCACGCCGTGGCGAGCACTCGTCGGGTCGGCGTGGTGCAGGTTGTGCCAGCTCTCACCGCCCGACGGGATCGCCAGCCACCACACGTTGCCGGAGCGGTCGCGCGAGACGAACGGGCGGTCTCCGACCGCGTGGCAGATCGAGTTGATCGACCAGGTCAGGTGGTGCAGCAGCCCGACGCGGACGATCGTGCCCCAGAAGAACGCCGTCGCGGCACCCTGCCAGGACCAGGTGATCAGGCCACCGAGAACCGGCGGGATCGCGAGGGAGAGGAGCGTGAATGCCCAGAAGTTGCGCGAGATCCAGACCAGGTCGCGGTCCTTCATCAGGTCGGGGGCGTACTGCCGCTGGGGTGTCTGCTCGGCGTCGAAGAGCCAGCCGACGTGCGCGTGCCAGAGGCCGCGGACCAGGCCGCGCGTCGAGTTGCCGTACTTCCAGGGGGAGTGCGGGTCGCCGTCACGGTCGGAGAACTTGTGGTGCTTGCGGTGGTCGGCCACCCAGCGCACGACCGGACCCTCGATCGCCATCGAGCCGAGGACCGCGAGGCTGATCTTCACGGCGCGGTTGGGTTTGAAGGACTTGTGCGTGAAGAGCCGGTGGTAGCCGACGGTGATGCCGTGCAGGGTGAGGAAGTACATCGGCAGCGCGATGGCGATGTCGACCCAGCCGAGCCAACCGCCCCAGGCCACCGGGATGGCCACGACGAAGGCCAGCAGGGGCAGCCCGATGAAGAGGCCCAGCGCGATCCGCTCGGCCCAGCCCTGGGTCTCGCCGCCTCGCGTGGCGGTGTCGGGCAGGTCGTCGGTCTCGGTCGCAAGGGACACGGGTGGACTCCAGATGTCGAATGGGATCGGCATCGTCAGGGTAACCCGCGTGGAGTGTGGCCAAAACCCCACGGCGTACCCGTGGGCAAAAGGTTACCGGTGGGTAATACTCAGCGCATGAGCATGCTTGCGACCCTGTGGGAGAAGACCAACGGACTGCCCATGGGCAAGAAGATCTTCTCCACCCTCTACGCCCAGAAGGCGCCGTACTTCACCACGATCCACGGGACCGTGACGGAGCTGCGCCCCAACTACGCCGAGCTTCACCTCCCGAAGCGTCGCGCGGTCCAGAACCACATCGGCACCGTGCACGTCATCGCGCTGTGCAACGGCGCGGAGATGGCCATGGGCGCCCTCGCCGAGATGACGGTCCCGTCCGACAAGCGCTGGATCCCGAAGGGCATGGAGGTCGACTACGTCGGCCTGTCCAAGACCGACATGACAGTGACGGCGGAGACCGACCCGGAGGCGTGGACCTCCGACGACCCCAACGTGCACGTCCGGATCAAGGCTGTGACCACCGACGGCACCGAGTGCCTGCGCGGCGTCATCAAGCTGTGGGTCACGCCCAAGCCCCCCAAGAAGTAGTCCGCGCCAAGAAGTAGTCCCGCGGCCACGCAATCCCGACGGGACCGTAATACCGGTGTAACCGATCCGGTGGTTGACTGAAGACAACGAGCACGTCCCTCCAGACCTCCCAGGAGAAACTGATGAGCGAGACCCCCGAAACCCCCGAGACCGAGACCAGCCCGATCGACAAGGCCAAGGCGACTGCCGAGGACGCGTTCGCGAAGGCCAAGTCGGGTGCCGAGGACGCGCTGGCGAAGGCCAAGGACGCCGCTGGCCCCGCCAAGGCGAAGGCCGAGGAGGCCATCGACAAGGCCAAGGCCGCTGCCGAGGGCCTGCTCGAGAAGGTCAAGAACCTCAAGCCCTGATCAATCCCTGTACGTCGTGGGGCCGGTGCCGTGTGCACCGGCCCCACGACGCATTTCTGGACAGGTGGGCATGCTGGCGCGTCAGCCGCCGGTGATGGCTCCGGTCGCCTTCTCGGTCTTTGCGGCCGCCTTGCGGCCACCGGCTGCGTGGCTGACGCGGGACTCGGTCCAGACCGCCACGCGGGAGAGCGCGTAGTTGATGAGGATGTAGATGACGCCGGCCGTGGCAAGGGCCTGCAGCGGGTTGTCGTAGAGCTGGGCAAGCCGGTTGCTGCGCCAGAGCAGCTCGTGGAAGCCGATGAGCAGACCGAGCGACGTGTCCTTCAGCACCACCACGAGCTGGCTGATCAGGGCGGGCAGCATGATCCGGAATGCCTGCGGCAGCAGCACGAGGCGCATCGTGGCGCCTTCGCTGAGGCCGATCGCCCGCGCAGCCTCAGCCTGACCGCGGGGGAGAGATGCCACGCCCGCACGCAGGATCTCGGCGATGATCACCGAGTTGTAGAGGATCAGGCCCACCGCGACGTACCACATCAGCTCTTCGCCGGGCAGGAAGTCGAGGCGGAAGTCGATGTAGCGGAAGAAGGTGAACGTCAGCAGGATCGTGATGACCACCGGGAGGCCGCGCAGGAGCTCCATCACGACGACGAGCGGGATCCGCAGGAGCCGGCCGGTGCGGCTGGTCGACAGCAGGATGCGGGTCGAGCCGATCACGGTGCCGATCACGAGCGCGCCCGCGATGGCGATGCCCGCGGCGTACAGGGTCGACTGCAGTCCGAGCCAGATGAAGTTCCAGACGTCGGCGAAGTCCTCGTGCCCGGGGTTGAACAGCGGCGACCACAGCTCGCCGTCGAACTGACCACGGTCGGCCAGGCGGCGTACGGCGATGTAGACGAAGACGGCGGCGACGGCGATGACAAGAACTGCGCCGATCCGGTGCCTGCGGCGAGCCTTCGGGCCCGGCAGGTCGAAGAGGACGGAGGGGGCGCTCATCGTGCGATCGCCAGCTTGCGCTCGAGGACGGCGAGGGTGATGCCGGCCGGGATGGTGATGATCAGGAAGCCGACTGCGACGCCGATCAGGACTGGGAAGGCCTGCAGTCCGCCGGCACCGGTCAGGCCGCGGTAGACCGCGAAGAGGTCGCCGCTGACACCGAAGGCGCCGACGACAGCGGAGTTCTTCACCATGGCGATGAGCACGCTGCCCAGCGGCGGGATCGTCGACCGGAAGGCCTGCGGCAGGATCACCTGGCCCAGTGACTGGGTGAAGGTCAGCCCGATCGCACGCGCCGCCTCGGCCTGGCCGGCAGAGACGGAGTTGATGCCGGAGCGCAGCGCCTCGCAGACGAATGCGGCGGTGTAGACGATCAGCGAGCAGATGCCGAAGAAGTAGAACGAGCGGTTGATGCCGAGCTCGGGGATGCCGAACGCGAAGAAGAACAGCACGACGGTGAGGGGGACGTTGCGCACGAGCGTCACGTACGCCGCGCCGAACGCTCGTGCCGGGGCGACGGGGGAGACGCGGCAGGCGGCGATCAGGGTGCCGAGGATCAGGGAACCGACCGCAGCCCAGGCGATGAAGCCGAGCGTCTGGAGGAAACCGGACCAGAAGAGGTCGAGGTTGTCGAAGACCGGATCCACGTCACGTCCTTCCGTGCTCGATGTCGGACCGTCGGGGGTGTCGGAGCGGGTGGGCGGTGCCGGCCGCGATCGGCCGGGCACCGCCCACTCTCGGGCTCACGCGCAGGTGTCGGCCTCAGGGAGCTCGGGGGTCTGGGTGCCCTCGATCTCGCCTGCCGTGTCCTCCCACGCTTCGACGTAGTCGTCGGCGTGGTCCTTGAGCGTGTCGTTGATGAACTCGCAGAACTCGACATCGCCCTTCTTGATGCCGATGCCGTAGGGCTCCTCGGTGAACTGCTCGCCGACCAGCTTGAAGTCACCATCGGACTTCGAGGCGAAGCCGAGCAGGATCACGTTGTCGGTCGTGACGATGTCGACCTGGCCGTTGCCGAGGGCTGCTGCGCACTTGTCGTAGACATCGAAGGTGACCAGCTGCTTCGGATCGGCGAGGTACTGCTTGATGTTCTCCGCCGGGGTGGAGCCGTCGACAGAGCAGACCTTCATGTCCGGGTTGGCCTTGATGTCTTCCGGGCCGGTGATCGTGTCGTTGTCCGACTTCACCATCAGCTGCTGGCCGGCGACGTAGTAGGGACCGGCGAAGGTGATCCGCATCTTGCGCTCGTCGTTGATGGTGTACGTCGCGACGACCAGGTCGACGTCACCGGACTCGATCAGGTCCTCTCGGACTGCTGAGGGAGACTCGGTCCACTCGATCTGGTCCTCGTCGATGCCGAGCTCGGCGGCAATGATCTTGGCGACCTCGACGTCGAAGCCCTCGGGCTCGTCGCTCAGTCCGACGAGGCCGAAGCCAGGCTGGTCGAACTTCGTGCCGACCTTGAGCTTGCCGGCGTCCGCGATCTTGGCCATCGTCGTGCCCGCCGCGAAGTCGGTGTTCTTGGCGACGTCGTCGTCCTTGTCCCCGTCGCCTCCACAGGCGGCGAGGCTGAGCGCCAGGCCGAGTGTTGCGAGCGTGGCCTTGGTCCTGAGGAATCGCATCGTGAGTCTCCTTGTCGGGTGCTGCTGGAGGGTCAGTGCTTGAGGATCTTGCCGAGGAAGTCCTTGGCCCGTTCGCTCTTGGGATTGGTGAAGAACTCCTCGGGGGTGTTCTCCTCGACGATGGCGCCGTCGGCCATGAAGATCACGCGATCGGCTGCGGTGCGGGCGAAGCCCATCTCGTGGGTGACGACGATCATGGTCATGCCCTGATGGGCGAGGTCGACCATGACATCGAGGACCTCCTTGATCATCTCGGGGTCGAGCGCGGAGGTGGGCTCGTCGAAGAGCATCACCTTCGGCTCCATTGCGAGTGACCGGGCGATCGCCACGCGCTGCTGCTGTCCACCCGAGAGCTGGGCGGGGTACTTCGCGGCCTGCTGGCCCACGCCGACCCGGTCGAGCAGCTCGCGCGCCTTCTTCTCAGCGTCGGCCTTCTTGTGCTTGCGGACCTTGGTCGGTCCGAGCATGACGTTCTCGAGGATCGTCTTGTGTGCAAAGAGGTTGAAGCTCTGGAAGACCATGCCGACCTCCGCACGGAGCTGCGCGAGCGCCTTCCCCTCCTCGGGCAGCTTCTTGCCGTCGAGCGTGATCGACCCCTTGTTGATCGACTCCAGCCGGTTGATCGCGCGGCACAGCGTCGACTTGCCCGAGCCTGATGGCCCGATGACGACGACCACCTCGCCGCGCTTGATCGTCAGGTTGATGTCCTGGAGCACATGGAGGTCGCCAAACCACTTGTCGACGTGGTCGAGGACGACCAGCGGCTCGCCCTGGGCGAGCTCAGATGTCTCTGAGCTGAGCGCTGTCATGTTCGCAACGTAGACCCATGAGTGTGTGCTGGGCCACACCCAAGGCCTCCGGTGGCCGGACCGCTATCGAAACGTGACCCACCGGAGTCCGTTATGGGCCCGAGTCATGCGCGATGCCGGATTCCCGCGGGCGCCGCGCCCCGCCGTACTCTTGTCCGGTTATGACTGCAGAGCCGCGCACGTATGAGGTCCGCACCTACGGGTGCCAGATGAACGTCCACGACTCCGAGCGCCTCGGCGGCCTCCTGGAGGACGCCGGCTATGTCGCTGCTCCGGCAGGTGACGTCGCCGACGTGGTCGTGTTCAACACCTGCGCCGTGCGCGAGAACGCGGACAACAAGCTCTACGGCAACCTCGGTCACCTGGCGCCGGTGAAGGCGGCGAAGCCCGGCATGCAGATCGCCGTCGGTGGCTGCCTCGCGCAGAAGGACCGCTCGACCATCACCGCCAAGGCGCCGTGGGTGGACGTCGTCTTCGGCACCCACAACATCGGCTCGCTGCCGGCGCTGCTCGACCGTGCCCGCGCGCTGGAAGAGGCCCAGGTCGAGATCCTCGAGTCGCTCGAGGTCTTCCCCTCCACGTTGCCGACCAAGCGCGACTCGGCGTACGCCGCGTGGGTCTCGATCTCCGTCGGCTGCAACAACACCTGCACGTTCTGCATCGTCCCCGCGCTGCGCGGCAAGGAGAAGGACCGCCGTCCGGGCGAGATCCTGGCCGAGATCAACGCGCTGGTGGGCGAGGGTGTCACCGAGGTGACCCTGCTCGGCCAGAACGTCAACGCGTACGGCGTGGAGTTCGGCGACCGTGAGGCCTTCTCCAAGCTGCTGCGCGCGTGCGGCGAGATCGAGGGGCTGGAGCGGGTGCGGTTCACCTCGCCGCACCCGGCCGAGTTCACCGACGACGTCATTGCCGCGATGGCGGAGACACCCAACGTCATGCCGTCGCTGCACATGCCGCTGCAGTCGGGCTCGTCGCGCCTGCTCAAGGAGATGCGTCGGTCCTACCGTCAGTCGAAGTTCCTCGGGATCATCGATCGCGTCCGTGAGGCGATCCCGGATGCCGCGATCACCACCGACATCATCGTGGGCTTCCCCGGCGAGACCGAGGAGGACTTCCTCGAGACGCTGCACGTGGTCCGCGAAGCCCGCTTCTCGGGTGCCTTCACGTTCCAGTACTCCAAGCGGCCCGGCACCCCTGCTGCGGACTTGCCGGACCAGATCTCGCCCGAGGTGGTCAAGGACCGCTACGGCCGTCTGGTCGACTTGGTCAACGAGATCGCCTGGGACGAGAACAAGCAGCTCGTCGGTCGCACCGTCGAGCTGATGGTGGCCGAGGGTGAGGGCCGCAAGGACGCTGCGACGCACCGGCTCTCCGGTCGCGCACCTGACAACCGGCTGGTGCACTTCAGCGCGGTGTTGTCCGAGGCGGCTTCGGTTGAGGCCGCTGGCGAGGCGATCCGGCCCGGCGACATGGTCACCGTCACGATCACCCAGGCCGCTCCGCACCACCTGATCGCCGACGGCGAGATCGAGTCCGTACGCCGCACCCGCGCGGGTGACGCGTGGGACCTGCGCCAGGGCCGTGCTGCTGCGCCGGCTGGTGTGGGTCTCGGGATGCCGTCGATCGGCGTCCCCGCTCCGCTGCCCGAAGCCCCCGCCTGCGGCTGAGCTCGTCTCGCCAGATCAGGCTGAAGACTTTTCGTCACATACAGACGAAAAGTCTTCGCCCTGATTTGTGGGCACCTGCACCGCCAACTGGTCAGCGACGGCTGGGCAGGACGGGCAGCTCTGCATCTGTCCCTGCCAGCCGAGCTTTCGAAGCAGCACAGCCAGCTTGGCGGCTGTGCTGCATGGCCGTACATAGGCCTGGCCCCAACCCAGCCGGAGAGTGCTGCGATCCGTGAGGGCTGCGTCGAGATCGCGCTCAAGACCGGCATCGCGCTCTGCAGACGTCGAGTGGCCGATCCGGCCGTCGAGCTCGATGATCAGACCGAGCTCCGGCAGCTCAGCATCGCGATTGACAACTGCTCGTGACTGCCCGGTCCGCGCAGTCACGTCACGAATCTGGCGCTGCGCAGAGGGCAGTCCGTGTGCTCGCTCGACGCGGCGGAGGTACTCGATCTCGAGGACCGACGCCGCCCCGGCTGCTGTGTCGGCGAGGACACCGATGATGAGATGGCGCCGCCGGAGCCGCTTGCGGGACTCCGCCGCCTTCAGCATGCCCTGTGCGGTCGTGCGACGTGAGCGGATGGCGTCGCTGAGAACGCCGATCGACGCCATGTCGGTCGGTGCTGCGGCGGCCGCGTCGATGGCTGCATGCTCGATCCGGACCCGCGGAGGCGAGAGCTGCTGGTGGACGATCGAGGCGTAGGACTCGCGTCGCTCCACCTCCACGCCGGGCTGGCTGCGAACATCCCGGTCAGCGGCGACGATCACCCGGATCGGTCCATCGTCGGAGTAGTCGCGTCGCCCGGGGCCGTCAGCCGCCCGCAACGCCGACGTGCCCGCCAACGCCGACGGTGCGGCGTACAGCGTTGCTGCCCAGGCCCGCTGCCTCCACGTGGGGGTGCCGGTGTGGTTCAGATAGACGCCCGGCTGGATGATCACCCACTCGCGACGGCGCAGCCGCCGTCGGATCGTGGCATCGGATTCGCCGTGGAGGTCGATCACCTGACGGCGCGCGACCACGCCATCCTGCAGATCGAGGAGGTCTTCGAGCGGAGTCAACGTGCGCATGTGGCAACGGTGCGCGCGGAGCGACTCGGCCGCCACCACGCCTCAGACACCCTGTGGAGAACTCGCCGACGATTGGCGCGAAGACTCTTTGTCGCATGCTGACGAAGAGTCTTCGGCCTGATTCGTGGACCGGTGTGGGGCTACTCCAGGTCCATCATCGGAGCGCTGCCGGGACCGTGCTCGGGCTGCAGAGCAGGCTCGCTCTCCTCAGCCATCTGAAGCTCGGTGTCGTGGTGGACGTCGGGTAGGTGCTTGGGGTCGGACATGCTCATCAACTCCTTCATCTCCCAGTGAACTCCGCTCGGCGGCGCCGCACCAGAGGCGCGCGGGCTCAGAAGCCGAAGGTCAGGTACTTCTCGTGGGTGCCGAGTGATGCCAGCGCGTGACGCTCGTGCGGCACCACGGTTGACGGAAGCGCGGAGAGTGCACACCAACGCAGCTCGGCGCACTTGTCGGGCTCGACGATCCGCGGCGCGCCCACCCAGGAACGCGCGGTGAAGAAGAAGTCGATCCGTTCGTCGATCGGATCGGCGTGCGCGGTGCGCTGCATCGAGAACTCGAGGTGCAGGTCGAGGTCGGTCACGCCGAGCTCCTCGAGCGCCTCGCGCCGGGCCGCGTCGTACGCCGTTTCGCCGCGCTCGACGTGGCCGGCTGCGGCTGCCGCCCAGTGGTTGTCCATGTAGCCGGTGTTCTGTCGGTACTGCAGGAGTACCTCGGGCCCGGTCACCCCGTCGCGCAGGAGGAAGACGTAGGAGGCGGGCACGACCACGAAGCGTTCGGTCATGCCCGCCACCCTAGGGCGTCGACTGCGGGATCACTGCGGCCGGGTTGACCCGTGCTCGGTCGCGTAGCCCGGCTGCGTCTCGGGCTCGGCCGGCGCGTAGCCCGGCTCTCCACCGGGAGCGGGGTCGGTGGGTACGGCGCCGGGAGCGGGGTCGGTGGGTACGGCGCCGGGCTCGGTGGGCGCGGGAGCAGTGCCCGGGTCGGCCGGCGGATATGCCGGCTCGGTGCCCGGCTGACCTCCGCCCGGGACCGGCTCGGCCGGGCTGTCCGGGAACGCCGGCTCCGCCGGAGGAGCGGTGCCCTCGGGCTGCGCCGGTGCTTCCGCGGAGCCGGTCGGGTCCGGGGCAGGAGCCTCGGCCTGCGGCTCGGCGGGCGCTTCGCCAGTCGGCTCGGCCGGAGCCTCGCTTGTCGGCTCGGCGTGTGGGTCAGCGCCGATGTCGTCGTTCTGCCCGTCCAGCCCGTCGAGCGCGTCCTGGACCTTGCCTACCCCCGTCTGGATCTGCTCGGAGTACTTACCGTCGGTCTTGTCGTCGATGAACTCGCCGACCTTCTCGACTGCTTCGCCGATCTGGTTGCCGAACTTGTCGACGGCGCCAGCTGCCGTCCCCTGAATGTCAGTCATGAACTCTCCCGAGATGGAGGGTGCGGCCGGGCTGGTCCCAGCCGTCGCGTCCATTCAACCCATTTGGCCGAACGAACTCTCAACCGGCGATCTCCAGTTCTTCAGGGTTTCTCAGGACGCAGAACGGCCCCCGGACCACGAGGGTCTGGGGGCCGTCCTGCAGATTCGTGTGGATCAGGCGTAGGTCACGCCTGGTCGTTGATGCCGAGGGCGTCCTTGGCCTTGTCGGCGATCAGGTCGCCCTTGTCGCCGAGCTTGCCGCCGGTCTTTTCGTCCACGAAGTCGACCGCCTTGTCGATGGCGTCGCCGACCTTGTCGCCGTGCTCGCCGACCGCGTTCTCAGCCTGGCCCTTGATGTCGTCGAGGAAACCCATGATTGCCCGTCCTGTGGTTGGAGAAGTCGCTGCACCGAATTGCAGTGACCTGTTCGTTTGGAACACTAACCCCATGCCGGCAGATCTGACCCCAACCGAACTGCCGGATCTGCCTCCCGTCATTGCCGTCGTCGGACCGACCGCCGCGGGCAAGACCGCACTCTCGCTCGACCTTGCGGAGCGGCTCGGCGGCGAGATCGTCAACACCGACGCGATGCAGGTCTACCGGGGCATGGACATCGGCACAGCCAAGCTGCCGTTCGACGAGCGCAGGGGCATCCCGCACCATCTCCTCGACTTCCTCGAGATCGACCAGGTCGCCAGCGTCGCTGAGTTCCAGCGGCTCGCACGCCTCACGATCGACGAGCTCCGGGCTGCCGGGAAGGTGCCGGTCCTGGTCGGCGGGTCCGCGCTCTACACCCGCGCCGTGCTCGACAGGTTCGAGTTCCCCGGCACGGATCCCGCCGTACGACGCCGGCTCGAGGACGAGCTCGCGGCAGCCGGTTCCGGCGTACTCCATGCACGGCTGGAGGCTGCAGATCCGAAGGCGGCCGCCGGCATCCTGGCCTCCAACGGCAGGCGGATCGTCCGCGCGCTCGAGGTGATCGAGCTGACGGGGCGGCCCTACAGCGCGAGCCTGCCGGTGCTGGAGTACGCGGTCGAGGGCGCGCACCAGATCGGCGTACGGATCGATCGCCCGACCCTCGACGCGCGCATCGCGCAGCGCGTGGAGCTGATGTTCGAGGCGGGCTTCGTCGCGGAGGTCGAGGCACTCGTGGCGCGAGGCCTGAAGGACACCGTGACCGCCCGTCGTGCGATCGGCTACCCCGAGGTCATGGCGCTGCTCGCGGGCGAGCTGACCGAGGCCGAGGCGCGCGAGAAGATCGCGACCGCTACTCGTAGGTTTGCGCGCAGGCAGGACGGCTGGTTCGTCAAGGATCCGCGGGTGACCTGGCTCGAGTGGGACGCCCCCGACCTCGTCGACCAGGCCGTCGCCCTGCTCTGACGTTCCCCTCACTCTCCCCGCCGAGAGGTCAGGTTTGGTGCGCCGAAAGGTCAATTCTGGTCCGCCGAACCGTCGGTTTTGGCCCGCCGAGATGGCAGGTTTGGACCATGGCGACGCAGTTCTACACCGGCTCCAGCCTCGACGGCTTCATCGCGACCCCGGAGCACGATCTCGGCTGGCTGACCTCACGTGACATCGACCCGGCGGGGCCGATGCATTACGAAGCGTTCGCGGAGGACGTGGGGGCGCTGGTGATGGGCGCCTCCACCTACCAGTGGATGCTCGACCACCTCGGCGAGATGGGCGACCGCTGGCCCTACGAGCAGCCGACCTGGGTCTTCACGCACCGTAAGTTCCCGGAGCCGCCCGGTGACATCCGTTTCGCGAGCGGCTCGGTCGCCGCGGTGCACGCCGACGCAGTGGCCGCAGCGGGGGAGAAGCACGTCTGGCTCGTCGGCGGCGGCGACCTCGTCGGCCAGTTCGCCGATGCCGGGCTGCTCGACGAGATCTGGGTGCAGTTCGCCCCGGTCACCCTGGGTGCCGGCGCTCCGCTGCTGCCGAGGCACCTCGAGCTGGAGCTGAAGGAGGTCGCGCGCAACCGCGACTTCGTCTGCGCGAGGTACGACGTCGTGCGCTGAGAAGATCTACCGCGCGTGATCGGTGGTGGGACAATGAACTCGTGAGCGCTTACCCCTTCCTCAAGGGACACGGCACGGAGAACGATTTCGTGCTGCTGCCCGACCACGACGGTTCGATCCACGGTGATCTGACCGAAGAGCGGGTGCGCGCCCTCTGCGACCGGCGGGCCGGGATCGGTGGTGACGGTGTGATGCGGGTGATCCGCACCCAGGCGCTCGCCGAGTTCGACCAGGCGGTCCTCGAGCTGCACGAGCCTGACCCCGAGTGGTTCATGGACTACCGCAACTCCGACGGCTCGCTGTCGGAGATGTGCGGCAACGGGATCCGCGTCTTCGCGCGCCACCTGGCCGAGTCCGGCCTGATCGACACCAGCGGCCCGGTTGCGATCGGCACGCGCGCCGGCATCCGCACCGTCACCTTCTCCGACGCGGGCGAGATCACCGTCGACATGGGCCGTCCCGTCCTGGGGCGCGATTCCGAGGTCGCGGTCCCGCCGCTGGCCTGGAAGGCAACCAACATCGACATGGGCAACCCCCACGCGGTCGCGTTCGTGGAGAGCCTCGACCAGGCCGGCACGCTCCTGGAGGAGCCGGACTACGACCACGCGGTCTACCCCGAGGGCGTCAACGTCGAGTTCGTCGTACGCCGCGGGTCCCAGCACGTCGCGATGCGGGTGCACGAGCGCGGCTCCGGCGAGACCCGCTCCTGCGGCACGGGCGCCTGCGCCGTGATGGTGGCCAGCGCGATCAAGGACCGGTATGCCCCGGCCGGGTCCACGCCGGCCGGAGACGTGACCTACCGCGTCGACGTACCCGGTGGCGAGCTGTCGATCACCTGGACCCGCACCGACCGCGTGCTGCTCACCGGCCCGGCCGTGATGGTCGCCGAAGGCATCACGGACCTCTGACGGCTCGGCGCGCCAAACCTGACCTCTCGCGCCACCAAACCTGACCTCTCGGCGGTCAGTGGAGGTGCTGTGTCGACGGCTGGACATCCGCTGGCCACGTCCTGAACGCACGAGTTTGTGCGAGCCGTCGACTGCGGTTGGGCGACACGACACCTCGGCACGGGCTGTTGGTCACACCCGCTCAGCAGTGTCCGGGGCATGGTGCAGATCAGCCGCCGCACCGCCCTCTTCGCGGGCGTCGGTGGAGGAGTCGTCCCGGGGGCACTCGGGGTCAGCGGGTTCGTTCGACCGCAGGCGCCTCGTCGCATCGAGCTGCCGGTCGGCGTCCGCTCCGGCGACGTCACCACCGACTCGGCAGTGCTCTGGAGCGCGGCATCCAGCGCTGGTGAGCTACGGGTCCGACTCACCAGCAACGGCCGGCGGCTCCGCTCCGTCCGCGGTGCGTACGCCGATGAGCAGACCGACTTCACCGCGCGCCACACGTTGCGCGGGCTGGCGCCTGGCCGGGAGTACGAAGCCACGATGTGGTTCGAGGACTCTGCGGGCAAGCGCGGCGAGGAGCAGACGCTGCGGTTCTCCACCGCTCCGATCCATCCCGCCCCGACGAGCCTGGTCTGGTCGGGAGACGTCTGTGGCCAGGGCTGGGGGATCAACGACGAGCTCGGCGGGATGACGTCGTACCAGGCGATGCTCGACGTCGAGCCCGACCTGTTCCTGCACTGCGGCGACACGATCTATGCCGACGAGCCGATCGAGAAGCGCGCCCTGGAGCCGGACTTCAAGCACCTGTGGCGCAGCCGGGTCGCGTTCGGTGTGGACCACGTTGCCGAGACGCTGGCCGACTTCCGCGGGCGGCACCGCTACAACCTGCTCGACGACAACGTACGCCGCTTCCACCAGGCAGTGCCGATGGTGGCGCAGTGGGACGACCACGAGACGACCAACAACTGGTGGCCCGGGCACACGGTCGAGGACCCGGCGTACGAGCTGGAGAAGAGCTGCGATGTCCTGGCTGCGCGGGCCCGGCGGGCGTGGCAGGAGTACCAGCCGATCGCGCTCGACCACCTCAACGGGCGGGGGACGACCGGTTTCGCCGAGGCCCTGATCTACCGGAAGGTGTCGCGCGGCGCGCACCTCGACGTGTTCTGCCTGGACCAGCGCAGCTACCGGGGGCCGAACAACGTCCCGGAGGGCGAGCCGGAGCAGGGGCTGATGGGGGAGGCGCAGACCGACTGGCTGATTCGCGAGGTCTCTCGGTCGAAGGCCACGTGGAAGGTGATCAGCGCCGACCAGCCGCTCTCCATCAACGCCCGTCTCCACGACGACCGGGACAGCTACGCCAACCACCTCGATCGTGAGCCCCGTGGGCGCGAGGCAGAGCTGGCCCGGGTGCTGTCTGCGTTCAAGGCCAACGGGGTGAAGAACGTCGTGTGGGTGACGGCGGACGTCCACTACACGGCCGCGCACCACTACGACCCCTCCCGCGCGGCGTACACCGACTTCGATCCGTTCTGGGAGTTCGTCTCCGGCCCGCTCCACGGGAGCACGTTCCCGGTGAAGGAGGTCGACAAGACGTTCGGCGCCAAGATCCACTACGCGCTCGGCGCGGAGACGAGGAACCCGAAGGGCGAGTCGCCGCGCGCCGGGAAGCAGTTCTTCGGGCAGATGCTGATCTCGCGCGAGGGAGCACTGACCGTCAACCTGCGCAAGGTCTCGGGCGAGGTCTTGTGGACGAAGGTGCTCGAGCCCGACAGATTGTGATGCTTGCCACATTCGCCCGAATTGGCGAGTATCACTTCCGTGGAGCGCGTGGGGTGCTCCCGACGAGCGGAGTCGGCATGAGCACGATCATCCTTCCCGAGGGCGCGAACGACACCGGTTTTGTCGCCCACCGCGGCAACCCCGACGACTACACGAACAAGGGGAAGCTGAAGAAGGAGGTCTACGAGGCCGAGATCGAGCACCTCCAGCAGCAGCTGGTCCAGCTGCAGTACTGGATCCAGAAGCAGGGGCTCAAGGTCCTGGTGATCTTCGAAGGCCGCGGCTCTGCGGGCAAGGGCGGCGTCATCAAGACGATCTCCGAGCGCACGTCGCCGCGCACCGTCCGCACCGTCGCGTTGCCGAAGCCGACCGAACGCGAGCGCACTCAGTGGTACTACCAGCGCTACATCGCGCACCTGCCGGCCGCCGGCGAGATGTGCCTGTTCGACCGGTCCTGGTACAACCGCTCGAACGTCGAGTGGGTGATGGACTTCTGCACTCCCGAGGAGCACCAGGAGTTCCTTCGGGCGACTCCGGAGTTCGAGCGGATGCTCGTGCGCAGCGGGATCATCGTGATCAAGTACTGGTTCTCGGTCTCCTACGAGGAGCAGCGCAAGCGGTTCGAGGCACGCAACGCCGAGCCGCTCAAGCGCTGGAAGCTGAGCGACATGGACCTCGCCGAGCACGAGCTCTACGTGCGCTACTCGATGGCGAAGGACACCACCTTCCAGTACACCGACACCAAGCAGGCGCCCTGGAACGTCGTACCTTCCGACGACAAGAAGACCGCCCGGCTCAACTGCATCAGCCACCTGCTCTCGCAGTTCGACTACGAGGACGCCGCGCCCGAAGAGGTGGTCCTGCCGACCATGCGCGACGAGACCTACATCCGTCCGCCGATGCACGAGCAGACCTTCGTCCCCCAGCTCTTCTGATCCCGAATGCGTTGACACGGCGCAACGTCGACGGGTAGGCCGTGTGACCGGGGTCGCGGCGAGGGTGTGACCGCGGTCGCGGCGAGGGGTGCTTGCTGGCAGCTAGCGTTCTACCTGTTCCGGCACACCGGAACGGCTCTTCGCGACACGCCTAATCCCGTCCGCGCGAAGAGGAAGCCAACCCGACGGACGGGAGCGGGGGACCCAGGTCTCCACCGGACGCGGCCAGCACCGCCGGCCACCTCCTGGGGTTGAGCCGGAGCAATCCGGCCGGGCACCTACCAGCCCGAACCCGACAGCTAACTTCGTCGGCGCGTGGAGGATCACCATGCGTATCCGCATGCTCACTGCTGCCATCGCCCTGACCGTCGCCCCCGTTGCCGCTGGTGTTGCGACCGCTGCCCCGTCCGACGCCGCCAGTGGCGCGACCTGGGACCGCCTTGCCCAGTGCGAGTCCGGCCAGCGCTGGCACATCAACACCGGCAACGGCTACTACGGGGGCCTGCAGATCAGCCGGCCCACGTGGAAGGCCTTCGGTGGCCCGCGCATCTCCGGCAACTACTGGCCGCACCGCGCCACGCGGCTCGAGCAGATCCGCGTCGCGGAGCGCATCAAGGAAGGCCAGGGCTGGGGCGCCTGGGGCTCCTGCTCCTACCGCATCGGCGTTCGCTGAAACTCGTTCGCCGAGTGCGGTCACGCGGCCTACTCTTGAAGGCGTATGAGTACTCCAGAGCGTTTTGACCTTGATGACGAGCTCGCCGCCACCCGTGGGTGGGACCCCGACGACGCCGACGACTCCGACGTGAGTTTCACGGAGTACGACGACGCGGACCCCGAGTTCGACGACTCCGTCGGTGCCGCCGACCTGGCGGCCCGCCACGCGTTGCGCCGTGTGGTCGGCCTGCGCACCGAGCTCGAGGACATCACCGAGGTCGAGTACCGCCAGCTCCGGCTGGAGCGGGTCGTCCTGGTCGGCGTCTGGACCGAGGGCACCGAGCGTGACGCCGAGAACGCGATGGCCGAGCTGGCGCTGCTCGCCGAGACGGCCGGCTCCGAGGTGCTCGACAACGTCTTCCAGCGGCGGCAGAAGCCCGACCCCGCGACGTACATCGGCCGCGGCAAGGTCGAGGCGGTCCACGAGATCGTGGACGCCACCGGCGCCGACACCGTGATCATGGACGGCGAGCTCGCGCCGTCACAGCTGAGGAACCTCGAGGACAAGATCGGGGTCAAGGTCGTCGACCGGACCGCGCTGATCCTCGACATCTTCGCCCAGCACGCGAAGTCGAAGGAGGGCCAGGCGCAGGTCGAGCTGGCCCAGCTGCAGTACATGAAGCAGCGCCTTCGTGGTTGGGGTGGCAACCTCTCGCGCCAGGCCGGTGGCCGGGTCGCGGGCGGTGAGGGCATCGGTGGCCGTGGCCCCGGTGAGACCAAGATCGAGACCGACCGCCGCCGCATCAACGACCGGATCGCCAAGCTCCGTCGCGAGCTGAAGGCCATGGTCGGCACCCGTGAGACCAAGCGGGCGACCCGCAAGCGCAACGCGATCCCCTCGGTCGCGATCGCCGGCTACACCAACGCCGGCAAGTCGAGCCTGATCAACCGGCTCACCAATGCCGGCGTGCTGGTCGAGGACTCGCTCTTCGCGACGCTCGACCCGACCACCCGGCGTACGACGACCAGTGACGGCCGCGAGTACACGATGTCCGACACCGTCGGCTTCGTCCGCCACCTGCCGCACCAGCTGGTCGAGGCGTTCCGCTCGACGCTGGAGGAGGTCGCCGACTCGGACCTGATCCTGCACGTCGTCGACGGTTCGCACCCCGACCCCGAGGGCCAGATCGCTGCTGTGCGCGAGGTGTTCGCCGAGATCGGCGCGACCGGTGTGCCCGAGCTGATCGTGATCAACAAGGCCGACATCGCCGACCCCATGGTGATCGCGCGGCTGCTGGCCCGTGAGCCGCACAGCGTGGTCGTGTCGGCGCAGACCGGCGAGGGCATCGAGGCCGCGCTCAAGATCATCGAGTCCGAGCTGCCGCGCCCCGGTGTGGAGTTCAACGTGCTGCTGCCCTACGAGCGGGGTGACCTGGTCGACCGCATCCACCGCGCGGGCGAGATCGCCTCGCTCGAGCACACGGGTGACGGCACGCTGGTCCGCGGACGGGCGCACGCCGACCTTGCGGATGAGCTCGCGCGCTACACCGTCATCTGACCCGGTGCCGCTGCGCTCGTGACAGCGGGGGATCAGTTCGGCCAAACGCCTGCGGGGACGCGGGCCTGACCGGACCATTGTCCGCGTGGGGAAGCTCGGCTCAGGTGGACACCGATGGCGTGCGTTCGTCGTGGCGCTGGTCGTCACCGGACTGCTCGTCGGCTTCCGCGTGTCCATCGCGTCCGGCTCCGCCGCCGAGGCACAGGACCGCTGCGCCCGCTTTGCCGCCGTGTCGAACGCGCGCGAGGCCGGCGTTGACGGCGCCTCGGGCCGGGCGGTGCTCGTGATCGGCGACTCCTGGTCGGTCGGTCTCGGTCTGGCCGACCCCTCCCGCTCGTGGCCCGCTCAGCTGAGCGGCGACCAGGTCCGCGTCGACGGCTTCTCAGGCTCCGGGTACGCCGCCACGGCAAGCCGCTGCGCGGGCGCGTCGTTCGCGCAGCGCGCCCGCCAGGCCGCCCGCCGCGACTACGACCTGGTGGTCGTCGAGGGCGGGCTCAACGACTTCGACCGGCCGTCCGCCGAGGTGCGCTCCGGCGTCCGGGCGGTGCTGGCCGCGTTCGAGGGGACCCCGGTCGTCCTGGTCGGGCCAGCCTCCGCGCCGGCCCGTCGCCGCGGCGTACCGAGGATTGATGCGCTGCTCGCCGCCGAGGCCGCGCGTGCGGGCGCGCGCTACGTGTCCACGAAGGACCTCGCGCTGGCCTACCTGCCCGACCGGCTGCACCTGACGCCCGAGGGTCATCAACAGTTCGGCGAGTTCGTCGCGACAGCGATCGCGCGCCGCCCATGACGTCGGTCGCTGCCGCTCCCCGTCTGCTCCGCATAGGCTCACGGCCATGAAGCTCAAGCAGGCGGCGTCCTGGCACGCGGGGGTGCTGGCGGTCCTTGCGATCCTGGCGACGGTGGCGGGCATCCTGTGGCCTGTCGGGGAGTACGCCACCTACGGTTTCGACGACGGCGGTGCCGATCCGGTCCGCATCACCGCGTATGACGTCGACCTGACCGTTCACGAGGACGGGTCGCTCGATGCGGTCGAGACGATCACGACGCAGTTCCCTGAGGGGCGCCACGGCATCTTCCGGTTCTTCGACGTTGCGGATGCGGGCACCGACGGGCGCATCGTTCCGAAGGACATGCAGATCACGCTCGACGGCTCTGACGTGCCGGTCGACATGTCGTGGGAGCGGGGAAAGCGCTATCGCGTCGCCAAGATCGGTGATCCGTCCGACTTCGTCGCGGCGGGCGCCCACACCTATCGGATCGCGTGGTCCGTCGACGGCGTCCTGACGTCGGCGGGCACCTCGGGTCAGGGCAGCTGGGCCGGCGACGACGACCGGTCGGTGTTCAGCTGGGACGTCGTGCCCGGCGGCTGGCAGATGGCGATCGACGGCGCGACCGCTCAGGTCCATCTCCCGGCGCGGCCCGAGCTGCCGCAGTGTGTCGGTGGGACCAGCTGTGCGGTGTCCGTCGACGGCAGGACGGTCAACCTGACGATCGGCGCGCTGGCACCGCACACTCCGGTCAGCGTGCGCGCTGCCCTCGACATCCCCACCCCGGACCGGGCTTCGGTGCCCTGGCCCGTCGCCCTGGACGCGGTCCTCGGGCGCAACGTCTTCGTGGTCGCCGGGCTGGGCGTGCTCGGTGTCTTCGCGCTGCTGCTCGGCTGGTGGGCCGCCGGGCGCACCCGCGAGAAGACGCCTGGCTTCCCGGTGATGTACGAGCCGCCGGCAGGCCTGGGCCCGGTCCAGGTCGCCTACATCTCGAAGGAGACCGTGCCGTCCAACGCGGTCAGCGCGACCCTGCTGGACCTCGCCGAGCGCGGCCTGGTCAAGCTCGCGCCGCTGGACGTGTCCGACCCGTCGGCCGGATGGACCGTGACCGGTGCTGCGGAGCGTGAGGCATGGTCGGGGCTGGACCCCGTGGCCCGCGCCGTCGGCTCCTCGCTCGGGCTGGACGTCGTCGGCGGCCAGTTCGTCTCGGCGAAGTCCAAGGACGTGGGCAAGACCCTCGTCGACCTCAACAGCTCCGTCGCCAGGGCCGCGAAGTCCTGGGGCCTCGAGAGCGGGCTGCTCACGAACACTCCCGGCGTCATGATCCTGCGGGTGCTGATGGGGCTGTGCGTGCTCGTGGCCGGTCTGCTGATCTGGTTCAACCCGTTCGGCCTGACCCTGCTGGCGCTGCCGGCCGCGGCGTTCGTGATCGGTGCCGTCGGCGTCGCGCAACCCGCATCGACGACGCACCGCACTCCGGCCGGACGCGAGATGTGGTCGCGCGCGGGTGGCTTCCGCCGCCTGCTCGCGACGCAGAGCGCCGAGACCCGGTTCGACTTCAGCGCCCGCAAGGAGCTCTACACCGCCTTCATCCCGTACGCCGTCGCGCTGGGCTGCGCGGAGCAGTGGGCCCGGAAGTACGAAGCGGAGACCGGCACGCCGGCGCCCGTTCCGGGGTGGTACCCGATCCCGATCGGCACCTCGTCGTACTCGTCCGTGGGGAACCCGCTCGCCAGCTTCGAGTCCTCGCTGAGCTCCGCGATCGGCGCCTACCAGGCAACGCAGACCAGCAGCAGCGGAGGTGGCGGCTTCAGTGGAGGCGGCGGCTTCGGCGGCGGTGGTGGCGGCTCCTGGTGAGCCTCTCCATACTGAATCCAACCACCCGAGGGGGAAACGCATGTTGATCGTCCTGATCGTCCTGGCCGTCGTCGTCGTCCTGCTGGTCGCGTTCTTCGTGATCGGCTTCAACAAGCTCCGCACGCAGAACGTCGGTGTCGACGAGGCGCTCGGCGGCATCGACGTCCAGCTGACCCGTCGTGCCGACCTGATCCCCAACCTGGTGAACACGGTCAAGGGCTACGCGCAGCACGAGAAGGGCGTCTTCGAGGAGGTCACCGCGGCGCGCGCCGGCGTGACCGCCGCGGCGAAGGACGGCTCCGTCACCGAGAAGGCGGCCGCTGAGGCGCGCCTCGACAAGGCGATCGTCAACGTGCTCGCCGTGGCCGAGGCCTACCCGGACCTGAAGGCATCGGCCAACTTCATGGAGCTGCAGAAGCAGCTCGCCGACACCGAGAACCAGGTCTCGTTCGCGCGCCAGTTCTACAACGACGCTGCCGCGCAGCTGAACACCTCGATCGCGACGATCCCGTGGATGTTCTTCGCGGGTGTCACCGGTGTCTCGAAGCGTGACTTCTACGACGCGCCCGAGGGCCAGGAGACCGCGCCGACCGTCGAGTTCTGACGCATGGTTGCGGTGTTGGTGGGTACCTCGCTCGCATGACCACCAACACGTCCTGACGGAGTGCGTCGAACGCGGCTGATCCGCGCGCGACTGCGTGCGTGGGGCATCCCTCCTGTCCGTGTGCCCGCTCCTGTGCATGGGCGGTCGGGGGTGCTGCCGTGGCGGCAGTAGGGTTTGCGGGTGCCAGATCCGACTCCCTCCCGTGTGCGTGAGGTCCTTGCGCAGGCGGTCGAGGCGCTCGGCGGCCAGGAGCGCTCCGGACAGGTCGAGATGGCCGAGGCCGTCGCCAACGCGATGGAGTCCGAGACCCACCTGCTCGTGCAGGCCGGCACCGGCACCGGAAAGTCGCTGGCCTACCTCGTCCCGTCGCTGCTGCACCGCAACCGGGTTGTCATCGCCACCGCCACGCTCGCCCTGCAGCACCAGCTGGTCGAGCGTGACATCCCGCGCCTGATGACGGCCATCGGCGGTCAGAAGGGGATCGACGCGTCGTACGCCGTGTTGAAGGGCCGCTCCAACTACGCCTGCCTCCACCGCATCCGTGAGGGGGTGCCGGACGACCAGGGTGCTCTGGTCGAGATGCCGCTCGGGTCGCTCGGCGAGCAGGTGCTCGAGCTCCGGGAGTGGGCCGAGTCCGAGGCAACGAGCGGCGCGACCGGCGAGCGCGACAACGCGCCGCGGCACACCGAGCGCGTCTGGCGGCAGGTCTCGGTCAGTGCCCGCGAGTGCCTCGGCAAGACCAAGTGCGCGTTCGGCGAGGAGTGCTTCGCGGAGCGGGCGAAGGAGAAGGCGGCCAAGTCGTCTCTCGTGATCACCAACCACTCGCTGCTCGCCATCGACGCCATCGAGGGCATCCCGATGATCCCGGAGTACGACGCGGTGGTCATCGATGAGGCGCACGAGCTCGTCGCCCGGGTCACCCAGGCAGCCACGGACGAGCTCTCTGCCACCGACATCGAGCGCGCGGGGCGCCGCGCGCTGCGCCAGGTCTCCGAGGACAACTCGGCCGAGGACCTGATGGATGCCGGCGAGGCCCTGTCAGATGCGCTGGCCGAGCTCGAGCCGGGGCGGATCGACCGCATGCCGCAGGAGCTGTCGGATGCCCTCGTGCTCGTGCGCGACGCGGCTCGGGCGTGTGTGGCCGCCTTCCCCAAGGAGAAGGAGTCCGAGGCTGACGCGGCACGCACCCAGGCCAAGGCGATGGTCTCCGATGTCTTCGCGGTGGCCGAGCGCATGGCTGCTTCGCTGGAGTCAGACGTGCTGTGGCGCAACGACCGCGATGCCCAGCGCGGCGGCCCCCAGCTGTGTGTCGCGCCGCTCCAGGTGTGGGGGCAGATGCGCGACAAGCTGCTTGCGGACAAGACCGTCGTCTTCACCAGCGCGACGCTGATGCTGGGTGGCGACTTCGGTGTCGTGGCGTCCTCGGTCGGGCTCAAGCCGACCGAGCGGCTGGTCCCTGATGGTCCGTCGATCGCGCGGACCGAGACGGTGCTCCCGTGGCGCGGCATCGACGTCGGATCACCGTTCGACTATGCCAAGCAGGGCATCCTCTACGTCGCGAAGCACCTGCCGCCGCCGGGTCGTGACGGACTCGGCCCGGCCCAGCTCGACGAGATCGTCTCCCTGGTCGACGCGGCCGACGGGCGCACCCTGGGGCTGTTCTCCTCGCGTCGCGCCGCCGATGCTGCGGCGGAGGCGGTCCGCGAGCGGCTTCCCCACCTGACCACGCTGGCCCAGGGTGACGCGCAGCTGCCCGAGCTCGCGAAGCAGTTCGTCGAGGATCCGCACACGGTCCTGTTCGGCACCCTGTCGCTGTGGCAGGGCCTCGACGTCCCGGGCGACACCTGCACGCTGGTGATGATCGACCGGATCCCGTTCCCACGCCCCGACGACCCGCTGATGAGCGCGCGCCAGCGGGCTGCCGACAAGGCTGGCGTCAACGGTTTCATGTCGGTGGCCGCCACCCACGCCGCGCTGCTGCTGGCCCAGGGCGCCGGCCGCCTGATCCGCACCTCCACCGACCGCGGCATCGTGGCCGTCCTGGATCCGCGCCTCGCCACCGCCCGCTACGGCGGCTTCCTGCGGGCATCGCTCCCACCCATGTGGCCGACCTCCGACGGGGAGATGGTCCGCGGCGCCCTCAAGCGCCTCTCCGGCCGCTGACCCGTCGAGACGGCGCAAGGTGGGCGTCGAGACGGCGCAAGGTGGGCGTCGAGACGTCTCGACTTCGAGGTGGGGGCCCAAGTTGCGCCGTGTCGACCTCGAAGTCGGGCCGTGTCGACGGGGAGGAGTGGGGTCAGAGGCGGGCGGCGCCGTCCCAGCCGCCGGTCGGCGAGGCGACGCCGAAGAACTTCGCCACCGTCGGCGCGACGTCGATCGTGCTCACCAGCGTCGACCTGGTCGTCGACTTCGGCACCATCGGGCTACCTCCGGAGAGGAAGAACGGGATCGGGTACGTCGCCGGGTGGCCGTGGTTGCCGGGGATCGGGTTGGACAGGACGTTCGGATCGCTGAAGCGCCAGCCCGCCTTGCACCAGACCAGCACGTCCCCAGCCTCCGCGCCGAGCTTGAGCGACGGCGTACCTGCGACGTCGTGGGCCTCGAGCACGCCCGGCTGGGCGAGGGCGATGGCGCGCATCTTCGCGATCGCGGTGGTGCGGTCGCCGGCGGCACCGGTCCAGTAGAGGAGGTCCGCGCCACCGTTGCCGGCGATCTGGACGTTGCCCTTGAGCAGCGGGTCCGCGTCCAGCTTTCCCTGAAGCGAGATGAGCTGGGTCGGCAGCGACCAGTCCATCGAGTGGTCCGCGATGAAGAGGACCAGCGAGTCGGCCCACCGGCCGGTGTCCTGCAGGTGGGTGATGAACCGCTTCACCTGGGCGTCGGTGTCCAGCAGCGCCAGGGTTCGTGCCGCGTGGAGCGTGGTGCCGGTGATGTCGACGTGCCCGAAGCGGTCGATGTCGCCGAGGTTGACGAACATGAAGTCCGGGTCGAACGAGTCCACCATCGTGATGGCCGCGTCGATCGTCGCGACATCGGGAGCGTGGCCGGACACCGGGATGATGGGGCCGGGCTTCCACTGGTACGACGCACGGGTGCCGAAGATTCCGTAGAGGTACTCCTTCGACAGCACCGTGCCGGTCTTCCTGCCGGCCGCGTTGAGCTGCTCGATGACCGTCGTCGCGCGCAGGTCCGCCGGCTGGTCCATCGTCCGCACGGCACCGGCCGCGCGGTCGAAGAACGTGTTGGCCGGGACGCCGGAGCGGCTCGGGCGGACGCCGGTCATCATCATGCAGTGGTTGGGGATCGTCTCCATGACCGGATTCGACGTGGCACGCGGGTAGTGCGTGCCCGCGGCGCGCAGGCTCGCGACGTACGGCATGCTGCCGCCGCCGATCTCTTCTGGCCGGCACCCGTCGAGTACGACGACGTAGGCCCGCTTCTTGGCGGCGGCTGCTGCGGAGGCCGGTGCGGCACCGAGGGCCGCGAGTGCGCCGGTGAAGGTGACGACGGCACCGCCGACACCCATGACCTCACGCACGGTGTGCGATGCGGGGAGCGCACGCTCGAAGGCGTTGCTGGGCAGGTTGCACATCAGGCGTTCACCGGCTTCGCGACGGGGCGGACCTTGTTCTCGCCCGCCCGGGTCTCGTACGACGCGGTCCACGCGATGCCGGTGGCCTTGTCGGCGCGGTCACCGATGACGAACCAGTCCATCTGTGCCCGCGCGGGGGTCAGGTCGAGCACGGAGAACCCGTGGTCGTCGAAGTTGAGGTACTTGATGTGCAGGTTGTTGGCCTTGATGGCCTCCTCGACGACGATGCTCGCGCTGCGCGAGGGCGCCCCGGTGATGTCCTTGAGGTTGTTCGACGTCACCGAGGTGCACACGAACTCGACCGCGGCGCTGTCGCCGGTGACGGGGTAGAGCGCCGGGTCGTGGGGCACATCCGCCGCCCAACCCGAGTGGATGTCGCCGGTGAGGAACAGCGTGTCGCGGACGCCCTGGTCGCGGATGTGCGAGATGAGCTCGCGCCGGTCGTCGGTGTACCCGTCCCACTGATCGGTGTTGTAGGGCATGCCGTCGCGCGGCAGGATCCCGGTGATGTCGGCGACCGGGTCGGTCAGGTCGTTCGGCAGCGCACCGAGGTCGACGGGCGCGATCATCACCGGGTTCCCGACGAGCTTCCACTGCGCACGCCCGGTCTCCAGCGAGCCCTTCAGCCAGTCGAGCTGTGCGCGGCCGGTGATGGTGCGCGCAGGGTCGCTGACCTCGCCCGTGGCGAGCAGACCGGTCGGGTCACTGGTGACACCGAGCAGGCCGGTGACCTGCCGGTCGCGGTACGTCCGCAGGTCGAGCATGCTCAGCTCGGCGAGCTGGCCGAAGGCGAGCCGACGGTAGATCTGCGTGCCGTCACCGAGAGCGGCGGTGCCGGAGAGGCGGATCGGCATCCACTCGTCGTACGCCTTCTGGGCGCTGGCGCGACGCGTCGCCCACGAGCCCTCGACGAGAGGCGTGTGGTTCTCCGCGCCGTCGCGCCAGGCGTCGTTGGTGACCTCGTGGTCGTCCCAGGTCGTGATGAACGCGTACTTCGCGTGCAGCGTCGCCAGATCGGCGTCCTGCTTGTACTGAGCGTGGCGCTGGCGGTAGTCGGCGAGCGTGACCATCTCGCGCGCCGGCGAGTGAGGCCGGATGTCGACCTCGTCCTTGCCGTAGCCGTACTGGCCGGGGCCGTACTCGTAGAGGTAGTCACCCAGGTGCAGGATCGCGTGCAGGTCCTCGCGCGCTGCGAGGTGGCGGTATGCCGAGAACCAGCCAGCCTGCAGGTTGGCGCAGCTCACGACACCGAGCCGCAGGTTCTCCACGCTGCTGCCAGCCGCGGGCGCCGTACGCGTGCGACCGACCGGGCTGCGCACGCCGCTGTAGCTGAACCGGAAGTAGTACGTCGTCGCGGCGGCGAGGCCGGTCGCGTCCACCTTGACCGTGTGGTCGCGGGCCGGGCTGGTCGACTGGTTGCCCGAGGCGACGATGGTCGTGAACGCGGCGTCGCGCGCGACCTGCCAGGTCACCGTGATCGACGGACCCACGCCGGAGCCGGGAAGGCTCGTCGCGGTCGGGGTGACGCGGGTCCAGAGGACGACCGCGCCGGGCAGCGGGTCACCGGAGGCGACGCCGTGCTGAAAGTAGGCGGACGTGGCGGCCGAGGCTGCACCAGTCGTGATGGCCGTGGTGGCGGCGACAGCAGCGGCTGTGGCCGCGGTGCCCTTGATCAGTGCGCGACGGCCGAGCTGGCCCGAGTTCGTGGGATTCACATCAGTTTGAACGGCGTCGCGGGGGATCGGTGACGGGTGCAGGTGTGTGAGCACGCCCCGTTCACCGAAGGTTCGCCCCGGCGTTGTCCGTCGACACGGCGCAAGTTCGGCGTCGACACGGCGCAAGTTCGGCGATGGCTCAGCGGTTGTTGAGGCTGAAGTGGTGCCGGTCCTTGAGCGAGTTCCAGTAGCCGCCCCACTCCCAGCCGACCGACGCGAACGCGCGGATCACCGGGCCGCCGGTCAGGATCATGCCGGGGCGGACATTCGTCCGGTCGATGTACGCCGATGCGAGCTCTGGCAGGACCAGGTCGCCCTTCGTGTACGGGTTCTGGAACTGGTTGACGTCCACCGCCAGCCCGTAGGCGTGCTGGCTGAAGTGGGTTGATCCGACGGAGGGCCGGCACACGAAGGCGCTGGTGTTGTTGCCGTCTCCGGTGGGGGCGGCGTCGAGCTCGTCGCGCCGGGTCACCCGCATCTCCTCGAGCGGGAACTTGGCGCGCCAGAGCTGCCGAAAGACCTTGACCATGTCCTGTGCCACGTCGGCGTTGACCAGCAGCTCGCCGGTGTGGCGTGCGCCGTCGAACCCGCGGAAGGCGAGCTGCACCCAGGCCAGGTCGCTCGCCGAGACGGGGCAGCCCTCCACCCAGGTCGAGCGTGCGATCACGTCGGCGGGGGCCGGACTGACGACGTGCGAGGCGAACCCGTCCCCGGGGAGCATCGGCAACGTGTCGGGCAGTGTGAAGCGGCGATTGCGCAGGACCCGTGGCGTTGCCTGGATCTCCCCGAAGCCGTCGGCGGTCTCCGGCAGGGGCCGCTTCCCGAGCCAGGCGGGCGCGACAGTGCCCGGCGCAGGCGGTGCGGGTGCCGATGGCGCTGCCGGTCCGGTCGGTGACGGAGTCGGAGCAGCAGGTGCGCTCGGCGTACCTCCCGTAGCGGGTGCTCCCGGAGATGCGGGCGCGGGCGGCGGCCCGTCCTCGCGGAGCAGCGGCTCGCACGCGGACAGCGCGGCGCTCAAGGCCAGCGCCGCACACGTGAGGCGGACGGCTCCGAAATGCGAACGACGGGTCACGTCGGCCAGCGTAGGCCTCCGTGACCCGTCGTCCTCCCGACGGTGGGGGAAAATCAGACCCGGCGAAGCACCGCGGTCACGATGCCCAGGATCGAGGCGTGGGTGCCGTCGATGGGGTCGTAGGCCTCGTTGTGGGGGAGCAGCCACACGTGGCCGTCCTTCTTCTGGAACGTCTTCACCGTCGCCTCGCCGTCGAGCAGCGCCGCGACCATGTCGCCGTTGTTGGCGGTCGGCTGCTGGCGGATCACGACGTAGTCACCGCTGCAGATCGCCGCGTCGATCATCGAGTCACCCGAGACCTCGAGCAGGAAGAGCGTGCCGTCGCCGACCAGGCTCCGCGGCAGCGGGAAGACCTCCTCGATGCGCTCCTCGGCGAGGATCGGGCCGCCCGCCGCGATCCGCCCCACGATCGGCACGTAGGTCGCTGCAGGCATCGAGTCGCCGATGCCGGTCTCGTCGTACGACGTCTCGTCGGCCGCGCCGATCGAGCGCCGCGCCGCGAGCACCTCGGGCAGGAACACCTCGAGCGCGCGCGGACGGTTGGGGTCACGCTTGATGAAGCCCTTCTGCTCGAGCACCTTCAGCTGGTGGGACACCGAGCTGGAGCTGGTCAGCCCGACCAGGTCGCCGATCTCGCGCATGCTCGGCGGGTAGCCACGGTCCTCGAGGGAGTCGCGGATGACGTTGAGGATGCGCTGCTGACGCGGAGTCAGCCCGGTCGCATCCGGTGGGCCGTCGGGGAACTCGGAGACCTTGTGCGGAGGAGTCGCCATCGTCGTGTGCCTTACGTCGTGGGCTGGGCGGGTGTCTCCAACGTATCCGGATTCACGCGGGTGTTCAAACACCTGTTCGAACGGCGTGTCGGGGCGGGGTGGGGATCTTGGGCTGCGTTGGGTGTGGCTGGGGCGGCTCCTGCGCGGCAACGCCGTCGCTGTCGGCGCGGCAGACTCAGCCGCCCACTCGCGCGCTCTGGCCGCAGCCGACTTTTACGCTCCGTGCGCCGTCGCGCATCCGCCGCGCGCCGGCGACCCAGCCCGCCCGCGTCCCCGCCACCGTGTGCCGCAGCCGCCCCGGCCATCCAACGAAGCGCCGTGTCGACGGAAAATGCGAAACGGGGGCGGAGCCCAAGTGGACTCCGCCCCCGTGTCTTCCCCATCTCACGCACCGGGGTCGAAGCGGCGCGCAAGAACTTGCCGCGGCGGAGTCACCAGCGCCCCGCCGCGCGTCTGTGTCAGCCGACCGGAACGAAGAGCTCCTGGCCGGCGTAGAGCATCGGCTCGTCGAGGGCGTTGAGCTTCTCGATGGAGTCGATCATGGCGCGGACCTCGCCGTCGTCGGCGCGGTCGGCCGCGATCTGCCAGAGCGTCTGGCCGGGGGTGACCACGATGCGCTCGGTGGCGAGCGGGGCGCCGCCCTGCTCGGAGTTGGCGCTGGACCCACTGGCCAGCACGAAGGCGACGGTGGCGGCGAACAGCAGCGCCAGCACGAAGACCGTCAGGCGACCGCGTCGGGTGAGCCGCAGCTGCGGGGCAGCGGGGCGGGCGACGCGGACGGGACGGGCGGCGTACGTGGGGGAGAAGCTGATCGTGCTCATCGTGGACCTCCGGGGAAGAGTCGGTCGGGGTGACGAGCGAATGTCTACAGACGACCACCGACAACCTTCGCCGGAGCTGGCCCTCGATCAGACGTTCGATCGAACACATGTACGAAGTTAGATCATGTGTTCGAACGATGCAAGCACTTGTTCGAAAAAAGATTCGACCGTGTCGAAGGCCACTCGAGCGACACGAGCCCGACACCCCCGGAGGGCCAAAGCGGAACGGCAGGCCTCAGGCGCGGGTGGCGGCCTCTGCCAGCAGGAACTGCGCGCCGGTGTAGGTCGCCATGACCGCTCCTTCGAGCGCGGGCGGCGGGTCGCTGAGCACGAACTTCCGCAGGCCGAGCAACGAGTCCGACGTCAGGAAGGCCAGGCCGCCGAGCCCGGCCAGCGCCCGGGCGGAGGGGCGGATCGAGGGGGAGAGGTGGCCGGACGCGATCGCCATCGACGTCAGCGACAACGAGTACGCCGCGACCGCAGCGCCCTGCGCCGGGTCACGCCGACCTGCGCGCACCGCATTGACCGGCGCCGCCACTGCCCACAGCACAGCGAGCGCGCGGGTCCTCCGCGACGCGAAGAGCGGCGAGGTGGAGCGCTGCGCCATGAACCCGGCCACGTAGGAGGCGTGGCCGACCGCGAACGCCGCCGACCCCACGAAGAACGGCCGGCGCGCTTCGGAGAGCAGCGCGACGTCGCCGACGAACCCACAGGCCTCGGCGATCACCACCGGCGCGGTGAGCCCGGTTCGACCAGAAGCGAGAACCGACGAAGCCAGCACCGGCATCAGCAGGGGCTTCGTGACGAAGCGGGCGCGGTGCGCCAGCGGACTGGCCGACGCCGACAATCCCGTGTCGAGGGCGGCCAGTCCGAGGTAGGCGAGCTTGCGTCGGGTCGAGGTGCGCACCCACGCAATCTAGGGCAGCGCCGACAGGCTCACGAGTGCTTTGCGAACCAGGGCCGGTGCAGGTCGGAGTACTGCGCGTCGCCGACCGCCGACTGCCAGTCCGCGGCGACGTCCGCCGGCATCTCGAGCTGCTCGCCACGACGTGCCGCAGCCTCGTCGGTGAACGCGATCGTCTCGGTGTAGCTGCCGTCGTCCTCGATGAGCAGCGTCGCGCCGACGATCTCGGGCCGCGCCTGGTGCAGCATCGCGGTCATCTCCTGGTCGGCCACCATGTTGCGCAGCCGGTCGGGGTTGCTCGCGCGCCCGCGGATCACCTGCACGAACTGGGCGTCGCCAGATGCGTCGAACGCGCCGTCGAGCATGATCGTCACGTCTTCGGACTGGTGGATCTCCGGGGTGGCGTCGAAGCACAGAAGTGCTCCGGCCCAGTGCGCCCCGGCGTCCGCGGACGCGCAGCACGCGTCGTACGCCTTCTGTGAGCTGAATCGGACGATGCCCACGAACTGGTCGTCGTCGGTGAACCCGTAGGTCCCGCCGAGCCAGCCGTCGCGCATCGCCATGTCGGCGCACCAGTCGTCGACGACCGCGCGCATCTCGTCCTGCCGGGCACAAGCTCCGGTCACCATCTGCATGAACACCGCTGGCCTCCCAAGGTCATTGAGCAGGCCGCTTCGGCCCTGATGCCGAAGTGGTCTGGGGTCCGGCTCTCGACGCTATGCCTGCGGTCGCCGACACGCCAGACCCGGCAGCACGAGTACGCCGCGTACTGGGGTCAGCGGGCAGGTGCCGCGATGAGCCGGTCGACCGAGAGCCGACCTGCTCCGAGCAGGGCGAGCGGGGCGAGGGCGGCGATCAGCAGCAGCACGAGCTCCACGCCACCGGCGGCGACGAAGAGGCCGTTGCCCGCGTGCACGAAGGCGATCGCGCCGATCATGTTGGCGATGCCGATGAGCGCGACGACCGGGGTGAGTACGCCAAAGAGCAGGGCGATGCCGCCGCCGATCTCGGTGATGATCAGCCACCAGGCAGCGATGCCGGCGAGCGGGACGCCCGCGTCGCCGAGGAATGCCTCGGTGCCGGCCGGCGTGAACTCGTCGAGCTTCTGCCAGCCGTGGGCGATGAGCACGATGCCGGCGATCACGCGGAGTGCGAGCAGCGCCAGATCGGTGCCGCCGGGGATGGTGGGGTGGAGCAGGGTACGCATTGGAGGAACCTCCCGAGTTGGTTGAACTGTCAACCAACTGTGGCAGGGCAACCCAAGACGAACCTGAGAGCCCGGCTGCTTCTCGGAGCTGCTCAGCGCAGGGCGCGACGCCCGCCCGGCACGCGCTCCGCCGGGGGAGTGGAGGCGGCGGGCTGCTCGTCGGCGGGAGGCGTGACCAAGCCGAGCGAGATGAGGGCGCGCATGCCCAGCATCAGCCCGGCGAAGAGGCAGCAGGCCGCGCCGATGCAGGCGACGAACAGGAAGAGCCAGGCGATGCCACGCCCCTCGCGGGCGGTGCCGCCGAAGTCGATCGCGGCGAAGACGAGGTAGCCCCAGGCCACGACGCAGAACGTGACGCCGACGGCGTACACGCCCACGCGGGGGTCGATCCGCTTGCGGGAACGAGCGGGCCGCGGTGCCTTCCGGCTGCCCGCGTGCTTCCGATCCCCGTGACTCACCCGCACATTCTGCCAGCCGGATTCCAGTCCCGTGACCAGACCGGAGAATGTGGTGTCTGCACAGTTTCCCGGATCGTGCGACACGCCCGGAAAACCTGCGACACGCGGGCGTCGGAAAGTCGACATTGCTGGTTGTCGCGGTGCTCGACTCGGCCCTGACCTGCGGGTTTACATCGCTGCCATGAACTGCGGGGTGACCCCCGGCGAAATCGGATGTGACGGGGGTTGCACGCCTCGTGGCGGCGACGTACGGTTACCACTACATCTAGTAGTTACACCGTTGTGGTTTTCCACATCTAGTTCACAGAACTGGCCTGGATCTCCCCACAACACCGCTGGTTATCCACAGAAACAGCGCCGGAGTCCACAGCCAGGCAAGGCCCGCCAAGGGTCTCATCGGCGACCCCGGGCAACGGCCCCACACGCACGACCTGGAAGGAGAGCACCGTGCACTGTCCCTACTGCCGCAACACCGACACCCGCGTGCTCGACTCCCGCGTCGCCGACGACGGTGGAGCGATCCGCCGCCGGCGCACGTGCCCGTCCTGCGACCGCCGTTTCTCCACCGTGGAGCAGATGCAGCTGACCGTGCTCAAGCGCTCCGGCGCGACCGAGCCGTTCAACCGCGACAAGGCCGTGAGCGGTGCGCGCAAGGCGTGCAAGGGCCGCCCGGTCACCGAGGACCAGCTGGCCTGCCTGGGCCAGGCGGTCGAGGACACGCTGCGCAGCTCGGGTTCGCCCGAGTTCCCGGCCAACGAGGTCGGCCTGGCCATCCTCGGGCCGCTGCGCGAGCTCGACGAGGTGGCCTACCTCCGCTTCGCCAGCGTCTACCGCGCCTTCGAGTCCGCTGAGGACTTCGAGGCCGAGATCGCCGTTCTGCGCGCTGAGCGCATCGCCCGCACCGAGCTGAACGGCGGGCTCGACGAGCTCGCCCGCGGCGCACTCACCCCCACGGGGTGACCTGAGACAGCCCGGCCACGGAGTGGGGAAGCTTCGCGGTCGGGCCCATGCATAGCAACACCCGCACCACCAGCACCACGACGTACGACGAAGCACGACCAGCCAGCAGCGGACAGAACTGTGCCGATTCAGATACAGCCGGAAAGAGGAGACATGACCGAGACGGTGAGCGGGTCCACGGGCCAGCAGCAGGGCCAGAAGCAGGGCCTGAAGCTCGAGCGCGTGTTCAGCACCGAGGGGCTCCACCCCTACGACGCCATCACCTGGGAGCGTCGCGACGTCGTCCAGCAGAACTGGAAGACCGGCGAGACCGTCTTCGAGCAGCGCGGTGTCGAGTTCCCCGACTTCTGGTCGGTCAACGCCTCCACCATCGTCACCACGAAGTACTTCCGCGGCGCTGTCGGCGCGGAGAACCGTGAGTGGAGCCTGAAGCAGCTCATCGACCGGGTCGTCGGCAAGTACGTCGCGGCGGGTCGCGACAACGGCTACTTCGCCACCGAGGCCGACGTGCAGGTCTTCGAGCACGAGCTCACGTGGCTGCTGGTCAACCAGTACTTCTCCTTCAACTCCCCGGTCTGGTTCAACGTCGGCACGACCGCTCCGCAGCAGGTCTCCGCGTGCTTCATCCTCTCCGTCGACGACTCGATGGACTCGATCCTCAACTGGTACAAGGAAGAGGGCTTCATCTTCAAGGGCGGCTCCGGCGCCGGCCTCAACCTCTCCCGCATCCGCTCCTCCAAGGAGCTGCTGAAGTCCGGCGGCACCGCATCTGGCCCGGTCTCCTTCATGCGCGGCGCTGACGCGTCCGCCGGCACCATCAAGTCGGGCGGCGCCACGCGTCGTGCGGCCAAGATGGTCGTCCTCGACGTCGACCACCCCGACATCGAGGAGTTCGTCGAGACGAAGAAGAACGAAGAGAACAAGATCCGCGCCCTGCGCGACGCCGGCTTCGACATGGACCTCGGCGGCAAGGACATCACCTCCGTCCAGTACCAGAACGCCAACAACTCGGTCCGCGTCTCCGACGAGTTCATGCGCGCGGTCGAGGACGGCACGTCCTTCGGTCTGAAGGCCCGCTCCACCGGCGAGGTCATCGAGACCGTCGACGCCCGCGAGCTCTTCCACAAGATCTCCGAGGCCGCGTGGGCCTGCGCCGACCCGGGTCTGCAGTACGACGACACCATCAACGACTGGCACACCAACCCCGAGACGGGCCGCATCACCGCGTCCAACCCCTGCTCGGAGTACATGTCGCTCGACAACTCGTCGTGCAACCTGGCCTCGCTGAACCTGCTCAAGTTCCTGCGCGACGACGACACCTTCGACGCCAAGCGCTTCGCCCAGGCCGTCGAGTTCATCATCACCGCGATGGACATCTCGATCTGCTTCGCCGACTTCCCGACGGAGCCCATCGGCAAGACCACCCGCGACTACCGCCAGCTGGGCATCGGCTACGCCAACCTCGGCGCGCTGCTCATGGCCATGGGTCTCGGCTACGACTCCGACGGCGGTCGCGCGATGGCTGCGACCATCACGTCGCTGATGACCGGCACGTCGTACCGTCGCTCGGCGGAGCTCGCCGGCATCGTCGGCCCGTACGTCGGCTACGCCCGCAACGCGGACGCCCACAAGCGGGTCATGCGCAAGCACCAGGCCGCCAACGACACCGTGCGCACGCTGCACATCTCCGACGCCGAGGTCCACAAGCTGGCCACGCAGGAGTGGGCGGCTGTGCAGTCGATCGGCGCCGAGAACGGCTTCCGCAACGCGCAGGCCTCCGTGCTCGCGCCGACCGGCACCATCGGCTTCATGATGGACTGCGACACCACCGGCATCGAGCCGGACTTCTCGCTGGTCAAGTTCAAGAAGCTCGTCGGTGGCGGCTCGATGCAGATCGTCAACCAGACGATCCCGCGCGCGCTGGTCAAGCTCGGCTACCAGCCGGAGCAGGTCGAGGCGATCGTCGCCTACATCGGCGAGCACGGTCACGTCATCGACGCCCCGGGCCTCAAGCTCGAGCACTACGAGATCTTCGACACCGCGATGGGTGCCCGCGCGCTCAAGCCGATGGGCCACGTGCGGATGATGGCGGCCTGCCAGCCGTTCCTCTCGGGCGCCATCTCCAAGACCGTCAACCTGCCGGAGTCGGCGACGGTTGAGGAGATCGAGGACATCTACTTCCAGTCCTGGAAGCTCGGTCTCAAAGCGACCGCGTGCTACCGCGACAACTGCAAAGTTGGCCAGCCGCTGGCCGACGGTGGCGGCAAGGCGAAGAAGGACGCGGCTGACGCTGCCGACGCCGCTGCGGCCGCCGACGTGGTCGAGAAGATCGTCGAGAAGATCGTCTACGCCCCGACCCGCAAGCGCCTCCCGAAGTCGCGAGTCTCGCGCACCACCTCCTTCACCGTGGGTGGGGCCGAGGGCTACATGACCTCCGGTGCGCACGAGGACGGCTCGCTCGGCGAGGTCTTCCTCAAGCTCGGCAAGCAGGGCTCGACCCTGGCCGGCGTGATGGACGCCTTCTCGATCGCCACCTCGATCGGCCTGCAGTACGGCGTCCCGCTCGAGACCTACGTCTCGAAGTTCACCAACCTGCGCTTCGAGCCCGCTGGCCTCACCGACGACCCGGACGTCCGGATGGCGCAGTCGATCATGGACTACATCTTCCGCCGCCTGGCGCTGGACTACATGACCTTCGACGAGCGCTCGATGCTCGGCATCTACACCGCCGAAGAGCGTCAGCGTCACCTCGAGACCGGCTCCTACGAGCCCCTCGAGATCTCCGAGGCCGAGTCCCTGAAGACCGAGCACGTCGAGGCCGCCAAGGCCGAGGCTGCCCCGGTCGAGGCCGAGATCGTGTCGGAGGCGCCGGCTGCGGCCGAGCCCGCCGGACGCGCCGCCAAGACCTCCGCCGAGCTCCTGGAGATCATCACCGGCACCGCTGTCGACTCGCCCTTGTGCTTCACGTGTGGCACGAAGATGCGTCCCGCTGGTAGCTGCTACGTCTGCGAAGGTTGCGGCAGCACCTCCGGCTGCAGCTGACAAGTCAGTACGACGAGGCCCCGACGCGATTCGCTCGCGTCGGGGCCTCGTGCTGTCGGTGGACGGTGATAGGACTGAGGTAGTTGCCTCAGGAACACTCGCCAGATCCACGAAGCGTTCGGCCCGCTGGCCCCGTCGCGGATGTATTCGCGGGGTGGTGTCGGGCCTGAGGTCCGGTTCGTCGCAGCGTCGACCGACGAGGCGTTGTCTGCCGCTGACGACATCGTTGACGCGATGATCGACGAGGGCTGGGGCCCGGGCTCGATCGCGCTCATCACCACTGGCCACAAGCACCCCGTGCATGACGACGTCGCTGCGCGCCACGGCCAGGAGGGCTACTGGAAGCAGTTCTGGGAAGGCGGCGACGTCTTCTACGGCCACGTCCTCGGCTGCAAGGGCCTCGAGCGCAAGGCGGTCGTGCTCTGCGTCAACGAGTCGTCGAAGCGGGACCGCTTCCGCGAGCGGTTGTACGTCGGGATGTCGCGTGCGACCGATGAGCTCGTGGTCGTTGGTCATCCGGAGCTGATTCGGGAGATGGGTGGTGCCGAGGTGGCGAAGAGGCTGGGGATCTAGTTTCCAGATGGAAACTGCTCGCAGCCGGTGCCCGGCTGAGTCAGGCTCCGATCCGACCTAGATGCCGGGCGTCCAGTCGATCGGTCCACGGTCGCCGAGCAGGCGGTCGATCTCCGCGAACGGGCGCGATCCAACGAACGGAGTCTTCGCGTTCGCCCGGGCCGCCGGGTGGGCGGACTCGACGACAGCGTGAATTGGGTTGGTGATCAACTTGCGCTTCGCCCTTGCCGTGTCGCCCCAGAGGACGAACACAACGCGCTCGCTCTTGGCATTGACCGCTCGGATGACGGCGTCGGTGAACGTCTCCCATCCTCGGTCTTCATGCGACTTTGGGGCTCCGGAAGCAACGGTCAGTGTCGCGTTGAGGAGGAGGACACCTTGAGTTGCCCAGCTCGTTAGGTTGCCGCCCGTCGGAGCCGGTCCTGCATCGTCAGCCCGGATTTCGCTGAGGATCTTGCGTAGTGACGGTGGGATCGTCACACCCTCACGGACCGAGAAGCACAACCCGTGTGCCTGATTGCGTCCGTGGTACGGGTCTTGACCGAGGATGACGACTCGAACGTCCCCCAGCGGTGTCAGCGCGAGAGCGTTGAACACGTCGGACGGTGGCGGGTACACATCCCCTCGCCTTCGCTCTGAATCCACGAAGTCGGTCAGAGAAGCCCAGTACGGCTGCTCGAGTTCGTTTTGGAGAGCCGCGGTCCAGCTCTCGGGGATTGCCCACACGCTTTCAGCCACCTTTGTCATTCAGTCTCCGTGTTCTTTGTGGACCTGCGACTCCTCAGTGGCGTCATTCCCGGAGGAAAAGAGGAGGTTCTGCAGCGCTGGATCGCCTGGCGCCGAGCCTATGGTGTGGACCTTGCCGTCCTCGGTGACGGCCAGCGCGCCGCCAGTGAGCATCGCGTCAGGCTCGGCCGGGTCCACGTAGGCGACGACCCAGACCCGCCGCCCCTCGGGAGCCCCTCCCGCCTTCCTTGCGCTCTTCGCGACCAGGTGGCTGCCGTCTTCGCGGAGGAAAGCGTTGGCCCGCTTCTTCGCCTCTGCTGCATTCATGATTGACCCGTCTGTTCGTGGCGCCAGCGGTCGGCTACTTCAGCACCGCCCACGCAATCAGCTGGTCCAGGCGTCGTACGTCGATCTTCTTGTTCAGCTTGATCTTGATGTGGCCGGCGCGGGTCCACATCTCCATCTCGCCGTCGCGGTCCAGCATGCCGCCGGCGTTCTCGGAAGACCACATGTTGATGCTGCTGTAGGGCAGCGAGTAGATCTCGACCTTCTTGCCGGTCAGCCCCTGCGCATCGCGCACGATCAGGCGCTTCGTGGTGAAGACCGCGCTGTCGCGGAAGGTCTTGTACGCCGCGACCGCCTGCTCGCCCTCGATGAGGAGGCCGGTGACGTCGCCGGGGATAGGGATCTCCTGGATGAGGGTCCAGGCTGTGATCGCTGCGGTTTCCATTCGGTGCTCCTAGTCGTGGGCGGTGTTCGTCGAGTGTGTCGCTCCGGACGAGGGTCGCCCGGAGGTCCGACAGAACCCGCTCTCTGGTCTAGATAGTCCGTCTGGGCTGCGGGAAGAGCACGTCTGGGTCAGATCTCCGAGAACGCGACATTTGTGCCGGGGGCTGCTGCCAAAGTGCAACCGGGACTCAAGGTTGCCCGCATCTTCCGCGGGCCGTTGATGGGTTCAAGGCTGGAGATGACGATGTCTGGATTCGCGGTGGTCGACTTTGAGACCACGGGACTGTTCCCCAACGCGCATGATCGAGTGGTTGAGGTCGGGCTCGTTCTCGTTGGCGAGGACGGTCGGATCGAGGGGGAGTGGAGCACGATCGTGGACCCGGGCCGTGATGTCGGCCCGACGCATATCCACGGGATCACCGCGCGTGACGTGCTGGGCGCGCCGACTTTCAGCCAGGTTCTTCCGCGCCTGCTGGCTGACCTCCGTGGACGGGTCATCACGACCCACAACCTATCGTTCGACCTGCGGTTCCTCGGCGCAGAGCTACGCCGGGCCGGCGTCGTACTCGCGAATCCGTGGGTCGGCGGTCTGTGCACGATGAAGTGGGCGGGGCATCTCCTGCGCGCTTCCTCGCGGAAGCTCGGTGACTGCTGTGATGCCGCAGGGATTGAGCTGGCCAATGCGCATTCGGCGCTCCACGACGCACGGGCGGCCGCCGGGCTGTTGGGACACCTCCTGAGGATCGGGGGATCGCCAGCGCCGTGGAACGACGAACTCGTGGGCGCTGCTGATGTGGACTGGCCGCAGCTGCCGATGGACGAGTGCCTGCTGGTTGAGCGAGGCACGCAGACGGTTCGCCGTCCCTCCGAATGGCTGGATCGGGTCGTCGCCAGGCTGCCGCGTGGCGACGACCCTGGGTTGGAGGCTTACCTGGAGGTGCTCGAGTCGGCGCTCCTTGACGGATACATCGCTCAGTACGAGGAGGAGGCGCTCGTCGAGACCGCCGTGGAACTCGGCCTGAGCCGGTCCACCCTCGATGACGTCCACCGCGACTACCTTCGATCGCTGGCACGGGTCGCTCTTGCTGACGGTGTCGTGACCGACGACGAGCGGGCCGACCTTGACCGGGTTGCCGAGCTGGTTGGGCTTCCCACGGTCGAGGTCGACGCGGCTCTCGCCATGGCACCGGCCCGGTCGGCAAGTGCGGAGTTCCGCCTCGAGAGCGGCGACGTCATTTGTCTGACTGGGACCATGAGTCGACCTCGGTCAGAGGTGGAGCGCGACCTCGTCGATGCTGGCCTGGTCTCCGGTCCGTTGACGAAGCGAACCCGGCTGCTCGTCGCTGCGGATCCGGACTCCGCAAGCGGCAAGGCCAAGAAGGCGCGCGACTACGGAGTGCCGATCGTGCACGAGGCGGCGCTGATGAAGCTCGTCCGTGCGATGGAGCCGGAGCAGTCGCCGGAACACCGCTCGCTCCGGCTGGTCTGATTGAGGGGGTCGAACGTGGCCAAGGATGATTGCCAGAATGACTTCCGCGCTGCGGCCGCTGCTGATGGCGTCGTGCTCACTCGCGCGAAGGTGCCCTGGATCAACCAGCGGGGCCATCTCGGCCTTCCTGTTGAGGCCACGGCAGCGCTCGAGCCGCTGACCGCGATCTTCAATGCTCTGTCGGGCGTTGAGCAGGAGCAGGCGGCGAAGCGGCTCACAGCCCTTCCCGGTGACTTCTTTCATGAGGAGTCAGGAGTGTTCGTGGAGGTCGACGAACACCAACACTTCACGAGTCATCGACTGACCACTCTGAGCCTTTATCCGTCCGGGGTAGAGCTCGGTTTCGACCTCGACGAGTACAAGGCGCTGTGTCATGAATGGGCGGCGCGTGCCGACCGCTTCAGAGCATCCAAGGCGGCTATCGGTTTCGGCCCCGGTGGCAGGGTCCGGCAACGTGCGTACAACGATGCGCTTCGCGATCTGGCAACCTCGGCCATGGGGCACCCGCCCGTGATTCGGGTGGCCGCCCCGGAGCGCGGTGGTGTGGCTGCGTATCTGCGCGTACGGGATCGGCTTGCAACTGCTGTCAGGCAGTGACGCAGGATGGTGTCGCAGGTTCGACTGCTGCACCCGACTGCTGAGTCGGGTCAGGACTCCAGGTGGTGCGTCAACAACTCGCCCGCCAGGATCGGACCGGCGGTAGCGAGGTGCGCCGGGTTCAGCACCCATGACTCGTCGCCCGCGATCAGCAGCAACAACCCGACGCGGGTGTCGACTGGCTGCAACAACTCGAGGTCCAGAGTCGCCGTCGACTCATCGTCATCGACGATCGCCACATCCTCGGCATAGAAGTCGGCGGCCCACCGTGCGTGATGCGGGATGCGCACGCGGACGGTCTCGGTCTTCCGCTGGGCGGCGAGCATCCGTGCAAGATCGGCCGGCGGCTTGAACGTTGCCTCGGACACGACGTAATCACGGATGTTGGACAGCAGGTAGGTGCGGATCCGGCCATGCGCGTCGGCCGGCCCGGCGTCGACCTCCCACCCGCGCTGCGTCTGGACGAGCAGGTACGGCTCGATGGTCCTGGTGAAGACGCCCTCGTCCCAGCTGCGTGAGTAGCTGATCTCGACCAGGTGACTGCCGGCGACGGCTTCTTGGAGTGCCTCGAGGGCGCGGTTCCAGGAGCGCGTGCCGCTCGGCTCGACCGGGGTGCCGAAGGCGGTCTCGGTGAGTACCTCGACTGCACCGAGCAGATCTGCGTCGCTCGGGTCGATGTCGAGCAGCGCCTGCGCGGCGGTGAAGATGAGTGCCAGTTCGGCCGGGTCGACGTACTCCACGCCGAGCTCCTCGCTCGGTCGCTCGTCGATGATGCAGACGTACTCCGCGGTCGTCGGCTCATCCTCGGCGCCGTCGGCGTTGCGGAAGTCGAGCACGGCGGGCCGGGTCAGGCCGAGCAGGAGCGGCGCGACGTCGGCGGTGTAGAACGCCAGGATGTCCTCGCGCAGCTCGGCCGTGGGTACGCCGGTCTGGGCGGCGAGGTCCGCCAGCGGCAGGCCGCCCGGGTGGGAAGCGAGCTGCTCAAAGACCGCGGGCAGCCGGGCAAACCGCTGCGTGTACTTCGGTGTCGCCATCAGAGCCCCGCCATCATCTGCAGTTCGTCGATCAGCTCGTCGCGCACATCCGCTGGCCCGACGATCCGGACGCGGGTGCCGAGCTGGTAGATCCGGGCCCGGAGTGCGGACCGGTTGGTGACGCGGTAGACGAGCTCGGTGGTTGTGCCGTCGCTGGTTTCCTTGGTCGGCGCGGAGAGCCAGCGACGCACGTCCGCGACGTACTCGTCGGGGGAGCTGAGTGTGACCTCGACGGGTGGGTCCACCTCCCAGCTCATCGGGTGAAGGCCCGTGCGCCTCGGGTCGGGATGGCGCTGGGCGGTGCCCGGAGGGTCGGTGTGAACGTCGCTCATGCGGGAGATGACGAACGCCTTGACCTTCTCCCCGTCGCCTTCGCGGCCGAAGAGGTACCACCGCGTCTGCTGCGTCCGCACCGAGTCGGGGTGGACGACGCGCACGGAGCCGTTGTAGCGGAACCGAATGATGGCCTGGTTGCGGAGGCCCCCGATCACGGTGGCCAGTGAGTGGTCGTGCCCGGCATCGTCGATCACTGCCGTGATGGAGGAGGGGCGGCTGTCGCCCTTCAGGTCGAGTCGCTGCGCCAGGTCCTCGCGATCGACGAGGAGTACGGCGCGGCGCAGCGCTGTCTGCTGCTCGGGGGTGAGGCGAATCTTGAGCCGGTTGTCGACGGTTGTCATGCGATAGATCGCGCCCTCGCCGACCGGCCCGATGTTCTCGATCCGCCAGCCGAGCGAGTTCAGGTGGCGGAACTCGCGCTGCAACTGCGAGATACCGTCCTTGGCGTCGTGCCAGCCGGCCCACGCGAGCAGGTTCGCGGCTGGCTCGCCCGCCGGTCCTGCATGGCGAAGCAGCGCGGCCAGGCCGACGAGCCGCTCCATGGGTCCGCGCTGGTCACGTCCTCCGGTCATGACGGTCAGTCTGGTCAGGTGTCCGGTCCTTTGCAGGGGAATCGATGAAGACGGATTGCCGAATGGCCGTGGCCGGAGCGCCGTCCCCCGAACGGTGCCCCGACCACGCCCTGCCTCCCGGATCTCGGACCCAGGAGGAGTCCGGTCAGAACGTGTCGTTGATCGTCAGCTTGTCGTAGGCGGCTGGCATCTTGTCCATGCTCGAGCAGTCCGCCCCAGCCGTGGTGCCGACGTCGATCTGGTCGCTGGAACAGTCGACGCTGGCGAGCACCTCGGTGCCCTTCCAGAACTTGATCTCCACGAAGGCACCGTCCTTCTCGTCGCGGTTATTGGTGATCTTCAGGCCAGACACATCGATGTCGCCGAGGACGTCCCTGCCGAGGGTCCAGCCGGCCGCATAGGAAAAGCCCGACACCTCGAAGGCCTTGCCAGGCGTGATCGTGAGCGGGTTGTCTGGGCCGCCCGGTTCCTTGTCCTTCGCGTCCGACTTCTCGATGGAGTCGTCGATCGAGTCGGCGACTGAGTTGAAGAACGCGGCGTACAGAGCCTGCGTGGCGAAGACGCCCACCAGCGCGACCACGCTGATCCACAGACCTGCGCGGCCTAGGCTCGTGCCGGTGGCCTTGCCCTTCTTGGCGCGACGCACTGCGAGGAAGCCGAGGACGATGCCAACGATCGCGGTGACCGCGAACAGGTTGTTGATGATCGGGACCCAGCAGAACAGCAGGGACACGATGCCGATGACCAGCGCGGTGATCGCCAGTCCAGAGCCGCCCTTGGGCGGAGCGCCAACAGGCGCGATGGTTTCAGTCATTTCTCGACCCATCCGTGAAGAGTTTGTGTGGATGAGAGGAGGGTGTCGGCAGCCCCCGACAGAACACAGGCTCGAGTTGCGGGCGCGGTTTCCAACCCGGTCAGTCGAGTGGCCCGCGAGCTCGGCGATGTTGATTGCTGGCGTCAGCCGCAACAGCGCGACCGGGGAGGCTTCTCCCTCCCGCGGCAGGGCTACAAAGTCAGCTTTCGGCTTCTACGGCGCGACGAGCTTGGGTTCGGCTTCGAGCACCTGGAGGTTGGCCGGAGGGCTCGTGCGGACGACGGTGCCGTTGACCGGTTGCCAGGGCCCGTTACCGACGCGGTAATCGGCGGACCAGGTCACCCGGACCTGGGGCTGGACGTTGCCGGTGTCTTCGTAGATGTGGGTGATGTAGCTGTCTATGCTCGTCCCGCGCTGCCACGGTTTGCCGGGCCAGTCGGTGGTCTGGGTCGTCGTGTCGCCGTGGATCCATTCGTACGACGATGCGTGGATACGCAGATCCACCGACCGGCCGAGTAGGCGGAGGTTGCGGATGAAGGGCTCTGCTTCTGTGGAGAAGATCGCCTCAAGCCCGATGAGGGTCTTGCCGTTGGGTGGCTGAATATCGAGCCTGGGCTCGGGGAGCGGGATGCGTTGGAACGCGCGGAGAACTGCTGTGGGCATCGATTGAGCAGCGGCGGGGTTATCGGGGCGGCAGGGCGGACCGACCAAGAAGTCGCTGTTGACTACCGAGTAGCCCAGCGCAATGACCGTGAAATAGCCGGTAGGTGACCCCGGGTCAGCCTCGCACGTGGTGGTCGGCGTGCAGTCGCCGACCGATGCGCCGTTGCCGCACGGTGGCAGGGGCGGCGTTTGCGAAGCCGGGCTGATGCTCCCGTACGAACTGGCGTTAGTGGGCGAACCTGGCGGCTCCAGGCCGACGTGATCGGAAGCTCCCGCATCGAAACTGAGCTTTCCGGGAGTGACTGAGGTCTGGTCCGGAGGCGTGGTCGGATCTGCTGACGCGGTAGGGGCGACGATTGCGAGCAGGCTCGTGAGCGCAAGTCCAGTGAGGGGGCGAGACATGTCTATGCCAGCTTCTCGAGCCCGTAGACGACAAAGTGGTCGTCTTCCCAGATTACTCCCGCAATGAAGACGAACTGCATCGCCTTGGTTCGTTCGACGGTTTGGCCTGAGTTGCTCATCAACTTCTGGGCGGCTTGGTCGACCTCCACAGCAAAGCGATAACTCGGTGCCTTCGATCGCGGATCGAGAGTGATGGTGGAAATCCTCCAGCCGCCTCCCTCGACGTGCTGTTTGGCGCCGTAGATGGCATCCACGGAACTACGTAGGTTCCGACATGCTCCGCAGGCTTTATGCGCGACCGAGTCGATCTGAGCGGTGTCGCCGGTCTTCATTGCGTAACTGACCGCCTCGAACCAGTACCGCACAAAGGCCTTCGCGCCGACGCTCGTATTCGCCTTTGCAGCGCTCGGTAGCGCCGGCGCGACGGGCCTGGTCGGTGACGGCGAGGCAGTCGCCGGCGTCGTACTGGCCGAGGGCTTCGGGCTAGGAGAGGAGTCGTCAGAGCATCCAGGGAGCGCGAGCAGCAGTGCGGCCGCGATGACAAGGCGATAGCGCATGGTTTCCGTCCTCAGTCCCGAGAGCGCCCGGAACGGAGGCGCCAGCAGAACGGTAAGCCGAGCGCGCGGAACCTGTGAAGTCTCTATCCACAGCCGCCATACGCCGCCACAGTCGAGCAGCGGCAGCGGCGGTGATCAGTCGCAGTAGTCGCAGCGACCGGTGGACGGCACCTGGGTGAAGCACTTCGGGCAGAGAACAACGACCGGCTCAGGCTTGGCAGGGACCGCAGGAGCCTTTGCGCGGGAGACGCGCGGAGCCGCAGTTTTCGGCGCGGGTGCCCGGGTGCCAGGCACGCGCTTGTTCGGCGCAGGCTTGGCGAGCTCGATCACGGAGGCGACGTTGAAGCCGAGGTCGGTGAGGACCTTCGCGACCTCGAGTGGGATCTCGTCGGCGGTCAGGGGAGTGCCCGTCGCCTTGCCGTGGGCGAACGCGAGCAGCGCGCCGGCGTCGTACCTCTTGCCGCGCTCGACGAGGACCTCGTCACCGGGGGCCTCAATGCCGTGGTCGGCGAGGAACGTCGCCGCGCCGCGCTGGTCGTGCTCCCGGATTGCGGTGAGTACGTGGATCCGGGTAACCAGCTCAAAGTTCGACACAACCCAAGGGTAGGCGGACCCAGGTGGATGTGCCGCCGCCCCGGTGCGCGCTGGACCTGGGTGAGATCCAGATCTCGGCACAGATGCGCTCAGCGGCAGGGGACGTTGCCGAGTCGGGCGAAGCCCTCGAGGTCCCCGGGCCCGTACGACGTCTGGCCGACGTTGTCGGCATTCATCAGCTCGCCGGCGTCCTTCACGTGCCCGAGGCCGACCAGGTGTCCGAACTCGTGGTCGATGATCGCCTGGGCGTGTGGGCGGTTGTGGTTCGACGCCAGACGCGCGTAGACATCCCGGTCGAGGATCACCGCGCCGGTGACGAACTGGCGGAAGTTCGGCCGGACCTCCAGGTGGGAGCTCCCGCCGACACCTGCGACGTCGCCCTTGAGCTCCGGCACCTCGTCGGCATCGGCCCAGGCCACCAGGACGGGCGGGGCGGTGGCGGCGCCGAACACCCTCTGCTCGAACCGGCGCGAGTCCGTCTCGCCGACGATCTCGAACTCGAACCCGGTCGCGGTGGCCGTGTGCTCGATGGCGTCCTCGACGAGGTTGCGGTAGTCGGGCGGGGCTCCCTCCGGGTTGATCTCGAGCCTGATGGTCCGGCACGGGTCGTAGGTCACCGGGGTCCGGCCGTCCCGCTGCGTGGCCATGAAGGCGTGCGGGCCGTCGCCGTCCGGGATGGGCGGCGTCGGGTGCAGCCGGTCGTGGCTGCGGGTGAACGGGTTGCGCCAGTCGCCTGTGGCGAACTGACCGCCCACCCACACTGCGATGAACACGATGAGGATCCCGGCCACGAACACGGGCGTTCGCGATCGTCGTGCGGGAGGCAGCTGCCAGGGCATCGTGCCCAGCCCGTGCTGCGCGTCGACGCGGTCGAGCTCGCGCAGGCGACGCTCGAGCCGGCGGGCGCGCTTGCGCCGTTGGCGTCCCTCCCAAGACATGCAGCGAGTGTCCCTCGTCGAGCCACCGCTGTCCGGCGAATGCCCGGGGAATCAGTGGCAGGCGACGTTGCCGAGCCGCGCCAGTCCCTCGCGATCCCCGGGCCCGTACGACGTCTGGCCGACGTTCTCCTCATGCATGAGCTCGCCGGAGTCCTTGACGTGCGACAGGCCGACGAGGTGCCCGAACTCGTGATCGACGATGGCCTGGGCGGGCTCATCGGCGTGGAGCTCGGCCATCTGGTCGAAGTTCACGCGATCGAGGACCACGAAGCCGGTGATGTAGCGGCTGAAGCTTGGTGACACCGTCAGCTTCGTGCTTCCCGCGACACCTGCCGTGCCGCCTGCCAGCGCGCCGAACTCGTGCTCGTCGGCCCACATGACCAGCACTGGAGGTGGGGCCGCGTCCTGGTCGAGCGGCTGGCCGACCTTGCGTGAGTCGGTCGTCCCGAGGATGTCGAACTCGAAGCCTGTTGCCTCGCTCGTGTGGACGACGGCCCGCTCGACGAGCTTGCGATGGTCGGGCGGGGCGTTCTCGGGATTGATCTGCAGCCGGATCGGCTGGCACGGGTCGTAGGTCACCGGCGTGCGGCCGTCGGCCTGCAGAGCCGAGAAGGCAAAGGAGCCGCCGCCATCCTCGATCTCTGGCGTGGGGTAGTCGCGGTCAGCGTCGTAGCCGGTCCGGCTGCCCAGGTAGACGACGACCAGGCGGCCGATGATCACGAGCAGGAGCAGCGTCATGACGACGGCCAGCCCGGCGGTGAATGGCGTCCACGGACGCTTGGCCCGCGGCGTCCGGTGCCCGTCCGACCACATGGAGCGAGTCTCCCTCCTCGCGCCGCAGTTGTCCGGGGATCCATGACGCGGGCTCGACCCGCGTCACCCCAGGAACCTTGCGTAGATTAACTTAATGCGTGCAAGATGGTCCCGTGATCGACCGTACCCGCCAGCCCGCCTACGCCCTCCATGCACTCGTCCACGTGCTCGACCGGGCGGCGGAGGGCGTGCTCGCGGAGGGCATCGGCATCTCCTACCGCCGCTACCTGACGCTCCTCACGCTCCAGCGCCTCGCTGACGAAGGCACCGTCACGCAGCGCGAGCTCGCCACCGAGCTCGGGGTGAGCGAGCCGGCCGCGAGCCGCACTGTCGGCGTACTCCGCGAAGCCGGGTGGGTGACCTCGCTGGCGGCGCCGGGGGAGGGCAACCGCCGTCGGCTCGCGCTGACCGCCGAGGGTGAGCGACTGGTCAACGATGCGGCGCTCAGGCTCGAGACCGCGTTCGCGAGCCTGATGGACGCGGCCGGGGTGGAGGCTGATGACGTCCTCGCGATCACCGACCCGCTGCTCGGCACTCTCGCGACCCTCTCGGAGGTGAGCCAGTCATGACTCCGCTGCTCGTCAGCCACATCTTCGCGGCGTCGACCGCGCTGCTGCTCGGCGGCTGGCAGATCTTCCTCTCGCGCAAGGGAAGTCCGACGCACCGGCTGGTCGGTCGGACCTGGGTCCTGCTCGCGGTGTACGTCTCGGTGACCGGCTTCTTCATCAAGGACCTGAACCCCGGGCACTTCAGCTTCTTCCACATCTTCTCGGTGGTCACGTTGACCACCACGACCATGGGTGTCGTCGCGGCGATGCGGCACGACATCAAGCGCCACCGCGGCAACATGATCGGCACCTGGATCGGCATGTGTGTGGCGTTCACGCTGGCGGTCGCCGTGCCGGAGCGGGCGATCCCGACGTTCGTGCTCGCCAGGCCCGGCGACGCAGTGCTCGCGATCCTCGGCATCGTGATGACGACAGCCGCCGTGCTGGCAGCGGTATCGTTCGTGGCTGCTCGCACGACGGCGGTCGCCAGGTCTCGTGAGTCAGTCTCGGTAGCCGTGCGAAACCCCCGGGAAGTAGGGGTTTCGACTGACGGTGATTGACGTCACCGACAGAATCTCCCCATGGAACGACTGGCACCGTGGCTGTGGCGGCGCTACCGGACCCACTACGCGGGCCTGCTGGTCGCGCAGATTCTGTTCTGGCCGTTCTTCGTGGTCTTCGCCGGCATGGCGTCGTGGGCCCTCTCGCTGCATCGGTCGCTGGGCGACTTCCTCTTCGTGGGCGGTGTGTTCCTGGTCGTCGCGGAGGCCTGCGGCGCGATGGCGGTCCTCGGTGCCACCCGCGAGGTTCGGCCGCTGCTGAACGCCTGGGGCCGCGGCGACCGCAGCAACCCGCGCCTGACCAGCGAGGCGCTCAGCCGCCTGGACCGCGTGCCGGTGGTCTACGGACTTGCAGGAGGCGTGCCGATGCTCGTCATCGCACCCCTGCTGGGCGACGCGGTCGGGCTGCCGTGGTCGGTCAACGCCGCGATGGGCCTCGCTGCCGCGCTGCTGGTCGTCGGCAGCGGCCTGTTGGGCTGGGCGATTGTCGACGCCTTCCTGTGGCCTGTGCAGGCCGAGCTCGACGCCGTGCTCCGCGAGGACCAGCCCGTCGTCGTACGCCGCGGCGTGGGCGGCCGTCTGGTGATGATCGTCTTCCTGGCGACCCTGATGGGTTCGTGGGTGGCGGCGCTGGTCACCTCGATGGCGCGGACCGACGCCGGGCAGTACGTTCTCGCCCCGATCGTCGCGATCCCGTTCGCGCTCGGCATCGCGATCGTCCTCTCGCCCTTCGGCGTGACCCCCGTGGTGCGACCGGTCGAGGACCTGGCCGCCGGCACCGAACGCGTCACCGCAGGCATCTTCGACCAGCGTGTGCCGGTGACCTCCGACGACGAGTTCGGCCAGCTCGCCCGCTCGTTCAACCGCATGCAGGCGGGGCTGCACGAGCGCGAACGGCTGCAGGCCGCCTTCGGGTCGTACGTCGACCCGGTGCTCGCCCAGCGCCTCCTCGAGCGGGGCAGTGAGCTCTTCGAGGGCGAGGAAGCCGAGGTCACGGTGGCCTTCGTCGACGTGCGCGGCTTCACGGCGTACTCCCAGGGGCGCACGCCGGGTGAGACCGTCGCCCGCCTCAACGAGCTCTTCTCGCTCGTCGTGCCGATCCTGCGCGCGCACGGTGGGCACGCCAACAAGTTCCTCGGCGACGGGATGCTCGCGGTCTTCGGTGTCCCCGAGGAGCTCGCCGACCACGCCGACTGCGCCGTTGCTGCTGCGATGGCGATCCAGGACGCCGTGCACGAGCGGTTCGGTGACGACCTGCGGGTCGGCATCGGCCTGTGCACCGGCCCGGTCATCGCCGGCACGGTGGGAGGCGGCGGCAAGCTCGAGTTCACGCTGGTGGGTGACACCGTCAACGTCGCGGCCCGGATCGAGGAGATGACCCGGTCCACCGGAGACCTCGTCCTGCTCGCCGACTCGACGCTGGAGGCGCTCTCGCGGCCGGTCGGGACGGTGTCACGCGGCGAGCACGAGCTGCGCGGCCGGGTGGGTAGGACGGAGCTCCACGCCCTCACCGCCTGGTGAGTGAAAGTGGCGCTCGCCACACGTTTGCAGACTGCATTATCGCAGGTCAGAGCCTACGTTCGCGCCAATCCGCAGGTGAGCGAGCACACGTAGAAGTTGCTGCGACTTCGTGTCTAGCGTGGGGTCATGAAGAAGTTGACTACTGCTGTTGTCACGGCCCTCGTCGCGACCGCGGGCCTGGTCGCCACGACCGCGCCGGCCTCTGCCTCGTCGACCGGCTTCGACGTCTCCCGCGGCGCGGACGCCGTGACCTACGCCGGCTGCCACGAGCACGCCGCGGCGTACTCCGTGCCGGCGAACATCGACTCGAACTACGAGTGGGTGATGGAGGTCGTGACCTACGACCCGAGCGGTGCCGAGGTCGACCGCAAGTCGCTCACCGCCGTCAACGGACCGCTGTACGTCGACAACGCCCCGGCCAGCGGCAACGTCGGGATCCTCATCTGCTCGACCGGGCCCAAGGGCAGCTACCGGGTCGAGTCGAAGCTCGACTACTACAACTCGCTCGGCTTCCACTACTACGACTACGACACCGACACGTTCGAGGTGCGTAGCCCGACGTCCCGCACCGGCCTGAAGGTCAACGACGCCACCGCGGCGTACGGCCAGACCCTGCACTTCACCGCCTCCTCTGCCAAGGAGCGCCCGTCTGGCCTCGTCGCCAACGCTGGGGCGAAGGTCCGCCTCGAGAAGTACGTCGGTGGTGCCTGGCGCGTCATCGCCACGAAGTCGACCGACCGCTACGGCAAGGCGCGTTTCGCCGTCACCTGGAAGCACCGCGCCACCGTGAAGACGCGTGCGGTCACCGTCGCGACGTCCGGTTACGGCAAGTCGGCCTCCGCGCAGCGCGCGATTTACTGAGCAGCCCTCCTGGTCCAGACCGGAGTGTCGGCAGAGCAGGTCGATTCCATGGCCCGAACGGGTCATCCGGCCGGTCTCGGCGCCAACGAGCCAGAAAGTGGCCCTACCTTCAGGGCATGGGAGAGGGATTGCAGGACCTTGCCCTGCGTCGCGCCGGGGAGGGCGCGTTGCAGGTGGCAAACGAGATGAGGGCCGCGGCACGCACGCGGTCGTGGCTGAGGCGCCTGTTTGCGCTGACCAGCATCGAGGAGAAGTCGTGGCGCGCAGGTGCGGAGGGGGAGCGCCTGGTCGGCGCCCAGCTGGCGCACCTGGTCCGGCTCTACCCGGGTTGGCGCGTGCTCCACGGGATCCCGGTCGGGTCGGCCGGCGCCGACATCGACCACCTGGTGATCGGGCCGGGCGGCGTCTTCTCGATCACCACCAGGCACCACCCGCAAGGGAGGGTCCAGGTGAAGGGCGACGTCGTGCTGGTCAACGGCCAGCGGGTGTCGTACGTCCGCAACAGCCGGTTCGAAGCGGCGTACGCGTCGCGGCTGCTGTCGGCGGCTGTCGGGTTCCCGGTGCAGGCTCGCGCACTCGCGGTCACCGTCGGGGCCGACCTGGTCGTGGCCGGGCAGCCCGAGGGGCTCACCTTCTGCGATCGGCGACGGGTCGTCGACCTTCTCCGCAAAGCACCGACCATTCTCTCGCCGAGCCAGATCATGCAGTTGTACGCCGTTGCTCGGCACCCAGACACCTGGTCTGCGGACGTGCGGATCCCCTCCCCGCGCCCGCCCGTGGACCAGGCCCGATCACCGCTCTCCTGATGGCGCAACGGACCGGCGATCCGGTGCCCGACTTCCGGGACGGTCGGCCAGACTTCCGGGACGGTCGGCCAGACTTCCTAGTCACAACGGGTGGTGTCCGGTTTGCCCCTCTACCGCTCGGGGCCGGCAAGGTCTAGCGTCGAGACATGGGAGAGGGCGAAAACCTTGCCCTGCCGCGGGCTTGGGAGGGCTCGCCGCAGGATGCTGCAGGACTGCGTGTTCCTGCACCGCGACGCACGTGGATGGAGCGGACCTTCGGGTTCGACGGCCACCACGATGCGCCCCGGCGCGGGACGCGCGGCGGAAGGCTGGCCGCCGAGCAGATCGAGCGTCTGGTCCACGGATCCGCGGGATGGCATGCGCTCCACGGGCTGCCGGCCAACACGCTCGCAGGGATCGACCACGTGATCATCGGACCGTGCGGCGTGGTCGTCGTGCGCGTCGAGGACCACCCGCGAGGGCGCGTGTGGGTCAGTGGCGACACGATGATCATCAACGGCGAGCACGCCGAGAGCCTCACGATCAGCCGCGCGGCCGCCTGCCGGATCGCGGGTGCGCTGAGCGCAGCGGTCGGCTACGACGTCTCCGTCACGGCCTACGTCGTCACGGTCGGCGCCGAGCTCCGGGTCCGGCAGCAACCTGCCAGTGTCGGCATCTGCACGAGGCTCGAGCTGGCCGACCGGCTCCGCCAGCGTCCGTCACTGCTCGGTCCGGGCCATGTCGAGGAGCTCTACTCCGCCGCCTGCCGGCACGAGACCTGGCAGGCGTCCCGGTCATCGCTGGCCTGACCGGCCGCTCCCGGTCGGTGACTGTCCGCACGCACAATCCCGCGGACCAACGTTGGCATGGAGCCACGAGATCCGGATCCGCCCCACTGGTGACACTCGAATCACGCCGGCAGACGTCCGGCGTGGAAACGGAGTGAGTCATGGGTCAGGCTGTCGGAATCTTCCTCCCGATGCTGGTCTTCATGCTGATCCCGGTCTTGATCCCGGTGGTCACCAGCATGATCGGCCGCGTGGTCGATGCGCTGAGCGCCCAGCGCGAGGTGTCGCCCGCCATGCGGGCCACCGAGGCTGCCCGCCACGCCGCCTCGACCCGCGAGAGCCGGCCCGAGGTCGCGACGGTCAGCTGACGCGGACCAGCACCTCCGGGCCCAGGTCCGCGATGGTGCGGTAGCCGTTGAGTCCCATCGTCAGGTCCGCCTCGGCCAGCAGGCACTGGAGCACGTGCGCCGCACCGGCGGCGCCACCGAGTGCGATGCCCCAGCCGTAGGGCCGTCCGATGCCGACCGCGGTCGCACCGAGCGCCAGCGCCTTCACGACGTCCGCGCCGGACCGCACGCCGGAGTCGAAGAGCACCGGCATGCCCTCGGCAGCGTCCACCACCCCGGGCAGGAACGAGAGCGCCGGCGCACTCGCCGCCTGCCGGCCGCCATGGTTGGAGCAGTAGATGCCGTCGACGCCGGCGTCCCGTGCGCGGCGTACGTCGTCGGGGTGGCAGATGCCCTTGAGCAGCAGCGGGAGATCGGTCAGCCCGCGCAGCCACGCCAGGTCGTCCCACGACAGCCCCGGGTTGCCGAACGTCATCGCCCACGTGATCGTCGCGGTGCCCGGATCCTCCTCGGGCGTCTTCTCCAGCCGCGAGCGGAAGACCGGGTCGGTGAAGTAGTTGGCCAGGCACTGCCCGCGCAGCTGAGGGAACGTCGCGTGGCCCAGGTCGCGCGGGCGCCAGCCCAGGGTCCAGGTGTCGAGCGTGACCACGATGCCGGCGTAGCCCGCCGCTTCCGCGCGGCGTACGAACGACTCCGCGAGCTCGCGGTCGTTGGGGGTGTAGAGCTGGAAGAAGCCCGGCGTCTCGCCGAGCTCGGCCGCCACGTCCTCCAGGGGGTCCTGCATGAGCGTCGAGATCACCGCAGGTACGCCGGTCGCGGCAGCCGTGCGCGCAGCCTCCAGATCGCCGGTCTCGTGCATCGCGCCGAGCACGCCGATCGGGGCCATGAACAGCGGCGTCGGGTAGGTCCTGCCGAAGAGCGAGATCGAGAGGTCGCGCTCGGCCGCGCCGGACAGCATCCGCGGCACGATGCCCCAGCGCTGGAACGCAACCTGGTTGGCGGTCTGGGTGAACTCGTCACCCGCGCCACCGGCGACGTAGTCGAAGAGAGCCTGGTCGAGCTTGTCGCGGGCTGCGGCCTCGAGGCCGGGGTAGGTGACCGGATACGCGGGCAACTGGCCGGCCAGACCTGCGAAGTAGATGCCCAGCTGGAAGTCGGAGAAGTTCGCCACGACCCGATAGTGGCAGATCTGAGCACTCCTGCTCATGCGCTGAGGGCGCCTGATCGCGAGGATTGCTCATGACGCGCCTGGTTCGGGGGTGCGCGTCAATCTCCAGTGGGCAGGGTCGGGCGACGACCCTGCCCACTGGCCAGATCAGACGGGACCAGCTCTCAGGCGAAGTGCTTCTCGGTGTCCGAGGCGAGCTTCCTGAGATCGTGCTCGAGCACCTTCGCGAACAGCTTCTTGCCCGGCAGCCGCGGCTCCGCGACGAACTCCCAGGTCAGCTCCGACCCGATCGCCTTCGGCACAACGGTGTAGCGCTCGCCGAAGCGGCGGAACAGCGGGAGGTTGGACGACTCGACCGAGAACGCGTTCACGTACAGCGCGTCCGACTCCTCCCACCGGAAGTAGCGCTCGTGGACCTTCAGGCCGTTGGCCAGCGTGACGGTGCGGGTCGCGCCCGTGCCGTGCGGACGGGCCGAGGTCCAGACCGCGCGCTTGATGCCACGGCACCAGAACAGCGGTGAGTCGCCGTGCAGAGCGGCCCAGACGTCAGCGGCCGGACGGTTCGCCGGGATGACGATCCGGTGGTAGCCCGGGGTGGACGGGTCGAAGTCCGCGTCGGTGACGGGGGAGAGGTCGAATGCCATGTCCGGATCCTCGCACCTGGGCGAGCGACGCAGAAGGTGACGTCGGGCACGCGCGACGGCCCCGGCGCGGTGTCAGGAGCTGAGCTTGCCCAGCCGGGTGCGCAACAGCTCGACCCGGTGCGCGTTGCCCGTCAGCGCGGCGTACCGCTCACCGAAGATGGCGAGCAGCGCGTCGTCGAGCCGGCGTACGCCGCCGGTCGGGTACTTGTAGCCCATGCGGTCGTGGATGGCCGTGCTGTCGACGGACGCCAGGAGCGCGCCCAGCTCCTCGAGCGAGGTGATGCCGAGCTCGAGCAGCAGCCCGGCGATCCAGCCGTAGTGGTCGGTGCGCGACCAGCCCGCGTCCGGGTAGGTGCCGGACAGGAACGTCGCCAGCTCCTGCGCCACGATGCGCGGGTCGCCCGAGTCGTCCGTCGTGCGGTGGCCGGGGGAGCCCTCGAGTCGCGCGCGGATCGAGGAGAACTCGCGGTCGGCGAGCTCGAGCAGACCTGCGGCCAGGGTGAACCGGCGGTCGAGATCGGGCGCATCCGCCTCGGGGATCGAGCCCTTGTAGCGGATGTCGTGCTCGAACTCTGCCCACGCGTGCTGCAGCACCGTGCGCACCTGGAGCGAGGCCTGGTGCCCCGTCGCCACGTCGTACGCCGCGGGGAGGGGTCGCGCCGGATCGGGCTCGACCAGCATGTGCCGGCTCGCGTAGCCGAAGCCGCCCTCGCGGGCTGTCTCCTCGCCGAGATCACGGTCGGCGAGGATGGTGAGCTCTTCGGCGAGCACGTCGGCGACCGCGGCCACATCGCTGTGCACGTAGGTGATCACGCGGACGCCGATGGTGTCGGTGATCTCGTGCAGCGGGTCGGTGTAGAGGTCGGCCCCGTCCGGTCCGGTGCGCATCGCCTTGCCGGCGAAGCTGGCCACCGTCTTCGTGCGGCTGGTCACCGAGAGGTAGTTGATGCCCGCGTCATCGAGAAGCTCCGTCACGAGCGTGGCGAACGCGGCCGTGACCGGGACCAGCGACGGCTGGGTCGCGGCGTACGCCCGGACGGCGTGGGCAACAGGCTCGGGACCGGGCCTGGCCGGGGGAGTGCGCGACGACATGCCCCCAGCCTGACAGGCTCCACGGCGACACGGCGCGACCTTGACGTCGACACGGCGCAAGTTGCGCCGTGTCGACGTCGGGGCGGGTCAGTCGTTCATCACGTAGGCGCCGGAGAGGCCGGCGACCTCGGTCCAGACCTTCTCGAAGCGCTCGGGCGAGGTGATCGGCGCACGCACGGCGGCCACGGCCCACGCGCGCTGCGCGTCGTTGGCGCCGGCCTTGCCGTGCATCGTGACCGCACCGGCCGCGAAGTCCCGGACCAGCACCTCGAAGATCGTGTCGACGATGTCGGTGTCCAGGTCGAGGATCTCGGCCTGCTCGAGGATCAGCTGGCCGTAGACGATCAGCGTGAAGATGTCACCGAGCGAGAGCAGGAAGTCCAGGTCCTTCTGCTGCTCGGCGTCCGGGGCGGCGGTGATGAGCAGGTTGCAGAAGGCCTGCGCCAGCTCGTAGAACCGCCCGACGTTGGGGATCCCGGCGGCCGCCTGGTAGGGCTTCTTCCAGTCCTGGAACCGCACCTTTCCGAGGCCCCGCGCGGGTCCCTGGTTGAAGAGGAACGGGTCGTCGGCGGCGTCGGTGCGGGTCGGGACGTCGGGCAGGTCCTCCGGCATGAAGAGGTAGGCCGGCATGAACTTCAGCACCAGGCCGAGGTTGACCGCGACGGTGCCCTCGAGGCGCGGCAGGCCCGTCGAGTCGTACTTCGCGATCATCATGAAGTTGTCCTTCTCGAACCCCTTCGCCGCGACGATGTCGCCCAGTGCGGTGACGACGCGCTCGCCCTCGGTGGTCACCTTCATCTTGGTGACCGGGTTGAAGAGCAGGTAGCGACGATCGTCGGCCGACGCGCAGCGGAAGTAGTCCACGGCGCGATAGCTGAACAGCTTCATCGCGGTGATCCGGGCGAAGTTCTCCACGAAGGAGCTGCGGATGTGCGGCATCGCGGTGACGGGCTTGCCGTAGAGCACGCGGGTGTGCGCATGGGTGATCGCGGTGTAGAGGGCGTGCGTCGCGCCGCCGATCGAGCCGAAGCAGAGGTTGAACTTGCCGACGTTCACCGTGTTGAGCGCAGCGCTGAAAGCGGCCTCGCCGGTGTGCAGGATGTCTTCCTCGGTCACCGGGTAGCCCTCGAGGCGGAACTCGGAGACGTAGTTCTGGTGGTGGACCACGTTCTTCACGACGTGGTACGCCGGGTGGTCCGAGTCGGCGTAGAAGAAGACGTACTGGTCGGGTCCTTCGATGCCGTCGATCCGGCCGAAGACCGACACCGTGTTCGCGGCGTTGCCGTTGCCGATGTAGTACTTGCTGCCCGTCGCGGTCCAGGTGCCGTCGCCGTTCGGGGTGAGCACCATGTCGCTGGAGTAGATGTCGGCGCCGTGCTCCTTCTCGGAGAGGCCGAACGCGCCGATGCCACCGGCGTCGATCGCCGCGGCAGCTCGGGCCCGCGCGATGTCGTTGTCGGACTGCCAGACCGGGCCGAGGCCCAGGCAGGTGACCTGCCACGGGTACCAGTAGGAGAGGCCGTAGAACCCGAGGACCTCGGACATCGCGGCGACACGGGCGGTGTCCCAGCGCTTGTTGTCGTCGCCGGCGGCGTCGCGCGCCGGGGTCATGAAGGTCGCAAAGACCTTCTCCTTGGCGACGAAGTCCAGGAATTCAGCCGGCCACTGGGCGGCGTGGAAGTCGCCGGTCAGCTTCGCCATGCCGTATCCGTCGAGGTGATCGATGGTGGCGGCGAGGACCCTGCGGGACTCGGCGTCGAGGTGTTCCGGGTCGTAGGTGCCCGGGTTCAGCAGCAGGGAAGCAGCGGTGATTGACATGCCGCAAAGGGTGCCAGATCAGGAGCCGGCGCGCCTGTGCTCCCAGCCCACGCGCCTGTGCGCGGCGCGACGTCACGTCGACACGGCGCAACCTAGGCCTCGACACGGCGCAACCTAGGCCTCGACACGGCGCTTCATTCGACCGCTGTTCAAACAATGCGCCGTGTCGACCCGGAAGTTGCGCCGTGTCGACCCGGAGGTTGCGCCGGGTCGATCCGGAAGTTGCGCCGTGTCGACCCGGAGGTTGCGCCGTGTCGACGTGGGGGTGGGTCAGAAGCCCTCGGCGACGTCGCTGAGCTCCTCGGACTGGGCCAGCTCACCCAGGTCGATGTCGATCTCTGCGGACTCGATCGACGCCGTGAACTCTTGGCGGAGCGCATCGGTCAGCAGCGAGACCAGCGTCTCGACCTGGATGTCGATCGACGAGCCGACCTCTTCGTCGGAGCCGTCGAGAGCACGGGCGGCGAGGCCGGCCTTGCTGTCGATCAGCTCGGCGATGCGGGTGTCGACGGTCTGCGCGGCGATGATCCGCCACGCGGTGACCGGCTCGGTCTGGCCGATGCGGTGCACGCGGTCGATCGCCTGCGTCTGCTCGGCGTTGGTCCACGAGAGCTCGGAGAGCACGACGTTGGAGGCGACCTGCAGGTTGATGCCGACGCCGGCCGCGGTCAGCGAGCACACGATGACCTGCACGGACGGGTCCTCGACGAAGCCGTCGATCGCCTTCTGGCGTGCGGTGGCGGTCTGGTCGCCACGGATCTGGGTGTACTTGATCCCGCGGCGATCGAAGACCTCACCGGCGGTGTCCATGACGTCGAGGTGCTTGGCGAAGAAGACCACCTTGCCGGCGCTGTGGGCCAGCTGGGCGGCGTAGTCGGCGGCGAGCTCGGCCTTGGCCTGGCCGATGCGGCGCACCATCGCAAACACGTTCTCGCCGGTGCTCGAGTCGGCACCCTCGGCGACCTCGCGCTCGGCCACGCGGCGTACGAGGTCGTGGTCGATCCCGTCGAAGCCGACGCTGCTGGCGATCGCGACGGGGGAGTTGCGGCGGTGCTCGATCGCGGCCTTGTAGCGACCCATGAGGCGCTCGGCGAGCTCGCGCTCGGCCTTCTGGATGGAACGACCGACGGCACCTTCGAGCTCGACCGGGAGGTCGGCGACGCGACGGGCGGGGATGTCAGCGGCGACGTCGACCTTGCGGCGGCGCACGATGCCCATGTCCACGACCGCCTGGCGCGCGGCCGGGTAGAAGGCGTGGTCGGCCGGGGTCAGGTTGGTCTGCTCGAGCTCGGCCATGAGCGCGTTGCCCGGCTTGCGCTCCTCGACCCAGCCGAGGAACTGCCAGATCGCGCGGAAGTCCTCGATGTCGTTGATCAGCGGGGTGCCGGTCAGCGCCATCAGCAGCGGACGGGTGACGCGGCGGCGGATCCGCTCGGAGATCTCCACGACGTACTGCGAGCGCTGCGACTTGCGGTTCTTGATGTAGTGCGCCTCGTCGACGACCATGCCGCGGAAGCCGTGGTCACCGATCCAGTCGACGTGCCGGTCCAGCACCTCGTAGTTGACGATGATGATGTCGGCGAAGCCGTCGACCGTGTCGCCGTCACCGTGGACGACCGTGACCGAGCGGCCCGGGGTCCAGCGGGCGGCCTCGCGGGCCCAGTTGGTCTTGACGACGTTGGGTACGACGCACAGCAGCGGGTAGGCGTTGGCGGCTTCCGCCGCGATCAGTGCCTGTGCGGTCTTGCCGAGACCCGGCTCGTCCGCGAGGAGGAACGTGCGGTGACCGCCGGACACGGCGGAGATCAGCTTGGCCTGGTGCTGCATCAGCTCGACACCCGGCGGGAGCAGGATCGGCCGCGGCTCGGGCAGTGCCATGCAGGCGGCGGCACCGGGGACGGGGTTCTCGAAGGAGTTGAGCAGCGGGCCGATCAGCTCCCAGCCGACCAGTCGGCCGTGCACCTTGGGCGCGGCCTGGCTGAAGTCGGGGGCGAGGAACGGGTTGGCCAGCTGGGCTGCGATGACGGAGGGCGGCACGGCCTTGCGGTCGCTGCGCGGCGCGGTCTCGGTGCCCGCGACCGGTGCTTCGGCGATCGCGGTCGGTGCCATGCCGGCTGCCTCGAGCATCTCGCGCATCCGGCTACGGGTGGTGTCGGTGATCTCGGCGTTCTCGTCGAGCAGCGCGAAGAGCGCGGGCTCACGCGCAGCGCACTGGGCGAGGATCGTGGCGACGCCGTCGAGCCGCTTGAGCTCGATGTCGCGCTGCGGCTCGGTGATCTCCTTGTCGGCACGGACCCGGGTGCGCTCCTGGCGCGCGAGCAGAGCGATCGCCTGGTAGCGCGAGCGGTGCTGGATGCCCTGGCCCTTCTGGACCGCGACCTCGACCTCGCGCACGGCCTTGGCGAGGACGGGGAGGATTCCCTCGTTGTCACGGCGGCGCTTCTGCGCGTTGCCGCGCCCCGACTGCCCGCCCTGCTGGTTGCCGGACTGGCCTGACTGGTTGGCGCGCTGCCCTGACTGATTGCCGCGTCCGCCTCGGCGGTTGCGGTTGGACGAACGCTGACCCTGGGCTGGCTGGGTGGCCAAGCACTGACTCCTTCACGCAGGCACACGCTCCGGGCGGAACGGGCCGGACGGGGCGGTGCACCGCGAACGATCTCGCGGCGCCGCCGTCTCGCCGGCGGTGGGAAAGTCGGTGAGTCTCCTCAGCCGACCGGAGCTGCGTGCGTTGCTGCACGGTCCGAGGCGGCGGGCCGCCTGGGTGGGGGCCCGGTTGTCGCATCGGTCGTCCGGACTGTGTGGCCGGACTGCGTCCAGTGTAGGCCCGATGGCGGCCGTGCGGAAAAGAACGTCCGGTACGGCGTGGGGCGGCGCGGTGCCTGCCCGGCGGAGCGACTGGGGTCAGTCGTCCTTCAGGGCCTCGCGCTGCGCCTCGGTGGCCTCGTCGATGATCGCCTGCATGGCCGTGCGGGCTGCGCTGGCGTCGCCGTTGCGCACGGCCCGCGAGACCGCCTCGTGCAGGTCGATCGCCTCCGCCTTCGGCTCGGTCGGCATGAGGTGGTGGTGGGTGCGTCCGGCCAGTACCTCGGCGACCACGTCACCGAGTGAGCGCAGCATCTCGTTGCCGCTCGCCTCGAGCAGCGTGCGGTGGAAGAGCACGTCGGCTTCGAGGAACGCCTCAAGGTCACCGGCGTGACCGAGCACCGCCATGTCGGTCGCTGCCCTGGCGAGGACCGCGATCTGCTCCGGCGTCGCGCGCTCGGCCGCAAGGGCGGCGGCCACCGGTTCGAAGCCGCTGCGCAGCTCGGAGAGGGAGAGCAGCTGCGCCGCCCGGTCGTCGGAGTCCAGCCGCCAGCGGATCAGCCGCGGGTCGAAGACGTTCCACCCTTCGCGGGGGAGCACGGTGACGCCGACGCGGCGACGCGACGCGAGCATGCCCATGGACTCCAGCACCCGCACCGCTTCGCGGGAGACGGAGCGCGACACGTCGTACTCGGTGTCGACGGAGTCGAGGGTCAGCACCTGGCCGGCGGCGAGGTCGCCGGAGACGATCCGGGACCCGAGCGCGTCGAGGACATTCGTGTGCAGGGCACTCGCGCTCATGCCGCTCCTCTGGATCAGTTCCGATCTAAAGATCAGATTATTTGGCTCGAAGGTCTTGTAAACATCTGGTTAATCGTCGCACACTGTGACGGGCCACACATCCCGTGGTCGTCAGTTCAACACACCAACCAACACAGATCTGACCAGATTCTGGAGGAACGATGGCTGCACCACTCCCGCCATTACTCGTGGTCATGGGCGTTTCCGGCTCGGGCAAGTCGACCGTGGGCGCCGCACTGGCCCAGCGCCTCGGCGTACCGTTCGCAGACGCCGACGACTTCCACCCGCCCGCCAACATCGCGAAGATGACCGCCGGCTACGCGCTCGACGACGACGACCGGCACCCCTGGCTCGAGGCGATCGGGGAGTGGCTCGAGGAGCACGCCCCTCGCGGCGGCGTCATCTCGTGCTCTGCGTTGAAGCGGAGCTACCGCGACCAGCTCCGTGACCACGCACCGTCGATCTCGCTGGTCCACCTGCACGGCTCGCGTGAGGTGATCGCGCGTCGTCAGTCCAGCCGCCCGGGCCACTTCATGCCCACCTCGCTCCTCGACTCGCAGTTCGCGACCCTCGAGCCGCTCGGTGCCGACGAGCACGGGCTGGTCATCGACGTCGACCAGGAGGTCGACGCGATCGTCGACGAGTACGTCGCGCGCACCACCGTACGGCTCTCCATCGTTCCCCCGCTCAACACCGCCCAGGAGTCCTGATGTCCCTCGCTGTCCTCGCACTTCCGCCGCTGGCGGATGCGGCACCGTTGATCGAGCCCGTCGCCTCCGACGGCCGGCTGCTCACCGCGGCCCTCCTCGGCATCGTTGCGATCATCGCGCTGATCACCTGGGCGAAGCTGCACCCGTTCCTCGCGCTCAGCATCGGCGCACTCACCGTCGGAGTCGTCGCCGGCGTCGACCTCGCGGTCGCGATCACCAGCTTCACCACCGGCTTCGGCAGCACCGCGGCGGGCGTCGGCACGCTGATCGCGCTCGGCGCGATGTTCGGCAAGCTGCTCGCCGACTCCGGCGGCGCGGACGAGATCGTCGACACGATCGTCGGCAACGCCTCGCCCCGGGCCCTTCCGTGGGCCATGGCGGGCGTCGGCGCGATCATCGGCCTGCCGATGTTCTTCGAGATTGGCCTCGTGCTGCTCATGCCGGTGATCTACCTGGTCGCGCGTCGGGCCCAGCTCTCGCTGATCGCCGTGGGGATCCCTGCCCTCGCCGGCCTCTCCGCCATGCACGGGCTGGTGCCGCCGCACCCGGGTCCGCTCACCGCGATCGGTGCCCTCGGCGCCGACCTCGGCATCACCCTCGCGCTCGGTGTCGCGGTGGCCGTCCCCACGGTCGTCCTCGCCGGTCCCGTCTTCGCGAAGTACGCCGACCGCTGGGTCGGCGCGGTCTCCGTCCCGGAGCGCTTCGAGGCCGTCGACGCGGACACGCTGGCGAAGCGTCCGTCGTTCGCGGTCACGCTCTTCTCGGTGCTGCTGCCGGTCGTGCTGATGATGGGCAAGGCGCTCGCCGACATCTTCATCGAGGACCCGACCAACATGTCGCGCCGGGTGCTCGACACGCTCGGCACCCCGCTGGTCGCGCTCCTGATCGCGGTCCTGGTCGGCATGTTCACGCTCGGCCGCGGTGCCGGCATGGACCGGAAGGCCGTCGCGAAGTCGGTCGAGACCTCGCTGCCTGCGATCGCCGGCATCCTGCTGATCGTGGCCGCCGGTGGCGGCTTCAAGCAGTCGCTGGTCGACACCGGGATCGGCACGCTCGTTGCCGAGTGGGTCGCCGACAGCAACGTCTCCGTGCTGGCGCTGGCCTGGTTCGTCGCCGTCCTGATCCGCCTTGCCACCGGCTCGGCGACCGTCGCCACCGTGACGGCCTCCGGGCTGCTCGTCCCGCTCACCGAGCAGCTCTCCTCGGGCGAGGTCTCGCTGATGGTGCTCGCCATCGGTGCCGGCTCGGTCTTCTTCTCCCACGTGAACGACGCCGGCTTCTGGCTGGTCAAGGAGTACTTCGGCCTGAGCGTCGGCCAGACCCTGAAGAGCTGGTCGGTGATGGAGACGCTGCTCTCGGTCAGCGGCCTCGTCTTCGTGCTCGCGCTCGGAGTCGTGATCTAGCAGTCCAGATCACGCAGCCAGATCACGCAGCCAGATCACGCACGTCAGGTCTGATCGTCACGCGGATCCCCGGTGGTGCGGTGGGCGCAAGCTCAGAGGACTGCCGGGGATTCTGCGTTGTCGCGCAGGAGGGAGGGCCGGCCGCCTCCGTTGGCCGGCACGGTCCAGATCGAGGGGGACCCGTTGTCGCTGCGGGCGGTGTAGGCCAGGGTGCGGTCGTCCAGCCAGATCGCCTGGTCCTCGATGCTGCGCGAGTCCGCCATCGCGATCACCCGGCGGTTGTCGAGACGCAGGACGCACAGGCGCCAGCCCTTGCCCGGGTCGTCGTCGGTGGCCCGCAGGAACGCGATCCGGGTGCCGTCGGGGGACAGGGACGGCAGGGCGACGTTGCGGGCGATCGCGCGCAGGGTCCGCTGGCCGATGTCGCCGGCAACGAGCCAGCGCTCGCCGTCCACGAGCAGGGTGGCGTAGAAGCGGTTGTCGTCCGCGAAGGTGACGCCCCAGACCTGGCGCTCGGAGGGCTTGGCCTTCACCGGCCTGCCCTCGATGGTCGCGGCGTACTCGACCGGGTAGCTCACCGCCCCGCCCTTCGTGTCGAGCACGGTGGTCTGGGTGGCGGGGTTCCTGGCGTAGGAGGTGCCGGTGACGAAGGAGGTCCAGGCCGCCATCCGTCCGCTCGGCGAGAGCTGGGCCAGGCTCGGCGTGCCGTCGACCGGGTAGGCGCCCTGAGGCCCGAGGTTGCGGTCGAGGAGCGTCGCGGACCAGGCCACCGCGCTGGCCTTGCGAAGGCACAGCCCGGTGCCGGCAGCGGCGTACACGCGGTCGCACTCGAGCTCGGCGACCGTCGCCATCCCGTTGCTGTCCAGGGGCATGGTCGCGACGTGCCGCGCGGTGAGGAAGAGGAGTCGGTGGCCGCTCGTGAGCGTCACGGTCCCGGTCGTCGCGACCTCTTCGGGATCGTCGCCGATCAGCTTCAGGCCAATGATCGGGAGCAGCACGACGACGACCGCAAGCGCAGCGATCACGCCGCGCGACCACACCGATGGTGTGGTGGAAGTCCTGTTGCCCACGGTCGAAGAGTACGAGTCTCCAGCGTCTCCGCGCAGTGATGTTGGCACGCTGCTTTGTGGGCGGACCGCCGGCGGTGCCTCGCACGCGGGATGATGGGGGCGTGCGCGCCCCGACCTTCACCGACGACCAGCTCCTCGAGGCCGTCCGGACGGCGGCTGCCGAGGTGGGCGCTCCGCTCCCCGTCACGGCGTACGACGCGTGGCGCAAGGCGGGCGATCGCGACTGTGCCTCGGGCACCCTCGTCATCCGTCGGCTCGGGTCCTGGAACGCTGCTTGCGAAGCCGCTGGGGTCGCCACGAACAAGACGCGTTCGACGTCGCGCCGCTGGACCGACGAGGAGGTCGTCGCGATCGTTGCGCGCTATCTCACCGCGGACGGGAGCCCCGGGAGCTACGCCGGCTACGTCGACTGGGCGCGCGAGACCGAGGGCGTGCCGAGCGGTCCCACGCTGCGCCAGCGGTTCGCGTGGAACGAGGTCAAGGAGCGAGCGCGTGTCCTCTGATCCCGGTCTGGCCGCGTCTGGTCTGGCCACGGGCCTGCTCCAGTGCGACCACTTCGACGCCTGGCGTTGCCGGTCCTGCTCGCTCCTCCAGACGCCGTACGCCGCGCAGCTGGCCGGCAAGCAGGCTGCCGTCGAGGCGCTGCTCCCGCCGTTGCCCTGGCTGCCTCCTGTCGCCAGCACCCAGTCCGGGTTCCGCAACAAGGCCAAGATGGTCGTCGCCGGGGCCGTCGGCTCGCCGACGCTGGGGATCCTCGGTCCCTCGGGTGAGGGCGTCGACCTCCGCGACTGCGCACTCCACACCCCGGGCATCGTGGCCGCGCTCCCGGTGCTCGCCGGGTTCGTCACCCGCGCCGGCCTCACGCCGTACGACGTCGAGCAGCGTCGTGGCGAGCTCAAGCACCTGCTGGTGACCGAGTCCCCGGACGGCGGGCTCATGGTCCGGTTCGTGCTGCGTTCGCAGGAGCCGGTCGCGCGCATCCGCAAGCACCTGCCGTCGTTGCTCTCTGCGCTGGGGGAGGTGCGGGTGGTCAGCGTCAACCTCCAGCCCGAGCACAAGGCGATCCTCGAGGGGGAGCAGGAGATCCTGCTCGCCGGCGACCCGACCCTGACGATGGGGGTCAACGGGTTTGCGCTGCACCTGCGTCCGCAGGGGTTCTTCCAGACCAACACGGCCATGGCGGCTGCCCTCTATGCGCAGGCGCAGGAGTGGATCGACGAGGTCGATCCCGATGCGGTGCTCGATCTCTACTGCGGGGTGGGTGGCTTCGCGCTGCACGCTGCTGGACCACCCGCGCGCGCACGGCGCGTGCTCGGGGTCGAGATCAGCGCTGAGGCGATCGCGGGGGCTCGGCTGACGGCGGCAGAGGCCGGCCTCGACGTGCGCTTCGAGGCGGGCGACGCCGGCGACGCGGCATCCTGGCTCGCCTCCCTCGGCGCATCGGGTGCCGGTGTGGATGCGGGCAAGGCCCTCGTGGTCGTGAACCCGCCGCGTCGCGGGATCGGACCGGAGCTGGCCACCTGGCTCGAGTCCGCGCCGGTGGACCATGTCGTCTACTCGAGCTGCAACGCGACCACGCTGGCGCGCGACCTGGCCGCGATGCCGTCGCTGCGGCCGGTGGCCGGGCGACTGCTCGACATGTTCCCGAACACGGACCACTACGAGGTCGTCCTGCGCCTGGAGAGGGCGCCTGGCTAGCTCGCCGGGCTGGGCGTGTGGCTACGTGGCGTTGCTCGCAATTGGGGACATTGATTCCCCGTGCGGCGCGAATGGCGGCATGATGGACTCCATGTCCAAGCCGTGGGGTTCTGCATGGAGGCTGCTCGCAGCCCTCCCGTTCGTGCTGCTCCTGGTGATCATCGGCATCAAGGTGACGATGTCCCAGGGTGATCCTGCGTCGGGTCCGCAGAAGCCGGGCGAGCACACGATCTACGAGCTCGGTGACGAAGCGCCGTCGGCGACGGTCACTCTCCCCAACGGCAAGGTCACCACGATCCCCACGTCGAAGATCAGCGAGCTGCCGACGGCCCTGCAGTCGCAGCTGATCAACGGCATCAGTTTCGCTCCGACGCCGACCCTGCAGGCACCCAAGCCGACGAAGACCGCCACCCCCAAGCCGGTGCAGACCAGCGCGGCCGGTGGCGGTTCGACCGGCGGCTCGACCGGCGGTGCCGGTGGTGGCGGTGGTGGCGGGTCCACGCCGACCCCGACCTCGCAGGCGCCTACCCCGTCCCAGTCGCCCACGCCGACGAAGACCCAGACCTGCATCCTGTTCATCTGCGGCTGACCCGAGCACCTCGCCCCGTGCACGACGCCATGCGCCGGGGTCCCTCGTCGCTGATCGGTGCGCTGCTTGCCGGCGCGCTCCTGGTGACCGGATGCGGAGCCACGACCGACGTCGTCCCACCGCGTCAGTCAGCGGCACCCGCTTCGGTGGTGGCAACTCCGGCGACCGTTCGACCGCCCGCGATTCCCCGTGGTGCGCAACGGGTCGAGGTGGCGTGGGTCAGCGACGGTGACACGGTGGCCGTGCGGGCGCTGCGCCGCGGCGTACTCGCTGTCGGTGCGCTCGAGAGCGTCCGCCTGCTCGAGATCGACACCCCGGAGTCGAAGGACCCGGACCTGCCCGTCGAGTGCTTCGCGCTGCGGGCCACGCAGGCGACCGAGCGGCTGCTGCCGCGGGGGAGCGTGGCGTGGGTCGTCGCCGACCGCGAGTTGCGTGATCGCTACGACCGGGCGCTGCTCTACGTGTGGAATGCCGACGGCGTCTTCGTGAACCTCCGTCTGGTACGCCGCGGCTACGCGCGCGCCGTGCTGTTCCGTCCCAACGACCGCTACATCGACCTTATGCGCTCGGCCGAGGCCGCCGCCCGAAGGGCCGGCAAGGGACTCTGGTCCGCCTGCTGACCGTCGACACGGCGCAAGGTTGGTGTCGACACGGCGCAAGGTTGGCGTCGACACGGCGCAAGGTTGCACTTCTGGCACTCACTTGAGGTGAGTGCTAACGTCTGCTCTGGCACTCTCCCCGTGAGTGTGCCAGCGCTTGCGACGCGGTGCGACCCCCGCGACGGCGTACTGATCGCAGGCGAAGACTTCCGTGAGGACGACCGTCCTCCGAACCCGCCAACGTGGAAAGTGGAGGTTGATCGTGTCGATCAACATCAAGCCCCTCGAGGACCGCATCATCATCAAGCAGGTCGAGGCCGAGCAGACCACGGCCTCCGGCCTGGTCATCCCCGACACCGCCAAGGAGAAGCCCCAGGAGGGCGAGGTCCTGGCTGTCGGCCCGGGTCGCATCGACGACAACGGCAACCGCGTCCCCCTCGACGTCGCTGTCGGTGACAAGGTCATCTACAGCAAGTACGGCGGCACCGAGGTCAAGTACGCCGGTGGCGACTACCTCATCCTGTCGGCGCGCGACGTGCTCGCCGTCATCGGCTGATCGTCCGTTCTGCTTCGTGATGCCGGGCCCGCACCTGCGTGTGCGGGCTCGGCATTGCGCTTTTCCTTGTTCTTCACTGAATAGCCCTGAGTAGTAGGAGCAGCAATGCCCAAGATCCTGGAGTTCGACGAGAACGCCCGCCGCAGCCTTGAGCGCGGTGTCGACAAGCTCGCCAACGCCGTCAAGGTGACGCTCGGCCCGAAGGGTCGCTACGTCGTCCTCGACAAGAAGTGGGGCGCGCCGACCATCACGAACGACGGTGTGACCGTTGCCCGTGAGATCGAGCTGGACGACCCGTTCGAGAACCTCGGTGCGCAGCTCACCAAGGAGGTCGCGACCAAGACCAACGACGTCGCCGGTGACGGCACGACGACCGCGACCGTCCTCGCCCAGGCGATGGTGCACGAGGGCCTGCGCGCTGTCGCGGCCGGTGCCAACCCGATGGGCCTCAAGCGCGGCATGGACGCTGCGGCGACCGCCGTCGGCGAGGCGCTGCGCGAGGCTGCTCGTCCCGTCGCGTCCCGCGAGGACATGGCGTCGGTTGCGACGATCTCGTCGCGCGACAGCCTGATCGGCGACCTGCTGGCCGAGGCCTTCGACAAGGTCGGCAAGGACGGCGTGATCACGGTCGAGGAGTCCAACACCATGGGCACCGAGCTGGAGTTCACCGAGGGCATGCAGTGGGACAAGGGCTACACCTCGCCGTACTTCGTCACGGACGCCGAGCGCATGGAGGCCGTCCTCGACGACCCCTACATCCTGATCAACCAGGGCAAGGTCTCGGCGCTCGCCGACCTGCTCCCGGTGCTCGAGAAGGTCATGCAGACCGGCAAGCCGCTCGTGATCATCGCCGAGGACGTCGAGGGCGAGGCCCTGTCGACGCTGGTGGTCAACAAGATCCGCGGCACGTTCAACACCCTCGTGGTGAAGGCCGCTGGCTTCGGTGACCGTCGCAAGCAGGTCATGCAGGACATCGCGATCCTGACCGGCGGCACCGTGATCTCTCCCGAGGTCGGCCTCAAGCTCGACCAGGTCGGCCTCGAGTCGCTCGGTCGCGCCCGTCGTGTCGTTGCCACCAAGGACAACACCACGATCGTGGACGGTGCCGGCGACGACGAGGCCGTGGCCGGTCGTGTGAACCAGATCAAGCAGGAGATCGAGAAGTCGGACTCCGACTGGGACACCGAGAAGCTGCAGGAGCGCCTGGCCAAGCTGGCCGGTGGCGTCTGCGTGATCAAGGTCGGCGCTGCCACCGAGGTCGAGCTCAAGGAGAAGAAGCACCGCATCGAGGACGCCGTCTCCGCGACGCGCGCCGCCATCGAAGAGGGCATCGTCGCCGGCGGTGGCTCTGCCCTGATCCACGCGGTCTCCGTGCTCTCCGACGACCTCGGGCTCGAGGGTGACGAGGCGATCGGTGTCCGCATCGTCCGCAAGTCCGCCGACGAGCCGCTGCGCTGGATCGCCGAGAACGGTGGCGAGAACGGCTACGTCGTCACCACCAAGGTCCGCGACCTCGGTGTCGGCAACGGCTACAACGCCGCCACCGGCCAGTACGGCGACCTGGTCGCCCAGGGCGTCCTGGACCCGGTCAAGGTCACCCGCTCCGCCCTGGTCAACGCCACCTCGATCGCGGCCATGCTGCTGACGACCGAGACGCTGATCGTGGAGAAGCCCGTCGACGAGGATGACGTGCCTGCTGCTGGCGGTCACGGTCACGGACACGGTCACTGATCCACTCGTGACTCGTTGACACGGCGCTAGGTTCACGTCGACACGGCGCGACCTCAGCGTCGACACGGCGCTGGATTCACCGCTGACCCGGCGCAACCTTCGTGGTTGCGCCGGGTTTGCGTATTTCCGGCACGAAGCGCCGTCTCGACCTCGAAGTCGCGACGTCTCGACGTCGAGGTCGAGACGTGTCGACGTCGAGGTTGCGACGTGTCGACGTCGAGGTTGCGACGTGTCGACGTGGGTCAGCCGCCGGTGGCGCTGGTGCTCGCCGCTGCGATCAGCCGGAGGCACCGGTGCGTCATCTGCTCCGGGGTCTCACCGGGGTGGTCGACCCACCAGCTCACCAGCGTGCGGAACACGCTCTCCCAGACCGCGAGCATGAGGTCCACGTCGACCGGATCGGTGTCGCCGCTGCCGACCATCAGCTCGGTGACGGCCTCGCGGGCGAAGGCGAGGACCCGGCGCTCGTCGGTCTCGATCTCCTGACGCATCGCGGAGTCCGGCGCGGTGGGGTCCTGGACCACCTGCCACAGCCACGGTTCATCAGCCAGTCTGCGGAACATCCCGTCGAGGGTGATCACGGCGCGCGCGAGGCCGGTTGTCTCGGTGTGGGCGGTCCGCTCGATCTCGGCGGTCAGCTCCGCACTCGCGTGCCGGACGCACGCAACGTGCAGGCCGTCCTTCGAGCCGAAGTAGTTGTAGATCAGGGGCTTGGAGATGCCGGCCGCCTCGGCGACGTCGGCGACCGAGGTCGCGGCGTACCCGCGCTCGCCGAAGGCGCGGCAGGCTGCGGCGAGGATCTGGGCCTCGCGCTCGGGGCGTGCGACGCCCTTGGTGCCGGCGTTGGGTCGCTTCGAGGAGGTCACGGGAATGCACTCTAGCGAGGGATATGAACCTGAGGTAACTTACTCATAAGTCATATACCCGGAGGAGCACGATGTACGACCTCGCCCCACTGCTCGACCCGGCGAAGAACCCGATCACCTACGCGATCCCGTTCTTCCTGCTGTCACTGATCCTCGAAGCCATCGCGCTGACCCGCCCCGAGGAGGGGATCGCGGCGGGGGAGCGACCGCGCACCGGCTACATGATGCGCGACTTCTGGACCTCGATCTCGATGGGCCTGGGCTCGCTGGTGTGGCTGACGGTCTTCAAGATCGCGACGTTCTTCGTCTACCAGTGGGTCTTCCTGAACGTTGCGCCGTTCCACCTCGACACGAGCGCGTGGTGGTACTGGCCGGCCGTCCTGATCGCGCTCGACCTTGCCTTCTACTGCACGCACCGCTTCGTGCACCGCGCCAACATCGGCTGGGCGGCCCACCAGTCGCACCACTCCAGCGTCTACATGAACTTCGGCACCGCGCTGCGTCAGAAGTGGAACCCGTGGTTCGACTTCGTCTTCTTCCTGCCGATCCCGCTGCTCGGCTTCGCGCCCTGGACGGCGTACGCCGCGTTCTCGATCAGCCTGATCTACCAGTTCTGCACGCACACCGAGCTCATCGACAAGCTGCCGCGGCCCATCGAGCTCGTCTTCAACACGCCCTCGCACCACCGCGTGCACCACGGCTCCGACCCGGAGTACCTCGACAAGAACTACGCCGGCATGTTGATCATCTGGGACCGCATGTTCGGCACGTTCCAGGCGGAGATCCGCCGCCCGACGTACGGCCTGACCGTGCCGGTCGAGACCTACAACCCGATCAAGCTCGAGTACGGCGCGTTCGCGCGCATCGCGGGCCAGGTGCGGCACGCGCGCACCTGGCGCGAGCGGTGGGGCTATGTCTTCGGCCCACCCGGCTGGACGCCGGAGGTCAGTCCCGGCCGCGGGGCAACGACGCCCGCATCTGTCGACACCGAAGTCGCGCCGTGGCGACGTGGCTTTGAGCGTTGACCTGGGTGAAACACGACTGAACCCATCGGGAAATGTTGGCTTGTCACAGTGTTCCCAGGTCACAAGCCATCTCGAGGGAGCACGTCATGCTGTGGAGAGTTCGCACCACCCTTCCCGATCGCCCGGGAGCACTCGCTGTTCTTGCGCAGAACTGTGGTGCGTCAGGTGTGAACATCCTCGGCCTGCAGATCTTCCCCGGAGTGGAGTCCGTGACTGACGAGCTCGTCCTGCGCACGCCGTCAGGATGGGGCCTCGCGGAGATCGCGGAGCTGATCGAGGGTTCCGGTGGTGAGAACGTCTCGGGTGCCCAGTGCACCGAGCACGCGCTCGTCGACCAGCCGGCACGCTACGTGCAGGCAGCACGAAACATCCTCGCCCAGCCCGCGTCCTTCCCTGAGGTTGTCGCAAGGCTGTTCGATGCGGAGTCGGACCCGGTGGCGGGTGGTCTCGCTGCCGTCCAGGACGTCATGGAGATGACAGTCGGTGACGTCCACGTCCAGGTCCGGCGCACCGCACCGTTCACAGCCACCGAGCACGCCCGTGGTGCGGCCATGGCCGACCTCGTGAGCGACGTGCTCGCCCGGGTCAAGGCAGCGGCCCCGTTCCAGGTGCCGTCACCCGGCCGCCGGCTCGGCGCCGGGGCATCGCCGGACTACCTCGTGGACGGCGACGCGGTCGTCGCTGTCGTCGAAGGCACGACGGTCGGCCTCGCACGCCTGCGCGCCGAGACCGTCGAGCCCGGACTGCGCCAGGTCGACCTCAGCGTCGACCCGGCCTGGCAGCGCCGTGGCATCGGCACCCGGCTGCTGACCGACGTCGCGCGGCTCGCCGCGAGCCAGAGCTCGGGCGAGATCGTGCTGACCACGCGCGCTGACAACCAGGCGGTGCTGCCCATGGTGCTGGCCGCCGGTCTGCGTGGACGGATCCGCATGGCGGCGGACGAGCTCACGGTCCGGATCCCCGTGCGTGACCTGAAGCCGCTCAGCGTCTGATCCTGCAAGTGCCGGGCGCGTGTCCATGTGACCCGATCCACGTTCGGAGCGCTGGGATCGCGCCCCTAGAATGGGCGAATGGAGCTCCCCGACAAGTTTGCCGCCCTGGGTCTGACCTACGACGACGTACTCCTGCTGCCGGGGGAGTCGGGCCTCAATCCGGCCGACATCGACACCACGTCGCGGCTCACTCGTGAGATCTCCATCAAGGTCCCGCTGATCTCTGCGGCCATGGACACCGTGACCGAGTCGCGCATGGCCATCGCCATGGCCCGCGAGGGCGGCATCGGCATCCTGCACCGCAACCTGTCGACCGAGGAGCAGGCCTACCAGGTCGACCTGGTCAAGCGGACCCAGACCGGCATCATCTCCAACCCGGTCACCATCACGCCCGACCGCACGCTCGAGGAGCTCGACGCGATCTGCGGCGAGTACCGCGTCTCCGGTCTCCCGGTCATCGACGTCGACAACCGGCTCCTGGGCATCATCACCAACCGCGACCTGCGGTTCACCCCGGTCGCGGAGTGGGCCACCACCAAGGTCGACGAGGTGATGACCCACATGCCGCTGGTCACCGCCCCGGTCGGGATCTCCCGGGACGACGCCACCGCACTGCTGCGTCAGCACAAGCTCGAGCGCCTTCCGCTCGTCGACCCGGCGGGCAAGCTCGCCGGCCTGATCACGGTCAAGGACTTCGTCAAGGGCGAGCAGTTCCCCGACGCCTCGCGCGATGCGGCCGGCCGCCTGCTGGTCGGTGCCGCCGTCGGCTACTTCGGCGACGCCTGGGAGCGCGCCACCACGCTGATCGACGCCGGTGTCGACGTGCTCGTCGCCGACACCGCCCACGGTCACGTCCACCTGCTGCTCGACATGGTCAGGCGCCTCAAGACCGACCCCGCCACCCGCCACGTCCAGGTCATCGGCGGCAACGTCGCGACCCGCGCGGGCGCCCAGGCCTTCGTCGACGCCGGTGCCGACGCGGTCAAGGTCGGGTTCGGCCCCGGCTCGATCTGCACCACCCGCATCGTCACCGGTTGCGGTGTCCCGCAGGTCACCGCCGTCTACGAGGCGACGCTCGCGGCAGCCCCGGCCGGCGTACCCGTCATCGCCGACGGCGGCCTCCAGCAGTCCGGCGACATCGCCAAGGCACTCGTCGCCGGGGCGTCCACCGTGATGATCGGCTCGATGCTCGCCGGTTGCGAGGAGTCGCCCGGCGAGGTCGTCTTCCACAACGGCAAGCAGTACAAGGCCTACCGCGGCATGGGCTCGCTCGGCGCGATGTCGAGCCGCGGCAAGAAGTCCTACTCCAAGGACCGCTACTTCCAGGCCGAGGTCGCCAGCGACGACAAGATCGTCCCCGAGGGCGTCGAGGGCCGGGTGGCCTACCGCGGTCCGCTCGGTGCCGTCACCCACCAGCTCGTCGGTGGCCTCCAGCAGTCGATGTTCTACGTCGGCGCGCGCACCGTCCCGGACCTGCAGGAGAAGGGCAAGTTCATCCGGATCACGTCGGCGTCGCTCAAGGAGAGCCACCCGCACCACATCGAGATGACCGTCGAGGCGCCCAACTACTCAGCTCGCTGAGGCACGCGTCGCGCGACGCCCCTGCTGCCCGCGACGGGCACCAGGGGCGTCGTCGTTTCCCGGTAGGCTTCGCCCGTGACTGAGATCGAGATCGGCAAGGCGAAGCGGGCCCGGCGGGCGTACTCCTTCGATGACATCGCGATCGTGCCCTCGCGGCGCACGCGCGATCCGGAGGAAGTCAGCGTCGCCTGGCAGATCGACGCCTACCGCTTCGACATCCCCGTTGTCGCCGCGCCGATGGACTCGGTGATGTCCCCGGCCACCGCCATCGCGTTCGGCAAGCTCGGCGGTCTCGGCGTGCTGAACCTCGAGGGCCTCTGGACGCGGTACGACGACCCGACGCCGCTGCTCGAGGAGGTCGCCGGTCTTCGTGGCCTCCAGGCGACCCGGCGCATGCAGGAGATCTACGCCGAGCCGATCCAGCCCGAGCTGATCACCGCCCGTCTGCGCGAGATGCGCGCAGCCGGCGTGACCGTCGCGGGCAGCCTGAGCCCGCAGCGGACCAAGGAGTTCGCCAAGTGCGTCGTCGACGCGGGCGTCGACATGTTCGTCATCCGCGGCACCACGGTGTCGGCGGAGCACGTCAGCAGCCAGGCGGAGCCGCTGAACCTCAAGGAGTTCATCTACGAGCTCGACGTCCCGGTCATCGTGGGCGGCTGCGCGACGTACACCGCTGCGCTGCACCTGATGCGCACCGGTGCCGCCGGAGTGCTCGTCGGCTTCGGTGGCGGTGCTGCGCACACCACCCGCACCGTTCTCGGTGTCGCGGTGCCGATGGCCTCCGCGGTTGCCGACGTCGCCGCGGCTCGTCGCGACTACCTTGACGAGTCCGGTGGCCGCTACGTCCACGTCATCGCCGACGGCTCGATCGGCCGCTCGGGTGACATCGCGAAGGCGATCGCCTGCGGCGCCGACGCGGTCATGGTCGGCTCTCCGTTCGCGCGGGCCTCGGACGCGCCGGGTGGCGGCTTCCACTGGGGCACCGAGGCGCACCACGCGGAGCTGCCGCGTGGCGAGCGCGTCGAGTTCGGCACGGTCGGCACGATCGAGGAGATCCTGCTCGGCCCGTCCCGCGTCGCCGACGGCACGATGAACCTGATCGGCGCCCTCAAGCGCTCGATGGCGACCACGGGCTACACCGACGTCAAGGAATTCCAGCGGGTCGAGATCGTCGTCGAGTAATCGCTCAATGTGCCCAATCTCTTGCCAGGTTGGGCATAGTGGGCGCATGACGGCCTCCGCGCTCAGTCCCGACGCCCGCGATGTGGCGCTCCAGCAGCTCGATGCAGCCTCCGGTTACGAGCTCGACGTCCTGGTCGTCGGCGGCGGCATCGTCGGCGCTGGCGTCGCTCTCGACGCGGTCACCCGCGGGCTGACGACCGGGCTGATCGAGCAGCGCGACCTCGCGTCCGGCACCTCGAGCCGCAGCTCCAAGCTGATCCACGGCGGTCTGCGCTACCTGGAGATGATGGACTTCGCGCTGGTCAAGGAGGCTCTGCACGAGCGCGGCCTGCTGCTGACGCGGCTCGCCCCGCACCTGGTGCGCCCCGTGCCGTTCCTCTACCCGCTGACGCGCCGGGTGTGGGAGCGGCCCTACGTCGGCGCCGGCCTCGCGCTCTACGACGCGATGGCGAAGTTCGGAGCCCTCGCCGAGAACGGTGGCGACATGGGTCTGCCGCGGCACCGGCACCTGAGCCGCAAGGCGGTCGCGCGGATCGCCCCGGACTTCAAGGCCTCCAAGCTGGCCGGCGCCATCCAGTACTACGACGCACAGGTCGACGACGCGCGTCTGGTCATGACCGTCGCCCGCACGGCAGCCGCTCACGGCGCACAGATCGCCACCCGCACCGCGTGCATCGGGTTCATCCGCGAGGGGGAGCGGGTCGTCGGCGTGCGCGCCTTCGACCTCGAGAAGGACGTCGCGTTCGAGATCCGGGCCCGCGTCGTCGTCAACGCCGCGGGCGTGTGGACCGACGAGATCCAGGAGCTCGTCGGCGGCCGTGGCTCGCTGCACGTCAAGGCGAGCAAGGGCATCCACCTGGTCGTGCCCCGTGACCGGATCCGGTCGGAGTCCGGCTTCATCGTGCGCACCGAGAAGTCGGTGCTCTTCGTGATCCCGTGGGGCCGCCACTGGATCATCGGCACCACCGACACCCCGTGGGACCTCGACCGCGCGCACCCGGCGGCCAGTCGCGCCGACATCGACTACATCCTCGACCATGTCAACGAGATCCTGCGCGAGCCGCTGGACCACGACGACGTCGAAGGCGTGTACGCCGGGTTGCGGCCGCTGCTGTCGGGCGAGTCCGAGCCGACCAGCCGGATCAGCCGCGAGCACACGGTGGTCACGCCGGTGCCGGGCCTGGTCATGATCGCGGGCGGCAAGCTCACGACGTACCGGGTGATGGCCAAGGATGCCGTCGACGCGGCGAGCCACTCGCTGCGCAGCGGCGGGTCGGCCGTCATCCGCGACTCGATCACGGACCGGGTGCCCCTGCTCGGCGCGGAGGGCTACGAGACGCGGGCCAACCAGCGCGTGATGCTTGCGCGGCGTGCTGGCCTGCACGTGGCGCGGATCGACCACCTGCTCAACCGCTACGGCGGCCGGATCGACGACGTGCTCGAGCTGATCGCGAAGCACCGTCTGCTCGCCCAGCCGGTCCCGGGTGCCGAGGACTACCTCGACGCCGAGGTGGTCTACGCCGTGACCCATGAGGGAGCGCGCCACCTCGACGACGTACTCGTGCGGAGGACTCGGATCTCGATCGAGATGTTTGACCGGGGTGTGGCTGCCGCGCCGCACGTGGCGCGGCTCATGGGCGAGCGGCTGGGGTGGGATGCGGAGCGGCTTGCGACCGAGGTGGACCACTACTTGCGGCGGGTCGAGGCCGAGCGCGAGAGCCAGCGGATGCCCACCGATCAGGAGGCCGACGAAGCGCGCGTGCGGCTGCCCGACCTGTACTGATCGCGGCGCCGCCCGAATTGACGTCTCGGCCCGCCAAGGTTGACCTTTCGGCACACCAAACCTGACTTCTCGGCGGGCAGAAGGCGGTGTACAGCGCAACCGGGTGTGTAAACAGTCTCATTTCATTATGGAGTCCTACCGGTTACTGACCAGTTGGCCTAGCCTCGATCCATGAGCGCACAGAACCCTGAGCCCGGTCTCGTTGAAGGTCCCCACGACCCGGAGCACAACCCCGCTGCGTCGTACGCACTCGAGCCGGAGTACGTCGCCGAGCTGACCTCGCAGATCCTCTCCACGAGCGGCACCGTCGCTCAGGGCCTCTCGCCCATCAACGGCCAGCCTCTGGGCGCCATCCCGCAGTCCTCCATCGAGGACGTCGAGGAGGCATTCGTCCGCGCCCGCAAGGCCCAGGAGGCCTGGGCCCGCACGTCGCTCGACCACCGCGCCGAGGTGCTGCTGCGCTTCCACGACCTGGTCCTCGAGCACCGCGACGAGATCATGGACATCGCGGTCTGGGAGTCGGCCAAGGCCCGCCGTGACGCCTACATGGAGGTCTACCACGTCGCGCTGACCGCCCGTTACTACGCGCGCACGATCCACCGCCACCTCGACACCGAGCGCCGTCCGGGTGTCGTGCCCGGCGCGACCCGCATCGACGTGAACCGCGTCCCCAAGGGCGTCGTCGGCATCATCTCGCCGTGGAACTACCCCTTCACGATGGCCATGTCCGACGGTCTCCCGGCGCTCGCCGCGGGCAACGCGGTGGTCGCCAAGGCTGACAGCCAGACCATGCTCACCTCGCTCATCGGCGTGAAGCTGCTCCGCGAGGCCGGCTTCCCCGAGGACCTGTGGATCCCGGTCGCTGGCCCCGGCTCCAAGGTCGGCACCGCGATCATCGAGCGCGCCAACTACGTGTGCTTCACCGGCTCCACCGCGACCGGCAAGCGCGTCGCCGCCGGTTGTGCCGAGCGCCTGATCAGCTGCTCGCTCGAGCTCGGTGGCAAGAACCCGATCCTCGTCCTCAAGGACGCCAACATCGAGCGTGCCGCCGAAGGCGCGGTCCGCGCGACCTTCTCCAACGCCGGCCAGCTCTGTGTCTCGACCGAGCGCATGCTCGTCGCCGACGAGGTCTACGACCGCTTCGTGGGCCGCTTCGTCGCCCGCACCGAGGCGATGACGCTGGGCGCCGGCCAGGACTGGGCCATCGACATGGGCTCGCTCATCTCGCAGGACCAGCTCGACACCGTCCAGGCCCACGTCGCCGACGCGGTCGCCAAGGGCGCCACCGTCCTGACCGGTGGCAAGCACCGCCCCGACATCGCGCCGTACTTCTTCGAGCCGACGATCCTCGAGGGCGTCACCGAAGACATGGACGTCTGCGGCAAGGAGACGTTCGGCCCGCTGATCTCGCTCTACCGCTTCCACGACGAGACCGAGGCGATCGCCAAGGCCAACGAGGGCAACTACGGCCTCAACGCGTCGATCTGGACCCGCGACGCGAAGCGCGGCCGGGCCATCGCCCGCGAGATCAAGGCTGGCACGGTCAACGTCAACGAGGCCTACGCCGCGACGTTCGCCAGCCTGGACGCCCCCATGGGCGGCATGCGCGAGTCGGGTGTCGGCCGTCGCCAGGGCGCCGAGGGCATCCACCGCTACACCGAGGTGCAGTCGGTCGGCACGCAGCGGGTCTACCCGATCACCGCCCCGGGCTTCGTCAGCAACGAGCTGTTCGCCAAGGGCATGGCCATCACCGCCAAGCTCATGAAGGGCATCGGCAAGGCATGAGCGACGCCCACTACGACGTCCTCGTCATCGGCTCGGGCTTCGGTGGATCGGTCACGGCTCTTCGTCTGACGGAGAAGGGCTACAAGGTCGGTGTCCTCGAGGCCGGAGCACGCTTCCGTGACGAGGACTTCGCGAAGAACTCGTGGGACCTGAAGAAGTTCCTCTTCAACCCTGCGATCGGTGCCTACGGGATCCAGCGCATCGACATGGTCAAGGACTGCCTGATCCTTGCCGGTGCCGGCGTGGGTGGCGGCTCGCTCGTCTACGCCAACACGCTCTACGAACCGCTCGACCCGTTCTACAAGGACAAGTCGTGGGCGCACATCACGGACTGGAAGTCCGAGCTCGCGCCCTACTACGACCAGGCCAAGCGCATGCTCGGCGTCGTCACCAACCCGGTCGTCACCGCCTCTGACGAGGAGATGATCAAGCTCGCCGACCAGATGGGCAAGGGCGACACGTACCACCCGACTCCGGTCGGCGTCTTCTTCGGGGGGCCTGACGGCCGCTCCGGCGGCGAGGAGCACGACGACCCGTACTTCGGTGGAGTCGGCCCGTCGCGCACCACCTGCCGCAACTGCGGCGAGTGCATGACCGGCTGCCGTCACAACGCCAAGAACACCCTGGTCAAGAACTACCTCTACCTGGCCGAGCAGGCCGGCGCGAAGGTGCACCCCCTGACGACGGTGACCGACGTCCGGCCCAAGGTCGGCGGCGGCTACACGGTCACTGCCCGCTGGACCAAGGCCAAGCTGTCGAAGAAGACCGCGGTCAAGACCTTCACGGCCGACCACGTGGTCTTCGCTGCAGCAGCGCTGGGCACCCAGAAGCTGCTGCACCAGCTGAAGAACGAGGGCTCGCTGCCGCGCATCTCCGACCGCCTGGGTGTGCTCACGCGCACCAACTCGGAGTCGATCCTCGGCGCGATCTCGCCCAAGGGTGCAGGCAAGGACTACACCGACGGCGTCGCGATCACCTCGTCGTGGCACCCCGACGAGGTCACCCACATCGAGCCGGTGCGCTACGGCAAGGGCTCCAACGCCATGTCGCTCATGCAGACCGTCCTCACCGACGGTGGCGACGGCCGCCTGAAGCGCTGGGTCGGCGAGATGGGTCGCCAGACCCGCAACCTCGTCAACCTGTACGACGTGAAGCACTGGTCCGAGCGCACGGTGATCCTGCTGGTCATGCAGACACTCGACAACTCGATCACCACGTCGATGAAGACGAAGTTCGGTCGCTCCTACCTGACCTCGAAGCAGGGCCACGGTGGCGAGAACCCGTCGTGGATCCCGGTCGCCAACGAGGCAGTGCGGCAGCTCGCCGAGAACATCAACGGCTTCCCCGGCGGCACGATCGGCGAGCCGTTCAACATGCCGTTGACGGCCCACTTCATCGGGGGCTGCACGATCGGTGACTCGCCCGCGAGCGGCGTCGTCGACCCGTTCCACCGCGTGTGGGGCTACGAGGGCCTGCACATCATGGATGGCTCGACCATCTCGGCAAACCTCGGCGTGAACCCGTCGCTGACCATCACCGCCCAGGCCGAGCGCGCTGCGTCGTACTGGCCAAACAAGGGCGAGGCCGACACCCGCCCGGCGATGGGCACGACGTACTCCAAGATCCAGCCGGTCGCCCCGAAGAACCCGGTCGTCCCGGATGCTGCTCCGGGCGCCCTGCGGCTGCCGATCGTCGGCATCAGCTGAGGCTGATCCACCGCTGAACCACAGGGTTACGGCGCGTCCCGGAAATGCTCGGGGACGCGCCGTAACTCCGTCCTGAGGCTGTCGTTGCACCCTGTGGGTCCGACAGTCATGCTCCCTCCCAGGTCGGGCCCCATGTCCAGGCGCTGTCCAACAGAAGCGTGGACGATCAGGGCCCGACCACCCTCCCTCCCCGGTCGGGCCCTGATGCTTTTCCTCGGTAGACTGCGGCTCCGCCGTAACGCCCTGCTGAAAGGCTTCCAGTGTCGGAGCAGCACGATCACGACCTCGTCCTCGTTGTTGATTTCGGGGCGCAGTACGCCCAGCTCATCGCCCGCCGCGTCCGCGAGGCCCGGGTCTACTCCGAGATCGTGCCCCACACGCTGCCGGTCGCCGAGATGATGGCGATGAAGCCGAAGGCGATCATCCTGTCCGGCGGTCCGTCCTCGGTCTACGAGGACGGCGCCCCCACCATCTCCGCGGACCTGTTCAGCGGCGAGGTTCCGGTCTTCGGCATGTGCTACGGCTTCCAGACCATGGCGCAGGCGCTCGGCGGCGAGGTTGCCGCGACCGGTCTGCGCGAGTACGGCCGCACGCCGGTGACGGTGATCGAGTCCGGCACGCTGCTGGCCGACATGCCCGTCGCGCACAACGTGTGGATGTCGCACGGCGACCAGGTGGTCGCTGCGCCCGCCGGCTTCACCGTCCTCGCGTCGACCGAGGTCACCCCGGTCGCGGCGTTCGAGGACGTGGCCCGCGGATTCGCCGGCGTCCAGTGGCACCCCGAGGTGCTGCACTCGGAGCACGGCCAGAAGGTGCTCGAGCACTTCCTGTGGAACATCGCCGGTTGTGACCAGTCCTGGACCATCGGCAACATCGCCGAGGAGCAGATCGCCCGCATCCGCGAGCAGGTCGGCCCCGAGGGACGCGCGATCTGCGGCCTCTCCGGTGGCGTCGACTCCGCCGTCGCGGCTGCGATCGTGCAGAAGGCGATCGGCGACCGCCTCACCTGCGTCTACGTCGACCACGGCCTGATGCGCAAGGGCGAGAGCGAGCAGGTCGAGCGCGACTTCGTCGCCGCCACCGGCGCTCGCCTGATCGTCGTCGACGCCGAGAAGCAGTTCCTCGACGCGCTCGCCGGCACCTCCGAGCCGGAGGCCAAGCGCAAGATCATCGGCCGCGAGTTCATCCGCTCCTTCGAGGGCGCCGAGGTCGAGGTCATCAAGAGTGCCCCTGAGGGCTCCAAGGTCGGCTTCCTCGTCCAGGGCACGCTCTACCCGGACGTCGTCGAGTCCGGCCACGGTGCCGGCACCTCGACGATCAAGTCCCACCACAACGTCGGCGGCCTCCCGGAGGACCTCGAGTTCGAGCTGGTCGAGCCGCTGCGCACTCTCTTCAAGGACGAGGTCCGCCTGGTCGGCGAGCAGCTCGGCCTGCCTGCCGAGATCGTCTGGCGCCAGCCGTTCCCGGGCCCTGGCCTGGGCATCCGGATCATCGGTGAGGTCACCCGCGAGCGCCTCGACATCCTGCGCGAGGCCGACGCGATCGCCCGCGAGGAGATGACCAAGGCCGGTCTCGACCGGTCGATCTGGCAGATGCCGGTCGTGCTGCTCGCCGACGTCCGCTCCGTCGGCGTACAGGGCGACGGCCGGACCTACGGTCACCCGGTCGTGCTGCGCCCCGTCACCTCCGAGGACGCCATGACGGCCGACTGGGCGCGCCTGCCCTACGAGGTGCTGGAGAAGATCTCCACCCGCATCACCAACGAGGTCGCGGAGATCAACCGCGTCACCGTCGACATCACCTCCAAGCCCCCGGGCACGATTGAGTGGGAGTGAGTGGCCCTCAGGCCTGGAGCGAGCAGCTCGCTCGCGAAGGCCGGGTGGTGTTCCGGCTGTCGTTCTGGAGGACCCTCAAGATCCTCCTGCTGGTCTTCGGCGTCTGGTTCCTGACGCTCGGGATCTTCGTCGCGGCCGTTGTCGACGGGGCCATCGGCATGGCGGTCCTGGGTGGTATCGGCCTCATCGTGTGGACGCCGCTCGCGGTCGTCATGCACCTGGACCAGCTCACGTCCGGCAGCCCGCGCCTGTACGTCGACACGCTGGGCGTGCACATGGCTCGCTGGCGTCGCCTGGACATCCCGTGGGGCCAGATCCGCGGCGTCACGCACTTCGCGCCGAACAGGTTGCTCTCCAATCCTGTCGTCCACACGACCCCGGAGTTCTTCGTCGGCTACCAGCAGTCGCTCGGCAGCGTGCTCCGGGTGGTGACGGGGATCGGTGGCGCCCTGGCCGGCGCTGGCTTCTACGCCACCCCATGCCTCAAGGGCGACACCTGGGAGATCGCCGACTGGCTGGACGCCCAGGTTGCCGAGCGCACCGGGCGCGACGAGAGCAGGGCGTGAGCAGGGCGTGAGCGAACCCACCTGCCCGGTGGGGGTTCAGCCGCGCCGGATCGTGGAGACTGGATCCATGGATCGTGCCGAGCAGCTTCTCGATGCCCACGTCGCCCATGAGCTGCGCCAGCTGCAGGGGGACAACTTCACCGCGCTGGTCGCGAGCGAGGTGGACTACGCGCTGGCAGCGGCAGCGACGCTGACCCTCGACCAGGTCATGCACCGCGACCAGGTGAAGGCCGTCGCGGTCAAGTACGTCGCGACGTTCCGGCTGCCGGGTGCGATTCCCGAGATCGCGACGGACATCGCCACCCTGGTCCGCCACAGCCCCGCGAACGACGTTGCGCTGGGGACGTTGGTCAGCCGCCCCCGGATCGAGGAGCTCGTCAGCGTCATCGCCGAGATGCGGTCCGTCCGGATCGGCATCCTGCGCGGCATCGCGGACAGCTCCAGCCTGCAGGCCGGCGTCGGGGGCCTGGTGCGTGGTGTCGCGACCGGAGCCATTGGTTCGGGGCGCCGGTGGATCTCCCGTGTGCCGGGTGCCACCGCGGGGTCCGCACTTGCCGGCATGGTGGCGGGCCAGGCCTCGCGTGCGCCCGGTGTCGCTCGCGTCGGTGAGGCGGTGGACGGGCTGGTCTCGCCCGTAGTCGAAGGTGTCGACCAGCGCAGCAGGGAGTTCTCCGAACGGGCCGCGCGGATGCTGCTCGGCTACCTCTCCGACAATGCGGCCGTGGCCGTCACCGATGACGAGTTCCGCCAGGCCGCCCTCGAGATCTGGGACACCCTCGCGACGAGCCCGGTCCGGGTCTTCATGGATGCGGTCACGGACGACCAGCTCGTCGACCTCTTCGTCGCGGCGTACCAGGCGTGGCTGGACCTGCGGACCTCCGACTACCTGCCGGCACTCGTCGAGGCGGGCGTCGACGTCTTCTTCGACACCTACCGCGACTTCACGCTGGACAAGCTCCTCGAGGAGTTCGGGCTCGGTGCGGCCGACCTGGTCGAGGAGGCGCTGCGGTTCGCTCCGCCCGTGATCGAGGCGATGCTCGAGACGGGTCTCCTCGAGGAGCTGATCCGGCGCCGGCTGGCCAGCTTCTACCTCTCCGACGAGGGACGCGCGCTGATCAACGGCTGACCTGCCCCCGATGGTCCCCAACGACAGGACCCCTATCCGTAGCGGATAGGGGTCCTGGTGTTGGGGGGACTATCGGTGGATCAGTCGTCGTCCCAGTCGCGGCGGGGTCCGGTCATCTCGTCGCGCTTGGCGGCGTCGATGCGCGCGGAGCCGACCAGCGAGGCGACCGTGGTCACCAGCAGGGTGCCGAGGATGACCGAGAGCGACACCCAGATCGGGATGTCCGGGGCCCACTCGACGTGGTGGCCACCGTTGATGAAGCCGAGCTGGTTCTCGTGCAGTGCATGCAGGACGAGCTTCACACCGATGAAGCCGAGCAGGAACGCCAGGCCGTAGGACAGGTAGATCAGGCGCTCCAGCAGGCCGCCGATCATGAAGTAGAGCTGGCGCAGACCCATCAGGGCGAAGATGTTGGCGGTGAAGACCAGGTAGGGGTCCTTGGTCAGGCCGTAGATCGCCGGGATCGAGTCGAGAGCGAAGAGCAGGTCGGTCGTGCCGAGCGTGAGGATCACCAGGAACATCGGGGTGATCAGTCGCTTGCCACCCTCGACGACGGTCATCTTCGTGCCGTGCCACTCCTTGGTCGCCGGGAGGTGGTTCTCGGCGAACTTCACGAGCTTGTTCTCTTCGTACTCGTCCTCGTCCTCCGCGCCCTGCTTCGCGAGCTTGATCGCGGTGTAGATGAGGAACGCGCCGAAGAGGTAGAAGACCCAGCTGTACTGGTTGATCGCAGCCGCGCCGACCACGATGAAGATGCCGCGGAAGATCAGCGCCAGCACGATGCCGATGAGCAGCGCCTTCTGCTGGTACTGCCGCGGGACGCCGAAGCTGGCCATGATGATGATGAAGATGAACAGGTTGTCGACCGACAACGAGTACTCCGTCAGCCAGCCGGCGAAGAACTCGGCAGCGGGACTGGGGGAGAGCTCGTGCGGCTCGGCGAAGATCGCCAGGCCGAGGCCGAAGGCGACCGCCAGACCGATGAAGAAGATCAGGTGGCGGGTCACCTCCTTCATCGACGGCTCATGCGGCTTGCGGCCGATGACGACGACATCGATGAGCAGGATGCCGACGGTCACGAGCAGCGTGACGAGCCAGACGGTGGGGGAGGCGACGGAGTCGCCGAGGAGTGCATCCACGAAAGGTTTCTCTCTTCCGGAGTGGTGCGCGGAGTCGACGTACGAGGACAGGCTGCGTGTGCAGCAACCGACATCAGGGGTCGACCGGACAGGTCTCCGGAGGTCTCTTCCGCCTTGAAAAGGCCAGTGGCACCGGGACTCGCGTCCGTATTGACGACACCACCACGAAGGAATACTCCCCTCCTGGGTGGCCCCATCCTAGGGTGACGACATGAGTCTTGCCCAGCGGGCGATGGAACACCGGCTGCTCGCACCCGTCTACCAGCGGGTCTGGCGGCCTGCGTGGTTCCTCTCGGCGATGGCGTTCGACGTCCCGCACTTCCTCCACGAGCGGGAGAAGGCGGTCACTGCGCTCCGCCTCGAACCCGGCGACCGGGTGCTCGACATCGCCTGCGGTCCGGGCAACTTCACCGGTGACTACGCCTCCGCGGTCGGCGCCCCCGGACTGGCCGTCGGCATCGACCTGTCACGCCCGATGCTGACCCGCGCGCTGGTCGACAACGCTGGGACCGGCGCGCACTACGTGCAGGGGAGCGCGCACCTGCTGCCGTTCGCGGACGGCAGCTTCGACGCGGTCGCCTGCTATGGCGCGCTCTACCTGATCCCGGACCCGTTCCGGGCAGTCGCGGAGATGATCCGGGTCGTGCGTCCCGAGGGTCGTGTCGCGGTCATGACCAGCGTGGCGCCGGACGCAGTGCGCCGCCTGGCGCAGCGCGCGGTCGGACCCGCGGGACTCCGGGTCTTCGGCCCCCACGAGGTGACCGAGCGGCTCGAGGCAGCCGGATTCGGCGAGGTGAGCCAGGAGACGCACGGCTTCTTCCAGTACGTCGCGGGCACGGCGCCCCCGTGAGCAGCCGGGGGATGTCCCGGTCGATCGTCAGGGTTTGTCTGGATTCTTCCCCCGACATCTGCCGAAATGAACGATGTTGTCACCAACCATTCGGCACAGTGATGGGGTGATCAGCATGGGGCCCGCGCGATTCGTCGTCCGCAAGGTGCGCACGGCTGCCTTCAGGGCGGCCAGTCGGCGCGGCGGCATCGACCTGTCGCGTCTCGACCGCATCCCCGAGTCGTGGCGCTGGCCGCTCGAGCGCGACGGTGTCGAGGCATCGCCGAAGCTGCGCGAGGCGCCTCCGATCTCCCGGATGGCCTCCATCCTGGGCATGGACGTCTGGCTGGTGACCGGCTACGACATCGCCCGCGACGTCCTCATGGAGACCGCGGCGTACAGCACGGACATCAGGCCGTACGTCGGCGCACGCGGCGCCAAGGGCGGCGACATCGGGGGGCTCGGCTTCACCGACCCGCCGGAGCACACCGAGCTGCGCAAGCTGGTCACTCCCGAGTTCACCCGGCGCAAGCTCGAGTCCATGCGCCCGCGCATCGAGCAGATCGTCGAGGACCAGCTCGACCTGCTGGAGGAGCGCGGGCGTGCGGGGAAGCCCGTGGACTTCTCCTCGACCTTCGCCTTCGACGTGCCGTTCCTGGTGATCTGCGAGCTGCTCGGCCTGCCGATCGATGACCGCGCCACCTTCCGCACCCTCGGCAGTGCCCGGTTCGACGTGTCCGGTGGCGGCATGGGCGCCTTCGGGGCGATCTCCGGCTCTCGTGAGTTCCTCATGGCCGCAACGGCTCGCCAACGCATCACCCCCGGCCCGGGCCTGATCGGCCGGATCGTCACCGAGCACGGTGACGAGATCTCCGACCACGACCTCGGCGGGCTGGCCGACGGCGTCTTCACGGGCGGCATGGAGACCAGCGCGTCGATGTTGGCGCTGGGCACCGGGGTCCTGCTCGACCACCCGGAGGTCTGGGCCTCGCTGGCCGCGGGCGCCGACCCCGAGCCGATCGTGGAGGAGCTCCTGCGCCACCTCGCGGTCGTCCAGGTGGCCTTTCCGCGGTTCGCGCGCAAGGACCTCGTGGTCGGCGGCCAGCAGGTGCGCAAGGGCGACGTCGTACTCGTGTCGATCCCGGGTGCCAACACCGACGGCCGCGACCAGTTCGACCCGACCCGTGAGCCCACCTCGCACCTGGCGTTCGGACATGGACTGCATCGCTGCGTGGGCGGTGAGCTGGCGCGGCTCGAGCTCCAGATCGCGTTCCCGGCACTGGCGCGGCGCTTCCCGACGTTGCAGGCGGCCGGCGCTCCGGTCTACCGCGAGAGCTCGCTCGTGTTCGGCGTCGACGCGATGCCGGTGCGGACCGGCTGCCCGGTCGCGCACTGACGTCTCGGCGAGCCATGCGTGACGTTTCGTCCAACCAGAACTGACGTCTCGGCGGGCCAAACCTGACACCTCGGCGTCACCGGGGGTTTGTGTGGGCATGGGATCAAAGGTGCGTGAGCACCATCGAAACCCGCACGGTTCCTGGCCTCGGGCAGAGTCTCATCCCCACTCCTGCGGTCGTGGGGCACCGCGGCGCGAGCGGTGAACGGCCCGAGCACACGCTCGAGTCCTACCGGCTCGCCATCCGCATGGGTGCCGACGACATCGAGCTCGACCTCGTGATCACCGCGGACGGCGTGCTCGTCGCCCGTCACGACGCAACGCTCTTCGACACCACGGACGTGGCCGAGCGTCCGGAGTTCGCGGACCGTCGTACGACGAAGGTGGTCGACGGCTCCGAGCACACCGACTGGTTCGTCGAGGACTTCACCTTCGCCGAGCTGCGCACGCTGACCGCCCGTGAGCGCTTCCGCAAGATCCGCAAGACGAACACCGACTTCCACGACCGGCTGCCGGTGCCGAGCCTCGACGAGGTGCTGACGCTGGTCGCGCTGGAGTCACGCCGGGCCCGACGCACCGTCGGCGTGATGCTCGAGCTCAAGCACGCGGCATACTTCGAGCAGCGGGGGCTCTCGCTCGTCGCTCCGCTCGTCGGCGCGCTGCAGCAGCACGGGCTCGACCACCCGCGTTCGCGCGTCACGGTGATGTCCTTCGAGCCGACCGTGCTCAAGCAGCTCGCGGCACGCACCGAGGTCAGCATCCTCCAGCTGATCGAGAAGAAGGGCCGCCCGGCCGACCTGGTCGCTGCCGGTGACCCGACGAAGTACCCCGACATGTGTACGCCGGCAGGACTCGCCGCGATCGAGGAGTACGCCGACGGCATCGGTGTCCACAAGCACCTGGTGCTCCCGCGCGATGCTTCCGGCCACACGGCGGAGGTGAGCTCGCTGGTCGCTGATGCCCACCAGCGCCTGCTGACGGTCCATGTCTGGACCCTGCGTGCGGAGAACAGGTTCCTGCCGCAGGAGCTGCGCTCCGACGACCGCCCGGGCCACCACGGCAACCTCATCGCCGAGGCACGGATGTTCCTCGCGGCCGGGGTGGACGGGTTGATCACCGACCACCCGGATCTGGTGCTCGCTGCCCGGGTCCAGCACCTCAAGAGCCTGCGCGTCTCCTGAGAAAAGGCCGGCGCAAGAGCAGCGAACGCAACAGGGTGAAGACTGTTCGTCATCTGCTGACGAACAGTCTTCACCCTGTCTGCGGGCCCGACCGGCCCACCTGCCGGCTGGCGCTCAGCGGCCCTTGCGCTGGTTGCGTGACTGCGACACCAGGACCGCGACCAGGCCGATGCCGCCGCCGAGCAGCCAGGGCACCGGCAGGAGCCAGCGGATGTCGTCGTTCGGAACGGTGTCACTGACCACCAGCGCCCAGATCACGAGCAGGCCGGTGAAGGCGAGGCCCATGACCAGGTGGCCGACGTTGATCGGGTGCCGACCGCCGGTCGGGGTGGCCTCGCGGGCCTCCTCGGGCAGGGGAGGGATGACGGCGGTGTCGCCCGTGTCGCCGGTGGTCCCGCTGGTGGGTGCCTGCTCGTTCATCAGTCCTCATCCCTCTCGTCGTTCACGTCGTGTGCTTCGCTGGCGGTCTGTACGACGATCTCGCCGAACCCGTTCTCTGCGTCGACGGTGAAGGTCGGCGCCTCAAGTCCGCCGTCGTGGCTGGCGGTCTGCTCGGTGCCGATGCCGCCCCCCTCGATCTCGAACAGCTCGTAGCCGCCCGGCCCGTGGATCCAGGACGTCGCCTCCACGTCGACGTCGTCGGGCACGATGATCTCCATGCGACCGAAGTCCATGTTGACCTCGAGACGTCGGCCGTCGAGCTCCTTCGGATCCATGGCGGTCAGGTCGATCACCATCTCGCCGGCACCGAGGCGGTAGCCGAACTCGGGGATCTCCGCGTAGGTGAGCGGCTTGTAGGTCAGCGTGTCGGTCTCGATCTCGCCGGCCGCAGTGGTGGCGGCAGTGATCGGCACGAGCAGCAGGCCCAGGAGGATCAGCCCGCCGGCGCGGCCCCAGAAGGAACCGAGGAGCAGCAGCACGGCGATGATGGCGAGCGCCAGGGCCGGGTACGCCGCGTCGATGACGCCGGCGCCAGCCAGGTCAACCACACCGAGCGTGCCGAGGGCGAGCGCGATCAGTGGGATCGCGATCCAGAACAGCTTCGGCCCACGCTTGCGCGGGTCACGCTGCCAGCGGTAGCCCTTCGCGGGGTCACCGACCACCTGCCACGCACCCATGTCCTTGTACTTGGCCGGATCCGCCTTCGCATCGGCGGCCAGCTGGGCGCCGACGCCCTGGCCGGACGTTCCGTAGGGCGCGGCGTACGGGTTGTTCATGTCCTGGTCCGGGCGGTAGTGCAGGCCGCGGCGGCGGTTGCGCCGGGTCAGCACGACCCAGGCGATCGCCGCGATGACGATGGCGGGGAAGAAGCCCCAGACGCCCGGGCCGCTGTCGAAGGAGTCGCCGATCACCGAGAGCGCGGCGATGACTCCGGCGATGATCAGCACGAACCCGCGGGTGCGCGGCTCCAGGTCGAAGGGTGCACTCGACTCGTCGTCCTCCGGGACGAACAGCCAGCACGCGCCGTACAGGATCAGGCCGGCGCCGCCGAAGAAGGTGAGCACGACGAAGGCGATCCGTACGATCAGCGGGTCGATGTCGAAGTGGCGCGCGATGCCGCCGGCGACACCGGCAACGTGGCGGTCGGTCGTGGAGCGGCGCAGGCGACCGAGGTCGCGCATGTCGCTGCTGTCGACACGGGGGCCGCCCGGGGTCGCCGAGTGCTCCGGTTGACCGGGCTGGTCCGGGTTCGACCCGGTGGGGTCTGCGTTCTGGTTCTCGTCCATGGCTCCAGCCTGTCGGAGCCACCGCCCCACAACCATCGGGGAGAGCCCTGAGCGTCCCCCGGGGTGCTGTCTGCGGGGTGGGGCATCAGGTCAGGGTCGACTCGGGGCCTGTCCCGATGTGTGCGTGCGCCCGCGCGTGCCACGATGGCCGCACGATGACCGAACACGCACCCTCCGGACCTGCCTACGTGCCGCGGCGAGCTGCCCGCGACACGGCTGCCGGCTACCTCGGTGGGGTCGCGGCCGGCCTGGCCGAGCACCTGGCGCTCCCCGTGCTCTGGATCCGGGTCGCGTTCGTCGCCTCCGGTGCCCTGGGCGGCCTCGGCATCGTCATGTACGGCGCGTTGTGGCTCGCGCTCCCCGCCGCAACGCGCGACCCGGACCTTGCCCCGGGCCTCGCGGCAGCATCGCGCGGAGGACGCCGGCCCGGCACGGGCAGGCGGCTCGCGGACGTCGGTCCGGCCATCGCGCTCGCGGCGCTCGGGTTCGGCGCGCTGCTCCTGCTGGAGTCCGTCATCGGACGCGGCACGGTGTTCTGGGTCCTCGCTCTGGGGCTCACTGGTGTCGCCCTGATCTGGCGTCAGGCCGACGAGGCGCAGCGCGAGCGCTGGCGCGACTCCGGTGGCCGCGTCGACCCGGTGCGTGCCCTGATCGGCAACGGCGGCTGGGCCGCCTGGGCCCGCCTGCTCAGTGGCGCTGCGCTCGTGCTGACCGCGTTGGTTCTCTTCGCGCTGCGGAGCGGGCAGCTGCAGGTCGCGCGCGACGTACTCATTGCCACGCTGCTCGGGCTCGTCGGGTTGCTGCTGACCCTCGGACCCTGGGTGATCCGGCTCGCCACTGACCTCTCCGACGAGCGCGAGAAGCGGGTCCGCACCGAGGAGCGCGCCGACGTGGCGGCTCACCTGCACGACTCCGTGCTGCAGACCCTCGCCCTGATCCAGAAGAACGCCGCTGACCCGGCGCAGGTCTCCCGGCTGGCTCGTGCACAGGAGCGTGACCTGCGCACCTGGCTCTTCGAGGGCGACGTCGTGGCCGGCACCCTGTCCGCCGCGCTCGCCGAGATCGCGGCGGACGTCGAGGCCGAGCACGCCATCGCCGTCGAGGTGGTCACCGTCGGTGAGCTGACCCTCACCGAGCGCGCCCACCCCATCGTCCTCGCCACCCGCGAAGCGGTGGTCAACGCCGCGCGCCACTCGGGCGCCACTCGCGTCGACGTGTACGCCGAGGTGGCCGGCGGCGTCCTGTCGGTCTACGTGAAGGACCGCGGTGTCGGTTTCGACCCCGCAGGTGTCGCGGGCGACCGCCAGGGAGTGCGCGGCAGCATCGTCGACCGCATGGTGCGCCACGGCGGCGCTGCCGTGGTGACGTCCACACCAGGCGAGGGCACCGAGATCGTGCTCCGCATGCCCTTGGAAGAAGGAAAGTCATGACGCGCGTCCTGATCGTCGATGACCACGCGATGTTCCGCGGAGGTGTGCGGGCGGAGCTGTCGTCCGAACCCGCGAGGGCCGCAGGTGTGGAGATCGTGGGCGAGGCGGCAGACGTCGACTCCGCGGTGGCTGCCGTCGTGGCACACCGGCCCGACGTCGTACTCCTGGACGTGCACCTGCCCGGCGGCGGTGGTGCCGAGGTCATGCGGCGCACCGGTCCGTCCGGACCGCGCTTCCTCGCGCTGTCGGTCTCCGACGCGGCCGAGGACGTGATCGGCACGATCCGTGCGGGTGCCCGCGGATACGTCACCAAGACGATCACCGGTCCCGAGCTGGTCAGCGCGATCGGGCGCGTGGCCGAGGGCGACGCGGTCTTCTCGCCGCGGCTGGCGGGTTTCGTGCTCGATGCCTTTGCGGGGGCTGGGCTGTCCGCCGACATCGCCGCCGTGGACGAGGACCTCGACCGGCTGACCGAGCGCGAGCGCGAGGTCATGCGGCTCATCGCCCGGGGCTACTCCTACAAGGAGGTCGCGAAGGAGCTCTTCATCTCGGTGAAGACCGTCGAGACCCACATGTCGGCGGTGCTGCGGAAGCTGCAGCTCTCCTCCCGGCACGAGCTGACTCGCTGGGCCAACGACCGCCGCCTGCTCTGACCCATTTACGCTGTGGCCATGGATCTCCTGCGTCAGCTGCTCCTCGTCGTCCACCTCGTCGCGTTCGCGGCCCTGCTCGGCGGGCTGCTCGGTCAGGCGAAGGCCACGCAGAAGGCGGTCCACCAGTCGACGCTCTGGGGCGCGCGCATCGCATTCCTCGCCGGCCTGCTGCTGGTCGGTGTGCTCGAGGGTGGCGACGCTGACGTCGACCACACCAAGGTGGCGGTGAAGCTCGTGATCGGCTTCGCCGTGGTCGGTCTGCTCGAGGCGCGCAGCAAGAAGGGCCTCACCGACGTCCTCTACTGGGTGGCCGTCGGTCTCACTGTTGCCAACGTCGCCGTCGCGGTCCTCTGGACCTCGGCACACCACGCCTGACGGTTCGCGGCGCCAGTCTTGACGGTTCGGCGGACCAAACCTGACCTCTCGGCGGGTGGGGCCGAGTGTCGGTCGCGGGACGTAGGGTTGGCGTCAGCATGAGCACCCCTTTTCCGATCCCCGGCCTTGAGCACCTCCAGCCCGCCCCTGCGACCGATTCGCGCGCCAGGGCCCTGACGGCGGAGGCCCTGCTCGAGGGCCTCAACGCGCCGCAGCGCGCCGCTGTCGTGCACGCGGGTGCCCCGCTGCTGGTCGTGGCGGGCGCCGGCTCGGGCAAGACCCGTGTGCTGACCCGGCGCATCGCGTGGCTGGTCCAGGAGCGGCGAGCCCATCCGGGGAGCATCCTCGCGATCACCTTCACCAACAAGGCCGCGGCCGAGATGAAGGAGCGCGTCGAGGACCTGATCGGCAAGCGCGCGCGGGTGATGTGGGTCAGCACCTTCCACTCCGCGTGCGTGCGGATCCTGCGCAAGGAGGCCGACAAGCTCGGCTTCAAGAGCAACTTCTCGATCTACGACGCGAGCGACTCCAAGAGACTGATGCAGCTGGTCTGCAACGACCTCGACCTCGACCCGAAGAAGTTCCAGCCGCGCGCGGTCCTCAACTGGGTCTCCAACCAGAAGAACGAGCTCAAGGACCCCGACGAGGCGGCGAAGGACGCGGCCAACGGCTTCGAGCAGTCCTACGCCGCGGCGTACGTCAACTACCAGCGGCGGCTGCGCGAGGCCAATGCCCTCGACTTCGATGACCTGATCATGACCACGGTGCACCTGTTCCAGGCGTTCCCGGAGGTGCGCGAGGTCTACCGTCGCCGCTTCCGCCATGTGCTGGTCGACGAGTACCAGGACACCAACCACGCGCAGTACGCGTTCATCCACCAGCTCTGTGCTGACTCCATGGAAGAGGACACGAGCGGTGGCGAGCGTGTGCCGCCGGCCGAGCTGATGGTCGTCGGTGACGCCGACCAGTCGATCTATGCGTTCCGTGGCGCCAACATCCGCAACATCATGGACTTCGAGCAGGACTTCCCCAACGCCAGCTCGATCCTGCTCGAGCAGAACTACCGCTCGACCCAGACCATCCTCAACGCCGCCAACTCGGTGATCAGCAACAACAAGGGCCGCAAGCCGAAGCGGTTGTGGTCGCAGGCCGGCGACGGGGCCAAGATCGTCGGCTACGTCGCAGACGACGAGCACGACGAGGCGCGGTTCATCTCGCGGGAGATCGACACGCTCACCGACGGTGGCTCGCGGCCGGGAGACGTCGCGGTCTTCTACCGGACCAACGCCCAGAGCCGCGTGTTCGAGGAGATCTTCATCCGCCACGGCATGCCCTACAAGGTCGTCGGCGGGGTGCGGTTCTACGAGCGCAAGGAGGTCCGCGACGCGCTGGCCTACCTGCGCATGCTGGCCAACCCGGCCGACGAGATCTCGCTGCGCCGCGTGCTCAACACCCCCAAGCGCGGCATCGGCGACCGCGCCGAGGCCTGCGTCGCGGCGTACGCCGAGCGGGAGCGCATCACCTTCTGGGAGGCACTGCTCAACGCATCCGAGGCTGCGGGCATCGCGACCCGGTCGCTCAACGCGATCAAGCTGTTCACGGACATGGTCCAGGAGCTGCAGTCGATGGTGGCCGCGGGGGAGCGGGCCGACGTCATCCTGGAGTCGGTGCTGACCCGGTCCGGCCTGCTCGCCGAGCTGGAGAGCTCCGACGACCCGCAGGACGAGACCCGCGTCGAGAACCTCGCCGAGCTCGTCGCTGTCGCGCGTGAGTTCAGCGACGACCCCCAGGCCGGCCCGTCCGCCGACCCGGCCGACGTCGACGCCGGCACGGTGACCCCGGGGTTGTCCGACTTCCTCGAGCGGGTCGCCCTGGTCGCTGACTCCGACCAGATCCCCGAGTCGCCGGAGGCGGAGGAGAAGGGCGTCGTCACGCTGATGACGCTCCACACCGCCAAGGGCCTGGAGTTCCCGGTCGTCTTCCTGACCGGCATGGAGGACGGCGTCTTCCCGCACATGCGCGCGCTGGGCGACCTGCCCGAGCTCGAGGAGGAGCGCCGGCTCGCCTACGTCGGCGTCACCCGCGCCCGCGAGCGCCTCTACCTCTCCCGCGCCGTCATGCGCTCGGCCTGGGGCGCACCGTCGCACAACCCTGCCTCGCGCTTCATCGACGAGCTCCCGGTCGACCTCGTCGACTGGCGGCGCACCGAGGGCTCGCAGACCACCTGGCGCCGCTCGTCGTACGACGACAGCTCGACGTCGTGGGGCTCCGGGGGAGAGTCGTTCGGGTCGGGCTTCGCGACTCCGACTGCTGCGGGCCGACGCAACTTCGGCTCGGCGGCCCTCCGCATCGATGCCGCTGCCAAGGCCAAGAAGGCCCGCGCGATCCCGTCACTGGCTCCGGGCGACCGGGTCACCCACGACTCGTTCGGCCTGGGGACTGTCGTGGCCGTCGAGGGGGCAGCCGAGAAGGCGGTCGCGTCGATCGACTTCGGGTCCGAAGGCGTCAAGCGGCTGCTGTTGCGCTACGCCCCGGTCGAGAAGCTCTAGCGTCGACACGGCGCTACTTCGGCGTCGACACGGCGCGACTTCGGGTGTACGCCGCGTCCCTGCGGTTCGCCCGACTCGCTTCGCTCGTTACGGGGTGACCCCGTTGGCCACCAGCGCGGCGTAGGGGTCAACCCCATCTCCACCGCCGGGGTGGACCTCGAGGTGGAGGTGGTTGCCGGTCGAGTGACCGGTGGTGCCGACGTAGCCGATGATCTGGCCGGCCGTGACGCGGGTGCCCACCGAGGTGGCGATCGAGCTCTGGTGGCAGTACTTCAGCTCGGTGCCGTCGTCGAGCACCTGCATCGTCATGTTGCCGCAACCACCGGCGTAGCCGGCGAACGTGATGGTGCCGCTGGCGACGGCGTGGATCGGGGTGCCGCTCGGAGCAGCGAAGTCGAGGCCGGTGTGGGCGTAGCCGCGCCACGAGTAGCCCTCGCCGAAGCCCTCGGAGATGCGGTAGGTGCCGGCATCGAGCGGGAGGACCCACTGGTTGGCCTTGATCTCCTTGGCCTGGTCCTGCGCGGCGCGGGCCAGCTTGGCGAGCTCGGTGGCGCGCTGCTCGGCCTGCTCCTCGGCGGCGTCCTGGAGCTTCTCGGAGGTGGCGGTCTCGAGCGCGTCGCGCTGCGAGTCACGCGAGACGACCTCGGCGCGGGCGTCGTCGAGCTGCGTCGAGCCGACGTCGGTGGAGCCGGAAAGAGCGTTGGCCGGCGCGGCGAAGCGCACGGGCGCGGAGGCGGCTGCGGTCTCGTCGGCGGCCGCGCTGACGGCGCCGGTGGCGGACAGCGAGAGTGCTGCGACGCCAAGCATGACGGGCGCGGACGGCAGGCCCTTGATGATCGGGCCGCGCGGGGCGGCGTGCTTCACAGCCTTGCGCTTGCCAGCGGTGCTGCTCGCTGCTCCGGGGACCCCTCGGCTTGCGTCACGCGCGCCGCGAGATGCTCGGTGGTCAGCCATGAATTGAAATCCTCTGGTCGGGAACGAGACAGCGTGCCCGACTCTAATGGACCCCCGCAGGCCCCGGCCAATCAATGTGACCTGTTCGGTGGAGAAACTACGGAAAGTATCACTCTCCAGAATCGGAGGCGAGTCGGCCCCGGTACGCCGCAGCCTCGCTGCGCCGCGGCGTACGCCCTGTCCGGTCGTTGGAAACGGGGCCGACACCCCGTGAGGTGGTGAGATCCGGTGTGCGATGGGCCACGTTGACCCCCGGATGACCGTCCAAGATCAGGTCCTCATGGTCGCGGGGCCCACTGCAGGTCTAGGGTGCCTGAGGAATCCCCGGACTGTGTCAATCGAAAAGGACTGGGTGGATCAGTGGATCTCATGGAGTACCAGGCGAAGGAACTCTTCGCCAAGCACGGCGTCGCGACCACCCTGGGTGTTGTCGTCGAGACCGCCGAAGAGGCCAAGGCCGCTGCCGAGCAGATCGGCGGCGTGACCGTCATCAAGGCGCAGGTCAAGGCCGGCGGCCGCGGCAAGGCTGGCGGCGTCAAGCTCGCCAAGACCCCGGACGAGGCGTTCGAGCACGCGACGAACATCCTCAACCTGACGATCAAGGACCTTCCGGTCAACCGCGTCCTGGTGACGCCCGCGACCCCGCCGGAGGAGGAGTACTACTTCTCCTTCCTGCTGGACCGCTCGAACCGCCAGTACCTCTGCATCGCGTCCGTCGAGGGTGGTGTCGAGATCGAAGAGGTCGCGAAGACCAACCCCGACGCCGTGAAGAAGATCGCGATCGACCCGGGCAAGGGCGTCGACGCTGCCAAGGCGCGCGAGATCGCGACCGAGGCCGGCTTCCCCGAGGCCGTCTTCGAGCAGGCCGTCACGATGATCGAGAAGCTCTACACGGTCTTCGTCGAAGAGGACGCGACCCTGGTCGAGGTCAACCCGCTTGCTCGCCTCGCCGGCGACAAGCTGGAGGCCCTGGACGGCAAGGTCTCGCTCGACGAGAACGCCTCCGAGGTCCGTCACCCCGACCACGAGCAGTTCGAGATCGCCGAAGAGGCTGACCCGCTCGAGGCGAAGGCCAAGGCGCTCGGCCTCAACTACGTGAAGCTCGACGGCTCCGTCGGCATCATCGGCAACGGCGCGGGTCTCGTGATGAGCACCCTCGACGTCGTCGCGTACGCCGGTGAGAACCACGGCGGCGTGACCCCGGCCAACTTCCTGGACATCGGTGGTGGCGCCAACGCTGAGGTCATGGCCAACGGCCTGGACGTCATCCTGAACGACGAGCAGGTCAAGTCGGTCTTCGTGAACGTCTTCGGTGGCATCACCGCGTGTGACGAGGTCGCGAAGGGCATCGTCGGTGCTCTCGAGCTCCTCGGCGACGCTGCGACCAAGCCGCTGGTCGTCCGTCTCGACGGCAACAACGTGGACCTGGGCCGCCAGATCCTCGCCGAGGCGAACCACCCGCTGGTCACCCTCGTGGACACCATGGACGGTGCGGCCGACAAGGCCGCCGAGCTCGCGAACGCCTGAGGGGACGAGACATGAGCATTTACCTGAACAAGGACAGCAAGATCATCGTCCAGGGCATCACGGGTGGCATGGGTGCCAAGCACACGGCCCTCATGCTTGACTCGGGCGCGACGATCGTGGGCGGCGTCAACGCCCGCAAGGCCGGCACGACCGTGACCCACAAGGACGCCACTGGCGCCGACGTGGAGCTCCCGGTCTTCGGCTCGGTCTCCGAGGCCATGAAGGAGACCGGCGCCAACGTGTCGGTGCTCTTCGTCCCGCCGGCGTTCACGAAGGACGCGGCGATCGAGGCGATTGACGCCGAGATCCCGCTCATCGTCGTGATCACCGAGGGTGTCCCGGTGCAGGACACGGCCGAGGTCTGGTCGTACCTGCAGGGCAAGTCCACGCGCATGATCGGCCCGAACTGCCCCGGCATCATCACGCCGGGCGAGTCGCTGGCCGGCATCACGCCGCACACCATCGCGGGCAAGGGTCCGGTCGGCCTCGTGTCGAAGTCCGGCACCCTGACCTACCAGATGATGTACGAGCTGCGTGACTTCGGCTTCACCACCGCCATCGGCATCGGCGGTGACCCGATCGTCGGCACCACGCACATCGACGCGCTCCAGGCCTTCGAGGAGGACCCGGAGACGAAGCTGATCGTCATGATCGGTGAGATCGGTGGCGACGCCGAAGAGCGTGCGGCTGACTACATCAAGGCCAACATCACCAAGCCGGTCGTCGGCTACGTGGCTGGCTTCACCGCTCCGGAGGGCAAGACCATGGGCCACGCCGGCGCCATCGTCTCGGGCTCCGCGGGCACCGCTGCCGCCAAGCAGGAGGCCCTCGAGGCCGTCGGCGTCAAGGTCGGCAAGACGCCGTCCGCGACTGCTGCTCTGGCGCGCGAGCTCCTGATCGGCCTCGGCATCGAGCCGAACGCCTGAGCCAGGCAACAGCAGTGACGAAGGGCCCCGGCATCACGCCGGGGCCCTTCGTGCATCTGTCGGTACGCCGCGTGCCGCAGTGGTCCCGCTTCAGCAGCCGTCCTGGGTGAACAGGCACATCTTCGGTGCGATCTGCTTGGTGATCTCGGTCATCCACTGGGCGTTGTCGCGCAGGGACTCCGGGCTTCCGCCCTCGCCCGCCCAGACGATGCCGACGAGGGCGCGCCCGACGCGGGTGTACTGCCAGGTGTAGCCGCCCTCCTCGCCGATGGCCCGTGAGGCGGTCACGGTGCTGTAGCCAGTGGTGACGTCGTGGGTGCTCCAGGTCGCTTCGATGCCGTTGGTGAGGGTCTCGTTCGGGCAGTCCGCGACCGCAGCGGCAAGGTTGTCGAGTGCTGCCTGGGCGGTCGCGGCGTCAGGATAGGTCCGGAGCTCGCGCATCTCGTGGAACTCCGGGCCCATCAGGTCGTAGTCGAGCCGGTCGACCGGCTCGCTCACCAGGATCCCCTTGCTGTCGCACGGGTCGGCGTGGGTCATGCGCTCACCTGCGGGGGTGCCGTTCACCGTCCCGTCGGAGCCCAGCGGGTTGGCGAGGCCGAGCGGGAAGTCGGAGGGGATCTCGGTCGTCGACGAGCTCGGGCCGCCACACGGGTCGCTGGCGTAGATGCACATCGCCGCCGTCATCGTGCCGGACCAGCCGACCATCTCCTCGACGGCGCTGCTCGTCTGCTCGTCCGTCATGCCGCCTTCGTTGCTCTCGGTGGTGAGGAAGAGCGCGTTGCCCACGCGGGTGACCAGGAGCGTGGTCATCCCGGGCATGTAGCCCGTCGTCCCGGCCATCTGGTAGCGAGTCGTGATCAGGAAGGTGTCGTCGCTCGCCGGGATCTGGGCGCCCCACACGGTGTTGCGCTTGGTGGTGCCGTCGGCCGTCTCCTCGTCGCAACCCGTGGCTGAGTCACGTGCCCCATCGAGAGCGAGCTGTGCCGCACGGGCGTCGCTGTAGGTGGCGATCACCCGGTCGCGGTAGTCCTCGGGGCCGTTGAAGTCGACGCCCTTGTGGGCAACCGTGCCCGTGTAGCTCCACGGTGTCGTCCCGCAGAAGTCCATGGGCTCGAGCACGAGCCTGGAGGTCGTCGTGGTCTCCTCGCCTTGGTCATTGCGTTCCGGGAGGTCGTGGAGCAACGGGAAGTCGTCCGGGATCGTGGTCCTCCAGCCGCCCGGTGGCGCGGGCTCGGCACTGTCCGTGACGCTGGGGGTGACGGTCGGCGTGATCGTGGTCGACGGCGGCTCGGGCCTGTTGGGCCCTCCACCGAGGAAGGCGAACGGCGCCGCGATGACGGCGACGACGGCGACTGCGCCGGTGGCCACGACGGCATTGCGCCGGGTGCGGCGGCGGTCGCCGAGGCGGCGTACCTCGGCGGGGGACAGGGGAGTCACGGGCACACCTCCGGTGCCGAAGTTCTCGAGATCACGGATCGGGTCGCGCTCAGACATGGTGGGCTCCCGGGTCGCTCTGGGTGTCGGGGGAGAGCAGCACGGCGAGGGCCGCTCGGCCGCGGGAGAGGCGGGCCTTGACGGTCCCCTCGGGTACGCCGACCTCGCGGGCCACGTCATGGACGGGAAGGTCACAGAGGTGGTGGAGGACGAGCGCCTGTCGCTGTGCCTCGGGCAGCTGCCGCAACGCGGTCACCAGGGCGACGCGCGTCTCATCGGACGCCTCGGTCTGCGTCGGCGGCGAAACCGCCCGGTCTGCCGGCCTCCGGCTCAGGCGGGTACGCCGCCAGCGGCTGACCGCGAGCCGGTACGCCGTGGTGCGGACCCATGCCTCGGGGTGGTCCGCCTGGGAGAGCTTGCGGCGATGGGTCCAGGCGCGGACGAACGCTTCCTGCACGCACTCCTGGGCTTCGTCGCGGTCCCCGATCATCGCGTAGAGCTGACCGGTGATCCGGGCGAACGACGCGGTGTAGAAGTCGTCGAACTGCTTCTCATCCATCGCGCTCATCCATCGCGTTTCCCCGTTCCGTGGCTGCTGTCGAGGGGGATACGCGCGGTGTGCCTGCGCGGTTGCGTCCCGACAGGATCATTCTGCGCGCGACACGCCAACCAAGCGCCGTGTCGACCTCAAGGTTGCGACGTGTCGACGGGGAGAGGGGTCAGGTGGGCGGGAGGTTCTCGAGGCGTGCCAGCGCTCGCGCAGCAAGGTCCTCGAAGGCGTCCGTGCCGAACGATGCCTTCTCGACCGGGACGAAGCCGATCTGCGCGACGACGGCCCCGCGGCGTACCAGCGAGACGTAGTAGTCGACCTCGGCCTGGTCGGAGATGGCCGCGGTGAACCGCCAGCTGGTGATCTCGCTCGTCGCGCTGCGCGAGCGCGCCAGCGGCTGCACGGTCGCGGAGAGGTCGCGCTTCTCGCAGCTGCCCATCCGCTTCTGGATGTCGCTCACGAAGCGCTTCGCGGCAGCCTCGTCCTTGAACCGTCCGACCGTCTCGCTGAGGCCGAAGCGTGCGGGCAGGCGCGCCTCGGGGACCAGGAACGTGCGCGTGGCAGACCACGGGATGCCGGCGAAGACGGCCCGGTCGCACGTGGTCGCGGCCGGGTTGGCCCTGGCCGGGACAGGCGCGGTCGCGACCCAGGGCTGGTCGACTCCCCGCACCGGGGGCAGGTCGACGGACTGCAGCATGCCGTGCGCGCTCGGGCCGGGCGCCGGAGCGGCCAGGGTCTTGCGCGGGGTCGTGGCGCAGGCGCCGCCGCCGTCCTCCTTGCAGAGCGAGGACACCGAGCCGCCGACTGCGGACACGAACGGCGGGAGCTCGGGGCCGACGCTGTCGCCGACCGAGCGGCTCAGCGAGGTGACGATCGAACCCGTGCGCGCGACGGCAACGGTGTACGTCGTGACGGGTGCGGCCCAGTCGCGGAGCACCACGAGCGCGGCCTCGTCGCCGGCGCCGGTGAGGGAGTACGACGCGAGGAGCTGCACGCGCTGGTCGGCGCAGTCGGAGAACCACGCCAGCGTCGCGCCGTACGCCGTGTGGGCGGACGTGGCGTCGGTGGACCGCTCGACGACCTGCACCGCGGATGCGGCCGGCTTCGCCGTGCTGCTGAAGGTGCGGACCAGGGCGTCGTGTCCCTTCGTGTCCGCGAACCGGGTCGACTGGCACGGGAGGTTGAGGCCTTCGCCGACGGTGTTGTCGGTGGTGGCGACGGTGCTGAAGGTCGCGCCCGCGGCGAGCCCGGCCAGCTGCTCGGGCGCGAGGAGCGCAGCAGCGGCGAGGTGCGTCTCGGGAGCCACGCGCGCGGGGGCGTCAGCGCCCCTGGCGGAGGCGAGCACGGCGCTGACCCCGGGCCCTGCGCCGACGACGGTGCCGGCTGCAGCCACGGTCGCGAGGCCGAGGGCCACTCCGACGAGCGTGTGGGTGCGGCGGCGGGCCGTGCCCGTGCGGCGCACGATCGTGGCACGGGGGAAGCGGACTTCCTCGGTGCGGGCTGAGAGCCCGCGCAGGGTCGCGCCGACCTCGTCGGGACCGATGTCGCGGTGGATCGCGAACTGGGCCGCAGCCAGTCGCCGCTGGCGATCGGCGGACGCCTCGGGCAGGCCGAGCTCGCGTGCCAGGTCGACTCCCGACAGGCCTGCGAGCTCGTGGAGCAGGAGCGCCTTGCGCTGCTGGCTGGTCAGCTCGCCGAGCGCGTCGAGCGTGGCCCGCAGCTCCGGGGCGAGGCTGCGGTCGCGGTGCCACAGCCGGGCGGTGTGACGGCGCTGGGCGTGCTGCCACGCGTGTGGGCGAACCCACGCTTCCGGCTCGCCGCGGCGGGTGACCTTGTGCCAGTGGTGCCAGGCGGCCACGAAGGCATCACGGACCGCGCTGCGCGCTGCGGGCAGGTCGCCTGTGAGGGCGTAGGTCTGCAGCAGCAGACGCTGACGCGTCTCGGCGTAGAACGCATCGAACTGGTCCGGATCTCGCATGGCGCGACCACGGTACCCGGCGAGTCCTCTCCTGTGCCGCCCGCACTACCGGGGAGGATGGCCCTGTCATGTCGAGTCGCAGCTTCCCCACGCCATCCACCCGGTCCGCCCCTCCTGTCGGGGCCGGTCCTGACGACGAGCGACGGCCGCTGGCCCTCGTCGCGGTGTACGGCGGTGCTGCCGCCGCGTTCGTCCCGCTCCTCGCGATGATGCTGTTCGGCGTCGTGGGGTGGTTCCTCACCGACGGCGGCATCCACGGCTCACCCCGTGACGGCCTGCGCAGCGGTGCTCTCGCCTGGCTGATCGGCCATGGCTCCGGTGTCCACGTGAGCGGCACGCCGGTCACCGCGATGCCGCTCGGGCTGACCCTGATCTGCGCCTTCCTGGTCGCCCGCATCGGCCTGCGCACCGGCGAGCGACTCTCCGACCACGGCCCCGACGCCCACGCGCTCACGGACGGTGAGCGCGACTGGACCGTCCCGGCCGGAGCGACGATGTTCGCCACGACGTACGCCGTGCTGGCGGTGCTGGTGGGCGTGCTCGCCGGCACCGCGTCGACGCAGCCCTCGCTCGGGGGCGTGCTCGGGTGGGCCCTGCTCCTCGGCGGAGCCGTCGGTGGCGCCGGCATCGCGGTCGGCTCCGGCCGCGCTGCAGTCTGGCTGGCGATGGTCCCGCTCGCGGTCCGGGAGACGGTGCAGGGCGCGGTGCGGATCCTCGGCACCTACTTCGTGGTGGCGGGCCTGGCCTTCCTGGTCGCCCTCCTGCTCGACGGCGGCACCGCGCTGACCGTGCTCTCCGAGCTGCAGACCGACCTCGCGGGTGGCCTGCTCTTCGTCCTGCTCAGCCTGCTGGTCGTGCCCAACGCAGTGCTCCTCGCGGGCAGCTACCTGCTCGGTCCGGGCTTCCAGGTCGGCACCGGCACACTGGTCTCGCCCACGGTCGTGGCCCTTGGCCCGGTGCCGATGTTCCCGCTGCTGGCAGCCCTTCCGGACAACGGTCCGACTCCGTTCTGGACCCCGTTCCTCATCGCGTTGCCGCCCCTCGCCGCGGCGTACGCAGTGGCCCGGCACCTGCGCAACCGGCCGCTGCTCGGATGGGACGTCGGCGCCTTGCGTGGGCTCGCCTCGGGTGTGGTGGCGGCGGTGCTGTTCGGCCTGCTCGCCGGCATTGCCGGGGGCGCCGTCGGGCCGGGGCGCATGGCGGACGTCGGCCCCCTGGTCGGCTCGGTCTTCTTCCACGGCATCGTGTCATTCGGCATTGGAGGTCTGGTCGGCGGGCTCGTCGCGACCTGGTGGTCACGTCGCCACCCGGTGCTGGACCTGCCCGACGCCGCCCCGCAGGCTGCCGTGAAGGAGCCGGAGGCGTCGGCGGAGTCCGACACCGAGCGCACGGTGAAGCTGCCCGGGCTGAAGTTCCCGGGACGCAAGCGGGACGAGACGACGTCAGGGGAGACCCCCTCAGACCGATAAACTTCGGTCCCGTGTCCACCCCTTCCAGCTCCGACGACGTCGCAGCGGCCGCCGGTTCTGCTCCGGCCCGCGTCGCGGTTCTCGTCTCCGGGGCCGGCACCAACCTGCAGGCGCTGCTCGACGCGGCGGCCGACCCGGCGTACGGCGCGTCCGTCGTGGTCGTGGGCGCGGACCGCGACGACATCGAGGGCCTTGCCCGCGCGGACCGCGCCGGCGTCCCGACGTTCGTCACCAAGGTGGGCCAGTTCAGCTCGCGGGAGCACTGGGACCTCGCACTCGCGGACCGGGTCGCCGCGTTCGAGCCCGACGTCGTCGTGCTCGCCGGGTTCATGAAGCTTGTCGGCCCGGCCTTCCTCGAGCGGTTCGAGGGGCGTGTGGTCAACACCCATCCGGCGCTGTGCCCGTCGTTCCCCGGCACGACCGGCCCGGCCGATGCGCTGGCCTACGGCGTGAAGGTCACCGGCGCCACCCTCTTCGTGGTCGACGCAGGCGTCGACACCGGGCCGATCGTGGCCCAGACCGTCGTGCCGGTCGAGGACACCGACGACGTCGAGTCGTTGCACGAGCGGATCAAGGGCGCCGAGCGCCGCATGCTCGTCGAGAACGTGGGCCGCATGGCCCGAGAAGGCATCACCATCACCAACAGGAAGGTCCGGTTCGGACTGTGAGCTCCATCGACACCACGAACGTCGTCACCCAGGACAAGATCGCGATCAAGCGCGCTCTCGTCTCCGTCTTCGACAAGACCGGTCTCGAGGAGCTTGTCCGCGGCTTGCACGAGGCCGGCGTCGCGCTGGTCTCCACGGGCGGCTCCGCTGCGCTGATCGAGTCGCTCGGCCTGCCCGTCACCAAGGTCGAGGAGCTCACCGGCTTCCCGGAGTGCCTCGACGGGCGCGTGAAGACGCTGCACCCGCGCGTGCACGCCGGCATCCTGGCCGACCGTCGCCTGCCCTCGCACGTGGAGCAGCTGGCGGAGCTCGACATCGAGGCCTTCGACATGGTCGTGGTGAACCTCTACCCGTTCGTCGACACCGTGATGTCGGGCGCCGGCATCCAGGACTGCATCGAGAAGATCGACATCGGCGGTCCGTCGATGGTGCGCGCCGCGGCCAAGAACCACGCCAACATCGCGATCGTCACCGATGGCGCCGACTACGCCGCTGCCCTCGCCGCCGCGCAGGGTGAGGGCTTCACCTACGAGGAGCGCAAGGTCCTCGCGACGAAGGCCTTCGTCCACACCGGCACGTACGACGTCCAGGTCGCGTCGTGGATGGGTTCGGTCCTGACCGACTCGTCCGTCGACGCCGAGGGTGTCTCGACCGGCTTCCCGGCCTGGATCGGCGGCACCTACGACAAGGCTGCGGTCCTGCGCTACGGCGAGAACCCGCACCAGAAGGCGGCGCTCTACCTCAACGGCTTCGGCCCTGCCGGGCTGGCGCAGGCCGAGCAGCTGCACGGCAAGGAGATGTCGTACAACAACTATGTCGACACCGACGCCGCGCGCCGTGCCGCCAACGACTTCGCCGAGCCTGCGGTCGCGATCATCAAGCACGCGAACCCCTGCGGCATCGCCATCGGCTCCTCCATTGCCGAGGCCCACGCGGCCGCGCACGCCTGCGACCCGGTCTCCGCGTTCGGTGGCGTGATCGCTGCCAACCGCCCGGTCTCGGTCGAGATGGCCAAGCAGGTCGCCGAGGTCTTCACCGAGGTCATCGTGGCTCCGGGCTACGAGGACGGCGCCGTGGAGATCCTGACCCGCAAGAAGAACATCCGGATCCTGGTCGCAACGGTCGACGGTGGCTCCCCGGTCGAGACCCGTCCGATCTCGGGTGGCCTGCTGATGCAGCAGGTCGACCACGTCGACGCCCCCGGAGACGACGTCGCCAACTGGACGCTCGCCACCGGCGAGGCTGCCTCACCCGAGGTGCTCGCCGACCTCGCCTTCGCCTGGAAGGCCTGCCGCTCGGCCAAGTCCAACGCGATCCTGCTGGCTCGCGATGGCGGGTCCGTGGGCATCGGCATGGGCCAGGTGAACCGGGTCGACTCGTGCAAGCTCGCGGTCGAGCGCGCCAACTCGCTGGTCGAGGGTGAGGAGCGGGCGCGGGGTTCCGTTGCTGCTTCGGATGCGTTCTTCCCGTTCGAGGACGGCCCGCAGATCCTGATCGAGGCTGGCGTGAAGGCGATCGTCCAGCCGGGCGGATCCGTGCGCGACGAGCTCACGATCGCAGCCTGCAACGAGGCCGGCGTGACGATGTACTTCACCGGAACGCGTCACTTCTTCCACTGAGTCACAGCTTCATCACGACAGGCGGTCGCCCCGGAAAACCGGGTGCGGCCGCCTGTTGTCCTTTGCAAGGATCACGGCGTGCTGCCGTATCTCGGGCGGATGCTCCCGCCGACCTCCCTCGAGCGTCGGCTCGTCCTCCAGTCGGTGCTGTCCGCCTTCGCGACCGGATCGTTCCTCACCGGGACCGCTGTCTTCTTCACCCGGATCGTCGGGCTGAGCGCCTCCCAGGTCGGACTCGGCCTGTCGCTGTCCGGCCTCGTGGTCTTCGCGCTCTCCGTGCCCGCAGGCCGTCTCGCGGACCGGATCGGTGCCCGTCGCCTCTGGCTGATCGCGTCGGTGCTCGAGGCGCTGGCCTATCTCGCCTTCCCGCTCGCGCGCGGGTTCGTCATGTTCGCGATCCTGATGGCCGTCCTCGGCACCATCGAGACCGCCGCGCGCTCGGGCCGCGGCGCCTACTGGCTGGTGATCTTCGAACGTGAGACCCGCGTGCGCGGCATGGCCTACATGCGCTCGGCCCGCAACATCGGCTACACGCTCGGTGCTGGCGCGGGCGGCTTCGCGCTCGCCATCGGCACGCGCCCGGCGATCATCGCGGTGCCGTTGCTGACGGCGTTCCTGCTGGTGATCAACGCGGTGCTGATCAGCCGCATGCCCGACGTACGCCGGACGGCCGACGCCGGCCCCGACGTCGCGGTCGCTGGGCTCGCCGTCGAGGGCGTGGAGGCCGGGCCAGGTCAGGGCGGCGTACCGGGTCTGCGCAACGTCGGGTTCGTCATCCTCGGCCTGGCCAACGGTGTCCTCGGCACCAACCAGATCCTGCTCAACGTCGTCGTCCCGCTCTGGCTCGTGGAGCGCACGGATGCGCCGCACATCCTGCTGGCCTGGCTCTTCGGCACGAACACCGTGATGGCGGTCCTGCTCCAGGTCCGTGCCGCAAGGGGTGCCGACACTGTGACCGGATGCTTGCGGCTCACCCGCTGGTGCGCGTGGTCGTTCGTGCTCTCCTGCCTGCTGATCGCGGTTACCCACGACACGGTGGGGTGGGTGTCGATCGTGCTGATCTGGGCCGGCCACGTCACGATCACCGGCGCGGAGCTGTGGCAGTCGGCCTCCGCCTGGGGATTCCTGTCCGAGCTGTCGGACCCCGCGCGGCTGGGGGAGTACCAGGGCGTCTTCCACCTCGGCTGGCAGGCCGCCTCGATCATCAGCCCCGCCCTGTTCACCTGGCTCGCGATGGAGCAGGGGGCGGCCGGCTGGTCAGTGATCGCGGCCATCGCGGTTGTCGCGGCGGCCGTCTCGCATCCTGCGGCGAGAGTCGCCGAGGCCCGCCTCCAACAGGAGGCCGCCGTCGTGACGGTGTGACCACGTGCGCGGCAACCCGAGGGACTATGGCGCGGTGACCGGCGCGGCCCTACCGTCGGTGGATGGAGTTCACCCCGGAGCAGCGGGCGCTGCAGGACCAGTTCGACAGCCGGCGCATCGCCGACCGGATCGACCACTTGCTGGTCAATGACGAGATCGATCAGGGCGCCGCGGCGTTCATCGAGTCCCGCGACATGTTCTTCCTCTCGACCGTCGACGCCTCCGGCCAGCCGAGCTGCTCCTACAAGGGCGGCGCGCCCGGCTTCGTCCGCGCGCTCGACGCGGGCACGCTCGCCTTCCCCGTGTACGACGGCAACGGGATGTTCATCAGCATGGGAAATGTGGCCGCCACCAGCAAGGTGGGGATGCTCTTCATCGACTTCGAGCACCCCGGCCGGTTGCGCGTGCACGGCAACGCCACGCTCTCCGTGGATGACGAGCTTGTTGGCAGCTGGCCGGGTGCCATCGCGGTGGTGCGTGTCGCGGTGACGGAGGTCTTCCCGAACTGCCCGCGGTACATCCACCGGATGCAGCGCGTCGCGGAGTCGCCGTACGTCCCGGCGGTGGGGGTGGTCCCGCCGATCCCGGACTGGAAGCGCGCGGAGTGGGCCAATGACGCGCTGCCGGCGAACGATCCGGCGAGGCTCACGTGACGCTCAAGGTGGCCGCCGCGCAGTACGCACCGGTCTTCCTCGACAAGGCAGCCACGCTGGACAAGCTGGAGCAGGTCGCGCGGGAGGCGGGCGCCCAGGGCGTCGGCCTGCTCGTCTTCCCGGAGACCTTCGTCCCGGCGTACCCGGACTGGGTCTGGCGCGCGAAGCCGTGGGACCGCGACTCGCAGGACCTCTACGCGCGCCTGCTGGAGGAGTCGGTCGAGGTCCCGGGACCGGACGCCGAGCGCCTGGGCAGGGTTGCGAGGGTGAACGGGCTGTGGCTGGTCGTCGGAGTCAACGAGCGCGTGGGCTCGACGCTGTGCAACACGCTGCTCTGGTTCGCGCCGGACGGGTCGCTCGCGCACCTCCACCGCAAGCTGATGCCGACCGGGGGAGAGCGCCTGGTCCACGGCTACGGCGACGGCTCGACGCTGCGGGTGCTCGAGACACCGATCGGTCGGCTGGGCGGGCTGATCTGCTGGGAGAACTACATGCCGCTGGCCCGTGCGGCGCTCTACGACCAGGGCATCGAGGTCTACGTCGCGCCGACCTGGGACACCAGCGATGTCTGGGTGCCGACGCTCCAGCACATCGCGAAGGAGGGCCGCTGCTTCGTGATCGGTGCGTGTCAGGCCATCCGCGGTGCCGACATCCCGGCCGACGTGCCGGCGCGGGGTTTGTGGCAGGACGACGAGTGGCTGGCTCGTGGGCTGTCCACGATCGTGGCTCCCGGTGGGTCGGTGATCGCGGGTCCGCTGGAGGAGAAGGAGGGGCTGGTCGTCGCGACGATCGACGTCACGGCAGCTGCCCGCGGACGGATGACGTTCGACCCGACCGGCCACTACGCGCGCCCCGACGTACTGTCCCTGCGCGTCGACACCACGCCGCGTGCGCCGGTGCAGTTCGGCGCGGTGTCCGGCCCGGAGCACGGTGAGCCGGCGAAACCACCGACTCCCTAGAATGAGGCGCGTGACTGCACAGAAGCTGGACGGCAACGCCACCTCCGCGGCGATCAAGGACGAGCTGAAGGTCCGGATCGCCGCTCTCCGCGAGAAGGGCGTCGTGCCCGGACTCGGCACGGTCCTGGTCGGCGACGACCCGGGCTCGCGGTGGTACGTCAACGGCAAGCACAAGGACTGCGCCGAGGTCGGCATCAACTCGATCCGCGTGGACCTGCCGGAGACCGCGTCGCAGGAGGAGATCGAGGAGGCTGTCCGCACCCTCAACGAGGACCCTGCGTGCACCGGCTACATCGTGCAGCTCCCGCTCCCGCGCGGCCGTGACGAGAACCGTGTCCTCGGCCTGATCGACCCGTCGAAGGACGCCGACGGCCTGCACCCGACGAACCTGGGCTGGCTGGTGCTCGGCACCGAGGCACCGCTGCCCTGCACCCCCTACGGCATCGTCGAGCTGCTCCGCCGCCACGACGTCCCGATCGCCGGCGCCGAGGTGGTCGTCGTCGGTCGCGGTGTGACCGTGGGTCGCCCGCTGGGCCTGCTGCTCACCCGCCGCTCGGAGAACGCCACCGTCACGCTGTGCCACACCGGCACCGTCGACCTCGCCGCCCACGTCCGCAAGGCCGACATCGTCGTGGCGGCCGCCGGTGTGCCCGGCATCATCACCGCCGACATGGTCAAGCCCGGCGCTGCCGTCCTCGACGTGGGTGTGTCCCGGGTCGAGGGCAAGGTCACCGGCGACGTCGCCGCCGACGTGTGGGACGTGGCCGGATGGGTCTCGCCCAACCCCGGTGGTGTCGGCCCGATGACCCGCGCCATGCTCCTCGCCAACGTCGTCTCGATCGCCGAGAGCAAGCTGGCCTGACGTGGTCGACGACGCCGAGCAGCCGGTCGAGCCGGTCGACCCCGAGCTGGGGGAGACCGAGCTGGGGGAGACCGAGCCCGGCGAGGTCGACGAGCGCGAGCACGCGCTGCTCGAGGGCCGTGCCCCGTTGCCCCCGCTGCGCGATGTCGCCCGGCTCAAGCAGCCCTCGACACTCGGTGGTGCGATCTATCTCGTGGTCCTGGTGCTCGCCATCGTTGGCGTTGTCATTGCTGCGACAGGTGCATGGCGCCAGGGCGTCAGCTGGCTCGGCGCCTCGATGATCGCAGCCGCGGTGTCCCGCGTGATCCTGCCTGAGGAGAACGCCGGCATGCTGCACGTGCGGCCCAAGCTACTCGACGTACTCACCCTGGCGGGAGCGGGCGGGCTCCTGCTCTTCCTCGCGGCGACCATCCCCAACCAGCCCCACTGATCTCGAGATAGTCCCTAACGAAAAGCGCCCCGGATCCGAGATCCGAGGCGCTTTTCGTTAGGGACTACCGGGGGAGCAACAGCCTCAGATCAGGCCGAGCTCCGTGACGGCCTGACGCTCCTCGGCGAGCTCCGCCGTGGACGCGTCGATCTTCGCGCGCGAGAAGTCGTCGATCTCGAGACCCTGGACGATGCTCCAGTCGCCGTTGGACGTGGTGACCGGGAAGGACGAGATGAGGCCCTCCGGGACGCCGTAGGAACCGTCGGAGACGACGGCCATGGAGACCCAGTCGTCGGCCGGGGTGCCGTTGAGCCAGTCGCGGGCAGCGTTGCAGGTCGCCGACGCGGCGGAGGCAGCCGAGGAGGCGCCACGGGCGTCAATGATCGCCGCGCCACGCTTGGCGACGGTCGGGATGAAGTAGTCCTCGACCCAGGCCTGGTCGTTGATGACCTCGGCGGCGTTCTTGCCGGCGATCTCCGCGTGGAAGAGGTCGGGGTACTGCGTGGCCGAGTGGTTGCCCCAGATCGTCATCTTCTTGATCTCGGTGACGGGGGTGCCGGTCTTGGCAGCCAGCTGCGAGATCGCGCGGTTGTGGTCCAGACGCGTCAGCGCCGAGAACCGCTCACGCGGGATGTCGGGAGCGTTGGTCATCGCGATCAGCGCATTGGTGTTGGCCGGGTTGCCGGTGACACCGATGCGCACGTCGTCAGCGGCGACGGCGTTGAGGGCCTTGCCCTGCGCGGTGAAGATCGCGCCGTTGGCGGACAGCAGGTCGCCACGCTCCATGCCCGGGCCGCGCGGACGCGCGCCGACGAGGAGGGCGAGGTTGACGCCGTCGAAGATCTCGTTCGGGTCGGAGCCGATCTTGACGCCGGCGAGACCCGGGAACGCGCAGTCGTCGAGCTCCATGACGACGCCCTCCAGCGCCTTCAGGGCGGGCTCGATCTCGAGCAGGCGGAGCTCGATCGGACGGTCGCCGAGCGCGCCGCTCGCGAGACGGAAGAGAAGGCTGTAGCCGATCTGGCCGGCGGCGCCGGTGACGGCCACCTTGAGGGGAGTGCTGCTCACGACATCTCCTGGAGAGGGTCGGACAAGGACTTGCCCGACGCTAGCAGCGTGGAGCGCTGTGAGGGAGTGAGTCCGTCTGCCGATGCGCGAGCCGATGTGTACGCCGCGTGCGCGGCGCCCGCGAATGCCAGGAGGCCCCGACGGTGTCGGGGCCTCCTGGTGCTGCCTGCCGGTCGCCCGGCAGTCGTGCGTGTGGAGCTCAGTCCTCGCGGCCACCGATGAAGTGGTGCGTGAAGCCGGCAACGGCAGCGCCGACGACCGGAGCGAGGATGAACGCCCACACCTGGGTCAGGGCGTCCCCGCCGGCGAACCAGGCGACTCCGAGCGAGCGGGCCGGGTTCACGGAGGTGTTGGAGACCGGGATGCTGACCAGGTGGATCAGGGTCAGCGACAGGCCGATCGCCAGGCCGGCGAAGCCGGGAACCGCTGCCTTGGCGCTGGCGCCGAGGATCACGTAGAGGAAGACGGCGGTCAGGACGGCCTCGACCACGAGCACGGCGAGGAGGGAGTAGCCGTCGGGTGACCGGTCGGCGTACCCGTTGGAGGCGAAGCCGTTGTCCAGGGTGAAGCCGTCCTTGCCCGAGGCGACGACGTAGAGGACGGCGGCGGCGATGGTCGCGCCGACGACCTGTGCGATCGCGTAGCCGGGGACCTCGCTCCACGAGAAGCGCCGGGCGCTGGCCAGGCCCACGGTCACGGCCGGGTTGAAGTGACCGCCCGAGATGTGGCCGAACGCGTAGGCGCCGGCGATGACTGTGAGGCCGAACGCGAGGGCGACGCCGATGAAGCCGACGTGCTCGCCGGCGAGGACGGCCGTGCCACAGCCGCCGAAGACAAGGATGAACGTGCCGAGCGCCTCGGCGCTGAGCTTCTGGGTCGTGCTGGGTGTGGACAAGCGAATCCTCCGAGAAAAGAGTTGGGTTGACCTACACGCACACGCTAGAGCCCAAGCAGGCATGACATCCTGACGACATGCGCGCTGCTCTGGGGTTCGGTCGCCTGGCTCTCGTCCTGTCCGTCCCGTTCGCTCTTGCCGGATGTGTCGGCGAGCCGCCGAAGACCGAGCCGGCCGGTGTCGACGAAGTCCCCAGGCCGACGGCATCCACGGACGAGCACTCGCTCGACCCGAGTGACTTCGTGAAGCGGATCGACAATCCGTGGCTTCCCCTCGAGCCCGGTCGCTCCTGGACCTACAGGTCGGTCTCCTCGGACGGCCCGCAGCAGATCACGGTCACGGTGCTCGAGGAGACCAAGGACATCGACGGCGTGACGGCGACCGTCGTGCACGACGTCGTGACCGGACCGCGGGGCAAGGTCCTCGAGGACACCTACGACTGGTACGCCCAGGACAAGAAGGGCAACGTCTGGTACCTCGGCGAGGCCACCACGGAGTACGACGGCAAGTCGTCGTCGACTGCGGGCTCCTGGCAGGCGGGCGTGGACGGTGCCCGCGCGGGGATCGCCATGCTGGCCAGGCCGCGGGTCGGTGACGGCTACAAGCAGGAGTTCCTGAAGGGGGAGGCCGAGGACCAGGCCCAGGTGATCGAGCTCGACGCGGAGGTCGTCGGGCCGGCAGGCAGCTGGGTGGACGAGGTCCTGGTCACGAAGGACACGACGCCGCTGGAGCCTGACCTGGTCGAGCACAAGTTCTACGTGCAGGGCATCGGCGTCGTGCGGGAGCTGACTGTCGAGGGCGGCGACGAGGAAGTCGAGCTGGTGAAGTTCACGGTGCCTGCCGGCGAGACGCCGAGCCCGACGCCCAGCCCGACATCGAGCGCCTCAACCGGCTCCTGAACGACCCCTCGCGCTCGCGCGTGCCCTCGGGCAGGATGGGCCACGGGTCGAGCACGGCCCGGCTGGCCAACAGGCCTGAGATATCTTGATGTCGAGACATCACCCACAGTCTGCAACAAGAGGAGCCCCGGTGACGGACGCTGGCAAGACCCGGATCATCTACACGCACACGGACGAGGCGCCCCTGCTGGCGACGTACTCCTTCCTGCCGATCGTCCAGGCGTACGCCGGCAAGGCCGGCGTTGCGATGGAGACCCGCGACATCTCTGTCGCATCGCGCATCCTGGCGCAGTTCGGCCTGGCGGACGACGCGCTGGCCGAGCTCGGTGCCCTGGCCAAGACCCCGGCCGCCAACATCGTCAAGCTCCCCAACGTCTCCGCCTCGATCCCGCAGCTGAAGGCGGCCATCGCCGAGCTGCAGGCCAAGGGCTACGCGGTCCCCGACCTCCCCGAGTCCGCCGACTCGGAGGAGGACAAGGCGATCCTCGCCAAGTTCGACAAGGTGAAGGGCTCCGCGGTCAACCCGGTCCTGCGCGAGGGCAACTCCGACCGCCGCGCGCCGCTCTCGGTGAAGAACTACGCCAAGAAGCACCCCCACACCAACAAGCCGTTCACCGAGGGCTCGAAGACCAACGTCGCCACCATGGGTGAGCACGACTTCAAGGCCAACGAGAAGTCCGTGACCCTCGCCGCCGACGACACCCTGTCGATCGTGCTCGAGACCGCCAATGGCGAGACGAAGACCCTGCTCGAGGGCCTCAAGGTCCTCGCGGGCGAGATCATCGACTCCACCAAGATGGAGGCGGCCTACCTCGACGAGTTCCTCGTCAACGCGCTGGCGAAGGCCAAGGCCGAGGACGTCCTGTTCTCCGTCCACCTCAAGGCCACGATGATGAAGGTCTCCGACCCGATCATCTTCGGCCACGTCGTGAAGGCCTTCTTCAAGGACGTCTTCGCTCAGTACGGCGACGACCTGGCCGCCGCCGGTCTCTCGGCCAACGACGGCCTCGGTGCGATCCTCGCCGGCCTGGGCGAGCTGCCCAACGGTGCGGAGATCAAGGCTGCCTTCGAGGCCGGCCTGGCAGGTGGCCCGCGCCTGTCCTACACGAACTCCGACAAGGGCATCACCAACCTGCACGTCCCGTCCGACGTCATCGTCGACGCGTCGATGCCGGCCCTGGTCCGCAACGGCGGCCGCCTGTGGGGCGTCGACGGCGGCGAGGACGACACCCTCGCGGTGATCCCCGACTCGTCGTACGCCGGTGTCTACCAGGCCGTCCTCGACGACGTGAAGAAGCACGGCCCGCTCGACCCGGCCACGATCGGCACGGTCCCCAACGTCGGCCTCATGGCGCAGGCCGCGGAGGAATACGGCTCCCACAACAAGACCTTCGAGATCGCCCAGGCCGGCACCGTGCGGATCCTCGGCTCCGACGGCACCGTCCTGATCGAGCACGACGTCGAGGTCGGCGACATCTGGCGCGCGTGCCAGACCAAGGACATCCCGGTCCAGGACTGGGTGAAGCTGGCTGTCACCCGCGCCCGCGCCTCGGCCACGCCCGCGATCTTCTGGCTGGACGAGACCCGTGCGCACGACGCCGAGATCATCAAGAAGGTCACCACCTACCTGGCCGACCACGACACCGACGGCCTGAAGATCGAGATCCTGGCGCCGTCGCTCGCGTGCTCCTACTCCCTCGCGCGCCTGCGCAAGGGTGAGGACACCATCTCGGTGACCGGCAACGTGCTGCGTGACTACAACACCGACCTGTTCCCGATCCTCGAGCTCGGCACGTCGGCCAAGATGCTGTCGGTCGTCCCGCTGATCGCGGGCGGTGGCCTCTTCGAGACCGGCGCCGGTGGCTCCGCGCCGAAGCACGTCGAGCAGCTCGTCAACGAGGACTACCTGCGCTGGGACTCGCTCGGCGAGTTCTTCGCGCTGGTGCCCTCCTTCGAGAAGTACGCCGAGCAGGCCGGTGTCCCGGCCGCCCAGGTGCTCGCCGACACCCTCGACCGCGCCACCGGCACCTTCCTCGACGAGGACCGTTCGCCGGGCCGCAAGCTGGGCACGATCGACAACCGTGGCTCGCACTTCTACGTCGCCCTCTACTGGGCCGAGGAGCTGGCCGCGCAGACCGACGACGCCGAGCTCGCTGCCGCCTTCGCCCCGCTGGCGAAGACGCTGCGTGAGAACGAGGCGACGATCGTCGAGGAGCTGCTGGCCGTGCAGGGCAAGCCCGCCGACATCGGTGGCTACTACCTGCCCGACCCGGAGAAGACCGCTGCGGTCATGCGTCCCTCCGCGACGCTGAACGCCGCCGTCGACTCTCTCTGAGTCAAGTGCCGCAACGGCGCCCGGGTCCCCCAGGGGCCCGGGCGCCGGGCATTTCGCCGCCCTTTCCGGATACGGTCCGGGCATGAACGTGGTCTGGCGGATTCTCGGGTTCCAGCTCCTCGCGCAGGTCGGGGCGCGTCTGCCCGCCCGCTACGCGCGACTGGTGACGGTCGCCCTGCTCGTGGTCTCCAACCTGGTGCCGCTGGTCGGCGCCGCGATGGGGTGGATGAGCCTCGGCGACGTCTTCGCCGTCTACTGGCTCGAGAACGTGATCGTCTGGATCTTCTCGACGATCCGGATCGCGACGGCGAAGGGACCGACGAGCCCGCTCGCCTCGGCGGCGTTCTTCTGCTTCCACTACGGCATATTCACTGTCGTCCACGGTGTCTTCACGATCGTCATGATCGCGATGACGGGCAGTGGATTCGTCCACTACCGCTCGTGGCTGATCGCAGGGGCTGCACTCTTCGTGAGCCACCTGCTGTCCCTGGTGATCCACTGGTTCGGCCGCGGCGAGCGCCTGGTGACGACGCCCCGTCAGGCGATGTTCTGGCCGTACCCGCGCATGCTCGTGCTGCACGTCGCCATCATCGGCAGCTTCTTCCTCCTGCTGCGCGGCCTTGCGGAGGACGGCACTGCCGACGAGGTCCTGCCCGTCTTCCTGCTGGTCGGGCTCAAGCTGACGATCGACATCGTGCTGCACGTGCGCGAGCGGGTCCGGGCAGCAGGCGGCACGGTGTGACCCCGGCTGACCTGGTCGCGGCGGTGCGGGGCTCGCTCGTCGCCGCTGCGGACCCGTCGCTGGCACCGGCCCAGCAGGCCTACATGAAGTCCGCGATGCCGTTCCTCGGTGTGCGTGGCCCCGAGGTGCGCCGGCTGACGCGCGCGGCAGTGCGGGAGGTCGGCGTACGGGACGGGGGAGCGCTGCTCGTCGCATCGCGCGAGCTCTGGGACAACGCCACCCACCGCGAGGAGAGGTACGCCGCGAGCGAGCTGCTGTCGCTCGGCGCGCTGAAGGGCGACTGGTCGCTGGTGCCCCACCTCGAGCACATCGCGCGCACCGGGGCATGGTGGGACCACGTCGACGGCGTCTCGCGCCGGGTGGCAGACCTGCACGACGCGCATCCCGAGGCGACAGCCGCGCTCGTGCGGACCTGGTCGCTGGACGACGACTTCTGGCTGCGGCGACTCGCGATCATCTCCCAGCTGGGCCGCGGTGACCGCACCGACCGGGACCTGCTGGCCGAGGTGATCGGGCCCAGCCTGACCGACCGCGAGTTCTTCCTGCGCAAGGCGATCGGGTGGTCGCTCCGCGACCTGGCGAAGACCGATCCCGACTGGGTGCTGGCCTACGTGGGAGCGCACGAGCTGAGCCCGCTGAGCCGTCGCGAGGCGTTGAAGCACATCGCCGGCTGAGGGCGGGCGTTATCGAGGTGTGACCGAACATGAGGAATGCCTCGGGCATTCGCTCGGTTGGGGCAGACGATGACTGCCACAAGCACGAACACCAGTGATGCCGCTCCGGTCGACCCCGGGGCGGCACCCGTGTACACGGACCAACGCCAGCGCCACACCGGGCTGGCGATCCTCGCGCTCGCGATGGGCGGCTTCACGATCGGGACGACGGAGTTCCTGACGATGGGGGTGCTGCCGGAGATCGCGCGCGGCGTCTCCGTCTCGGTGCCGGCCGCCGGCCACGTGATCTCGGCGTACGCGATCGGGGTGGTGGTCGGCGTGCCGATCCTCGCCTTCTTCGGTGCGGCGCTGCCGCGGCGCGGCGCGCTGATCGGCCTCATGGGCGCGTACGCCGCGTTCAACGTGCTCAGCGCAGCAGCCCCGAACTACGAGGTGCTGACGATCGCCCGGTTCCTCGACGGACTGCCGCACGGCGCCTTCTTCGGCATCGCCAGTCTCGTCGCCGCGGGCCTGGTCGCACCCGAGAGGCGGGGCCGCGCGGTCGCGGCGGTCATGCTCGGGCTGAGCGTCGCCAACGTCCTCGGAGTGCCCGCCGCCACCTGGCTCGGGCAGCACGCGGGCTGGCGCGCGTCGTACCTCCTCAGTGCTGTCCTCGGTCTCGCCGCCGTTGCGATGATCCTCGCCTTCGTGCCGTCGGTCCCGGGCAACAGCGAGGCGAGCGGCCGACGTGAGGCGCGCGCGTTCTTCGGCAACATGCAGGTGTGGCTGACGATGGCCGTCGGTGCGGTCGGCTTCGGCGGGCTCTTCGCGGTCTACTCCTACGTCGCGAAGACCGTCACCGACGTCGGCGGTCTGGACCGCGGCACGGTCCCGGTCTTCGTGCTGGCCCTCGGCCTCGGCATGGTCGTCGGCACCTGGATCGCCGGCGAGCTCGCGGCGTGGTCGGTCTTCCGGTCCTTGATCGCCTCGTCCGTCGGCGGAGCGGTGATCATGGCCGTCTACTGGTTCGCCGCGCCCCACGGCTGGCTGCTGTGGCCCGTCGCGTTCGCGGTCACGGCGATCGGCTCGATCCTGGTGATCAACCTGCAGCTGCGGTTGATGGACGTCGCTGGCGATGCCGTCACCCTCGGTGCCGCGATGAACCACGCCGCGCTCAACACGGCCAACGCGCTCGGTGCCTGGCTCGGCGGATCGGTCATCGCAGCGGGCTACGGCTACCGCTCGCCGGCACTCGTCGGCATCGTGCTCTCGCTCGTGGGCCTGGTGATCCTGCTGGTTTCTGCCCGGCTCCACGTGCGCGGGCGCGCGACCGCCTGAACCCTTCAGCCCTCGGGGAAACGCAGGGGCACGTCCGTCCAGGTCCTGCCGTCGGCCGACTCGGTGACCTTCGGCGACATGCTGTAGAGCCTGCCACCGCTGGCACGGAGCTCGTTGCGGTCGACCTCCGAGCGGTCGTCGGTGTCGGCCAGGGAGACCAGCGTCCCGCCATCCCCGTCGAACGGGGCGATCAGCACCCGGTCGCCGACGAGGCCGAGGATCCACGCATCCTCGAACGGCGGATCGAACGACGTGACGGTCCACATCTTCTCGCCGGCGGAGCGGGTGATCCAGCCAGCCGTCTGCTGCTTCTCGTCGACGAGGGGCACGAGCGTGCGGTCCTGGTCGACGACGAGCCGGGCGGCGTCGATGTCGAGTCCCGGGGGCAGCTCGATCGCCTTGCGCTCCCACGTCGTTCCGCCGTCAGTGGAGTGGAGCAGCACCGGCTTGCGGACGGTGCCGGAGATCGAGGTGATCGCGCCGCTGCCGTCGAGCGCGGTGGGCATCATGCCGCCGAGCGGGTCCTCCTCGGCGACGGGTAGCGGCGCGAAGGTGTGCTCGGTGGGACGGTAGGCCAGGCCGCCGTGGCCGCCGAGGACCAGGTCGCCCGCGAGGACGCGACGGGGGTGCCCGAGGGTCGGCGTCCTGGTGATGACCTCGCCGTCCTCCGACACCAGTCGTGGGTTCGCGAAATCGCCGGCGTCGGGGCCCGCGACGAGGAACCCGCCGTCGTACGCCGCGGGCGGGGCGGGCAGGAACGTGCCCGCCGACTGTGATCCGGTCAGCGTCCCGTCGGGCGCGAACGCGATCCACGCCGAAGCGGTGCGCTCGCCCTCCATCCCCGCGACGCTCCAGGCCAGCAGCGTCGCGCCGCTCGGAGTGCGAACGATGCTCTCTGGTGGGCCTCCGACCTTCGCCAGCGCCAGCGCGTCGTCCTCGCCGATGCCGTCGACGACGTCGGTCACCTCATCCTGGTCGGCCTTCTGCACCCACGGGGCGGCTCCGGCGGGGACGTCGGAGCCGGTGTCGCACGCGCTTGCGCTCAGCGGCAGCAGCAGGACGAGCAACGCTGGAGCAAGCTGGACACTCATGGGACCTCCGGGGGATGTGGCGCCAGCATCTCAGTGGCCCCGGCCCGAGGCCAGCAAGCCCGGCCCTCCTGACAGAATGGACCGTATGTCCAGCACCGAAACCACGACCGCACCAGTCGGCGCGGCCCGTCCCCGGGTGCTCTCGGGGATCCAGCCGACCGCCGACTCGTTCCACTTCGGCAACTACCTCGGTGCGCTGCGGCAGTGGGTGGACCTCCAGGACGAGCACACCCCGTTCTTCTTCATCGCCGACCAACACGCGATCACGGTCGAGCAGGACCCGAAGGTGCTCCGCGAGCGCTGTCTGCGCGCGGCCGCCCAGCTGCTGGCCATGGGCATCGACCCGTCGCGCTCGGCGATCTTCATCCAGAGCCACGTGCCCGCGCACGCGCAACTCGGCTGGGTGCTGAACTGCATCACCGGCTTCGGCGAGGCGCGCCGCATGACCCAGTTCAAGGACAAGTCCGCGAAGCAGGGGGAGGGGCACGCCAGCGTCGGCCTGTTCACCTACCCGATCCTGCAGGCCGCCGACATCCTGCTGTACCGCCCGGCGTACGTGCCGGTGGGCGAGGACCAGCGCCAGCACCTCGAGCTGACCCGCGACCTCGCGCAGCGGTTCAACAGCCGCTACAAGAAGACCTTCCGCGTCCCGGAGCCCTACATCCTCAAGGAGACCGCGAAGATCCTCGATCTCCAGGTGCCGACCGCGAAGATGTCCAAGTCCGCGTCCTCCCCGAGCGGCATCATCGACCTGCTGGACGACCCGAAGGTGAGCGCGAAGAAGATCCGCTCCGCGGTCACCGACTCCGACACGGACGTGCGGTTCGACCGTGAGGAGAAGGCCGGCATCTCCAACCTGCTGACGATCTACAGCGCGCTCACCGGCACCACGATCGAGGCACTCGAGGAGAAGTACGCCGGGCGCGGCTACGGCGACTTCAAGGGCGACCTGGCCGAGGTCGTGGTCGAGTTCGTGACCCCGTTCCGCAACCGCACGCTCGAGCTCCTCGAGGACCGCGACACGCTGCTCGGCGTACTCGGTGACGGCGCGGCGCAGGCCAACGCGGTGGCGGAGGCGACGCTGCGCGACGTCTACGACCGGGTCGGCTTCGTCCCGCCGATCTCCCGCTAGGGTCGCTGCATGCCCACCATCGGTGTGTCGATCGCCCTCCCGGAGCCCTGGGCCAGCCAGCTCCAGGAGTACCGCACGTCGATCGGCGACCTCACCGCCGCGAAGATCCCCACGCACATCACGCTCGTGCCTCCGACCGAGGTGAGCGACGAGGAACTGGTGGCGATCGAGGACCATCTGGCCGTGGTCTGCGCAGATTTTGCCGCCTTCCGCATCCACTTGCGCAGCACGGGTACTTTCCGGCCGGTGTCACCTGTCGTCTTCGTCAATGTCGTCGAGGGCATCTCCCAGTGCGAGCAGCTCGCCGCCATCGTGCGCCGTGGGCCCCTGACCGGCGACCCGGAGTTCCCGTACCACCCCCACGTCACCATCGGTCACCACCTCGACGACGCTGCGCTCGACCGCGCGTTCAACGAGCTGGCCACCTTCGACGGCAGCTTCATCGTCAACGACTTCCATCTCTACCTGCACGACGAGGAAGCGGGCTGGCGCATCGACCGGTCGTTCCCGCTGGTGCCGGTGCCGATCGGTGCGGGTGCCTGAATCGATGGCGGGGGTCAAGGAGCGGCTGACCGGGGCCATCGCCACCGCCCGGGAGCGTGTGCCGGTCCTCGACCACACGATCCGCACCGTCGGGCACTACAGCTCGGTCAACGGGAGCCTGCAGGCCGCGGGCGTCACCTACGCGGCGTTCCTGTCGTTCTTCCCGATCCTCGCGCTCGGCTTCGCTGTCGTCGGGTACGCCGCACGGTGGCTGCCGGACGGGGCGGATGCCGAGGCCAACCTCGTTGCGGCGATCAAGAGCGTCTTTCCGGGCTTGATCGGCGACGGTCCGAACGAGATCAGCCTGGACACCTTCCGGTCGGCCGCTCCCGCCATCCTCTCGATCGGCCTGCCGCTGGCGGTGTGGTCCGGCCTCGGGTGGCTCTCCAGCATGCGCACCGCGCTGCTCGAGGTCTTCGCGCTGCCATCCGATGCGCAGCCCAACTGGCTCTTCGGCAAGCTCCGCGACGTGACCGCGCTGGTTGCGCTCGGCGGCACGCTCTTCCTCGCCGTGGCTGTGTCCGGCGTGGTCGGCGCGCTCTCGGAGCGGATCCTCGGCCTCGTCGACCTTGAGGAGTTCGACTGGGTCCTGGCCTCGCTCGTGCCGCTGGTCGGCATCGCGGCCAACGCGGTGCTCTTCTTCGCGATGTACCAGCTGCTGGCCCGCCCGCAGCTGCCCCGGCGGTCGCTCTGGGCCGCAGCTGCGATCGGAGCTGTCGGCTTCGAGGTGCTCAAGCAGCTCTCGGCGTACCTGCTGAAGTCGACCGCGCAGCAGCCCGCATTCCAGGCCTTCGGTATCGCGCTGGTGCTGTTGGTCTGGATCAACTACTTCACCCAGCTGGTGCTCTACACCGCCGCCTGGGCCCAGACGTCCGACGATCGGAAGAGTGACTGATGCAGTTCGAGAAGAAGCACGCCCGCCTGCTCCTCGGAGTCGCCCTCTGGATGGTCATCACCTGGAGCATGTTCATCAAGAACCTGTCGGCGGCGTACTTCGATGGTGAGGTCCGCCCCGCCGGCTACTGGGTCGCGCACTCGATCCTGATCGTGGTGAACCTGGTCATCGCCGCCATCCTCGGCTCGCTCGGCTGGAAGGCCCACAAAGCCACCCGCTGACGACCGAAATGCAGAACGGCGCCGCGCCCACGAGGGGAGCGGCGCCGTCCGGCGTACTGCTGGTGTGGCTCAGTAACCCTGCGCCATCGCGGTGCGGAGGTCCTTGTTGAGCCGGGAGATCACGTCGAGCGGGATCTCCTTGGGGCACGCGGAGGCGCACTCACCGATGTTGGTGCAGCCGCCGAAGCCCTCGGCGTCGTGCTGGCCGACCATGGAGACGACACGGGTGTCGCGCTCCGGCTGGCCCTGCGGCAGCGAGCCCAGGTGGGTGATCTTCGCGCCGAGGAACAGCGAGGCCGAGCCGTTGGGGCAGGCCGCGACGCACGCGCCACAACCGATGCAGGTCGCGACGTCGAAGGCCAGGTCGGCCAGCGCCTTCTCGACCGGGGCGGCGTGGGCGTCGGGAGCGGAGCCCGTGTTGGCGGAGATGAAACCGCCGTTCTGGATCATCCGGTCGAACGCCGAGCGGTCGACGACGAGGTCCTTCACGACCGGGAACGGGTCCGCACGCCACGGCTCCACCGTGATGTCGTCGCCGTCCTTGAAGGAACGCATGTGCAGCTGGCAGGTCGTGGTGACTTCGGGGCCGTGCGCCTGACCGTTGATCATCAGGCCACACATGCCGCAGATGCCTTCGCGACAGTCGCTGTCGAACGCGATCGGCTCCTCGCCGGCCTCGTTCAGCTGCTCGTTCAGGACATCGAGCATCTCCAGGAAGCTCATGTCCTCGCTGATGCCCTCGAGCTTGTAGCGGTGCATCGCGCCCTTGTCGGATGCGGATGCCTGACGCCAGATGTTGAGGGTGAGGTTCATCGTCGCGCTCACTTGTAGCTCCGCTGCTTCATCTCGATGGCCGTGTAGATCAGGTCTTCCTTGTGCAGGACAGGCTTGCCCATCGCCTCGGGGGTGTCACCACCGGTGAACTCCCAGGCCGCGACGTACGCGAACTCCTCGTCGATGCGAAGAGCCTCGCCGTCCTCGGTCTGCGACTCGGCACGGAAGTGACCACCGCAGGATTCGCGACGGTTCAGCGCGTCGATGCACATCAGCTCGCCCAGCTCGATGAAGTCGATCGTGCGACCGGCCTTCTCGAGGGACTGGTTGAGCGTGTCAGCGGTGCCGAGCACCTTCAGGTTGGTCCAGAACTCGTTCTTCAGCTCCTGGATCAGGCCGATGGCCTTCTTCAGGCCGTCAACGGTCCGCTCCATGCCGCAGTACTCCCACATGATGTGGCCGAGCTCCTTGTGGAAGGAGTCCGCGGAGCGCTCGCCGCCGATGGAGAGGAACTTCTCGATGCGGTCCTCGACCGAGGTGCGGGCCTCGACGACCGCCGGGTGGTCCTCGCTGATCTTCTCGAACGGCGCGTCCGCGAGGTACTCGCGGATGGTGTTCGGAAGGACGAAGTAGCCGTCGGCCAGGCCCTGCATCAGCGCCGAGGCGCCGAGGCGGTTGGCGCCGTGGTCGGAGAAGTTGGCCTCACCCGAGCAGAACAGGCCGGTGATGTTGGTCTGCAGGTGGTAGTCCACCCACAGGCCGCCCATCACGTAGTGAACGGCCGGGTAGATGCGCATCGGCGTCTCGTAGGGGTTCTCGCCCGTGATCCGCGCGTACATGTCGAAGAGGTTGCCGTACTTGGTCTCGACCGCGTGCTGGCCGAGGCGTTCGATGGCGTCGGCGAAGTCGAGGTAGACACCGCGACGGGCCATCACCTCGTTGCCGTCGGCGTCCTTCTCCTTGACCAGGGGACCGACACCGCGACCCTCGTCGCACATGTTCTTGGCCTGACGCGACGCGATGTCGCGGGGGACCAGGTTTCCGAACGAGGGGTAGATCCGCTCCAGGTAGTAGTCGCGGTCCTCCTCGGGGATGTCGCGCGCGTCCTTGCCGCAGTCCTCGGCGTTCTTCGGGACCCAGATGCGACCGTCGTTGCGCAGCGACTCCGACATCAGGGTCAGCTTCGACTGGTGGTCGCCGGTGACCGGGATGCAGGTCGGGTGGATCTGCGTGTAGCAGGGGTTGGCCATGTAGGCGCCCTTGCGGTGCGCACGCCACGCGGCGGTGACGTTGGAACCCATCGCGTTGGTGGAGAGGAAGAAGACGTTGCCGTAGCCACCGGTGGCGAGTACGACGACGTCGGCCAGGTGGGTCTGGATCTCGCCGGTGACGAGGTCGCGGGCGATGATGCCGCGGGCCTTGTCGTCAACGATGACGACTTCGAGCATCTCGTGGCGGGTGAACTGCTCGACCGTGCCGGCCGCGACCTGGCGCTCCATGGCCTGGTAGGCGCCGATCAGCAGCTGCTGACCCGTCTGGCCACGCGCGTAGAACGTGCGGGAGACCTGCACACCACCGAAGGAACGGTTGTCCAGCAGACCGCCGTACTCGCGGGCGAAGGGGACACCCTGCGCGACGCACTGGTCGATGATGTTGGCCGACACCTCAGCGAGGCGGTAGACGTTCGACTCGCGCGAGCGGTAGTCGCCGCCCTTGACGGTGTCGTAGAAGAGGCGCTCGGTGGAGTCGCCGTCCTCCTTGTAGTTCTTGGCGGCGTTGATGCCACCCTGCGCGGCGATCGAGTGCGCACGACGCGGCGAGTCCTGGTAGCAGAAGGACTTCACGTTGTAGCCGGCCTCGCCGAGCGTGGCGGCTGCGGCGCCGCCAGCCAGACCGGTGCCGACGATGATCACGTCGAGCTTGCGGCGGTTGGCCGGGTTGACCAGGCGGTTCTCGAACTTGCGGCGCTGCCAGCGGGTGTTGATCGGGCCGGTCGGGGCCAGCGGGTCGACCAGCGGCGTACCGAGCGTGTAGTAGCCGGCGGCGTCGTCAGTGACCTGGACCGAAGCGGTGTTGGTCGGGACGTTGCCCGACGGGTCAGGGGTACCCATGTTCAGAAATCCCTTACTTCTCGACGATGCCGAAGAGGACGGACAGCGGGACGAGCGCGAAGCCACCAGCGATGACGATCGCGACCAGCAGGCCGGCGTCCTTGGCACGGGCGCGCGAGCGGGCGGAGTTGGTGAAGCCCAGCGTCTGGCAGGCGCTCCACACGCCGTGCAGCAGGTGCATGGCGAGGGCGAACAGCGCGGCCAGGTAGATCAGCGTGATCCACCAGGTCTCGAAGTTGTCGACGACGAGGTTGTAGGGGTCGTTGGTCGCACCACCGGTGGGGTTGACCTTGCCGACGGTGAAGTTGATGAGGTGCCAGATGATGAAGAGGAACAGTGCCACGCCGCCCCAGCGCATCGTGCGCGAGGCGAGCGAGGAGCCCTTGTTCTTCTTCACGACGTACTTCGTCGTCCGCGCCTTCTGCGCACGCCGGGTCAGCGCGACGGCAGCACCCACGTGGGCCACGACCGCGAGGATCAGCACGACGCGGATCACCCACAGCAGGCCCTCGTGCGGAAGCATCGGCTCGCCGATGGTCCGCAGGTGGTGCGCGTAGTCGTTGAACGCGTCGTGACCGGCGAACACCTTGGTGTTGCCGTACATGTGGGCGAGCAGGTAGCCGATGAAGATCAGGCCACTCACTGCCATGAGCATCTTGAGAGCGATGGTCGAGTGCGTCGACCGGCTGCCAGTTACGAGAGTCGGGTTTGCCACGGGGGTCACCGTACCGCCACCCGCAGGGGTGATGCGTGGATCCACGATGTGACATATCCCCGGTTACCAACCGGTTGGGAACTTCCGGGGATCTCGACTCGTCGTACCCTCTTCGGTTCTCACAACCTCACAGCAATTCTGCTGTCGGTCGTGGCCGAAGTCAGGCTGCCGGGATCGCCTTGCCCTGCTGGGCTCTGGCCAGGTGGAGCTCGAGAAGCTCGGTGGCCGCAACGGTCCAGTCGCGGGTTTCGGACAGCTCACGGGCCCTGACGCCGAGGCGCGTGCGGAGCTCCGGATCGGCGAGCAGGTGCGACACGGCCCTGCGCAGCGCCTTCGGCTCGCTCGGGTCGTAGAGGAGTCCGGTCTCGCCGTCGCGGACGATGCCCGGGCTGCCTCCTGCGTTGGGGGCAACGACGGGTACGCCGCTGGCCAGGGCCGCGCGCACGAGGTGTCCGCACGTCTCGATCTCGCTGGGCTGCACGAGGAAGTCGAGGCTGGCCAGCGCAGTGGCGAGCTCGCCGCTCGCGAGGGCTCCGGTGAACTTGGCGTCGGTGACCTGGTTCTCCAGCCAGGTCCGCTGCGGGCCCTCGCCGATGACGACCAGCCGCCCGCCGGGCACGCGCGCGGCATCGACCAGGCGGCGTACGCCGTGACGGCGGCGCAGCTCGCCGGCATGGCCGACCACGATCCGCGCGCCGCCCTTGGAGCGGGCCTTGGCGTAGCTGTCGTGCAGGTAGGCGTCGCGCAGGGCGGGGGTGAACGCGCGGGCATCGACGCCGGGTTCCCAGACCTCGGCGTCGGCGACACCGAGGTCGGCGACCCGCTGCTTCATCCAGGGCGCCGTGACGACGAGGCGGTCAGCGCGCGCACCCACCGTGCGGCTCCACACCTCGGCATCCAGGGTCGCGACAGGGGAGGCCTGGACGACGAGCGTCGGTACGTCGAGCCGGCGGGCGTGCTTGAGCGCCTTCCGGCCGATCTTCGCGGGGGAGACGCTGATCAGTGACTCCGCGCCGAAGTTGAGAAGGGCTTCGCGCACCTGGGCTCCGCGGCCCTCGAGGAGCGTGATGCGGGCGACCGTTGCGCCGCGGTAGTCAGCCAGCCCGGGGGCCGGCGCGAGCAGGAGGACGTCGTGGCCGGCGTCGATCAGGTGGTCCAGGACGGCCTTGACCGTGCGGGTGTCGGTGTCGACAGCCGGGTAGAAGGCCTCGGAGCTGATGGCGATCCTCATGCTTCGAGGTTGCTCGCCCAAGGTGTCCGTTTCGGGCAGTTCGCATGGAGTGAGGGTGAACGAAGTCCGTGACCCCACCCACGTCGACACGGCGCAACTTCGGTGTCGACACGGCGCAAGGTTGGCGTCTCAGGCGGGTCGGGGAGCATCGATCGTGCGTGCCGGGATCTCGCCGCGGCGTACGGCGTCAGCGATCTCGTGGATCTTCATCGCCGACCCGCGCCACTCGCCTGCATCGATCTCGGTCCAGGCGCGCCACCCGCGGCGGAGCTCGACATGCCAATGGCGGCCGAACACCACTCGCCCAAGCACTGCAAACGGCATGAGGACGAGCAGGAGAACGACCTCGAAGGCAGCAAAGAAGATCACCAGGACGATCGGAGCGACCAGGAAGAGCACGAAGACCACGGCGAAGAAGATCAGGCTTAGCCCGAAGTCATCGCCACCGACGTCGGTGGGGAGCTCGAGCCCGATGTCGTCCTTGTTCCGGACGCTGCGACGCCAGGGCAGCCAGCGCCTGCTCACGCGCCAGGTCTGCCCGTCCGGATCCCTGACCTTCATGGCCACACCGTAGGCGGCGAGCGAAATGCCCTCGTCGATCCGAACAAAGAGCCGTGTCGGCACCGAGGTTGCGCCGTGTCGACGTCCGCATGGACGTACTAAGGGTTGGGAAAAGTCACATGGTGTGGCAGGGGAGGCGGATGCTCCCTATTGTTCGCAACATGACTGGCCCTACCACGGACCGTCTTGCACTCGCTTCTGCCGAGGACCAGCACACCGCCGCTGATTGGGAAAAGATCACCGCGGGCGTGCTGCGCAAGTCGGGTCGCCTCACGGATTCCGACCCCGACGACGCTGTCTGGACGAAGCTTGCTCGCACGACGCTCGACGGCATCTCCGTCGCACCGATCGGCACGCTCTCCGACCTCGACGGTCTGGCGACCGCCGGACGTCCCACCCGCGAGGGCGACTGGGACATCCGTGCGCAGTTCGACGGACCCGACGCGAAGGCGGTCAACGCTGCGGCGCTGATGGACCTCGCCAACGGGGTGAACTCGCTCTGGCTCCAGCTCGGCAACGGCTTCGGGCCCGCTGACCTCGAGACGGTCCTGGCCGGTGTCCTCCTCGACATCGCACCGGTCACCCTCGACGCAGGGGCCGACGCCGTCGCTGCCGCGCAGGCGCTGGCCGCCCTCCTCCCGGAGAACGCCAGCCCGGCCACCAACCTTGGCGCGGACCCGTTCGGCACCCAGGTCCGCGGGGGTGCCGCCAGCCTCGACGACCTCGTCACCGTCGCGAAGCTCGCGCAGGAGAAGAACGTGCTCGGCGTCGTCGTGGATGGCACCGCGGTCCACGACCTCGGCGCCTCCGACGGCCAGGAGCTCGGCTACAGCCTCGCCGTCGGCGCGGCGTACCTCCGCGCGCTGACCGAAGCCGGCCTCACCGTCGAGGAGGCCGCCGGTCTCCTCGAGTTCCGCTACGCCGCGACCCCGGAGCAGTTCCCGACGATCGCGAAGTTCCGCGCCGCGCGCCGGCTCTGGGTCCGCGTCCTCGAGCTCTCCGGCCTGGCCGGTGGAGCGCAGCTGCAGCACGCGGTCACCAGCCGTCCGGTCATGACCAAGTACGACCCGTGGGTGAACATGCTCCGCGTCACCGTGGGTGCATTCGCCGCCGGTGTCGGTGGCGCAGAGTCGGTCACCGTCCTGCCGTTCGACTCGACCGCAGGGATCTCCGACGCGTTCGGTCGCCGGATCGCCCGCAACACCTCGAGCCTGCTGATCTCCGAGGCGCACGTCGCCAAGGTGGTCGACCCGGCCGGTGGCTCCTATGCGGTCGAGAAGCTCACTGACGACATCGCCAAGGTCGCCTGGGCCGAGTTCGGCCGTATCGAAGAGGCCGGCGGCATCGCCGCAGCGCTGGCCGACGGCAGCCTCCAGGCCCGCATCGACGAGGTCGTCGCGGTCCGCGAGAAGCAGATCGCTCAGCGCAAGCGCCCGATCACCGGCATCAGCGAGTTCCCTAACCTCGGCGAGACGCTCCCCGAGCGTCCGGCCAGCCCGGCCGCCGACAAGGTCCGTCGCTACGGCGCCAGCTTCGAGGCGCTGCGTGACGAGCCCGTCGCGAGCACGGTCTTCCTGGCCACGATGGGCCCGGTCGCTGCGCACACCGCGCGCGCCACGTTCGCGACCAACCTGCTCGCCGCCGGCGGCATCGCCGTCGACGTCGCAGGTGCGACCGCCAACGCCGACGAGCTCATCAGGGCCTACCAGGGCCAGAAGGTCGTCTGCCTCGCCGGCACCGACGCCGTGTACGCCGAGTGGGCACCCGCCGCGATCGACGCGCTCCGCGCTGCCGGCGCGGCGTACGTGATCCTGGCTGGCAAGCCCGGTGACCTCGCTGTCGACGACTCCGCCGCAATGGGCCTCGATGCCCTTGCGTTCCTCAACAAGACAAGGGAGGCGCTGGCATGAGCATCCCCAGCAGCTTCGCCGGCCTGCCCCTCGAGGGCGGCACCCCGAGCGGCCCGTCGACCAGCGCAGGCGAGGCCTGGCCGAGCCCCGAGGGCATCCCGGTCCTCCCGGTCTACGGCCCCGAGCACCTCGAAGGCCTCGACGCCCTCGACACCTGGCCCGGCCTCTCGCCGTTCCTCAGGGGCCCGTACCCGACGATGTACACCACGCAGCCGTGGACCGTCCGTCAGTACGCCGGGTTCTCGACCGCCGAGGAGTCCAACGCGTTCTACCGCCGCAACCTCGCAGCCGGCCAGAAGGGTCTGAGTGTCGCGTTCGACCTGGCGACCCACCGCGGCTACGACTCCGACCACCCGCGCGTGCGCGGTGACGTCGGCATGGCCGGTGTCGCGATCGACTCGATCTACGACACCCGCACGCTCTTCGACGGCATCCCGCTGGACACGATGAGCGTCTCGATGACCATGAACGGCGCGGTGCTGCCGGTCCTGGCCCTCTACATCGCGGCTGCTGAGGAGCAGGGCGTCGCGCCGGAGAAGCTGACCGGCACGATCCAGAACGACATCCTCAAGGAGTTCATGGTCCGCAACACCTACATCTACCCGCCCGCCGGGTCGATGCGGATCATCTCCGACATCTTCGCGTTCACCGCGCAGAAGATGCCGCGCTTCAACTCGATCTCGATCTCCGGCTACCACATGCAGGAGGCCGGGGCCACGAACGACCTCGAGCTCGCCTACACGCTGGCCGACGGTGTCGAGTACATCCGCGCGGGCCTCGCCGCCGGCATGGACATCGACTCGTTCGCCCCGCGCCTGTCGTTCTTCTGGGCCATCGGCATGAACTTCTACATGGAGGTCGCCAAGATGCGCGCCGCGCGCGCTCTCTGGGCCCGCCTCGTGCGCGAGTTCAACCCGCAGAACCCCAAGTCGCTGTCGCTGCGCACCCACAGCCAGACGAGTGGCTGGAGCCTCACCGCGCAGGACGTCTTCAACAACGTCGGCCGCACCGCGATCGAGGCGATGGCCGCGACCCAGGGTCACACCCAGTCGCTGCACACCAACGCGCTTGACGAGGCCATCGCGCTGCCGACGGACTTCTCTGCCCGCATCGCGCGCAACACCCAGCTGATGCTCCAGCAGGAGTCGGGCACCACGCAGATCATCGACCCGTGGGCCGGTTCCTACTACGTCGAGAAGCTGACGCACGACATCGCCGAGCGCGCCTGGGCCCACATCCAGGAGGCCGAGGCAGCCGGCGGCATGGCGAAGGCGATCGAGCAGGGCATCCCCAAGATGCGCATCGAGGAAGCCGCCGCCCGCACGCAGGCCCGCATCGACTCGGGTCAGCAGAAGGTCATCGGCGTCAACACCTACCGCCTGCCGGTCGAGGACAAGCTCGACGTCCTCAAGGTCGACAACAACGACGTCTACAAGCAGCAGGTCGCGAAGCTCGAGCGCTTGCGCGCCGAGCGCAACGACGAGGACGTACGCCGCACGCTCGACGCCCTCACGGCCGCCGCCGCAGCCGGGTCCTCGACGGACCTTGACCAGAACCTGCTCAAGCTGGCCGTCGACGCCGCGCGCGCCAAGGCCACGGTCGGCGAAATCTCCGACGCGGTCGAGAAGGTCTACGGCCGCCACCAGGCCGTGATCCGTACGATCTCGGGTGTGTACCGCAACGAGGTCGGCAACGACGACGCAGCAGCCGCCGTGCTTGCCGCGACCGAGAAGTTCGAGGAAGAAGAGGGCCGCCGCCCCCGCATCCTCGTCGCCAAGATGGGCCAGGACGGCCACGACCGCGGCCAGAAGGTCGTCGTTTCGGCCTTCGCCGACCTCGGCTTCAACGTTGACGTGGGCCCGCTCTTCTCCACGCCGGAGGAGGTCGCCCAGCAGGCGGTCGACGCCGACGTGCACATCGTGGGCGTCTCCTCGCTGGCGGCCGGTCACCTGACCCTGCTGCCCGCACTGAAGACCGCGCTCGAGGAGCTCGGCCGGCCGGACATCATGGTCGTCATCGGTGGCGTCATCCCGCCCGACGACGTCCCGACGCTGAAGGAGATGGGCGCCGCGGCGGTCTTCCTCCCCGGCACGGTCATCGCCGAGTCCGCGATCGAGCTGCTCGAGAAGCTGTCGGCGGACCTCGGTCACTGATTCACGGCGTACGACGGGCGGTCACCCTTGCGGGTGGCCGCCCGTCAGCGCATTTCGACGCGAAGGGCCATCTCCGACGTCAACGCCCACCGACACGCCGCGCCAGCAGCGTGTCGCGGCTACCCGTCGTCGCAGGTGGTCGTGTCGCCGTGCCATCCGACTAGATTTCAGCTGACCTCCCAACTCGCAAGGAGCACCCATGCCGCACGTCGTCGACTTCGTGAACGTCTCGACCGAGGGGCTGGAGTCCTCTCCGGTGGCCGAGGCCCTGGCCGGACTGCGGGCCAACGAGGCGCGCTACTTCTCCAACAAGTACAAGCACGTCTACACCACCGTTCCAGCGGAAGAGGCGCCCGAGCTGGTGGGCTGGGTGACGCGGATCCTCAAGGAGGAGCGCGGGCTCGAGTTCGCCTCGCCCCTGCTCGAGGTCGCCGACGTCACCGTCGAGGACGAGAAGGCCGGCGCGATCACGTGGCCGGAGCTCTACTTCGAGTCGGGACTCGTGGTCAACGTGCTCTGGACGATCGAGGTCGGCGGCAAACGCGCGGTCGGGTTCAAGCTTTCCGAGGGCATGGAGATCCCCGAGGAGCTGGCGGCCGCGGGCTTCAAGTTCGCGCGCCAGAAGTCGAAGCTCGCCGGTGAGATCCGCGGCTCGTTCTTCGTGATCAAGGGCAGCTACTGAGTCGTGGCCATCCTGCGCTGATCTGGACAGCGGCCCTAGGCTCCCTGTTCATGACCTCTCCTGATCCGGCCCTCTCCGCGAGCGCGAGCGCCGGGTTGCGCGGTGCGCGCGCCTCCTTCGCCCTGCAGGAGCTGCCCGCGGCGCTGCCACGCGCATTTCCCTCGGTCTTCCGGATGCCGCTCGGCGTGAGCGCGGGCCGGGTGGTGTCGGCGGCGCTGTTCCCGGCGCGGGCCGCGATCGCCTTCGGGCACGCCAGCATCGGGGTCGCGCAGCTCGTGCAGCCCGGTGGGCCGATCCGGCTGCTTCACCTGCTCTCGGCGGTGACCGCGGACGACCGCCCGCTGGGTCAGGCGATGCAGCCCGGCGGCGTGATCGACCGGGTGCTCGACGAGGACGGTGTGGTCTCCCTGCTGTCGCAGAGCGACGGAGTCCTCGACCGGATCATCGCTCGCGACGGGCTCCTGGACCGGATCCTTGCCAAGGGTGAGGCCGTCGATCGGCTGCTGGCGCCGGGCGGGTTCGTCGAACGGTTGCTCTCGCGCGACGGTCTGGTCGATCGCCTGCTCGCCACGGATGGAACTGTCGACCGCCTGATCGCGCCCGGTGGCGCACTCGACCGCGTGCTTGCGCAGGGTGGACCACTCGACCGGCTCCTCGCCGAGGAAGGTGCCGTCGACCGGTTGCTCGCCGCAGACGGCACCGTCGACCGCCTGCTGGCCCCTGAAGGCGTGCTCGAGCAACTTGTCGGTGAGGACGGCATCGTCGAGCGTCTCGGCGGCCTGATCGAGAACATCGACCGGCTCAGCCCGGTTCTTGCCTCACTCGAGAGTGTCGTCAACGGGATGGATGACTCGGTCCGGAGCCTGGAGGGCAACCTTGGTCAGCTCTCCGCGGCGCTGGCGCCCCTGAGTGACATCGCCGGCCTCGTGCCCGGCACCAGGCGGCGGCTCGCTGCCCGCCAGACGGCACCGGACGCGTCGGCCTCTCAGGGCTGACGCGACCCGGCCGGGCGCTGCTTCTGCAGCGCTCCCGGCGAACGCGGGTGCCGGCGGGCGTGGATCGTGCGGCGGGCGAGCACCAGCCAGCACACGATGGCGAGGCTCGAGAGCAGCGCCGGGATGCGGTGGTCGAGCAGGACCGACGCGGCGACGGCACAGCCGAAGGCCGCAAGGTTCAGCACCACGTCGTACGCCGGAGCGGTGAAGCGCCTGTTGAGGACATGGGCGAAGGCGATCACGACGCCACAGGCGAACGTGACCGAGAGCAGGAAGCTGACCACGGAGGGAAGTGTGGCAGCCGGACGAAGGCCCGTTAGCCTTGCCGACGTGGTGACTGGAGCAGAGCAGGCGACCAAACGGCGCCAGGTCGACGTACCCGCGCTGGTTGAGGGTGTGCGTGCAGGACAGCGCGCGGCGATCTCCCGCGCGATCACGCTGGTCGAGTCCTCCCGCCGCGACCACCGCCTCGCTGCCCGCGAGCTGCTCGCCGAGCTCACGCCGTACGCCGGCGGCGCGGTGCGGGTGGGCATCTCCGGCGTCCCGGGCGTCGGCAAGTCGACGACCATCGAGGCGCTCGGCTCGAACCTGACCGCGGCCGGCAAGAAGGTCGGCGTCCTCGCGGTCGATCCGTCCAGTGTCCGCACCGGCGGCTCGGTCCTCGGTGACAAGACGCGCATGGCCCGCCTGAGTGTCGACCCGAATGCCTACATCCGCCCGAGTCCTTCGGAGGGCACGCTCGGTGGCGTGGCCCGCGCGACCGCGCAGGCGATGACGATCCTCGAGGCGGCCGGCTACGACGTGATCCTCGTCGAGACCGTCGGCGTCGGCCAGTCCGAGGTCACCGTCGCCGGCATGGTCGACACCTTCCTGTTCCTCACGATCGCCCGCACCGGCGACCAGCTGCAGGGCATCAAGAAGGGCATCCTCGAGATCGCCGACGTCATCGGCGTCAACAAGGCCGACGAGGGGGAGCAGGAGATCGCCGCGAAGTCCGCGGCCCGCGAGCTCTCCGGCGCACTGCGGCTGGTCCGCGGCATGGCCGGCGCGCCGAAGGTGATCACCTACTCCGGGCTGCACAACCGGGGCCTGGACGAGGTCTGGGCCGAGATCGAGGCGCACCGCGAGAAGCTCGGTGACGAGGGCCTCGCGAAGAAGCGCGCCGACCAGCAGCTCGACTTCACCTGGGCACTCGTGCGCGACGAGCTCGAGCAGCGGCTGCGGCACAGCTCGCACGTCGCGGCGATCCGCGAGGAGGTCAGCCAGGCCGTGAAGGCGGGCGACATCAACGCCCCCGAGGCCGCCGACCGCATCCTTGCTGCCTACGACCTGGATTCCGTCGTCGAGGACTGAGCACAGCCAGTTAGATCACTGGCTGGTAACGGTTCGGATTTCGACCTCGCCGCGGTCGCTCGCCCGGTCTACTGTGAGCGCGATATGCGCCCCCGGTGGTTCGGGTGCGTCGAGCATTCCATCGAGGAGGCATCTCTTGCGTCGGTCCACCAGGTTGGCAGCTGTTGTCGCTGTGTTCGCGCTTGCGCTCACGGGCTGCGGCGGCAAGAAGGAAGTTGAGAAGGCGGGGAGCGACGCGCTCTGCGCCAAGACGGGCGACGGACCCAAGATCGGTCTTGCCTACGACGTGGGCGGTCGCGGTGACGACTCCTTCAACGACCTTGCCGCCAAGGGTGTGCGGGACGCGGCGAAGGAGCTCGACGCGACCTGCACCGAGCAGGAGGCCGACAAGGGCGAGCCGGAGACCGCCAAGGAGGAGCGTCTGCGCACGCTCGCCGAGGCGGACCACAACCCGGTCGTCGCTGTCGGTGCGGCCTACGCGGTCGCCACGGCGAAGGTTGCCGCGGAGTACCCCGACATCACCTTCGCGGTGGTCGACGGCTTCACGGAGGCGAAGAACCTCACCAACCTCTCCTTCACGCCGGAGCAGGGCGCCTACCTCGCGGGCATGGCCGCGGGACTGAAGACCGAGACCGACAAGCTCGGCTTCGTCGGCGGTGTCAAGGGTCCGGTCATCGACCCGTTCGCGGCCGGGTTCCAGGCCGGCGCCAAGTCGGTGAACCCGAAGGTCAAGGTCGAGTTCAAGTGGCTCTCCGATGCCCTCGACGACAAGGCCTTCAAGAACATCCCGGGCGGCCGCACCGCTGCCACGGCGCTCTTCGACGGCGGGGCAGACATCGTCTTCCACGCGGCGGGCGAGTCGGGCAACGGTGTCTTCGAGGCCGCTGACACGGCCGACAAGTGGGCCATCGGCGTGGACGCCGACCAGTACCTCGGCGCGGACGAGAAGTTCAAGGACAACATCCTGACCTCCTCGCTGAAGAAGGTCGACGTCGCAGTGATCGACTTCCTCAAGGCCTTCGAGGCGGGCACGGTCAAGGCGGGCTTCGACGTCTACGACCTGAAGCGTGACGGCGTCGGCTACTCCACCAGCGGTGGCCACATCGACGACATCACCTCGCAGCTCGACGAGGCGAAGGCGAAGATCATCGCCGGCGACATCAAGGTGCCGAACACCCTGTGACGTTCGTGGAGGGGCCCGGGGCCACGCAGTAGCGTGGGCCCGGGCCCCTCGCACGTGGACCCGTCGACGGTTTTCCGGGAGTTGGGGATGACTGCAGTAGCGAACGAGGTGGTCGCGGCGAACACCGCCGTGCGACTGCGGGGGATCGGAAAGCGGTTCCCGGGCGTGATCGCCAATCACGACATCGACCTCGACATCGAGGCGGGCACGGTCCACGCCATCGTCGGGGAGAACGGCGCCGGCAAGTCGACGCTGATGAAGATCCTCTACGGGGTGCAGAAGCCCGACGAGGGCACGATCGAGATCGATGGTGCCCCAGTCAGCTTCGCCTCGCCGTCCGAGGCGATCCGGGCCGGCGTGGGCATGGTCTTCCAGCACTTCATGCTGGCCGACAACCTGACCGTGCTCGAGAACGTCGTGCTCGGTGCCGAACGCATGCACGGGATCGGAGCCCGCGCGCGCAAGCGCCTTCGCGAGCTCTCGCAGACCTACGGCTTCGACGTCGATCCCGACACCCTCGTCGAGGACCTGGGGGTCGGCGAGAGGCAGCGCGTCGAGATCCTCAAGGTGCTCTACCGCGGCGCACGGGTCATCATCCTCGACGAGCCGACCGCGGTCCTGGTCCCGCAGGAGGTCGACGCGCTCTTCGACAACCTGCGCGAGCTGCGCCGCGAGGGGCACACGCTCGTCTTCATCTCCCACAAGCTCGACGAGGTGCTGGCCATCGCCGACGACGTCACCGTCGTCCGCCGCGGCACCACCGTCGGCCGGGTCAAGCCCGGTGACGTCAGCGCCCGTCAGCTGGCCGAGCTGATGGTGGGTTCGGAGCTGCCGTCGCCGGAGACCAGCGAGTCCACCGTCACCGACCAGCCCGTGCTCGACCTGGCCGGAGTCACCCTCCACGACGCTGCCGGACGAGCCCTGCTCGACGACATCTCGTTCACCATCCACCGCGGCGAGATCCTCGGCATCGCCGGCGTCGAGGGCAACGGACAGACCGAGCTGGTCGAGGCCGTGATGGGCATGCGGCGCCCGACCGGGGGCACGATCAGCCTGGTCGGCGACGACCTCACCCAGGCCTCGACCCGGACCCGACGCGAGGCAGGCATCGGCTACATCCCGGAGGACCGCCACCGTCACGGCCTCCTGCTCGACGCCCCGCTCTGGGAGAACCGCGTGCTCGGTCACCAGACCCGGGAGCCGTCCGCCAGGGGCGCGCTGATCGACCGTGGGGGCGCGCGCCGCGACAGCGAGCGCATCGTCACGGCGTACGACGTCCGGACGCCGTCGATCGACACCACCGCGCGGGCGCTCTCCGGCGGCAACCAGCAGAAGTTCATCGTCGGCCGCGAGATGAGCGGCGAGCCGGTGCTCCTGCTTGCTGCGCACCCCACCCGTGGGGTCGATGTGGGCGCGCAGGCGGCGATCTGGGACCACATCCGCGAGGCGCGCCGGCAGGGACTCGCGGTCCTGCTCGTCTCCGCCGACCTCGACGAGCTGATCGGCCTGTCCGACACGATCCGGGTGATCCTGCGCGGACGGTTGCAGGGCACCTTCGACCCGTTGTCCGTCACGCCCCAGGACCTGGGCAGCGCCATGACCGGCGCGGGAGAGGACCACTGATGCCCCGTCGTCTGCTGCTCGGCCTCGCGGCTCCGGCACTCTCCGCGCTGATCGCGCTGGTGATCACGCTCGGTGTGCTCATCGCCACGGGCAACTCGCTCGGCGACTTCCTGTCGGTGATGCTGGATCCGCCCAAGGGCCGCAACGTCGTCAACATCCTCAACAACGCCTCGGTGCTCTACCTGTCCGCGATCGCTGCCGCCATCGGCTTCCGGATGAACCTCTTCAACATCGGTGTCGAGGGGCAGTACCGCATCGCCGTGTTCGCCGCGGCCGTGTTCGGTGGCCAGGGCTGGCTGCCCGGCCCGCTCAACGTGCTCGTCGCCATCCTGATCGCCATGCTGACCGGTGGCCTGTGGGCCGCGATCGCGGGCATCCTCAAGGTCACCCGCGGGGTCTCCGAGGTGATCTCGACGATCATGCTCAACGCGATCGCGATCTCGCTGACGTCGTACCTCCTGCGGCAGTGGGGCGAGCGCGCCGGCAGCACCCTCACCACGGACCGGATCCCGGAGGACTCGTGGGTCCCGGGCATCCCGCTGCCCGGCTTCCTGCCGGACGCGCCCAACGAGGTCCACGGCCTGGCCCTGCTGGCCGTGGCGGTCGGCATCGGCTACTCGGTCCTGCTCTCGCGCACGCGCTTCGGCTTCGAGCTCCGCACGACGGGACTCTCGGCCACCGCCGCGGTCGCCAGCGGCATCGACGTACGCCGCATGGTCATCGCCGCGATGCTCCTCTCCGGCGGCGTCGCAGGCCTGGTCGGCCTGCCGATCCTGCTCGGTGATGCCCACAGCTTCACGACGACCTTCCAGACCGGACTCGGCTTCGCCGGCATCGCGGTGGCCCTCCTCGGTCGCAACAACGCGGTCGGCATCGCCTTCGGAGCACTCTTGTTCGCCTGGCTCACCGAGCAGAGCAGCAAGCTCGGCATCGAGGCCGGCATCTCCAACGACCTGATCTCGATCACCCAGGGCGTCCTGGTGCTGTCGGTCGTGGTCGCCTACGAGGTGGTGCGGCGCTACCGGGTCGCCCAGGAGCAACGAGCGGTCGCGCAGGCGCTGGCCGCAGCCCGCCGCGAGAGCACGGAGGCATCCCGATGACCGTCGCCAACGACATCTTCACGCCGTCCTCGCCGCCTGCGGTCGAGAAGCGGCGCCCACTCCCGGTCTGGGTCTGGACGACGGGTGTCCTCCTGCTGGCCCTCGTGCTGATCTCGACGGCCCGGGTGATCACCGGCAGCGAGGAGGTCGACTCCTCGGGCACGCTCCGCGAGGCGATCATGGCCATCGTGCCGATCGCGCTCGCGGCGCTCGCCGGCCTCTGGTCGGAGCGCGCGGGCATCGTCAACATCGGTCTCGAGGGCATGATGATCCTCGGCACGATCGGCGCTGGCTACTTCGGTTTCTGGTACGGGCCGTGGGCCGGCGTGGCAGGTGCCATCGCCTTCGGTGCGCTCGGTGGACTGCTCCATGCCATCGCCACGGTCTGGATGGGCGTCGACCACATCGTCTCCGGTGTGGCGATCACGATCATGGCGGGCGGCGTCGCGGCGTACCTCGCGGCGACCTGGTTCACCGGCCTGCCCGGCGGCAACCCGACGGCCTCGCCGCCGGTGGAGAACCCCGGCACGATCACCCTCGCCGGGGTCGCCGATGCCGCCCGCTCGGTCGAGGACAAGCACTGGTGGCTGGTCTCGGACCTGGCCTCGATCCTCGGCGCCCTGACCCGTGGCATGTCGGTGCTGACCATGCTCGCCGTGGTGCTGATCGTCGCGACCTACTTCATCCTGTGGCGCACGTCGTTCGGGCTGCGGCTCCGCTCGTGTGGCGAGAGCCCGGCGACTGCGGAGAGCCTCGGCGTCAACGTCTACCGCTACAAGACGATCGCGGTGGTCATGTCCGGTGCGCTCTCCGGCCTCGCGGGCGCGTTCATCGTGCTGGCCTGGGCAGGCAGCTACTCCAACGACATGACCAACGGCCGGGGATACCTCGGCCTGGCCGCGATGATCTTCGGCAACTGGCGCCCGGGCGGCCTGCTGGTCGGTTCGGCGCTCTTCGGCTACACCGACGCGCTCCAGCTGCGTGCAGGCGGTGGGGCGGTGCACGCACTGCTGCTGGTGATCGCGGTCGTGCTCGGCGCGTACGCCGTGTGGCAGTTCGTGCGCGGCGCACGCATTGCTGGTGCCGTGACCGCGGTGACCGCCGTGGCGGTCCTGGCCTGGTTCCTGCTGACCGACGAGGTGCCGGAGGACTTCACGCGGATGACGCCCTACGTGCTCACGCTCTTCGTGCTCGCCTTCGCTGCCCAACGGCTGCGCATGCCGGCTGCCGACGGACAGATCTACCGGAAGGGGTCGGCCGGGTGACGGACCAGACCACCTGGCAGGCCCTCCGCAGGTCGGCAGCCGAGGCGATGACGCGCGCCTACGCGCCGTACTCCTCCTACCCGGTCGGCGCCGCTGCCCGCGTCGACGACGGCCGGACGGTCGTTGGCTGCAACGTCGAGAACGCGTCGTACGGACTGACGCTGTGCGCCGAGTGCGGGCTGGTCTCGGAGCTCCACGCATCCGGTGGCGGCCGGCTGACGCACTTCGTCTGCGTGGACGGGCGGGGCGAGCTGCTCATGCCCTGTGGACGCTGCCGCCAGCTGCTCTTCGAGCACGGCGGGTCGTCACTCGAGGTCCTCACCGCGCGCGGCGTACGACGCATGGACGAGCTGTTGCCCGACGCCTTCGGGCCCGACGACCTGAACGAAAGCAAGGAGACGCAGTGAGTCCGCACGACGCCGTCGAGGTGATCATCGCGAAGCGTGGAGGTGGCGCGCTGAGCGACAGCCAGATCGACTGGGTCGTCGACGCCTACACCCGCGGGGAGGTCGCCGACGAGCAGATGTCCTCGCTGGCCATGGCGATCCTGCTCAACGGCATGTCGCGCGCGGAGATCGCGCGCTGGACCAACGCGATGATCGCGTCGGGGGAGCGCATGGACTTCTCCTCGCTGTCGCGGCCGACTGCGGACAAGCACTCCACGGGCGGCGTCGGCGACAAGATCACGCTGCCGCTGGCTCCGCTCGTCGCGGCCTGTGGCGTCGCTGTCCCGCAGCTGTCCGGTCGCGGACTCGGCCACACCGGTGGCACGCTCGACAAGCTCGAGTCGATCCCGGGTTGGCGGGCCTCGCTGTCGAACGCGGAGATGCTTGCCCAGCTCGAGGCCGTCGGAGCCGTGATCTGCGCTGCTGGCGACGGTCTCGCGCCGGCCGACAAGAAGCTCTACGCGCTGCGCGACGTGACCGGCACGGTCGAGGCGATCCCGCTGATCGCCTCCTCGATCATGAGCAAGAAGATCGCCGAGGGCACCGGCTCCCTGGTGCTCGACGTGAAGGTCGGCACGGGTGCCTTCATGAAGTCGGAGGCGGACGCGCGCGAGCTGGCCCGCACGATGGTCGATCTCGGCACCGACGCAGGGGTGCGCACCGTTGCGCTTCTCACGGACATGTCCACGCCGCTCGGGCTGACCGCGGGCAACGCGATCGAGGTCGCAGAGTCCGTCGAGGTGCTCGCGGGTGGGGGACCGGCCGACGTCGTCGAGCTGACCCTCGCCCTGGCGCGGGAGATGCTCACCGCCGCCGGAGTGACCGACATCGATCCGGCTGACGCGCTGGCCAGCGGCAAGGCGATGGACGCGTGGAACGCGATGATCCGCGCGCAGGGCGGAGATCCCACTGCTGCGCTCCCGGTGGCCCGCGAATCACAGGTTGTCACGGCGCCCTCCTCGGGGGTGCTGACCCGGCTCGACGCGATGGCGGTCGGCCTCGCGGCCTGGCGCCTCGGTGCCGGTCGGGCCCGCAAGGAGGACCCGGTGCAGGCCGGGGCGGGCGTCGTCTGGCACGCGCGTCCGGGCGACACGGTCACCGCCGGCCAGCCGCTGTTCACACTGCTCACCGACGAGCCCGCGCGGTTCGACCGGGCACTCGGGTCGCTGGTCGGCGGCTACGACATCTCTCCTGCCGGCACGGTTCACTCGGCGTCGCCCCTCATCATCGACAGGATCTCCTGATGCTCACGCTCGACGACATCCGCGGCCTGCCCAAGGTCCTGCTGCACGACCACCTCGACGGTGGGCTGCGTCCGGGCACCGTGCTCGACCTCGCCGCGGAGTGCGGTCACCAGCTGCCGGACGGCCCCGATGGCAAGCCGATCGGTGACGCCTCCACGCTGGGCGAGTGGTTCCGCGATGCTGCCGACTCGGGGAGCCTGGTGCGCTACCTCGAGACGTTCGCGCACACCGTCGCGGTGACCCAGACGACCGGCGCGCTGACCCGGGTGGCCCGTGAGTGTGTCGAGGACCTGGCCGCCGACGGCGTCGTCTACGCCGAGGTGCGCTACGCGCCCGAGCAGCACCTCGAGCAGGGGCTCACCCTCCACGAGGTCGTTGCCGCGGTGCAGGAGGGCTTCGACGCGGGTGTGGCGGCGGTGTCTGCCGCTGGTGGGCTGATCGTGGTCCGTCAACTGCTCACTGCCATGCGCCACCAGGCCCGCTCGCAGGAGATCGCCGAGCTCGCGGTCGCCTGGCGTGATCGCGGTGTGGCCGGATTCGACATCGCCGGCGCCGAGGCGGGCAACCCGCCCACGCGCCACCTCGATGCGTTCGAGTACCTCCAGCGCGAGAACGCCCACTTCACCATCCACGCCGGCGAGGCCTTCGGTTTGCCGTCGATCTGGGAGGCGCTGCAGTGGTGTGGCGCCGACCGGCTCGGGCACGGCGTACGCATCGTCGACGACATCACGGTCGACGAGTCCGGCGAGGCGAGGCTGGGCCGGCTCGCGGCGTACGTCCGCGACACCCGCGTGCCGCTCGAGATGTGCCCGACCTCCAACGTGCAGACCGGCGCCGCGGCGTCGATCGCCGAGCACCCTCTCGGCGAGCTGACGAAGCTGCGCTTCCGGGTCACCGTCAACACCGACAACCGGCTGATGGGTGGCACCACCCTGAGCGAGGAGTTCTTCGCCCTCGTGCTGGCGTTCGGCTACGACCTCGACGACCTGCGCTGGTTCACCGTCAATGCGATGAAGTCGGCGTTCCTGCCGTTCGACGAGCGGCTGGCGCTGATCAACGACGTGATCAAGCCCGCCTACCGGCGCTGAGTGCCGGGTCGCTCTCGGGCTGGACCTTTGCAGCACACGTGTGCCCCCACGATGACCGGACCAGTGCGGGCGCGTCAGGGGAGCAGGAGCACGACAGTCTCCGCGACGAGTGCGGGCTTGGCCTCTCCCTCGATCTCGATCGTGTGCTTGACCGTGAGCTGCTTGCCCTTGGCGATGTCGACGACCTCACCGAACCCCGTGGTCAGCCGGATCTTCTTGCCCACCAGCAGCGGGGCAGGGAAGCGCACCTTGTTGACGCCGTAGTTCAGCTTCGCGCCCGGCGTGGCCAGTTTGAAGACCTGGCTGCCCAGCCACGGCACGAGCGACAGCGTGAGGTAGCCGTGGGCGATGGTGCCGCCGAACGGACCCTCCTTGGCGCGCTCGATGTCGACATGGATCCACTGGTGGTCACCGGTCGCGTCGGCGAACTGGTTGACCCGGCGCTGGTCGATCGTCACCCATTCGCTCGAACCGAGCTCGGTGTTGGCGGCTGCGGCCACTTCGTCCAGGGTGCTGAACACGCGCATGGGGTTCCTCCTCGAGACTGCGTCGACGTGCTTGACGTCACTTCACGAGAGAACCTAGCGGTTCGCCGTGACGAGCGGGGCGCGTGTCGGACGACTTTTCTCAGTGCGCCGACTTCTCAGTACGACGCGGAGCCGCTGCCGTCTCCGGCGCCTGCCAGCAGCGCGCGACTGCCCGAGACCCCGAGGCGGGTGGCGCCCGCGGCGATCATCGCTTCCGCCTGTTCGAGCGTGCGCACGCCACCCGACGCCTTGACCTGCACGGCCGGGCCGACCGTCTCGGCCATCAGCCGCACCGCGTGCTCACTCGCGCCGCCGGCCGGGTGGAAGCCGGTGGAGGTCTTCACGAAGTCGGCGCCCGCGTCGGCAGCGGCCACGCAGACGGCCACGATCTCCTCGTCGGTCAGCGCCGCCGACTCGATGATCACCTTGAGGATGGTGGGCAACGGTGCCGCGGCACGCACGCCCCGGATGTCGGCGTGGATCGCGTCGTACCTGCCCTCCTTGGCGGCGCCGATGTCGATCACCATGTCGATCTCGTCGGCGCCGTCGCGCACCGCGCCGGCGGCTTCGACGGCCTTGACGGTCGGGGAGTGCTTGCCGCTCGGGAAACCGCAGACGACGGCGACCTTGAGGTCGCTGCCGTTGGGGATCTGGACGGGAAGCATCGACGGCGAGACGCAGACCGAGTAGACGCCGAGCTCGACGGCCTCGGCGATGAGCGCTTCGACGTCGGCCCGGGTGGCCTCCGGCTTGAGCAGCGTGTGGTCGATCATCCGGGCGATGTCAGCGGTGGCGGTCACGTGTCTGAACCTATTCCTTGGTCAGGGAGGGGCTGGTGGGGGAGAGGCGGGGTGCGAGGTCCTGGCGAAGGGCGTCGAGGCGACCGGCGGCGACGATGCGGGCGGCGGCCACGGCCTCGGTGCGCGGTTCATCGGCCTCGACCGGCACGACCACCTCGAGGTAGCACTTCACCTTGGGCTCGGTGCCGCTCGGGCGGACGATCACGCGGCCACCGCCGGCGAGGCGATAACGCAAGCCGTCCGTGGGTGGCAGCCCGTCGCCCCCGAGCGCGAGGTCGTCGACGCGCTCGACAGCGAGCCCGCCGAGGGACGTGGGAGGGGCGGCGCGGAGATCGGCCATCGCCTGCGTGATCAGGGACAGGTCGGCGACGCGCACGGAGAGCTGGTCGGTCGCGTGCAGGCCATAGGCCGCGGCGATCTCCTCCAGCCGGTCCGTCAGCGTCTGCCCACTGGCCTTGAGCAGTGCGGCGAGCTCGACGATGCGCAGCAGCGCGGAGACGCCGTCCTTGTCCTTCACCTGGTGCGGCGCGACGCAGTAGCCGAGCGCCTCCTCGTAACCGAAGACCAGTCCCGGCACGCGCGCGATCCACTTGAACCCGGTCAGGGTCTCCGCGAACGGCTGCCCGTGCGCTGCGGCCATCTTGCCGAGGAGGGAGGAGCTGACGATGGAGCACGCGTAGGTGCCGTGCACGCCTGTGCGGAGCAGGAAGTCCGCCAGCAGCGCCCCGACCTCATCGCCGCGCAGCATCTGCCAGCCGTGGGGGCCCTTGACCGCCACTGCTGCGCGGTCGGCGTCGGGGTCGTTGGCCACCACGATGTCGGCGTCGACCTCCGCTGCGGCTGCAAGGGCAAGGTCCATCGCGCCGGGCTCTTCGGGGTTGGGGAAGGCGACGGTCGGGAAGGTGGGGTCGGGCGCGAACTGGGGCTCGACGATCGTCGGCGCCGCGAACCCGGCCAGGCCCATGACGCGTTGCACGGTTGCACCGCCGACCCCGTGCATCGGCGTGTAGACGACGCTGAGCCCGCGGGGCCCGCAGGTGTCGACCAGCGCGCTGGTGGCCGCCAGGTAGGCCGCCAGCACCTCACGCCCGAGGGTCGTCCAGGCGTCGCTGCGGGGCAGGTCGGCGATCGCGCCGATGGTCGCGATCTGGGCGGCGATCTCGACGTCCGCAGGCGACACGATCTGGCTGCCGTCGCCGAGATAGACCTTGTAGCCGTTGTCCTGAGGCGGGTTGTGGCTCGCGGTGACCATGACACCGGCGGCTGCCTCCAGGTGCCTGATCGCGAACGCCAGCACGGGCGTGGGCAGCGCGCTGGGCAGCACCAGCGCATCGAGTCCGGCGCCCTGCATGATCTCCGCGGTGTCACGGGCGAACACGTCGGAGTTGTGCCGCGCGTCGTACCCGATGACGACGGGGCCGGTCTCGCCGTTGGCCAGGAGGTACGCCGCCAGCCCGGCCGCCGCACGGGCGACGACGACGCGGTTCATCCGGTTGGGACCGGGACCGAGTGCTCCGCGTAGGCCGGCGGTGCCGAACTCGAGCGTGCCGGCGAAGGCATCGGCGAGGTCGACGGGGTCGCCTCCCGCCTCGATCGCCCTGATCGCTTCCTCGAGCTCGGCGCGGGTGACCGGGTCGGGGTCCGCGATCGCCCAGGCGCGTGCCCGTTCGACGAGTCCGCCACGAGGGGTGCTGTGGTCCATGCCGCCACGCTAGCGGCGCCCGGGCCCTGTGCCCGCGCGCGAGGCCCGGCCGTTATCGAGTTGTGAGCCCCGGCCGCGCGTCGTCCTTCAACCCTGCCCGCCGAGATGTGGGTCGTGGCCCGCCGAGATGTCGATGATGGCCTGCCGAGATGTCGATGGTGCCAATCGACGGGCCAGCCCGGCTCGAGCCCCCGCCATCATCCGGGCGTGGTTCCAGCGCAGCAGCGGCCGCGCGACGTACGACGCACAGGCGAGGAGGCGGTCGGTCACCACGACCTCCTGCTCGAACACGAGACGGCAGCCGTCGCCCTCGGGGGCGAGCCGCCAGCGGACCCAGCCCTCGAGGTCACCGGTGATGGTGGTCTCGAGGACGTCGGGCTCACGACGCTCCGCGTGGAGGCGCATCTCGAGCGTGTAGGGGAGCGCCGAGCGACAGAGGACCAGCCCGTCGTCAGGGCCCAGGTGGAGGCACGCGATCACCTGTGGCCACCACTCCGGGTAGCGCTCGACGTCGATCAGCGTCGCGTGGACCGCCGCCACCGTATGGGGCAGCCACCACGTGGAGTGGAACGCGTAGGTGCGCATGGTGCCATGGTGCCGTGGGTAGGGCCATGAGTGACATCTCGGCCGGTCAAACCCGCATCTCGGCGGTCAGAGGCGCGGGACGACCCGCGAGAGGAGCGAGCCGAGGCGTTCACCGGCGGCGCGACCCGCGTCGAGCACCTCACCGTGGTCGAGCGTGTCGCCGCTCATGCCCGCGGCCTGGTTGGTGACCAGCGACAGGCCGAGCACCTCGAGACCCGCGGCGCGGGCCGCGATCGCCTCGAGCGTGGTGCTCATGCCGACCAGGTCGCCACCGATGACCGACGCCATGCGGATCTCGGCAGGGGTTTCGTACTGCGGCCCGGTGAACTGCACGTAGACGCCCTCGTCGAGGGTCGGGTCGACCTCCTTCACCAGCGCGCGCAGGCGTGGTGAGTAGACCTCGGTCAGGTCGACGAAGGTGGCACCGACGAGCGGCGTCTGTGCGGTCAGGTTGATGTGGTCGCGGATGATCACCGGCGTGCCGGGGGACCACTCGGGGCGCAGGCCGCCGCACCCGTTGGTGAGCACGACGGTGCGGCAACCGGCCGCGGCCGCGACCCGGACCGGGTGTGCGACGGACGCGGGCCCGTGGCCCTCGTAGAGGTGCGTGCGGCCGGAGAAGAGGAGCACCTCGAGCCCGCCGACGGACACGCTTGCCACGCGGCCACCGTGGCCGGGCACGCCCGACGCGATGAAGCCGGGCAGCTCCTCGGAGGCGACCTCCAGCCTCGGCGTACCGAGGGCCTCGGCGGCGGCGCCCCAGCCGGAGCCCAGCACGAGCGCGACGTCGTGCTTGTCGACGCCGGTCAGTACGCCGATGCGGTCAGCTGCCTGCTGCGCGAGTGCCTGTACGTCGTCCACGCCGGCGAGCCTAGTGCCGGCGGGGCCGCCGACGAGCCCTCGTGCGCTAACCGTGATCCATCCGTTAGGGGCGGCTGGTCACAGACCGGTCGAGCGGCATGCACGCCGGCGCAGCGCGCCGACGTAGTCGTCCGGAGCATCGGCGGCCTCGGCCGCGTTGGCCAGCACCCCGAGGTACGACGCGGACGGCAGCCCGCCCTCGTGGGCGTCGAGCACGTAGACCCAGACCAGCTGCTCGCCGGTCAGTGTGGAGACGCGGACCTTGGTCTTGCGGAACAGCCCGGTGTCCGCGGACTCCCAGCCGTCGAGCGACTTCTCGTCCTCCGGCGTGACGTCGTAGACCGCGACGAAGACCTGCTCGAAGGGGTCCTGGACGATCGTCGCGAGGGCTCCGTCCCAGCCGTGCTCCTCGCCGCCGAAGGTCAGACGCCAGCCTTCCAGCCAGCCCGTGGTGCGCAGCGGGGAGTGCGGACAGCGCTCGGCCATGCGGAGCGGATCGAGGTTCGTTCCGTAGGCGGCGTACAGGGTCACGAGGTGAGACTAGTCGCCTACTTGCCGGTATCCGGGGACCCCTCACTAGGCTGGCCTCGTGACCCACTTCAACGTACTCGTTCTCGGTGCCGGTCCCGGCGGTTATGTCGCCGCGATCCGCGCCGCCCAGCTCGGCCAGACGGTTGCCGTCATCGAGGAGAAGTACTGGGGAGGTGTCTGTCTCAACGTCGGGTGCATCCCGACGAAGGCCCTGCTCAAGAACGCCGAGCTGGCGCACGTGCTCACGCACGAGAAGGCGAAGTTCGGCATCGAGGGCGACGCCACGATGGCCTACGGCCCGACCCACGCGCGCTCGCGCGCGGTGAGCGCCGGCATCGTCAAGGGCGTCCACTTCCTGATGAAGAAGAACAAGATCAAGGAGATCGACGGCTTCGGCACGCTCACCGGACCGAAGGCGGTCTCGGTGAAGGCCGCCGACGGCACCGTCACGGCCTACACCTGCGACAACCTGATCATCGCGACCGGTGCGCACGTCCGCTCGGTCCCCGGTGTCGACCCCAATGGTCAGAACATCGTCACCTACGAAGAGCTCATCCTCGACGCGAACCCGCCGAAGTCGATGATCATCGGCGGCTCGGGCGCGATCGGCGTCGAGTTCGCCTACGTGCTCAAGAACTTCGGTGTCGACGTCACGATCGTCGAGTACCTCGACCGCATCGTGCCGACCGAGGACGCGGACGTGTCCAAGGAACTGCTCAAGCAGTACAAGAAGCTCGGCATCAAGATCCTCACCTCGACCGCGGTCAAGAAGGCCGTCGACACCGGTGACGGCGTCGAGGTCACCGTCGCGCCCGCCGCTGGTGGCGAGGAGACGGTCCTCAAGGCCGACAAGATGCTGGCCGCCTTCGGCTTCGCGCCGAACGTCGAGGGCTACGGCCTGGAAGCCGCCGGCGTTGCGCTGACCGAGCGTGGCGCCATCGCGGTCGACGGACGTGGCCGCACCAACGTCGAAGGCGTCTACGCCATCGGTGACTGCACCGGCAAGATGATGCTGGCCCACGTCGCCGAGGCCATGGGCATCGTCACCGCCGAGACCATCGCAGGTGCCGAGACCATGGAGATCAACTTCGACATGGTCCCGCGCGCCACCTACTGCCAGCCGCAGATCGGCTCGTTCGGCTACTCCGAGCAGCAGGCGCGCGACAAGGGCTACAACGTCAAGACCTCGACGTTCCCCTTCGCTGCCAACGGCAAGGCCCAGGGCCTCGGCGACGCGGTCGGCTTCGTGAAGGTGATCGCCGACGCCGAGCACAACGAGATCCTCGGTGCCGCGATGATCGGCCCCGACGTCACCGAGCTGCTCCCGGTGCTGACCCTCGCACAGCAGTGGGACCTCACCGCTGACGAGGTCGGGCGCAACGTCTTCGCGCACCCGACCCTGGGTGAGTCGGTCAAGGAAGCCATCCACGGCATCGCCGGGCACATGATCAACTTGTGATCCTTGCAGGTCTCTGACCTGCGCTTATGCAGTGGACGCGGCGTCTGGGTACACATTGGGTACACAGATGGCCGCGTCCACTGCGTTTCTGACGCGTCCGTCGCTGTTCGGCATCAGGTGCGTGTAGGTCCGCAGCGTGAAGGCCGGATCCGCATGGCCGAGGTACTCGCTGACGACCTTGATCGACACCCCGGCATCGAGCAGCGTGCTGGCGTAGAAGTGCCGCAGGGCGTGGCATCCGGTCTCTCTGCTGGGCAGCACGCCAATCCGCCGTAGGGCCGGCCACCACGTGCCCTCGTTGAACACGTCCCGCTTCAACGCCTGCCCCGTCGTCGTCGCGAAGAAGAGTCGGAAGGTCACCGGATCGCCGTCCGGCTTGGCCCACGGGTGGGTCACGTCGGCCGTGGGCCACTGCTCAAGGTGCCGCTCGAAGGCCTGGCGGACCGATCCGGGCAGCGCGACCGTGCGTGTCTTGCCACCCTTCGGGAGGTCGAAGTAGCGGACGTGCCCCCGGTAGAGCTTCACCTGGCGCCTGACCTCGATGACGTCGCGCTCAAGGTCGAAGTCCGATGGAGACAGCCCGAAGATCTCGCCCTGGCGGAGCCCGGTGCCCGCAGCCAGGACGGCTACCAGCTGGTGTCGCGCCACGATCGACTCGATGAGCGCGTTGACCTGGTCGGGTGGCCACGGCACGACCTTGCGCTGCTCAAGCGCCGGCTTCCTCACCGAGGGTGCCTTGCACGGGTTCTTCGCAATCAGCCCGTCATCGACTGCGGCGTTCAGGATTGTCATGACGTGGTCAAAGAGCACCCGCCGGTAGTTGACGGCAAGGTGGTCGAGCCCCTTGAGCCAGGACTGGATGGCTGAGGGCCGCAAGTCACGGAGTTGTGTGTTGCCGAGCACCGGCAGCGTGTGCAACCTCAGCCGGGTTTCGATCAGATCGCGCGTCGCGGGTGTGAAGGTCTGCGCCATCAGCCACTCGGCGGCATGCGTCCGGAACAACACGCGTCCGGCGTCCGGATCGCGGTAGGCGTCGCGGACCAGGTCGGCTGCGATGGTGCTGCGGAACCGGTCGGCGTCGCCCTTGCGGATGAAGGTCTTGGCCTTCTGTCTTCCGTCGGGATCCCGCCAGCGGACCCGGTACCGGATCTCCGTCTTCCCGGACGCGTGTTTGCGGGTCAGCCGCTCGACGCTCGCCATGTCACGCCGCCTGCTCGTCGAGCCATCGCTCGAGTTCGGCCACGGCGTAACGAAGGTGCCTCCCCACGCGAATGCACCGCGGTCCTGAGCCCTTGTGCCGCCACTGATAGAGCGTCGTGACCGGGATGCCCAGGAGTTCCGACACCTCCTCGGTGGTCATCAGTTTGTCCATTTCCCTCTCCTTCCGATCGATCAGGCCGCGGGTGCGGTCTGACGGGCTTGAGTTGCCGAACGGGGTCCGGCGCGTTTGGCCTCGAGATACTGCTGCCGTCTGGCCTGTGCTTCGCGGAGTGAGGCGAGCACGGCGACCCGCCACAGTCCCGAGCTGATGTCGCGTGGGTTGACTGGCTCCCAGCGGAAGCGACCTTCCTCCACATCGGCCGAGCAGCGGTTCAGCGTCGGAATCGACTCCGGGTCGACGCCGGCCTCTTCGAGCACCTGACGCACCACGGCGGCGCGGTCGGCACGATGCTCGTCGAGTGTCTTGCCGGTCCATTGCCGGGACACCAAGACACGTCGCCCGCCGAAGCCCAGGTTCTCGGGATCGTGTGCAGCTCGCGAGCAAGCGCCCGGCTCCAGACCGGCAACAGCGTCCTTCGGCTGGATCCCGAAGCGCAGCCAGTTCGCGCATTCCGGAGAGCAGGGGAGCCAGCGAACCTCGTGCATCAGGCGATCGACGTGGGCGCGCTGGCGGCCCGAGATCGAGTCGGGGTCGTAGGTGTCGGCGATCGACTTGGTCAGGTACTTCGTGACGTAGCCCAGGACCTTGTCAGTGCGAACCGAGTCAGCGACCAGCCACTTGTAGTCGGCTTGCTTGCCGAACCGGAGGACGTGGGCGGGCTGCTTCGCAGGGTTGGCCTCCAGTTCGGCGTCGAGCTCGTCCATCGCCTGTTGCCACGTCTGGAGCGGAGCGCCGGACCACGGGCAGACGTAGGTCTCCAGTTGTTCGTTCCACTCGGGGAAGCGCGTCGTGTAGACGGGCTCGTCGCAGGGCGGCCACCACACCTGGTGGTAAGTCGCGGCGACGACCTGCAGGACGACCGAACGGGGGATCACGCCTCGCACCGCTGCATGGAGGTGAGGGGCGAGCCGCTTCTGTTCCTCGACTGCCGAGAAGTACTGCACCTTGAATCCCGCGCAGCGGCGGAGGTTCTGCCAGAGCCGGTCGACCAGGCGGGGAAAGTGCATCGCGTCGAGCGCCGCTTGCCGGTAGCGGTAGGTGTCGGGATCGAGCGGTGTCCCGTCGGCACGGACCCGGCCGTACGACGGCAGCGTGAAGGTGAGGAACATCGATGGCCGGTACGTCTTCCCGGACGGGGACATCATTGCGCGGCCGACGGTGCGCTCCGTCATCTGCAGCCGTGGGAGGTCGGCAACGTCTTGGCGGCGCCGAGTCGACCGAACGCGACGGGTGACCTCCTCTGGGTCCTCAGGCTCGACGTCGTCGGATTCCTCGGTGTCCTCAGTTTGGTCCTCGGATGCATCGAACTCGGGCTCGTCCTCCCGGTGCCAGCCTTCGCGACACTGCTGGATGCGGAGCCGACGAGCCTTGGCCGCGCAGGGCGGGCACTTGGATTCGCGGGTTGCGCCGCAGGGGATCGCCACTGTGCGGGCGACGCCGGTCTTCGTGTCGATCAGTTCCTGAAGGACCGGCCGAACGCACACGCCGTTGGCCTCGGCAGTCGCGCGCAGGAGGCCGTCATCGCGCGCGAGCTCGAGCTGCTCGAGAGAGGTCATGCGACGTCGCCGCCATCGATGAGGCGCAGGTTGGGCGGGCCGGCGAGCAACCGGATGTCGTCATCGCTGATGAACGGGAAGCGCACGCGCACCGGTTCTGCGACACCGTCCAGCACGACGTAGCCGATGCCCGGCAGGCCTTCGGAGATGCGGTCGCAGAGCGCGCCGCGGCGTCGAGCTCCGTCACCGAGCGTCATGTCCACCTGCTCCGGTTCTGTCAGCCTCAGGGCGATTCGGGTCGGGAAGAGGTCGCGGAACGGCAGCACGTCCTTTCGCGGGTCCTGCAGGGCAGCAACGACAACGACTCCGACGGCACGCCCCTGCGAGAGCAGCAGCGACAGCGCCGCCTTGATCCGCGCCTTGGCATCCCGGTCGTTGACGTACGCCGTGAGCGACGCGAGCTCGTCGACGAAGACGACGATGAGCGGGTCGTCTGTAGTCGGTTCATGCAGTCGCGTGACGCCCCGAAGACGCGATTGCCGGTCGCGCATGACCGAGACGGCCGCCTCGAGGAACCGCGCGAACGCGAGTTCGTAGGAGCGCACCTCGAGCGGGTGTTCGGCGTCCTGGTCTCCGTAGCAGTAGCGCTCGAAGAGCGGAGCACCCGCCGCGAACTCCATGCCGCCCTTCGGATCCAGGACCCACAGGTGGGCCGACCCGGCCCGGAGGGCACCCTGGAGCGACCAGACGAGGGACCAGAGGACCGATCCCTTGCCAGCGCCCGTCGCGCCGACAACGAGGACATGGTTGCCACGGAGCCGAAGGTGGTAGGTCTTGGCGTCCTCACGAAGGGCGACCGGCAGCGCCTCGAGATCGGGCGACTCGTCGGCGTCGAACGTCGGGACCATCTCGCGGAGCGGGTCGTTCACCAGGAACCACAACTCGACCTGACCATGCTTCTGACCGGTTCGGACACGGCACTCCACGGCATCGAGCGTCATGGCGAGGCGCTCGGCCTGCTCTGCGTAGTCCTCGAGGATCTGCCCAGGAAGCATCCGGACCTGCACGCGGTCGACGTTGCCGGTTGAGCGCACAGGACCGAGCTGCGGCAGGTACTGCTGATCGACCACCCGTGCATCCAGTCCGCAGGTCACCATCGCGGGTTGCCACATGCGGCGGTAGACGAATGTCCGGCGGATCGTGGACCGGACTGGCCACGCGACAACCCGCCGGAACGACTCGGGCGCGAGCTTTGCCCAGCCCGCCAAGGTGCTGCCCAAGGCAAAGAGCGGCAAGAAGAGGCCGAGCGGTCCTGTCGCGCGGATCGGGATCACCAGAAGCACGGCCGGGAGCCAGATGCCCGGTCGACGGATGATGCTGGTGATCGATCGCGTCAGCCAGCGTCCCAACAGACCGGCCACGACGATCCACAGCGGCACCTTGACCGACTCCGGACGGAGCGCGAGACCGCGGCCGCCGTACTTCTCGCCAGAGATCCCGATCCGCGCGTCCATCACAGGGACCGTCCGTTCGACCAGATCCAGCCACCCGTTGCGTCCAGCGCCCGGTCGATCCCGGGGCCAGCAGGAGTGGCCGACAGCACGAGGCCGAAGGTGACGGCAACGACGGCGGGGAAGGGCGACAGTCCGTTGCCCTTCATCAGGAGCAGCAGCACCAGTGCGAGCACTAGGGCGACGCTGACGGCAGTCACGACGCCACCTCCTCGACGACTACCCGGGGCGACGACGACAGAACAGCGGGCTCGGCCGCCTCGAGGCGGATCGCGAGTGGACGACGCTGACCTTCGACAATGGTCTGCCGCCATGCCGACCAGGTGCGAACAATCAGCTCGGTCCCATCGGGAAGCGTCTGCACGTCGTGGTCCTCCGACTCCCGAAGCCCGAGCCACCCAGCGAACGCGTTGGCCGCCGTCCAGTCCGCTGCGGTGATTGCGAGCTCGGTGGCGTGTTGTGGCCGGCTGTCTTCAGGGTCGAGAACGAGGGACCGCAGGCGCACGGTTTCGAGAGCATCGCGCGGTCCGTTCGTCAGCAGCAGGATCGCGGGCAGCAGTTCGTCGAAACGGGCAGCCATCACGCAACCGCCTTGTCGCTCGGCTTCTGCGTGGTGGTCTTGGCAGCCGCCGGGACCAGACGCTTGATGGACTCCGCGTCCCAGCGCTCGACCCAGCCGCCGGCCTTGTTCACGCGCGCCTCGACCTTGAGCACGTCGAAGACGATGGGGGAGTAGACGTCGGGGTTGGGCTCCTGCTCAGCGCCGACGGTCACGCCAGCGGTCACGGTGTGCTCACGGCCGAACACCTCGGCCCGGTAGGTGACCTCGATCTGCCAGAGCCGCATGCCGGTGTCCTCGTGGCGGATCTGGAGGTCACCGGGCCGGCGTCGGCCGTCCGGGGTTTCGATCCACTCCATGACCGGCGTGACGATCCCGGTCGCGGTCATCTTCTGGCGCTCGCTGTCGACGTAGTACGTGCTCATGACGGTTCTCCTTGGTGAGTTGCTTGCCCCCGGAGGGGTGGTCGTGTTCGACTCGCTTTCGACGCTAAGGACAGTTCGACTCGGGAACCCGGAATCTTTTTCCGGGGTCTGTCGGAAGGCGGTGCGACGCTCAAGTCATGCGAGGAATGACGGCAGAGCTCACGGTTGGCGAGCGCATCGCCTGGTATCGGCAGCGCCGCGGCTTCTCCCAGGAGGTGCTCGCTGGCTTCGTTGGGCGCACCGCCGACTGGCTCGGGAAGGTCGAGAACGGGCGGATTGAACTCGACCGTGTCTCCGTCCTGCGCCACATCGCTCGCGCACTCGACGTGACGCTGGGTGACCTACTCTCCGAGCCGTCACTGATGGAGTGGACGCCCGACAGCGGCCAGGAGACCGTGCCTGCGCTCAGGGCAGTGCTCATGGACTATCGGCAGGTCAGCGGCCTTGGTCAGAAGCCGATCAATGACGAGCCCGTCGCGCTCGACGTACTACGCGAGGACCTGGACGACGTCTGGTCGGCTTACCAGGAGTCGCGATTTGGCTACGTCACGAACCGGCTGGTCGGGCTGATTCCCACCATGAAGGACGCAGCCAGCCTGTACGACGGTGACGATCGCCGTGTGGCGTCCGGTCGACTGGCGCTGACATACCAGGTCGCCGCCAGCGTGCTCACCAAGCTCGGAGAGGCTGACCTCGCGTGGGGTGCCAGTGACCGGGGCATCAGGGAGGCGCAGGCCAGCCAGAACCCGGTGATCGTCGGATCCCTGCTCCGCTCGGTCGCACATTCGCTGCTGTCGACTGGCGCGTTCGCCGAAGCATCGAACCTTGTCCAGGACACCGCCGACTACCTCGAGCCCCACCTCAAGAGGGGCGGATCCTCGCTGGTGTCCGTCTACGGAACGGCGCTACTCGTCGGAGCGATGGCGGCGGCGCGCAACGAGGACCGCAGCGGATCCCGCGACTTCCTCGACGAGGCAGACCGAGCCGCGCGCCGGCTGGGCGGCGACCACAACCGCCTGTGGACTGCGTTCGGGCCCACGAATGTCTCGATCCACCGCGTATCCACGGCGATGGAGTTGGGCGACGTGCAGATCGCCGTCGATCTTGGACCCGACCTGGACACCTCAGCCGTGCCCACAGAGCGCCGTGTTCGCCACTCGCTCGAGGTGGCGCGGGCGCTGAGTACGACGAACAAGCGCGAGCTCGCACTTGCGGCGATCCTCGATGCGGAGCGGATCGCGCCCGAGCAGGTGCGCTATCACTACCTCAGCAGGCACCTGGTGCAGATGTGGGTCCGGACTCAGAAGGGCAAGCCGAGCCACCAGCTCGCGGGACTCGCCCAGCGACTCAACGTCGCTTGACCTGGTTCCCCTTAGGGTCTTCGCATGACTGACGGCCTGCCTTTGAGTGCTCGTCCCCGCGTAGCCTCCGGCGCACTCTTCGTCAACGACGTCGGCCACGTGCTTCTCGTGAAGCCGACCTATAAGGACGGCTGGGACATCCCGGGTGGCTACGTGGAGCCGGGGGAGACCCCGATCGAGGCATGCGAGCGCGAGATCCGCGAGGAGCTCGGGTTGGAGGTTCACGTTGGCAATCTCCTGGTATCCGACTGGGCTCCCTCAGAGCGCGAGGGCGACAAGCTTCTGTTCGTGTTCGCTGGCGGACGACTGTCGGTAGAGGAACTAGATGCCATTGAGCTTCAGCGGGAGGAGCTCGAGTTCTGGGAGTTTCACGCCATTTCGCGTTTTTCCGAATTGATGCCCGACCGCCTCGCGCGACGCTTGATCGCGGCAGTCGATGCACTGGCTTCGAATACGACCGCTTACCTTGAGCACGGCCTGCTCCGTACGTAGGCAACGAATCAGCGCGTCAGTCGCCTTGGGGATCGTTCGTCAGGTTTGACATTGTTACAAACACTGGCGCGACACCTTCTATCCAATGGCTCGGCGGGTGCGCCATTTACGGATTTTGGAAACAATCCCTTTTCTCCTATTGGAGACGCCGGCTTTCGGTTGCGGCTTCGTTCGAGTTCCGACACGCTCTTGCGCACCACAACAAGTCGACGCGCTCGGGACGTGTCGGATCCAACGGGGGTCTCGCATGTTTGGTCGTTGCTCGGGTGTGCTGCGCGTCATTTCGCCGGCGTTGTCGACTGCCCTGATCGTGGCTGCGTGCCAGGTCGTCGCTGCATCTGAGAGCCCCGCGGTGGCCGCTTCGAAACCAGCCGTCGTGGCTGACAGGCCGGATGCAATCTCGGCGATGTCGACCGCCCGGGCGCAGAAGAAGCGGGTGGAATCGCTTACCGACCGCACCCCCTCCACGGCGACCTTCGCGAACCCCGATGGCACCTGGACCACAGAGGCCTACTCCGGCGTCGTTCGCTCCCGAGGGGACGAGGACAAGTGGGTCGCGGTCGACCCGACGATCGACTCCGCGGGCAAGGGCTTTGCCCCGAAGGCTGTCCCGTACGACGCGGTGTTCTCCGAAGGTGGCGACAAGACGCTCGCCACGCTGAACGGCGCCAACGGCAAGGCGGCGCTGACGCTTGAGTGGCCCACCACGTTGCCGCAGTCGACGCCGAAGGACGACAAGCTGACGTTCGAGGACGCAGCCGGTACCGGGGACCTGGTCCTGACCTCAATGCCGGATGGCTTCAACTTCTCCGTCGTCCTGGACGAGGCCCCGGCCGCCGATGCGACCCCGATCGAGTACCGCGTTCCGCTGCACCTGGCCGAGGGCCGCTTCGTGCCGGCCAAGGATGGCTCATTCGAGGTCCGCAAGGACGGCAAGACCCTCGCCACGATGACCGCACCGGTGATGTGGGACTCCGCCGAGAAGACCGACCGCCAGCCGGTCGATGCCACGCTCGAAGGCACCGGCGCTGACCGGACCCTTGTGCTCCGACCGGATATGAAATACCTCACCGACCCGGCGCGCGTCTATCCACTGACCGTGGACCCGACCCTGCTGATCACCACCATCGGCGACACCTACGTCCAGTCCGCCGGCGACACCTCCACCCAGCCGCTGTCTGCTGAGCTGCGGGTCGGATCAATCGACGCCGGTGCAACGATCGCCCGCTCGTATGCCGTCTTCGACATCGCATCCCTGACGTCCAAGCCGGGCGCGATCGTGTCCTCAGCGACGATGAGCTACTCAAACTTCGTGACCGGGGCCTGCGCCGGCACGGCGACCCGGATCTCGCAGGTCACCGCCTCCTGGGCCATCGGCAACCTCACCTGGGCCACCCAGCCCACGACAACGTCGACTGGATCGACCACCTCGACCCAGTCCTTCGGAACGACAGGATGCGCCACCGAGGGCACGGTCTCGTTCGACGCCAAGACCATAGTTCAGGCCTGGCAGGGCGGCGCCGCCAACTACGGCGTCCAGGTCAAGGCTGACAACGAGACGGCCGCCTCGGGTTGGCGGAAGTTTCGGTCGCTGGAGAACGGCGACTCGGCCAAGGCCCCGAAGCTCTCCATCACCTACAACACCCCTCCGGCGGTCCCGGACTACACGATGGTGACGCCGGCCGGCTCGGTCGGCTCGACCTACAAGACCAGGTCGACCACGCCGACGTTCTCCACCACCCCGGCCGACGCTGATGGCGGCAATGTCACTGCGGAGCTCCGCATCCGGCAGGGCTCGACGGTGGTGCAGTCCTGGACGTCCGGGTCGGTGCTCGCGGGCACGCAGGTCTCCCGCACGTTGACCACTGCACTGGCGGCAGGTTCCTACACCGCCTCCTGGCGGGTCTCGGATGGCATCGCGACCTCGGCATGGTCGACCGATCAGGCTTTCGATGTCGACCTGACCCCACCAACGGCGCCGGCGATGTCGTGCCCGAACTACGCCAACGGCTCCTGGCAGACCACTCGACCGGCGCCGACTACGACCTGCACGATCACCGTCTCGTCCGACACGCAGTGGATCTTGATCAATGACGGCCACGAGTGGGTCACGGTCCCGCCGACGGCGAACAACCAGACCACGCTCCCGCTCGATGTCGCGATCGATTCCACGTTCGTGTTCGGTCTGTATGCCTACGACGCGGCCATGAACGTCTCCGCGTCCTCCTACACCTTCGGTGTCGGTGATGGCGGCTTCACGACCCCCACACCGGGCGCGGCGTTTGCCGGTCAACTTCAGGTCAATGCAGGTAGCCCCGCCGGTATCGGCACCGCCGTTTTGAAGTGGCGCGCTGCAGGAACAAGCACCTGGACCACTGCGACCCAGGTGAAGAAGGCCGGCACGACATGGAACGGATCTGTCGACACGAACGGCGCCATCACCCGCACCGGTGACCTGGTCTGGGACGCCGAAGCCGAAACGGGACTCTCGGCCCCGGCGAACCTCGAGATCCAAGCTTGCTTCACCTTCCCGCCAGCAGCCCAGACCTGCGGCAAAGCCCGTCCGGTGACGCTGGTCGCGCATGCCTTCGGCCGCATGTTCCCCACCGCGACCGTCGGCCCCGCTGAGGTCGCGCTTCTGACGGGTGAATACCAGCACTCCGAGACCGACGTATCGGTGCCCGGTTACCGCACCGACCTCTCGGTGGCCCGTACCTTCCAGTCTCTCGGCGCCGGCGCACGCACCCCGGCTGAGTCGGTCTTCGGGCCCGGCTGGGTAGCGAACCTGCACGGTCCGCAGTTTGGGTTCGCAGGCGCTCAGGTCGTCGACTCCACCGCGGCCGACGGCACGATCACGCTGCTTGACACTGAGGGCTCATCGTCGGTGTACAAGCTCGGCGGACCGGCCGCGCAAGCCGTCGGCGTCTATCTGGGTCAGGGCGAGACCGCAGCCGACAACGACAAGCTCGAACTCAAGACCGGAACACCGAAGACCCTCACCCTGACCGAAGAAGACGGCACCGTCACCACCTGGACCCACGCCGGGGGTACCGCCTGGAAGGCGTCCGGGGTCAAGGAGCCCTCAACGGCACCGTCAGTGACGTACGGCTACACCGGCCCGAGCAGCGAGTACGTCTCCGGAATCTACTCCGGACCGCCCGGCGTCACCTGCAACGCCACCACCCAGGCCCGGGGTTGCCGCGCCTTGGTGCTGACCTACACCGGCACCGGCACGTCCACCCGCCTCGCGCAGGTCGACCTCAAGATCTGGGACCCGAAGCCCGGTATCGACGGCGCCCCGACCGCTGCCGCAGCGATGGTCACTGTCCCGGTGGCGAAGTACTCCTACGACGCCAACAACCGCCTCGCCTCGGTCTGGGACCCGCGGCTGGACTACAACGCAGGCGCCAACCACGTCGCCACCAGCTACGGCTACACAACGATCGCAGGCCGAACCCACCTCGCCTCGCTCACCCCGCCCGGCGAGAAGACCTGGACCTTCACCCTCAACGCCACCACCGGCAAGTTCGAAGGCGCCACCCGCGCCCAAGACGCCGCCGTGGGCGGCACCGCCACCTGGGCGGTCAAGTACGACCTCGCGATTTCGGGGTCCGGGCTCCCCGACCTCACTGGCGACACCAGCAAGGCCTGGGGCCAGAAGACCATCCCCGCCGCCGGGGCTGCCGTCTTCGGGCCCGACGCCCCCGGCACCACGGACTACACCTACGCCGACCTGACCTACTTCACCGCCGACGGCAAGGTCACCAACACCGCCTCCTACGGTGCAGGGGCCTGGTTGATCGACACGGTCGAGTACGACTCGAACGGCAACCAGACCTGGTCGCTGGACGCGGCAGCTCGTGCGAGCGGCCTCGCGACCGGCTCGACCGCGAACCAGATCCGCTACTACAACGGCTCCGTCAACGTCTACTCGGCTGACGGCACGCGCCTGGAACAGTCGTATTCACCGATCGACTGGGTCGTCCGCAACGACCGCAGCTCACTGTGGGGCCGCCAGCGCGTCGACTACCTGTATGACGACGAAGCCACCGCCGCTGAGATGCCCGGCAAGCCTGCCACGTGGACGCCTGCCGACACCCCACGGCACAACGTCGTCATCAAGACCACGAGCTCGGTGGCTGACATGGCCAACGCAACGGCGGATGCTGAAGTTACCTGGAACCGGTATCAGCCGGTCGTCGCTGGTGATGGCGATGGCTGGATCCTGGGCCAGCCCACTCGTGTCTCGACCTCGCTGGGTGGGGGATGGTCCACCACGCTGATCCGCTTCACCCCCGAGGCCAAGGTAGTCGAGACCCGTACCCCGCAAGGTGTCGCCGCCCTCGACGGGGCCGGTTCAGATGCGCGGTCCCGAATCGTTCGCTACTACACCGCCGACGGCTCCAGCCCTCTCGCCGCGTGCCGCAACAAGCCCGAATGGGTCGACGCCGTCTGCTCGGTGGGCCCAGCGGGCGGCAGCGCGCCGACGACCACGTCGGAAGGTTTCGACTACATCGGCGGTCCGACCCGGTCGGTCGAAACTGCCGGCACCACCCAGCGGATCTCTGTCACCACACGGGACAGTGCAGGTCGTGCGACCAAGGACGCAGTGACGTCGGTCAACGCCCCGGCCGGTCAGGTCGCGGTTCCCGACAAGACGTACGGCTACGAACAGACCACCGGCGCTCTGAATGCCACGACCGGAAACGGCCAGACGGCCGCCACCACCGTCGACACCTGGGGTCGGACCCTCACCCAGACCGACGGCAGCGGCAATACGGGAACCTCGACCTACAACGCGGCCGGGAACCTCGCGACGTTCAACGACGGCAAGGGCACCTACACGTATACGTACGACGGCGCCGACGCGAACGGCAAGACCGAACGACGCGGCCTGCTCACCAAGCTCGACGTCGGCCTCTCAACCGGCCCGGACCTCTTCACGGCTGCGACCGACGCGGACGGGAACCTGACCAAGGTCGTGTACCCGAACGGGGTCGTGCGGACCAGCACCTTCACCAATGCCGGCGCCGAGTTCACCCGGACGTACGAGAACGCCGCGGGTGCCGATCTGGTCGGCTGGACCATGTACCGCGACGTCGACGGCCGGGTTCGTCTGGACGTCAATACCCTCGGGTACCAGTGGTACGACTACGACCAGCGTGGCCGCCTGACGAAGGTCGAAGACGGCTTCTGGAATCTGTGCACCACCCGCATCTACGGCTTCAGTCTCGACTCCAACAGGAACACGCTGACCTCCTACGCGCCCGGCGCGGGCGGAGCCTGCCAGACGACCACCCCGAGCTCGACCGTGAACGGAACGTTCGACGGCGACGACAAGAAGACCGACACCGGCTACGTCTACGACACCCTTGGGCGGACCACAACCCTGCCGGGCGCGGACACGGTCGATCCAGCCAACGGCAACCTAACCGCGACGTACTACGCCAACGACCTCGTCGCCTCCCTAACCCGGCCCAACGCCGCCGGCGGCGCCCAAGGCCAGACCTGGGGCCTGGACGCGAACGGGCGCCTCGCCACCATGTCGTCCACCACCGCTGGGGTGGAGCTCCGAAAGACGACCAACCACTACGCCGGCGGGTCGGACTCCCCGGCCTGGCAGTCAACTGACACCCGACCCGACGCAGTGACCGCGTGGACGAACAAGTGGACCCGCAACGTCACCGGCATCGACGGCGGGCTCGCGCTCTTGGCCAACTCCACCGGCGGCGACAAGATCCAGCTCGCCAACCCCCACGGTGACGTCACAGCCACCATGGCCAACACCGTCGGCGCAGCAAGCCTGGAGACCTACTCCGAAACGACCGAGTACGGCCTCTACCGGCCCCAGGCGCCTGCAGCTGGTGGGCAGTACGGATGGCTCGGCTCCAAGCTCCGCTCCGGTGACGCCCTCGCCGGGCTCACCCTCATGGGCGTCCGCCTCTACAACCCCGCCACGGGACGATTCCTTACCCGTGATCCGGTCTACGGCGGCAACGACAACGCATACGTGTACCCCGCGGATCCGATCAACGCGTTCGATCTTGACGGATTGTCGTTCTGGTCGAAGGTGAAGTCCGCGACGAAGTCCACGGTTAAGTTCGTCTCGAAGCACAAGGTCGACATCGCCCTAACCGCGGTCAGCTTCATTCCAGCAGGCGCAGCCGCTCGCGGCGCGTATATGGCCTACAAGGGTGTCCGGGCTGTCCAGGCCGCCCGCAAGACCAGTACTCTCGCCAAGGCGGCAAAAAGCGCCTGCAGCTTCAACTCCTTCGACCATGACACGCCCGTCCTCATGGCCGACGGCACGCTCAAACCGATTAGCGAGGTGGAACTCGGCGACTCCGTTTGGGCGGCCGATCCTGCGACCGGCGAGGAAGGCCCACGTGTCGTTGTCGACCTGATCCGCCACGCCGGCATCCACACCATGGTCGCCATCAGGCTCGCCGACGGCACGATGATCGACGCCACCGACGGACACCCCTTCTGGGTCGAAGGACGCGCCCCGCCGGGCGAAGCCGGTGTGAGTGGAGCCTGGGTCAATGCGATCGACCTTGCCATCGGCGACTGGCTTCTTGATGCGGACGGGCAGGCTGTCCAGATCGAAGGGCTCGCCGTTTCGATCAACGATCTCACGGCCTACAACCTGACAGTTGCGGACCTTCACACGTACCACGTCGGCACTGACTCGATCCTCGTGCACAACCACAAGTGCGAGCCGGGCGGGCTCACTAGACTCAGCAAGAGCTTCGCGAAGCAGCTGACGAAGCGCCACGGCACCGACCCCGAGGCGTTCAAGGCCGAGTACGTCGGGGCGCGCAACGGCGGGCGGTTCGACCTTGCCAAGTGTTCGTGCACGCGAATCAACCTCATTAGCAAGAACGGTCGGGTCAACATCCCAACGTGGATGAAGGCCGACTAGTGGCCGTCTTCAGAGCGCAGCTCGCCATCGAGAGCACCTCACTATCGCTCCAAGAGCTCACGACCGCATTGGGGCGTGAACCAGACGAGGGAGTCGATATCGGTGCAGAAACGTCCCATCGTCCTGGGTTTGCCCGCGCATGGTCGACATGGACGCGATACCTCCGCTGGGAGGATGCCATGCACCCTGGAACAGAGGGCCTGTCCCAAGCAGTAGAGGGGCTCGGCGATGAGGTGGCCACTCGTGTAGCCACATTGGTCGAGCTCGGCTGCGAGGCGGTCGTGACCGCAGTGCAGGAGCTGGACCCCGCCGATTCGGTCACCACAGGTCTTCACCTGTCGAGCGGTGCGCTTCGCTGGCTCGCACTGGCTCGTGCTGAGCTCGACATCGACCAGTACGTCCTCGAATTGGGCGAGGGCGAGGGATGATCCAACGGGACCGGCGGGCGCCCAACCGTGCGGCCGTGCCGCGACCAGTTCCTCGTCGGGCGCAGAGTCCGTCAGGATCTTTGTGTAAGTGCCACCGCGTCATGCCGGGAATCGAGTCCGATGTGGAAGGAACATCACGTCCTGGAGTCCTACTTCGGAGCAATCGCTTGGGCCCGATCGTTTGCTTGAGCGGGCGGTGTCAGCCACTTTCCCTGCCGCATTGACCTCTTAGAACCATCAAGGCCGGCTTCGCCGGCTGGGCCGACTGCGGGCGGCGCTGGCGCGCCGTCCTCGGCGACCCCTACCTCTCTCGCGCCGCAGGACCTGAGGCACGTGGCTGGAGAAGGGGACGGCGTCGTCCTGGCTTCGCGGCAGCTCGTCGTCCAGCGACTCAGCCACCAGCTCGAGGTCGAAACGGTGCCCACTCGCCGAAGGTTTGGCCGGGCCGCCCGGCCAACGTGAGAGGTGGGCGCCCCATCGCCCTGGGCACACATTGGGTACACATGCCAACGAAAAACGGCGGTTGACGCCGCGAAGCGCTGGAAGGCGTTTCCACAGGTCAACCGCCGTTTTCGGCAGGTGTTGCTAGGTGGTGCAAAACCCCGACATCAGAGGATCAACTTCTGATCCTCAGCAGTACGACGGCCGGTCGCCCCTGTGGGGCGGCCGGCCGTTTGCTGTTGCCAGGGTCTCGTCCTCGGCCCTGCGGGCGAGGCGGGCGGAAGCGCGTCACCAACCATTCACAGCAGGCGCGGATACCGAAACAGGCCGTTTACGCAGGGGCGGTTGCCGGGGCTCGCGAACTTCCAGACTGGATGACGTACCAGGGACGCCGCCGGCGTGCCGATCCACGCGCCGAATCCACGATGCGAGCGCCCCAGCAAAGGAAGAACCCACGTGTCCGAGACCAGATCAGCGGGCGTGACCTACACGCGACCCGACGACGAGTACTTCGAGAAGCGGACGCTCAAGCGGAGCGCAGGAGTGTGGGGCCTGTGGGGCCTGGCAGTCGCCGCCGTCATCTCGGGTGACTTCTCCGGTTGGAACTTCGGCGTCGACTTCGCCGGCTTCGGCGGCATGCTGGTCGCCTTCGCGCTGCTGACCGTCATGTACTACGGCATCACGTTCTCCATCGGCGAGATGGCGGCCGCGATGCCCCACAGCGGAGGCGCGTACTCGTTCGCGCGTTCGGCGCTGGGCCCCTGGGGCGGTCTGGCGACCGGACTCAGCGAGACGATCGAGTACGTCGCCACGACGGCCGTCGTCGTCTACTTCTCCGCGTCGTACGCGGACGGGGTGACCGGCGAGCTCCTCGGCCTCCACCTGCCCGGACCGGTCTGGTGGGCCGTTCTCTATGCGACGTTCATCCTTCTGAACACAGCTGGTGCGCACGTGTCGTTCAACGTTGCGATCGCCCTGTCGATCATCAGCATCGCGATCATCGGAGTCTTCTCGCTGATGGCAGTCGTCAGCGGCGCGTTCTCGGTCTCGTCGCTCTGGAACATCGCAGCCGACGGCAGCTTCGGCGCTTCGTCGTTCCTCCCGCACGGGGTCTATCCGATCCTGTTCGCGCTGCCCTTCGCGATGTGGTTCTTCCTCGGCATCGAGGAGCTGCCGCTCGCGGCGGAGGAGTCCCACAACCCGGTCCGGGACATCCCGCGAGCCGGTCTGTGGGCGCGCGGCACCCTGATCGTCACCGGCCTTCTCATCCTCGTCCTCAACACGGGCGTGCTCGGCGCGGAGGACACGGCGACGTCGCTCGAACCGCTCCTGGACGGCTTCCGTGTCATCGTCGGCGACACGGCCGCGGCCGCCCTCGCGCTGGTCGCGCTGATCGGACTGCTCGCTTCCCTGATGGGGATCATGTTCGCCTACGGCCGCAACATGTACTCGCTCTCCCGCGCCGGCTACTACCCGAAGGTCCTGTCGCTGACCGGTCGCAGTCAGACCCCGACCGTCGCCCTCATCGCCGGCGCCGTGATCGGCTACGCCGCCCTCGTCATCGTCGATGCCGCCGGGGGCTCGTCCAGTCCTGCCGGTGCGATCGTCCTGAACATCGCCACGTGGGGTGCGGTCGGTGCCTACGCGCTCCAGATGGTCTCGTTCATCGTGCTGCGCAAGAAGTTCCCGCTGGCCGAGCGGCCCTACGTGAGCCCGTGGGGCCTGGCCGGTGCCTGGTCGGCGCTGGCCATCTCGGCGGCGGTGTTCTTCGGCTTCCTGCTGAACCCGACCTTCCTGCCGGCGATCCTCGCGATCATCGTGGTCTACGTGTTGATCTTCGTCGTGTTCGCCATCTGGGGGCGGCACAACCTGATCATGTCGCCCGAGGAGGAGTACGCGCTCAACGGTGGGCTGCACGCTCGGGTCGACGCCGCGATCGACGCACCCGCTGGCAGCGTCGAGTTCAGCTGATGGTCTTCCGCCACACCCTGCGGGGGCGTACCTACCAGTTCGGGTCGCTCGCCGTGCTCATGGGCAAGGCATCGCCGCTGCGCTCCGGTGACCAGCTCGCCGGATGCGCGGCGGCGACCGCCGAGGAGCGGGTCGCCGCGGCGTACGCTCTGGCGGACGTGCCGCTCCGCCAGTTCCTGACCGAGGTCGTCGTCCCCTACGAGCAGGACGAGGTCACCCGGCTGATCCAGGACGGGCACGACGCGGTGGCGTTCGCCCCGATCGCGTCGCTCACGGTCGGCGAGCTCCGGGAGCACCTGCTGGGGCTGACGCTGCTGGCGGACTGCGCGGAGCGGCTCCGTCAGCTGGCTCCCGGCCTGACGCCCGAGATGGTCGCGGCTGTCTCGAAGATCATGAGCAACCAGGACCTGATCCAGGTGGCTGCCAGCGCCGAGGTCATCACCGGCTTCCGTACGACGATCGGCGGCCGCGGGCGTCTCGCGACGCGGCTCCAGCCCAATCACCCGACCGACGATCCGACCGGGGTCAGCGCGGCGATCCTGGACGGCCTGCTGATGGGATGCGGAGACGCGGTCATCGGCATCAACCCCGCATCGGACTCGCTCCGTAACGCCACCGACCTGCTCGTCCTGATCGACGAGGCCCGCACCCGCTACGACATCCCCGTGCAGTCCTGCGTCCTCACGCACGTCACCTCGACGATCCAGCTGATCGAGGCCGGCGCACCGGTCGACCTGGTCTTCCAGTCGATTGCGGGGACGCAAGGCGCCAACGCGGCGTTCGGCGTCGATCTCGCCGTGCTCCGCGAGGCCAACGAGGCAGGACGGTCCCTGGGGCGCGGCACGGTGGGGAACAACGTGATGTACCTCGAGACGGGTCAGGGGTCGGCGCTCTCCGCAGGGGCGCATCTCGGCGTCGGTGGCGTCCCGATCGACCAGCAGACGCTGGAAGCGCGGGCCTATGCGGTCGCCCGGGACCTCGATCCGCTGCTGGTGAACACCGTTGTCGGCTTCATCGGTCCCGAGTACCTCTACGACGGGAAGCAGATCATCCGCGCGGGCCTGGAGGACCACTTCTGCGGCAAGGTGCTCGGCCTGCCGATGGGCGTCGACGTGTGCTACACCAACCACGCAGACGCCGACAGCGACGACATGGGCACGTTGCTGACGCTCCTGTGCGTAGCCGGCTGCAACTTCGTGATCGCGGTCCCGGGCGCGGACGACGTCATGCTGGGCTACCAGAGCCTTGCCTTCCACGACGTCCTGTACGCCCGCCAGACCCTGGGGCTGCGGCCGGCGCCCGAGTTCGACGCCTGGCTCGCCTCGGTCGACATGCTGGACGAGCGTGGTCGCGTGTCGCCGGCCAGCCTGGAGTCGTCGGTGCTGCGTACGATCGCTGGACCCGTGGAGGTCGTCCGATGACACCGAGTCCTTCGATCTCTCCGTCCGACGACCCGTGGGCGCTGCTGCGGTCGACCACCCAGGCACGCATCGGCCTCGGGCACTCGGGGCACGCGATGCCGACGGCGCATGTCCTCGCCTTCCGGGCGGACCACGCCGCCGCGCGCGACGCCGTGCACGCCGAGCTCGACCTCGATGCCCTGGCGGCCTCGCTCCGTGCGGGCTCGGGACCCGGCCGGCACAGCAACGAGCCGATCGTGGAGGTCGCGAGCCGCGCGACGTCGCGTGGTGAGTACCTCCGGCGCCCGGACCTGGGCCGTCGCCTCCGTGCGGACGACGTCGACCGTTTGCGGACCATCCGTGCCGGGGCGCCCAGCGAGCGCGACCCGGACCTGTCCATCGTGTTGTGCGACGGCCTGTCGTCGACCGCGGTGGCGACGCACGCCGCGCCGTTCCTGCGGGCGGTCGAGCGGGCACTCGGTCCCGGAGTCGAGCTCGGGCCCCTCGTCGTGGCCACCCAGGCGCGGGTGGCCCTGGGCGACGAGGTCGGAGGGGCGCTCGGCTCCCGCGCCGTGCTCGTCCTGATCGGGGAGCGCCCCGGCCTGTCGGTGCCCGACAGCCTCGGTGCCTACCTCACGTTCAACCCCGAGGTCGGCCGTCTGGACTCCGAGCGGAACTGCGTGTCCAACATCCGCCCGCCGCACGGCCTGTCGTACGACGCTGCGGCGCGCACGATCGCGGCACTGTTCGGCGCGGCCCGGGCGCTGGGTCGCACGGGCGTCGACCTCAAGGACCCGACGGAGCTGGACCCGGGGAAGGCGCTCGCCTGAGGGTGAGCCCTCAGCTGGTCAGCCACGCACGGTCGGTCAGGTACCTGTCGGCCACGGTCACGGCACCGGAGACGATCTCGTCGCGCAGGTCGGTCGGGATCGCACCGAGATCGTGCGTGGTCGACCAGCCGAGCATGGTGAGGCGCCGGATCATGGTGAGGCTGCCGATGAGCGCCTCGTCGGCGCTGCTGAGCGGGGCAACCGACCGATAGCCCTCGCACCATGCGGACAGCATGTCGCTGGCTTCGGGAAGGTGCTCGTAGAACGACAGGGCCGCGGCGGCGTCGTACAGGTAGTACCCATGGCCGCAGTCGTCGAAGTCGATCACGTGGACCTCGACGCCGTCGGCGAGCACGTTGCTGGGCCGGAGGTCGCCGTGGATCAGCCCGAAGTCGGCCGGGCCGGTGGTGAGGCCGGCCCGGACGTGATCGACGGCGGCACTCTCGGCGCGGCGCAGGAGATCGTACTCGGTGCCGCCCAAGTCCGCCAGCTGCCAGCGACCCCAGCGCGCCTCCGGCCCGATGAGAGCGTCGAGCCCCCAGCCGAACCGGCGGAAGTGCGCGGGCGGCTCCCACCCCCGCGCGTGACGGTGCATCTCCGCCGTGATGCGCCCCAGCTCAGGGTAGAACCGCTGCGGTCGGGGCTGGCTCTCCAGCGTGGACCCGCTCACGAACTCGAAGGCGACGGCGAGCCAGGCCACTCCGTCGGGATCGCGAAGGGTCTGGATCTGGTCGCCGTCGGCACCGGGAACCGACCGGGGGGTCCTGAGGCCGATCTCGCGGTGGAGTGCCGCCGACCAGCAGAGCTCGGACCGGAGGTGCGTGGCGTCGTCGGAATACCCTGGGCGCGCGACGCGGATGACCATGGTCGGCACATCGAGCAGCTCGACGACGTAGGTGGCGTTCTCGGACACCACGAGCAGCCGGATCGCCGCATTGTCGGGCAGGGCCCAGGCGGCCCGAAGTGCCTCGCTCATCCATGAGTGCGTCGATCGGTCCGGTGCGACAGCGATCGCCTGAGGCGTGCGGGAACGGGACACTGCTCGCACGACGCCTCCTTCGAACTCGACGCTTCCGACCACCCGTCGGCAAGGAGATTCGATCATCCGTAACGAGCCATGTCGTTTCCGTCGCGTTACGCCACACGAACGACGCGCCCTGAGTCGTACGATGACCGACCATGAGCCATCGCCCCAGTGACCCGGACCACGCGGGTGGCGACGAGCGCGTGAGCGCCGCTACCGCGGCGATCATCGCCCGGGTACGCCAGTTGGCACGTGCCAACGAGCTGCTTCCCGGGGAGCGGTTGGGGTCGGAGCGTGCTCTCGCCGAGTCGCTGTCCGTCGCACGATCGGCCCTTCGCAGCGCCCTCGAGTACCTCGAGCAACGAGGCGAGATCCGGCGCGCGATGGGGCGCTCAGGCGGAGTTTTCGTGAGCGATGGCCGGATCGAGCGGAACCTGAACACGATCCAGGGCGTCCCCGATCTGCTGCGCTACCAGGGCTTCACGTCGAGCACGGAGGTCATCCGTGCCGGGCTCGCGACGGCGGGCCCCGCGGAGCGGCGTCACCTGCAGCTGCGGGAGGGAGCGAGCGTGATCAGGCTCCTGCGGCGCAGGGATGCCGACGGGGTGCCGCTGTCCCTCGATGCGATGTCGCTGCCGGCTCAGCTCTTCCCCGGATGGCTGCAGCTGGACCTGACCTCGAGCGTCTACCAGCTGATGTCTGCCCATTACGGCGTGGAGGTCGCTCGGGCGGAGGAGTCGAGCGACGTGAGGGCGGCGTCCCCGGAGGAGGCTGCGATCCTCGGCATCGGGACGGGCGACCCACTCCTGCAGGTCTGGCGCACCACCTGGGATGCCGACGAGCGACCGGTGGAGTTCGCGCACGATCTCTTCAGGGCGGACCGCACGCGGATCACCATGCGGCGCTACGGCGCGAGGTGGAAGCGCGCGGACTGATCCGACGCGCCGGGCAGGAGGACCTCGACCAGGGCCTCGTGCCCGGTCAGGCGCGCGCCGCCTCGACGAGGGACACGAGCTGGGTGGCGACCAGCTCCATCGGCTCGCTCGACTTCCGGGCGAGGCTGAGGATCACGGCGCCCTCGATCGCGGCGAGGGCCAGTGTGGCCAGCGGTCGGGCTCGTTCGTCCGGGACGCCGTCGTTGGTGAGCATCCGGGTGAGGGTGTCGGTCCAGGTCGCGAAGGCATCCCCGGCGAGCTGGCGGGGGATCGGTTCGCTGGTCCCACCCAGGGCGGCTGCGGCGATCGGACATCCGGCGGTGTAGTCGCTGGCCTCGGCCTCCGCTCGCCAGAACTCGACCATCAGCGGGATGGCGTCCACGGAGGGAAGGGTGGCGAGGTACTCGATGCCCGCGGTGTACTCGTCGATGGCGCTCCTGACGGCGTCGGCGACCATCTCGGTCCGGCCACCGGGGAAGTAGTGGTACAGCGAACCCCGGGAACCGCCTGATGCCTTGACCACCTCGAGCATCGTCGTCCCGGGCACGCCGTTGCGCCGGATCAGGTCGCGGGTGGTGCGGACGATGCGGTCGCGGTTCTCGGGGTTCGCTGAGCGGGCCATGGCGGAGTCAGAGCCCCCGGCGGCCGACGCGGACGCTGTCGATCCCGTTGCGCACGAGGTACTGGACGACATTGATGGCCGGGTGGCGGCGGGGCGCGGGCTCGCGGCCGTCGGCCATCCGCCACATCTGCACCGTGTACGCCGTGAGCTCGGTCAGGTTGTCGATCACCTTGATGCCGCTGCGCTTGGGAGTGACGGTGCTCCTTGTGATCGTTCCATCGAGGAGCTGGCCCGGGACGTCGGGCTCGACGGCCAGCGGACGGCCGAGGCCGACCAGGTCGACCGCGCCCGAGGCGATCGCGTCGTTCATGCTCTCGACGGACCGGAAGCCGCCGGTGAGCATCAGCGGCAGGTCGGGGAGCTCGGCCCGCACCCGCTCGGCGTAGTCGAGGAAGTAGGCCTCCCGGCGACGCGTGCTCTCCTTCAGCGACGGGTCGACCCCGAGCATCGCGGCGGAGGAGTAGGTGCCGCCGGAGATCTCCAGCAGGTCGATGCCTTCCGCTGCCAGCGCTCGCACGACCTCGAGCGACTCGTCCTCACTGAACCCGCCTCGCTGGAAGTCCGCGGAGTTGAGCTTGATCGCGAGGGCGGCATCCGGGCCGATCTCGGCGCGGATGGCGCGCACGATCTCGATCACGAAGCGGCGCCGCTTCTCCGGCGTACCTCCCCATGCGTCGGTGCGGTGGTTGGCGAGCGGGGAGAGGAACTGGCTGACGAGGTAGCCGTGGGCGCCGTGGATCTGGACCCCGTCGAACCCGGCGCGGACCAGCACGCCCGCGGTGGTGGCGAACCGCCGGATGATGTCCTCGATCTCGTCGTGCGTGAGCTCGCGAGGTTCGGCGAACATGCCTGCCGTGCCAGTGAGGGCGACCGCCGAGGGGGCAACCGGCTGAGGTGTGAGTGTGCGAGGCGCCTGGCGACCGGGGTGGTTGATCTGCGCCCACGCGGTAGCGCCACCTGAGTTGATGATCTGCGCCCACTCGACGAGGTCATCGAACGCCCGGTCGTCCTCGACGACGACGTTGCCCGGCTCGCCGATCGCGCGGCGGTCGACCATGACGTTGCCGGTGATGACCAGGCCGAGGCCGTTGTCGGCCCAGCGGCGGTAGAGGTTCTTGATCCGCGTGCCGGGCGTGTGGTCGCGGCGCGCCAGGCTCTCGCTGAGGGCGCCCTTCGCCAGGCGGTTCTTGATGACGATGCCGTCGCGCAGCGTGAAGGGCTGGCTCAGTGCGTCGACATCGCTGGCCGTCAGAGTGGGGCGGGTGGCGTTGGGCATGGCAGGGCTCCATCAGTGGTTGGTGCGATAACTATGCACCTATGCATAGTTATCGCACAAGGCTCGCGATGCGTGATGTGGATCGCTGCCCGGCCGTGGTCCCGGAGGGCAAGGCGTGGCAGGGTTCGGGCATGAAGCGCTTTCGTGAGGCCGTCGAGGCCCGTGACCTCGGGTCGGTGGCTGACCTGCTTGCCGACAACGTCGTGTTCACCAGTCCTGTGGCCCACAAGCCCTACGAGGGCAAGGCGATCACCGCGGCGATCCTCCAGACCGTGATCGAGGTGTTCGAGGACTTCCGCTACGTGCGCGAGCTCGAGAGCACCGACGGTGCCGACAGTGCGCTGGTCTTCGAGGCGCGGGTGGGCGACAAGGCGATCACCGGATGCGATTTCATCCACGTCGACGACGACGGGCGCATCGACCAGTTCATGGTGATGGTGCGACCGTTGAGCGCGGCGCAGGCGCTGGCTGCAGCCATGGGGGAGCGGTTCGACGACATCGTGAAGCGCGCCGGCCTGGGCTGACTCGATGGGGCAGGTCGCGCGCCGGATCAGCTCGTGGTGCGCGTGACTAGCTCGGTGGGCTCCTTCCCGATCGCGATCGGCGGGGACCCGACGACGGGCTCGTCTGTCGGCGTACGTCGGCCGACTCGCTGGGCACCTGCTCCTGCCGCCACCACGAGCGCGATCCCGACCAGCTGGAACGCGGCGGGCGTCTGGTGGAGGACCATCGCCCCGAGCAGCACGCCGAACGCCGGCTCGAGCGCCATCAGCGTCCCGAACGCCGTCGGTGTCATGTGGCGAAGTGCGACCATCTCGCACACGAACGGCAGCACGGGCATGAGGAGCGCCAGCCCGAGCGCGGTCAGCAGGACCTGGCCGCTGAGGTGACCGTGGGCCTGGGGGATGCCGGCCACCGCCGCGGTGAGTGCCGCGACCGGGATGGTGAGCGAGAGCCCCGTCGTGCCGGCGTACCGGTCGCCGATGCGCTGCGTCAGCAGGATGTACGTCGCCCAGCCGACGCCGGCGAGCCCGGCGAAGGCGAGGCCGGCGGTGTTGATCTCGCCGGTCCACGGTCGCGTCATCAGCACGACTCCGACGACGGCGAGGGCGGGCCAGGCGAGGGCGCTGCGGGCATGGGCGCGCCATGCGGCGACGGCGAGAGGGCCGAGGAACTCGACGGCGACGGCGGTGCCGAGCGGGATGCGCTCGATGGCGGCGAGGAAGAAGACGGTCATCAGTCCGGTCGCCACACCGAGTACCAGGATCCACGGCACCTCTGGGCGCCGCAGCGACCGAAGCGGCGGACGCGCGATCGCGACGAAGATGACCGCGCCCATGCTCAACCGGAGCCACGCAGTGCCGGCCGGACCGACGGCGTCGATGAGGCCGACCGCGAGTGCCGAGCTCAGCTGGACGGAGAGCATGGCGGTGACGGCGACACTCCACGCCGGGACCGGCAGCGCGCCCGCGCGCGGGCTCACGACCGCCCGCCGACGTCAGGCTCGAAGACGCTCAGGCGGAATCGAGCGGCTCGCTTCCCGGCGTTGGCGTAGCTGTGGGGCACGTCGCCAGGGAACGAGATGGCGTCGCCCTTGCCCAGCGCGAAGGTCTCGCCGGCGATGTCGAGAGTGACCGTCCCGGTGTCGACCATGAGCAACTCCTTGGTGCCGGCCGCGTGTGCCTCGGCGCCGTGGGCCTCGCCGGGCTCGAGGGTCCAGTCCCAGAGCTCGACGACGTCGGGACGCTCCGTGCCCGCCACGAGTACGCCGCGGCCCCCGTTGTCGCCGGTCCACAGCACCGCACCAGTGCCGGCCCGGGTCACCTTCACCGCGGCGGGCTCCGGGGTCTCGACGAGCGCCGGTAGCCCGACGCCCAGAGCGTCGCTGAGTCGCAGGAGCGTGCCGACGCTCGGGTTGGCTGCTCCCTGCTCGACGTTGATGACCATCCGGCGGCTCAGGTCAGAGGCGGTCGCCAACTGGTCGAGGGTCCAGCTGCGGGCCTGGCGTTCCTTGCGGACGCGGGCGCCGATGGCTGTGGCGAGGGAGGAGGTGGCTGCATCCATAAGTGCAGGATAGTGCACTCAGAGTGCAAGGATGAAACCACCTCGACACTCAGCCCGCGGCGCGGGTGATCAGCTCGGTCAGCTTCATCTCGATCGCGGCATTCATCGCGGTCACGGCGTACACCGTCGGCCAGATGTCGCCGTCGTCGAGCTGGGCGAACTCGTTGAACCCGACCTCCGCATAGCGCACCTTGAACTTCGCGGCCGGCTTGAAGAAGACGATGACCTTGCCGTCGCGCGCGTAGGCAGGCATGCCGTACCAGGTCTTGGGCGCCAGGTCCGGCGCGACCGTGGTGACGATGCGGTGCAGCGTCTCGCCGACCGCCTTGTCGGTGCCGTCCATCTCGGCGAGCTTGGCCAGGCAGTCGGCCAGGTCGGCCTCCGCCTTCTTGGCGCCGGCGCCCCGCTTCGACGATGCCTTGAGCTCGGCGGTGCGTTCCTTCATCGCGGCGATCTCGTCCTCGCTGAGCCCCGCGTACGTTGACTTCTCGCTCATGGTCGTTCCTTCCCTCGTGTGTCGATGACTCGAGCGTAGGGAGGGGAGCCGCGTGATGACTTCTCCGATCCTGCTCGATCACCGGAGCGGGGTCGGCGGCTCAGGCGGGTGAGGTGTTGCGCAGGCCGAGGACCGCGGCCGCGACACAGGCCAGGGCGGCGGCTGCCGCGAACCACGGATAGATCGCCGCGAGCCCCCACTCGGTCGCCGCGGCGCCGGCCGCGATCGTCGGGAACGCCATCGCGGAGTAGGCCAGCAGGTAGTACGCCGACATGGTCTCGCCGCGACGGTCCGCCGGGACGACGTTGGAGAGGTGGCGCAACGAGCCGCCGAAGCTGAGGCCGAACGCTCCGCCGAGGGCCGCAGAGACCGCGAACACGGCGTACGGGTTGTGGCTGATCAGAGCGGGGATGGTCAGCAGGAGGGTGGCCGCCATGGCCACGTCCCCGATCAGTGCTGCGCGCCGCGCCTCGAGGTCGGTCACGACCATCTGGACCAGCGCTGCGGCGAAGGCCGACACCGCGACGACCGCACCGCCGAAGACGAGGTTGTGCACGCCGGTCCTGGCGGCGGCGAGGGTCGGGAACAGTGAGAGGAGCACGCCCAGCACGGACCACGAGGCCATCACGCCGAGGGCTGCGAACCAGAAGTCGGTCCGGATCTCGGCGGGGACCGACGGCTTTGCGATGCGCAACGGACCCGAGGTGCGGTCGGTGTGCGTCTCCCGGAGTGCCAGGACGCCGATGCCGATCGCGACCACGAGTGCGCCGATGACGACGAACGGCAGCCGGAGCGGGTACGGCGAGTACTGCGCGAGCAGCGAAGAGCAGAGGATCGCGAAGGTGATGCCGATGTTGAACGCCACGCCGCTGAGCTGACCCGTGCGACGGCCGTGGTCGGGCCGCAGGTCCATCAGTGCGGCGGCTCCGGCGACCACGATCGAACCGACGGCCGCGCCGTGCAGCGTCCGGGCGGCCAGCAGCATCCAGACGTTGCTGGCGAACAGGAAGATGACGAGTCCGACGACCAGCGTCACGGTCGCGGCGAGCAGGACCGGCTTGCGGCCGACTGAGTCCGAGATCGTGCCGGACACCAGGACCGCGCCGAGGGCTGCGAACGCGTAGACGGCGAAGACCACGGTCGTGGTGAGCGGGGTGAGGTGCCACTCGGACTGGTAGATCCCGTAGAGCGGGGCCGGCATGCCGGAGACGCCGAGCGCGATCCCGGTGAGGGTCAGGACCAGGCCGTAGGCCCATCGCTGGACCTCGGGGGAGTCTGCCAACGCGTCGACGGCGGGTGTGGCCGCTGCGCTCGTCACGGTGTGGTCGCGGGGAACGCAACCCCGTTGAGCGCCTGGACCACCGGCGCCAGCTCGGGCTGCTCGTCGGCGAGTACCAGCGCCCTGGCGAGCGCGTCGTCATGGAGGGGCCGCGCTGTGCGGTAGAGCTTGCGCCCTGCCGGGGTGAGCTCGGTGTAGATGCCGCGGCGGTCGTCGGCGCACAGGATGCGGGTGAGCAGTCCCCGGTCCTCGAGGCGGGTGACCAGGCGCGTGGTCGCGCTGGGGGAGAGGGCGGCAGCCCGGGCCAGCTGCTGCATGCGCATGTGCCAGCCGTCCTGGCGGCTGAGCGCGTCGATCACGGTGTACTCGACGACCGACAGCCCGGCCGCACCCGCGAGCGCACGCTCGAGCTCTGCCTCGATCAGGCCGTGCAGGGCTGCGAGGGTCCGCCAACCCTGGGCGCGGACCTCGAGCGCCTCGTCCGTGATACCCATCGGGCCTCCTTGCACGAAAGAACAGATCTTTGCTTGCGCTGGTTACTTGCGTGTGCAACGATAACTTTCATCACGCAACATCCAGCGTGTGCAACTACTCTCTCACATCCAGAGGAGAAACCCATGCCCCTCGGTCTGATCGCTCTCGCACTCGGGAGCTTCGGCATCGGGCTCACCGAGTTCGTCATCATGGGCCTGCTCCCGGAGGTCGCTGCTGACTACGGCGTCTCCGAGTCTGCGGCCGGCTGGCTGATCTCCGGCTACGCCCTGAGCGTGGTGGTCGGCGCCCTGGTCCTCACGGCGGCCACCACGCGCCTGGACCGCAAGAAGGTCCTGCTCGGCCTTGTCGTGCTCTTCATCGTCGGCAACGTGATCACCGCGGCCGCGCCGACCTACAGCATCGCCATGACCGGCCGCATCGTCGCGGCACTGTGCCACGGCGCCTTCTTCGGCATCGGCGCGGTCGTCGCTGCCGGCCTCGTCGCACCCGAGAAGAAGGCCGGTGCGGTCGCGATCATGTTCACCGGCCTCACCGCCGCCAACGTGCTCGGCGTCCCGTTCGGCACCTTCCTGGGCCAGCAGGCCGGCTGGCAGGCCACGTTCTGGGCGATCGCCGGCATCGGGGTCATCGCCCTGGTCGGCATCGCGCTCCTCGTCCCCGACCTCCGGACCGGCACCGAGGAGGTCAGCCTGCGCCGTGAGCTCGGCGCGTTCGCCTCCGGCCAGGTCTGGTTCTCGCTCGTGATCACGGTCCTCGCCTACGGCGGCATGTTCGGCGCCTTCACCTACATCGCCTACACGCTCACCGAGGTGTCCGGCTTCGCCTCGTCGACCGTCCCGTGGCTGCTGGTCCTCTTCGGCGCCGGCCTGGTCGTCGGCAACTGGGTCGGCGGTCGCCTGGCAGATCGCTCCATCGACGGAACGCTGATCGGCGTGGTCGCAGCACTCGTCGTCGTCCTCGCCGGGTTCGGGCTCGTGGCGGGCTCCCAGCCCGCGACCATCGTCGCGCTCTTCCTGATGGGCACGCTCGGGTTCGGCACCGTGCCGGCGCTGCAGAGCCGCGTCATGGCGTACGCCGGTCAGGCTCCGACGCTTGCGTCCGGTGCCAACATCGGAGCGTTCAACGCGGGCAACGCACTCGGCGCCTGGGCGGGCGGAGTCGGCATCTCTGCCGGCCTCGGCTACACCGCACCCATCTGGATCGGTGCGGGCATCACCGCGCTCGGCCTCGTGGTCGTGCTCATCGCGCGGACAGCAGCCACCAGCTCGCTCCGGACCGCAGCGGCCGCTGAACCGGCCGTCGCCACCGTCTGACCGTCCTCACCCCACTCCTGACCACCCGAAAGCAGGCAGAACCATGACCGTCCCCACTGTTCCGACCGTCACCCTCAACAACGGCGTCACGATGCCGCAGCTCGGCTTCGGCGTCTTCCAGGTGCCCGATGACGAGACCGCGGCTGCCGTGACCACCGCCCTCCAGGCCGGCTACCGCAGCATCGACACCGCCGCCATCTACGGCAATGAAGCAGGCGTCGGCCGCGCCATCGCCGACTCCGGCATCTCGCGGGAGGAGCTCTTCCTCACCTCGAAGGTGTGGAATGCCGACCAGGGCTACGACGCCACCCTTCGCGCGTACGACGCGTCCCTGGCGCTGCTCGGCACCGACCACCTCGACCTCTACCTGATCCACTGGCCCACTCCGAGGAAGGAGCTCTTCGTCGACACCTGGCGGGCGTTGGAGCAGATCTACGCCGACGGCCGCGTGCGCGCGATCGGGGTCTCCAACTTCGAGCCGGAGCACCTGCGCCAGGTCGTCGAGGCCGGCAGCGTCGTGCCCGCGGTGAACCAGGTCGAGCTGCACCCCGCCTTCCAGAACCGCGACGTGGCGGCCGCTGACGCGGCGCACGGGATCCTGACCGAGGCCTGGAGCCCGCTCGCCCAGGGCGCCGTCCTCGGCGAGGCGATGGTGACCGAGCTGGCCACCCGGCACGGCAAGACGCCCGCGCAGGTGATCCTGCGCTGGCACCTGCAGCAGGGCCGCATCGTGATCCCGAAGTCGGTCACCCCGTCGCGCATCGCGGAGAACATCGACCTCTTCGACTTCTCGCTGACCGACGAGGAGCTGGCAGCGATTGACTCACTCGAGAACGACGGCCGCACCGGCCCGCACCCGGACGAGTTCCACGGCTAGGACTCCGGGGCCAGCCCGAGCGCGTTCATCGTGAGCCGCTCAACCAGCTGGGCGGCGATGTAGAGCAGCACCGAGGTCAGCGTGGTCACCACCAGCAGCGCCCAGACCAGGTCGAACTGGTAGACCGCCAGCGCCTCGTTGACCGCCTTGCCGATGCTCGGTGGCGTCGTGAAGAACTCCGCGATCAGCGCGCCGGTGATCGCTCCGGGCACGGAGACCCGGATCGCCGCGAACACCGACGGCAGCGCCGAGGGGTAGGCCGCACGCAGGAGGACGTCGGAGGTCGTGCCGCCGTAGACCCGGATCACGTCCTCCATCTGCGCGCTGAGCGAACGCAGGCCGAACGAGATCGTCACCAGTGCGGGGAAGAAGACCACGATGCCGCTCATCACCGCGACGGTCGCGAAGCCGTTGCCGAACACGAGGGTGATGATCGGCGCGAGCGCGACGAGCGGGATCGTGCGCACCACCATGGCGGCGGGCATGGTGGCGGCCTCGACCCCCTTCGACAGGTAGGTCGCGGTGGCGACCGCTGAGGCAGCCGCGAGGCCCGCGACGAATCCGATGCCCGCGTCGAGCAGTGTCTGGCGCAGCGGCGCGAGCACGGCGCGGCGGTGCTCGGCGGCATCGGGCGTGCCGAAGAGGTAGTCCAGCACCTCGGCCGGACGACGCGTGACCAACGGGCTGACGTCGGAGACCTGGAGCAGCACCGTCCAGGCGACCAGGAGGCTGACCACCACGAAGGCCAGGTTGGCCGCGGGCCGGAGGGCGGGGCGGAGGGTGGCGATCATCAGGGCTGCCCCTTTGCCCACGGGGTGACGGTGCGCCCGATCAGGCCGATCAGCACGTAGGCCAGGCCGGAGACCAGCGCGCAGCTCAGTCCGAGGGTCCACGCCAGCGCGGTCTCGCGGTTGTTCTGTGCGAGGTAGAGCGACGGCCCCACTCCGACCTCGAGGTGCCGGTCGAACCACTCGCCCAGCAGTGCGCCGAGGTAGGCCGTCGGGGCTGCCAGCTGCAGAGTGCTGAAGATGGCGGGGAGCGCGGACACCACCCGCACCCGGAAGAACTGCTGGACCGAACCGCCGCCATAGACGCGCACGACGTCGAGGCTGGTGCGATCTGCCGACTGGAAGCCGACGACCGCACCGACGACGGTGGTGAAGACGACCAGGAGCGCGGCGAGGTCGACGGCTGTCTGGGAGATGCCGCCGACGGTCGGGATCTCGTGGCAGATGATCAGGATCGGCGCGAGGACCACGATCGGCACGCAGTAGGTGATCACCGAGAACTGCATGATCACCGGCTCCAGCCAGGGCACGAGCAGCACCACGGTCGCGAGTGCGAGCGCGATCCCCACGCCCCAGAGGTAGCCGATCGCCGCCTCGTGGAGCGTGATCGCGAAGATCCGCTCGTAGTAGCCGAAGCCCTGGTCGTGGAACTCGCGGACCACCGCGAGCGGCGTCGGAATGCCGTGACCCTTGAGCAGGAACGCTGCCGTCAGCCACCACAGCACGATCAAACCGGCGAGCGAAGCTGCACCCACCCCCGCGGTGCGCAGCTTCTCGGGGTCCGGCCGGAGCCTGCCTCGCAGTCCTGCCCTCCCTGCCATCACTCGTCCTCCGCGGCCGCGCCGCCGGTGCCGAAGAGGAGCTCGCTCGCGTGGTCGTGGAGCGCGTGGAACTCCGGCGTGCGCAGCATGTCCGGCGTGCGTGGTCGGGGGAGGTCGACGTCGATGACCTCCTGCACGCGACCCGGCCGGGCGCTCATGACCGCGACCTTGTCGGAGAGGAAGATCGCCTCAGAGATGCCGTGGGTGACCATCAGCGTGGTGGCCGGCTTCTCGGTCCAGATCCGCAGCAGCTCCAGGTTGAGACGCTGCCGGGTCATGTCGTCGAGCGCGCCGAACGGCTCGTCGAGGAGGAGGACCGACGGCCGCACCACCAGCGCGCGGGCAATGGAGACACGCTGCCGCATGCCGCCGGAGAGGTGCGCCGGCTTGGCCTTCTCGAAGCCCTCGAGTCCGACGAGCTTGATCAGCTCCTGAACCAGGCCGGCATCGGCGGAACGTCCCGACACCTGGAAGGGCAGGCGGATGTTGGACTCCACGCTGCGCCACGGGAGAAGGGCCGAGTCCTGGAAGGCGATGCCCAGCGCGTTGTCCTGACGCAGCTCTGCCGGCGTCCTCCCGTTGACCAGCGCCGTGCCCGAGGTCGGTTCCTCGAGCCCGGCCAGGATCCGGAGGATCGTCGACTTGCCGCAGCCCGAGGGTCCGAGCAACGACAGGAAGCTGCCCTCGTCGGTGAAGAGCGTGGCGTCCTGCAGTGCGGTCACCTTGCGGCGGCCGCTGGTGAAGGTCTTGGTCAGCTCGTGGACCCTGACGCCGGTGCCGGTGGAACCCGGCACCGGCGTCAGGTCGGTGGAGATCGTCACTTGAGGCCCGGCTCCTCGGCGTACAGCTCGTCGAGCAGCGACATGTCGAAGAGGTCGTCGGCGGTGATGTCGATGCCGGCTGCCTTGATCGAGGCGATGTTGGCCGCGATCATCTCGGCGCTGATCGTGAAGAGGCCGTTGGCCGCGGTCTCGTCGCTGTTCACGAGGAGCTCGCACTGCTGCTTGGACTGGGCGATCTCCTTGTCCAGCTCCAGCGGCGGGTCGATCTCCTTGCCGTACTTGTTGATCGCGAGCTCGGCGCCGGCCTTGTAGCCCGCCTCGCCGTCGCAGGCGTCCTTCCAGCCGAGGATGTCGGCCTTCAGGAACGCCTTCACCTTGTCCGGGTGATCGGCGATCATCGCGTCCGTCGTGGTGATCGTCTCCGCCACGAACGGCAAGCCGTTGTCGGCGAACATCATGTCGACCGTGTCGAAACCGTGGCCCTTGACCAGCAGGGACTCGTTGGTCGCGTAGGCGACCAGGCCGTCGATCTCGCCGTCCTCGAGCGGCGCGACGTCGAAGCCGTTCGGCACGATGGTGATGTCGCAGGTCAGCTTGTTGGCCGCCACCAGGGCCTTGAAGAGCGAGAGGTTCGGGTCGGCGACACCGATCTTCTTGCCGCACATGTCCTGGGGCGTCACGATGTTGCCCTTGTCCTTGCGCGACAGGATCGTGAACGGGTTCTTCTGGTACGTCGCGCCGACGATCTTCAGCGGGAACTTCGAGTTCGCGATCGCGGAGGCGACCGAGACCGCGTTGCTCATGCCGAAGTCCGCCTTGCCGGTGGCGACGATCGCCTCCTGGGCGACCGGGCCGGAGAGGAATTCGACACTGGAGAACCCGGCGTCCTTGAAGTAGCCGTTGGAGTCGGCGAGGAACTCGCCGGCGAACTCGGCGTTCTTGATCCAGGAGAACTGGACGCTGACCTTGCCCAGGCCCTCGGTGCTGTCGGTCGTCTCGGGAGTGTCCGAACCGCACGCCGTGAGTGCGGCGGAGGAGGCGAGCAGGAGTCCGGCGGCAATCGCGCCGTGCTTGCGGATGTTCATGGAGGCCTTTCCACAGGTTCGGCCGGCCCGAGGCACGGCTCTCGACGTCTGCGGTGGACGCTAGGCGCGCCCGATTTCGGTTGTTGGTCCCCAACGTTTCCCGCGCATTAAAACAGTTGTTTCACGCAATGAAACGAACGCATCAATCAGTAGGTCGCGCGTGCCTCATGAGCCAGCCAGGCAGCGAACGGAGCGAAGGCGCCGCGGTGCTTCCCGGCGTCGACCACCGTGGGCCAGACCGCGTCCGGATCCCCGAAGAGCTCGTAGAACTCGCGATCGTCGAAACCGCCGGCAGCGGCGTCGTCCCGCGTCGCGGCGTACACGACCCGGTCGAGGCGTGCCCACAGCGAGGTGGCGAGGCACATCGGGCAGGGCTCGCAGGAGGTGTACAGGGTCGCGCCCGCCAGGGAGTGGCTCTTGACGGCCCGGCACGCGGCGCGGATCGCGCAGACCTCCGCGTGCGCGCTCGGGTCGAGGTCGCGGGTGACCCGGTTCTGGCCGGTGGCGATCACGAGTCCGTCGCGCACGATGACTGCGCCGAACGGCCCGCCGCCCTCGGCCACGTTGGCGACCGCCAGGTCGACGGCTTGCTTCAGGTAGGTCTCGTCGCTCATCTGGACTCCTCGCGGATCAGTCGCCACACGCGATCGCGGCTCATCGGCAGATGCCTGGCCCGGACGCCGGCGGCGTCCCGGATCGCGTTGGCGAGTGCGGGTGCAACGGGGTTGTAGGGGGCCTCCGACATCGACTTGGACCCGCTCGGGCCGAGCGGGTCGAAGGTGTCGGCGTAGAGGATCCGCGTCGGCGGGACGTCGGCGATCTGCGGGAACCGGTAGTTGCGGAACGTCCGGGTCAGGACCTGCCCGTCGCGGACCACCAGCTCCTCCTGGAGGGCCGAGCCGATGGCCTGGGCAATGCCGCCCTCGACCTGTCCGCGCAGCTGCTCGGGGTTGATGATGACGCCCGCATCGACGGCCTGCACCGAGGTCAGCACGCGGACCGAGCCGGTCGCCGGGTCGACCGCCACCCGGAAGCCGTGGACGTTGAAGGCCACCGAACGCGGGGTGCCGTCGTGCTCTCCGAAGGCCGTCAGCGGAAGGTCTGCACCGTCGTCGATCGCCCTGCGGAGCGAGGTCGCGGCACGCTGCACCGCAAGGCCCGCCACGGCCGAACCGGCGGACCCGAAGGCACCCGTGTCGTACGCCGCGGCGTCGGTGTCACCGGCCACGAGGCGCACGCGTCCGGTCGGCACTCCGAGTGCTTCCGCGGCCAGCTGCACATGGACGGTGGCGGTGCCGTTGCCGAACTCGGCGCTGCCGGCCTGCACCGTGAAGCTGCCGTCGCTCTCGGCGGTGACCGAGGCGGTGGCGTGGTGGCCGCGCGGCGGGATCGTGGCGATCATCGCAACCGCGAGACCTTCGCCGACCGACCAGCCCTCTGGTGCCGTGTCACCCTCGCCCGACGCGAGCGCCGCCTCGACGAGGTCGAGACACTGGTCGAGCCCGTAGGAGCCGTACTGGAGATCGTCAGGCGCGTGCGCGTTGACGACGAACTCGTCGCCCGGGGTGACCACGTTGCGGCGGCGGATCTCTGCCGCGCTGATGCCGATCTCACGGGCCAGGTCGTCGAGCGCGGACTCGACCGCCCACATGACCTGACCCAGGCCGTAGCCCCGGAACGCGCCGCTCGGCGGGTTGTTCGTGTAGACCGCCTCGGCATCGACCCGCTTGTTGGGGCATCGGTACTGCGCGACGGACTCGTGGCAGCCGTGGAACAGCACGCCCACCGCGTGGTTGCCGTAGGCACCGGTGTCGGAGACGACGTCGAGCGCCATCGCGGTCAGCACGCCATCAGCGTCGGCGCCGAGCGTGAGGTCGACGATGAACGGGTGCCGCCACGGGATGGCGGTGAACTGTTCCTCTCGGGTCAGCTCCCACTGGACCGGCCGGCGCAGCCGCAGCGTCGCCAGCGCCACGACGTCCTCGACCAGCAGCTCCTGCTTGCCACCGAAGCCGCCCCCGACCCGCGTCGTCAGGACCCGGACCTGGTCGGCGGGCAGGCCGAGCAGCTGGGCCAGCTCGTCGCGCACGAGGAACGGCACCTGGCTCGAGGTACGAACCACGAGGCGGCCGTCGTCGTCGAGCCAGGCCCGGGCGCCGTGCGTCTCCAGGCTGGCGTGGGTCACGGGGGAGGTGGTCCAGCGGCCGCTGACCGTGGCGGCGGCCGTTGCCAGTCCGGCAGCGACGTCGCCGACCTCGCCATGGGTCTGGGCGACGACGTTGCGGGCGGGATCGGAGATCCGGGCAACGACCGGGTCCTTCTCGCCGTGCAGCAGCGGTGCCCCCGGGAGTCGCGCAGCCTCGGGGTCGAAGACGGCCGGGAGCTGCTCGTAGGTGACGTCGATCAGGTCCAGCGCGCGGGTGGCGATGGCCACGCTGTCGGCCACGACGACCGCGACGCGCTGGCCGGCGAACCGGACCACCGGGTCGAGGACGAGGGTGTCGTCGGGGTCGTCGAGCCGGCTCTCGTGCCGCGCGGTCGAGAAGTGCATGGAGGGGGAGTCGCGGTGGGTGAGCACCAGGTGGACCCCGTCGAGCGCTTCCGCGCGGACCGTGTCGATCGCGATGATCCGCGCGTGAGGGTGCGGACTGCGAAGCGCCTTCGCGTGCAGGACTCCCGCCTCGGGAAGATCCAGGGTGAAGGGCTCTCGCCCCGCCACGATCCGTCGTCCCGCGGGGGCGCCCACGGGATCGCCGAACGTCGAGCCGCCGACGTTGACGGAGCCGGCAAGTGAGTCGCGGATCGCGCGGTAGCCGGTGCAGCGGCAGTAGTTGCCCTTGAAGGTGCGCTCGAGGTCTGTGCTGTGCGGAGCATGACCGGATCCGTGCGCCGTGACGACGAAGCCGGCCGTGCAGTAGCCGCACTGGAACCCCGCTCCGTCGACGAAGCACTGCTGGGTCGCGCACAGTGCACCCTCCGGGGCGAGGCCGGCTGCGGTGGTCACCTCATGTCCGATGGCGCGGACCGCGGGAGTGATGCAGGAGTGCACCGGGCGGCCGTCGAGCAGCACCGAGCACGCGCCGCAGTCTCCGGCGTCGCAGCCCTTCTTCACCGCGGTGTCCCCCTGCTCGCGGAGGTAGGTGCGCAGGCACTGGCCGGGGCGCGGGTCGGTTGTGACGGAGCTGCCGTTGATCCTCATCGCAGCAGCTCCTCGGCCACCTCGGTGACGGCCGAGCCAGTCACGGCAGCACGCCAGTCCGGGCTTCCGTGGACGTCGTCGTGCCAGGTGGTGATCGACCGGACCGCGTCGTCGAGCTCGGCGACAGAGCTGCCGCGCAGGACCACCGGGGCAGGCGTTGACGCCGTCACCGTAAGAACCAGCCCGTCGGACGTTGCCCGGCCGACGACCACCGCCGCCGAGCGGCCGAGATCGGTCAGCGCGTGACGCCGGAATGCGGTCGGCGCGGTGAGGGCTGTCGCAGCAATGTCGAAGGCGCGGATCACCTCACCGTCGCGCAGCGCGGTCGTGCCCGCGCCGGTGATCAGCGCGGCGACCGGCACGTGGCGTTCGCCGTGGCCGGACCGGAGGACCGCCACCGCATCGAGCCCGGCGAGCAGCGAGGTCATGGCGCCGGCAGGAAGACCGAGAGCGACGTTGCCGCCCAGCGTGGCGGCGTACTGGATCTTCCAGCTCATCAGCAGGGCGTCGGCGCACTGGTGCGCGAGCAACGCCGTCGACTCCAACGGCCACGGCACCCGCTCGAGGTCGGCGATGGTGCAGGTCGCCGACAACCGGAGTCCGCCGTCGGGGAGCGACTCCCATGTGGGCCAGCCGAGCGAGGTCAGGTCGACGAGCCCGGTCACGCCGCGCTGCGGTTCGGAGAAGAGCCAGGTGCCGCCGGCGAGGTAGCGCTCACCAGGGAGGAGAGCGAGCTCCGGATCCGTTCGTGGTCGGCGAAGGGTCTCGACATCGACGAGGTCCATCACTCGACCTCGCCGAGATCGCCGTACGCGCGGCTGATGGCGGCGACCCGTTGGCTGCCCTCGCGCCCGCGCTCACCGAGTACGCCGTCGGCAAGGGCCGCGACGAGGCTCATCGCGGCGGCGTAGGAGTCGAACGCGAGCCTGCCCTCGACCGGACACTCCAGGCCCACGTGGGCCCGCGCGAGGTGGACGCGGCCGGTCGGGTCGGCGAGGACGACGAGGCGTGCGTCGGTCTCGAGGACTGCGTCGATGAAGCTGCCGAACAGCTTGGGCCGGCGGCGGAACCCGATCGCCACGACGACATCGTCGGGCCCGAGATCCGTGACCTCCTCACCGATCATCTGGCCGGGCACGGGACCGACGGCGACGGTCGGGCGAGCCTGGATGAGCTGCTCGCGCAGGTGCAGCGCGACGGGATAGGAGTTGCGCCAGCCGACGACGAGGACCTGGCGTGCTCCGGCAAGGAGCTCGACCGCGTCGGCCAGGGCCGGCTGCTGCAGGGCGGCCTCGATCGACGCCGTCTCGGCTGCGGCAAGGGAGGCGATGTCGGGTGGGCCATCGATCCGTTGCGGTTCGCCGGAGGTGCGCAGCGACCGGAGGTGGTCACGCACTTCGTCGAAGTCGGCGAAGCCGAGCGTGCGGAAGAGGCGCGACATGGTCGCCTTCGACACGCCCGCGAGGGCTGCCAGCTCCGCAGCGCGGTAGGTCGCCAGGTCGTCGAGGTGTTCGAGCAAGGTGTCGGCCGCGCGTCGCTCCTGCGGCGGCAGCGTCCCGTAGGACCGCGTGATGCGGCTGTCGAGGCGTTCGGAGGGCTGCGGCGCGGTCATCAACGGACCTCAGCGGAGCCCGGGCACGGGGGCCCAGGCGCGCGGCTCCTCGACGGCGTCCGGGCGCCGAACGGTCGCGGAGATCAGGCCGTAGGGACGGTCGGCGGCGAAGAAGACCTCGCCGGGGTTGTCGAGCCCGAAGGGTTCAAGATCGACCAGGAAGTGGTGCTTGTTGGGGCAGGCGATCCGGATCTCGGCGACCTCGGCACATGCCTCGAGCGCGGCACTGGCCATCGCATGGATGGTCTGCTGGAGCGCGAGGCTGTGGGTCGAGGCGAAGGCGTCGAGCATCGCCGTGCGGATCGCGTCGTACGCAACGTCGAAGTCGACCGTCGCCTCGCTGCCCGGGGCATAGCGCCAGGTCGCGGTCACGCTGGTGGCGAGGACCCGGTCGGAGGTCTCCTTGAGCGCGGTGTAGCGGTCGCGTGGGAATCCGTGGAACTCGCTGCCGGTGCTCTTCAGGACGGTGAGGTCGGTGAGCCCCGCGACGACGAACGTCTCCTCGCCGTCGGTCTGCACGGTGGCGGTCCGGATCTCCTGCCCCGACCGGACGAACGAGTGGCCGTTGGCCGGCAGCCGCAGCCAGGAGTACTCCTCAGCGGTGAAGCAGGTCCCGGTCACCCACTCCTGGGTCCGCCAGTGCGCAGCGAGGGTCAGCAGGAACGCCTCCGGCGTCGCGACGCCGTGCTGGCGAGCGAGTGCGTAGACCGTGTTCTTCTGGGTGTCGGTCGCGTGCACGTGGGCGTTGTCGCCCTCGGTGTACGCCGTGGCGAAGTCGCCGCGCAGCTGCGTCGTGACGTTGAGATCGCGCAGCTCGTGGACCGCGTCGGGCCCTTCGGAGCTGCGCTCGACCTTGACCAGGCGGCACTCCGCCTTGCCGTGCTGCAGGTCCGACAGGATGTAGGAGTTCATTCAGCTGCCTCGGTAGGTGGTGTAGGCGAAGGGACTCAGCAGGAGCGCGACGTGGTGGTGCTCGCCTGCGACGACCTCGAAGCAGACCTCGATGGACGGGTAGAAGGTCGCGCGGTCCTGGGCCGCGAACCACGGTCCGGTCTCGAACGTCAGCGTCCAGATGCCGGGGGCGGCGCCGTCCGGCAGGCGCGCACGACCGTCGGCGTCGGTGCTCAGCGGGTGCGCGGTCCCGTCCGGGTCGGTGAGCGTGAGCGGCAGGTCGGCTGCCGGGCGTCCGAGTGCGGCGTCCAGCACGTGCGTCGAGATGGTGGCAGGTGTGCTGCGACCCGCGTTCTGGTCCGCGCTGTGGCTTGCGTTCTGGTCGGGAGTCATGGCGTGAGGTGTCCTTCCAGGCGGATCAGGGCAATCTCGGCCAGCTGGCCGTGGGTGACATCGAGCTCGGTGGCGAGGTCGTTGCCCAGCCGCTCCTCGAGGAGCCCCAGCATCTCCTCACCAGTGCGTCCCGCGGCACGAACCAGGTAGATCCGCCCGAACCGCTCCTCGTAGCGCCGGTTGCCCTCGGCCAGCCGATCAGCCAGTTCCTCGCTGACGCCGGACTGCTCGCGGCGAGACAGCGCGGTCGGCTTCTCGCCGATGCGGGGGTGCTCGGCCAGGGCGGCGGTGACCTCGACACCGGTCCAGGCCGTGGCGAGCTCACGGGCCCGTTCGAGCAGGGCGGGAGCCGTGCCGAAGGGTCGTGCGGCAACGAGGGAATCGATCCACGAGTCGATGTCGACGCAGCTGCGCAACAGGGCCTCCGCGGTCGCCGCGGGCGCTGCGTCGAACTCCTCGATCCTCATGTTCCCCACTCTATGAAACGTCTGTTTCGATTGATGGCACGAGCGTTTCAATCGTGTTTCGTGTGTGCGGAGCGGCTGTCGCGGCCGGGTTCTGGCAGCTAGCCTCGCACCCCAGGAGCCCATCGTGGCGCAACCGGCAACAGGAAGTGGGCGCTGATGCGCGAGGTCCTCGCCCCCTTGCTCGCGTGGTGCCGTGACGGCGAAGCGGTCGGCGTCGCCACCGTCGTGAGCACCTCGGGATCCACCCCGCTGCCCGTCGGCGCGACGATGCTGGTCGGGCCCGGCGGCACGGCGTACGGCTCGGTCTCCGGGGGTTGCGTCGAGGCCGATGTGCACGCCGTGGCGAGCGAGGTCGTCGTGACCGGCGTCCCCGTCCTGCGGCGTTACGGGATCGCGGACGAGGTGGCGATGAACGTCGGCCTGACCTGTGGCGGGGCACTCGACGTGTTCGTGCGCTGCATCTCGCACCACGACCTCCCCGACCTGGAGGGTCTGATGCGCGCGATCGCCGACGACCAGCCGGTCGTCGCGGCGACGGTCGTCGAGCATCCGGATGCCACGGTCGTGGGCCGGCGAATCGTCGTGCGACGAGATCCTTCCGATGCCACGGACGCAGCGGGTGGCGCGCCCTTCGGTGCCGACGAGCAGGGCCGACGACTCCTGCAGACGGTGAGCTCCGATGCCGCCGGCGTGCTGGCGTCGGGGACGAGTGCGACCCTGTCCTACGGGCCCTCGGGGGAGCGGCAGGGCGTCGGCGCCCGGGTGCTCTACGAGGTGTCTGCGCCGCAGCCCCGGCTGATCATCTTCGGAGCCGTCGACTTCGCCGCTGCTCTTGCCGCTGCGGCGAGCCTGCTCGGCTACCGGGTGACGGTCTGCGACGCCCGGCCGGCTTTCGCCAACCCGGAGCGGTTCGCGGGGGCCGACGAGGTCGTGGTCGACTGGCCGGACCGTTACCTCGCTGCCGAGATCGACGCCGGGCGCATCGGCCCCGACACGGCGCTTGCCGTGTTGACCCATGACCCGAAGTTCGACGTGCCGCTGCTGGCGCTGGCACTCGCGCGCCACCAGGCGCGCGAGATCGGCTACATCGGAGCGATGGGCTCGCGGCGGACCCACGACCTGCGCGAGACGCGGCTGCGTGAGCATGGGCTCGGCGCTGCCGAGCTGGCCGGCCTGCACAGCCCGATCGGGCTGGACCTGGGTGCGCGGACGCCCCAGGAGACCGCCGTCAGCATCCTTGCCGAGATCGTCGCCCATCGATGGGGCGGCTCTGGCAGGCCGCTCGCCGCGGTGACCACCCCGGTTCATGCGCCCGGTCTGTGAGGCTCGTCCGTGAGGCTGGTCCGTGAACTCAGCCTGAAAGGTCAGGACATCAGCCGCGACAGCAGGAGCGGGCCGAACGGCGCGTCGACGCCGAGCACGACGCGGGTCAGGGGCCCATCGCTTCGTGCGCGGCGATCCGCCACCGTCGCGCCCCGGTGGGGACCGTCCGAGGTGTCGACCACGACGTGGGTGTCATGTGCGATCACCGCGCGCACGTCGTCGATGGCGACGGCGGCCGCGAGCGGATCGTGCAGCGCGCACTCCCGCACGCCCAGCCGCGTCGCGTAGAAGTCCAGGTAGAAGTCGACCATCGCGGAGATCGCGACGACCGCGGGTGCTCCGGCCTGTGCCAGTGCTGCGCAGTCGGCTTCGGTGAAGCGGTGCTGGAGGGTGAGGTCCAGCGGCACGAGGGTGACCTTCCAGGCGGCGGACAGCACGGCGGCCGCAGCCTCCGGATCGTTGTGGATGTTGGCCTCCGCGATCGAGGTGACGTTGCCGCCGCCGAGCACGGCTCCGCCCATCACCGTCACCGAATGCACAAGCCCGGCGAGGTCGGGCGCCTCCTGCAGCGCCAGCGCGAGATTCGTGCACGGCCCGATCGCGAGCACGCGCAGCTCGCCCGGGTGTGCTCGTGCAGCACGGACCAGTGCCTCCGCGGCCGACCCGGCCACCGGGCTCGCGTCCGGAGCCGGAAGAGGTACGCCGCCGACACCGTCCGCGCCGTGCACCTGGGGAGCACCGCCACCGAACGTCCCGATCAGCGGGTCGGTCGACCCGATCGCAACGGGGATGTCGATGCGCCCGTCGAGCTGGAGCAGCGCGAGGGTGTTGTGTGCCGCCTGCGCGGCTTCGATGTTGCCGCCGACGGTGCCGATGCCCACGAGATCGACGCCGGGGTGGCGCAGCAGGTAGGCAAGGGTGAGGGCGTCGTCGATGCCGGTGTCGCAGTCGAGGAAGAGCGGAACGCTCACGCCCGGACCCGCTCGCCCGAGGCGGTGTCGAAGACGTGGATCCGTGCCGGATCGGCCGCAACCCGGAGTCGGTCGCCGAACCGGAGATCCTGACGCGTCGATGCCCGGACGATGACCTCCTTCTGCTCCCCGTCGATGCCGGTGGTGCAGTAGACGTAGCCGTCGGCGCCGAGCTCCTCGACGACCGAGACGACGACATCGAGGCCCTCCACGTCCGGGCCGACGACCTGCCACGCCTCGGGCCGCACGCCGACGGTGACCGCGCCGGTGACGGGCATCGGCAAGGTCAGGACGTAGTCACCGATCAGCGCAGTGCCGCGCTCCGCGTACGTCGGAAGCAACGCCATCTGCGGTGAGCCGATGAACGACGCGACGAAGAGGTTGGCGGGCTTGTCGTAGAGGTTGAGCGGGGTGTCGACCTGCTGCAGCCGCCCGTCCTTCATCACCGCGACGCGGTCGCCCATGGTCATGGCCTCGATCTGGTCGTGCGTGACGTAGACGGTGGTGATCCCGAGCTCGCGCTGGAGGCGGGCGATGTCGGTGCGGGTCTGGACCCGCATCTTTGCGTCGAGGTTCGACAGTGGTTCGTCCAGGCAGAAGACCTGCGGCTCGCGCACGAGCGCCCGGCCCATCGCGACCCGCTGGCGCTGGCCGCCGGAGAGTGCCCGCGGCTTGCGGTGGAGGAAGTCGGTGAGGCCGAGCAACTCGGCGGTCGCATGCACCTTCGCGGTGCGCTCGGCGGCCGGCATGCCGGCCATGGCCAGCGGGAAGGCCATGTTGTTCTCGACCGTCTTGTGCGGATAGAGGGCGTAGCTCTGGAAGACCATGGCGATGTCGCGGTTCTTGGGGGCGACGTGCGTGACGTCGCGGTCTCCGATCAGGATCCGGCCACCGTTGATGTCCTCGAGGCCGGCGAGCATCCGCAGGCTTGTCGACTTGCCGCAGCCCGACGGCCCGACCAGGACCATGAACTCGCCGTCCTCGATGGTCAGGTCGAGTCCAGGTACGGCGGGTTCGTCGGTGCCGGGGTACCAGCGCTGGGCGCCTTCGAAGGTGATGCTGGCCATGAGGGTGCTCCTTGGAGGTGGGGTGGGGGTCAGCGGGAGGTGGCTCGAGTGACGGACAACGGCTCGACCAGCTGCGGTGCGACCAGCCGGGAGACGGCACCTCGGCCCTCCAGCTGGTCGACGAGGGCATCGATCGAGGCGGAAGCGGTGGTGTCGATCGGGTTGACGATCCGTGGGAACGGACTGGCGTCGTCACCCTCGAGGCCGGTGCTTCCGAACTCGACGACGTCGCGCTGCGGATCTGCATCGAGCAGCGCGCAGAACTTTCCGGGGAGCCCCTCGGCCCGGTCCAGCCGGCTCGAGAAGGCCAGCCCGGTCGCGCCCGAGTGCTCGACCAGATCGGTGAGGGCTGCTTCGTCGACAGCACGATCGTCCACGGGGTGGTACTCCGTCAGGGTGATCCCGAGCGCCGCGGCCGCCTCCCGGAAGCCCTCCATGATCCGCCCGACGTAGAGCTGGCCGGACTCGACCTCGACCCTGCGAGGACCGAGGTGGATGACCCGGGTGTGCCCGGCGTCCTGGAGCCTGGTCAGGGCGACGACGGCGGCGCGCCGGAAGTCGTAGTCGACATAGGCGAGTGCGCCGTCGGTGGGTTGTCCCAGCGCCACCGCAGGGAAGCGCAGCTTCTCCACCGCAGCGATCCGGGGATCCGCCCGGATGACTGACATCAGGACGACCCCATCGGCGCGCTGCGCGCGGGCGATCTCGCGGACTGCGTCTGCGCCCCCCGCGGTCTCGACCGACACCAGCAGGTCGTATCCCCGACGCCGGGCAGCGAGGGTGAGCCGCATCAGGTAGAAGCCGACCCAGCTGTGGTGGCTGGCCTCGTGGTCGAGGAGCGACACGGCGAGGATGCCGCTGCGTCCGCCGCGCAGTGCCTGGGCCGCGGCGCGCGGTGCGTAGTCGAGCTCCTGGATGGCCGCATCGATCCGCTCCCGCACGTCCTCGGAGATCGGGCGTGCGCCGCTCAGTGCGTAGGAGACGGTGCTCTGCGACACCCCTGCGCGCAGCGCCACATCCTTCATCGAAGGTGCGGGACGCCGGTCCTGTTGCTTCACGACGGTCTCCTGCTGGGTCGGGATTTCTGGTCGTCATCTTTGTCGAACCGAATCGATGATGACACCTATTTCTTTCCGTCGTGTAACGGAAACGCGCTCCAGGTAAATGTCCTGTTGCAAGCGTGGCTTACCTCTGGAACTGATCTACGCAAGCGTTTACGTTAAACATCGATACGAATCGACAACATCCGTGAACACAGTCCCTGAGCTCGGGCCCTCAGCCATCAGAGAGAGACCACCATGCGTCGCAATTCCCCCTTCCGCCGTAGCGCCGTCGCTGGCCTCGCGGTGCTGACCACCAGCGCACTGCTCGCCGCCTGCGGCGGGTCCGGCTCGGACGGCGAGAGTGCCTCCGACACCGTCACCGTCTGGACCGGCCTGCCCTACGACACCTTCCAGAAGCCGAACGCCGAGATCTTCGCCGCGTGCGAGAAGGAGACCGGCATCAAGGCCAAACTGGCCGACTTCCCTGCCGGCGAGCTGACTTCCAAGGCCCTCAAGGCCGCCACCTCGGGCGACCTTCCCGGCCTGCTCTACCTCGAGGGCACCGACCTCGGCCGCGTCGTCGAGACCGGCCTCCTCACCGCGCTGACCGACTACGGCATCACCGGCGACGACTACTCCGAGACCGTGCAGGACATGGGCTCGATCGACGGCGAGCTCTACGGCATCGCCCCGGGTGTCAACACGGTCGCCGCCTTCTACAACAAGGACCTCTTCGCCGCGAAGGGCGTCAAGGTCCCCAGGACGTACGCCGAGTTCCGCGCCGCCGCGAAGAAGGTCAGCGACGACAAGACGATCGGATTCTCCCTGGCTGCCGACACCGGCACGGGCCCCTACGTCTTCCTGCCGTTCCTGCTCGGCGCGGGCGGCGACCCGGCCGACCTCGCCACCCCGGAGGCAGCCACCGCCCTGCAGCTGTGGAACGACCTCGTCGCCGACGGCAGCGCTCCGAAGTCGGCAACCACCGTCGGTTGGGAGGCGCAGGACGCCTTCCGCGAAGGCAAGGCCGCCATGGTCCTGGCAGGCGCCTGGCTCTTCGGTGAGGACCTGCCCTTCGAGGTCGGCGCCTTCCCGGTCCCGACCCCGGACGGCACCGGCAACCCGATCTCTCCCATCGGTGCCGAGCTGTGGACGATCCCCGCGACCGGCGAGAAGACCCAGAAGAACGCGGCCAAGCTTCTTGCCTGCGTCACCAGCGACGAGAACTCCCTGGCGATGGCGGAGGCCTCGCACCGCACCCCGTCGAAGACCACGATCTCGGCGGACTACCTCGCCAAGTTCCCCGCGGAGCAGCCGTTGGTCGACCTCATCGACGACGCCTACCTTCGCGACCCGGAGACCGCGGGCGCCGAGGCTGAGGCCCTGGCCACCGCCATCCAGGACAGCCTCGCCAACGGGACTGCTCCGGCCGACGCTCTCGCGGCGGCTTCCAAGTAGTCCGCCGCAGGGCCGGGTGGCCGCGGCGCAACCCGTCGCGGCCACCCGATCCGGAAAGGAATGGCGCATGCTCGCCCGACTCACTCTCGGCCAGCGCGACCGGCTCGGCCACCTGCTCTTCGTGGTCCCTGCCTACCTCTACATCCTGCTGTTCTTCGGCTACCCCCTGGCGAAGAACGTGTGGATGAGCTTCGTCGACTTCCGCACGGCCACGTTCGTCACCGGCGAGGCCCCCTGGGTCGGGCTGCAGAACTATCGCGAGGTGCTCGACCTCTCGGTGCTCCCGACCGCGACGATCAACACCCTCCTGATCACCGCGGTCACCGTCGTTGCCCAGTTGGTCATCGGCCTGGCCCTCGCATCGTTCTTCACCCGCAGCTTTCCGGGATCGCGGATGCTGGCCAGCGTCATCCCGCTCCCATGGCTGCTTCCCCTTGTCACCACTGCCGCGATCTGGCAGTGGCTGCTGCGTGACGACGGTCCGCTGGTCCGGCTGTTCGCCGCGTCGGGTTCGCCACTGGCCGACCCCGACCTGGCCCTGGTCGTACTGATCGGCGTGAACATCTGGCTGGGCGTGCCGTTCTACGTCATCATCCTGACCGCCGCGCTGCAGAACGTGCCGGTCGACCAGCTCGAGGCGGCCGAGCTCGACGGCGCGGGCCCCTGGCGGCGGTTCGTGCACGTCACCCTGCCGAGCATCCGTCCGCAGCTGGCCGTCTCGACCACCCTGACCATCATCTACACGCTCAAGATCCTCGAGCTGCCCCTCATCCTCACCGGCGGGGGACCGGCCAACTCCACCCAGACCCTCGGCACGGTGGCCTACAACCTCTCGTTCGAGAAGTTCGAGTTCGGCCAGGGCGCTGCGGTCGGCAACCTGCTGATGCTGGTCACCCTTGTCTTCGCCCTCTTCTACGTCATCCAGGCCACCCGGGGAGAGCACCGATGAGCACGCGGACGAGCACCTCCCGCCGGCGCGGTGGGCCCCTCGCGACCCTGCTGGGCATCGCCGTCGTGGCCGTGTTCCTCTATCCGGTCTACTGGCTGGTCAGTGCCTCGCTGCAGCCGGGGACCACGACCTCCTCGGTCCGGGCCGTGCCCGCCTCGCTCGACTTCTCGTCGTACGGCACCGCGCTGGCAGACCAGGGCGGCAACATCCTGACCAGCCTCACGGTGGCGATCGGGTCCGCGATCCTGACGGTGGCCATCGCGGCACCTGCGGCGTTCGGGCTCTCCCGGCTCCGGAGCCGGTTCGTGGACGTCGTCCTGATCACCATGTTCGTGGCCCAGATCGTGCCACCGATCGTGCTCACCAACTCGCTCTACACGATGTTCAACAGCGTCGGGCTGGTGAACACCCTGCCCGGCCTGATCCTCGCCAATGCCAGCGGCACGTTGCCGTTCGCGATCCTGCTGTTGCGCTCCTTCATGCTCGAGCTCGACCCCGAGGTGCTCGAGGCGGCGCGGCTCGACGGGGCGGGGCGGTTGCGCTCATTCGTGCTGATCGTGCTCCCGCTGTCGCGCAACGCCATGGTCGCTGCCGCCGTCTTCGGCTTCCTGGCCGGATGGGGTGACTTCCTCTTCGCGGTCACCCTGACCACCGGGACCGAGCTGCGCACGATGACGGTCGGCATCTTCCAGTACCTCAGCTCGCCCAACGTGCCCTGGAGCGTCGTGATGGCGACCAGCGTGCTGGCCAGCCTCCCCGCCGTGCTCCTGCTGCTCCTGGCTCAGCGTTCGCTCCGCGCAGGCCTGGGCGTGGGGTCCGGCAAGTGAGCCACACCCCCATCTCCCGGAAGGACCCCATGTCTCACCTCGCCGCGTCCGAGTGGTGGCGCACCGCCGTCATCTACCAGGTCTACCCGCGCTCGTTCGCCGACTCGGACGGCGACGGGATCGGAGACCTGCCCGGGATCGCCGCCCGCCTCGACTCCCTGGCGGCGCTCGGCGTCGACGCGCTCTGGTTCTCGCCGTTCTACCCCTCGCCCCAGAACGACGCAGGGTACGACGTCGCGGACTACTGCGACATCGAGCCGGAGTACGGCACCCTGGCTGACTTCGACGCCCTGCTTGCCCGGGCACACGGTCTGGGGATGAAGGTCGTCGTCGACCTGGTGCCCAACCACTCCTCGAGCGCCCATCGCTGGTTCCAGGAGGCGCTCGCGGCGCCCCCGGGCAGCCCCGAGCGCGCGCGCTATCTCTTCCGCCCGGGCGCCGGACCGGACGGCGCGCAGGCGCCCAACAACTGGCAGTCCTGCTTCGGCGGTCCCGCCTGGACCAGGGTCGTCGAACCCGACGGGACCCCGGGGGAGTGGTACCTCCACCTCTTCGACAGCTCGCAGCCGGACTTCGACTGGAGCAACCCATGGGTGCGCGAGCAGTTCCGCGAGATCCTCCGGTTCTGGCTCGACCGGGGCGTCGACGGCTTCCGGGTCGACGTCGCGCACGGACTGATCAAGGAGAACGGACTACCGGACAACCCGAACGGTCCGGACGACTTCTTCGCCCCCACTCCGTTCTGGGCGCAGGACGAGGTCCACGACATCTACCGCGACTGGCGGAAGGTCCTCGATGAGTACGACGGCGACCGGATGATGTGCGGCGAGGTCTGGGTCACCCCGCTCAGCAAGCTCGCCACCTGGGTCCGGCCGGACGAGATGCACCAGGCGTTCAACTTCGTCCACCTCTCGACCGCCTGGGACGCTCCTGCCCTCCGCGGCACGATCGATGACTCGCTGGCCGCCTTCCACGAGGTCGGTGCACCCAGCACCTGGGTGCTCTCCAACCACGACGTGGTCCGTCACGCGACCCGGCTCGGGTTCGCCCCGGACGCCTGGCTGTTCCACGGCATCGGCCCGGACACCGTGGACCTGCCCGACCCCGAGCTGGCCCTGCGGCGAGCGCGCGCCGCGACGCTGTTGATGCTGGCGCTGCCCGGCTCGGCCTACCTCTACCAGGGCGAGGAGCTCGGCCTCCCCGAGGCGGTCGACATCCCCGACGAGGCCCGCCAGGACCCCGCCTGGCACCGCACGGCCGGCGAACGCTACGGGCGCGACGGGTGCCGGGTGCCGATCCCGTGGGAGGCCGACGCTCCGGCGTACGGCTTCAACGACACCGGGGCCAGCTGGCTGCCCCAGCCGGCCGACTGGGCGGCGTACGCCCGCGATGCCCAGGAGCACGACCCCGCGTCGACGCTGCACCTCTATCGCACCGCGCTCGCGGAGCGTCGGGGTCACGACCTCGGCGGCGGTGAGCTGCTGTGGGTCGAGGACGCCGGCGACAACGTGCTGGCCTTCAGCAACCGCGACATCGTCGTCATCGCCAACCTCGGCACGACCCCGGTGCCGCTGCCCGCCGGCTCCACGGTGCTGGCACGGTCGTCGGGCGGCGGTCCCGACCTCGGCACCGACGAAGCAGCCTGGCTGGTCCCGGCGGTGCGTCGGTGACGGCGGATCTCTCCGACCTGGATGCGTACGTCGAGCGGCTGACGCTCGCGGAGAAGGTCGCGCTGACCAGCGGGTCGAGCTTCTGGGAGACGACCGCCGTGCCCCGCACAGGTCTCCCGTCGGTCGTGCTGACCGACGGTCCGCACGGGGTCCGGCTGCAACGTGCCCAGGCCGATCACCTCGGCATCAGCGAGAGCGTCCCGGCGACCTGCTTCCCGCCGGCCGTGACCCTCGGCTCGACCTTCGACCCCGAGCTGCTCGAGCGGGTCGGTCGGGCGCTCGGCGAGGAGGCGCGCGCCGAGGGTGTCGGGGTCCTGCTGGGACCCGGCATCAACATCAAGCGCTCGCCCCTGTGCGGACGGAACTTCGAGTACCTCTCCGAGGACCCGCTGCTCTCGGGTGTGCTCGGCACCGCCCTGGTCAGGGGACTGCAGTCCCAGGGCGTGGGGGCGTCGCTGAAGCACTTCGCCGCCAACAACCAGGAGAGCGACCGGCTCCGGGTCTCGGCGGACATCGACCCGCGGCCGCTGCGCGAGATCTATCTGCGGGGCTTCCAGCGCGTCGTCGAGGACTCCCAGCCGTGGACGGTCATGTGCTCCTACAACCGGGTCAACGGCACCTATGCCAGCGAGGATCCCTGGCTGCTGACGACGGTCCTCCGTGATACGTGGGGCTTCGACGGTCTCGTGGTCTCCGACTGGGGCGCCGTCGAGGATCGTGTCGCCGGAGTGCGTGCCGGGCTCGACCTCGAGATGCCCGGCGGCGACGGCCACACCGATGCGCAGGTGCTCGCGGCCGTCGAGTCGGGCCGGCTCGACGAGGGGGTTCTGGATGTCGCAGTACGACGCGTGCTCCAGCTGGTGGCCCGGGTGTCCGCCGGTTCGCAGGACGGCTCCACCTACGACAGGGAGGCGCACCACGCCCTCGCGCGCGAGGCGGCGGCTCGTGGCGTCGTACTCCTGAAGAACGAGGGCGGCGCCCTGCCGCTCGCGGAGGGCGACAGCGTGGCCGTGCTCGGCGAGTTCGCCCGGACGCCGCGCTACCAGGGGGCCGGGTCCTCCTTGATCAACCCGACGCGGCTCGACAGCCCGCTCGCCGAGATCGAACGAATCGCAGGCACGGGGCGGGTCGCGTTCGCGCCCGCCTTCACCCTCGCCGGGACGGATCCGGCCGCCGACGCGAGGCTCTCCGCGGAGGCCGTTGCCGTGGCCGCAGCGGCTCCCGTCGTGGTGCTCTTCCTCGGTCTTCCTGACCGCGACGAATCGGAGGGCTTCGACCGCGAACACCTCTCGCTGCCGGCCAACCAGCTCGCTCTGCTCGACGCCGTGCGTGCCGTCAACCAACGCGTCGTCGTCGTGATCTCGAACGGTGGCGTCGTCGAGCTGCCCTTCACCGACGACGTGCCCGCGATCGTCGAGGGGTGGCTCGGGGGACAGGCGGGCGGCGGCGCGATCGCCGATGTCCTCTTCGGCCGGATCAACCCGTCGGGACGGTTGGCCGAGACCATCCCGATGCGCCTCGAGGAGACCCCGGCGTACCTCGACTTCCCCGGCGAGTTCGGGCATGTCCGCTACGGCGAGGGCCTCTTCGTCGGCCACCGCTGGTACGACGCCCGGTCGGCGCAGGTGCGCTTCCCCTTCGGCCACGGCCTCTCCTTCACGACCTTCGCCTACACCGGCCTTCGGGTCACCGCAGGCCCGCTCGGGCTCGAGGCGAGGGTGGCCGTGACCAACACCGGCACGCGGTCCGGACGAGAGGTCGTCCAGCTCTACGTGTCCCGACCGGACTCCGTCGTCCAGCGTCCGCCGCGCGAGCTCAAGGGCTTCGCGACCGTCGACCTGGCGCCCGGCGAGACCCGGGAGGTCACGATCGCGGTCCGTCGGTGCGACCTCGCCTACTGGGACGTGCGGGTCGATGACTGGGTGGTCGAGGACGGGCCCTACGCCGTCGCGATCGGCGCATCGAGCCGTGACCTGCGGGTGGCTGCGTTCGTCGACGTCGTGGGGGACCAGGTGTGCCTGCCGCTCACGATGAGCTCGACCGTGGCGGAGCTGCTGGCCCATCCCGTCACTGCCCAGGTGATCGCCGGGGCGCTGGGCGAGATCGACAGCGCGATCATGGCCGACGACGCAGGTCTGGTGAAGCTGATCGGATCCATGCCGATCGGTCGCTGGATCGCATTCCCCGACAACCGCCTCGACCGGGAGCAGGTCGAGGACCTGCTTCGGCAGGCGAACGCCACCCTGATCGGGCCGCAGCGCGATGTCGATCGTCGTGGTCGTGGATGGCCGCTGTCGCGGGCAGCGCATCACTGAAACAATGCCGACCATGCAGCGCGTGGTGATCATCGGTGGCGGCCCTGGTGGATACGAGTCGGCGCTGGTCGCCGCCCAGCTCGGGGCGGAGGTCACCGTCGTCGACACCGACGGCCTCGGCGGCTCCGCGGTGCTCACCGACTGCGTGCCGTCCAAGACCCTGATCGCCACCGCCGAGGTGATGACCGAAGTCGAGGTCGCCGGGGAGCTCGGCATCTTCCTGCGCGACCACCACGGTGACGCGGCGGCCGCGATCGGGGTCGACCTGGCCCGGGTCAACGCCCGCGTGAAGAAGCTCGCCGCCGACCAGTCCCACGACATCGAGGCCCGGCTGGCCCGGGAGGGGGTCCGCGTCGTCAAGGGCCGGGGTCGGCTGGCCAGCCCGTCCAAGGTCGTGGCAACGCTGCCGGACGGCTCCGAGGAGACGTACGACGCCGACGCGGTGCTCATCGCAACGGGTGCATCTCCGCGCACCCTCCCGAGCGCGATGCCCGACGGCGAGCGGATCCTGACCTGGGAGCAGGTCTACGACCTCGACGAGACACCCGAGAAGCTGATCGTGGTCGGCTCGGGTGTCACCGGTGCGGAGTTCGCCAGCGCCTACAACGCCCTCGGCGTCGACGTGACACTCGTGTCGAGCCGCGACCGCGTCCTGCCCGGTGAGGACGCCGACGCCGCGACGGTGCTCGAGGAGGTCTTCGCCCGCCGTGGCATGCAGGTCCTCGGCCGCTCGCGCATGCAGTCGGTCTCCCGCGAGGGGGACACCGTCACGGTCACCCTCAGCGACGGCCGCACGGTCACCGGCTCCCACTGCCTGCTCGCCCTCGGCTCCATCCCCAACACGCAGGGGATCGGGCTGGAGGACGCCGGGGTCGAGGTCGACGAGGGCGGCTTCATCAAGGTCGACCGGGTCTCGCGCACCACCGCTCGCGGCGTCTACTCCGCCGGCGACTGCACCGGCGTCTTCATGCTGGCCAGCGTCGCCGCGATGCAGGGCCGCATCGCCATGGCCCACGTCCTCGGCGACGCGGTCAACCCGCTCGACCTGGGGGTCGTCGCCTCCAATGTCTTCACCGCACCCGAGATCGCGACCGTCGGTGTCACCCAGACCGGCGTCGACGAGGGCAAGGCGTTTGCCGAGGTCGTCCTCCAGCCGCTGGCCACCAACTCCCGCGCCAAGATGCAGGGCGTGCGCGACGGTTTCGTGAAGCTCTTCATCAGCCCGGGCTCCCGGCGGGTGCTCGGCGGTGTCGTCGTCGGACCGCGCGCGAGCGAGCTGATCCACCCGATCGCGATCGCCGTCGACCAGCGCATCACGGCCGACCAGCTGGCCCATGTCTTCACCGTCTACCCGTCGATGTCGGGCTCGGTCGCGGAGGCTGCGCGGCGGCTGCACCAGAGCAGCTGAGAACTACAGATCTGTAGTTCTCCCAACTCGCTTTGAGCGGCGTGGGATCCGTGTTCTCCTGTTGGAGCCCCATGCTTCCCAGCAGCCCCATCAGCAACGGAGCTCCCCTTGCATCGCGTTCTCCAGATCGCACTGTCGGCCGTCCTCGCGGGCGCGCTACTCGGCCTGCCGAGTGCCGCTGAGGCGGACACTGCGCTGCCGGTCCCGGCCACGGGCACCATCACCCTGACCGGGCACGGCTACGGCCACGGTCACGGCATGTCGCAGTACGGCGCACAGGGCGCAGCGCGTCAGGGCAGGACCTGGTCCGAGATCGTCGCCCACTACTACCCGGGCACCCAGCGCGGGAAGATCGCCCGCAACGTGCGTGTCCTGATCAGCGCCGACACGAGTGACGACGTGGTGGTCAGCCCCCAGACCGGGCTCACCGTCATCAACACCGCAACCGGCACCGCCACGACGCTCCCGGCCAACGGAGCCGATCGGTGGCGGCTCGCCGTGGCAGCCTCGGGGAGCCGCACCGTCGTCCACTTCCGCAAGGGTGGCGCCTGGTCCTACTGGAGCAGCTTCGTCGGTGACGGTGCCTTCCGCGACGGAGGTGGTCCGATGACGCTGTGGATCGGCAGCACTGCCCGCCACTACCGCGGCAACCTCGTGGCCGCCTCGCCGTCGGCCGGCTCCCGGTCCCGCGACACCGTCAACGAGCTCGGGATCGAGCCCTACCTCCGGGGGGTCGTCGCCCGCGAGATGCCGTCCTCCTGGGCGCCTGCCGCGCTGGCGGCCCAGGCCGTCGCGGCGCGCAGCTACGCGGCGTACGAGCTGCAGCACCCGCGTGCCTCGCACTACCAGCTCTGCGACACCACGTCGTGCCAGGTCTTCGGTGGAGTGGACGCCGAGACTGCGGCCACCGACCAGGCGATCCGCTCGACCGGTGGCGTCATCCTGACCTACGGAGGCGGACCGGCGTTCACGCAGTTCGCGTCGAGCAGCGGCGGGTTCACGAGCGCCGGCAGCGTGCCGTACCTCGTCTCCAAGGCCGACCCGTGGGACGACTGGACCGGCAACCCGGTCCACGACTGGACCAAGGAGATCGACATCCGGGTGCTCGAGCGGGCCTTCCCTGCCGTCGGCGACCTGAAGTCGATCCAGGTGACGGCGCGCTACGGACCGTCGACCGCCGAGTGGGGCGGGCGGGTCTCGAAGGTCCGCCTGACCGGGGTGAAGAACGGCGTGAAGACGACCTTCGACACCTACGGCGACACGGTCCGCTCGAAGCTCGGCCTGCGGTCGACGTTCTTCACCTTCAGCAAGGCGACCCCCACGCCGACCCCCACGCCGACGCCGACCCCGACTCCCTGATGCAGCGATAGTCCCTAACGAAAAGCGCCTCCAGATCAGATCTGGAGGCGCTTTTCGTTAGGGACTATGCGGAGTGGAGCGTCAGTCCTTGAGCTCGCAGATGACTGCGCCGTTGGAGACCGTGACGCCGACCTCGGCGTCGAGGCCGGTCACGGTGCCGGCCTTGTGGGCCTTGAGCGGCTGCTCCATCTTCATCGCCTCGAGCACCACGATGACGTCGCCTTCGGCGACGGTCTGGCCCTCTTCGACCGCGATCTTGACGATGGTGCCCTGCATCGGCGAGGCAACGGCGTCACCGGAGACAGCAGCACCGGCCTTCTTGCGCGCGGCCTTCGGCTTCTTCGCCGCGCCACCACCGGCTGCACCGCTGCCGATGCCACCGAGGCCTGCCGGGAGGACGACCTCGAGGCGCTTGCCGCCAACCTCGACGGTGACCTTCTGGCGCTCGCCCTGCTCCTCGGCCTCGCCGGCAGCGCCGGCGTAGGGAGTGATGGTGTTGTCGAAGTCGGTCTCGATCCACGTCGTGTAGACGTCGAAGGAGCCCTCGCCGGACGGGTTGGACGCACCGACCCAGGCCGGGTCGTTGACGATGACCTCGTCGAACGTGAGGGCGGTCGGCATGCCGTCGACCTCGAACTCGGCGATGGCACGACGCGAGCGCTCGATGGCCTGCGTGCGGTCACGACCGGTGACGATCAGCTTGGCGACCAGGGAGTCGAACGAGCCCGGGATCGTCTCGCCGACCTCGTAGCCACCGTCGACGCGCACACCGGGGCCGCCGGGGATGTTCCACTTCGTCAGCGTGCCGGGGGCCGGCATGAAGTTGTTGCCGCCGTCCTCGGCGTTGATGCGGAACTCGATCGAGTGGCCACGGACCTCGGGGTCGTCGTAGCCGAGCTCCTCGCCCGCGGCGATGCGGAACATCTCGCGGACCAGGTCGATGCCGGTGACCTCTTCGGAGACACAGTGCTCGACCTGGAGGCGGGTGTTGACCTCGAGGAACGAGATGGTGCCGTCGGCGGCGACGAGGAACTCGCACGTGCCCGCGCCGACGTAGCCGGCCTCGCGCAGGATCGCCTTGGAGGAGTCGTAGAGGCGCTGGTTCTGCTCGTCGGTCAGGAACGGCGCGGGCGCCTCCTCGACCAGCTTCTGGTGGCGACGCTGCAGCGAGCAGTCGCGGGTGGAGACGACCACGACGTTGCCGTACTTGTCGGCGAGGCACTGGGTCTCGACGTGGCGCGGCTTGTCGAGGAACTTCTCGACCAGGCACTCGCCGCGACCGAAGGCGCTGATCGCCTCGCGGACGGCAGATTCGTAGAGCTCGGGGATCTCCTCGAGGGTGCGCGCGACCTTGAGGCCACGGCCACCGCCGCCGAAGACCGCCTTGATGGCGACCGGAAGGCCGTGCTCCTTCGCGAAGCCGATGATCTCGTCGGCGTCCTGGACCGCGTCCTTGAGGCCGGGAGCCAGCGGGGCGCCGGCGGCGAGGGCGATCTGCTTGGCCTTCGCCTTGTCGCCGAGGCCCTCGATCGCGTCCGGGGACGGACCGATCCAGATCAGCCCGGCGTCGATGACGGCCTGGGCGAACTGGGCGTTCTCGGCGAGGAAGCCGTAGCCGGGGTGCACGGAGTCGGCACCCGACTCCTTCGCGACGGCGAGGATCTTGTCGATGACGAGGTACGAGTCGCCGGGCGTGGAGCCGTTGAGCGAGTAGGCCTCGTCGGCCATGCGGACGAACAGCGCGTCGCGGTCGGGCTCGGCGTACACCGCAACGGAGCCGATGCCGGCGTCCTTGCAGGCGCGGATGACGCGGACGGCGATCTCACCTCGGTTGGCGATGAGGACCTTCTGCAGGGGCTTGATCTCGGGCACGGCACACTCCTGTTTCCATGTCGGGCTCGACGCGAGTCTAGGGGTACCGGGCGGTAACGGGCCCACGTGTCCGTGTGGGGAATTGCACGTTGTGCCGGGGGCGCAACGAACCTCAGTCCGAGACGACGTCGCGTCGCCGGAACGCCATGGCACCGAACGCGGCGAGCCCCACGGCCGCCCCGAAGGAGAGGAGAAGGGGCCGCTGGTGCCGCTGACCTGGGCGGCAACAGCCCCGACCGCCGCGAATGGCGTCGCAGGCCGGACGATCCCGCCGGGGAGATCCGATCCGGAAGAAATCCCGCTCGTGACGCAACCGTTTCGCTGTCGCAGCAGTCGTCATCGCAGGAGAGTGGCTCCGACGACCGCGAGACGAGGTGGCATGGACAAGCTCCGGGACGTGTTCGACACGTCGTACCGGCGGCTGGTGGGCCAGCTGTACGGCGTGTGCGGCGACCTCGCCGAGGCCGAGGACGTCGTGTCCGAGGCCTTTGCCCGGGCGGCTGCACACCGTCGCACCTTCGACGCTGTGGACAACCCCGAGGCCTGGCTGAGGACCGTCGCGGTCAACGTGGCGCGGACACGGTTCCGGCGCCGGGCGATGGGGGATCGGCTGCTGCGGAGCTCGCGCACCACGGAGACCCGGCACCCCGACCTGGCCTCGGACCGGCTCGCGCTGGTCGCGGCGATGCGCACCCTTCCGCACGCACAGCGCGAGGCGCTCGCGCTCCACTACTTCGCGGACCTGCCCCTCCACGACATCGCCGTCGCGGCCGGGGTCCCGGTCGGCACCATCAAGGCCCGGTTGAGCCGCGGACGCTCCGCCCTCGCGGGCCTCCTCGACGCACCGGCACGGGAGGACGACCATGCCTGACTACTCGCACGTCTCCCGCGACGCGGGCGCCGAGGCCACGGTTCCGGACTTCTCAGAGATCGTGCGGCGCGGTGCCCGGCAGCGGCGGCGTCGCCGCGCGGCGTACGTCGGGGTGGCGGCGCTGGCGCTCAGCGGCGCCCTCGGGCTCAGCGCCCTCGTGGGCGGCGAGGACCCGCCCCAGCCCACACCCACACCACGGATGGACGGACTGGTCTTCACCCGCGACGACGGCAGCACGTTCCGCGCTGACGACTTCACCGTCTCCTGCGTCCCGGACGAGAACGATCCGGAGACGATGCTGGTGAGGGCGTCGACGACGTTGCTCGGCCCCGGCCGCTCGGGCCACGTCGAGGTGTCCGCGCCGATCGACCTCGTTGCCGACGGTGGCACCTTCGCGCTTCCGTCGCGCGACGCCGTGGGTGACGCGCAGCCTCGGCTCTTCGCGGTGGACCCGCTCGACCGCAACGAGCTCACCACCAACAACGAGCGCTCCCGCGGCCGGCTCTCCGTCACCGCCGCACGCTGTGGTGCGGACCCGGCGCTCTCGTTCACCATCAGCGGGGTGCTGGACAGCGAGCTCGGTGACATGCCCACCGTGCGGGTCTCCGGCGGCGTGGTTGCGCCCACCGCGCCTCGCACACCGGTCGCAGGAACTGCTGCCGAGATCGTCGCCGACCCGCGGTCCCGCATGGAGACCTTCGCCGTCTCGTCGGACGACCCTGATGTCCGCGCCGCAGTGTGGCAGGGCTGCAGCTCGGACCAGCGCTGCGAGCGGAAGTACGCCGTGGCGGTCACCGACGACGGGTTCCGGCACCGGACCGTGCTGCCGACGATCTACCGGGAGGCCCCGATGGTCCACGCGGGCGAGCGTTCCTTCCTCGTGCGCACCGGGCTCGGCACCGGCATCCGTGTCGACGTCGACGGGGCGACGACGGACCTTCGCGTCGACGAGGGCGCAGCGCTGCCGGACAAGGGCCCGGTCGTCAACCTGGGCAGTGGCCAGGGCGTGTGGGTGGTGGCCGATCTCGACGGCGGGGTCGTCGTCCCGATCCCCGGCAGCGCGGACCTGTTCCAGGTCGTGCGCCTGGGCGACGGGAGCCTGGCGTCCCTCTCGCAGGCAGAGGGGACCTCTGGCCTCGGTGACGCCGTGCTCCAGCGCTCCACCGACGGGGGACAGACCTGGAGCCGGCTCCCGCTCGACCTCGGCGAGAACGCACTCCCGTCGATCATCCCGAGTGACGGGTCCGTCCTTGCCGTCGACCAGGGTGGCGACGGGGCGACGCTGTCGCCACTGACCGCGATCCACCGGTTCCTTGCGGGGGAGACGGAGCCGGTCGTCTTCGACTCGTCCGGTCCGACGGCGTTCACTGCCGGGATGGTGGTGCTTCCGGACGGAAGGCTGCTGGTGGCGGTCGAGGAGTGGAGCGGTGGCGACGAGGACCCGGGCCTCTTCGCGGCGCCGGCGGACGACTGGTCGAGCTTGACCCGGGTGCCGAGGGGGGCGCCGTTCGACGACATCGCGGAGCTCGACGGGGGCTTCCTCACGACGACCGTGACGGCAGACCGGGTGTCGGTCTACGTGGCGGCGCCACCCGGCGGCGACCACGCGGCGTACCGGTCGGACGACGGCGGAGGCACGTGGGAGCCGGTGGCCCTGCGCTGACTCAGCGGTCGCTCAGCCCTGCTTCCAGAAGCCGGTCCAGCCGTGCCCGATCTCGGCCAGGAGGTTGCGGACGAGGGGAAGCGAGACACCGACGACGTTGTGGTGGCAACCCTCGATGCCGGTCACGAATGCCCCGCCGAGTCCGTCGACGGTGAAGGCACCTGCGACGTAGAGCGGTTCGCCGGTCGCGACGTACGCCGCGATCTCGGCGTCGGTGACATCCGCGAAGTGAACGATCGTGGAGGCGGTCTTCGAGACGGTCTTTCCGGTGACGGTGTCCGTGAGGGCGTGGCCGGTGTGCAGCACGCCGGAGCGCCCACGCATCGCCTGCCAGCGGTTGATCGCGTCGGCGGCGTCGTCGGGCTTGCCCAGGGCCTGGCCGTCGAGCTCGAGCACGGAGTCGCAGCCGAGCACGACAGCGCCCTCAGGGAGGTCGTCGCGGGCAACGACCGCCGCGCACTTGAGCTGTGCGAGCTGGAGCGCGAGCTCGATCGGCGGAAGCCCGTCGAGCTGGTCCTCGTCCACGCCGCTGACGACCACCTGCGGGTCGATGCCCGCCTTGCGCAGGGTGGCGAGGCGAGCGGGGGAGGCGGAGGCGAGGACGAACGTGGTCACGGGGCCCGACCCTATCCGCGCGGCGGTGGCAACGCTGCGTCGTACGTCAGTCGGGGTCGAGTGAGCGCAGGTGCTTCAGCACGGCCAGGCCGCGCGGGGAGAGCCGGTAGCCAGGACGCAGGCTCTCGGTGAGGCCCAGCTCCTTGAGCCGGCGGATGTCGGCCTTGAACGGCAGCTTCTCGCGTCCGATGCTCGCCGCGATCGTCTCGGCCAGCTCGGAGGGGCGCGAGGCAAGCAGCTCGAGGTGTTCGCGGGTCCACGGTCCGCGCTTGCTCCGCGCGTCCATCCCGGCGAGCTGGTCCACGAGGGCGTCGCGCTGCCTCGGGGTGAGGCGCGACTTCTCGCGCAGCGCCACCCGCTCGTCGGCTCCCGCCCAGCTGAGCCGGATCCGGTAGACGTCACCCGGCTTGCGCCCGAGCACCTCGAGCAGCCGGTCGAGCGTCATCCCGGCGCGCGCGGCCTCGGCCTCGGAGATGTCCTCCGGCTCGACGACGTCGACGGAGTCGAAGCGGATCACGCCGACCGAGGTCCGCTGCGTGCCGCCCGGCACGTGCATCCGCTTGTTCCAGCGGCGGAACGCGAGGTCGATCTCGCCGGCGACGACACCGTCGAGGACGGCACGGGGAAGCATCACCCGCCCAGTCTGCACGCTGAGTCTGCCTGCGCGGGATGCCCGCCCGAAATGGCAACTGGTCTTGATCAACAGCCGGAGGACCGGAAAACCTGCCGTTCAAGACCAGTTGCGAGGGCGGATCAGCGGGGGAGCGAGCTGGCCTTCCAACCACCCAGGCCGTGCGGGCGCGTGACCCGGGCCTTGCGCGCGTTGGCGCTCCACTGCGACACCGGACGCTTGGCCGGAGCAGCCTCGCCCGAGCCGATCGCGGAGAAGACCGCCACGATGGCAGCGATCTCCTCCGGGGTCGCGTTGGCGTTGACGACCTTCAGCAGGGGCTGCTGCGGGGCGGCCTCGGCCTCAGGGGTCTCGTTGGTGCCCGATTCGCTGGCCATCAGAGGGGGATGTTCCCGTGCTTCTTCGGCAGGGTGTCGACGCGCTTGCCCTTGAGCAGACGCAGCGCCTTGACGACCTCGGCGCGGGTCGTCGAGGGCTTGATGACCGCGTCGACATAGCCACGCTCGGCGGCGATGTAGGGGTTGGCCAGCGTGGTCTCGTACTCGTCGATCAGCTCGGCGCGACGGGCCTCGACCTGCTCGACGGACGCACCCGAGTCAGCCAGCGCCGCGAGCTCGCGGCGGTGGATGATGTTGGCCGCGCCCTGGGCGCCCATGACCGCGATCTGCGAGGTCGGCCACGCCAGGTTGACGTCGGCACCGAGGTGCTTGGAGCCCATGACGTCGTAGGCACCGCCGTAGGCCTTGCGGGTGATGATCGTGACCAGCGGGACCGTCGCCTCGGCATAGGCGTAGAGCAGCTTCGCGCCGCGTCGGATGATGCCGGTGTGCTCCTGGTCGGTGCCCGGCAGGAAGCCCGGGACGTCGACGAAGGTCAGCACCGGCACGTTGAACGCGTCGCAGGTGCGCACGAAGCGGGCGGCCTTCTCGGAGGCGTCGATGTCCAGGCATCCGGCGAACTGCATCGGCTGGTTGGCGACGACACCGACAGGCGAGCCCTCGACACGGCCGAAGCCGACGATCAGGTTCGGGGCGAAGAGCTCCTGGACCTCGAGGAAGTCCTCGTCGTCCACGATCGCCTCGATGACCTTGTGCATGTCATAGGGCTGGTTCGCGCCGTCGGGGATGATCGTGTCGAGCGACAGGTCGAGCTCCGTCGGCTCGAGGTCCGCGACCTCGTCGTACGTCGGGAGCTCGTCGAGGTTGTTCTGCGGGAGGTGCGCGAGCAGACCCTTGACGTACTCGATCGCGTCTTCCTCGTCGGCGGCCATGTGGTGGGCCGAGCCGGACTTGGAGTTGTGCGCGCGAGCGCCGCCCAGGTCCTCCATCGAGATGTCCTCGCCGGTGACGGTCTTGATGACGTCAGGTCCGGTGATGAACATCGCGGAGGTCTGGTCGACCATGACGACGAAGTCGGTGAGGGCCGGCGAGTAGACGTGGCCTCCGGCGCAGTTGCCCATGATCAGGGAGATCTGCGGGATGACACCCGAGGCGCGGACGTTGCGCTTGAAGATCTCGCCGTACAGGCCGAGCGAGACGACGCCCTCCTGGATGCGCGCGCCGGCGCCCTCGTTGATGCCGACGATCGGGGAGCCGGTCTTGATCGCGAGGTCCATGACCTTGCAGATCTTCTCGCCGTAGACCTCACCCAGCGACCCGCCGAAGACGGTGAAGTCCTGGGAGAACGCGCAGACCTGGCGGCCGTCGACCGTGCCGTAGCCGGTGACGACGCCGTCGCCGTAGGGGCGGGTCTTCTCCAGGCCGAACGCGACCGAGCGGTGGCGGGCGAACTCGTCGAGCTCGACGAAGGAACCTTCGTCGAAGAGCAGCTCGATCCGCTCGCGGGCGGTCTTGCGGCCCTTGGCGTGCTGCTTCTCCTGCGCCTTCGCGGCCGGAGCGTGCACGGCTTCGTCGGTGCGTCGCTCCAGGTCGGCGAGCTTGCCGGCGGTCGTGTGGAGATCGATCTCGGGGATCGACTCGGCTGCAGTCATGGGGGTCTGGCCTCCTCTTGGTGTGCTGCGCCAATCTAGTGCCCATGACGTCTTCCGCGGACCTTCGCCCACCTCTTGATCCCAGTCGACTTCCTCACACGGTCGAGATCGTCGATGAGGCGGGATCGACCAACGCCCTCGTCGCCGAGCGCGCCCGGGGAGGCGCCGATGCCGGTCTGGTGATCGTCGCCGAGCACCAGACCGCCGGCCGCGGCCGCCTCGACCGCTCGTGGGAAGTGCCGCCCCGCGCAGCGCTGACGTTCTCGGTGCTGGTCCGGCCGACCGTGGAGCCCGCTGCCTGGCCCTGGCTCCCGCTCCTCACCGGGTACGCCGTCCACGCGGCGCTCGCGGACCGTGCCGAGGGCATCGGCCTGAAGTGGCCCAACGACCTTCTCGTCGACAGCCCGAAGGGGCCGCTGAAGCTCGGCGGGATCCTGGTCGAGCGCGTCGAGACCCCGACCGGTCCGGCCGCCGTCCTGGGCATCGGCATCAACGTCCACCAGACCCAGTCCGAGCTGCCGATCCCGGAGGCCGTGAGCCTCGAGCAGCTGGTGGAGGGTGTCCCGGACCGCACCGAGCTCCTGTCGGTGATCCTCGGGTCGCTCGACGCGCTGATGCCGCTGCTCGAGGACACCGAGAGCCTCCGTCGTGCCTACGCCGGCGAGTGCCTCACCCTGGGCAAGGAGGTCCGGGTCGACGTGCCGGCGGGGGAGCCGGTGACAGGCACCGCGATCGACCTCGACGCGGGCGGCCGTCTCGTCGTCCAGACCGCCAGCGGCGAGGTGGCTGTCGGCGCGGGAGACGTGATCCACGTCCGATCCACGGAAGGCTGAGCCCGTGCCCACCTTCCCTGCCCGGCTCCTGAGCGACGGCGAGCGCATCGTCGTCTCCACCCGCACCCACCCCAAGGCGCTGGTCCTTCCGGCGCTGGTCCTCGTGGTCACGCTGGGAGCCGCCGGCTGGCTGACGACTCTCGGCAGCGGCGACGCGGGCAAGGTGCTGCACTGGGTCGTCTGGCTCGTCGCCGCAGCCGTCCTCGTGTGGTGGGTGCTGGTCCCGCTCGTGTCCTGGCTGACCACGACCTACACCTTCACCAGCCGCCGCTTCATCAAGCGCTCCGGCTTCATCGCCAAGATGGGCCGCACGATCCCGCTCAACCGGATCAGCGGCGTCGACTTCGAGATCGGGGTCGTCGACCGGCTCTTCGGCTGCGGCACGCTGGTGGTGAGCGATGCCAGCGAGCAGGGTCGCGTCGAGCTGCACGACATCCCGCGGGTCGAGCAGGTCCAGCTGCTGGTCTCCGACGAGCTGCACCGCCTGGCGGGCGGCGACGACCGCAACGACGACGGCAGCTGACATGCCTCTGCCCCGCGACGAACATGCCCTGGACCGGATCGTGCTCGGCGGCGATCCGGTGGTCTCGGCGCGCGAGCTCGCGGAGTCGCTCGGCATGCCCCTCGACGAGCTGCGGCGCATCTGGCGGACGCTCGGCTTCCCCGAGGCGGACCCCGACGTCCTGTCCTTCACGGACACGGACGCGAGCGCCCTCGGCCTGATCAAGATGGTCCTCGACTCCGGGCTCATCGAGCGTGACGCCGTCATCGGGGTGATCCGCTCGCTCGGGCAGACGATGGCGCGCCTGGCCGACTGGGACGTCACCACGCTGGCGCCTCGGGCCGAGCCGGGGGAGTCCGCCGAGGAGCTCGCCGGCCGGCGGCTGGCCCGGGCACGCCAGATCCTCGACGAGTTCGGGACCATCCGCGACAGCCTGCTGGTCTATGCCTACCGCCGGCACATCACTGCGGCGATCGCCCGGATCCTCGTCGTGGACGAGCCCGTCGCGGACGCCGCGGGCTCGGCGGACAGCCTCATCGACGTGCTCGGGGCCGAGTCGATCCGCGCCGCCGACGTGACCGTGGGGTTCGCGGACCTGGTCGGTTTCACTGCGCTCTCCAACGAGCTCGGTGAGGACCGCATCGGAGACCTGGTCGAGATCTTCGAGTCCCGGTGCCATGACGTGGTGACGGTCTCGGGCGGCAGGCTGATCAAGAGCCTGGGCGACTCGGTGCTCTTCGTGGCCGAGAGCCCCGAGGTCGCCATGGACATCGCCGACGGCATCGTGAAGATGATCGGCCGCGACGAGCGCATGCCCGATGTCCGCATCGGCATGGCGTCCGGGCCGGTCTCGACGCGCCTCGGCGATGTCTTCGGGCCCGCGGTCAACATGGCTGCGCGGCTGACCGCGGTCGCGCGTCGCAACCGGATCATCATCGACGACCGCACCGCGGAGCTGCTGCCCCAGGAGCACTTCGAGGTACGCCGCCTCCCGGCGCGGCCACTGCGCGGATTCGGACTCGTGGAGCCGGTGACCGTCCGTCGTCTGTAGGGTTTCCTGCGTGTCCGCAGCTGCCCCCACCCTCGCGATCATCGGTGGCGGCCAGCTGGCCCGGATGATGGCGGCTCCCGCGCTCAACCTGGGCCTGCCGCTCCGGCTCCTTGCCGAGGCACCCGGCGTGAGCGCTGCCCAGGTGATCCCGGACCAGGTGGTCGGCGACTACCGCGACCTCGACACCCTCCTTGCGGTGACCGAAGGCTGCTCCGTGGTCACCTTCGACCACGAGCACGTCCCGACCGAGCACCTGCACGCGCTCGAGGCCGCCGGCCACACCCCGCGCCCCGGCCCGGCGGCGCTGCTCTACGCCCAGGACAAGGGCGAGATGCGTGCGCGGCTCACCGCGATGGGCGTGCCCTGCCCGAGGTTCTCCCTCGTGTCCTCGGTCGAGGAGGTGGAGGCTTTCGGCTTCCCCTGTGTCCTCAAGACCACCCGCGGTGGCTACGACGGCAAGGGCGTCTGGGTCGTGCGCTCGTCCGCCGGTGCCGTGGAGGCCTTCGAGGTCGCGCAGAGGACCGGCGTGCGGATCCTCGCCGAGGAGCTCGTCGACTTCCGGCGTGAGCTGTCGGCGATCATCGCCCGGTCGCCGAGCGGCCAGGCCGCGGCGTACCCGGTGGTGGCGACGACCCAGCGCGACGGCATCTGTCACGAGGTGGTGGCTCCCGCGCCCGACCTCGACCCGGCGCTCGCGATGCAGGCCCAGGAGGCCGCGCTGCGGATCGCCAAGGAGCTCGATGTCACCGGCGTGATGGCGGTCGAGCTCTTCGAGACCAACGACGGCCGGATCCTCGTCAACGAGCTCGCGATGCGCCCGCACAACACCGGCCACTGGACCCAGGACGGCGCGGTCACCAGCCAGTTTGAAAATCATCTCCGGGCGGTCATGGATCTCCCGCTGGGCTCACCCGAGCCGCGCCAGCCCTGGACCGTCATGGTCAACATCCTTGGGGGTGACCCCGAAGCAGGGCACCTCTACGACGGCTATCCGCACGCCTTCGCGCGCGACCCGAAGCTGCGGGTCCATCTCTACGGCAAGGACATCCGTCCGGGTCGCAAGGTCGGTCACGTCAACACCTATGGCGACGACCTCGACGACTGCCTGGAGCGCGCCCGCCACGCGGCGGCCTGGTTCGCGGGCGACCTCGGCAACGACTCCGACTGAACTCTGGAAGAGTGACTGACATGAGCGAGCAGCAGAGCCCCCTGGTCGGCATCGTGATGGGTTCGGACTCCGACTGGCCCACCATGCAGGCCGCGGCAGACATCCTCACCGAGTTCGGCATCCCGTGGGAGGCCGACGTCGTCTCCGCCCACCGCATGCCGGTCGAGATGGTCGAGTACGGCCGCGAGGCCGCGCGCCGTGGCCTCAAGGCGATCATCGCGGGAGCCGGCGGTGCCGCTCACCTGCCCGGCATGCTCGCCTCGCTCACGCCGCTCCCGGTCATCGGCGTGCCGGTGCCGCTGAAGTACCTCGACGGCATGGACTCTCTGCTCTCCATCGTGCAGATGCCCGCCGGCATCCCGGTCGCCACCGTCGCGATCGGCAACGCCAAGAACGCCGGCATCCTCGCCGCGCGCATCCTCGGCACCTCCGACGCCGCGCTCCAGACCCGCCTCGAGGAGTACGCCGAGGGGCTGAGCGACCAGGCGCACGCCAAGGGCAAGGTCGTCCGCGATGCGAGCGCCGGCCGGCCGAAGCTCGGCTTCTGACGCCAGTCCTTTCGGATCAGCTCTGGGGGGTCCCCTCGGGCGTGGGGCTCGCGAAGGCCTCGGGGGAGACCCCGCGCTCCTCGAGCATCGTGCGGAGCACCAGCCACACCTGCCGTGCCAGCCGGTCGACGAGGGCTTCGCGCTCCTCGTCCCTGTGGTGCACCCACCACACGATGCTGGTGTCGACCATGCCCTTGAGGCCGGCGAACACCGCGTCGAGCGGCACGTCCTCGTAGCCCTCTTCCCTGAGGCGGCTCGCGGCGGCCTCGACCAGCTCCCCGAGGAAGTGGCTGCGTCCCGCGCGGCCGCGCTCCAGGTCGCGGGCCTTGCTGCGGTCCATCAGGAACAGGTAGAGGCCGGGGTTCTCCGCCGCCCATGCGACGGCCTGCTCGATGGGTGCCCGGGTCTTCTCCAGGATCGTGCCGTCGACGGAGAGGGCCGGCAGGACGCGCGCCTTGAGTGACGACGCGGCGTACCGGGCCGTTTCGAGCATGAGCTCGTCCTTGCTGGAGAAGTGCCGGTAGACGTGGGGGCGGGCGACTCCGGCGGCCGCTGCGACCTGGCCGGTGTCGGCGTTCACGCCGTGCTCCTCGATGGCGGCCGCGGCGGCCTGGATGATCCGCTCGCGCGCGGGAGCACGGTGACCGGCCTGGCTGCTCGCCCGGCGGGCCTTCGTGGTGTCCTCCCACTTCTGTGCACTGCTCACGACGCGAACGTAGCAGCGGGGACGGAATGTACCCATATCTGGAACACCGCGTATCATCTTCAGCATCGAAGGGGTACACCGCGTACCCGCCTGAGCATCTTTCTCCCTGGAGGACTTCACATGGCCCGCCCCGTGTCCCGCTGGATGGATGAGGACCTCGCGGACTTCCGCGACCTCGCGCGCACCTTCTGCGAGAAGGAGATCAAGCCCAACATCGAGAACTACATCAACAACAAGCAGGTCGACCGCGACCTGTGGAACCAGGCCGGCAAGGTCGGGCTGCTGTGTGCCTCGATCTCGGAGGAGTTCGGCGGCGGTGGCGGCACCTTCGCCCACGAGGCCGTCCTGATCGAGGAGCAGGCGTACGTCGGCGACTCGTCGTGGGGTGCTTCGCTGCACTCCGGCATCGTGGCCCACTACATCCAGGCCTACGGCACGCCCGAGCAGAAGAACGAGTGGCTTCCGAAGCTGGCCTCCGGCGAGGCCGTCGGCGCCATCGCGATGACCGAGCCCGGCACCGGCTCGGACCTGCAGAACATCAAGACCAAGGCGATCCTCGACGGCGACGAGTACGTCGTGAACGGCGCGAAGACCTTCATCACCAACGGCGCCCAGGCCGACGTCGTCCTCGTCGTCGCGAAGACGAAGCCGGAAGAGGCTGCTGCGGGCATCTCGCTGCTCATCGTTCCCACGGCGACACCTGGTTTTGCTCGCGGTCGTGTGCTCGACAAGATCGGCATGAAGGGCCAGGACACCTCCGAGCTCTTCTTCGAGGACGTCCGGATCCCGGCGACCAACCTGCTCGGCACCGAAGAGGGTCAGGGCTTCATCCAGCTCATGCACCAGCTCCCGCAGGAGCGGCTCATCGTCGCGGTTTCCTGTGTTGCGGCCATGGAAGCGCTTCTCAACCTGACGTTGGAGTACACCGAGGCGCGCAACGCCTTCGGCAAGCCGATCGGCAAGTTCCAGAACACCAAGTTCAAGCTGGCGGAGATCGCCACCGAGGCCCGCGTGGCCCGCGCGTTCGTCGACGAGTGCGTCGAGGCGCACATCAAGGGCGAGCTCGACATCCCGACCGCGGCGATGGTCAAGCTCTGGACCTCCGAGCGCGCTCAGAAGGTCGCCGACATGTGCCTGCAGCTGCACGGCGGCTACGGATACATGAACGAGTACCCCGTCGCCCGTGCGTGGGCCGACCTGCGCATCTCGCAGATCTACGCCGGCACCTCGGAGATCATGAAGGAGATCATCTCCCGCTTCCTGAAGTCGGGTGACGTGATCCCGCGCTGACCGAGCGTGACGAGGCTGTCGGGACGACCGGCGGTACGACGAGGGGCTGGCGCCTGTGTGCCGGCCCCTTTGTCGTCGTGTCTCAGCCGGGTGCCGGGGGAGTGCCGGCCAGAGCGGCGCGCACCCGCTCGGCGACCGCCTCGATCCCGCCAGATGCGCCGATCACGACGACGGCGGTCTCCCCGGTCTCCACGGTTTCCCCGGTCTGAGGTCGCTGGTTGTCGAGCACCAGCGCCATCGCCTCGTCCAGATCGCGCTCGGGAGTGTCGGTGCCTCCCCGCAACCAGGTGCGCAGGACATGGTTGTGTGCGGTGACGACTCCCGCGGCGGTCAGCTCGGCCCGGAGCGCTCCGTTCGGTTCGTCGGACCACCAGTCCGACAGGAGCTGGGTGAAGAGCCTCTGATAGGCGCGCAGGCCGGAGATCTCCCGGGCCTTGAGTGCCGGCACCGTCGAGGTCAGCCGGTAGCGGGCCCGGGCCACCTCGCCCTCGTCGAGGTAGTGCTGCAGCACGACGCGGGCCCCCTCGGCGACTGCCAGCAGGCGGGTCTCGGGTGCCGAGGTGGTCAGCCGCTCCTTGATGCGCGCGAGGATCGCCTCGTGGTCCGGGAAGATCACGTCCTCCTTCGACCCGAAGGTCCGGAAGAAGGTGGAGCGGCCGACGCCGGCACGCTGGGCGATCTCCTCGACGGTCGCTCCGTCGTACCCGTGCTCCTCGAAGAGCTCGAACGCAGCCGTCACGAGGCGGTCTCGTGCTGACGTCTTCACCTGGGGCATGTCCTCACGCTACGATGTTGAAACCGAGTTTCGCAATCATGGCACTCAGTTCCATCCCAGAAAGGTGGGCCGCGCCCCGCATGTCCGAGTACCCGATGTTCGCCCTGTCCGACGAGCAGCAGGAGATCCGCAAGGCGATCCGCGACATCTGCGACGCCAAGATCGCGCCGTACGCCGCGGCCGTTGATGAGGAGGCCCGCTTCCCGCAGGAGGCCTGGGACGCACTGCTCTCGACCGGCTTCTTCGCGCCGCACGTCCCCGAGGCCTACGGCGGTGCCGGTGCCGACGCGCTGGCCACCGTGATCGTGATCGAGGAGGTCGCCCGCGCTGACGTCTCCGCCTCGCTCATCCCCGCGGTCAACAAGCTCGGCTCGCTCCCGGTGCAGATCGGTGGCTCCGAGGAGCTGAAGGCGAAGTACCTGGGCGCGCTGGCGCGGGGTGAGGGTGGCTTCTCCTACTGCCTCTCGGAGCCGGATGCCGGTTCCGACGCCGCCAACCAGAAGACCCGCGCGGTCCGCGATGGCGACGGGTGGGTTCTCAACGGTGTGAAGCGCTGGATCACCAACGCGGGCCAGTCGGAGTTCTACACCGTGCTCGCGATGACCGACCCCACCAAGAAGTCGAAGGGCATCTCCGCTTTCGTGGTCGAGAAGTCGGATGAGGGCGTCTCCTTCGGTGCCCCGGAGAAGAAGCTGGGCATCAAGGGCTCTCCGACCCGCGAGGTCTACCTCGACAACGTCCGTATCCCCGGCGACCGGATCATCGGCGAGGAGGGCAAGGGCTTCGAGTACGCCATGAAGACCCTCGACCACACCCGCATCACCATCGCCGCCCAGGCTGTCGGTGTCGCCCAGGGTGCGCTCGACTACGCGCTGGGCTACGTCCAGGAGCGCATGCAATTTGGTAAGCGGATTTCGGAGTTCCAGGGCATCGAGTTCATGCTCGCCGACATGGGCATGAAGATCGAGGCCGCGCGCCAGCTCACGTATGCCGCGGCCGGCCGCTCCGAGCGTGGCGACAAGGACCTCACCTTCTTCGGTGCCGCTGCCAAGTGCTTCGCGTCCGACGTCGCCATGCAGGTCACGACGGACGCGGTGCAGCTGCTCGGTGGCTACGGCTTCACCCGTGACTACCCGGTCGAGCGCATGATGCGCGACGCCAAGATCACCCAGATCTACGAAGGCACCAACCAGGTCCAGCGGATCGTCATGGGTCGCCAGCTCCTCGCCGGCATCCAGTCGACCCTCTGAGCTGGGGTAGGCGACCAGAGGCGACTCAACGGGTCTCGACTCGCCGTCGGTGTGGCGAGTCGGGGCGCGTTGGCGTCGTAGGCGGCCGGGTCAGTCACGGGGCCGTCACGGGGCCGTCACGCGATGACGGCCTGAACGGTCCGGATGACGTAGTCACGGTTCGCCATGACCTGCTCCCAGGCGAACCTCAGCACGTGCCAGCCAGCTGCGGTGAGGGCGTTGTAGCGCTCGCAGTCCCGCAAGAAGTCAGCCTTCTCCATCCCGTGGTGTGTGTAGGAATCTGCTTCGACGGCGATCCCGAGGATCGGGTTGGCCATGTCGGGATGAAGCGTGAGCCGCTCCGTGACGACCTCGTACTGCGGGATCACCTCGAGCCCCGCGTCGATGCAATGGGCCCGCAGCGCCGACTCGAACGGGTTGGCCGCGCGATCGTCCGCGTACCGGGCCACTCGGCGCGCCCTTTCGCCCTGGGGGCCACGCATGCTCGCCGTCTCCTGGATGAGTTCTGCCTGTGTCACGGCTGCGGCCCGCAGCGCCGAATCCGCGACGGCCAAACCCTCCGCGAAGGTAAGGTCCCGCGCGCAGTCGACGACGGTCCGCAGAGGCGTGGTGGTCCAACCCGCAAGCTCGTCCGGGCGCAGGTGGCGGTGGTGAATCTCTGCGACTTCCAGCGGTTCGACCGGGAGGCGTCGGTCGGGCGGAGTGGTGATGTGAGGAACATCAGGCACGACTGCCACCGGTCAGCCGTGCATCAACGCGGCGGAGGCATGCGACACCACCCCTCCAAAGGACCGCGCGGCTCGCTCCGATCGCCCCTCCAGCGGGAGTGCTAGTTGCTGGCGATGGCCGAGGCGGACGACGTCGCCCCGCTCCTCTGCAGTGCGAAGCCGTCGCCGCGAGCTGAGCTTGACGACCGCGGACACGGACGCGACGCCGCCAGGACGTGTCAGGGCCTCAGTGGCCGAGAGAGGGGTGCCAGTCATCCGGTCAGCGTGCGCCGACCACGTACCCGCCTGCTCTGGATATCCACAGGCCCTGAGCGACGCCACGCAAGCGCAACCCGCCGGCGTACCGGTGTGTCGGGGTAGGCACGCGTCACTGGTGGTCGGGCGGGGAGCCTACTTCTTCAGGCCCGACTCGGTGCAGAGGTCGTTGCCGATCTTCTCGGTCTCGTCGGTCTTGATGAGCTCAAAGAACCGCAGCGCGCGCTGGCGGTCCCAGTGGACCGCGAGGTCGGAGATGGGAACGCCGCAGCTCTTGTCGGGGCTGGACATGGCCAGGGCGAAGCGCCCCAGTGCCACGGCGCCGGTGCCCTCCGAGACGGTGAGGGTCTCGGCGCCGGCGTGGGTCAGGTTCCAGTACCGGACCGGGTTCAGGACGGACCAGGGCGAGACCGCCTTCTTGCCCACGGCGCCCACGACCTCGCGCTGGTGCTTCGCGCGATCGATGTCGCCGAGCGTCTGCGCGTGGCGGGAGCGGGCGTAGCCGAGAGCGGTGAGTCCGTCGACCTCCTGGCAGCCCTTCTTGATGTTCAGTCGAGCATCGCGATCCACCATCCGCTTCTTCGGGCAGATCTCGATGCCGCCGACGGCGTCCACGACGTCGACGAAGCCGCCGAAGCCGATCTGCACGACGTGGTCGATCCGCACACCCGTCACGTTCTCCAGAGTCTGCACGAGCAGGGGTGCGCCGCCGTAGGCGTACGCCGAGTTGATCTTGGTGGTCCCGTGACCGGGAACGGGAACGAGCGAGTCTCTAGGAATGCTTACCAATGTGTCCGGACCCGAGCCGATGTGCAGCAGCATGATGCTGTCAGTGCGTGCGCTCGAGCGCTTGCCTGCGCGGATCGCGCGGCGCTGCTCCGGGGTCAGGCCGTCGGCCTTGTCCGAGCCCAGCACGAGGTACGTCGTGCCGTCCTGCTCGGCCGGGCGCTCGCCCTCCGGGACGGCTGCCATGTTCTCGACCTGCTGCATCGCGAGCAGGGGTACGACGACCAGCCAGGCCACCCACGCCGCGAGCACGAGCAACACCCAGCGGCGTACGCGGCGGGGGCGGCCGCCACCCCGCGACGGGGACGGCGGGGGAGCGACCGGACGCCGCGGAGGTACGCCGGGCGGCGGGGTCGCGGTCCGGTCGGAGCCCCGGTCCGAACTGGTGCGCGTCGAGGGCCGGTCACGGGGGAGCAGCGGCGGCGGCACGGCCATCACCCGGGTCTCGTCCGAGCCCGCATCAGGCAGGGGGACCGGCCGCTTCGTGCCCGATCCGGCAGGAGTCGCCGAGGTGTCCTCGGGGTCGCCGTAGAGCCAGCGGTACTCCGGCGAGCCGGGCTCAGGTGGATTGCGGCGCTCTGGCATGGCCCCAGACGCTACCGTGCGGTCCATGAATGCTGCCCCTGCCACCGCGTCCGGGGACCGTCCCGCGCTCACGTCCGCCTACTCGGCGGTCTCGCTGGCGATGCTCATGCACACCGCCGAGGCCAACCTCCTGGGCAACGTGCACGGCGGCGAGATCATGAAGCTGGTCGACAGCACGGCCGGCGCGACGGCCCAGCGACACAGCGGCGGCCCGGCCGTCACGGCGGCGATGGACGAGATGGCCTTCCTCGCCCCGGTGCACGTCGGCGACATCGTGCGCACGCACGCGCAGGTCAACTGGGCCGGTTCCTCGTCGATGGAGATCGGGGTCCGGGTCGAGGCCCAGCCCTGGAACGACGCCCAGGGCGAGCCGATACACGTGGCATCGGCGTACCTCGTCTTCGTGGCGATCGACGAGCACGGGCGGGCTCGCCCGGTGCCGGCGTTGCAGGCCGAGACCGAGGAAGAGGTACGCCGCCTCCGTGAGGCCGAGATCCGGCGCTCGCACCGGCTGGCGGCGAAGCAGGAGATCCTGCTCGGCCGCGAGCACCCCTGAGCCGCAGCGCCTGACCTCGGCGCGGCGTGACGGGAGTTGCGCCTGTGACTGGTGATACTGACTCTCGAGTCGCTGTCGAGGAGAGAGGCCTGCGATGCCGCCCGTTCTTCCCCCCGGGTCGCAGCTGGAGAGCCGTGAGCACGAGCGCGCTGCGCGCATCCGGTTCCGGCGTGCCGTGACGCTGATGGTCATGACGCTGCTGCTGCCGGGCTCGGCGCAGCTCGTCGCCGGCAACCGCAAGGTCGGCCGTGTCGCCCTGCGGGTCACCATCCTGACCGTCGGCATCGGTCTCTTCCTGCTGCTGCTCTCGCTGGTCTGGCACGACTTCGCGCTTCGCTCCGCGACCAACCCGCTGCTGCTCGGCCTGCTCCGGCTGGTCATGATCGGCCTCGCACTCGGCTGGGCCGGCCTCTTCGTCGACGCCTGGCGCCTCGGGCAGCCGCTCTCGCTGATCAAGAACCAGCGCCTCGCCATGGTCGGCATCAACGGCCTGTTGACCTTCTCGGTCGCGGGCACCCTGCTCTTCGGCGCGCACCTCGTCGGCGTGCACCGCGCCTTCATCGTCGCCAACTTCGGCGACGGTCATGCCACCGGACCGCACGACGGCCGCTACAACGTGCTGCTGCTCGGCGGCGACTCCGGCGCCGGTCGTGACGGCATGCGCCCCGACAGCATCACCGTCGCGAGCATCGATGAGGAGACCGGCCAGACGGTCCTCTTCGGCCTCCCGCGCAACATGCTCAACTTCACCTTCGCCGAGGGCTCGGTCATGGCCGAGCAGTTCCCCGACGGCTATGACTGCGGCACCGAGTGCGAGCTCAACTCGCTCTCCACCTGGGCCAACGACAACAAGTCGCTGTTCAAGGACAGCGAGCGGCCCGCGGGTGTCCAGGCCACCATCGATGGCGTCGAGGGCATCACCGGCCTGAAGATCAACTACTACGCCCAGGTCAACCTCGACGGCTTCAAGAAGTTCGTCACGGCCATGGGTGGCCTGACCCTCAACGTCCGCGACCGCATCCCGATCGGCCGCATCGGCAAGATCGAGGGCTACGTCGAGCCCGGCATCCGCAAGCTCAACGGCTACGAGACGCTCTGGTACGCCCGCTCCCGCGCCGCCGCTGACGACTACTCGCGCATGGCCCGCCAGAAGTGCGTGCTCAACGCGATGCTGCAGCAGCTCACGCCGGGCATGGTGGTCCGCAAGTACCAGAAGCTCACCGAGGCCACCGCCGGCCTGATCGAGACGGACCTGCCTGCCTCCGAGCTCGCGCGGTTCGCCGACCTCGCGCTCGAGGCGAAGGCCAAGCCGGTCCGCACGGTCTCGTTCGTCCCGCCCGCGGTCAGCACCAGCAACCCCGACATCGACGAGATCCACGACATGGTCGACAAGGCGCTCAGCTCCGCCAAGGAGAAGGCGAAGAAGAAGGCCAAGCCCGCGGCGCCGAAGGACGGCTTCACCCGCGACAAGGTGCAGACCCAGGGCGCGTCGAAGGGCAGCTACTCCAGCGGCTACTCGGCCAACGAGGCCACCGACCTCGGCTCGGCCTGCTGAGTGTGACCAACGGTGCGCTCGGTGAGCCCGCTCGCGGCGGCCGCCGTCACCTAGGGTGTACGCCGTGACCCCGGCGCCGAAGACCCCCGACATCATCGCCGTGGTCGTCACCTTCAACCGCCGCGCGCTGCTGGAGAGGGTGCTCGATGCTCTCCGCGTGACGCCCGACCTGGCCGAGATCGTGGTGGTCGACAACGCCTCCACGGACGGCACGACGCAGTGGCTCGCGTCCGGCGTCGTCGCTGACGGGGTGCCGGTGCACGCCGTCACCCTGAGCGAGAACCTCGGGGGCGCCGGTGGCTTCCACGAGGGGCTGCGGCTGGCCCTCGAGCGTGGCGCCGACCTGGTCTGGCTGATGGACGACGACGGTGTGCCGGTGGAGGGTTGCCTGGCGACGCTGCTCGAGCACGACTACGACTTCTGGGGCCCGGCCGTGCTGGCGGAGCAGGACCCGAGCCGACTCTGCTTCCCGATCCGGTTGCCCGGGCGCTCGCAGGTGGTCCACGCGATGGCGGACGTCGAGTCGGCGGCCGCCACCAACGGCGGCGTCCTGGACGACATCGTGATCCCGTTCAACGGCGTCCTCGTGACGCGGCAGCTCGCCGAGGAGATCGGCCTGCCCCGCGAGGAGTTCTTCATCTGGGGCGACGACCACGAGTACCGCCTCCGCGCCGAGAAGGCCGGCGCACGCATCGCGACCGTCGTCGACGCCCACTTCCTGCACCCGGCCACCGACGACCTCGGCACGCCCATGGCGTTCGGCCGCACGACGTACAACCACACGCCGAGCGACCTGAAGCACTACTGCATGGCCCGCAACAACGTGGTCAACCTGCGCGACTACCGCGGCTGGCTCTTCGTTCTCGCGTTCGTGCTCAAGACGCTGTGGTTCTACGCGTTCACGCGCCCGTCGGCCCACCGGATCAGGCTCAGCGCCGAGGGCATCCGGGCCGGCCTGCGCAACGACTTCTCGGGTCACCGGAGGTTCCTCCAGTGAGCGTGGCCCAGGGCGTCGCGGTCGTCGTCGTCACCTACAACCGCGCCGACCTCCTGGTCGGCATGCTCGACGGACTCGCCGCGCAGACCCGTCCGGCCGACGCGATCATCGTCATCGACAACGCCAGCACGGACCACACGCGCAAGGTCCTCGATGCCCGGACCGACCTTCCGCTCGTCATCACCACGACCGAGGACAACCTCGGCGGAGCGGGCGGCTTCCACCTCGGCATGCTCCAGGCCTACGAGGCCGGCCACGACCGCATCCTGCTGATGGACGACGACGTGGTGCCCGCTCCTGACTTCCTCGCGGTCATGACGGCGCACGACGGGCCCTGCCAGATGGCCGTCCGTGAGGACCGCCAGGGCCGGCTGGTCGAGAAGGCCGCGATCCGCTTCGACCTCGACAACCCGCTCGCCATCAAGCCGAAGACGGCGAGCGTCGACTCGACGTACGCCGATCGGGCGAGCCTGCCGGTCGAGGTGCCGGTCGAGGCCGTGGCCTTCGAGGGCTTCATGGTGCGCCGCGAGGTGATCACGGCGATCGGCCTGCCCGACCCGAGCTTCTTCATCTTCTACGACGACGTCGACTTCGCCCTGCGCGCGCAGCAGGCCGGGTTCGGCATCGTCTGCCTGCGTGATGCCGTGCTGGTGCGCCAGCTGGACTTCGACCAGCAGCACGCGCTCGACACGTGGAAGGGGTTCTACATGTACCGCAACCTCTTCGTCGTGCACTTCCGCTACGGCTCCAACGTCCTGGTGCGGCTCAAGCCGTGGCTGATCGTGCTCATGGTCGTCCTCCTCAGCCCGCTGCGCGGAGGGCGCCGGGAGGCGGCCAACGTGATCAAGGCCATCCGTAGCGCGCGACACATGCGCGCGCTTTCCCCCGCGGCGTCCCCCGCCGCCCTCCTTCGCCATCGCTAGACTCACGGTCGATCGGGCCCCGCGGCCTCGAGCAGAATTAGTAGGAGAAACGTGACTGCCCCTGAGCTCCCCGCCCAGACTGATCGGCCTGACCTTGTCGTGGTCGGCTCCGGCTTCTTCGGCCTGACCATCGCCGAACGGTGTGCCACCGAGCTCGACCTCAAGGTGCTGATCCTTGAGCGCCGCTACCACCTGGGTGGCAACGCCTACTCCGAGTTCGACCCGGAGACCGGCATCGAGGTGCACAAGTACGGCACCCACCTGTTCCACACCTCCAACGAGAAGGTCTGGGACTACGTCAACCGGTTCACGACCTTCACGAACTACCAGCACAAGGTGTTCGGCAAGTTCGAGGGACAGGTCTACTCCCTGCCGATGAACCTCGCGCTGATCAACTCCTTCTTCGGCAAGAGCCACACGCCCGACGAGGCCCGTGCCCTGATCGCGGAGCAGTCCAGCGAGATCGACACCAAGGACGCCAAGAACCTCGAGGAGAAGGCGATCTCCCTGATCGGGCGCCCGCTCTACGAGGCGTTCATCAAGGGCTACACCGCCAAGCAGTGGCAGACGGACCCGACGGAGCTGAGCGCGGACATCATCACGCGCCTCCCGGTCCGCTACAACTTCGACAACCGCTACTTCAACGACAAGTACGAGGGCCTGCCGACCGACGGCTACACCGCGTGGCTCGAGCGGATGGCGGACCACCCCAACATCGAGGTCCGCCTCGACACCGACTTCCTCGACGAGGACGTGTCCGCCGAGTTCAAGGGCAAGGTCCCGATCGTCTACACCGGTCCGGTCGACGAGTACTTCGACAACGTCGAGGGCCGGCTGTCCTGGCGCACGGTCGACCTCGAGGTCGAGACCGTCGACGTCGACGACTACCAGGGCACCGGCGTGGTCAACGCCAACGACCCGGACGTCCCGTTCACCCGCGTGCTCGAGTTCAAGCACCTGCACCCGGAGCGCACCTACCTCCCGGGCAAGTCGATCGTCGTGCACGAGTTCTCCCGTTTCGCGGAGCCCGAGGACGAGCCGTACTACCCGATCAACACCGCTGACGACCGCGAGAAGCTGCTGAAGTACCGCGACCTCGCCGAGAAGGAGCCGATGGTGCTCTTCGGCGGTCGCCTCGGCACGTACAAGTACCTCGACATGCACATGGCGATCGCCTCCGCGCTGTCGATGTACGAGAACAAGCTGAAGCCGCACTTCGCGGACGGTGCCGAGCTCAAGAGCGGGGGAGTCGACGCATGAGCGCTGACAACCAGAGCGCGACCCGGGTCCTGCAGCGGTTCGTGATGCCGCTGGACAAGGACCCCGACGTCTTCCCGCTCTACGTCGACCCCGAGGCGATCGTCCTCGATGCCGACAAGGACACCGTCGGTGGTGACAAGTCGGCCAAGGCCCTCAACGCCGCCGCGAGCCGCCAGTCCACCACCACGGGCGCCAAGATCGCGGTCGAGGACGTCCTGGGCCGCCACTCGTTCCGGGTGCGCGCTGGCCAGGAGCTCTCCTTCGGCACGTACTTCAACGGCTTCGCGGCCGGCTACTGGCGTCGCTGGACCATCGTGGACTCCGTGCGCCTCGACGTGACGCTGACCGGTGCCGGTGCTCACCTGATCGTCTACAAGTCGATGGCCAACGGTCGCTCGCAGAAGGTCGACGACGCGGTCGTCACCGGCGACGGCGAGTCGACGCTCTCCTTCGACCTGACCCTCACCCCGTTCCAGGACGGTGGCTGGTACTGGTTCGACGTGATCGCCGGTGGCGCCGATGCCGTCATCACGGCCGCGACCTGGTCCGCCGAGGTCCCCGAGGACCGGGTCACCCCCGGCACCGTCACCGTCGGCATCACGACGATGAACCGCCCCGACTTCTGTGCCGCGCTGCTCTCGCAGATCGGCTCCGACGACGAGGTCAAGGCACTGCTCGACGAGGTCCTCGTCATGGAGCAGGGCACGAAGAAGGTCGCCGACGACGAGGGCTTCCCGGCCGCGGAGAAGTCGCTCGACGGCAAGCTCCGGGTCATCGAGCAGGCCAACCTCGGCGGCTCCGGCGGCTTCGCCCGCGCGCAGCTCGAGACCCTGCGCGCCGGCAACTCGTCGTACGTCCTCTTCCTGGACGACGACATCATCGCCGAGCCCGAGTCGATCCTGCGCACGGTCACCTTCGGTGACCTGGCCCGCCGCCGCACCATCGTGGGCGGCCACATGTTCTCGATCTACAGCCGCGCGGACATGCACTCCTACGGCGAGGTCATCAACCGCTTCCGCTTCTGGTGGCAGTCGGCGCCCTCCGTGCTCCCGAACTGGGACTTCGGAGCCCGCAACCTGCGCTCGACGCGCTGGCTGCACAAGCGCATCGACGTCGACTTCAACCCCTGGTTCTTCTGCCTGATCCCGGTCGAGGTCATGGAGAGCATCGGTCTCGGCCTCCCGCTCTTCATCAAGTGGGACGACTCCGAGTACGGCGTGCGCGCCCAGGCCGCTGGCTTCCCGACCGTCTCGATGCCGGGTGCCGCCGTCTGGCACGTCCCGTGGACGGACAAGAACGACGCGCTCGACTGGCAGGCCTACTTCCACCAGCGCAACCGCTTCGTGGCGGCGCTGCTGCACTCGCCGTTCAAGCGCGGCGGCCGGATGGTCTTCGAGTCCTTCCAGCACCAGGTCATGCACCTGATGTCGATGCAGTACTCCGTGGTCGAGATGCGCCACCAGGCGCTGCTCGACGTGCTCGACGGCCCCGACAAGCTGCACGCCGACCTGCCGACCAAGCTCGGCCAGGTCCGCGAGCTGCGCAAGCAGTGGCAGGACGCCGACCTCCAGGGTGACCCGGACGCCTTCCCGCCGCCTCGTCGCGCCAAGCCCAAGAAGCGCGACATGGACACCGAGGTCCCGACCCGCCGCGAGCAGACGAAGTCGAAGCTGATCGGCGCGGTCCGCCAGTTCAAGGGCGTGCGCCCGCTGTCGCGGGAGTTCCCCGAGGCGGTGCTGCCGGCGATGGACGCCAAGTGGTACCGGCTGGCCACGCTCGACGCAGCGGTCGTCTCGATGCCCGACGGCACCTCCGCCGCCTACTACCAGCGCGACCCCGAGCAGTTCCGGGCCGCGCTGAAGAAGACGGTCGACATCCACAAGCGCCTGCACGCCGAGTGGCCGCGTCTGGCCGCTCTCTACCAGGAGCGTCTCGGCGACGTGACGTCTCCGGACGCATGGGCCCGGACCTTCGGCATCGAGGATGCCGGATGAGGGAGGACTACGCAGACCTCCCTCTTGTCGACCCCGCCGGCGGCAACGGACTGCTCGAGGTCCGCAAGCACCGCTACCTGCTCCGCCTGCTCGTACGCCGCGAGCTGCAGGCCCGCTACTCGGGCTCCGTCTTTGGCATGGCGTGGAGCTACGTCAACCCGCTCTCGCAGCTGTTCATCTACTGGTTCGTCATGGGCAAGATCATGGGCATGGGGGACGAGGTCGAGAACTTCGCGATCCACGTCTTCGTCGGCCTGATCACGGTGCACTTCTTCACCGAGACCTTCAACGCCGGCACGCGCTCGATCGTGCGCAACAAGGCGTTCGTGAAGAAGATGGCGCTGCCGCTGGAGATGTTCCCAGTCTCCTCGATGCTGGTCTCCGCGTTCGGGATGATCCCGGAGCTCGTGATCCTGCTGGTGATCTGTGTCAGCACCGGGTGGACGCCCGATGCGGTCGGCGTCCTCGGGTTCCTCATTGGGGCCGGGATCATGGCGGCGGCCGGCACCGGCCTCGCGTTGATGTTCAGCGTCGCCAACGTCTTCTTCCGCGACTTCGGCCAGCTGGTCGGGATCCTGGTCAACTACGTGCGCTTCGCGGTGCCGATGATGTATCCCTTCACGCTGGTGATGGACAAGTTCCCCAACCACATCGAGTGGTACCTCGCGAACCCGCTGGCCGAGGCGGTCCTGCTGCTCCAGCGGGCCTTCTGGGCGGGCACGACCGGCACCGACGTCGCGGTCATCGAGAACTCCCACTTCCCTGACCACCTGATCGAGCGCGGCCTGATCGCCCTCGGCGTCTCGCTGGTCATCCTGCTGATCGGCCAGCTGGTCTTCACCAGGTTCCAGAACCGCATCCCGGAGCGTGTGTGATGGCCACCGCGATCAAGGTCGAGCACGTCTCCAAGCGCTTCACGATGAGCTACCACCGCACCATGAAGCAGATGGCGGTGGCAGCCTCCAAGGGCAACAAGGTCAGCGAGACCTTCCTGGCCCTCGACGACGTCAGCTTCGAGGTGGAGCAGGGTCAGGCCATCGGCCTGATGGGCCTCAACGGATCCGGCAAGAGCACCCTGCTCAAGCTCGTGCAGGGCGTCATGCGGCCCGACTCCGGCACCGTCCGGACCCGCGGCCGCATCGCCGGCCTGATCGCGACCGGTGCCGGGTTCCACCCGCAGCTGAGTGGTCGCGAGAACATCTTCCTCAACGCCGCTGTCTTCGGCATGAGCGAGGCCGAGACCCGGCGCAAGCTGGACTCGATCATCGAGTTCGCCGGTGTCGGCAAGTTCATCGACACCGAGGTGGGCCACTACAGCTCCGGCATGGGCGCGCGCCTGGGCTTCGCGGTCGCGGTGCACGTGGACTCCGACATCTTCCTGGCCGACGAGGTCCTGGCGGTCGGCGACAAGCCGTTCCGCCAGAAGTGCATGCAGAAGATCGACGAGATCCGCAAGGAGGGCCGCACGCTCTTCTACGTCAGCCACTCCGCCGGGTCCGTCCGCCGGGTCTGCGACCGCGTGATCGTGCTGGAGAAGGGCGTCCTCGGCTTTGACGGCGGCGTGGATGAGGGCATCACCTACCTGCACTACGACGACGATGACGACTCAGGCACGGAGGAGTCGCTCGGCGCCGACATCTGACGCCAGTCACACGACGTACGACGAACGCCCCGGTCTTCTTGACCGGGGCGTTCTCGCATTCTGCCCCCACGAGGCGGGGGAGAGGCGCATCCTGTTCGGGCCGATGAATTTGACATTTCTGCGATTCGTCGGCGTGTCGACTGGAAATTACAGGTTTGTAGTTACTCACGAACTCTTCCGTTATTGGTGTGGCTGTTGTGAAACTTGGGACTCCTGTGACACTTCCCCGCACCGGAGAGCCGGAGATCATGCGCCACAACAAGGCCCGTTTCGTCACCATCTGCCAGCAGGTACTGGTCGTTGGTGCGGCCCTTGCCGTGCTCGGGCCCGCCGCCGATGTGATCTCCCTGGACGTGGTGACGCGCCCCGAGGCCGCCGTCGGGACCTACTCCGACGTTCCTGCCGGCACGGCCACTCCGAGCCCCGCTCCGGTTGCTCCCGCGGCGCCCACGCGTGTCGAGAAGGCGCCGGTCGACCCGACGGTGACCGAGGTCCCGGTCAAGCCGGTGGAGGCAGCATCGCCGCAGGCGGCTGCTTCGGACGCCGACGTCCCCCGGGGCGGACAGGTGCGAGTCAGTGCTCCCGAGGCGGTTGCCGGTTACGGCGCTGTGGGCGTGACCTGGGAAGCCGGCGCAGCTCCGGTGGAGGAGGACCAGATCACGGTCCAGGCGCGGACCCAGCAGGGTGGCACGTGGTCGGACTGGTCCGATGTGAAGTACCACGCGGAGGAGGGCCCCGACGCCCGGAGCGCGGAGGGGCGCAACGCCCGGCCCGGCACCGACCCGCTCATCGTGGGTGACGTCGACCAGGTGCAGACCCGCGTGATCACCTCCGCCGGGGTCAACGCCGACGACCTGCAGATGGCTGTCGTCGACCCGGGCCGCAGCAAGGCCACGGGCGAGGAGACGCCGGCGATCGACGGACCCGCCACGCCGTCCGAGTCGGATGCGACGACCCTCGAGACCAACCAGGGCGACATCGCCCTCCAGGCCGGCACGGTGGCCCGGCCGACCATCTACTCGCGTGCCCAGTGGGGTGCCGACGAGTCGCTGCGCCGCGCTGCCCCGTCGTACGGCACGATCACGGCCGGCTTCGTGCACCACACGGTGAACGCCAACAACTACACGGCCGAGCAGGTTCCCGGCATCATCCGGAGCATCTACGCGTACCACGTGAAGACCCGCGGCTGGAACGACATCGGCTACAACTTCCTGCTCGACCGCTTCGGCCGGGTCTGGGAAGGCCGCTACGGCGGCGTGGACCGGCCCGTCGTCGGTGCGCACACCGAGGGCTACAACTCCTACGCCTTCGCCGGCTCCGCGATCGGCAACTTCGAAGAGGTCCAGCCCACCACCGCGCTGCTCGACGCCTACGGCAAGCTCTTCGCCTGGAAGCTGTCGCTGCACGGGGTGAACGCGCAGAGCACCACCCAGAAGGTGGGCTCGCGGACGCTCCCCGCGATCAACGGGCACCGCGACGTCGGTTCGACCGCCTGCCCGGGTCGCTACCTGTACGCCCAGATCCCGACCATCCGCACGAAGGCCGCGCAGGCGCAGGCCGGCGGCACGCCGACGATGACGCCACGGGCAGGAAACCCGCGCGTCCCGAACCTGGCCGGCGACGCCTATCCCGACCTCGTGGTGCGCCGCGCTTCCGACGGCGCCGCGATGGTGGTCCCGACCGGCGGCCTGCTCTCCTTCGGTGCGCAGAAGACGCTGAGCACGGGCTGGAGCCGCTACGACGTGCACCAGGTCGTCCCGGACATGAATGGCGACGGCAGGGCCGACATGTTCGTCCGCGTGGCCAGCACGGGCACCGCGGGCATCCGTCCGGGCAACGGCGCCGGCGCGTTCGGCCGCGCGCTCAAGGCGACCACGTCCTTCATCGGCTACGACCTGATCACCCCGGTGGGGCGTTTCGACGGCAACCGGACCACGGACATGGTCGCCCGCCAGAAGTCGACCGGAAACCTGGTGCTGTTCCGGGGCGACGGCACGGGCGCCTTCAGCCGCGTGAAGATGGCAACCGGCTTCGCGAAGTACGACCGACTCGTCGCCACCGGCGACCTCACCGGTGACGGCAAGGTCGACCTGCTGGCGCGTGCTGCCGGGTCGCTCGACCGCTTCGCGGGCAACGGCGTGAGTGGTGTCGGGGCGCCTGTGCGCCTGCCGGGCACCTGGGGCACGTCGGTCCTCGCCGGGTTCGGCGACCTGACCGGCGACGGCCGCGGGGACCTGCTGCTGCGCAACAACGCCGGCAACACGTACGTCGCGCCGGGCACCGGCAAGGGTGGTTTCTCCGCCACGCTCGGACCACTGACCGGCAGCCTCGCCGGCCTCAGCTCGGTCGCCACCGCGAACATCACCGGCACGGCCGACAACGACGCCGTCGGCTTCGTCGGTGACTCGCTCGTCGTGGTCCCGCACACCGGCCGCCAGAACCTGCGACCGGCGATCGCCGCCGGCGTGAGCTTCGCGAACGCCAACCTGGTCCTCAACGTGGGCGACTGGGACGGCGACGGTCTCGGCGACGCGATCACCCGCGTGGCGAGCAGCGGTGACCTGTTCCTCTACCGCGGCCTCGGCGCCGGCCGGCTCGCAGCGGGAACCCTGGTCGACACCCGCAACTTCAATGGCGTCACGGAGCTGGCTCCGGCCGGCGACGTCAACGGCGACGGTCGCCCGGACCTGATCGCACGCAAGGCCGGCAGCGTGGTGCTGTTCCCCGGTGCCGGCCTTGCGGCGCTCGGCACCTCGGTCACGTTGCGCGAAGCGGTCACCGGCGACGGCCTGCTCAGCCTGGGCCGCTGGAACGCGGACAGCACGCTGGACCTGGCGGTCCGCAACTCCGCACCGCTGACCTGGCTCCCCAACAGCACGGACGCGCCGCGCGCCCTCGCCGGCGACCTGAGTGGCCTGGGCACCGCGATCAGTGCCGGTGACGTCACGGGCGACGGCCGGGTCGACCTGCTCGGCGTCGAGGGCAGCCGGACCTGGCTCCTCGCCGGAACCACGACGGGCTTCGCTGCCCGCCGCTACCTGGGCGTCGAGCTGGCGGCGTACGACCTGATCGGCTGATCGGCTGATCGGCTGATCGGTTGACCGGTTGACCGGCGCCGCTGGCTCAGGCCTCGCGGGCGACCAGGTGCGTGGCGGTCACGCGCTCTGAGTCGCGGAGCCGGTCCAGCCGGTCCGGGTCCTGGTCAGCGTTGCGCCACAGCACGACCGAACCACCGCCGGCGAGCGGCTGCAGCAGGACGGCGGGATCGCGGAGCGGGTTCACCGTGGTGAGCAGGCGCTCCCCGGTCCACGATCCGGCCAGCGGCAGCTCACCCCACGTCGATCCGTGGAAGAGCCGGTCCTCCGCCTCGGGAACCTCCCACGGCGTGAAGGCGTCGGGCTGGCCCCAGACCTCCACCCCGAAGTCACGTACGCCGGGTGGCAGGGCCTCGCGGAACCGGACCCCGAGCGGCAGCAACGCCGAGGCGAGCACCGGCGCCGAGCCGGCGGCGTACGACTCGAGGCGGCTCGGGATCGGGCTGGCCACCACGAGGTCCACGTCCTGCTCGTTGGTCACCTCGGCGCCGATCGTCCACGCCGCCCCGAGGAACACCGGGACGAGCCAGTGGATCGGGAGGTCGATCAGCACCCGGCTGCCGCGCTCGACGTCGAACTCCTCCGCCAGCAGCGACGCGGTCTTGGCGACCCAGTTGGCGTAGGTGGTCACCGAGAGCTCCACGCGCTCGCCGGTGGCGTCGTCGTAGAACGTGATCAGGGGCCGGCCCGGGTCGCGGCGGAGCAGGTCCGAGAGGAGCTCGGCGAAGGTCGCGGGCTGGCGGCTCGGAGGGGTCATGCGCGCAAGCGTAGGGAAGGCGTCTAGCCTTCGCTGTCATGACCTCGGTTGCGAACTTCTGGGCGGTCATTCCCGCCGGCGGAGCGGGCACGCGCCTGTGGCCCCTGTCCCGGGCCGGCGCGCCCAAGTTCCTCCACGACCTGACCGGCTCCGGTCGTTCGCTGTTGCAGGCAACGGTGGACCGGCTCGACCCGATCGCCGAGGGACGCGTCCTGGTCGTCACCGGCGCCAACCATCGCGATGCCGTCGCCGTCCAGCTGCCCGATCTCTCCGACGAGCACCTGATCGCGGAGCCCTCTCCGCGTGACTCGATGGCGGCGATCGGACTGGCAGCTGCCCTGCTCGAGCGCGAGGACCCTGACGCGGTCATGGGCTCGTTCGCCGCCGACCACGTGATCCTCGACGACGAGGCCTTTGCCGCGTGCGTGCGCGACGCGGTCGCTGCTGCTGCTGAGGGATGGCTGGTCACCCTCGGCATCACGCCGACCCACCCGGCCACCGGCTTCGGCTACATCCACGTGGGTGCCCCCATCGACGGCGTGCCTGCTCATCACGTGCTCGAGTTCGTCGAGAAGCCGTCGGTCTCCGTCGCGACGCAGTACGTCGAGTCGGGCAGCTACAGCTGGAACGCCGGCATGTTCGTCGTCAAGCCGACCGTCCTGCTGGACCTGCTCGCCGAGTCCGACCCGGACTTCGCCGCCGACCTGCGCTCGATCGCCCAGGGTGGCGCGGACGCGATGGCAGAGATCTGGCCGACGCTCCCCAAGATCGCCCTCGACCACGCCGTGGCTGAGCCCGCAGCGGCCGCGGGCCGTGTGGCGGTCGTCCCGGCCGGCTTCGACTGGGAGGACGTCGGCGACTTCGCCTCGCTCGGCGACCTGCTGGACCCCGCGGACTCGGGTGCGCTGACCGTGCTCGGCGATGAGAGCCTGATCCAGCAGTCCCAGGCCTCGGGACTGGTGATCCCGGCGTCGGGTCGCGTCATCGCCGTGATCGGCCTCGACGACATCGTCGTGGTCGACACCCCGGACGCCCTGCTGGTGACCACCCGTGAGCGCGCCCAGGACGTCAAGGCGATCGTGGCGGCCCTCCGTGAGGCGGGCCGCACCGACCTCGTCTGACCGGCATCAGCCGGCGGTCGGCTCCGGGCTGTTGAGGTACGGGTACGTCGCCATGAAGTCCTTCAGGGCGGCACCGGAGACTCCGGAGCAGTAGGTCCACACGCCTGCGGAGTCGGTCACCTTGGCGGCGGCCGCGATCTTCGCGTCTTCCTCGGCCGCGGTCTTGGCCCAGTGGCTGAACGCGACGTGCTGGCCCTTCGGGAACGCCTTGCCGTCGGCCTTCAGCCACGGAACGGCCTTGAACTTCATGCGGTAGTCGTCCTCGCCCTGCAGCTTGTCGGCGATCGCGCGCAGCTCGCGCATCTGGTCCTTGTCGTCGGCGATGGTCTCGTCGTACCAGAGGATCGTGTAGCCGTGCTCGAGGTTGTGGACCAGCATCTCGACGCGCGGGCGGTCCTTCTCCGTGTACAGCTTGCGCGTGATGGAGTCGGGCGCGACCTCGTGCTGCCCGAACGCGGGAGGCGTGTCGGCGTACTTCACCTCGACGCCGGGCTGGACGTGGTCCTGGACGCCCGTGGCGGCCTTGATCACGCGCGGCTGGCAGGCCTTGGCGCCCTCGCCGATCTGGGCGAGCGACTTGTCGGAGAGCGAGCGCAGCGCCCACCAGTCGGTGACCGGCTTGAACGCAGCGATGCCGATGATCACGGCGGCAACCAGGACGCAGACACCGACGATGATCCGGCCCTGGCGCTGGTCGGCGCGCTTCTGGTCGCGACGGATCTTGTCGACGGCATTGCGCCGGTCGGACTTGTTGGAACTGGCCACGGGAGCAGGCTCTCTTCGTCAGGCGGTCAGGACGGCGTGGGGGAGTCTACGGAGTCGAGGGTGGGACCGGGGTCTCAGCCCACCAGCTCGATCGCTGCGGTCGCCATCGTGGCGGTCGCCGCGTGGTCGGTCATCAGCAGCGGCACGGCGCGGCACGCCATGCCGAGCGCCTCGACCTCCGCCACCACGGCCGCGTCGGTCGAGTCGACCAGCCAGCCGTCGAGTACGCCGCCGGCCGAGCGCGCGGCGTACAGCTTCGCGACCCCGGCGGCCGAGACCTCGACCCCGGTCGCGGTCATCAGCTGCTCGCCCATGGACCCGGTGCTGGCCCCCGCGTTGGCGCTGCCCACGAACCGGTCGCCAATGACAGGGGAGACACCGACGACCTTCGCGCTCGTCGCCCGCAGCGCGTCGACGATGCCGGGCACGCCGAGGATCGGGCCGAGCGACACGATCGGGTTGGACGGCGGCAGGATCACGAGGTCCGCCTCCGCGATCGCCGCGAGGACGCCCGGCGCGGGGACGCTCTCGTCCAGACCGATGACGGCGACGGCCTCCGCGGGCACCTCGGCGTGCAGCCGGACGAAGTACTCCTGGACGTGCACCACGCGGCGACCCGACGGCGCGTCGGGATCGGCGATCGCGACATGCGTCTCGACACGGTCGTCGGACATGGGGACCAGTCGCACCGTGTCGCCGTACGCCGGCGAGAGCCAGCGCTTGCAGAGCGCTGCGGTGATCTGCGACAGCGGATAGCCCGCCTCGAGCATCTGGGTGCGCACCAGGTGGGTGGCGATCTCGCGGTCGCCGAGGGTGAACCAGGTCGGCTCCACGCCATATGCCGCGAGCTCCTCCTGGGCACTGCGGGTCTCGTTGCGCCTGCCCGACCCGTGCTCGGGGTCGATGCCGTCACCGAGGGTGTACATCACCGCGTCGAGGTCGGGGGAGATCTTGAGACCGTGCATCCAGACGTCGTCGGCGGTGTTCGCGACGATCGTCACACGCGCGGTGGGGGAGACGAGGCCGCTGTGGATCCCGTGCAGGAGTCCCTGCAAGAATCGTGCTCCGCCCGTGCCGCCGGACAGGACCGTGATCGCGTTCAACTGGCTTTCCATGGTGCACAGCCTGCCTGATGCAGGCGATCTGTCCGATCCGTGTGCGTATAGCAGATACGGGCTTGACTTCCCGGGTATGACAGGCATGTAATTCCCATAGTGTTCTTCACACGGGGAAGTCGTGAAGGGCACCGGCCGGGACACATCGTGACCCGGTGATCAGGGTCGAAAGGGGAGTTCCTATGCGTGAGCTGTACCTGCTCGAGAGCGACGTAGAAGAAATCGGTTGGCAGGAGCGTGCACTGTGCGCCCAGACCGACCCGGAGGCCTTCTTCCCGGAGAAGGGCGGCTCCACCCGTGAGGCGAAGAAGGTCTGCCACACGTGTGAGGTGCGCGACGACTGCCTGGAGTACGCGTTGATGAACGATGAGCGCTTCGGGATCTGGGGCGGTCTGTCGGAGCGTGAGCGTCGCAAGCTGAAGAAGCTCGCGGTCGGATGAGCCCTGACCCGGGCTGATCCGGCTGGAGCGGTAGGGACACGACCGAGGGGCAGTTAGGGTTTCCCCTCGTGACAGTCACTGCCCTGCTCGTCAGCCATGACGGTGCGCGCTGGTTGCAGGCGGTCCTCGACGGACTTCGGAGTCAGCTGCACCGCCCGGACCGCGTCCTCGCGGTCGACACCGGCAGCAGTGATGAGTCAGTCGGCCTGCTGACCGCTGCGTTGGGGGCCGGCGCTGTCCGGTCACACGCGGGTTCCTTCCCGGAGGCAGTGGCCTCCGCACTGGACGAGATCGACACCGACTGGGTGTGGATCCTCCACGACGACTCGAACCCGGCGCCCGAGGCGCTGGGTGTCCTCCTGGCCGCCGCCCGCGAGCGCGGCGCGGCCGTCGTCGGACCGAAGCTGCGGGAGTGGCCCTCCCTGCGGCGCCTCCTCGAGGTGGGCGTGACCATCTCCGCCACCGGCCGCCGCGAGACCGGCCTCGAGCGCGGCGAGTACGACCAGGGCCAGCACGACGCGGTCCGCGAGGTGCTCGCGGTCAACACCGCCGGCATGCTGGTGCGCCGCGACGCACTGCTCGCGGTCGGCGGCTTCGACCCGGCCCTGCCGCTCTACGGCAACGACATCGACTTCGGCTGGCGGATCGCACGCGCCGGCCTCCGCACGATCGTGGCGCCCGAGGCCGTGGTCTTCCACGCCGAGGCCGCCCACCGCGGCGTACGCCGCAGCGCGCTGTCAGGCCGCCGCACCCGCACGCACCGTTACGAGCGCGAGGCGGCGCTCTACACACTGCTGGCCAACACGGAGGGGCGCTGGGCCTGGCTCCAGGGGCTCCGTCTCGTGGTCGGGACCCTGCTGCGCAGCATCGGCTTCCTGCTGGCCCGCCAGCCCGGCCACGCCGGCGACGAGCTCGCCGCGCTGGTGGGTCTGATGGGAGACCTCGGCGCGATCCGCGAGGCCCGTCGCCAGCGCGCCCAGCTCACCGGCGGAGACCCCGCACGCGTACGCCGCCTGCTCGCGCCGTGGTGGTTGCCCTACCGGCACGGCCTGGACGTCCTCGGTGACTTCGCCAACGCCCTGGCCATCCAGGGGCGCGAGGCGGCTGAGCGGCGCAAGGAGGCTCGCGCCGCGCGGCTCGGGCTGCCCGAGCGCCCGGTCGAGGAGGACGAGCTCGAGGACGACACCGGCCTGCTCGCCCGCTACCTGACCAGCCCGCTCGCACTGAGCCTGACCGCGCTCGCCGTGCTGGGCCTCTGGGCGGCCCGCGCGGCACTCGGTCCGCTCGCTGGCGGAGCGCTCTCGCCCGCGCCCTCCGAGGCGTCCGACTGGTGGGGCCTGGTCGCTCACGGGTGGCACCAGCTCGGCCAGGGCACCGACGCTCCGGCACCTGGCTACCTGCTTCCCTTCGCTGCCGTGGCCTCGCTGCTCGGCTCGCCGACCCTCGTCATCTCGCTGCTGTTCCTGCTGGCGGTCCCGTTCGCGGGCTGGGGAGCCTGGCGCTTCCTGCGCGCTGTCGCCGAGCTGGCCACCGGCCGCTCCGACGCGCCGGCCGTCTGCTGGGGCGCCCTCGCGTTCGCCGCGATCCCCGTCGCCAGCGGTGCGTGGGGCCAGGGCCGGTTCGGTGTCGTCGCCTCCGCTGCTCTGCTCCCGTGGCTCGCCCATGCGGTGACCGGCCTCTTCGAGACCTCCGCCGACCGACGGTGGCGTGCCGCCTGGCGTGGTGGCGCGCTGCTCACCCTCGTCACCGCGTTCACGCCGGCCGCGTGGCTCGTCGCGGTGCTCGGTGTGCTGGTGCTCCTCGGCCTCGGCCTGCTGCTCGCGCCCACCGTCGTCCGTGCCGCATCCGTCTGGGCTCCGCTGGTCGTCGTCCTCGTCGTGCCGGCGGTGCTGATGCTTCCCGGCGCTGTCGGGATGGTCGGGCACGACCCCGCTGCGCTCTTCCTGGAGGCCGGGCGGCTGGCGCCGACCCCGGGTCCCTGGGACCTCATGTCCGGCCGGCTGGGTGGCATCGGCGCACCGCACTGGTTCGGCGCGCTGCTGATCATCCCCGGTGTGGTCGCGCTGCTGCGTTCGCGCACGCAGGTGCCCGTACTGGCCTGCTGGATCCTGATCGCGGTCGCTGCCGTCGTTGCCGCGGTGCTCAGCCGCGTCACGGTCGAGCTGCCGGCCGGCCCGGTCCGCCCGGGCCTCGGTTTCCTCGTCGTCGTCATCCAGGGCGCCCTGGTCACCGCTGCGGTCGTCGCCGCACAGGGACTGCGCCCCACGCTCGAGCGGCGCTCGCTCTCCTGGCAGCAGGTCGCCGGCGTGGGCGCTCTCGTTGCCGCGGTCCTGGTCCCTCTCGGAGGCCTCGGCTGGTGGGTCGTCTCCGGTGATGACGAGCTGCACCGTCCGCAGGCGTCCGACGTCCCGGCGTACATGATCCAGGCGGCCGAGGACGGCCTCGGCCACGGCGTGCTGCTGATCCGCGGCGACGTGCCCCGCGGGCTGACCTGGGAGGTTCACCGTGGCGACGGAGTCACCCTCGGTGAGGACGAGGTCCTCGCGCTGACCGGCCCCGACGCGCGTGTCGACAAGGCCGTCGCCGACCTCGTCTCCCGCCCGACCCCCGAGGTGCTCGCGACGCTGACCCGGGAGGGCATCGACTACGTCCTCCTGCCGGCTCCGGCGTCGACCCAGGTCGCCGCCACGCTCGACGCGGCCGATGGCCTGGCGCAGGCGAGCGCCACCGACCGGCGTACCCGGGCCTGGCAGCTCACGGAAGTCGCCAGCGGCGACGCCATCGCCAGGTCGGGGCCGACCTGGCACGGCGTGCTCGTGGCGCTTCAGCTGCTCGCCGTGCTGGTCGTCGCCGTGCTCTGTGGTCCCACCCGACGCGAGGAGGACGCATGAGCGGCCAGCTGCCCGGTCGCCTTCCCGGCCGTCGGATCGCTGATCGGGCCGTCAGGAAGCTCGGTCCCGGCGTGATCATCGCGGTCGCCGCGCCCCTCGTCACGACGGTGGCGCTGCTCGCCCAGGCGCCCGCGGACACGCAGGTCGACACGGCGACCCACGCCCCGACCCGGCACCCGCTGTCGGCCGTCGACCTCATCTGCCCGCCGTCGTCCCACGGTCCGGTGACGCTCGGTTCGGTCCGCCCGGACACGGAGGAGCCCGAGGGTTCGCTGACCTGGCGCGTTCCCGGTTCGGACGCCCGCACAACGGTGGCCCTCGCGGCCGGCGGCACGGCCCAGCTTCCCGACGGGCATGCCCTCCTCCTGCACGGTGACGGTGCCGAGGCGCGTGGCCTCTTCGGCGCGCGGTTCAGCAGCGGCCGTCCCGCTGCAGCAGAGTGCGCGTCGCCCGCTGGAGTCCGCTGGTTCGTCGGCGCCGGCTCAGGGGCCGCGCACCTCTCGACGCTCACGCTGGCCAACCCCGACGGAGGCCCCGCGGTCGCCGACGTCACGATCTGGAGCGTGGACGGCAAGCTCGAGCAGATCGAGTCGCGCGGCCTGACCATCCCGGGCGGGCACGTCTCGACGCTGCCGCTCGAGCGGTTGGCCCCCAACGCGGACGAGCTCGCGGTCCGCGTCGTCGTCGCACGCGGCCGGCTCTCGTCCATGCTCCGTGACGAGTACGGCGATGTCGGCGGCCCGGTGCGCACCGACGGACTCCCGGCCTCGGCGACGCCGGCGCGCACCCAGCTGGTTCCTGCGCTCACGCGCAAGGCGTCCTCGCGGGTCCTCACCCTCGTGAACCCGAGCAGCCACGAGGCCCGGGTCAAGCTGCAGCTCGTCGGGGCGAGGAGCACCTTCACGCCCACCGGGCTGGAGGAGATCCGCGTGCCTGCGGGCCGGGTCGTCGTCACGGACCTGACCAAGGCCCTCAGCTCCGTCATCGCGGAGGAGGACGTCGCGCTCCGGCTGGAGTCGACGTCTCCGGTGACCGCCGGGCTGCGCGAGATCGTGGCGGGCGACCTCCTCCACCACCCTGCCGTTGCCCTGGGCAACGGCTCGACCGCGTCCGTCCTGCCCGCGGCCGGCACGCGTTCGGTCGTGGTCTCCGCGGGCGCGACCGCAGGCCAGGTCACGTTGACCTGGCCGGGTTCGAGCGCGGCAGCGACCGTTGTGCGCCTGGCACCGGGCACGAGCCAGGCGTTCGAGGTGCCGAAGGGCGCGACCACGGTCGTGGTGTCGTCGAAGGTCGACTACGTCGCCGCGGTGCGCGTGCAGTCGGGCGACGGTGCCACGGTGATCCCGCTCCGGCCGCTGCTGTCGGACCTGCTGGTGCCCTCGGTGCGACCGGCCTGGCCGCCGCGCTAGCTCGCTCAGTCGCCCTGGTAGCGCGGGTCGACGTCGTCAGCGTCGATGCCGAGCAGGTCGGCGATCTGCTCGACGATCAGCGTGAGCACGAGCGCCTCGAGCTCCTCGCGCCCGGTCGCGCGATGCTCGATCGGCCGCCGGAAGAGCACCATGCGGTGGGGGCGATCCGGGGTGCCGCGCACCAGCGAGGACAAGGGAGCGGCCTGCTCGCCCCAGTCCTCGGGCAGCAGCGGCGTGTCCTCGACGGCGTACTCGACCGGGCCGAGCTCCTTGGTCCAGCGACGCTCGACCTCGGTGCCGATGGCGAGCACGATCTCGTCGAAGCGCTCCCGCCGGGTCGGTCGTGGCGGCAACGAGCGGACGCCTCCGAGCGAGGGGGGATAGACGGCCGGGCCACGCATGCCACGGCCCCGGCGGTCCCGGACACGACCTCGCGAACTCACGGCCCAACCCTATGACACCGGGCCATGACACGGGCGAGCCTCAACGGGTCTGTGCAGAACGGGCGGTAGCGTCTGCCTCGTGAGTCCTGTCCGTCGTTGTTCGCGCACTGCGTGTGGCCGCCCTGCGGTCATGACGCTGACGTACGTGTACGCCGACCAGACCGCGGTCGTGGGCCCGCTCGCGACCTACGCCGAGCCGCACGCCTACGACCTGTGCGAGGTCCACAGCGAGCGCCTCTCCGCGCCGCGTGGCTGGGAGGTGCTGCGTCTGGCAGCCGACCCGAGCATGGCGGGGCCCTCCGGTGACGACCTGCTGGCACTCGCGGATGCCGTGCGCGAGGCGGCCCGCCCGATCGTGCCGGCGCCAGTGGCGCCGCGTCCTGTGGAGGGTGGTCGCGAGACCGGTCGACGAGGACATCTCAGGGTGCTCACCAGCTCCGACTGACTGGCTATAGGCTCCAGCCATGTCCGCGACGCTCTCTCCGGAGAACCTTCACGCCATCTTCAAGGCCTACGACGTCCGCGGTCTCGTGGGCAGCCAGCTCGACGAGGTCCTCACCCGGCGCATCGGCGCAGCGTTCGTGCAGGTGCTGGGAGTGGACAAGGTGGTCGTCGGCTATGACATGCGGCCCTCCTCGCCCGGCATGGCGGGTGCCTTCGCCGACGGTGCCGCGCAGGCAGGCGCCGACGTCGTCCTGATCGGCCTGGCCTCGACCGACCAGCTCTACTTCGCTGCCGGGCACCTGGAGATGGCCGGCGCGATGTTCACCGCCAGCCACAACCCAGCGGCGTACAACGGCATCAAGCTCTGCAAGGCAGGCGCGGCCCCGGTCGGCATGGAGTCGGGCCTCAAGGAGATCCGCGACCTGGTGCTGAGCGGTTTCGAGCCGGCCGCCGGCATGGGCGGGCGCGTGGGCGAGATCAGCAGCCACGACGTCCTCGAGGCCTACGCGGCGCACCTCCTCTCGCTCGCCCCGGTCGCCGGCCGCCCGCTCAAGGTTGTCGCCGACGCCGGCAACGGCATGGCCGGTCTCACTGCACCCGCCGTCTTCGAGCGCCTCGGTGCGGGCAGCAAGGGGCAGATCGAGCTGATCCCGATGTACTTCGAGCTCGACGGCACCTTCCCCAACCACGAGGCCAACCCGATCGAGCCGGACAACCTCGTCGACCTGCAGAAGCGGGTGCTGTCCGAGGGCGCCGACATCGGCCTGGCCTTCGACGGCGACGCCGACCGCTGCTTCCTCGTCGACGAGCGGGGAGCACTCGTCTCCCCGTCGACGCTGACCGCGCTGATCGCGGCCCGCGAGCTGCTGCGCGTCCCCGGGTCCACCATCATCCACAACCTGATCACGTCGCGCGCCGTGCCGGAGATCGTCACCGAGCTCGGCGGCACCCCGGTCCGCACCCGGGTGGGCCACTCCTTCATCAAGGCCACGATGGCCGAGACCGACGCCATCTTCGGCGGCGAGCACAGCGGCCACTTCTACTTCCGCGACTTCTGGCGCGCCGATTCGGGCATGCTCGCCGCGCTCCACGCGCTGGCGGCACTCGCCGAGTCCGGAGGCACTCTCTCGGAGCTGCTCGCGGAGTACGACCGCTACCCGATGTCCGGAGAGATCAACTCGACGGTCGCCGATCAGGCGGCCGTGATCGCGGAGCTCAAGGCGACCTATGCCGACCAGCCGGGCGTGACCATCGACGAGCTCGACGGCATGACCGTCGCGCACACCGACTGGTGGTTCAACGTCCGCGCATCCAACACCGAGCCGCTGCTGCGCCTCAACGCCGAAGGCAAGGACGAGCCCACGATGACCGCCATCCGCGACGCCGTTCTCGCCGTGATCAGGAGTGACCGATGACCCCGCCACTGAACCTCGACCCGCGTCTGCTGGACATCGTCCGCTGCCCCGACTGCCGGGGCCTGCTCGCGCCCGCGGCCGAGGAGCTGGTCTGCCAGGGCTGCGGTCTTGCCTACCCCGTGCGCGACGACATTCCTGTCCTCCTGGTCGACGAGGCCCGGCAGAGTCGAGGCTGACCCGATGGACGAGTTCGACGAGTCCCTGCTCGACGACCCCGACGTCCTTGCGCGAGCGGACGTCCGGCTGCGTGAGCTCGCCGAGTCCGGTGCCCGCGTACGCCGCGAGGCCGGGCTGGCTGCCGAGGCGATCGACGCTGCCGTCGCCGAGAGCGGCGACGCGCGTCCGCGCGCGGTGATCGCTGCGGGTCCCGACTCGCGACTGCTCCGTGCGGTCCTCGAGCCGTGGTGCCCGGTGCCGTTCGTGGCCTGGCCGGGTCCTGCCCTCCCGGGTTGGGCCGGGAGCCTCGATCTCGTCGTGATGCTGGCACCGCAGGGCTCCGACCCTGCTGCCGCGTCCGCTGTCGCCGAGGCAGTCCGCCGCGGCTGCCAGGTCGTCGTCGCGTGCGCGCCCGGGTCGATGGTGGCCGAGCACGCCGAGGGCCGCTGGAGCTACCTGCTGCCGACCACGGCCGGCGACCAGCTCGCCACCGCGGTCCTCATGCTCGACTACCTGCACCGGATCGGACTCGGGCCGGCCTGCGACGCCGAGGAGGTGGCCCGGTCGCTCGACCAGGTGGCCCTCGACTCCTCGCCGCACAGCGACCTGTCGTCCAACCCGGCCAAGGAGCTGGCGATCGCCCTCGCCGACGCCACGCCCGTGGTCTGGGGCGGCTCCGTGCTGGCCGCCCGTGCCGCCCGCCGGATCGCCGAGCAGCTGCGCCGGTCGTCGGGTCGCACCGCGCTCGCCGGCGATGCCGAGCACCTGCTGCCGGTCCTGGAGGCGGCCCGTCCGCGTGACGTGTTCGCCGACCCGTTCGACGGCGCTGTCGACACCCGCCCGCTCCTGCTGATCCTCGATGACGGCGCAGAAGACCCGGTCGTTCGGGAGCAGCGAGGTCGCCTGCAGGCGGCCGCCGCGCGCGCCGGCGTACGGGTGGAGACATTGACCAGTGACGCCGGCAGCGAGGTGGCGCGCTATGCGTCGTTGCTCCTCGCCGGCACGTACGCCGCGGAGTTCCTGCGGCTCGGGAGGACCTCATGAGTGCCGGTCTGTTCGGACTCCTCGACGACGTGGCCGCGCTGGCCCGTCTGGCAGCCGCATCGGTGGACGACGTGAGCGCTGCCGCGGGCCGCGCGACCGCCAAGGCCGCTGGCGTGGTGGTCGACGACACGGCCGTCACCCCGCAGTACGTCCACGGCGTCGCGGCGCAGCGTGAGCTCCCGATCATCAAGAAGATCGCGGTCGGCTCGCTGCGCAACAAGATCTTCTTCATCCTCCCCGCCCTCCTGGTGCTCAGCCAGTTCGCCGAGTGGGCTCTCACCCCGATCCTGATGATCGGCGGCACCTACCTGGCGTTCGAGGGAGCCGAGAAGGTCTGGGAGCGGATCCGGGGTCACGACGACCACGTCGCTGACCTGCCCGCTGCCGCGCCCCACGCCCACGTGGACGAGGCAGAGGACGAGCGCACGCTGATTGCCGGCGCCGTCCGCACCGACTTCATCCTGTCCGCCGAGATCATGGTGATCGCGCTCAACGAGATCGCTGCCGAGGGCTTCGTCTCCCGGCTGGTGATCCTCGCGGTCGTCGCGGTCTTCATCACCATCGCGGTCTACGGCGTGGTGGCCCTGATCGTGAAGATGGATGACGTCGGCCTGCACCTCGCGGGGCGCAGCTCGCGGGCCTCGCAGAAGATCGGTCTCGGACTCGTCGCCGGCATGCCCAAGCTGCTCGCGGTGATCTCCACGGTCGGCGTCGTGGCCATGCTCTGGGTCGGTGGCCACATCCTGATGGTCGGCGCCGACGAGCTCGGCTTCCACGCGCCGTACGAACTGGTCCACCACCTCGAGCACGAGGTCGAGGTGGCCCTGCACGGTGCGGGCGCTCTCGCCGGTCTGGCCGCCTGGCTGGTCAACACGATCGCCTCCGCGATCATCGGCCTGATCGTCGGCGCGGTGGTGGTTGCGGTGATGCACGTCCTGCCGATCAGCCACGGTGCGCACGAGGGTGCCGGCAAGACGGCGCCCGAAGACGCAGCGGAAGACGCATCGGGCGACGCCCCCGAAGTCGCGCAGGATTGATCGCTCCGGTTGGCGAACTTGTAGGCTGGGCGAACGTCCTGCGCGGGAGATCCCGAACGAGTGCAGATGCACCGCAGACCGCCCTTTCCAGCATGAGGAAATTCATTCATGGACTACAAGGTTGCTGACCTGAGCCTGGCCGAGTTCGGCCGCAAGGAGCTCACCCTCGCCGAGCACGAGATGCCCGGCCTCGTCTCGCTCCGCACGACGTACGGCGACGCCCAGCCGCTCAAGGGCGCCCGGATCGCCGGCTCGCTGCACATGACCATCCAGACGGGCGTTCTCATCGAGACGCTGGTCGCCCTCGGCGCCGACGTGCGCTGGGCCACCTGCAACATCTTCTCCACCCAGGACCACGCCGCCGCCGCGGTCGTCGTTGGCCGGCCCGAAACGGGCGGCACCGCCGAGAACCCCAAGGGCACGCCCGTCTTCGCCTGGAAGGGCGAGACCCTGGCGGAGTACTGGGACGAGGCCGAGAAGGTCTTCGACTTCACCGACGAGGCCGGCAACCCGGTCGGCCCGAACATGCTCCTCGACGACGGCGGGGACATCACGATGCTCCTCCACCTGGGTGTCGAGTTCGAGAAGGCCGGCGCGGTGCCCGGTCAGGACTCCACCGACAACGAGGAGTTCAAGGAGGTCCTCCGGGTCCTCGCTCGTTCCCTGGAGAACAGCAAGACCCGCTGGACGAACATCGCCAACGACGTCAAGGGTGTCTCCGAGGAGACCACCACCGGCGTCCTGCGCCTTTACGACCGCTTCAAGGAGGGCTCGCTCCTCTTCCCGGCGATCAACGTCAACGACTCGGTCACCAAGTCGAAGTTCGACAACAAGTACGGCTGCCGCCACTCGCTGATCGACGGCATCAACCGCGGCACCGACGTCATGATCGGCGGCAAGGTTGCCGTCGTGTGTGGCTACGGCGACGTCGGCAAGGGCTCGGCCGAGTCCCTGCGTGGCCAGGGCGCTCGCGTGATCATCACCGAGATCGACCCGATCTGCGCGCTGCAGGCGGCCATGGACGGCTACGAGGTCAAGCGCCTCGAGACCGTCGTGGACTACGCCGACATCTTCATCACCACGACGGGCAACTTCGACATCATCAAGGTCGAGCACTTCGAGAAGATGAAGCACCAGGCGATCGTCGGCAACATCGGTCACTTCGACAACGAGATCGACATGGCCGGTCTGGCCAAGATCCCGGGCATCGTCAAGGACGAGATCAAGCCGCAGGTCCACCAGTGGATCTTCCCCGACGGCAAGAAGGTCATCGTGCTGTCCGAGGGTCGTCTGCTGAACCTCGGCAACGCCACGGGCCACCCGTCGTTCGTCATGTCGAACTCCTTCACCAACCAGGTGCTGGCGCAGATCGAGCTCTACACGAAGACCGAGGAGTACCCGGTCGGCGTCTACGTCCTGCCGAAGCACCTCGACGAAGAGGTTGCGCGTCTGCACCTCGACGCCCTCGGTGTCGAGCTGACGATCCTCACCCAGGAGCAGGCCGACTACCTCGGCGTCCCCGTCGAGGGCCCGTTCAAGTCGGACCTCTACCGCTACTGAGATCCAGCGCTACTGATATCCCTACGGGGCGCCTCGGGGCGGGACGGAGAAGAACACAGTGACTGAGCAGCCGGTCGGCTATGCCACGAAGGGGCGCGTCCTCGTCGTCGACGACGACGCGTCCCTCGCCGAGATGCTCACCATCGTGTTGCGCCAGGAGGGCTTCGACAGCCGCGTGTGCACACGTGGCGACCTGGCCCTCGCGGCGTTCCGTGAATACCGCCCCGATGTGCTCCTGCTCGACCTGATGCTGCCCGGCAAGGACGGCATCGACGTGTGCAAGGAGATCCGCGCCGAGTCCGGCGTACCGATCGTCATGCTCACCGCCAAGGGCGACACCGTCGACGTGGTCGTCGGCCTCGAATCCGGGGCCGACGACTACGTCGTCAAGCCGTTCAAGCCCAAGGAGCTCGTCGCCCGCATCCGTGCGCGCGTACGACGCCTGGACGCTCCCGCGTCCGAGAACCTCCAGATCGGCGACCTGTCCGTCGACGTCGCGGGCCACTCCGTCACCCGTGACGGCCAGGCGATCAACCTGACTCCGCTCGAGTTCGACCTGCTGGTCTGCCTGGCTCGCAAGCCCTGGCAGGTGTTCACTCGCGAGGTGCTGCTCGAGCAGGTCTGGGGCTACCGTCACGCGGCCGACACCCGGCTGGTCAACGTGCACGTGCAGCGGCTCCGCTCGAAGGTGGAGCACGACCCCGAGAACCCCGAGATCGTGGTGACCGTCCGCGGTGTCGGCTACAAGGCAGGACATTCCTGAGCGTGCCGCACGGGTCGGGGCGCAACCTCTCGGCCGCGCTGCGCAGGGGGCTGACCTTCTGGCGTCGGTCCATCCAGGCACGCCTCGTGGTGAGCACGGTGCTGCTCGGCACGGTCGTGATCAGCGGCATGGGCTGGTTCCTGCTGCGCCAGACCGAGCAGGGCCTCGTCGATGCCCGGGTCCGCTCCGCCATCGCGGAGGCGGCCAACGAGACGGTTGAGGCGGAGAAACGACTGGCGTCCGTGCCCGGCACGGACGCCGATGCCGCCCAGCAGATCGCGCTGCTCTTCGAACCGATCGTCGAGCGCGGCACCTCCCGCGGCTTCGGCGTGGTGCTGGTCGGACCGATCACCGAGGGGCCGGACGCCAGCGAAGGCGGCACCCGGACCTCGCCGGGCCTCGACACCGCCGGCGTACCCGAGTCGCTGCGCGACCACTTCGCCGATGCCAACAGGACCGCCTGGACGTTCACACGGGTCCACCAGCGCCTGGGCGAGGGCGAGGTCGACACGGCGGGTGTTGCCGTCGGGCACCTCGTCCACCTGCCTGCGGATCGAGGCCGTTATGCCCTGTACTTCCTCTTCCCCATGGACCAGGAGGAGGAGACGCTCGCGCTCGTCACCCGGGCCCTGCTCACCGCCGGGGTCCTCCTGCTGGTCCTCGTCGCGGGCCTGACCTGGCTGGTCACGCGCCAGGTGGTCACGCCGATCCGGCTGGCACGGCGGGTCGCGGAGCGGCTTGCCGCCGGTCAGCTCGAGGAGCGGCTGCGGGTTCGGGGCGAGGACGACATCGCCCGTCTGGCCCAGTCCTTCAACCAGATGGCGGCCAACCTGCAGCGGCAGATCCGCCAGCTGGAGGAGCTCTCGCGGGTCCAGCGCCGGTTCACCTCCGACGTGTCGCACGAGCTGCGCACCCCGCTGACCACGGTGCGCATGGCGGGCGACGTCCTGCACGACGCCCGCGGCGACTTCGACCCGGTCACCGCGCGTGCGGCCGAGCTGCTGCAGACCGAGCTCGACCGCTTCGAGGGGCTGCTCAGCGACCTGCTCGAGATCAGCCGGTTCGACGCGGGTGCTGCGGTCCTCGACGTCGACGACGTCAACCTGGTCGACCTCGCCCACCGGATCGTCGACATGACGCGGCCGCTCGCCGAGCAGCGGGGCACCGAGGTGCGGGTCCTGGCGACCAACGCTCCCGTGCTCGCCGAGGCCGACCACCGTCGCGTCGAGCGCATCCTGCGCAACCTGGTCACGAACGCGATCGACCACGCCGAGTCCTCGGGGGTCGTGGTCTACGTCGCGGGCAACGAGCATGCCGCCTCCGTGGCCGTCCGCGACCACGGCATCGGGCTGGCGGCGGGGGAGTCGGCCCTCGTGTTCAACCGCTTCTGGCGTGCGGACCCTGCGCGCGCCCGGACCTCGGGCGGCACGGGTCTCGGGCTCGCGATCTCCCTCGAGGACACCCATCTCCACGGCGGCTGGCTCCAGGCCTGGGGGCAGCCGGGCAAGGGTGCCCAGTTCCGGCTCACCCTGCCGCGTCACGCCGGCGGGATGCTCCGGCAGTCGCCCCTCCCGCTCGTGCCGACGGATGTCAGCGCCACCCCTGCTGGCCGGGAGCAGTCGTGAGCACGCTGCGCGACCTCCGGGTCCTCCTTGCCGGCCTGCTGCTGACCAGCGTGGCCACCGGCTGCGTCCGTCTGCCCGACTCGGGCCAGGTGCGCAGGGTTCCGGAGGAGCGTCCGGCAGTCCTCGAGGAGGGCATCCCCTACCTGCCGCCGGGCCCGTCCCGCGGAGAAGGTCCACGGGATGTCGTGCGGGGCTTCCTCGACGCGATGATGGCCAGCCCGCTCCAGCTCTCCACGGCCCGGGAGTTCCTCACCGAGGACGGCGCGCAGGCATGGCGGCCCCAGCGGCGAGTGGTCACCTACACCGCAGCCACGCTGGGCACGGTCGCGGGCACGGCCGAGATCGACCTCGGCGGCGCGCAGTGGATCGACGCCCGCGGCCGGTGGCGCGGGGAGCTGCCCGCGCGGCAACGCGTCGTACAGCTGCCGCTCGTGGTCGAGGACGGCGAGTGGCGCATCGACCAGGTGCCTGACGCGATGCTCGTGCCCGAGACCTGGTTCGCGGAGCACTACCAGCAGGTCTCGCTGGACTTCCTGGACCCGACGACGAGCATCATCGTTCCCGAGCCCGTCTTCGTCCCGCGCGGCGAGCAGATGGCGACTGCCCTGGTCCGTGGGTTGATCGCCGGCCCGCCCGACGCCGCCGGAGCCGGACTGGTCTCGCTGCTGCGCGGCGCCCACCTGATCGGTGGGGCCGTGACGATCGAGGACGGCGTCGCGTCGGTCGCGCTGGACGGGGACATCACCGCGACCACGGAGGAGAGCCGCGAGCTCCTTGCCGCCCAGCTGGCGTGGACGCTGCGTCAGGTGCCGATCGTGTCCGCGCTGCGCGTGCGCCTCGGGTCCGCCCCGCTCGCGCTGAAGGGTGGCCTCACGGAGTTCCCGGTCGGCATCGGAGCGGCCTACGACCCTCGATCCGCAGGTGCCGCCGACGACCTCTTCGGCCTGCGCAACGGGCACCTGGTCGGTCTGGTCGGGGGAAGCCCGGTTCCCGCGACGGGCCCGCTCGGCACCGGACCGCGGCTGCGCGACGTCGCGGTGTCGCTGCCAGGGAGCATGGCCGCGGGCGTGAGGTCGTCGGGACGTGACCTCCTGGTGGCACCGGTCGATGACGAGACCGGCAGCGCGCTGAAGACTCCGATCCGCGGCGCAGAGGACCTCGCGCATCCGGCGTGGGACTCCGAAGGCCGGCTCTGGGTGCTCGACCGGCGTCGCACCGGAGCAGTGGTCTCGGTCCTGGTCGACAACCGCGTCACGGAGGTGGAGGTGCCGGGGGTGTCGGGTGAGGCAGTCGTCGACCTGCTGGTCTCGCGTGACGGCACCCGCCTCGTCGCCGCCGTACGCCGCGTGGGCGGGGACGAGGTGAGGATCAGCCGCCTGGACTGGCACACCGGCAGGGTCCGTGCGTCCGCCGCGCAGCAGATCGCCCGCCTCGACAGCAGCGGCACCCCGATCCGGGACCTGGCCTGGCGCTCGCCGACCGAGCTCCTCGTCCTCAGTGCCCTCTCCACGCGGCTCGCTGAGGTGCGCACCGTGTCCGTGGACGGGTCTCCCGCCCGGGTCCGTGATGCTGGTCCGCCTGAGCTGGTCCGCGCCGACGTACGCCGCCTCGTCGCCTCACCCGCCGATCGCGCGCTGGCGTGGGCGGAGACCGCTGACGGTGTCCTGGTCGGCGTTGGCCCGATTGGCTCGGCCACCCCGCCCGCCGGGGCACAGCAGATCACCTACGTCGGCTGAAGGCGGGCCGTCGGGGCGGTCGTCCACAGGCGGCTCTGCCCGTGGTTGCCCGCGGGTTCCCGACGGGCTTCGGTGGAGCCCGTGATCCGCATCGGCGTCGACCCGCTGCTCGACCTCCTGGCAGGCAGCTCCTGCGTCGGCTGCCGTCGCCCGGGGCGCCAGCTCTGCCCGGCCTGCGCGACGGCCGTCAGCGGCCGGGCCCGAGCGGTCCGACCGACTCCGTGCCCACCCGGCCTCGCGCCGTGCTGCGCCGCGGGGGAGTACTCCGGGATGCTGCGGGCCCTCGTCCTCGGCCACAAGGAGCATCATCGCCTGCCCCTGCGCGCCCCTCTCGGCTCGCTGCTCGCCGACGCCGTCCTCGTGCTGCTCGCGGGAGACGCGATCGGCCCGGTCGTGCTGGTTCCGGTGCCCTCCCGGCCGGGCAGCGCCCTGCGGCGTGGCCACGACCCGACCTGGGACATCACCCGGTCCGCGGCGCGTGAGCTGGGCCGGCGCGGGGCCCGTGCGTCGGCGCACCGGTTGCTGAGGGTGGGGCGGGTCGGAGACCAGCGCGAGCTCGATGCTGCCGGCCGTGCCGCCAACCTCCGGGATGCGATGTCGGTCGACGGACCGCGGCTCGCCCGGCTGGCGCGCCGCCACGAGCGCGCGGTGATCGTGCTCTGCGACGACGTGCTGACCACCGGATCGACGGCCCGTGAGGCGCAGCGAGCCCTTGCCGCGACCGGTGTGGGCATCGCCGGGGTCGCGGTGGTGGCCGCGACGCGGCGACGCGCACCACCTCATGGCGAAACTTCAGGGAGATTGCTTTCATCGATGGGCCGAAGGGTCTAGCGTCGGTGCATGGAGTCCATTCGGGTCCGTGGTGATGTCAGCGAACGGCCCGTGGTCGGGCCGCGCAGGCAGGCCGAAACCCGCCGAACGGGCTCCTTCTCCGTTCCCGTCACCGTCCCCTGACGGTGACGTGCTGCACCCTGCACACGACACCGAGAAACACGGAGGTCTCCATGGAAATTGTGGTCAACGCCCGGCACTGCGAAGTGTCCGACCGGTTCCGCAGCCACGTCGAGGAGAAGCTCGTTCGCCTGGAGAAGCACGATCATCGGATCATCCGCATGGCAGTTGAAGTAGAGAAGGAACGCAACCCACGACAGACCGACCGTGCTGTCCGCGTCGAGCTGACGGCGTTCTCCAAGGGCCCGGTGATCCGCGCGGAGGCCGCAGCGGTCGACAAGATGGCGGCCCTGGACCTCGCGCTCGACAAGATGGCGTCCCAGATGCGCCGCGCGGCGGATCGTCGCCGCGTGCACCACGGCCGCCACACGCCGGTCTCGGTGGGAGAGGCTCTTGGGCGCAGCGTTCCCGAGCCTGTCCTCCTTTCCGAGGACACCGTCCTCGAGCGCCAGGTCGGACCGATCACCGTGACCGGGGACGGTCCACTGGTGGTCCGCGAGAAGTCACACCCCGCAGCGCCGATGACGCTCGACCAGGCCCTCTACGAGATGGAGCTGGTTGGACACGACTTCTATCTGTACGTCGACAAGGAGAGCGAGCGCCCCGCAGTCGTCTACCGCCGCAAGGGCTATGACTACGGCGTGATCTCGCTGGATCTGGTCAGTTGACCTGTCGTGGCACGGTCCCCACTCGGGACCGTGCCATGATGCACATGTGACAACGATGGACATCTCGGGAGAGCGTGAACCGATCCGCGTCCTGGTCGTCGACGACCAGGAGCTGTTTCGTGGCGGGCTGACGATGATCCTCGGCACCGACCCGGGCATCGAGGTGGTCGGCCAGGCCGGCGACGGCATCGAGGGCACCACCCTTGCGGCGGCCCTTGCGCCGGACGTGGTCCTGCTCGACGTGCGCATGCCCAAGCGCTCGGGCATCGAGGCCTGCGTGGCGATCAAGGAGACGGTCCCGTCCGCCAAGATCATCATGCTCACCGTCAGCGACGAGGAGGCCGACCTCTACGAGGCGGTCAAGTCCGGAGCTGCGGGCTACCTGCTCAAGGACTCCTCGATCGACGAGGTCACCCAGGCGGTGCGGGTGGTCGCCGACGGACAGTCGCTGATCTCCCCGTCGATGGCGGTCAAGCTGATCGACGAGTTCAAGCAGATGTCGCGTCCCGACCGCGACCAGGTCTCGCCGCTGCGGCTGACGGACCGCGAGCTCGAGGTGCTCCGGCTGGTGGCCACCGGCATGAACAACCGCGAGATCGCGCGGCAGCTCTTCATCAGCGAGAACACCGTCAAGAACCATGTGCGCAACATCCTGGAGAAGCTCCAGCTGCACTCGCGCATGGAGGCCGTCATGTATGCCGTCCGCGAGAAGCTGCTCGACATCCCCTGACCGGCGTTCCGACGGAGTTGTCGGTGCTCGGTTCTAGGCTGCCGACATGGAGTCGCTGAGCAACGCCCAGGCGCGTCGCATCGCGCTCGCGGCGCAGGGGTTCCTTGACCCGCCGCACGAGCGACCGACGCTGCGCACGTTCGACCGCACGATCGCGCGCACGGGTGTGCTGCAGATCGACTCGGTCAACGTCCTGCAGCGGGCGCACTACATGCCGCTCTACGCGCGCATGGGCCCCTACGACACCGACCTGCTCCGGCGAGCCGCCGAGGAGCGTCCCCGCCGCGTGGTGGAGTACTGGGCGCACGAGGCCGCCTTCATGCCCGTCGACCTGTGGCCGTTCCTGCAGCACCGCATGGAGCGGGCACACACCCAGGCATGGGGAGGGCCGCGTTCCATCGCGCAGGAGAACCCGGGGCTGGTCAAGGACGTCCTCGACGACGTACGCCGCCGCGGCCGGCGGTCGGCGCGGCAGATCGATGCCGACCTCACCGGCGACCGTGATCGCGCGCGCACCCACTGGGGGTGGAACTGGTCAGACGTGAAGAAGGCGCTCGAGTTCCTCTTCTACGCAGGCGACCTGACCGTCTCGGGGCGCAACGCCCAGTTCGAGCGGCTCTATGACGTCCCGGAGCGGGTGCTGCCAGCTGACGTCCTCGACACCCCGACACCGTCACCCGCCGAGGCGCAGCGCGAGCTGGTCCGGCGTGCAGCACGAAGCCATGGCGTGGCGAGCGAGCGGTGCCTGCGTGACTACTACCGGATGGGCGCCGACGAGGCCCGGGTGGCGGTCGCGAGCCTGGTCGAGGCCGGCGAGATCGAGCCGGTCACCGTCGAGGGCTGGGGCCGCCCGGCGTACGTTCATCGTGATGCGCGCCTGCCGCGCCGGGTCGCCGCGCGCACGCTGTTGAGCCCGTTCGATCCGGTCGTGTGGGAGCGGACCCGCACGGAGGCGCTGTTCGGTTTCCGCTATCGGATCGAGATCTACGTGCCGGCGGAGAAGCGCGTCCATGGCTACTACGTGCTGCCTTTCCTCCTCGGTGACCGGCTCGTCGGGCGGGTGGACCTCAAGGCCGACCGCGGCAACCGGCGACTGCTCGTTCTGGGCTCCTACGCGGAGCCCGATGCACCTGCCGACACCGCCACGGAGCTCGCGCATGAGCTGCGGAGACTGGCGGGCTGGCTCGACCTCGACGATGTTGTCGTCTCGCCCCGCGGTGACCTCGCCACCGCCCTGAACGAGGGTTTGCTCCGCGGGTAGCATGACCGGCGGCCCGTTCGAATGAATCGGGCCCGACTACTTCCAGGAGATCCGCAGTGGCCGTGCTCGACAAGATCCTCCGCATCGGCGAGGGCAAGATCCTCCGCGAGCTCGAGGCGATCGCCAAGGCCGTCAACGCCATCGAGGACGACTTCGTCGCGATGAGTGACGACGAGCTGCGCGGCCAGACCGCGGAGTTCCGCGAGCGCCTGGACAAGGGTGAGTCCCTCGACGACCTCATGCCGGAGGCCTTTGCGACGGTTCGTGAGGCAGCGCGCCGGGTCCTCGGCCAGCGCCACTACGACGTGCAGCTCCTGGGTGGTGCCGCGCTCCACCTCGGCAACATCGCCGAGATGAAGACCGGTGAGGGCAAGACCCTCGTCTCGACGCTGCCGGCCTACCTCAACGCCCTCGCGGGCGAGGGCGTCCACATCGTCACGGTCAACGACTACCTGGCCAAGTTCCAGTCCGAGATGATGGGCCGCGTCCACCACTTCCTGGGCATGAGCGTCGGCGTCATCCTGCCGTCGATGACGCCTGCGGAGCGCCGTGAGGCCTACGCCTGCGACATCACCTACGCGACCAACAACGAGCTCGGCTTCGACTACCTGCGCGACAACATGGCGACGAGCATCGAGGACTGCGTCCAGCGCGGCCACGCCTACGCGATCGTCGACGAGGTCGACTCGATCCTCATCGACGAGGCCCGCACGCCGCTGATCATCTCCGGTCCGACCCAGGACGAGGTGAAGTGGTACGACGAGTTCGCCAAGATCGCGGCGACCATGACGCGCGACGTCGACTACGAGGTCGACGAGAAGAAGCGCACGATCTCGGTCCTCGAACCCGGCATCACCAAGGTCGAGGACTACCTCGGCATCGAGAACCTCTACGACACGGTCAACACTCCGCTGATCTCGTTCATGAACAACTCCATCAAGGCCAAGGAGCTGTTCCGCAACGACAAGGAGTACGTCGTCATGAACGGCGAGGTGCTCATCGTCGACGAGCACACCGGCCGCATGCTGGCCGGTCGCCGTTACAACGAGGGCCTGCACCAGGCGATTGAGGCCAAGGAGGGGGTGCAGGTCCGCGAGGAGTACCAGACCCTCGCCACCGTCACCCTGCAGAACTTCTTCCGGCTCTACAAGAAGCTCTCCGGCATGACCGGCACGGCCATGACCGAGGCCAGTGAGTTCGACAAGATCTACAACCTCGGCGTCGTCCCGATCCGCACCAACAAGCCGATGCTGCGCATCGACCAGGCCGACCTCGTCTACCGCACCGAGCTGGCGAAGTACGCCGCCGTCGTGGACGACATCGCCGAGCGCAACAAGGCCGGTCAGCCGGTCCTCGTCGGCACCGTGTCGGTCGAGAAGTCCGAGCACATCTCCCAGCTGCTGAAGAAGAAGGGCGTCCCGCACTCGGTGCTGAACGCCAAGTTCCACGCCGACGAGGCCAAGATCGTCGCGCTGGCCGGCCACAAGGGCGCGGTCACGGTTGCCACCAACATGGCGGGGCGAGGCACCGACATCATGCTCGGTGGATCGGTGGAGTTCCTCGCCGACGCGGAGCTGCGCAAGAAGGGCCTCGAGCCCGTCGGGGAGACCGCCGACGAGTACGACGCCGCGTGGCCCGAGACCATCGAGCGGATCAAGGCGCAGGTCCAGACCGAGCACGACGAGGTCAAGGAGGCCGGCGGCCTCTACGTCGTCGGCACCGAGCGCCACGAGTCGCGCCGCATCGACAACCAGCTCCGTGGTCGTTCCGGTCGTCAGGGTGACCCGGGCGAGTCCCGCTTCTACCTGTCGCTGCAGGACGAGCTCATGCGCCTGTTCAAGTCGGACTGGGTCGACCGGATCCTCACCGTCCTCAAGGTGCCGGACGACGTGCCGATCGAGAACAAGCGCGTCACGGGCGCGATCGCCAACGCCCAGGGCCAGATCGAGGGCCAGAACTTCGAGTCCCGCAAGAACGTCCTCAAGTACGACGACGTCATGGACCGCCAGCGCAAGGTCATCTACGGCGAGCGCCGCGAGGTCCTCGAGGGTGCCGACATCCGCGAGCAGATCCGGGGCTTCGTCGACGACGTCGTGGCCGGCTACGTCGGAGGTGCCACCGACGGCTATGCCGAGCAGTGGGACCTCCCGGCCCTGTGGACCGCGCTGCGCCAGCTCTACCCGATCACGCTGCGCCACGAGGACGTCTCCGGCCTCGACCGCGAGGAGCTCATCGCGGCGATCCAGGCCGACGCCCACGCGGCGTACGACGTGCGTGAGGACGACCTCGGCTCCGAGACCATGCGTGAGCTCGAGCGCCGCGTGATCCTCTCGGTGCTCGACCGCAAGTGGCGCGAGCACCTCTACGAGATGGACTACCTGCGCGAGGGCATCTACCTGCGGGCCTACTCGCAGCGCGACCCGCTGGTGGAGTACCAGCGCGAGGGCTTCGAGATGTTCACCGCGATGATGGACGCGATCAAGGAGGAGTCGGTCGGCTTCCTCTTCAACGTGGAGGTCCAGGTCGAGGGCGATGCGGAGCCGGTCGAGGGTGGCGAGTTCCACTTCCACGCCGACGGCACCCGCCACGAGGGCCCGATGCACGAGGGCGCACTCGCGGAGCCCCCGGCGGCAGCGCAGCGGCCCCACGTCCAGGCGAAGGGCCTCGACGCGCCCGCTGCGCCGCGGAACCTCTCCTACGCCGGTCCTACCGAGGACGGCGAGGTCGAGATCCGCAAGGACGCCGCTGAGGAGGACCCGTTCGCGGGCACCGGTCGCAACGACAAGTGCCCGTGCGGCTCCGGCAAGAAGTTCAAGCAGTGCCACGGCGCCCCGGGCGGCCCCACCGGTCTGACCACGCGGGTGAATGGCTGACCTCAGCCGAACTCGAGGGCGGTGCACTGCCATCGGCCGCTGATCACTTCGAGCCGGGCCGCGATCGCGCGGTGACGGGCGCCGTGCTGGACGGTGAGCGCCACCTCGGCGACCCCCGCGCCGACGAAGCACGCCCGCACCTGGCGCACCTGCGGGCGGACCGCCGGACGACGGGGACCGTGCCCGCCGGCCTGACGCAGGGTGGCCTGGGCGACCACGCGCGCGCGGTAGGCCAGCTCACGGTGGATCGACGGCGTGGTCCAGCGGACGAGCTGGGTCACCGGTCGATCACCCAGGACGACCTCGAGGCAGGCCTGGCCGAAGGTCAGGGCCCACTGCTGCAGCTCGCTCCGGACGGCGGGGGAGACGACGACCGTGTCGGCGCCCCGGAGCGCGGACGTCTCGGGGGTCATCGGTCGCGGTGCCGGCGAGGGCTCCGCGCCGAGGTCGAGTGCCAGCGAACCCTGGACCGCGCGCAGCGGCACGGGTGCCGGTGTCCAACGGACCTCCGCGACGGCGCTCATCGACCCGCCTCCGGCATCGTGAGTCGCTGACCGGGGAGGATCAGATCAGGGTCGGTGCCGACCGTGTCGCGGTTGGCGGCCCAGATCGCGCGCCACTGGCGGTCGACGTCGGCCGCCGTGGCGTCGGGGGACAGGCTGACCTCGGCGAGGTGCCACAGGCAGTCGCCCTCGCGGACGTCCACGGCACGAGCAGTCGGGGAGGCCCCTGTCGTGGACGCCACGGGTGTGGGCGGCATCCCGGCCTGGCCGGTGTCCGCGTTGGCGGGCGCCACGCTCGCGGCGAGCGCCACTCCGCAGGCGGTCATGAGGACCCGCCTGACCGCGCGTGGGCAACCGGGCAGCGTCCTCATCCGGGCGCCGCGTGCCGCGTCGTACGCCGTGAGGGAGGTGATGAGCCAGAGCCAGGCGGTGCACGCGGCCAGCGCGACGGACGCGGCGCGCGTCAGGGCGCCGTCGAAGTCCGGCGGCGCGGCGCCGAGGTCCCGGCCGAGCAGGGCCAGCAGAAGTGCGGAAACGGCGGTGACCGCCGACCAGACGAGGAGGCACCGGAGGACAGGTGCACGCCGAAGATCCCGAGACATCGACCCCAACCTTTGCGTTTGCGTGTGTTTGCATCACTACACGTCTATTCGACGACGATGTCAACGCCTTCTCCACAGGTTCATTCGTAGACTCCGGGGAATCACTTCTCGGGAAGGTGCGCAGCGTGGACGAACCGTGGGAGGCGCGACTCTTCGCGTTCCTCGATGACCTCGAGCAGCAGGCGGGGGCGACCTTCGCCGCTGAGCGCGACCAGGAGGTCGCCGAGCGGGCGCGCGCGGAGTACGCACGGGTGGTGCTGGCGGCCCGGCTGATGGCCAGTGTCGAGCGCGACGTGACGCTCACCGTCGACGGCGTGGGGCCGGTGTCGGGCCGGCTGCGCCGCGTGGCGGACGGCTGGTGCCTGGTCGTCGCGTCGACCGGTAGCTGGATCGTCCGCCTGGACGCCGTCGCCCTCGTGCGTGGCGGCGCAGCCACAGCGGTGCCTCCAGAGGCATGGCCGGCCACCGCCCGGCTCGGACTCGGCTCCGCGCTGCGGCGGCTGACTGGCGAGCGCTGCCAGATCCACCCCCGGAGGGGAACCCCTTATGAGGCGCGTCTGGGCCGCGTGGGTGCTGACTTCGTCGAGGCCGTTGTGGGCGCCGATCCCGCGCCGGTGCTCATCGCATTCAGCGGCCTGGCCGCGGTGCAGCAGCGGGGCTGATCAGGCTCTGTCGCGGCGCACAGGCGTCCCGGACTACGTCGCGTCGGCGTCGTACGGCGGGAGCTCGCCCTCGGCCAGCGGACGCAGCCCCTCGCGGACTGGTTCATCGTCGGCCAGCGCCATCGCGTCGGTGATGTGCTTGCGGACCAGGTTGCGTGGGTCGAGGTCGCGCAGCTCGAGGTCGGAGTACTCCGGGCCGAGCTCGCGGCGCAGCTCGTCGCGCGCGACGTCGGCATAGCCCTTCATGCGACGCACGAAGCGTCCGGCCTGCGCCGCGAACTCGGGCAGCCGCTCCGGTCCGAGCACGAGGACTGCAACAAGGGCGATGATCGCCAGCTCGCCGAGCCCGATGTCGAACATGCGTCAGAACTTGCTCGACGGAGTGAGGCCGAGCTGCAGGCCGGCAAGTCCGCGTCCGCGCCCGGAGAGGTCGTCGGCGATCTTCGTGATCGCCACGGCGGCGGCTGAGGTCGGGTCGGAGTCGACGATCGGCTTGCCGGAGTCGCCGCCCTCGCGCAGCGACGGGTCGAGCGGGATCTGTCCGAGCAGGCGGACGTTGTAGCCGAACCGCTGCGAAAGGGTCTCCGCCACGCGCTCGCCACCGCCCGAGCCGAAGACCTCGATGCGCTCGCCGGACGGAAGCTCCATCCAGGACATGTTCTCGACGACGCCGATGACGCGCTGGTGCATCATCGAAGCCATGGTGCCGGCGCGCTCGGCCACCTCGGCGGCGGCCTCCTGCGGCGTGGTGACGACGATGACCTCGGCGTTGGGCAGGTGCTGGCCCAGCGAGATGGCGATGTCGCCGGTGCCCGGGGGAAGATCGAGGAGGAGCGCGTCGAGGTCGCCCCAGTAGACGTCTGCGAGCATCTGCACGAGGGCACGGTCGAGCATCGGTCCGCGCCAGGCGACGACCTGGTCACGCTTGGGCTTGAGCATGCCGATCGAGATGACGGAGACGCCCGAGGCGGTCGGCACCGGCATGATCAGGTCCTCGACCTGGGTCGGTCGGGTGTCCGCGATGCCGAGCATGGCCGGGATCGAGTGGCCGTAGATGTCGGCGTCGACGATGCCGACCTTGAGGCCCTGCTTGGCGAGCGCCAGGGCGAGGTTCACCGTGAGGGACGACTTGCCGACGCCGCCCTTGCCGGACGCGATCGCATAGACCTTGGTCAGCGAGCCGGGCTTGGCGAACGGGATCTCGCGCTGCGCCTGACCGTTGCGGAGCACCTCCTGCAGACCGGCACGCTGCTCGGCCGTCATCACGCCGAGGTCGAGGCTGACTCCGGTCACGCCGGGGACCTTCGAGACCGCAGCGGTGACGTCGCGGGTGATCGTGTCCTTGAGCGGGCACCCGGCCACCGTCAGCAGCACGACGACGGCGACGTGGCCGTCCTCGCCGATGACGACCGAGTCGACCATGTTCAGGTCGGTGATGGGGCGCTTGATCTCCGGGTCGTTGACCGTGGCCAGTGCCGCGTTGACCTGCTCGAGAGTGGGGGTGCTCATGATGCCTCAGCCTACGTGGTCGGGACACGTGGTCGCCCACAGGTCCGGTCCGGGATCAGCGGGTGGAGGCGTGATCCTCGTCGCCCGAGCCGTCCGGGTCGGGCGTGAGGTCCTCGCGCAGCGAGCGGAGCTCCGAGCGCAGGAAGTCGCGGGTCGCGACCTCGCCGACGGACATGCGGAGCGAGGCGACCTCGCGGGCGAGGAACTCCATGTCCGCGTGGGCCCGGGCGTTGGCCTGACGGTCCTGCTCGGCGATCACCTTGTCGCGCTGCTCCTGACGGTTCTGCGCAAGCAGGATCAGCGGCGCGGCGTACGACGCCTGGAGGCTGAGCATCAGGGTGAGGAAGATGAACGGGAACTCGTCGAACCGCAGGCTCGCCGGCGCGAGGGCGTTCCACGCGACCCAGGCGGCCACGAAGAGCGTCATCCACATCAGGAACCGGGCGGTGCCCATGAAGCGGGCGAACTGCTCGGCGAAGATGCCGAACACCTCGGGGTTGTAGGCGGGGCGCGGCAGCGAGCGCCGCTGGTCGCGGGGCTGGTCCAGGCGTGCCTTGCGGGAGGACGGCCTGCGGAGGTCGCTCACGGCCGCACCGCCTGGTCACGCCAGCCGCTGGGCAGCATGTGGTCGAGCAGGTCGTCCACGCTGACGGCACCGAGCAGCCGGTGCTCCTCGTCGACGACCGGCGCAGCCACGAGGTTGTACGTCGCGAGGTGGGCTGCGACTTCCTGGATCGACATCTCGGGGCGCAGAGGCGACAACGAGTCATCGAGCGCCGCGGCCACCAGCGTGGACGGGGGCTCCCGCAGCAGGCGCTGGATGTGGGCGACGCCGAGCAGCCGGCCCGTCGGCGGCTCAAGAGGAGCGCGGCACACGTAGACCAGTGCGGCGAGGGCGGGGGTCAGGTCGGGGTTGCGGACGTGGGCCAGCGCGTCGGCGATCGTGGCGTCGGGTCCGAGGATCACGGGCTCGACGGTCATCATGCCGCCGGCCGTCTCCTCGGCGTAGGACATGAGGCGCTTGACGTCCTCGGCCTCGTCCGGCTCCATCAGCTCGAGCAGCGTGGCCGCGGTCTCGGGGGAGAGGTCTGCGATCAGGTCGGCAGCGTCATCGGGTGACATCTCCTCGAGGACATCTGCCGCTCGCTCGGAGTCGAGGTGCTCGAGGATCTCGACCTGGTCCTCCTCGGGAAGCTCCTCGAGGACGTCAGCCAGGCGCTCGTCGTTCATGGCCGCGACAACCGCGCTCCGGCGCTCGCGGGGCAGGTCGTGGATCGCGTTGGCGGCGTCGGCAGGGCGCATCTCGGCGAGGGAGGCGATCAGGTGCTCCGCGCCCTGGGCCGCCTGGCCCTGGGTCAGGCCGAGCACGTCGCTCCACTCGATGATGTGGCTCTGGCCACGCCGGCGAAGGCCCTTGCCCGGCTCCTGGATGGCAACCCGCGAGAGCACCCAGTCGCGGGTGCGGGCCTGCTCCATCGCGACGTCGTAGACGGTGCCGGCAACCGCGCTCGCGCGGGCGGTGACGGCGCGGTCGAGCATCTCGCCCATGACCAGGGTCTCGGTGGCCCGCTGCTCGAAGCGGCGCATGTTGACCAGGCCGGTCGTGTGCACCTGGCCGCTGTCGATGCTGATCACGCGGGTCATCGGCACGAAGACCCGGCGGCGGCCCAGGACCTCGACGACGAGCCCGAGCACGCGGGGCTGACGTCCGTCGGTGCGGAGTGTCACGACGACGTCGCGCACCTTGCCCACCTGGTCGCCCCGGGGGTCGAAAATCGGCATCCCGACGAGGCGGGCGACGAAGACGCGGGAGGGGGAGGTGCTCACGTCAGCCAACCGTAGCGGTTCACCACGTGCCGAAGGCGTTGAAGTTCTGGTAGCCGTTCAGGTTGCTGCCCGGGAGTGCCGGAAGCTGCAGCGCAGTGGTCACCAGGTTGGCGGCGTAGGCGTTGCGCACCGGCTGCCACCCGGAGTAGGGCGGGATGGTGGCGCTGGGCCAGCGCAGGTCCGGATTCATCCGGTACAGGTCCTGGCCAGCGGGGACCGCGGGACCCCAGACGTAGAACGGAACCCGGGTCGATCCGAGGGTCTTGGTGACGTGGTCGCGTCGGGCACCACCGTGCTCGCCGGCGACGACGAGCAACGTCTTTCCCTTCAGCCGGGGGTTCGTGCGGATCGCGTTCCAGATGCCGCGCAGCTGGCTGTCGGTGCGCTTCACCGCGCTGAGGTACTCGGCCGAGCCGAACCCGTAGCGGTGGCCGGCGACGTCGGGGGCGGACAGCTGGACATAGCTGAACCTCGCGGGTGCCGTGGCGAGGCGGTCACGCGCGGCAATCGCCAGTCGCTGCGACACCGGGTCGACCCGGAACAGGTCGATCTTGTCGCGGCCGTTGTCGGTCCAGGTCGTGTCGACGGCGCCATATTTCGGGCCCCAGCTGCGGTCGAGGAGCGCAGCGGCCGGATCGCTGGAGAACAGCGCGGTGGAGTACCCGTTGTCGTGGGCAACGTCGAAGATGCTCGGCACGTAGCGCCCGGCGGTCTGCGCCACCGTGGTCGCCCGCGTGCCGTCGACGACGCCGTGGCCGCTCATGGTCGTGGTGACCGGCCGGCCCGTGAGCATCGAGGTGACGTTGGACAGGCTGGTGGTGCGCTCGACGGTGCGCGCGTTGGAGGTGGCGGATCCTTCTGCGCCGAGCTGGTGGAACGCCGGCGCCTGGGTCGGGCCGAGCGTGGAGATGGAGCTCGAGGTGAGGCCCTCGACCGAGACCATCACGACGTGGGTGATGCCGGTGGTGGCTGTGGCACGGGGCGGGATGGCCACGTTGCTGATGACGACGGGGTGGTCGGTCGTCTTCCGGACGAGCGCGTCCTGGTACTTCGTCCACCCGCTCAGAGCCGCCGGAGCAGTCCCGAAGACCCAGTCCACGGGCATCGGGTACGCCGGGGGCTTGCAGGCCGTGGGTGTCGCCCAGCCGCCGTTGGCGGCTCGCAGAGCGCTGTTGCCGACCAGCTTGCAGAACGTGGCCTCGCGCTCGTTGAAGTCGCCGGTGAAGATGACCGGCACACCCGGGTTCTCGGTGGTGAGCCGGTTGGCCAGGGCGATCTCGGCGGCGATCTCCTCGTTGCGGCGGGCCTGGGCGCCCCCGGAGATCTCGCTGTTGAACTTGTCGGAGACATTGTGGAAGTTGGCCATGATCATGGTCTGGCCGCTGACCTTGTTGCGCAGCCACACCACGGGGTAGTTCACGGTGTTGTCGTTGTTGACGTACCGGTGGGACTGGTACTCCCGGCGCGTCGCCTCCCAGACGTCGGTGCGCCAAGCGAGGCTGTTGGCGATGTGGCGCTGCGCGAAGACGGTGGTGTTGACCGGGCGCTCGGGCCACACGTCCCAGCCGGTGCCCGTGAGGCGGTTGAACTCGTCGTACTGGTCGAGGCGCATCTCCTGGAAGCCGACCGCCGACAGGCCCTGCTCCCGCAGGATCCGCACGGTGTAGCCCATGCGGACCACGCCGGAGGCCATCGTCGGGTTCTCCGTGCCGGGGCCGGTGTGGCCCGATCCGAGGACGTTGAAGGTGGCGAGTCGCAGGCGCGTCGACCCGAGCGGGTACGGCGGGGCCGGGGGCGGCGTGTCCGCCGCCTTCTCGGCGCGGGTGGGGCCGTCATGATGACCACCGAAGGTGCCGCTGCGCCAGGTCAGGAGACCCGCCGCGACGAGCGCGAGCACCAGAGCGGTGATGATCATGAGCGGCACGCGGGTGGCGTGCCGGGGAAGGGCCCGCATCGTGAATCCTTTGGTCGGTGACTGGCCGTCCTTGCATCGTAGGTTCGCACCGGCCGGTTGGAGGGGAGGACGCGCGTACTGGTGGCTATCATGCGTCCCACGGTCCGGCCCACCTGTCGGCCGGACCCGCCCAGGAAATGTCAGGAGTCGCGCTTGAGCGCCAGAGCGAAACGGTCGGGACTGTCCGGTCTTCGCGTCGACGACGCCGGCATCCACGCCACCTCGCGAGCCGAGGCGATCCTCGACGTCCATGTCGACGGACGACGGATCTTCTCGTTCTGGCTGCACCGTGACGGAGTGCCCGAGGGCGAGGGTCACCTGATGGCGTGGCCCGAGACGCTGCGCTCGTTCCTCGACGGTTCGGCGCGGATCACGGTCGCCGAGCACGGCACCGACCAGGTCGCCTTCGACGAGCAGGTCGTCCTCGGCGCGGGGACGGGCATCATCAAGTTCGAGACCGCCGACGGCAAGCCGATCGCGCTCGACAAGTCCATGCGGCGCGTGCAGACCTTCGACACCCGCTCGGCAGAGCACGTCGTGCCGTTGATGCGGGCGATCGATGACGTCCTCAAGGTGCTGCACGGCCTCGGGATCGACGCGTTCCTGGCCTACGGAACCCTGCTGGGCGCGGTCCGCAACGGGCAGCTGATCGGCCATGACAGCGACGCCGACCTCGGCTACGTGTCGCACTACGAGCACCCCGCCGACGTCATGCGCGAGTCCTTCAACCTGCAGCGCGCCCTGATGGAGCGTGGCTACCCGGTCACGCGCTACTCCGGTGCCGCGTTCAAGGTCGACGTCCGTGAGTCCGACGGGTCGGTGCGCGGCCTCGACGTGTTCGGCGGCTTCATGCTGGACGGCAAGCTCCACCTGATGGGCGAGATCATCACGCCGTTCCGCAGCGAGTGGGTGCTCCCGCTCGGCACGGCCACGCTCGAGGGCTGGGAGTTCGCGGTCCCGGCCGACACCGACCGCTTCCTGACGGCGACCTACGGCGCCGGATGGCGGGTCCCCGATCCGGCCTTCCACTTCCCGACACCGCGCTCGACCCATCGCCGCTTCAACGGGTGGTTCCGCGGCACGCGCGACGGGCGCAACGTGTGGGACCGGTTCTACTCCGTCTCCCGGGAGCCGTCCTTCGAGCCGACGGACGTCGGCCGCTGGGCGGCCGAGAGCGAGCCGGATGCTGTGCACGTGGTCGACCTCGGCTGCGGCTACGGCTCCGACGTCTGGTGGTTCGCGGGCCGCGGGGTGAAGGCGACCGGCCTCGACTTCGTCAGGCGGTCCTACGAGGACATGGCCGCGCGCGTCCGCGACGACGGCCGCGACGCGACGTACCTCTTCTTCAACCCGCTCGAGCTGCGATCCGCCCTCAGCACGGCGGCGCTGGTGGCCCGCACGGAGGGGCCGCGGGTCCTCCTGTCGCGCCACATGATCGACTCGATGCACACCGGCGCGCGCCTCACCCTGTGGCGCGCGGCCGACATGATGCTGCGCGACGGCGGGCGGCTCTACCTGCAGTTCCTGGCCGTCGCCGGCAAGGACGGGTACGCCGCGCGGTTGCGCTCCACGCCGCTCGATCCGGACCGGATCGCGGCCGAGCTCGAGGCGTCCGGTGCCACGATCGTGCACCGCGAGCTGCGTGACGTCACGACCAGTCAGGGCGTCTCCGGCGCCTCCCAGATCTGTCGAATGGTGGTCCAATGGGATCGATGAACATCAAGCAGCGGGTCAAGACGCGTGCCTCCCAGAGCGCCACGTTCGACCTGCGCAAGCGCGTGAAGGTGCTCGAGGACGAGGTCCAGGAGTGCCGCCGGCTGAACCTCCGGGTCGCCGAGCTCACCGACCTGGTCATGGAGCTGCTCCTGCCGGTCTCCCAGCAGGACGAGCAGAAGGTTCGCGACCTGCTCGTCCGCTACCAGGACAGCCTCTGATCCGTGGCCGCCAAGGTCTTTCTCCACGTCGGCCTCCCCAAGACGGGCACGACCTACCTCCAGTCCGTTCTCTGGGCGAACAGGGACCGTCTGCTCGATCAGGGGGTCCTGCTCCCGGGAGCATCGGCGCGCGAGCAGATGTGGGCCTCGCTGCAGGTCCGGCAGCACCCCGGCAAGCACCTGCGCCACCCGGACGCACAGACAGCGTGGCCGCGGATCGTCGAGCAGGCGAACGCCTGGTCGGGGACTGCGGTGATCAGTCACGAGTTCTTCGGAGCGGCGACCGAGGAGCAGGCCGCCGACGCGATCGCTGCGTTCGGCGAGGCCGAGGTGCACCTCGTGGTGACCGCTCGTGACCTGCTCACGGTCGTCGCGTCGTACTGGCAGGAGTACGTCAAGCACGGCTGGTTCGACCAGACCCTCGAGGAGTTCCCGTCCGAGGGGCTCCACTACGAGGAGTGGAGCTGGCGCACCCTCGACCTCCAGGCGGTGCTGACCCGCTGGTCGGCGACGCTTCCCGCCGACCGGGTCCATGTCCTGGTCCTTCCCGGTCCCGACGAGCCACGTGAGGCGCTCTGGCTGCGCTTCGCCGAGGTCCTCGGTGTGTCCGGCGCGGGGGACTTCGACACCGAGAGAGCTCGGGAGAACAGCTCGCTCGCGGTCGTGGAGGCCGAGCTGATGCGCCGCATCGGTGAGGCCTCGCCCGAGTTCGCCAACGCCCTCGACCGGGGTGTGTGGCTCCGCAGCTACCTCGCGCACGGCAAGCTCGTGCCGCGTGGGGGAGACCGGGCATTGCCGTCGGAGCGCCGGATCGACGAGCTGCGCAGTCGCGCCGACGACGCGGTCGCCCACATCGCCGGGTCGGGGTTCGAGGTGGTCGGCGATCTCGAGCGACTCCGCGTGCCGCTCACCCCTCGACCGGGGCGGGAGCCCGACACCGTCACCGAGGAGGAGATCGCGGCTGCCGGCGTCGCGACCATCGCCGCGATGCTGATCGACGTACGCCGTCTCCGGCAGGAGAACACCGCCTTCCGGAAGGCTGAGGCTGAACGGCGGCAGGAGGACGCGCGGACCGCTGAGGAACGTTCCCGAACGTTCACCAGCCGGGCCCGGCGGATGGCTCGGCGCTGGCTAGGATGACCGCCATGTCGGCCATGTCGGGGACCCCGGGACGCGCGCTCTTCCTCCACATCGGGTTGCAGAAGACCGGGACGTCCTATCTCCAGAGCATCTTCTGGCAGAGCAAGCAGGAGCTCGCGCGGCAGGGCCTCGACATGGTGCCGGGGTCCAAGCGCGACACGTTCCACCTCATGCTCCGGGCGCGCGACCGCTATCGGCCTGCGGTGGATCCGCACAGCGTCGAGGGCGCGCTCGACCGGCTCCCGCAGCAGCTCGCCGACGCACCGGGGGACCGGGCTCTCATCACCGAGGAGTCCTTCGCGCCTGCGCCGCCGGAGCAGATCGAGCGTCTCCTCGCGCACTGCGGCGACCGCGAGGTGCACCTCGTCGTCACACTGCGCGACCTGGGGCGCCAGATCCCGTCGGCCTGGCAGCAGGACATCCAGTCCGGTGCCTACCTCTCGTACCCCGACTACTTCCGCCGGATGCGGGAGACCGCGGACGACCCGCTGGGACGCTTCTGGAGCAGCAAGGACGTCCCGGCCATCCTCGAGCGCTGGGGCGCGCACATTCCTCCCGAGCGGATCCACGTGGTCACGGTGCCGCCCCCGGGCAGCGACCCAGAGCTCCTGCTGCACCGCTTCTGCGAGGTGCTGGGTGTGGATCACGCGACCCTCGACAAGGAGGTCGCCCGGTCCAACCGGGGCATCGGCCGGGTCCAGGTCGAGGTCCTCCGGCGGGTGAACCGCCAGCTCGCGCCCGAGAACCGCCGTCGCGACGTCTTCGGTGAGGTCGGCAAGCGGTATTTCGCGGTCCAGGTGCTCGGCTCGCAACGCGGCGAGAAGATCCTCGTCCCGGAGGAGGAGGCAGCGTGGGTGCGCGACCTGTCCACCCGCTACTCGGCCGCCATCCGGGCCGGCGGTTACCACGTGGTCGGTGACCTGGCCGATCTCGATCCCGCTCCCGAGGCGTTCGTCCAGGGCTCCGACGAGGTCTCGGCGGAGGATGTCCTGACTGCTTCGTCCGAGGCGCTGGCGTTCATGCTCGCCGAGCGGATGGAGACCGTCCGCGAGCGCCGGGCCGCCGCGACAGCCGCAGACCAGCAGGTTCCCTCCAGCCGCTGGGCGCGTGTCCTTCGGCGCTGACGCGCCCGTGACCTGCGCCATTCACGAGCAGGGGAGTGGGTCTGCTGTGGTCTACTGAGTCTCCAGACTTGTGCATCACCATGGGGGTTTTCACGTGTTCCGCCGGACTCTTGTCGTTATCGCTGCCGTGCTGCTCGTCGGCTCGCTGTCCTCAGCGCCGTCGCAGGCGGCCGACACCTGGGTCCCGCCCGGCGGGGCTGCGTTCAACAACCCCGTGGCCGGCTACACGGGCCGGACGGCACTCGTCCGCCGTGTCATCGCAGCCGTCGACCACAGCCCGCGTGGCTCGGTCATCCGCATCGCGGCGTACTCCTTCGATCGCAAGGACGTCGCCGATGCGCTGGTGCGCGCGCACCGTCGCGGCGTCCTGGTCCAGATGGTGCTGAACGACAACTGGACCTCGACGCAGACGCGACGTCTCCGCAAGATCCTCGGCGGCAACCCCAGCGCCTCCCGCTTCGTCCGCATCTGTGACGGCAGCTGCCGCGGCGGTGCCGGCAACCTCCACATGAAGGTCTACGCCTTCTCGCGGACGGGCGCGGCGACCAACGTGATCATGACCGGTTCGGCGAACATGACCGACCGTGCCGTCCAGCTGCAGTGGAACGACATGGTCACCCTGCGCGGCCAGAACGGTCTCTTCAACACGTTCGTCGGGGTCTTCAACCAGCTCAAGTACGACCGGCCGGTCTCGCCGCAGTGGGTCTACTACGAGCAGCCCGACATGCAGGCGCAGTTCTACCGCACCTCCGCGCGGCAGCGCACCGGCACCACGACGTCGCGGACCCCCACGCCCGACGAGGATCCGGTGATGAAGCGTCTCCGTGCGGTCAACTGTGTGGCACAGCCCGGGTTCGGCCTCAACGGCAAGACCCAGATCCGGGTCATGATGTATGGCTGGAACGGCGATCGCGGCAAGTACCTCGCTGACCAGGTCGCGCGGCTGAAGCGGCAGGGCTGCGGCATCAAGGTGATCACCAGCGTCGCCGGTGGTGGCGTGATCAAGGTCCTGAACGAGGCCGGCATCCCGGTCAAGAGCGCCGACTACAAGTACCTCTCCGACGGCACTGTCGACTTCTACTCGCACCTCAAGGTCATGTGGATCGACGGCACCATGCGCAAGCCCGTCACCACGACGACGACGCCCGAGCCGACCCTGACCGACCCGAGCCCGGCGCCGACCACGACCACGACGATCCAGAACGTCGGCACGCGGATGGTGTGGACCGGCTCCGAGAACTGGTCGGAGATGTCGTTCCGCAACGACGAGCTCTGCCTCGGACTCACCAACTCGACGATCGTGCGGAAGTACAAGTCCGAGTTCGACTACCTCTGGACCAACTACAGCCACCGGGTCGGCCTGCGTCCGCTCAACAAGCCCCGCTACGTGGGGTGACCCGTCTCATGCCGGACGTCGACCGCCTTCGGTGACGTCGGCTACTAGACTCTGCCCGTTTGCGGCCCCCGTAACAGGGACTGTTCTGCCGCCCATCCAGGAAGGGACACCATGGCGAAGCTGTGCCAGACCGAGGACCTGACGGAGATCCAGCAGGAGATCCTGTCGACTGTTCGTCAGTTCGTGAACGACAAGATCATCCCGGTCGCGCAGGACCTCGAGCACGCCGATGAGTACCCCACCGACATCATCGAGGGCCTCAAGGAGCTCGGTGTCTTCGGCCTGACCATCCCCGAGGAGTTCGGTGGTCTGGGTGAGTCGATCCTGACCTACGCCCTGGTGGTGGAGGAGATCGCGCGCGGGTGGATGTCCGTGTCGGGTGTCATCAACACCCACTTCATCGTGGCGTACCTGCTGATGCAGCACGGCACCGATGAGCAGAAGGCGAAGTACCTTCCGCGGATGGCGACCGGCGAGGTCCGCGGTGCGTTCTCGATGTCCGAGCCGGGCCTGGGCTCCGACGTGTCCGCGATCGCGACCAAGGGCACGAAGCTGCCCGACGGTGGCTACTCGATCACCGGCCAGAAGATGTGGCTGACCAACGGCGGCACCTCCACCCTGGTCGCGCTGCTGACCAAGACCGACGAGGGCGCTGACTCGGTCTACAAGAACATGACCACCTTCCTGGTCGAGAAGGAGCCGGGCTTCGGCGAGACCGCCCAGGGCGTCACGGTGCCGGGCAAGATCGACAAGATGGGCTACAAGGGCGTCGAGACGACCGAGCTCATCCTGGAGGACCACCGCATCGGTGCCGACCAGATCCTCGGCGGCGAGCCGGGCAAGGGCTTCTTCCAGATGATGGACGGTGTCGAGGTCGGCCGCGTCAACGTCGCCGCCCGCGCCTGCGGTCTGGCCTGGCGTGGTTTCGAGCTGGGGGTGGCCTACGCCCAGCAGCGCAAGACCTTCGGCAAGGTCATCGCCGAGCACCAGGCGATCCTGTTCCGGCTGGCTGACATGGCCACCAAGGTCGAGGTCTCGCACTCGATGATGGTCCGCGCCGCGCGCCTGAAGGACACCGGCAAGCGGATGGACGTCGAGGCCGGCATGGCCAAGATGGTTGCTGCCGAGTACGCCAACGAGGTCGTGGAGGACTCCTTCCGGATCCACGGTGGCTACGGCTACTCCAAGGAGTACGAGATCGAGCGCCTGATGCGCGAGGTCAAGTTCATGCTGATCGGTGAGGGCACCTCCGACATCCAGAAGATGATCATCGGCCGCCAGCTCCTCAAGGAGTACAAGCTCTGACCTGAGCAGCCGTGCGCCCGACTTTCTCCTCGGGCCAGGTGCAATGCGTTCGACATCGGTGGGGCCGGGATGTGATGGTGGAGACACCTGCACGTCCCGGCCCTGCTGCGTTCCCGGAGGACACATGAGCAACGAAGATCTCAAGGCCAAGATGCGCGAAGCGCTGGACAAGAAGAAGGCCGCGTCGCACGGCTCGGCCCAGTCGGCCGACGCCCAGGAGAAGGTCCACGGCTCGGAGGTCGTGGGCGGTGGACCGAAGATCCACCGCCGCAAGGCGGGCGCGTCCTGACCCTCCTCTCGCGCCGGTAGACTCTGCGCCCGCTGCACACTGCCCGCGCGAGAGGACCCCATGAGCAAGACGAATCCCGGCAACTTCTTCGAGGACTTCTCGATCGGTCAGGTGATCGAGCACGCCACGCCGCGCACCGTCACCGAGGGTGACCGCGCGCTGTACGGCGCGCTCTACCCGACCCGCTTCGCCGTGCCGTCTTCTGCCGAGTTCGCCGCGTCGGTCGGCCTCACCGCGTCCGGCAAGGGCCACCCGGTGGAGGAGCTCATCGCCTTCCACATCGCCTTCGGCAAGACCGTGCCGGACATCTCGCTGAACGCCGTTGCGAACCTCGGCTACGCCGAGTGCCGCTTCCACCAGCCGGTCGTGCCGGGCGACACGCTGCGCACGAAGTCCGAGGTCATCGGCCTCAAGCAGAACTCCAACGGCAAGTCGGGTGTCGTCTACGTCCGCTCGACCGCCACCAACCAGCGTGGCGAGGTCGCCCTGGACTGGTGCCGCTGGGTGATGGTGCACAAGCGTGATGTCGACGCAGCGGCCCCCGAGGTCGTCGTGCCCGAGCTGGCGCCGGTCGTCGCTCCCGAGAACCTGGTCATCCCCGATGGCCTCGACTTCGCGTCGTACGACTTCGGTGCGGCGGGGGAGACCTTCCGCTTCGACGACTACGCGGTCGGCGAGAAGATCGACCACGTCGATGGCGTGACGCTGACCGACCCCGAGCACATGCTGGCCACGCGCCTGTGGCAGAACACCGCCAAGGTGCACTTCAACACCGAGGCCCGTCCCGATGGCAACCGGCTGATCTACGGCGGTCACGTGATCTCGATGGCGCGTGCGCTGTCGTTCAACGGCCTGGCCAACGCCCAGCTGATCGCCGCGATCAACGGTGGCTCGCACGTGGCCCCTGCCTTCGCCGGCGACACGATCTACGCGTGGTCGGAGGTGCTCGACAAGGCCGTCATCTCCGAGAGCATCGGCGCACTCCGGCTGCGACTGGTCGCGACCAAGGGCCGCGACGAGTCGACCACGTTGCGCAACGCTGAGGGAAAGTACGCCGCGGGCGTGCTGCTCGACCTGGACGTCTGGGCCCTCGTCCCGCGATGACCGCCCCGCCCCTGCACCGCGATCCCGGCGCCGGCTCGTGATCCCGAACCTGCTCATCGCCGGAGCGCAGAAGTCGGGCACGAGCTGGCTCCACCGGATGCTGGTGCACCACCCTGCGTTCGAGATGTCGCGGCGCAAGGAGCTGAGCTACTTCAGCCTGCCCGAGGCTGCGTACGACGAGGGCTGGGGCGCCTACCAGGAGAACTGGTCGACCTCCGCGCGCTGGCGGGGCGAGTCGACGCCGCACTACTTCTGGAAGCGCGAAGGCCCGTTCGGGCCGGCGCAGGGGCCCGATGTCGCGCGGCGTGTCGCCACGCGACTCGGGGCCGATGTCGACGTCCTGGTGTCGCTGCGCGATCCCGTCTCGCGCGCGATCTCGGGCTACTGGCACAACTTCTCCCGGGGACGCTTCGACCTGCCGACGAGCCTGTTCCAGCTGGCGCCGTCGATGGGTGTCATCGACCTCGGGTTCTACCGGCGACACCACGAGCACTGGATCCGCACCCTGGGCGCGGAGCGTGTCCACGTCCTGCTGTACGACGACCTGCGCGCTGACCCCCGCGCGTTCCTCGCGGGGGCCCTCGAAGCGCTCCGTGCCCCTGTCGACGACCAGGCGTTCTGGCGGGCTGTTCCGCTCGACAAGGTGGTCCACCGCAAGGACTGGATGGCCCCCATCCGCGAAGCCCGGAACCCCGTCACCGCGACGGAGGTGGCAGCGCTCCTCGAGCTCTACCGCGACGACATCGCCTACGTCGAGCACCTCATCGGACGGGACCTCTCCGAGTGGCGCGACCTCGACGTGCTGATCGCCCGCCACGTGCGGAGCTGAAGCCTGCTCGTGCGGGCGCGCGGGCGGCGTGGAGCGGTCGCCCGATACGGTGGGGGCATGGCATATGGAGCGGGCCCTGAGCTGTGGTTGGTCCGGCACGGCGAGACCGAGTGGAGCCGCGACGGCCGGCACACCTCGACGACCGACCTGCCGCTGACCCCGGAGGGCGAAGCTGTTGCCGAAGGACTGAGCGCGGTCCTCGGCGACGAGCACTTCGATCTCGTGCTCACCTCACCGCGGCTGCGTGCGCGACGCACGGCCGAGCTGACCGGGTTCGGGTCTGCGGAGACCGACGACGACCTCGTCGAGTGGGACTACGGCTCCTACGAGGGGATCACCACCGCGGAGATCCGCGAGACGGTGCCGGGCTGGACCGTGTGGAGCCACCCGGTGCCCGGCGGCGAGAGCGCTGACGCGGTGGCGGAGCGGCTCGACCGTGTCGTCGCCCGTGCGCGTTCGGTCGACCAGGCCCTGGTCTTCGGCCACGGTCACGCGCTCCGGGCGCTGGCTGCCCGCTGGCTCGGCCTCCCGGCGACCGATGGCCGCCTGTTCCGCCTCGACACCGCCACCGTGTCCGTGCTCGGCTTCGAGCGGGAGTCGCCGACGATCCTGCACTGGAACGCCTGACCCTGTCTCAGGGGGCCTCTCGCCGCTACCGTGGGGGGATGGCGCTGCTGGCTGGGTGTCCGCGTTGCTCGGCCTCCGTCTCCGGAGCCGCCGAGGACTGGGAGTGCCCGGAGCACGGTCCGGTGACGCCGCTCTGGCGACCGGCCGAGGCGTCGTACGACGCGTTCGTCGAGCACCTCTCGCTGGCCGAGTCCTTTCCGACGTACCTTCCCTGGCCGCTCGGGCCTGGATGGCAGGTGACCGACTTCGGCACGGTGGGCACGCCGGGTCGCGCGCGGGCCTCCTTCAGCGCGGTCACGGGCACGAGTGACCTCGACGGCCCCGTCGAGGTGCTGCTGGTGGCCGAGGAGCCCGGCGTCGGGCTCGGGGCGCGGGTGGCACGCACGCGCCACTCGGATCCGGGCACCGAGATCGCCGGACGCCAGCCCGAGGCACGCCTCCGGCTGGGTTCGACCTCGGTGCCGCTCTGGTCGATCTCGACCCACGACACGGATGCCGAGCTCGACCGCAGCGTGCTCGCGGGCGAGGCGGAGGGCCGCTGGCTGTGGGTGGTCCTGCGGCCTGCCTCGGCCATTCTGCTGATGTCGGATGCGTGGAAGCTGGCGGACGCCTCCGAGTTCGGCCCACACCTGGTCGCGACGCCTTTCGGCGGGCATCCGTCGGTCTGGTGAGCCCGGCCGGTTCTCCCGGGATGGCTCCGAGGTCCTAGGCTGCTCGCGTGCGCATCGACCTCCACACCCACTCGCGGATCAGCGATGGCACGCAGTCCCCGACCGAGCTGGTCCACGCCGCCAAGGCAGCCGGGCTCGACGTCCTGGCCATCACGGACCACGACACCGCCGCCGGTTGGGCCGAGGCGGCCCGGGCCGCGGACGAGGTCGGCATCGAGCTGGTGCGGGGCATGGAGATCAGCACCCGCCACCGCGGTCGTGCCGTCCACCTGCTGGCCTACCTGCCCGACCCGTCGTACGAGCCGCTGGTCAGCGGGCTGCAGAAGGTCCTCGACGGTCGCAACTCGCGGGTGCCGGCGATCCTCGAGCGCCTGGACGCGATCGGCCTTCATCTCGAGCTCGCGCAGGTGCAGGCGGTGTCCGGTGATGCGGCGGCTGTCGGCCGCCCCCACGTCGCTGACGCGCTGGTCAACGCCGGCTACGTCCGTGATCGGGACCAGGCCTTCGCGGAGCTGCTCAGCCCCGGCCGCCCGGCGTACGTCGATCGGTATGCCGCGCCCCTGGAGCCGATGATCCGCACGGTCGCCGAGGCCGGGGGAGTCAGCGTGATCGCGCACCCCTGGGGCCGCAACAACGATGCCGGACCGCTCGGGGTGGACGGCCTCGCCGGTCTGCGCGAGCTCGGGCTGGCAGGCATCGAGGTCGACCACGAGGACCACGACCCCGAGACCCGCACCCGGCTCCGGGCGATCGCGCGCGACCTCGACCTCGTCGCGACCGGCTCCAGTGACCACCACGGGGTCGGCAAGTCAGGTCACGGGCTGGGCTGCAACACGACCGGACCCGACCAGTACGCCCGCCTGCTCGATCTTGCCGCCGCTGCGTCGGCGTTGTCGGGCCGCTCGACCCCGCAGGTGGTCACGCCATGAGCGTCGTCGACTCGGTCCTGCTCGCCGAGGTCTTCGTGACCCTGTTCGTGATCATGGACCCGCCGGGATCGATCCCGATCTTCCTGTCGCTGACCGCCGGGCGCGCGCCCGGCGCAGTGCGTCGAGCCGCGTGGCAGGCCGTGCTGGTGTCGTTCTCCGTGATCGTGGTCTTCGCGTTCTTCGGCCAGGGGATCCTCGGCTACCTGCACATCTCGCTGCCCGCACTGCAGGGCGCGGGCGGCCTGCTGCTGTTGATGGTGGCCCTCGAGCTGCTCACCAACAAGGACGGGCTGGAGCCGACGGCGCCCTCGGACGTCAACGTCGCGCTCGTGCCGCTCGGCACACCGCTGCTGGCCGGCCCCGGCGCGATCGTGGCGACGATGCTGTTCACGAAGCAGGTCGATGACGGACCGAGCTTCCTCGCCGTTGCCGGCGGCATCCTCGGCGTGCACCTGTGCATCTGGATGGCCATGCGGTTCTCGGTCCCGATCCTGCGCGTGATCCGGGAGAGCGGCGTCCTGCTGGTCAGCCGGATCGCCGGTCTCCTGCTGTGCGCGATCGCGGTGCAGATGATCGCCGACGCGGTCCGCGCCTTCGTCACCAACGAGTTCTGAGCGTGCGCTCGGTGATCCGCAGGATCACTTGCGGCCGAGCGACTGCGCCTTCTGGAGCACGCCGCGCGGCACGGCTCTCGACACGCTGACCAGCGCCTTGTAGCGCTTGCTCGGGATCGAGAAGACCTTGCCGGCCTCGAAGTCCGCGAGGGCGTCGGCGACGAGCCGGTCGGCGTCCAGCCACATCCACGCGGGCGCGCTGGCGTCGCGGTCGATGCCGAGCCGCTCGTGGAACTCCGTCTTCACGAAGCCGGGGCACAGCGCCATGACCTGGACCCCGCGGGCGGCGTACTCGTTGTGGGCCCACTCGCTGAAGCTGTTCACCCAGGCCTTCGCCGCGGAGTAGGTGCCGCGCGGGAGGAACGCGGCGACGCTGGAGACGTTGAGGACGCCGCCGTGGCCGCGCTCGGACATGCCGCCGAGTGCAGCATGGGTCAGCCGGAGCACGGCGCGCACGAGCACGTCCTGCTGCGCCTGCTCGAGCGCGATCGGGTTGTCGAGGAAGCGCTCCTTGAGGCCGAAGCCGGCATTGTTGACGAGCAGGTCGACGGGACGGCCCGCGTCGGCGAGACGCGCCTCGACCACGGCCAGCTGGTCGGCGTCGGCGAGGTCGGCGGGCAGCACCTCCACACGTACGCCGTGGGCAGTGGTGAGCTCGTCGGCGACGGCCGCGAGGCGGTCGGTGTCGCGGGCCACGAGCACGAGGTCAAGGCCCCGGGCGGCGAGCTGACGGGCGAACTCGAGGCCGATCCCGGCGGTGGGGCCGGTGATGAGGGCGGTGCCGGACAGGGTCTGCGAGGAGGACATGGTGGCCAGCATTCAGGGCGGAGCGTGATCCGGGCAACTCGTCAGGCATGATGGGACGTGATGACCACCACGCTCGCCATCGCCAACCAGAAGGGTGGCGTCGCCAAGACGACCACCGTCGCCTCGCTCGGTGCTGCGCTTGCAGAGGCCGGGCACAAGGTCCTGCTCGTCGACCTCGACCCCCAGGCCTGCCTGACGTTCTCGCTGGGCATCGACCCGGAGGACCTCGAGCTCTCGGTCCACCACGTGCTCACCAAGGGTCTGGACGCCCGCGAGGTGATCATCCAGACCGAGGAGGGTGTCGACCTGCTGCCCGCGACCATCGAGCTCGCCCGCGCGGAGGCAGACCTGCTGACCCGCACCGGCCGCGAGCAGGTCCTCAAGGGCACGCTGGAGGACCTTGCCGAGGCAGGAGCCGACTACGACTGGGTCCTGCTCGACTGCCCGCCGTCGCTCGGCGTGCTGACGGTCGCGGCGCTGACCGCTGCACGCGGCGTACTCATCCCGTTGCAGTGCGAGACGCTCTCGCACCGCGGTGTGGGCCAGCTGCTCGACACGGTCCACGACGTGCGCCGGTTCACGAACCGTCGCCTCGAGGTCTGGGGCGTGCTCCCGACGCTGTACGACGGCCGCACCAACCACTCGCGCCGGGTGCTGGACACGATCTCCGAGACCTACGAGCTCGCGGTCTTCGAGCCGCCGATCCCGAAGACGATCAAGTTCGCCGAGGCACCCGCGAGCGGACGGTCGATCCTGTCGACGAACCGCACCAGCAAGGGCGCGGTGGCCTATCGCGAGGTGGCCGAGAAGCTGGTCGCCCGCGCTGCGCAGAAGTGAGCACCGCGACCGCGCCGCGGTCGCCGTGAGCTGACCGGGAAATGACGAATCCCGGTGCCGCTCCCCGCAGTGGGGGAGCAGCACCGGGACCCGGTGCAGGTCAGGCGGTGGCAGGAGCCTCGCTGGGCGTCGTGCCGCCCTGGCCGCCACCGGAGCGACGACGACGGTTGCGGTTGCGGTTGCGGCTCGGAGTGCCCTCGCCGCCCTCGGCGGAGTCGGTCGACGTGGTCGGCTTGTCCTCGGCCTTGGTTGCGGGCGCATCGCCGGCCACGGTCTGGCCGCTGCGGGTCCGGCTGCGGTTGCGGTTGTTGCTCGAGGTGCGCTCACGGGAGGCCCCGTCACGCGAGCCGCCGTCACGCCCACCGCGCTCGCCGCCACGGTCCTCGCGCGGCTTGCGCTCGACCGGGGCAGCATCCTTGATCCGGCCCTTGGTGCCGGCCGGGATGCCCTGGTCGTGGAACAGGTGCTCCGAGGTGGAGTAGGTCTCCGTCGGCTCGTCGAACGGAAGGTCGAGGGCCTTGTTGATCAGCTTCCACTTGGTCAGGTCGGCCCAGTCGACGAAGGTGATCGCGGTGCCCGTCGCGCCCGCGCGGCCCGTGCGGCCGATGCGGTGGACGTAGGTCTTCTCGTCGTCCGGCGACATGTAGTTGATGACGTGGGAGACGCCCTGGACGTCGATGCCGCGGGCGGCGACGTCGGTGGCGACCAGGACCCGGATCTTGTCCTCGCGGAACTTGGTCATGGCCTTCTCGCGCGCGACCTGCGCCATGTCGCCGTGCAGCGGCGAGGCGGAGAAGCCGCGGTCGACCAGGTCATCGGCGACCCGCTGCGCCTGGCGCTTGGTGCGGGTGAAGATGACGACCTTGTCGACGTCGTCGGCCTGCAGGACGCGGCCGATGATCTCCGGCTTGTCGAGGTCGTGCACCTGGTAGATGAACTGCGCCGTGGCGGGGACCATCTGGTCGTCACCGGCGGACTCGGCGCGGATGTTCATCGGGTGGCGCATGTGCATGCGGGCCAGCGTGATGATCGCGGCCGGCATGGTCGCGGAGAAGAGCATCGTCTGGCGGGTCTCCGGCGTCTGACGGAGCAGGCGCTCCACGTCGGGGAGGAAGCCCAGGTCGAGCATCTCGTCGGCCTCGTCGAGGACGAGCGACTTCACGTGCGAGATGTCGAGCGCGCGCTTGTTCATCAGGTCGATGAGGCGGCCCGGGGTGCCGACGACGACGTCGACGCCCGACGCGAGCGCGTCGAGCTGCCCGTCGTAGCCCACGCCGCCGTAGACGGTGAGGACCCGGACGCCGCGGTCGGCGCCAGCCAGCTCGAGGTCGCTGGAGACCTGGAGCGCGAGCTCACGGGTCGGGGCGACGACGAGGGCCTGGGGCTTGCCCTGGGCCATCTCGGCGTAGTCCGGGTCATGCTGGACGACCGTGCGCTGGAGGATCGGGATGCCGAACGCCAGCGTCTTGCCGGTGCCCGTGCGGGCCTGGCCGATCAGGTCCGTGCCCAGGAGGGCGATGGAGAGGGTCATCTCCTGGATCGGGAAGGCTTCGGTGATGTTGCGGCGCTCGAGCGCCGTGCAGATCTCGGGCAGGACGCCGAGCTCTCTGAAGGTGGTCACGATGTGGAGTTCTTCCGTCGAGGGGCTGTCTGCAGCCGACACCAGGACGGGTCCGCCGCGCACATACAGGGGGTGTTGCAAGGCCGATCCTACCGGTACGCCGAGAAGCCCCCCGCATTGTCGGTGCGAGGGGCTCCTGCGGACGGTCGGCCCGTGTGATGGTGCGTGTGATGGTGCGGGTGGTGCGTCAGGCCTTCTTGCTGCGACCCGTGATGCCGGCGGCGATGACGACGAGGACCGCAGCGACGACGATCTGCGTGAGGTGCCGGAAGAAGTCGAAGCCCTCGGCGTCGGCCTGGCCACCGAAGACCTCGGTCCACAGGTAGGTGCCGGCGACGATGCCGCCGATGCCGCACAGGATGGTGAGCCACAGCGGGATCTGGTCACGGCCACCCGGGGCGACGACCTTGCCGAGGATGCCGATGATCGTGCCGCCGATGAGGGCTACAAGGATGTCCGAGATCCCCATGAGTACACCTTTCGCAGGCGGACCGGCCGCTGTCGGCCGGACCTCATGCCCGCCACCTTGCCAACTATCGGGTCCAATGGCAACGACCGCTCTCCGGCGTGGCCGGAAGAGCGGTCGTCAGCCGATCAGGTTGGTTCAGGAGCGGAAGCCGACGTGGCCGGCGACCCCGCCGCCGAAGTCGACGTACGCCAAGGAGGCGCCGGGGACGGCGATGTGGCGCCCCTTGCCGTCGGTGATCGTGAGCACGCCGCCGTCGGCCATGGCGCCCGCGACCAGCTTCTCGATCGCCTCGACCGTCTCGTTGGTCTCGATGACCAACTCGCGGACGACGTTCTGGATACCGATCTTGACCTCCATGAGGTCCTCCTTCATAGCGTGGGGTGAGCGTTGTGGCCGAGGGTGATGACGGGATGCGGCGAGAGGTCAGTCGTGGCGGGGGTAGCCACCGATGCCGCGCCAGGCCAGGCCCGCGATCAGGGCGGCGGCCTTCTCGCGCGGGGTCGTCGACTCGTCGGCCAGCCAGTAGCGGGCACTGACCTGCGCCATGCCGACCAGGGCGACGGCGAGCAGGTGGGACGCCTCGGCCGGAAGGCCGGTGTCCTCGGCGATCACCTGGGTGATCAGCTCGGCGCACTCGGTGGTGACCCGCTCGACCTGCTCGCGCACGCTGGGCTCGTTGGTCAGGTCGGACTCGAAGACCAGGCGGAAGGCACCGGTCTCGGAGGCGACGTAGTCGAAGAAGACGTCCATCGTGGCGGCGACGCGCTGCTTGTTGTCCTGGGTGGAGAGCAGCGCCTGGCGGCAGTTGTGGATGATCGTGTCGCAGGAGACCTCGAGCAGGGCGAGGTAGAGGTCCAGCTTGCCGGGGAAGTGCTGGTAGAGCACCGGCTTGGACACACCCGCGCGCACGGCGATGTCATCCATGGCGGCAGCGTGGTAGCCCTGGGCAGCGAAGACCTCGAGGGCGGACTCGAGGAGCTGGGCCCGGCGCGCCTTGCGCGGCAGGCGACCACCACGGGGGCGGGCGGCGTCTAGATCGGGCCGCTGCTCGATGGTCATGATGTTCCTCTCGGTCCTGCGTGCTGAAGCAGCCTACAAGCAGCGAAGGAGGGACCCCGTGACCGGAGCCCCTCCCACGCCGCCAATGTTCAGCGGCAGTGCTCAGCTGGCGGGATTCGCCACGGCCACAGACAGGACCCCGCCGGTCTCGCCGGTGACGGTCGCGGTGACACCGTGACCGGCGACCTTGACCGAGTTCTGCGGGTTCACCGACGACCAGTACGCCAGCGGGTCGCTGTCGTCGAAGGTCGGCTTGGCCGCCAGGTCGGTCGCACATGCGGCGTACGTCGAGTAGCCAGCGGCCGAGGTGTCGGCGACCTGCTTGTGCAGGCAGACCGGGTCGACCGGCTGGAGCCCGAAGGTCGCGTCGAACGGCTGGCGCCGGTTGGACGGACGCGTGCCGTCGGGGTAGGTCAGCGAGAGCGGCCGGGCGTCGACCACCATCGCACTGCCCGCGCCCGGGTGGGCACTGACGTTGTTGTCGGCGTAGGAGCCGTCGACGTACCAGACCAGCATGCCGTCCTGGAAACTGAAGTGCTCCACCCAGTCGGGCCGGGTGACGGCCTCGCTGAACTGGTACGGCCCGGTCTCCAGGGTCGCGTCGTAGCCGACGTACTGGCGGTTCTCGATCAGGTAGTAGCGCGGCGACGTGTTGCTCTCCGAGCCCGTGCTGATCGTGAAGCCCTGGGGTGTCCAGCCGTTGTTGCCTGCCTCGGCACCATCAGCGAACGAGTACGCCGTGCCGGCACCGACGACGATGCTGTCGACGAACGCGCCGGCCTCGTTGACGCCACCGTCGGTCTGGTAGCGGAACCGGAACAGCGACGGCTGGCCACCGGCGTTGTAGGACCAGCGCTTCGTGACCCAGCCGCGCGAGGCCCCGTCGATCGGGGTGCCGGTGCGGTTCCAGGTGGCGCCACCGTCGGTGGACCACTCGGCGTACAGGTAGTCGTAGCCGGCCTCGATCTGGTGCCAGACGTCCGCCTTCACCGTGACCCGGCCCGCAGCCGGCACCTCGCGGGTCAGCTTGTTGTTGAGCTGGTCGCCACGGCCGGTCCACCAGGCGTGCGTGCCCTCCGGCGGCGTCGTGTACGACGTCGTCGTGACCGCGTCCGGGAGGTTCACCTTGACCGCCTGCTCCTGCCCGTCGACGGTGTTCTGCGAGGGGGAGAGCTGGTAGCTGCCGGACTGCCCGGGGGAGACCTCGGCGTAGTCGAGCCAGCCCAGGTAGAGCTTCTCCTCGGGCCCCATCAGGCCGGGCACGGAGCCGATGTCCTCGGTGCCGTGGTTGAGCCAGGATCCGGACGACATGAGCGTCCAGAAGGCGGTGCCGTTCTCGCCGCCGGCGGTGTCGTAGTAGTCGGGCAGGCCGAGGTCGTGGCCGAACTCGTGGGCGAAGACGCCGAGGCCGCCGTTCTCCGGCTCGACGGTGTAGTCGCCGATGAAGTACTTCGAGTCACCCACGCGGGTGCCGCCGAGCAGGTTGGCAACAGGTTCGGGGCCGCCGACCGTCGGACCGGTCTGGCCGTAGAGGTTGCCGTCGACGTACCACCGGTGGGACCAGATCGCGTCCTCGCCGAGACTGCCGCCACCGGCCTCCTCGCCCTCCCCGGCGTGGACCGCCTGGAAGTGGTCGATGTAGCCGTCGGCCTCGTTGAAGTCGCCGTCGCTGTCGTGGTCGTAGCGGTCCCACTCGTCGAACTGCGCCAGGTAGGCGTCGATCTCGGCCGGTGTCTTGCCGGCCGCGACCTGCCCGGCGTACCAGCTGTTGACGGAGTCGGTGATGAAGTCCCACGAGCCGCCCTCGTCCTCACGTGGGTTGGCGCCGTAGTACTGCCCGTTGTAGGGGACCGTGGTCCAGTCCTCGACGGTGTTGATCGCGGTGTACTTCCCGCCGGAGAGCTTGGCGTAGTAGTCGGCGAAGGACTCGCCGGAGCCGTTGAACATCTCGTCGTAGTGCGCCTGGGAGAAGTCCTGCGTCCAGATGGTCGAGTTGTCCCTGGCGCGGTCCGGCTGCGCGATCTGGTTGTGCAGCGGGCCCGGCGTGCGGCCGTACTTGCCGGCGGTCTGGGTGCCGAACTGGCTGAGCACCGTCCAGACCTTCTCCTGCTTGTCGGTCGGGAACTCGACGAACGAGTCAGCATCGAGCTGGACCGTGGAGCCGCCCTCCGGCTGCGCCTTGGCACGCCGCGAGCCGTTGTCGAGCATCGTGAGGGCCTTCTGCTTCAGCCTCTCCTGCCGGGCCGTGAGGGGCCCCGGACGGTTGTCCTCCCGGTGTGCCTGGTGCCGCTCTGCCTGGGCCGCTGTCGTGTCCTGTGCCGCTGCGGACTGGACCGGGCTGAGCGCCAGTGCAAGTCCGATCGACAGTCCTGCCGTGCCGGCTCCGAGGCCGGTTACGAGCTTCTTCACTTGACGAGGTGCCTTCCTGTCCCGAGACCAATTCCCCCACGTGACTCTCGTCCGCGACCCACGCGATGTCCAGACACAGTGCGGACGTCGTTTGGTTGCGATTCGGTCACGGGGGAGAATCGGGAACACGCCTCACCATGTGTTTGTTGGGAGGCCGTAACGCACTTGTCCTGACTGAGGAGACCCTGTGTCCTTTCCCGCTCTCGTGGAGCCGGCAGCCGAGCTGACCGTCGACGAGGTCCGTCGCTACAGCCGGCACCTGATCATCCCGGACGTCGGCATGACCGGCCAGAAGCGCCTGAAGAACGCCAAGGTCCTGGTCATCGGTGCCGGTGGCCTCGGCTCGCCCGCGCTGCTCTACCTCGCCGCCGCGGGCGTCGGCACGCTGGGCATCGCCGAGTTCGACACCGTCGACGAGTCGAACCTGCAGCGCCAGGTCATCCACGGCGTCTCCGACATCGACAAGCCCAAGGGCCAGTCGGCCAAGGAGTCGATCGCGGAGATCAACCCCTACGTGAAGGTGATCCTGCACGAGGAGCGCCTCGACAACGACAACGTGTTCTCGGTCTTCGAGGGCTACGACCTGATCGTCGACGGCACCGACAACTTCGCGACGCGCTACATGGTCAACGACGCGGCGTACTTCCTGAAGATCCCCTACGTCTGGGGCTCGATCTACCGCTTCGACGGCCAGGCCTCGGTCTTCGCGCCGACGTTGTCGGACGAGGCGCCGTGCTACCGCTGCCTCTACCCCGAGCCGCCGCCGCCGGGCATGGTCCCCTCCTGCGCCGAGGGTGGCGTGCTGGGTGTGCTCTGCGCGTCCATCGGCTCGATCCAGGTCAACGAGGCCATCAAGCTGCTCACCGGCATCGGCGACCCGATCGTGGGCAAGCTGATGATCTACGACGGGCTCGAGATGGAGTACCGCAAGCTGCGGATCCGCAAGGACCCCAACTGCGCGCTCTGCGGCGAGCACGCCACCGTCACCGGTCTGATCGACTACGACACCTTCTGTGGTGCCGTCTCCGAGGAGGCCGCTGACGCGGCTGCCGGCTCGACCATCTCGGTGACCCAGCTGGAGACGATGCTCAAGGAGCGCGAGGCCGGTGAGCGCGACTTCGTGCTGGTCGACGTCCGCGAGCCCAACGAGGCGGAGATCAACCACATCCCGGGTGCGGTGCTGATCCCGAAGGGTGAGTTCCTCAACGGCTCGGCGCTCGAGCAGCTGCCTGCCGACAAGCAGATCGTCATGCACTGCAAGACCGGTGTGCGCTCTGCGGAGACCCTCGCGATCGTGAAGGGCGCCGGCTGGTCCGACGCCGTCCACGTCGGTGGTGGCGTCGTGGCCTGGGTCAACCAGATCGACCCGTCCCAGCCGTCCTACTGAGCTGAAAGTTGCGGGCGCCCTCTCCCTCCGGGGTGGGGGCGCCGCTGCTTTTCGCTAGCGTTCGGTCAGTGTCCAGCCCCGAGGAGTACGCCGAGGCCGTGCTCGTGCTGGTCGAATCCGTGCCGGCCGGCCGCGCGACGACGTACGGCGCGATCGCCGACGTCCTCCAGGAGCAGCTGGGAACGGGCGGCCCGCGGACCGTGGCGCGGGTGATGGCGACCGATGGCAGCGGCGTTCCGTGGTGGCGCTGCGTGCGTGCCGACGGCACCCTTCCGGGACACCTGATCGCCGAGGCCCTCCAGAGCTGGTACGCCGAGGGGACGCCGGTCCGCGGTGACCGGGTCGACCTGCCGAAGGCGTTCTGGCAGCCGTCGCCCGGAGCCTGATCGGGATTCGCCCAGGGGTCCGATCGGTCTTGTCGGAGGTGCGTGCCAAGGTGTCACCCGTGTCCGCCAACCCCGTCTCCTACCGTCTGGCGCCGCAGGCCGCTGTGGCCGGTCCGGCGCCGGTGCTGGACGCTGCCCAGCAAGCAGTGGTGGACCATGCGGGTGGCCCGCTGCTGGTGCTGGCCGGACCGGGCACGGGCAAGACGACGACCCTGGTCGAGGCGATCGCGGCACGCATCGAGCGCGACGGTGTCGCGCCTGACCAGATCCTCGCCCTGACCTTCTCCCGCAAGGCGGCAGAGCAGCTGCGCGACCGGGTCACCGCGCGCATCGGGCGGACCACCGCAGCCACGATGAGCTCGACCTTCCACTCGTTCGCCTACGGGCTGATCCGCGCCTACGCACCTGCCGAGCTCTACGACGCCCCGCTGCGGCTGCTCTCCGCGCCCGAGCAGGACGTGGTGCTCCGCGAGCTGCTGACCGACCACCCCGAGTCGGTGCAGTGGCCCCCGTCGCTCCGGGCCGCGCTGGGCACACGCGGGTTCGCGCGCGAGGTCACGATGGTGCTCGGGCGGGCCCGGGAGAAGGGGCTCGACCCGTCGCAGCTGAGCGCACTGGGGCGCGAGCACGAGCTGCCCGAGTTCATCGCGGCCGGGGCCTTCCTCGATCAGTACCTCACGGTGCTCGACAGCCAGGGTGCCACCGACTATGCCGACCTGATCCGCCGGGCCACGCTCGAGGCCGAGCTGCACCGCGACGAGCTGCGGTCGCGCTTCACCCACGTCTTCGTCGACGAGTACCAGGACACCGATCCCGGCCAGGTCCAGCTGCTGCGTGCGTTGGCCGGCGACGGTCGCAACCTCACTGTTGTCGGCGACCCGCACCAGTCCATCTACGGCTTCCGAGGTGCCGAGGTGCGCGGCATCCTCGAGTTCCCGACCGCCTTCCCGACCACGGCGGGGGAGTCTGCTCCGGTCATCGCGCTGCGCACGACGCGACGCTTCGGGCCGCGGCTGCTCCGGGCGAGCCAGCAGGTCGCCGGCCGGCTCTCGCTGATCGGCACCATCCCCGAGGCGGCCAGGGAGGCGTTCCTCGAGCCGGTCGCGGCGCCGGGTGACCACGGCGCCGGCAAGGTCGACGTCCTCACCTTCGACAGCGAGCGGGCCGAGGCCGAGCACCTCGCCGACCTGCTGCGCCGCGCTCACCTCGAGGACGGCATCGGCTGGGACGAGATGGCCGTGCTGGTGCGCTCGGGGCGCTCCTCGATCCCTGCGCTGCGACGGTCGCTCGGCGCCGCGGGCGTGCCGGTCGAGGTCGCGTCCGACGACCTCCCGCTGGTCCAGGACCCGGCGGTCGCGCCGCTGCTCGACGCGCTCCGTGCCGTGGTCAACCTCGAGGAGACCGACACCGAGCACGTGGGCCACCTCGACGCCGGCCGCGCCGAGGCGTTGCTGACGGGGCCCCTGGGGGGCCTCGACGCCGGCGACGTACGCCGCCTCGCGCGGCAGCTGCGCGCCCGGGAGAAGGCGCAGGCACAGGGGGCGGCTCGCACTCCGCAGCCGTCGCGGGAGCTGGTCCGGCTGGCCGTGGTGGGCCCGGGTTTCCTGGACGGGCTGAGCGGGGTCGAGGCGACCCGCGCACGTTCGCTCGCGGCCCTGCTTCGCGGAGCACGGGAGCAGATGCTCGCGGGCGCCACCGCCGAGGAGGTGCTCTGGACGCTGTGGTCAGGCACCGGCTGGCCCGCCCGACTCAGGCGAGGGGTCGAGGCCGGGGGTGGACAGGCCCGGCGCGCGCACCGCGACCTCGACTCGGTCTGTGCGCTCTTCGAGGCGGCATCCCGTGCCGAGGAGCAACGCGACCACGTCGGCGTCATCAACTTCCTCGCCACTCTCGTGGCGCAGCAGTTGCCCGGCGACACGCTGGCCGAGCGCGGCGTGCGCGGGTCGGCTGTTCGCCTGCTCACCGCTCACCGGTCCAAGGGCCTGGAGTGGCGGCTCGTCGTCGTCGCCCACGTCCAGCAGGACGCCTGGCCTGACCTGCGCCGTCGCTCGTCCCTGCTCGGTGCCGACCTGATCGGCGTCGACGGCATCCAGCCCCCGCTGACCACCCGCGAGCTGCTGATGGAGGAGCGCCGGCTCTTCTACGTCGCCTGCACGCGCGCCCGAGAGCGCCTCGTCGTCACTGCGGTGAAGTCGAGCGACGACGAGGGTGAGCAGCCGTCGCGGTTCCTCGACGACCTCTATCCGACCGCGGCCGAGCACCGGGCCGTGCATGTCGCGGGCCGGCCCCGGCGCCCGCTCTCGCTTTCCGGCCTGGTGGCCGACCTGCGTCGCACCGTGACCGACCCGGAGGCGTCGGAGCCCCTGCGTGAGACCGCCGCGCGTCGGCTCGCCCAGCTCGCGTCGGAGACCGTGGGAGACCGACCGCTCGTGCCTGCTGCCGACCCGTCCCAGTGGTGGGGGACGCGCTCGGCCTCGCGATCCGTGCAGCCGGTCCGCGATCCCGAGGCGCCGGTGCCGGTCTCGGCGAGCATGCTGGAGAAGATCCTGACCTGCCCGACCCAGTGGTTCCTCGAGCGCGAGGCCGGGGGAGCCGGGGCCTCGGCCCAGTCGGCCAACGTCGGGCAGCTGGTCCACGCCGTCGCGGAGCGGGTCGCGACGGGTGAGCTGGAGCCGGAGCTCACCGCCCTGATGGAGCACGTCGACGTGGTCTGGGACCGGCTCTCGTTCCGCACCCCGTGGTCCAAGGCGCGCGAGCACGAACGGGTGCGGAGCGGCCTGGCCAAGTTCCTCGCCTGGCATGCCACCAATCCACGCGCGGGGCTCGGCACCGAGCGCACGTTCTCCGCCGAGATCGAGCTCCCTGATGGTGAGCGGGTGCGGCTGGCCGGTCAGGTGGACCGGCTGGAGCTGAGCTCCGACAACCGGGTCGTCGTGGTCGACCTCAAGTCCGGGCGGGCTGCACCAACCGGGCCCGCCGTGCTCAAGCACACCCAGCTCGCGCTCTACCAGCTCGCGGTCGACGCGGGCGGGTTTGATGACGCCCCGGCCGTCACCGGTGGCGCCGAGCTGGTGCAGCTCGGGCTCGAGGACGGCAAGCCCGAGCCGACGGTGCAGCGGCAGCCGGCCCACGACCCCGACGGCCCCGAGCGCGCCCTGCTGGTCTCGCAGCTGGAGCTGGCGGCGGCGCTGATCCGCAGCGAGACCTTCCCTGCGGTGATCGGCCCCCAGTGCGAGCGCTGCGCGTTCACAGCGATCTGCCCGGCGAAGAGCGCCGGATCGGTGGTGACCCAGTGACGCCCCTCGAGATCACCACCCCGGCGGACCTGCAGCGGGTGATGAAGACCGACTACGCCCCGAGTGCGCAGCAGTGGGAGGCCATCTCCGCGCCGCTCGCCCCGGCCGTCGTGATCGCCGGTGCCGGATCCGGCAAGACCACGCTGATGGCAGCCCGGGTCGTCTACCTTGTCGCGACCGGTCAGGTCAGGCCCGACGAGATCCTCGGCCTCACCTTCACCACCAAGGCGGCCGCGGAGCTCCGCGCGCGGATCCGTGAGGCGCTGCAGCAGGCCGGCGCCCTCGAGCCGGTCGTTGCTGACGACGGCACCGTCGAGGACGTGCTGGAGCCGACTGTCGCGACCTACAACGCCTACGCCTCGGCGCTCCTCACCGACCACGGCCTCCGCATCGGCCACGAGCCCGACACCCGCGTCATCACCGACGCCTCGCGCTTCCAGCTGGGCGCACGGGTCGTGGAGCGCTACGCCGGCGAGGTGCGCGCGCTCTCCGACCACCCGCCCACCGTGATCCAGAACCTCCTCGCCCTCGATGGCGCGATGTCCGAGCACCTCGTCACCGTCGATGACGTCCGCCGCGTGGACGCCGAGGCCCGCGCGCGTTTCGCTGCCTCGCTGGTGATCGCCGAGGCGGAGCTCGATGCCGGCAAGAAGGTCAAGGGGCAGGTCGACGCGATCAAGAAGGCGCTCAACGTGATCGAGCGGCGAGGCGAGCTGCTCGGCCTCGTCGCGTCGTACCGGCGGCTCAAGCGCGAGCTCGGGCTGATGGACTTTTCCGACCAGATCGAGCTCGGTGCCCGGCTGGCCACCGGCCAACCCGGGGTCGGCGAGGCTGAGCGGGCACGGTTCAAGGTCGTGCTCCTCGACGAGTACCAGGACACCTCGGTGGCCCAGGCGACCATGCTGTCGCGGCTCTTCGGCGACGGACATCCAGTGACTGCGGTCGGTGACCCCAACCAGGCGATCTACGGCTGGCGCGGCGCCTCGGTCTCCAACATCCTCAACTTCGCCGATGCGTTCCCCTCAGCGGCCGGTGTCGTGAGCTTCCCGCTGACCGTCAACCGCCGCTCCGACCGGCGCATCCTCGAGGTCGCCAACCGGCTGGCCGGCCCACTCCTCGAGAAGTACCCCCAGGTCGCTCCGCTGGAGCCGGCCCCCGGTGCTGCCGACGGGGTGGTCGAGGCGCTGGTGTTCGAGACCAACGCCGAGGAGCTCGCGTGGCTGGCCACCGCCGTCGCCGACGCGCACACGGGGGACACGGGTGGGATGTGGTCCGACATCGGCGTGCTGACCCGCGACAACGCCCACGCGGCCGACGTCTTCGACGCGCTGACCACTGCCGGCATCCCGGTGGAGATCGTCGGCCTCTCGGGTCTGTTGCGGCTGCCCGAGGTCGCCGAGGTGGTCGCCACGCTCCACCTGCTCCACGATGTCACCGCCAACGCGTCGCTGCTCACCCTGCTCAACGGGCCACGCTGGGCGATCGGGCCGCGCGACCTGAAGCTGCTCGGCAAGCGCTCGGCAGAGATCGCGGGCGGCCGTCGGTCATCGGCGGGCGACGTCGCCGAGCACCTCGTCCAGATCACCGACGGAGTCGACCCGGCCGAGCTGCCCTCGCTCAGCGATGCACTCGACGATCTCGGCGATTCCGCCGACTGGCCCTACTCCGCCGAGGCCCGCGAGCGCTTCGGTCTGCTGTCGTCGGAGCTGCGCATGCTGCGCACCTCCGTCGGCGAGCCGCTGCTCGACGTGGTGCGCCGCATCATCGACACCACCGGTGTCGACGTGGAGCTGGCCTCCTCCATCAGCCCCGCGGCGGCTGCCCGACGCGACAACCTCGACCTGTTCGTGAAGGCCGTCGCGGACTTCCAGGCGGTCGACGGCGACGTGACGCTGCCGGCGTTGCTGGCCTACCTGACCGCGGAGGACGACCAGGGCAATGGCCTCGACATCGCGACCCCGACGGAGGCCGACTCGGTGAAGCTGCTGACGGTGCACCGGTCCAAGGGACTCGAGTGGGGATGCGTCTTCTCGGTCGGCGTCTGCGAGACCCGCTTCCCGACCAACCGCTCGCGGACGCTGTGGACCTCGTCGCCGCCGGTCCTTCCCGCTCCGTTGCGCGGTGACGCGGGCGACCTGCCGCAGCTCGCGGCGTACGACAAGGCGGGGCTCGACGCCTACCGCGACGCGACACGTGCGCACGATGCGGAGGAGGAGCTCCGACTGGGCTACGTCGCGTTCACCCGCGCCGCGCACCGGCTGGTGGTCAGCTCGTACCTCTGGAACAAGAACAAGACCCCGCTCGGGCCGTCCGCCTATCAGCAGACCGTGCGCGCGTCGCTCGAGGCGTGGGGCATCCCGCCGAAGCATTGGCTGGTCAAGCCGGAGAAGGGGGCGCTGAACCCGCTCGCCGAGCTCGACACGAGCCGACCCTGGCCGGTCGATGGCGTCGGCCGCGAGGCGCTGCTCCGCCGCGAGGCAGCAGAGCGGGTGATCGCTGTCGACCTGTCCGCGGATGACCCGGAGCTGGACATGGTCGAGGCATCGACCGTGGCGGAGTGGGACGCCGAGCTCGAGCGCCTCGTCGTCGAGGCGCGCCAGGAGCGGGCCACCGACATCGACGTGCCGCTTCCGTCCTCGCTCTCCGCGACGTCGCTGGCGAAGCTGCGCGACGACCCCGACGCCTTCGCCCGCGACCTGGCCCGGCCGATGCCACGCCCGCCGTCGTCGGCGGCCCGCTTCGGCACGCGCTTCCATGCGTACGTCGAGGCGCGGTTCGGGCAGCAGCAGCTGATCGGGCTCGACGAGCTGCCGGGTGCGGGTGATGCCGAGATCGACGAGGTCGAGCTGCGCGAGCTGGTGGCCGCCTTCGAGACAGGGGAGTTCGCCGACCGGGTGCCCCATGCCGTCGAGCCGCCCTTTGCGCTGGTGCTCGACGGCCAGGTGGTCCGCGGACGCATCGACGCTGTCTACGCCGAGCCGGGTGGATCGTTCCTGGTCGTCGACTGGAAGACCAGCCGGAGCGAGAACGCCGATCCGCTGCAGCTCGCGATCTACCGGTTGGCCTGGGCGGAGCTCACCGGCCTGCCGCTCGAGCAGGTGCGCGCTGCGTTCCACTACGTCCGGTCGGGTCGGACCGTCGAGCCGACAGACCTGCCGGGTCGCGACGAGCTCGAGAAGCTGCTCCGCGTCTGAGCGCGGACGTCAGGCCTGGGCGGTGATCGCCTCGAGGGCGATCTCGACCATCGCGCCGAACCCCTGCTCACGCTCGGCTGCGGAGGTGTGCTCCCCGGTGACGATGTGGTCGGAGACGGTGCAGATCGCGAGCGCCCTGCCGCCGTGCTTCGCGGCCAGCGTGTAGAGCGCGGACGCCTCCATCTCGACGGCCAGCACACCGTACTCGACCATGCGTGCTGTCAGCTCCGGCCGCGCGGCGTAGAAGGAGTCGGCGGAGAAGATCAGGCCCGTGTGCACCTCGACGTCGAGCATTCGACCGTGCGCTGCGTCGTACGCCGCCCGGAGCAGGCCGAAGTCGGCGACCGGTGCGTAGTCGAGCCCCTCAAAAGCGATCCGGTTCATCGCCGAGTCGGTGCATGCGCCCGAGGCGATCACGATGTCGCGGAGGGCGACCTTCCCGGTCAGCGCGCCACAGGAGCCCACGCGGATGACCGACTCGACGTCGTACTCGGAGAAGAGCTCGTTGACGTAGATCGCCAGCGACGGCTGGCCCATGCCTGATCCCTGGACCGAGATCGGCTGGCCGCGCCAGGTGCCGGTGAAGCCGAGCATCCCGCGGACCTCGCTGTAGCAACGGGCATCATCGAGGAAGGTCTCCGCGATCCATTTCGCCCGCAGCGGGTCACCGGGGAGCAGGACGTGGGGCGCGATCTCGCCGGGCCGGGCGCCGATGTGGGTGCTCATTCGCGCAGCCTAGGAGTGTGCCTGACAGGATGCCGTTGTGATCAGGGAACGATCCGACAACGATCAACCGGCCACCGGCCCGAAGCCCACGGACAGCTGGGCACACGACCGGCTTGCCCACCGACGCGACGACGAGGCCTGGCTGGCCGGGGCGTGGGCAGACCCCGCCACCCGCGTCGTGCCGCTCTCGGGAGGCCGTGTGTACGCCGTGGAGGGCAGGCCGCAGTGGCTGAGTCCGGCCGGGCTCGTCGAGGCCCTCCCGGGTGTCGACGTGACGGACGGGGTGCGCGTGCTGCTCGGCGAGCGTGACGGCGTGGCCCGGTTCGCCCTGCACGTCCAGGGTGCTGGTCGCGATGCAACGACGTCCGCTGCAGGGTCTGCGCCGCGCCCACCCGAGGACGCTTCAGCCGTCACGGGCTGGGTCGGGCTGCGCTCGCTGGGCCTGCACCTGATGCAGGACATCGCGGACGCACGCCTGCTCTTCCACGCGGTCGGGATCGGCGAGTGGCTGGAACGCACCCGGTTCTGCGCCCGTTGCGGCGGCACCCTGACGGCACGCCAGTCGGGTCACGTCCAGGTGTGCGACTCCTGCGGACGCGAACAGTTCCCGCGGATCGAGCCGGCCGTGATCATGCTGATCACCCAGGGCGAGCCGGGTTCTCCTGACGAGCGGTGCCTGCTCGGCAGCGGCCTGCAGTGGGGCCCGACGAGGTTCTCGACGCTGGCCGGCTTCGCCGAGCCGGGCGAGGCCCTCGAGGACGCCGTGCGCCGCGAGGTCTTCGAGGAGGCCGGCGTCAGGGTCGGCCGGGTGGAGTGGTTCGCCAGTCAGCCGTGGCCGTTCCCGAGCTCGTTGATGCTCGGCTTCACGGGACGCGCGATCAGCACGGAGATCACGATCGACCCCTCCGAGATCGCCGACGCCCGGTGGTTCACCCGCGCCGAGCTGAAGGCACAGGCCGAGAGCGGCGAGATCAGCCTGCCCACCCGCGGCATCTCGATCTCGCGGACCCTGATCGAGTCCTGGTACGGAGGACCGCTGCCCGGCAGCTGGTGACCGGCGCTGCGGTCAGTTGAGGGAGGCGAGCTTGGCCTTCACCTGGGCGACGGACGGGTTGGTGTGCGCCGAGCCGTCGGCGTACACGAGTGTGGGGACGGTCTGGTTGCCGCCGTTGACCTGCTCGACGATGAACGCGGCATCCTCGTTCTTCTCGATGTCGACCACGGTGTACGGGATGCCCTCGCGGTCGAGCTGGCTCGTCAGGCGGTGGCAGTAGCCGCACCAGGTGGTGCTGTACATGGTGATCATCGGGCTGTCGGTCCTCACGTCTAGGCTGTGACGACCGTTCCAACCGTGCCTGCCAGGAGTCCATTCCCATGCGATCCAACGACTTGCTCACAGGGCTCGATCCTGAGCAGCGTCAGGTCGCCGAGGCGCTCCGCGGCCCGGTCCAGGTGCTGGCCGGTGCCGGCACCGGAAAGACCCGCGCGATCACGCACCGCATCGCGCACGGGGTCGCGACGGGGGTCTACCAGCCGACCGAGGTCCTGGCGGTCACCTTCACCGCCCGGGCAGCGGGGGAGATGCGCACCCGCCTGCGGGCCCTCGGTGCGCCAGGGGTCCAGGCCCGCACCTTCCATGCGGCGGCCCTTCGCCAGCTGCGCTACTTCTGGCCCAACGTCTACGGCGCCGACCTGCCGCAGCTGACCGAGTCCAAGCTCGCCCTGATGGCGCAGGCTGCCCGCAAGCAGCGGCTCTCGCCCGACCAGGGGATGCTGCGCGACCTCGCCAGCGAGGTCGAGTGGTGCAAGGTCAGCAACGTCCGCCCCGATGACTACGCGGCGCTCGCCCCGACGCGGGGCCGCGAGGTCAGCGGTGTCGACCCCGCGACCGTCGCGCGCGTCTTCGGCTCCTACGAGGAGGTCAAGCGGGCCGCCAACCGCATGGACATGGAGGACGTCCTGCTGCTGACGGCCGCCCTGCTGGCCGAGGACGAGCGGGTCGCTGCCCAGGTCCGCCGGCAATACAAGTTCTTCACCGTCGACGAGTTCCAGGACGTCTCGCCGCTCCAGTCGGCGCTGCTCGACCTCTGGCTCGGCGGGCGTGACGAGCTCTGCGTGGTCGGCGACCCGGCCCAGACGATCTACAGCTTCGCCGGCGCCGATGCAGACTTCCTGCGCAACTTCCCGCAGCGCTATCCCGGGGCGTCGAAGGTCGAGCTGGTCCGCAACTACCGCTCCACGCCTGAGGTGGTCACGGCGGCCAACAGCCTGCTCTCCGGCACCCGTTCACGGGGTGTCGAGCTCCGCTCCCAGCGTTCGGCCGGCCCCGCGGTTCGCTATGTCGAGCACGACGACGAGGTCGCCGAGGCCGAGGCGGTCGCCTCCGAGATCGCGAAGCTCGTGGCCAGCGGAGTGCCGGTCGGCGAGATCGCCGTCCTGTTCCGCATCAACGCCCAGTCCGAGGCCTTCGAGGACGCACTCGCGGCCCGTCAGGTGCCCTACGTGGTCCGTGGCGCGGCCCGCTTCTACGACCGCCCTGAGGTGCGCCAGGCGATCACCCTGCTGCGCGGCACGGCGCGGTCGGAAGGTGATCCCGACGACCTGATGGATGGCGTGCGCGCGACCCTGTCCGGCATGGGCTGGGCGCCCGAGCCGCCGACCGCGCGCGGCAGCGCCCGCGACCGGTGGGAGTCGCTGCAGGCGCTCTTCACCCAGGCCGAGATCTATGCGGCCGAGCACCCGGGCCGACTCGGCGACTTCGTCGACGACCTCGACCGCCGCGCCGCCGAGCAGCACGCTCCGGTCGCGGGCGGCGTCACGCTGGCCACGCTCCACACCGCGAAGGGCCTCGAGTGGGACGCCGTCTTCCTGTGCGGTGTGCAGGAGGGGTCGATCCCGATCACCTTCGCGCAGACTCCTGTCGAGGTCGAGGAGGAGCGGCGGCTGCTCTACGTCGGCATGACGCGCGCCCGCGTTCACCTTCGGGTCTCGTGGGCCGCAGCGCGCAACCCCGGCGGTCGCAAGACCCGCAAGCCGTCCCGGTTCCTCGACGGTCTGCGGCCGGCGGGCTCGTCGAGCTCGTCCACCGGTCCGACCCGCAGCCGCGGTCACCAGATGTGCCGCACCTGCGGCACGCCGCTCAGCTCGGCCGGCGAGCGCAAGGTGGGCCGTTGCGACGGCTGCCCCGCGGCCTACGACGAGGCCCTGTTCGACCGGCTCAAGTCCTGGCGGCTCGAGCGGGCCGGCGAGGCGAAGGTCCCGGCCTACGTCGTCTTCACCGACCGGACGCTCGAGGCCATCGCCGAGGTCCGCCCGGGCAGCCCCGAGGCGCTGCTGCGGATCGGGGGCATCGGGGCCAAGAAGGTCGAGCAGTACGGCGACGACGTCCTTGCTCTCGTTGCCCAGGACTGAGGGGCCGGACCGGCAACAGGACCCGATTGGCAGGATCTCGTTGCCATTCGTCATTAATTCGTTTGCCCCTTACATGCGAACTCAGTTACGGTCGTCTCACGGCGACCGCAACTGATCGCCAGCAGCACCAGAAACAGCAACGCAGCCCGTCCCGACCCGAGACACCGAAGGAGGTGGATTCCATGGAGAACACGTACGAGATCACGCCGGTCGTCATCCGACCGCGCTTCGCCATGCCGTCCACCGCTGCCTTCGCCAGCACCTGCACGTGGCGTGCCCTGACGCACAACCACAAGCAGGTCGTTGCCCTTCGCGGTGACGTCCCGGGTGTTCCTGTCTGGAGTCCAACACACTGACCGACATCAGTGCTGGCGCTCTCCAGGCCGCGGAACCCGAAACCCGGGATCCGCGGCCGTTTTGTTTTTTCCGACAACCCCTCACCACCGATCCACAAGATCAGGTCCCCCAGGAGGTGACTTCAGATGACCATCAGCGTTCTCGAGCGCACATCGGTCGAGCTGATCGATCAGAGCACCCTGCCGTGCCACACGCACGACCCGGAGCTCTTCTTCGCTGAGCTCCCGGCCGATGTCGAGTACGCCAAGGCCCTCTGTCGCACGTGCCCGCTTCAGGCCATGTGCCTGGACGGCGCACTCGAGCGGCGCGAGCCATGGGGCGTGTGGGGTGGTGAGCTGTTCCTCCAGGGAGTGGTGATCCCCCGCAAGCGCCCGCGTGGCCGGCCGCGCAAGGACGAGGCAGCCGCGTGACCCGCTGCGCCTCCGTTCACGAAAGTCCCACACCTCGTTGTCGAAATGGAGCACCCGAGATGTATCTGCAGTCCCAGGCCCTGGCGCGCGAGCAGTACGCCGCGCGCGTCGCGGAGATGGAGCGTCAGCGCCGTCTCCGGGTCCTGGCACAGGCGGCGCGGCTCAGCCGCAAGGCCGAGAAGGCGGCATTCGACGCCCGTCTCGCCCTGGCCCGCCTGGGAGCCTAGGACCACCCGGAATGGCGAGCCGGCACCCCGCGCGGGGTGCCGGCTCGCTTCATTTTCCGGCCATTCCCCAGGTCAGCTGGCGACCGTGCCGGCCCAGGAGCACCCGCACCCCGGATGCCTGTGCCACCGGATGCGGGAGAGGTGCAGCTGGGGATCCACGTCGATCGTGCTCGACCACGTCCCCGGTTGCTCGCCGTCGGCCCAACGGGTGATGTCGCGGGCGAGCAGGCCGACGGCGACGTCGACCAGGTCTGCGGGCACCGGCGCCGGCAGGCCACAGGTCCCGGACGTCCCGGCATCGGAGTACTGCTGGGTGACCACGCCGTGCCGAGGGTCCGACTCGTGCCGGTGGGCGTCGATGCACCGCAGGCACGCGGTGACGCCCGGCTGCACGAACGGCCCGACCCGCACCCGGCCTTCGGACACGGTCAGCAGCACGTGGGCCTGGTCGTGCCGGAGCAACGGGTCCAGGTCTGCGCGGTCCGTCTCCCCGCGGCGTACGACGAGGAGGAGGTCGGCGGCTGGCGGCGGGCCGACGGTGAGCCCGGCCATGGTCAGCAGGTCCTCGAGCCGGGTGGCGGCACGGCTGAGCCCGCTGCAGTCCAGCGCCACACTTCTGGACGAGCGGCGCTCGAGCGCCTCGCCGGCGCGCAGACCGTGCTCGGCCACGATCGACGTGCGGGTCTCGGCCCGCTCCGTGTCGTTGCCGCCGAGCTGGCGGCACCAGAGGTCGCTGTCGACGACCAGGCCGTGGGCCAGGAGGCGCTCACAGGCGAGCAGCACGACAGGCGAGAGCGTGCCCGGGACACCGGGCGGACGGCCCTCCTGGAGGCCCGACAGCAGGGCACGCACCTCGGGAAGCTCGGGGAGGACGACGGCCAGGTCGGGGGAGAGCCCGACCTGGAGCTCGTCGTGCGAGCGACGGCACACGTGCACACCGGGCCGCAGCATCGGGCGGGCCGGGAATCCGGGGTGCCGGTCGAGGTGGGGAAGTGGGCTGGGCTCCGTCATCCCCGCAGGTTCGCACGAGGCGCGCCTGCGCGTCGTACGTCCTCCACAGGCGGCCGAGCCGCCAGCTCTGGTGTGCCGAACCGTCAACTCTGGTGTGCCGAGGGGTCAGGAAATGCGCGAAGGCGCGGTCCCCGCAGGGGCCGCGCCTTCGAACGTCAGTTGGGCCTGAATCAGGCCTTGCCGAGGATCCGGTTGAGGTTGGTGCTGCAGACGGGGCAGACAGCCTTGGCCATCTTGGTGCCCTTGTCGTTGACACGGATCTCGCCCGTGGCCTCGCGCTTCTCCTTGCACTTCACGCAGTAGAACTCGCCGCTCCAGGTCTCCGCCATGACGGCCTCCTTGCCTAGGTTTTTCTTGGTCGTCGCGACGGGGAGGATGGGGAAGCCCGCCGGGATCGTGACAACTTTCACTGCCACGACCAACGAGACAGTAGTCCACGCGCAAGCCGACCGTGGCAGGCGCCACGCCGTAGGGTGCCGCCATGTCTTCTGAACACCCCGATCTGGTCATCGAAAACCCTGCCCACCTCCGCGTTGACCGCCCCAGCCCCGGGGTCGTGCTGATCACCCTCGACAACCCGACGCAGCGCAACGCGATGTCGGATGAGATGACGCGTTCCTGGGTCGCGGCGGTCGAGGAGCTCAAGGGCGACGAGTCCGTGCGGTGCGTGGTCGTGACGGGTGCGGGCAGCGCGTTCTCGTCGGGTGGCAACGTGAGCTGGCTGGCCGGCCATGGCGAGTCAACGGTCCCGGCCCTGCGCGACGGCATGCTGGCCTTCTACCGCGCGTGGCTGACGATCCGCGAACTCGAGGTGCCCACGATCGCGGCCATCAACGGCCACGCGATCGGGGCCGGCCTGTGCATCGCGATGGCATGCGACCTGCGCTTCGCGTCGAGCGCCGCCAAGCTGGGCGCGCCTTTCGTGAAGCTGGGCATCCACCCGGGCATGGCATCGACCTTCCTCTTCCCGGACGTCGTCGGCGAGGCGATCGCACGCGACCTGCTGCTCACCGGACGGCTGGTCGAGGGGGAGGAGGCCCAGCGACTCGGGCTGGTCTCGCGGGTCCTCCCGCCGGAGGAGTTGCTCGCGACGGCGCTGGCGGCGGCGGCGGAGATCGCAGCGACCGCACCACTGGCCAGCCGCTTCACGAAGGTCGCTCTCCAGCGACGGCATGCCTCGATCGAGGACTGCCTCCAGTGGGAGGCCATGGCGCAGCCGGTCACGCTGGCCACCGAGGACCTCCAGGAAGGCATCCAGGCGGTCCTGGAGAAGCGGGATCCCCGCTTCTCTGGTCGCTGATCTTCTCTGGTCGCTGAAATGGCAGGAGGCCCCCGTTTTCCTGACCACCACGTCTGCCTTCCCCTTGCCTACGTGGCGGCGGAGCCCGGGGGCCTCACCTGGGTACGACGCTAGGAGGCCGGTGCGTGAGGGTCAATGGGTGCCTGTGGACACAGCTGTGGATAACGTGGGGAAATCATGCGATCTACTGGGGAAAACGTCGGGAGAACCCTGTGGACGACACGCCCGGCCTGCGGCGTACCTGATGCCGTGACCTGCGACGGAGCCCGTCCCCAGCCTGTGGAGGAGAAATAGTTGAGTGCCCTTTACTCCGCCGGGCCGGTTGCTGCGCTACGCCGGATCGCCTTCCTCCTCGAGCGCGGGCGTGAGGACAGCTACAAGGTCAAGGCCTTTCGCAGCGCGACCGCGACCCTGCTGCCGCTGTCCGCAGCCGACCTCGCAGCACATGTCGCGAACGGCACGCTGACCACGCTCCCTGGCATCGGGGCGAGCACCGCCAAGGTGATCGTGCAGGCCGTCCAGGGCGAGATGCCGGACCGACTGGCAGACCTCGAGGAGAAGTACGCCGCGCCGATGGTCGCCGGCGGTCGCGACCTGCTCGCGCTCGTGCGCGGCGACCTGCACTCGCACTCGGACTGGTCCGACGGCGGCTCGCCGATCGAGGAGATGGCGATGACTGCCATGGAGCTCGGCCGGGAGTACCTCGTCCTGACCGATCACTCGCCCCGGCTGACCATTGCGCACGGACTGAGCGCGGAGCGGTTGACCCGCCAGCTCGACGTCGTCGACGCGGTCAACGCCCACCTCGGATCGTCGGGTTTCCGGCTGTTGCGAGGGATCGAGGTGGACATCCTGGACAACGGTGCGCTCGACCAGACCGACACGATGCTCGCGCAGCTCGAGGTCCGGGTCGCGAGCGTCCACTCGAAGCTGGCGATGGACGCCGACGCCATGACGCGCCGCATGGTCGCGGCGGTGCGCAACCCATTCACCAACGTCCTCGGCCACTGCACCGGTCGCCTGGTCACGGGAAACCGCGGAACCCGCCCACAGTCACGGTTCGACGCACGCGCCGTCTTCGAGGCGTGCGCTGAGGAGGGCGTCGCCGTCGAGATCAACTCCCGTCCCGAGCGTCGCGACCCACCGACCCGGCTGCTCGAGCTCGCACGGGACATCGGCTGCGTGTTCTCCATCGACTCCGACGCCCACGCCCCCGGACAGCTCGACTTCCTGGCCTACGGCTGCGAGCGCGCCGAGCAGGCGGGCATCGACCCGGAGCGCATCGTGACCACCTGGCCGGTCGACCGCCTCCTTGCCTGGGCGGCAGCGAGGCTCCCGGGATCCGCCGCTGCAAACAAGTAGCGTTGCTCACATGGAAGCCCCCGCCGAGGCCGAGATCGAGGTACGCCGCTCGAAGCGACGCCGCCGCACCGTCTCTGCCTATCGAGAGGGGGACCGGATCGTCATCCTCATCCCGGCCTCGCTCAGCCGCGCGCAGGAGCAGTCCTGGGTCGAGAAGATGGTGGACCGCCTCGAGCGCCAGGAGAAGCGTGCCAGTCGCACGGACGAGGACCTCGCGAAGCGGGCGAAGCATCTCTCGGACACGTTCCTCGGCGGGCTCGCCGTGCCTGCTTCGGTCCGCTGGGTCTCCAACCAGAAGTCGCGCTGGGGCTCCTGCACGCCGGGGGAGCGCACGATCAGGCTCTCCGAGCGCCTCAAGGGCATGCCCGGCTGGGTTGTCGACTACGTCCTCATCCACGAGCTCGCGCACCTGATCGAGCACGGCCACACCGACGAGTTCTGGGCGTGGGTGCACAACTACCCGCTCGCCGAGAAGGCGAAGGGGTACCTCGAGGGTTACTCCGCCGGTGCGCACCTGGAGCCCGGCGGCGCCGTCGACTGAGCCCCGCCGCGCGGCACGCCCATTCAACGACCCGTTCCTCCGACCCGATTCGGCTCGGTACGACGACATCCTGGCCGATGGAGTCGTTCACCTGCGAACTTCCGTCTGCGCCTCCAGCCGGGCCTGAGCCAGCGAGACCAGCTCGACCATGTCTGCGTCGGGGGTGGGCAGTGCGTCCGCGGGCCACCAGCGCACATCGAGTGACTCGTCGCTGACGGCGTGCGAACCGTCATCCGGCGCGACGGCCAGGAAGCGCACGTCGAGGTGATGTACGACGCGTTCGCCAGGCCCGGGCGGCCCGCCGCAGAACGGCACTTCATGTTCCGAGAGCTGGACCGGCACCGGATCGATCACGAGGCCGGACAGCCCGGACTCCTCGGTGGCCTCACGCAGTGCTGCGCCGGCGAGGGTGAGGTCGCCCGGTTCGCAGTGTCCGCCGAACTGGAACCAGGCCTGGGCCTTTGCGTGGAGCGTGAGCAGGACGCGTGAACCGTCCGGGGTCATGACCAGGGTCGACGCGGTCAGGTGATCCGGGCGGCAGGCGCGGGTCATCGCATCCGCCCGCTCGCCGAGGTGGGCGACATAGCGATCGCGCAGCCCAGCCTGTTCCTCAGTCGGCGCGGCCCAGCCCGTCAGGACATGGACGGCGTCGGCGTGCAGGCTCACTCGGCAGGCGGAGGGGGAGTGCCGGGAGCGCCCGATCCACCCTCGTCGAGCAGCTTTGCCAGCGCCTCGTCGAAGTCCTCCTCCGACATCTCCGTCGGGGTGCCGAGGTCTTCGCGGAAGCCGAGCGGGTCATCCAGGTCGGCCGCAGTGGGCAGCAGGTCCGGGTGCAGCCAGACGGCGTCGCGTGCCTCGGTGCCCTGACGGGTGCGCAGCGAGCCCCACAGGGTCGAGGCATCGCGCAGACGACGCGGGCGCAGCTCCAGACCGACGAGTGCCGCGAAGGTCTCCTCGGCCGGCCCGCCTGCAGCGCGGCGGCGGCGTACGGCTTCCTGGAGCTTGGCGGCCGACGGCATGCGCTCGTGCGTCGCCTGGCCGACGACCTCGTCGACCCAGCCCTCGACGAGCGCGAGCGTGGTCTCGAGACGCGAGAGGGCAGCCTCCTGCGCGGGGGTCTTCTTCGGCTCGAAGAGTCCGCCCTCGAGGGCACCCTGCAGGTCGGCCATGTTGGACGGATCGATCGAGCGCAGCTGCTCCTCGATGCCGGCCGTGTCGATGGCGATGCCGCGGCCGTAGTCGGCGACCGAGGCGAGCAGGTGCTCGCGCAGCCACGGGACGTGGGCGAACAGGCGCTGGTGCGCGGCTTCGCGCAGCGCGAGGTAGAGGAGCACGTCGTCGGCGGAGACATCCAGCCCGTTGGCGAAGGTGGCGACGTTGGCCGGCACGAGAGCCGCGCGGCCGGTGGGACCGAGGGGAAGGCCGATGTCGGACGCGGTCAGCACCTCGCCGGCAAGGGTGCCGAGCGCGGTGCCGATCTGGCTGCCGAACATGGCGCCACCCATCTGGGTGAGCATGCCGAGGAACGGGCCGGCCATGGCCTTGGCCTCGGCCGGGAGTGCGTTGCCCATCGCGCCGACGACGTGCTCGGCGACCGGCTCGACCAGGCGCTGCCAGACCTCGCGGGTGGACTCGATCCACTCGGCGCGGCTCCACGCAGCGGTCGAGGTGACGCCCGAGGAGAACTCGCACGCCTCGTCGAGCCACAGGTCGGCGAGGTGGACGGCGTCAGCGATGGCAGTCTGCTGCGCGGTCGAGGGCGAGGGGTCGGGTTGCTGCGCGACGGTCTTGCGGGCGAGGTCTGTCGCCAGGGTCCAGTTCACCGGGCCGTCGTACGGCTGCATCATCGCCTGCACCTGGCTCATCAGACCCGAGAGGTCGGGCATGCCAGCCATGTTCGGGATGCCGCCCGCGCCGAAGAGCTGCTCGAAAGGCGTGCCTTCAAAGGGGTTCTTCGGACCGTCCGGGTCCCCTGCGCCGGGGTTGTCATTCATGCTCCCACCGTACTCGGCGGATGGGAGGTCGCCAGCCTTGGATAGCCTTGGATCCATGACAGAAGTCCTGCGCCTGGTCGACCTCCGAGCTACCCCGCTGGACATCTCCGAGGTCCTCGACGCCGTGGGTGACGACGCGTCTGGTGGCGTCAACCTCTTCGTCGGCCGAGTGCGTGACCACGACGGCGGGCAGGGTGTCACCGGCCTCGACTACTCCGCACACCCGACCGCGCTCGCCCAGCTCGAGGACGTGTGCCGTCGCGTCGCGGGGGAGTACGACGTCCAGGCACTCGCCGCGGTGCACCGCACCGGCCGGCTCGCGATCGGCGACATCGCGGTCATCGTGGCGACCGCGTCCGCCCACCGCGGCACGTCCTTCGACGCGACCCGGGCCTTGATCGACACCCTCAAGGCCGAGGTGCCGATCTGGAAGCACCAGAGCTTCGACAACGGCTCCGAGGAGTGGGTCGGCACGCCCTGACGGATTTGGCTTGGCGGCCATGGGAGGCTGTGGCCGTGGAGATCCTGTGGTGGCTGGCCCCGCCCGTCGTGGTGACTGTCGTCGCCATGGCCTGGGTGACGTGGGCCGGCGAGCGACGCGGCCAGGTCGACCGTGAGGTTGCCGTCGAGCGGCTCGCCCGCGCGCTGCGCCAGGAGAGCCCCGGACAGAAGGTTCCCGGCCCCGCCGCGACCCGCCCGCGTGACCGCAGCACCGGCATCGCCGTACGCCCTTCCCGTGGCGAGTGACGGGCCTGCATCTGTGTCCTCGATGACCCGGCGCACCACTGCGACCCTGGTGGCGGGTGGCATGACCGCACTGCTCGCTCTCGGTGTGCTCGCCCTGCCGCTGCCCTACGTGCGTTACCAGCCGGGCGTGACCATCGACCTGCTGTCCGAGACGAAGGGCGACGAGCGGATCGAGGTCACGGGCCACAAGGTGTACCGCGACGACGGCGAGCTGCGCATGCTGACGATCATGGCGACGCCGCCGAAGACCAGGATCACGCTGATGACCGCGATGAGCGCCTGGCTGTCGCCGGACGACTCGGTGAAGCCGTACGACGAGGTCTACGGCAAGGACGAGACCGAGAAGCAGCAGGAACGCGACGCCGCGGTGCAGATGTCGACCTCCCAGGACGACGCGATCGTGGCGGCGATGACGCAGCTCGGCTACGACGTGCCGCGCGTGCCCGTCGTGGGACCGCTGACGGACGGCAAGCCTGCCGTCGGCAAGCTCGTCCCGCGGGACCGCTACCTCAAGATCGGCGGCACCCCGATCAAGTCCTGGGACGACGTCGTGAAGGCCATCTCGGGGGCGACTCCCGGCAAGCCGCTGCAGTTCGTCGTCGAGCGTGCCGGCAAGAAGGTCACGACCGAGATCGAGCCCGTCCTCGACGGCGGTCGGGTGGTCATCGGTGTCGCGCGGGCCTATGACTACAAGATGCCGTTCACCGTGAAGGTCAACGTCGCCGAGAACATCGGCGGGCCGAGCGCAGGCCTCCTGTTCGCGCTGTCGATCTACGACACCTTGACACCGGGTTCGCTGACCGGCGGCCGACGCATCGCCGGCACGGGCACGATCACCCCGGAGGGGGCGGTCGGCCCGATCGGCGGCATCCAGCAGAAGGTTGCCGGTGCCCGCCGCGCCGGCGCCACGCTCTTCCTCGTGCCAGCGGTCAACTGCGACGAAGCAGTGACCGGGGCCCGGGGTTCCATGCGCCTGACAGCGGTCGAGACACTGGCCGACGCCGAGAAGGCCATCACGACCTACGCCGCGAACCCCAAGGCAGACCTGCCTACCTGTGAGGAGTACCTCGCCAGATGAGCGACCCGACTGATCCGACTGACCCGATTGGCCCGGTTGGCCGTGGCCCTGCCGAGCCGTCCGGTGACTTCCCCGAGCTGAACGTCGATCCCGGGCTGGACGTCGACCCCGCCCTGGCGGCTGCGGTGCTCGAGATCGAGGAGCACGCCGCCGAGGCCGGGTGGAACCGCCAGGCGCGGCTCTTCTCGCTGGTCGACACCCGCGAGCTCGTCGCCCGCGAGCCGGCTCTCGCCTCGCTGATGGGCCTGGACGCATCCGATGCCGAGGGGTCCTTCACCCCTGTCGAGCAGGATCTGCCGGCCGATCTGCCGCTCGAGCAGGTCCTCGAGTCAGTGGGCTGGCCCGACGACGTCGTCGGGTGCGCGGTTGTCGTCGAGCGGCTGGTGCTCCCGCCGAGCGCCGATGGTCAGGTGCCTGACGACATCGATGCTGCGCAGGCGTTCGCCGCTGATCACCCCCTTCGGCAGGAAGTTCGCATGGTTGCTGGTGTGACCCGCGCGGGCGCGACGTACTGTGCGATGCGGCTGCGCGCGTACGACAACCCACAATCTGTCGTCACGGGCGCTGACCTCGTGCCGGCGCTGCTTGCCATGCTGCGCGGCACACTGGATGAGGAGGGTGAGGCATGAGCTCGATCTTCGAAGACCCCACACGGGGACAGGCGCCGCGACCGGAGCGCCCCGGCTGGGCGCGCGGCGTCCTGATCACCGCGATCGTGATGCTCGTGCTGTTCTTCGCGATGAGTGCGTTCACCGGCTTCTGGACGGAGCGGCTCTGGTTCGGCTCGGTCGGCTACTCAGGTGTGTTCACCCGCCTGGTGGTCACCAAGACCGTGCTCTTCCTGGTCTTCGGAGCGCTCCTGGCCGCTGTCGTCGTGCTCAACATGGTGCTCGCGTACCGCACCCGCCCACGCTTCCGGCCGGCCTCGCCCGAGCAGATCGGGCTGGACCGCTATCGCCAGGCGATCGACCCGATCCGGCTCTGGGTGACGATCGGCGTCGGCCTCGTGGTCGGCGCGTTCGCCGGCGCCTCGGGGTCGGGCATGTGGCGAGACTTCCTGCTGTGGCGCAACGGCACGTCGTTCGGGCGCAAGGACCCGTACTTCAAGAAGGACATCGGGTTCTACGTCTTCGACCTGCCGTGGCTGCACCACCTGGTCGACTTCGCGATGGCGGTCACGGTCGTCTCCTTGCTGGCCGCGGTCCTCGTTCACTACCTGTACGGCGGCATCCGCCTGCAGGCCACCCGTGACCGGCTCAGCGGCGCGGCCGCTGCCCAGATCTCGGTGCTGCTCGGCTTCTTCGTTCTCGCGAAGGCCGCTGACTACTGGCTGGACCGCTACGACCTGCTCAACGCATCCGGTGGCCTGGTCACCGGCATCACCTACACCGATGACCACGCGGTCCTGCCCGCCAAGACGATCCTGATGTCGATCGCGCTGATCTGCGCGGCGCTCTTCTTCGCCAACGTCATCAAGCGCACGTGGATGCTCCCGTCGGTCGGACTCGGCCTGCTGCTGCTCTCCGCGATCCTGCTCGGCGTGATCTGGCCGGGTGCGGTCCAGCAGTTCCAGGTGAACCCCTCGCAGTCCGACAAGGAACCTCCCTACATCCAGCGCAACATCGAGGCCACGCGTGCGGCGTACGACATCGCCGACGCCAAGGTGGAGCCGTACGGCGGCGAGTCACAGCTCACCAGCGCCCAGCGCAAGGGCGAGGTCGAGAACGCTCCGGGCATCCGGCTCGTTGACCCGAAACTGATCCAGCAGGCGTTCGAGCAGCAGCAGCAGCTGCGTCGCTACTACTCGGTGGCGCCCGTGCTCGACGTCGACCGCTACGTCGTCAACGGCGAGGAGCGCGACGTCGTGCTCGGCGTTCGCGAGATCGACCAGTCCGGCATGACGGAGGACTCCAAGAACTGGTCGAACCTCCACACGGTCTACACCCACGGCTACGGAGTGGTCGCGGCCTACGGCAACCAGCGCAACGCCGACGGCGTCGAGAAGGGCCTCGGCACGGGCACCGCTCCGGAGTGGGCCGGTGTCCAGGGTGCCAATGCAGCCGCTGACCTGGCACCGGACGGGTACCGGGCGCAGGTGTACTTCGGTGAGAAGTCGCCGGAGTACTCCATCGTGGGCAAGGCCTCCAAGGACGCTCGCGATGTCGAGCTCGACCAACCATCGGGCGAGGACACCGACTCGACCAGCACGTACGACGGCAAGGCCGGCGTGGGAGTTGGCGGCCTCTTCCGCAAGCTGCTCTATGCCTGGAAGTACGGCGAGCCGAACATCCTGCTCTCCGAGCGTGTGTACGACGAGTCGAAGATCCTCTACGACCGTGACCCGTCGAAGATGGTCGAGAAGGTCGCTCCCTGGCTGACCGTCGATCGGGACCCGTTCCCCGCCATCGTGGACGGCAAGGTCGTGTGGCTGCTCGACGGCTACACGACCACAGACCAGTACCCGCTCTCGCAGCGCGCGTCCTACCAGGACATGATCACGGACTCGCTGGCCAACCCGTCCGAGTTCCGCACGCTGCCGACCGACGAGATCAACTACATGCGCAACGCGGTCAAGGCGGTTGTCGACGCGTACGACGGCACTGTGACGCTCTACGCCTGGGACGAGAAGGACCCGCTGCTCAAGGCGTGGCGCGCGTCGTTCCCCGGGACCGTCAAGGACAAGAAGGACATCCCCGCGAACCTGCTCGAGCACATGCGCTACCCCGAGGACATGTTCAAGGTGCAGCGCTACCAGCTGGCGCGCTACCACGTCACCGACGCTGACACGTTCTACGAGGACACCCAGCGCTGGGAGGTCCCGACCGACCCGACCGGTTCGCAGAACAGCCCGAAGCTGCAGCCGCCCTACCGCCTCTCGGTGCGCAGTGCCGATCCGGCAAAGGACGGCGCCGCCCCGGTGTTCTCCCTGACCTCGACGTACGTCCCGTACAAGAAGCAGAACCTTGCGGCGTTCGTCTCCGTCGACGGTGACGCCTCGCGGGACAGCTACGGCACGATCCGTGTGCTCGAGCTGCCGACGAGCGGTCCGGTCAAGGGTCCTCGCCAGATCGCCAACGACTTCTCCACCGACGCCGAGATCCAGAAGGAGCTGCAGCAGACCAACGTCCAGACGAACGTCCACAAGGTCTACGGCAACCTGCTGACCCTGCCGGTGGGCGACAGCCTGCTCTATGTCCAGCCGCTCTACACGCAACGTGAGGGTGCAGAGGACAGCGGCAACTTCCCCGTGCTCAACTTCGTCCTGGTCTCCTTCGGTGACCGGCTCGCGATCGGGCGCTCGATGTCCGAGGCGATCGCGAAGGTCCTGGGCGCTGAAGAGACCGAGACTCCGACGACGCCGGGGGGTGAGGGCGAAGAGCCGGCTCTCGGCGAATCGGTGATCGGACTGCTGCAGAAGGCCGATGACGAGTTCGCGGCGGCGAAGGCCGCACTGGCGAAGGGCGACCTGGCCGGCTATGCCGAGCACACGGAGGCAGCCGAGCGCTTCGTGAACCGTGCGCTCGCCGAGGCAGAGAAGGCGGCCGAGGCGAAGCCCGCGAAGACGCCCGCGAAGGCTGCCAAGACCGGGAGCTGACCCCGCTCAACCCGCTCAACGAGCTCAACCCAGAAGGCCCGGACCCATCAGGTCCGGGCCTTCTGCGTTGTCCGCCTGGACCAGCGCAGGAAAGACCGGACGGGTGATCAGACGGCGAGGCGACCGAAGGCGCTGCGGTGGAAGACCAGCGGCTGGCCGGGGGAGTGCTGCACGGCATGCAGCTCCAGCAGGATGACCAGGTGGTCACCGGCCTCGACCTCTGAGTAGACGGTGCAGTCGAACTGCGCAATGCCGTCGTCGAGGGTGATCGCGCCCTCGACGCTCGCGCTCACCGCGACACCGGTGAACCGGTCGTTGACCGGGCCGGCGAGCTGGCGGCACACCTGACCGTGGTGCTCGGCGAGGATCGTGATGCCGAGGTGTGGAGCGCGGCGCAGGTCGGGCCACGTCTTCGACGTACGCGCGATGGAGAAGGAGACCAGGGGCGGGTCGAGGCTCACCGAGGTGAAGGAGCTGGCGGCGAGACCGGTCAGCGTGCCATCGACCTCGGCCGCCACCGCGATGACCCCGCTCGGGAAGACCCCGAAGGCATCGCGCAGGGCTCGCGGGTCGAGGTCCTGGTTGGTCCAGAGCGTGGTCGTCACGTGGGCTCCGTTTCGTGGGCTTGGCGTCCATGGGTTAACGTCTGTGCATTAAGTCTAGTAAGTTACTAGGAAATGACCTAATACGGAGAAGGAAGACCCATGAGTCGACAGCTCAGCCTCAACGCGTTCCTGCACGACACCGGCCACCACGAGGCTTCGTGGCGTCACCCCGACAGCGGCGCGGAGCGCGTCGGCGACATCACGTGGTACCAGGAGATCGCGCAGAAGGCCGAGGCCGCCAAGCTCGACGCGGTCTTCCTCGCTGACGGTCCGGTGCTGTGGGGGACGGGTCACCGGCCCAGCAACCAGTTCGAGCCGATCACCCTGCTCACCGCGCTCGCGGTGGTGACCGAGAGGATCGGACTGATCGCGACGGCGTCGACCAGCTACTACGAGCCCTACAACCTCGCCCGCCTCTTCGGCAGCCTCGACCGGATCTCCGGCGGCCGCGCCGGCTGGAACATCGTCACCACGCAGGGCGACGAGGCCGCGGCCAACTTCGGTCAGGCCCAGGCGGCCAGCCCCGAGACGCGCTACGAGCGCGCGCAGGAGTTCGTCGATGTGATCACGAAGCTGTGGGACAGCTGGGAGGACGACGCCCAGGTCGCCGACCGTGAGCGCGGCGTCTTCTTCGACCCGGACAAGGTGCACGCCCTCAACCACGTCGGCAAGCACCTGTCCGTGAAGGGCGCCTTCAACGCGCCGCGCATCCCGCAGGGCCGCCCGGTCTACGTGCAGGCCGGATCGTCCAACGACGGCCGCAACTTCGCCGGCCGCAACGCCGAGGCCATCTTCACCGCCCACCAGACGCTCGCGGACGCGCAGGCCTTCTACGCCGACATCAAGGCCAAGGCAGTCGGCTTCGGCCGCAGCCCGGAGTCGGTGAGGATCCTGCCCGGCATCAGCCCGTTCATCGGTGACACCGAGGCCGAGGCCAAGGCGCTGTACGACGAGTTCAACCGCCTCACCGTCCCGGCGTACGGCCTCCGTCAGCTGGAGAACATCGCCGGCGTCTCGCTCGACCACCTCGAGCTCGACGAGCCGGTCCCGGCCGGGATCTTCGGCGGCGCCGGCAACGTCCTCGACAACAAGCGCAGCCGCCTCCAGGTCGTCGCGAACATCGTCGAGCGCGACCGCCCGACCGTGCGCGAGCTGCTGCACCGCCTCGCCGGCGGCCGCGGCCACTTCGTCGTGCACGGCACCCCGGTCCAGATCGCCGACACCATCCAGGAGTGGTTCGAGGGCGGCGCGGCCGACGGCTTCAACGTCCTGCCGCCGCTCTACCCGCAGCACCTCGATGCCTTCACCTCGAAGGTGGTGCCGATCCTCCAGGACCGCGGCCTGTTCCGCACCGAGTACGTCGGCACGACGCTGCGCGAGCACTACGGACTGGACCGCCCCGAGAGCCAGTACGCCGTGCAGCACCCCGCCGCCGTCGGCTCCGCCTGAGCCCGATTCGCCCCACCCCCAACCCCAGAAGAACTGTTTCCGAGAGGCACATCATGAGCACCATCACCGGTCTGAAGACCGCCCGCACCCGACGACTGATCGCCGGCGTCGCCGCCGCAGCCGCCCTGTTGGGTGCATCGACGGCCTGCGGTGGCTCCGCGGGGGCGGAGAACGCCGACGGCACGACGACCGTTCGCTACCAGAGCGCGCTCGGGTCCGTCGACACGCTGCAGCTGGCCGCTGCCCTCGGCAAGCTGCCGGGCATCAAGCTCGACAAGGTCGGTGACGTCACCGGCGGCCCGGCATCACTCCAGGCGCTGGTCAGCAACCAGATCGACATCTCGTCCTCCGCGTTCTACGGCGCGGTCGCCCAGGTCGTCGCGACCGGTGCGCCGATCCAGGCGGTGGTGTCGACCTACGGCACCAACGCGAAGACGGGTGCCGCAGTCGTGGCGAAGAAGGGATCCAGCCTGACCGAGGACCCCCGCAGCTTCATCGGCAAGAAGGTCGCGGTGAACACGCTCGGCGCCAACGCCGAGGCAGTGCTGGACACCTGGTTCGAGAAGGGCGGCCTGTCCACGGCCGAGATCAAGAAGGTCACGCTCGTCGCACTGCCACCGCTGAACACCGTGCAGGCGCTGAAGGAAGGCCAGATCGACGCGGCGTACATCGGCATCGGCCAGCTGAAGGCGGCCCAGGAGGCACTGCCGCTCGACGTGATCTTCAAGGACAGCGACGTCATCGGCTTCTACAACGGCGGCGGGGTCTCCCTGCGCACCGACTGGATCAAGAACGAGAAGGAGGCCAGCAAGACGCTGGTCTCGGGCATCTCCTACGCCGTCGACTACATCGAGTCCCACGACCGCCAGCAGGTGCTCGACGTGTACGTCCCGTGGTTGAAGGAGCAGGGGTTCACCGACGCCGTCGAGGCCGTCGAGAAGAACTGGGCCGGAAGCACAGGTGTCTCCAGCAAGGGCGGCCTGATCGCGGACAAGGACATCTCGATCTGGCTCGACTGGCTCGCCGGTCGTGGCGACGTCGATCCGTCGAAGATCAAGGCCTCCGACGTCTACACCAACCAGTTCAACCCGCAGAGCTGAGGACCTGAGATGAGTTCCCGAATCGAGCTGAGCGGCGTGGGCCAGACCTTCCTGGTCCGCGGCAACGACGACAAGAAGCTGCGTGAGTTCGTCGCACTCGACGATCTCAGCATCGACATCACGGCGGGGGAGTTCCTCACCGTCGTGGGCCCGAGCGGCTGCGGAAAGTCCACGGTGCTCGACCTGATCGCGGGGCTCACCAGGCCCACCTCGGGCACCGTCTCCGTCGACGGCCGGGTCATCACCGGACCCGGCCTCGACCGGAGCGTGGTCTTCCAGCAGTACACCCTGCTCCCGTGGCGGACCGCTCAGGCCAACATCGAGTTTGCGCTCGAGGCCGGCAAGAAGGGGGAGCGCCTGTCGAAGGCCGAGCGGGTCGAGCGGGCGCGCACCTATCTCGAGCTGGTCGGCCTGGCGGACTTCGCCTCCCGCTATCCGCACGAGCTCTCGGGCGGCATGAAGCAGCGAGTGGCGATCGCGCGCAGCCTCTCCTACCAGCCCGAGGTGCTGCTGATGGACGAGCCGTTCGGCGCGCTCGACGCCCAGACCCGTGAGCGCCTCCAGGAGGAGCTCGTCTCGATCTGGGACCGCACCGGCACCACGGTCGTCTTCATCACCCATGACATCGACGAGGCCGTCTTCCTGGGCCAGCGAGTCGCGGTGATGAGCGCTCGCCCGGGCCGGATCCAGGAGGTCATCGAGGTCGACCTGGACCGCAGCCACGCGAATGACGTCGACCTGCGTGCGACGCCCGAGTTCGCGGCGTACCGGCACAGGATCTGGAGCCTGCTGCGCGAGCAGCAGGTCGCCACCCGCGCGGACGCACCCACGAAGGAGGTCGCTCATGTCGCCTAGCCTCCTCGCCGAGCGCACTGCCGCCCGGCTGAACCCACGCCAGGAGCAGGCCGCACAGGCCAAGGCCGCGTCGCCCGGACGGGAGCGTGCGGTCGGGCTCGCCCGAGGTGTCACCGGCGTGGTGGCCCTGGGCCTGCTCTGGGAGTTCCTGCCGCGCATCGGGGTGCTGGATGCCTACTTCATCCCGCCGCTCCACGTGGTCCTCGGCGCGGTCGTCGACCTGGCGCGGAGTGGCGAGCTGTGGCGACACCTCCAGGCCAGCCTGGTCCGGTCGGGTGTCGGGTTCTTCCTCGCGACGAGCCTGGCGATCCCGATCGGTGCCGCGATCGCGTGGTACCGCCCGGTGCGCCAGGTGACCCAGCCGGTCTTCGAGATCTATCGCAACACCGCTGCGCTCGCGCTGCTGCCGGTGTTCACCCTGATCCTCGGGCTCGGCGAGTCGTCGAAGATCGCGATCATCACCTACGCCTGCTTCTTCCCGATCCTGCTCAGCACGATTGCGGGCGTGGCCACGGTGGATCCGCAGCTGTTGCGCTCGGCGAAGGTGCTCGGCCTGTCGCCGGTCGCAACCTTCCGCAAGGTGGTCTTCCCGGCCGCGGTGCCCACGATCTTCACCGGGATCCGGATCGCGGGCGCTGCCTCGATCCTCGTGCTGATCGCGGCAGAGATGGTCGGTGCCAAGGCAGGGCTGGGGTTCCTGATCATGTACGCCAACTACAACTTCCTGATCCCGAAGATGTACGCCGCGATCCTGATCACCACGCTCCTCGGCCTGGCCGTGAACTACAGCCTGGTCGCCCTGGAACGTCACTTCTCCCGCTGGCGTGCATAGGACCGGCGGCCGGGGGCCTCGCTTGCTCCGTCTCGCACGTCGAGGCGATGCCCCCGGGCGCCCGCGCCTGACCTTCGCGGCGCTGGTCGTCGGCGTGTGCTCCTACACGCTGCTGCAGTCGATGACGGTGCCGGCGCTCCCGCACATCCAGGCCGAGCTCCACGCCAGCCAGTCCTCGGCGTCATGGATCCTCACGTCGTTCCTGATCTCGGCCTCAGTCGCCACGCCGATCCTGGGCCGGCTCGGCGACGCGCACGGCAAGATCCGCATGCTCGTGATCAGCCTCGGCCTGCTGTCGCTGGGTGCTCTCGGTGCGGCGCTGGCCACGACCCTGCCGCAGATGGTGGCGGCGCGGGTGGTGCAGGGGCTGGCCGGGGGAGTGCTGCCGCTCGCCTTCGGCATCATCCGCGACGAGCTCCCTGCCCGCCGGGTGCCGGGCGCGGTCGCCCTGCTTTCATCGCTGATGTCGGTCGGTTTCGGAGCGGGCATCGTCGTCGCCGGACCGATCGTTGACCTGGTCGGGTATCGCGCCCTGTTCCTCCTGCCGACGGCGGCGGGGGTCGCCGCTGCGATCACGGTCGCGCTGCTGGTGCGGGAGTCGCCGGTGCGGACCGGCCGGCGGGTGCGGACCCTGCCCGCCGTCGCGCTGGCCGGCTGGCTGGTCGCCGGGTTGCTGGCCGTCTCCGGTGCACCGCACGCGGGCTGGACCTCACCGCGGACGCTCGGGCTGCTCCTCCTGGCCGTGGTCCTGCTCGGTGCCTGGGTGTGGATCGAGTCGCGGATCGACGTACCCCTGATCGACCTCGGGCTGCTCGTCGATCGCCGAGTCATCGGTGCCAACCTGGTGGCGCTGCTGATCGGCATCTCGATGTATGCGTCGTTCGGCTTCCTGCCGCAGCTGACCCAGACCCCGGCAGCGAGCGGCTACGGTTTGGGCGCTTCGGTCGCGCTCTCGGGCTACCTGACGCTGCCGACTGCGGTGATGTCGTTCGTCGGTGGCATCAGCTCACCGTGGCTGGGCGAGCGGCTGGGGCGTCACGTCCTGATCACGACAGGGTGCTGCCTGTCCTCGGCCGGCCTGCTCTCGATCGCGCTCGCCCACGACCACGCGTGGCAGTTCCTGGTGGCCAACGCGCTGACCGGCCTGGGCAGCGGGTTCGTCTTCGCTGCGCTGGCCAACGTGGTCGTGGCTGCCGCACCGCTCGGGAGCACGAGCGTGGCGGCGGGCCTCAACGCCAACCTCCGCACCATCGGTGGTGCGATCGGATCGGCGGTGATGGCGAGCATCGTCACGCACCACCTGCTGCCCACCGGATGGCCCGACGAGTCGGGCTACACCTTCGGCTTCGCACTGCTCGCGGCGACGTCTCTGGTCGCAGCTGTGGTCGCAGCTCGCATCCCCGGCTGTCGGCAGGCCCCGCACGCACTGCAGAGGTTGGACGATAGGACAATCAGTGCGGGCATCGTTGGCAACAGAGGGCAAGCAATGTCCGATTCGCTTGTGCGAACGTCTGAGTAGGTAGTGATCGTTCGCACAGCAGGAGGAGCCATGAGCACACCGAAGGCAGATGCAGGCACCGCATCCGCGATGCCCTGGAAGGACAAGAAGCGTCACCTGTGGGTGCTCGGGCTCGTGGTCCCGATGCTTCCCCTCGCCGGGATGGCCCTTCACCACACGACCGGTGTCGGCGCGTTCCTCTGGATGACGCCGGTGGTCTTCCTCGGCGTGATCCCGCTGCTCGACCTGATCTCCGGCTACGACGACACCAACCCGCCGGATGAGGTGATCGAGGCACTCGAGGAGGACCGCTACTACCGCTGGGTGACCTACCTCTACCTCCCCGTGCAGTACGCCGGCTTCGTGCTGGCGGTCTGGTACCTCGCGACCGCAGACCTCGGTGTCGCCGGCAAGATCGGCCTGGCCATCTCCATCGGCACCGTGGCCGGTGTCGCGATCAACACCGCGCACGAGCTGGGTCACAAGAAGGAGAGCCACGAGCGCTGGTTCTCCAAGATCGCCCTGGCCCAGAGCTTCTACGGCCACTTCTACATCGAGCACAACCGGGGCCACCACGTCCGCGTGGCGACCCCCGACGACCCGGCCTCGAGCCGCCTCGGTGAGAGCGTGTACCGATTCTGGCCGCGCACGGTCGTCGGCTCGCTGAAGAGCGCCTGGCACCTCGAGGCGAAGCGCTACCAGCGCAAGCACACACACCCGTTCCACCTCGGCAACGACGTCCTCAACGCGTGGCTGATGACGGTCGTTCTCTGGGGCGCCATGGTCGCCTGGCTCGGCCTCGGGATCCTTCCGTACCTCGTGCTGCAGGCGATCGTCGGCTTCAGCCTGCTCGAGATCGTGAACTACATGGAGCACTACGGCATGCTCCGCCAGAAGGTCGGCCCGGAGGGTCGCCAGCGCTACGAGCGTGTTGACCCGAGCCACAGCTGGAACTCCAACAACATCGCGACCAACGTGCTGCTCTACCACCTGCAGCGGCACAGCGACCACCACGCCAACCCGACGCGGCGCTACCAGACGCTCCGCGACTTCCGTGAGGCTCCGGTCCTGCCGACCGGCTACACCGGCATGATCGTCGTCGCGCTCTTCCCGCCGCTGTTCCGCAGGGTCATGGACAAGCGCGTGGTGGCCCACTACGACGGCGACATCCGGCTGGCCAACGTGCACCCGGCCAAGCTCGCGAAGCTGCTGCGTCGCTACCCGGCACCGGTTGAAGTAGTCGACGAGAGCGAGCACGCGGACGTCACCGCCCACACCTTCACTGACGACGTGATGGCGGCCCGTTGCCCGGGCTGCGGTTACACCTACGAGGTCGCGGTTGGCAACGAGCTCGAGGGTTTCGCGGCCGGCACGTCCTGGGCCGAGATCCCGAACGACTGGTGCTGCCCCGACTGCGGCGTGCGCGAGAAGGTCGACTTCGTGCCCCTCGCCAGCGCGGATGTCTGAGCCATGCAGATCACGGTCGACCGCAACACCTGCGAGGGCCTCGGCATGTGCGAGTCGATGGCGCACGAGTACTTCGAGGTCGATGACGACGACATGCTGGTCATCCACGACGAGAACCCGCCGGAGGAGGACCGCAAGCTGGTCCTGGCCGCGGTGAACTCCTGCCCGGTGCTGGCGCTCAGACTCGAGGGTTGAACGGGGGAGCCTGCAAGCCCGGGGGACGTCCTACGGAGGGTGCCAGCTACGGCACCCTCCGTAGGACGTTGTGCGCTCAGGAGGGTCGGGCCATGAACGTGTCGTAGTAGCGGATCGCGAGGGCCACCTCGGCGGGCACGTAGCCGAGCGGCTGCGCGAGGAGTGCCTCTGCTTGGTTGACCCGGTAGCGGACGGTGTTCTTGTGGACCGAGAGCAGGCGCGAGGCCGCGTCCACGCTGCCGGTCGAGAGCAGCGCATGGAGGGTCTGGCGCAGACGGGTCGGTCCCTCGGCCTCGTCGGCCAGCGCGCCGAGCGTGCGGGTGGCGAAGCGTTGGGCGGCCTCGCCGGAGCTCCACAGGAGCGAGAGCAGTTCCACGTCGCTGAAGAGCGTCAGCGTGGGGGTCGCCACTGACCGGAAGGCGATCTTCTGGGCCTGCTGTGCTTCCTGGTGGCTGAGCCGGAAGCCCTCCACCCCGACCAGCGGCGTCCCGACAGCCACCGAGATGCCCCGCTCCTGCAGCCAGTCGACCGAGTCGCTCAGGGCGTGGAGGTCGGGAGCCGAGCGGTTCGTGAACCAGCACCACAGGTCGCGGCCCCCCGGGCTGACGAGAAGTGGGTTGCGGCTCTGGGTGACCCGCGCGAGAACCGTGACCGCCTCACGCAGCTCGGAGACGCGGTCGGCGTCATCTGTGCGCAGCAGCAGCGCGGTGTTGTACGCCGAGAGCGGGTGCCCGCCGAGGGCGGCGGAGAGCTCGCGCGGGTCGCTGCCGCCACCGGCGAGGATCGAGCGGACGGCGACGAGGCGCTGTGCCGCGGCACCCTGGCGCACCCGATCGCGCTCCTCCTGGAAGATCTCGGCCGACTCCTCGATCGAGGCGTTGATCCAGCTGCTGGCCCGGCTCCAGAAGAAGATCACGAAGTCGGTGTCGCTGGCGCCCGGAGTGGCCACAGTGCCGACGACCGATGTGAGGAACTCCCAGACCGCCTGCTGTGCTGTGCGGTAGATGCCGAACATCGCCGTCAGGGGATGGCCGCGGCGGGCCAGCTCGGCGGCAAAGTCCGCAGCCGCTTGCACCAGGTGCACCTCGCGCTCGGGCTCCGAGAGGCTGGTGAGGAAGGCCTGCCAGTGCGCCCGCACCGCTGCGTACAGGCTCTCGGTGAGGGTCGTGTCCTCGGCGAGCTCTGGAAGGGCAGCCAGCACCGGCGCTGCGATCCGCTCGACCCAGCGCTCCAGGGCCTCGGGGCGTGACTCGGCGGTCACGAACGCCTTGACCAGCGGCAGGAGTGCCTGTTCCTTGTCGTTCACCCAAACCTCCTCATTTGGAGCAACGTACAACAGGTCATGCTGATCTTGGCCCCAGAGACGGAGATCGGGCCCCTGCGTTGTGTCAATCTCAGTATTCGGGTGTGACGACCGCAACAAGACGCGAAAGGGGCCGGACGTGGGTGCAGAGGCCTTTGACTACGACGTGCTCGTAGTGGGATCGGGATTCGGCGGATCAGTGACAGCCCTCCGGCTGACGGAGAAGGGCTATCGCGTCGGTGTCCTCGAGGCCGGCCGCCGCTTCGCCGACGACGACTTCGCGAAGACGAACTGGGACGTCAAGAACTTCTACTGGGCCCCGCGCCTGCGCTGCTTCGGCATCCAGCGGATCCGGGTCCTCAAGAACGTGGTCGTGCTCGCCGGCGCGGGCGTCGGTGGTGGTTCGCTGGTCTACGCGAACACGCTCTACGAACCCCAGACCGACGCGTTCTTCAAGGACCGCCAGTGGGCCGGGATCGCCGACTGGAAGCAGGAGCTCACCCCGCACTACGACCAGGCCAAGCGGATGCTCGGCGTGACGCTGAACCCGACCGTCACCGCCGCCGACGAGGTGCTCAAGAAAGTCGCCGGCAAGATGGGCGTGGGGGACAGCTACCACGCCGCGCCCGTGGGCGTCTTCTTCGGACGTGACGGCGCCAAGGAGCCCGGCACGCTTGTCGAGGACCCGTTCTTCGGTGGTGCCGGTCCGGCCCGCAACGGCTGCCTCGAGTGCGGGGAGTGCATGGTCGGCTGCCGCCACAACGCCAAGAACACGCTCGTCAAGAACTACCTCCACCTCGCCGAGAAGGCGGGTGCCGAGGTGCTGCCGATGACCACGGTCGTCGGCCTGCGCCAGCGTGAGGACGGCGCGTACGCCGTCGAGGTCGCGCCGACGGGGAAGAACGGCAGCAGGCATCGTCGTACCCTCACCGCGCGGGAGGTCGTCCTTGCCGCCGGCACCTGGGGCACCCAGGAGCTGTTGCACCAGATGAAGATGTCCGGCTCGTTGCCGCACATCTCCGACCGGCTCGGCCACCTCACCCGCACCAACTCCGAGTCGATCTGCAGCGCCAGCCTGAACCTGCGCAACCGCAAGGACCAGGACTTCCATCACGGCGTCGCGATCACCTCCTCGATCCACCCCGACGAGCGCACCCACATCGAGCCGGTGCGCTACGGCCAGGGGTCGAACTCGATGTCGTTCCTGCAGACCGTCATGACCGACGGCGGAGGACGTACGCCGCGTCCCCTGCGCTGGCTCCTCGCGGTCCTGCGGCACCCGCTCAACTTCCTCGCGCTCTATCTCGGCATCAAGGACTGGTCGAACCGCACGATCATCGCCCTGGTCATGCAGACGCATGACAACTCGATCACGGTCTTCGGCAAGAAGAACTGGCGCGGCAGGATCAAGCTCTCCTCGCGCCAGGGCCATGGCGAGCCCAACCCGACCTGGATCCCGGCGGCCAACGAGGCGACACGGCTGATGGCCGAGGAGATCGGGGGAGCGGCCTACGGCAGCACGGGCGAGATCTTCGACATCCCGATGACCGCGCACTTCCTCGGTGGTGCCGTGATCGGCACCTCGCCGGAGGACGGCGTGATCGACGCCTACCACCGCGTCTTCGGCCACACCGGCCTGCACGTGGTCGACGGCGCGGCCATCTCGGCCAACATCGGCGTGAACCCCTCGCTGACGATCACTGCCCAGGCGGAGCGCGCCATGTCGCTGTGGCCCAACAAGGGCGAGGCCGACCAGCGCCCGCCGCTGGGCGCGGCGTACCAGCGGATCGCTGCGGTGCTCCCGACCTCGCCGGTGGTCCCGCCCACCGCTCCTGCCGCCCTGCGGCTGCCGATCTTCCCCGTCCAGCGCACGGGGTCCATCGCGTGAGCCCGGCGACCGACGCCCGGGAACGGGCGGACGAGAAGCGCGCCCAGAAGGCCGGCAAGCGTGCCCTGACCGGGATGACCCCGGAGAGCCAGGAGCTCGCTCGCGACGCGCTGGAGAAGAGCGTGCCGTTCGTGGCCTTCAAGGCGATCGGCGGGTTCTACGCCTTCGTCATCGACACCTTCAAGAAGATGTTCACGCGGCGGTTCCACTTCCGCGAGTTCGTCTCGCAGACCTGGTTCATCATCACGGTCTCGTTCGGGCCGGCGCTCCTGGTGGCCATCCCGTTCTGCGTGATCATCATCTTCCAGGTCAACCAGCTGCTGATCCAGATCGGCGCTGTGGACCTGGCCGGCGCGGGCGCCGCCGTCGCCGTCGTCCGCGAGATCGGGCCGATCGTCAGCGTGCTCGTCGTCGCCGGCGCCGGAGCCACCGCCATCTGCGCGGACCTCGGCTCGCGGACGATCCGCGAGGAGATCGACGCCATGAAGACGCTCGGCATCGATCCGATCGAGCGCCTCGTCGTGCCGCGGGTGATCGCCTCGACGCTGGTCGGCGTCGCCCTCAACGGCATGGTGACCGTCGTCGGACTGGTCGGCGGCTACTTCTTCTCGGTCGTGCTCCAGGGCGCGACACCTGGCCTCTACGTCTCCAACCTGACCCTGCTCGTCGGGCTCCCGGACTTCCTCGCCTCGGAGCTCAAGGCCGGTGTCTTCGGCATGCTCGCGGGCCTCACGGCCTGCTACCTCGGACTCAACGCCAAGGGTGGCCCGAAGGGTGTCGGTGACGCCGTGAACCAGACCGTGGTCTTCGCGTTCATGCTGCTCTTCGCGGCCAACAGCGTCATCTCGACGATCTTCTTGAACATCAAGCTGGGGGCGTGATGAGCACCGACCGCCCATCGACCATGAGCCGCATGGCCGCGGCACCGGCCCACCGGGTCCGCGAGCTCGGCAAGCAGCTCTCCTTCCACCTGGAGGCCTTCGGCCACTTCCCGCGCACGATCCGGCACTACCGCGGAGAGATCGTCCGGCTGCTCGCCGAGGTCAGCCTGGGCTCGGGTGCGCTCGCGCTGATCGGCGGCACCGTCCTGGTCATCGGCTTCCTCACCGCCGCGTCCGGCATCGAGGTCGGCCTGCAGGCCTACACCTCGTTCGACAACATCGGCGTCGGTGCGCTGTCCGGCTTCTTCTCGGCGTACTTCAACACCCGCGAGGTCGCTCCGATCATTGCCGGCATCGCCCTGACAGCCACAGTCGGCGCCGGGTTCACCGCCCAGATCGGCGCCATGCGCGTGAGCGAGGAGATCGACGCCCTCGAGGTCATGGCGGTCCACCCGGTGCCGTTCCTGGTCACCACGCGGATCATCGCCGGCCTGATCGCGGTCGTCCCGCTCTTCTGCATCGCGGTGATCATGTGCTGGCTGGCGACGCGCTTCGTCGTGGTCATCGGCTACGGCCAGCCCTCGGGCAACTACCAGCACTACTTCGACACCTTCCTCATCCCCGGGGACCTGTTCCTGGCGATGATCAAGGTGCTCGTGATGGCGCTCGTCGTCGTCTCCGTCTGCTGCTACCACGGCTTCCACGCCAGCGGCGGACCGGCGGGCGTCGGCCGCGCCGTCGGAGCCGCCGTACGCACGGCCCTCATTGCCACCATGTTCGTCGACCTGATCTTCGGTATCGCCATCTGGGGCGGTCCGTCGGTCCACATCTCGGGGTGACCTCGCCGATGAATCTCATTGCTGACCGCCAGCTCCGGCTCGGAGTGGCCTTCCTGCTGCTCCTCGCAGCCGTGATCGCAGGTGCCGTGCTGCAGTACCGCGGAGCCTTCCGCTCCACCATCCCCGTGACCGTCCAGGCGGACCGTGCCGGCCTGACCATGGACAAGGGTGCGCCGGTGAAGTTCCGCGGGGTCGAGGTCGGCAAGGTCCGCTCGATCGAGGCCCGCGACGGCCACGTCGAGATCGGGCTGGCCATCGACAAGGACTCGGTCGAGGACGTCCCCGCCGGGTTGACCGCCCAGCTCGTCCCGCCGACCGCGTTCGGCGCCCGCTACGTGCAGCTGAGCGAGTCTGCCGCTGAGACTGGCTCCTCCTCGAAGCAGATCGCGGAGGGTCAGCGCATCGCCGCCGACCACGTGACCGTCGAGGTCGACGAGGCATTCACCCACCTCACCGAGGTGCTCGACGCCGCCCGCCCGAGCGACGTCAACAACGCCCTCACCGCGGTCGCGGGCGCCGTCGACCAGCGCGGTCAGCGCCTCGGCGGCCTGATCGACCAGTCCGACCGCTACCTCAGCAAGCTGCGCCCGTCGCTGGACGCCCTCGCTGTCGACGTACGCCGCGGCGACGACGTCATCGCCGGCTACGACAAGGCGATGCCGGACCTCCTCAAGACGTTCGACAACCTCGGCAAGACCAGCGACACGCTGGTGGCGCAGCAGGCGAAGCTGCACGAGACCACGCAGGCGCTGAGCGACTTCAGCGTCCAGACCCGAGACCTGGTCCGGGTCTCGGCTGCGGGCCTGAAGTCGACCCTCACCCTGATCGCTCCGGTGTCAGCCCTGCTGGAGCGTTACTCGCCCGAGATCCCGTGCCTCGTCGGGGGCCTGGCCGGAGTGAACGAGCTCGCCGAGAACGCCGTCGGCGGCACCAACCCGGGCGTCACCACGATCACCCGGATCCAGCCGGGGGCCGAGCCCTACCGCTACCCCGACAACCTCCCCGTGGTGGGGGACCGCCGCGGCCCCGGCTGCTTCGGCCTGCCGTGGATCGACGCCGCCGAGGCCCGCCAGCCCAGCCCGTCCTTCGTCTCCGGATCGAACCCGCACGCGCGTCCCGGCACCACGCCGCAGCAGGACGTCGCGACCACGCTCTTCGGTGCCCTCGCCGGTCTGGTGGTGGGGCGATGAGCGTCCGCAAGGAGCAGGCCCGCGACCTGATGAAGCTGTCGGTCTTCCTCGCCTTCGCCGTCTTCGTGACGGTCTGGCTCGCCGCTGTCACCGGCGACATGCAGTCGGGCGAGAAGACCGGCTACCGCGCCGAGTTCGCCGACGTCTCCGGCCTCCAGGTCGGCGACCAGGTCCGTGTCGCCGGTGTCTCGGTGGGCCGCGTCACCGGCATCGACGTGCAGGAGGACAGCACCGTGATGGTCGACTTCGACGTGGACCGGAAGCTCCAGCTGGACCGTGCGACCTCCGCCACCGTCCGCTACCGCAACCTGATCGGAGACCGGCTGCTCGAGCTCGACCGCGGGGCATCCGGTGCCCAGCCGCTGGCTGCAGGCGGGGTGATCGCGCTGGCCCAGACGGCCCCCGCCGTCGACCTCGACTCGCTGCTCAACGGCTTCAAGCCGCTCTTCGCCGGCCTCAACCCGTCGCAGATCAACCAGCTCTCGGGGCAGCTCGTCGAGGTGCTCCAGGGGCAGACCGCAGCCATCGACCACCTGGTCTCCTCGGTCGGTTCCTTCACCTCGACGCTGGGCGACCGTTCGGTGCTGATCACGCAGGTGGTGACCAACCTGAACTCCGTGCTCGGCGAGGTGTCCTCCCGCAAGGACGGCCTCGGCCAGCTGGTCACCCAGCTCAGCACGCTCGTGGACGGCCTGAACAAGCAGGACACCCAGGTCCTCGACGCAGCCGCAGACATCGACCGCATGGCCCGCTCCGGCGCTGACCTGCTGGCCCGCTCGCGCAACGACCTCACGCCCACGCTCGAGGCGCTCCGCACCTCGGCGCGCGGGCTCAACCAGCACGCACCGGCGCTCCAGGCACTGCTCACGCAGTGGCCCAAGCACTACGCACGGATCCAGGACACCGCGTCGTACGGCGCGTTCTTCAACTTCTTCCTGTGTGGCATCCGGGTGCAGTTCACCAACGACCAGGGAGCCCCCGTGCGTACGCCGTACATCGGCAGCGAAGCAAAGAGGTGCCAGCGATGAAGAGTGCCGTGCGCGGCGTGCTCGGCACGCTCCTGATCATCGCGGTGGTGATCTCCACGCTGACCTACCGCAACTGGCCGCTCCTGCGGAACACCGACACCGTCCAGGTCGAGTTCGCCGAGGCGGGCGGGCTGAAGAAGAGCGACGAGGTGGTCGTCTCCGGCGCCAGCGTCGGCAAGGTGTCCGACATCCGGCTCGACGGCGACCGGGTCGTGGTGACGCTCAAGCTGTCCGACCACGACCTCCGGCTCGGCGACGACACCCGGGCCGACATCATCACGGTCACCCTGCTCGGCCGGGCCGCGGTGCGGCTCGAGCCGCGCGGTCGTGGTGACCTGGAGCGCGGGGCGACGATCCCGCTGGCCCGCACCGGCTCGCCGTACGACGTGACGCAGGCGCTCAGCGAGCTGACGGGGGAGACCCAGCAGATCGACACCGACCAGGTCGCAGCTGCGCTGCGCCAGGTGTCGACGACGTTTGCGGACACCCCGCGGACCCTCGGCCCGGCGCTGACCGGCATCAAGAAGGTCTCCGAGACCCTCGCCGCCAACGACCGGGCGCTGCAGGACCTGCTGGCCAACGCCAGCGACGTGACCGGCGTCCTGGCGTCGCGGGACCAGGAGATCGCCCGGATCCTCACCTCCGGCAACGACCTGCTCGCCGAGCTCGATGCGCGGCAAGAGGTGATCACGGGCCTGCTGGCCAGCGCCCGATCCCTCTCGCACCAGCTCACCGCTGTCGCGAAGGAGAACGGCGCCGTCCTGCCGAAGACGCTGGCCGAGGTCAACCAGGTCGTCGACCTGCTCAACCGCAACAAGCGGAACCTCCAGCTCACCATCACCGGGCTGCGCAACTACGCGACCGCGTTCGGTGAGGCGATCTCCAGCGGCCCGTTCTTCGACGCCTACATCCAGAACCTCACCTCGCCCGGGACCCTCGCGCCCGTGATCTCAGGACTGACCCCGTGATGGCCCTCTCGAAGCTCCTGACCCCCCGACGCCTCGCGATCGGGCTGGTCCTCGCCCTCGTGCTCGCCTCCGTGCTCGCGCTCCGCTCGCCGTCGGGCACCGAGGTGACCGCCCGCTTCGACTCCGCATCGGGCCTCTACAAGGGCGATGACGTCCGGGTGCTCGGCGTGAAGGTCGGCACCGTGACCTCCGTGGACGCGCACGACGGGGGAGTCGATGTCCGTTTCCAGGTCGAGGGTGACCAGAAGGTGCCGGCTGACGTGCGCGCCGCGATCGTGGCACCGAGCCTGGTCAGCGGCCGGTTCGTCCAGCTGGCGCCCGTGTGGACGAGTGGCCCGACACTGGAGGACGGCGCCGAGATCCCGGTCGACCGCACGGCGGTCCCGATCTCCTTCGACGAGGTGAAGAAGGAGCTCATCGACCTGACCACGGCCCTCGGGCCCGAGTCGGGCAAGCAGGGCTCCCTCAACGAGGCGATCACCACGATCGAGGCCAACCTGGCCGACGGCAACAGCGGGGAGCTGCGCGCCTCGGTGGCAGCGCTGCACGACGCCGCTGCTGCGCTCTCGTCCGGTCGCACGAACCTCTTCGACACCGTGCACAACCTGAACCAGTTCACCCGCAACCTCGCGGTGCACGACGCGGCGGTCGGGGGCTTCACCACCCAGCTCGACAACGTGGCAACGGTGCTGCGCGACAACCGCACGCAGGTGACCGGTGCGGTGCGTGACCTGCGCGTCGCGCTCCGGGCCTCTGCCGGTGTGCTCGGCAAGAACCAGGCCCAGCTCACCCGCGCGCTGAACGGCACGACGGAGCTGACCGGCACCGTCGCCTCCCGCGCCGACGAGCTCGCCGGCGTCCTCCACGTGGCACCGCACTCGCTGATGGGCCTCTACAACATCGTCGACCGCCAGGCCATCACCGGCCGGGCCGTGCTCGCCAACGTCGACAGCCTTGCCGCGCTGCTCTGCTCGGCCGTCCTCGGTGCCGGGGGCACTGCCGAGACCTGCCGCGCGGCGATCCTGCCGCTGGTCAACCTGCTCGGCCTCGAGAAGGCGGGGGAGGCTCTTCCCGGTGGGGTGGGCGCGGCGTTGACCGGTGGCTCCGGCGCCGCTGCTCCTGGTGTCGACCAGCTCGTCAACGGCCTTCTCGGCCAGGTCGGAGGTCTGCTGTGAAGTGGCGTGCCGCTTTCTCGGTCGCGGGTGCCGTGATCCTGCTCGGGGCGGGCACGGGATGCGACCTGCAGCCCAACTCCTACACGTTCCCCGGCCAGAAGGCGGTCGGCGACGACGGCTACACGGTCACGGTGGCGTTCGACAAGGTCGAGAACCTGGTCCCCAACTCCAACGTCCAGCTCGACAACGTGACCATCGGCACCGTCACGAAGATCAAGGTTGACGACGACTGGCGCGCCCAGGTGACCCTGCGGATAGCGGACGACCAGCGGCTGCCGATCGACTCCCGGTTCGCGATCGGCCAGAAGACCCTCCTCGGTGCCCAGTACGTCGAGGTCTCGACGCCGGCAGCTGCCGGCAAGGCCGCCGGTGCCTCCGCTGCCCGGGGCGCGGCGTACCTCGAGGACGGCGCAGCCGTGCCGGTCGCGCAGACCGGCACCTACCCGTCGACCGAGCACGTGCTCGGTGCGGCGTCGCTGCTGCTCAACAACGGCGGTCTCTCCCAGATCAGCACGATCACGGGGGAGCTCAGCACCGCGCTCAGCGGCCGGGTGCCCCAGACCCGCGACCTGGTCGAGCAGCTCGACCAGCTGCTCACCGTGCTCGATGCCAACCGGGGAGACATCGTGCACGCGCTGGAGGCGCTCGGTCGGCTGTCGAAGAACCTGCGGACCAACCAGGCCGTCATCGGCTCGGCGATCGACCGGATCACGCCCGGCCTCCGTGCCCTCAACGAGGAGCGCGACGACCTGGTGCGGGCGATCCGCGACACCGGTCGGCTCGGCGTCGATGCGGGCCGCGTCATCGAGATCAACCAGCGCGCGATCCTTGCAAACCTGGACTCGCTCCGTCCGGTGCTCTCGCAAGTGGGTGCCGCGTCGGGCCAGCTCGTCGATGCGCTGAAGATCGGCTTCTCGATCCCGTTCCCGGCGATGACGACGACGGACGCGATCCGCGGTGACTACGCCAACCTGTTCGCCACGCTGGACCTCAGCGCGACGTCGCTCGCGCAGATGTGGCTCGGCGGCGGTGCGGCGTTCGAGTCGGGTGACCCGGTCACCTCGCCGCTGGCGACACCCACCGCGCCGCGGAAGACGGCCGGAGCCACGCAGCCGACTGCCCCGGCGCCGTCCTCGCCGACAGCACCCTCAACCGGGAGCTCGCCATCGCCGAGTCCCACGAAGTCGCCCTGTTCCCTCGTGCAGATCCTGGTGGGTTGCTGATGATGCTCACGCCCCTGATCCGGCGCCAGCTCCGGGTCTTCGTCCTCCTCACGGTCGTCTGTGTCGGCCTGACCACCGTCGTCTACGCCCGCGTGCCACAGCAGATGGGCATCGGCGTCTACGACGTGTCCGCTGACTTCACGGACGCGAGCGGGCTCTATCCCCGCGCGATGGTGACCTTCCGCGGGGTCAAGGTCGGCACGGTGTCCGCGCTCGAGCTCGACGGCGAGGGCGCACGCGCGACGCTCCAGCTCGACTCGGATGCCGAGGTTCCCTCGGACGCCGTTGCCGAGCTGCACAGCACCTCCGCCATCGGTGAGCAGTACATCGACCTGGTCCCGGGCAAGTCCACGTCGTACCTCGAGCACGGTGCGGTCATCCCGCCGGCACGCACCCGCGAGATGCCGCAGATCAGCCCGGTGCTGGACAAGCTCAACGGCCTGCTCAAGTCGGTCCCGACCGACAAGACCCGTCGCGTCCTCGAGCAGCTCGACGAGGGCCTCGGCGGATCGGGCGACGACCTCGGTGGCGTCATCGACAGCACGAGCGAGATCATCGCCGCAGCCAGCGCCGAGCTCGACTCGACCACATCGCTGATCGCCACGCTCCAGCCGGTGCTCGCCACGCAGCAGGCCCAGATGGGCCACACCCAGGCGTACGCCGACGCGCTGGCCAGTTTCACCACGGAGCTCGCCGCGCACGACGCGGAGTTCCGGGACCTGCTGGCGTCCAGCCCTCAGGACCTGCGCACGTTGCGCGGCGTGGTCGGTGACATCCGCCCGACGCTGCCGAAGCTGCTCAAGAACACGACGACCGATGCCCGGGTGCTCAACACGTACCTGGCCAACCTCGAGCAGATCCTCGTGGTCTACCCGGCCACGGCGGCTCGCCTGCAGTCGACGGTCAACCCACGGGCTGCTCAGGGGGACGTGCAGCTCGACCTGCGCGGCAACCTCGATGCTCCGCGCCACTGCACCGAGGGCTATCTCGGCACCGGTCAACGGCGTTCACCCGCGGACGGCTCCGTGCGCGCGGTCGACGGCACGGCGCACTGCAAGCTCGCGAAGAGTGCACCGTCGAGCGTGCGCGGCGCGCGCAACCTGCCCTGCCCCAACTCGTCGGCTCGCGCGGCGCTTCCGGCGGGCTGCGGCCTGACCTTCGGCAGCAGTGCGCGTGGGAGCAGCGGCCGGCCCGTGATGGCCGACCTGGCCGCACTGATGCTCGGGGCCGAGGGCCTCGACGGTGCGCACGGCACACCTCTGACGGGCACCGCAATGACAGAAGGAGACTCCGCATGGCAGTCACTCGTTCTCGGACCGCTGGGGCTGGCATGAGCCGGCTGACTGAGTCCTCGGCGTCCTCGGCGTCCTCGGCAGCCGTGGGAGTCACCGGGCTGATCGCCGTCGCGGCGCTGGGACTGGGGATCCAGAGCGGGCTCTCGCTCCGCGATGACGCTCGGGAGACGGACGGTCGGGCGGCGGCGGTGGCTGCGGCGTCAGCCGAGGTCAGCGGACTGATCTCGGTCAGCGACAAGACCACCACCGAGGAGATCGACAAGCTCCGCGCCGGCGCCACCGATGACTTCGGCGCCGAGCTGGAGGAGCAGTCCACGGCGCTGCGACGCGCACTGCAGGCGCAAAAGGTGACCTCGACCGGGTCAGTCGCCTCAGCCGGAGTGGTCGCCTGGGCACCGTCCAAGGCACGGGTGCTGGTGGCGGCTGTCGGTGAGGTCAGCAACGAGTCCTCTGCACAGGCAACACCCCGCGCCTATCGGCTGCGTGTCGACCTGCGCAACGTCGAGGGCCGCTGGCTCGTGAGCGATATGGAGTTCGTGTCATGAACACCCTCGAAGAAGCCCCCTCGCTGGAGATGCCGTCCCTCCGTGTGCCGTTCCGCTCCCGGTCCGGTTCCTGGCACCGCTGGCTCATCGTCACGACGCTGGCGCTGGTCGCAGCGGCCGTCGTGCTCGGCGTACTTGCTCAGCGCTCGGCTGGTCTGGGTGAGGCGCGGGACGCCGCGGCCGCCAGTGCGAGCAAGCGCCTTCCGGTGCTGCTCAGCTACGAGCACGGCTCGCTGGAGGCCGATCTGGACAGGGCGATCGCGCAGACGACCGGTGGTTTCCGCGATGAGTACGGCAAGGTGATCGACGACGTCGTCACGCCCACCGCTACCCGCAAGAAGGTCGACACCGCGGCCGTCGTCAGTGGCGTCGGTGTGGTCTCGGCTGACCGCGACCAGGTCGTCGTCCTGGCCTTCCTCACCCAGACCACCACCACGAACGGAGGCGCTCCGACCGTGGCCGGGAGCCGCGTCGAGGTGACCATGGAAAAGCACGGAAGCACCTGGCTGGTCTCTGATCTGAAGCCGGTCTGATGCCTCGATTTGGTCCTGCAGGACACGTCCCGTAAGGTTGTTTTCACCGGCGCGGGGTGGAGCAGCTCGGTAGCTCGCTGGGCTCATAACCCAGAGGTCACAGGTTCAAATCCTGTCCCCGCTACAAAGGAAGTCCAGGTCAGCCACAGGTTGACCTGGACTTTTTCTTTGGGGCAATCATGCGATCCCATCGTTTACCCATCACATTGACAGGTGCGCCGCGCCGCCCAGCCGGGCGCGAGCGCCGTTGGTTCCGGTCGTTTCGGGCTCGCTCGGCAGTGGTCGCACACCTGTTGGGCATGAGTACGACGAAGCTGGGGCTCGAGCCCCTCATCGGGGTCGAGGAACTCGCTGAGTACCTCAGCGTCCCCGTGCAGACCATCTACGACTGGCGGATGTCCGGCAGGGCGCCGCGGGCCTACAAGTTCGGCAAGCACCTGCGATTCGCGGCCGCCGACATCGCCGAGTGGCTCGAGCAGCGACACGAGGACGGCCCTCATGAGTAGGCCACGCATCCCGATCGGCGGCTACGGCGAGGTCGCCTTCATCCAGCGCGGCTCAGGGAAGGTCGAGGCGCGCACCCGCTTCCGCGACTGGGACGGACAGACCCGACTGGTCCAGGCGACCGCGTCGTCGAAGGCGGCGGCCGAGGTCGCGCTGAAGAAGAGACTCACCCAGCGCAACGCCTTCCAGCCCGTCGACACGACGCTGACCCCGGACAGCCCGTTCACGGCGTTGGTCGACTACTGGTTGGCGGACCTCGACCTGGAGGGACGGATCGCGCCGGCAACCCGGTTCGGCTACGAGCGCGACATGCACCGGCTCGTGCTTCCGGCGTTCCGCGGCTACGCGCTGCGTGAGATCGGTGTCGCTCGCTGCGACGCGCTGCTCAAGCAGCTCGGCAAGGAGTCCTACGCACGCTCCAAGCGGGCGAAGACCGTGCTGCGCCTGGCCTTCGGGCTCGCGGTCCGGCACGAGGTGATTCACCGGAACCCGATCGACGGGGTGGCGCGCCTGTACAAGCCGAAGCGCACACCGACCGCGCTGACCGCGACCGAGGTGAACGCGATCCGCGCCGTCATCAAGGCCTGGGAGCAGACGCGGGGGACATCCGGGCCGAACCCGGACGGCCAGCTCGGCCAGATCGTCGAGGTAATGCTCGGCACCTCCGCACGGATCGGCGAAGTCCTCGCCATCCGCCGCCGCGACCTGGACCTGACCACGACGCCGGCCACACTGCGGATCTGCGGCACCGTGATCTCCGAGCGGGGTGTCGGCACCTACCGCCAGGAGCACCCGAAGACCGACCGCTCCAACCGGGTCATCGCCTTGCCGACCTTCACCGCCGAAGCACTCCGCCGGCGCCTGGCGATCATGGCGGACCGCTCGCTCGACGCACTCGTGTTCCGCAGCCGTGAAGCGACTCCACTCTCCACGGCCAACGTCCGCCGCCAGCTGCGGAAGGTCCTCGGTGACGCGGGCATCGAAGGCGTCAGCCCGCACATGTTCCGCCGCACGGTCGCGACGGTGATCAACGAGCAGGCCAGTCTGAACCTTGCCTCCGAGCTACTTGGCCACACCGACCCCAAGGTGACGATCGAGCACTACATCCAGCGGAACGAGCACGTGAACCCGCTGACTGCCGAGCTCCTCGACCAGGCCTTCGCCCGGCCTGATGACGAGTAAATCGGTTGGCCGCTGTCGGTCGTCGTCCGTAGCGTCGGAGCCGGGGTCGACCTGAGGGAAGAAGCAAAGGATGAATACGAGATCTGCGAGTGCTGCTGTCAAACTGGTCGACTCTCGCAGCGAGGCGGGGGCGGTTGGCACCGGACGCTCTGCGCGGCGTGCGCAGGGAAGCTCAACTACGCGCCTCTCGGCGACGACGAGCTGGACTGAGGCGAGGACGCCATGCAGAAGATCGTTGTGAACGCGAAGCCCGGCGGCTTCGCGCTGTCCAGGGAGGCCGCTGTCGCGCTGGGCCTCGAGATCTTTGAGGAGACGACCTTCGGACAGCCCTATCAAGTCGTCGGTGAGCATGCGCTCCGCCGCGACGACGTGCGGTTCGTCGAGGTCGTCGAGACCCTCGGTCGGGCGGCCAGCGGGCCCTATGCCGAACTCATCATCGTGTGCATCCCCGACGGCATCGACTGGGGGATTGCGGCGTACGACGGCGCCGAATGGGTCGCCGAACGCCACCGCGAATGGCTGCCCGCATCACACGATGCCGTCGGCTACGAGGGCGTGCTTCAACAGCCGGAGGCGGCGATCGCGCCGAGGCGCGACGCGGGTCGCACCCGCTAGACCTTGGCCTAACGCCAGGCCAGATCCTCGGCTGACCAGGCCCTGCCGTTCGCCGCGCCGGTGAGCACGGGATCGATCAAGCGGCTGACGAGGGCGCCCGCAAGGTCGACGGTGGGGTGGTCCGCGCAGTAGGGGACGGTCTTGCTGAGTTTCGCGTAGCCGCGACCCCAGGCCTGAGGTCGGACGAAGCGGTCCCCGAGTTGCAGCTTGCGCCGACTGGCCTCGGTGCTGATCGCGACCTGGAGCGCCGTGCCGTCGATGTTCTGGGTCGTCGCGAAAACGACGAGGTCGACCAGGTCCTTCTCCCGGCTTGACGGTCCGTGGGTGTAGTCCGTCATCGTCGCGCAGACCTTGTCGGCAATCTGGTCGACAACGGGAAACAGGCGGTAGTCGTAATGCACGAGTCGAGGAAGATCCAGAGCGTTCGCCGGGACGGAGGTCGTGACCTGCCCGGTCGGCTCGGTGCCTACCGCGAGGTCGACACCGAGCGTGCCCTTGTTCCGCGCGCCTATGAAGATTGCGAAGCGGACTTGAAGGCCGTCGGTGTAGGGCTGGTTGTCGGTTCCGATCGATCGCTCGTGGTCGAGGTACTCGAACCGAAAGTGGTCGCCGAGGTCGACGGTGGCCAGTCGGATGAGATCGGCGAGCGCCTGATGGAGATCGGAGCCTCGTCGAGTCAGATCGATGTCACGAGTGGCTCGCGTCGACGGAATCCGGGCAAGCATGCCGGTTCCGCCCTTGAGCACCCACTCGGAGTCTCCGGCTTCTGAGAACACTCGACTCAGGAATCGATTGAAGTACTCGAGCTGGATCCGTTTGTTTGTGTCCAGGGAGGGGTCGGCCTTCGCGGCTCGCTTCGCCGCGTCCTTGATGGCCGACTCGACCGCGGCAGCCGTCGGATACGGATCGCGGTCAGGCATCGGAAACAGCTCTCTGCGCTTCGCGGAGCACCGCAGAGTTCTCCGGCTTGAATGCGATGCTGTCGCTCAGGGACTTGCCCAGTGCATGGCTGAACGCAGTGAGGGCCTCACCGGACGTGAACTGCGCCGAGATCCTCTTGCTGAGCTCGTCGAAGTCGGGATTCTTCACGAGGCTGGAGCTCATGGATTCCATTGCTGGCGAGAGGATGCCCTGAAGGTTCGCGGCGATGGTCGCCTGCATCGACTGCAGGGTCTTCTGCATCTCGGGAGTCATGATGAGTCGTTCTAGGACGTTCTTGCTGATGCCGTTGAGGTACTCGGCGGCCACCCGGGTTCCCAGATCGCTGTCGGCTGCAACGCGCCGCGCGACGGCAGTCGGGTTGATGCCGGCGACCTCCATCAGCCGACTCAGGAGCGCTGATCCGTCGTCCTTCTTGAATCCGTTGCGCGCGGCGAGCGGGTCCAGTAGTTCGCTCAGTCGCCCGAGGTTGAGGTTGCGCTTTCGCCAAGCATCGCGGAGTGCATCGCCAACGAGGCTGAGGTCGCCGACCGCCTCGACGAGGTCGGCGATGGTGCGTTCCAGCGTCATGACCGGCAGCCCCTCGGTCACCGTGACGTCTCGTGGGTCGAGGACGCGCTGGCGGTAGCGAATCTCCGCGCGCTGACTCTGGCGGCGTACAGGAGCGACGAAGTCGTGGGGCCCCTCCCACATGTCGCCGATGTCATGGAGTCGGGCAGCCGACAGACCCGCCGCAACCACGCCGTTGTCCCGGTCCCGCAGTCGATCCTCTGCCATCAGCTTGGGGTCGGTGCTGAGCCAGGCAGCCCGGAGATCGTCGAACTGATCCCCGGGGGTCCCGCTGTCCATGTAGACGCCGTGGGCCAGCCGGGTCAGGTGCCCGGAATCGGCGAGTCGCGCGAGGTCCAGGCGCGTGACTCCATGCATGCTGGCTTGAGCCGACGTCACCATGCCCCATTGAGAGGCCGTGACCTCGGCAAGCACGCAGAGGGCATCCTTCGACTTCATGCTTGAAGTGTATCGCCTACATAGATACAGACCAAGCGTTTCCGGTGAGCGCCGCCCTGACCCTGCGTATGAGCAGGAGATGTCTTCCAGTGATGCGAAGTGCTGGCCCGGCACTGAAGCAAGGCGTTCCGATCAGCGAGCCGGTGGTTCCGCCCCTGACGTCCACCGCCATTGCCCCTGCCCACCCCCTTACCCCGCATCGTCCTTCTCCTACCCGCCACCTCTGCCTTCTCCCGCAGCCCCCGTCCCGCCCCCTTCCCCTTCCCCAGCCTCCATTCCCTTCACGCCTCTTGCAATCGAGGTCTGACCGCCCGGGCCGCCGGGCAGGCGAGCGCACCTACCTCCTGACAGGAGGTAGGCGACGTGACGGTCACGATCAACAAGATGAGCGCGGGCAACGGGTGCGAATACCTCCTCCGCACCGTCGCGGTCGGCGACGGCAAGAGGTCGCTGTCGACACCGCTGACCCGCTACTACACCGAGGCGGGCACTCCGCCCGGCCACTGGATGGGGTCCGGTCTCCCCGCACTGGAGAGCGCGATCATCGCAGGGGACGAGGTCACCGAGGACCAGCTCAGGAAGCTCATCGGACTGGGGGCGCACCCCGTCACCGGCGAACCGCTCGGTCGTCGATACAGCGCCTACAGCCCCCACGAACCCGGTAGGCGTCGGCACGCCGTCGCTGGCTACGACCTGACCTTCTCGATCCCCAAGTCGGCCAGCATCCTCTGGGGAGTCGCCGACGCTGGCACTCAAGCGCTGATCGCCGAAGCGCACCATGCGGCCATCGCCGACGCGCTCGACTTCCTCGAACGCGAGATCGTTGCTACTCGCGTCGGTGCCAAGGGACCCAAAGGATCCGTCGCTCAGGTCGAGGTCACTGGTGTCGTCGCGGCCGCGTTCGACCACTTCGACTCCCGGGCGAACGATCCGCACCTGCACACCCACGTCGTGATCTCCAACAAGGTCAGGACCGCTCGTGACGGCAAGTGGCGCACCATCGACGGCGCGCCGCTGCACGCCTGGGTGGTCGCTCTCTCGGAGCTGCACGAGGCATCGTTCAGCGATCACCTGACCCGCACGCTTGGTGTGGGGTGGGAGCGCCGACCGCGCGGCCGTGACCGCAACCCTGCCTGGGAGATCGCCGGAGTACCTCAGCCGCTGGTCGAGAAGTTCTCCAGCCGCGCCCGCAACATCGATGCCGCGACCGACCACCTCATTGAGGAGTACGTCGCCCGCCACGGTCACCGTCCTCGTCGCGCCGCGATCATGAAGCTGCGCCAGCAGGCCAACCTGTCCAGTCGGCCGGAGAAGCACATCCACTCGCTCGCCGATCTCACCGACATGTGGCGCGGTCGTACCGCACACCACCTCGGCGTCGATCCGGTCGAATGGGCACGCCGGACGACAACAAGCCCGGCTGCCCGGCTGCTTCGTGCCGATGACATCCCGCTCGACTTCGTCGAGGAACTCGGCCGTCGCGTCGTCACAGCGGTCGGCGAGAGGCGGTCCACCTGGCGGCGCGCCAACCTGTACGCCGAGGCCGCACGCCAGACGCTCGGCTGGCGCGTCACCAGTACGGCCGATCGCGAGGCGATCACCGGGCTCGTCGTCGATGCAGCCGAGCGCGGCTCACTCCGGCTCACCCCACCCGAGCTCGCGGCGACGCCCCAGGTCTTCGTCCGAGGCGACGGCACCAGCGCCTTCCGGCCCAAACACTCCACCGTCTTCTCTGCCGAGCACCTCCTCGCGGCCGAGGACCGGTTGCTCGAACGGTCCGCCACGACGACCGCGCCCACAGTGGGCAGCAAGATCATCGACGCCATCGCAACCCGAGGAGCCAAGGGCGACCACCTGAGCCCGGAGCAGCTGGAGGCGATCGCGAAGATCGCGGCCTCCGGACGCGTCGTTGACCTGCTCATCGGACCGGCAGGTGCCGGCAAGACAACCGCCATGCGGGCGCTCCGCAACGCGTGGACCGATCAGCATGGCAAGGGCAGCCTCGTCGGACTGGCGCCGAGCGCGGGGGCCGCCGCAGTCCTTGCCGAGGACCTCGGCATCACCTGCGAGAACACCGCCAAGTGGCTCCATGAGCACAGCCAAGGCAGGACGGCCTTCAGGAAGAACCAGCTCGTGATCATCGACGAGGCGACGCTCGCTGGCACCAAGACCCTCGATGAGATCACCGGGCATGCCGCCGCGGCCGGAGCCAAGGTGCTGCTCGTCGGCGACTGGGCACAACTCCAGTCCGTCGAGGCCGGCGGAGCGTTCGCGATGCTCGCCGACGACCGCGACGATGCCCCCGAGCTCGTCGACGTCCATCGCTTCACCCACGCGTGGGAGAAACGAGCCTCGCTCGACCTGCGCCACGGCCGGGTCGAAGCCGTCGACAACTACCTCCTTCACGATCGTGTCAGCGATGGCGACGCAGACGACATGACCGACGCCGCCTACCGAGCCTGGCGCGACGACATCGAGGCGGGACGGACGAGCATCCTGATCGCCGACACCTCGCACGCGGTCCGCGAACTCAACGACAAGGCGCGAACCGAACGGATCCTCACCCATCAAACGCAGGATGGCCCTGAAGCATCCCTGCTCGATGGCACTCGGGCCTCGGTCGGCGACTGGGTCATCACACGCAAGAACGACCGCCGACTCCGGACACTGCGGTCCGGCTGGGTGCGCAACGGCGATCGCTGGCGAGTCACGAACGTCCACGCCGACGGCTCCCTCGCCGTACGCCGCCTCGATCGCAGGCACGGAGGCGCAGTGCTGCTTCCCGCCGCGTACGTCGCCGAGCACGTCGACCTCGGCTACGCCATCACCGCCCACCGTGCCCAGGGCGTCACCGTCGACACCGCGCACGTCATCGTCTCCGAGTACACGACGAAGGAAAACCTGTACGTCGCGATGACCCGCGGCCGCGACCACAACCAGGCCTACGTGGTCACCGCTGCCGCCGACGAGAACCACGGAGCACCCGACGGCGACGACAGCACCGCGCGTTCCGTGCTCATCGGCGTCCTCGCCAACAGCGGAGCCGAGCTCTCCGCCCACCAGACGATCACGGCCGAGCAGGAGGCCTGGGGCTCGATCGCCCAACTCGCCGCCGAGTACGAAACGATCGCCGCGGCCGCGCAACGCGACCGGTGGGCCACCCTGCTCCGGGCCTCCGCGCTCACCACCGATGAGGTCGACGACGTGCTCAACTCCGAGGCATTCGGCCCACTGGCTGCAGACCTGCGTCGCGCCGAGGCCAACGGCCACGACATCGACCGGGCCCTTCCGGCCGCGGTCGCACGCCACGGTCTCGGCGACGCCCAGGACCGGGCCGCAGTTCTGCGGCACCGAGTCCAGCTCGCGACCGGCCAGCGGCCCGGACGAAGCCAGCACCTCATCGTCGGGCTCATTCCCGAGGCACTGGGGGCTATGGCTCCAGACATGCGTCTCGCGCTCGACGAGCGTCGCGACCTCATCGAAGAACGCGCCCAGACGCTGGCTGACACTGCCGTTCGGGACAGGCTGCCGTGGACGACTGTCCTGGGCCCGAGGCCCGTCGATCGAGCTCTCCGCGCTCGCTGGGACCGGGCCCTGATCACTATCGCTGCCTACCGTGACCGCTACGGCATCGATGACCGGAAGACCCTCGGCGCCAATCCGGAATCGGACAGCCAGCGTCTCGACCATGCACGAGCGCTCGCCGCGATCCGTCGCGTTGAGCCGACCCGCGCAACCCTGCCGCGAACGGATCCCGCCGCGACCCTGCGGCTGTGACCCCTCGGGCCTCAACCACGGCGGGATGAGTCAACGTCCAGCCAGTTCCGGCGTGGCAGGAGCCGCCTTGGTGTCGGTGCGAAGGGGGAGGGCGGCGGGCTTCTGGCCCGGTTCCAGCTTCCGGTACGCCGTCGGGGAGAGGCCGACCTCGGCGAGGAACTGCCGGTTGAAGTTCGACATGTTGTTGTAGCCGCTCGCGACCGCCACCCGCGCAGCTGACATCTCGGTGGTGTCGAGCAATCGTCTGGCGTGCGCGATGCGGAGCCGCTTCACCATCGTGCTGAACGTCGTGCCGGCTGCGCGCCGGAAGTACTTGGAGAACGTGGGCTCGGACATGTGCGCAAGGCTGGCCGCGGTCGACATGCGGATGTCGCCGGTCAGGTTGTCGAAGATATAGGCCAGTCCGGCCTCCGCAGCCAGGTTGGCCGACGCGTTGTCGCTGGTGCCCAGCCACTCGCTCGCCAGCGGAGTCACCTCATCGGCAGGTGCCTGTGCGAGCAGCCCGAGGAGCTCGATCAAACGCGCGATCTGCGTCGGGCCGTTCGCGCCGACGACACCCCGGATCAGGTCGCCTGCCCGGGCAGCCGACTCTCCGTGGAACTCGAGGCCGCGAGCTGAGCGCTGGAGCAGCCCGTCCAGGATGCCGAGCTCCGGCATGACGTCCATGGATGCACGCACCCACTCGTCGGTGAAGTGCACGACGACATCACGATCGACCACCACCTCGCCGGGGGCGAGATCGCTGACCCAGTCGTGGGGGAGGTGCGGACCCATCAGCGAGACGTGGCCCGGCTCGAACGTGCCGACGTAGTCACCTGCGATCACGCTGCCGCTCGACTTCTGGATCAGGTGGATCTCGTACTCCGGGTGCGAAGCCCACCCACAGATCTCGCTCGGAAAGTCGTGGACGATGCACCGGAAGGAGTGCCGCGGGTCGCGGGCGATGATCTCGCGCGGCACGATCCCGGAGTGGTAGTGCGTGAGCGATGAGCGGGGATCACTCATGGTGAAGCCTCCTTCATGTGCAGTGGCGCTGCCTTGCACGCATGCGCAAGAAAGTATCAAATGCGCATCGCTCGCGTGATTGTTGTGACTGCGGTCACTTCCCTAGATTCGTAGTCGATCACCGGCTCGATCGACGCGCAACACCTGCGAATCAGGCGTAGTTCCTGACGCTGAGGCGCGGCCTGGCGGGCCCTTCAGAACAGGAGTTTCAGATGCTCACGAAGAAGCGTGCGCTGGGAGTCGTGACTGCGGTCACCCTCTCTGCGTCTTTTCTTGCCTCGTGTACGCCCGGCGGCGGAAGCAGCGACGGCACGGTCACCCTCAATCTGGCGACGGTCAACAACCCCCAGATGAAGGACATGGAGAAGCTCAAGTCGGTCTACGAGGCTGACCACCCGGGGGTCAAGATCAACTTCCAGGTGATGGAGGAGTCCGACCTCCGCAGCGCCGTCACGGCAGACGTGGCGAGTGGCGCCGGCCAGTACGACGTCGTCACCATCGGTGCCTACGAGACCCCGCAGTGGGGCGCGAACGACTGGCTCGTGGACCTGACTTCGTTCGACGACGACGCCGAGTACGACGCGAAGGACATCCTCCCGCCGGTCCGCGAAGCCCTGTCCCACAAGGACAAGCTCTACGCGGTTCCGTTCTACGGCGAGTCCTCGATCCTCATGTACAACAAGCAGGTCCTCGACAAGGCCGGCGTGAAGATCTCCGACCACCCGACCTGGCAGCAGATCGCCGATGCTGCGGCGAAGGTGAAGACCGCGGACTCCGCCGGCATCTGCATGCGCGGCAAGCCCGGCTGGGGCGACCTGTTCGCCCCGCTGACGACGGTCGTCCAGACCTTCGGCGGCAACTGGTACGACGAGGACTGGAATGCGACCGTTGACACCCCGGAGTGGAAGGAAGCGGTCACCTTCTACAAGAAGATGCTCGACGACTCCGGTGAGAGCGACCCGGTCTCCTACAGCTTCAACGAGTGCCTGACCGCGCTCAAGGAGGGCAAGGTGGCGATGTGGGCCGATGCTTCGGTTGCCGCATCGATCCTCGAGGCCGATGACTCGCCCGTGAAGGGAAAGATGGGCTACGCCCACATGCCGGTCGACAAGACCGAAGAGTCGGGCTGGCTCTGGAGCTGGAACCTCGCCATCCCGAAGTCCTCGAAGAACCAGGACGCGGCCGAGGAGTTCGTGAAGTGGGCGACCAGCAAGGAGTACATCAACCTGGTCGGCACGAAGCTGGGCTGGTCGCTGGTCCCGCCGGGCTCGCGCGCGTCGACCTACGAGCTTCCTGAGTACCAGAAGGCCGCCGCCGCCTACGCACCCATCACGCTCGACGTGATGCAGTCCGTGAACCCGGAGCAGCCCGGAGTGGACCCGCAGCCGTGGGTCGGCATCCAGTACGTCTCGATCCCGGAGTTCCAGGACGTCGGTAACCAGTGCGCCCAGCTGGTGGCGGACTACCTCGCCAACCGCACCTCGATCGACAGCGCGCTGGAGAAGTGCCAGTCGATCGCCCAGAAGGCCGGCGACGCCCACAAGGACTGACCCGCCCCCGTGCCGGACGCTGGGACTGGCTCGAACCCGGTCCCAGCGTCCGTCCCACCCACCTCACATCGAGCTAGCAGAGGGGAGGCGCTGACCGCCATGACAACGGCCACGCGCACTCACGACGTCGAATCCGCGGCACCGCCCGCGGACGACATCGGTCGAAGGATCCGCCGCAAGCGAGCCTGGGGCAACCGGGCCCTGCTCCTCCCGGCGCTGATCTACGCGATCGTCCTGACCCAGGTCCCGTTCCTGGTCACCATTGGGTACTCCACCACCAAGTGGAACCTGCTCTACCCGCAAGACCGCGAGTTCAGCGGCCTGGACAACTACAAGTCGGTGTTCTCCTCGGGAGACCTGTGGCCGTCCGTCCGGGCGACGCTCCTGATCACTGGCCTGGCGGTCGGCGGCGCCATGATCTGCGGGCTCGGGTTCGCGCTCCTGCTCAACCGCGCCTTCCGGGGTCGTGCCATCGCCCGCACGCTGATGATCACGCCGTTCCTGCTGATGCCGGCTGCGGCCGCCCTGATCTGGAAGTACTCGATGTTCGACACGAACATCGGAATGATCAACTGGGTGCTGCGAAGCATCGGGCTTCCGGAGGTTGCCTGGAGCACCAATCACCCGATGGCCACCGTCGTGATCGTGCTCGTGTGGCAGTTCACGCCCTTCATGATGCTGATCCTGCTGGCGGGGCTCCAGGGCCAGTCCCTGGAGGCGCTCGAAGCAGCGCGGGTCGACGGCGCGTCCTCGTTCCAGATCTTCCGGTACCTCACGCTGCCGCACCTGCGGATGTACGCCGAGATCTCGGGCCTGCTCGGCACGATCATCATCCTGCAGGTCTTCGACCCGATCGCCATCCTCACCAAGGGCACCGGCGGCACGAAGACCCTCGCCTATCTCCTCTACGAGCGGGCCTTCATCGGGCTCGACGTGGGCCAGGCAGCGGCGTACGGCGTCGTCAGCGTCGTCCTCACGATCATCGTCGCCTCGATCACCCTCAAGAAGCTGTTCGGTGTCTTCATGTCAGGAGGCGAACGATGAAGTCGTACAAGGAATTCATGCTCACCGCACTCACCTGGGTGCTGGTCCTCGGGTTCTTCTTCCCGGTCTTCTGGATGTTCCTCAACGGGTTCAAGCCGGAGTCCAAGGCCTCCACGGTTGACCCGGTCTTCTTCTTCACGCCGGTGCTGGACGGTTACCGGGCGGCCATGGACCGCGGGATGTTCGCCTACCTGGGCAACTCGATGATCGCCGCGGTTGGATCGACCCTGATCGTCATCCTGCTGGCCTTCCCCGCGGCGTACTCACTGAGTGTGCGGCGGATCAAGAAGGTCGACGACGCGATGTTCTTCTTCATCTCGACGAGGTTCATGCCGATCGCCGCCGCCGTCCTGCCGCTCTACATGATCCTCAAGTCGATCGGCGGGCTGGACAACATCTACCTGCTGACCCTGATCTACGCGAGCATCAACCTCCCGATCGCGATCTGGATGATGCGCTCCTTCCTGCTTGAGGTGCCTGGCGAGGTGATCGAGGCGTGCCGGCTCGACGGCGCGGGCTTCCTCCGGGAGATGACCCGGATCGTCCTGCCCCTGGTTCTTCCGGGACTCTCGGCCGCCGCCCTGATCTGCTTCATCTTCGCCTGGAACGAGTACTTCCTGGCGCTGCTGCTGACCAGCTCTGATTCGAAGACGGCACCTCCGTTCCTCGGCAGCTTCGTCGACGGCCGGGGCCAGTTCCTCGCCGTGCTCTCGGCCGCAGCAACGATCGCGGCGCTGCCGGTCATCGTCGCCGGCTGGGTCGCCCAGAAGCAGCTCGTCCGCGGCCTCTCGATGGGAGCCGTCAAGTGAGTCCTCTCCCTTCCGTCCAAGGAGTTCCTCCCATGTCTGCATCCATGCGCAGTCTCGACAACACCGTCATCGTCATCACCGGCGCAGGGGGCGGCATCGGCGGAGCAACCGCCCGCCTCGCCCTCGAGGCCGGCGCCAGGGTCGTTGCGGCCGACCTCAAGGAGTCCGAGGTCCAGCACCTCGTCGAGACGTGGGGCCCCGCCCGGGTCGCCGTCGTGGCGGGCGACATCCGTGAGGAAGCGACCTCTGACGCCATCGTGCGCGCTGGCGTGGAGGCCTTCGGCCGTGTTGACAGCGTCATCGCCAACGCCGGCATCGGCTTCTACGGCGGCATCCTCGACGCGACGCCCGAGCAGGTCCGGATGATGGTCGATGTCAACCTGCTGGGCTCGGTCTGGCTGGCGCGTGCGGCGGTGCGCCAGTTCCGCGCGCAGGGCGACGGTGGCGATGTCGTCATCATCGGTTCCGTCGCCGGCCTCCTGATCGGCGGCGGCAAGGAAGCGGTGTACGCCGCGACCAAGGGCGCGCAGATCAACCTCGGCCATGCGCTCGACCGGGAGCTTCGCCAGGAGGGCATCCGCACCACAGTGATCGCTCCCGCGGGCGTGAACACCCGGTTCGCCGCGGCGGACGGACGCTTCGGCGACACCGAGCCTGAGGACGGGCCGTTCATGCAGCCGGCGGACATCGCCGGAGCGGTGGTCTACACGCTCACGCAACCGCGCCGGATGCGCACCGAGCTGTGGACCATGTGGAGCCTCGCAGAGCAGCACTGACGTCTCACCCCGGTCCGCCAATCGGCGGACCGGATTCAGCAGACGCGTTTCTTACTACGGATCGTCCGGCACGTTCCTGCCGGTGAAGGGATGACAGAGTCATGGCTGGAATCAGTTTTGAGAAGGCACAGCGTTGGTACCCGGGGGCGGACAAGCCTGCCGTCCCGGGCATCGATCTGGAGATCAAGGACGGCGAGTTCATGGTTCTCGTCGGGCCCTCGGGGTGCGGCAAGTCCACGACACTCCGGATGCTGGCGGGCCTGGAGGACATCAACGCCGGGCAGATCCTGATCGGCGACAGGGACGTGACCCACCTGGCGCCCAAGGACCGCGACATCGCCATGGTGTTCCAGAGCTACGCGCTCTACCCGCACATGACTGTGGCCGACAACATGGCCTTTGCCCTGAAGATGGCGAAGGTCCCCGCGGATGAGTGCAAGCGTCGCGTCAACGAGGCCGCCCGGGTCCTGGGGCTGACCGACTACCTGGACCGCAAGCCGAAGGCGCTCTCGGGTGGTCAGCGTCAGCGGGTGGCGATGGGTCGCGCGATCGTCCGCAAGCCGCAGGTGTTCTGCATGGACGAGCCGCTGTCGAACCTGGACGCGAAGATGCGTGTGCAGACCCGCACCGACATCGCCAAGCTCCAGCGCGACCTCGGGGTCACGACCGTCTACGTGACCCACGACCAGGTCGAGGCGATGACGATGGGCGACCGCGTCGCGGTGATGAAGGACGGCGTGATCCAGCAGGTCGACACCCCGCTGGCCCTCTACGACCGGCCGGCGAACCTGTTCGTGGCGGGGTTCATCGGCTCGCCGCAGATGAACCTCCTCACGGGTGAGAAGGTTGACGACTCGGTCCGCGTGGGGGAGTACCTCGTGCCCGTCGATCCTGCCGCCCTCAGCGCTGCGTCCGGCACGGTCGTGGTCGGCGTGCGCCCGGAGAACTGGCGCCTGGTCGGCCCCGGCGAGGGACTTCCGGTCACGGTCAACGTCATCGAGGAGCTCGGCGCCGATGCCTACGTGTACGGCACGTGCGAGGCACAGGGGACCCCGCACGATGTCATCGTTCGCGCTCCCGGCCGCGACTCCACGGCCAAGGGTGACGTCATCCACGTGACCACGGACCCGGCGAACGTGCACGTCTTCGACAAGGAAACCGGGGCTCGGCTGTCGGCCTGAGTCGACCGCATACGAACGACCATGACGAACTCATCTGCCCTCGTGATCGGCGAGGCGCTCATCGACCTCATCCAGCGCTCCCGCCTCCCCGCGATCGCGCGGGTAGGTGGGAGTCCGCTCAACGTTGCGATCGGCCTCAGCCGGCTCGGCATGAGGGTGGACTTGCAGACGCAGATCGGCGCTGATCATCACGGAACCCTCATCGAGCAGCACCTGGCGGCAGACGGCGTTGCCCTCGTGGCCGGCTCCGTTTCCGAACAGCCGACGTCGACCGCAGTGGCGACGATCGGCGACGACGGATCAGCAACCTACGAGTTCGACATCTCGTGGGCGCTGTCGGCGGCTGACGGGCTGATGCCGACCGTGGCGCACACGGGGTCGATCGCGGCAGTGGTCGAGCCGGGAGCGTCTGCCGTCAGGAACGCGATCAGGGCGCTTCGTGCGACCGCGACCGTCTCCTACGACCCGAACGTCCGACCGCAGCTCATGGGCGATCGGTCGGATGCGTGTCGGCGGATCGAGTCGCTCGTCGCGCTGGCTGACGTGGTCAAGGTCAGCAGCGAGGACCTCGCGTGGCTCCATCCCGACGTGGAGCCCTCCGCCGTCGCGCGGCGGTGGGTCGGACTCGGGGCGGCGCTGGTCGTCATCACAGACGGGGAGTCTGGCGCGACGGCACTGACTCAATACGTCACCGTCGAGGTGCCGGCCCGGCGGACCGACGTGGTCGACACGATCGGTGCGGGCGACTCCTTCATGGCCGGGCTGCTGGCCGCTCTCGACGACGCCGGGCTACTCGGACGGAACAACGAGGTGCGCCTACGAGCCATCGACGCATCCGTGCTCCGCGACGTACTGGCCTTCGCAGCTGAGTGCGCGGCGATCACCGTCTCTCGCCCGGGCGCCGACCCGCCGCGTCGCAGTGAGGTGCCGCAAGCCCGCAGAGCCTGAGCTTCGCTCAGCACGGTCCCGCGCCGAGCGCGGGACCGATCACTACGGGGTGAGCGGGGATACGGTGCCGGACACTGTCCGGCACCGGCGTCCGTGCGTCGACGTTGCATGGTGCCGCACCGGGTGCGGCACCGTGGTCCCCGCATTCGAGCCCTGGCTCGGCGCGGCAGCCAACAGCATCGTGGGCACGCCGCAAACCCGAGAGGTCATGACTCGAAGGTGCGCCTCGATCGCGACGGTGTCAACCACCAGATCGTGACCGACTTGGAGGATTCCGAACCGGCGGGAGACAGTCCGAGACAAGGAAAGACAGCGGTAGACACCAAGCACCGAAAATTCCTCCGGGCTGATCTCACGACGTGAACCGCGCCATCGGATTTGCCCATCGAAAACCCATCAGGGACAAGACGATCGATGCCGAGACAACCGGAACCAACCGGTAGAGTGGTGGCGTCGGCAGCCGCCGATCTCCGTGTAGATCGAGGCAACCAAAGCTAACCAAAGACATTCCGAAGTAGCGGAAATCGGACACGATCGTCCCAGAGGTCACAGGTTCAAATCCTGTCCCCGCTACAAAATGTTCAGGCCCGGGATCTTCGGATCCCGGGCCTGAATGCATGTGCGGGCCTGTCGCCAGCGCCCCTTGCTCACTGACTCACCAGACCCGACACGTAGGCGTGCGCCTGCACGAGCGAAGGTCCGTACCAGGTCAACAGCCGCCCGTTGACCAGCTCAGTCCGTGCCTTGGTGAACGCCTCGGGCCCGTCCTCGGCCGTGAACACATACGGCTCGTCCGGAAGCAGGACGACATCGAGGTCGGAGCTGTCGATCCGGGCGATGTCGACGTGTGGATAGCGCTCCGCCTCCTGACAGAACGCGTTGACCAGCCCCGCCCGGCGGACCAGGTCGCCGGTGAAGGTGCCGCTGCCGACGACCATCCAGGGATCACGCCAGATCGGGATGGCGACTCGTGCGCGCGGCGCAGGAAGTGCGCCCGACCAGAGTGCCTCGGCCTCCTCGAGCCACGTCGGCACCGCGACATCGAGAGCCGACGTGAAGAGTCGCTTCATCGAGGTGATCGCTTCCGGAACGGTCTCGATCTGCGTGACCCACACCTGTACGCCGGCCTCGCGGAGTCGGCGTACGTCGAGCTCCCTGTTCTCCTCCTTGTTGGCGATCACGAGGTCCGGCTCAAGCGCCTGGATCATTGCCCGGTCGGGGTTCTTCGTCCCGCGCACGCGGGGCACGTCGAGGTCGGTCGGATGCGTGCACCAGTCGGTCGCCCCTACCAGCAGACCGGTCGGGGCGACCGCCTCGGTCAGTGAGGGGACCAGCGAGACCACGCGCCGAACCGGGCGGGTGGGTTCGAAGGAATAGCCGAGGTCGTCGATCACTGTTCAGACGCTACTGGTCGCCTTGGCCGGCAGGATCATCACGGCTCGCGCGAAGCAGTCATCCACAGGATGCAGACCCCTTCGGGCACCCGGCGGACGCTTGTCACGGTGCCGCCGCGTGCGCGGATCCGGGCCAGGAGCGTGGTGACGCGCTCGGCGGGAACGGTCACGGTCCGCCAGGTCATCGCCGGCTCCCCACGACCTGGACGCGCGGACCGTTCAGGACCTTGCCGCTGAGCGGGTGTGCTGAACGGGTCGGGGTGACGCTGAACCAGCCATCCCAGTACGCCGAGTCGGGACCGCGGCGTGTGCCGAATTCGAGCTGGACGTAGCCGACCTCTTGATCCGGATCGACGACGCATGCGCCGTCCCTGATCGGGGAGCCGAAGGCATCGCGGAGGTACTTCTCGTTCTGGGGCAGCACGACTGTCGCGCTGGCTGACGCGTGGATGGTGGTCATCTCGGTCACGCCCTTTCCAGTGGCGCTGGGGTGGCGGCGTAGTTGCGCGCCGCGTGGACAATGCGGGTCGCGGCCCGCGGGCCGAGGTCTCGTGCCCGGCGGACCAGCCACGGCACGCTGGCGGCGAGCAGGATGCGTGCGGACTCCCTCCGGTCTGCTGTCGATCCGGTCGGGGCCAGCGGGGGCAGGTCGAAGGCAAGTCCGAGTGAGTTCAGGTGCTCCGCGACGTTGCGGGCCAGCAGCCGGTGGCCGGCCTCGGAGGGATGGAGGCGGTCGATGGCCCAGTAGCCGCGCTGCGCGCCGATGCCGAGATCCTCGAGGTCGATCTGGATGCATCCGAATCGCTCGCACACCTCGTCATAGATCGCGTTGAGCTCCTCGATCCGTTCGCGCATCGGTCGTGCCAGCCAACGTGGCAGCCCGAGAACCCGGCTGTGGTCGTGGAAACGCACGGTGACCACGATCGCGCCGGACTGGGTCAGTGCCTCCACGCAGTCGAGGAGGTCCGCGCGGGTCCGCGACCGATCCCAGCTGGAGCGCATCACGTCGTTGATGCCCACGACGAGTGAGGCGACCTGGGGACGGTGGTCGAGCGCTTCGCCAAGTTGCGTGCCTCGCACGTCGCGCACCGTGGCACCCGACTGGGCGAGGTTGCAGAAGGAGATGTGGTGAGCGGTCCCGATCGCTTCGGTCAGGATCGCGGCCCAGCCGCGCCAGTGGTCGCCGACGCGGTCACCGAGGCCGTACGTCGCGGAGTCGCCGAGAGCAACCACGCGGACGTAGCCAGTCAGACAGCTGGTCGGCACACCGCCATTGCTGTTGGTCGATCCGCCGGGAATCTGCTGGTTCATCGTGGTCACCTCCGCCGAGTGGTCTCTTCCTCAACGGTCGTGCGACACGGGCGTGCAGACATGCCGGGAACTACGCGGAGCGGTACCTGATTGCCTGTCCAGACAGTGACTGCTCAGGTGTTGGAGCCGCTGCTCTCGACGTGGTCGGCCACCCAGGCGGCGATCTGGGTGCGCGAAGTGCACGCGAGTTTCATCAGGACGTTCTCGACATGTCCTTCCGCAGTGCGTTCGGAGATGACGAGACTGGCCGCGATCTCTCGGTTGCTCAGCCCGTCGGCAACGAGTGAGGCCACCTGGCGCTCGCGCCGGGTCAAGATCGACCATGCCGACGGAGCAGAGGCCTGAGCGGGCGCGGGTTCGGAGAGTGCGAACGCAGTCGCCTCGGCGACATCCATCGAGCTGCCGCGCTGGCGGGCCCGATCGGCGGCGGTGGCGCTGAGCATCCGCGCAATGCGCGCCTCGCAGGCGAGGAGCGCGTCCTCCAGCTCGGGGAAGATCGAGGGCGGAGCGCCAGCTGCCCGGGTGAGTGACGTGACGACCCCCAGGAGCACGGCTGATCCCTCGAGGTCGCCGAGGTCAGCATGTGCCAGCGCGAGCGCGGCCAGTGCCCACACCGATCCCATGCTGTCTGCCATCGACCTTCGCAGCCGAAGGCTCTCCTCGAGGTCGCGGCGGGCGCCCTCTGGATCGCCGTGTCGCCAGGCGGAGAGTCCGAGGGCCCAGAGTGACGTGGCGCGCCACCAGATCTCGCCGCGCGGCTGAGTGATCTCGAGGACCCGCTGGTGCGAGGCGTCGGTGCCTCCCTGGTCGCCGGCCATGGCAAGTGTGAATCCCTGCGCGACCAGAAGCTCCACCTCGCGGCTCAGGTCGCCAGATCGATGGTGGCCGTCGATCGCGGCAGGAAAGTGCGCGAGGGCACCTTCCGGATCGCCCTCGAAGATCGCGAGTACGCCGGGGATGGTGGCGGCGTACGCGTCCCTCTCAGCACCTTCGAGGACGGGGACGAGGGAGAGCGCCGCGTTGGCCGAACGGCGCGCTGCTTCAAGGTTCCCCTGGAGGCCGGCGCAGGTCATCGCCGTGTAGAGGCCGACGATGCGCTCCTTCGGGGTGCCGACCTGCTCCTGTCCCAGTGCGCGGCCGAGCCAGTAGCGAGCCTCGGTCATCAGACCGCGCGAGAGCCAGTAGAGATAGAGGCCGTTGACGGACCGGAGGGCCTCGGCGGACTCGCCGGCCGGCTGCAGGCTGAAGTCGAGGGCCTCGCGGATGTTGGACAGATCCGCGTCGATCCGGGCGGCCATGACGGCCTGCTCCTGGCTGAGCAGGTCGGCCTCGAAGGTGCGGATGGATTGGTGATACCAGGATGCGTGACGACTGCGTATCGAGGTGGTCTCGGCTGATGCCAGCAGCTGTTCCGCCCCATAGGCGCGGATCGACTCCAGCAACTTGAAGGAAGGCCGGCTGCGGCGCATCTCGCGCGTCACGATGGACTTGTCGACCAGCGACTCGACCAGGTCAAGGACCTCCTCGCGCTCGACGGTGCCGCCGGCGCAGATGCCCTCCGCGGCCTCCAGATCGAAGCTGCCGACGAACACTGACAGTCGACTCCAGAGCAGTTGCTCCTTCTCGCTGCACTGGTCGAAGCTCCAGTCGATGCATTGCCGCAGCGTCTTGTGGCGGCTCGGTGCGATCCTGCTGCCGTTCGTCAGGACGGCGAAGAGGTCTGCGAGCCGGTCGACCAGCTGGTCGGGGGCGAGCGTGCGAACCCGAGCTGCGGCGAGCTCGATGGCGAGGGGTACGCCGTCCACCTGCGAGCAGATCCGGGCCACATCCCGGCTGTTCTCGTCGGTGAGCTCGAAGTCGGTCGTCGCGGTGGTGGCCCGGTCGATGAACAGCTGCACCGACTCGTAGCGCGTCACCGAGGTGGCAGTCGTCTCGTCAGGGTTGTCCGGGACCCCCAGCGGACTCAGCCTCAGGGTCGTCTCGCCGGGGACGCCGAGCGGTTCGCGACTGGTGGCAAGGATTCGAAGGGCAGGGGCCGCGCGAAGCAAGTCATGGGCCGCGAGGGCGCTCGCCTCGAGGAGGTGTTCGCAGTTGTCCAGCACAACCAGGAGCTGTGCGTCTGACATCAGCTGGGCAAGCGAGAAGGGGGTGAGTTCGGTCGATGACTCGGCGACACCGAGAGCGTCCGCCACCGCCTGGGTGACCAAGGCGGGGTCGTGGACCTGCCCGAGCTCGCACAGCCAGACGCCGTCGCGGAAAGACCGGGAAACCGACGCTGCGGTTCGGAGCGCCAGCCGGGTCTTGCCGACGCCACCTGGCCCGACGATGGTCACCAGCGGCGAGCGCGTGAAGAGCCGGCGGACCTCCTCGAGCTCTTTTCTGCGTCCGACGAAGCTGTCGATCTCCCCGGGCAGGAAGCCAGCTCGCGGCCGAAGCGGAGACCTCGCGACAGTCGGCGGCATCTCGACCTCTCTGCTCAGGCCCTCCCACTTCGCATGGTATGCCCGAGAGGGCCTGCGGGGCTCGTGAAGTTGAGTGGGGCGCCGATTCGAGCCACGACGAGTGTGAAGCTAACGGCGATGGGCCCGGAGAAGCCCACCATCAGCGCCGCGATCATCCCGACTGGGTAGCCCCACAGGATCGCGGACGCGAGGTGGACCATCACCACGCCGAGCGGTGCGATGGCTGCACCCCATGCCAGCCAGCGCCAGCGCAGCTCGAGCGCTGCGTCGCGGGCGCGGCGAGCGCCACGGACCCCGCAGAGGCATGACGCCGTGTATGCGACCGAACAGCCCAGGGGGATCCACAGGACCCCGGCCGGGACGACTGCGCTCGCCTGGTCAACGCGGAGGGCCAGGAGGCCGACGGACCCCGCGGCGACGGCAAGCAGCCACACGTACGTCGAGGCGGCGGCGCGAACGGCGGCGTCGTCGTGACGGCTGCGCAAGCTCAGCTGAACGGCGATTGCCGCACCTCCGGGGGCAAGGACGCCGAGCATGCTCGACCCCATGTCCACGTTGTCGAGAAGGCTGTGGTGCGGAAAGAGCGGCGCAAGCAAGATCCACACAGCACGCAGCAGCGGAGCCGTCATCATGAAGGCGAAGTTCAGATACATCCAGGCCTGGTGCGTGATGACATCGCGACGCCGTATGGCCCAGATGGCGATGAATCCGCTTGCGAGGGTGCTCAGATCGAGCGACCACAGCTGGAGGTACATCGCGTTGCCGCCCAGGTAGTCGGCGGTACCGCCCCGGACCAGGAAGACCAACGCTGCGCCCATGCTGATCGTCATGAGCCCGACGTAGATCCGACCGACCCAGCGGTGCTCCACCAGGCTGCGCCGCCGGCGGCGCGCGCTCAGCTGGTGCACTGCCAGGATCAGTGCCAGGCCGCCGAGGACCGTGTGGAGCAACAGGACCCAGGTGTTGTCGAGGTAGTCGACTCGGCGAATCGAGCTGATCGAGCCAGCCCCAGAGGTGTACTCAGCGCCGTTGATCGCCGCCGTGATGGCTTGCTGCCACTGCGGTGCATCCGCCACGAAGGCGAACCACATGTAGGACATCGCGAGGGGTGCGTAGAGGACGGCGATGACCATCAGCACGATCCGCCCCGCGCGGCGGACCGAGGGTGCTGGGAGGCGCCGGGTCATGGACGGAGTCATGATTGGAGTTGGCGACGTCAGTCCTCGGTGGACTTGGCGGCGCCTGAAGTGATGAGGTCCATGATCCCGGAGTCAGAGAGCGTGGTCGTGTCGCCGACGGCGCGGTTCTCGGCGACGTCGCGGAGCAGCCGGCGCATGATCTTGCCTGAGCGGGTCTTGGGGAGCTCGGGGACGATCAGGATCTGGCGTGGCTTGGCAATGGCGCCGATCTCCTTGGCCACGTGGTTGCGGAGCTCCTGGACCAGGTCCTCGCCAGCGGAGGAGCCGGAGTCGGAGCCTTGGCGCAGGATCACGTACGCACAGACGGCCTGACCGGTGGTCTCGTCCGACGCACCCACGACGGCCGCCTCGGCCACGCGCGGGTGGGAGACCAGCGCGGACTCGATCTCGGTGGTGGAGAGCCGGTGGCCGGATACGTTCATGACGTCGTCGACGCGTCCGAGCAGCCAGAGATCGCCATCGGCGTCCTTCTTGGCCCCGTCGCCGGCGAAGTACCACGGGCCTCGCCCCGCACCGTGGGGGAACTTCTCCCAGTACGTCGAGACGAAGCGTTCGTCGTCACCCCACAGCGTGCGCAGCATCGCGGGCCAGGGCTGGGTGAGGACGAGGTAGCCGCCGGAGCCGTTGGGCACGGGCACACCGGCATCGTCGACGACGTCGGCACCGATGCCGGGCAGGGCCTTCATCGCAGAGCCGGGCTTGCCGGCGGTGACACCGGGGAGCGGGCTGATCATCATCTGGCCGGTCTCGGTCTGCCACCAGGTGTCGACCACAGGGCACCGGTCACCACCGATCACGGAGCGGTACCAGACGTAGGCCTCGGGGTTGATGGGCTCACCGACCGAACCCAGGATGCGCAGCGAGGAGAGGTCGAAGCCATCGGGGATCGACCGGCCCCATTTCATGAACGTCCGGATGGCAGTGGGTGCCGTGTAGAACAGGGTCACGCCGTAGCGCTGGATGATCTCCCACCAGCGGCCCTGGTGGGGGCTGTCGGGGGTGCCCTCGTAGAGCACCTGCGTGGCGCCGTTGGCCAGCGGCCCGTAGACGATGTAGCTGTGGCCGGTCACCCACCCGATGTCAGCGGTGCACCAGTAGACATCGGTCGGCTTGAGGTCGAAGACCGCGTGGTGCGTGTATGCCGTGCCGACGAGGTAGCCGCCGGTGGTGTGCAGGATGCCCTTGGGCTTGCCCGTGGTGCCCGACGAGTACATGACGTAGAGTGGGTGCTCCGCATCGAACGCGGTCGGTTCGTGTGAGGGTGAGGCGGAGTCGACGGCGTCGTGCCACCAGGTGTCCGTCGCGTCGTTGAACGCGACCGCCTGGCCGGTGCGGCGTACGACCAGGACGTGGTCCACCGGACTCCTCGACCCCAGCTTTGCGATCGCCTCGTCCACCGCGGGCTTCAGCGCGAAGGGAGCGCCGCGGCGGTAGCCACCGTCCGAGGTGACGACGACCTTCGCGTTGCAGTCCTCGATGCGTGAGGCCAGGGCCTCGGCGGAGAAGCCGCCGAAGACCACCGTGTGGACGGCGCCGATGCGGGCACAGGCCAGCATCGCGACGACGGCCTCGGGGATCATCGGCAGGTAGATCGCCACGAGATCGCCCTCCACCACGCCCAGCGCGGTCAACGCGTTCGCAGCCCTCGAGACCTCGTCCTTGAGCTGGGCGTAGGTGATGTCGCGCGTGTCGCCGGGCTCGCCGACGAAGTGGAAGGCGACCTTGTCGCCGTTCCCCGCGAGGACGTGCCGGTCGACGCAGTTGTACGACGCGTTGAGCCTGCCGCCGACGAACCACTTCGCAAACGGCGGATTGCTCCAGTCGAGGACCTCCGTGAACGGGGTCTCCCAGTCGAGACGACCCGCCTGCTCGGCCCAGAAGGCCAGGCGGTCGGCGTCGGCCGCGACGTACGCGTCGGCCTTCACGTTCGCAGCCGCAGCAAGCGCGGCGGGCGGCTCGAAGCGGCGGTTCTCGGTCGACAGGTTGGACAGCATCGAACTGGAGTCGTCGGCCCGGGTGCTCATGGTGATCCTGCTCTTCGTCGTCGTGCTGGGAAGTGAGGACGGGTGCGCGCGCTCGGACTGTGTGTGAACAGCGCGCGCACCCGGATTGGGGGACCGTCAGGCAGGGAAGCCTGTTCCGGTCTCGACCAGCCCGCGCAGGTACGGCGTGGGCCGGAGGTGCTCGCCGTACGCGTCCGCGAGCTCGTCGGCGCGATCGATGAAGGCCGCGAGACCGACCGATCCGTCAGCAGCCTCGAAGCCGGTCATGTACTGCGCGGCACCGCCGGTGAGGCCGGGGAAGCCGATGCCGAGGATGGAGCCGACGTTGGCGTGGGCAGCTGACATGAGGACGCCCTCTTCGATGCAGTGTGCCGTCTCGAGCGCCTCGCGGACCAGCATCCGGTCGCGCAGGTCCGCGATCGGAACCTCGATCCCCGATGGCGGGAAGAGGCTGGAGAGGCCGTTCCAGATCGAGCCGCGGCGCCCGTCGGCGTAGTCGTAGAAGCCCGCGCCGCGGAGCTTGCCGGCGCGGCTCGCGTCGATCATCGCGTAGCAGACCCGCTCGGTCACGGTCTGCTCGGTGCTCCCGCTCGCTTCCCGGGTCGTGCTTGCGATCTTCACGAGCAGTTCCAGGTTGAGCTCGTCGGCGAGCTGCAGCGGGCCGACCGGGTAGCCGGCCTGGGTGGCGGCCCGCTCGATCGAGAGCGGGTGGACACCTTCGTCGAGCAGCGCGAGGCCTTCCTCGATGCGTGTGCAGATGACACGGGAGGTGAAGAAGCCACGGGAGTCGTTGACGACGATCGGGGTCTTGCGGATCTGGAGGACCACGTCGTACGCCTTGGCGAGCGCCTCGTCGGAGGTGTCGGCACCGCGGATGATCTCGACGAGCGGCATCTTGTCGACCGGCGAGAAGAAGTGCATGCCGATGAAGTCCGTGGGGCGGTCGATGCCCTTGGCCAGGTCGGTGATCGGCAGGGTCGAGGTGTTCGAGCAGAGCAGCGCGTCGTTGTTGATGTAGGGCGCGACCTCGGCGAAGACGTTCTGCTTCAGCGCGACGTCCTCGAAGACGGCCTCGATGACCAGGTCGCACCCGGTGAGGTCGGCAGGGTTCGACGTGGGGGTGATCAGGGCCAGCAGCTCGTCGGACTTCTCCTGGCTCAGCTTGCCTCGTGAGATCGCCCGGTCGTTGATGTTGGCGGTGTAGGCCTTGCCGCGCTCGGCAGCCTCCAGGGTGACGTCCTTCAGGACGACCTCCATGCCCGCCTGGGCACACACGTAGGCGATGCCGGCGCCCATCATGCCGGCGCCGAGGACACCCACCTTGGTGCCGCGGTAGGTAGGCACACCCGCAGGCCGGAGACCACCTGCGTTGATCGACTGCAGGTCGAAGAAGAAGGCCTGGATCATGTTCTTCGCCTGCTGGCCGGTGGCGAGCTTCGCGAAGTAGCGGGACTCGATGCGCGAGGCGGTGTCGAAGTCGACCTGGGCGCCCTCGATGGCCGCGGAGACGATCGCCTTGGGGGCGCGGTAGTCGGCCTGCCGGAGCTGCTTGCGCAGCATGGGCGCGAAGACAGGGAGGTACGCCGCCATCTGCGGCGAGCCCGGAGCGCCGCCCGGAAGCTTGAACCCCTTGATGTCCCACGGCTGGGTGTGCGCCTCGGGGTTGGCCTTGATCCACGCCTTCGCGGCGGGGAGCAGCTCCTCGCGGGTGGCGACGACCTCATCGATGAGGCCGATCTCCTTCGCCGCCGCGGGCTTGAACTTCCTGCCGGCTCCGATGATCTCGCCGATCGCCTTGGCCAGCCCGAACATGCGGACCGTGCGGGTGATGCCACCGCCGCCCGGGAGGAGGCCGAGCTGCACCTCGGGAAGGCCGATCGGGTAGGAACCGTCGACGGCGATGCGGTGGTTCGCGGCGAGCGCGAGCTCGAGGCCGCCGCCCATCGTCGCCCCGTTGATGGCGGCAACGACAGGCTTGTCGAGGAGCTCGAGCTTGCGCAGCGGCGCCTTGTTCGACTCGACCATGGTGAAGGCCGCGTCGGCGTTCGCCGGGGTGATCGCGACGATCGCCTTGAGGTCGCCGCCGGCGAGGAACGTCTTCTTGGCCGACGTGATGACCACGCCCGTGACCTCGTCGGATGCCGCGAGGATGCGGGCGACGGCCTCGTTCATCGACGCCAGGTAGGCGTCGTTCATCGTGTTCGTCGACTGGGTCGGGTCGTCCAGGGTGAGGGTGACGATGCCGTCGGAGTCGATGTCGTACCGGACGGCGGGTGCATTGGTGGTCATGTCAGTCCTTGGGTGAGTACGTCGGTGGGCGGAGTCGACTCAGACGAGCTCGACGATGGTGGCGATGCCGATCCCACCGCCGACGCAGAGCGTGGCCAGGCCGCGACGCTTGCCCTGGCGCTTCAGCTCGTCGATCAGCGCGCCGAGGATGATGGCGCCGGTGGCGCCCAACGGGTGACCCATCGCGATGGCGCCGCCGTTGACGTTGGTGATCTCGTGCGAGATGCCCATGTCCTGCATGAACCGCATCGCGACAGCAGCGAACGCTTCGTTGATCTCCCACAAGTCGATGTCGTCGACGGTGAGGCCGGCCTTCGCCAGGGCCTTGCGGGCCGCCGGCGCGGGGCCGGTCAGCATGATCGTCGGGTCGGCACCCGAGACGGCGGCCGAGATGATCTTGGCCTTCGGGGTCAGGCCGAGCTCCTGGCCGACCTCCCCGGTGCCGATCAGCATCAGGGCGGCGCCGTCGACGATGCCGGAGCTGTTGCCGGCGTGGTGGACGTGGTCGATGGACTCGACCCAGTGGTACTTGCTGAGCGCGACGTCGTCGAATCCGGCATCGCGGCCCATGGCGGTGAAGGAGGCGCGCAGGCCGGAGAGGGACTCGACGCTCGTGTCCGGGCGGACCAGCTCGTCGTGGTCGAGGATGACCTGGCCGAGGTCATCGGTCACCGGGACGACGCAGTCGGCGAAGTAGCCGTTGGCCCAGGCCTTGGCAGCGCGCGCGTGCGACTCGGCTGCATAGGCGTCGACGTCCTGGCGGCTCCAGCCGGCCATGGTCGCGATGAGGTCCGCGCCGATGCCCTGGGGGACGAAGCTCGTCTCGAAGTTGGTGGCCGGGTCGTTGGCCCAGGGACCGCCGTCCGAGCCCATCGGCACGCGTGACATCGACTCGACGCCACCGGCGAGGATCAGGTCCTCGAACCCGCCGCGGACCCGCGAGGCCGCCTGGTTGACCGCCTCGAGCCCGGAGGCGCAGTAGCGGTTCAGCTGGACGCCAGCAGTGGTCTCGGGCAGGCCGGCCTTGATGGCGGCGGTCTTGGCGATGTCGGCACCCTGGTCGCCGACGGGGGTCACCACACCAAGCACGACGTCGTCGATGCGGTGCGTGTCGAGGGACGGGTTGCGCTTGCGGAGCTCGTCGATGAGGCCGACGACGAGGTCGATCGGCTTGACCTCGTGCAGGGCTCCGGTCTGCTTGCCGCGGCCGCGCGGCGTACGCAGGTGGTCGTAGATGAATGCTTCGGGCATCGACTTTGCTCCTCGTTGTGTGCTGGATGGGCTGTTCGCGTTCACGAGCTGCTGCCGATCAAGGAGCGGGCCATGACCACGCGCTGGATCTGGTTCGTGCCCTCGTAGATCTGCGTGATCTTGGCGTCGCGCATCATCCGCTCGAGGGGGAAGTCGCGGGTGTAGCCGGCACCGCCGAGCAGCTGGACGGCGTCGGTGGTCACCTGCATGGCGACGTCGGAGGCGTAGCACTTGGCTGCGGCGCCGAAGAAGGAGAGGTCGGGGTCGTTGCGTTCGGACTTCGAGGCCGCGACGTAGACCATCTGGCGAGCGGCCTCGAGGTGCATGGCCATGTCGGCGAGCATGAACTGGAGGCCCTGGAAGTCGGCGATGCGCTTGCCGAACTGCTTGCGCTCGCGGACGTAGTCGAGGGCGTGGTCGAGTGCGCCCTGGGCGATGCCGACGGCCTGTGCACCGATCGTCACGCGCGTGTGGTCCAGTGTGCGCAGCGCGAGCTTGAGGCCTTCGCCCTGCCCGCCGACCATGCGGTCGCCGGGGATGCGCACGTTGTCGAAGTTGAGCTCGCGGGTCGGGGATCCCTTGATCCCGAGCTTCCGCTCGGGGGCACCGAAGGTGAAGCCCTCGTCGGACTTCTCCAGCACGAAGGCGGTGACGTTCGCGCCCCGACGGCCGTCGGGGTCGGTCACGGCGAGGACCGTGTAGTACTCGGCGGCACCAGCGTTGGTGATCCAGGACTTCTGGCCGTTGATCACCCAGCCGTCGCCGTCGGGGGTGGCGCGGCACTTCATCGACGCGGTGTCGCTGCCGGCCTCGCGCTCGGAGAGGCCGTAGGCGAAGAGTGCCTCCCCGCGGGCCACCGGCGGCAGGTACTTCGCCTTGACCTCCTCGGACGCCCCGAGCAGCAGCGGCATCGTGCCGAGCTTGTTCACCGCGGGGATCAGCGAGGAGGACGCACATGCGCGGGCGACTTCCTCGATGACGATGCAGGTGGCGAGGGCGTCGGCGCCGGCGCCGCCGTACTCCTCGGGGATGTGCGGCGCGTGGAAGTCCGCTGCGCGCAGTGCGTCGTACGCCGTCTGCGGGAAGGAGGCGGTCTCGTCGACCTGCGCGGCGTCGGGCGCGATCTTGTCCTCGGCCAGCGAGCGGACCGCCTGGCGGATCTCCTCGTGCTCCTCGGTGATGCGGAAGAGGTCGAAGTCGTTGTTGCGGGTCATGGAAGGGGTCTCCGGGATCAGTAGGTGTAGAAGCCGCGGCCGGCCTTGCGACCGAGCAGGCCGGCGTCGACCATGCGCAGCAGGAGTGGGGGAGCGGCGTACAGGGGCTCCTTGAACTCTTCGTAGAGGGAGTCGGCCACGGCCTTGGTGGTGTCGAGGCCGATCAGGTCGGCGAGGGCAAGCGGGCCCTGCGGGTGCGCGGCGCCGAGGACCAGGCCGCGGTCGATGTCCTCGGGGCTGGCGAAGCCGGACTCGAGCATCCGGATCGCGGAGAGGATGAAGGGGATCAGGAGGGCGTTGACGACGAAGCCGGCGCGGTCCTGGCAGTCGATGGCCTGCTTGCCGAGCCTGCCTTCGACCAGCGCGCGAGCCCGCTCGGTGACCTCGGGCGAGGTGAGCAGGGAGGGGACGATCTCGACCAGCTTGAGAACGGGCACGGGGTTGAAGAAGTGGATGCCGACGACGTTCTCGGGGCGGTTGGTGACGACGCCGAGCTTCATGATCGGGATCGAGGAGGTGTTGGAGGCAAGGATCGCGTCCGGGGCCTCCACCACCTTGTCGAGGCGGCTGAAGAGGTCGGCCTTGGCCTGCTCGTCCTCGACGATCGCCTCGATCACGATCTCGCGGTCGGCCATCGCGTCGACGGTGGTCTCGAGGCGGATGCGGGAGAGGACTTCGTCGGCGGAGTCGATCTTGCCCTTCGCCTCGGCGCGCTGCAGCGACCGCTCGAGCCGCTTGCGGCCCGCGTCAGCCGCGAGGACGCTCGACTCCACGACGACCACGTCGAGTCCGGCTCGTGCCGAGACCTCCGCGATGCCGGCGCCCATCAGGCCGCAGCCCACCACACCAAGCTTGTCCACTGTCCTGCTCCTCGTCTGTCGCTGAAAATGTCGGGGGAATCTCGGGGTCTGGCTGATCTGTCGGGTGGTCAGACGTTGCGGCGGTACTGGCCGCCGACTTCGAAGAACGCCTCGGTGACCTGCTGCAAGGTGCAGACCCGCGCGGCATCCATCAGGACCGCGAAGACGTTGTGGCCCTTGACGGCTGCGTCCTTGAGGGCGATCAGCGCCTGCGTCGCCTCGTCGGTGTGTGCGGCCTGGTAGGCGATGACGCGGTCGAGCTGGGACTTCTTCTCGTCCTCGGTGGCACGCGCCAGCTCGATGGTCGGCTCGACCTCGTCGCCGTTGCTTGGCTTGCGGAACGTGTTGACACCGATGAGCGGCAGCGAGCCATCGTGCTTGCGGTGCTCGTAGAGCATCGATTCGTCCTGGATCCGGCCGCGCTGGTAGCCGGTCTCCATGGCGCCGAGCACGCCGCCGCGCTCGTTGATCCGGTCGAACTCGAGGAGCACGGCCTCCTCGACGAGGTCCGTGAGCTCGTCGATGATGAACGATCCCTGGAGCGGGTTCTCGTTCATGGCCAGGCCCCACTCGCGGTTGATGATCAGCTGGATCGCCAGCGCGCGACGCACGGACTCCTCGGTCGGGGTGGTGACGGCCTCGTCGTAGGCGTTGGTGTGCAGCGAGTTGGCGTTGTCGTAGATCGCGCAGAGCGCCTGCAGCGACGTCCGGATGTCGTTGAAGTCCATCTCCTGCGCGTGCAGGGAGCGGCCCGACGTCTGCACGTGGTACTTCAGCTTCTGGCTGCGCTCGTTGGCGCCGTACTTGTCACGCATGGCGACCGCCCAGATCCGGCGCGCGACGCGGCCCATCACCGAGTACTCCGGGTCCATGCCGTTGGAGAAGAAGAACGACAGGTTCGGCGCGAAGTCGTTGATGTCCATGCCGCGGGCGAGGTAGGACTCGACGTAGGTGAAGCCGTTGGTCAAGGTGAAGGCGAGCTGGCTGATCGGGTTGGCCCCGGCCTCGGCGATGTGATAGCCGGAGATCGACACCGAGTAGAAGTTCCGGACCTCTCGGTCGATGAAGTACTGCTGGATGTCGCCCATCATGCGCAGCGAGAACTCGGTGGAGAACAGTGCCGTGTTCTGGCCCTGGTCCTCCTTGAGGATGTCGGCCTGCACGGTCCCGCGGACATTCTTGAGTGCGTACGCCGCGATCTCGTCGCGCTCGACGGCGCTCGGCTGGCGGCCCTCGCGCTCGGCGAACGCCGCGACCTGTTGGTCGATGGCGGCGTTGAGGTAGAAGGCGAGCACGGTCGGGGCCGGGCCGTTGATGGTCAGGGACACCGAGGTCGACGGGGCAACCAGGTCGAAGCCGTCGAAGAGCACCTTCATGTCGTCGAGCGTGGCCACGGAGACGCCGGCGTTGCCGACCTTGCCGTAGATGTCGGGGCGCAGGCCCGGGTCGCGGCCGTAGAGGGTCACGGAATCGAACGCGGTGGACAGGCGGGTGGCGTCGGCGTGCTCGGAGAGCACCTTGAAGCGGCGGTTCGTGCGGAACGGGTCGCCCTCCCCGGCGAACATGCGCGCCGGGTCCTCGCCCTCGCGCTTGAACGGGAAGACTCCGGCCGTGTAGGGGAAGTAGCCCGGCAGGTTCTCGTTGCGCCAGTACTTCACCAGCTCGCCGTGGTCGGTGAAGCGGGGGAGTGCGACGCGTCGGATCTTGTTGCCCGACAGCGACTCGCGGACCAGTGCGGTGTGAATCTCCTTGTCGCGGACCTTGACCACCTGCTCGTCGCCTTCGTACGACGCGACGACGGCCGGCCAGGCGGCGATCTGATCGGTGATCTCCTCCGGGACGGCCTTGCGGGCACCCTCGGCGAGCTGCTCCAGCTCGTCGTTGCTCCCGACCAGTTCACCCTGGACCAGCTCGATGCGCTGCAGCCGACTGGCTGAGGCGGCGAGGCGCTCGGTGTCGTGGTGGTAGCTGCGGACGGTCTCCGCGATCTCGGCGAGGTAGCGCACCCGGCTGGGCGGCACGATGTGGCCGGCATCGGTCGAGTGGCGCACGCTCACCTGAGGGAGGGCGCCCTCGTCGACGACGAGCCCCTTGGCCACCAGCTGCGTCTTCAGCTCCTGGTAGAGCGCGGTGACGCCGTCGTCGTTGAAGTGTGCTGCGGAGGTGCCGAAGACCGGCATCTCCTCGGGCTTCTTGTCGAACGCCTGGCGGTTCCGGATCATCTGGCGACCCACGTCGCGCAGCGCATCCATGGCGCCGCGGCGCTCGAACTTGTTGATCGCGACCACGTCGGCGAAGTCGAGCATGTCGATCTTCTCGAGCTGAGAGGCTGCGCCGAACTCCGGCGTCATCACGTACATGCTGACGTCGACGAACGGCACGATCGCGGAGTCGCCCTGGCCGACGCCGGGGGTCTCCACGATGACCAGGTCGAAGCCTGCGGCCTTGGCCACGTCGATGACGTCGGAGAGGTGCTCGGGCAGCTCGTGGGCGCCGCGGGTGGCGAGGCTGCGGAAGTAGGCGCGGTCGCCGTCGAGAGAGTTCATCCGGATCCGGTCCCCGAGCAGCGAGCCGCCACCGCGGCGACGCGTCGGGTCGACGGCGATCACGGCGATGCGGAGCTTGTCCTGCTGGTCGACCCGCAGCCGGCGGACGAGCTCGTCGGTGAGGCTGGACTTGCCTGAGCCGCCGGTGCCGGTGATGCCGAGGACGGGCACGGGACGGGTGGTGGCAGCTTCCTTGAGCCGGGCGAGCATCTCCTCCGGAAGCTGGCCGGACTCCGCGCCGCTGAAGGCCCGTGCCAGGGAGAAGCGGTCGCCGGAGATGACCGCGTCCGCGTCGACCGGGCCCAGGGTCCACGTGTCGACGTCGCACTCGCGGATCATCGACTTGATCATGCCGACCAGCCCGAGCTTGACGCCGTCCTCGGGGGAGAAGATCTTCACCCCGGACCTGGCCAGACGCTCGATCTCCTCAGCGACGATCACGCCGCCGCCGCCGCCGTACACCTTGACGTGGCCGGCGCCGCGCGCCCGGAGGGACTCGACGAGGTACTCGAAGTACTCCACGTGCCCGCCCTGGTACGACGACACGGCGACGCCCTGGACGTCCTCCTCGATCGCCGCGTCCACGACCTCCTGGACCGAGCGGTTGTGACCGAGGTGGATCACCTCGCAGCCCTGCGACTGCAGGATGCGACGCATGATGTTGATCGACGCGTCGTGCCCGTCGAACAGGCTCGAGGCCGTCACGAATCGGACTGGGTTCCGAGGGGCGGAGAGCTCGGTCACGGAGATCCTTCAGGTAGATACTAGGACGTCCAAGTAAGTTGTGGCACGCCCTGATCCGTTGTCAATGAAAGCCACGCCTACCTCCCTCCGACGGGTGGTCAGGTCACCCCTGCGGGGGGACGGCGGCCGCATGTGAGCGCCCTAGCGTCGTGATCACGCGGAGTCCGGGCAGCGGACCCGGTCCCGCTCCTTCGGAAACGAATCGAGGAGCCGACATGGGCCGCATGCCCTCAGATGTCCTGAACCACGAGCTCAGCCTGATCTGGCAGCAGGTCTTCACCTGGGCCAGCTGGGCGATCGTCGTCGCGATGCTTGTCGTCGCTGTGCGGATGGGGATCCGTCAGCGAACCCCGTTCTACGTCTTCGCCTGTTCGGCTGCGGCCGTGGCTGCCTTCGCGGAGCCGCTCTATGACGTCGCCTTCGACCTGTGGTTCTACGACGTCCACAACGGTGCGCCGGGTGCGATGTGGTCGCACTTCACTGCCTTCGGCGTCGTCCAGCCGAACTGGACCCACAGCGGCTACGTGATTCTGTACACCAGTGCCTGCCTGTACGCCGGGCGCCGGCTCTACCTCGGCGGCCTGGGACGCCGGGGGCTCTTCCTCATCTGGGGGATCGAGATCGCCGCTTCGGTCGTGTTCGAGGTGATCGGCACGGCCACGGTCTACACCTACTACGGGCCCTACGAGCTGAGGATCGGCAACTACCCGCTTGTGATCGGCGTCCTCGAGGGCACGCAGGTCGTGCTGTTCACGGTGGTCGCGGTGCAGATCTGGCGACGCGTCTCGTCGGCCTGGGGTCTGACCGCACTGTTCGTGGCTTTCCCGATGACGTTCTTCGCAGCGAACTTCGGCCTCGGCGCGCCCATCATCATCGCGCTCCACCTGGACGAGAGCGCCTTCTCCAGCGGCATCGTCTGGACGGCAACCCTGCTGACGATGGGACTGTGCGCCATCGCCGTCAACGGACTCAGCAGGTTCATCCCGAGGCCGCTCGGTGCCGCTGAGCCCGACGGCGCCACGTCGCCGCAGGCCGCCGTCGTCGGCTGACCCGGAGGCGGGCCGCCACCGCGCGGGAGGGCAAGAACCCCCGTTCGGACGGCCAACCCCCCACCACGGGGGGACGCCCCACCCAGCAGCCGGACCCTACGTTCGGTGAAGGCCGTCAGGTGGCGACCCGCCCGCCCGAGTGGGCACGATCAGGAGGTACCCCGTGAGTACGTTCAAGGATGCCGACGAGGTGTACGCCTTCATTGGCAAGGCAATGGAAGCCTGCGTCGTCGACCCGCAGTTCGTCGAGGCAACCAAGGACGGCAACCTCGTCGTCCTCATCAAGCAGACCGACCCCGAGGCCCACGTCCTGGTCGACTTCCCCGGCCAGAAGGTCCTGACCGGAGACGCCGCCGCTGCGGCGGAGTCGACCGTGCAGCTGCGGATGAGCTCGGACAACGCCAACCGCTTCTGGCAGGGCAAGCTCAACTTCACCCTCGCCATGGCGCAGCGCAAGGTCAAGCTCGAGGGCAAGCGCACCACCGCGCTCGGTCTCCTGCCCCTGACCGGCCCGATCTTCGACACCTACAAGGCCATCCTCACCGAGGCCGGCCGCACCGACCTGCTCGTCGACTGACGACAGCTCGCCTTCCACGCATTCCGGCAATGACATCGGCAGGAGCCACCATGAACGACAAGATCACCGAGGCGGAGTTCGACGCCGTCTTCACGAAGGCCCAGGAGCTCTCGCAGTTCTTCCGCGAGATCGGCCCGAAGTACGACATCGAGAACACCTTCGCCTACCCGTCCATCGAGGCCTTCAAGAAGAGCGGGCTGGGCGCGCTTCCCGTCCCGAAGCAGTACGGCGGCATGGGAGGCGACCTGCTCGCCACCTCGAAGGTGGTCAGCGAGCTGTCGAAGGGTGACTCCGCGATCACCCTCGCCTACAACATGCACTACATCATGGTCGGCATCACGATGGGCCTGATGAGCGAGACCCAGAACAAGTACTGGCTCGGCCGCGTCGCTGATGGCGACATCATGTTCGGCCCGTTCTCCGAGCAGCGCGCCGGCTTCAGCGGCCTTGCGGACATGAAGGCCATCCCGCAGGAAGGTGGCGGCTGGAAGCTCTACGGCAAGAAGGTGTGGGGCACGCTGTGCGAGGCCGCCGACATCGTCACCACGAACGCGACCATCACCGACGCCGACGGCAACCTGCCCGAGAACTTCGAGGAGCGCGTCAGCGCTGAGTCCTTCTTCATCGGCGAGTTCAACGTTGATGAGAACGGCCAGGGCGACGGCATCAGCATCGTCAAGACGTGGGACGCGCTGGGCATGCACGCCACTGGCACCCAGACGGTCATCTTCGACGGCTACTACGTGCCCGAGGACGGCTTCATCTGCGAGTGGCGCACCGGCGCCTTCGGCGTACTCGAGTGGGCCTCGCTGATGTTCGCGAGCATCTACCTCGGCATGCAGGACCGGATCCTTGAAGAGGCACGCGCGGTGCTCTCCAAGAAGACGCTTGGTGCTGTTTTCGGTGCCGTGGTAGCAGCCGACGTCAAGGTCGCGGGGGTTGGCCACATCATCGACGGCGTCGGTGACATGGCGTCCCGTTACGAGCTGTCACGCCGCGTGCTCTACCGGACGTGCGAGGAAGTCAGCGGCGGCTACGACGACAACTGGCCGATCGAGCTCCGGTTCCCCTACATCGGCCTGGCCAAGACCTTCATCGCGGAGAACGTCATGCACATGAGTCGGCACGCCATGAGCCTCGTCGGCGGCCAGTCGTTCAAGAAGGGCGCCATCTTCGAGCGCCTCTACCGCGACTCGGCGGCGTCGATGTTCCAGCCGCTCAACTCCGACCAGTCGCGCACCTACATCGGTGAGGTCCTGCTCGCCCCGGAGGAGCTCGAAGACTGATCCCGCAAGCCCACGACGACCCGCTCCCCTCGACCCGGAGCGGGTTTTCGTGCTTCCCGGGGACGTCCTCGAGGAGGCCTCCCCACAAGGACGGCAGGGATCCTCCCGTGGGGGGAAGTGGCGGACTTCCTGCGCTCCTACGGTCGTGATGTGGGGTTCGTCTCAATCACATGACGGCCGGCCCTACCAACTCGACCAAGGAGATCTCATGAACTACGCGTTTGCCGTCAAGTGGCTGAAGGCGTTCCGTGACAGCGCGGAGTCGATCTGCGAGCTGTACGCCGACGACTTCGTCTTCGAGGACCCGATCCTCGACCAGTACCAGATCCGCGACAAGGGCGACCTCGCGCGCATCTTCGTGCTCTACGCCAACAAGGACCGCACCAACGGTTACGGCGTGCACAACTTCCGGATCCGTGGCTACGAGGGCGACCACCGCAGCGGCCTGATCCGCTGGGAGTGGTCCCCGGAGGACTGCGCCAACTTCATCGGCATCGATGTCGTGGACAAGCCCTTCTTCACGCAGGGCCACACCTTCCACATCTACGACGACGAGGGCCGCATCGTGCGCGAGTCGTCCTGGTGGGACTCCGGCGCGATCATGACCGCCGTGGGTGTCCCCGGGGTGCAGAAGCCCCAGTTCGTCGCCAAGACCGCCGTCCCGGCCTGAGAGAGGACCTGAAATGACGGACATCGCATTCGCCCAGCGCTGGGCAGAGACTCGCACCAACGACCTCGCCGCGCACCGTGAGCTCTACGCCGCACCGGAGTTCTTCTGTGTCGAGACCCGGATGGTCGACGACCACCTCGGCGACACGCTCTCGACCGACGGAGAGTTCGCGGAGGGCCTGGCGCCCTACGCCAACAAGGACGAGTCCAACGGTCTCGGCGTCCAGAGCATCACGGTCACCGATGCCTTCGTCGGCAACGGCCACCTGTTCATCCACTGGGACTGGAAGGTCGATGGCGCGGACAGCTACCGCGGGCTCCCGGTCGAGGGCAAGTCCCTGACCAGCAAGGGATCGACGTTCCTGCAGTTCGACGCCGCCGGCAAGATCATTCTCGAGTCGACGTTCCTCAACGAGAACCCGGTCTTCCAGCAGCTCGGCCTGCCGATCATCACCCCGCACTACTGGGAGGAGGGCTTCGACCCGGCGTCGCTGGGTTGATCCTTCACCGCAACAAGAATGGCCGGGGACGAGGTCCCCGGCCATTCTGCATTTGCGACTGAGGCGTCAGCCGAGGTTGAGGGCCACCACGCCGAGGATCACGAAGACCAGACCGGCGGCCCTGGCCGGCGTGAGCGTTTCGTCGAGGAAGACGATCCCGATGCCGGCAACGGCAGCGGTGCCGACTCCCGACCAGATCGCGTAGACGACGCCGACCGGCATCCGCTGCACGACCTGGGCGACGAGCGCGAAGGACACGGCGTACCCGGTCAGGCATCCGAGCGTTGGCAGCAGCCTGCTGAAGCCCTCGGTGGTCTTGAGCATGGAGGTGGCGAGCACCTCGACGGCGATCGCGACGCCCAGCAGTAACGGTGCCATGACCTCACGCTAGGTCCGCTCCGACTCCCTGCCGCCTCCCAGCGGGAGCACATCCGCCCTCCTGGTGGGGGAGGCAGAAATGCGGCCTCCCCCCAAGGGGGGTGGGTGTTCCTCCCCTGAGGTGTCGTCCACGTCACATCGCCAGACCTACGTTCGTGACACAGCCAACAAAGAGCTGGGCGGCGGGGGGAACCAGGCGCCGCAGACACGAGCAGCAAGGAAGCAGGAGCCATGTGGGGCACGATGCCGGACGTTCTGGACAGGGCATGTGGGGACTACACGAAGTCCGTCGCGGTCGTCGACGGCGAGCGACGGATCACGTACGGCGAGCTGCGCGACTGGTCGAACCAGGTCGCCAACGCGCTGATCTCCCTGGGGCTGCAGAAGGGTGAGCGGGTTGGCCTGCTCCTCCCGAACTGTCTCGAGTTCATCCCGTCGCAGCACGGCATCTGGAAGGCCGGCGGTGTGCTGGTGCAGATGCCCGGCCGCGCCGCCGCATCGGTGCACCGCGCGAACCTTGACCAGACCGACGTCACGACGCTCATCTACCACGCGGCGTACGACGGCGTGGTCGAGGAGATGCGCGAGGGGCTGCCGAAGCTGGCCCGCGTCATCCGTGTCGGTGGCGACGTGGCCGCGTCCAGCGACCACCCGTTCGAGGCGCTGGTCTCCGCTCAGTCCACCGTGCGCCCCGCTGTCCCGCTCGACGAGCACGACGAGGCCTATGTCCTCTTCACCTCGGGCAGCACCGGTGACCCGAAGGGTGTCGTGCAGTCGCACTTCACGTGGGCCCACTACAGCATCACCGCCGGACTCGAGATCGGCGACATCCAGCCCGGTGAGGTCTTCGCCCATGGTGCGCCGCTGACCCACTTCACGCAGATCTTCGTGCACCCGACCTTCCTGCGGGGAGGCACCAATGTCATGCTGCCGGGCCTCGAGGTGGACACCCTGCTGTCCGCGATCGAGCGCGAGAAGATCACCGCCACTGCAGTGGTGCCGACCATCATCTACCTGCTCCTGGACCACCCCGAGCGCAGCAAGTACGACCTCTCGTCGCTGCGCACGATGATCTACGCCGGCTCGCCGATCGCCCCCGACCGGCTCAAGGACGCGCTCGAGGCGCTCGGCCCGATCTTCGTCCAGACCTACGCCGGCACAGAGCCGGGCTACGTCTCCTGCCTCCGCAAGACCGACCACCGCGTCGACTCCGACGAAGCGATCAAGCGTCTGGCATCCGGTGGACGTCCGCTTCCGTTCGTCCAGGTGAGCATCCAGGACGACGAGGACAACCCGCTCGCTGTAGGCGAGGTCGGTGAGATCTGCTCCCGCCAGCTCGGCCAGATGCTCGGGTACGTCGACTCGTCGCGCAACGCAGAGGCCCTCCGCGACGGGTGGGTGCACACGGGCGACATCGGCCGCCTCGATGAGGACGGCTTCCTCTACCTGGTCGACCGCAAGAAGGACATGGTCGTCAGCGGTGGTTTCAACGTCTTCCCGCGCCAGGTGGAGGACGTGCTCCTCGAGGACGCGGCCGTCGCTGGAACTGCCGTGGTCGGCATCCCGCACCCCAAGTGGGGCGAAGCGGTCCACGCCTTCGTCGTCGTCAAGGACGGCGTCGCCGCTGACGAGGCGCTCGTCGAGCAGCTCCAGGGCCGGGTCAAGACCGCGCTCGGCTCGGTCTCCGCACCCAAGACCGTGGACTTCATCACCGAACTGCCCCTCAACCCCGCCGGGAAGGTCGACAAGAAGACCCTCCGCGCCCCGTTCTGGCAAGGCCGCGACCGTCAGGTCGGCTGACCCAACCACCACCAACAGGAGAATCCGATGAGCGTTCCGCACTACCCCCTCCACATCAACGGCGAGTGGGTCGACACCGACGAGAACTACGAGGTCCGCAGCCCCGCGACGGGCGAGCTGGTGGCCACCGTCGCCAAGGGTGGCGCTGCCGAGATCGACGCGGCTGTTGCCGCCGCCAAGGCCGCACACAAGAGCGGCGTCTGGCGCAACACGCCTCCCGCCGAGCGTGCCGCGATCATCAACACGGTCGCGGCGAGCCTCGCCGGCCGCCTCGAGGAGCTGGCCGCGCTGCAGAGCCGGGAGAACGGCGCGACCATCCGCGTCACCGGTGCCCTTCACGTGGGCCTCTCGATCGCAAACATGCAGTCGGTTGCTGCCCAGACGCTCGAGTACGAGTTCGAGAAGGCCGGCCCGGAGATCGGCCCGGTCCCGGCTGAGGGCATCCTCCGTCGCGAGCCGCTCGGTGTCGTCGGCGCGATCGTGCCGTGGAACATCCCGCTCCTGACCATCGTCTGGAAGGTCACCCCTGCGCTGGCAGCCGGCAACACCGTCGTCCTCAAGCCGGACGAGCACGCTCCGCTGCTCGCGCTCGAGCTCATGAAGGAGTTCGAGGCTGCAGGTCTGCCGAAGGGCGTCCTCAACGTCGTCGTCGGTGACGGCCACGACGCCGGTGCACGCCTCAGCCAGCACCCGGACGTCCGCAAGGTCGGCTTCACGGGCTCCACCGAGGTCGGCAAGAGCATCCTCGGCGCCTCTGCCGACAACATGAAGCGGGTCACCCTCGAGCTCGGCGGCAAGGGCCCGAACATCCTGCTCGACGACGCTGACCTGGATGTCGCGATCGACGGCGCCATCTACGCCTGCATGGCCAACAACGGCGAGGCCTGCGAGGCGGGCACCCGCCTGCTCGTCCCGAGCTGGCAGAAGGACGACATCGTGGCGCGCCTGGTCGCCCGGATCGGCACGATGAAGATCGGCGACCCGCTCGACATGGCCACCGACATGGGCCCGCTGATCACCGGCGAGCAGCGTGACCGGGTGCTCGCGCACATCGCCAAGGCCCAGACGCAGGGCGCCAAGGTCGCCATCGGCGGTGCCGCTCCTGTCGGTGAGGAGTTCGCCAACGGCTACTTCGTCGAGCCGACCGTCCTGACCGACGTCACCCCCGACATGACGGTCGCCTGCGAGGAGGTCTTCGGACCGGTCCTCAGCGTCATCAGCTACGAGACCGTCGAAGAGGCGATCGAGATCGCCAACGACACCGAGTACGGCCTGTCCGCCGGCGTCTGGGGCGCCGATGAGACCCGCGTCCTCGACGTAGCCCGCCAGCTCGAGGCCGGCATGGTCTACGTCAACGACTGGCACGTCCTCCACCCGGCGTACCCCTTCGGTGGCTACAAGCAGAGCGGCCTTGGCCGTGAGGGCGGCCCGAACGCCCTCGACCAGTACACCGAGCAGAAGTACATCTCCGTCGACCGCTCCGGTGGCGTCGAGAACAAGGCGTACGCGCTGGTTCTCGGTACCCCCGCCTGAGCGATCCGCCTGATCGACCCGCTCAACCGACATCCCCGACCGAGGAGCAGCCATGCACAAGGAACAGATGAGTCGTCGTGAACTCGTTGAAGCCGCATGTCGTGAGCTGCGCCTCGGCCGGGGGGTCATCGTCTTCGACGACGGCGAGCGCGAGAACGAGGGCGACCTCATCTTCGCCGCCGAGTACATGACGCCGGAGTCGATGGCATTCGTCATCCGGCACACCAGTGGCCTGGTCTGCGTGGGCATGGACGGGGCTCGCCTCGATGAGCTGAAGCTCCCGCCGATGGTGGAAGCCTCGGACGATCCTCGCGGGACGGCGTTCACGATCTCCGTGGATCTCGGTGGCGGCGCGACGACGACAGGCATCTCGGCCTCGGACCGTGCGCTCACAGTGCGAGCTCTTGCGGACCCTCAGGTCACGGGCGCGGAGTTCACGAAGCCCGGCCACGTGTTTCCGCTCCGGGCCCGCCCCGGTGGGGTCCTCCAGCGGGCTGGGCACACCGAGGCAGCGGTCGACCTCTGCCGTCTGGCGGGGCTCCAGCCGGCCGGAGTGCTGGCGGAGATCACGAACGACGACGGAACGATGGCACGGATGCCGGACCTGGTCCGGTTCGCGCGCAAGCACAACCTGCTGCTGCTCTCGGTCGCTGACCTGGTGCACGTGAGGATGGCGAGCGAGTCGCTGCTCAGCTGCGAGGCGAGTGCCCGCGTGCCCACGGCGTACGGCGAGTTTCGCGCCTCCACCTACCTGTCTGCCGTCGACGGCGTCGAGCACGTCGCGCTCGTCTTCGGTGACCCGGCCGGCCGCCCTGACGTCCTGGTACGTGTGCACTCGGAGTGCTTCACCGGCGATGTCGTCGGTGCGCTCCGCTGCGACTGTGGGGAGCAGTTGCAGCTCGCCATGGCCAAGGTCAGCGCGGCCGGCGCGGGGGTCATCGTCTACCTGCGCGGACACGAAGGGCGCGGCATCGGCCTGACCCACAAGCTCCGCGCCTACCAGCTCCAGGACGAAGCAGGCCTCGACACCGTCGACGCCAACCTCGCCCTCGGACTTCCCATCGACAGCCGCGAGTACGGCGTGGGCGCGCAGATCCTGCGCGACCTCGGCATCTCGTCCATCCGGCTGATGAGCAACAACCCGGCCAAGTTCACCGGCCTCTCCGACTACGGGATCACCATCACCGAGCGTGTGCCGCTCCGGGTGACCCCCAACCTCCACAACCACGGCTACCTCGGAACAAAGGCAGCCCGACTCGACCATGACCTCGGCGCCCAGCGGGCACCGGAACGGAGCGCATCGTGACCAGCACCGCCACCCCTGTCAGCAGCGTCCCGGAGAAGTTCCGTGAGGCGATGTCGGCGTTCCCCAGCGGCGTGACGCTCATGACGACCGTGGGGTCGGACGGCGAGCCACGCGGCTTCGCGGCAAGCTCGTTCTGCTCGGTCTCGGTGGACCCGGCCCTCGTTCTCGTGTGCATCGCGAAGACCGCCCAGTGCCACGATGCCTTCCTGCACAACGACCAGTGGGCGATCCAGATTGCCGGCTCGGCCCACCTCGACCTGGTCAACCGATTCGCGATGAAGGGTGCCGACAAGTTCGGTGGGGGAGAGTTCGTGCCCGACCACCGCGGCGTACCCGTGCTTGTCGACGCCGCGGTGCTCATCGAGTGCGAGGCCTACGAACGGCTCGATGGCGGCGACCACACGATCCTGCTCGCGCGGGTCATCGAAGTGGACGTGGACGACCGCCCGGCCCTCCTCTACTTCCAGCGCGGATTCCGGCACCTTGACCAGTTCCCGATGCCGGGCGGCTTCTGATGGCGCTCGAAGTTGCCCCGCCCGATGAGGTGGAGGAGACCGATCGGCCCCTGACGGCGTCCGGGCGAGTGATGCACCGCGCCCCAGCCGGCGTGCAGCGCGTCCTCGTCGACATGGGCGAGGCGGGTCGGCTGCTCGGCTACCTCGTGAAGACGGCGGTCAAGGAGCCCCGCGGCTACTGGACTGCCACCCGCGACGAGATGTACTACATGCTCCAGTTCTGCTGGCTCCCCGTGATGCTGGCGGTCGGCGGCTTCTCGTTCCTGATCGCCAACTACGCCTACGACCTGGTCAGCCTGCTCGGTGCCGGCAACCGGCTCGGGACCTACTTCGTCTTCGCCAGCCTCCGCGAGATCTCGCCGTTCGCCACTGGCATGGCCGTCGCGGGCGTCATGGGCACCGCGATGACGGCCGACCTGGGTGCCCGCAAGATCCGTGAGGAGCTCGACGCGTTCACCGTGCTCGGTATCGACGCCGTGCGGATCCTGGTGCTCCCGCGCGTCATCGCGATCACGGTGATGATGGTCGCCTTCAACATCGTCGGCAGCCTCCTCGGCATGAGCATGGCGATGATCTCCGCGACCTGGTTGGGGACAACCTCCCCGGGAGCCTTCCTGGGCAACCTGCTCGGCTCCATGACGGTGCCCGAGCTCGTCGGCACCACCGTCAAGTGCACCCTGATCGGCATCTTCATCGGGGTCATCTCCGCCCAGAAGGGCCTCAACGCCAAGGGCGGAGCAGAGGGCGTCGGTCGCGCGGTCAACGAGGCAGTCGTGCTCTCGTTCGCCGCCGTCTGGGTCTTCAACTTCATCGTCAACGCCACGATGCTCGGGCTCAACCCCGAGATGCTGATCAGCAGGTAGGGGCAGACCATGACCACCACACACGACACGACCCCCAACACCGACGAGGACGAGGGCCCTCAGCCCAGCGTCAACAGCGCAGGCGGAATGGGTGGCTACAGCGACGGAAGCTCGCTGCTCTCCGACCTCGGCGGCATCGCCCTCTTCGGCATCCAGATCGTGAAGTCGATGCCCGATGTCCGGCACTACGGCACCGAGGTGTTGCGCCAGGCCGGCATCATCATCCTCAAGAGCACTTTCATCATCTGGTTCATGATGTGCATGCTCGCGGCGGAAATCGCCCTCGAGGCGCACTACCTCCTCGCGCAGCTGGGCGCCGGCGGCTACACCGCGGTCTTCAGCGCGACCGGTGACTACACCGTGGCTCCCGAGATGTGGGGCTGGATCCTGTCGGCGAAGGTTGCCTGCGGTCTGGTCGCCGAACTCGGATCGATGCGGATCAGTGAAGAGATCGACGCGCTCGACGTCATGGGACTCGACTCGCGGGCCTATCTCGTCAACACCCGGGTGCTCGCGATGGTGATCGTCACGCCGTTCATGTTCGTGACCGGCACGGGGCTGATGTACATCCTCGGCTACTACATGAACGTCCACCTGTTCCACAGCGTCTCCGCCGGTGGCTACCTGTCGGTCTTCTGGTCGTTCACGACCCAGCAGGACCTCCTGCTGTCGCTCTTGCAGGGCACGATCATGGGCCTCCTCATCGTCCTCGTCGGCTGTTACTACGGCTTCAACGCGAGTGGCGGTCCCGTCGGCGTCGGCAAGGCCACAGCGAAGTCGATGGTCATCAACCTCGTCATCGTCAGCGTGCTGGGCGCCGTCTTCCAGCAGCTCTTCTTCGGCGCGCTCAGTCGCGCTCCCATCAGCTTCTGACGGCACCTGCGGAATCGGAACCACCGAGAGGAAATCGGCATGTCAACGAACGTTGCCACCATCGACGACGAGCGGACCTACGAGGATATCTACGCGCAGGGCGTCATCGTCGACCCCGAGCCAGGCGTCGACCACAACGTCCGGATTCGTGAGGTCAAGAAGTCCTTTGGTTCCTTCGACGTCCTGACCGGACTGAACCTCAACTTCCCCGACAACGCGATCACCACCGTGCTCGGTCCGTCGGGCACGGGAAAGAGCGTGCTGCTCAAGCACATCGTCGGCCTGCTCGAGCCTGACTCGGGCCTGGTCGAGGTGTTCGGACAGGACCTCTGGCGGATCAACGACAAGGACCGCCAAGAGATCCGCAAGCGGATGGGCATCCTCTTCCAGGACGGCGCCCTCTTCGGATCGATGAACATCTACGACAACGTCGCGTTCCCGCTGCGCAAGCACACCCACAAGCGCGAGGCCGAGATCCGCAAGATCGTCATGGGGCACCTCGACGAGGTTGGCCTGACCAAGGCCATCTCAAAGTTCCCCGGTGAGGTGTCGGGCGGCATGAAGAAGCGGGCTGGCTTTGCCCGGGCACTCGTGCTCAACCCGAGCGTTGTGATGTTCGACGAGCCCGACTCCGGCCTCGACCCCGTGCGCACCAGCCTGCTCAACGACCTGATCCTCCGGATGCACGCCGAGCACGGCGGCACCTACGTCCTGGTCACGCACGACATCCGCACCGCCCGCAAGGTCAGTGACTACGTGGGCGTCGTGTGGAAGGGAAAGCTCATTCACTACGGCGACACCGAAGAGGCGTTCAACTCGGACATGCCCTTCGTGCGCCAGTTCCTGTCCGGCGACTCCGTCGGCCCTCTCGGGATGGACTGAAAAGACGATGTTGCAGAAGCGCTGGTTGGTCGGCCTGGCCGCCGTCGGAGTCGTGGCCGCCGGGACCGCCATCACGGGCGGGGACGACTACGAGGTGAGCCTCGTGGTGCCGTCCGCTGCCCAGATCTCCAATCGATCACCTGTCTGGATCAACGGCCATCACGCCGGCAAGGTGACCGACCTGGCCGTGAAGAACGGCAAGGCCGTGGTGACCCTTGCGATCGATGACGACTTTGCTCCGATTCACGACGGGACGACGTCCCGGGTCGAGTGGGTTTCCGCCGTCGGTGAACGAGTCCTCACGCTGTACCCGGGCAAGCCCGGGAGCGTTGAGCTCCCGGATGGCGCCTTGATCGAGTCGACGTCGCACCAGGTCGAGGTCGACCAGGTGCTCCAGGCGCTCGACGAGCCGACGCGCAAGCGTCTGACCTCGCTCCTGGCCGAGCTCAACGACACCATCGGTGGCCACGAGGCCGATGTCCGGGCAACGATCCAGGGAGCATCAGGCACCGTGCGAGCCCTGGGCGAGGTCCTGAACGCCGTGGACCAGGACGGCCCCGCGATCCGCTCGCTGGTCACCCAGCTCAGCGACCTGACCGGCGTTGCCGCGTCTCGGCGCGAGCGGATCGCCTCGAGCGTCGCGGACCTCGAGTCGCTCTCGACTGCTGTGGCGGGTGAGCAGGAGCAGCTCAGCCGCACGCTGGAGCAGCTCCCCGACACGTTGCACACGGCCCGCACGACCCTCGGGAAGGTGCCTGGCGCCTCCGATGCCACGGTCGGGCTGCTGCGCGACCTCCAGCCGGCGACTGCTCGTCTTCCCAAGGTGTCGAAGAACCTCGCGCCCGTGCTCGTGGACCTGCGACCCACCGTGGCCGAGCTGCGCCCGCTCCTCAGCGCGGCTGACCAGCTGCTGCGGCAGACCCCCGGTCTGCTCGACAGCAGCCACGGTGTGCTGCCCTCGCTCGACACCTTCCTCACCAGCATGGGTCCCGCGCTGGCCTTCCTCCGCCCGTACACCCCCGAGGCGATCGGTGGTCTGGCCAACTGGGGCCAGGCATTCGCGCCATACGACGGAGCGGGGCACACCTGGGCGGGTCTGCTCGGGCCTGGCACCAACGCTCTGAACGAAAGCCTCGTGCCTTTGCCCACCTCCCGTTTGAACCCGGCCCCGCCCCCTGGGCAGCCCGTCGGCCAGCCCTGGACCGACGCCAATGGAAGCGAGATCCGATGACTACGCGCTGGCTCGCCGCGGTCGTGACCGCAGCGGTCGTGACACTGAGTGGCTACGTCTTCGCCCAAGGCCCTGGCGAGGGCGACGAGGAGGACGTCGAACTGGTTGCCGTCTTCACCGACGCCAGCCCACTCGTGGCAGGAAACGTCGTCAAGGCATCCGGGGTCGACGTCGGGACGATCACCGACGTCGCTCTCCGGAACGGCAAGGCGGAGGTCACCATGCAGGTCGACCCCCGGGTGCTTCCGCTGCACGAGGACGCCACCGCGACCATCACCACCCAGGACCTCCTCGGCGAGCGCTTCGTCCTGCTGAAGCGAGGCACGCCCGACGCACCCGCCATGGGATCGCCGATGACGATCCCCGTCGAGAACACGAAGCGGGTGGTGGATCTCCAGGACGTGCTCGACTCGGTCGACACCCCCACCTCCGTGGCGCTCGCAGCTCTCCTCACCGACACCGGTGAGGGCCTCCGAGGTGAGGGCAAGCAGGCCGACAAGGCGATCGCCGCGCTGGCCCCCGCCATGCGACAGGCCAAGGACCTGACGGCGATCCTTGATGACCAGAACGCCCTCCTGACCCGTCTGATCGACAACGCACAGCCCGTGGCATCCGCGCTCGCGTCGAATCGCGGCGCACAGCTGAACCAGCTCGTGGATTCTGCGACTCAGTCCCTCGAGGTCGTTGCCTCCGAGCGCACTGCCTTGCGAACGGCGCTGGAGCGGCTCCCTCAGACGATCACCAGCTCACGGGCGGCACTGGCGCAGCTCGCCGGTGCGGCCGAGCCAGCTCGCCGCACACTCGCAGCGTTGCGGCCCGTCACGGACGATCTCGAGGACATCAGTGGCGAGCTGAAGCGGTTCTCCGACGCGGCTGATCCCGCACTCGCGTCCCTTCCGCCAGTCCTCCGCCGCGCCGACAAGCTGCTCGCGCAGGCAGCCCCCGTCGTCAAGGCCCTGCGCCCCGCGGCACGCGACCTGGTCCCGACCTCGGCTGCGGCGGCGCAGCTCACGACGGAGTCGCTCAGCGGCAAGAGCTTGACGGACCTCCTGGAGTTCGTGAAGGGCTGGTCGATGGCAACCAGCGACTACGACGCGATCAGTCACTACTTCAAGGCAATGGTGCCCTTGTCGCCGAACTCCCTTGGCGATGACGCTGCGGCGCTCGTCCCCATCCTTCCGGACGATCTCCTGCACGGCCTCCCCATGCCCACGGCACCACAGCTGCCGAACGACGGTGAACCAGGCTCGTCCGTGTCTCTCCCGATCCCGGGCGGCGACGACAGCCTGAGCTCCACCGGTCTCTCCCAGCAGCAGGAGTCCAGCCTCGTCGAGCAGCTCATCGGAGGTCTGCTGTGAGTATCAAGGTGACGCCCGAGTTCCGGGCCCGCGCCCTTGCCTTCAAGGCCGGCATGGTCGTCCTCGTCCTCGTGTCGGCCCTCCTCTTCGTGACGTTCAAGGCACAGACGGGCATGCCGTTCGCCAAGACCACCGAGGTGCAGGCGTTGGTGTCCGACGTCCACTCGCTGCGTGCAAACGATGCCGTCCGCCAGAACAGCAGGCGCATCGGCCGGGTCAGCGAGGTCGACTACCAGGACGGTGCTGCGCTGGTGACGATGGTCCTCGACGGAGAAGTCAAGGTCTACCGCGACGCCCACGCCGCGGTGTGGGACCTGTCGGCGCTGGCAACCAAGTTCGTGGAGCTCAACCCAGGCACGCCTGAGGCGGGCGCCCTTGGCGCCACGCCGATTCCGGCAAGCCAGACCGAACCCTCGGCTGACCTCTACGAGTTGCTCGACGTCCTCGACCCGAAGACGCGAGCCGCAGCGACTTCCATGCTTCGTGAGGTCGGGGGCGGAGTTGCCGGCCACGCCGAGGACCTGCACGCCTTCCTTGAGACCTCGCCGGACCTCCTCGCCGACCTCGGCACGGTTTCGCACGCCCTTGCCTCGCCCGAGGCCGACCTGCCTGAACTCCTCGAGGACGTGGACGCGCTGTCCAGCAGGTTCCGTGGCCGCGAGCGCGAGCTGCAGCAGCTCGTGGCGCAGAGTGCGACAACCCTGACGTCTCTGCGGGTGGACGCGGGGGAGCCCTTGCGTCAGACCCTCCACCGCCTTCCGGACACGCTGGCCCACACGGAGCGGGCGATGAGCCGCCTCCAGACCCCGCTGGCCAACACCGCTCAGGCGATGCGAGCCCTTGAGCCCGGCGCCGTGGCGCTGGGGCACTCGGAGAAGGACCTGCGCGGCTTCCTGCGTGACTCCGTGCCGGTCGCGCGAAAGGTGGCCCCGGTGGCTCACCTGGCCACCCCCGCCCTCGAAAGGCTCACCCAGATGATGTCCGCGGCACGTGCACTTGCACCTCGCGTCCAGGAGGCCATTGCGTATCTCAGGGTGCCGCTGTCCGTCCTGGCGCCGTACGCCCCCGAGATGGCGTCGCTCTTCCTGCGTGGCAGGAGCTTCGTGTCGCAGGGGCCCGAGCCGGGCGTCCGCTATGCCCGCCTCGGTGTGACGCCTGGCGTCAACACCCTGACGGGCGGACTGATCGCCTCGGGCGACCAGAGCCTGCCCCAGAACCAGTACCCGAAGCCGGGTGAAGCCGAGAACGATCGTGCCAAGGGGCTGTTGCCCCCCGGCCTCCCCCTGGGAGGGAACTGATGAACACGCGACGTACGTTCGTGAAGTCCATTCCGGCATCGCCCAAGGCGGCAGGAATCGCCGTCATGGTCGGCCTGCTGGCCTTCGCCCTGATCGCCTTCAACCGGCCCCGGGTGCAGACCATGCTCACCTCGGGTGAAGTCCTCAACGCCGACTTCTCCCAGTCCTACAAGCTCGTTCCCTTCCAGAGCGTTGTGAAGCTGGCTGGCGTCGAGGTCGGCACCGTGACGGGTGTCGACCGTGCTCAGGACAACCAGGCCCACGTCGAGATGAAGCTCGATGACGGCACCCTGGACAAGCTCGGCACTGCACCTGAGGCGAACGTCCGGCCGACCCTTGTCCTGGGCGGGACCTACTACGTCGAGCTGGTACGCGGCGGCGAGAATGCTGCAGCCAGGGAGGGCTCCACGATCCCGGTCGACCACACGACTGTGCCTGTGGAGCTGGACAAGGTCATCTCCGCGCTCACCCCGTCAGCGGTGGAATCGGTCCACGGCACGATCGGCAGCCTGGAGAAGACGTTCGACAAGGACGGACAGCGCGAGGTCGCAGACCTCGTGACAACCGCCCCGCCGACCTTGCGGTCCTCCACCAAGGTTCTGGACGCGCTCCGGGGAACAAGGCCCACCACGGACCTCACGGTGCTCGTCGCCGGGCTGCAGCACACGTCGGCCGCGTTGACGGAGGAGCGCGGTCGCCTCACGGCGATCCTCGACGACCTGGCGACGACGACCGACGCCCTGTCCGACGAGCGACGCGCGATCGCCGCGACGCTCGACGAGGCACCGCAGACCCTGGCCGTGACCCGGGCCGGCCTCGCCGACCTGGACAGCACGCTCGACAAGCTGAGGGCCACGGCCGACGACTTCAGGCCGTCCGCCCGTGCGCTCGGCCCGCTCCTCGCCGACCTCGACCCGGTCCTCGTCACCGCCCGTCCGGTCATCGCGGATGCCCGAGCAGTCTCGCGACTCGCACGTCCGCTGGTGGAGGACCTGGTTCCGGCCGCGGTCGATGCGAAGAGCGTGCTCGACGACGTCAACGGCCCAGTCATGGACCGCGCGAACGGACCGCTCACGAAGGCGGTGCTCAACCCCTGGCACGGCACCGGCAAGTACAGCGGTGGCGGCAACGACCAGGAGCTGTACAAGGAGCTGGCCTACTTCCTCTCCGACACCGCTGACGTCTTCAAGTTCCACGACCAGAACGGGGCACACGGACGCCTGATGGCCGGCGTCGGCCTCAGCACCGTGGGCGGCATCATCGGCGGATCGCTCGAGGAGTACCTCGAGTCACTCGGCCTCCAGCTGCCGGCCGGGCCGCAGGAAGGCGCCAACCTCGGTGAACCGGCGCCGCCGCTCGGCAGTTCCCCGTCCTCGAGCGCCGGAAGCGGCGCGTCCCTTCCCGGTGCGGGCCTCGTGCCCCTCCAGCTCCCGCTGGTCACCCCCAGGAGTTCCCGATGAATGATCAAGGCAGGCTTGCCGCATGGCTCGAGCGGCTGAGGACCGTCCCCGGCCTGGGGCGCGACGTGTCAGCACTGGCGGTCCTCATCCTCGTCGGCGTGCTCTCCACCGTGGGCATCAAGTCGTATCTCGGTGGCTCAGCCCCGTGGAGCGACGAAACCATCCTCAAGGTCGAGTTCGCGCAGGTTCCGGGGCTCAACCCGAAGAGCCAGAACAGCGTGACCATGGCCGGCGTTCGCATTGGCAAGGTCACTGCGGCCGAAGCGACCAAGCGGGGCACGGCTGTCATCACGATGACGCTCGAGGGAAAGCATGAGGTGTTCAAGGACGCCCGCGCGGTGCTGCGCCCCAAGAACCCCTTGAACGAGATGCAGATCGAGCTCAACCCGGGATCGGACTCCGCCGGCCTGCTGGGTGAGGACGAGGTCATCCCGGTCAGCCAGACCGCGCGTCCTGTCCAGGCGGACGAGATCCTGAGTCACCTCGACGAGCGTTCGCAGCTCGCGCTGACGGACCTGCTCCAGGAGTCCGATGTGGCTCTTGCCCGGGCACCGGAGACACTGCCCGCCGGGCTCAACGCCACCAACGAGACGCTCGGCTCACTGGGGCCGGTGGTGGAAGCACTCGAGACCAGGCGCGCGAAGATCGCTGCACTGGTCAGCGCGCTCTCCGACATCGCAGGGGCCGTCGGTCTCAACGACGAGCGGGTGACGCGGCTTGCCAGCGCCACCCAGGGGACCCTGTCGGCGCTCGCGGAGAGTGACGGCGCCTTGAGGGCGAGCCTGCGCCAGATGCCCGGGCTGACACACGACCTTCGCCAGGCGCTCGACAGCACCAGCGCTCTCACCACCCAGCTCGACCCGACCCTCGACAACCTCAGGAATGCCTCGGACGTCCTCCCGGGAGCGCTCACCCGCTTCCGCTCGACCGTGGGGCACCTTGGCGAGACGCTCGATGCCGCCAAGCCGGTCCTCGACAAGGCCCGGACCGTCGTCGTCGATGCACGGCCCCTGGTCGCGGATGCCCGGACCTCCCTGCGGACCATCAAGACGATCACCGGCCCGCTGGACCGGGACACCCAGACCGTCATGAGCTACCTGACCGACATCCAGGCATTCATCTACAACACCTCGTCCGTCTTCGGAGCCGGCGACGCCAACGGCAGCATCATCCGCGGCCACCTGATCGTCCCGTTGCCGGGTGGCGGCGTGCTGCCCAACTCACTCACCCAGGGCCAAGGAGACAGCCGATGAACAGGCAACTCACCCAAGGCGCGGGCCGGACTGCAGCACTGCTCGTGTTCTTCGGAGTCTGCGCAATCATCATGTACGTCCTGTTCTCGGGCACCGGCGTGCGTCGTCCGTTCGTCGACAGCGGCGAGTACACCTCGACCGTCGTCATGAAGGACGTCGACAACCTGGTCAAGGCCGGTCAGGTGCAGATTGCCGGTGTGAAGGTCGGCCAGGTCCGCTTGGTCGAGCCCAACCCGGACGGTGAAGGGCTGCGCGTCGAGTTCGCGATCGATGACGAGATCGCGCCGATCCACGAGGGAGCCCGGCTTCGGGTCGCCGAACGCTCCCTGGTGGGGGAGACCTACCTCCAGCTGACCGACGGGCAGGGTCCGGAGCTGCCGAGCGGCACGGAGCTCCCGGCAACCGCAGTGCAGCAGAGTGTCCAGCTCACCGACGTGCTTGCCAGTCTCGATGAGGAGTCGCGCGGCGAGATGCGGACCCTGCTCCAGACCCTCGGTGCGACAACCCGCGGGTCGAAGGGCGACTTCGACAGCCTGATGACGGGACTGGGGAACCTCGGAACTGAGGGCTACACGGCCATCGACGCGATCGCGTCCCAGTCCGAGGACCTGGAGAAGCTTGCGCGCCAGACCTCGCAGGTGCTCGAGGCACTCGACACCGGCGAGGGGCAGATCGCCACCTTGGTGCGCAGCGCGAACCGGGTCACCGCCGCGACCGCCGGTCAGCGCGGAGCCATCGAGGACACCCTCCGCCAGGCCCCGGGAACGCTCGACACGCTGTCGACCGCCAGCGACTCGCTGGTGACACTGGGTGACGCGCTCAACCCGGTTGCGAAGGACCTTCGTGCTGCCGCTCCGGACCTCACCACGGCACTGCGCGAGCTCCCGGCGACGACGAAGGACCTGCACGGCATGCTGGCACCGATGTCGGGTGTTCTCGACAAGGCGCCCGCGACACTGAAGCGGGTTCCGACGTTCGCGGGCGACGTCACGACGTTGATCCCGACGGCCCGCGCGACGCTGGCTGATGCCAACCCGATGCTGGCCTACCTGAAGCCCTACGGGCCCGAGCTGGCGGCGTACTTCGCCAACTTCAACGCGGTGCTGAACTACCGCGACGAGAACGGCGCGTACTACCTGCGCCTCACTCCTCTGGTGAACACCCACTCGCCGCAGCTGCCCGTGTCGACCAACAACCTGCTCGGCAACTACACGAACCCCTACCCGGCACCTGGCGCCGGATCGCGTCCCGGACCGTTCAAGGGTGAGTACCCGCGCATCCACAGGGCGGGCGAGTAGCCATGCGGATCGTGCGGATCCTGGGCTGGGTCGTCACCGCCGCGGCTGTCGTCGCGGTAGTGGTGGCCGGCCTGGCTCAGGTCCGCACGGACACGACCACCCGGTCGATCCTGCCGCTCTCGGACCCGAGCCAGAAGGCCAGCCTCGAGGCAGCTCGCTCGTTCGGCGGCGACCCGGTGGTCGTCCTGGCCGAGACCACGAAGGCTGGAGCCCTGCTCGAGAGTGAGCAGGTCGAGCGACTTGTCGGCCTCGAAGGCCGACTCTCCAGGCTTCCCGACGTCGCTGTGGTCTTCGGGCCGGGCACCGTGCTCAACCAGGTCGCCGGGCAGGCCCAGAACATGCTCGCGACCATCGTCGGCCGCCGGGACGCCTTGCAGATGGCCGCCGAGGCTCGGGCGCAAAAGGCGGGCCTGTCGGCACCGGCCGTTCGGGCAGCTGGCCGCAAGGCCACCGAGGCATACGACGTGCGCTACGGCAGCCTCCTGGTGAAGGGTTTGCCCGCCGGTCTCCCGACGCTCCGCAACCCCCGGTTCGTCCGGGCTGTGGTCCTTGACCAGGACGGCCAGCCCCGCCAGCAGTGGCGCTTCGTCGTCCCGAGCCCGTACGCCGTGGCGATCGTCGTCCGCCCGCGCGACCAGCTCGACCAGTCCGCTACCGAGCGCCTGGTGAAGGCGGTCAAGCGTGAGGTGAAGGCAGCCGGCCTGGACACCGAGCGCGTGACGGTGACCGGCATGCCGGTCGTTGCTGCCGGGCTGGGCGATGTGCTGGCCCGAGAGATCCCGCGGCTGGGCGGCATCGGCCTCGCCCTGATCGCTGGTTGTTACCTCCTGCTGCCGTGGCTGCGCCCGCGCCGGGCCCGGCTGTTGCCGCTGCTCGCGACAGTGTCTGCGACGCTGGCCGTGCTCGCCGCCTTCGGATGGCTCGACCACCCGCTCTCGCTCGGTGTCGTTGCGTTCCTGCCGATCGTCCTCGGCACCGGCAGCGACTTCCCGGCGTACCTGGTCCGGGGAGCAGACCGCCGGAAGGTGGTCGTCGCGGCGTTGGCCGCGGCCGCGGGTTTCGGATCCCTCGCGGTCTCCTCGGTGCCCTTTGTCCGCGACCTCGGCCTGGCGCTCGCGATGGGCGTCCTGGCTGCAACCGCACTGGGCCTGCTCATTGCGCGCGGTCGTCAGCTCACGACACCGGCGTTGCCCGAGACGGGGGACCCGGGCAACGACCGCGGCACACCACTCCCGCCGCGGCTTGGTTCGCGTGCACGTGGCGCGGTCCTTCTCGTGGCCGCCGCCTGTGCGATCGCCGGTTGGGTCGCGCTTCCCGGCCTGAAGGTGGAGTCGCAGCCGGAGCAGCTGGCCGCTGGCCTGCCTGCCCTCGACGACGCGAAGCACGCCGAGGAAGTCATCGGCTCGGCTGGTGAGGTGCAGATCCTGGTTCGCGGCAAGAACGTCCTCGAACCGAAGACGCTGGCCTGGATGCGTGAAGTGCAGGACGTGGCCGTCCGCCGCTTCGGGGACCGTCTCCACCCGATCGTCAGCCCCCCGAGCCTGCTCGCCTTCCTCGGCACGGACCCGACGCCCGAGCAGATCCGTGCCGGTCTGGCCCAGTTGCCGTCGTACCTGCGAGGTGCGGCACTGCGCAGTGACGGTCGTCAGGCGGTGCTCAGCTTCGGCATCGAGCTGGAGGATGTCGCTCAGCAGCGGGATCTCCTCGATGACCTCCGGGCCGCCATCCCTGAGCCCCCGGCTGGCATCGACGCGGATCTTGCCGGTCTTCCCGTGGTGACCGCGCGAAGCTACGAGCTGGTCTCCAGTGGCAGGTATCTGGACGGCTTCGTGGGCATTGCCGCTGCTGGACTCGTCCTGCTGATCGGTCTCCGTCGTCGCTCGGATGCGCTACGCGCGATCCTCGCCGCTTGCCTCGCCACCGGTTGGGGCTTCGCGGGTGCAGGAGTGCTCGGCCTGACCCTCACCCCGTTGACCGTGGCGCTCGGATCGCTGGCGACCGCGACCGCCTGCGAGTTCACGGTCCTGCTCGGGGCGGCCCGCGCAGGGCGGGGCGATCTCCTGGGCCGGTCGGTCCTCGTTGCGGCGCTCGCGGCCACCTGCGGCTACCTGGCTCTCGCATTCTCCGGGCTCGCGGTCATCCGCGACTTCGGACTCTTCCTGGCGTCGACCGTGGCCCTCTCGTTGCTCGCGGCCCACGTCGTACGCCTCGTCCTCCCCGACCGCGGTGCGCGGCCACGCACGCCTGTTGTCGACCTTGCTCCAGTCCCCGAGGAAGTGCTCGTATGAAGCTCCCCGCCTTCGTGAGTGATCGATCCACGACCATCAAGATCGCCGCTGTTGCGGTCGTGGTGGCGCTCGTCGTCGGGGGAGCGGTGGGCCTGCGCGCGACGCGCGGCCTGCCGGATGACGCAGCCTTCGCCTACGGCGACCAGGTGGTGACACAGGCCGACCTCGACCGTCGCATGGAGGTGCTTCGTGCGCTGTACGGCGTGCAGGAGCCCACGGACAAGGCTGACCGGGAGGAGTTCCTTCGTGCCTCCGCGAAGGCAGTCGCGGTGAGCATGGTCCTCGACGATGCAGCTCAGGACAAGGACGTCGTGATCTCCGAGAAGAGCGCGCGCGACACCCTCGACCGGATGGTCGCGCAACAACTAGGAGCAGACCCCGACCAGGCGTTCACTGACCTGCTTGCGAACTTCGGGGTCTCCGAGGACGACGTCCTTGATGAGGTGCGCCGCCAGCAGGCCATTGCCCGGCTGTTCCAGGTGGTCACTGAACACGTCGTTGACGGGGTGACGCAGGACGACGCCGAGGCGTTCTACGACGAGGACCCGGCGCAGTTCGCCATGCCGGAGCGACGCAAGCTCGGCAACATCGTCGTCGCAACCCGTCGTGAGGCCGCAGCACTGATGACCCGGCTCGCCGATGGGGAGAGCTTCGCCGCCCTCGCCCGCGCACAGAGCCTCGATGACTCCACGCGCGACCAGGGTGGTGCACTCGGCACGGTCGCCGCCAGCGAGCTGGAGGACGGCTATGCAGCGGTGGCCTTCAAGGCAAGGGAGCGCACCGTGTTCGGGCCGGTGCAGACCGATGACGGCTGGAACGTCGGGATCGTGCTGAGCGTCGTTCCCGCGGGGCAACCGTCCTTCGTCGATGTCGAGAAGCAGGCAACGGAGTCGGCGCGCTCGGACCGTGCTCTCAAGACCTGGCGTTCCTGGTTGAAGAAGCGGATCGAGCAGGCCGACATCGAGTACGCCGCTGCGTACCTCCCGACCGATCCGAACGAACCCCCGGCCCTGGCGGGAGACACGCCGTGAGCGGCGCGATCATCGGGGCGACGGTGGCGCTCGTGGCGTTCTTCCTCGGCTGGTGGGGCCTGAACAACGGTGCCGGCCTGGTCCCTGCGAGTGCCTCGGCCGCACGTCGTGAGCGGGAGGAACGGGCCATCCGGCGCGGCGCGCGTTCCCTGATGGCGATGGCGGGGCTCTTCGCCGTCATGGCTGCGCTCTCCCTGGTGACTGCGCTTGCGGACCACCCCACTCCTTAGGAGGGGTAACCCCCTCCTCTGCGGCGACGCGGACCACATCGCCGCAGCGGAATCATCAAGTCCAGACAGCATCCCCGTCGCGATAGGAGTGAGGCGTTGACAACGCTGAGATCGACGTTGGACCCGACCGGGGAGCAGTACGCGCTCAACCGCAAGGCACAGGAGGACGCTCTGGGAGAGCTGGACGCCCAGCTCGAGCTCGTGCTGGCCGGCGGTGGCGAGAAGTACGCCACCCGGCACCACGAGCGCGGCAAGTTGCTGGCCCGGGAGCGCATCGAGCTCCTGCTGGACCGCGACGCCTCGTTCCTCGAGTTCTCATCGCTCGCCGCGTGGGGCACCCAGTTCACCGTGGGCGCCAGCATCGTGACCGGCCTGGGCGTCGTCTCCGGCGTGGAGTGCGTGATCATCGCGCACGACCCGACGGTCCGCGGCGGCACGATGAACCCCTACACGCTGAAGAAGAACCTGCGTGCTCTCGAGATCGCCAAGACCAACCGACTGCCCGTCATCAACCTGGTGGAGTCGGGCGGTGCGGACCTCCCGACCCAGTCGGAGCTGTTCGTCAACGCCGGCAAGATCTTCCAGGGACTGAGCGAGCTCTCCGGAATGGGCGTTCCCACCCTGGCCCTCGTGTTCGGCAACTCGACCGCCGGTGGCGCCTACGTGCCCGGCATGTGCGACTACGCCGTGCTCGTGGACAAGGCGGCCAAGGTCTTCCTCGGCGGACCGCCGCTGGTCAAGATGGCGACCGGCGAGGAGTCCAACGACGAGGAGCTCGGCGGCGCCGAGATGCACTGCCGGGTCTCCGGTCTGGGCGACCACTTCGCGGTCGACGAGCGCGACGCGATCCGGATCGGCCGCCAGATCATGTCGGAGATCAACTGGCGCAAGGCCGGCCCCGGCCCGTCGCTGCCCGCCGACGCCCCCCTGTACGACGAGGACGAGCTGCTCGGCATCGCAGCCGCCGACTTCCGGGTCCCGATCGACCCGCGCGAGGTGATCGCACGGATCGCCGACGGCTCCCGCTTCGGTGAGTACAAGCCGACGTACGGCACGGCGCTGATGACCGGGTGGGCGTCGATCCACGGGTTCCCTGTCGGCATCATCACGAACTCGCGCGGCATCCTCTTCAGCGAGGAGGCCCAGAAGGGCACCGAGTTCATCCTGCTGGCCAACCAGCTCGACATCCCGCTGATCTTCCTGCAGAACTGCACCGGCTTCATGGTCGGCAAGTCCTACGAGCAGGGCGGCATCATCAAGGATGGCGCGAAGATGATCAACGCGGTGACCAACAGCAAGGTCCCGCACATCACCATCAACATGGGCGCGTCCTTCGGTGCCGGCAACTACGGCATGTCCGGTCGTGCCTTCGACCCGCGGTTCATGTTCAGCTGGGTCAACGCGAAGCTCGCCGTGATGGGCGCCCAGCAGCTCGCCGGCGTGCTCTCCATCGTCGGTCGCCAGGCCGCCGAGTCGGCAGGCAGGGAGTTTGACCTCGAGGCCGATGCCAAGCGCACCGCTCAGATCGAGGAGCAGATCGAAGCCGAGTCGCACGCGTTCTTCACCACCGCACGCGTGTACGACGACGGCGTCATCGATCCCCGCGACACCCGGACCATCCTCGGCATCACGCTGTCGGCGGTCCACACCCAGGTCATCCAAGGCCAGCGCGGCTTCGGCGTCTTCCGGATGTGAGAACGGATCCCATGTCACCCATCACCAAGCTCCTCATCGCCAACCGCGGAGAGATCGCGTCCCGCGTGATCCGCACCGCGCGCGAGATGGACATCGCCTGCGTCGCCGTCTACTCGGACGCCGACGCCGATGCCCTCTTCGTCCGCGAGGCCGACGAGGCGGTCCGGCTCCCCGGCACCGCACCGGCGGACACCTACCTGCGCGGCGACCTCATCCTCGAGGCCGCTCGTGCGACCGGGGTGGACGCGATCCACCCCGGCTACGGGTTCCTCTCTGAGAACTCCGGGTTCGCCCGCGACTGTGCCGCTGCCGGCATCATCTTCGTCGGTCCGCCGCCCGAGGCGATCGACAGCATGGGCTCGAAGATCGAGGCCAAGAAGACCATGGCGGCGGCCGGTGTCCCGGTCCTTCCGGGCATCACCATCGACACCGAGGCCGAGATCGACGCCTCCGCGCTGTCCGCTCGCGTGGCTGCCGAGATCGGTTACCCGGTCCTGGTCAAGGCTGCGTTCGGCGGCGGTGGGCGAGGCATGCGCATCGTTCGTGACGAGGCCGGCCTGATCGAGGCCGTCGAGGGCGCCCGCCGCGAAGCCGTGACTGCGTTCGGCGACGGCACCGTCTTCCTCGAGCGCTTCCTCGACTCGCCGCGGCACATCGAGGTCCAGATCTTCGCGGACACCCAGGGCAACGTTGTCCACCTCTTCGAGCGCGAGTGCTCGATCCAGCGGCGCTACCAGAAGATCATCGAAGAGGCGCCGTCGCCGGTCGTCGACGACGCGCTCCGTGAGGAGCTCGGCCGCGCGGCCGTGGCTGCAGGCAAGGCCATCGGCTACGTCGGAGCCGGCACCGCGGAGTTCGTCATGGGCTCGGACGGCGGCTTCTACTTCCTCGAGGTCAACACTCGTCTCCAGGTGGAGCACCCCGTGACCGAGCTGGTGACCGGCCTCGACCTGGTGCGCCTCCAGCTGGAGGTCGCCGAAGGCAACCCGCTCCCCGACGAGGCCCTCCACGCGACCGTCACCGGTCACGCCATCGAGGTCCGTCTGTACGCCGAGGACGTCCCGGCCGGCTTCTTGCCGGCGACCGGCACGGTCCACGGCTTCAGCGTTCCCGACCTGCCCGGCATCCGGGTCGACGCCGGTGTCTCCGAGGGTTCCGAAGTGGGTGTCCACTACGACCCCATGCTGGCCAAGGTGATCGCCTGGGGCGCCACCCGTGACCAGGCGCGTCGCCGGCTGGCACGTGCACTCGCGGAGAGCTCCCTCCACGGCGTCGTGACCAACCGGGAGCTCCTGGTCGGGATCCTGCGCGAGCCCGAGTTCGCGGCCGGGACCATCGACACCGGCTACCTGACACGCCACGACCCCGTCACCCTGTCCCGCGCTGGCAGGGGAGCCAACATCGTCGCGGTGCACGCGCTCGCGGCTGCCCTTGCGGCACAGGCCGTTCGGCGAGCAAGCGCGCGGGTCCTGGGTCACGTCCGATCCGGCTACCGCAACGCCCCGAGCGGCTGGCAGGAGGCGGTCTTCGACATCGAGGGGGAGGAAGTCGACGTCCGGTACCGGGTCGGACGCTCCGGACTGCGCGCGATTGTCGACGGGACGGAGCTGCCGGGTGTGGTCCTGCACTCGGCAACCCCCGATCGCGTCGACCTTCTCGTCGGCGGCGTCCGCCGACCCTGCGCGATCCGCAGGGTCGGCGACACGGCGTACGTCGACAGCGCGCTCGGAAGCACCACGGTCGTCGAAGCGGAACGGTTCCCCGAGCCGGGCTCGCGCAACGCGCCTGGTTCGCTCCTCGCGCCCATGCCCGGCACCGTGGTCCGGGTGCCGGTCGAGGTCGGTGCGGAGGTCAAGGAAGGCACCACGATCCTCGTCCTCGAGGCGATGAAGATGGAGCACACCGTCTCGGCTCCCGTGGACGGGACCGTGACCGAGCTTCGCGTGCGGCCCGGCCAGACAGTCGACCTGGGAGCAGTGCTGGCGGTCGTCGAGGCGCCCGAATGACGACGTCCCCGGGGCTCACGGCAACCGAGGCGGTGACCTACGCGGTCACCAACGGCGTTGCCTGGCTCACGATCAACCGGCCCGAGGCCCACAACGCCCTCAACAAGGCCGTGCGGGATGGGCTCTTCGCCGGTCTCCGCCGCTTCAACGAGGATGACGACGCGAAGGTCCTGGTCCTGACCGGCGCGGGGGAGAAGGCGTTCTGCGCGGGCGGGGACCTCAAGGAGATGGCGGACGACGCGCTCCGGGTCCCGCCGCTGGACTTCGTCCCCCAGCTGGGACGAAACATCACCGTCGACAAGCCGACCATCGCCGCCGTGAACGGGGTGGCCCTGGCCGGCGGGTTCCTGCTCGCCCAGACCATGGACCTCTGCATCGCCGCGGACCACGCGAAGTTTGCGATCAGCGAGGTCAAGGTCGGACGTGGAGCGCCCTGGGCGGCACCGCTGCCGTGGATGATCCCGCCTCGGGTGGCGATGCAGATCCTGCTCACCGGTGACCCGATCGACGCCCGTCGCGCGCAGGAGGTCGGCCTCGTCAACGAGGTGGTGCCCGGCGACCAGCTGGTCGCCACGGCACAGCGCGTGGCCGAGCGGATCGCCGCCAACGCGCCGCTCTCGGTCCGCGCCGCCAAGCAGACCGTGCGCCTGGTCGCCGAGCTACCCCTCGCCGCGGCGTACGACGAGGCCGAGCGGATCTGGGAGCCCGTCTACCTCAGCGATGACGCGCAGGAAGGCCCTGCGTCCTTCCGGGACAAGCGACCACCTCAATGGACGGGGCGATGAAGATGAGCACGCTGCACCAGCTCCTGTCGGATCTCGTCGCCGAGACCGCCGTGCTCGACGACCTGCTTGCGGGACTTCGTGATGACGAATGGGAGACCGCGACCCCGGCCGAGGGCTGGGCCGTGCGTGACCAGGTCTCGCACCTCGCGTTCTTCGACGAGGCCGCGGTTGTCGCGGCCACCAACCCGGAGCGGTTCCGGACAGATGCCGAGCGTCTCAAGGCGCTCGGTCCGAACTTTCCCGACGTCGTTGCTGCCGGCTTCCAGGAGACCCCGGTCTCCGAGCTCAACACCTGGTTCCGCAACGCGCGCTCTGAGCTGATCGCAACGTTCGCCAAGCTCGACGGCAAGGCCCGGATGCCCTGGTTCGGCCCGGACATGAGCGTCACCAGCTGCGTGACCGCACGCCTCATGGAGACGTGGGCGCACACCCAGGACGTGCTGGACGCATTCGGTGTCGTGCGCAAGCCGACCATGCGTCTGCGCCACGTGGCCCACCTGGGGGTCAGGACCATGCACTTCAGCTTCCACCTGAACGGCCGACCAGCACCCGAAGCCCCGGTCCACGTCTCGCTGAAGGCGCCGGACGGATCGGTGTGGAGCTGGGGTCCGGAGGACTCGCATGACCGCGTGGAGGGCGACGCCCTCGACTTCTGCCTCGTGGTGACCCAGCGCCGCAACGTCGCCGACACCGGCCTCGTCGTGTCTGGGCCGGTCGCCTCGGAGTGGCTCACCATCGCCCAGGCGTACGCCGGTGCGCCAGGCCCCGGGCGCGAGCCCCTGATCAGCATCCGGAGCGTGTCATGACCCAGCGTCGCCCCGTCCGTATCGCCAACTGCTCCGGCTTCTACGGCGACCGCGTCGCCGCGGCGCGCGAGGTCGTCGAGGGCGGTCCCATCGACGTGCTCACCGGTGACTACCTTGCCGAGCTCACGATGCTCATCCTGTGGAAGGCGCGTCAGAAGGACCCCGCGGCGGGCTACGCCAAGACCTTCCTCACGCAGATGGAGCAGGTGCTCGGCACCTGCCTGGACAAGGGAATCCGGGTGGTGGCCAACGCAGGCGGCCTGAACCCGGGTGGCCTCGCGGCCGAGCTGACAAGCTTGGCTGAGCGCCTCGGCCTCGCGCCGAAGATCGCGTACATCGACGGGGACGACCTGACCGACCGGTTGCCTGAGCTGGTCGCAGCTGGACACCCCCTCTCGAACATGGACACCGGCCAGACCCTCGAGGACGCCGGCGCGAAGCCGGTGACGGCCAACGCCTACCTCGGCGGCTGGGGCATCGCGGAGGCGCTGGGTGCCGGCGCCGACATCGTCGTGTGCCCACGGGTCACCGATGCCTCGCTCGTCGTGGGCCCTGCTGCGTGGTGGCACGGATGGTCCCGCACCGACTACGACCAGCTTGCTGGCGCGGTTGCCGCGGGGCACGTGATCGAGTGCGGTCCTCAGGCAACCGGCGGCAACTACTCGTGGATCTCCGAGGTCGTCGACCGTCGCTACCCGGGCTTCCCGATCGCGGAGGTCGCGGCCGATGGCAGCAGCGTGATCACCAAGCACGACGGCACTGGGGGACTGGTCTCGCCAGGAACGGTCACCGCCCAGCTGCTCTACGAGATCCAGACCCCGGCGTACGCCAACCCCGATGTCGTCGCCCACTTCGACACCATCCGCCTCGAGCAGGAGGGGATGAACCGCGTCCTCATGTCGGGAGCCACGGGCACCCCGCCGCCGCCGTCCCTCAAGGTCGCGGTCAACTTCCTCGGCGGCTACCGCAACACGATGACGCTGGTCCTGACCGGTCTCGACATCGAGGAGAAGGCGTCCTGGGCCCGCGCGGCGCTCTTCGACATCCTCGGCGGCGAGGACCAGTTCGACGAGGTCGACGTACGACTTCTTCGCTTTGACCGGGAGGACGCCCCGACCAACGAGCAGGCGACCGCCCACCTCCGCGTGTCGGTCAAGGATGGAGACCCGGCGAAGGTCGGTCGCCGCTTCGCGAACGCGACGATGGAGCTCGCGCTCGGGGGCTACGCGGGCTTCCACACCACGACTCCTCCAACCGCCGAGAGCGCGTACGGCGTGTACTGGCCGGCGCTCGTGCCCACGGAGACCGTGACGCATCGCGTGGTCCTGCCAGATGGTTCCGAACGGGTGATCCCGCCCGGGCCGGTGGCCGACCTCCAGCCCTGGCCTGCGGTCGATGTGGTTCCGTCTCCGGTCGCCGGCCCCACGAGGCGGGTTCCGCTGGGCACCATCTGTGCGGCGCGCTCCGGCGACAAGGGCGGCAACGCCAACGTCGGACTGTGGACCCGCACGCCCGAGGCCTTCGCGTGGCTGCAGGCCCATCTGACCGAGGACCGGCTCCGGGAGCTCCTTCCCGAGGCTGCCAACCTTGAGGTCCGCCGCTACGACCTGCCGAACCTGAATGCACTCAACTTCATCGTCGTCGGCCTGCTCGGTGCCGGGGTTGCTTCCTCGACCCGGCCTGACCCGCAGGCCAAGGGGCTGGGCGAGTACCTCCGATCGCGCCATGTGAGCATCCCGCTGTCGCTGCTCAACGGACTGGCCGTCCGATGACCACGACGGTCGAGGTCGTCGACGACGGTCCGGTCCGGACGCTGATCCTGACCGGACCCATGACGCTGAACGCACTGGCGGAGTCGACGGCGAATGCGCTCCACGACGAGATCCTCCGTGCGGAGCGCGACGACTCAGTCCATGCCCTTGTGCTGACCGGAGCGGGTGAGCACTTCTCCGCGGGCGGTGACGCCGAGGGTGTGCTGCGGGCAAACGACCGCCCTGACGATGATGCCCTGCTCCGCTTCATGCGCGCCTACCAGCGTGCGGCCAAGGCGGTCTGGGAGAGCCCGCTGCCTATCATCGCGGCAGTCTCGGGCGTCGCCTACGGTGGCGCGTTCAATCTCGCGATCGCCTGCGACCTCGTGGTCTGCTCGCGGAACGCCCGCTTCTGCCAGGTCTTCTTGCGACGCGGCCTCGTTCCGGACTTCGGTGGAGCGTTCCTCCTGCCGCGAATCGTCGGCATGCAGCGCGCGAAGGCCTTGATGCTCCTCGCCGACGAGATCGACGCGGTCACCGCGTATGAGTACGGCCTGGTCAACGTCGTCGTCGACACCCCCGATGAGGCCCGCATCCATGCGCTCGGACTCGCTCACCGGATCGCTGCGGACTCGCGCCTCGCGGTTTCGCTGACCAAGAGGCTGATCCACCAGAGTGCCAGTGGATCCTTCCCCTCCGCACTCGAGCTGGAGGCCTTGAGCCAGACGATGGTGTTGGGCTCGAACACCGCCCGGAGCGCGTTCGAGGCCTTCCGCGAGCGCTGACCTCAGAGCTGCACGTCGAGGATCCGCCTGCAGATGGACCGCAGGTCGTCGTCGACCGCTGGCCGTGCCCGGAGGTGGTCGGTGCGGGCGACGTCGTTGATCACCGTGAGGGCGGCGTGGACCACGAACCGTGCCTGTGACTCGTCGAGGGCGGGTCGAGTTTCGCGGATCAGCCGGATCCACTCGGCGACGTAGTCATGCTGTGCCCGCCGCACGTCCCGGCGGTGTTCGTCCGGGAGGTTCGTGACCTCAGCGACGAGGATGCCGACGAGGTCGTGGTGGACGAGAGCAAACTCCACGTAGGCATCGAGCAGGTTCTCGAGGCCTTCCCGGCTGTCGCGAGCGCGAGCGAGGGCGCGCGTGGCGCCGAGCTGGAGCGGCTCCGAGGCCCGCGCGATCACCGCGGAAAGAAGGTCGGCCTTGCGCGGGAAGTACTTGTAGATGGCGGCGCCGCTGATGCCGACACTCTCGCCGACGTCCTCCATGGAGACCGCCTGATAGCCCCGATCGTGGAAGAGGCGGGTCGCTGCCGCCAGCGTGGCCTCGCGGCGCCCGTGAGGCAGGAGCCCAGGGGACTCCGGCTCCGGCGCCGATCCCGTGGGCGATGGGTGCGCGAGCGGGGTGGTGCACGCGGCAAGGGTCATCTGCTCGAGGAGGTCCACGAGCGCTCCGGGATCCATGCTGCTGCCGTGGTAGGACGGGCTGGTCAGGACGGCGAGCGCCGACCATGCCAGCAGGTCAGCGTCGGCCGCGGACAGGTCGGGTCGGGTCGACCGGAGCTGGCGGGCGAACTCGTCGAGGAAGGCGAAGAACCGCTCGCGCATCGCTGCCCGCGCATCGTCGCTGAGAAAACGTGCCTCGCGGTTCCACAGGATGCCGAGGTAGCGACGTTCGCCCGCAGTGGATGCGATGCGCCTGATCAGGTCCTGGAGGTCACGGGGAGGGTTCTGAGTGACGAGGCGCGTCGCCTGATCGAACGCCTCGGTCAGGGTGTGGCTGAGGAGGTCCTGTTTCCCCTTGAAGTGGCGGTACAGCGCTCCGGCAGTGATGCCGACCGAATCCGCGATCTGCCCGGTGCCGACGTTGTGGAAACCGTGGCGGTAGAACAGCTCGCCCGCAGCAGCAACGATCTGCTGCTTGCGATCGCGTGGTCGTGGCGTCCGCTTGAGCGGCGCTCGTCGCGTCACCTCGGTCACTTTCCTCCCCTGTCCGTCCGGCCGTGGAGCGATTGCCCACGTAGGTTATGCGTGGTTTACTTAGGGCAACTAGTGCGGTTCGATTCTCGGTCCGCAGTGATTATCTTGGCCGGTCATCGATTTACTTATCATGTCACGCCGGCCGCGCCGGAGGTATCGCAATGACCGTGTCGCCTGCCCTTTTGAAGCGCCTGGCCCTACCGTTGATCGCGGCCCCGATGACGGGCGTTTCGGGTGAGGACCTCGTCATCGCCGCCTGTCGCAATGGCGTGGTCGGGTCCTTTCCCACGCACAACGCGCCTTCGGTGGACGAGCTCGACCGCTGGCTCGGGCGGATGTCGGACGAGCTGGGTGCGGACGCCGCGCCGATCGCTCCGAACCTGGTCGTGCACCCGACCAACAAGCGACTCGATGCCGACCTCGATCGCCTCGTGGCGCATGGCGTGGAGCTGGTGATCACCAGCGTCGGATCGCCCGCGCCGGTCATGGACCGGTTCCACGCAGCGGGCTGCGCGGTGTTCGCCGACGTCGCCACGCTGCGCCAGGCGCAGAAGGCCATTGCTGCCGGCGTTGACGGTCTGGTGCTGCTGACTGCCGGTGCCGGCGGGCAGACCGGCCAGGCCAATCCGTTCGCGTTCGTGCGGGCAGTGCGCGAGATCTTCGACGGCGCGATCGTTGCCGCGGGCGGCATCGCTGACGGCCGCGCTGTCCTTGCCGCCCAGGTGCTCGGAGCCGACCTCGCCTACATGGGCACCCAGTTCATCGCGACCCGCGAGAGTCTCGCTTCTCGCGAGTACCGCGACGCTCTCGTGCGATCGACGATGGATGACGTCCGGCTGACCAGTGAGGTGAGTGGACTCCCCGCGAGCCTGTTGGCCGAGTGGCTCGACAACCGCGAGTCGGCTCCGGTCTCGGCGGGCGACTTCCGGGAGGACCGGCTGACGTCGAGCCCGGACCTGTGGAGCGCCGGGCACAGCGTCTCCGGCGTGCGGGACATCCCCGACGTCGCGACGCTCATCGCCAGGATCTCCGGTCAGTACGCCGCGGCGAAGGCCGAGACGCGCGCCAGCCTCGCCAGCTGAGCAAGCCGGCTGAGTACTTCGGTTCGGCACTTCGGCTGGGGACGCCGACTGCTCGATCACAGCAGGCGGATGCCGGCGACCTTCCATGCGTCGCCCGCGTTGTGCATCCGGAGAACCAGCTGCGCCGGCCCGCTCCCGGTCTGACCGGACGGCGTCGTCGCCAGCTGGTCGGCGAAGACAAGCAGCTCTGCGTCGTCGCCCTTCAGCCAGATCACGCCGAGCGTGCGTACCGTCGTACGGAGCGTGAGACCCTGGCCCTTCGCTCGTCGGAGGTGGGGGCCGTAGAGCTTGTCGTACTGGGCCACGCCGTCACCCACGAGCGCGGACGCTGCCTGCCGCTGGGTCTCGGCGACCCGGTCGGGACGGATGGAGAAGATCTTCTCGGTGGTGGCGGTGCCCTCGCGCAACAGCGCCTCTGTGGTGGTTGCGGAGACGAAGGCGACGTTGTCGTCGCCGCCGTCTGTCTGCCAGACCTGGAGTGCGAGCGCAGCGATGACTGCAAGGACGAGAACGGCCGCGAGGGCTGCAATGGTCCTCGCCCGGGTGGTGGCGGGAGCGCTGATCATGACGTCGTCCTCACGGTCTCCAGGTAGGTGATCTTCCAGTCCGTCCCGAGCCGCTGCATCAGCACGCGGAACCGGGAGACGGATGTGGTGGCCTTGCCGCTCGTTGGCGTCGCCCGGATCTCAACGACGCCGAGGATGGTCGCCATCCCTGCGGTCTCGTCCAGTGCGGACACGGCGGTCTCCAGGACGGTTGCTGTCGTCGACCCTCCACGCTTCATGGTCCGGATGGCCTTGGTGCGGCCCTTCTTGAGCTTGGACTCGAGTGCGCCACCTGAGCGCCCGATCCATCCGTCGACGGTCTGCTCGGCGGCATGGGGGTCGACCGTGTTGAGGGCTGCGAGCGCACGCGACGCAGCTTCGGAGGCTCCGTCGCGGGCCTGCACCGTCCGCTGCTCGGCGCTGCCCTTGTCGCTGCTCCACGGCTTCCACGCCGCCAGTGCGCCCAGCGCGAGCGCCAGCGCGAGAGCGGCAAGCACGAACCGCCTGGTCAGCGTGGCGGCGTGGCCATCGATCTGGAGATTCGCGGCCGGGGTCGTGTCCGGCGCGTGCCCCTCGGCCTCTTCTGTGGTCGTGTCCACTGACCAACCTCCTGATCGCAGCGGATACCGGCAGTGGGGGAGGGTTCCGAGGCTGCCGATGATTTCCTCGAAGTAAACCATGCGTAACCCCCAGGAGGCCACGGTCGCTTTCGCGGATGCTGGCCGACTGAGGGCGAGAGCGCCGCAATATGGCCTGACGACGGCCTGCGCGCCGGGGTTGACTTGCGCTGTGACGACCGTCACGATGGGAGGGAAGTAAATGCTCCGCAAGTTTACGGCGACAAGGGGTTGGGTCCGACAGATGACTGTTTCACTGGGCTGCGAGGCGGGATCGTTCCTCGAGGGTGAGGGGCTGGAAGGTCGGCGCCGCGGGATCGAGGCAAGGATCCGCTCCCTTGCGGTCGCAGCGGCCCTGCCCGCCAACACGTCCGGCCTCGAAGCGCTTGACTCGCCGAGCGTGCTGGGGTGGAGCGGCGTCGAGCTGGATGACCAGCGTGCGCTGTATGCCGCGACCGAGGCCGCGATCGCCGTTGTCGCCGACCGAATTCTCCCTGCTCCGCTGCTCGCGGCCCGTCGCGTCAACCTCGCGCTCGAGCGGATCCAGGCCGCCACGTGCCTGGTCGATGTTCTCCGTGCGCTGCCGTCGGAGCTTGCCTGGGCAGGGAACTTCGATCGAGTGCTCTTCTCCCGGGTTGAGGGTTCGTCGTGGTCGCCGGAGACGTGGTTCACGACCCAACCCGGCGCGCCCGAGGACAAAGCCTTCGGCGAGTTCGTTCACGGGGCAACCTTCACCTTGGCAAGTGGCTCGATCGAGGCGGAGATCGTGCGCCGACGGGTCACTGCCCTCGTGTGCGATGCAGCTGATGAGACCCGGACCTTTGCTCCGCTGCTGAGCGTCGCGCACTGCGAGTCCTACGTCATCGCGCCGGTGGTGTCCGGCGACTCGGTCGTGGGGCTCCTCCATGCTGACGCGACTGCGTCAGGACGCGCTCTGGTCGAGGCTGACCGGGTGACCATCCGCGCCTTCGGCGACGGCATCGGACTGGTAATCGAGCGACTGGCGCTGCTCGAGGCTCTGGAGGAGCAGCGTCGCCAGATTCACGCTGCGCTCGCTCGCGCCGAGCTCGTGGTGGATCAGCTCTGTGATGCCCCCGTCGTTCTCACGGGGGAGGCTCCCGCACCTGTCGTGCGGAGAGACTCCGGGGGCGGTGCCCCTGCGGATGGGCTCACCTCCCGTGAGCGGGAGGTCTTCGCGCTCCTCATCTCGGGTGCCACCAATCCTGAGATTGCGGACCGACTGACTGTCTCCGAGACCACGGTGAAGTCCCACGTGAAGCACATCCTTCGCAAGATGCGCGTCAGCAACCGCGCGGAGGCGATTGCCAAGCATCTCAGGAGCAACGACCGGTTCGGAGTTGCGTCATGAGCGTGGCCGCGCAGGCCAAGTCAACCGTTTTCGCGTCGACCGGACGCAGCGTGCGGCCGCGCCTGACCGGGCAGCACCGCGCTCGCGCGACCGAGTTGAGGTTGCTCGTGGGTGACGCCCTCGGCGTCAACCCCGGCGCGTTGATGGCCGAGGATCCGACGGAGGACTACTCGCCCGAGCGCGTCGCGACACTCGCACGCATCTGCGTCGGAGAGGCGCAGGTGGATGACAGAGGGGACGAGCAGCGCGCTCGCGACCTGCTGGACCTCGCGCTGCAGCTCCAACAGGTTGCTCTCGACATGCACGAGGAGAACCTGGTCCAGCGCAACCGCCGACTGGCCGAGTGTGCCGAGGGGTTGGCCCGGCTACGCGGCCTGCCCACCTCGCACGACCTGGTCGAGACCGCATGTGAGGAGATCGCGAACCGCGCCGGATTCGGTCGCGTCACCATCTCGAGTGTCGAAGGAAATGCATGGAAGCCGCGCAAGGCCTTCTTCGCGGAGGCCGACGACGCCTGGTTCGATGACTGGATCGGACAGGAGATCCCGCTTCAGGGGCTGACTCCCGAGGCGCGCTTGCTCACGGAGCGTCGTCCGGCGCTGATCCTGGACACCGCCTCGACGCAGGTCCACGAGGACATCATCGTCGAAGCGGGGAGTTCCTTGTCGTACGTTGTGGCACCGGTCTGCTCGCGCGGCTCGGTCGTTGCGTTCCTGCATGCCGATCACTTCCCGACCAACCGCGTGGCGTCGGAAGCGGACCGTGACCTGCTCTGGGCCTTCGCGGATGGCTTCGCACGCATCCATGAGCGCACCGTTCTCATGGAGAGGGTCCAGGCACAGCGCGCTCAGGTGGGCGCGATCCTGGACACCGCGCTCCGGTCGCTTCCTGACTCGCTCGGGGCAGCCCCGCGGTCGGGCGAGCTCGCGACTCGTGCGCGCCTGCAGGCCTTCGCCGAGTTGACCGCACGCGAGACCGAAGTGCTCGGTCTCATGGTCGCCGGCGCGGCCAACCGCGCCATCGCCGCTCGACTGGTCATCGCTGAGGACACTGTGAAGTCCCACGTCAAGCAGATCCTGCGAAAGCTCGGTGTCTCCAACCGCGCGCAGGCGATCGCGCGTGCTGCGGGCACCTCGACCTTCTGAGATCGTCTGCCCCTTGGTGGGGGTGTGGTGACCACCGCAGGGTGATGTGACGCACGCCACGCCCTTCGTACGGTGGAAACCACAGTTCCCACACCCCTTCGGAGGAGCCATGTCGACCATGGATCGCCCTTCACCCAGGCCACTTCCCATGTACTTCGTGTCGGCGCCGCACGGCACCCGTGGCCGCGAGGCCGCTGGTGAGAGCGGGTCGCGCCCGGTCGGCGAGCAGCATGCTCGCAAGCCCGGCTCGCCGTACACGGCCTGCGGGCGGGTAGCGCTCGACTGGCGCATGTTCTGGGAGCTGCCATTTCCCGTTGCGTCGGCAGCGACGTGCAGGCACTGCATGATCAGTTGCGGCCTCACGGACCAGCACGTCGTCCCGGCCGAGCTGGTGGGGGGCTCGCGATGACCACCCACGCAAGCGCCAGCACCGAGATGATTGTCGCTCTGGCGCGCGAGCTGCGCAGGCTGGCGAAGGCGGAGGATGACCGGGCTGCTGCGGAGGCAGCCGAGGTGCCCTACTGGGTTCCCTGCCCGTCATCGGTGCTGGGCGCCCGCGCCGCGGCCCAAGCCCTCCGGGCAGACGCCGAGCGGCTCGATGCCGCGTGGTGTTCCCGGCCCCTGGCGAGCTGAGGTCGTTGATGACGACCGCCGGTCGCCGCGTGAAAGCACAGGATGCGCGCACATCCTCTCCCCGTTTTGGCAATGCCCAGAAGGCAACTGCCCTGGTCCCGCTGGCGTTCCTGTCGGCGGCCTGGACGGCCAACCTGGTGGGGGTCGGGGGAGCCCTGTCAGCCGAGGATTCGCCCCTCCCGGACGGTTCGATGGTGCCGATCGAGGCCCTCGAAGACCCAGCGACCTACTCCGTCTCCGGCAACGCCGGCCTGGGCATCGCCGAGGGTGACGGCGCCAAGATCGTCGCCGCCTCCTCGACCAACGGCATCCCCACCGCAGCCCTCGCCGCCTACCAGCGCGCCGAGACCGTCATCAACGCCGCCGACAAGGCCTGCCACATCGACTGGGCCCTCATCGCCGCCATCGGCCGCGTCGAGTCCGACCACGGCCGCTACGGCGGCAACACCCTCGACACCTTGGGTGTCTCACACCCCGGCATCTACGGCATCGCCCTCGACGGCACCCACAACACCCAGGCCATCAGCGACACCGACGCCGGGCAGTACGACCGCGACAAGGTCTGGGACCGCGCCGTCGGCGCCATGCAGTTCATCCCCTCCACCTGGTCCGTCGTCGGCGTCGACGCCGACGGCGACGGCAAGCGCAACCCCCAAGACATCGACGACGCAGCCCTCGCCGCCGCCGTCTACCTCTGCTCCGGCAACGACGACCTCGGCGGCGAGACCGGCCGACGCACCGCCGTCTTCCGCTACAACCACTCCCAGGAGTACGTCGACCTGGTCCTCAAGATCCGCGACGCCTACCTCCAGGGCGACTACACCGCCGTCCCCAACTACCTTGCCTCCGCCTACACCTTCAGCCCGCCGACCAGCTACACGCAGGGCGGCGGCAGGGGAGGCAAGGGTGCATCGAGCACGAAGGCCGGTGGCACCGGAACCGGGAAGACGGGTTCTGCAACGGGACCCGTCACCTCCGCCGGCTCCTCGGGCGGCTCGAGCGGCGCTGGTGTGACCACCGGCTCCGGCAGTCAGTCGGGCGGAGGGTCCGCCGGTGGGAGCAGTTCGACGACCGGCGCGTTGACCGAGGCCATCTCCAAGACAACGCAATCCGTCGACAAGGTGCTCGAGCCCGTCACCGGAACGTCGAGCGGCGTCGGCGCGGTGGTCGAGAGCACTGTCAACGGCACGCTCTCGCTCGTCGAGGCAACGGCGTCATGCACGACCAAGGGTTACAACCTTCTGCTCACCCCGGTGCAGTGGAACGCGTGCATGGCCACCTACGGCAACTGATCGAACCGCAGATTCCGCGCCCGTCCCCAGGTCGGGCACGGCTCAAACGGCGGGTGGTCTCGGCACCACAGAGGGCTCGCTCAGCCAGTGCTCGACGCGCCGGCAGCCGAGACCGCCCGCTTCCCCGTTGCTCCGCTCCACCAACAGACACGCAGCGACCTTGCTCGCAGAACAGGACTCGACTCATGACCAGTGCAGTGGTTACCCCATGACTGCCGTGGCAGCCGACCTCGTCGGCCCGCATCGCCGCCCCGGGCTGCGCAGCGTGCCGTCTCAGCGCCGACGCACCCGGAAGTCGGACGGCTCGCCAGTCGTCGTGCCGGTCCTGTCCGAGAATGCCGTGCGTGCCATTCGCGAAGGTCAATGCCTTCCGGGCACCGGCTGCGCCGGCGCCGACTGGTTGGTCACGGCCCCGCATCAGCAGCCGCGTTCCGCCTCTGTCGATCGGGCTCCGTGGGGGACCTACCACGTCAAGGAGAATGGGGGCGTTCTCACTGCCTGTGGCGAGTACGCCGTCTCCTGGTACGTCTTCTGGGGTCATGAGGTCAATCCCCTCGAGCGGGAGGCCTGCCGTGCATGCATCCGGGCCATGCGGGGCTCCCTGATCGACATCGCCCTCTACCCCCGGGCGAACAGCGGTCCGGAGGACTGCGATGGCTGACCTGCGATCCTTGCGACGCTTCCACCTGACGCTCCGGATGCTCTGGTGGGGGTTGCTGGTTGTCCCGCTGCTCGGTGGGGGATTCGTGGGAGCTCGGCTCGGATTCCCCATGGGCGTCCGGACTGCCACCGTGCTGTTCCTCGGCGGGGCCGTCGTCCTGGTCCTGGTCCACGTGTCGCATCTCGCCCGCCGACCCGGATGCCCGCGCTGCCTCCAGACGATCGACTGGCTCGCACTCGCGCGAGAGGCGCACAACGCAGGCATGGAGCCCGAGGCCTACGTGGCCCTTGTGCGGCCTCGAGGAAGGATCGACGCCGCACTCTCGCTCGAGCCTTGGGAAGCCACGCATGCATGCACCAGCAGGCTCAGCTGCCACCCCCGCGCTGCAGCGGGGGTTCGGGCCGCGAACGATGCGCGCAGGCCCATCTCGGGAGATCTCTGACCGCGGGCCATTGGGATTCGAGTGCGGGGGACATCGTGAGTCTGACGGACTGCTATCCGTTCGGATACCGAGACCTGTGGTTCATCGAGCAGAGTCCGCGCGCTGCCCAGCTCGTCACTCCGTGTCGCGCGACGGGGTGTCGATGTCGTGGCCCGTCGCCAGATCGCCACATTCGACGAGCGTCACCAGGTGCGTCCTGAGGTAGTCGCGCGCTCCGCTGTCTCCACGGGTCCGCGCGAGGAGTGGAGCCCAGTGCGCACGGCCGAGCAGGACCGGGTGCCCCGGCGTTCCGTCGTACCCCGCACGCGCCAGTACCGCGCTGTCGTCGCCGAGGTCCACGAGACGACGGATGACGTCCGGCGTCACGTCCGGCAGGTCGACGAGGTGGACGAGGACGGCCGTGGCCGAGGTCGGCTCCAGTGCCTCGAGCCCGGCGCGGAGCGACGCGGACATGCCCAGGTGCCAGTCGCGTGCGTGGACGATCAACGCCCCTTGCGGGACGAGGGCTCTGGCCAGCTCCGCCTGGGCGCCCACGACGACCGTCACGGACTGGCACCCTCCCTGCCGGAGCCGCTCGACCGAGGTGGTGACCCACGCGGCACCGTCTTGATCGCGCACCAGCGCCTTGGGCATCCCCATGCGGCTGCCCGACCCTGCGGCCAGCAACAGTGCGTGCATCGTCGTCCTCGGCGTCCTTCGTCTGGTGCTCGATCGTGTCATGGCCCAGGCCGATGCAGTTCCTGAGGGAACGGGATCGGGCGGACCTATGCTGAAGCGCATGGGTGCTGATGACTCGTGGGTGACGGTCGGAGTCTCGCTGTGAGGACCTCGCCATCACCAACAGCAGTCGAGATCGCCGCAGCGACGCGAGCAGGCACGGGCACCGCACGCGGCGCGGTCGAAGCCGCCCTCGCGCGCATCGCCGCCACCCAGGCAACGACGAATGCCTGGCAGGTGCTCCGACCGGACGCCGCGCTGGCCGAGGCCGACGCAGTCGACGCACACCCTGATCGCAGCTCGTTGCCACTTGCTGGGGTGCCGATCGCCATCAAGGACAACATCCCGGTCGCGGGCGAGCCGATGCGCGACGGTGCACAGGCGTCCGACCCCGCACCACAGCAGGCCGACCACGAGGTCGTACGCCGCCTGCGCGCTGCCGGCGCAGTCGTGGTCGGCCTCACCCGGGTGCCCGAGCTCTGCATCTGGGGAGCCACGGACTCGGCGTTCGGGGTGACCCACAACCCCTGGTCGCCGGACCGGACGCCGGGTGGGTCCTCCGGCGGATCTGCTGCCGCCGTCGCCGTGGGTGATGTGCCGATTGCCCACGGCAACGACGGCATGGGGTCGATCCGGATCCCGGCTGCCTGTTGCGGACTGGTGGGGCTCAAGCCGGGAACCGGCGTGGTCCCGGCTGACCTCGGCGCGAACGACTGGCACGGGATGGCCGAGAACGGTCCGCTCGCCACCACCGTCGGGGATGCGGCGCTGATGCTGTCGGTGCTCGCCGGGGACCCGTCGTACGCCGAGGTCGTCGAGCCCGGACGGCTCCGGATCGCTGTCTCGACCGCACCGCCGGCCACGGGCATCCCGGTGGCTCGTGCGTGGTCGGGCGCGACCACACGCACGGCGCAGCTGCTCCGGGAGGCCCACGACGTCCGCGAAGCGACGCCGCGTTACCCCGCGACGCTGATCCCGGTGACCGCACTGGCACTGTGGACCACGGGAGCCCTGGCCGACGCCGAGATGCTGGACGATCCGTCCGCTCTGGAGCCGCGCAACCGTCGCCACGTCGCGATCGGTCGGGCGATGGCGCGGCTCGGACACCCGAAGCAGGCTCCACGGGAGCACTGGCGGGCCCGGGCGGAGGAGTTCTTCGCCGACGTCGACGTGCTGATCACGCCGACCCTGGCGCAGCCGCCGATCGCCGCCAAGCAGTGGTCTGCCGGCGGTTGGCTGCCGACGATGCTCGCCAACGCCCGCTACGCGCCGTTCGCGGCGCCGTGGAACGTGATCGGCTGGCCGGCCGTGTCCGTGCCGGCAGGTTTCGATCAGTCCGGGCTCCCGGTTGCGGTTCAGCTCGTCGGCCGGCCGGGGAGCGAGCGCCTCCTCCTCGGGATCGCGGCCCAGATCGAACGGATGCAGCCGTGGACCCGCACGGCTCCGCTGACTGTTCCCGGATGAGCCGACCGAGATTCAACGCCCTGCTGTCGCCGCCGGGGCGGGTCGCTCACAGCACGCGCGGGATCACCCAACGCGTGCGTGCCTTGTAGGCAGCCCACTCGGGGTAGCGGCTCATGCTCGCTTCCTTGGCCAGCATGTTCGCTGTGAACAGACCACCCCACACCCACGCCAGCACGACGAACGGCAACCAGTGCCAGACCATCAGCGCGAACCCGAGGTAGATCATCATCTCGCCGGTGTAGTTCGGGTGCCGCACGAAGCGGAACATCCCGTCGGTGATGAGCCCGCCCTGGATCCGCAGGGTGAAGAACTTCTGAGCGTCGGCCGCGATCATCACGACTGAGCCGAGCGTGACGAGGGTGATGCACAACGCGAACCATGGCTTGTCGTCGATCGGGTAGTCGCCCCCACGGCCGGAGATCAGCAACCAGCCGAACAGCCAGTACCAACCCAGGACGCCGAGGATCGCGTTCACGGCACCGGGCAGGGTCAGCCGATGCTGCCACCCGGGATCCGGGAAGGCCTTGTCCTTGAGGTACCAGACCAGGCCGTACGAGCCGTGCAGGGCGAGATAGATCCAGGCCGCCATGCTGGTGGCAGCGGCCGTGTGATCGTCGTACAGCCACATGAGTGCGCCCAGATAGGCGAACATCAGGCACTTCTGGAAGTTGATGACGGTCGAGAAGCGGATGAGGCGTGGTCCGCCGGGCATGTCGTTGACCAGGCGCTGCTGCAGTCCGCGCACGACCCGTGAGTATCGCGGCACGGGTCGGGCCTCTCGCCGGGCAGATGGTTCAGGCGTCGTGGTCAAGGCGGACCTCCTTCGTCTCGAGGGCGGTCTCCAGCTCGGTCAGTGCCTCGCCGGTGTAGACAGCGAGCCGCTGGAGGTGGGGCACGGTGTCCGGGCAGCCGACGAAGCCGACGCTGAAGGTGCCCGAGATGGTGCACGAGGCAACGAACAACGTCGCCCCGTGGTAGATGCAGGCGAGCGGATAGATCCCCTCCAGCTGGGCGCCCGCGAGGTAGAAGGGCTCGGCGGGTCCGGGGATGCAGGACACCGTGACGTTGTACGGCGGCGGACGGCGGCCGGCGAGACCGGTCAGCTGGTTGACGACGAACGCGCCGCCGATCAGCGTCCCGTAGTGGGCAGCAACCTCCCTGGTCCTGCTCCGGATGTCGTCCTTCGCGATGGTGCTGGACCGGGCCACTGCCCTGAGGCGCTCGATGGGGTCGGCGATGTCGGTGAACATCTTCACGAGCACGATGCTGAACGCATTGCCGGTGCTGTCGTCACCAGGGGCACGCACGTTGACCGGGGTGCCTGCGGTCAACGGTTGCGTGGGCAGGTCGCCGTGCTCGGCGAGGTAGCTCCGTAGTCCTCCGGCCACGATGGTCACGAACAGGTCGTTGACGGTGACCTCCGCCGCCCTGGCGACCGCCTTGATCCGCGCGAGGTCAAAGGACTGGGTCGCAATGCGGCGCTGCTCGGAGAGCCGACTGTTGATCGCCGTTCCCGGTGCGGCGTACGGTGCCGCAGTGGCCGGATCGACCGGCCTCCTTGCGTTGCGCTTCATGTCGCGTCGGGCTGCGAGCAGGCCGCTGACCGTGCTGAGCGAGCTGGCCCGGGCCTTGTGCCCCGAACGGGCACGTCGGGGGCGCGGCCCGATGGTCCACAGGGGACGCAGGGCGGTGTCGTGCGGGTCCGGGGTGACCATCTGGGTGTAGCGCAGCACGCCACCGACGCCGTCCATCAGGGCGTGGTGCCCCTTGAAGTACAGGGCGAACCGGCCATCGTCCAGGCCGTCGATCAGGTGGCACTCCCACAGCGGTCGACGCCAGTCCAGACGCTCGGTGTGCAGGGCCGAGATGAGCTCGCCGAACTCCCGCTCACCGCCGGGCGCCGGCAGGGTGTGCCGGCGGAAGTGGTGGTCGAGGTCGATCTCGTGGTCGCCCAGTACCCGCCACGATGGCGCCACCCGACGGAGAACCCGGCTATGCAGCATGTAGTTGAACGGCGCAGCGAACGTCCGCGTGGCGCGGAACTGCTCGGCCAGCGCATCGACGAAGCCGGGGCCCGCACCGGCAGGCGGTGTGAAGGTGCCGAGCGCGGCGATGTGCTGGGGCATCCTGGCCCCGTCGACGATGAGGAACAGTCGTTCGTTGACACCGAGCTTGGGCATCTCAACTCACCTCGACGATCGGTAGCCGCAGAGCGCCGGGGGCGGCGTCAGGGACTGCGGGGTTCTTCGGTGCCACCGGCGTGATCCGCTGGTAGGCAGCTCCGAGCTCGGGACGGCTGTCTGCCTCGCCGTTGTTCGGCCAGAGCGCCATCGCCCGCTCGGACTGCGCAGTGATGGTCAGTGACGGGTTGACGCCGAGGTTGGCCGAGATCGCCGATCCGTCGACGACGTGCAGCCCGGGGTGGCCATACAGCCGCTGGTAGGGGTCGATGACTCCGGTCTCCGGGGAGTCGCCGATGGCGCAGCCGCCGAGGAAGTGCGCGGTCATCGGGATGTTGGCGACCTCGCCGAAGCTGCCGCCGGGAAGCCCGCCGATCTTGCGTGCGACGTCGCGGGCCACCTCGTTGCCGACGGGGATCCAGGTCGGGTTGGGTGCCCCGTGGCCTGGCCCAGAGGTGAGTCGGTAGCCGAGCCGGGTCTTGCGGCCGGACACGGTGATGGAGTTGTCCAGCGTCTGCATGACCAGCAGGATGATCGTCTTCTCGGACCAGCGGCGCACCGAGATCCATGTGAGGTAGCGGGGATGCCGCGCGATCGCACCGAGCCAGGTGACCCAGCGAGGCCACCGTTTGCCGCCGTCTGCCAGTGCGGTCTGCAGCAGCCCCATGGCATTGCTGCCCTTTCCGTAGCGGACGGGCTCGACGTGGGTGTGCTCGTCGGGGTGGAACGACGACGTGATGGCTATGCCTTGTGTGTAGTCAGCCTCCGCGCTCCTGGCGGTTGCGCCGAGGATGGACTCGGAGTTGGTGCGGGTGAGCGTTCCCAGGCGGGCGGAAACCTCGGGCAGCACCCCGGTGTCGCGCATGCGGTGCAGCAGCTTCTGGGTGTTGTAGGTGCCCGCCGAGAAGACGACCTGCGCGGCGGTGAAGGTGCGCACGTTCTTCTGTCGCCGAGCGGAGCGCCCGGTGCGAACCGTGGTGACCGCATAGCCCCCTTCGGGAAGCGGGCGGACCTCGGTGACCGTGGTCAGCGGGTGCACGTGAGCGCCATGGTGCTCGGCCAGGTACAGGTAGTTCTTGTCCAGCGTGTTCTTCGCATTGTGCGGGCAGCCGGTCATGCACGAACCGCAGCCGATGCACGTTCGGCGAGTGGGACCTGCGCCACCGAAGAACGGGTCGTCCACCTCCGTGCCCGGCGCGGTGCCGGGACCGCCGAAGTACACCCCCACGGACGTGGGATGGAAGGTGTTGCCCACGCCCATGTCGTCGGCGACCGACTTGACGACCTTGTCGGCGGCGGTCATGACCGGGTTGAGGGTCACGCCGAGCATGCGTCTGGCCTGGTCGTAGTGGGGCGCCAACTCCTTGCGCCAGTCGGTGATGCCTGACCACTGCGGATCCTCGTAGAACGGGGGCAGCGGTTCGTAGAGCGTGTTGGCGTAGATGAGCGACCCGCCGCCGACTCCCGCGCCGGCGAGGATCATCACATCCTTGAGCAGGTGGATGCGCTGCATGCCGAAGAGGCGGAGCCTCGGCGCCCACAGGAAGCGGCGTACGTCCCAGGAGGTCTTGGGGAAGTCAGCTGCGTCGAAGCGCCGACCGGCCTCCAGCACGCCGACCCGGTAGCCCTTCTCCGTCAGCCGGAGCGCGGAGACCGATCCGCCGAAACCGGAGCCGATGATCAGTGCGTCGTAGTCGTGGGGCGCCGCGGGCGTGGCAGTGGACATCGGATTCCTCAGTTCTCGAGCTGGTCAGGTGAAGGCGAGGGCGGCGCGGACCGCCTTGGTGGCTCGAAGCTGGAGGAGCTTCACGGCCCCCTGGCTCCGGCCGAGTGCCTGCGCGGTCTGGGCGATGGTCTGGCCTTCGAGGAAGCGCAGCCGGAGGCAGGTCTCGTAGTCGATCGCGACCAGGCGCATGGCCTTCTCGACCCGCGCCAGGCTCGAGCGCGACTCATGCTCGGCGAGTCGTTCGATCAGCACGTCCTCGGGACCTTGCGTCGTGGCTGCTTCACGTTCGACGTCGCGCACCTCGTCGACGGTCAGCTCCAGCCTCGTGCTCGAGAGCCTGAAGTGGTCGAGCAGGAGGTTGCGCGCGATGGTGGTCAGCCAGGCCTCGAAGTTCCCGTCCGTGAACGACCCGATCCTGGTGAGGGCGCGGATGAAGGTCTCGCTGACGACGTCCTCGGCCAGTTCCCGGTTTCCGGCCCGGCGCATGACGTACCCGCGGATCATGTCGACGTGGCGTTCGTAGAGTGCGCCGAAGGCCTCGACGTCCCCGCTCCGCGCCTTCTCGATCTGACCTGCCACAGTCATGGGCAGCCGGGAGTCGCGGCCCGGTGGGGCCGTGTTCGATGACATGGCTTCAGGCGTCGTAGTCGATGGTGACGGCTGGCGTGGTCGGGTGTGACTGGCAGGTGAGCACGTAGCCGTCCTCCACCGCGGCAGGCGAGAGGGCGAGGTTCTGCTCCATCGTCACCGCCCCCAGAAGCACCTTCGCCTTGCAGGTGCCGCAGGCCCCGCCGAGACACGCGTACGGCGCGTCCAGTCCCGCCTTCAACGCGGACTCGAGGACGGTGTCGCCGGCCTCCAGCGGGACCGTGTGCTCGCGTCCGCCCAGACCGACTGCGAGCGTCGCGGGGGCGAAGTCGCGGGCGTCCCTGGGCTTCTGGTAGCCGTGGAACAGCTCGACATGGACGTTCTCGGGCTCGGCGCCGCGCTCGAGCAGCAGTCCGTGCAGGTCGGTCACCATCTCGACCGGACCGCACAGGAACCAGTGATCGACCAGGGCGGGGGCGAGATCGGCGCCGAGCCAGTACTGGAGCTTTGTCCTGTCGACCCGGCCACGCAGGTGTGAGGGGTGCCGCGGATCGCGGGAGCGCACGTGGATGATCCGGAGCCGGTCGACGTACCGCGCCTCGATCTCGTCCAGCTCGTCGCGGAACATCGTGCTGTCCGCGTCCCGGTTGCCGTAGATCAGCGTGAAGCGGCTCTCGGTCTCGATGGCAAGCGTCGTCTGGAGGATCGACAGGATCGGCGTGATCCCACTGCCGACGGCGATCGCGACGTAGTTGTTTGTCGCGAGGGGGTGCAACGCAGTGCCGAACGATCCCGTCGGTGTCATCAGGTCCAGGGTGTCCCCGGCCCGGAGCTGTTCCCTCGCGAAGGTCGAGAAGGCTCCCTCAGGAATGTGCTTGACGGCGATGGCGAGTGTGTCGGAGGTGGCCGGCGAGCAGATGGAGTAGTTGCGTCGCACGCCCTCGCCTCCGAGGTCGGTGCGGACCGTGACGTGCTGGCCGGGCTCGAACGAGAACTGGTCGCGCAGGTGGTCGGGCACGTCGAAGCGGATCAGCACGCTGTCGTCGGTCAGCGGCTCCACGCTGGCCACCTCCATCGAGTGGAACACCGCGGATCGGGCGGTGGATCGCTTCGGCATCCGCACGGGGAGGATGCGGGCCAGCTTGCCGTTCAGCTTCTTCCAGTCGCGGTACTCGTCCGCGTCGAGCTGCTGGCCGAAGACCGTCCCGATCGCGGCGTCGCGCTCGAGGTACGCCTCCTCGTTGCGCCGCCAGGCCGCGACGTAGCGGTGGAACGGGATCGAGGGGTGCAGGTGGTGGACCAGGTGGTAGTTCTGCGAGAGCAGCAGCGGCGTGAGGATCCATTCGGAGCCGACCCGGTTGCGGGTGGCGCGGTAGCGGTTCTCCTGCTGGGTGTCCTCGAGGTCGTGGTGCGGCAGCCAGTCGAACCACCAGGCCAGGACGAACATGGCCACTCGCGCCGGGATCAGGTAGACCACCGCCAGCGTCCAGAGGTGCCCGGCGGCCGTCGCGGAGACGATCAGCACGACGGTCATCCCCATGAGGAACACGGTCTCCAGCACCTCCGCCCGGGGACGGCGCTTCACGTTGCGCACCAGGAAGGTCAGGTAGGGCACGTCCATCAGCGGGAATCGGACCGGGACCTGCCACCACGGTGCGCCGCTGACGAAGTGGTCGGGGTCGTTGTCTCCGTCGTTGGTGTAGCGGTGGTGCTCGATGTGGATGAACGCGAACGACTTGAACGAGATCAGCGGCGAGACGAAGAGCATCGCGACGCGGCCGAAGGTCACGTTGACCCAGCGGTGGGTGCTGATCGAGTAGTGCGCGGCGTCGTGAAGCACCGTGAACAGCACGAAGATCGTGGTCGCGCTGAGCGCGATGGTCACGGGGGCAGGGAGCCTGTCAGCGACCGCCGCCCATGTGGAGAACGCGAAGGTCGCGATGGAACCGGAGAAGATGCCCACGATGGGCCAGGAGATCGTCTTGATGCCTTCGCCCGGGTCCGGAAGCGCGTGGCGCGAAGACGCCATCGCGGGCTGCTCTGTGGTTGCTGACATGTTCCTGACGATAGGAACGGGCAACGGCTCCTGCCAGTGGTGTCGCGCCCACCATGATGTGCGCGCAGCACACCAGTCAGTCTCGCGGGGCCTCCGGGGACAGCACGACGGTGCCGAGCGCCCGGGCCAGCCGCAGAGCGGTGTGCACTTCGACCACGCGCTCCGTGGAGGGATGCCCGATGCGTTCCTCTGCCCGGCGCACGCGCTGCAGCACGGTGTTGCGGTGTACGCCGAGCTCTTCGGCCGCAGCGGCCAGCCCGCCCTGGGCGTCGAGCACCGCCAGCAGCGTTCGACGTTCCTCGTCCTCCCGGCGTCCCCGGGCCGCCAGGGCACCGAGCTCCGTGGCGACGAAGCCACGAGCGAGGTTCACGTCACCGCTCATCAGGTCCACCAGCGCCATTTCGGCGTACGGCGTCACCTGGGCGACGTGGCCGGCGAGCTCGATGATCCTGCGGCCGCGCTGGGCCTGGGCATGGGAGTCACGGAACCCGGCGGGTCCCAGTGCAGGCATGCCGATGGAGATCCGCACGGTCCTCGGGATGCGGCCCGCCAGTGGTGCGAAGTCTTCACGGGTCAGGCCAGGAGCGCGCGCGGTCGCCACCCACCCCCACAGCGCCTGGGCGCCGTCTGGCACGAGCAGCGGGTGCAGGGCGCCGAGATGAGCGCCGAGGGTCGCGCCCACGCGCAGCAGGTCGGCATCATCGCGATCGGTCCAGCAGACGAAGGCCGTCTGCCATCCGGTGAGCCGATGGGACAGGGCGCGTTCGGCGCGACCGACGTCGACCTTGTCGCCGGCGATCAGACCTCGGACCGCGTCGGTCCGGGCCGCGCGGGCCCGGTTCTGGATGCGGTCGAGCTCCGCGACGTACTCGGCGGCGACCTCGCTGGAGATGCGGTCGACGTAGGCGAAGGCGAAGCCCTGCAGGTTGGACACCACGGACAGGGCGAGGGCCGGATCGGGCATCACCCTGGTGATCTCGGTGAGGACCCTCGAGCTGAAGTAGGCGTGCCCCATCCGGTAGAAGCGGAGCATCACGTCGACGCTGTAGCCGCGGGCGGCCATGGCGCGCGCGTGCTCGAGGGCCGTCACCGGCGCGCTGGCGGCGTCGACATCGATGCCGTGCCGGACCATGGACAGGGCTGCCTCGAGGTTCGACGAGCACGAACCCAGGGTCAGGCCGCGGAGCTCGTCATCGGCGCCGGCCTCCGGGACGCGTTCGAGGATGTAGCCGAGCATGTCGTCGGCGTACGACGAGATGTTCCCCAGCAGCTCGGTGGCGATGCGGCGCAGCTCGAGCACCACCTGCTCGGGGAGCTCTGCCGCGTCACCCGCACTCATGCCCATGAGCGCAGACTAGCGAGGCGCGACCTCGTCCCTGAGGCGGCCAACCGGACAGACCTCAGGCCGGCAGCTGGTTGAGCTTGCGGATCTGCTTGTCGAAGGCGCGCCACGGGACGAGACGCCGAAGAGTGCTGACCCGGCCAGCGAGCGATCCGGCGGTGTAGCGGACGCGCGGGTTGGCGTCGGTGGCAGCGGCCACGATCACCTTCGCGACGACGGTCGGGTCGTCGGCCTTCTCCATGGCGCTGGTCACCAGGTCACGCGCGATGTCGCGCTGGCGTGCGTAGGCAGGGATGGGGGAGTCGGACCACGCGGCGTTCGTGTCGAAGCCGGTGCTGGTGTAGCCCGGCTCGACGAGGATGACGCGGACGCCATGCTCGCGGACCTCGTGGTCGAGCGACTCGGAGTAGCCCTCAACGGCGTGCTTGGTCGCTGCGTAGACGGCCATGTACGGGGCCGGGATCAGGCCCAGGATCGAGGAGATGTTCACGATCCGCCCCGCGCCCTGCGCACGCATGTGGGGCAGGACCGCGTTGGTCATCCGGATGGTGCCGAACACGTTCGTCTCGAAGGATGCCTTGGTCTGGCCGATCGAGCTCTCCTCGGCGGCGCCTGCCATGCCTGCACCCGCGTTGTTGACGAGTACGTCGACGCGGCCGAAGCGCTCGATGACCTCACTGACCAGCGTCGCGACCGACTCGTCGCTGACCACGTCGAGGTCGAGGAACTCGACTCCGGCGAGAGGTTCAGTCCGCCCGGCGTTCCGGCTGGTGCCGATGACGGTGAATCCGGCGGCGGTGAGCTCGCGTGCAGCTGCGCGGCCGATGCCGGTCGATGCGCCCGTCACGAGTGCCACCTGGGGGTTCGGATCCTGACTCGTCATGAGGAGCCCTTTCGATTGTCTGCTGCCCATAATATTATGACTAGCAGACAATAGGTTAGGATCGGTCTCGAGACAAGCGGCCGGAGGAGTGGATCGACGTGGTGCGCTATAAGACCGATCACAAGGCCGAGACCCGGCAGCGGATCATCGAGCAGGCTGGTCGCCGGCTCAAGCGCGATGGTGTGGACCGGTCCGGCATCGTCTCGCTGATGGCCGACGCCGGCCTCACCAACGGTGCCTTCTATGCCCACTTCTCCTCGAAGGACGACCTGATCGCCACGGTTGTGGCGGACCAGCTGCAGCGCCAGCGCGAGCGCAACTGGAGCGGCGAGCTCGACCGCGCGTCGTTCGAGTGCTTCGTGCGTGACTACCTCTCGCCTGCTCATCGTGACCACCCGGAGGAGGGTTGCCCGTCGGCCGCGCTGCTCGACGACATCGCGCGCAGCGGCGACGCGGTCAGGCAGTCCTACACGGTGGGGATGTTGGCCATGAGCGATGACGTGGCGAAGCTCCTGGCTGAGCCTGACCCGATCCGCGCCCGGTCCGTTGCGCTCTCGGTGTTCGCGTCGATGGCCGGGACCCTTCAGGTCGCGCGGGCGATCTCGGACGACCAACTGTCCCGTGACCTGCTGGACCAGGGCATCGCCAACGTGCTCCTCCTTCTTGACCGGTCTGCTCCTGACTGAGAGGGCAGCGCTGGCCGGCTCGGGCCTTGTGCGACAGGGGCAACAGGCTTACGCTCCTTTCACCACGGCGTCGAGGAGATTCGAGATCACCTCGCGGAGGGCGCGCTCCGATGGCCACCACGGCACTACAGGAGCAGACCCATGTCCCACGTGACCCACCATGTCGAGAACCAGGTCGCGGTGCTGACCATCGAGCACGCACCGCAGAACCGCATCGGCGACCAGATGGTTGCCGGCCTCGTCGAGGCACTCGACGCGATCGAGCGCAGCGATGCCCGGGCGTTGGTGCTGCAGGCCGCCGGCGCCGACTTCTGCTTCGGCGGTGACATCCGGACGTGGCCGGAGACCTCGAGTCGTGAGCTTCGCGCCTCGTTCACGCGCTACCTCGATGTCTTCAACCGGCTCGAGCAGCTGCCGATGCCGGTGGTCGCCGCGGTCCAGGGGATGTGCCTGGGCGGAGGGTTCGAGCTCGCCCTGCGGGCAGACGTCATCATCGCGGGGGAGTCCGCCCACTTCGGCCACCCGGAGCAGAGCATCGCGATCACCACGATCATGGGCGGCATCTACCGCGTCGCGGAGCGTGCCGGTCGGGCTCGGGCGATCGAGTGGGCCTTCACCTCCGAGCGTGTGCCCGCCCAGGAAATGGCAAACGCCGGCGTCGTCAACCGAGTCGTTGCCGATGATGTCGTCCACAAGGAAGCCCTCGCCCTTGCGGAGCAGCTTGCGCGTGGCCCCACGCTGGCGCACGCCGCGCACAAGGCACTGCTCAGGACCTGGTCGGTGGGCGGTGTGGCTGCTGCGGACCAGGCGATGTTCGACATCTCCATGCCGCTCTTCGAGACCGATGACGCCCAGCTGGCCATGCGCAGCGCGGTCAAGGCGATGGCCGCCGGCCAGCCTCGCCCGGACGTCGAGTTCCAGGGTCGCTGAGGCACGCTCATGCGCTGGCCCGCCACGACCCGCTACGGCCTCGACCCTGCTCCTGGCCCGCTCGCATTCGTCCAGGACTTCCTGAACTCGATTGCCGCCGGGAGCCCGCGTCGCGCAGATCTGCTTGCGGACCTGGCGAGTGCGCAGGACTGGCTGGACGGTGCACTGGGTGTGTGGAGCGGGGCGCGCGCGCTTCCCGTGGATCACGTTGCACTCGGCGACGCTGACCTCGGGAGGCTGCGCAACCTGCGCGCCGAGCTCGTGGACCTGGTGCGAGGGGGCAAGGGCGACGCTGTCGGAGATCGCCCGGGAATGCGGGTGGTCCAGGTCCCGGTCGCGCTGCAGGTCGACGGTGCAGGGATGGTGAGCTCCGTGCCCGTCGGCACGGGCTGGAGGTACGTCGCGTCCGTGCTCCTCATGGAGATGCAGGACGCCCAGCGGACGGATGGCTGGCGACGGCTCAAGACATGCGCAAACCACCGCTGCTCGGCTGCGTTCTACGACCGATCCCGCAACAACAGCGGGGTGTGGCATGACGGTGCCGTGTGCGGCAATGCCGCCAACCTCCGCGCGCATCGCGCGCGGAGGTTGGCGGAGGGCGACGCGCCCTGACCTGGCTGGCTTCGTCAGACCGGGCTGAGGTCGACGGTCGGCACCGCGGTAGTGGTCCTCGAGTTGGTCATCCCAAGAGCGGCGACCGACGAGACGAGCGAGGTGGCCGCGATGAAGAACCAGGCCCATCGGACGTGGTCAAGGTCCGTGACGCCGGTGCCCAGGATGCTGACCAGGATGCTCACGCCCAGGACGAGACCGACCTGGCGCGCCATGCTGATGATCCCGCTGCCGGTGGACGACTGCTCGGGCGGCAGCCCGGCCGTCCCGGCGGCCACCAGGTTCGGGAAGCCGAGCCCGACGCCCACGCCGATCACCAGCCACCCCGGAAGGACGGTCGACGCGTAGGACGGCTGGGTGTCCAGGGCGAGGAGCAGCATGACCGATCCGATTGCCACGGCAACGCCACCGAGCGCGATGAGCCGCGACGGGTGGACGTGCCCGAAGAAGCGTGCGGCGAGGATGCTCGTCGGAGGTACGACGAGGGGGCCGGCCGCCACGGCGAACCCGGTCTCCAGCGCTGAGAAGCCCCACGCCTGCTGCATCCACAGGATCGCGAGCAGCAGCGAGGCCCCGAAGGCGCCGTTGAACAGGAGGGTTGCGGCGTTGACCCATGCGAAGGAGCGGACGCGGAAGAGGGCCGGGTCGATGATCGGGTGAGCGTGTCGTCGCGAGAGGCCGGCGAAGGCGACGAAGGCCAGGCCGGATCCGGCGAAGGCGCCCAGCGTTCTGGCGGAGGTCCATCCCCAGTCGTTGGACTGGACCAGGCCGAGCACCAGCGCACCGACTGCGACGGCCAGGACGAGGCCGCCGAGCAGGTCCGGGCGTGGAGCGCCCTCGTTGTGGCGAACGTCGGGAACGAGGCGGGCCGCGACGACCATCAGCAGGATCCCGATGGGCAGGTTGATCCAGAATGCCCACTGCCAGGAGAGCTGGACGAGCATGCCGCCGACCGCAGGCCCGAGAGCGGCGGCGATTGCTCCAGCGAGCGCCCACAGCCGGGCGCCAGCCGCCTGTCGCTCCGGCGGGAGGGCGCCGAGCAGGAGGCTGAGGCTGGCGGGAGTCATCAGTGCGGCGCCGATGGCCTGCAGCGCGCGGAATGCGACGAGGATCCAGACGCCATCGGCGAAACCGCACGCGAGGCTGGCGAGGGTGAAGAGACCGAGGCCGCCGATGAAGCCGCTCTTTCGGCCGTAGCGGTCGGTGAGTCGGCCAGCCGGGATCAGCAGCGCGGCGTACACGACCGCGTAGGCGGTCAGGATCCAGCTCAGTGCGCTCAGCGTGGGGGCATGGGCGCCGTCGCTGAAGTCCCGTCCGATGTCGTCGAAGGCGACGTTCACGATGAACAGGTCGAGGCCGGTCATGAAGGAGGAGCCGATGAGCACCGCGGTGATGGCGAGCGCGTGCCTCGGCTGACTAGAGGTTTCCATAGCCAGACACTAAGATGCTGGCTATGGATAAAGCAAGCCAGTTGTGAGTACGCTCCTGCCATGACGATTCAGACGGGAGGTCGGCTGGCCGCGCGCGGGGACGCTCCGCTGGGGGACCGGTGCCCGATCGACCGCACCCTGCAGCTGCTCGGCAATCGCACCGCGCTCCTCCTGCTTCGGGAGTCCTTCTACGGCGCCACGCGGTTCGACCAGCTCTGGAAGCGGGTGGGGGTGACCGAGGCGTCAGCGTCACAGCGGCTGCGCGAGCTGGTGGCGGCCGGCGTGCTGACGAAGGAGCCCTATCAGGAGCCGGGCAAGCGGACCCGTTTCGAGTACCTCCTGACCCCGTCCGGCCACGACCTGATGCCGGTGATCCTCGGGCTCTTCCAATGGGGGGCGGACCATGTCCCTGAGCGGAGCGGCCCGGAGGTCACGCACGATGGCTGTGGTGCTCCGGCGCGGGTCGTCGTCCGTTGCGACGCTGGCCATGAGGTGGCCGAGTCCGAGGTGCTGATCGCTGGAGGTGGCCCAGCACGCTGACGGCACTTCCGTGGCCGGGGCGCGGCGATCCCACGCCGTGGCGCGATCGTCCTATGAGACGGCGATCACATCTTTCTACGTTTGAACAGCAGACCGCGAGGTCGGCGCAAACGGGATGGATCGATGAACTCACCACTGGATGTCACCGCCGCTCGGCCCTCCGCCGAGCCGGGCCGGACGCACCGCAAGGAGGCTCGCCCGGGCCCTGAGGGCATGACGCCCGAGGCGCTCCAGCTGGCGCGCGAGGCAGTGCGCAACTCCCTGCCCTTCAAGACGTTCTCGACCTTCGGCGACTTCTACAGCTTCGTCGGCAAGGTCTTCGCGCAGATGTTCACCCGCCGGTTCCACTTCCGCGAGTTTGTCTCCCAGGCGTGGTTCATCACCACCGTGTCGTTCGGTCCGGCCCTGCTGGTCTCGATCCCGTTCTGCGTGGTGATCATCTTCCAGGTCAACCAGATCCTGATCCAGATCGGCGCGGTCGACCTCGCGGGAGCCGGCGCCGCCGTAGCCGTCGTACGCGAGATCGGTCCGATCGTCAGTGTTCTCGTCGTCGCCGGTGCCGGTGCGACCGCGATCTGCGCGGACCTGGGTTCGCGCAAGATCCGCGAGGAGATCGATGCGCTCGTGACCCTCGGCATCGACCCGATCTCGCGCCTGGTCGTGCCCCGGGTGGTGGCATCGACCCTGGTCGGGGTCGCGCTGAACGGCATGGTGACGATCGTCGGGCTGATCGGCGGGTACTTCTTCTCAGTCGTGCTCCAGGGCGCCACGCCGGGCCTCTATCTCGCGGACCTGACTCTCCTCGTCGGTCTTTCCGACTTCCTCGCTTCCGAGGCGAAAGCGGCCGTCTTCGGCCTCCTCGCCGGCCTGACCGCCTGCTACCTCGGGCTCAACGCCAAGGGCGGCCCCAAGGGCGTCGGGGAGGCCGTGAACCAGACCGTGGTCTTCGCGTTCATGCTTCTGTTCGCAGCCAACAGCGTGATCACGGCCGTCTTCCTTCAGCTCAAGCTGGGAGCCTGACATGGCCACGATCAACCGCGTCGGAGCGCAGCTCCGCCGGCACCTGGTGACGAAGCGGATCGAGTCCCTTCGTGGCGTCGGCGACCAGCTGAGCTTCCACGGCAGTGCGTACGCACATGCGCCGCGGGCCATCAGGCACTACCCGAGGGAGGTCCTGCGCCTTCTCGCTGAGGTCTCGATGGGCTCCGGTGCCCTTGCGCTGATCGGCGGGACGGTCATGGTGATCGGCTTCCTCACCGCTGCCTCAGGCATCGAGGTCGGGCTGCAGGCCTACACCTCCTTCGACAACATCGGCGTCTCGACGCTGGCCGGCTTCTTCTCCGCCTACTTCAACACCCGCGAGGTCGCTCCGATCATCGCCAGCATCGCGCTGACTGCCACCGTGGGAGCCGGATTCACGGCCCAGATCGGAGCCATGCGGGTCAGCGAGGAGATCGACGCCCTCGAGGTGATGGCGGTGCCGCCCGTTCCCTACCTGGTGACCACGCGCATCATCGCCGGTCTCATCGCGGTCGTCCCGCTCTTCGCGATCGCCGTGATGCTCTGCTGGCTCGCGACGTACCTGGTGGTGGTCGTCGGCTACGACCAGGCCCCGGGCACCTACCAGCACTACTTCGAGACGTTCCTGATCCCCGGCGATCTCTTCCTCGCAATCGTGAAGGTGGTCCTGATGGCGCTCGTGATCGTGTCGATCTGCTGCTACCACGGATTCCGGGCGTCGGGAGGCCCGGCAGGAGTCGGCAAGGCGGTGGGTACGGCGGTGCGCTCGGCCCTCATCTGCACGATGTTCATCGACCTGATCTTCGCCATCGCCATCTGGGGTGGCCCGTCCGTCCACATCGCGGGGTGAGCCGGCCATGATCGAGTCACCACACCGCATCGACCGCCAGGTGCTCTACGGGCTGCTCTTCCTCGCCCTGGTCGCCGCTCTCATAGCCGGCACCATCGCGAAGTACCGCGGCGTCTTCGAGGACAACGTCGCGGTCGTTCTGGAGGCAGACCGTGCTGGTCTCACGCTCGCGAAGGGCGCGCCGATCAAGCTCCGCGGCGTCGAGATCGGCCACGTGGGCAGCGTCGACACCGACGGGAAGTCCGTGCGGATCGGGCTCAAGATCGACTCCGAGAGTGTCGGCGACGTCCCTGCGGATGTGACCGCGCAGATCGTGCCGCCGACGGCGTTCGGCGCGAAGTACGTGCAGCTGACCGCAGCAGGCCCGAGCAGCGATCCGCGGATCGCGGCCGGAGACGTCATCCCGGCAACCCGGGTGACCGTCGAGGTCAACGAGGTGTTCGACAACCTCAGCGAAGTCCTCGACGTGGCCCGCCCGGCGCAGGTCAATGCAGCGCTCACTGCTGTGGCCGGCGCGGTCGACGAGCGCGGTGAGCTTCTCGGCGACCTGATCAGCCGGACCGATGCCTATCTCACCGGCTTCAACCCGGCCCTCACGACGATGAGCAAGGACCTGGCCCTGGCCGACGACGTCCTCGATGTGTACGCCGCGGCCCGGCCGGCGCTCGTCGGCACCCTCGACCACGCGGCTGACCTCTCCGACACCGCCGTCCGCCGACAGGCATCGCTGCGCGCCTTCATGCTCAGCCTCGGTGCGTTCAGTGACCGGACCGACATGTTGTTACGCAGCTCGCAGGACGGGATCTTCACCTCGCTCACGCTGATCGAGCCGGTCGGCCGCACGGTTGCGCGGTACTCACCCGAGCTCCCGTGCATCATCCTCGGCCTCGCCACGCTCAACGCTGCGCTCGAGCCCGCAGTCGGTGGCGTCAGGCCCGGTCTCACGACGGCAACCCGGATCGTGCCGGGCCGGCCGGCTTACGTCCCCGGCAAGAACCTGCCGCTGGTCGGCGACGATCGCGGGCCGTTCTGCTTCGGGCTGCCGTTCGTCACGCCCGCCGAGTCCGAGCAGCCGCCGCCGGTCCTGCACACCGGCGCCAACCCGTACGCCGGGTCCCCGTCGACGCCACAGCGGGCGACTCTCGACACCTTGTTCGGGCTCGGGGGAGGGGCGAACCAGCCATGAAGCTGAGTGTCGAGCGCAGGCGCCAACGCGCGGACCTGATCAAGCTGGTCACCTTCCTGGTGCTGGCCGCAGTGGTCACGCTCTGGGTCGCGGCGGTGACGGCGGCGTATAGGCCGGGGGACCGCGAGACCTACTCGGCCGTCTTCGACGACGTCTCCGGCCTCGCCGCGGGTGACGCGGTTCGGATCTCGGGTGTCGACGTGGGCAAGGTCGAGTCGATCGATGTCCAGGACGACGGCTCCGTTCTGGTGACCGTCCAGGTGCGACGCGACCAGGAGCTGACGACCGCGACGCGGGCTGCCATCCAGTACCGCAACCTCACCGGTGACCGCATCGTGCAGCTCAGCCAGGGTCGACCCGGAGCCCCCCGGCTCGCCGCTGGTGGCACGATCCCGATCGGCCAGACGGCTGCAGCCCTCGACCTCGACACGCTGCTCAACGGCTTCCGTCCGCTCTTCGCGGGCCTGGTGCCCTCCGAGATCAACGAGCTGTCGGGACAGCTGATCGGGGTGCTGCAGGGCCAGCGCGCAGCGGTGGCGAACCTTGTCTCACACGTTGCCCGGTTCACCACGACCATCGGCAACCGAGAGCAGCTGATCGGCCAGGTCGTCCGCAACCTCAACAGCGTCCTCGGCGCCGTCGACGAGCGCTCGGGAGCCCTGAGCGACCTCATCGTCCAGATGGACGCACTGCTCACCGGTCTCGAGCGGCAGGACACGCGGCTCCTCGACGCAGCCTCGAGCATCGACGTCTTCGCCCGCCAGGCGACAGGGCTCCTGAAGGACGCCCGGGGCGACATGCGCACCGACCTCAGCTCACTCACAGTGGCTGCGCGCGGGGTGAACCGACAGGCGACCACGTTCCAGGAGGTGCTGACCAACTTGCCGAAGCACTACCGCGCCATGCAGGAGGTCACGTCCTACGGCAACTTCTTCAACTTCTTCATGTGTGGCGTGCGGATCCAGACCGACCTCGGTACGAGCCCGTGGATCAGCTCCGACGCCGCGAGGTGCGGGCGATGAGGACCGTCACTCCCGACCGGCTGGCCGTCCGCGGGATCATCGGGACGATCGTGATGGCTGTGGTCGTCTTGGCCGCGCTCAATATCAACCGGCTCCCGCTGATCGGCAGCAACGACGTCCTTCATGTCCAGTTCGCCGAGGCTGGCGGGCTCCGCGGCGGGGACGACGTGCTGATCTCGGGCGCCAAGGTCGGCAAGGTCCGCGACGTCCGGCTCGACGGAGTGCATGTCGTCGCCGACATCGTCATGTCGGATCGCGACGTGGAGCTCGGCGACCTGACCGAGGCACGGATCGTCACGGTGACCCTGCTCGGGAGGGCGGCGATCGAGCTCGAACCACGTGGCTCCGGTGCGCTGAAGGTGGGCGAGACCATCCCGCCGGCGCGCACGTCCTCGCCGTACAACCTGACCAGCACGCTGGGTGAGCTGTCCGACACCTCGGCCGGGATCGACAAGGGCCAGCTCGCGCGCGCCCTCCAGGAAGCGTCGTCGACCCTGAGCACCGCCAGCCCGGACCTCGGGCCTGCGCTCGACGGCATCACGGCCCTGTCGTCGGCGGTGTCCGCGAACGACGACGAGCTCCGGTCGCTGGTCGATCGGGCAGACCGGGTGACCGGAGTCCTGGCCGGGCGCGACCAGGAGATCGCCTCGCTCCTCGGCGCGGGCAGGTCCCTGCTGTCGGAGCTCGATGCCCGCCAGGACACGGTGATCAGCCTGCTCCACAGCGCCCGCAGTCTTGCGACGCAGCTGCGGCTCACGCTCAAGGACACCGACGACGTGATCGGCCCTGCGCTCGACGAGCTCGATCAGGTCGTCGCCCTGCTCAACAAGAACCGAAAGAACCTCCAGGACAGCATCACCGGACTGCGGAACTACGCCACGTCGATCAGCGAGGCGCTGGCGAGCGGGCCCTGGTTCGACATCTACATCCAGAACCTCACGTCACCGGCCTCCATGGCCCCGATCCTGTCAGGGATGATCCCGTGAAGGCCCAGATCGGCTCCGCCCGGCCCGGCATCCCGAAGCCCGACCCCTGGCGGCCCGGCCGCGGAACCGTCGCCGCACTCATCGCCCTCATCCTCGGGGTGGCCGGGTTCGTGTGGCTCGGCGAGCGTGGCCAGACGATCCACGCCCGCTTCGTCAGTGCCGAGGGTCTCCACGTGAACGACGACGTGAAGGTGCTCGGCGTCTCTGTCGGCAAGATCTCGGGGATCGACAACGAGGGCGGCTCAGTGCTCGTCACCATGACCGTTGACTCCGGTCAGCCGATCCCGGCTTCGGCCCGTGCGGCGATCGTGTCACCCAGCCTGGTCAGCGGTCGTTTCGTCCAGCTCGCTCCGGTGTGGTCCGGGGGAGACCGCCTCGAGGACGGCGCGACGATCGGGATCGAGCACACCGTGGTGCCGGTGACCTTCGACGAGGTCAAGCAGCAGCTCACCGACCTCGCCACCTCGCTCGGGCCGGTGGGGGGCCGGGGCGGTGGCGCGCTTGCGGAGACGATCGCTGCGCTCGACCGCAGCCTTCGGGATGGCAACTCCGGCCGTCTCCGAGCCGCGATCGCCGAGCTGCGCGGCGCCGCCGCAGCACTGTCAGACGGCGGCTCCGACCTCTTCGGCACCATCGAGAACCTCAACAAGTTCACCCGCAACCTCGCCTTGAACGACGCCGCCGTCCGGGGCTTCACCCAGGAGCTCGACGCAGTCGGCACGGTGCTGGCCGACAACCGGACCACCCTCGTGGGAGCGGTGCGCGACCTGGCCGATGTGCTCGGCGTGACCCAGGCCTACCTCAAGCGTCACTCAGGGAACCTCACGGGCACGGTGAAGGAGCTCAACCTCCTGTCCGCCGCAATGGCGGACCGCTCCAACGAGCTGGCCGGGGTCCTGCACGTGGCTCCTCACGCGCTCAGCAACCTGACGAACGCGGTGGAGAACAAGGCGCTCACGGCCCGTCCGAGCACCACCGGCTTCGACAGCGTCGCGCAGCTGCTCTGCGGTGCGATCCTCGGGGTCGGCGGGACCAGCAAGCAGTGCTCAGGCGCCCTTGCACCGCTCCTCGACCTGCTCGGCCTGCAGCCGGGAGGCGCGCGATGAGAAAGGCCCTCGCCCTGTTCTGCGGCATCGCGCTGTTCTCCACCTCGGCCTGTGCGCTCCAGCCCAACGACAACACGCTGCCCGGCCAGACGGCGGTCGGCGACGACGGCTACAGCGTCACGGTCCACTTCGGCCAGATCGAGAACCTCGTGCCCAACTCGACGGTCCAGAAGGACAACGTCGTCATCGGGACGGTCGCCTCGATCGACACCCGGGACTGGGAGGCGATCGTGCACCTCCGCCTGCTGGACGACGTGCCGCTGCCGGCCGACGCGGTGTTCTCCATCGGGCAGAAGACCCTCCTCGGCGCGCAGTACGTCGAGGTGTCCGCGCCGCCCGCGCCTGGTGCCGAGCTCCTCGCCGAGAACGCCGTCGTGCCCGCTTCGCAGACCGGCACCTACCCGGCCACGGAGCAGGTGCTCGGTGCGGTTGCCCTCCTCCTCAACAACGGTGGACTCTCGCAGATCAGCACGATCACGGGCCAGTTCGCGACCGCACTGCACGAGCGGGTCCCGAACACGAGGAACCTGATCCGCCACGCCAACGACCTGCTCGCAGTGCTCGACGACAACCGGGGGGAGATCGTTGCGGCCCTGGAGTCGCTCGACTCCTTCAGCGCGGGCCTGCGCGAGGACCAGGACCGGATCGCGAGCGCCATCAGCCGCATCGCTCCCGGACTGCGAACGCTGGAGGAGGAGCGCAACCGCCTGATCGGCGCGGTCAGCCAGGCTGCGCGCACGAGCGACCGGGCAGTCGGGGTGATCCGGGCCAGCGGCCCGGCACTGCTGGCCAACCTGGACTCCCTCGGACCGATCCTCAGCAACCTCGGTGAGGCCAGCGAGACCTTGCCGGAGGCCCTCAAGATCGGGTTCACCCTGCCGTGGCCGGCCCTGACGACCCGCAACGGGATCAAGGGGGACTACATGAACCTCTTCACCACGCTCGACCTGCGCGGAGCCAGCCTCGCCGGGTCCTGGCTGTCCGGCCTCCCGTCGGTGCTGCCGCCGGCGCTCCAGGCGGGTAACCCCTTGCAGGACCCGCTGTCGATCCTGAACGAAACCACCTCCGGGCTCAAGCTCCCGGGTGGGCTCGATGCCGGGGTGCAGCAGCTGCTGAACCCGCTCCTCGGTGCCCCGGCGCCCGCGCCGTCGTCCGGCCCCGCGCCCGGCCAGCCGAAGCCCGCTCCCACGAGTGGCTGCCTGCTCGCCCTGTTGGGAGCCTGCTGATGTTGCTCTCTGCCCTGATCAAGCGACAGCTGCGGATCTTCCTCGTGATCGCGCTGGTCGCACTCGGCCTGACCTTCTTCCTCTACGCCAAGGTGCAGACGATGGTCGGCGTCGGTGTCTTCGACGCGACCGTCGACTTCGAGGACGCCAGCGGGCTCTATCCGACTGCACTTGTCACCTACCGCGGCGTGGAGGTCGGCAAGGTCGCGAGGCTCGAGGTGAGTGACGACGGAGCGACAGCGACGTTGCGCATCGACAGCGATGCCGACGTCCCGGCTGACGCGCGTGCCGAGCTGCACAGCACCTCCGCGATCGGCGAGCAGTACGTCGACCTCGTGGCCGCCGACGGGGACGGGCCGTTCCTGACCGACGGCTCGGAGATCGTCCGCGAGCGGGCCATCGCCATGCCTCAGATCACCCCGGTCCTTGACTCGGTCAACCGCTTGTTGGCATCTGTCCCACGCGACCAGACGAGCCGGGTGCTGAACGAGGTCGGCGAGGGACTCGGCGGAGCCGGACCGGACCTCGGCAAGGTCATCGACGCCTCCAGCCGGCTGGTCACCGAGGCGCAGGCGCACCTCGACGCGACCACCTCACTGGTGGCTGCGCTGCAGCCGGTCCTCGCCACACAGAAGGAGCTCGGACCGACCACGCGGCACTACGCGAGGAGCCTCGAGTCGCTGACGGGCGCCCTGGCGGCCGATGACACCGCCGCCCTGCGTGCCCTGCTGCGCACCGGCCCGGGCGGCCTCGATGCCCTGACCCGGACGGTGACCGAGCTGCAGCCGACGCTTCCGATGCTGCTCGACAACCTGACCACCAGTGCGCAGGTGCTGAACACGTACCTCCCCGGCCTTCGCCAGCTTCTCGTCGTCTATCCCGCGACCATCGCGAACCTCCAGGGGATGGCCAACCCGCACGCGAACTCCGGGGACGCGCAGTACGACCTGAGGGCGGCACTCGGTCCTCCGGGGAGCTGTTCCTCCGGCTACCTGCCGCGCAACCAGCGACGTTCGCCGAGCGACACGACGTACCGCGAGGTGGATCCGCAAGCGCACTGCAAGATCCCGGCCGACGACCCGATCGCGGTCCGCGGTGCCCGGAACCTCCCGTGCCCGACCTCGGCGCGGCGGGGTGCGCTGCCGGAGGACTGCGGGCTCACCTTCCGGTCGGGCCGTTGGCCCGGCTCAAGCGGATCGGTGGCGTACGACCTCGCCGTCGGCAGGTCCACCGACACACCCCGGACCGATCCGGAACAGAACGATCCAGAGCTGAAGAATGGAGAAGACCTGTGGAAGATCCTGGTACTCGCACCGTTGACGGTGCGGTGAAGGAGCGTCTGTCCGGGCAGGTCGTTGCCGCGGTCGTGGTCGCGCTCGCCCTGGTGGCGTTGGCGGCGCAGCAGTTCCTCTCCTGGCGTGACGAGCGCCAACGCACCGCGGATGGAAGCGACGCCACCGCAGCCGCGGCTGCCGAGGTCGTCGGCCTGATCGGCATCAGCAGCGCCACCTCCGGCGACGACATCGACGCGCTGCTCGACGGAGCCACCGCCGACTTCCGCTCAGATCTCGCCGACCAGGCCAAGCGACTGCGTGAGGAGCTCGCCAGGAACAAGGTGAGCGCCACGGGCAAGGTGGTCTCGACCGGCATCGTGAAGCTCGAGGACGGCAAGGCGACGGTCATCGTGGCGGCGACGGGCACGGTGACCAACAAGAAGGCTGTGGAACCGGAGCCGCGCAACTACCGGCTCCGGGTCGACCTGGTGGAGACGCGTGGCCGCTGGCTGGTCTCCGGATTGGAGTTCGTGGCATGAGCCGCACCCGCATCATCTCCGTGGCCGTCCTTCTGGCAGCACTTGCACTCGCCGTCGTGGCCACCCTGCAGGCGCGTTCGGCTGCAGCCCATGCCGACGCGCGCAGCGATGCGCTCGCTGCCGCGAAGGCGCTGGTCCCGGACCTGCTGAGCTACGAGAACGCCACCCTCCACGACGACCTCGCGCGCGCCGGGGCGCAGGCCACCGGGCCGTTCGGCGCCGACTACCGGAAGATCCTCAAGGACGTCGTCGAGCCGACCGCCACGAAGCAGGGCATCAGCACCCAGGCGTCGGTGAGCGCAGCCGGCATCGTCTCGGGCAACCGCGAGAAGGTCGTCGCGCTGGTCTTCCTCACGCAGACCACGACGGCCCGAGGCAACCACACCGCGGTGTCGGGAAGCCGGGTCGAGGTGACGATGAAGCGTGACGGCGACACGTGGAAGATCGCTGGTCTCAAGCCGGTGTGAGGTGCCTCAGCTGAAGGCGGGCTTTCGCTTGGCGAGGAAGGCGTCGACGCCCTCAACACCGTCCGGGCTCGCGATGTTGCGCGCGATCGAGGCCGCCTCCTCGTCCATCTGCTCGGCGTAGTCCCGGTCCGCTGATGCAGCCATCAGGCGCTTCGTGTCGGCCAGGGCAGTCGCTGCGCCGTCGCGAAGATCGGCGACGACGGCCTCGACGGTCGCGTCGAGCTCAGCGCCCGGCACGGCCCGGCTGACCAGTCCCCACTCGGCGGCCTCCGCACCCGTGATCAGGCGGTTCGTCAGTGCGAGGTCCATGGCGCGCACCCACGAGATCCGTTGGGGGACGATCGAGGTCAGCCCGCAGTCGGGGGTGAGGCCGGACGCGGTGTAGGCGAAGACCAGCTTCGCCTCCGCGGCCGCGAGGACGATGTCACCGCACAGTGCGATGCCGAGGCCACCACCGGCAGCCGTCCCCTGGATCACGGAGACCACGGGCACGTCCAACGACCGCAGGATGGCGAGTCCGGCGTGCAGCCCGTCCGCCGTCGCCTTCACCTGGGCACCTCGGTCCGGCGAGCTGCCGAACTCGGCCAGGTCACCGCCCACGCTGAAGGCCCGCCCCTGGGCGCTGAGCACCACGACGCGCGCTTCGCCGCGGCGTACGTCGGCGGCGGCGCGCTCGGCGGCGAGCAACAGGGCCTGTCCCATCTGGCCGTCGAGGCTGTTGTGCGCCTTGCTGTGGGTGAGCTCGATGCGGGCAACCCGCTCGACCAGGTCGTAGCTGATCCGGTCGTTGATGTTCTCGGGCACGGGTTCTCCTTGGTGGGGGTTGATCGGGTCAGTTGGTGGTGCCGACGGGGACCGGGGCCGGATCCGGAGCGACCGGACGGCTCGCGCGGGGCAGGGCGAGTGCGGCCACCGAAGCCAGCACTCCGCAGGCGAGGATCAGCGACCACACTCGCTGGAAGTGCTCGACGGCGTCGGAGGGTGTTGCGCCCGCGAGGAGTGCCACGGTCAGGGCGATGCCGAACGTCGCGCCGAACTGTCGAATGGCCTGGTTGACCGCGGCGCCCGCGCCGTACTCGTCGGAGGAGAGCTCGCGCACGGCGGCGCTGGTCAGCTGGGGGAGGACCAGCGAGGCGCCGATCCCGGTGAGCAAGGAGGCAGGCAGGAGATCGGTGGCCCAGGCAGGGTCGGTGTCGAGCGAGAACAGCAGGTAGGCGCCGGACGCCGCGTAGACGAGCCCGCCCGGGACCAGCAGCCGCCGCTGGCCGTACCTCGCGGCGACGCGGCCCATGAAGGGAGCCAGCACCATGACGATGAAGGCAGCGGGCATCATCGCCAGGCCGGTCTCGACGACGCTGTAGTGCCACACGGTGGTCATGAACTGGATGAGCGCGAAGAACATCGCGGTGAAGCCGATCGTGAAGACCGCGGTGGTGATGTTCGCCCACCGGAACGACGGCCGCGTGAACAGGCTCAGGTCGAGGGCCGGGTGGGGCACCGCCAGGGAACGCCGGACGAACCAGGCGAGCACAGCCAGGCCGCAGGCAACGACGCTGGCGGTGGGGATCGAGACCGCGCCCCATTGCTCACTCTGCACGATGCCGAGGGACAGCAGGGTGAGTGAGCCGGCGAGGAGCAGGATGCCCAGCACATCGGGGAAGCGTTCGCGGACCGCCTCACGGGATTCGGGGAGGAGGCGGATCGACAGCGCCACCGCGACGATCCCGACGGGCACGTTGACGAGGAACACCGAGCGCCAGCCGAAGCCCTCCACGAGGAGGGCGCCGACCGTCGGGCCAACACCTGCGGCGAAGGCGCCGGCCGCGCCCCACGTGGCGACGGCGACGGGCACCCGCGCAGAGGGGAAGACGGAGAGCACGAGGGCCAGCGAAGAAGGCATCAGCGCCGCGGCGCCGAAGGCCTGGACCACCCGGAAGGCAACCAGCAGGCCCGGTGTCGGCGCGAGTCCGCAGAGCAACGATGCAGTGGTGAAGACGACCAGCCCGGTGACGAAGGTGCGGCGGCGACCGAACCGGTCCGTCATGCGGCCCGCGGTCACCAGGGTGGCGGCCAGCGCGATCGTGTACGCCGACAGCGTCCACGACATCGTGGTGAAGGAGACGGACGGGAAGCTCGCCCGGATGTCGTCGAAGGCGACGAAGAGCACCTGCGTATCGAGCATCACCATGAAGGTGGCCGCACTCGCGATGGCGAGAACGATCCATGGATTGACTGTGCGGGTCGGGGAAGACGTCATGGCGGGCCTCGGGCGAGCGTGGGTGCGGCGGGCGGATGGGCCCGGAGGTGTGGACACATGAGGCCCGGGCGGATGACGCGCCCGGGCCCCACGTGGGACTCAGTTGAGGCGCTCGATGACCATGGCCATGCCCTGGCCACCGCCGACGCACATCGTCTCCAGACCGATGGTCTTGTCGGTCGACCGCAGGTTGTTGATCAGGGTGCCGGTGATGCGGGCACCGCTCATGCCGAACGGGTGGCCCAGCGCGATCGCGCCGCCGTTGATGTTCAGCTTGTCCTCGTCGAGCTTCAGCGCGTCGGCGGAGCCGAGCACCTGGACCGCGAAGGCCTCGTTGATCTCGGCAAGGTCGATGTCGCCGATGCTCATGCCGGCGTGGGCGAGCGCCTGCTTGGTCGCCTCGATCGGGCCGAGGCCCATGATCTCCGGCGATAGGCCGGTGACGCCGGTCGAGATGATCCGGGCGAGTGGGGTCAGACCGAGCTCGCGGGCGCGGACGTCGGACATGATCACGAGTGCGGCTGCGCCGTCGTTGAGCGGGCAGGCGTTGCCGGCGGTGACCGAGCCGCCCTCACGGAAGACCGGCTTGAGGCCGGCCAGCGCGTCGTACGTCGTGCCGGGGCGCGGGCAGTCGTCGTTGGAGACGACGGTGCCGTCGGCCAGCGTGATCTCGGTGATCTCGGAGGCGAAGTGGCCACGTTCGATGGCCGCCGCTGCCCGCTGCTGGGACCGCAGGGCCCACTCGTCCTGGCGCTCACGGGAGATGCCGGTGACCGAGGCGACGTTCTCTGCGGTCTCGCCCATGTCGAGGTAGACATCGGGAACGAGCCCGTCCTCGCGCGGGTCGTGCCACGGGGAGTTGCTCGCCTTGCGGGCCGCGGTGCGCGCCATCGCGTCGATGAAGAGCGGGTTCTCGGTGCCCGGGAAGTGGTCCGAGCTGCCGCGAGCGAAGCTCGAGACGGACTCGACGCCGGCCGACAGGAAGGCGGTGCCCTCGCCGGACTTGATCGCGTGGAAGGCCATGCGGGTGGTCTGGAGCGAGGAGGAGCAGTAGCGGGTGATCGTGGTGCCGGGGACGGTGTCGAGTCCGAGCTGCACGGCGACACGTCGGGCCATGTTCCAGCCCTGCTCGCCGCCGGGGAGACCGCAGCCGACCATCAGGTCGCCGATCTCCTCAGGCGACAGCTCGGGGACGTCGGCGAGGACGGAGGCGAGGACCTGCGTGAGCAGGTCATCGGCGCGAATGTCCTTCAGGGAGCCCTTGAAGGCGCGTCCGATGGGGGAGCGGGTGTGGGCGACGATGACTGCTTCAGGCATGGGAGTTCACTCTCTGTGGTGATGGTCGACGGACCAGGTGGTGCGGGGAATGGGTGGATGAGGTCCTGGGGCACGGAGTGCGCGCCGTGCCCCAGGTCCTCGGTCTTGGGGACGCTGGTCAGGAAGCGATGGGCTCGAGGGGGAGCAGGGTCTCCTCGTCGTACGGGATCGGCCGGTTCTCCTTGGCCCAGAGCCGCTCCAGGTCGGACTCGGCCGGCGGGCCGGCCAGGCCCTGGACGCGCCACAGGTCGACCGGCGTCTCGTCGAAGTGGATCTCCCAGTTGTAGCCGCGGTCGCGGATGTAGGGAGCGAGGGTCGCCTCGAAGACCGACATCGCCAGCTTGCGGAACTCCGGGTCGTCCATCTGGCGGGCGATGTGGTCCACCACGAGCCGGACGAAGTTGGTCTGCGGCACGCCGCCGACGTACATCTCGTTCTCTGCCATCTCGTGGAAGCGGATCACGACGTAGAACTCCGGAAGGTTCACGAAGTCGACGTACACCTTCGTGAGGTCCTTGGACAGGTTCGCCTTGTCCTCGGGCGTGAAGGCGCCCTCGGGGGTGAAGATTTCCCAGTACGGCATTGCATTCCTCCTGATGAGTGATTTCAGCCCGCCACGCGGTCTGTTCGGGGTGACCCTCGGTGGGTCGGGTGGGGTCGGTGGGGTGGAGTCACGCCCTGGCCAGGGCCGCGATTCGATAGGCCTCGATGGCGTCGTAGTTGGTGACCGATCCCGGGGAGACGACCTGCTCCGGCGGGGCGCCGGCCAGGATCTTCTTGATGGGTGTTTCGAGCTTCTTGCCGGTGAGGGTGCGGGGCACAGCCGGGACTGCGGCGACGAGGTCGGGCACGTGGCGCGGCGAGAGCTCCTTGCGGATGACGCCCTTGAGCGCCTTCACGGTGTCCTCGTTCATCTCGTGGCCGTCGGCGAGCTGGACGAAGAGCATCAGCTCGCCCGGACCGCCGGCGGCGTCCTCGAGGTGGACGACGAGGCTGTCCTGGATCTCGGGAAGGGCCTCGACGAGGTTGTAGAACTCCGCGGTCCCGATGCGGACGCCACCGCGGTTGAGGGTGGCGTCGGAGCGACCCTGGATCACGACGCTCTGGCGGTCGGAGACCGTGACCCAGTCGCCGTGGCGCCAGATGCCTGGATAGATGTCGAAGTACGCCGCGAGGTAGCGCTCCATGCCGTTGTCGTTCCAGAACGCCACGGGCATCGACGGCATCGGGGCACGTACGACGAGCTCCCCGACCTGGTTGACGACGGAAAGACCGTCGTCGTTGAAGGCCGCCACGTCGGAACCGAGAGCCGGTGCGGACAGCTCGCCCCGGTAGACCGGGACCCAGGCATTGCCCGACACGAAGTTCGAGCAGATGTCCGTGCCACCGCTCATCGAGTTCAGGTACACCTCGCCGGGCAGGACGTCGTAGATCCAGTCGTAGGCCTCGGGAGGAAGCACAGCGCCGGTCACGCCGAGGGTGCGGAGCGCACTCAGGTCGAACCTGTCGGCGGGTCGCACCGACTCGGTCCGACAGGCCATGAGGTAGCCCGGGCTGGTGCCGAAGTTGGTCACTCCGGTCTCGGCCGCGATCCGCCACGGCTCCTCGAGCTCGGGGAAGAACGGGTTGCCGTCCGTCACCACGATGCTGGCCCCGACCATGAGCGCGCTCACCATGCAGTTCCACACGGTCCAGCCGGTGGTGCTCATCAGCATCACGCGGTCACCGGACCGGGTGTCGAGGTGCAGCGCATGGAGCTTGAGGTGCTCCAGCGTGATGCCGCCGTGGCTGTGGACGACCGCCTTGGGCAGGCCCGTCGTCCCGGAGGAGAAGAGGGTCCACAGCGGGTGGTCGAACGAGACCGGCTCGAACTCGAGCGGTTCGTCGGCACCCTGCTCCGCGAGTAGCGACGTCCAGTCATGGGCGTTGCTGACCTCGTGGACCCCGTAGGTGAGACCCACGACGTTCTCCACCGTCGGCAGCGCGTCGCGGATGGTCTGCAGCTCGGCGGCCCGGTCCACCTCCTTGGCGCCGTAGTTGTAGCCGGAGACGGCCAGGAGGAGCCTCGGCTCGAGCTGCGCCAGCCGGTCGACGACGCTCTTCACGCCGAACTCGGGCGGACAGCAGGCCCAGGTCGCCCCGAGGGAGACGGTGGCGAGCATCGCCACCACCGCCTCCGGGATGTTCGGCAGGTAGCCGACGACGCGGTCACCCTTGCGGACGCCCAGGGAGCGGAAAGCCGCCCGGGCGCGGCGCACCTCCTCTGCCAGTTCGCCGAAGGTGAGCTCGACGGGCCCGCGGGCCTGCGAGCGACCCACGATGGCCACGCGGTCGGGATCCTCGATCGTGCCGAGGATCGTCTCCGCATAGTTCAACCGTGCGGTCGGGAACCAGCTGGCGCCCGGCATCGTCCGGTCGGGGAGGACACAGTTGCCCTGGGAGCCGGGAACCTCGAAGTGGTCCCAGATGGAGGTCCAGAAGCCTTCGAGGTCCTCGACGGACCAGGCCCACAGCTCGCTGTACGTCGCGAAGTGCTGGCCGCGGTCCGCGAGCCACGCGACGTACTTGCCGAGCCCGGTCGCGGCCAGCTCGTCGCCCTCGAAGGCGGGCCTCATGACCGCGCCAAGATCCCCGGCGAGGCCGGTGGGATCGGGGCGGTCGGTAGCGGTACTCATCATCGAGCTCGATCAGGCGCCGAGGTGCTTGACGAAGTGGTCGCGCGCCGCGGAAGCGCACTCCTCGAAGCCCGGGCCGCCGTAGGCGTCGAAGTGGCCACCGGAGACGACCTTCAGCTCCTTGGGCTGGCGGGCCTCCTCGAAGGCGTCGAGCGCGAACTGGAAGGGAGCGACTGTGTCGTTGTCGGCGACGAGCATCAGAAGGGGAGTCGGCGAGATCCGGCTGATGTAGCTGCCCGGCTCGTATTCCGAGGCCCACTCCAGGCTGCGGGCGGTGACTTCGTTCTTCCAGTTGGGTGCGCGGTTGGCGGCGCCCTTGGTGAACCACTCGTAGGCGTCGGGGGCCGGCATCATCGCCTGACCGGCAGGGTCGTCCGTCACTGCCGCAAGAATCGCGGGCTCGCCACCGGTGAACCGGTTCAGCCGGTCGCCGTTGAACTGGTCGCGGACGTGAGCTGCGTGACCGAGGGGGACCTGTGCCGCAAAGGACTTGGAGCCCGAGATGAACGGCACCTGGGACACGACGGCCTTGACCCGCTTGTCGATCGCCGCGACGAGGAGGGCGTGGCCGCCGGCGAAGCTGGTGCCCCACACGCCGATCCGCGCGGCGTCGACCTCGGGCCGCGTGCTGGCGTAGCTGATCGCGTTGCGGATGTCGCGGTGCTGGAGGATCGGGTCGGTCTCCTGGCGGGGGAGGCCGTCGCTCTCGCCGTAGTTGCGGTGGTCGTAGACGACCACGTTGAGGCCAGCGGCCGCGAAGTACTCCGCGTAGTCGTCGAGGTAGAGCTCCTTGACCGCCGTCATCCCGTGCGTCATCACGACGGTGGGAGCGGGGCCCGTGGCGTTCTCCGCCGGGTAGAACCAACCACGCAGGGTGACCCCGGCTTCGCCGGTGAATTCGATGTTCTCGCGAGTCATGTCAGTGCCGCCTTCTCTTGTGTCTCGGACACTTCGAAGGTAGAAAAATGTGACCCCCGCCTCATAGGACGGTTGCGCCCGCGGGTGGAATCGGAGCGCCATCCCATCGGCGGGGGCCGCTGCGAGCTGGGTCAGGCGATGCCGTGAGCTGCCCGGTAGTCACCCGGAGACATCGCGAACTCCCGGCGGAACTCACGCCCGAGGTGGCTCGCGTCGCAGAAACCCCATCGGTGCGCGATGGCGGCGACGGACGCTGCTGTGTGCACCAGGTCGTTGCGCGCCGCTGCGAGTCGGTGGGCGCGGACGACCGATCCCATGGTGTCGCCCGTCGCCGCGAAGGCGCGGTGGACGGTGCGCGCCGCGACGTTGTACGCCGCGGCCAGGTCACCGACCCGGATCACGCCCTCGGTCACGTGATCGGCGATCCACCGCTCCATCTGCTTGCGCAGGAAGGGCAGGAAGTCGGTCTCGTTGACGTCGGGCGCGTGCCCCGAGCGGATCATCCCGGCGATCAGGGTCAGCAGTGCGCCCCGTGCGCCCTCGACCTCGGTCGGCGTCAGCCGGTCGAGCTGGGCATCGACCCCGGACATGAAGTCCTGGGTCAGCTGTGCCAGCCGGTTCTCCCTCGTGTCCAGCAACAGGAAGTCCGGGATGCCCACCCCGGTGTCGTAGGGAGCCAGGGCCGTGAGCGGCACTCGGAGGGTGCGCTTGGTCGCAGCCTCCGGGATGACGAAGTTTCCCGTGGCGCGGGTGCTCATCACCAGGAGCACGCCGGGTCGCAGGACCACGGTCTTCTCGGGCGTCTGGATGATCTGGCGACCCGTCGTCACGGTGAACAGCACGAGTGCGTCGGCGTCGTTCCTGGCTGCGGAGGTGCTCCGCACGCCCTCGGCCTCGGGGCACTGCCAGTCCGTGATCAGCAGGTCGCCCAGGTCCCGCGCCTCCAGTGAGCCGACCCCCGGGATCGCTCCGGTGGATCTCAGGTCCATGGGTGCGAGGCGGTCGTGGACGGCGTCGCGCCAGCGCGCGTCGAGCTCGTCGAACGAGGTTCCCTGCTTCGCGACGGAAGGGGGTGCGGATCGGACTTGGGTCATGGTCACGGTGTTGCTCCTGCGGTCGGACTCGACTTCATCGTTCTCTTGAAGTGTGCTTCGATGTGACGTCCGTTACTTGCCTTCAGACGACAAGGATTTGGCCTTGCGCGACAGTGACCTGCCGATTCGGGCGGGCATCCTGCGCGGTCTTCCGGCGCTGGTCACCGAGCTCGGCGGCGAGGGCGACGCGCTCCTCGCGGCGTACGGATTCGATGCCGAGCAGATCGCCCAGCACGACGCTTTCGTCAGCCTGCGAAGGGTCGAGCAGCTCCTGGAGGACGGCGCGAGCCGTCTCGGTGTGCCTGACCTCGGCCTCCGCATGGCCGCCCAGCAGGACCTGCACATCCTGGGTCCGCTGGCGATCGCGATGGAGAACGCGGCGACCGTCGGGGACGCTCTTCTTTCGGCGGACCGGTTCCTGTTCGTGCTCAGTCCGGCGCTGTCGCACGAGGTGATCGCGGACCCGCTGGGGAACCAGTCGCTCGTCGCACTTCGCTACGCGAGTACGACGGGCACGGTGTCGCCGCAGTCGATCGACTACGGCCTGGGTCTGGTCCACCGGGTGGTGTCGGTGGTCAGCGGTGGTGGGTCCTACGGGCTGCGGTCAGTGCAGCTGCCACACGGGAGGATCGCGCCCGAGGCGGTCTATCGGGAGTACTTCGGTGCCGACGTGTCGTTCGACAGCCCTGAAGCGATCCTGCGGATTCCGAGGCAGCTTCTGGGCGTCCCGGTCGTCGGTGGCAACGAGGTGCTGCGGGACATCGCTGTCGATTTCCTGGAGTCCCACTTCGGCCAGGACGAGGTCCCGATGACTGACCTCGTCCTCGCAATTCTCGAGGGCCAGCCCGGGCCGGACCGGCCCGACCTCGCCAAGGTTGCTCGCTTGCTGAGCCTGCACCCGCGATCGCTCCAGCGGCTCCTGGTCGCTGAGGGGGCCGGGTTCAAGGAACTCGTCGACCGGGTTCGCCGCGAGCAGGCACGCAAGCTGATCAGGACGACCAAGATGTCGTTCTCGCAGATCGCGGTCCAGGTCGGGTTGCGCGAGCAGTCGAGCCTGACCCGGGCTGTGCAGCGATGGTTCGGCACGTCGCCTTCTGCGCTACGCCGCGACGCGGACGACGCCTCCCGCTGACCCGTCGATCGGCTCGGTGCGAGCCGCTTCCAGCAGGGCGGGCGCAGCCGTCCCACGGGGAGGCGCAGCCGTTCTAGTGAGGCGGTCTGGCGATTCATAGCCTGCAGAGACAGCCCCACAACGAAAGGCGTTTGCTCATGTCTCTGCCGGAATCCACGGAACAGTTCACGTTGGAGGATGCCGACGGCGTCCTGGTCGTGACCTTCTCGTCCGCCCCCCTGAACTACCTCAACGTCAACAGCCTCGACCAGCTCGGCAAGCTGGTCCCGGTGATGTCTGACCCGAAGTACCGCGCGATCGTCTTCCAGTCGAAGCCCGAGGAGGTCGGCAACTTCACCCACTTCGCCGTCGAGGAGCTCTACGAGCTCGTCGTCAAGGCCCCCGAGACCTCCCGCTACGCAGCTGAGGTCGTGCGTCAGTTCAAGGCGCTGCTGGACCAGATCGCGGCGCTGCCGAAGGTGACCATCGCGGCACTCAACGGCGACACGATGGGCGGCGGCCAGGAGCTGGCGCTCGCGTGCGACATCCGCATCGGCGAGCGTGGCGACTACCGCTACGGCCAGCCCGAGGTCCGCCTCGGCATCATCCCGGGCGCGGGCGGAAGCCAGCGCCTCTCGCGCCTCATCGGCCTGGGCAAGGCCGTCAACATGATCCTGCGCGGCCGTGTGGTGACGCCGGAGGAGGCCCAGGAGATGGGCATCACCTCCGAGCTCGTCGACGACGCCCCGGCGCGCGCCCTCGAGATCGCGCGCGAGATCGCGCAGATCCCGCCCGTCGGCATCGCCAAGGCCAAGGCCTCGATCTACAAGGGCTTCGACACCAACATCCAGGCCGGCTTCGAGATGGAGAGCCTGTTCTGGATGGAGGCCATGCAGTCCGACGACGCCAAGGCGGCGATGATCAACTTCCTCGAGCTGTCCTACGAGAAGCGCCGTGACTTCATCGAGAACGGCCCGTTCCCGGCGAGCATCGGCATGTGACAGCCCTCAGCTCAAAGACCACGGGCCCCACGCAGAAAAGCGTGGGGCCCGTGGTCTTTCGTCTTTCAGCGTCTCTCAGCGCGCTGCTCCGCGGCCGGTGTGGGTGAACAACACCACGCCCTCAGGCGAGATCGCGCGCGTGGCGAGACCACGTGCGACGAGCAGCTCCAGGTGCGCCTTGGTCTCCATCGCCGCGATGCCCTGGTTGAACTGGTCGAGCTCGTCGAACGAGCGCTCGTGCCGGGTCCAGCCGAGCTGGTGGGCGGCCTCGAACGCGGTGAGGGGACGGGCGAGGAGGGTCGCGAGGCTCTTGGTCAGGCGCACCTCGTGGTGCGCGAGCAACTCGTCGATGCGGGCGTGGGTCGACGGCGCCACCGGCCCGTGGGCGGGCAGCAGCCTCAGGTCGGGGAGTGCCCGAACCTTGGTCAGCGAGGCCATGAAGTCGCCCAGCGGGTCGGGTGCCGGCGGCTGGGTGAAGCCGATCGACGGAGTGATGGTCGGGAGGACGTGGTCGCCCGCGAACAGCAGCGCGGCTGATTTCTCCGCGAAGACGTAATGGCCCGCCGTGTGGCCCGGCGTGTGGACCGCGTCGAGGGTCCGGGCACCGACGGCGATCGCGTGGTCGCCCTCCAGCCAGGTGTCCGGATACCGCCACTCGGTCTGGGCGGGCACGGCGCCGTGGAGGTTGTTCCACTGTCGGGCCAGGTCCTCGGCACCCGCGCTGACCAGGCTCGCGAAGAACGGGGTCTCCTCCCGTGGACGCCCCTGGTCGTTGAGCAGGTCGAGGGTGGCCTTCTCGTCGGCGCCGAGGGCGACGTCCGCGCCGTACTCCTCGCCGATCTCGGCCGCCAGGCTGTAGTGGTCGCGGTGCACGTGCGTGACCAGGAACCGGTCGATGTCGCCGAAGCCGGCGCCGATCAGGCCGAGGCTTCGCTCGAGCACTTCGCGCGCGTCCTTGATGGCCCAGCCGCCATCCACGAGGGTGAGGCCGGACGGGGTCTCGATCGCGTAGACGTTGACGGCTTTCAGGACGTCCGACGGCAAGGGCAGCGGGATCCGGTGGATGCCCGGCGCCACCGGCCACGCGCCCTCATCCGCCCAGTGCCGGCCGGAGTCCGGCGAGACGGCGTACGCGGTGGGCGTGGTGCTGAACGGAGTCGCAGCTGGTACGTCGCGCTGCTCCGGCTCGCTGACATCGACCAGGACCTTGCCGATCGCCCCGGCCTCCACGGCGTCGTGGGCGACCGCGGTCTGCTCGAGAGGGAAGTGGTGCAGGGGGAGACCGGCCTGCTCGCCGACGCGCAGTGCGCCGCATGCCACGGCGGCGTTCACGTCCTCGGCGGCAGCCCGGAGCAGCTCCGGATCGAGTGGGTAGAGCAGCACGAACTGGTAGCGCACGTTGAGCCACATGGCCGGCAGGAGGGGAGCCGCGAGGGTGCCGCCGCCGTTGTCGGCGTAGATGGCCACTGTCCCGTGGTTGCGCAGGACGGCGAGGTCGAGCGCGTTGTTCTGGGCGGGCGCTACCTCCACCACGAGGTCAACGCCACCGGGTGCGATGGTGCGGATCTCGGCTGCCGCGTCGGTGGTGCGGTAGTTGACGACGTGATGTGCACCGGCTGTGGTGGCCAGGGCTGCCTTCTCATCGCCGGAGACGGTGGTGATGACTGTGGCGCCCGCCCAGCGGGCCAGCTGGATCGCGGCGTTGCCGACCGCTCCGGCGCCTCCCGCGACGAGCACGACGTGGTCGGTGAGAGCCCCGGGCGCAAGACGAGTCGGGCCGTCCTGGGCACAGGTCAACGCGCGGTGAGCGGTGATCGCGGGCACGCCGAGTGACGCGCCGAGGTCGAAGTCAGCTCCAGCCGGCAGCGCGAAGACGCGCTCGACCGGCTGCACCGTGTGGTCGGCGGCGGTGCCGTGGGCGCGGCCGTGCTGGGCGAGGACGAGCCAGACCCGGTCGCCGACCGAGAACTCATCGACCCCCTCGCCGACGGCGTCGACGAGGCCGGCGCCGTCCTGACCGGGCACGATCTCGTCGTACGGCTGGGGAAAGCGCGAGCGGAACTTCCAGTCCGTGGGGTTGATCCCCGACCGCAGGACGCGCACCCGCACCTCACCCGGCCCGGGCTCGGGATCGGGCCGGTCAACAACACTGAGGACCGACGACGGTCCGTTCTCGGAGTAGATCACTGCACGCATGGGGTCATTCCTTGTTGGCGGTTGGACGGTCGCGGTCCCGGATGTTGAAGCTGATGCCGACCCACAGCGCGGTCCGGTTGAGCCGCTCGTGGTGCGTCTCGATCAGGCTGTCGAAGATCTCCTCGGCAGGCGAGCCCGAGTCGAGCGCAGCGTCGAGGTCGTCGAGGAACTTGCGGGTCTCGGTGACGTGCCGGGGATCGTCACTGGCGGTCGGAGCCTTGTGGCCCGCGACGACGTGCTGCGGCCCGAGTGCTGCGATGTCGGCGAGCGCTGTGCGCCATTCCTCGCGCGAGGCGCGATCGGTCTCGACGGTGTAGGGAAAGACGCCGTTGTAGACGATGTCGCCGGCCACCACGAGATCCAGGTCGGGGACGTGGACGTACGTCGTGTCCGAGCGGTCGGTGTGGCCCGCGCGGTGCACGACCAGCTCGTGTCCCTCGAGCTCGATCACGTTGCCCTCCAGCGGGGAGGCCACGACGATCTCGTCGGGGATCTGCTCGCCGAAGAGTGGCCGCCACAGAGCGTCGTACACCGCCGGGGAGGTCTGCTCCTCCATGTGCGCAATGACCTCGGGCAGCGCGACGACCTGGACGCCGGGGTGTTGCGCGACGAGCGGTCCGAGGCCGAAGAAGTGGTCGCCGTGCCCATGGGTGATGTAGATCGTCTGCAGCCTGAGGCCGCGCCGTGCGATCCAGTCGACGAGGGCCTGCGCGTGCTCGCGGGTGGTGAGGCCATCGATGAGGACCGCGCTGTGATCACCGCAGATCAACGTCGCTGACGTGGGCGACCACATGCTCGGCGACCCGTCGGGCGCAGGGCGACCGGGGATCGGCTGGCCATCCACGACCAGCACCTCGTATGTCAGTCGTCGTGTGGTCATTGCACCACCGTAGGAATCCGTGCGCGGCGGCCAGTAGGACGACCGTGCCCGGCATTGGTACGGCACCGCCACGGTCGGTCGGTCCTCTTGCGTGCGGTTCCTGCGCCGATCGACGCTGCGAGAAGTGGACCTGCGCATGCAGTGACGAAAGGAGCCCGTGGTGGCCGATCACGGTCGTGTGAACGTCTTTGCGAGCCCCTGGGATGTCGAGCTGGTGGCCGAGTCCCTGCTCGGGATCCGCAGGTTCAACGACTTCCAGGCTGCTCTCGGGATCTCCCGGCACGTGTTGACGCTTCGGTTGCGCCACCTCGTCGCCGACGGAGTCATGACCCGGGAGCGCTACCAGAGCGGGCCGGATCGGTTCGAGTACGCGCTCACCGACAAGGGACGCGACCTCGTCCCCGTCCTGATGGCGATGCGGCAGTGGTCAGCGCGCTGGCAGTCGTCCTCGGTGGAGGGCAGGAGAGGAGCCGGTGGTGGCATCCAGGGATCGTGACTGCTTCGGCAAGACCGTTGAAGTGAGCTCGGGCGTCTACGCCTACATCCAGGGCGACGGGAGCTGGTGGATCAACAACACCGGCTTTCTGGTTGGCTCACGCGGAGTCGTGAGCATCGATGCCTGCTCGACGGAAGCCCGCACCCGGGCGTATCTGGACGCGATCGATGACCTCAGCGATCAGCCCGTCCGCACCTTGATCAACACCCACCACCACGGTGACCACACCTTCGGGAACTACCTGTTTCCCGAAGCCACCATCGTGGGCCAGGAGCGGTCGCGCGCTGCCATCCAGGCCTGGGGCACGCCGAGGTCCGCGCCGTTCTGGACCGAGGTCGAGTGGGGCGACATCGAGCTCGCGCCACCTTTCCTGACCTTTGACGAGTCCGTGACGGTCTACGTCGATGACCTCGCGTGCAAGGTGATGCACATGGGCGTGCCGGCGCACACGAACAACGATGCGGTGGCCTGGCTGCCCGAGCGCAAGGTCCTCTTCGCGGGAGATCTCCTCTTTCGCGATGTCACGCCGTTCATCTTCCAGGGCTCGCTGGGCGGCATGCTGCAGACCCTGTCCGCCGTCGAGGAGCTCGGTGCCGAGACGATCGTTCCCGGTCATGGTCCGGTCAGTGGGCCGGAGATCTTCGGAGAGGTGACCAGCTACCTCCGGTTCGTGCAGCAGGTTGCCGCCGACGGCATCGCGGCTGGCCTCACCCCGCTCGAGGCCGCCCGTGAAACCGACCTCGGCGAGTTCGCGGATCTCCTCGACTACGAGCGGATCGTCGGGAACCTCCACCGCGCGTACTCGGAGGCGCGGGGCGAGCAGTGGGGGACTCCGCTCGACGCCGTGGCGGCACTCGAGGACATGGTCATCTTCAACGGCGGCAAGCCGCTGAGCTGCCACGCCTGATGACCGCGTGTGATGGCCGCGGCTGGCGGCACAAGGACCGGCAACGATGACCGTCGAGGGAGCTCCGGGGTCGGCCTCGGTCATCGACCTGCCCTCTCCGCGCCGGAGTGCTGGCCTTCGCAGGGTGCCTTCGCAGCGCCTTGGCGTCCGAGACACGGACCAGGCCGCCGTCGTGGTGCCGCTGCTTTCCGAGAGGGCCGTGCGTGCCTCCCGGGAAGGCCGGTGTCGCCCGGGCGCCGGGTGCTCAGGCGGCGGGTGGCTCGTCACGGCGCCGCATCAAAAGCCCGCGTCCGTCTCCCGTGGCAGGGCTCCCTGGGGCACGTTTCACTTCAAGGAGAACGGGGGCCTGCTCACCGCCTGCGGCGAGTATGCGGTCGCCTGGCATGTGTTCTGGGGCCTTGAGGTCAATCCCCTGGAGCGTCAGGCCTGTCGTGTGTGCGCCCGGATGGTGCTGGGCCAGTTCGGCGACTTCGTCGACCGATTCGAAGGCTGGACCTGAACGCGCCCAACTCCTGCTGGGCGAACGCAGCTCTCTTCCTCCCGCTGTTCGCCGTGCCCTGCGGATTGGCGCTCCATGGGCGCTCGTCAGCGAGTGACCACGATCTTGCCCTTGGCCTTGCCCTGCTCGACGTAGGCCATCGCCTCGATCGTCTCCGCGAAACCGAAGGTGCGGTCGAGGACCGGGCGGAGGATGCCGGTGTCGTAGAGCGCAGCGAGCGTCGTCAGCTGCGCGCCGCTCGCCTTCATGAAGAGGAACGAGTAGCGCACGCCGTGCTTCCTCGCGCGGGAGCGGATCTTGCGACTCATGATCGCCATGACCGGCTTGAGGACCGGCTGGCCGAGCTGCACTGCGAAGTGGGGATCGGGTGGACCGACGACGCTGATTGCCAGGCCACCGGGCTTGAGCACGGTCAGCGACTTCTCGAGGCTGGCGAGACCGAGCGAGTCCACCACGACGTCGTACCCCGACAGGACATCGGCGAGGTCGGCCTGCGTGTAGTCGACGACCTCGTCGGCGCCGAGGTCGCGGACCTTCTCGATGTCCCTGGTGCTGGCCGTCGTCGCGACGTACGCACCGAGGTGCTTCGCGACCTGGATCACGGTGGAGCCGAGGCCGCCGGCGCCGGCGTGGACCAGGACCTTCTGGCCGGCCCTGATGGCAGCGACGTCGACCAGGGCCTGCCAGGCGGCGAGGGCGACGAGCGGGACGGCGGCGGCCTCCTCGAACGAGAGTGACGTCGGCTTCAGGGCGACGTCAGCGGCGTCGATGGCGATCTGCTCGGCGAAGGTCCCGATCCGCAGGTCGCGCGGACGGGACCAGACCTCGTCGCCGACCTTGAAGTCGTGGACCTCGCCACCCACGCGGGTCACGACTCCGGCGACGTCGTGGCCGAGAACGAACGGCCGCTTGTACTTGATCAGCTGCTTGAACTCGCCGTTGCGGACCATCTTGTCGAGCGGGTTGATGCTCGCCGCCCGCACCTCGACGAGCACGTCGTGGGGGCCGACCTCCGGCGCCGGGACCTCGGCCGCCTCCAGTCCATCGGGGCCGTAGTGGGTGACGACGAAGGCCTTCATTCGGTGTCCTGATCTGTGGGGCGTGCGGAGGTGAGTGGAGCCGTGGCGAGGGTCATCGCATTGGAGTACGCCGCGGCGAGGATGCGGTCGGACAGCTCGGGGTCGGTCACGGCGCGGGCGGCCTGGAGTGAGCCGACCAGCAGCGAGAAGAGCCCGATCGCACGCTCCTCGGTGCGCTGCGCGTCGCCCCCGTCGAGGTGGCGGACGATCGCCTGGATCATCGCGGCAGCCCCGTCGGTGTAGGCCTCCCGGACAGCCACGTCGCAACGGCCGATCTCGTCCAGCAGCGCTGCGGACGGGCAGCCGCCGGCAAGATCAGCGCGATGGTCGGGGGAGAGGTACCAACGCAGGAACCCCTCGACCGACTCGAGCCCCGGGGGCAGGGAGTTGACCACCGCGACCTGGTCCTCGAGCTGCTGCGCGACGACGGAGGCGATGAGGTCGTCCTTCGAGGAGAAGTGGCCGTAGAAGGCGCCGTTGGTCAGGCCGGCGTCCGCGACCAGGGTCGCGATGCCGGAGCCGTCGATGCCATCGCTCTTGAACCGACGGCCGGCGGTCTCGATCATCCGGCGGCGGGTGGCTTCCTTGTGCTCCGGGCTGTAGCGGGCCATGACGTGGATCTCCTTCCGGGGGCTTGTCAGAACTTTAGCAGTACGACCATACTATTACGAACGTACTGCAATCACGAACTGGAGCATCCCATGGCCTCGCTCAACGATCCGCTCGAACTCCCGTCCGGTCTGCGACTGCGCAACCGCATCGCGAAGGCCGCCCTCAGCGAGGCCCTCGGGGATGGCGACAACTCGCCCGACGAGCGGATCGTGACGCTCTACCGCCGGTGGGCGCAGGGTGGTTACGGCCTCCTGATCACCGGCAACGTGATGGTCGACCGGGCGCACCTCGGCGAGCCGGGCAACATCGTGATCGAGGACGACCGGGCCCTGCCGCAGCTCACGGCCTGGTCCAAGGCGGCCCACGACGGGGGAGCGGCGATCTTCGCCCAGCTGAACCACCCCGGCCGCCAGTCCAACCTCCTCAACATCGGCCACCAGCCGGTCGCGCCGAGCGCCGTACCTCTGGCCCTTCCGGGCGCCGCCACCCCGCGCGCCCTCACCTCCGCCGAGATCGAGGAGATCATCGAGCGGTTCGCTGCCGCGGCGGAGGTCTGCGAGGACGCCGGGTTCGACGGCGTACAGATCCACGCCGCTCACGGCTACCTGGTCACGCAGTTCCTCTCGCCGCTGACCAACCTGCGCGACGACGAGTGGGGCGGTGACCCGACCCGGCGGATGCGCTTCCTGCTTGAGGTCGTACGCCGCGTGCGTGCCCGGGTCAGC